>NZ_CP133037.2:0-3684078 GCF_030866705.2 Brachybacterium sp. GU-2 | reverse complement strand
GAGGGCGGCGGCGACGGCCCCTCCCTCTCGCTGCGCGGCCTGGACAACCTCGAGTACTACTGGACCGACCACGGTGTCCCCCAGGACGTCACCGGCACCGGCGGCACCCTCGACCCCCGCTCCGTGCACACGATGGATCTGGTCCTCGCCTCCCTGCGCTACTGGGTGCAGGAGGTCCACGTGGACGGGTTCCGCTTCGACCTCGCCACCACGCTCGGCCGCGACGACCGCGGCTTCCGCGCCGACCATCCGCTGCTGCGCGCGATCGTCACCGACCCCGTGCTGCGGGACGTGAAGCTCATCGCCGAGCCGTGGGACGTGGGCACCGGCGGCTGGCAGACGGGGAACTTCCCCGCCCCCTTCGCCGAGTGGAACGACGCCTTCCGGGACGACGTGCGCGCCTTCTGGCTGGCCGACCGCGCCGCCCGCGAGCGCACCGGGGAGCCGGGGATCGGCGGGGTCCGCGACCTCGCCACGCGCCTGGCCGGCTCCTCGGACATGTTCACCCGGCAGGACCCGCCGGGCCTGCCCGAGGGGCGCAGCCTGCGCTCCCCCTGGGCCTCGATCAACTACGTCACCGCCCACGACGGCTTCACTCTGCGCGACCTCACCGCCTACGAGTCCAAGCACAACGAGGCCAACGGCGAGGACAACCGCGACGGCACCTCGGACAACCGCTCCTTCCACCACGGGCACGAGGGCGAGCTCCCGCCCGGCGACCCGCGCCGCGAGGAGATCGAGGCCGCCCGCCGGCGCACCGCCCGCAGCGTGCTGGCCACGCTGCTGCTGGCGTCGGGCACCCCGATGCTCACCGCGGGCGACGAACGGGGCCGCACCCAGCACGGCAACAACAACGCCTATTGCCAGGACAACGAGATCTCCTGGGTCGACTGGCGCCGCACCGCGGCGGCGGAGAGGCTGCGCGCGACCGTGGTGCGCCTGCTCCAGCTGCGCGGCGAGCACCCCCAGCTGCGGGCCCCGCACTTCCTGCGCCCGGCGGACCCGGAGCAGCTCGACGCCGGACAGATCGCCTGGTTCGACGAGACCGGGGCGCCGATGGCGCACGAGGAGTGGATGGACCCCGCCCGGCACGTGCTGGTCATGCTGCGCCCGGCGGTCCACGGCCGCGAGGGCGCCGAGCACCTGCTGGTGATCCTCTCCGGCGCCGCGGAGCCGACCGAGGTGCGCCTGCCGGAGGCCCCCTGGCCGCAGGGCGCGGCGAAGGTGCTGCTGGACACGGCGCTGGAGTCCCCCGAGGACCTGCCGCCCGGACCGGTCGGTGACCGCACGGTCACCGTCGCGCCCGGCGGCGTCGTGGTGCTCGGCATCGCTCCCTGAGTCACGCCGCACCTCCCCGAGCGGCTATCGTGAGGTCAGTCACCGCGATCGTCGCAGAGCGCCCTGTGACCAGGGAGCGCTCAGGCAGGAGAGGCCATGTCCGAGACCACTTTCCGCACGGGGCTGGACGCCGGGATCGGCCGCATCCCGATCATGGACGTGCAGCCCGTCGTCGACGGCGGGAGGTTCCCCGCCCGCTGCGTCGAGGGCGAGACCGTCGCGGTGCGCGTCAACTCCTTCCGCGAAGGCCATGACGCGATGGGCGTGCAGCTGGTGCTGGTCTCCCCCACCGGGGTCGAGACGCGTCGGCCGCTGCGCTCGACGAACCCGGGGCTGGACCTGTGGGAGGCCACGATCCGGCCCGACGAGCTGGGCACCTGGACCTTCCGGATCGAGGCCTTCTCCGCCCCGTACGACACCTGGGCCCATGTGGCCGAGGTGAAGATCCCCGCCGGCGTCGACCCGGAGCTGACCTGCGACGAGGGCGTGCTCGTGCTCGAGCGGGTGCTCGCCGAGATCGACGAGGGCACGCGACCGGCCTCCGACGGGCCGGTGGTCTCCGCCGCGCTCGAGTCGCTGCGCTCCCCCGGCCTGCCGGTCACCGCCCGGGTCGCCCCGGCGCTCGCCGCCGACCTGCGCGGCATCCTCGCGGAGCGGCCGCTGCGCGAGGGCGTCACCGTCGCCGGCCCCTTCCGCCTGGAGGTGCAGCGCCGCCGCGCCCTGTACGGCTCCTGGTACGAGTTCTTCCCCGCTCCGAGGGTGCGCACTTCGACCCCGAGCGCGGCTGGACCTCCGGCACGCTGCGCTCCGCCGCCCGCTCCCTGGACCGGATCGCGCAGATGGGCTTCGACGTCGCCTACCTGACCCCGATCCACCCCATCGGCTCCACCTTCCGCAAGGGGCGCAACAACACCCTGGAGCCGCAGCCGGGCGATCCCGGCTCTCCCTACGCGATCGGCTCGCCCGCGGGCGGCCACGACGCGATCCACCCCGACCTCGGCACGATCGAGGACTTCGACGCCTTCGTCGCCCGGGCGAAGGAGCTCGGCCTCGAGGTCGCCCTCGACATCGCCCTGCAGTGCTCCCCCGACCACCCGTGGGTGCAGGAGCACCCCGAGTGGTTCGTGGTGCGCGCGGACGGCACCATCGCCTACGCCGAGAACCCGCCGAAGAAGTACCAGGACATCTACCCCCTCAGCTTCGACACCGACTACGAGGGGCTCTACGCCGCGATCCGCGACGTGCTCGAGCACTGGGTCAGGCACGGCGTGACCCTCTTCCGCGTCGACAACCCGCACACCAAGCCGGTCCGCTTCTGGGAGGAGCTGCTGGCGGAGTTCGCGGAGAAGCACCCCGAGGTGATCTTCCTGGCCGAGGCGTTCACCCGGCCGACGATGATGCACACCCTGGGCAAGGTCGGCTACCACCAGTCCTACACCTACTTCACCTGGCGCGAGAGCGCCGAGGAGCTGCAGGAGTACCTCGAGGAGCTGGTCGAGGCGGCGCCCTACATGCGCCCGAGCTTCTGGCCCACCACCCACGACATCCTCACCCCGTACATGAGCTCCGGCGGGCGGCGCGCCTTCGTGCTGCGCGCGATCCTCGCCGCCACGCTCGTGCCGACCTGGGGCATCTACTCCGGCTACGAGCTGGTCGAGGACGTCCCCCGGCCCGGCGCGCAGGAGCAGATCGACAACGAGAAGTACGAGTACAAGCCCCGCGACTACGCCGGCGCGCTCACCCGCGGTGAGAGCCTCGAGCCGCTGCTGGGCACCCTGAACCGGATCCGGCGCGAGCACCCTGCGCTGCAGACCCTCACCACCATCCGCTTCCACGAGGCCGACGACCCGCAGGTGCTGGTCTTCTCCAAGCACCTCGACGCCGACGCGAGCGGCACGGGCCGCCCCGACACGGTGCTGGTCGTCTCCCTGACCGCCCACGACCGCGACGCCTCCACCCGCCTGCACCTCGAGCTCGACGCGCTCGGCGTCGAGGGGAGCTTCGAGGTCGAGGACCTGCTCACCGGCGAGCGGTTCCGCTGGGACCGGGAGCCCTTCGTCATCCTGAGCGCCGCCGACCGGCCCGCCCACGTGCTGCGCATCGTCCACCCCGAGGAGAGCTGACATGTCCCACACCACGGAGAGCACCGACCGTCCCGTCCCGGTGATGCCGCTGGGCGAGCACGAGCTCGGCGCGACGGCGACCGGCAGCCACCACGAGCCCCATGCCGTGCTCGGCGCCCACGAGTACGAGGGCGGCGTCACGGTGCGCACCCTCAAGCCCTTCGCGAGCGAGGTCGCGGTGCTCCTGCCCGACGGCTCCGCCCACGGGATGGAGCACGAGCACGACGGGATCTGGACCGTCGCCCTGCCGCTGGCGGAGGTCCCCACCTACCGGATCCGGGTCACCTGGTCCGCCGGGGAGGACTGGGTGGACCTCGAGGAGCCCTACCGCTTCCTGCCCACGATCGGCGAGCTCGACCTGCACCTGATCCGGGAGGGCCGCCACGAGGAGCTGTGGCGGGCGCTCGGCGCGCACGTGCGCACCGTGGACGGGGTGGAGGGCACCTCCTTCGCCGTCTGGGCGCCGAACGCCCGCGCCGTCCAGGTGATCGGCTCCTTCACCAGCTGGGACGGTCGCCTGCACTCGATGCGCTCGCTGGGCACCTCCGGCGTCTGGGAGCTGTTCGTGCCCGGGGTCGGGGCCGGCGAGGTCTACAAGTTCCGGATCCTCGGGGCCGACGGCACCTGGCGCGAGAAGGCCGACCCGATGGCGCGCGCGGCCGAGGTGCCGCCCGCGACCGGCTCCGTGATCACCGTCAGCGACTTCGAGTGGACCGACGACCACTGGCTCGCCGAGCGCGCCTCGACCGAGGCGGTCTCCTCCCGCATGTCGATCTACGAGGTGCACCTGGCCAGCTGGCGGCCGGGCCTGGGCTACCGGGAGCTCGCCGAGGAGCTCACCGCGTACGTCGCCGAGATGGGCTTCACCCACGTGGAGTTCATGCCGGTCGCCGAGCACCCCTTCGGCGGGTCCTGGGGCTACCAGGTCACCGGCTACTACGCGCCCACCTCCCGGCTCGGCTCCCCCGACGAGCTGCGCCACCTCATCGACGCCCTCCACGGCGCCGGCATCGGCGTGATCATGGACTGGGTGCCGGCCCACTTCCCCAAGGACGAGTGGGCGCTGGGCCGCTTCGACGGCACCCCGCTGTACGAGCACGCCGATCCCCGCCGCGGCGAGCACCCGGACTGGGGCACGTACATCTTCGACACCGGCCGCCACGAGGTGCGCAACTTCCTGGTCGCCAACGCCTGCTACTGGCTCGAGGAGTTCCACGTCGATGGGCTGCGGGTCGACGCCGTCGCCTCGATGCTCTATCTCGACTACTCGCGCGAGGACGGCCAGTGGGTGCCCAACCGCCACGGCGGCCGCGAGGACCTCGAGAACATCGCCTTCCTGCAGGAGACCACTGCGACCGCGTACAAGCGCGCGCCCGGCATCGTGATGATCGCCGAGGAGTCCACGTCCTTCCCGGGCGTCACCCGCCCCACCGAGACCGGCGGCCTCGGCTTCGGGTTCAAGTGGAACATGGGCTGGATGCACGACACCCTGCAGTACCTGGGCCAGGACCCGATCCAACGCCAGTACCACCACGGCGAGCTGACCTTCTCGATGGTCTACCAGTACTCGGAGAACTTCATCCTGCCGCTGAGCCACGACGAGGTCGTGCACGGCAAGGGCTCGCTGCTGCGCAAGGCGCCGGGCGACGACTGGCAGCAGGCCGCGACGCTGCGCTCCTATCTCACCTTCCAGTGGACCCATCCGGGCAAGCAGCTGGTGTTCATGGGGATCGAGTTCGCCCAGGGCACCGAGTGGTCCGAGCAGGCCGGGCTGCCGTGGTGGCTGCTGGAGTACCCGCTGCACCGCGGGGCGCAGCAGCTGGTGCGCGACCTCAACGCCGTCCAGGCCGAGTTCCCGGCGCTCTACCAGCGGGACCAGGACCCGGGCGGCTTCGAGTGGCTGATCGGCGACGACGCGCAGCACAACGTGCTCTCCTTCCTCCGACGCGACGAGGCGGGCGATCCAGTGGTCGTGGTCGTGAACTTCTCGCCCGAGCCGTGGCACGAGCACCGCATCCCGCTGCCCGAGGGCGGGTACTGGCTCGAGGTGCTGAACTCCGACGCCCCGGTCTACGGCGGCAGCGGGGTCGGGAACCTGGGACGGGTCCACGCCGAGCCGCTCCCCCAGCACGGGCGCGACCACTCGGTGCGCCTCTCGGTGCCGCCGCTCGGCGCCGTGGTCCTCGCCCCCGCCCGACTGCGCGAGGGCTGAGCCCGAGGGGCGCGGCCCGCCGCCAGGGCTACCGCAATGTCATCAGCCGCTGTGCTCCAGGAGTGGAACACAGCGGCTCATGACGTGCAGCGCGGGGCGTCGGCCCGGCGCGGCTCAGTACAGGAGGTTCGCGAGGCGCTTGCGGGCCGGGGCCACGCGGGGGTCGTCGGCCCCGGCGACCTCGAACAGCTCCAGCAGGCGCGTGCGCACCGCGTCCTTGGTCTCCTGGTCCGCGCCGCGCAGCTGGTCCAGCAGGCGGGTGAAGGCGTCCTCGACGTGGCCGCCGAGCATGTCGAGATCGGCGACCAGCAGCTGGGCGTCGAGATCGGCGGGGGCGTCGGCCGCGGCCTGACGGGCGGCGGCGAGGTCCGCCCCCTGGGTGCGGCGCATCAGCTCGACGGTGGCGAGGCCCGCCTTCGCCTCGCCGTCGGCGGGGCTCTCCTGGAGCTGCTTGCGGTAGGCGGCGACGGCCGCGTCGAGGTCGCCCCGCTCGATCGCCTCGTAGGCCTCGGCCAGCAGCGGCGGCAGCGGCTCCTCGGGAGCGGCGGCCTGCTCGGCCTCGCCGCCCGGCAGCTCCATCCCCTGCTGGCGGGCGACGTCGACGACCTGGTTCAGCAGGCCGTCGATCTCCGCCTCGGGCAGCACGGAGTCGACGATCGGCTGCAGCTGGCCCTGCAGCAGGAGCAGCAGCGTGGGCAGCTGCTGAACCCGCAGCGCGGCGGCGACCCGCTGCTGGGTGTCGGCGTCGACGACGGCCAGGCGCAGCGCGCCGCCCTTCGCGTCGACGCCGCGGCGCAGGGCGGCGAGATAGGTGGCGCCCTCGGACACCCGGCCGCTGGTGACCAGCAGGAGGGTCGGGATCTGCTGCGAGTCGGCGATGAGCTGCTCAAGGCCCTGCTCGGTGACGGCGACCTCGTGCGCGGAGGGCTCCCCCGCGTCGGTCGCCCCGGTGCCGCCTGCGGGCTGCTTGAGCGCGGCGAGATCGATGATGCCGTACGGATCGGACACGGAGGTACTCCTTCGACGGGTGCGTGACGGCACCAGTCTAGGGAGTGGCCGCCGGGAGCGGACCCAGGGCCGACGGGACCGGACGCGGATCACGGTGCCGGCGGCGCCGGCTCTCCCGGACGATCACCGCCCGTGGGTCACTCCCCGCTGGCGGCGAGCGCGGTCTGGGTCGCGCCGATCGGCTGGACCTGGCCCCCGGCGTCGGCCGAGGGGATAAAGAGGGCCACGTGGGTGCCGAACTCGCGGACGTACTGCTTGGTGAACTCGCGCGTTCCGATCACCTTGGTGTACTTGTTGTCCTCCGCGTAGCGCATGGTCGCGCCGTCCTTGATCGCGACCTTGCGCGAGGACATCAGCGTCGCCATCACGATCGCGCCGCCGTCCTCCGTGCGCAGGCCCGCGAGCTCGCCGTCCCGCACGGAGTAGGTCTCGCGGATGGTGCCGGCCTCGTCCCACTCCACGCCCTTGTTGAGCTCCTTGCGCTCGGCCTGGATGCGCTTGTGCGTGCCGGTCTGGAAGGGGTTCGCGGCGAGCTTGTCGTCGGGGTCCGCGGCGTCGCCGTCGGTGAGCACCTTCGCGTAGAGCTCGAGCGCCTGCGCCGGGGTCATGACCAGGCCCTCGGCGTCGGCGGTGAGCGCCTCGGAGCCGACCACGGCGTTCGGGACGGTGGGCATGTCCACGCCGACCGCCTGCTGGGCCCAGCCCCAGGCGGTGTAGCCGGACTTCGCGTCCTTCTGCTGCATCGCCAGGAAGTACGGCACGCCGTCCTGCACGGAATCCTCGACCAGCGCGATCGCGACGCGCGGGAACTCGGCGCTGACCGAGCTCATGGGCACGATCGTCCCGGCGCCGGGGATCTTGAGGTCCTCGGCCCACTCGGGGGCCTTCTCGATCAGACCGTAGACGGCCTTGCGGAACTCCGCGGCGGAGCCGGAGACGCGCGGGGCGAGCTTCGCGGCGTCCTTCGCCTCGTCGGCCGCGACCACGGCGGCGTTGACCTCGGGCACGATCTCCTCGATCTGCTCGGTGGTCTGCACGGGCGTGGGCTCGGCGAGCTGCTTGCCGGTGGGCGGCGCCGGCGGTGCGGACGGCTCGGAGCCGCAGGCGGCGAGCAGACCGGTGGCGAGCACGCCACCGGCTCCGAGCAGGAGGCCACGGCGGCCGACGGGTCGAGTGCTCATCACGGTGTCCTTCCGCGCGGTGCCGCGCAGCGTCTGGGGGGTCATCGTCGCTCCTGGTCCGCGTCGTCGCCGGAGGGGTCCGCGCCCGGGGAGCCGCCGTCGGAGGCGGTGCCGTCGGCGCCGGTCCCCGCGTCGTCGGCCCGGTCGCCGAAGGACCACACGCTCTGCTCGCCGACCTCGCGGGCGCCGGGGGCGTCCAGGGAGTCCTCGGCGCGCGGGGCGTCGGCGCCGTCGGCGTCGGTGTCGGCGTCGGCGCGGTCCCGGTCATCGGACGGGCCGCCTGCCACGGCGCCGGCTGCGGCGCCTCCCGTGGCGAGCGACGTGCGCGCCTCGCTCGAGCGCGCCTCCTGGGGCTCCTCGAGCAGCTCCTCCTCGTCCTCGTCGCCGCGGCGGCCGATCGAGACGACCAGGAGCACCAGACCGATCACGGCGATCGCGGCGCCGCCGGCGTAGGCGTAGGGCACCCACTCGTTCTCGTCGTTCACCGGCCAGGTGATCGAGATCTTGTCGGCGCCGGCGGCGGTGCCGTCGGTCACGATCAGCAGGGAGCGGTAGACCTGTTCGTTCTCGCCATTCTCCGCGGCCCAGAACTCGCCGATGTCCAGCGTGTAGGGGCTGGCGGAGGTGTCCACGGAGCGCCAGAGGTCCGAGCCGGTCGGGTCGGAGATCTCCGCGGCGCCGTCGGGCTCGACGTCCTCGGTGCTCAGCGTGCTCCAGTCGGAGGCGCCGGTGACGCGGGTGTGGTGGACGCCTTCGAGATAGGCGTCGATGTCGCTGTTCGAGGCGGTGATCACGGAGACGTCGGAGGCGCCCTCGATCACAACCTTCCCCTCCTCGCCGCCCACGTAGAGCACGCCCGGGTCGATCACGACGGCGGGACCCGGATCCTCCAGGGTCGCCGTGGCGGTGGTCTCGGGCTCGGGGGCCCAGGTGGTCTCGCCCAGACGGCCGAGCACGAGCCCGATCAGTCCGATCAGGACCAGCAGGACGGCCAGGAGTCGTTGCACGGTGGATTGCTCCTTCGATGGGGGCCGCCAGGCCCCGGACACGGGACCGCTCCACGATACGAGCACGGCGCGTCGGCGACCAGGCCCCCGTGAGCATGGGCACCTGGGGTGAAGCACCTCTCACACCCCTCTCATCGCCCTCTCATCGGCGCCGGGCCGCTCCCCCGTCGCACCTCTCGGCCCGCCCCGCCGGGTCGACTAGAGGCCCGCCGCAGGTGTCGTACCCTGTCGGGGTGCGTCTCGTCGTTGCCCGCTGCTCCGTCGACTACACCGGTCGACTCACCGCCCATCTGCCGCTCGCTCCTCGTCTGCTGATCGTCAAGGCCGACGGAAGCGTGCTCGTGCACTCCGACGGCGGCAGCTACAAGCCCCTGAACTGGATGAGCCCGCCCTGCACGCTGACCACCTCGCGCCGTGACGACGCCGAGGCGGAGTCCGATCCCGAGGGCGACTGGATCGAGCAGTGGGACGTGGTCCACGACAAGTCCGGCGATCGCCTCCGGGTGCGGCTGCACGAGGTGCTCGAGGACTCCTCCCACGAGCTCGGCGTCGATCCCGGCCTGCAGAAGGACGGCGTGGAGGCGCATCTGCAGGCGCTGCTGGCCGAGAACATCGAGACGCTCGGCGACGGCTGGTCGCTGGTGCGCCGTGAGTACTTCACCGCGATCGGACCCGTGGACATCCTCGCCCGCGACGAGAACGGCGGCACCGTCGCGATCGAGATCAAGCGCCGCGGCGAGATCGACGGCGTCGAGCAGCTCACCCGCTATCTCGATTTGCTGAACCGCGACCCGCTGCTCGCCCCCGTGCGCGGCATCTTCGCCGCCCAGGCCATCAAGCCGCAGGCGAAGGTGCTGGCCGGCGACCGCGGCATCGACTGCGTCACCCTCGACTACGACGCCCTGCGCGGCATCGACGACGCGGAGTCGCGCCTGTTCTGAGCCCCGTCCCCTTCGATCCACCCCGGGAGTGCGCATGCCCACCGACGTGCCCGTGCCGACCGACCTCTCCGCGCCGCCCGCGGATCTCGCCCTGCGCGGCACCGCCGTGCTCGAGCAGGGGCTGGTCCCGGACGCCCTGGTGCTCTGCGCCGGGGAGCGGATCCTCTGGGCCGGCCCCGCCGACCACGCCCCTGCCGAGCTCCTGCCCGGAGGGGACCGCGTCCTCGAGCACGACGGGCTGATCCTGCCGGGTCTGGTGGACCTGCACTGCCACGGTGGAGGCGGCGCCTCCTTCCCCGACTCCGAGGACGCCGAGGAGATGCTCGAGGCGGTCCTCGAGCACCGTCGGCACGGCACCACCTCCCTCGTCGCCTCGCTGGTGACCGCCGACGCCGCGACGCTGCGCGAGAAGGTCGCCCAGCTCGCCCGTCTCCACCGCGACGGGGAGATCGCCGCGATCCACCTCGAGGGCCCCTTCCTCTCCGAGGCCCGCCGCGGTGCGCAGAACCCCGCCCATCTCACGGACGGCGACCCGGCGCTGGTGCGAGAGCTCGCCGAGATCGCCGGCGGCGCTCTCGCGACGATGACCATCGCCCCCGAGGCCGCCGGGGCCGATGAGGTGATCGACGCGCTCGCGGGCAGCGGTGCCGTCCCTTCCCTGGGGCACACCGACGGCGGCAGCGCGGAGATGACCCGCGCCGTAGACCGCTCGCTCGCGGCGCTGCGTCACCATCGCGGGCGCTCCCCGCTGCCGACCGCGACGCATCTGTTCAACGGCATGCGGCCGATCCACCACCGCGACCCGGGCCCGGCTCTGGCGGCGCTGGATGCCGCTTCGCGCGGGGAGATAATGGTCGAGGTGATCGCCGACGGCGTGCACCTGGATGCGCGCACCGTCGCGCACGTCTTCTCGATCGCCGCCGAGGACCACGTCGTGCTGGTCACCGACGCGATGGCCGCCGCCGGGATGGCCGACGGCCGCTACCGGCTCGGGGCACTCGACGTCACCGTCGAGGAGGGCGTCGCCACGCTCACCGAGGGCGGGGCGATCGCGGGCGGGACCGCGCACCTGGTCGAGGTGCTGCGCCATGCGGTGCTCGAGGCCGGAGTCGACCTGGTCGCCGCGGTCCGCGCGGCCTCGACCGTTCCTGCCCGGGTGCTGGGGCTCGAGGACCACGTCGGGGCGCTGGCCGCCGGGTGCCGGGCCGATGTGCTGATGGTGGACCGCGCGCTGCGCCCGGTCACGGTGCTGCGGGGCGGCCGGGAGGTCTGAGGCCAGGGCCCGGTCGCTCTCCTCTCGGCCCGGCCGGGTCGACCCGCGCAGGTCGGCGTCGGCCCAGCGCCGCCTGAGTCCGTTCGGCGCCGCCGCCGACCGCTCGGCTCAGTCCGCGTCCCCGATGACGAGGCCGGTCGGTGCGGCCTCGAGCCAGGAGTTCAGCGCCGCACCCGGGACGAGGTCGACGATCGCGTGGATCTCGCGACGGTCGAGCAGGGTGAAGGCGAGCAGATAGGCCTGCTGCCCGCCCTCGACACGGGCCGGGAGCCGGCGCCGGTTCACCTCGACGATGTCACCGCGACGGATCACCACCTCGGGACCGATCCGCACCGAGAACGCCCGGAACCAGCGCAGGCGGTCGGTGCCGAAGCGCATCACGCCGTGCTGCCAGCGCTCCCCGCCCACGATCCCCCGCCGCTGCAGCGAGCACTCGAAGGCTCCCCGGCTGCGCGAGACCAGCACCTGGCGCTGGGCGACCAGCAGCACCGCGAGCACCACCAGAACGACGAGCATCCCGACCCCCACCAGGAGGATCGGGATGCTCATGTCGTCCATCTGCGGTGCGCCGCCGGTCAGATCCGGTCGGCGTGCGGCGCCTGGGCCTCCGCATCGTCGACACCGATGGTCACGACGTCGGAGTCCACGGAGACGAAGCCGCCCGAGACGGAGCGCTCGTCGACATGGCCGTCCAGGTCGTGGATCCGGATGACGCCGTCGCCGAGGATCGCGAGCGTCGGCTGCATCTGCGGCAGGATGCCCATCGAGCCGTCGATCGCGGGCACGACCACCTGCGAGGCCTGCCCGGTCCAGACGGTACGGTCGGCGGTGACGAAGGTGACCTCGAGCGCACTCACGCGCCGAGCTCCTTGTCGATGCGGTGCTGGTTCTCCAGCACCATGTCGATGCCGCCCACGTTGAAGAAGGCCGACTCGGTGATGTGGTCGAACTCGCCGTCGCAGATGCCCTTGAAGCCCTCGATGGTGTCCTTCATGGGGACGTCCGAGCCGTCCACGCCGGTGAACTGCTTGGCGAGGTGGGTGTTCTGCGAGAGGAACTGCTGGATGCGGCGTGCCCGCGAGACGATGACCTTGTCCTCCTCGGACAGCTCGTCCACGCCCAGCATCGCGATGATGTCCTGCAGCTCCTTGTTGCGCTGGAGGATCTGCTTCACGCGCACCGCGGTGTCGTAGTGGTCCTGGCCCACGTAACGGGGGTCGAGGATCCGCGAGGTCGAGGCCAGCGGGTCGATCGCCGGGTAGAGGCCGCGCGAGGCGATCTCTCGCGAGAGCTCCGTGGTGGCGTCGAGGTGGGCGAAGGTCGTCGCCGGGGCCGGGTCGGTGTAGTCGTCGGCCGGGACGTAGATCGCCTGCATCGAGGTGATCGAGTGGCCGCGGGTCGAGGTGATGCGCTCCTGGAGCACGCCCATCTCGTCGGCCAGGTTCGGCTGGTAGCCCACCGCGGAGGGCATGCGGCCCAGCAGGGTGGAGACCTCGGAGCCCGCCTGGGTGAAGCGGAAGATGTTGTCGATGAACAGCAGCACGTCCTGCGCCTGCTCGTCGCGGAAGTACTCGGCCATGGTCAGGGCCGAGAGCGCGACGCGCAGACGGGTGCCCGGCGGCTCGTCCATCTGGCCGAAGACCAGGGCGGTCTTCTCGATGACGCCGGACTCGGTCATCTCCTCGATGAGGTCCCAGCCCTCACGGGTGCGCTCGCCGACGCCCGCGAAGACCGACACGCCGTCGTGGTTGTTGGCCACGCGGTAGATCATCTCCTGGATGAGCACCGTCTTGCCCACGCCCGCGCCGCCGAACAGACCGATCTTGCCGCCCTTGACGTACGGGGTGAGCAGGTCGATCGACTTGATACCGGTCTCGAACATCTGGGTGGCCGACTCGAGCTGGTCGAAGTTCGGGGCCTGGCGGTGGATTGGCCAGCGCTCGGAGATCTGCAGCTGATCGGCGGGCTTGTTCAGCGGCGTGCCGATCACGTCGAACACGGTGCCGAGGGTCGCATCGCCCACCGGCACCGAGATCGGGGCGCCGGTGTCGGTCACGGCCTGGCCGCGGACCACGCCGTCGGTGGGCTTCAGCGCGATGCCGCGGACCATGCCGTCGCCGAGGTGCTGGGCGGTCTCGAGGGTCAAGGTCGACGCCTCGAGGCCCGAGCCGGTGTCCTCGATCTGGATGGTCAGCGCGTTGTACAGGTCGGGGATGTTCCCCGGGGAACTCGATGTCGACGACGGCGCCGGTGACGCACGCGACGCGCCCGATGGCGGCCGGCGCCGAGGCGACGGGGGCCTGGCTGTCAGTGGTGGTGGTCATGTGTTCTCTCCATGTCGAGCCGACGCTGGGGCGGGGTCGGCCACAATGTGTCGGCGGATGTCTCAGCGTTCAGTGCGGCCGGATCCCGAGAGCGCGTCGGCGCCGCCGACGATCTCCGTGATCTCCTGGGTGATCTCCGCCTGGCGGGCGGAGTTCGCCAGGCGGGTGAACTTGTCGATCTGCGTCTGGGCGTTGTCGGTCGCGGTCTTCATCGCACGCTGCGTGGAGGCGTGCTCCGAGGCCATCGCCTGCAGCAGGATGTTGGTGATGCGCGAGCGGATGTACCGCGGCAGCAGCTCCTCGATCACCGAGTCCGCGTCCGGCACGAACTCGTAGAGCGGGAACGTCGGGGTGTCCTGGTCCTCCCCCGCCTCGACCAGGCCCATCGGCACCATGCGCACGGACGAGGTGCGCTGGATGAAGCGGCTCTCGAAGCGGGTGCCGACCACGTACATCTCGTCGAGGTGGACCGACGGGTCCTCGTACAGGAGGTCCTCGGTCAGCGCCGCGGCGATCTCCCGCCCGAGCTCCGGGATCTCGTTCTCCTTGTACGGCGTCCACGCGCGGTGCGGGGGCCGGTTGCGGAACCGGTAGTACGACTCGCCCTTGAGGCCGACGACGTACATCACGGGGGTCTTGCCCTCGTCGCGCAGCGTGTTGGCCAGCTGTTCGGCGGCCCGGATCACGTTGTGCGAGTAGGGGCCGGTCATGCCTCGGTCCGCGGTGATCATCAGGATGCCGACGCGGCCGGTCTCGTTCCGCTCGCTCTCCAGGAACGGGTGCGAGATCTCCGTGGAGTGCGTCGCCACCGAGCCGATCGCGCGGGTGAGCGCCTCGGCGTACGGCGTGGTCGCCTCCACCCTGGCGTGCGCCTTGGCGATGCGCGAGGCCGCGACCATCTCCTTGGCCTTGAAGATCTTCTTCATCCCCTGGGCGGAGCGGATCCTCTGCTTGTATACCCTCTGCTGGGCTCCCATTGCTCTCCTCGTGCGAGATCGGTGCGTGGCCGGCGGAGGCCGCCGCCCCGTGCGGGACGGCGGCAGCTCGCATCAGCCTCGGACGATCTGCTCCTGCTCGATCTCGCCGGCGTCCATGCGCCCGCTCTCGTCGGTGCGCGCGGCGCCCTCGCCCTTGCCGGCCAGGAAGTCCTGCTTGACCTGGTCGAGGATGCTCGAGAGCTCCTCCTCGGTCGAGGACTCGAACTTGCCGGTGGTGCGGATGGCCTCGAGCACGCCGCCGTTGTGGCGCAGGTGCTCCAGCAGCTGGGCCTCGAAGTCGCGGACGTCCTCGACCTCGACGTCGTCGAACTTGCCCTTGGTGCCCGCCCAGATCGAGACGACCTGCTCCTCCATCGGGAAGGGCGAGTACTGCGACTGCTTGAGCAGCTCCATC
Source organism: Brachybacterium sp. GU-2 (assembly GCF_030866705.2). Taxonomy (NCBI): domain Bacteria; kingdom Bacillati; phylum Actinomycetota; class Actinomycetes; order Micrococcales; family Dermabacteraceae; genus Brachybacterium; species Brachybacterium sp. GU-2. The sequence goes on along the minus strand of NZ_CP133037.2, from coordinate 3,669,279 downwards.
AGGCGAGCGCCGCGGTGCAGCTGCTGCTTCGAGGCCGCGTCGAGGTCGGAGGCGAACATCGCGAAGGCCTCGAGGTCACGGAACTGCGCGAGCGAGAGCTTCAGGGTGCCCGAGACCGCCTTCATCGCCTTCGTCTGCGCGGAGCCGCCGACGCGGGAGACCGAGATGCCGACGTCGACCGCCGGGCGCTGGTTCGCGTTGAACAGGTCCGACTGCAGGAAGCACTGGCCGTCGGTGATCGAGATGACGTTGGTCGGGATGTACGCCGAGACGTCGTTCGCCTTGGTCTCGATGATCGGCAGGCCGGTCATCGAGCCGCCGCCCATCTCGTCGCTCAGCTTCGCGCAGCGCTCGAGGAGGCGGGAGTGCAGGTAGAACACGTCGCCGGGGTACGCCTCACGGCCCGGCGGGCGGCGCAGCAGCAGCGACACGGCGCGGTAGGCCTCCGCCTGCTTCGAGAGGTCGTCGAAGACGATCAGGACGTGCTTGCCCTCGTACATCCAGTGCTGGCCGATGGCCGAGCCGGTGTAGGGAGCGATGTACTTGAAGCCCGCGGGGTCCGAGGCGGGGGCGGCGACGATCGTGGTGTACTCCATCGCGCCGGCCTCCTCGAGGGTGGCGCGCACGGAGGCGATGGTCGAGCCCTTCTGGCCGACGGCGACGTAGATGCAGCGGACCTGCTTCGAGGGGTCGCCGGACTCCCAGTTGGCCTTCTGGTTCAGGATCGTGTCGATGCCGATCGCGGTCTTGCCGGTCTGGCGGTCGCCGATGATCAGCTGACGCTGGCCGCGGCCGATCGGGGTCATCGCGTCGATGGCCTTCAGACCGGTCTGCATCGGCTCCTTGACGGCCTTGCGCTGCATGACGCCGGGCGCCTGCAGCTCGAGGGCGCGGCGGCCGACGGTCTCGATCTCGCCGAGCCCGTCGATGGGGGCGCCGACCGGGTCCACGACGCGGCCGAGGTAGCCGTCGCCGACGGGGACCGAGAGCACCTGGCCGGTGCGGCGGACCTGCTGGCCCTCCTCGATGCCGCTGAACTCGCCGAGGACGACGACGCCGACCTCGCGCAGCTCGAGATTCAGGGCGAGGCCGAGAGTGCCGTCCTCGAAGCGGACGAGCTCGTTGGCCATGACGTTCGGGAGGCCCTCGACGCGCGCGATGCCGTCGGCGGCCTCGCTGACGCGGCCGATCTCCTCGCGCTCGGGGGCGCCTGCCTGGTAGCTGGACACCGCGCTGTCCAGGGCGTTCCGGATCTCCTCCGGGCTGATCGTGAGCTCCGCCATCTGCTGCTTCGCTTCCTCTCGGTCTCCCCGTGACGGGGATGGTCTGGTAAGTGCTGGGGACGCCGCGGCGTCGTGGTCTGGGTCAGGCCACGAGCGAGGACCGGGCCCGCGAGAGCCTGGCCAGCACGGTGGCGTCGTAGAGGTCGTCGCCGACCTGGATCCGGAGACCGCCCACGACCTCAGGGTCGTGCTGGAGGTTCATCTGCACCTCGCGGCCGTAGATCGAGGCGAGGACCGCCCCGAGCCGTGCCTGCTGCGTCTCGTCGAGCGGGACCGCGCTGTGCACCGTCGCGAAGGCGCGACGACGGCGGTCCGAGGCGAAGCGGGCGAACTCCTCGATCCGGCGGGCGGGCTTGGTCTCCGTGCGACGTCCCACCGCGCGGGCCGCGAGCGCGACCGTGAGGCGGTGGGTGCGACCCTCCAGCAGCCGCGTGAGGAGCGCCGCGCGCTGCGAGGGGTTCTCCCGCGCGTCGTCGAGGGCCGTGGTGAGCTCACCGCTGCCGTCGATCATGCGCGCGACCTCGAACTGCTCCGACTCGACCTGCTCGAGCACGCCCTCGGCGTGCGCCTGCTGGAGCAGCGCCGAGACGCCGAGCAGCTCGAGGGCATCGAGGATGTCCTCCTGCTCGGACCAGCGCCGGCGGACGACCTCGAGGGCGAGCTCGAGGGCGCGGGGGCCGACGCGGCCGCCGAACAGCGCGCGCACGGTCTGCTCCTTCACCGCGACGGGGCGGCCCGGATCGGACAGGGTGCGCACGAGCTGGTTGCTGGAATCGATGGCGTCGGCCACCGAGAACAGCTCCTGGGCGTCGTTCTCCGGCGCAGCGCCGTCGGCCGCGAAGGCGGCCTCGGCCTGGCGGAGCACCTCGGCGAAGGAGGTGGAGGAGGTTCCTCGCATCACGGGTCCTTATCGGGTGGTGGTCTGGCTCGACTCGAGGTCGTCCAGGAACCGGTCGATCACACGGCGGGAGCGCTCGTCGTCGGTGAGGGACTCCCCGACGATCTTCGAGGCGAGGTCGCTGGCGAGGGTTCCCACCTCGCCGCGCAGCTCGGCCGCGGCGGAGATCCGCTCGGCGCTCAGCTGCTGACGACCCGCGGTGAGCACGCGCTCGCTCTCGGACTCGGCGCGGGAGCGCGCCTCGTCGATGATCTTCTGACCATCGGCACGGGCCTTCTCGCGGATGGACGCCGCCTCCTGGCGTGCCGCCGCGAGCTCCTGCTCCTGATCGCTCTTGAGCTGGTCGGCCTGCTCCTGGACCTGCTCCGCATGGCGGATGCCGCCCTCGATCTTCTCGCTGCGCTCGTCGAGCACGGCGTTCATGCGCGGGAGCACGAACTTCATGAAGACGCCCGCGAAGATCAGCAGGAAGATCGCCGACCAGACGATCTCCTCAGGGAGCGGGATGAGCAGCCGCCAGCCGGGTACGGTGTCTGCTCCTTCGGCAAGAATCATGGATTCTGCCTCAGAAGATCAGGCCGGTGACGATCGCCAGCAGCGCGAGGATCTCGGTGAAGGCCACACCGATCAGCATGGTGGTCTGCAGCTGCGAGCGCATCTCGGGCTGACGGGCCTGCGCCTCGGCGGTCTTGCCGACGAGGATGCCGAGGCCGATGCCCGGGCCGATCGCGGCGAGGCCGTATCCGAGGGTCGCGATGTTGCCGGTCACCTCAGCGAGGATGGTGGACTCCATGGGGTGTTTCCTTTCGTTGTGCCGCGCTGGGGGCGACGATCAGGTTCTTTGGGGGTCGGGAAGGTCGGGGACCGCTCGGCGGGGCCGGATGACCTGCCGCCGCAGCGGGGGTCAGTGCTCGTCGGAGGTGGCGAGCTGGATGTACACGGCGGTCAGCATCGTGAAGATGAAGGCCTGCAGCGCGGCCACGAAGATCTCGAATCCGTAGATCCCGATCGCCATCGCGCCGGCGAAGGGCGAGATCGCGATCAACCAGTCGCCCGAGAACAGCAGCGCGTGGGTCATGCCGATGAACACCACGATCATCATGTGCCCGGCGACCATGTTCGCCAGCAGTCGGATGGTCAGCGAGGCCCAGCGGATCACGACGACCTGGAGCAACTCGATCGGGATCAGCAGGATGTAGATCGGCCACGGGATGCCGGGGGGCATCGTCTCGGCGCGGAGGTAGCCGAGGAAGCCGTGCTTGCGGATGCCGGCGCCCACGTAGGTCACGAAGGTCCACAGCGCCATCAGCAGCGGAAGGCCGATGACCGAGGTCCCGGCGAGGTTGAGGCCGGGGACGACTCCGGCGAGGTTCATCGACAGGATGAACACGAACATCGTGATCAGCATCGGGGCGAAGCGCTTGCCGTCCTTTAGGCCCAGCGTGTTCGCGATGATGTTGTTGTTGACGAAGTCGATGACGAGCTCGACCGCGCTCTGGACCCGGCCGGGGACCAGCTTCGCGCGCGAGGCGACGATGCACATGAAGATGAGCACGGCCGCGAGCACGATGAGGCGCACGAGCTGGACCCGATTGAACTCGAAGACGGTGCCTTCGAAGAGGATCGCGTCGGGGAAGAACTCACCCAGCGTCGGGATGTGGAAGAACGAGTCGTCCTCGGCGTGCAGCGTGGGGCTGAGGTCTGCGGTGTTCAGCTCGATCTCCCGTGGTCTGGGGCCGACAGCGGGGTGCCGTGCCTCGGTGTCATTCTCGATCGGTGCCGTCCCGGATGCGGCCTCCATGGCGTCCAGCGATGGACGAGGACGGGGCGGCCCGGCTGGTCGATCAGTGCTCGGCCCGCTCCCGGTTATGCACCGTGATCAGTGCTCGAACACCTCGAGAAGCATAACAGAGGATCGCCTTCCGGCCTGGGTACTAGGAGTGCTCGTCGGAGCTCTCGGCTGGGTCCATATCGAGCGGCTGCCGAGTGCGGGCCAGCACCACGGCCTCGACGAGGATCGCCGAGACCGCACCGACCAGCAGTGCGAGCCCGATCCACGTGCTCGAGACAGCCTCGACATCCCTGACCAGGAGTAGGACCAGGATCACAACGAACATCTTGACCGCCCAGGAGCCCAGCACCGTCGCGGCCATGCTCACCGGGGTGAGGCGGGGCCCGGCGAAGGTGATCGCGACGGTCGGGAGGACGATCACCAGGGTGAGCCCGGTGCCCACCAGCGCGCCGAGCAGGGCGGCGCTCTCGGGGCGGCTCGCCGCGATCGCGAGCAGGACGAGGTCGGCGACCAGGCCGACGCCGGCGGCGATCAGCGTCGCGCGCTGCATGGAGCGGTCGCTCGCGGCGCGCCGCGGGGAGCGCGGGCTCGAGGAGGCGGGGGTCTCAGGCTGAGCGGGCATCGGAGTCCTTCCGGTGGCGGCCGGGCCGCCATCTGAGCGGGTCGAAGGTGAGCAGGACGGCCAGGAGCATCCCGATCGCCCAGAAGATCCCGACCACGTGCCGCGGGGCCATCAGCGGGAGCAGCAGGCCCACGCAGATCACGATCGTCCAGGTGTACATGATCAGCACCGCGGTGCGCTTGGAGTGCCCCAGGCCCAGCAGGCGGTGGTGCAGGTGCGCCTTGTCGGCGTGGAAGGGGGACTTCCCCGAGCCGATCCGTCGCACCACGGCGAGGCCGAAGTCGAGGATGGGGATCACCATCACGCCGATCGGCAGCAGGATCGGCAGGAACTGGCCGAAGAAGTCTGCGCCGGAGAGCGTCGCGGGGTCGACCTGGCCGGTGACCGCGATGGTGGAGGCCGCGAGCAGCAGGCCCAGCAGCATCGAGCCCGAGTCCCCCATGAAGATCCGGGCTCGGGTGAGGTTGTGGGGCAGGAAGCCCAGACAGCCCCCGATCATCACGGCGGTCAGCAGCGCGGCGAGGGAGGAGTAGTCGGAGGCCGAGGTGTCGCGCGTGAGCATGTACGCGTAGTAGAAGAAGGCGGAGCCGCCGATCGCCATCACCCCGGCGGCGAGTCCGTCCAGGCCGTCGACGAAGTTCACGGCGTTCATGCTGACCACCACCACGAGGACCGTGAGGATCAGCGCCGCGCGCCCCGACAGGACGGTCATCCCGTTGATCGGGAGGGTCACCAGGCTCACTCCCTGCCAGGCGAGCAGCAGCGCGGCGAGCACCTGGCCGGCGAGCTTGGTCATCCAGTCGAGGTCCCAGCGGTCGTCGGCCGCGCCGAGCAGGCACACCAGCGCCGCGGCGGAGAGGATCGCCCAGGGCTGGCGGGAATCGTGGAAGAGCCCTTCGAGGAAGGGCACGTTGCTCGCGATGAGCATCGCGGCGACCACGCCGGCGAGCATCGCCAGCCCTCCCAGGCGCGGGGTGACGGCGTCGTGGACGTCGCGCTCCCGCACCGCGGTCATCGCCCCGGCGCGCCGGGCCAGCAGCCGCACCGCGGGCGTCACCAGGAAGGTGACCGCCGCCGCGAGCAGCAGCAGGAACAGGTAGATCCTCACCCGGGCATGTGCTCCGGGCGGGCGGGGCCGTCGTCCGGCCGGTCCTCCGGCGCGGGGGCCGTCGACCCGGAGGTCGAGGGCTCGGAGACCGGGGACCCGGAGCCCGATCCGGCGGTCGAGGCCTCAGCGGTCGAGGGCTCGGAGGTGGAGGGCGCGACGTCCGACGGCGCGGCGGCGTCCTCGCCGGGAGCGGCCAGCGGCGTCTCGGCCGGGCCCTGCGGGACGCTCTCGAGCTCGGGCTCGGAGGGCAGTTCGAGGACGGAGGGGGCGTCCCCGTCGGCCTCACCGGCGGGTGCGGCGTCGGAGGCGCCCTCGGCGCTCTCCGTCGAGGTCCCCGGCTCGCCGTCCTCGCCCTGCTCCCCTGCCGCGTCCTCGGCCTCCTCCTCGGAGGGCTCGGGCTCGGGGGCGGTGAAGATGTCGCCGACCACGTCGATGATCTGCTGCTTCGTGATGGCGCCCTCGCGCACGATCTCGGCAGGCGTGACGGTGGCGTCGAGGATCGTGGAGCTCGCGCCGATCCGGGCGGCGCCCCCGTCGAGGTACACCTCGACCGCGTCGCCGAGCTGGGTCGCGGCGTCGAGCACGGAGGTCGCCGCCGGCTTGCCGTGGCGGTTCGCGCTGGAGACGGCGAGGGGGCCGGTGCGGCGCAGCAGCTCGAGGGCGGTCTCGTCCTCCGGCATGCGCAGCGCGACGGTGCCGCGGGTCTCGCCCAGGTCCCAGGTGAGCGAGGGCTGGGCGGTGAGGATGATGGTCAGCGCACCGGGCCAGAGCGCCTCGGCGAGGTCCTCGACGTACTCGGGCAGGTCGGTCGCCAGCGCCATCAGCACGGCGCGGTCGCCGATCAGCACGGGCGGCGGGGTGTCGCGGCCGCGGCCCTTCGCCTCGAGCAGGTCCTGCACGGCCTGCGGGGTGAACGCATCGGCGCCGATCCCGTAGACGGTGTCGGTCGGCAGGACGATGAGTCCACCGCCCCGCACGGCGTCGACGGCGGCGGCGAGGGCGTCCTCGCGGGTCTCTGGGTTCTGGGTGTCGTGCACGCTCACCGTGACAGTCTCCCATGCCCGTCCTGCGACTCCGATGCACGACGGCGCGCGAGCAGGAAGCGGTCGCGTCCGGTGAGGTCGGGGGCCGTGAGGATCCCCTCGAAGCCGCCGTGGTCGCGGGCGAGGGTTCGCGTCGCCCCGCCCTGCACGTCGGCGTGCTCCATCACGAGCAGGCCGCCGGGTCGCAGCAGCCGCGCCGCCCAGGCCACGACGGCGCGCGGGACCTCGAGACCGTCCTCTCCCCCGCCGAAGAGGGCGCGGTGAGGGTCGTGCGCGAGGACCTCGGGGTCCTGGGGCACGGCGCCGGCGGGAATGTAGGGCGGGTTCGAGAGGACGGCGTCGACGGGGGCCGCCGCGGCGAGCTCCGGGACCTCCCCCAGCAGGTCGGCGTGCATCACCTGGCCGCGGCCGGGACCGGCGAGCTCGAGGTTCTCGGCGGCGAGCTCCGCGGCGGCGCCGTCGACCTCGACCGCCAGCACGCGGGCGCCGGGCAGCTCGTCGAGCACTGCCGCGCCGAGCGCGCCGCTGCCGGTGCAGAGGTCCACGATCTGCTCGAGCGGCCCGCTCGCGTGCTCGCGCAGCAGGTCCAGGGCGAGCTCCGTCTCCGGACGCGGGATGAACACGCCGGGGCGCACCCGCAGTTCGAGGCGGCGGAACGGGGCGATGCCGAGGATCAGCTGCAGCGGCTCGCGCGCCTCGCGCCGTGCGGTCGCGGCCTCGAGGCGCGCGTCGAAGTCCTCCGGGAGCTGGTCGAGCAGGACGAGCGGCCGGTCCGTGCGTGCGGCGTGGGCGATCAGCGCCCGGGCGTCGACGCTCGGCGAGGGGACGCCCGCCGCGCCGAGGCGCGCGGTGGTCCCGGCGAGGGCGGCGCGCAGGCGGAGGCGCGTCCGCCCTCCGGGGGCCCCTCCCCCGGGAGCCTCTCCACCCGGTGCCGGGCCGCCGGGGCTCCCGCCGTCGGCCGGGGTCTGCTCGGCACCCTCCGCCGTGCTGTTCATGCCGGGTCCTCCGTGCCCTCGCGGGCCGCCTCGGCCAGCCGGGCCTCGCGCTCGGCGCGGCGGGAGGAGTCGATCAGCTCGCCGAGGTCGCCGGCGAGGACCTGCGCGAGGTTGTTCGCCTTGTAGCCGGTGCGGTGGTCGGCGACCCGCGACTCGGGGAAGTTGTAGGTGCGGATCCGCTCGCTGCGGTCGACGGTGCGCACCTGGGAGCGGCGCGCGGCGGAGGAGGCCGCCTCCTGCTCGGCCCGGCGCGCGTCCAGCAGCCGGGTGCGCAGGATCCGCAGGGCCTGCTCGCGGTTCTGCAGCTGGCTCTTCTGGTCCTGGCAGGAGACCACCAGCCCCGTGGGCACGTGCGTGATCCGCACGGCGGAGTCGGTGGTGTTCACGCTCTGGCCACCGGGGCCGGAGGAGCGGAAGACGTCGATGCGCAGGTTCGCGGGCGCCAGCGCCTCGGCCAGCAGCTCGGACTCGTCGGCCTCGTCCGCCTCGGGCAGCACCAGCACGCCGACGGCGGAGGTGTGGATGCGGCCCTGGGACTCGGTGACCGGGACCCGCTGGACGCGGTGCACCCCGGCCTCGTGCTTGAGGTGCGCGTAGACGCCCTCCCCCGGTGCGCCGGCGCCGCGGGCGGCGATCGCGACGGTGACGTCCTTCAGGCCGCCGAGCTCGGTCTCGGAGGAGGTCAGCACCTCGGTGCGCCAGCCGCGGGCCTCCGCGAAGGAGCGGTACATCCGCAGCATCTCTGCGGCGAACAGCGCGGACTCCTCGCCTCCCGCGCCCGCCTTGATCTCCAGGATCACGTCGCGGGAGTCGTCGGGGTCGCGGGGGGCGAGCAGGTCCTCGAGGTGCGCGCGCTCGGCCTCGAGGCGCTCGGTGAGCCGGTCGGTCTCGGCGGCGAGCTCCTCGTCGTCCTCCCCCAGCTCGGCGAGCTCACGGGCGGTGGCGAGGTCCTCGGCGGTGGAGGACACGCGGTCCGCGGCCTCGAGGATCCCCTCGAGCTCCGCATAGCGTCGGCCGACGCGACGGGCACGGGCCGGGTCGTCGTGCAGCGTCGGGTCCGCCATCGACTCCTGCAGGGAGGCGTGCTCCCGCCGCAGGGTGGTCAGTCGGTCGCCGTCCTCGTGCTCGCTCATCCGTGCTCCTCCCCGATTCCTGCAGATCCCGCCTGCACGCGACGACGCCGGTGCACGCCCTGAGGCGCGCACCGGCGTCGGAGACCTGCTGTGCGTGGATCAGGCCGCGCAGGCGGCCGTGACCCTCGCCGCTGACACTCCGGTCAGGAGTTCTTCTTGCCGTAGCGGGCCTGGAAGCGGGCGACGCGGCCGCCGGTGTCCAGGATCTTCTGCTTGCCGGTGTAGAAGGGGTGGCACGCGGAGCAGACCTCGGTGCTGATGGCGCCGTCGGTCTTGGTGCTGCGGGTGGTGAACGTGTTGCCGCAGGTGCAGGTCACCTGGGTCTCGACGTATGCGGGGTGGATGTCAGCCTTCATGTCTCTCCTTGCTCGGGGTCGCTGGGTCGGTGCCCGGCGGGCGCCGTGAACCAGAACCGACGTCACAGTCTGCCACGCCGGGGCGGGCCGGGGCGAGGGCTCGCGGTGCGGCGTGCGCAACATCGCAGCAGCCGGGGGCGGATGCGCCCGTCGGGCGCGGGGCCCCGCCCTGCAGCCCCACCCCCGGGCGGATGCAGTCCCGCCCGCGGGGCGCTCAGGTCGACTCGCGCACCACGAGCCGGTAGTCGACCCGGCGGTGGGCCTCCTCGCCCCGCAGCGGCACGGTCCCCTCGAGCATCCCCGCGACCAGCTCGACGGCCTCCTGCGCGACGCGGTCGATGTCCAGGGCGAGCGTGGTCAGCTCGGGGGACACCAGGGTCGAGATCTCGAGGCCGTCCACCCCGGTCACGCGCACCCGGGAGGGGACCTCGATGCCGGAGCGGCGCAGGGCGCGCAGCATCCGCACGGCGAGCTCGTCGTTGAAGGCGACCAGCGCGTCGGTGCCCCCGGCGAGGAGCTCCGGCAGCGCCTCCTCGTGCCCCTCGTGGGGGTGGACGGTGCGCACGGGCACCTCCCCGCCCGGGGCGAGGCCGGACAGGGCGCCGACGAGGGCGCGGGTGCGCTGGTCGGTCTCCTGCGTGCCGTGGTCGAGCACGACGGGGCGCCGCACGCCCCGCTCCCGCAGGTGCTCGGCGAGGTCCGCCATCGCCTCCGTGCGCGGCAGCTCGAGCACGCCGGCCTGGTCGATCTGGTCGGGCGTGCCGTCGACCTGCACGATCGGCATGCCGCCGCCGCGGATCCCGGCGGTCGCCACGCCGTAGCCGACCAGCGCGTCCACGCGACGCGAGAGGTCCGCGGCGACCTTCTCGGGCTGCGGGGCGTCGACCGCCTCGGCCAGGACGACGTTCCAGCCGTGCGGGGCGCAGGCGCGCACCACGGCCGCGCCGAGCTCGGCGTAGTAGGTGTTCGAGAGCCGACCGACGACGAGGCCGAGCGTCGTCGGCCCCTGCTCGACCAGTCCCCGCCCGAAACGGGAGGGGCGATAGTTCAGCTCCTTGGCGGCCTCGAGCACTCGCTCGCGGGTCTCGGCGCTGATCCCGGACATGTCGTTGAGCGCCCGCGATACCGTCTGCCGGGAGACCCCGGCGCGGGCGGCGACGTCGATGATCGTCGCCCGCCGGCCCTGCCCGCTCATCGGGACGGGGAGCGCAGGTCGAGCCAGGCCATCTCCTGGGCGCTGAGCTCGACGCCGAGCCCGAGGGTCGAGGAGCGCATCTCGGCGATGCTGCGCGGCCCGAACAGGGCGAAGGTCGGGAACTCCTGGTGCAGCACGAAGGCGAGCGCGATCGCGGTGGCGGGCACGCCGCGCTCGGCACCGAGCTCCTCGGCGCGGGCGAGGCGCTCGAAGTTCTCGTCGCTGTAGTAGCAGCGCACGAGCTCCGCGTCGGAGCGGTCCTCCGGGTGGGCGCGGCCGGTGAAGAAGCCGCGCGCCTGCGAGGACCAGGGCAGCAGGGCGATGCCGCGCTCGGTGAGCCATTCCTTGGAGGCCGGATCGGTGGCGTGGACGCATCCCTCCCACGGCACGTCCAGCGCCTCGGCGAGGCCGAAGTGGTTCGAGAGGATCGTGAAGCCGGTGCGGCCGTTGGCCTTCGCGTAGGCGTTGGCCTCGTCGACCCGCTCCGGGGTCCAGTTCGAGCCGCCGTAGGCGCGGATCCGGCCGGCGCGCAGGTGCTCGTCCATGACGTCCACGAACTCGCCGACGGGGATGTCCGTGTTGTCGCGGTGCATCATGTACAGGTCCGCGTAGTCGGTGCCCTGCCGCTCGAGGGACTCCTCGAGCTGGCGGGTGAGGGACTCGGGATCGCAGTGCGGGGTGTGCGCGCCCTTGGTGATCATCACGACGTCCTCGCGCACGCCGCGATTGCGGACCCACTGCCCCACGAGCTTCTCGATGTACCCGCCGCCGTAGATGAAGGCGGTGTCGAAGGTGGTGCCGCCCATCTCGAAGAAGGCGTCGAACATCGCCGAGGCGTGGGCGAGGTTCATCTGGTTGTCGCAGCCCATCACGAGACGGGAGACCTGCTTGTCCACGCCGGGGATGCTGCCGTAGGCCATCGGGACCCCGGCGCCGGTGGGCACGCTGCCGGCGCGCAGGGGGCGGCCGGTGAGGGTGGGGATGTCGGCGGTGTCGGCCTCGAAGGGGAAGCGCAGGGAGAGCTCCTCGCGCCAGGCGTCCAGGGCCCGTGCCTGGCCGAGGGAGTTCTCGGCGGTGAGCTCGGGGACCTCGGCGCCGTCGCGGGCGGCGAGGGCGAGCGCATCGGCCTCCAGCGCGTAGGCGGAGGCGCGAGGGATCTCGATACGGCGCGGCTCCTCCCCCACCACGTCGAGCTCGATGACCTGCTCCTCGGTGAGTCCCCACGGATCGGCCAGGCGGATCACGCCGCGGGAGCCGGTGATCGTGGCGGACTGCGGATCGGCCAGGCGCACGCCGGTGCGCAGAGAGGCGGTGGCGCCGCCGGGGAAGGTCAGCTGGGCGGTGGCCCATTCGTCGACCCCGGTCTCCCCGATCGTGCCGCGGCCGGTGAGCGAGGACGGCTCGAGGGAGGGACGGCCCGCGGCGGCGCCGGCCACGAAGCGGGCCAGGGACAGCGGGTAGCAGCCGACGTCGAGGATGCCACCGCCGGCGGTGGCGGTGTCGAACAGGCGTCCCTCGCGGGCGCCGGTGTCGAAGGCGAAGGAGGCGTCGACGTGGGCGATCTCGCCGATCGCGCCCTCGGCCACGAGCTCGAGGACCCGTACGGTCTGCGGGTGGAAGCGGTACATGTACGCCTCCAGCAGCACCTTCCCGGAGCGGGCGGCGAGGTCCAGCAGCGCCATCGTCGTGCCGGAGTTCGGGGTCAGCGGCTTCTCGACCAGCACATGCTTGCCGGCCTCGAGGGCGGCGGCGGCCAGACGCGCGTGGCCGGTGTGCACGGTGGAGACGTAGACGGCGTCGACGTCGTCGCTGGCGAGGACCTGCTCGTAGTCGCCCACGAGCGCGGGCCCCTCGAGCGGGAACTCCTCCGCGAAGGCGCGGGCCCGCTCGGGCGAGCTGCTGCCGACGGCGACGAGGACGCCGTGCTCCGAGTCGGGCAGCTGGGAGGCGAAGCGGCGGGCGATCGCCCCGGGGCCGAGGACGGCCCAGCGGAACGGGGTGGAGGAGGTGCTCATGGCTGCGTGATCTTTCGAGGAGGGCGGGCGTCGTCGGCCGTGCGTCCACGGCCGGATGGCTCCCTGGCCACCGTACGTGAACGTTCACTACCCGCTACGGTAGCCGCTTCCACGACCGGTCACAAGCGCTTCCCCGGACCTCGCCGGGACCGGTCGCCCTCCTCCCCGCGAGGTCGGCGCGCTCCGGACCCGACTCCCACGCACGGACGGGCCGGGACCGCTGCGCAGGGCAGCGGGCCCGGCCCCTCCGTCGGTCGTGGCGGCAGCGGGATCAGTCGCCGCTGCGCGCCCCCACGCTCGGGGTGTTCTTCTGGACCGTCATGAGGAACTCGGTGTTGGACTGGGTCTTCTTGACCCGCTCCAGCAGCAGCTCGAGCGCCTGCTGCTGCTCGAGGGCGCCGAGGACCCGGCGCAGCTTCCACATGATCGACAGCTCGTCCTTGCCCATCAGCACCTCCTCGCGGCGGGTGCCGGAGGCGTTGACGTCCACCGCCGGGAAGATTCGCTTGTCGGCGAGGTGGCGGGACAGGCGCAGCTCCATGTTGCCGGTGCCCTTGAACTCCTCGAAGATCACCTCGTCCATCTTCGAGCCGGTCTCCACCAGCGCCGAGGCGAGGATCGTGAGCGAGCCGCCGTGCTCGATGTTGCGCGCCGCGCCGAAGAAGCGCTTGGGCGGGTACAGCGCCGAGGCATCCACACCGCCGGAGAGGATCCGACCGGAGGCCGGGGCCGCGAGGTTGTAGGCGCGGGAGAGACGGGTGAGGGAGTCCAGCAGCACCACGACGTCCTTGCCCAGCTCCACCAGACGCTTCGCGCGCTCGATCGCGAGCTCGGCGACGATGGTGTGGTCCGAGGCGGGGCGGTCGAAGGTCGAGGCGATGACCTCGCCCTTGACCGTGCGCTGCATGTCGGTGACCTCCTCGGGGCGCTCGTCGACGAGCACGACCATGAGGTGGACCTCGGGGTTGTTCGCGGTGATCGCGTTGGCGATCTGCTGCATGATGATCGTCTTGCCGGCCTTCGGGGGCGCGACGATGAGACCACGCTGGCCCTTGCCGATCGGCGAGACGAGGTCGATGATCCGCGGCGCGACGGAGTTCTGCGCGGTCTCCAGGCACAGTCGCTCTTCCGGGTACAGCGGGGTGAGCTTGGAGAAGTCCACCCGCTGGCGGGCCCGCTCGACGGGCATGCCGCTGACGGTGTCGACCTGCACGAGCGCGGCGAACTTGCTCTGATTCTGGCCGCCCTTGCCGCGGCGGTTGCGGCCGCCGCCGTGGTGCTGGACCTGCTCGACGTGCTGCTCCTCGCCCTCGCGGGGCGCCTTGACCTGGCCGGTCACGGCATCGCCCTTGCGCAGGCCGTACTTGCGGACCTGGTTCATCGTCACGTGGACGTCGCTCGGGCCGGGCAGGTAGCCGGTGGTGCGCACGTAGGCGTGGTTGTCGCGGATGTCGAGGATGCCCGCGATGGTCATCAGCTCGTCGCCCTCGCGGACCTCGCTGTCGTCCTGCGAGCCCTGACCCCCCTGCTGGTTCTGGCCTCCCTGACCGCCCTGCTCGCCGCCGCGGCCGCGGCGCTTGCGATCGCGCGAGCGACTGCGGCTGCGCGAGCGGCCGCGGCGGTCGTCGTCGTAGCCGTCGCCGCCCTGGCCGTCCTGCTGCTCGCCCGACCGGTCGGGAAGCTCGATGTCCTCGAGGCGGCGGCGCGGGGAGCCGCCCTGCTCGTTCTGCCGGCCGCGGTTCTGCTGACCGTCACGATTCTGCTGACCGTCGCGGTTCTGCTGATCGCCGCGGTTCTGCTGATCGCCGCGGCCCCGGCCGTCGCGCTGCTGCTGGTCGCCGCGCTGCTGCTGGTCGCGGCCGCCCTGCTGGTCACGGCCCTGCTGGTCACGGCCCTGCTGCTCACGGTTCTGCTGCTCGCCGCCCTGCTGATCACGGCCCTGCTGGTCGCGGTTCTGCTGCTCGCGTCCGCCCTGGTCCTGCTGGTCGCCGCGGCGGCCGCGGCCGCCCTGCCGCGTGCCCGAGTCCTCGCGCGCGGCGCTTCGCTCAGGCAGGTCGATGCCGAGATCGGCCGCAGTCGCCTCCGGGGCGGAGGCCTCCCGGGTGCTGCGCGAGCGGGAGCGGGTGCGGGGACGCTCGGAGGCCGCGTCGGACGAGCCGGCGGCCTCGGGAGCGGAGGAGGCGGTGTCGGCGGGCGCTGAGGCGGCGGACGTCGAAGCGGCCGACGTCGCAGCGGTGGGCTCCGCGGTGGGCGCGGGGGCGCTCTGGGCAGGGGCGGAGGCGCCGGTCGAGGCGGGGACCGCTCCCCCACGGAGCGCTTCGATCAGCTCGCCCTTGCGCAGTCGCCGGGCCCCTTTGATGCCGCGCTCGGCGGCCATGGCCTGCAGCTCGGGGAGCTTCTTCGCCGCGAGGTCCGCGCCGGAGGTGGTGTCGTTCACCCGGGTTCCTTCCTGTCGAACCGGTCGCGCCGGTTCATGTCTGGTCTGGATGCCGCTCAGGGCCGGGGAACGTGCCCGGGCGCTGCGGCGGCGGGTCCGTGCAGGGGGTTCGTCCGCGGTGCGGGGCATCCGCGACCGACCTGCCGGTGTGCTTCGGGGTGCGTCGAGGGCGGCGAACGGACCCGTGGGGCATCTCGACGAGGAGAGGCGGGGACCGTGCGCGGCGCTGCTCGGAGAGACAGCTCAGCGAGCACATCGGGGCGCGGAGATCTGCACAGAGGATCCCCCGAGGGGACCATGGTGCAGGGATCAGCGTCGTGCGATGTCGCCTGGACGCAGGGTCAACCTACCACAGGGGCCGAGGGCTGCTCACGCAGCGCCACCTCGGCGATCCGCCAGCCCGCGGGGTCGCGGACGAAGCGGCGCACCAGCGGGGCGAGCTCGCGTCGGCTGCCCGCCATCACGAGCACGGAGGGGCCGGCGCCCGAGATCACCGCGGGATGGCCCTCCTGGCGCAGCACCCGCATCAGCTCGACGCTCTCCGGCATGCCGGGGGCGCGCTGCTCCTGGTGGAGGCGGTCCTCGGTCGCCTCCATCAGCAGCTCCGGCGACCCGGCCAGGGCGTGGACCAGCAGCGCGGCCCGCGAGGCGTTGAACACGGCGTCGGCGTGCGGCACCTCCGCGGGCAGCAGGCCCCGCGCCCGGTGGGTGGACAGCGTCGCGGTGGGCAGCAGCACCACGGGGCGCAGAACCTCCGCGTCGTGGCGCAGCGGCACCGCCCGCGCGAGAGGGCCCTGCATCCAGGAGAGCACCGGCCCGCCCAGCAGCGCGGGCGCGGCGTTGTCGGGATGGCCCTCGAACTCGGTGGCGAGCTGGAGCACCGTCTCGTCGTCGAGCGCCTCCGGCTCCGAGACCATGCCACGGGCGAGCAGGAGCCCTGCCACGGTCGCCGCGGCGCTCGAGCCCAGCCCGCGGCCGTGCGGGATCCGGTTCACGGCGTGCAGTGCCAGCCCGCTCTGGGGAGCGCCGGCGTGGTCGAGGCCGCGTCGCAGGGCCCGCACCACCAGGTGCTCCTCGCCGTGGGGCACGGAGCCCGCACCCTCTCCGTCGACGGTGATCTCGAGACCGCCGGTGGTCGCCCGGACGCTCAGCTCGTCGCACAGGTCCAGCGCCAGGCCCAGGGTGTCGAAGCCCGGGCCGAGGTTCGCGGAGGTCGCCGGGACCTGCACGGACACCTGCGTGTGCTGGATCCTCACAGCCCGATGGCCTCCGCGGCCGCCGCGATGTCCACCGGCACCACCGTCGGGGTGAGGTCGTGCTGGGTGAGGGCGGTGTCGGTGTCCTTCAGGCCGTTGCCGGTCACGGTGATCGCGATCGTCGCACCGGCGGGCACCTGCCCGCGCTCGGCCTGCTGCAGCAGCCCGGCCACGCCCGCGGCGGAGGCCGGCTCCACGAAGATCCCCACCTCGCCGGCGAGCAGCTTCTGGGCGTCGAGGATCTGCTGGTCGGAGACCGCGTCGATCAGGCCGCCGGAGTCGTCGCGGGCCTCGACGGCCAGGTGCCAGGAGGCGGGGGCGCCGATGCGGATCGCGGTCGCGATCGTCTCGGGGTCGGTGATCGGGTGTCCGGCGACGAAGGGGGCGGCGCCCGCGGCCTGGAAGCCCCACATCGCCGGCAGCGAGTCGGTGATCCCCTTCTCGCGGTACTCCTTGTAGCCCATCCAGTAGGCGGAGATGTTCCCGGCGTTGCCGACGGGCAGGACATGGATGTCCGGGGCGCGGCCCAGCGCGTCGGCGACCTCGAAGGCGGCGGTCTTCTGCCCCTGCAGCCGGAAGGGGTTCACGGAGTTCACCAGCTCGATCGGGTGCTCCGCATCGAGCTTGCGGGCGATCTCGAGGCAGTCGTCGAAGTTGCCGTCGACCTGGATCAGCTTCGCGCCGTGCACCACGGCCTGGGCGAGCTTGCCCGCGGCGATCTTGCCCTGCGGGATCAGCACCGCGCAGGTGATGCCGGCCGCGGTCGCGTAGGCCGCGGCGGAGGCGGAGGTGTTGCCGGTCGAGGCGCACACCACCGCGGTCGCGCCGTCGCTGACCGCCCGCGACATCGCCGAGACCATGCCGCGGTCCTTGAAGGAGCCGGTCGGGTTCATGCCCTCGACCTTCACGTGCACCTCGGCGCCGACGCGCTCGGAGAGCGCAGGGGCGGGGACCAGCGGGGTGCCGCCCTCCCCGAGGGTCAGCAGGGTGTCACCCTCCTCGAAGGGCAGGTGCTCGCGGTACTCGGCGAGGACGCCGCGCCACTGATGGGCCATGGGGTCAATCTCCTTCGATGCGGAGGACGGAGTCGATGCTGAGCACGGTCGCGGTCGAGGAGAACATGTCCAGCGACGCGGTCATCGCGCTCTCGAGCGCCCGGTGGGTGCTGATCCCGATGTGGGCGAGGGGCTGGGAGCCCTCCTCCCGCGAGTGGAGGAGCTCCTGGTGGATCGTCGAGATCGAGATGCCGTAGCCCGAGAGGGTCCCGGCGATCTCCGCGAGCACGCCGGGACGGTCCTGCACGGTCAGCGAGATGTAGAAGGCGCTGCGCAGCTCCTCGAGCGGGATCGACTCGAGCTCTGCGTAGCGGGACTCGCGCGGCCCCACTCCCCCGTGCACGCGGGAGCGCGCCGCGGAGACGAGGTCGCCGAGTATCGCCGAGGCGGTCGGTGCGCCGCCGGCGCCCTGGCCGTAGAACATCAGGGAGCCGGCCGCCTCGGCCTCGATGAACACCGCGTTGTACGCCTCGGAGACGGAGGCCAGCGGGTGGGAGTCGGGGATCAGCGCCGGGTAGACGCGGGCGGAGATCCGCTCCCCGTTCTCCTCCTCGACCCGCTCGACGATCGACAGCAGCTTGATCGTGCGGCCCATCCGCCCGGCGGCGGCGATGTCCTGCGCGGAGACGGCGGTGATGCCCTCGCAGTGCACGTCGGCCAGGCGCACCCGGGAGTGGAAGGCCAGCGACGCAAGAATCGAAGCTTTCGCCGCGGCGTCGTGTCCCTCGACGTCGGCCGTCGGATCGGCCTCGGCGTAGCCGAGCTCCTGCGCGCTCGCGAGCGCGTCGTCGAAGTCGGCGCCGGTGCGGGTCATGGCGTCGAGGATGTAGTTCGTGGTGCCGTTGACGATGCCCATCACGCGCTGGATGCGGTCCCCGGCGAGGGACTCCCGCACCGGGCGGACCAGCGGGATGGCGCCGGCGACGGCGGCCTCGAAGGAGAGGTCCACGCCGTGCACGTCCGCGGCCTCGTAGAGGGAGGCGCCGTCCTGGGCGAGCAGCGCCTTGTTCGCGGTGATCACGCTCGCGCCGTGCTCCATCGCCTCCAGCAGCAGGGCACGGGCGGGATCGATGCCGCCCATCACCTCGATCACGAGGTCGGCCTCGCGCACCAGGGCGCCGGGGTCGTCGGTGAGCAGCGCGGCGGGCACGTGCTCGCCGCGGTCCTTGGTCCGGTCGCGCACCGCCACCCCGATGACCTCGAGGCGGGCGCCGATGCGGTGGGCGAGCTCGTCCCCCTGCTGCGCGATCAGGCGCAGCACCTCGGTGCCGACCGTGCCCGCGCCGAGCACGGCCACGCGCAGGGCGGGGAGGGAGGAGCTGTCCGGGCTCGCCGGAGGCTGCGGGACGGTCTGTGACATCTGCGAAGGATCCTTCCACAGGGGCCGACGGGCGGGAGGGGCGGGCGTGTGCACTGTAGCCGAGGTGGCCGCGCCCGCGTGACCGCGTCTGAACGCGTGCGTCCTGGTCGCGGCGGGACGGCCGGGCCGTGCGGGTCGCGGGAGGGGCGGGCTCAGCCGACGTCGAGGCCGAGCAGGTCCTCCTCCGTCTCGCGACGGATGAGGGTGCGGATCTCCCCGTCCTTCACCGCGATCACGGGCGGTCGCGGGACGTGGTTGTAGTTCGAGGCGAGCGAGTAGCAGTACGCGCCGGTGACCGGGACGGAGACCAGGTCGCCGCGGCGCACGTCGGCGGGGAGGTACTCGTCCTTGACCACGATGTCGCCGCTCTCGCAGTGCTTGCCGACCACGCGCACCACCTCGGGCTGCTGCTCGGAGACGCGGCCCGAGAGCAGGCAGGAGTAGTCCGCGTCGTACAGCGCGGTGCGGACGTTGTCGCTCATGCCGCCGTCGACGGAGACGTAGACGCGGTGGTGGGGGCCGCCCAGGCGCACGTCCTTGACGGTGCCGACGGTGTAGAGCGTCTGCGTGGAGGGGCCGGCGATCGCGCGGCCGGGCTCGAAGGAGACGTGGGGGACCTCGAGCTCGAGCTCGTGGCACTGCTTCTCCACGATCCCCGCGATCCCGCTGGCGAGGGCCTCCGGGGTCGAGGGCGTGTGCTGGGTGTTGTACATGACGCCGAAGCCGCCGCCCAGGTCGAGCTGGGTGATCGTGTGGTCGAGCTGGTCGCGCACCTGCGCGACCAGGTCCAGCACGCGCCGGGCCGCGACCTCGAAGCCGCCCGTGTCGAAGATCTGGGAGCCGATGTGGGAGTGCAGGCCGACGAGGTCGAGGTGCTCGGCGGCCAGGACCCGGCGCACGGCCTCGAAGGCCGTATTGCCGGTGAGGGAGAGCCCGAACTTCTGGTCCTCGTGGGCGGTGGCGATGAACTCGTGCGTGTGCGCCTCCACGCCCGTGGTCACCCGCAGCATCACGGCGGCGCGCAGACCGAGCTCGGCGGCGATGGCGTCGACCAGGTCGATCTCGTCCAGGGAGTCCACGACGATCCGGCCCACCCCCGCCTCGAGGGCGCGGCGGATCTCGGCGAGGGACTTGTTGTTGCCGTGCAGCGCGATCCGCTCGCCGGGGAAGCCGGCGCGCAGGGCGACGGCGAGCTCGCCGCCGGTGCACACGTCCAGCCCCAGTCCGTCCTCCTCGACCCAGCGGGCGACAGCGCCGCACAGGAAGGCCTTGCCCGCGTAGTAGACGTCGGCCCCGGCGAGGGGACGGAAGGCCTCGGCGAAGGCGTCGCGGAAGGCGCGCGCCCGGTGACGGAAGTCGTCCTCGTCGAGCACGAAGGCGGGGGTGCCGACCTCCTCGGCGATCCGGGCAACGCTCACCCCGCCCACCTCGACCGCGCCGTCCTCGGTGCGGCGGGTGGTGCGGGACCACAGGCCGTCGATCAGGGTGTTGACGTCGCTGGGGTAGGGCAGCCACGTGGGGGCCGCGTCGTTGCCGTGGAGGGCACCGGCTTCGTGGGCGCGCATGGGGGCTCCTGGTCCTCGCTGGTCTCCGGGGAAGAGGTCGCGCCGGCGGCGCCCTGGGATCGTACGAGGGATGGGCGCGGCCTGGCGCGGAGGTCCGCTCCGCGAGCATCTCGCCAGGGGCCGCCGGCGGCGGCGCCGACAGCGGGCCACCGACCGGTCGGCGTCGTCCTCGCAGGTCCGGAGGAGACCGGGCGCAGCGGCGAGTGTCCTGGTGAGAGCGTCGTGCCCCCATACAGCTCTGCCGCACGTGAGCGATCGCACTTGATAGGCTCACCGTGTCGGCGCGGGAGCCGCCACGGCCCGTCCTCGGACGCCCGACGCATGCGCTCCTCGCCCAGCCCCGAACCCAGCGAAGGAGTCACGGTGTCCACCACGCCCGTCCCCGACCACTCCCCCGGCCACGAGCTCGTCGTCGTCGCCAACCGCCTGCCCGTCGATTCCCGCACCCTCCCCGACGGCGCCACCGAATGGGTCACCAGCCCCGGCGGCCTCGTCACCGCGATGGAGTCGGTGATGCGCACCGTCGACTCCGGCGCCTGGGTGGGCTGGGCCGGAGCGCCCGGCGAGGCGCCGGACCCCTTCGAGGCCGACGGCATGAGCCTGTACCCGGTGCGGCTCGAGCAGGAGGACGTCGAGCGCTACTACGAGGGCTTCTCCAACGGCACCCTCTGGCCGCTGTACCACGACGTGATCGCCGACCCCGTCTTCCACCGCACCTGGTGGGACTCGTACCTCTCGGCCAACCAGCGCTTCGCGGAGGCGGCCGCACCGGTCGCGGCCCACGGCGGCACGATCTGGGTGCACGACTACCAGCTGCAGCTGGTCCCCCGGCTGATCAGGGGGAAGCGGCCCGACGTGCGGATCGGGTTCTTCAACCACATCCCCTTCCCCTCCGTGGAGCTGTTCTCCCAGCTGCCCAAGCGCAACTCGATCCTGCGCGGGCTGCTCGGCGCGGACCTGCTCGGCTTCCAGCGCGAGAGCGACACCCTGAACTTCGTCGCCGCGGTGCGGAAGCTGCTGGGCTACCACGTGGACGGCACCACGATCTCGGTGCCCGGCCTCGGCGCGGCGCCGCGGCGCGAGGTCGAGGCGCGCACCTTCCCGATCTCGATCGACTCCGCCGCCGTCTCCGCGCTCACCGAGGATCCCGAGATCCGGGAGCGGGCCGCGCAGCTGCGGCACGACCTCGGCGATCCCGACAAGATCGTGCTCGGGGTGGACCGCCTGGACTACACCAAGGGCATCCGACACCGTCTGAAGGCCTGGGGCGAGCTGCTGGACGACGGGTCCATCGACCCGCACGACACGGTGATGATCCAGGTCGCCACCCCGTCCCGCGAGAGGGTCGAGGCCTACCGGCAGCTGCGCGACGAGGTCGAGCTCACCGTCGGCCGCATCAACGGCGAGCACGCGCCGCTGGGCCGGCCTGCCGTCTCCTACCAGCACCACTCCTTCGACCGGCGCGACATGACCGCGATGTACATGGCCGCGGACGTGGTGCTGGTGACCGCGCTGCGCGACGGGATGAACCTCGTCGCCAAGGAGTACGTCGCCTCCCGCCCGGACCTCCACGGCGTGCTCGTGCTCAGCGAGTTCGCGGGCGCGGCCGACGAGCTGCGCGCGGCCGTGCTGGTCAACCCCCACGACATCGACGGGCTCAAGGCCGCGATCCTCAAGGCCCTGGCGATGCCGGCCGAGGAGCAGGAGGAGGCGATGCGCTCCCTGCGCCATCAGGTGATGGAGAACGACGTGCAGTCCTGGGCGCACGACTTCCTCGAGCACCTCGAGCACGCCGGCCGCGAGGCGCAGGCGGCGGTGCCCGTGGTGAGGCTGCGCGGCGCCGAGCCCAGCGCGCCCGAGGAGATCGACGAGGCGCTGCGCGCCTTCGCCGACGTTCCGCGCCTGCTGATCGCCTCGGACTTCGACGGTGTGCTCGCCCCGATCGTCGAGGACCGCGATGCGGTCCAGCCCGATGCCGAGGCGCTCGGCGCGCTGCGGGACCTGGCCGAGATGCCCGGCGTCGCGGTGGCGCTCGTCTCCGGCCGCGCCCTCGAGGATCTGGACCGGCACACGCAGATGCCGAGCTCCGTGGTGCTCGTCGGCTCGCACGGCGCCGAGGTCGGAGCACTGCCGCCGTGGATGCAGGCCGAGGTGCTGGACCGCTCCGCGCTGTCGATGACACCGGAGAAGGAGGAGCTGCTCTCGACGATCACGGCGACTCTGCGCCGGATCGCACGAGCGCATCCCGGCACGGAGGTCGAGACCAAGCCGACCGCCGCAGTCCTCCACACCCGCAACGCCCGGGGCCGAGGCGGCATCAACGCCACGGAGTCCGCGCTCGAGTACGCCACCACCCTGCCGGACGTGACCGTCACCCCCGGCAAGGAGGTCGTGGAGTTCTCGGTGGTGCACACGTCCAAGGGCGTCGCCGTCGACGCGCTCGCCCGGGCCAGCGCCTCCGACGCCTGGCTCTACCTCGGTGACGACGTGACCGACGAGTCCGTCTTCGCCGCGGCCGAGGAGCAGGACGTCACGCTGAAGGTGGGCGGCGGCGACACCGCGGCGGCCCTGCGCATCGCGGACACCACCGCGGCGCGTGAGGTGCTGCAGCGCCTGCGGGAGCTGCGCGGCGAGCAGGGCTGAGCCCCGGGACGACTCGAGCCGCGTCCCCGATCGGGGACGCGGCTCGGAACTCGGTGCCCGCGACAGGATTCGAACCTACGACCTTCTGCTCCGGAGGCAGACGCTCTATCCACTGAGCTACGCGGGCGGACTCCAGGAGTCTAGCAACACCTGGGGGTGATCGAGCACGCTGGCGGCGCGAGCGACCGAGGGTGTGAGAGGGACCTCACCGCAGCAGCGGGAGCTGGGCCCCGTGGAGCACGGCCGAGGGGTCCGCGGCGATGGAGAGGCCGCTGGGCGCGGCGCCGGAGCGCACCAGCAGGTCGCCGACCGCGGCGATCATCGCGCCGTTGTCGGTGCACAGCCGCGGCGGCGGGATGCGCAGCTCGACCCCGGCGGCGTCGCAGCGCTCCTGGGCGACGGCCCGCAGGCGCGCGTTCGCGGCGACCCCGCCGACGATGACGAGGGTGCCCAGCCCGCGCTCCTGCACGGCGCGCAGCGCCTTGGTGACCAGCACGTCGACGACCGCCTGCTCGAAGGAGGCGGCGATGTCCGCGACGGGCACGGGCTCGCCGGCGCGCTCGAGGGTCTCCACGGTGCGGGCAACGGAGGTCTTGAGTCCGGAGAAGGAGAAGGTGAAGGGCGCATCCCCGGGCCGCAGCATGGCACGCGGGAAGGCGAAGGCGGCGGGATCGCCGCCGACCGCGGCACGGGAGATCGCAGGCCCGCCCGGGTAGCCGAGACCCAGCAGGCGGGAGACCTTGTCGAAGGCCTCCCCCGCGGCGTCGTCGAGGGTGTCGCCGAGGTGCTCGATCGGATCGCGCACGAGGTCGCCGACAGCGAGGATCGAGGTGTGCCCGCCGGAGACGATCAGGACGATGGACTGCTCGGGCAGGGGGCCGTGCTCGAGGGTGTCGGCGGCGGCGTGGCCGGCGAGGTGGTGCACCCCGTACAGAGGCTTGTCCAGCGCCCAGGCGATGGACTTCGCGGCGGCGAGCCCCACGTGGACGGCGGTGGCGAGGCCGGGACCGGAGGTCACCGCGACATGGGTGATGTCCCGCGCCTGCACGCCCGCGTCGTCGAGGGCGATCTGCAGCGTCGGGACGACCGCGTCGAGGTGCGCGCGGGCCGCGATCTCGGGGACGACGCCGCCGAACATCGCGTGCTGGGAGGCGCTCGAGGCGAGGCCCTGGCCCAGCAGGGCCCCGTCCGAGACGATCCCGAAGCCGGTCTCGTCGCAGGAGGACTCCACCCCGAGGACGACGGGCGCGCCGGAGGAGGTCACCGCAGCAGCGACATCGGGTCGGAGTAGTTGCCCGCCTCGTCCATCTTCGCGAAGTGGAGGTGGCAGCCGGTGGAGCGGCCGGTCGAGCCGACGTAGCCGATGGTGTCGCCCTGGGCGACGGTCGCGCCGACCGAGGTGTTGAAGCCCTGGAGGTGGTAGTAGCCGGTGACGACCCCGTTGCCGTGGTCGATCTTCACGCGGTTGCCGGAGGCGTGGTGGTACTCGACGGCGACGACGGTGCCGGACTTGGCGGCCTTGACCGGGGCGCCGCAGGCGGCGCCGAAGTCGACGCCGTCATGGCCCTTGTAGTAGCCGAGCACCGGGTGGACGCGGCCGCCGTAGCCGGAGGTGATGGCGCCGGAGGAGGGGCGGATGTAGCCGGAGTCGCTGCCGACGACGGCCTCGCCGTCGGCGGAGTCGGTCCCCTCGGCGCCCTCCGCGCCCGCGGCGGCCTCGGTGACGACGGGCTCGGGCTCGGGCACGGAGACCTCGATGCCGGTGCTCTCGACCTCGTCCTCGGCGGCGTCCTCCGCGCCGGCGGGGGCGGTGCGCTCCTCGGAGCGGCTCGCGGCGTCGCCCTCGGCGTCGCGCTCCTCGACGGCGGCCTCGGTGGTCGCGGTCGCGCCGGGCAGGGTCACGGGGGCGATCGCGGCGGCGGCCTGCGGTGCGGCGGCGGGGGCCTGGGCGATCGGCTCGGCCGGTGCGGCCTCGTCGGTGCCCGCGGCGGCGGCGGCGAGAGGAGCGGCGATGGTGGCGGTGGCGAGGACGCCGAGAACGCCTGCCTTCACGGCGCCCGCGGGCAGGGCGTGGTCGCGGTGCGTTCCTCCGACCGCACGGTGCTTGCGCACCGTGGCGCGTCCATCAGCGCGATGATTCGCCACCTGAGATCCTCTTCCATTTCGACTGCGGGTCTCGTCCGTGCATCGGTTCCGGCACGGCAGCTGTCCCGTGCGCGACGCCGGACGGGGAAGTACGCGCCGCTGAACAACGTCGACCAACCTAGGTGCAGGTCAGCGCGTCGGGCGAGCGAGGCGACCGCGTCATTGCCAAGTTTTTGCCATGTCGGCTGAAAGGTGGGGAGATCTTGACGGGAGCGGCTCCCGGGAGGGGTGCGCGTCACTCCTGCGGGCCGTTCCGGGCCTGCGATGCGGACTCGCCCGGGTCCCGCGCGCCCCTCCGGGGAGCGGTCCGGCAGGCGCCGTGGGAGTTCTGTGCAGGAGTCGTGGGGCGCCCTCCGCCTCCGGGATCGCCCGGGGGACGCCGTCTAGAGTGAGCCCCATGTCGACCCCGGACCGCAGCTCAGCCGCCGACCCCTCGCCCGTGCGCGTGGTGGTGATCGAGGACGAGCCCACGATCACCCGCGCGATCGCCGACCGGCTCACCGCCGAGGGCTGGGAGGTCTCCACCGCCCTCGACGGCCCCTCCGGCGTGCGCACCGTCGCCGAGGTGCGCCCGGACCTCGTGGTGCTCGACGTGATGCTCCCCGGCTTCGACGGGCTCGAGGTGTGTCGACGCATCCAGGCCGACGAGCCGGTCCCGGTGCTCATGCTCACCGCGCGCGACGACGAGACCGACATGCTCGTCGGCCTCGGCGTCGGCGCCGACGACTACATGACCAAGCCCTTCTCCATCCGCGAGCTCGTCGCCCGGCTGAAGGCGCTGCTGCGCCGGGTGCGCCGCGCGGGCCCGCCCGCACCGGGCGAGGCGGAGAAGCAGGAGGCGCTGCAGTTCGGCGACCTCGTCATCGACCGCGCCGGCCGACGGGTGATGCGCGCCGGGGTGCCCGCCCATCTCACGCCCACCGAGTTCGACCTGCTGCTGTGCCTGGCCCACGCGCCCGGCACCGTGCTCACCCGCGAGCAGCTGCTCGCCGACGTGTGGGACTGGGTCGACGCGACCGGCACCCGCACCGTCGACTCCCACGTCAAGGCGCTGCGCCGCAAGCTCGGCGCGGATCTCGTGCGCACCGTGCACGGCGTCGGCTACGCGCTCGAGATCCCGGAAGATCCCGAGGAGGACGCCCCGGCCGCCGGCTCCGAGGGCGCCGTGGCGAACCTGCACTCGATGCCCACCCCGCACGAGCCGACCTCGGACTCGTGAGCGGGCCCCGCCCCGGAGGCGTGGAGGCCGCCGCTGCGCACGCCCGCCGCCGGGTCCCCGAGCGGCTCGACGTGCGCCCTCTGGACCGCTTCCGCTCCTTCAAGGTCAAGCTCGGGATCCTGGTGGGCGTGAGCGTGACCGTCGCGGCGCTGCTGACGCAGGTGAGCATCCGCGCCGGGATCGAGCCGCTGCTGTCCCTGCCGCTGGTCGTGATCGCCGCGCTGGTCTCCACCCAGCTGCTCGCCCGGGGCATGACCTCCCCGCTGCGGCAGATGACCGCGGCCGCCCAGGCGATGGCGCGCGGGGACTACAGCGGACCGGTGCGCGCCACGAGCCGCGACGAGGTGGGGCAGCTGGCCGAGGCCTTCTCCGTCATGGCCGCCGAGCTCGAGCAGACCGACCGCACCCGCCGGGACCTCGTCGCGAACGTCTCCCACGAGCTGCGCACGCCCGTCGCGGGCCTGCGCGCCCAGCTGGAGAACCTCGTCGACGGCGTCACCGAGCCCGATCCTGCCGCGCTCGAGGTGGCCCTGACCGAGACCGAGCGGCTCTCCCAGCTCGTCGACCACCTGCTGGACCTCTCCCGGCTGGACGCCGGGGTGATCCATCTCGACCTCGAGGGGGTCGAGCTGACCCCCTTCCTCCACGAGGTCGTGGACGCCGCCGCCCTCGCCGCCGGCGGGCGAGACGTGCGCTGGATCGTCGACGTCGACCCGCCGGACCTCTCCGTCGCGGCCGACGCCGCCCGGCTCCACCAGGTGATCCACAACCTGCTGGAGAACGCCGCCCGCCACTCCCCCGCCGGCGGACGCATCCACATCCGTGCCTCCCGCACCGGGGAGGACGACGGCGTGCGGATCGACGTCGACGACGAGGGCCCCGGCATCGCGCGCGAGGACCGCGACCGGGTCTTCGAGCGCTTCCAGCGCGGCGGGGCCGCGGACTCCTCCGGCGGGACGGGCCTGGGGCTGGCCATCGCGCGCTGGGCGGTGGGCCTGCACGGAGGCACGATCGAGGTGCTGGACGACCCCCGCAGCACCGGAGCGCAGGAGGGTCGCTCCTCCCTGATCCGGGTCGTGATCCCCGATCACGGCCCGGTGGCGTGATGTCCCCCACCACCGGCGTCCCGTGCTGCGCGCGACCTGCGCCGCGGCGCGCACCGGAACCCGCGGGCCGTTACGCTGGGACCATCCGTATCTCTCGATTGTGAGAAGGCTGGCGATCTCAGAGTGTCACAGCAGACACAGGACTCCGATTCCGCGGAGTTCGGCCCCAATCAGTGGCTCGTGGACGCGCTCCGCGAGCAGTGGCGGGAGGACCCCTCGAGCGTCGACCCCAGCTGGGCGGAGCACTTCGCCTCCACCAGCTCGGCACGCACCGAGGCCCCCGACACTCCCGGCCCGACCCCGCAGACCTCCGAGGCGGCGACGACGCCGCCCGTGGCGGCTCCTCCCCCGACCCCCGATGCGGCGCCCGCCGCCGCGGCCGCCCTCGACGACGCCGCCGACGAGGCGTCCACGCCGGACGCCTCCACCCCCGCTCCGGCCCCGTCGCCGACGCCCGCTCCCTCCTCCCCGGCCGCCCCGTCGGCCGCCTCGACGCCCGCGAAGGAATCCCCCGCCGTGAACGACGCCACCTCGACGCCCGCCCCGAGGACACCCGCGGTCTCCACGACCTCCGACCGTCCGGCCAAGGTCCCCACGACCACCGCGCAGATCCCCGCGGTCGAGCTACACGAGCCGGAGCCCACGAAGCTGCGCGGCCCGGCCGCCGCCGTGGTGCGGAACATGGACGAATCCCTGACCGTCCCGACCGCGACCTCTGTGCGCGACGTGCCGGTCAAGCTCCTGTTCGACAACCGCATCGTCATCAACAACCACCTCAAGCGCCACCGCGCGGGCAAGGTCTCCTTCACCCACCTGATCGGCTGGGCGATGGTCGAGGCGGTCACCGAGATCACCGACATGAACAACGGCTTCGACGTCGACGAGAAGGGCAAGCCGCTCCTGCTCAAGCGCCAGGACGTCAACTTCGGCCTCGCCATCGACATGCCCCGCCCCGACGGCTCCCGCGGCCTCGTGGTGCCGAACATCAAGGCGGCGCAGCGCTTCGACTTCCGCGGCTTCTGGAAGGCCTACGAGGAGGTCGTCAAGAAGGCCCGTGCCGGCAAGCTGACGATGGACGACTTCACCGGCACCACCGTCTCGCTGACCAACCCCGGCGGCATCGGCACCGTCCACTCGATCCCCCGCCTGATGCAGGGCCAGGGCGTCATCGTGGGCGTCGGCGCGATGGACTACCCCGCCCAGTTCCAGGGCGCGAGCCCGGCGACCCTCGCCGAGCTCGCCGTCTCGAAGGTCATGACGATGACCTCGACCTATGACCACCGCATCATCCAGGGCGCCGCCTCGGGCGAGTTCCTCAAGCGGATGGCGGACAAGCTGCTGGGCAAGGACGGCTTCTACGACCGCGTCTTCGCCTCGCTGCGCCTGCCCTACCAGCCCGTGCGCTGGGTGCCGGACAACCCCTTCCGCCTCACCACCTCGGAGCGCCTGGCCCGGGTGATGGACCTGATCCACTCCTTCCGCGTGCGCGGTCACCTCATGGCGGACACCGATCCGCTGCAGTACAAGGTCCGCAACCATCCGGACCTCGACGTGGAGACCTACGGCCTGACGCTGTGGGACCTCGACCGCACCTTCCCGACCCGCGGCGTGGGCGGCAAGGACCAGATGACGCTGCGGGACATCCTCGGCGTGCTGCGCGACGCGTACTGCCGCACCATCGGCGTGGAGTACATGCACATCTCCGACCCGGAGGAGCGCGCCTGGATCCAGCACAGGATGGAGACCCCGCGCGAGCCCTTCGACAAGGCAGAGCTGACCCACATCATGGACCGCCTCAACGCCGCCGAGGCGTTCGAGACCTTCCTGCAGACGAAGTTCGTCGGCCAGAAGCGGTTCTCCCTCGAGGGCGGGGAGGCCGTCATCCCGATGCTCGACACGGTGCTGCACGGCGCCGCCCACGAGGGTCTGGACGAGGTGGCCATCGGCATGTCGCACCGCGGGCGCCTGAACGTCCTCTCCAACCTCGCCGGCAAGAGCTACGGCCAGATCTTCCAGGAGTTCGAGGGCAACTACGGCGAGAAGCTCGGCTCCGGCGACGTGAAGTACCACCTGGGCACCGAGGGCACCTACACCTCCCACGACGGGAAGTCCACCAAGGTGTACCTCGCGGCCAACCCCTCGCACCTCGAGGCCGTCAACCCCGTCCTCGAGGGCATCGTCCGCGCCAAGCAGGACCGCCTCGAGCGCCCCGAGGAGTTCCCGGTGCTGCCCGTGCTCCTCCACGGCGAC
Organism: Brachybacterium sp. GU-2; assembly: GCF_030866705.2. NCBI lineage: Bacteria > Bacillati > Actinomycetota > Actinomycetes > Micrococcales > Dermabacteraceae > Brachybacterium > Brachybacterium sp. GU-2. The sequence continues at coordinate 3,639,803 of NZ_CP133037.2, read as the reverse complement.
GCGGCCTTCGCGGGCCAGGGCGTGGTCACGGAGACGCTGAACCTCTCCGAGCTGCGCGGCTACCGCACCGGCGGCACGATCCACGTGATCATCAACAACCAGATCGGCTTCACCACGCTGCCGGACTCCTCGCGCTCGTCCTTCTACTCCACGGACGTCGCGAAGTCGACCCAGCTGCCGATCTTCCACGTCAACGGCGACGATCCCGAGGCCTGCGTGCGGGTCGCCGAGATCGCCTTCGAGTACCGCCAGAAGTTCCACCGCGACGTGGTCATCGACATGGTCTGCTACCGCCGCCGCGGCCACAACGAGGGCGACGACCCCTCGATGACCCAGCCGGAGATGTACAAGCTCATCAACGAGAAGGCCTCCACCCGCAAGCAGTACATGGAGACCCTCGTCGAGCGCGGCGACCTCACCGAGGAGGAGACCGAGGGCCTGGTGCGCAACTTCCAGGAGCACCTCGACGAGGCCTTCGCCTCGACCCGTTCCGACGCCGGCTCCGCGAAGCCCGCGGAGGCCAACGTGCAGGGCCTGGACCTGCCGGAGGCGCAGCAGGGCGGCACCGCGCCCGAACAGGCCGTCACCGCGGTCGACGCGTCGGTCGTGGCGCGGATCGGGCAGGCGCATGCGGAGGTCCCCGAGTCCTTCACCGTCCACCCCAAGCTGCGCCAGGTGCTCGAGCGCCGCACGCAGATGTCCTCGCGGGGCGGGATCGACTGGGCCTACGGCGAGCTGCTCGCTTTCGGCTCCCTGCTGATGCAGGGCAACCGGGTGCGCCTGGCCGGCCAGGACTCGCGCCGCGGCACCTTCGTGCAGCGTCACAGCGTGCTGATCGACCACGAGAGCGGCGACACCTGGACCCCGCTGTCCTATCTCAGCGACGACCAGGCACGCTTCAACGTCTACGACTCCTCGCTCTCGGAGTTCGCGGCGCTGGGCTTCGAGTACGGCTACTCCGTGGAGAGCCCGAACTCGCTGGTGCTGTGGGAGGCGCAGTTCGGCGACTTCGTCAACGGCGCCCAGACGATCATCGACGAGTTCATCTCCGCCTCCGAGCAGAAGTGGGGCCAGAACTCGAGCGTGGTCATGCTGCTGCCGCACGGCTACGAGGGCCAGGGGCCGGACCACTCCTCCGCCCGGATCGAGCGCTTCCTGCAGCTGTGCGCGGAGGAGAACATGCGGGTCGCGGCGCCGTCCACCCCGGCGAGCTACTTCCACCTGCTGCGCAAGCAGGCGCTCACCGAGCCGCGCAAGCCGCTGATCGTCTTCACCCCGAAGTCGATGCTGCGCAACAAGGCGGCCGTCAGCGCGGTCGAGGACTTCACCTCCGGCACCTTCGAGCCGGTCCTGCCGGACACGACCGTGGACCCGGCCGGCGTGCGCCGCGTGCTGCTCGCCTCGGGCAAGGTGTACTGGGACCTCGTGGCGCGCCGCGAGAAGCTCGGCGCCACCGACACCGCGATCGTCCGCGTCGAGCAGCTCTACCCGCTGCCCGAGGCGCAGCTGCGCACCGCGCTGGACGCCTACCCCGATGCTCCGCTGGTGTGGGTCCAGGAGGAGCCGCAGAACCAGGGTGCCTGGAGCTTCATGGCGATGAACTTCGCCGTCGAGGTGGGGCGCACCCTGCGGGTCGTGGCCCGCCCGGCCTCGGCCTCCCCGGCCACCGGCTCGACCGCCGTCCACAAGGCCGAGCAGGAGGATCTGCTCACCCGCGCCTTCGAGGCCTGAGCGACCCGCGGCGCGGGCCACGGGTTCGCCCGTGGCCCGCGCCGCCGTTAGAGTGAACCGACCCCGTCCCCTGCCAGGAGGTCCCGGTGCAGACCGTGCCCACTTCGCCCGTCCCGGATCCGGGCTCCCGGATCCGGATCATCGCGCTCGGCGACGAGCTCCTCGCCGGCATCGGCGACGCCCGAGCGCTGGGCTGGCTGGGCCGGGCCGTGGCCAGCGAGCAGGGTGCCGACTGCCGCATCGACGTGTTCTCCGCGGCGCTGCCGGGCGAGACCTCCGCGGAGCTGGCCGAGCGCTGGGACGCCGACGTCAAGCGTCGCTTCTCCGAGCAGGGCCGCGCCGACGGCTCCGTCGACCACCGGGTGGTGCTCGCGATGGGCCGCGCCGACGTCGAGGCCGGGATCTCCCTGGCCCGCTCGCGCCTGAACCTCGCCAAGATCCTCGACGGCCTCGAGCGTCTGCGGATCCCCGCCTTCGTGGTGGGCCCCGCCCCGAGCCGCGACCCGGCCACCACCGCGGGCGTGCGCGAGCTCTCCGGTGCCTTCGAGGACGTCTGCGCGCGGCGCCGCATCCCCTACGTCGACACCGTCGGCGGCCTGGTGGGCCACGACCAGTGGGAGAGCGACCTCGCCCGCTCGGCCGGCGACCACCCCGGCCAGACCGGCTACGGCCTTATCGCCTGGCTAGTGCTGCACAGCGGGTTCGGATCCTGGCTCGGCACCTCCCGCTGACCCCGTCGGGTGGGTCGACTCAGCGGCAGGTTCGGACCGGTATCTCTGCTTGACACCGGTCCGAACCTGCCGCTCGGTCTCTTCGCGCGAGGAAGCAGCCGGCCGGCCCGGGGCGCGGGCGGGTGAGGTCCGACTCAGGTGCTGAGAGGGGCTCGGACGGGGCTCCGCGCAAAGCCTCCGATATGGCATGATCGACGGGTTCATTCCGGGTGAAGGAAGGAGAGCGTGATGAGCAAGCGAGGACGCAAGCGCAAGGCTCGCCGCAAGAACAGCGCGAATCGCGGCAAGCGGCCCAACAGCTGACCGCGCCGTCGCCGATGGCGACATGCCGAAGGGCTCCTCCCGATGGGAGGAGCCCTTCGGCATGCTCGGGGACGGAGCCGACGCCCCGCGGCTCAGGCCGGGGGCAGGGTGCGGCGGGTGGTCGTCGAGCGGGTGACGCGCACCGTGGAGCCGTCGGCCCCGGTGGTCGTGCTCGTGCTGGTGGTGGTCACCGTGAGGGTGCGGCACGTGTCGGCGATCCGGGCCCGCAGGTCGGAGGGGGCGCGGTCCGCGCAGCTGCGGCGCACCAGCTCCTTCAGCCGGCGCAGGCGCTCCCACTCGTCGGCGCACTCGGGGCAGTCGTCGGTGTGGCGGCGCATCCGCTCGACGGTCTCGCGGGGGAGCTCGCCGTCGAGCGCCTCCTCGAGCCCGAAGCTCATGTCGCGCGTCGAGCCTGTCGCCGTCTCGCTCGTCGACGTCTCGCGCATCGCGCGGTCGTCCTGGGTCATCGCTCCTCCTCCCGGTCCGCGGTGTCGGCTCCGGTGTCGTCGGCGGCGTCCCCCGCCGAGGGCTGCGCACGCAGGAAGCCCGTGCGCTGGGCATGATCGGTGAGCTTCTCGCGCAGCTGGCGCCGCCCGCGATGGAGCCGGGACATGACCGTGCCGATCGGCGTGTCCATGATCTCGGCGATCTCCTTGTAGGCGAAGCCCTCGACGTCGGCGAGGTAGACCGCCATGCGGTAGTCCTCCCGCAGCTCGGACAGTGCGTCCTTGACCGCGGAGTCCGGCAGGTGGTCCAGCGCCTCGGCCTCCGCCGAGCGCAGGCCCGTGCTCGAGTGGCTCGAGACCTCCGCGAGCTGCCAGTCCTCGACCGCGTCGGTCCAGGCCTCCTTGGGGCGGCGCTGCTGCTTGCGGTAGCTCGAGATGTAGCTGTTGGTCATGATGCGGTACAGCCACGCCCGCATGTTCGTGCCCGGGGTGAAGCGGTCCTGGGCGCGGAACGCCTTGACGAAGGTGTCCTGGACCAGGTCCTCGGCGTCGTGCGGGTTGCGGGTCATCCGCAGCGCGCCGCCGTAGAGGGAGTCCAGGTGCGAGAGCGCCTCGGTCTCGAAGTCGAAGTCCGCCGCGGGATCGGGCTGCTCCGCGGAGGGCAGGCCGGTCCCGTGGTCGGAGGTGGGCTGTGTCTGCGTCATCGTCCCCAAACCTACGCCACCCGGGATCGCGGGGGCGCGCTCCAGCAGTCCAGTCGTCATGCGCCGCTCCCTCCCCGGCACCCGCCGGCGTGCTCGACCGTCCCGTCGGGGCCCCGACGGGGGCGCGGAACCGTGTCCGCACCGTCCGGTGCAACGCGTTGGGCACGGGGGATGTTCCTCGGGCGGTAGTGTGGGTGGCGGTGATCTTCCCGACAGGGCCGATCACCGGACCGTCGACACCTGCTCAGAACGTGAGGACACCATGGCCCTGGTCCGCCGAATCGCACGACCGCTGCTCGCCGCCCCCTTCGTCTTCGAGGGCGTGCGCACCGCGCTCCGCCCCGAGCGCGAGATCGACGTCTACCCGCAAGCCTTCGACGCGGTCGACTCGGCGCTGTCCAAGAGCTCTGCGCCGGGCTTCGTCGACTCCCGCGCCGTGGTGCGCGCCGCCGGCGTCATCGCCGCAGGCGCCGGCGTCCTCTACGCGACCAACCGCGCGCCCCGCGCTGCCGCCGCGGCCCTGCTCGTGACCACCTCCGTCGGCTGGGCCGGTCGGAAGAAGGTCTGGGAGCTGCGCGGCGAGGAGCTCGTCGCCGAGGTGCAGTCCATCCTCACCGACGCCGGCCTGCTGGGCGGCGTGCTCCTGGCCGTCGTCGACCACGACGGCCGCCCCTCGCTCGGCTACCGGGCGAACAAGTTCGTCGAGCGCAGCCAGAAGAAGGCCGCGCAGAAGCAGCGCGAGCTCGAGAAGAAGGCCGGGAAGGTGGAGAAGAAGGCCAAGGGCGCCGTCTCCACCGCCCAGAAGCAGCTCGCCGGCCAGCCCAGCTGATCTCCGTGGGTTCCGAGGTGCTGTGGAACGCACCGGTCGCCGACCAGCCGGTCGACGCCCTGGTGCGGGTTCCCGGGTCGAAGTCCCTCACCGCACGCTGGATGCTGCTCGCCGCCGCGGCGAGCGAGCCGTCCACGCTGCGCGGCGCGCTCGTCTCCCGCGACACGCGGCTGATGCGCGATGCGCTCGAGCGGCTCGGCGCAGTGCTGGAGGTGCGCGACGGGGTGCTGCACGTCTCCCCCATCCCGCCGGCCTGCGAGCACCCCGCCGAGCCGATCGAGATCCACACCGGCCTGGCCGGCACCGTGATGCGCTTCGTGCCGCTGCTGGCGGCGCTGCGCCACGGCGACGTGCGCTTCACCGGTGACGACGCCGCGCTCGTGCGGCCCATGGACGCGGTCGTCCAGGTGCTGCGCGGCCAGGGCGTCGAGGTGACCGAGCACGGCGAGCCAGGGCGGCTGCCGTTCACGGTGCACGGCCGGGGCACGCTGCCCGGCGGCCGGGTCGAGGTGGACGCCTCGGCCTCCAGCCAGTTCATCTCCAACGTGCTGCTGGTCGCGGCGCGGGCGGAGACGGACCTCGAGCTCGTCCATGTCGGGGAGGAGCTCCCCTCCCTGCCCCACATCGACATGACCCTGGAGACGCTGCGACGCGCCGGGGTCGAGGCCTCGCACGAGGTCGACGCCGAGGGCCGTCACTCCTGGAGGGTCGCGTGCGGCCCGATCCGTCCGCTGGAGGTCGTCGTCGAGCCGGACCTCTCCAACGCCGGGCCGTTCCTGGCCGCGGCGATGGTCACCGCCGGCACGATCGCGGTGGACGACTGGCCGGAGACCACCACCCAGCCCGGCGACGCGTACCGGGAGCTGCTGACGCGGATGGGCGCCGAGGTGTGGCGCGAGGACGAGGCGGTGGTGGTGCGCGGCACGGATGCGCTGCACGGCATCGAGGCGGACATGTCGGCCGTCGGCGAGCTCGTCCCCACTGTCGCGGCGCTGTGCGCGCTCGCGGACTCCCCCTCGCGGATCACCGGCGTCGCGCACCTGCGCGGGCACGAGACGGACCGCCTCAAGGCTCTGGCGACCGAGCTGACGAAGGTCGGCGCCCGCACCGAGGAGCTGCCCGACGGGCTCGTGATCACGCCGGGCCCGCTGCACGGCGCCGTCTTCGAGACCTACGAGGACCACCGCATGGCGACCGCCGGCGCGATCATCGGCCTGCGCGTCCCCGGCGTGCAGGTGGTCGACGTCGGCACCACGCAGAAGACCCTCCCCGACTTCGTGGGGATGTGGCTGTCGATGCTCCACCCCGAGCCGGCGGAGGACGACGCGTGAGCCTCGTGCCGCGAGGGTCGGGTGCGCCCCAGCACGGGTCGCCCCGGCACGGTGCGCCACGGCCACCGCGGGGCAAGGAGGGCACATCGTGGTGAGGCGGTCCGTCCGCGACTTCGACGAGTCCGACGTGCGGGTGCGCCCGAACCGACGCGGCTCCCGCCCCCGGACCAAGGACCGCCCCAAGCACGAGAACGCGATCACTGCCCGGGTCGTCTCCGTCGACCGCGGCCGCTGGCGCACCGTCGTCGGCGAGGGCACCGACGACCAGCGCGCGGTCACCGCCATGCGCGCCCGGGAGCTCGGCCGCTCCCCCATCGTCCCCGGCGACCTCGTCGGCCTCGTCGGCGACACCTCGGGACGCGAGGGGACGCTCGCCCGGATCGTGCGGATCCAGGAGCGCAGCTCCTTCCTGCGCCGCAGCGCCGACGACGACGACTCGACCGAGCGGCCCCTGGTCGCGAACGTCGACGTGATGGTGATGGTGACGGCGCTGGCCGATCCCGAGCCGCGCGGCGGCATGATCGACCGCTGCCTGGTCGCCGCCTATGTCGCCGGCATCGACGCGCTGCTGGTGCTGACGAAGGCAGACCTGCGCGCCCCCGAGGAGTTCCTGGCCGCCTACGCCCCGCTCGGGCTCGAGCACGTGGTGACCCGGCGCGAGACCCCCGCGGAGGCGGAGGATCCGGAGCACCCCGGCATCATCGGCCTCGAGCAGCTGCGCGAGCGTCTCTCGGGTCGGATCAGCGTGCTGATCGGCCACTCCGGGGTGGGCAAGTCCACCCTGCTGAACGCCCTGGTCCCGGGCGCGGGCCGCGCCACCGGCGTGGTCAACGACGTGACCGGGCGCGGCCGCCACACCTCCTCCTCGGCGCTCGCGATGCAGCTGCCCGAGGACGACGGCTGGGTGATCGACACCCCGGGCGTGCGCTCCTTCGGCCTGGGGCACGTGGACCCCGACGAGCTGCTGGACGCCTTCGCCGACCTCGCCGATCTCGCCGAGCAGTGCCCGCGCGGATGCACCCACCTCGAGGACGCGCCCGACTGCGCCCTCGACGATCTCGTGGAGCGGGGCGAGGCCGGCACCGCCGGTCCCGCGCGCCTGGCCTCCTACCGTCGCCTGGCCGAAGCGCTGCGCCGCAACGACCCCTGGGACGTCTGAGCCCCGCGTCGCTGCGGCCCGCCAGGGGCGCGGGACCCTATCGTGGACCCCATGTCCAGCCACTACGCCGATGACCTGCGCCTCGCCCACGTGCTCGCCGATGCCGTGGACCAGCTGACCACCTCCCGGTTCAAGGCGCAGGACCTCGAGGTCTCGACCAAGCCCGATCTCACCGAGGTCACCGACGCCGACAAGGCCGCCGAGCAGCTGGTGCGCTCCCAGCTCTCGCGCTCCCGCTCGCGGGACCAGGTGATCGGCGAGGAGTTCGGCTCCACCGGCGCGTCCCCGCGCCAGTGGGTGATCGACCCGATCGACGGAACCAGCAACTTCGTGCGCGGCGTGCCGGTGTGGGGCACCCTCATCGGCCTGATCGAGGACGGCCGGCCCGTGGTCGGCCTGGTCTCCGCGCCGGCGCTGGGACGCCGCTGGTGGGGCGGCGAGGGTGCCGGCGCCTGGACCGGCTCCCGGCTCAGCAGCGCGACGCGGCTGCAGGTCTCCTCCGTGAGCGCGATCGAGGAGGCCTCGCTGTCCTACTCCTCGCTGCACGGCTGGGCCGACCACGAGCTGCTGCCTGAGATGCTGAACCTCATGCAGCGCTTCTGGCGCACCCGCGCCTACGGCGACTTCTGGTCCTACATGCTCGTGGCCGAGGGCGCCGTCGACGTCGCCTGCGAGCCCGAGCTGAAGCTGCACGACATGGCCGCGCTGGTCCCGATCGTCACCGAGGCCGGCGGCCGCTTCACCTCCCTGGACGGCGAGCCCGGGCCGTTCGGCGGCAGCGCGGTGGCGACGAACTCGCTGCTGCACGAGGAGGTCCTCGAGGCGCTCGCGCCCCGGGAGCGCTGATCCCCGTCCCGCCGCCCGGCGCTCCGCTGTCCACCGGGACCCGCGCGGCGTCATCCGGACCCGGCGCTCGGTACGATGGCGGGACCCAGCGTCGCGGGATCGACCCTGTCCTCCCGTGCGCCCGTTCCCGTACTCTCGGAGGTTCCGCCCTATGACCGTCAAGCGCGTCGCACTGCTCACCGCCGGGGGCTACGCCCCGTGCCTCTCCTCCGCCGTCGGCGGACTGATCGAGCGCTATACCGAGCTGGTGCCGGACGTGGAGATCATCGCCTACAAGCACGGCTACTGGGGCCTTCTCTCCGGCGAGAAGATCGTGGTCGACGACGAGGTGCGCGCGAAGGCGGGCATCCTCCACAACTACGGCGGCTCCCCCATCGGCAACTCCCGCGTGAAGCTCACCAACACGAAGGACCTCGTCAAGCGCGGCCTGATCCAGGAGGGCGAGAACGCCCTCGAGGTCGCCGCGAACAAGCTCAAGGACGACGGTGTGGACGTGCTGCACACCATCGGCGGCGACGACACCAACACCACCGCCGCGGACCTCGCCGCCTACCTGCACGAGCACGGCCACGAGATGCAGGTCGTCGGTCTCCCGAAGACCATCGACAACGACATCGTCCCGATCCGCCAGTCGCTCGGCGCGAAGTCCGCCGCGGAGCAGACCAGCATCTTCGCGCAGAACATCATCGCCGAGCACGGCTCGAACCCGAGGATGCTGATCGTCCACGAGATCATGGGCCGCGCCTGCGGATATCTCACCGCGCAGGCGGCGGAGTACTACCAGCAGTGGCACTCCCAGCAGGAGTGGCTGCCCGGCATCGGCCACTCCGCCGACCGCTGGGACGTGCACGCCGTGTTCCTGCCCGAGCTCAAGCTCGACATCGAGGCCGAGGCCGACCGCCTGCGCAAGGTCATGGACGAGACCGGCTGCGTGAACATCTTCCTCTCCGAGGGTGCGGGCATCCCCGAGATCGTCGCCGAGATGCAGGCGCGCGGCGAGGAGCCGGAGAAGGACCCCTTCGGCCACGTCAAGATCGACACGATCAACCCCGGCCAGTGGTTCGCGGGGCAGTTCGCCGAGAAGCTCGGTGCGGAGAAGGTCATGGTCCAGAAGTCGGGCTACTTCTCCCGCTCCGCGAAGGCGAACCCCGAGGACATCCGCCTGATCAAGTCGATGACGGACTACGCCGTGCAGGTCGCCCTCGAGGGCGGCTCGGGCCTGGTCGGCCACGACGAGGAGCGCGGCGACGTGCTGCGCGCGGTCGAGTTCGACCGCGTCGCCGGCCACAAGGCATTCGACATCTCCCAGCCCTGGTTCGCCGAGGTCATGGAGCGCACCGGGCAGAAGATCGTCCCGGCCGAGGCGCACTGAGCCCTCGATGACCGATGGGCGGAGGATTTCGTGAGCACTCCCCGCCCGCGCGTGCGCACCTGGCGCCGCACCCTGCGCGCGCTCGCCCTGGAGGGGCGGGCGCGCGCAGCGCGTCACGGGCCCGACGAGCGAGCCCGGAACCTCGCTGGGCCAGGCATTCCGGGCGGCGACACCGGCGGGGCGGCCCACGCGATCTCCGGCGCAGACGGCGTCCTGCAGCTCTCCCCCGGCCCGCACGCCACAGCGCTCGCCCTGGACCGCGGACCGCTCGCCCCTCCGGTGCTGCTGCGCCCTCGGCAGGGACGCCTCGGCGACTGCTGGCTGATGGCGCCGATGCTCGCCCTCCACGAGACCGCGCCGGAGCGGCTGCGGGCACTGATCGGCGAGGAGACGGACGGGATCGTGACCGTCCGCCTCCCGGGCCTGGAGGAGCCGCTGCGGGTGGACCGTCGCTTCCCCGTCGATGCGCGCGGAGTGTTCCAGTACGGCAGGCGGGACGGCGCGAACCCCGGTTGGGTGGGCGTGCTCGAGAAGGCGATCGCCGGTCACATCGCCGGGGACTACGCCTTCCTGCAGCGGGGCATGGCCCGCTACGGCTTCGCGCTGCTGCTGGGTGAGCGGGTGCGCACGAACCTGCGCCTGCCCGATGCGGGGCAGGTCCTCGCCTGGCTGGCCGAGGGGCGCGCGCTCTGCGCCTCCACGCATCCGCTGAGCCCGCGGGTGCCGTCGGCGGCCGGTCTCCTGCCGCCGAACCATGTCTTCGCCGTCGTGGGCGCCGACGCGACGAGCGGACATCTGCATCTGCGGAACCCGGTGCGGCCGGCGGAGCTTCTCGTGCTCGATGCGCGCTCGTTCCGGCGCGGGTTCCTGTCCGTCGACGTCACCGCACCGTTGCGGTGACGGGGCGGGCCGTCCGCTCCTGATGATGGGCTCCGCGGTGATCGAGGTCGACGAGGGCATACCCCTACACGACATGCAGTGCCAGGAATCGCTCTCGCCACCGACGCCGTGCACACTGCCCGGTCCGCGGTCGCGCCGTGGGGACGGCAGACCCGATGCCACCCTCGATCCCCGCGAGCAGCGCGCGGAGCGTGTCCCGGTCAGGCCGGCCCCACCGGCCGGTCGACGACTCGGCGCACCCTCCGGCTGTGACGTAGCCTGCAAGGATCCGTGGCCATGGAAGGAGATCATATGGGCGACAGCCCGACGTCCGGGGTGAACGTGCTGCTGGTGGCCGACCCGGGCCTGCCCACGGCCCGAGCGCGATCGATCCAGGATGACCTGCAGGAGCTGCTCGACGAGGCGTTCAGCCCTCCGATCACTCTCAACGTCCAGACCGCGATGCTCCGTCTGCGGCCCGACAACTCCCTCGATCTCTCCGACGCCGTCGAGCTGGCACGCGAATACGGATCACCGGAGGCGGTGCTGCTGCTCACCGAGATCCCGCGACTGGAGGATGGCCATCCCTTGATCGCAGAGATCTTCCCCGACGAGAAGATCGCCGTCGTCTCGTGCCCCACGCTCGGAGCGTTCTTCAGCCGCCGCCGCATCCTCGACACTCTGATGGCGTGCACCGTGCGGCTGAAGCCGACCAGCGAGCCCCGGGACCCCTCGATGTTCGACCGGTCCTGGCTCCGCTGGGCCCAGAGCCCGGACGGCAACGACCATTCGACGCTCCGGGCACGCCGGTTCACCGGCGGTCTCCGCACCGTCCTCGGGATGGTCGCCGGCAACGAGCCCGTGAAGACGGCGCCACGCCTCTCGAGCGCCCTCGCAGCGGCAGCGGCCACCGGCGCATTCGGCATCTTCTACAACTCGATCTGGGTCATGTCCACCTACCTGTCGACGCCGCGGCTCATCGGCGTCGGGCTCCTCGCGATCGCGGCGATGACGGCATGGCTTATCGCCAGCAACGGGCTCTGGGACTCGCCGGAGCGGGAGAATCTCGCACGGGTGGTCCTGTTCTACAACCTCTCCACGGTGGTCACTCTGGTGCTGTGCGTCTTCGTGCTCTACGTGGCGCTGGTCCTGCTCATCCTCGCCGGTGGCCTGATCGTCATCGCTCCCGAGTACATGGAGGACGTGACCGGGCAGCCTCCCGTCTTCACCCGTTACCTCGACATCGCGTGGCTCAGCGCCGCCATGGGCGTCGTGGCCGGCGCGCTCGGCTCGAGCTTTGACCAGCGCACCGACCTCAAGACGCTCACCCATGGGCAGAGGGAGCGCCAGCGGAAGTACACCGAGGAGGGCTCGTGATCATCGGCGGTGGGCCGTTCAGCCCCTAGGAGGTGCTGGGCAGGATGCCGGCGCTGGCGGGGAGGTTCTTCTCGCCGGTGAGCGGGGAAGCGTCGTCCTGGGTCCCGTCCAGGCCTGCCTGGTGGAGGCAGCTTCGGCCGAGGTCGAGGTGCTCGGCGGCACCGACAGGATCGCTGACGAGCCCCCGGCGCTGAATACAGCAGAACACGAAGGCCCCCGATCCGCATTTCTGCTGATCGAGGGCCTTCACTTCGTAGCGGGGGCAGGATTTGAACCTACGACCTCCGGGTTATGAGCCCGGCGAGCTACCGAACTGCTCCACCCCGCGGCGACATCAGTAACTCTAGGACGACCCGTCCCCCGAGTCCAGCCGAAAGCCCTCCGACGTGGGCCATGCCACGTTCACGGGCAGTTCACCTGCGCTCGCGTACCTGGAAGGCCCTGCTGCAAGTCTCGCCGCCCGCCTCGCGCACTACGTCCGCGGCCTCCGCTGCGCAGCTCCGCACCCCTCCGACGACGAGGACGCCCGCCGCGCACCGGCCACAGCCGGCGCCGCGACGGGCGTCCTCGGAGCCGGGATGCTCCCGGCGGTGGTAGAAGGGTCAGCCCTCCCCGCCGCCGTCGGAAGCCGCCGGCGTGCCGGACCCGCCGAGCTCCTGGTTGGCCTGGACAGCCCGGTTCAGCGCATCGGCCAGGCGGTCCTGCGCGTCGCCGTACGCGGCCCAGTCCCCCTCGGCCATCGCCTTCTCGGAGTCGGCGACCGCGGTGTCCATGTCGGTCAGCGCCTGGTGGAGGCGCTGCTGGGGGGTGCCGTCGGCCGCGGGGGCCTGCTGCTCGCCCTCGGCGGGCGGCTCCTCGCCCTCAGCGGGGGCCTCCCCGTCCCCCTCCTCGACGGTGCCCTCGCCGGTCTCGGCGTCGGCCGTGCCGCTCGGGGCATCGGAGTCGGTGACCTCCGCATCGCCGGCGGAGGCGCCCGAGTCGCCGCCGAAGACCAGGTCGAGCGCCTCGTCCAGCGTCGGCGCGAAGCCGATCCGGTCGCCGAAGGAGACCAGCACCATCTGCAGCAGCGGGTACTGGGTGCCGCCGCCGGTCTGCGAGGACTGCAGATAGACGGGCTGCACGTAGAGCAGGCCACCGCCGACGGGCAGGGTGAGCAGGTTGCCGTTGATGACCTCGGAGGCGCCCTGCTGCAGCAGGTTCAGCGCCTGGGACACGTTCGGCTCGGCGTTGAAGGTCGCCTGGACCTGTCCGGGACCGTTGACCGGGTTGGAGGTCGGCAGCCGCAGCAGCGTCATGTCGCCGTAGCTGTCCGCCGGGTTGCCTTCGGTGCTGCCGGTCTCCGAGTCGACCGCGAGGAAGCCGGTGAGCACGTTCTGCCCTTCGGAGGGGATGAAGCTCGAGGAGAGCGTGAAGCGGGGCTGCTCCTCGTCCGGCATCTGCATGGTGAGGTACATCGGGGGCTGCGGGGCCTGCTCACCAGCGCTGCCGTCGGGGTTGGTGGGCGCCGGGACCGTCGGGTCCGGCGGCACCTGCCAGAAGTCCTGCTGGGTGAAGAAGTCGTCCGCGTCGGTGACGTGGTACGTGGAGAGGATCTGGCGCTGCGCCTTGAAGTAGTCCGCCGGGTAGCGCAGATGCGACATCAGCTCGCCGCTGATCTCCGAGGCGGGCTGGAGGGCGTCCGGGAACACCTCGGCCCAGGACTTCAGGATCGGGTCCTCGGTGTCCCAGGTGTACAGCGTCACCGAGCCGTCGAACGCGTTCACGGTCGCCTTCACGGAGTTGCGCATGTAGTTCGCCGAGCGCTCGCGGTTGCTCGCCGAGGCGTTCGGATCGGTCTGGGAGTCGTTCACCGTCTGCTCGAGGTCGACCGACTGCGCGTAGGGGTACTCGGTCGTGGTGGTGTATCCGTCGACCACCCACACCATCTGGTCGTCCACGACGGCGGGGTACATCTGCGAGTCCAGCGACAGGAACGGCGCGACCTCGCGGACACGCTGCTGCGGGTCGCGGTCGTAGAGGATCTGCGACTCCTCGTTGAGGTAGTTCGAGATCACGATGTTCGGGTCGCGGAACTTGATCGCGTACAGCAGCTGGTTGAAGAAGCTGCCCACGGCGGGCCCGCCGTCGCCCTGGAAGGTGTTGTAGACCTGCTCGCCGCCCTGCTCGTCGTCCGTGCTGCCCTGCTGGTAGTCGAACTCCTGCGGGTCGGCCCCCTCGGGCGCTCCGACGATCGAGTAGTCCGGGGAGTGGCGGCCGAAGTAGACCCGCTCCTCGTACTCGCCGAACGCGCCCTCGCCGGGCACGCCCGACTGCAGGAAGCTCGGCTCGCCGTCGCTGTTGCGACGGTTGCCGTGCGCGGCGGCGGCGCCGTAGCCGTGCGTGTAGGTGATGTGCTGGTCCACCCAGGAGCGGTCCGCGAGGCCGAACTTGTCCGGCCGCAGCTCGCGCACGCCGATCACGGTGTCCTGCAGCTGGCCGTCGATCTGGTAACGATCCACGCTGAGGACGTCGTCGAAGCCCCAGTAGCGACGGTTGGCCTCGCGCTGCTCGAAGGTGGGCGAGATGACGTTGGGGTCCATCAGACGGATCTGCGCCGTGGTCGAGGCGTCCTCGCGCAGGGCACCCGAGGTCGCGTCCGTGCTGGCCGTGTAGGGCACCTCGGTGACGTCGTCGAGGTTGAATGCGGTGCGGGTCGCGTCGATGTTGTTCTGGATGTAGGGCTGCTCGAGCGCGCGCTCGTTGGGCTGGACCTGGAACTGCTGGATGGCCCAGGGGTAGAGATTGCCCACGGCGAGGGTGGACAGGATCATCAGCCCGGCGCCGATCGCGGGGATCCGCCAGTCCGAGCGGAAGATCCACACCACGAACAGCGCCGCGACCACCACCGCGGCGATCGCGAGGATCGTCTGCGCGGGCAGGATCGCGTGGACGTCCGCGTAGGAGGCGCCCTCGAAGCGGGTGTGGGAGGCGGTGAGCAGGTCGTAGCGCTGGAACCAGTGCCCCGCCCCGAGGAAGAGCACGTAGATCGCGGCGAGCACGCCGAGGTGGCGGCGCGCGGTGCGCGTGACCTCGAGCCCGCTCTCCTGACCCCAGCTCACGCCGCCGTAGACGAAGTGTCCGATCAGGGCGCCGACGATCGAGACGAGCAGCACGAACTGCCCGAAGGAGACCAGCACGTCGATCACCGGCAGGGTGAAGACGTAGAAGGAGATGTCGTTGTCGAAGACCGGGTCGGTCTGCCCGAAGTCCTGCGGGTGCAGGAACAGCTGCACGTCCTGCCAGCGGCGGGACAGCGCGAGCCCGCCGAAGGCGCCGATCACGATCGGTGCGCCGTAGGTCAGGCCGCGGCGCAGCGGGTCCACCGCGGCGCGGAACTGCTCCAGCGCTTCCTGCTCCCGTGTGATCGGCGGGTAGACGGGGCGCTTGGTGTACGCGATGCGGAGGCTGAGGAACAGCGGCACGGCGAACACGATGAAGCCGGCGACGAACAGCAGCGCCTGGGTGACCCACCGCGTGACGAGCACGTCGGTGAACTGGAGCTGGTCCATCCACAGGTACTTCGTCCACACCTCCGAGGCGAGGACGAGGAGCGCGATGAGCACGCCGAGCGCGATCACCGTGATCATCAGAGGGGAGATCCTCCGGGGCTCACCGGAGGCTCCATCGGGGGCCGGTCGTGGGCGCGGCCGCGGCATGTCGCCGAACTGGGCGGAGAAACTCACAGATAACCTCTGGTGCCTCGAAGTCGGAGCGCACACGGGGCCCCCGACGTCGTGGGGTCCCAGAACGCGGCCCGGGTACAGTGTGATGCCGCCGTGCTGCACGGCGGTCACCCCATTCTGTCAGGCCGAACCTGTAAGGGACCTCTCGATCCGATGACGACTCCTGCCCAGGACCCGCTGGACGCGCCCACGGCCGCGCTCGCCGCCGCCGTGCTCGAGGTCGCCCGCCATGTCGAGGACGGCCCGCTGCCCGCACCGCGCCTGTTCGCGCTCGCCCGCAGCGCCGAGCTGATCGCCGCCTCCCCAGCCCTCGCCGCGCTGCTGGGCGCCGAGGGCGAGGGCGCGAACGCCCCCGACGACCTGCACCTCACACCGATCGACCTCGACGCGGGCGCCGCGCCCTCCGGTCCGTCCGGCGGGCAGGAGGATCCGTTCGCGGCGCTCGAGAAGGTGCAGTGGCCGGACATGGCCGCCGGCGGCGCGATCGCCTGCGATCTCGCGCCCGCGGCCTGGTCGGTCCGCGACGGGGAGCAGGGCGCCGGCGGCGCCGCGCTGCCGTCGGGGCGTGTGCTGCGCGTGGTGGTCGCGGCACTGGGCGACGGCACCACCTGGTCGGCGGTGCACCGCGGCGGCGAGGACGGCTACGTCCTCGGCGCCGCGCTGCTGCCGGAGATCTCCGAGGCGCTGGTGCAGACCCTGCAGTCCGGGAGCTGAGGGTCCCTCCCTGTCGGTCTCAGAAGGCCGGCGCGAGCGAGTCCTCGCCCTCCGTCTCGTCCGCGTCCTCGGGGTTCGCCGAGCTCGCCTCGGTGAGGATCTCCCCCGAGTTCGGGTCGACGTTCGGGACGTCCTGCGCGCGCAGCGGCTTGGTGAACCGCGAGGAGCCGTAGGTGAGGTCGTGACCGATGGACTCGGCCTGGAGGTTCAGCGAGTAGCGGGTGACGCCGTCGGCGCCCTGCCACTCCGAGGTGTTCAGACGGCCCGTGACCAGCAGCGGCTGGCCCTTGTGGATCGAGCGCATCACATTCTGTCCCAGCCCGCGGCGTGCGAAGACGGTGACGAACTCGGTCCTGCGGTCGGCGAAGTCCTGCGTGGCGGTGTTGTAGTAGCGACCGGTGAGGGCGATCCGCAGCTTGACGCTGGTGGATCCGTCCTCCTGCCGGTGCTCGGTGGGATCGGCGGTGACGTTCCCCATCAGCGTGGTCTGGATGTCGCGCATGGCGCTGTCCTTCCTGGCTGCCGGGGAGCTCCCCGGCCTCGGCACCCTGCCGAGTGACCTCAGCGTCCCCGGGCGGTGCCGCCCGTTCCAGCGTGGGGCTGATCCTGTGGACGACAGGGGGCTGGGGAGGAACGGTCGCGGGCGGGGACGGCACGCGGAACGGCAGGCCGCCAGGACGTGGGGCGACCGCTGCACGGACACGGAGCACCGCGGCGTCAGAACGCGAAGCGGCCGGCCCCTCCGAGGAGGGACCGGCCGCTCGTGTCGCCGGGGCGCGGGCCGTCCGGCCCGCTCGTCGGCGTCAGGTGTGTGAGGCTCAGGCCTGCGGCACGACGAGACCGGACGCCGAGGAGCGCGCGGCCTCGAAGCGGGCCTGCACGTCGGCCCAGTTCACGATGTTCCAGATCGCCTTGACGTAGTCCGCCTTCACGTTCTGGTAGTCCAGGTAGAAGGCGTGCTCCCACATGTCCAGCTGGAACAGCGGGATCGTCGCCACCGGCACACCGTTCTGCTGATCGTAGAACTGCTCGATCACCAGGTTCCCGCCGATCGGCTCGTAGGCCAGCACCGCCCAGCCCGAGCCCTGGATGCCCAGCGCCGCCGCCGTGAAGTGCGCACGGAAGGAGTCGAACGAGCCGAAGTACTCATCGATCGCCTGCGCGAGCTCACCGGTCGGCTTGTCGCCGCCCTCCGGCGAGAGGTTCTTCCAGAAGATCGAGTGGTTCGTGTGACCACCGAGGTTGAAGGCGAGGTCCTTCGAGAACTGGTTGACCGACCCGAAGTCCCCGGCCTCACGCGCCGCGGCGAGCTTCTCCAGCGCCGTGTTCGCGCCCTTGACATAGGTCGCGTGGTGCTTGGAGTGGTGCAGCTCCATGATCTTCCCCGAGATCGAGGGATCCAGCGCGCCGTAGTCGTAATCGAGATCGGGAAGCGTGTACTCAGCCATATGGATCATCCCTTCGTCAGTTCTGCGCGGGACCAGCCGGTGCGGGCCCCGCCGTGTGATCCATCCTGCCACGAGGCGCTGGGCAGGGGCAGGGGGCGGCCGGGAAACGGTCCCGTTGCCGGCCGGTGGGCCCGAGTGTCGGGGCGGCGGTCCACAATGGTGGGATGGCCACGCCCCGTCCGCGCCTGCCCTCCTCCTTCTCCCCTGCCACGACGGCGTGGTTCGAGGAATCCTTCGAGGCGCCCACCCCGGCGCAGGCCGCGGCGTGGGAGGCGATCGCCCAGGGGCAGGACACCCTCGTGGTCGCGCCGACGGGCTCGGGCAAGACCCTCGCCGCGTTCCTCAGCGCGATCGACCGATTGGCCGGTTCTCCAACGCCGTCCTCTGCCGCGACGAGCGTTCTGTACATCTCGCCGCTGAAGGCGCTCGGCGTCGACGTCGAGCGGAACCTGACCTCGCCGCTCGTGGGCACCGCGCGCACGGCGGAGCGACTCGGCCTGCCTCGGCGCCGGCTGAGCGTGGGCGTGCGCACGGGGGACACCCCGCCGGCGGAGCGCCGCCGGCTCGCGACCCATCCGCCGGACATCCTCATCACCACCCCGGAGTCGCTGTTCCTGATGCTCACCTCGCAGGCGCGGGAGACGCTGCGCGGCGTGGACACAGTGATCCTCGACGAGGTCCATGCCGTGGCCGGCACGAAGCGGGGCGTGCACCTGGCGCTGTCCCTGGCGCGGCTCGACGCGATGCTCCCCGCCCCGGCGCAGCGGATCGGACTGTCGGCGACGGTGGAGCCGGTCGAGGAGGTCGCCGCCTTCCTCACCGGCTCTGCGCGGGGCCGGGACGCGGTGGTGGTGCGGCCGCCGTCGACCAAGCGCTGGGACATGCGGATCACGCTGCCGGTCCCGGACCTGCAGGCGATCGAGCCGCCCGCCGATGCGGTCGACGACGAGGACGTCTCGGGGACGATCTGGCCGCACGTCGAGCGGGCGGTGCTCGAGGAGGTCCTCGCCCACCGCTCCACGATCGTGTTCACGAACTCCCGCAGCCAGGCCGAGCGCCTCACCGGGAAGCTGAACCGCCTCCACGCGAGACGGGTCACGACGGCGGCGGCCGACGGTCCGGGCGCGGAGGCGGAGGAGCTCGTCGAGGTCGAGGACATCGCTCGCGCCCACCACGGCTCGATGTCCAAGGAGGTCCGGGCAGGGATCGAGGACCAGCTGAAGTCGGGGACGCTGCGCTGCGTGGTGGCGACCAGCTCCCTCGAGCTCGGCATCGACATGGGCGCGGTGGACCTGGTGCTGCAGGTCGCGGCGCCGATGTCGGTCTCGAGCCTGCTGCAGCGGGTGGGACGGGCCGGGCACGATGTCGGCGCGGTCTCCGAGGGGTCACTGCACCCGTTGCATGCGGTGGACGTGCTGCGCTCCGCGGTCGCGGTGCAGGAGGCGGTCGCCGGGCGAATCGAGCCGCTGACCGTGCCGCGCAACGCCCTGGACGTCCTCGCCCAGCACACCGTCTCCGCCGCCGCAATGGAGGACCTGCAGGTCGACGCCTGGTACGACCTGGTCCGCTCGGCGCACCCCTATCGGGCGCTGCCCCGCTCCGCCTTCGACCAGACCATCGACCTGCTCGCCGGGCGCTACCCCTCCACCGACTTCTCCGAGCTGCGGCCGAGACTCGTCCACGATCGCGAGACCGGCACGCTCACCGCCCGGCCCGGCGCGCAGCGTCTCGCCGTCACCAGCGGCGGCACCATCCCCGACCGGGGCCTGTACCCGGTGCACCTGGTCGCCGCCGAGGGCGACTCCCAGCCGCGGCGCGTGGGCGAGCTCGACGAGGAGATGGTCTACGAGTCCCGCCGCGGGGACGTGATCACGCTGGGGACCAGCAGCTGGCGGATCGAAGAGATCACCGCCTCCCGCGTCACGGTCTCCCCCGCCTTCGGTCTCACCGGGCGGATCCCCTTCTGGCACGGCGACGGGGACGGGCGTCCCGCGAGCCTCGGCCGGGCGATCTCCGCCGCGCAGTCCGAGCTCGCCGCCCTCCCCCGCCCCGAGGCCGACGAACGCCTCACGGACCTCGGCCTCGATGACAACGCGCGCACCGTACTGCTCGACCTGCTCGACGAGCAGCAGCAGACAACCGGCGCCGTGCCGGGACCGGACCAGCTCGTCGTCGAGCGCTTCCTCGACGAGCTCGGGGACTGGCGGGTGGTGCTGCACTGCGCGGCCGGGCAGCGGATCACGGGACCGTGGGCCCTCGCCGTCGGCGCCCGGGTCGAGGAGCGCTACGGCCTGGACGGCCAGGTGATGGCCGGGGACGACGGGATCGTGCTGCGCATCCCGCACGGCGAGCAGCCGCCCGGCGCGGACCTGTTCCAGTTCACGCCCGAGGAGATCGAGGAGGAGGTGCGCCGTCTCGTCGGCTCCTCCGCCCTGTTCGCCGCGAGGTTCCGCGAGTGCGCGGCCCGGGCCCTGCTGCTGCCGCGGCGCGACCCGAACCAGCGGGCGCCGCTGTGGCAGCAGCGCCAGCGCGCCGCGCACCTGCTCGAGGTGGCCAGGCCGCATCCGGACTTCCCGATCATGCTCGAGGCGGCGCGGGAGTGCCTCCAGGACGTCTACGACCTGCCGGCCCTGGTCGAGCTGATGGGGCAGGTCAGGCGGCGTCGCCTGCAGGTGCGCGAGATCGAGACCCCCTCCCCCTCCCCCTTCGCGCGCTCGCTGCTGTTCGGCTACATGGCGCAGTTCCTGTACGACACCGATGCGCCGCTGGCCGAACGCCGCACCGCCGCCCTCGCGCTGGACCAGTCGCTGCTGGCCGAGCTGCTGGGCACGGTGAGCCTGCGCGAGCTGCTGGATGCAGAGGTGATCGCCGGGGTCGAGCAGCGCCTGCAGGGACTGACCGAGGAGCGGGCGCTGCGCGGGCCCGAGCAGATCGCGGACGCACTGCGCCGCCTGGGCCCGCTCACCCCCGCCCAGCTCGCCGAGCGTGCCGTGGACGGCCTCGATCTCGACGCCGCCCGCGCCGAGCTCGAGCAATCCCGCCGCGTGCTCACGGTGCGGATCGCCGGGGCGGAGCATCTCGCGGCGATCGAGGACGCCGGTCTGCTGCGCGATGCGCTCGGCACGGCGCTGCCGCCGGGGATCCCCGAGGTGCACCTGGCCGCGGTGGACCGGGCGGTCCCCCAGCTGCTCTCCCGCTGGGCGCGCGGCCGCGGCCCCTTCCTCGCCGACGCACCGGTGCAGGCCTTCGGTCTCGCCCCGGGCGTGGCGCGCGCCGCGCTCGAGCAGCTCACCGCCGAGCGGGTCCTGTCCCAGGGCGAGTTCACTCCCGGCCGCGAGGGCGAGGAATGGGTCGAGGTCGAGGTGCTGCGCCGCATCCGCCGCGCGAGCCTCGCCGCTTCCCGGCGCGAGATCGCGCCCGTCGCGGGGCCCGTCTATGCGCGCTTCCTCGGCCAGTGGCAGCACCTGGTGGGGCGCCGCGCCGGCGGCCGACAGGAGCGCGGCACCTGGACCGGGCAGGACGGGCTGCTCTCGGTCGTGGACCAGCTCGCCGGGGTCTCGCTGCCGCTGTCGGCCTGGGAGTCCCAGGTGCTGCCGGCGAGGCTGCCGGGGGTGACGCCCGCCCTGCTGGACGCCGCCTTCGCGAGCGGGGAGCTGGTGTGGACGGGGCACGGCCGCCTCGGCGCCGACGACGGCTGGATCCGTCTCCACCTCGCCGACGCCCTCCCCCTGGGGCTCGACGCCGACGCGCTCGAGGAGGCCGCCGACGCTCTCCCGGACGGTGCCCTCGCCAGCCGGATCCTCGCCCTGCTGCGCACCACCCCGGGCGCGCTGCGGCACGGTGAGATCCTCACCGCGCTGGCCGACGACGGGGAGGCGGCGCGGCCGCAGGACCTGCACGAGGCGCTGTGGGACCTCGCCTTCACGGGCCTGGTCACCAACGACTCCTTCGAGGCGCTGCGCTCCTACGGCCGCGGGCCGGCCAAGGCGCCGTCGGCCCGCACCCCGACACGCTCGCGCAGCCTGGGACGTCGGGGCGCGGCGCGGCTCTCCGCGGCGATGATGCGCCAGGGCGCGTCCAGCCCCTCTGAGCTCGTGACCGGTCCCGTCGGTGCCGGGCGCTGGTCCGCGGTGCGGGTCGAACCGGTAGAACCTGCCGCCCGTGCCGCGGCGCTCGCGACGCTGCTGCTGGACCGCCACGGCGTGGTCACGCGCGGGGCGATGGATGTCGAGGACGTCCCCGGCGGGTTCGCCGCGGTGTACCGGGTGCTGGCCGCACTCGAGGAGAACGGCAGCTGCCGCCGCGGCTACTTCGTCGACGGGCTCGGCGCCTCCCAGTTCGCGCCCGCCGAGGCGGTGGACCTGCTTCGCGACCGGGACCGGGAGGCCGAGGCCGGACGCGACGCCGAGGGGTCCGACGGCGGCGGGGCCGGCCCATCGGCCGAGGCGGTCGCCGTTGCGCTCGCCGCGACCGATCCGGCGAACCCCTACGGCGCGGCGCTCCCCTGGCCGGCCCTGTCGATCACGCCGCCCGAGGGGGTCACCGCGCGGCCCGCCCGCCGCGCCGGTGCGCTCGTGCTGCTGCGGGACGGACATGTCCAGGCCTATGTCGACAAGGGCGGGAAGCACCTGCTGTGGTGGGCGGACGAGGAGGCGACGCCCGAGGCCGCCGCCCAGCTCGTCCGCGCGATCGCCGAGGACTCCCGTCTGCCGCAGCTGCGGATCGAGCGGATCGACGGGCACGGGATCGACACCGAGC
The DNA here is from genome assembly GCF_030866705.2 of Brachybacterium sp. GU-2. Lineage (NCBI taxonomy): Bacteria > Bacillati > Actinomycetota > Actinomycetes > Micrococcales > Dermabacteraceae > Brachybacterium > Brachybacterium sp. GU-2. The sequence continues at coordinate 3,617,453 of NZ_CP133037.2, read as the reverse complement.
CGGTCGCGGCGATCACGGCCGCGCTCGCGGAGGCCGGCTGCTACCGCTCACCGCGCTCGCTGCGACTGCGGGCGGGTGATCGCTGATGCCCGAGGGTGACACCGTCGCGCGCCAGTGCCGGATCCTCCACGACGCGCTCGCCGGCGCCGTGCTCACCGTCTGCGACCTCCGGGTCCCGCGCGCGGCGACCGCAGATTTCACCGGATGGAGAGTCCACGAGGTGCGCCCGCGCGGCAAGCACCTGCTGATCCGGCTCCTCCCGCCCGAGTCCGGGACTGCGCCGATGACGCTGCACAGCCACCTGATGATGGACGGGATCTGGAACGTGGAGGGGAAGGCGCTGCGCTCCAGCGACACCAGCGCCGGGCCGCGCACCCGCGACACGATCCGGATCGTGCTCGAGGGCCGACACGGGGACGGGCGTGAGGTGCGGGCGATCGCCTACGACGTGAAGCAGGTGAAGCTGCTGCGCACGGCCGACGAGGAGCAGCTGCTCGGGAGCCTCGGCCCGGACCTGCTCGATCCCGCCTGGGACGAGGACCCCGCCCTGCGCGCCAGGGCGCTCGCGAACCTCGCCGCCGAGCCGGAGCGGCCGATCGGCCTGGCGATCCTCGACCAGCACGTCCTGGCTGGGATCGGGAACATCTACCGCAGCGAGCTGTGCTTCCTGCGCCGGCTCCACCCCGCCGCTCCCGTCTCCGCGGAGCAGGACCCGGGCGCGCTCGTCGACCTCGCGCATCGCCTGCTCGTGCTGAACCGGGACCGTGAGGTGCGCGTGACCACCGGCGGGATGCTCGGCCGGGACGGGGACCTGTGGGTCTACGGCCGCGGAGGGAAGCAGTGCCGCCGCTGCCGCACCCGCATCCAGCGCGACGAGCTCGCCGAACCGCGGCTCGAGGGCACCGAGGCGCGGGTGCTGTGGTTCTGCCCCCGCTGCCAGGCCGGGCCCGGCGCGCCGGCCCCGTCGGCGGCCCAGCGGCGTGGCCGACGTCGCTGAGACGGACCGCGCTCCTGGCCGTGGCGGCGCCGCGACCTCGGTAGACTCGTGCGCCGTCAGCCTCCATAGCTCAATGGATAGAGCAACGGCCTTCTAATCCGTAGGTTGCAGGTTCGAGTCCTGCTGGGGGCGCTCAACTAGTCAATGCCGCCGCCGTGACATCAGAGTTAGACAATTCCGAACTCGGCAATAGTAATTCCCCAGTCAGGAACTTGAAGTCACCTCTACGACCCCGCCACACAAGTACCTCGCGAGCACCGAGAACCAACGAGTCCGGAATTGCCGATGCCACCACTAGGAGTCAGACTACCCCCTGCGGGACGCACTCCATTGATTAAGTCCTAACCCGTATCTTAACTCCACACCCCATGCGTCGTGGTCAGTCAGCCCCATAACTATGACTACTCGATTAAGGAATGCTACACAGCAGATGTATAGACTCTGGCCGTACATAGCACAGACCCACAAAGCCTGACGAAATACGAACTACAATCACGGCACCGCTCCCCATCAACCGTTCCGCCGCTCGACGGCTATATAGGTGCCATCCACCCGAAGTGCGCGCATGGAATATACGCAGGTCCGCACATTGGGGAGAAATAGAGCAGCAGGGGCGCCTTTAGGAATTTCAAGGCAGGCACCATTTCGTCGGCCAGACACATCCGCAACCAGCGCAAAGCGCAACGAAGTCCCGACGAGTGCGCTTCTCAGCAGTACATCGTCCGACGAACGGCACTCCAAAGTCGCTACTTGCTCGAATCCGAGCTGTAGTCATTAAAAATCATCTCGGCGATCTGCTCTGATGAAGCCTTGGAACTCCTCCCCTCCCTCCACATCACGTCCGCCCTCATCGCGGCAGCCACAACTCCGACCTGCAGCTGAATCTTGGGTTGCAACTCAGCAGGGATAGTCTTGACAGTCGATCCCGCACGCTCTGGATTCAGGAGGTCAATTTCGTTTATAATTTCAGTGAACCGTCGATACTCAACGACAACGTCGGCACTCGCCCACAAACTAAGCGACGCCCTCACTGCGGCTTCATCTCGCGATCCAGAACGCCCAGTGAACGCGCTTACCATTTGGGCAATTACTTGGTCATAAACTGCTTTCCTGCGCTCATTAATGGCCTGATCTGCCTCGTGCCTACGGCGGGAGCTCACACTTTCCGTGGCAGCCAGGGCTGCGACGCCTGCAACGCAGGCGGCCACTACCGCACCCGCTGCCGTTACAGGCAGGAGTCCCCACCGTTCGAGCGGTGTCACAGCAAGCAGGACAACGACCCCGCCGCACACCAGCAGACCCACAGCTCCCACTGCGCCGGTAATCAACTTCATAGGCAAACTGTACCCCGTCACCGGGAGCGTCTGCACGCAATCCACATCTGGAAAACGTTTGCAGGGCGCACGCAAGAAAGTAGCATCGCCAATAATTCCGTCGGCCAATCCTTGCTCTCGGACATAACACGACCCACTGAGACTTTCACTTAAATAGCTCGCGAACACATCGGGCTTTCGATAGCACATGCATCCGACCTCAATGCCCAATGCGCTCACGCGGAGACAATAGTAAACGCCAGCATCGGGGGGCTCCTTAACAGGATTTCCAGTAGTTCTACCCAGCGCCAGTACATCCCACCTCGCGGACATTCCACTCAGGCCCACCGACAGCCAATCGCGAAAGTTGTAGCACGTAGCGGGACGTCCGTACGGTGCAGATCGCCGCGATCGTCATCGGTATCGGCCTGATCGCCCTGTCCACCGCGACGGTCGGGCCGGTGTCCTTCATCGCGCTCGCCGCCCCGCAGATCGCCCGGCGCCTGGTGCGGGCCGACGGGCTCGCGCTCGCCCCGACGTCCGCGCTCGGCGCGCTCCTGCTGCTGCTGGCCGACGTGATCGCCCAGCTGATCGACCGCGACTCCCCCCTGCCCGTCGGCATCGTCACCGTGTCCATCGGCGGGATCTATTTCCTGTGGCTCCTCATCAGGGAAGGGAGGACGCGATGACCCGCCTCCTCGTCGACGACACGGCGCTCGGCTACGCCGACCACCTCGTCTGCCCGAACGTGTCCGTCGCAATCCCCGACCAGCGCTTCACCGTTATCGTGGGCCCGAACGCGTGCGGGAAGTCCACACTGCTGAACAGCCTCACCCGGCTGCTCTCCCCCAGCCGCGGGCGGGTCCTGCTGGACGGGGAGGAGCTGCACCGGCGCCCCACCAAGGCCCTCGCCCGCGCGATCGGCCTGCTCCCCCAGGGCCCCGTGGCGCCCGACGGGATCCGCGTGGTCGATCCCGTGATGCGCGGCCGCTACCCGCACCAGCGGCTGTTCTCCCCCTGGTCCCCTGAGGACGAGCAGGCGGTGCTCGCCGCGATGGAGGCCACGAACATCCGCCATCTCTCGGGGCGGCTGGGCGACGAGCTCTCCGGCGGACAGCGTCAGCGCGTGTGGATGGCCGTCGCGCTCGCCCAGCAGACCTCGATCCTGCTGCTGGACGAGCCGACGATTTATCTCGACCTCAGCCACCAGATCGAGCTCCTGGAGCTGTGGCGTGCCCTGAACAAGGAGCGCGGCACGACGCTGGTGGCGGTGCTGCACGATCTGAACCAGGCCTCCCGCGACGCCAACCACATCATCGCGATAAAGGATGGCGAGGTGGTCGCGACCGGATCCCCGCACGCGGTGATCACCGAAGAGCTGGTGGCGGAAGTGTTCTCGCTCCATGCACGCGTGGTGCCGGATCCGGAGTCCGGCACCCCGCTGGTCGTGCCGCGCTGGGGGGCACTGAGCCCGGAACCGGGCGGCTCGCTCCAGATGGCTCAGCCCGGCCGGCCGGGCATCGTCGTCGACTCCTCCGGCGCCTCGGCGGTCAGCTCCTCGAGCTGCGCGGCGAGGCTCGTGGACAGCTCGGCCGCGCCCTCGTCGCCGACGGATCCGGCCCGAGAGGCTAGCTCCTCGAGGATCGCCTGCGCCTCTCCGGACGCGATCAGCTGCTCATACAGGTCCGCGTAGGCCTGCTCGTACAGCTCGACGAATCCCTCGTCCTCCCGCAGCCGCTCCTCCAGCACGCCGCTGCCGCCGACGGAGACCCCACCCATTTCCGCCGGCATCTCGCCGTCCTCGGGCCTCTGCGGCATGCCTTCACCCTCCGGTGCGGCGGGCATCTCCCCGTCCTCCGGCATCTCGGGCATCTGCTGCCCGTCCTGTGCCTGCGGCTCACCGCCCCCGTCCGAGGCCTGACCGTCGGCGGGCATTCCGCCTCCGCCCGGGCCGCCGGCCATCCCCATCGCGGAGAAGGACAGGTTCAGGTCCCAGGACAGGACGGTGAACTGCTCCGCGGACTTGTCGTACCAGAGGTAGTAGTTGTTGCCCGCACCACCCATCGCATCCGAGTTCGACAGCAGAGCCTGCGTGGCCAGATAGGTCGCGAAGGACTCGACGTCCACGTACTCGTCGATGTCGCGGGCGAACTCCTCGTCGTCGGCCTCGTCCAGGAACCGCGCGAGTTCGATGACGGGCTGCAGGTCGTAGGACCCCTCGCCGTTGATCTGGTTGAAGGACTCCTCGTAGTCGGTGGGGTCCTCGCCGACGTAGTCGAGCGAGCCGCCTGCGCGGGCCTTGTACAGCACGCCCTCTCCGACGGAGTCGGCCCACTGCTCGTCGGGAGTGTCGACCACCAGCCGCGCACTCTCCTCCCCGCCGTTCACGCTCACGGTGGTATAGGTGTACTTCTGCGTGGTCTGGCCGGAGAGCGCGGTGAGCTCGAGCGCGAGTGCCTCGTTCAGCGCGGTGTCCGAGCCGCTGGCCGCGGGGCGCAGGGTGATCTCGGTGCGGCCCTGGAAGGCGCGCCCCTCCTGGTACTCGTCGAAGCTGATCAGCCAGGGCAGCTCCTCCGGGGAGTCCTCGGACAGCTGGGTCATGCCCATGCCGCCTCCGCCGCCCTGCTCCTCCATCCCGTCGGACATCTCGGGCATGCCCCCGCCCATGCCACCCCCGTCGTCGTCCTGGCGCAGGGAGGAGAGGGTGGAGTTGCCCTTCAGGCGCAGGCCGACGTCCTCGATCAGGACGCCGTCGATCGTGATGTCGGCCTTGAGGAAGTTCTTCTCGCCGTCCTCCTGGTAGTCGTCGATCACCTCGGCGTACTCGGCCTCGTCGTAGCTGATCTCGATCGTGTGGGCACCGTCGTCGAAGAGATCGCCGGAGCCCTCGATGTCCTGGGTGATCACGCTCTGGCTGGTCAGCTCCGAGGTGATGTACGGGCGGATCATGGCGCTGCCGGCGGTGAGGGAGAGCGCGACGCCGGCCGCGGTGCACACCGCCAGGAGCTTCCAGTGGTGGCGCAGCCGCACCGGGAGACGGTGGCGCAGGGAGCGACGGGGGCGGCGGGTCGGGTCGACGGCCGACGGCTCCGTGTCGGCGGCTTCGCTCGCGGTCGGGTCGGAGGGGTCCTCTGCGTTCCTGTCCTGGGGAGTGCTCATCTCACATGTCCGTCTGGTCGTAGCCGGTCAGGACGGTCGCCTTCTGCGCCGCGTTGACGCCGCGCAGAGCCTCGATCACCTCGGAGGGCTCGACGCCGCGCTTAAGGCGGGCGGTGTAGCTGTGCTCCATGAGCGCACCGCCGCGGATGCTCTCGGTGCTGATCAGCTCGAACTCCTCGGTGAAGCGGATCAGGACGTCCGCGATCCGGGGGGCGTGGTCGCCCTCGTCGGCCGGCACCTGGACCTTCACGACCTGGCGCTGGACGTTCATCGCGAACCAGTTCAGCTTGTGCATCACCAGGATCACCGCGCAGATCAGGAGGGTGGCGAGGATCGCGAGGGTGTAGAAGCGGGTGCCGCAGGCCATGCCGATCGCCATCACCAGGAAGATGAAGCCGACGTCCCGGGTCTCCTTGATCGCGTTGCGGAAGCGGACCACCGACAGGGCGCCGACGAGGGCGAAGGCGCGGGCGATGTTCGAGCCGACCACCAGCATGATCAGGGCGATGAGCATGCCCAGGATGATCAGCGTCTGCACGTAGCTCTGGCTGTAGCTGATGTTGCGATGGGTGGCGCGGTAGGTCCAGGCGACCACGAGCGCGCAGACGAGGGCGAGACCGAGGGCGAGCAGGACGTCCAGGACGCTGAAGGTGCCGGAGAGGTCGGTGAGACCGAAGTCGAGTTCCATGGGGTGATACCTGTGAATCCGTCGTAGGTGGGTGGGTGGTGCGTGAGAGGCCGCCGTCGTGTCGGGGCGCGGGGCCGGGTCAGGTGCGGGCGTGCTCCGTGGGAGCGTCGAGGCGCTCCGAGAGGTCGACGTGGCCGTCGTCGGGGACGTGGAAGACCGAGCGGGGCGCGAGTCCGTGGGCCTCGACGCTCTGGCAGTACTTCGAGATGCGCTGGATCTGCAGCCCGTGCCGGGCTGCCATGTCGGTGACCCAGTACGGTGCGCGCTCGTCGACCTTCACCTCGAGCACGGCGAGGTCGGGACGGATGATGAACCGGTTCTCGGCCTTCGCGCGCAGGTCGAAGTCCCGGTCGCGGCCCAGCACGCGATGATCGAGGGTGACGCGCAGACCGAGATCGGCCCCGACCCCGACGAACGGCTCGCGGCGGTAGCCCGTCATCGCAGTCGCGCGCAGGTCGAGGCGCACCACGAGGTCGAGGACCTCGTCGACGAAGGCCTGGTCGCCGCCGGGGAGCTCGAGATGCTCCCGCCGGTCGCAGAGGTCGAGCGCCTGCTCATAGGGCAGCATGACCCGGCGCTTCTGAGTGACCCGGTTGACGCGCTGCTTGATCTCCACGGAGACCGGAGCGCCGGCGTCGATCTCGCCCGTGTTCTCCCCATAGCGGCGGATGCGCAGCTTGCGCCGGAACTTCAGGCCCTCGATCTTCTCGCGGTAGAAGCGCAGCTGGGCGGTGTCGTAGTAGACGCTCCACACCCCGTAGCCGTCCGAGCCGGCAAAGGGGTCGGGGTCCATTCGCTCGGTCAGCTCCTCGCGGATCGCCTCGAGCTGGGTGCGGGGCACGAGGTACTTCAGCTCGAAGCGGTTGAAGGCGTGGAGCGCGCCTGGGGCGCGGAGGCGGTGGCCGGCGTCGCCGGCGGTCGGTGCCTGGCGCGGCACCGCCGTCCTGCGAGCGGCCCGTCGGGGGCGGGCGGAGAACACGGTCTCTCCTCGTCGGGTGGGGGTCTGCGGTACCCCTCATCCTTCGCGTCGAGCGCCCGCTCCGCGTCGCCCTGCCGCGGCAATCCTGACTACCGCGTCCGCGGTAGACCGCAGGTCACGGGGGTGCTCACTCCCCGGGGACCAGCATCCCGCTCTCGTAGGCGAGGATCACCAGCTGGGCGCGGTCGTGCGCGTGGACCTTGGCCATGATCCGGTTCATGTGGGTCTTCGCCGTGTGCGGAGAGATGAACAGATCCTCGGCGATCTCCTGGTTCGAGCGGCCGCGGGCCACCTGGAGCAGCACCTCCCGCTCCCGCTCGGTGAGCAGCGACAGCTCGGGGGCGGGCCTCGGCGCGGGCCTCCGCTCCGCCTCCCCGCCAAGCACGAAGCGGGTGATCAGGCCGCGGGTCGCCGCGGCGGAGAGCAGTGCGTCCCCGGCATGGACGGCGCGCACGGCGCGGACGATGTCCTCGGGCTCGGCACCCTTGCCGAGGAACCCGCTGGCCCCGGCGCGCAGCGCCTGCAGCACGTACTCGTCCTCCTCGAAGGTGGTCAGGATCAGCACGCGCGTCTCGGCGTTGGCCGGGTCGGCGCACAGCGCCGCGGTCGCCTCGATCCCGTCCGTGCCCGGCATCCGGATGTCCATGAGCACCACGTCGGGGCGCAGCTCGGCGGTGAGGTCCACGGCCTGGGCGCCGTCGACCGCGTGCCCGACCACCGTGATGCCGGCCTGGTCGGCGAGGATGTCCCCCACCGCCTGGCGGATCAGCGGCTGGTCGTCGGCGATGAGGACCGTGATCATCCCCGCCTCCTCTCGGCGATCGGCAGCTCCACGAGCAGCCGGAAGTCGATGCCGTCGAGACCGGCCTCGACGGTGCCGCCGGCGGAGGCGACGCGTTCGCGGATCCCGAGCAGGCCCAGCTGGTCGCCCGGGACGTCGCCCTCCGACGCGGGGGCGACCTGGTTCAGGATCTCGATCCGCAGCGCGGCGGCGCCGACGGCGATGCGCACCCGCGCCCCGCGGCGTCGGCCGTGCTTGTGCGCATTGGTCAGCCCCTCCTGCACCACCCGGTAGCCGACCTGGCCCGCGGTGCCGTCCACCCGCTCGAGGTCCCCGTCCACGCGCAGGTCGACCGCGAGCCCGGCCGCCTCCATGCGCGCGACCAGCTCGGGCAGATCTCCCATCCCCCATTGCGGACGGGTCCTGGCGTCGGGGTCCTCCTCGGAGCGCAGATGGGTGAGCAGGTCGCTGATCTCGGAGAGCACGCCGCGGGAGGCGCTGCGGATCGTGCCCAGCGCCTCCCGCGCCTTCTCGGGCCGGCTCTCGAGCGCTTGGGAGGCGACACCGGCGTTGAGGCTGATCACGGAGATGCGGTGCGCGACCGTGTCGTGGAGGTCGCGTGCGATCCGCAGCCTCTCCTCGGCGACGCGGCGCCGAGCCTCGACCTCGCGGCCGCGCTCGGCCCGCTCGGCTCGCTCGGTGACGGCGGCGAGGTACTCGCGGCGGGAGCGGGCGCTGTCCCCGAGGGCAACCGCGACGGCGAGCGCGGCCGCGACCTGGAACACCCGCGGGTCGACGGTCAGCTCCGGAACGGTCCTCAGGCTCAGCAGCGCGACCACGACCGCGGCGAGGCCGCCGCCGACCAGCGCGGCGCCGCGCGGGACCCGGCCGGCCATCGCATAGGCGGCGATGATCGCGGCGATCCCCGGGCCGAGCATCGGCATGTGCAGCAGCACCGTCGCCCCATAGGCCAGCAGCGTGATCGCCAGCGCCGTCACCGGCAGCCGGCGGCGCAACAGCAGGGCGAGCGCCGCGACCACGGCCGTCACGGGGATCCACACGAGCACCGACGGCTCCGGGAAGGGCAGGCGCGGAACCGGGAACAGACCGGTCAGCAGCACCACGGCCATCGCGACCAGGTCGAGCGCCCAGTCCGGCAGCCGCCGCGGCGACTCGCCCCGGGCCGACGGCCCGCCGGGCGGCGGCACGGGCTGCACGGGAGCGTTCATGACCCCATTGTGCGGTCCGTGACGTGCCCGCCCCTCTCAGGAGTCGCCGAGGGTGACATCGATCTGCTGCTCCTCGCCGTCGCGGAGCACTGTGAGGGAGACCGTGTCCCCGGCCGGGTGCTCGCGGACCACGGCGGTCAGCGCGGCACCGTCGGAGGTGGCATGCCCCTCGACGGCGGTGATCACGTCCCCGGCGGCGAGGCCCGCGTCCTCCGCACCGCTGCCCTGCTCGACCTGCTGGACCTCGGCGCCGCTGGTGAAGCCCTCCACGTCGCCGGAGTCGGCGACCTGCACGCCGAGCAGTCCGTGGGAGACCTCCCCGTCCTCCAGCAGCTGGGAGGCGACGTCGCGGGCCCGGTCGGCGGGAATCGCGAAGCCGACGCCGATGGAGCCGGCCCCCTCCTCGTCGGTCGAGGTCGAGGCGATCGCGACGTTGACCCCGATCAGCTCGCCGGCGCCGTTCACGAGCGCGCCGCCGGAGTTGCCCTGGTTGATCGCCGCGTCGGTCTGGATGACGCGCAGGTGGATGTAGCTCTGGGTGCTGGTCTGCTGTGTCTGCGGGGACTGCTGGTCCTGCGGAGACAACCCGTCCTGCGGGGACTGCTGGCCCGGCGGGGCGAACTCGAAGCGCTCGCCGTCCTGGCCGGGGGCGGTGCTCTGCTGCTCCTCGGGTACCTCGGAGGAGGCGATCGAGATGGTCCGGTCCAGGGCGGAGACGATGCCGGTGGTGACCGTGCCGTCCAGGCCCAGCGGGGCGCCGATGGCGATGGTGGCGTCGCCGACGAGCAGAGCGGCGGAGCTGCCCAGCGGCATGGGCTCGAGCTCGCCGGGCTCGTCGAGGGAGAGGACGGCGAGGTCGCTGAGCACGTCAGCGCCGACCACCCTCGCGCCGGTGACGGTCCCGTCGGCCAGGCGCACGGAGATCTCCGGGTCGGAGGCCTCGCCGCCGAGGGTGACCACGTGGTTGTTGGTGAGGACGTGTCCCTCGGCGTCCAGGACGATGCCCGAGCCGCTGCCGGAGGCCGCGGTGCTGCTCACCGAGAGGGTGACGACGGAGCGGGAGGCGGACTCGGCGGCATCGGAGATCGAGCCGGCGGCGGCCGTGCGGGCGGTGCCCGCGGCGCTGCCGGAGCTCGACAGCCCGCTCGAGGCGGTACCGGTTCCCTCTGCGGCGGTGTCGAGCACGGTCACGGCCCCGGCGGCGACCGCCCCGCCGGCGAGGGCGGAGACCGCGGTAGCCGCGAGCAGCAGGCGTCGCGAGACCCCGCGGGGGGCGGCGGGCGCGGCAGCGGTGGGTGCGGCGGCGGCCGACGTGGGAGCAGCGGCGACCCCGCCGAAGCCCTGTGCGCCGGTGGTCGGGCCGACCGGCGGAGCAGCGTTCGGAACGGTGCTCGACGCGGTGCCCGGTACGGCGCCGGCCTGGGCGCCCATCGGAGGCAGCACCTCGGTGCTGTCCTGCCACCGCGAAGTCAGGGGGTGGGGGTTGCGGGGGCCGGAAGGCTGGGTCATGGCGGGTCCTCTGTCCTCTGCTCGCGCTCGCCGTATACGCCTCGAGCCTCGCCCGTCCCCGCGGCGATGTCGTCCCCCGGGTGCGGCATCCGCGTACTGCGTCCGCGGTATCCCGGGCGGCCCCGCGAGGAGCCATCCCTGCGCCGGAGCGTTCCTCCCCGTCCGGGCGCGCCCCGTCCCCTCAGCGGCGCCCCTGACGTGACGGGTAGCGTGGCGCAGGTCCCTGCGCGGCCCTCCGCCTCGCCGCGCACCCCTCGACCAGGAGACCCGATGATCCTCAAGGTGCTGAGCCTCGGCGCGATCGCGCTGCTGATCCTGCTGCGGCTGGCACGCACCCCGTTCGGCGCACGGCTGCTGGGCGTCTCGCTGCGGGTGCTGAACATCGTCTATCTCGCCGCGCTCGGGGTCGCCGGCGTGCTCGCGATCCCGTTCGAGCAGTGGATCCTGCTGACCGTCGTGGTGATCCTGCTGGTGATCAGCCTCGTCGAGGAGCTCCGCCGTCGTCGGGACCCCGACGCCCGACGAAGTCGTCCATCGAGCGGATGACCCCGAAGAAGTCCATCACACGGTCGAAGGCCCTCACCGGCAGGATGCGTGCGCCGGGCATGAACCGTGCCGTGCGCGGCATGATCAGCTGCTCCTCCCCCGCTTCGATCGCATCGAGGATCCGCAGCGTGACCTCCTGCTCGTGCAGGATCGGCAGCAGGCGGGGGAACCTCGTGGTCACGCCCGCGAACATGCCGGTGTCGATGTAGTACGGGGCGACGATGAGCGTGCTCACCCGGCTGCCGCGGGCGCGCAGCTCGTTGCGCAGCGACTCGGTGAAGCCGAACGCGGCGAACTTGCTGGCGGAGTAGTCGGTCTGCCTCGCGATGCCGAGGAGTCCGGCGGCGCTGCCGATCGTGACCACGACGCCCCGGTCCCGGTCGCGCATGGCAGGCAGGAAGGCGCGGGTGGTCCAGTACAGCGCGAGCGTGTTGACGTCGAAGGTGCGCCGGATCTGCTCGTCGGCGGCGTCGAGCAGATCCGCACCGGTGACGATGCCCGCGTTGTTGATCAGCACGTCGATCGCGCCGGTGCGCTCCGCGGCCTCCGCGACGGCGGTCCGGTCGGAGACGTCGACGACGGCGGTGCTCGCCGAGCCGCCGCTGCGGCCGATCTCGCCCGCGACCGCGGACGCCCGCTCCTCGGAGAGGTCCCAGAGGATCACCTCGGCCGCGCCGCGGCGGGCGGCCTCGAGCGCCATGAGGCGGCCGATGCCGCTGCCGCCGCCCGTGATCAGCACTCGTGCGCCGCGCAGGGCGAGGCCCGCCCGGGGCCGTCGTCGGCTCATCGTGCACCCTCTCTCGTCGTCCCGGCCCGGTTCGGCCTGCTGCCGCGCCGGGGCCGGCGGCTCAGCGGCCGCGGCCCGCGTCTCTCAGCGCACGGCTGTGCGCTGAGCTGTCGCGGTTCCAGTCCGCGACCCAGTCCGGCAGCACGAGGTCCGCGGGCGGCTGCCCGACCAGCTCGAGCACCTCGCTGACGTCGACGGAGCCGCCGGACCTGCGCAGGAAGCGCGCCCGGATCACGGCGTCGGCGATCACGGCGTCGCCGCGGCGGAACACCTGCTCCATGTAGATCCAGCGCTCGTCGTGGCCGATCACGCGGGTGGCGAGGTCGAACTTCTGCCCGAGCGTGAGGGACTTGCGGTAGGTGATGGTCTGTCCGGCCACCACCGGATACCAGCCGGCGTCGGTGATCCGCTTCCAGAATCCGGAGCGGAGCATGAGGTCCATGCGGCCCAGATCCATGATCGAGAGGTAGCGGCCGTTGTTCATGTGGCGCTGCACGTCGAGATCGGCGAGGTTCACGCGGAAGCTCGCATGGGAGGTGTCCCAGATGCCGAGCGGCGACTTCCCGCGCACGCGCAGGAAGAACAGCAGCATGCGGAGGTACATGTTCATGGCGGCTCCCTCCCGGGGCACTCGTCGGCTCGTCCTCGAGGCCTGATGACCACAGAGTAACGTGCGGTCGTCGTCGAGCCGCACCCCAGCCCGCGCGGGCACTCCCCGGCAGTCCCGCCCAGGGGCGAGAGGGCTCGCGCTACTGTTGTCCGGTGACCTCCAGCTCCACTCGTGCCATCAACGACCGCATCATCTGGGTCGACTGCGAGATGACCGGGCTCGACAAGCAGCGTGATGCGCTGGTCGAGATCGCCGTCCTCGTGACCGACGCCGATCTGAACATCCTCGGGGACGGCGTCGACGTCGTGATCAGGCCCCCGGCCGAGGCGCTGCAGGGCATGGATCCCTTCGTGGTGAACATGCACACCGTCTCCGGCCTGCTCGAGGAGCTCGACGGCGGCATGACCCTCGCCGAGGCGGAGGCGCAGTGCCTCGCCTACGTCAAGGAGCACTGCCCCGAGCCGGGGAAGGCGCCGCTGGCGGGCAACAGCGTCGGCACCGACCGCGTGTTCCTGGACCGCGACGTGCCCGAGTTCGCCGGCTGGCTCTCCTATCGCACCATCGACGTCTCGAGCCTGAAGGAGCTGGCCAAGCGCTGGTTCCCCCGCGTCTACTACAACATCCCCGCCAAGCACGGCGGCCACCGCGCCCTCGCCGACATCCGCGAGTCGATCCAGGAGCTGAAGTACTACCGCGAGGTGCTGCTGGTCCCCGAGCCCGGCCCCACCACCGCCCAGGCCCAGGAGGCCGCGCGCCGCTTCGAACTGCGCGAGGCCGCCGAGACCGCGCCGGCTCTGCCCGCGCCCGCCCCGCACGTGCCCTGGCTGGACCGCGCCTCGCACCGCAGCTGGCTCGAGGGCGAGGCCGACGAGCTGCTCGTCTTCGGCTCCGAATCGGTGCGGGAGGACGGCGGCTTCGCCTGGCTGGACGAGACCGGCGCCCCGGACCTCTCCCGCCCCTCCGAGCTGTGGATCACCTGCCGGATGACCCACGCCTTCGCGCTCGGCCACCTGCTGGGCCGCCCGGACTTCGGCCGCTTCGCCGACCACGGCATCGCCTCCCTGCGCGGCGTCTTCCACGACGACGAGCACGGCGGCTGGTTCGCCTCGGTCGAGGGCGGCCGCACCGTGGACGACTCCAAGCAGGCCTACGCCCACGCCTTCGTGGTCCTCGCCGCCTCCTCCGCGACCGCCGCCGGCCGGCCCGGTGCGAAGCAGCTGCTGGACGAGGCGCTCGCCGTGCTCGATACGAAGTTCTTCGACGAGCGCTCCGGGATGAGCGTGGACACCTTCGACCGCAGCTTCTCCGAGTGCGAGGAGTACCGCGGGATCAACGCGAACATGCACACGGTCGAGGCACTGCTGGCCGCGGCCGACGTGACCGGGCAGCGGCGCTGGCTGGACCGTGCCGTCGGCATCGCGACCCGGGCGATCGACGAGTTCGCGCGCGCCAACGACTGGGCGCTGCCCGAGCACTTCGACGTGGAGTGGTCGCCGCTGCTCGACTACAACCGCGACCAGCCCGCCCACCCGTTCCGCCCCTACGGCGCCACGATCGGGCACTGGATCGAGTGGTCCCGCCTGGTGCTCCAGGCCCGCGCCTCCCTCATCGCGCTGGACGGCGAGGCGCCGGAGTGGATGCTCGAGGCCGCGACCGCCCTGATGGAGAAGTCCGCCGCGGCCTTCGGCGCCGACGGGAAGCCCGGCTGGGTCTACACCGTGGACTGGGACGGCGCGCCCGTCTCCTCCGAGCGGATGCACTGGGTGGCGGCGGAGGCCGTCGCCGCGGCCGCCGTGATGCACCGGGTGACCGGGGATCGCGTCTGGTCCGAGCGCTACGAGCAGTGGTGGGAGTACATCTCCACCTACCTGCTCGACCCCGAGGAGGGCTCGTGGTTCCACGAGCTCGACGCCGCGAACGAGCCGCATGGCGTGACCTGGCCGGGCAAGCCCGACATCTACCACGCGCTGCAGTGCGTGCTGATCCCGCGCCTGCCGGTCGCACCGGCGCTGTCGGCCGCGCTGCGCGACGGGCTGCTGGACGGCGACCTCTGAGCAGGTGTCCCCGCCCGTGACATGACGACGCCGCCGGTGCTGCACCGGCGGCGTCGTCAAGTCCGGGGCGGCTCGGGCCGCGCTGATGAAGGACTCGGGGGTTCAGCTCCGCTCGAGCCGCTCGACGGCGGCCTCCATGCGCTCGACCTTCCCGTCGAGCTCGCCGTCGTGGCCGGGGCGGATGTCGGCCTTGAGCACGAGCGAGACGCGCGAGCCGTAGCGGCCCGCCTCCTCGGTCGCGCGCCGCACGACCTCCATGACCTCTCCCCACTCCCCCTCGATCTCGGTGAACATCGAGGAGGTGCGGGTGGGCAGGCCGGAGTCGCGCACGACCCGCACCGCGGCGGCGACCGCGTCGTGCACGCTCGCGGCGTCGGCCCCTTCCTCGAGGTCGCGGGCGAGGGCCGGGTCGGAGGGCGTGCCGGTGGGCTGGACGGAGAAGGCGACGATCATGGGGCCAGTGTCTCCCCGCTGACCGCGACAGGACAACGTGGGCCCAGCACGAGCCCGGAGGCCGATGCAATGCGTCTCACACCGCTGGCACCCGCTCACGTGAGGAAACCACCCCTCGGAGCAGGTATGCTTAACTCTCGTTGCAGGCCGTCAGGTCGCACATGGTGGGCGTAGCTCAGTTGGTAGAGCACCGCGTTGTGGTCGCGGTGGTCGCGGGTTCAAGTCCCGTCGTCCACCCCATGTGAAGTCTCGGGACATCGTTCGCAGATGTCTCGGGACATGGTTCACGAAGCAGGGCCCCGGTTTTCTCCGGGGCCCTGCTTCTTTGGCTGGTAGCCGCGGGTGTGGTCGATGGTGAACTCGGCGGGGACGGTGCCGGTGTCGAGGTCGGCGGCGAGGACGTCGTCGTGGTCGATGAGGAGTCGGACGGGTCGTCCCCTGTGGGCGTGGTCGTGGCGCCGAAGCCGTTCATCGACCCGGCCGAGGAACAGCCGAAGGCCGATGTCGCGGCGCTCGCCGGGGAGGCCGCCGCGGGTGGCTGATGCGCTCGAGGCCGCGCCGGTGCCGGGCCTGGTCGCCCCGCACGTGTTCACCTTCAGCTCCCTGGTGGAGACCGCCGCGTGGTGGCGGGAGCGGGAGCGGCGAGCCTGAGCCCGGAGTTTGACGGGCGCCGGCTCGTCGGCCCGGCCGCAGGCCCGGCCCCCGGGGCCTGTCGCGTCCGTCGGCGGCGCGCGTCCACGTCACACCCAGGGCTCCCTGGCAGGATTGGCTCCCCGCACCAGCATCCGCGAGGAGAGTCGACGCATGGACGCAGCACCGTCACCGCAGGATCCCGCCGAGCGCAGGGTCCGCGAGCTGGTCACCGCGCGCACCGAGGGCCGCATGCCCACCCCGGCGGAGCAGGAGGAGATCACCGCGGGGCTGCGGCAGGTGTACGAGGAGTTCATCGCGCTGCGGATGCACTACCAGTTCGGCATCGACGAGGTGCTGACGAAGGTGGAGATCCTCCGCAAGGAGTTCGAGCAGATGCACGACTACTCCCCCATCGAGCACGTGCGCACCCGGCTGAAGTCGGTGGAGTCGCTGATGGAGAAGGCGCTGCGCACCGAGGGCGAGATGACGGTGCGCGCGATCCGCGAGCGGATCCACGACATCGCCGGCATCCGCATCACCACGAGCTTCGTCGCCGACGCCTACTGGATCGCGGACATCCTCGCCGACCAGGGCGATCTCGAGGTTCTCACCGTCAAGGACTACATCGCCTCCCCCAAGCCCAACGGCTACCGCTCCCTGCACCTGATCGTGCAGGTGCCGGTGTACCTGTCCACCCATGTGGAGCAGGTGCCCGTCGAGCTGCAGATCCGCACGATCGCGATGGACTTCTGGGCCAGCACCGAGCACAAGCTCTCCTACAAGTACGAGAAGAACCTGCCGCCCGCGCTGCGCGCCGAGCTCGACGACGCGGCCCGGGTCGCGCACGAGCTCGACCAGCGGATGGAGCGGCTGCGCAGCGAGATCCGCCCGCAGGCCGCGCCCGGCGGGAGCAGCGGCCTGTTCCCCGGCAGGCCCGGCCCGGCCGCGCCGCCGACGGACGGCGACGCGGCCGGCTGAGCCGACTCAGCCGCGGCGCATCCCCTGGCGGAAGGCGCGACGGTACTGCGGCGGGATGATCTCGCCGTCTCCGCGCAGGGCGAGGGCGGCGTCCAGACCCCAGTTCGGCTCGCGCAGGAAGGCGCGGCCCACGCGCACCGCGTCGGCCTGCCCGGTGGCGAGGACGTGCTCGGCCTGGAAAGGGTTATCGAGCATGCCGACCGCGGAGACCGGCACCTCGGTATGCTCGCGCAGGTGCGCGGCCAGCGGGGTCTGATAGCCGGGGCCGACAGGGATGCTGGTTCCCTCGGGCAGCACGGCGTTGCCGCCGGAGGAGACGTCGACCATGTCCACGCCGTGCTCGCCGAGCCAGGTGACGACCTGGGTCGCCTGGTCGAGGCCGAAGCCGCCTTCGACCCACTCGGTCGCCGAGATGCGCACCAGCACCGGCATGCCGGCGGGGACCGCTCCGCGCACCGCGTCCACGACGCGCAGCAGGAGGCGCGCGCGGCCGGCGAGCTCGCCTCCGTAGGAGTCGGTGCGATGGTTGCTCAGCGGCGAGAGGAACTCGTGCAGCAGGTAGCCGTGGGCGGCGTGGATCTCGATCATGTCGAAGCCCGCCTCGACGGCGCGCCCGGCGGAGGCGACGAAGGCCTCGACGACCTCATCGATCCCCGCCTCGTCCAGGGCGGTGGGCTCCGTGAGCTGGTCGTAGGCGATCGCGGAGGGGGCCACGGTCTCCCAGCCGCCGTCGGCACCTGCGATGGAGGCGCCGGGGTGCGGGGTGCCCCACTCGGGCTCGGTGGAGGCCTTGCGCCCGGCGTGGGCGAGCTGGATCCCGGCCGCCGCGCCGAAGGAGTGGATCAGGTCGACGATCGGGCGCAGCGCCTCGCGCTGGGCGTCGTCCCACAGGCCGAGGTCCTGCGGGGAGATGCGCCCCTCGGGGACCACGCCGGTGGCCTCGAGGATCACGGCGCCGGCGCCACCGCGGGCGAAGGAGCCGTAGTGCATGAGGTGGTAGTCGGTGGCGACGCCGTCGCCGGCGGCGACGGAGTACTGGCACATGGGCGGCACCCAGATGCGGTTGCGGACGGTGAGGTCGCGCAGGGTGATCGGGGCGAGCAGGTGCTGGGACATGGAAGGGCCTCCGTGGGTCGGGGACGGACGGGCCGGCGACGCTCCGTGCGGGGCGCCGAGCGCGGCGACGTCCGCGACGCTAGTGCGACCCGACATGCGCACGCCAATAGCGGGACCTATGGGAGGTATCCCTCCTCCTATGTCGTGAGGTCATCGGCGCGGCTACCCTCGGTGCTGTGACGACCTCCACTCTCGCCCCCGTCCAGGACCTCAACCTGCTGCGCACCTTCCTCACCGTGCATCGGGCGGGCTCCTTCACCGCGGCGGCCCCTGCGCTCGGGCTCACCCAGCCCACCGTCACGGCGCAGATACGCAGCCTCGAGGAGCAGCTGGGGCGCCAGCTCTTCCAGCGCCTGCCGCGCGGGGTGGAGCCCACCGCTTTCGCCCGTGAGCTCGCCGACCGGATCTCCGGGCCGCTGGACGATCTCGACGTGGTCGCGGGCGGCAACTGCGAGCTCGACGGGCGCACCGCCCCGGTGCACCTCGCAGGACCCCCGGAGCTGCTGTGCTCGCACGTGCTGCCCGCGCTCGCACCGCTGGTGGCGGGCGGGGTGCGCGTGCACGTGGCGACCGGGGAGGACGAGGAGCTGCTCGAGCAGCTGCGGGAGGGCCGGCACGACCTGCTGATCACCGCCCAGCGGCCGCGCGGCCGGGCACTCTCGGTCACGAAGCTCGCGGAGGAGGAGCATCTGCTGGTCGCCGCCCCGGCCTGGGCCGGACGCGTCCAGGCGCGCGGGGAGGGCGTGCCGGTCTGCGCGGCACTCGAGGCGGTCCCGCTGGTCTCCACGGCCGACGACATGCCCGTCGTGCGCCGGTACTGGCGCACCCACTACGGCAAGCAGCATCCGGCGGTGGGCCCGGCGCTGACGGTGCCGTCACTGCACGCCGTGATCGCCGCGGTGCGGGCAGGAGCCGGCTACTCGGTGCTGCCGCGCTCGCTGTGCGCGGCGGACCTCGCCTCGGGATCGCTCGTGCAGCTCGAGGAGCCGGAGCGCCCGCGCACCACGACGATGCTGCTCGTGCAGCGCCCCGGCGCCGAGCAGAACTCCGCGACGGGGCAGGTGGCGAAGGCACTGCTGCAGGCGGCGCGGACGGCGGCGCATCCGCGCCTCGCGCCTGCGTGACCAGGACCACGGGGCCCATACTGGGGACATGACGAGGAACACCGATCGACGACGCGTCCTGATCACCGGAGCGACCGGAGGGATCGGCTCCCATCTGGCCCGCACACTGCCGGATGACTACGAGCTCGTCCTCCACGGGCGTGATCCGGACGAGGCGCCGCCGGGGAGGGAGCTGCGCCTCGCCGACCTCGCGGACCTCGAGGAGGTGACGGCGCTCATGGACGGGGTCGACACGGTCGTGCACATGGCCGGCGCCTCCTCGCCGGAGTCGAGCTGGGAGGCGGTGCTCGAGGCCAACATCGTCGGCGTGCGCAACGTGCTCGAGGCGGCGCACCGGGCGGGCGTGCGGCGCGTGGTGCTGGCCTCGTCGAACCATGCCTTCGGGATGTACGACCGCCACGAGCTGTGGCCTGTCTACCCCGATCAGCCGCCCCGGGCGGACTCCCTGTACGGGGTCTCGAAGGTCTTCGGCGAGACCCTCGGCCGCTTCTACCACGATGAGCACGGGCTGGACGTGATCTGCCTGCGCATCGGCTGGTTCAGCGAGGACCCGCTCGAGGCGGAGGAGGAGATTCTGCGCGCCATGTGGCTCAGCCCCAGGGACTGCACCGAGGTGGTGCGGTGCGCGATCGAGGCGGAGGTCCGCTTCGGGCTCTACTACGCCATCTCCGACAACCCCGACCGCCGCTGGTCGATGACGAACACCCATCTCGAGCTCGGCTACCGTCCCCGCGACGCCTGGACCTCCCTGCCCGGCGCGAGAGAGCACGTCGTCGAGGGAGGCGCCCCGGTGCGGGACTCCTGGCCGCGCGGTTCATGAGCGGCGCCCAGGAGCCGCGCTCCTCTCCCGCCCCTCGTCGCTCTCCCCCACAGGCCGGGTCGGCGGCACCCACGGCGATGCCGTCGACGTCGGAATCATCCGCGTCGGAGTCGTCGGCGACGACGTCATCGACGATGGAGTCATCGGCGATGTCGCCGCCGACGCCCTCGGACCGCTCGGCGACCGCCATCCGCGCGGCCCGCGGCGCACGGGTCGCCGTCGCGCTCCTCGTCCTGGCGGCCCTGCTCACCAGTACCCTCACCGCGGTCCGGGACGGCTCCCTCGCCCAGCACCTCTCCTTCTTCACGAACCAGTCCAACCTCGCCTTCGCCCTCCTGCTGCTGGCCGGGGCTGTGCTGTCTCGGCGACGGCGACCGCCGTGGTGGGACGACCTGCGCGGCGCGGCCGCGTTCTACCTCGTGATGACCGGGATCATCTACGCGCTGCTCGTCGCGCCTCTGGACGAGCTGCTGCGCTGGGACATCGGCTGGACCGGGATCGTGCTCCACCGTCTCGCCCCGGTCGCGGCGCTGCTGGACTGGCTCCTGACCCCGCGGCTCCGCACCCCGTCGGCCCGGCGGGTCCTGGCATGGCTGGCGTATCCGATCGTGTATCTCGTCGCGACCTGGGTGCGCGGGGCCGTGACCGGCTGGTACCCCTACACCTTCCTCGACCCCACCGCGTCGTCCTGGCCGCAGGTGCTGGCGACGACCGGCATGGTGCTGGTCGCGTTCCTCCTGTTCGCGGCGCTCGTGCACCTGGCGGAGGGTCGGCTGCGCAGGCAGGAGGTCCCGGCCGGCTCCCTGGAGCGCTCCCCGGGGTGAGGCCATGAGCCTGCCGATCGTCGGAGCGGAACCTGGACTACGGCGCCGGGTCCACGTCTGCCCGGGCCACCCCCCACGCGACGATCGAGCTGCTCACCTTGGTGAAGGCGCTGCTCTCCGCGGCGGACGTGCGCCCCGCCGAGACGCCGGGCGAGCGGGAGATCGAGAGGTCAGTCGTGACCCTCGGCGATCAGTGCCTCGAGCTGGGCGATGCCCGCGGAGTCGCCCTGAACGGCCACGCGCTGCTCCTCTCCCTCCAGGTGCGCGAGGGCCTGCTCACGCCCCCAGGCCCACAGGTCCAGCGCCTGCGCGGTGCCGGCGGCCCGGGCCCGTGGCAGGTCGCCGGGAGCCTGTCCGTCGGGCAGGAGGCGACCGACGGGGACGTCGAACTCCTTCCCGTCACGGGGCCGGGTCCCGCTCCAGCGGCTGATCTCCAGCAGCCGTGCAGTGCCGCTCTCGGGGGCGATCTCGACCACGGCGACGGGACGCGTCTCGGCCCAGTCGGGGATCCACTCGAAGCCGGCGGGCCACATCACCTCGAGCACATGGGCGAGCCCGTCGGCGGCGAGTGGGCTGGGGATCGGGGTGACGGAACGACCGGCGGTGAGCTCGGCGTCGACGCGATGGATCGTCGCCTCGTGGGTCTGCATGCGGCGGGTGATCCCCACGCCCTGGACGGCGGAGTACCAGAACCAGGCGGGCTCGTCGTCGGCGCGGGCGGCGAGCTGGGACAGCAGCGCCTCGGTCGCGCTCGCGCGGCGGGCGAGGAGGGCGTCGCGCTCGGCGGGCCGAGCGTCCTTGCCCTCCTCGATCGCCATGACCTGCTCCTCGGTGGTCGCGCCGGACTCGAGGATCGCCGCCCAGAACTCGTGGACCTCGGCGAGGTGCCACAGCAGGTCATCGGCGGTCCAGCCGGGGCACGTGGGAACGCTCTGCTCGGGGTCGACGGAGGTGAGGGCGGCGACGGACCGCTCGGTCTCCTCGCGGATGCGGGCGACGGCATCGATGCTCATGACCCCATCGAAGCACTCCGGGGTGACGAACGACACCCCGTCTCCCCGCAGGGACCTTGAACGTACATACCCCTTGGGGGTATGAATGGAGGCAGTTCGATACCCCTCGAGGGTAGACCCGGATCAGCACGAGGAGAGTTCCATGAGCGCGACCACGATCGACTTCCAGGTCACCGGCATGACCTGCGGCCACTGCGAGATGTCCGTCCGCGAGGAGGTCGGCGAGGTCCCCGGCGTCACCGGCGTCGAGGTCAGCCATGAGACCGGCCTGCTCCGCGTCGGCTCCGATGCCGCGGTCGACGAGGCCGCCGTGCTCGCCGCCGTCGAGGAGGCCGGCTACTCCGCCGTCCGCGCCTGATGAGCACCAGTAAGGCCCCGCAGCCGCTCGACGTCGGCATCGAGCTCGAGATCGGCGGCATGACCTGCGCCTCGTGCGCGAACCGCATCGAGCGCAAGCTCAACAAGCTCGACGGCATCAGCGCGTCCGTGAACTACGCGACCGAGAAGGCACGGGTCATGGCGCCGGAGGGCTACGACCCCCAGCAGCTCGTGACCACGGTCGAGCAGGCCGGCTACACCGCCGCCCTCCCCGCCCCACCGACGCAGAGCGCCGACTCCGAGGACGATGAGGAGTCGGAGGATCCCGAGCTGCGCTCCCTGCGCCAGCGCCTGATCGGCGCCGCGATCCTCACGATCCCGGTGATCGTGCTGTCGATGGTGCCGGCGCTGCAGTTCACGAACTGGCAGTGGCTCGCCCTGACGCTCGCCTCCCCCGTCGTGGTGTGGGCGGCCTGGCCCTTCCACCTCGCCGCCGCGATCAATCTCCGCCACGGCGCCACGACCATGGACACGCTGATCTCCGTCGGCGTGACCGCCGCCTATCTCTGGTCGCTGTACGCCCTGTTCCTCGGCACCGCGGGGATGCCGGGGATGACCCATGAGTTCTCGCTGACCATCGGCCGGACCGACGGCGCGGCGAACATCTACCTCGAGGTCGCCGCGGGCGTGACCATGTTCATCCTGCTGGGCCGCTATCTCGAGAAGCGCTCGAAGCGCCAGGCCGGTGCCGCGCTGCGCGCCCTGCTGGACATGGGCGCGAAGGACGTCGCCGTGCTGAAGGGCGGCGCCGAGGTGCGCGTGCCCGTCGGCGAGCTCGCCGAGGGCGACCTCTTCGTGGTCCGGCCCGGCGAGAAGATCGCCACCGACGGCGTCGTGGAGCAGGGCAGCTCCGCCGTGGACGCCTCGATGCTCACCGGCGAGTCCGTGCCCGTCGAGGTGGGCGAGGGCGACGCCGTCACCGGCGCGACCGTCAACGCCGGCGGCCGGCTCGTGGTCCGCGCGACCCGCGTCGGTGCCGACACCCAGCTCGCCCGCATGGCGCAGATGGTCGAGGACGCCCAGTCCGGCAAGGCCGAGATCCAGCGCCTCGCCGACAGGGTCTCGGCCATCTTCGTGCCGATCGTCTTCGTCATCGCACTCGTCGTCCTCGCCGCCTGGCTGCTGACCGGGAACGGCGCCGAGGCCGCCTTCACCGCGGCCGTCGCCGTGCTGATCATCGCCTGCCCCTGCGCGCTCGGCCTCGCCACCCCCACCGCCCTGCTGGTCGGCACCGGCCGCGGCGCCCAGATGGGCATCCTGCTCAAGGGCCCCGAGGTGCTCGAGTCCACCCGCCGCGTCGACACCGTGCTGCTGGACAAAACCGGCACCGTCACCACCGGCACGATGACCCTCACCGAGGCGGTCGCCGCCCCCGGCACCGATCTCGACGAGCTGCTGCGCCGCGCGGGCGCCGTCGAGGACGCCTCCGAGCACCCGATCGCCCGTGCCATCGCGCAGGGCGCGGCCGCGCAGATCGCGACGGGGGCCGACGGCTCCCTGCCCGAGGTGACCGACTTCGAGAACCTCGCCGGTCGCGGTGTGCGCGGCACGGTCGAGGGCGTCGAGGTCCTCGTCGGCCGGGAGACCCTGCTGGACGGCGCCGCGATGCCCGCCGAGCTCGCCGCCGCGAAGGCCGCTGCCGAGGCCCGCGGCGAGACCGCCGTGGTCGTGGTCTGGGGCGGCGAGGCGTGCGGCGTGCTCGTCGTCGCCGACACCGTCAAGCCCACCAGTGCCGAGGCCATCACCCAGCTGAAGGGCCTCGGCCTCACCCCCGTGCTGCTCACCGGCGACAACCGCGCCGTCGCCGAGCACATCGCAGCCGAGGTCGGGATCGACGAGGTCATCGCCGAGGTCATGCCCGAGGACAAGATCGCCGAGGTCACCCGGCTCCAGGAGCAGGGGAGGATCGTCGCGATGGTCGGCGACGGCGTGAACGACGCCCCGGCGCTCGCCCAGGCCGACCTCGGCCTCGCGATGGGCACCGGGACCGACGTCGCGATCGAGGCCGGGGACATCACCCTGGTGCGCGGCGACCTGCGCTCCGCCGCCGACGCGATCCGCCTGTCCCGTCGTACCCTCTCCACCATCAAGGGCAACCTGTTCTGGGCCTTCGCGTACAACGTCGCGGCCATCCCGCTGGCGGCGCTGGGCCTGCTGAACCCGATGCTCGCGGGGGCCGCGATGGCGTTCTCCAGCGTGTTCGTGGTCGGCAACAGCCTGCGCCTGCGGTCCTTCCGCAGCCGCGCTCCGGAGACCCCGCAGGCGTCGGCCTCCGCCGCGACCGAGAACCGTCAGAAGGTCGCGGCCTGACCGCCCGCTCCGCTCTCCCCGACCGCCCGTCCCAGGAGGACCCCATGACCACCATCGATCCCACGGCCGCCGCCGACGGCACCGCCGAGGCGGAGGCCCCCCTGACGGACGCCGCGGAGGCCGGTGCCGCCGAGGGCCACGAGCACCATCATGGCTACATCTCCGACAAGTCCCGCTATCTCGCGCGCCTGAAGCGGATCGAGGGCCAGGCCCGGGGCCTGCACCGGATGGTCGACGAGGAGAAGTACTGCATCGACATCCTCACGCAGATCTCCGCGCTGAAGAGCGCCCTGGACGGCGTGGCGATGGGCCTTCTGGACGACCACATGCAGCACTGCGTCCTGGACGCGGCCCGCTCCGGCGGCCCCGAGGGCGAGGAGAAGCTCAAGGAGGCCTCTGCCGCGATCGCCCGGCTCGTACGCTCCTGACAGGACGGCGACGCCGGCGATCAGCACCCGGTTCACGCCCAGGTTCCGGAGCCTCAGGGCGAGGTCGGTCCCGAACCAGGCCTCTCACGGGGTCGGGCTCCCTCCCGTCACGGCGAGGGTCTCCCCGAGCACGTAGCTGGACTCGGAGGAGGTGAGGAAGACGTAGGCGGGCGCGAGCTCGGTGGGCTGGCCGGCGCGGCCCAGGGGCGTGCTCTTGCCGAACTCCGGCAGCGCCTCCTTGGGCTGTCCGTCGGAGACCTGGAGCGGGGTCCAGATCGGGCCCGGCGCGACCGCGTTGACGCGGATGCCGCGCGGGGCGAGCTGCTGAGCGAGCCCCTTGGTGAAGTTGTTGATCGCCGCCTTGGTGGAGGCGTAGTCCACGAGCGTGGGCGAGGGCTCGTAGGCCTGGACCGAGGTCGTGTTCACGATCGTGGAGCCGGCGGGGAGGTGCTTCAGCGCCGCCTTGGTGATGCGGAACATCGCGTGGATGTTGACCGCATACGTGTCCTCCCACTGCTGGTCGTCGATCTCCTCGAGGGACTCGACCGCGATCTGACGACCGGCATTGTTCACGAGGGCGTCGAGACCGCCGAGCCCTTCCACCGCGTCCTCGACGAGCCGGCGGCAGAAGCCCGCATCGGTGAGATCGCCGGGCAGCAGCACGACGTTGCGCCCTGCCTCCCGGATGACGCCTGCGATGTGCTGGGCGTCCTCCTCCTCCTGGGGGAGGTAGTTCAGGGCGACGTCGGCCCCCTCCCGGGCGAAGGCGATCGCAACCGCAGCGCCGATGCCCGAGTCGGCGCCGGTGATCAGCGCGCGACGGCCCTCGAGGCGGCCGGTGCCGCGATAGGACTTCTCGCCGCGGTCGGTGCCGGGGATCAGCTCGGCATCCAGTCCGGGCTCGGGCTGGTCCTGCTTCGGCGGGGAGATCTCGGGGAAGCGCGTGACGGGATTGGTGAAGGTGAGCTGGTCGGCCATGGGTTCTCCTCGGTATAGCTGACGGTTTCCGCGGCGGTGCGCCGGGAGCGGTTCAGGGGGTCGTCGTCGGGGCGGAGGCGATCGTCGGGTCGAGGACGACCTTGATGCAGCCGTCGTGCTTGCGCTGGAAGAGGTCGTAGCCCACGGCCGCCTCCTCCAGAGGAAGCCGGTGGGTGACCAGGTCGCCGACGCCCAGGGGATCCGCGGGGTCCTCCACCAGCGGCAGCAGCGCGTCGGTCCAGACCCGCACGTTGCACTGGCCCATGCGCAGCTGGAGCTGCTTGTCGAACATCGTCAGCAGCGGCATGGGGCTGGCCGCGCCGCCGTAGACCCCCGAGAGGGAGACGGTCCCTCCGCGGCGCACGAGGTCGATGGCGGTGTGCAGGGCGGCGAGCCGGTCCACCCCGGCGCGCTCCATGAGCGGCTGCGCGACCGCGTCGGGAAGCTTGCCGGCGAGCGTCTGGGCGAGACCGGCGACCGGGCTGCCCTCGGCCTCCATGCCCACGGCGTCGACGACGGCGTCGGGCCCGCGCCCCTGGGTGCGCTCGCGGATCTCGCCCACGGCGTCCTCGTTCAGGTCCAGCACCTCGATGCCGTGACGCTCGGCCATGGCCCGGCGCTCGGGGACGGGATCGATGCCGAACACGCGCGCCCCCAGGTGTCGCCCGATCCGGGCCGACAGCTGGCCGACAGGTCCCAGGCCGATCACCGCGAGGGTGCGGTGCGCCGGAACACCGGCGTACTGCACGGCCTGCCACGCGGTGGGGAGGATGTCGCTGAGGAAGAGGTAGTTGTCGTCGGGCAGCTCAGTGCCGACCTTCATCAGACCGTAGTCGGCGTGCGGCACCCGGAGGTGCTCGGCCTGACCGCCGGGGACCTGGCCGTAGAGCTTCGAGTAGCCCAGCAGCGCGGCTCCCATGCCGCGCTCGGTCACCTGGGTGGTCTCGCACTGGGAGGGGAGCCCCTGCCCGCACATGGCGCAGTGCCCGCAGGAGATCGTGAAGGGGACGACGACCCGGTCCCCGGGGCGCACCCCGGTCACCTCGGAGCCGACCTCCTCGACGATCCCCATCGGCTCGTGCCCGATCACGTCGCCGGGTGTCATGAACGGTCCGAGGACCGAGTACAGGTGGAGGTCGGAGCCGCAGATCGCGGTCGAGGTGATGCGGACGATCGCGTCGGTGGGCTGCTGGAGGATCGGGTCGGGCACGGTCTCGACGCTCACGTGCTCGGTGCCCTGCCAGGTCACTGCTCTCATGGTCCCGCCTTCCGGTGGTGATCTCGGGGGTGTGGTTCCACGCTAGGGGCGCCGTCGGCCCCCGTCCGCAGTGTCGACCGAAAGGTCTGCGCAGGCGGCAGCTCGGGAACGGGGGCGATGACGACGTCGTGCACCTTCCAGTCGAGCTCGTCGATCCGGTCGCGCAGCGCGGCGATCCGGTCGAGGCTCGGCTCGGTCCCCGCGGCGGGGACCACGAACACCTCGGCATGGAAGACGTGCCCCTCGTCGCGGACCCGGGCCGAGGCCTCCCCCACCCAGGACTCCTCCTCCGCCCGCTCCTCGATCCGGCGCGTCAGCGGATGCGGTGCGGAGTCGTCGAAGGTCCGCGCCTCGGCGTCGGTGAGCCCGCCGATAGAGCTGCGAAGGTTCTTCACCCCGTCATGCAGGATCGAGACGGACACCAGCAGCGCGGCGGTCGCATCCGCCCACCAGAGCCCGAGCCCCACCCCGATCACACCGGCGATGGTGGCGACCGCGGTGGACCAGTCTGCCTTGCTCATGTCGGCATCGGCGAACAGCACCTTGTCGTGCAGCGTCTCGGAGAGCGCGAGCTTCTTGTACCCCAGGAACACCGGGCCGATGCTGGTCACCACCATCACGGCGACCATCAGCCAGCCGGACCAGATCGCGTGGCCGAAGAGGACGGTCAGTCCGATCGGCGGCCTTTCGACGGTCACCAGGGTCATCACCGAGTCGATCGCGAGATAGCCGCCCATCGTGAGCAGCGCGATCGCGGCGACCAGGTGGGCGACCCCGATCGAGCGGTGGAAGCCGTAGGGGTGGTGGCGGTCGGGCCTCTTGCGGATCCGTCGCGCCGCGACGAGGAAGGCGATCGGGGGCAGCAGCGAGAGCATGTCCTCCGCCCAGGCGGCCCGCATCGCCTGGGACTGCCCCGCGACGAGCGCGACCAGCGCGACGGTCGCCGACATCCAGGCCAGCGTGATCCACTCGAGGCGTCGGGCCCGGCGCAGCGTCTCGCGCTGCTCCTCGCCGAAGGCGTCGTGGCCCGACCCCGTCGCGTCCTCGCCGCCCTCGCCCTCGGAGCCGTTCACAGCTCGCCCTCGCGCTCGGCGAGGAATCGCTCGATGTCGATCATCAGCGCGTTCTCCCCCGGCTGCACGCCGACGACGATCTTCACCTCTGCGCCGTCGGGCCCCGTGGTCGTGGTGTAGGGGCGCGTCGTGGCGATCTCGGAGGTCCAGGGGACGTCGGAGGCGAGGCCGCCGACGACCACGTCGAGCTGTCCCTCCCGCATCATCGCCGCCAGGGTGTTCTCCCCTGCCGGCACCCACTCGACCTCGGCGTCGATCGTCTCGGCGTAGTCGGTGAGCAGCTCGACCTCGGAGCCGCCGACGGTGCCGTCCGGGGCTACGTCGGTCCAGGGCGGGTTCTCGCTGACACCGACCCGGAGCACCCCGTCCCGGGCCCGGTCGAGGGTGCCCTGGGGATCCGCGGGGAAGTCGCCCTGGCAGCCGGCCAGGAGGATCGTCGCCGCCGCGACGAGCAGCAGCGCCGTGGGCCGTCGGGGACTGGTCATGCCCGCGCCTCCGTCTGCTCGTGCCCTCCGTGCGCGTCGCCGCGCGCCGCTCGTCTCCGCACCGCTGTCCTGTCCCAGGGCGCGACTCGATGAGCTCGACCCTACTCAGCGCGGTCCGCGCCGGGCCGTCCGATCGGTCCACGCCTCCGGCCTGCAAGGGCGCCGTGGCCGGTTGACCGTCATGGCGACGGGGCGTGGGATGGGACGCGCGGGTGCCGTCCTGACGACTGTGCCGCACGACCGATCGACGGACGACCGGAGAGAGGGACGATGATGCACCACGCCGACGGCGGTGGACGGATCACCGGGACGAAGGACGAGAACGACGACCCGATCTGGTTTGCGGAGCAGTGCCTGTCCAACGCCCTGCGACTGGAGACCTACCGCGCCGACGCGGAGGAAGCGGGCGACACCGAACTCGCCGACCTTTTCGGCAAGGCGCAGAGCGACAGCACGAAGGGGGCGGAGCTCGCCGAGGGCCTGCTGGCACGGCGTCTCGGCACCCGCTGACCCACCCACCCGCGGAGGCCCGCCGCACCCTCCGGAAGGAGGAGCCATGCTCGATCACGCCGAGGACGACCTCTCCCTGAGCACGATGCAGACGCTCCTGCTCGAGAGCGACGACATCCAGGGTTTCCTCCAGGACTTCACCGATCTGCTCGCACGGCAGCTCTCGCTGGGCGGTCCCGAGCGCTGGTGCGCGGTGAGCCTGCTGAGGGATCGCAAGGCCGCCACCGCGGCCTCCTCGAGCCCTCAGGCGCTCGCGCTCGACGAGCTGCAGAACAGCTTCACCGACGGGCCGTGCATCACCGCGATCCGCGAGAACGCCGTGATCCGGGCGGGCGACCTGCGCGACGATGACCGCTGGCCCGCCTACGCCGCCGCAGCGCTCGAGCGAGGGGTCAGAGCCGTGCTCGGCCTCCCCTTCCACCTCGGCGACGAGGCGAAGGCTGGCCTGAACGTGTACTCGGCCACGCCCCACGACTTCGACCCGGCCACGATCGAGACGATCGTGCTCCACGTCGAGCAGGCCTCGAGCGCGCTGCGGCTCGCGGTTCGGCAGGCCCTGCACTCCGATGCGGCCCGGGACCTGCGCGCGGCGATGGAGTCGCGCACGGAGATCGACCTCGCGGTGGGGATCCTCATGGGCCGCAACCGGTGCAGCCAGGACGAGGCCGTCGAGATCCTCAAAACGGCCTCGAACCACCGCAACGTCAAGCTGCGCGACCTGGCGACGGATCTCGTCGCCTCCGTCAGCTCCGCACCCCCGACGACGTCGTTCGAGACGTAGGAGCGGTTCGTCCCCGGGTGGGCTAGGCTCCGGGTGAGGTCTAGCAGGAGGCCTCTCCGCCAGCGTGCACGAAACGGCCTCCTCTCATGCCCCACTCCCTCTCCGTGACGGTCCATGTCGATCTGGACCTCCACGAGGTCGTCCTCTCCATCGCCGGATGCCTCACCGCCCGGACCTACGACTCCGTGCTCCCCGTCGTGGCCCAGGCCCGGGGTCTCGAACCTGCTCCGCGCCTCACCCTGGACCTCCTGGACATGCAGCACATCGACGTCGATGGGCTCCTCCCCCTGCGTCAGGCGATCGACCTCGCCGATCCCGAGCAGGCGGTACCCCTGAGCATCAAGGCGCCCGAGACGCTCCCGTCGTGCCCGCTCAGCTCCGCGGCGCCGAGGGCCGACGGCTCGGACTCGCCGCCGCTGCAGCTCCACCGGCGGACCGATGCCCCGGCGACCGCTGGATCCGACGATCCCCGACGGCTCCCGTCCGCCGCGGCGAGCCCGACGATCCTCACCGAGCGCGCCCGTCGGGGCATCGCACCGCACAGCAGGCGGGAGGAGATCCTCGCCGGGGCCGCCGAGATGTTCGCCGAGCACGGCTATCACGGGGCGAGCCTGCGCGACATCGCCGGCCACATCGGGATCTCCCATCCGGGGCTCATGCACCACTTCCCCTCGAAGGACAGCCTGCTTCACACGGTCATCGACTCCCTCGAGGACCGCACGCAGCGGACCCTCGAGGAGGTCGAGCGGCTGAGCGTCGAGCCGGAGGCGCTCATGCAGGAGCTCGCGGCGACCTGGCACCCGGGGGCCCTGCACGTGCGGCTGCTGGCCACGCTCGCCGCCGAAGCGGTCAGCGGCGATCACCCGGGACGCTTCCGCATGGCGCGGCTGCGACGCGTGCACGAGAACATCTTCGAGCAGTGCTTCACCGCCTACGGCGAGCAGGGGATACTGCGCAGGGGCCTCGATCCCGGCTTCGCCGGCAGGGCGCTGCTCGGACTCGTGCTGAACCTGGCCGTCCGCGAGAAGACGGTGCGGGCGATGCAGGGTCCGACCCATGACGACGGTCCCGTCCAGGAGCTCGCCCGGATGATGCGCTCGTTCCTCTCGAAGGACGCCGTGGGCTGACCCGGAGGCGCCGCGTCGGGCCTCGTCGGGAGCCGCCTGGTCGCCCGCCCCGGCAGTCCGCTCCGAGGGTGCTCCCCGGCGCGACCCAGCCGGACTGTTTAGAGTGACCGAGGCCGCACACTCCGCGAGAAAGTCACCGATGCCTGCACCCACCGCCCTCACCGCCACCGCCCTGCACGCCGGATATCCCGGTGAGATCGTGCTCGAAGGCGTCGACCTCGAGCTGCGTGCCGGCCAGGGGCCGCTGGGACTGCTGGGGGCCTCCGGCGCGGGCAAGACCACGCTGCTGGCGGCCCTCGCCGGGGAGCACCGTCCCAGCTCCGGACGCGTCCAGTGGGAAGGGCGGGACGTCGCGAAGCTGCGGGGGAAGGACAGGCGCCGCTTCCGCGCCGCCGTCCGCTTCGTGTCCCAGTACGCGATGACGATCACCGATCCGCGCGAGACCGTCGGCTCCCGCCTCCAGCTCGCTGCGAAGGAGGCCCGCAAGGGCGGTCGCACCCACTCCGTCTCTCCCGCCGAGATGCTGGAGAGCGTCGGGCTCGAGGAGCGGTTCCTCCCGCGCACCATGCGCACCCTCTCCGGCGGCGAGATCCAGCGCGTCGCCCTCGCGACCGCCCTGTCGACCCGGCCCGAGCTGCTCGTCCTGGACGAGCCGCTGACCGCCGTGGACCCCAACACCCGCGCCCGCCTCGCCCGCTCCCTCGGCGCGACCATCGACCGCCTCGGCATCGGCGCGCTCATCGCCTCCCACGACTTCGAGCTGCTGCAGCGGCTGTGCCCCGAGATCGCGGTGCTCGGCCGGGGCCGGATCCTTGCCCGCGGACCGCTGGCCGAGGTGCTCGCCGAGCCCGAGGACGAGGAGATCCACGAGCTCGTCGCGGCCCATCCCGTGGCCGTGCAGCGCTTCGCCTGAGCGCAGCGTCGCCGGCCCCATGCGCCTGCTCGCTGGCCCTCCTCGACGCCCCTCGCTGTTCCCTCGCTCACAGCGCGGCCTCTCGAGTTGGACAGCGGGCGTCGCGGGGGTAATGTCCTTCTTTGTCGGCGCCATTAGCTCAGTTGGTTAGAGCAGCTGACTCTTAATCAGCGGGTCCGGGGTTCGAGTCCCTGATGGCGCACCCGAGGAAGAAGCCCCACCGGCCAGCCGGTGGGGCTTCTTCGTGTCCCGGAACAGTCCGAGGCCATCGAAGAGGTCGCCCACGGACACATCGAAGTAGTCCGCGACTGCCTCCACCTCGCTGGCCTTCCACCTCGCCTCACGATGGCGAGATCGTCGGGCTGGCTCCCCTCCGCCACCCTGACCAACCGAAACGTGGGGTACCTAGCCGTGCTACCACAGCACCGCGGCCACGGTTACGTAGACGAGATCCTTGAGTACATCACCCGATTCCATGTGGGGGATGGAGCTCGACGAATTACCGCGACCACAGATGCGGTCAATACCCCGATGGCGGCGGCGTTCGACCGGGCCGGTTACAAGCTGGTCGAGGTGCTCATCGAGCTGGAGCTGTCCCCGATGCACTGACCGGCGACGACGGCACCCGCCAGCGGGTGAGGACTATTCTTCGCAGACCCCGCTGATCATCCGGTTCGGCGAAGAGTTCGCCGCGTGTCCTGTGAAATGTTCGATGCCTCTCGACAGGCGATCAGCAGGCCAAGAACCTCGAGCTCGCGGTGGGCTAGCCCGTGCAGGTCCTCGCAGGGTGAGAGCACGACGACCAGGCTCAGGTGGCGGGGAGCGTCTTGAGGCATGCCCAGAGCCATGACGCGCAGGTAGCCGCCGGGTTCGGTTGGCGCGGGCAGCAGGAACGAGGTCTGCGGCCCGCCGAGCATCGCGCGGGGCCGCGGCCAGTACTGGCGAGCGGGGGCGTAAGGCGGGGTGGTCGGGCAGTCCGGGCAGGGCCATGACGTCTCGTGACCGGCTGGACCCTCACCTCATTCCCCAGCATCCGCGCCGACCTGCGCAACACCGGCGCGAACGTGGTGGACCAAGAGGCGGCACGAGACGGGAACCTGGCCACCAGCCGCTCACCCGATGATCTCTTCCCTCTGTTCCGCCGTGGGAGTACTGTCCAGTCCACCGACGCCGGAAACTGCTCGTGAGCAGCCGGGTACGCCACATGGCGCAGGCGGGGCTGACTAGCAGCTCGACACCCGGCACCTCGGTACCCGCCACCCTCCTATAAGCCAGCACCGGTCGCGGACGCGCCGGCCCTTCGAGGATCTCAGCCCACGTCCCACCTCAGGACAACCAGAAGGAAGTGATCGCGGATGCGACGGATAACGCTGCCGAGCGGGGAGTCCATGCCTGTGCTGGGCCAGGGCACCTGGGGCTGGGGTGAGGACCCCGGCCGCCGCGGCGACGAGGTCGCCGCGCTGCACGTCGGCCTCGAGCTGGGCATGACGCTGGTCGACACCGCCGAGATGTACGGCGACGGCGGCGCGGAGGAGGTGGTCGGTGAAGCATTGGCGGGTCGCCGCGACGAGGCGTTCGTGGTCAGCAAGGTCGTTCCGTCCCACGCCTCCCGTTCCGGCACGATCGCGGCCTGCGAACGCAGCCTGAAACGCCTGGGCACCGATCGGATCGACCTCTACCTGCTGCACTGGCAGGGCAGGTACCCGCTGGAGGACACCGTCGCGGCTTTCCAACAGCTCGTCGAGGACGGGAAAATCCGTTACTGGGGCGTCAGCAACTTCGACCACCGGGCCCTCGCCGACCTGCAGGACGTGCCGGGCAGCAGCGGGCTGGCCACGGATCAGGTGCTGTACAACCTGTCGCGGCGCGGACCGGAGTACGACCTCCTGCCGTGGTGCGCCGACCACCAGCTGCCGGTCATGGCGTATTCGCCGATCGAGCAGGGCCGCATCCTTCACGACACGACGCTGAACGACGTCGCGGCGCGTCACAGCGTCAGCGCCGCGGCGGCGGCCATCGCCTGGGTGCTGCGCCGCGACTCGCTCTGCACGATCCCCAAGGCGAGCAGCCCGCAGCACGTGCGAGACAACGCCACAGCACTGGACGTGGAGCTGACCCGCGAAGACCTGGATGCTCTGGACCGTGCGTTCCCGCCCCCGAGCGGACCGCGACCACTAGAAATGCTGTGACCCTGACCAAGGGCGCAGCCCGGTCGGTCCGGGCAGCGCTCCGGACAGCGCGGCAGCACCGTAGGTGAGGGTGGGAGTTGCCGGGCTTGAAAGGGGATGATTTCGCGGATGTCAGAGAACTCTGAGCCGGGCAGAGAGGCCGACGCGCGGGACAAAGGTTCATCCGCCGCTGATCTGGTCGGCCGTCCCTCAGCGGCCGGGACGTGCAACCCTGTGAGCCGGAGATCGGGCGACGTCAGGGCCGAAGGCCAAGCACGATGCCGAGGGCGGCACCGAGCAGGAGGCCTGCTCCGGCGGTGATCAGCACACTGCCGGTGAGGGGCAGCAGGATGCCGATGGACAGCGCGAAGCCGATGATCATTCCGAAGGGCAGCCATGTGGCGTCGAAAGGGCGGCGTTTCTGCGGCATCGTCGAACTCTCCGTTCTGTCGGCTCTCTGCGACGTGATCGACCTGCCTCCGGACGATGGCCTCCACGCGGTGGGCACGACAGACGAGGAGGCGTGGGGCCGCCGGACATGTGGCGAGCTGACGTCCGGTAGAGGCACTGTCCGCGAGCAGTGTCGCAACGTGCGTCACGTCGGCAGCGAGAGCGTTCGGGCCGGCTCAGCCTTGTGCTCTCCTTCGACCGTAGGCCGACCGTCGGACGATGCCCAGGCCGTGAACCGAATGGAAGGGCGAGCGGCATAGAGCCTCCTCCATGCGGCGTCACGCGACCTTCGCACGCCTTCACGCGCCTCTCGGGTGCCAGCACGGTCCCGCCCACAGCCCTCCCTTCGCACGGAACGGGAACAGCTCGAGGTCGATCATGCGGTGAAAGGTGAGACCGTCGGACCGACGGTGCCGACCGCACCGTCGAGACCATCGGCGGCGCGGGGACCAGCGCCGGTCCCCTAGACTCGGACCTCCCAAGGAAAGTCAGCGCGAGGGCCGGGGAACGGCCCTTAGCGGAGGAGGTCAGCGTGAGGATCGCGGTCACCGGTGCCACCGGAGTGCTCGGTCAGGAGGCCGTCGAGGCGCTCGTCGCCGCCGGGCACGAGGTCACAGGCATCACCCGCCGCGATTCCGGTGTACCGATCGTCGAGGGCCGCGGCGGTGCCGCCGTGGTCGCCGACGTCTTCGACGCGACCGACCTCGCCCGCACCTTCCGCGGCCATGACGTCGTGATCAACACCCTCGCCCACGTCCCGGTCGGCATGTCGGGCCTGCGCCCGCTCGCCTGGCGCGAGGACGACCGCCTCCATCTCGAGGCCTCGGTCGCGATCGCGAAGGCCGCCGCCGAGGCCGGGGTGCGCAAGCTGATCCAGGAGTCCTCCGTCTTCCTCTACCCGGACAACGGCACCGACTGGATCACCGAGGACCAGCCGCTGTCCGTGCGCAACCAGGCGTTCCGCCCCCGCGTGCGGGAGATGCGAGCGGCGGTGGACTTCGCGACCTCCGGCCGCAGCGCCGTGGTCCTGCGCCTCGGACAGCTGTTCGGCCGCGACCCGCAGACCACCCATGCGCTGAAGGCCACCCGCGAGGGCGACCCGATCCTGCTGGGCAAGCCGGAGAACTACATCACCCTGCTCCACCACAGCGATGCCGGCCTCGCCTTCGTCGCCGCGCTGCGCGCCGACAGCGGCTTCTACAACGTCGGCGGTGAGCCGATCACCCGCGGCCGTTGGGCGAAGGACCTCGCGATGGAGGCCGGGGTCGAGACGCCGGCGAAGTTCTACCCCGAGATCACGCAGGCGATCGTCGGCACCCGGCTCGAGGTGCAGCGGCGCTCGCTGCGCGTCTCCTCGGTGCGGTTCATGTCCGAGACCGGATGGCGGCCGACGGTGGGCCCGTCCACGAAAGGCTGGTCGCGCCGCTGAGCACGCGGGCGCGGCCGTCGGCAGGAGCGCATGGGCAAGGAGCGCGGACGCGTCGCCGACCAGCGCCTGATCGCGCCGCCGACGAGCGTCTGACCGAGCCGTCACCGACACCGACCGGACCGACAGCTCAGAGCTCGCGGATCACCTTCGCGGGGCTGCCGACGGCGAGGCTGCGCGCCGGGATGTCGCGGGTGACCACGGACCCCGCCCCGATTACCGAGTCCTCGCCGATGGTCACGCCCGGCATGATGATCGCTCCCCCGCCGATCCAGACGTTGTCGCCGATGGTGATCGGCTCCGCCGCCTCCCAGCCGTCCCGGCGCGGCCCCGGCTCCAGCGGGTGGATCGGGGTGAGCAGCTGGATGTTCGGGCCGAGTTGGCAGCTGCGGCCGATGCGGATGTCCACGACGTCCAGGGCCGTCAGCCCGAAGTTCACGAAGGTGCCCTCCCCGATATGGAGACGGCTGCCGTAGTCCACCTGCAGCGGCGCGCGCACGTGCGCACCCTCGCCGAAGGTCCCCAGCAGCTCGCGGAGGATCTCCTGCGCCCCGTCGGGATCGGCGGGGTACTCACGGCCGAAGCGGTCGGACACCTCCAGCGCGTGGCGGAACGCGGCCTGGATCTCAGGGTCGTCGGCGCGGTACCAGTCCCCCGCGAGCATCCGCTCCAGCGGGGTGCGGGGGTCATTCTCGTCGATCTCGAAGGACTTCATCGGGCCAGGATAGGGAACCTGCGCGGCGCTCAGCGGGGCAGGCGCATGCCGAGGCTGGGGTCCGCGTCGACGAAGCCGAGGGAGCGGTAGAGGGGCTGTCCCGGCGGATCGGCGAGCAGGGTGATGTACGGATGCGGGGGCGCGGCCCGCTCGATCCGGTCGATGAGGTCCTCCATCACGGCCCGCCCGAGGCCGCGGCGCTGATGGGCGGGGTCGGTGGCGATGTCGGCGAGGTGGAAGTACCAGGTGCCGTCGCCGAGGGTGCGGCCCATGGCGGCGAGGCCGCCGTCGGCGGTGCGGATCGTGGTCCAGGCCCAGCTGTTCTCGAGCGCGCCGACCGCCTGCTCCGGGGTGCGGGGGCTGAGCCCCGCGATCTCGCGCAGACGGACGTACTCCTCGCTCCTCGGTGCGGCGTGCTCCAGGCGGTAGCCGTCGGGGAGTGCGGCCGGGCCGGCGGCGCCGGGCCCGTCGTCGGCGCCGGGGGCGGGGCTGTCGGGGTCGCGATCGGTCATGGGGCGATCCTGCCAGGTCCGACGGCGATACTGGGACCATGGCCGACTCCCCCGCTCCCCTGCCCGACGACGCCCGGTGCCCCTGCGGGAGCGGTGACTTGCTCGGGGCCTGCTGCGGGCCCGTGCTGCGCCGCGAGCGTCGTGCCCCGACCGCCGAGGCGCTGATGCGCTCGCGGTACACCGCCTTCGCCGTGCGGGACCTGGAGCACCTGCTGCGCAGCTGGCACCCCGCCACCGCCCCCTCGCGGGAGGATCTCGCCGCCTCGCTCGCCGAGGAGGTGCGCTGGCTGCGGCTCGAGATCCACCGGGCCTCGGCCGGCGGGCCCTTCGACGATGCGGGGACGGTGGAGTTCACTGCGATCTCGAAAGGGCCGGGCGGCCGCGCGGTCCAGCACGAGCTCTCCCGCTTCGTGCGCGAGGACGGGACGTGGCTCTACCTCGACGGTCAGGTGGACTGAGCCCCGACCGGACGGTCCGAGCGAGCGCGGACGCGACGGCGCCCCGGACCCGCTCGGGGTCCAGGGCGCCGTCGATGCCTCTCGGCCGGGTGTCAGCTGCCGGCGGCGGCGACCTTCTTCTCGGCCCGCTTCGCGGCCTCCTGCAGGATCGCGCCGAGCTCGGCGGCCTGCTTCTCCGCCTGCTTCGCGCGCGGCAGCGAGGACTTCTTCACGGACTTCGCGGCCTTCTTCGCGGAGCGCTCGGTGCTGCGCCGCGCTTCCTTCATGGCCGCGGCGACCTTCTCGCCCCGCGTCGGCTCGCGACGCGAGCGGGCGACCAGCACCGCGATGCCCGCGCCGAGCGCGACCACGCCGATGACGCCGCCCACGACCACGGGCAGGGTCGAGTCGGACTTTCCGTCACCGGCGGCCGAAAAACCCTTGACCGAGCCGACG
The DNA here is from genome assembly GCF_030866705.2 of Brachybacterium sp. GU-2. Lineage (NCBI taxonomy): Bacteria > Bacillati > Actinomycetota > Actinomycetes > Micrococcales > Dermabacteraceae > Brachybacterium > Brachybacterium sp. GU-2. Next base: position 3,579,435 of record NZ_CP133037.2, on the reverse strand, counting down.
AGCTCGTTCTTCCAGCGGGTCACGGCGTTCTTCGGGTTCACGCGGTCGATCAGCTCATCGATGTCGGACGCGAGGTTGTCCTGACGCCGATAGGCCTCGTCGCGCATGTCGTCCAGGCTCTTCTTGTCTGCCACCACTGCCTCCGGGTTGATCAGGGTCTGCTGTGCAGATCGTATCGTGATCGAGGGTACGGGTCGGACGATCAGCCCTTGGTGCGGGCCAGGAAGTCGTCGGCGCCGCCGACGAGCTCCACGTGCCCGGTCTCCACGTCGGCCGTCGCCATCTTCGCGACCTCGGCCGCGAACTCCTCGACCGAGTACAGCTTCCCGGCCGCCTCGCGGCGCTGCTCGAGGGCGCCCGGACGCGCGCGGTCCAGCAGCGTCGCCGTGACGGTGCCCTCGATCATGTCGCCCGAGACGACGACGAAGGTGACGCCCTTGTCGCGCATCTCCGGGAGGCGCTCGGTCAGGGCGGTCTCGCCGGCGCGCTTGGAGCGGGCGACCTGCTCGTACTCGGGCATGGTCTCGACGTCGTCGATGAAGTGGGCCTGGTGGCTGGTCACGAACACGACGCGACCGCCCGCGGGCAGATGCGCGAGGCCGGCCTCGAGCGCGGCGACCTGCGCATCGCGGTTCAGGCGCATGGCGTAGTCCTCGCCGAGGTCCTTCTCCATGCCGCCGGACGCGTTCAGCACCAGCAGGTCGAGCCCGCCGAAGCTCTCGACCGCGGCGGACATGAGCGCCTCGAGGCCCTCGGCCGTGGTGAGGTCCGCGCCCACGGCGACGGCCTTGCCGCCGGCGGCCTCGATCTCGGCGACGACCTTGTTCGCCCGGGGCGCCTTCTGGCGGTAGTTGATGACGACGTTCGCGCCCTCAGCGGCGAGCAGCTTCGCGGTGGCCGCACCGACCCCGCGCGAGGATCCGGTGACGACGGCGGTCTTGCCTGCGAGGGCGCTCATGGGGAACTCCTGAGTGGGTCGGGGATCGGTGTCCGTGACGGGTGGGGCGCGCTGTGCCGACCGGGACCGGCCGGGTCGTGCGCCGCCGACCGTCCGAGCCTACCGGAGCACGTCGACGAGGCGGTTCGGGCCCACCGCGACGCGCCCGCTAGGCTGGCCCGGCGCGCGAGTGGCGGAATTGGCAGACGCGCTGGATTTAGGTTCCAGTGCCCGAGGGCGTGAGGGTTCGAGTCCCTTCTCGCGCACGCATGCTTCTGGCTGTGACCAGCATCGAAGGGTCACCGTTGGGCCCCTCGGGGGTGAGGTGGGCACGGATTGGGTACATCGCCCCTCCGGGTAGGTCTGTACTACCCCTCCCCCACCATGGCGGCATGAACATGAAGGACTGGCTCCGAGACCTCGAGCGGGAGATCGACCGACGCGTCACCGCCGCGGCTCGGCGAGGACACCTCGTCACTGCCGACGAGCTGCTCGAGACCCGAGTCGCACCGAACGGCGAGCTCGTCCACTTCTCGATCCGCGGGATCCTCGAGGAGGGCGACGGGTCGCAGGACCCGGGCTGGATGGAACCCGCGTGAGCCACGAGCTCTACTTCGCGCACCAGCGCGCCGTGCAGACGATCCACGGCATCGCGATCCGGTACCGGCTCGCACTCATCGGCCCGCGGATCGATGTCGCCCACTCCGAGCTCGATCCGGCCCTTCCTGAGCATTCGATCCGGGTCCGTGCCGGCGACGACGAGCTGCTGATCGACTCCGCCGACTGGGTCGGACCCCGCGCCGAGCTCGACGCGCACGTCCTCGTGTGGCTGCTCGAGCACGTCGAACTCCGCGCCGCCCGGCCCCGGCCTGCAGCGCGCCGCTACGACAAGGCGTGGATGGGGGCGTGGAGGGAGGCGAACCCCGCCCGGCGGTGAGTACGATCGCCCCACTGCACTGCCGACCAGGAGCGAGCATGGACCGAGACAGCCTGATCAAGTACATCAACGCCACCATCGCGAGCGGCGACGCACAGACGTCCGCGCTGGACTACGACGTCGAAGCGATCGCGGACGAGCTCGAGCAGCAAGCTGGGCCTGGCACGGGCGAGAAGGTCGAGGCACCCGTCTTCTGGGCGACGATCCAGAAGCACAAGAAGAACACATGACCATCACCGAGCCGCTCGGCGGGGTGCTCGTCGCCGCCGCGCTCAGCTGAGCTCAGCCGCAGGAGGCTGGCGCGTCGAGGTGTGGAACGGGTACGGGAGACGGGCGGGCGGGACAGGCACGAGCACGTCAAGAGGCCCCACCGGTGGGTGATCGGGCGCAGAGATGGTTCGTCATGGGTGGCGTCGCTCTCGTGCGAACGCTTGCCCAGTAGCAATCCGTGAGAGCTTCTGGCCAGGTTCGCGGTTGCTCGCGACGCGGACGACATCGTCACGGAACTCCTGGGGGTAGGGAGCGAACATGATGCACATCCCTCCCTGCAACGATTCTCAGCGCCACAGATCATGTGACACCTACCCGCGCATCAGTCCCCCCTGCTGCTGAACCTCGCCCTGCTCGCGGCCGGTGGCTGCTACCTCACCGAACGCGGAGCCCGTCCAGTCGTGGAAGACCTGGGAATCGTCGACGAACGGCGACCGGCCTACGAGGTCTACGCTCCCGAGCGGTTCGCCGGACTCGGGGCGAGGCCACGGTGCTGATCGGTGATTCCCAGATCGAACGGGGCCCTGGTAAGAGGTGCTCGATGCCCCAGTCGCAGTGCGGGGCCAGGGCGGCATGCTCCTCGACGAGGTCACCGCCACGGTGCCCGACACTGTCCACGGCGATGCGGAGCGGGTGATTGTCTGGGCGCGATCGAACGACGTCCTGCACGAGCGGACCACGGACGACGCTGGGCAGGACATAGGCGAGCTCCTCGCGGCCGTCGAGGTCGCCGCCCCGGGCGCCGAGCTGGTCGTTTTCCCTGCTGCCGCTGGAGTCAGGCGACGTCACCGCGACGAACACCGCGCTCGAGGCCGTCACCGGGAGGGCCGGAGCGACTATGCTCGACCTCACCCCCGCTCTCGACGGGCAGCTCGCCGACGACGGCGTGCACCGCACCGGGGCCCGGTACGAGACCGTTGCGGAGGCGCTCGCCGCCCTCTGACCAACGGGCCGCCCGGATCGTCGGCCGGCTGGTCCAGTCTCGTCAGGGTCGACCATGCACGTCCTCGGAGCCCCACGCGATAGCCTCGGCCTGCGACCGCACACGGCTCGAGATCGAGGAGAGCGCCCCATGACCCTGTTCGGGCTCGTCCGCCACGGACAGACGGACTTCAACCTGCAGAACCTCTTCCAGGGGTCCTCGGACATCCCGCTGAACGACACCGGGATCGCGCAGGCCCACGCCGCCTTAGACCGGCTGCCCGCCGTGGACTGGGACGTGGTCATCACCTCGCCGCTGCAGCGCGCCGAGCAGACCGGGCGCATCATCGGCGAGGACCACGGCATCCCCTTCGGCGGCACGGAGCCGCGCCTGGTCGAGATCGACTGGGGTGCGGCCGAGGGACAGCCCGTCGAGGAGATGGAGGCCCGCTATATGGGCCGTTCGTTCCCGGGCCGCGAGGACCATCAGGCCGTCGCCGACCGCGGCTACGACGCGCTCGAGGACCTCGAGACCCGCTACCCCGGCCAGAAGGTGCTGCTGGTCGCGCACGGCACCCTGATCCGCTTCCTGCTCTCGGGCATCATCGAGCGCCCGCTGCCCTCGATCCCGAACGCGACGCTGTCGCTGATCGAGCTCGAGGGCACCACCTGGCGGGTGCGGATGATCGCCGGCGAACAGGTCGACCACGCCGTTGAGGTGCCCACCCGGGCGCAAAACCCCCGCTTCATCGTCGACAAGGCGCAGCTCGCGCCGCACACCACCGCCGGCGCCATGGGCGCCGTCACCACCGCACCGATCCCGGGAGGGAACGCATGAGCAGCCGCACCGCCGTGGACTCCGAGGGCTCCTGGTTCGATCCGGAGCGCATCTCCGACCTGCGCCGTCACCTGCCGATCACCTACGTCGACGTGGTGCCGGTGCGCACTGACGTGGACGGGGCCGTGGCCGAGGTGGGGCTGCTGCTGCGCGCCTCGGGCGCCGGCCAGATCGTGCGTTCGATCGTCTCCGGCCGGGTGCTGATCCACGAGACGCTGCGCGAGGCGATCGCGCGCCACGTCGAGAAGGACCTCGGGACGATGGCGATGCCGCGCGTCCCCGTCTCCCCCGTCCCGTTCACGGTCGCGGAGTACTTCCCCACGCCCGGCGTCTCCCCCTTCCACGACCCGCGCCAGCACGCGATCTCGCTGGCCTACGTGGTCCCGATCGGCGGGGAGACCGCCCCGCAGGAGGACGCTCTGGAGCTGTCCTGGTTCGGGGTGGACGAGCTGCTGGGTGACTCCTCCCCGCTCGACGAGATGGACGGCGGCCGCGACCTGCTGGTGCGCCGGGCGCTCGCGTACATGGGCGCCGCCTGAGCGGCATCGTCTGAGCAGCGCCCGTCCTGGGACCCGGCTCGGCCCCGCTGGCCCCGCCCGGCCTCACTCGAGCTGCGGCCCCCTCGACGTGATCGAGCGGCAGATCTCGACCGGATCAGCTCGATGAATCCGGTCGAGATCTGCCACTCGATGCGCGAGATGATCGCAGCCGCCGCAGCGGACCGCCATGGCGACGCCGTGGCATCGCCGTGAATCCGCCGAGCGCTGCATCTGGACCGCCATCAGGCAGTCGTGGCGGTCTAGATGCAGCGCTCGGTGTCGGCCAGGGCGGGTCGGGGCCGGGTGGGCCGGCCGGGGAGGGGCCGGTGCCGCCCGGGCCGGGGCCCGGGGGCTCATCCCAGCAGGCGGGCGACGTGCGGGGCGATCGCGCGGAACGCCTTCCCGCGGTGGGAGATCGCGTCCTTCGCCTCGGCGGTGAGCTCGGCGGAGGTGAGCTCCTCGCCGTCGGGCAGGAACAGCGGGTCGTAGCCGAAGCCGCCTTCGCCGCGTCGCTCCCGCAGCAGCGTGCCGGTCATCTCGCCGCGCTCGACGTGCTCGGCGCCGTCCGGGCCGACGAGCGCCGCCGCGCAGACGAAGCGGGCGCCGCGATGCGCGTCGGGCACGTCGGAGAGCTGGGCGAGCAGCAGGTCGTTGTTCGCCTCGTCGTCGCCGTGACGGCCCGACCAGCGGGCCGAGAAGATGCCCGGGGCGCCGCCGAGCACGTCGACGGCCAGGCCCGAGTCGTCGGCGACGGCGAGCAGCCCGGTCGCCGACGCGGCGGAGCGGGCCTTCAGCAGGGCGTTCCCCTCGAAGCTCACCTCGTCCTCGACCACATCGGGCAGCGCGATCCCGGCGGAGGAGATCACCTGCTCAGGGGCGAGGCCGGGCACGGCCGGGGCGAGGATCCGCTGCAGCTCGCGGAGCTTCTTCGCGTTGTGGGAGGCGAGGATGACCCGCGCCCCGGCGGGGACGACGCCGGAGGCGGCGCTCATGCCTGCGCAGCCAGGACGTCGCGCTGGATCTCGGCCAGGCGTGCGCAGCCGGTGGTCGCGAGGTCCAGCAGGGTGCCGAGCTCGGCACGGTCGAAGGGGGTGCCCTCGGCGGTGCCCTGCACCTCGACGAAGCCTCCGGTGCCGGTGACCACGACGTTCATGTCGGTGTCGGCGGTGACGTCCTCGCGGTACTCGAGGTCCAGCAACGGCCGTCCCTCGACGATGCCGACGCTGATGGCGCTGACCGTGTCGGTGAGCACCTCGGACGCGGCCGGCAGGTCGGTGTGGCGCTTCGCCCAGGAGACCGCGTCGGCCAGCGCCACGTAGGCGCCGGTGATCGCGGCGGTGCGGGTGCCGCCGTCGGCCTGGAGCACGTCGCAGTCGAGCTGGATGGTGTTCTCGCCGAGGGCGTCGAGGTCGATCACGGCGCGCAGGGAGCGACCGATGAGGCGGGAGATCTCGTGGGTGCGCCCGCCGATCTTCCCCTTCACGCTCTCGCGCGGGGAGCGGGTGTTCGTGGCCCGCGGCAGCATCGCGTACTCGGCGGTGACCCAGCCGGAGCCGGAGCCCTTCTTCCACCGCGGCACGCCCTCGGTGAAGGACGCGGTGCACAGCACACGGGTGCGGCCGAACTCGATCAGCGCGCTGCCCTCGGCCTGGTCCTGCCAGCCCCGGGTGATGCGCACCTCCCGCAGCTGGTCGGGGGTGCGGCCGTCGACGCGGTCGCCGACGAAGGTCTCGGTCTGGGGGCTCACGGGAGCTGCCTCCTCAGGGGTGGGTCAGGCGGTCACCTCGAGGATATCGGCCGAGCGGACCATCGTGATCGGGCCCGAGTGGACCTCCTGCGCCTCCGCGAGCGGGATCGCCGGATCGGTCCAGGCCGGGATGTGGGTGAGCGCGAGATGGCCCACCCCGGCGCGGGCGGCGGCCTCCCCGGCGCGGCGCCCGGTCAGGTGCACGCCGGTGAAGCGGTCGTCGCGGCCCTCGATGTAGCCGGCCTCGCACAGGAACAGGTCCGCGCCGCGTGCCAGGTCGTCCAGCGCCTCGCACTCGTCGGTGTCGCCGGAGTAGGCGAGGACGGCGTCGCCCGCGGTGATGCGGAAGCCGTAGGCCTCCACCGGGTGCTGCACGGCGCGGGTCTCGATCGAGAAGGGCCCGATCGTGAAGCGGTGCCCGTCGGAGAGCGGGTGGTGCTCGAACGGGGAGCAGGTCACGCCGTCGGGCACGTTCCCCTCGCGGCTGAGCACCGCGGAGAGCCGGTCCGCCAGCGGGGCCGGGGCGTGGATCGGCAGCTGGCCCAGGTCCGTGCGGGAGTGGTAGGCCCAGAACACCTCGAGACCGGTGAGGTCGAGGTAGTGGTCGGGGTGGAGGTGGGAGATGATCACCGCGTCGAGATCGGCGGGGTCGATCACGCTCTGCAGCGGACCGAAGGCGCCGGAGCCGAGGTCCATCAGCACCCGCCAGGTGCGTCCCGCCTCGTCCTCGTGCTCGAGGAGGTAGCTGGAGGCGGCACCCTCGGGGCCGGCGAAGCTGCCGCAGCAGCCGATGACGTGGACCCTCATGCGCTCACCACCGGCAGCGAGCCGGTCATGTCCAGGGTGGGGCCGAGGAAGCGGCGCGAGAGCAGCGCGAACTGCTCGCTGCCGCGGCCCTCGGCGGTCTGGGAGAAGACGTGCCGCGGGGAGCGGTCGGTCTCGCGCAGGGCGTCCGCGGCGTGCAGCTGGCGGAACACGTCCAGCGCCGTCTCCTCCGCGGAGGAGACGAGGGTGACGTCCGGGCCCATCAGGTAGCTGATGGGACCGGCGAGCATCGGGTAGTGGGTGCAGCCGAGCACGAGCGTGTCCACGCCCGCCTCGCGCACCGGGGCGAGGTACTCCTCGGCCACCTCGAGCACCTCCCGCCCGCTGACCACGCCGTTCTCGACGAACTCGACGAAGCGGGGGCAGGCCTGGGTGATCAGGTCGAGCTGGGGGGCCGCGGCGAAGGCGTCCTCGTAGGCGCGGGAGGTGACGGTGCCCTGGGTGGCGATCACGCCGACCCTCCCGTTGCGGGTCGCGGCGACGGCGCGGCGCACGGCCGGCTGGATCACCTCGATGACCGGCACGTCGTAGCGTTCGCGCGCATCGCGCAGCACGGCGGCCGACGCGGTGTTGCAGGCGATCACGAGCATCTTCACGCCGTGCTCGACGAGATGGTCCATGATCTCCAGCGCCAGCGAGCGCACCTCGGCGATCGGGCGGGGGCCGTAGGGCCCGTGCTCGGTGTCGCCGATGTAGAGCAGCTCCTCCTGCGGCAGCTGATCCAGCACGGCGCGGGCGACCGTCAGGCCGCCCACCCCGGAGTCGAACATCCCGATCGGCGCGTTGTTCATCCCGGCAAGGCTAGTGCGGACAGGTGTCCAGGGCAGTGACGGCGCGCTCACTGCGTGCCGTTTCACAGTTCGTCCACACCCGGCACGCGACCGGACGACCCGTCAGTCCAGGGCTCGCAGCAGGCTCTCCTGGAGCCAGCTCAGCAGCTCGTACACCGCGATGACGATGTCGGAGCCGACGTGCTCCTCGTCGCCGGTGGAGCCCGCACCCTCGACCCGCTCGCCGATCTGCTGGAGCATCCGGACGGTGTCGAAGTCGCCGTCGCGCTGCAGGCCGAGCCGGTCGGCGAGCACGATCCGCACGTCGTTCAGGGCGCGCAGCATCGACATCGCCTCGTCCTCGTCCAGGACCACCTCGCTGTGTCCTTCCCCGGCCGCGTCGAGGATCCTCATCACGCGGCGGAGGTCGGCGAGCTTCGCGTCGGCCAGATCGCGCTGGCCCAGGCGTCGGTACTCCTCGGCGAGCGCCGGGTCCTCCGACGCGGCGGGGAACAGGCGCCGCACGGCGGAGTCCGAGGGGGTGCGGGCCTCGCGGCCGGCCAACTCGGCCTCGAGCCGGCGCAGCGGGTCCTCGCTCTCGGCGGCGCGGCGCAGCGCGTCCCCGCCCTGGTCGATGCCGAGGTCCCCGCGGATCAGGTCCGCGGTCTCCTGGGCGACCTGGGCGATGATCGCCTTCTCCTCGCCGTCGAGGCGGCAGGCGAGGGAGCCGTCGGGTCGACGTCGGAACGCATGCGCCATCAGCCCTCCCCCGCCTTCTCGATCGTGGACTGCAGTCCGAAGGAGTGCATGGCCTGCACGTCGGTCTCCGCCTTCTCGCGCGAGCCGCGGGAGACGATCGCGCGGCCCTCCTCGTGGACCTGCATCATGAGCTGCTCGGCGACCACGCGGGAGTACCCGAAGTAGCGGCGGAAGACGAACACGACGTAGCTCATGAGGTTCACCGGGTCGTTCCAGACCACGGTGCACCAGGGGCCCTCGGTCTCGAGCGTGGTGCGCTCCTCCGTCGCGGCATCGGTGCGGGTCCGCGTCCGCGGGTCCGCCCGCGGCAGATCGACCGGCATGCACATCCCTCCTGAGTCTCGCCGCTGCCCGGGGCGCCGGGTGGGCGGCGCACCGAGTCTACGGGGCGCGCCGCCTCCCCTGCCCGCCCGCCACGCACTACGGTGGACACCGTGACTTCCGCCCTGCTCACCGACCTCTACGAGCTGACGATGCTGGAGGCGGCCCGGGATGCGGGGACCGCCTCCCGCCGCTGCGTCTTCGAGGTGTTCACCCGCTCCCTGCCCGCCGGGCGCCGCTACGGCGTGCTCGCCGGCACGGGCCGCGTGCTCGACGCGATCGCGGACTTCCGCTTCGACGACGCGGACCTGCGCTACCTCGCCTCGACCGGCGCGCTGCGGGAGGACACCCTCGACCATCTCGCGCAGTACGAGTTCACGGGCGACGTCTTCGGGTACCAGGAGGGTGAGCTGTTCTTCCCGAACTCGCCCGTGCTGCGGATCGAGGGGACCTTCGAGAGCGCGGTGATGCTGGAGACGGTCGTGCTCTCGATCCTGAACCACGACAGCGGCGTCGCCTCCGTCGGCTCGCGCATGGTCACCGCCGCGCGAGGCCGTCCCCTGATCGAGATGGGCGGGCGGCGCGTGCACGAGGACGCCGCGATCGCCGCGGCCCGCGCCGCGTACCTGGTCGGCTTCGCCTCCACCTCGAACCTCGCCGCGGGCGCGCACTACAGCATCCCGGTCGCGGGCACCTCCGCGCACGCCTTCACGCTGCTGTTCGACAGCGAGGAGGACGCCTTCCGCGCCCAGCTCACCACCCAGGGCGCCGGCACCACCGTGCTGGTGGACACCTATGACGTGGAGTCCGCGGTACGCACCGCGGTGGAGATCGCCGGCCCCGGGCTCGGGGCGGTGCGGCTGGACTCCGGCGACCTGGCCGAGCAGGCCGGACGCGTGCGGGAGCTGCTGGACTCGCTCGGCGCGACCTCCACGCGCATCACCGCTACCGGCGACCTCGACGAGCACCGGGTCGAGGAGCTGAAGGATGAGCCGCTGGACGGCTACGGGATCGGCACCCGCCTGGTGACCGGCGGCGGGCACCCCGCCCCCGGCTTCGTGTACAAGCTCGTCGAGCGCGAGGGCGCCGACGGGCAGATGCATCCGGTCGGCAAGCGGTCGACGGACAAGGCGACCCTCGGGGCGGGCAAGGCCGCGTACCGGATGGTCGTCGGCGGGCAGGCCCGGGCGGAGCTGGTGCTCCCGGGCGAGGCGGAGGTCGCGGAGTTCGAGCGGGAGCTGACGGCGGAGCTGATCTCCGGCACGTCCAACCCTGACTGGGCCCGCACCTCGCTGCGTCCGCTGCAGGTGCCGCTGATCGAGGCCGGCGAGGACGTCGCCCCGAAGCGCGCCCCCGCACGGCTCGAGGCCGCCCGCGAGCGCCACGCCGCCTCCCTCGCGGAGCTGGGCCTCTCGGCCGACGACGGGCCCGACGGCGAGATCGCGATCCCGACCCTCACCGACGGCGCGGAGGCCGCCCGCGTCCTGCGCTGAGCGCGCGGGCAGGGTCGGGAGTCGGCAGGGGTCAGCGGCGGCCGACGAACCAGCCGCGCACGATCGAGATCCGCTCCTCGATCTGCTCGGCGCTGGCCTGCGCGACGGCGGGCCCGCCGCTGCGCGAGCGCAGCGTGTTGTGGACCGAGCCGTGCGGGGTGCCGGACTTCTTCGCCCACGCCGAGACCAGGGAGCTGAGCTCCTTGCGCAGGTCCATGAGGCGGCGGTGGTCGACCACGCCGGGGGTCGTCGGCTGCTGGTCCGCACCGCTCTTCTGGCGTCGGGCCTGCTGCTGGGCCTGCTGCTGCTGGAGCACGACCCGCATCTGGTCGGCGTCCAGCAGCCCGGGGATGCCGAGGAACTCCTGCTCGTCCTCCGAGCCGATCATGCCGCCGGCGCCGTACTCGCCGCCGTCGAACAGGACCCGGTCGAAGGAGGCCTCCGACTCGAGCGCCTCGAAGCTCATCTCGAGCTGGTCGCTGGCCTGCTCGGGCCGGTTGGCCTGCTCGATCAGCGACTCGTCGAGCCCGGTCTCCTCGTCGCCCGTCCTCGGCCGGCGGTCCAGGACGTGGTCGCGCTCCTCCTCCATCGCGGCCGCGTGGGCCATCAGGATCGGGACGGTGGGCAGGAAGACGCTCGCGGTCTCGCCGCGGGTCCGCGAGCGCACGAAGCGGCCCACGGCCTGGGCGAAGAACATCGGGGTGGAGGTCGAGGTGGCGTAGACGCCGACGGACAGGCGCGGCACGTCCACGCCCTCGGACACCATGCGCACCGCGACCATCCAGCGGTCGTCGGAGGCGGAGAAGTCCTCGATCCGCTTGCCGGCGCCCTCGTCGTCCGAGAGCACCACGGTGGGCGCCTGCCCGGTGAGGTCGTGGAGGGTCGCGGCGTAGGCGCGGGCGGCCTTCTGGTCGGTGGCGATGACGAGCCCACCCGCGTCGGGCACATGGCGGCGCACCTCGGTCAGGCGCCGGTCCGCGGCTGAGAGCACGGACTGGATCCACTCCCCCTTGGGGTCCAGGGCGGTGCGCCAGGCCTGCTGGGTGATGTCCTTGGTCTCCAGCGCGCCGAGCTGGGCGGAGACCTCGTCGCCCGTCTTCGTGCGCCAGTGCATGCGACCGGAGTAGGTCATGAACAGCACGGGGCGCACGACGTGATCGCGCAGCGCCTCGCCGTAGCCGTAGGTGTAGTCCGCCCTCGAGCGCGCGAAGCCCTCGGCGTCCTCCTCGTAGGTGACGAAGGGGATCTCGGAGTCGTCCGAGCGGAACGGCGTGCCGGTCAGGGCCAGGCGCCGCGTGGCGGGGTCGAAGGCCTCGCGCACCCCGTCGCCCCAGGTCCGGGAGTCGCCGGCGTGGTGGATCTCGTCGAGGATCACCAGGGTGCGGTCCGCCTCGGTGCGGGCGCGGTGCAGCGCCGGGTGCATGCCGATCTGGGCGTAGGTCACTGCGACGCCCTGGTAGTGGCTGCCGTGCGCGCCCTGGGAGTTGGAGAAGTTCGGGTCCAGTGAGATGCCCACGCGCGCGGCGGCGTCGGCCCACTGGGTCTTCAGGTGCTCCGTCGGGGCGACGACGGTGACCCGTCGGACGGTCCCCTCGGAGAGCAGACCCGCCGCGATCTGCAGCGCGAAGGTCGTCTTGCCGGCGCCCGGGGTCGCGACGGCCAGGAAGTCCTTCGGCGCCCGGGTGCGGTACATCTCGAGGGCCTCGGCCTGCCAGGCGCGGAGCTTGGGGACGGTGCCCCAGGCGGCGCGCTCGGGGTAGGCGACGGGGAGCGTTCTCGCCGCCGCCTCGGAGGGCTGGCGGGGGTCGCTCTGGGAGAAGAGGGAGGGAGTGGTGTTCACGGCGTGGACCACCGTACCGCCGGGGACCGACGACCCGCCCACCTGCCCGATGTGAGGAAGTCCGCGGAGGCGGCGCGAGGGCGGCGCCGCCTCTCGGCGGCACCGCCCTCGCGGCGGATTCCTGCAGGGCAGGGGCTCAGCGGCGACCTCCGAAGAAGCCGCGGAAGCCGCCGCCACGGCCGGCGCCGCCCTTGCCTCCCGTGCCGTCGCCGCCGTCGTTCGGCTCGCGGATCCCCTCGTAGATCTCCTTGCACTCCGGGCACACCGGGTACTTCTCGGGGTCGCGGCCGGGCACCCATACCTTGCCGCACAGTGCGATCACGGGCGAGCCGCCGAGTGCGGCCTGGGTGATCTTGTCCTTGCGCACGTAGTGCGCGAACCGGTCGTGGTCGCCGTCGTCGGTGGTCTGCTCCTGCTCCTGCACCTGACGGTCCATGACGGCGGTGGGTGCGGCTCCCGGGTCATCGGAGTAGGGGTCCATGCGGGACGGATCGGACGTGGAGGACATGGAGGACATGACAGCCTCCCTCGCTTTCTGCCTCGGTCGCGGGCGTGCTCCTCGAAGCCTAGCGGCCCCGCCTCCGCGGGGACAGGACACGGGCCTGGGAGACTGCGTCCATGGATGCCGTGGCCGAGTTCTTCCGGAGGATCCCCGTCGAGATCGTGCGGGTCGGCGGCTCCGTGCCGTGGCGGACCGGCCTGCTCGGCCTCGCGCTGGTGCTCAACATCGGCTTCTTCCTGCCGCTGTCCCCGGGCGGGATCGGCCTGCCGGGGCTGGACAAGGCCGTGCACCTGCTCCTCTTCGCGGCCACCGTGTTCACCGCCGGACGGGTCCTCGCCCCCGCGCGGCGCTTCCCGATCGGCTGGGTGGTGGTGGTCGCGCTGGTCCACGCCCTGGTGGTCGAGCTCGTCCAGCACATCGCGATCCCGGGCCGCTCCGGCGACCCGGTGGACGTCCTCTTCGACGTGGTCGGCATCGCGCTCGGCCTCGGGCTGTGGGCCGGCGAGCGGATGCTGCGCCGCGCCGCCGCCGAGCGCGAGGTGGAGCCGTCGGCCCCGCCGCTCGAGCAGCCGCAGCGCTGAGGGGCCGTGGATCCCAGCGGCCCCAGCATGCGGCGGGGTCAGCCGTTCAGCGTGATCTCGTCGGCGTAGACCGCCGTCATCGTCCCGGTGATCGTGTCGATGGTGCCGGCCTCCTCGCGGGCGACGCGCTCGACCTCGCTCGCGACCGCCTTGGTCACCCCGTCGTGGAAGACGCTGGGGACGATGTAGGTGGGGTTGAGCTCCTCGGCGCTGACCACGTCGGCGAGGGCGTTCGCCGCGGCCAGCAGCATCCGGTCGCTGACCCGGGTGGCGTGGGCGTCCAGCAGCCCGCGGAACACGCCGGGGAAGGCGAGGACGTTGTTGATCTGGTTGGCGAAGTCGCTGCGCCCGGTGGCGACGACCTCGGCGTGCTTGACCGCCTCGGCCGGGTCGATCTCCGGGGTGGGGTTCGCCATCGCGAAGACGACGGCGCGGTCCGCCATCGTCGCGACGTCCTCGGCGGAGAGGATGTTCCCGGCGCTGACGCCGATGAACACGTCGGCCCCTGCGACCGCGTCCTTCAGGGTGCCGGTGAGCTGGCGCGGGTTGGTGACCTCGGCGATCCAGGGCAGACGCCCCTCGAGCTTCTCGCGGTTCTCGTGGACGATGCCGTCGATGTCGGTGACGATGATGTCGCGCGCACCGGCCGCGCGCAGCAGGCGCAGGATCGCGGTGCCCGCGGCGCCAGCGCCGGAGAGCACGATCCGGGCGGTGGAGATATCCTTCTCCACCACGCGCAGGGCGTTGCGCAGCGCGGCGACGACCACGATCGCGGTGCCGTGCTGGTCGTCGTGGAAGACGGGGATGTCGAGCTCGGCGCGCAGACGGTCCTCGATCTCGAAGCAGCGCGGGGCGGAGATGTCCTCGAGGTTGATGCCGGCGAAGACGGGCGCGATCGCCTTGACGTGGTTGACGATGTCGTCGACCGAGTGGGCGTCCAGGCAGATCGGGAACGCGTCGATGTTCGCGAAGCGCTTGAACAGGGCGGCCTTGCCCTCCATCACCGGCATCGCGGCGAGCGGGCCGAGGTCGCCCAGGCCCAGGATCGCGGAGCCGTCGGAGACGACGGCGACGGTGTTGCGCTTGATGGTCAGGCGGCGCGCGTCCTCGGGGTTCTCGGCGATCGCCTTGACCACGCGGGCCACGCCCGGGGTGTAGATCATCGAGAGGTCGTCGCGGTGGCGGATCGGGAGTTTCGACTCGACCGTCAGCTTGCCGCCCAGGTGGGCGAGGAAGGTGCGGTCCGAGACCTTGCCGAGCTCGACGCCCTCGAGCTCCTTGAGCGACTCGACGACCTCCATCGCGTGGTCGTGACCACTGGTCAGCACCGTGATGTCCGCCCGCATGCGCTCGGGCCCGGAGGCGGAGACGTCGAGCGCGGTGACCGTCGCCCCGTGCTGCTCGATGCGGCCGGTGATGTCGCTGACCGCTGCGGAGCGTGCCGCGAACTCCAGACGGACGGTGATGGAATAGCTGACGGAAGGCATCGGTGACATGGGGCACAGCCTAACGCGCTCGACCTGCTCGGATCGACCGCGCGACCTGCATGCCAGGACGACTGCCCGGAGGGTGCGGCGGCGGCCGTCCCGAGGATGGGGAGTTCTGCCGATGGCGCGATGTCGGGAACCCTGCTTGAGTGTGCGTGGACGGGCGGGGGGCCCGTGGGGCGACGAGGAGAGCGTGAGCACATGGAGTTCCTGGGGGCGGATACCGAGCAGGTGATGGGGCATGCACGCGCCCTGCGCGACTGCGATGAGCGGATCACTGCGCTGCACGAGGCGCTGGGACCGGCCATCGCCCGAGCGACCTGGACGGGTCCGGATGCGGATGCCTTCCGGGAGGCGTGGCAGGCATGCGGCGAGCGGATCGTCGAGGTCACCGGGATGCTGGGCAGCGGGGCCGAGCACATGGCCCGGGAGGCGGCTTAGCAGGACGCGGCCTCCGATCCGTCCGGACGGATCGATCCCTCGGCCTACGACGGCCTGCTCGGCGGAGAGGGCTGGAGCGACGTCATCAACTTCTTCGAGAGCGCCGGCGATCCGTTCCGCGACACCGTCGACACGGAGTCCCTCGGCGGCTCCTACGCCGACCAGCACCCCGAGTGGTCGCCGGAGGACATCGGCATCACCGAGGAGGACATCCGGGCCGCGGAGATGCAGCAGGGGACCCTCGGTGACTGCTGGTACCTGGCCGCGATCATGGCGACCCAGCAGACCGATCCCGGGCAGCTGGCCGAGAACATCACGGGCCTCGGCTCGCCCCCGGGGGCCGACGGCTGGGAGGTCCAGCTGTACATCGACGGCGAGTAGCAGTCGGTGCCCGTCTCCCCCGACGAGATCACCGTGAACGGCGCTGTCCAGGTCGAGGGCAGCGCCAGGGAGGACGGCGAGCCCGGTTTCATGTCCATCTACGAGCGCGCGATGATCAACGCCCACGACGGCCGACCCTCCGCGGTCTCGGCCGACACCCCTGCCGCAGGCATCGAGATGATCACCGGAGGGTCCACCGAGACGAGCACGCTGGGTGGGCAGCCCTCCTTCGAGGAGTATCGGGAGGCGATCGATGCGGGACGACCGATCACGGTGATGACCGATCCGATCGCCCCGATGGGCTCCTCGGCCGACGACCTCGTCGCCGCGCACGTCTACCAGGTCAGCGGGTACGACGAGTCGACCGGCGAGATCATCCTGACCAATCCGCACGGCTCGAACGCGGGGAGCCTGCCCGAGGTGCGGGTCGATCCCGGCGATCCGACGTTCGCCAATGACATCGTGATGACCGGGATCGGGGAATGATGGACGAGAGCATGGGCAGCCCGGTCGTCGTGGAGCAGGCCGGCCAGATCTCCTTCGGCCGCACCGCGGTGGCGATCCATCGCACCCTGTCGGACGAGCACTCCCCCTACGCCGTGATGCGCTGCCGCCACGGGGACGAGGTGGTGGACCTGGCTGCCCGGCCCGGTCAGGCGGTCGACATCCCCGCTGCCGGCCCTGTGCTGGTGGTCGAGGTGCGGGCCTCCACCCAGGAGCGTCGAGGCGCGGTCCTGCTGCAGCTGGCGTGATCCGACGCGAGCAGAACGGGCGGGGCGCTGCCGCGGGCTCTCCACGGCCTCGCCGACGGGCTCACTGCCCCTCGCACGCCTCCGCGGTCACGAGTGCGCCGTGGATGCGCACCATGCCGTTCTCCCCGAGGCTCAGCTCCGCACCATGGGCGTCCTCGACCGCGACCATTAGGAGGGCTCCCTCCCTGCGGGGGGCATCCGCCGTCCCGAAGCCGTGCTCCTCGAGCACGGGGTCGAGCGCCTCCAGGACCGGATCCCAGTTCTCCTCGTCCCCCAGCTCCGCCCCGAAGCCGTCCGCCTCGTAGTTCCCGGGGGTGTAGAGGCACTCGCCGTCATCGCTCTCGAAGGAGCGGGTCGCGGGGGCGTGGACGAGCTCGTGACCGAGCGGACCGAGTGCGGCCTGCACATCCGCGATCACTGCGTCGTAGTGGGACTCCGCCTGCTGGGCGTCGAGCTCCTGCGCGGCGCCGCATCCGGTCAGGAGCACGGCGAGCGTGAGCGCCGCGGCTCCACCCGCACGTGTGCGGGGGCGTGCTGGGCTCCGCGCCATCGTCGATCTCCGCTCGTCCATGGCGGTGCCGATTCGCCGCCGAGGTCGAGTGTGTCAGATCGATCGCGGACTCCGCACGCGCACCAGTGCTCGGGCGCCTGCATGCCGGCGAGTGAGGATCAGTCGGTGTACGCGGCGACGTCCCCGGCGTACCGGGCCCAGAGGGTCTGCGCGGCGGGGATCTGCTCGGCGTAGCGCTCCGGGTGGGCGGAGATCTGCACGGCCTGCGCGGCCTCGCCCGGCGCCCACTCGTGGTAGTCGGGGGCGAGGTCCAGCAGGCCGGGGGCCTCGGAGTGGTCGCCCAGGCCCAGGAAGGCGTCGATCGCACGCTTCTTGTGGCGCACCTCGTCGTAGGTGCCCCAGCCCATCGAGGGGCGCTGCTGGAACAGGCCGCCGGAGTCGAGGTCGACGGCGGGCTCGTAGTTGCGCAGCCAGGACTCCACGATCGCGGTCGCGAGGGTGATCGTCGCGGCCTGCTCGTCGAGGTCGTGCCCCTTGATCACCGCGATGATGAACTTCGCGTTCTCGACCTGCCACTCGTCCATGGCGTCCAGGAGGAAGCCCTCGCGGGTCTCGGGACGGGTCATGAACTCCTCGGTCCAGACGTCCTCGGCGCGGGCGGGGGCGATGGAGCCGAGCGCGGCGAGGGAGGAGAGGCCGACGGCGCCGGCGACGAGCAGGTGACGGCGGGAGAGCGCGGCGGACGCGGAGACGGGCATGGGGGTTCCTTCGGTGCGGAGGGCTCCGGGCTCGTCGAGCTCTCGGGGCGGGGCGCTGACAACGTAACGAGGGATCCCGGATCCTGTGAAGGGCACCAGAAGCTCCCGAACAGCGCTGCGGCCTGCGGTTTGATCTGCGCATGACCTCGCCATGGAAGTCCGTGGCACGGAGCTCGTCGCGGCGTCGGCCCCGGTCGTGCCCTCTCCTGGACGCCTGTCACCGCGACTCACCGCGGAGCGAGGAGCGGGCTCGTCGGCCCGTGGGGATCGTTCGGTAAAGCTTTCGTAGAACGTCCCGCTGACACCCAGGGAGGGACTCAGGTCACGCGGAGGTCACGGCGCGGAGGCGCCCGTCACCACTCGGGGCGCAGCGGCGGGGACGGTCGACGCGCTCAGGCGGTGAGCTCGGCGATCGCCTTGCGGATCCGCTTGTCCGAGACGGTCTGCGCCGTGCCGAGGGTCTGCGCGAACAGGCTCACCCGCAGCTCCTCGAGCAGCCAGTCGATCTCCTGCACGTCGGGCTCGGCGCGGCGACGGGCGGAGAGCTTCTGCTTCTGTGCGGCCCAGTACTGCTCGAGGTCCCCGATCTGCCAGGCGAGCTGCTCGTCCCTGCGCGGGTTCTCCGGCAGCTTCTCCAGGCGGTGCAGATCGGCCCGCAGGTAGCGGGAGAGGTCCCCGAGGTGCGCGATCCCGGTGCGGGAGATGAACCCGTCGCCGAGCAGGGAGGCGGCGTGCTCGCGGATCTGCGTGAGATGCGAGAGGACCGCGAGGGAGGTGGCCCGGCCCAGCTCGCGCTGCAGCTTCGCGTTCACGGCGAGCGCGGCGGCGGCGTCCTTCACGGCACCGGCGGCGAGCTCGTCGTGCCTCTGCCGCACGGTCTCCAGCAGCTGCTCGTACTCCGCGCGGGTGCGCACCTGGGCCCGCCCCGCCAGGTGCACGGTCGCGGCGCGGGAGGCGTCGGCCAGGAGCGCGGCGGTGGAGGCATAGTCGGAGCCGGAGACGGCGAGCTTGGTGGGATTGGGCAGGGCGTTCAGCACGCGGGAGAGGTCGGTGCCGATCTCCCGGTCGATCAGCGCGATGACGCCCTCGCGGTGGGCGAGGGCCTGCTCGTCGGCCGTGGCGAGGACGGCGAGGTCGACCCGCTCGAGCCGCCCGTCCTTGCCGCGCCGGGCGACGAGGGACGGGTAGCCGGTGACCTTCAGACCGCCGACGGTGGACTCGTGGACGGCCGGCACGCCGCCTGCGGGGAAGCTGGGCAGGTCGGTGCGCGCGATCTCGGTGGACTGGTTCGAGACGGTCGTGTCCACGCGCTTCTTCAGCCGCTGCTTCAGCGCCTCGAGGTCATCGCCGGCGCCGACCTCACGGCCCTTGCCGTCCACGACCCGGAAGTGCATCCGGAGGTGGGCGGGCAGCTTCGTCAGGTCGAACTCGGGGCCGTACAGCGGCAGGTCCTCGGGCACGCCGGGCAGGGCCACGAGCTCGTCGGCGACCGCCTCGACGAACGCCTCGCCGCCGTCGGGGTCGTCGTCGTGCAGGGTCCCGGCGACGGCCTTGGCCCGTTCGGGTGCGGGGACCAGGTGGCGGCGGATCGGCTTCGGGAGGGAGCGGATCAGCTCGGTGACCAGCTCCTCGCGCATGCCGGGCACGAGCCAGTCGAAGCCGCGCGGTGCGAGGCGGTTCAGCACCGCGAGGGGGATCGTGGCGGTCACGCCGTCGGCGCCCTTCGCCCCGACCTCGCCGAAGGAGTAGCTCAGCGGGAGGGTGATGTCGCCCTGCACCCAGGTGTCGGGGAAGTCGGAGCGGATCGCCTCGGTGACCTCCTCGTCGGCGGCCAGCAGGTCCTGCTCGGTGAGGGTGAGCAGGTCCGGGGTCTCGCGGCGGGCCTTCTTCCACCAGGTGTCGAAGTGTCGGCCGGAGACGACGTGCTTCGGGATCCGCGCGTCGTAGAAGGAGAAGAGCTGCTCGTCGGAGATCAGCAGGTCGCGACGTCGGGTCTTCGCCTCGAGCTCCTCGAGTCGGGCGATCAGGGCGCGGTTGTCGCGGAAGAAGTGGTGGCGGGTGCGCCAGTCCCCCTCGATCAGGGCGTTCTGGAGGAAGATGTCGCGTGCGGCCTCGGGGTCGATGCGGCCGTAGCCGACGACGCGGTCGGCGACCAGCGGCACGCCGTAGAGGGTCACCTTCTCGTGCGCCATGGCGGAGGCGCGCTTGGAGGACCAGTGCGGGGCGGAGTGGGAGCGCTTGACGACGTGCGCACCGGTCTCCTCCGCCCAGGCGGGGTCGATGCGGGCGGCGGTGCGGCCCCACAGCCGGCTGGTCTCCACGAGCTCGGCGACCATGACGTAGTCGGGTCGCTTCTTCGCCAGCGTCGAGCCGGGCCACAGCGCGAAGCGTGCGCCGCGGGCACCGGAGTACTCACGGGTGCGGTCGTCCAGCAGGCCGACATGGCTGAGCAGCCCCGCCAGCAGCGCCTGATGGATCGCCTGCGGGCTCGCGTCGTTGTCGTTGCGGGAGAGCCCGGCGTCCTTGGCCATGTCCCGCAGCTGGGCGTGCAGGTCCCACCACTCGCGGATGCGGAGGTAGTGGAGGTGCTCGGCGCGCACCTCGCGGCGGAAAGCGCTGGAGGAGAGCGCGTCGCGCCGCTCCTGCAGGTGGTTCCACAGGTTCAGGAAGGAGAGGAAGTCGCTGGTCTCGTCCTCGAAGCGCTTGTGCTTCTCCCTGGCCTGCTGCTCCTGCCCGAGCGGCCGCTCGCGCGGGTCCTGGATCGACAGGGCCGCGACGATGATCAGCACCTCGCGCAGCGCGCCGAGCCGGCCGGCCTCGATCAGCATCCGCGCCATGCGCGGGTCCAGCGGGAAGCGGGCCAGGGTGCGGCCGACGCGGGTGAGCCGGCGACCGCCCGGTGCGCGCTCGTCGGGCTCGATCGCGCCGAGCTCCTCGAGCAGGCGCACGCCGTCGGTGATCGCGCGGGAGGCCGGCGGCTCGACGAAGGGGAAGGACTCCACGTCGCCGAGGCCGAGGCTCGTCATGAGCAGCACGACGGAGGCGAGGGAGGTGCGCAGGATCTCCGGCTCGGTGAACTCGGGCCGGCCCTCGAAGTCCTCCTCGGAGAAGAGGCGGATCGCGATGCCGGGGGCGGTGCGGCCCGAGCGGCCGGAGCGCTGGTTCGCGCTGGCCTGGGAGATCGGCTCGATCGGGAGGCGCTGCACCTTGGTGCGCTGGGAGTAGCGGGAGATGCGCGCGAGCCCGGAGTCGATGACGTAGGTGATGCCGGGGACGGTCAGGGAGGTCTCGGCGACGTTCGTCGACAGGATGATGCGGCGGTAGGTGCCGGCCTTCGGCGGGGAGAAGATCTTCTGCTGGTCCTGGGCGGAGAGCCGGCCGAACAGGGGCAGCACCTCGACGGGCAGGGCGGAGCGGCCGCGGGTGCCGCGGGCGAGATGCTTCTCGAGGGAGTCGGAGATCTCGCGGATCTCGCGCTCGCCGGGGAGGAAGACGAGCATGTCGCCGGGGCCCTCGGCGGCGAGCTCGTCGACCGCGTCGGTGATGGCCTCGGTGAGGTCCCGTTCGATGGAGTGGATGTCCTCGAGCTCGTCGTCCTCGTCGACGTCGGCCTCGAGCACGAGGGGGCGGTAGCGGATCTCGACGGGATAGGTGCGGCCGGAGACCTCGATGATCGGGGCGGGCTCCTTCTCCCCCGAGGGCAGCGTCGCGGCGAAGTGCTCGGCGAAGCGCTCGGGGTCGATCGTGGCGGAGGTGATGATGACCTTGAGGTCGGGGCGCTGCGGGAGGATCTGGCGGAGGTAGCCGAGGATCACGTCGATGTTCAGCGAGCGCTCGTGGGCCTCGTCGATGATGATCGCGTCGTAGCGCTTCAGGAGGCGGTCCCGGCCGATCTCGGCCAGCAGGATGCCGTCGGTCATCAGCTTCAGGCGGGTGCCGCGGGAGGTCTCCTTCGTGAAGCGGACCTGGTAGCCGACGGTCCCCTCGCCGAGCTTCTCCCCCAGCTCGCTCGAGATGCGCTGGGCGACGGAGCGGGCGGCGATGCGTCGCGGCTGGGTGTGGCCGATGATCCGGCCGTCCTGCCCGTAGCCGAGCTCGAGCAGCATCTTCGGGATCTGGGTGGTCTTGCCGGAGCCGGTGGCGCCGGCGATGACCACGACCTGGTTCTCCGAGATCGCCTTCTGGATGTCCTCGCGGCGCTGCGAGACGGGCAGGTCTCCCGGGTAGGTGATCCGCGGCCCGGGGGCAGGGGCCTGCTCGGCAGGGTGCGGGGCGGACGGATCGGGGTTCGAGGAGGTCGTGGTCATGGCGGGGCCACTCTACGTGGGCGGCCCCGTCGCCGTCGTGCCGATTCCGGGCCGCGGCGACGGGGCCCACAGCGGGACGAGGGGCAGCACCGGGATCATCGCCGACGAACGGACCTCCGGCGGCGCCGCACAGCGGTACCAGCCGCGGCCGTCGCCGTCCGCTCTGCGCGCGGACCGGGAGCCTGTCGGCCGTGATCTCCTGCGTGTCCGACCGGGTGGAACCAGTGGTGTCCTTGTGCTCGAAAGTGGTGATCGCGATGCCGTCGACCACGGCGCCCGCCTGAGGAGGGGGCGTCGCGCGGAGTGCTGACCTGGGCGTTGTGCACAACCCAGGGCGCGTCGTCGCCCACCGGGCAGGATCCGGGGCATGAGATATCGGATCGGCTTCTGGATCGGGCCCGCCCCCGTCGACGACGAGTCGGCGTGCGCGGACCTGCACATGCACCTGCACACCGCCGGGCAGTTCGTCGGCTCGCCGACGCCGCCCCTGCCACCCACCCCGCGGATCGCGCGCTTCACCGCGGCCGTCCTCGAGGAGTTCCCGGCAGACCTCGCGGACCCCCGGTCCCCGTGGCGGGACGAGGACACCGCGGAGGCCGCGCACGGTCAGACCTTCGCCCCAGTCCTGTTCGGGCCGGACAGGAAGGTGATCGGGCGGCTGACACAGCTCGCGCACGAGCACGGACTGCAGGCCTTCGACCTCGCCGCCCATCGCCTGCTGCGCCTCGAGGACGTCGTGGAATGGGAGGACGGGCCCTGGATCACGGGCCCGCTCGGCGGCAGCTGGGACGAGCCCGAGGCCTTCGCCTGCCGCGGGCCGGAGATCGCCCGGGAGAGGCTCGCACTCGCTCCGTCGGCCCATGTGCTGGCCGGCACGGGAGAGGACAGCCCCTGAACGGCATCGAACGGCGCTAGAAGGCTCCGATCGGTCCAGCAGGTGCGCGCGGCCCCGGTCAGCTCGCGAGCAGCCGCCGGCCGATGCGTCCGAGCGAGTGGCCCTCGGGGTAGACGAGCACGAGTGCGAGCGCCATGCGCACGGCCCAGGCCCGGGCCCGAGCCTGCAGCGCCTCCCAGATCGCGTCGTCCTCGATGCCGGTCCAGGCCGCGGAGGTCCGATATGCACCGAGCAGCTCGGTCGCTGACCGGGAGGGGTGGAGCAGCAGGGCGCCCAGATCGCTCGCCGGGTCGCCGCGGGTGGTGTCGCCCCAGTCGATGAGGGTCACCGTTGACGCGGAGGTCGGCGGTGGGACGACGACGTTGCCGGGATGCGGGTCGCCGTGCAGCAGCAGCTCGCGGCCCTGCCATTCCTCGGCGTCGATGCCCGCCTGCCATGTCCGCGCGGCGCGGCGCGCGGCGTCCTCGTCGAGCCCTGCCCGCTCGAGATCGGTCGCGAAGTGCTCGGCGCGATTCACGAGCGGCACGCCGCGCACCGGGTTCCTTCCCACCTCGGGGGCGGGTCCGGAATGGATCGTCGCGAGCATCCGGGCCAGGTCCTCGGCGACCTCCTCCTGCCTCGCGACGTCGGACTCCGCGGCCGTCACCCCGTCGATCCACTCGACCGCGACGGCGTCCTCGGCCGTCGCGATCACGCGCGGCAGGTCCATCGGGAGAGTGGTGCCGAGCCCCCGCAGGCGGCGCAGCACCGTCACCTCCCGACCGAGCAGCTCCCGGGAGATGCGGCGTCGCGCGATCCGCAGCACGAGAGGCGCGCCGTCGAGGGTCCCGATCGGCCACAGCACGTTGTCCCAGCCCTCGCCGCGGGGACGCTTCCCGATCGCCCAGCTGATCCGCTCGAGCTCGACGCCCTCCTCGGGCCGCAGCCACGCGCAGAGCAGCTCCACGCGGCGCAGGTCCACGGGCAGGTCGGCAGGAGGGAGGACGGGGGCGATATCCGGCGTGCCGGTCATCCGCCCACCGTACCGGGCAAGGCCTCGCCCGGACGGGCGTTCTCCGACGTCGCCCGTGACGGTGGATGCGTAGTCCCCCTGGCTGCTGGACGACGTGGAGCCTCTGATCGACGCGCTCCTGGTCGGCGTCGGCACCTCGCGCGACGTCGCGCCAGCGGTCCGCGGCACATCGCCCGGCGACGAGCCCCGGACACGAGAAAGGCCCCCTCCCCCGCGCGTCTGCGCAGGTGAGGGGGCCTTCGTCGGTGAGTGCGATGGTGGAGCCGGCGGGAATCGAACCCGCGTCCGATAGTGCGGAGCCAGGGCTTCTCCGGGCGCAGTCCGTGTTGGCGTTTTCTCAGTCCCGACGATCCCACGGACACGTCGTCGACGGACTCAGTCACTCTGAGATGTTCATCCTTCCCCGGTGACCAGGGTCGGCAGCAGTGGCTCCTTAGATGATGGAACGATCCGGGTCAGGAGCACCCCCGGGGTTCCAGACTGCTAACGCTGATCAGGCAGCGAGAGCGAAGTCAGTGCGCTTGGGTTCGGCACTTATTGGTTTCCAGAGGACGTTAACGAGATGACTCTGGATTCTCGGCCCGCTTCCCCTTGCTGGACAACTACCGTCGAAACCGATCGGCCCCTGGCGTGGGAAGACATGACTATCGTGACGGCGCTCTGGCCGTCGTCGCACTCACTCTTCGGTTGTCAAACACCCACGTGCGCTCCTCGGGAGGAACGCTGTGGATCGAGTCTACCGCGACCCGCCGACGATCTGAAGCGGATATTCCTCAGCTCACGGCGAAGCCCGCTCGCCGCCAGGACCGCTCCTGCCTCCTCCTGGCGCGTGCGCCACGGAGCCTGGACCACGGGCCGCACCGGCGGGGAGGATGGGGCGATGAGCAGCTTCGAGGCCGCCGGCACACGCATCAGCATCGATCCCGAGACCCTGCGCGAGAGCGTGCTGGACCCCGCGGCGCTGACCGAGTGGTGCGCGGCGCACCCCACCGATCCTCGAGCCGTGGCGTTCCTGCGGATGCTGGGGAGGCTGGACGAGGCGGCGATCGCGGGCCGGCAGGCGCTCGAGGCGCCGGGGCTCTCCCCCGTGATGCGGGCCGTCCGTCGCACCCGGTACGCGCACGTGCTGCAGTGGCAGGGCGCCTTCGTCGCGGCGGAGGAGCAGCTGGACCTCGCCGCCGAGGAGACGGGCCTGGAGGATCCCACCTCCCCCTCGTCCCTCTCAGCGCTCGCCTCCGTGTTCCAGCACCGGGCGAAGTGCAGGTTCGAGCACGCCCTCGCCGAGCAGCGCGACCAACGGCCCCGGGCGGCGGGGAGGCTGTGGGAGGCGGCGCTCGAAGATGCGCAGCGGGCGCTGTACATGCGGGAGCGGCTCGGCGTCGCCGCCGAGGACGTCATCGAGTCCAGTCGGCAGACGGTGCGCCGCCTGGAACGGCGTGATCTAGCCGGCTGACCGGCCACCGACTGACGGACCGACCGATCGGGTCGTCCCCCTCGCGGGGACGATGGCCTCTCAGGCGGTGAGGGCGGGGCTCAGGCGAGCTCGCGGTGGCGCATGGCACGCTGCGCCTCGCGCAGATCCTGCTTCTCGCGCAGCGTCTGGCGCTTGTCCCATTCCTTCTTGCCGCGGGCCAGACCGATCTTGACCTTCGCGTGGGAGCCGAGGAAGTACATCTCCAGCGGCACGATCGTGAAGCCCTTCTCGCGGGACTTGCTCGCGAGCTTCTCGATCTCCTGCTTGTGCAAGAGCAGCTTGCGCTTGCGGCGGGCGGCGTGATTGGTCCAGGTGCCCTTGACGTACGGGGCGATATGGGCGTTGTCCATCCACACCTCGCCGGCGTCGACGTAGCAGTAGCCGTCGATCAGGGACGCGCCCCGGTCGCGCAACGACTTCACCTCGGTGCCGGTCAGGACGATGCCGGCCTCCCAGGTCTGGTCGATGAAGTAGTCGTGCAGCGCCCGCTTGTTCGAGGCGATGAGCTTCTTCTGGGGTCCCTCGTTCGCGGCGGCCTGCTTCTTGTCGGCCTTCTTCGCGGACATGGGTCCTCCTTCTCTCCGTCTCCGGATGCTGCGCTGGTGATCGCGGCCGCGATCGGACGTCCCAGCGTACGACGTGGGCGCGCAGGATCGCGACCGGTTTCTCCGCGGGCGCACTCCCGGACGGCCCGGCAGGGCGGCGGTCAGAGGAACTTCGCGGGGTTGACCGCGTTGCCGTCCTCATGGGTCTCGAAGTGGAGGTGGCAGCCGGTCGAGGAGCCGGTGGTGCCCACGTAGCCGACGGTCTCCCCCGCCGAGACCTGCGCCCCGACCGGCTTCGCGAAGCCCTGCAGGTGGTGGTAGGAGGTCGTGACCAGGCGACCGTTCATGATGCCGTGGCTGACGATGAGCTTGTTGCCCGCGCCGCTGTTGTGGGTGCGGGCGATGACGCGACCTGAGTGCGCGGCGCCGACGGGCACGCCGCAGGCGACGGGGAAGTCCACCCCGGCGTGCAGCTTCTTCGTGCCGTATATGGGGTGCACGCGCCAGCCGAAGTTCGAGTTCAGCCGTGCGTTGACGGGGTAGACCCAGCCGCCGCCGGTGTTCGCGGAGCCGGCCACCGGGGCGCTTCCGCCGCTGCTCTTCTGCTGCTGCTGGACCTTCAGCTTCTCCTCGCGCTCGCGCTCCTGCTTGGCGAGCTCCTCGATCTCGTCGTCGAGGGTGCTGCTGCGGGTCTCGAGGGACTTCTGGTCGCCCTCGTACTTCGTCTTCTTCGCCTCGAGGTCGTCGCGCTGGGTCTTCTGCGTCTCGTACAGCGCGTCGAGCTCGTTCTTCGCCTCGGTCGCCTCCTCCTCGGCGACACGGGTGCGCTCGAGCGCCTCCTCTGCATCGATCTTGAGCTGCTTGATCTCCTCGCGCACGGCCGACAGGCGCTCGGCGGAGTTCTCGGTGACGGACTGGTCCGTGCGCAGCGTGTCCAGGCGGGTGCCCTGGGAAGCCATCGTGAGGCGGTAGTTCATCGAGCGGTCCACCGCGTCCTGCGGGGAGCTGTTGCCGACGTACACCGACGAGGGGCTGGGCATCCCGCCGCCCTTGTATGCGGACAGCGCGACCGTGGCGAGCTCGTCGTCGCTGCGGTCGACCTCCTCCTGGCCGGTCTCGACCTCGCCCGAGAGGCGACGCTCCTCCTCCTCGGCCTCGGTGAGGCGCTCGCCGACCTTCCGGTCCTCCTCCTGCGCCTCGCCGAGCGCGACCCGCGCGTCCTCGAGGTCCTGCTGGGCCTGCGGGATCAGCAGCTCGGTCTCCGCGAGCGCGAGATAGGTGTCGGCGAGATCGTCGTTGACGTCGTTCAGCTCGATGCGGAGGTCCTCGAGCTGCTGGTCGACCTCCGCGCGCTCGGCGATCTTGTCGTCCTTGCTGCCCTCGGCGGAGGCCGGGGAGAGAGGACCGGTGAGCATGCCCGCGGCCAGGATCGCGGCGGCGGCGAGGAGGCTCAGGGGGCGGCGCAGACTTCTGGAGGACATGCTCACACCTTCAGGTAACGGTTGAGGGAGACCACCGACGAGGCGATCGACAGCACGGCGCCGAGCACGACCAGCAGGGGCGCGGCCCAGACGAGGTCCGCGGTGGAGACCGTGATCAGCTGCTCGCCGAGGGTCGGTGCGAGCCAGCCCTGGACGAGATGGTGCAGGCCCAGCCACAGCATCCCCGAGGCGATCAGGCCGCCGATGATCGCGGCGACCGCCCCCTCGAGCAGGAAGGGCAGACGGATGAAGAGGTTCGAGGCGCCCACCAGGCGCATGATCGCGATCTCGCGGCGCCGGCCCGCGACCGACATGCGGATCGTGGTGGCGACCAGCAGCACCGCGGCCACCAGCATCAGCACCGCAAGCCCGAGCGCGAAGAGCGTGGACTGGTTCAGCACGTCGATGAAGGGGGCGAAGGTGCTCAGCAGGTCCGTGACCTCGTCCACGCCGTCGCGGCCCTGGAAGAACTCGACCACGGCGGCGGAGTCGTCGGCGTCGCTGAGGGTGATGTGGAAGGAGACCGGCATGTCCTCGGCGGTGAAGTTCGAGACGAAGGACTCGCCGGCGAACTGCTCCTGGTAGATCGCGAGCGCCTCCTCCTGGTCGCGCTCCTCGACGGAGGCGATGTACGGGGAGAGGACCTCGCCCTCGAGCGCCTCGCGGACCGAGTCGATCTGGGCGTCGGTCGCGGCGCCGCCGGCGCAGGAGGACGCCGTCGAGTGCGGGGAGCACAGGAAGATCGTCACCTGGGACTGCTCGACCAGGGTGGACTTCATGTCCATGATCTGCTTCTGCATCAGCACGCCGGTGCCCACGAAGGTCAGCGACACGGCGGTGACGATCACGACGGAGATGACCATGGCGATGTTCCGCCACAGGCCGGTGAGGATCTCGCCGAGGATGTAGCGGGCCCTCATCGCAGCTCCTCCTGGTCCTGGTCGAAGTCGCCGGTGAAGTCCTCGGACTCGCGCACCCGGCGGGCCTCCCGCTCGTCGATCAGGTCCTCCTCCAGCACGTCCCGCGGGACCGTGCGGTCCTCGGCCGACGGGTCGGCGTCCGACGCGTCGGTGCCGGACGGATCGGTGCCGGCGTCGGCCCGAACGGGCCCGTCGGCCTCGCCGGAGCGGTCTGCCCCGGCGGGACCGACGTGCTCCTCGGCGCCCTCGCGCTCGGCGGCGGCCGGCTCGGGCGCCCCGTCCCAGTCGGCGACGAGCTCCTCGTCGTCCAGGGGGTGCTCCTCGCGGTGGGTGGAGTCGTCGGGCAGGTTCCCGGAGATCTCGCTGACCGGGGCGGGGGTCTCGTAGCCGCCCTGCTCCTCGTCGCGCACCACCTTGCCGCCGACCATCTCCACGACGCGGCGGCGCATCCGGTCCACGGCGGCGCGGTCATGGGTGGCCATCACGACGGTGGTGCCTCGCTCGTTGATCTCGGCGAGCAGATCCAGGATGCCTTCGGCGGTGGCGGGGTCGAGGTTGCCGGTGGGCTCGTCGGCCAACAGGATCGAGGGGCGGTTGACGTAGGCGCGCGCGATCGCGACGCGCTGCTGCTCACCGCCGGAGAGCTCGTGCGGGAGCCGCTTGCCCTTGTCCTCCAGGCCCACCATCTCGAGCATCTCGGGGACCAGACGGCGCACCACCTTGCGGGGCGTGCCGATCACCGCGAGCGCGAACTCGATGTTCTGGTAGGCGGTCTTCGAGGGCAGCAGCCGGAAATCCTGGAACACCATGCCGATGTCGCGGCGCAGCGCCGGCACCTTCCAGGACGGGATCCGGGAGAGGTCCTTGCCGGCGACGTAGACGGTGCCGCGGGTGGGGGCGACCTCCTTGAGCACCATCCTCATCAGGGTCGACTTGCCCGAGCCGGAGGCGCCGACCAGGAACACGAACTCCCCGCGGGTGAACTCGATGTCGAGGTTCTCCACCGCGGGGTGCTGGCCACGCATGTACGTCTTGGTGACGTCGTCGAAACGGATCACTGCTGCCTGTCACATCAGGGGGAAAGTCTGGCGCTCCCAGCGTAGGGGCGCGCGGTCGTGTTTCCACGGCGCTGTGGACAGGGGTCAGGTCAAAACCTGGTCAAACCCGGGGTGGGACCGGTCACCAGGGGCCGGCCGCACGGCAGCGGAGTCAGTCCTGCGCCTTTTCGACCGATCTCCTACCGGCTCGTCCCTCGCCAGTACGTCGATCAGTCCTGCGCCGTCTCGACCGATCTCCTACCGGCTCGTCCCTCGCCAGTACGTCGATCAGTCCTGCGCCGTCTCGACCGATCTCCTACCGGCTCGTCCCTCGCCAGTACGTCGATCAGTCCTGCGCCGTCTCGACCGATCTCCTACCGGCTCGTCCCTCGCCAGTACGTCGATCAGTCCTGCGCCGTCTCGACCGATCTCCTACCGGCTCGTCCCTCGCCAGTACGTCGATCAGTCCTGTTTCTTGCCCTGCTCGGCGCGCCAGCGGATGCCCGCGTCGATGAAGCCGCTGATCTCGCCGTCGAACACCGAGGAGGGGTTGCCCTCCTGGTACTCGGTGCGCAGGTCCTTCACCATCTGGTACGGGTTCAGCACGTAGGAGCGCATCTGGTCGCCCCAGGACGCCTTGACGTCGCCGGCGAGCTCCTTGCGCTCGGCGGCCTCCTCTGCCTTCTTCAGCAGCAGCAGGCGCGACTGCATGACGCGCAGCGCCGCGGCGCGGTTCTGGATCTGGGACTTCTCGTCCTGCATCGACACGACGGTGCCGGTGGGCAGGTGGGTCATGCGCACCGCCGAGTCGGTGGTGTTCACCGACTGGCCGCCCGGACCGGAGGAGCGGAACACGTCGATCTTCAGGTCGTTCTCGGGGATCTCGATGTGGTCGGTCGACTCGATCAGCGGGATCACCTCGACCGCGGCGAAGGAGGTCTGGCGGCGGCCCTGGTTGTCGAAGGGGCTGATGCGCACCAGGCGGTGGGTGCCGCCCTCGACGGAGAGGGTTCCGTAGGCGAAGGGGCCGGCGACCTCGAAGGTCACCGACTTCAGCCCCGCCTCCTCGGCGTAGGAGGTGTCCATGACCTTGGTGGAGTAGCCGTTGTTCTCGGCCCAGCGCAGGTACATGCGCATGAGCATCTCGGCGAAGTCCGCGGCGTCCACGCCGCCGGCGCCCGCGCGGATGGTGATCACGGCGTCGCGCTCGTCGTACTCGCCCGACAGCAGCGTGCGCACCTCGAGCTCATCGAGGGTCTTGTGGATGCTGGTCACCTCGGCCTCGGCCTCGGCGAGGGTGTCGGGGTCGTCCTCCTCGGCGGCGAGCTCGACCATCACTTCGAGGTCCTCGATGCGGGAGGCGAGGTCGGAGATGCGGCGCCGCTCGGACTGGGCGTGGGAGAGCGCGGAGGAGACCTTCTGGGCGTTCTCGACGTCGTCCCAGAGGTCCTGGGCGGAGGCCTGCTTCTCCAGGTCCGCGATCTTCTTGTCGAGGGCGTCGACGTCCGTCACCTGCTCGATCGAGGACAGGGTCGAGCGGAGCCGGGGATCTCTTCGGAGAAGTCGATGGAAGCCACGATCGGGGAGTCTACGGCAGAGGGCTCGATGCGGCCCGGGAGTCGCCGAGGAGAGCGGGCAGGGCGCGTCCCATCTCACGGCCCACCTCCTCCAGCAGCGCCTCGCCGCGCGCGATCGCGTCGGGCACGTCGGCGGCGCGGGAGACGAGGTCGAAGGCCTCCTCGATCCCGGCGGAGGCGAGTTCCTCCGCGTCGAGGGTGACGGCGCCGGCGACGGCGAGGACGGGCAGACCGGCCGCGGCCGCGCGGCGGGCGACCTCGGCCGGGCCCTTGCCCTGGAGGGTCTGGGCGTCGAGCTTCCCCTCCCCCGTCACCACGAGGTCGGCGGTCTCGAGACGGGCGTCGAAGCCGGCGAGCTCGAGGACGACGTCGGCGCCGGAGCGCTGGATCGCCCCGAGCAGCAGCAGGGCGAAGCCGACGCCGCCGGCGGCCCCGGCGCCTTCGGCGCGAGCCGCCTCGCCGCTCGGGTCCAGCAGCGCCGCGGCGGCGGCGAGGGTGCGATCGGCGGCGGTCACGGCCTCCGGTCCGAGTCCCTTCTGCGGTCCGTAGACGGCGGCCGCCCCGTCGGCGCCGAGCAGGGGGTTCGCGACGTCGTTCGCAGCGATCAGCGACGCACCCTCGAGCGCGGCGAGAGCCGGGCCGAGGTCGACGCTCGCCAGGGTCTCCAGCCCTGTGAGACCGGGGGCGATGTCCTCGCCGTCGGCGGTGAGCAGGCGCGCACCGAGGGCCTGCAGGAGTCCGGCGCCGGCGTCGGTGGAGGCGCTGCCGCCGAGGCCGACGACGATCTCGCGGGCTCCGGCGCGGACGGCGGCGAGGATCAGCTCGCCGAGCCCGCGGGAGGAGGCGTCGCGCGGGGCGAGCTCCTCGCCGGGCAGTGCCTTCAGGCCGACGGCGTCGGCGAGCTCGAGCACGGCGGTGGTGCCCTCGAGCGCCCAGACCGTCTCGCGCGGTGTTCCGGTGGGGCCGGTGATGGTCGCGCGCTGCGCGGTCGCTCCGGCGGCGAGGGCCGCGTCGACCGTGCCGTCGCCGCCGTCGGCGATCGGGCAGGCGGTGATCTCGGCGTCCGGGGCGGTGGCGGCGATCCCGCGGGTGAGGGCGGTGACGACCTCGGCGGCGGTGAGGGAGCCCTTGAACTTGTCGGGGGCGAGGAGGAGGCGGGTCATGCGGTGCTCGCGATCTGCTCGACAGTGAGCGGCGGGTGGGACATGGCGAAGGCTCGTGCAGCGGTGGCGGACGTCATGGCGCTGGCTCGGATCCTACGGACGTGAAGTGGTTGCTGCTCCCCTGCCCGCGACTCGGACTCCCGATGACCTGGGCGAGCCGACGGCATGGCCGGACCGGCGGCACGGTCGAGAGGCCGGCACGAACCGGACGGAGGCGGCTCACCGCGCCCGGGCCTCACCCAGCACGGTCAGCGGGATCGAGGTGCCGGTGCCGCGGGTGAACCACCCGACCAGCGGCGGATTAGTGCGGGCGGCGAGGACCACGTGGGCGGTGCCGTCGGCGTCGACCGTGACCTCCTGGATGTGGATGTCCTCGGTGCTGGTGGTGTCGTAGGGATAGGTGCGCAGGTTCTCCTCGGCGGCGTCGCGGGCGGAGCCGGTGTGGATCGCGGGGCCGTCCCCGTCGGAGTAGATCCGGGCGGGGTCCACGGCCTGGGAGGCGGCGAGGGCGGCGCTGTCGGCGGCGTGCTGGAGGCCGTTGCGCTCCAGCTGCACCCCGGTGATCGACGTGCCGACGGCGATCACCATGAGGATCACGACGAGCACCCCGGTGGTCAGGATCGTCACCGAGCCGCGCGCGTCCGCCCACCGCTCCCGCAGGTTCGCGACCGGCCGACCGACACCCGCGGCGAGCGGGGTGGCGACCGCGCGGAGCAGGAAGGGGCGGCGGCGCCGCTCCTGTGCAGTGCCCGGTCTCACAGGTCCGCCCGGTACTGGTCGACGGGCACCGCGTGAGAGGCGCCCACCGCGACGGGGCCGGTCTCCCCGAGGATCGGTCCCAGCCCCGGCACGGGGACGGCGATCCGCACCCGTGCGGTGACGACTCCTCCCGCGGTCGCGCAGGGGTCCTCGCTGCAGCTGAGCTCGACGACGTCACCCGGCGGGAGGCCGTGGTCCCCGAGGACCAGCTCCATGTGGCGGGAGGCGCGGGCGGCGGCGCGATCGGGGTCGGGCTCGGTCGCGTGGATGCGCGCGGCGTCGCGGGCGATCGTATCGGCGGCGAAGGCTGCGGCCTGCACGTTGCCGAGGGTGAGCACGAGGTAGAGGGTCGGGATCAGCAGCGCCGCGGCCAGCACCACGAACTCGACCAGGGCATTGCCCCTCTCGTCCTCGAGCCGGTGTCGGAGCCCGTCCGGAGCGGCGGGAAGCAGGAGGCGACGGAGTCCTCTCACCATGCCTCCTCGTCCACGGCCCTGCCCTCGACGCTCAGCGCGCCGGCGGGACCGATCAGCCCCACGAGCGGGAGCGTCGCGTCGACCTGCACACGGATGGTCCCGTCGTCCTCCTGCACGGCGGTGGCCTCGGCCTCGAGCCCTCGCCCGAAGCGCTCGTCGACGAGCTGCTGCGCCCGGTGGGCGCCGTCCTGAGGGGTCGATCCGGCGAGCGCGGCATGGTGCGCTCCCTGCACGGCGGCGTCGACGAGGGTGTTGCGGGTGTGGACGATCAGCGCTGCCTGGATGACGAGCAGCGCGATCATCACTATCAGCACCGCGACCATCGGGAACTCGGCCACGGCCGCCCCGTCGTCCTCCCGCAGCCGCGCCGCAAGATGCCGTTCCCGTCCGCGCCGACGCCTCGGCCGATCGCGGCAGGGCAGGTCGATCGCCTTCACCGCCGCGGGTGCGGGGGCGCAGGGACGGGGCGGGGCCGGGCGGCGCATCAGCAGGACGGTTCGCGGTGAATGGACGTGGTCAGAGGCTGCCGCCGAGGAAGGGCGCCATCGCGTTCTCGAAGATCTGCACGATCTGGTCGGAGGCGACGGCCCAGAGAGCTACGACGATCCCGGCGGTCATGAGCGTGATCAGCACCCAGCCGGGGACGTCGCCCTGGTCGGAGGCCAGCCGCGCCAGGAGACGGCTGCGGAGACCGGCGCGCTGCGAGGCGGGGCCCGTCGTGCCGGGCTCAAAGCGGTGGTGACGCGGTCGGGTGCGGGTGTGGAGTCGGGTGCGGTGGACGGTCATGTCGGCCTCCTCGGCGGACGGGTCCGGGACAGGTCCCGGGCGGGTGCGGATCGGAGCGGTCGGGGGATCGAGGGACGAAGGACAGGGCGACCCCGGTCGGGGGCGGGATCAGGACGATCATCGAGAGCGGGATCGAGGCCGGGGCCTCATCCGGGGACGAGCCTGGAGGGCGCTCACAGGGAGATCTCCAGCACTGCGAGGCCGGGGAAGATCGCGAAGAGGATCACCAGCGGCAGCACGAAGAACACCACCGGGACGAGCATCGCGATCTCCCGCTGTCCGGCCATCTCCATGAGGTCGCGCTTGGCGTTCTCGCGGGCGTCCTGCGCCTGGGCGCGGAGCACCTCGGCGAGCGGTGTGCCCCGCTCGATCGCGATCGAGACGCCCTCGCCGAACCGGCTGAGGGACTCCAGCGGGGTGCGCGCTCCGAGCGAGGCGAGGGCCTGCGAGACGCTCGAGCCGGAGCGGATGTCGGCGATCGTCGCGGCGAACTCGTCGGGCAGCGCGCCCGTCGAGGTCCGGGCGACGCGCTCCATCGCGGCGATCGGGCTCTCGCCCGCGGCGACGGCGAGGGCGAGCAGGTCAGCGACCGTCGGGAACTCGCGCGCCATGCGGGAGGCGCGGCGCTTGATCTCGACTCCCAGCAGGTAGTCGCGCAGCAGCACGCCCAGCAGCGCGCCGAGAGCGACGATGAACAGCCCCAATACCGCGCTCGCGTCCCGCAGCACGATCGCGGCGACGGCGAGGACGATCCCGAGCACGAGGCCGACGGCCCCGAAGACGACCTGCTCGATGCGGAAGGAGTCGGTGGAGGTGCGTCGGCCCGCCAGGCGCAGGCGCCGCTCGAGCTGCTCTGCGCCGCCGGTGAGCCGTTCGAGCAGTCCCAGTCCGCGCGTCGCGACCGGGCCGAAGAGGTTCTCCACGACGATGCGGGCCCGGCTCCTGCTGGTCGGCGCCGCGAACAGGGAGGAAGTCCGCGAGCGGCGCAGGTACGGGTCGACTCGCCGGCCGAGGTCCCGCGTGCGCAGCCAGGGAAGCTGCGTGGCGAGCAGGTAGAGGCCGGTGCCGAGCATGAGGCCCAGCAGGATCCCGGCGAGCAGGGACATGCTCATCGCAGCACCCTCTCGTCCTGCGGCAGCTGCGCGATCATCAGCATCACCCGGTAGGCGATCAGCGAGACCACCCCGCCGACCACCACCAGGACCATCCCGGCCGCGGAGTCGTAGGCCTGCGCCGCCTCGGGACGGGTCGACATCAGCGCCAGCACGATCCACGGCGCGAAGAGCGCGAGTCGGGCGGCGTTCACGGTCCAGGACTGGCGGGCCTCGAGCTCGGCGCGGGTGCGGGAGTCCTCCCGCAGGAACGCCGAGAGGGTGCGCAGGAGCGACCCGAGATCCGTGCCGCCGACGTCACGGGTGATCCGCAGCGCCTCCACGATCCGGTCGCCGACGGGATCGGCGAGGCGCACCTTGAGCCGGTCGAGGCAGGCGGCGAAATCTCCGCTGGCCTGGTAGTCCAGGGCGAACTCGGAGAACGCGGGCCGCAGCTCCTCGGGTCCCTTCCGGCTCAGCTGCACGAGCGCCTCAGGCAGCGAGAGTCCGGCACGGATGGCGGAGTTGATGTGGTCGACCGCCTCGGGCCACACCTCCCGCATCGCGGTGGTGCGCCGCCGCGCCGCCGAGCGCAGCACGAGCACCGGCAGTACCGAGCACAGCAGCCCGATCGTCAGCGCCGGGACGAGCGCACTGGATATCGCCCACAGCGCGGCGGCGACAACGAGCCCCAGCCCGGCGCTGAGAGCCGGCACGGCAGCAGGAGGCACCGAGTCCAGCCCCACCTTGATGAGGTCGTCGCGCAGACGGTCCATCCCTCGAGAGATTCTGCCGGGGCGCGGGACGGCTCCCTCCTGCTCCCACAGCGACCACCAGATCGACAGCAGTCCGAGCCCGGCGACGAGGCCGAGGAACGCTCCGTCCGTCATGCCGCGCTCCTCCCTCCGAGCAGCTCGGCAAGATCGTGACCCGCACGGGCGAAGCGCTCGGCGTGCGGAGGATGACCGTCGCCGCGGACCAGCCGGTCCCCGCGCAGCGAGAAGACGTCGGTCACCTCGATGACCTCCTCCTCGACCCGTCCGCTGAGGCCGACGATCTCGCGCACGCGCCGTCGCCCCTCGGCGAGGATGTCGAGGTGGACGACGAGGTCGATGGCGCTGGCGACGGTGGGGACGACGAAGCGGCTGGAGACGTTCTCCCCAGCCAGCAGCGGCAGCGTGCAGAGCTTGGTGACGGCGTCCCGCGCAGAGTTGGCATGGATCGAAGCGAGGCCGGGCAATCCGCTGTTCAGGGCGATCAGCATGTCGAGCGACTCGGCCTCGCGCACCTCGCCGACGATGATGCGGCTGGGCCTCATGCGCAGAGCCTCCTTCACGAGGCGGCGCATCGAGATCTCGCCGGTCCCCTCGAGGTTCGCCTGGCGGGTCTGCATCGCGACCACGTCCCGCAGGGCGAGGTTCAGTTCGAAGACCTCCTCGATCGTCACCACACGCTCCCGGGCTCCCATCGACTGGGCCAGGCAGCGCAGGAAGGTCGTCTTCCCCGCCCCGGTCGCGCCGCTCGTGATGACGTTCAGCCCGGAGGCGATCGCGGCATCGAGGAAGTCCGCGGCCTGCTGGCTGAGGGAGCCGAGGGCGACCATGCCCTGCAGGTCGTGGGCGCGGGCGACGAACTTGCGGATGTTGATCGCCCAGTGCGTGCGGGTCACCGAGGGGATGACGACGTGCAGGCGCGACCCGTCCGGCAGCAGCGCGTCGACGAAAGGGCTGGACATGTCCAGGCGGCGGCCGCTGGAGACGAGCATCCGCTCGACGATCCCGCGGACCTCGTCGTCGGTCAGCACGATGGTGGTCAGCTCGCTGCGCCCGTTCCTCGCGACGAACACCTGGGAGGGCGAGTTCAGCCAGATCTCCTCCACGCCCGGGTCATCCAGCATCTCCTGCAGCGGGCCGAAGCCGCCGATCCTCGCAGCGACCTGCGCGACCATGGTGTCGTCGTCATGCAGCACGGGCACCTCGCCCGAGGACGAACGACGGTCGTAGTCGGCGACGACCTCCCGGATCAGCGGCTCCAGCTGATCGGCGTGCACGTCCAGGCCGCGGCGCCTGATCAGCTCCCGCGACTCGGCCTCGATGATGGTGGCGGCGTCCATCGTCCTCCCTCCCCCAGCCCTACCGCCCGGTCCCTCCACCGCGCGGCGATGTGACGCAGGTCGCGACACGCGTGTCACTCTAAGGGGAAATCACCCGGCTCGCCGCGCCAATCCAGGGAATGTGGACAACTCTCCCCGCCCGCTCCCATGGCAGGATGACAGCAGTCCACGAGCCGACTCTCACGCAGGAGCTTCCCATGGCCGAGACCACCAGCACGGGCGAGGATGCCCCGAAGCTGTCCCGCCCCACCCTGAAGTACATGGCCAAGCGCGTGATCTCCGAGTTCACGCGCGACGGCGGCACCGATCAGGCCGCGAAGCTCACCTACTTCATGGTCCTCTCCATCGCGCCGACGCTGCTGGCGCTGTTCTCGCTGGCGACCCTGCTGCTGGCGGGGATCAAGGACCAGATCGCGGGACTGCTGGTGGACCTCGTCAATCAGGCGGCGGGCGGCAGCGAGCTCGGGGCGGAGGATGCGATCGAATCGACCGTGAACTCCCTCCTCGGCTCCGCGACCGGCGGCACGATCGCCCTGATCATCGGTATCGGCACGGCCCTGTGGTCGGCGTCGGCCTATGTGAAGGCCTACGGACGGGTCGCGAACCAGATCTACGAGGTCCCCGAGGGCCGCGGCCCCATCCGCATGAACGGCACGATGCTGCTGCTGACCCTCGCGATGATCCTCGGGATCCTGCTGGTGATGATCTCGGTGCTGCTGAACGCGTCCCTCGTCGAGGGGCTGCTGGGCCCGATCGCCTCGAGCATCGGGGCCCAGGGCGTGCTCACCTTCCTGCTGGACTCCTTCCTGCCGATCTGGGCCTGGGTGAAGTGGCCCGTGATCCTCGTGATCGCCTTCGCGCTGATCTCGCTGCTGTACTGGGGCGCGCCGAACATCGACAAGCCCTTCCGCTTCATCTCCCCCGGCGGCGTCTTCGCGATCGTCGGCATCGCGGTCGCGGCGGTCGCGCTGTCGATCTACATGGGCACCGTCGCCGGCTACTCCAGCTACGGCGCGATCGGCGGCATCATGGCCGTGCTCTTCGCGCTGTGGATCATCAACATCGTGATCATCCTCGGCGCCGAGGTCGACGCCGAGTACGAGCGCGCCCGCGAGCTCGAGGCCGGCAAGCCCGCCGAGGACTCCCTGGCCCTGCCCATGCGGGAGAGCGCCGGCGCGGAGAAGGCCGAGGAGAAGCGCGAGGCGATCGTCGACGAGGGCCGCGACATCCGCCTTCGCAACCTCCACCACGACTCCGACGCCTACACCGGCGAGGACGCCCGCCTCACCCCGCGCCACGGCGTGCCCGTCGTCGACGGCGAGTCGGAGGCCGACGGGAAGCCCTCCGAGAAGGACTCCTGAGATGTGCGGGCGCTTCGCCTTCTTCCAGGAGATCGATCCGCTGCTGGACGATCTGGGGGCCGTGGACCTCGAGGACCCGCGCCTGCGCTCGCGCTGGAACATCCCGCCGACCGCCCCGATCCACGTGGTCACCGAGTCGATCGACAAGGAGACCGGTGAGGTGCTCCGCGCGCTGCGGGTCGCCCGCTGGGGTCTGCTGCCGCCCTTCGCGAAGGACGAGTCCTTCTCCTCGCGCACCTTCAACGCCCGCCGCGAGACCCTCGGCGAGAAGCCCAGCTTCCGCGGCAGCCTCTCCCGCTACCGGGCGATCGTCCCGATGGACGGCTACTACGAATGGGTGCGCGATGAGAAGGGCAAGCGCAAGCAGCCGTACTTCATCGCCCCGGCCGACGGCTCGCCGCTCTACATGGCAGCGCTGGTCTCCTGGTGGAAGGGTCCGGGTGGCCACGAGGGTCCCGCGGCCAGTGACGACGGAGCGTTCCTCCTGAGCGCCACCATCATCACGCGCGAGGCCACCGGTGACCTCGCCCGGATCCACGACCGCACCCCGGTCATGCTCCCGCGCGACCAGGTCGATGCCTGGCTGGACACCTCGATGGATCACAAGGAAGCCGCCGCCGCCTGGATCAACGACGACTCCCATCTGCTGGAGGACTCTCTGCTGGCCCTGCGCGAGGTCGACCCGGCAGTCGGCAAGGTCGGCAACGACGGCCCCGAGCTGCTCGAAGGGCCGCAGCGCCTGCTGTGACCGCAGCGTCTCGGGGCCAGGACCGCCGGGACGCGAGAGCCTCACGTGTGACGGGCCCCGCAGGCACACGGCCCCTCCGTCCGACTGCGGTCTGACGCCGCGGCACCGCCCCGCCCGTACGCTCGTGGACATGACCGGCCCGTCTCCCTCCGCCCCGCCCCCGGAGCCCGCGCCCGCCCCCCGGGCGACCGCTGCGCGCCCCCGGGGCGCTCCGGTGCCCGCGGAGGCCCGCGCGACCCGTTCCGATGGATCATCGAGAATCCCGGCACCGTCGACCTGATCGGCTTCGGCACGGCCGCCGCCCTCATGCTGCTGTTCGGCGCCGGCGCCGGGGGTGCGGGCTGGTGGATGCTGTTCTCGGTCCCGATGGTGCTCGCGGGGGCGGTCTGCCGCACCCGCCCCCTGCTGGGCGTGATCGTGATCGGCGTGCTCGCCGTCTCCCATGTGCTGGTCGGCATCCCCGTCGTCGCGGGCGACGCGATGACCTTCTACGCCATGTTCTGCGCCGTCGCCTACGGCAGCACGGCCGTGCACCTGATCGGCGTGGCCGCGGGGATGCTCGGGGTGCTCGTCCAGGCGACCTGGTTCGGGATCGTCGCGGCGTTCGGCGAGTACGGCAGCCTCGGACAGGGGGCGATTACCTTCGTCGGCCTGGGGATCATCGGGACCATCACGATCGTCGCGATCTGGGCGCTCGCGAATCTGCAGCGGGCCCGGGTGCGCCAGCTCGCCCTGACCCGCGACCGAGCCGAGCAGGCGGTGCGCGAGCGGGAGCAGCGCACCGCGCTCGCCGTCGCCGACGAGCGCGCCCGCATCGCCCGCGAGATGCACGACGTCGTCGCCCACTCCCTCTCCGTCATCATCGCCCAGGCCGACGGCGGGCGCTTCGTCGCCTCCCAGAAGCCGGAGAAGGCCGTCGAGGTGCTCGGCACGATCGGCGAGACCGGCCGCGCCGCGCTCGCCGACATGCGTTCCCTGCTGGGCGTGCTGCGCCAGGAGGACGAGACCAGCTTCGGCCCGCAGCCTGGTCCCGAGCAGCTGCCCGAGCTGCTCGAGCGCGTCCGCGCCGCGGGCCTCGAGGTCGACCTCGAGGCCGAGGGCTCCCTCGACCAGCTCCCCCCGTCGGTCGGCATGTCCGTGTTCCGCCTGGTGCAGGAGGCGCTGACCAATGTGCTCAAGCATGCCGGGCCCGGCGCGAGCGCCTCCGTGCGCCTGGTCCGAGGCGCCGAGGGCCTCGTCATCGAGGTCGTCGACGACGGCCAGGGCACCGATCCGACGTCCGACGGACTCGGCCACGGTCTGACCGGGATGCGGGAGCGGATCAGCGTGCTCGGCGGGACTCTGCAGGCCGGGCCGCTCCCCTCCCGCGGCTACCGTGTGCGGGCGACCGTGCCGCTGCCCGCCGACCACGGCACCCCCGGCGAAGCCGACGGCCCCGCCTCCCCCTAGACCACCACCGACCCCGGCACGTCCCCGGCCCCGCGGCCGACGACCCTCGAGGAGAGACCCCATGACCGAGACCGCCGACCGTCCCCTGCGCGTCGCGCTGGTGGACGACCAGCCGCTGGTGCGCACCGGCTTCGCCATGGTCATCGACTCCCAGGACGACATGGAGGTCGTGCTGCAGGCCACCGACGGCGCCGAGGCCGTGCGCGAGCTGTCCGCTCGCAGCGTCGACGTGGTGCTGATGGACGTGCGGATGCCGCGGATGGACGGGATCGAGGCGACCTCGACGCTGCTGGAGCATCTGCCCGTCGAGCGGGCCCCGAAGATCATCGTGCTGACCACCTTCGATCTCGACGAGTACGTGGTCGCCGCGATCCGCGCCGGGGCCAGCGGCTTCCTGCTCAAGGACGCCCAGCCCGAGGACCTCCTCGGCGCGATCCGCACGGTCCACCGCGGCGATGCGGTGATCGCCCCGTCGGCGACCCGTCGGCTCCTGGAGCGGGTGGTCTCCACCCCCGAGCCCGCCGAGCAGGACACCTCCGTGCTCGAGGACCTCACCGAGCGCGAGCGCGAGGTGCTCACCCTGATGGGACGGGGCCGCTCGAACCGCGAGATCGGCGCGCAGCTGTTTGTCGCCGAGGCGACGGTGAAGACCCATGTGGGGCGGGTCCTCGCCAAGCTCGGCGCCCGCGACCGGGTCCAGGCCGTGATCATCGCCTTCGAGACCGGGCTGGTCACCCCCGGCGAGCAGTGAGCCGCAGGCACCGCCGGGCCCCGGCTCGCGGTGCCCTCCCTCACGCGCCGCACGGCCGGCGGTCGCGGCCGCGTCATCCCTGGGTATGAGGGCCTCCCCTCCCCTCGGTCTCCCCCGGTCCGCGAGGCCGCGACCGGGGGCTGACGACCGCGGGGCCCGCGCTCGGGAAGCATCGGGATCGACATCATGACCCCGCTGCGAAGGACTCCCGATGACCACCGCCGCCCAGGCCGCTCCCCCGCCCTCCACCGAGACCTCCGGTGACCCTGTCGCGCTGCGCGCCCGCGCCGTGACCCGCACCTACGGCAGCGGCGCCGGCACCGTCACGGCGCTGGACGCCGTGGACCTCGACATCGCCCGCGGCGCCTTCACCGCGGTCATGGGCCCCTCCGGCTCGGGCAAGTCGA
Source organism: Brachybacterium sp. GU-2 (assembly GCF_030866705.2). Classification (NCBI taxonomy): domain Bacteria; kingdom Bacillati; phylum Actinomycetota; class Actinomycetes; order Micrococcales; family Dermabacteraceae; genus Brachybacterium; species Brachybacterium sp. GU-2. Next base: position 3,537,473 of record NZ_CP133037.2, on the reverse strand, counting down.
CGCTGCTGCACGTGCTCGCGGGCCTCGACGAGGTCACCTCCGGCTCGATCGAGCTCGAGGGCACCGAGATCACCTCGCTGCGCGACGACGCGCTGACCCGTCTGCGCCGCGAGCGGATCGGCTTCGTGTTCCAGTCGTTCAACCTGCTGCCGATGCTGACCGCGGAGCAGAACATCCTGCTCCCCCTCGAGCTGGCCGGGACCCGCGTGGACCGCGCCTGGCTGGACACCCTCACCTCCGCCTTCGGGATCGCGGACCGGCTCGACCACCTGCCCTCCCAGCTCTCCGGCGGACAGATCCAGCGCGTGGCGATCTCCCGCGCGCTGGTCACCTCCCCGGCCGTGGTCTTCGCCGACGAGCCGACCGGCAACCTCGACTCCCGCACCACCGAGGAGGTGCTGGACTTTCTGCGCCTCTCGGTGGACGAGTTCGGCCAGACCGTCGTGATGGTCACCCACGAGCGCGACGCCGCCGAGCGCGCCGACCGGATCCTCACCCTCGCCGACGGCCGGATCGCCTCCGACGAGGACCTGCGCGGGACCCGCACCGCGCGCTCCGCGCCTCAGGGGCAGGAGCAGCGCTGATGGCTCGCTCCACCGTGAAGCTGACCCCGGTGCGCCGCCACCTCGCGGCGGTCGTCACCATCGCCCTGTCCTGCGCCTTCGTCGCGATCATGGTGCTGGCCGGGAACCTGATGCAGGCCTCCCTGCGCTCCCAGGCCTCCCAGATGTACGAGGGCGCGGACCTTGAGATCCAGCGCGAGCTGTCCGATGAGGACTGGGCCTCGCAGGAGCCGCTTCCGGCCCCCGAGGTCGAGGGCGCCGAGGCCGTGTGGCCCGCGCCCCGCAGCTATCTCGAGGCGAGCTCGACCAGCGGCAGCGGGTTCTTCGAGGCCACGATGCTCCCGCCCGGCCAGGAGGACTCCCTCGAGGAGGGCTCCGCCGCCGGTGCCGAGTCCGAGATCGTGCTCTCCCGCTCCGCCGCCGACGCCCTCGAGGCGGGGGTCGGCGACCCGATCACCGTGCAGGGCTCCGGCCCGGCCACGGGCGAGGACCCCGCGCAGGAGGCGGAGCGGACGCTCACCGTCTCCGGCATCGCCGCCGACCCCGCCGGCGCGGTCTTCGGCGGCACCCCGCGCCTGATGCTCCAGGACGTCAACGCCGCCGCCCTGCTCGGACCGACCGCCGGGACGACCACGGACACCTGGCTCGCCACGGTCCCCGACGGCGAGGACCCCGCCGCGGTGGCCGAGGCCGCCTCGGCCTCCGCCGCCGAGGGGATCACCGTGCGCGGCGTCGAGGAGGCCGAGGAGGCGATGGCCAGCGACTTCATGCAGGGCTTCGGCGCGCTCGGGATGATGCTCGGCGTGTTCGTGGTGATCGCGCTGTTCACCAGCGCCGTCGTCATCGCGAACACCTTCGCGGTCACGCTCGCGCAGCGCACCCGCTCCCTCGCGCTGCTGCGCACCCTCGGCGCGACCCGCGCCCAGGTCCGCTCCGTGGTGCTGCGCGAGTCGCTGCTGGTCGGGCTGCTCGGCGCGGCGGCCGGCGTGGTCGCCGGGCACCTGCTGGTCCAGGCCGCGCTCGCCGGCGCCGCCGGGCTCGGCTGGCTGAACGGCGTCGCCCCGGTGCCGGTGAGCCTGTGGTCGGTGCTGCTGCCGCTGCTGGCGGGCGTCGCGATCACCGTGCTCGCGAGCCTCGCCCCGATGCGCTCCGCCACCCGGGTCGCGCCGCTGCAGGCGCTGCGACCGCAGCCGCCCGCCGTCACCCGCGGGCTCGGGGTGCGGGGCGTGCTGGGCCTGGTGGCCGTGGTGCTCGGCGTGGCCGCGCTCGTCGGCGGGACCGCGCTGGCCCTGAACGGGGTCGCCGCCCTCGGCATCCTCGCCGCGATCGTCGGAGGGGTGCTGAGCTTCACCGGCGTGATGCTCGTGCTCGTCACGCTCACCCGGCCCCTCGCGGCCCTCGCTGCCCGGCTGGGGGCGCTGCTGGGCGGGCTGCCCGCCCGGATCGCCGGGGCGAACGTGGCCCGCAATCCGCGCCGCAGCGCGGCGACGATCGCGGCCCTCCTGATCGGCACCACGCTCATGACGATGATGACCGTCGGCGCCCGCACCGCGGAGGCGACCCTGACCTCGGAGCTCGACTCCCGTCGGCCGATCGACCTGGTCCTGTCCGCGGAGGCGATGCCCGAGGACGCCGCCGAGCAGGTCGCCGCGATCGAGGGCATGGATGCCGCCCGCGCCGGGGAGCGCGGGGACGTCGAGGTCGGCGCCGGCGAGCCGATGACCCTGTACTCCGCGACCCCGGAGACGGTTCGGGAGGTCTCCCACCGTCCCGAGATGGCCGACGAGCTCGCCGACGGCACCGTGCTGCTCGGCCAGGAGCGGGCCGAGCGCTTCGGGGTCCACGACGGCCAGGTCCTCTCCCTCGTGGGGGCCGACGGTCAGAGCCACGACCTGCGCGTCCAGGTGGACGCGAACCTGCAGATGTCGCTGGTGACCCCGGCGACGCTCGAGCAGCTCCTCGGGGAGGGGACCACCCCGGTCGTGCTCGCGGACTTCGCCGATCCCGGCACCGCCGAGCGCGAGGGGATCGATGTGTTCGAGCTGATCTCCTCGGTCGACGAGCTCTCCGCCTCGGAGGGCTTTGAGGGGGCGAGCAGCGATCCCGGCGGCGCCGAGCGGGAGTCCTACGCCCGGATCCTCGATGTGCTGCTGGGCATCACCGTGGCGCTGCTCGCGGTCGCCGTGGTCGTCGCCCTGGTCGGGGTCGCCAACACGCTCAGCCTCGGCGTGGTCGAGCGCACCGGGGAGAACGCGCTGCTGCGCGCCCTGGGCACGACGCGCCGGCAGATGCGGGCGATGCTCGGCTGGGAGGGCGTGCTGCTCGCCGCGGTCGGCGCCGTGCTGGGGCTGCTGATCGGCTCCCTCTACGGCGTGCTGGGGATCATCGCACTGCTGGGCTCGACCTACCCGGTCTCCATCACGATCCCCTGGGACCGCCTCGTGATCGTGCTGGTGCTGGCCCTCGCCGCCGGGGCGCTGGCCTCGGTCCTGCCGGGCCGCGCCGCCGCGCGCACCGCCCCGGCCGCCGCCCTCGCCTCCGCGGAATGAGGCGCTGAGGGCACACGGCCGACGGCGCGGGCACGCGCTCAGCGCCGCGGGGCCCGTCGGACGAGCGCCGTCCGACGGGCCCCGACCGCTGTCGGAGGCGGATCCGCCCGCACAGCGCGCTCGACGGGCACGAGTCGGCTGCTCCCCGGACGGGCCCGCGCGCCCCGGACGAGGAGCGGCGGAGCGGGAGCGGCCCGGCGGGACTCAGTCCAGGCGGGAGGGCAGCGGCGTGGAGCGCACCAGCCGCGCGAGCACCACGAAGGTCGCGATCGCGAGGACCAGCGCGATCACGCCCTGCCAGACCATGCCGGAGCTGATCATGCTGGCCCCCACCAGAGCCTGGAACATCTGCCAGGTGATCCCGAAGCCGATCCCGAACCGGCCCTTGGCCAGCACGGAGCGGGCGGCGAGGGCGGTGCCCGCGGCGAACAGCAGCAGGAAGATCCCCAGCCCCACCCCGAGTCGGGCCGTCATCCCGCCGCCGGAGGCCGCCACGAAGCAGAACGTGGCCGCGGCCGCCAGCACGAGCGTCTCGACGCCGAGCAGCAGCGCGGCCCGCGGGCGGGTGCGCGGACCGGGGTCCTCGGCGTCGGCGGGACGGGTGCTGTCGGGCGCGGTGGGCATGGGGGCACTGTATCCGCCGCGATCCCTGTGCGATCTCGAGCGCCCGTGACATCTCGAGCGCCTGGTGGCAACGGCTTCGTGCCCGGCATCACCTCCCGATCGCGACTTCTCGCGACGGTGTGGGAAGTGCCACCAGGCCCGGCGGTCCAGGCTCTTGTCGAGGTCGTCAGGAGCCGCAGAGAATGGAGAACGGCTCGTCCCGCCGAGGCCGTCCGGTGCACAGCGCACCCGGCCGAGCGTCGACGGCCGCAGAACCCGAGAACGCCCCACAGGGAGCGACCCTCGCCGCGTCTCGCCCCTGCGGGGGCAGGGCGCGACGTCCTGGAAAGAGAGAGTGACGATGGACTGGCGCCACCGTGCCGAGTGCCTCAACCATGATCCCGAGCTGTTCTTCCCGATCGGGAACACCGGACCGGCGATCACGCAGATCCAGGAGGCGAAGGCGGTGTGCCAGAAGTGCGACGTCATGACGGCGTGCCTCAAGTTCGCCCTCGAGTCCGGTCAGGACTCGGGTGTCTGGGGCGGCCTGTCCGAGGACGAGCGCCGCTCCCTCAAGCGACGCAACGCGCGCGCCCGCCGCGCCAGCTGACCCCTCGCCTGCGGCGCGCCTCCGCTGCGCCGCAGGCCGTCCCCGGGACCGTGCCGCGAGCAGCTCCCGGGCCTGCGCCGCGGGCCACCTCCGCAGCAGTGCCGTCGGCCTCCCCCGGGGCCCTCGCCGAGCACCCCGGGGCTCCGTCCCTCCCCCTCAGATCGTGAGCGGGTCGAGGTAGACGTCCACGATCGCGCGGGTCCCGCCCTCGCCTCGGTCCTCCCAGGTGAGCGTGCCGCCGAGCTGCCCCTGCACCAGCGTGAGGGCGATGTTCGTGCCGAGGCCGGTCGGCTTCGCCGCTCCCATGCCGTTGCCGTCGTCCTCGATGCAGATCACGAGATGGGATCCCGTCCGCTCGCTGCGGATCGTGAGCGTCCCGCCGGTCTCGGAGAGCCCGTGCTCGACCGCGTTGGTCGCCAGCTCGGTCACCACCAGGGCGAGCGGCGTCGCCTCCTCGGCGCGGATAGTGCCGACCCGTCCGATCTTCTCCGTGCGCACCTCGACCTGCCCGTCGGTCAGACGCGGGCTGCCCGCCCGGTGCACGGTCGCGCTCGCGGCGTCGACGGCGAGGCGCAGGCACCGGTCGATCACCTCGTCGAAGTGGACCGCCTCCTCCGAGCCCTGCAGCAGCGACTCGTGCACGAGCGCGATCGTGGAGACGCGCCGCATCGCCTCGGCGAGGGCCTCCCTCGCCTCGTCGGTCTTCATCCGCCGCGACTGCATCCGCAGCAGCGCCGCGACGGTCTGGAGGTTGTTCTTCACCCGGTGGTGGACCTCGCGGATCGTCGCGTCCTTGGTGATCAGCTCCCGCTCCCGGCGCCGCAGCTCGGTCACGTCGCGCACCAGGATCACGGCGCCGGTGCGCTTGCCGGCATCGGTCAGCGGCACGGCCCGCAGGGACAGGGTGCCGCCGCGGGCCTGCATGTCAGAGCGCCAGGCCGCCCGCCCCATCAGCACCAGCGGCAGCGACTCGTCCACGGGGCTGCGGGACTGCAGCACCTCGGTGGACAGCTCCGCGAGGGTGGTCCCGGTCATGTCGCCGGCGATCCCGAAGCGGTGGAAGGCGGAGCGGGCGTTCGGGGAGGTCCACTTCACCACTCCCGCCTCGTCGAGCTCGACGACGCCGTCGCCCACGCGGGGCGCGCCGCGGCGGGGCGGGATCGGTGCCCCCTCGATGGGGAACGCGCCGTGCTGGAGCATCGTCAGCAGGCGCGCGCCGAGCCGGCGCTGGTGGGTCTCGTTGTCGCTCGGGTCGTTGTCGGACTCGGGCGCCTCGGCGGCGAGGACGGCCAGGGTGCGGCCGTTCTTGCGGACCGGGACCATCACGCCGGTGGCGCTGCGGCCCTCGCGCTCGATCCGGGTGGGCTCCTCGGAGGGCTCGCCCCCGGCGAGCAGCCGGGCGATCTCGGCGCCCTCGGCATCGTCCGCGCCGTCGACCCCGACGGTGCGCACGGTACCGACGGGATCCTCGTAGTAGACGGTCGATCCGGTCGCCGGTCGGCAGTGCGCGACGGCGAGCGGGCCGTCGTCCTCCGCCAGCCACAGCACGAGGTCGGAGCGCAGCAGATCGGACAGGAGGTTCCAGTCCCCGACGAGGTGCTGGAGCCAGTCCGCCTCCTTCTCGGTGAGGGCACGGTTGTCGGCGAGGAACTTGGACAGGCTCGGCATGGGCCCAGGATATGCGTCGGCCCGGGTGTGAGCGCGAATCGCGCGCCCGGCCTGCTCTAGGCTGACGCGGACATCTCCCGAGGGAAGGACCCCGATGAAGCTGCGTGAGACCCTGCACCTGCCCCTTCCGGCCCGTTCGGCCGCCGCGATGTACGCCGACCCCGAGTACGCGGCGATCCGCCGGGAGACGCTCGGTGCGAACGAGGCGTCCTCGCACATCGAGGGCGATCCCGCCGGGGCGTTCACGGTCACCACCGAGCTGGTGCTGCCCACGGACCGGGTCCCGGACATCGTCCGCCCCTTCGTGGGCGCCTCCGTGACGGTGAAGGAGGTCCAGTCCTGGTCCGGTCCCGAGCCCGACGGCTCCCGCACCGGCACGATGCGCCTGGACGTGGTGGGGACCCCTGCCGGCCTGACGGGGACGCTGCGCCTCGCGCCCCTGGACCAGGCGCGCAGCGACGTCGAGATCGACGGGGACCTGGTGGCGAAGGTTCCGCTGCTGGGGTCCAAGATCGAGAAGGCCGCCGTGCCGTACGTGTCCACGGTGCTGCGGGCCGAGGAGCGCTCCGCCGCGGCCTACCGGGACCGCTCGGGCGCCTGAGGCAGGGCGTTCAGCCGGCGGCCTCGGCCCCGTCGAGATAGGCGAGGGCCTCGCGCGCCTCGACGACGTCGAACCACAGCAGGGCGGGGTCGGTGTCGTCGGCCTCGGCCGCGGCGGCGTCGAGCTCGGTGACGTGGAAGCTCGCGATCCGCGCCGAGGCGGGGGCGCCCAGGAGGACGCCGAAGGCTCCTCCGTCGTCGGCGTCGCCGATCGCCGCATCCGGCACGTCCAGGGCGATCACCATCGCGCGCTGCGTCGGGGATCCGGCGCCGTAGGCGACGTGGACGGCGTCCTGCAGCGCCTCGTACTCGAGGTCCTCGAGATCCTCGCCGGGGAAGTCCCTCTCGGCCGACGCGGTGACGGCCCAGGCCGCACGTCCCGCCGGGAGCTCGAGGCGAGTGCTCGCGAGCTCGAGGGAGGCACGATCCGTTGCGGTCAGCGGCAGGTAGATCCTCATGCCGTCATCCTCTCACCGGCGGGCACGCTCGAGCACGCGCTCCCTCCATCCGCGCGCCGGTGCCGGGGATGCTCCCGCCTCCGGCTCTCCGCCGGCTCCGTCCTCCTCGGCGGCGGGGACGAGCATCGAGGCGGCGATGTCGCGCAGCCCGCGGCGCAGGGGCGAGCGGGGCGCGGCCTCGCTGAGCAGCGCGCCGTCCCACACGGCAGTGCGGCAGGCGACGGGGTCGTCGGGCAGCAGGTGCAGGGAGTCGACCTGCATGCGGGAGGCGATCAGGTCGCGCAGCCGGTCGCCGGGGACCGGCGCACCGACCCGGTTGACGATGACGTGCAGCTCCTGCACGCCGAGCTCCTCGAGGCGGCTGTGGTCCCGCAGCAGCCGAGTGATGCTCACGGGATCGGCACCGACCACGGCGATCACCGCGTCGGCGGCCTCGAGCGTGCTGAGGGCGGCGGAGTTCCGCTGCGGCGCGGCGGTGTCGTAGCTGAGCTCCTCGTCCTCCTCCAGCACGGGGCCGATGTCGGCGATGACGGTCTCGCCGCGGCGACGCAGCGCGTTCCACACCCCGTCCATCGCCCCGCGCCGCAGCTCCGCCCACCGGCCGGGCACGCCGATGCCGGAGAGCAGGCGCAGGTGGGGCTGCACGACGGGCAGGAGCGCGTCGAGGGTCTCCTCGGTGAGGGCGTCGCGGTCGTGGGCGCGGGCGGCGGCGACCAGTCCGGGCGCCTCGTCGAGCACGCCGAGGAGCTGGCTCAGGGAGGGGCCGTAGGTGTCGGCGTCCACGAGGACCGTGCCGTGCCCGGCCAGGGCGGTCTCCGCGGCGAGGTTCGCCGCGATCGTCGAGCGCCCCGGGGCGCCGGTCGGCCCCCACACGGCGACCAGGCGTCCCGCCTCCTGCGCCGGCTCCGCGGCCGCCTCCTGCACCCAGTCGTCGTGCTCCTCCCCGCCGGAGACCGCGGCGGTGACCGTGGCGAGGATCTCGTCGATCGGGGCATCGGAGCTCAGCACGTAGCGCAGGCCCACGGTGGTGGCCTCGGACTCCTCGCGGGAGCGCAGCCCGATCACCGCGGCGCCGCGGAGCATCGTCGCGACGGCATCGCGGCTGAGCCCTCGCACGGAGAGGTCCACGAGGACCACGTCCCCTATGCCCGCGGAGACGACCGCGAGGGTCTCGGTGAGATCCGCACAGCGGCGCACGACGCGCGCGGGACGGGAGCGGTCCATCGCGAGGTCGTGGACGATGCGGACCTCGTCGCTGCCTGAGGCGCACAGGACGATGTCGATCACGGCGTGACCCCGTGGGCGCCGGGCACCCCGATCACGTCGAGGCGCTCGTCCTGGGAGAGGACCTCGAGCACCGAGGCGAGGTCGTCGGCCGGCACGAGGACCTCCACCGACATCGAGCGCATTCCCAGCGAGCTCCCTTCGTCGATGCGGCGCACCACGGCGTCGGGCACGAGCAGCTCGGCCTCGCCGGTGCCGCCGTCGTCGACCGACGGCGAGGTGTGCCACAGCTCGACGGAGGCGCCCGGCACCACGGACTCGGCGACCGTCGCCTCCACCGGGATCACCACGGGTCGCAGCGGCACGTCCTGGCTCTGCCCCACCGCGGAGACGGGGACCAGCTCCCCCGCCTGGACGGTCTGCGTGGCGACCGCGCCCTCGGGGATCGCCTCGAGGGTCCCGACGTACTGCTCGCGGTGGTCACCGAGCCGGAGCTCGACGGTGGCGAGGTCAGCGCTCTCCAGCGGATCGCCCGGCACGATCGGACCGCGCGCCACGAGCACGGACGTCGTGGCGGACAGCCGGGAGACGAGCAGCGCCCCCATCAGCACGCTCGCCAGCACGAGCACGATCCCGACGATCAGCCGAGGATCCTTCCATCTCGGCGCGCGCAGCCTCATCACCGGTGCAGTGGCCCCCACAGCTGTCCCCCGTCCCCCTCGTCCGTCCCCTGGTTCTCGGCACGCTCGCGGCGCGCCTTCCGGGAGATTACGGCAGTCGGGGCCTCGATGGGGGCGGTCCGCCCCGACTGTGGACAACCGGCCCGGCGCGTTCGTCCACAGCTCCCGCCGCCTGCCGGCTCGGGGATGAGAGACTGGGCCGACCCGCTCGTCCCGGACCGGAAGGATCGTCGATGCCGCCACGCTTCGTCCCGCTCTCCGATGTCGCGGAGACGCTGTCGATCTCGGCCTCGCAGGCGTACGCCCTCGTGCGCTCCGGCGAGCTGCGCGCGATCAAGGTGGGCGGCCGAGGCCAGTGGCGGGTCGAGGTCACAGAGCTCGAGTCCTACATCGAGCGGAGCTACCGGCGCACGGAGGCGCTGCTCGAGGAGGAGCGCGCACTCGAGCGCGACGCGTCCGAGGGCCGCCCCTGACCGTCCGGGCAGTGGCCGACGACCGCTCCTGAGCCGGCTCAGGACGTTCCCCGGCCGCCAGTCCTCCACCGTGCCGCACCCGTCCGCCCGGGCCGACGCCGCACCGGGTCCGCTCAGCGCGGCAGCACCGCGAGCAGGGACGACATGGTCACCGTGAGCCGGGCGGAGCCGGGCACGCTGCTGGACTCGCCCGTCGGCAGCGACAGCACGTCCAGCGCATCCGCGCCGACACCGGCGATCCTGCCGAGCACGGTGCCCGCGGTCGTCTCCAGGCGCACGACGCTGCGGTCCCGTGCGATCTCGCGCAGCACCGACCCCAGCCCCAGCGGCGAGCGCAGCGACTCCTCCGCCGGCCGGGCCCGCGAGGAGAGGCCCTCCACGATGCCGATCGCGGCGAGCGGCACCACGGCGCGCTGAGCGGTGCGGGTCTCGCGCAGCGCGACCCACTCGGCGCCGACCTCCTCCACGGCCCCCGCCAGGCGCAGCCCCGATCCGACGTGCAGGGTGAGCTCGCGCCGGCCCGCACCGCGGAGCCGGTCGGCCAGGGTCAGCTGGGCGCGCTCGGCACGCGCGAGATCCTCGGAGACGGCCCGCAGCTCCTCCTGCTCGTGGTGCTCGAACCGTCCCTCGAGGTCCTCGAAGATCCTCTCGAAGCGCATGGGCCCACTGTAGGGCGCGCCGAGCGACGGCCGGGCCCGGACGGCACATCGGGGACGAGGACTCGTCCGGGCGGGGACGCGGACCGGTCCGCCGGGACCGGGATCGTCCCACCGGGACCGGGGCGCGTCCTCCGGAAGGCGCGACCTCCCCTCCACAGCCGGCCCGGATCAACACCGCCACCTCGAACAGTTGCGGCCTGCATCACATCGGGCTACCTTTCCTCATATGCGATCCAGTCGCATCAAACTGCATCAAACGACATCATCGGGATGAACGGCGCACGGGGAGACCGACGCCGCGGAGCATGAGGCGAGGGGAAGGCCATGGGGGACCTGGCACGGGAGCAGGCAGCACAGGGAGCGGGGGCCTCGTCGCTGGGCGCCGTCGCCGCCGCCGGAGGTGCGGTCGCGATGACCCAGGCGGCGAGGACGCTAGGGAGCACCGCTGGCAGCGCTCACGGCGAGGAGCAGCTGATCGGCTGGGTGCTCGTGGGGCTGGCCGGCGCGGGGGCACTGCTGTGCCTGTACCTCGCGCTGATCTGGGGGCTCGCCGCCGCGGTCCTCCTGGCCGGCCCCGCGGGGCGGACCGGCCGCATGCTGCTGCCGGCCCTGCGGGTGCTGGCCCCGCGCCTCGCCCGTCGCGTGAGCATGGGCGCCGCGGTCGCCACCGCCACCACCGGGCTGGTGCTCGGTCCGGCGCTGGCCAGCGAGCAGCTCCAGCTCGAGGAGAGCGCCCCGGCCATGTCCCAGACCTCGCAGGAGCTCCCCGGTGATGAGCCGGCCACGCCGGGGCCCGAGGCGCCCCAGGAGGCCGGAGCCGGGGAGCCCCTCCCCTCCCTCGGCTGGGGCGAGGATCCCGCGACCACCGCCGAGGAGCCGGCGACGGGCCCCGCCCCCGACGGGGAGGGCGACGAGTCGCCGACGACCGCGCCCGGGCAGCCCTCCGGCGAGGGCACGCCGCAGGAGACGGGAGCCGAGGGAACCGAAGCGCCCGAGCGGGCGCAGGAGTCGCCGCACTCCGAGAGCCCCGCCGACGAGGCATCCCCGGACAGCTCCGAGACCCCCGACGGGACAGGTTCCCCGGACGGCTCGGAGGCATCGGACACCCCGGAGGGCCAGGCGCAGGACTCCCCCGACGAGCCGGCCGCCGCGGGCTCGACCCCGTCGGCGACCGGGAGCACTCAGCCGTCCGCAGGCGACGACGAGGCCGCGGGCGACGCAGGGGGCGATGCAGACGCACCGCCGCCGAGGACCGTGGTCGTCCAGAAGGGCGACACGCTGTGGTCGCTGACCGACGACGTGCTCGGCCCCGGACAGGACGATCCCGCGCTGCTGGCGGATGCCTGGCCCCTGCTGCACGAGCAGAACCGTGACGTGATCGGCGAGGATCCCGATCTGCTGGTCCCCGGCCAGGTGCTCACCGTGCCGGCCTCCCTCGACGAGGAGGCCCGGTCATCGAGCACCACCGATCAGCGCCCCGCCGACGCCGCCCTCCGGGCCGCCTCCCGAGCACCCGAGGATCCTCTGATCGTGGAGCAGATGGTCGCACCGGTGGCGCGCCGGGCCGTCGAGATCATCCGGGACATGCGGCCGACGAACGCGCTGTCGCGGCTGGTCACGCCCGAGATCGCGCAGGTCCTGTCGCGTCGGGCGGCGCTGACCCGCCGTCTGCGGGCCTCGACGGGATACGCCCCGCCCCGGCAGCTGCAGGTCACGGGCGTGCGCACCTGCGTGGTCAACGAGCGCACGGTCGAGGCCAGCTGCGTGCTGCGCGAGCCGGACCGTGCCCGCTTCCTCGCCATGCGCTGGGAGCTGCGGCACTCCGGATGGAGGGTGACCGTCCTCGAGATCGGCTGAGACCCGAGATCGGAGGAGAAGAGCCCCGCGCCACGTGGCCCGGGGCTCTTCCGTACGACGTCGGCGCGATCAGCCCTTGCGGCGGCGGCCCGAGCGGCGCTGCGCCCGGTTCAGGCCGTCGCCCTGCGGAGCGCCCTCGGGCTTGTCCGAGACCGTGTTCGCAGCGGTCCCGTCATCGCCGCGCGCACGGCGACGGCGCTGAGCGCGGGTGAGCGTGCCGGAATCCTGGACGTCGCTGCCCTCGGCGGAGCTGTAGCGCAGCTGGCGCTCGTTCGGCCCGTCATCGAGCCCCTTGGCGCGCAGCACCACGGAGCTCTCCGCCTTCAGCTGGTCCTCGGCCTCCGCGCCGTCCGCCTCGGCGGAGGCAGTGGCCTCGGAGCCGGCGTGCTCGGAGGCGGTCGCCTCGGCGTCCGCGTCCTTCTCCCCCGTCGCCGCCGACGCAGGCTCCGCCCCGGCCTTCGCGCCGGCACCGGCCTCGACGGCGGCCGCGGCTTTGGCGCCGGTCCGGAGCAGCAGGTCCGAGACGGCCTGGGGGACGACGGGCTTGGCCTTCTCGACCTGGACCTCGAGGTTGTAGACGTAGCCGACCACGTCCTCCTTCACCCCGGCCATCATGTCGTTGAACATGAGGTGGCCCTCGCGCTCGTACTCGATGAGCGGGTCGCGCTGGGCCATGGCGCGCAGTCCGATGCCCTCCTTGAGGTAGTCCATCTCGTAGAGGTGCTCGCGCCAGCGGCGGTCCATCACCGACAGCAGTACACGTCGCTGGAGCTGGTGCAGCCCCTCCTCGCCGAGCTCCTCCTCGCGCTTCTCATAGGCGACCTTCGCATCGGCGAGGATCTCCTGCTTGAGCTCGCTCGCCTCGAGGTTCTCCTTGCCGCCCACCTCGTCGATGACGTCCTGCGGGGTGAGGGAGACGGGATAGGCCGCACGCAGCGCGCCCCACAGCTCCTCGAGGTCGACGTCCTCGCCGGGCTTGCCGGCGGTGTGCGCGTCGACGGTGCCGCCGATGACCTCCTCGATGAAGCGCTCGATGTGCGCATCGAGCTCCTCGCCCTCGAGGATGCGCGCACGCTCCTCGTAGAACTTCTTGCGCTGCTTGGTCAGGACGTCGTCGTACTTCAGGACGTTCTTGCGGATCTCGGCGTTGCGGGACTCGATCGAGTTCTGCGCGCGCTGGATCGCGCCGGAGACCATCCGCCCCGTCAGCGGGATCGACTCGTCCACGCCGCCGCGGGCGAGCAGCGACTCGGCAGCGCCGGAGTTGAACAGGCGCATCAGGTCGTCCTGGAGCGAGAGGTAGAAGCGGGACTCACCCGGGTCGCCCTGTCGGCCGGAGCGGCCGCGCAGCTGGTTGTCGATGCGGCGCGACTCGTGCCGCTCGGTGCCCAGCACGTACAGACCGCCGAGCTCGACGACCTCGTCGTGCTGCTCGGCGACGGCCTGCTTCGCGCGCTCGATCTCCTCGTCCCAGGCGGCCTCGTAGGCCTCCGGGTCCTCCTCGGCGTCCAGGCCGCGCTTCTCGAGCTCGGCATGCGCCATGAACTCGACGTTGCCGCCGAGCATGATGTCGGTGCCGCGGCCGGCCATGTTGGTCGCGACGGTGACCGCGCCCTTGGCGCCGGCCATCGCGACGATCGCCGCCTCGCCGGCGTGGTTCTTGGCGTTGAGCACCTCGTGGGCGACGCCCTGGGCGTTCAGCAGCTTCGAGAGGTACTCGGACTTCTCCACGCTGGTGGTGCCCACGAGGACGGGCTGGCCCTTCTCGTGCCGCTCGACGATGTCCTCGACGACCGCGTCGAACTTCGCCTTCTCGGTGCGGTAGATGCGGTCGGCCTGGTCCACGCGCTGCATCGGGCGGTGCGTGGGGATCGGGACCACCCCGAGCTTGTAGGTGTTCATGAACTCGGCGGCCTCGGTCTCGGCCGTGCCGGTCATGCCCGAGAGCTTCTCGTAGAGCTTGAAGTAGTTCTGGAGGGTGATCGTGGCGAGGGTCTGGTTCTCCGCCTTGATCTTCACCCCCTCCTTCGCCTCGATGGCCTGGTGCATGCCCTCGTTGTAGCGGCGGCCGGCGAGGATGCGCCCGGTGTGCTCGTCGACGATCATCACCTCGCCGTTGAGGACCACGTAGTCCTTGTCGCGCTTGAACAGCTCCTTGGCCTTGATGGCGTTGTTCAGGAAGCCGATCAGCGGGGTGTTCAGCGACTCGTAGAGGTTGTCGATGCCGAGGTGGTCCTCGACCTCGTCGATCCCCGACTCGAGCACGCCGACGGTGCGCTTCTTCTCGTCGACCTCGTAGTCCCGGTCGCGGCGCAGGTGGGTGACGACCTTCGCGAACTCGCTGAACCACTTGTTCGCGTCCCCGGAGCCGGGGCCGGAGATGATCAGCGGGGTGCGGGCCTCGTCGATGAGGATCGAGTCGACCTCGTCGACGATCGCGAAGAAGTGGCCGCGCTGGACCCGCTCCTCCGGGGAGAGGGTCATGTTGTCGCGCAGGTAGTCGAAGCCGAACTCGTTGTTCGTGCCGTAGGTGATGTCGGCGGCGTACTGCTCGCGGCGCTCCGCCGGGGTCATCCCGGACTTGATCACGCCGGTGGTCAGGCCCAGGGTGCGGAAGACGCGGCCCATCAGGTCGCTCTGGTACCCGGCGAGGTAGTCATTGACCGTCACGACGTGCACGCCCTTGCCGGCGAGCGCGTTGAGGTAGGCGGGGAGGGTCGCGACGAGGGTCTTGCCCTCACCGGTCTTCATCTCGGCGATGCGGCCGCGGTGCAGGGCGGCGCCGCCCATGATCTGCACATCGTAGGGGCGCTGGCCGAGGGTGCGGTGCGCGGCCTCGCGCACGGCCGCGAACGCCTCGACCTGGATGTCGTCGAGGCTCTCGCCGTCCTCGAGGCGCTGCTTGAAGTGGTCGGTCTCGGCGCGCAGCTCGTCATCGCTGAGCTCCGAGAAGACGTCCTCCGCCTCGCCCACGCGCTTCGCGATGGATTCGAGCCTGCGGACCTCCCGGCCTTCGCCGGCGCGCAGGATCTTGTCGAAGAGGTTGGCCACTCGTGTGCTCCCGTAGATGGTGGGGACGTCCCCATGGACGGCTGATGCCCGACCCATCGTAAGCGTCGTCGTCCGTGGAGGAGAGCACCTGCGGGCCTCCTCACGCACCCGGGCGGCGTCAGGCGGGCCGCGGCGCGGGGCCTGCACCGCTCCGCGCGGCGGGTTCAGCTCGCCGCGATCCCGGCGGCGAGGGGGCGCGAGAGCTCCCCCGTCCCCTCCCCGGTGCGCACCTCGACGGCCTCAAGACCCTGCCAGCGCGCGGCCCGGTCCAGCTCCTCGGCGAGCGCGGCGACGACGCGGTCCGTGCCGGGCCGCTGCCTGGCGGGCAGGTGCGGGAGCGGTTCGGCAAAGACGCCGCGCACCTCCAGCACCCCGCGCTCGCGGTCCGCGCGCAGGTCGGTGCGCGCCGGGATCACGTCCCCGAGCAGGAGGAGCAGGGAGTAGTAGCCGGTGGTGCGCTGCGGGGCGGGGGTGTAGATGCCGATGCGGTACTCGACGTCGAAGAGCTGCTCGAGCCGCGGCCGGTGGAAGACGATCGGATCGAAGGGGCTGACCAGGGCGGTCGTGCGCAGCGGGCTCGGGCCGGGCGCTTCGCGGTGGAGGAGCATGGTGCGGGCCCCTGCGGGGTGGGAGACCTCGACCTCGGTCAGCTCGCCGCGCGCGAGCATCTCGTCGATCGCGGGCCGCACCTGGCCGATCCGGAGGCGGAAGTAGTCGGCGATCGCGCCCGGGTCGGAGACCCCGAGCGAGCGCGTGGCGAGAGCCGTCAGGCGGGCGACCGCCTCCGCCTCGGGGACGGGCGGCTCCTCGCGCGGGGGCGCCGGCGTGTAGAGCCGCTCGAACTGGGAGTTGCGGCCGACGCAGTCCAGCTCCCCGCTGCGGAAGAGGTACTCCACGGCCCACTGGCTGCGGGTGCGCCGCCATCCCCAGCCCTCGCCCCGCTCGGTGTCGCCGAGGTGGCGGGAGAGGGCCGCCGCGCTCGCGGGGCCGATCTCGGCCAGCGCCTCGCGGACCTGGGGGAACAGGTGCGGGGAGGTGGTGGCGATCTCGCGGATCACACCCCAGTCCCGCTCGGAGGTGGCGCGGCGACGGAAGTCCAGCAGGGAGTGCACCTCCTCGGTCGTGAACGCAGCCTCGTGGGCGAGGGTCTCGCAGACCAGGCGGGAGCGGCCGGGCCGAGAGGCGCGGTCGAGGGCCGCGGGGTCCCAGATCCCGGTGCGGGTGAAGACGGGCAGGTGGTGGGCGCGAGCGAAGACGCTCACGGAGTCGATCTGCAGCAGGTGCGTGCGCTCGAGGGTGCGAACGAGGGCACGCCGGCTCGCCGCGACCTGCGGCATCGTCGTCCGGCGCGCGCCGCCCATCCCCTGGGCGCGCAGCGCGATGCGGCGGGCCGCGCTCCAGCTCAGCGCATCGGCCACGGCGCGCTCCGTCCCCCGTGCCCCCGATGCGGTCCTCGGCCGCGCCGCACCCGCCTGCCCCCGCATCGCCCCGAGGGCGGCGGGTGGTGTCCCGGGCGGACGGACGGACGGGAGGACATCTTCCGATGCCCTCCCGCCCTCTGGAGCAGGTCCCGGATCAGGACGCAGTCTGCCCCCGTCGAGCTCGATCACGCCGTAGCTCCAGCCCTTGCGGCGGTAGACCACCTTGGGGTTGCCGGACTCGGCGTCGACGAACAGGAAGAAGTCGTGGCCGACGAGCTCCATGTGGTAGAGCGCGTCGTCGACGCTCATGGGCTTGGCGGTGTGCTTCTTCTCGCGGATGATCACGGGGCTGCCGGCCTCGGCCAGGTCGGCCTCGCGGGTCTCGCCGGGCTCGGGGGCCTCGGTGCTCTCGGCGGCCGGTTCCTCGGCCGGTCGCAGCGACTCGGGCATCTCCTGGTCCGCGGGCATGGTGCGCAGGCTCGCGCCGGTCTCCTGGTGGGCGCGGTCGCGTCCGCGGCGATGGTCCTTGCGCCGGTCACGGGCGCGACGGAGTCGTTCGAGGAGCTTGCCGTAGGCGATGTCGAGCGCGCCGTAGAGGTCGTCGGCACGGGCCTCGGAGCGGATCACCGCGCCGTTCTCGTGCACGGTGAGCTCGACCCGGTCGCTGAGCTCGGCCTGACGGGGGTTCTTCTCCTGCGAGACCTCCACGTCGACGCGGAGCGCCGCGGGAGCGAACTGGGTGACCTTGTCGAGCTTCTCGGTGAGATGACGGCGGAAACGATCCGGGACGTCCATGTGACGTCCGACGACATTGATCTCCATGAGTGGTTTCTCCTCCTGTCCGGGTGCGGCCGCTCGGAGCCCGGCCGCGATGGCTCTTGGTCGGGTGCGCACCTCCTGATCGAGGACTGCTCGCCCATGTGTGGCGAGGAACACCAAGCATGCCACGTTTCCCTCGGTGTTTCCTGGCCATCCATCCCGAGGTTCCCCTCCGTGCGTCTGCTGCTCATCCGGGGTCGTCCGCTTCGTCCGATCCGGGGACCCCGGCAGCGGCGCCGGGCATCCGTGCGGAGGCGATCACGACGGCGCCGAGCACCTCGATCCCCTCTGCGTCGAGCGCTTCGTGCATGCCGCGCAGCGTCGACCCGGTCGTGACGATGTCGTCGACGATGATCACGGGCCGGTCCAGGGCGCGGGCGCGTCGCGCCTGCGCCGGATCCAGGCGGATCCTGCGCAGCCGTCTCGCCCGTGCGCCCCGTCCCTCCTGTGCGGTGGTCGGGGCGGCGCGCAGGAGCAGCCCGCGCCCGGCGCCCTCTCGGTCCAGCGCGCGCACGAGCTCCCCGGTGTGGTCCTCCCCGCGTCGCAGCCGGGCCGCGGGGCGGGAGGGCACCGGGACGAGGAGCGGCTCGGCGGTCCCCACCTGTTCGGCGAGGCTCCGCACCGCGGGGACGAGGCCTTCGGCGAGGGCCCCGCACAGGTGCAGCATCCCGCCGTTCTTCCAGGCCAGCACGAGTCGCTGCAGGGCGCCTCCGTACTCGCCGAGCGCGAGCACGGGCAGCAGCGCACTGTGGTCGACTCCCGCGGGGAGGAGCCGACCGTCATGCCGCTGCTCGCGGATCCGCGCGGCGCTGAGCACCTGCAGCGCATCGCAGCAGGCGTCGACCCGCAGCGGCGAGGCCCGCAGCAATGCCGCGCAGTCGGGGCAGAGCCGGGTGCCGTCCTGGCCGCAGGGGCAGCTGCGCGGTGCGACGAGGGAGCAGGTCTGCGCCGCGATCTCCGCGAGCAGGGCGAGCGCTCGCTCGCCGCGCCCCGTCTCCGGGGCCGGCTGAGCCCGATGGGTGGCGCGCTGTGGTGCTCGGCTGTGCATGGCCCGATCCCAGCCGAAGGGCCCGGGCTGCACCAGCGACGGCGTCGCGCGGTGGACGCGGACGCGCTGGGGAGGAACGGTCGACGGCGTCGCCAGGCAGGGCGAGCGCAGCGGCTCGGCAGCCGGACGGGCGGCTCCGCCTCCGCGGGCGGGGCCTGGGAACAGGGGCAAGGTCGCGGCCGGGCTCAGTAGAACCCGGGGTCGCGTCCGGTCACCTCGACGTTGCGCCAGCCCTCTCCGTCGGTGCGTCGCAGGTTCCCCTCCGCGTCGGCGGCCCAGACCGTCTCGGCCACCACGGAGCCCGTGAGCCGGACGGTGTCCGAGGGCGGGGACGGCAGCGGCTCGATGTCGCCGGAGAGGTCGAGCAGCTGGGCGCGCAGCTGACCGTCGCCGGGATCGGTCCCGAGCACCGCGACGGTGCCCTCGTCGTACCAGCTGACCTGCCGCACGTCGGCGAGGAAGGTGCGCACCAGGATCGGCTCGGTGAGGGCGGAGGGGGTGCCCTCGGCGTCCCTCACCACGGCGCACAGCTCGAGCCTGCCGTCCCCCGCCTCGTCGGAGAGCACCAGCATCCGGGTGTCGTCCGGGGCGACGTCCAGGGCGCGCACCTCGCGCTCCGCGAGCCAGGGCGCATCGACCTTCGCGTCGTGCTCGGCGCCCCGTCCGGACAGGGCCAGCAGCGCGCCCGCGCTCGAGCCGACGGAGCTCCACACCCATCCGGCGCCGTCGATCCGGGGCGGGACGAAGCCCGTGCCGGTCGCGGCCTCGCGCAGCGGGACCGAGCCGTCGGTCGAGGCGATCAGCACCTGCGCCCCGTCGAGGCTGCGGGCGGCGGCGAGCACGCCGTCCTGGGCGATCGCCGGGCTGGCGATCTCGAGAGGGGCGAGGTCCGGGACGAGCTGCGGCGGCGGGTCCGCACTGCTGGGATCGGCCAGGGAGATCACGCCGGTGGCGCCGGCTGCGATCGGGCGGTGCCCCGGCAGCGCCCGCTCCACGCGGCCGTCCTCCTCGAGCGACAGCTCCCTCCCGTTCTGCACGAGCCGCACCACGGAGAGGCTGCGCAGCGAGCGCAGCGAGGACTCCAGCTGGGACAGGGCCAGCCGTCGTGACTCCTCGGCGAGGCCCGTGATCGCCGGAGGCACCTCGACCTGGGCGGTGCCGTCGGCGCCGCTCCCCACCTCGGCGTCCGGGAGGCCGGAGCCCCGGGGGATCTGGCTGCCCACCGCCCCCTCGAGGAAGCCCGCCGGTCCTGCGACGAGGCCCTCGAGCACCGCCGCGGCGCCGCGGCGCAGCGGCAGCCAGCGGTGGTCGGGCACGAGGTGCTGCTCCCGCGCGTCGAGGAAGTACAGGCGCGCCGGGGAGTAGAGGGTCTCGAAGGCCGCCTCGGAGAGGAAGATCCCGTCGGGCACCTCGCTGAGACGCCACTGGCCGTCGACCTCCGCCACCGCGACGGCGAGCTCCTGCGGAGTGGGACCGGCGAGCGCGCTGCGCACCCCGCGGGCGTCCACCACGGCGACGGCCTGGAGCCCGAGCACCAGGCGTCCCTCGCTCTCCTCCCGCACCTGCAGCTCCTGGCTGCCGGAGTAGATCGTGATCCGGGCCTCCGGGTCCCAGCTCGCGCTCGCCTCCTCGGTGAGATAGGCGCGGGCGACCGCGAAGTCGTCCTCCGAGCCGACGCCGGCCTGGACGAATCCCGCGAGCACCTCCTGCGCGGTCGCGTCGTCGGCCGGGGGCAGTGCGCGCACGTAGGGCGCTCCGGGACGGGAGCTGCCGGAGAGGGTGCGGCTGTCGATCCCGGAGTCGACGGGGATGCGGGCGCAGCCCGCGCCGAGGCCCAGCAGGGCGGCGGCGCCGAGGGCGTGCAGGACGGTGCGGCGGTCGTGTCTCATCGTGCTCCTCCCTCGTTCTCCGCGGCCGGGGCGTCCTCGATCTCGGACTCCTCCGCGGGGGACTCCTCGGCGGAGGGCTCTTCGCCCGTCGCCCCACCTGCGGGGTCCTCCGTGACGGGGTGGTCGAGGTCGGGGCTGTCGAGATCGGGCAGCAGGTCGGGGCCGATGCGGATCTCCCCGGTCGGCGTCGGGGAGACGGCGGCGTCGGCGAGGGCGCGGTCGAAGGGCCGCTCGAGCCGCAGCGGGGAGCGGACCAGCTCGGTGCCGGGGCGGCGCGGGAGCGTGAGGCGGAAGACCGCGCCCTCGCCCTCCTGACCCCAGGCCTGCAGCCATCCGCCGTGCAGGTTCGCGTCGGAGACGGAGATCGACAGCCCCAGCCCCGTCCCGCCGAGGGTGCGGGCGCGGGAGGGGTCCGCGCGCCAGAACCGGTCGAAGACGCGCCGGGCGTCCTCCGGGGAGATCCCGTGGCCGAAGTCCTGCACCACCACCGCGACGGCGTCCTCGTCGCCCGCGGTCTGGACCAGCACCGGCGCACCGGCCCCGTGCTCGATCGCGTTGGTGAGCAGGTTGCGCAGGATCCGGTCCACCCGGCGCGCGTCGACGACCGCGGTGGTCGATCCCTCGCCGAGCCGCACGTCCAGCAGGCAGCCGCGCGCCCCGGCGAGCGGACGCACGTCCTCGACCGCACGCGTGACCAGGGCGTTCATGTCCTCGCGCAGGGCCTCGAGCTCCGCCGCCCCGGCGTCGAAGCGGGAGATCTCCAGCAGGTCCGCCAGCAGCACCTCGAAGCGCTGCACCTGCGCGGCCAGCAGCTCGGTGGTGCGCTGCAGCTCCCCCGGCAGCTCCTCCCGGCGCGAGTCGAGCACCGAGGAGGCCATCCGGATCGTGGTCAGCGGGGTGCGCAGCTCATGGGAGACGTCGGAGACGAACCGCTGCTGGACCCGGGAGAGCTCGGTGAGGTCGTCGACCTTCTGCTCGAGGCTGCGGGCCATGTCGTTGAAGGACACGCCCACCCGGGCGAGCTCATCGGCGCCCGCGACCTCGACACGGCTGGTGAGGTCCCCGGCGGCCATGCGCTCCGCGGCGCGGGCGGCGCGCTTGAGCGGAGTGGTGACCATGCGCGCGATGACGATCGCGATGCCGAGGATGAGGCTCAGCAGCACGAGCCCGCCGCCGAGGATCACCCGCTGGACGAAGGCGAGGGTCTCCTGCTCCTCCTGGAGGGAGTAGATGAGGTAGAGGTCGTAGGAGCCCGCGCCGGGCACCACCACCCGGGTGCCGACGAGCAGCGCGGGCGCGGTCCGCCCGGTCTCGTCCTCCCTCCCGATCGAGCGCCAGGAGACGGCATCGGGCTGCGCGGCGACGGCGGCCGCGAACTCGTCGTCGACCTCGTCGAAGAGGGTCCGGTCGGAGGAGGCGACCGGGAAGACGGTCCCCGTCGTCTCCACCGGCACGAGCGCGACCTCGCGGCGGTCACCGCCTCCCTGCCCGCCCGTGGACTGCACGAACGCGCTGACCGCATCCTGCTGCTGGGTGCTGGTCGCGCCGGAGAGCTGGGCGAGGGACTCCCCCAGCTCGTCGCGCACCTCGACCGTCTCCTCGAGGACCCGGTCGCGGCGCTGCTCGTAGAGCCCGTCAGCGATGACGGTGGAGAGATAGGCGCCGACGGCCAGCAGCGCCAGCGTCGACAGCAGCGTGGTGACCAGCACGACCCGCAGCGCGAGGGACCAGTTGCGCGGGTCCGCGGCCTGCCGGAGACGGTCGCGCCGGGGCGCCGGGGGCCGGGCCCCCTCCGGAGCGCTCACCGCGGCGCGGGCACGCTCAGGACCCGCTCCCCGCACGGTAGCCGACCCCGCGCACGGTCACCACGATCGAAGGGTTCTCCGGGTCCTGCTCGACCTTCGAGCGCAGCCGCTGCACGTGCACGTTGACCAGGCGCGTGTCCGCGCTGTGGCGGTATCCCCACACGTCGCGCAGCAGCACGTCACGGGTGAAGACCTGCCAGGGCTTGCGGGCCAGCTGGGTGAGGAGGTCGAACTCGAGCGGGGTGAGGGAGATCAGCTCCCCGTCCCGGCGCACCTCGTGGCCGTCGACGTCGATCGAGAGGTCGCCGATGGTCAGCTGCTCGGTGGTGGGCGGCTCGACGCGGCGCACCCGCGCCTTGATCCGCGCCACCAGCTCCTCGGGCTCGAAGGGCTTGGTGAGATAGTCGTCGGCGCCCGCCTCGAGCCCCTCGACCACGTCGGCGGTGTCGGTGCGGGCGGTGAGCATGATGATCGGGACCCCCGACTCGCGGCGGATCCGGCGGCACACCTCGATGCCGTCCATCCCGGGGAGCATGAGGTCCAGCAGCACGAGGTCGGGGCGCAAGCGCGGGAACGCCTCCAGGGCGGAGGCGCCGTCGGGCGAGGTCGCGACCTCGAAGCCCTTGCCGCGCAGGACGATCCCGACCATCTCGGCGATCGCCTGATCGTCGTCGACCACGAGGATCCGTGAAGGCGTCGTCATGGGGGTCATTGTGCCACCGGACGGGGCCGACGCCGGGGAGCCCGGCCGCCGGGGTGTCCGGGCGGCAGCCTCGCGGGCGCCCCGAGCACCGCGCCCCGCCCCACGACGCCCCCTCCCGCGACTCCCGGTCGCCGGAAGACGCCGGGGTGTCGACGTTCGTCGTATCGGCGGCGGGGCCACCCTTCCGTAGGGTCGGCCCCAGCAGCCCTGCTCGACCCGCTGCCACGGGGACGAGCACCAGAGGATGGAGGAGCACCGATGAGCAGTCCGTGGACCGCCCCCGGGGCGGAGGTCCCGAGCGAGCCGACAGGCCCGGGAGGCTCCGGCGGCCCCGGCAGCTGGGGGCAGCCGGCCCCCTCCGCGCCCGACGGTCCCGCGGGACCGGGAGGTCCGGCCCCGACGGGCGCGCCGCAGCGCGAGCTGGTGCAGTCCGTGCCGCTGTTCCCGCTGCGGCCGCTGGGGCTCGGCGAGATCCTCGGCGCGGCCGTGCGTATCTATCGCCTGCGCACCCGTGCGGTGCTCGGCGTCTCCGCCGCGGTGTACGGCGTCGCCTTCGTGCTCATCACCCTGTCCACCGGGGCGGGGATGATGCCGATGATCGGCGACATGCAGGCCGCGATGCAGGACCCCACCGGCTCGAGCGAGGTCCCCTTCACCGGCACCGTCGGCGACATCGTCCTGACCGTGGTCACCAGCGTGATCACGGGCCTCGTCACGATGGTCGCGGCCTCCCTGGTCACGGTCGCCCTGACCCCCCTCGCGCTCGGCGAGGCGACCGGCACGCCGCTCCCGACCTCCGAGATGTGGGCGACGATGCGGCGCCGGGGCCTGCCCGCCCTCGGCGTCAGCCTGCTCATCGCGCTGATGTCGACGATCCTGTTCACCGTGCCCTTCGCGCTCGGGCTGGCGCCGATCCTGATCGTGCAGGAGCCGGGCTGGCTGACGATCCTCCCTATCCTGCTCGGCACGATCGTGGGCCTGCTGGCGATGCTGTGGCTGTGGGCGCGGACCGTGCTGGCGATCCCGGCGCTGGTCCTCGAGGAGACGGGCGTGCTCGGCGCGATCCGCCGCGGCTTCGCGCTCACCCGCGGCAGGCGCCTGTGGCGGGTGCTCGGCATCGCGGTGCTGCTGTACGTGCTGTACGGGGTCGTCACGTACACCGTCTCCGGGGTGTTCGGCATGGTCGCCGCCATCGCATACTTTGCGATCCTACTGGTCAGCGCCGGGGAGGCGGTGGTGCTGGGCGTTGCTCTGCTGACCATCCTCTCGATGCTCGGCACGTATCTGGCGACCTTCCTGCTGGCTCCGTTCCTCTCCGCCGGGTACACCGCGCTGTACGCCGATGTGCGGATGCGCGACGAGGCCTGGGACGTGGAGCTCACCCGCCGGGCCCGTGACGCCTGGGCGGCGGACGGGGCCCGATGATCCCGGCCGCACCGCGGCTCGGCCCCGACGAGGCGCGCGAGCGGATCCTCGAGGAGCTCGCGAAGGACGAGTACGACGACTCCCCCGGCTTCGTCGCCTGGCTGCTCGGCGCGATCGAGGACTGGCTGGCGCGCATGGTCGACGGCGTCGACGGGTCCTCGGCCACGCAGACCGTGATCGCGGTGCTGCTGGCGCTGGTCCTCGCCGCGGTCGTGGTGCTGGTGCTGCGGCGCACCGGCCTGCTGCGCCGCAGCCCCGCCCTCGCCGTCGACGCGGCGCTCGACGCCGAGCCGGTGCTCAGCGGGGAGGAGCTGCGCGGCGCCGCCCGCGACGCGATCGACGCGGGACGCACCGACGACGGGACCGTGCTCGCGCTGCGCGCGCTCGTGCGCGACCTCGAGGAGCGCACCCTGCTGGACGTCGCGACCGGCATGACCGCCCACGAGGCCGCGACCCGTGCGGCGCTCACCTTCCCCGACCTGCGGGGCCGGCTCCAGCGAGGGGCGGACGCCTTCGACACGGCCGCCTACTCGGTGCGGAGCGTCGGGGTGAAGCCGGCCGAGGACATGCTGCGCCTGGCCGAGTACATCGCCGAGACGTCCCCCGACCTCTCCGCGCTCGAGCAGGCCGGGACGGGGACCCCCGTATGAGCGCCCTCGTACCGACCGAGCCCGCCGCGGCCCGCGGCGCGGCGGGGACGGACGCCGCCCCGCCGGGAGCGGGCGCTCCCCGTGGCGCCGTACAGGAGCGGCGACGCCCCTGGCTCGTCGCCGCCGTCGTCCTCGCGGTGATCGCCGCGGTCCTCGTCTCCGTGGCGCGGGGCCTGTACCGCGACGGCCCGCTCGAGCACGACGCCCCCACCGGTCAGGGCGCGAAGGCCGTCGTCCAGGTGCTCGGCGACCTCGGCGTCGAGGTCGAGACGAGGCGGCACACGGCCGACGCCGCCGAGGACCTCCGAGCGGGCGGGACCGTGCTGCTGACCGCGCCGAAGAGCCTCAGCGGCGAGCAGCTCACGATGCTCTCGGAGGCACGCGAGGAGGGCGGGGGCCGGCTGATCGTGCTCCGGCCCGACTTCGTCGCCCTCTCGTATCTCACCTCCGGCATCATCCCCACCGGTGCTCTTCGCGAGCAGACGCGGGTCGAGGCCGGCGCGGCCTGCGGCGACCTGTCCCACGGCGCCCGCGTGCTGGAGCTGCCCGATGCGGAGGACGCCCTGGACGGGCCCGCCTCTCTGTACACCGCGACCGACGCGGGGGCTTCGACGTGCTTCGAGGCGGAGGGCGGCGCGCTCGTCGCCGAGTCCGACGGGGTGCTCGTGCTCGGCAGCCCCGACCTGCTCACCAACGACGGCGTGGGCCGGGCCGACAACTCCGCGCTGGCGCTGAACACCCTGTCCGCCTCCGAGGAGCTGACCTGGTACGTGCCCTCGGCGACGGATCCCCAGGGGACCTCCTCGCCGTCGCTCGTCGACCACCTGCCCGGGTGGATCGGTCCGGTCGCGGCCTGGCTCGTGCTGGCCGCGGTGCTGGCGCTGATCGCGCTCGGCCGACGCCCCGGCCCCGTGGTGATCGAGCCGCTGCCGGTGACCGTGCGCCCCCAGGAGCTGGTGCTCGGCCGGGCACGGCTCCTGCAGCAGGCCTCGGCCCGCGATGCGGCGGCCGCCTCCCTGCGCGCCGCCGCGGCGGGCCGGCTCGCCGACCGTCTCGGGCTGCGCCACGAGTCCGCGCTCGACGGGCTCCTGGCGGCGCTGGCCCCGCACGTCGAGGAGTCTCCGGAGCAGCTGCGCGCCCTCCTCGGCCCCGCCCCCGTCACCACCGACCGCGACCTCGTGCGCCTCGCCCACGACCTCGACCGTCTCGAGAAGGAGATCGACCGATGACCGACCCCGTCCCGCCGCGTCCCGACGCCCCCGGCGCCGGCGCGCCCCAGCCCTCACCCGCCCCGCAGGGAGACGACCTGCCCGATGCCTCGCCCGCCGCCCCGTCGGCCCCCGTGGTCGACGTCGACACCCGTGCTCAGCTGCAGGGGCTCGCCGCCGAGATCCACAAGGGCGTCGTCGGCCAGGACGCGGCGATCACCAGCCTCGTCGTCGCCCTGCTGTGCCGCGGGCACGTGCTGCTCGAGGGCGTGCCGGGCGTCGCGAAGACCCTGCTCGTGCGCTCGCTCGCGGAGGCGCTCGACGTGCGGATGCGCCGTGTGCAGTTCACCCCGGACATGATGCCCGGCGACATCACCGGCTCCCTCGTCTACGACAACTCCACCAGCGACCTCGTCTTCCGCGAGGGCCCGGTGTTCACCAACCTGCTGCTGGCCGACGAGATCAACCGCACGCCGCCGAAGACGCAGTCCGCGCTGCTGGAGGCGATGGAGGAGCGGCAGGTGACGATCGACGGGGCGAGCCGCCCCCTGCCCGATCCGTTCCTCGTCGTCGCCACGCAGAATCCGATCGAGTTCGACGGCACCTACACCCTGCCCGAGGCGCAGCTGGACCGCTTCCTGCTCAAGGCCGTGATGCCGCTGCCCGAGCGGGAGGTCGAGGTGGACGTGCTGCGCCGCCACGCCGACGGCTTCGACACCACAGATCTCGCCGCCATGGGCCTGCGCGCCGTCGTGGACGTCCCCTCCCTGCACCGCGCCCAGCGAGACGTCGCCCGCGTCGCCGCGGAGGATCCCGTCGTGCAGTACATCGTCGACGTGTGCCGGGCGACGCGCCGCTCCCCCAGCTTCACCCTCGGCGTCTCCCCGCGCGGCGCGATCGCGCTGCTGCGCACCGCCCGCGCCTGGGCGTACCTCTCGGGCCGGGACTTCATCACCCCCGACGATGTGAAGGCCATGGCCCCGGCGACGCTCTCGCACCGCGTGCGGCTGACCACCGAGGCCGAGCTGGAGGGCACCCAGGTCGAGGCCGTGCTCGCCGCGACCCTCGCCTCCGTGCCGGTCCCCCGCTGAGCGCCTCATGAGGATCTCGTTCACCCCGCGCGCGGCCCTGGCCGCCCTGCTCGCGCTGCCCGTGATCGTGCTGTGGCCGCTGTGGTGGGTGGTCCTGATCCTGTTCGCGCTGTGGACGCTCGTGGTCCTCGCCGATGCGCTGGCCGCCCCGGCCCCGCAGCGGATCCGGGTGCGTCGCGAGGCGCCGGCGCAGGTGCGTCTGGGCGGCACCGTCCCCGGGCGCCTGCTGCTGACGAACACCACCGCGCGCCGCGCACGGCTCGAGGTGCGCGACGCCTGGAACCCGACCGCGGGCCTCGCCTCCCAGCACAGCCGCCTCGACCTGCCCGGCCAGGAGCGGCGCGCGATCGCCCAGTCCTTCACCCCCACGAGGCGCGGCGAGCACAGCTCCCGGCAGCTGCTGATCGGCTCGCTCGGCCCGCTGGGCCTCGCCCGCCGCAGCGCCCGCGTCCCGGCGCCCGGACGGATGCTGGCCCTGCACCCCTTCGGCTCCCGCAAGCACCTCCCCTCCCGCGTGCAGCGGCTGCGGGAGATCGAGGGGCTCGCCGCGATCCACCAGCGGGGACAGGGCACCGAGTTCGACTCCCTGCGCGACTTCGTGGACGGCGACGACGTCCGCTCGATCGACTGGCGGGCGACCGCGCGCCGGCGCAGCGTCGTGGTGCGCACCTGGCGGCCCGAGCGGGACCGTCACGTGCTGATCGTGGTGGACACCTCCCGCACCTCCGCCGGACGGCTCGGCGAGGCGACGCGGCTGGATTCCGCCTTCGACGCGGCGCTGCTGCTGACGGCGCTGGCCGGGCAGGCCGGGGACCGGGTGGACCTGCTGTGCGTGGACCGGATCCCGCACGTCTCGGTGCTCGGCTCCACCCGCACCAAGGTGCTCCACGACATGGTCGCCGCGACCGCGGCCGTGGAGCCGGCGCTGGTGGAGACGGACTGGGAGCGCGCCGCGGCCGCGATCGAGTCCCGCACCCGCCGCGGCTCCCTCGTCGTGCTGATCACCCCGGTGGAGGCGCAGGTGCTCCACTCCGGGCTGCTGCCGGTCGCGGCGCGCCTTGCCAAGGACCATCCGCTGGTGCTCGCCTCGGTCGCCGATCCCGCGCTCGAGGAGCTCGCCGCCGGTCGCAGGGACCTCGAGTCCGTCTACCGGGCCGCCGCCGCGGAGCGCGCCCGCTCCGAGCGCGCCGGGGTCTCCCATGCGCTCGAGCGGGTGGGTGCCCATGTGGTGGACGCCCCGCCGGACCGGGCCCCGCAGGCCCTCGCCGACGCGTATCTCTCCCTCAAGGCCGCCGGCCGGCTCTGATCCGGCGGGGATCGCGTTCCAGAGGCCACTTCGCCCTCACCGTCACCGTCACCGTCACCGTCACCGTCACCGGGAGGATGGTCAGCCACGGGCGCTGGGCGTACTGGTACGCCTATATCGTCGTACTGGTACGCCCAGCGCCACTACGTGACCATGCCGCTGCCGTGTGAGAACGGGACGGGGCGGGGTGAGCCGCTCAGACCGTCCCGGCGATGTCCCGCGGCTCGCGGACGATCAGCCGGTAGGTGTGCCAGTGCTTGGGTCCGGCGAAGGAGCGCCCGTCGTGCTCCTCCTCGTCGAGCGCGAGCACCTCGAGCCCGGTGAGCAGCTCCTCGAGATCCGCTCTGGTCAGGAAGGTGCCGTCCGTCCCCGCCCAGTCGTCCCGGTCGCCGAAGAGGTCCACCGCCAGGACGCCGTGCGGCCTCAGCGCAGAGCGAACGGCTCCCCACAGCTGCGGGAACGCCGCCCGGGGCACGAAGGACAGCGTCGCGCAGGACAGCACGAGGTCCGCGGGAGGGATCGGGAACGGGACGGCGAGGTCCGTCGTGGTGTGGGTGATGTCCAGCGTCCGTGCCATGCGGGCCATCCCGGCCTCGACGCTGACGTCCGCGTCGAAGGTGTGCACGCGGAAGCCGCTGTCGGCGAGATGGCGGGCCTCGATTCCGGCACCGCTGCCGAGCTCGACCGCGACGAGCCGGTCATCGGGCGTCGTCCGAAGCGAGCGCCCGGGCTCCTCGAGCACGAGCTGCGCAGCGCGCACTGCAAGAGGCCGCACCGTCCGGCCGTCCTGGGCCTCGTTGTAGGCCGCGAAGTCACGGTCGGCGCTGCGCTGCTGCATCCCCCGAGGCTAGAGGACGTGCCGTCTCGCCCTGTCGCGCACGGCCACGAGGCCCGAGCGGCGGTGACGGGCGCACGGCCACCAGGCTGCGCGGGCGGCGCACGGCCACGAGGCCGCACCGTCGGTGCTCGGCCCCCAGCCCTGGCCGCCGTCACAGGGCTCGGCCCTCAGGCGGCGATCACCGGGCTCCGCGCTCAGGCGGCGGTGGCGACGCGGGAGCCGACGAGCTCCTCGGAGAGGTCGCCGGTGATCCCGGCGCGATGCGCCTGGCGGCCCCGCACGAGCATGTACGCGAGGAACGCCAGCCAGGCCGCGGCGCCGACCGCGATCCGCAGCGCCGGCGGCAGGGAGCTCGGCGTCACGAACGCCTCGATGAACCCGGCGACCAGCAGCACGGGCACCAGCCCGATCGCGACGGTGACCAGGGAGCGGGCGGCGTGGGAGAGCGCCCACAGTCGCGGCAGCGGGCCGGGGCGCACCCAGGCCCAGAAGGTGCGCAGACCCGCGCCGGCGCCGACCACGATCGCGGTGATCTCCAGCAGGCCGTGCGGGAGGATGAACACGAAGAAGGTGTCCAGTCCCCCGTAGGCGCCCAGCACCCCCGCCGACAGACCGACGTTCAGCCCGTTCTGCAGCAGCATGTAGACCGGCCAGAACCCGGTCACCCCCAGCACCACGGACTGCACCGCGATCCACGCGTTGTTCGTCCACACCCGGGCGGCGAAGCCCGAGGCCTCGCCCTCGAAGTAGTAGGCGACGAAATCCCGCTGCGCCAGGGCGCGCTGCTGCGCCTCCGGCACCACGAGCTCGCGTGCGGTCGCGTCCAGGCCGAAGTACAGCCCGGAGACGAGGGAGGAGAGCAGGAAGATCGAGGCCGCGAGCGCGACCGTCCAGCGGGCCTGGAACAGCGCCGAGGGGAGGTCCTCCCAGAAGAAGGTGCGCGCGTGCTTCCACAGCGGGATCCGCGCCCCGGTGATCCGCAGCCGGGCGCGGTGGACCAGGAGGGAGAGCCGAGAGATCAGCGCGGGATCCGGCACGGTGGAGCGGACCGTGGAGAGGTGGGTGGAGACCTCCTGGTAGAGCGCGAGCAGCTCGTCGATGCCGCCCGCATCGAGGGTGCGGGCGCGGGTGAGCTCCTCGAGACGGTCCCACTGCGGCCGGTGCACGGCGATGAAGGCGTCGGTGTCCACGCAGACAGGGTAGGCGGCATCCGCCCCCGTCCACGGCCGACGAAAGTCGGGGTCGGCCCGGCCGGAAGCCGACGCTCGACGCTGACGGCACCTCCTCGCTCCTGCCAGGATGGGGCCATGGCACTTTCGGGCACTGCGGCGGCCGTCTCCCCCTCGAGCCGCCGCGACGCGCTGATCACCGGCGATGCGGTCCTGCTCGACCTGCGCACCGCCTCCTTCGCGACCCGCCTCGTCTCCGCCGTGATCGACGGGGTGCTGCAGCTGACGCTGCTGATCGGCGGGATCCTGTCGATCGCGTGGTTCGCGGACCGCGCCGCCCTGGACGACGGCTTCCTCGCCGCCGGCATCCTGCTCGCCTCGGTGCTGGCCTACGTCGGCTATCCGGTGCTCAGCGAGCTGCTGCTGCGGGGCCGCTCCGTGGGGCGGCTCGTGATGGGCACGCGGGTGGTGCGCGACGACGGCGGCCCAGTGCACGTGCGCCAGAGCGTGCTGCGCGCGGTGATGGCGATGTTCGAGCTCTGGTCGACCACCGGCGCCGTGGCGCTGGTCTGCTCCGTGATCGACCGCCGCTCGCGCCGGATCGGGGACCTGCTGGCCGGGACGATGGTGATCCAGGAGCGCATGCGCACTCATCCCCCGCAGCGCATCGAGGTCCCGCTCTCGCTGCGCGACTGGGCGCAGGCGGCCGACGTGGGCCGGCTCCCGCTGCCGCTGCTGCAGGACATCCGCGCCTTCCTGCCCCGGGCCGGACAGATCAACGCCGAGTCGCGCCATCAGCTCTCGCGGGATCTGCTGCGCCGTACGCTGCCGCATGTCGCGCCCGCCCCGCCGCCGGGCACTCCGCCGGAGGAGTTCCTCGCCGCGGTGCTCGCCGAGCGCTCACGACGGGACGAGATGCGGATGCGCAGGGCGCAGGAGCGTCAGCAGGAGCTGGCCGCCGAGGTGCGGGCGGTGCCCTTCTCGGCCTGATCAGTCGGCCGACGGCGCCTCGGCGCGACCGGCGATCAGCACCGGGATCCCGCCCTCGACCGCGTGGACGCGCCCGCAGCGGTCGCACTGGAGGGCGGCGTCGACATCGTGCAGCTCCCCGCCGCAGTCCGGGCAGCGCAGCGCCGCCCGCACCCAGCCGGGCACGTCGGCGCCGCTCGCCCCGGCCGGGAGCTGCGCGGGAGCGACCTCGGGGGCGGGACCGGGGCCCGTCTCCTCGTCCTCCTCGCCGAGCACGAGCACCCGGATACGCTCCAGCACCTGCTCCATCGTCGTCCGCTCCTGCGCCTCGACGTTCAGGCGCAGCAGCGACTCGGTCTGCGAGGAGCGCAGCGAGAGCCACCAGCGCTCGGCCGGGGCGAGGTGCTCGTCCCAGTGGTGCACGGAGAGCCCGTCGAGCTCGTCGATCCGCGCGGCGGGCAGCGACTCGGCGTGGGCGCGCACCCGGGCGGTGGCCGCGACCGCGTCGTCGACGGGGAAGTTGTGCTCGCCGCTGCCGGCGTACGGGGAGTGCTCGGCCACCAGCGCGGAGGCGGTGCCGTCGTGCTCCGCGAGCGCGGCGAGGACGTGCAGCGCGGCGAGCATGCCGGAGTCGGCGAAGAAGAAGTCGCGGAAGTAGTAGTGGGCGGAGTGCTCCACCCCGGCCACCGCGTCCTGCTCGGCCATGATCCGCTTGATGCCGGCGTGGCCCACGGGGGTCAGCAGCATCTCGCCGCCCGCCGCCGCGATGACCTCGTGCACGTGGCGGGAGGCGACCGCGTTGACGGCCACGCGGGGGCGCTCCTCCCCGCGGCGCGGGCGCGGGCGATCTCGCGCGAGGCGATCAGCGCCCCGATCGCCGAGGGCGGGACCGGGGTGCCGGTCTCGTCCAGCACGACGCAGCGGTCCGCGTCGCCGTCGAAGGCGAGGCCGAGGTCCGCGCCCTCGCGGCGCACCGCCTCCTGCAGGTCGCGGAGGTTCTCGGGCCGCAGCGGGTCGGCCGGGTGGTGGGGGAAGGTCCCGTCGAGGCCGAAGTGCAGCTCGATCAGCTCCACCTGCTCGAGCGGGCCGAGCACGGCGGGGGCGGTGAGGCCGGCCATCGCGTCGGCCGCGTCGACCACCACGCGCAGTCGCCGGCCCGCGGGCAGGTCGACCAGACCGTGAAGGGTGCGGGCGTAGTCCTCGAGGGTGTCGATCCGCTCGGAGCGGCCCTCGCCGCGCACGGGGATCTCCCCGGCGGCGAGATACGCCTCGGCGCCCCGGCGCACGTCCTCGAGCCCCGAGTCCCGGCCGACGGGCCGCGCGCCGGGCAGGCACAGCTTCATCCCGTTGTCACGGGCGGGGTTGTGGGAGGCGGTGATCATGAGCCCCGCCGCGCGGTGGAGGCCGGAGGCGCAGTACAGCTGGTCGGTGGAGGACAGGCCGGCGTCGGCGACGATCGCACCGCGGCGCACGGCGCCCTCGATCACGGCGCGGGACAGCTCCGGGGAGCTCAGACGCATGTCGTGGGCGACGATCAGCTCGGGCTCGGCCAGGACGTCAGCGAAGGCGGCGCCGAGCGCGCGGGCGATCTCGGCCGTGAGCTGCTCGCCGGCGACGCCGCGGATGTCGTTCGCCTTGACGATGGCGGACAGGTCGTGGGTCGTCTCAGTCATCGCTGTTCCTGATCACGTGGAGGTGGCGGTCGCGCTCGGCGGGACGGCCGGCGGCGCGGCCGCCGGCGTCGCGGGGGCCGTGGCCCCCGGCGCGCGACGTGCCGCGGGGAGCGGCGTCGGGGGTGCCGACCGGGCCATGCGGAGCGGGCGCGACGGGGCCGCGCACGGCATCGGCGAGGGCGACGAGGTCGTCGCTGACGTCCTCGCCGCCGGCGACCCGCAGCAGCTCCCAGCCGCGCGGCGGGGTCATACGGGCGGCGTGCTCGTGGCAGAGGTCGTAGGCATGGGGCTCGCTGAGGCGGGAGAGCGGGCCGAGCACCGCGGTCGAGTCCTGGTACACGAAGGTCAGAGAGCTGACTGCCGGCTGCGAGCAGGCGGTCCGGGAGCATTCACGAGCTGGCACGCTCAGCAGTGTACGCAGGTCGCGGACCCGGCGGGCGCGGCGCGCCCGTGGGAGGGGAGGGTGGGGTCCGGCACTGCGGAGGCGGGGCTACAGTGCACGGCATGGACCTCGAACCCGGCCGTGCCCCCGCCCCGCGAGGACCGCTCGGCCCGCGTCGCCGCGACCGCCGCGGCCGCGGCCGGCGCTGGGACCTCATCCCCCCGCACCTGCCCGGCCATCGCACGCGCCGGGAGCGCTTCGACGATCTCGTCGCCGATGCGGGGGCCGCGCTCACCGAGCGGTTCCCCCGGCGTCTCGCGCACCTGCAGGTGCTCGTCGAGGAGGTGCCGTCGGCGGATCCGGCGCCCTGGGAGGAGGCCCAGGTGGTGCTGGGCCGAGCGGTGCCGGGCACCCGCGAGCACCCGCCGCGCGTGATCGTCTACCGCCGGCCGCTGGAGACGCGGTGCGTGACCGCGACGGAGCTGGAGATGCTGGTGCGGCAGGTGCTGTCCGAGCAGATCGGCTCGCTGCTCTCGATCGCGCCGGAGGACGTCGACCCGGAGGCCTGGGACCTCTGAGCCGCCGCGGGACCGGCGCGGCGCGCGCACCGATCGACGGGGAGTCAGCCCGGGCGCTCCGCGCGGCTGTCGCGGACGGGCGGCCGCGGAGCGGCTGTCGCGGAGCGGCTGTCTCCGGACCGGGAGCGCCCCTCAGTCGGTGAGGACGACCTGGACGCTGTCGACGTCGCCCGCGTCGGGCAGGACCGGCAGTGTGGAGAGCAGCACGCCGCCCGCCCCGTCGGACTGGCGCTGCGTCCAGCTCGCGTGGACCGCGCCCGGGACCTCGGGCACGATCGACAGGGCCGCGGCGCCCTCCCCGCCGAGGCGGAGCTGCTCGTGGGTGAGAGTGCTGGTCGCGCCTGCGGCGAGGTCCACCGCGATCGGCTCCCCGGCCGCCCCGTCGGCGCCGATCGGGACCACGGAGACCTCCGTGTCCTCGCTCGCGGTCAAGGTGAGCGCGCCGGTCGCACCCTGCCCCGGCAGGGCGCTGACCGCATGGGTTCCCAGCGCGGGTGCGGGGGCGACGAGCGTGAAGTCCACCGGTGCGCCGACGGTGTCGCCGGGCAGGTCCTTCCCGGTGCGGAAGCTGCGCGTGACGGCCTCGAGCGGGCCGTCCGCGGAGACCTGCACCGCGTAGGTGCCGTCGGCGAGCCCCTCGAGGGCGGTGGGCACGACGGCGCCGGCGGGGACCTCGATCTGCGCGGGCGATGCCCCTGAGGCGGCGCCGTCCGCGCCCAGGACCTCGACGTCCGCGGTGACGGTGGAGCCCGAGGGGTTCGAGAGCACGAGGGCGGGCGCGGTCCCGGCGACGTCCACGCCGGGCATGATCAGCTCCTGCGCGGGGGCGGGCAGCGGATCGAGGATCTCGGCGCCGCCGGGGGTCAGCCCGTCCCGCTCGGTGGTCTGCACGTGCAGGGACAGGGGTGCGCCGAGCACGGAGACGTCCACGCCGACCGCGTCCTCCCCCGGCACCACGGACTCCAGCAGCACCCGCTCCTCGTCGCCCGGCGCGACGACGACCTGGCTGCGTCCCTCCATCGCCGCGGGCCCGTCGGCGGTGCGCAGCTGGACCGAGGCGGTGGCGGGGCGGTCGGAGGGGTTGGAGAGCACGAGCACGGAGCTGTCCCCGGTCTGCGTGGAGACGCCGAGGAAGGACGCCTCGGTGGTCGGCTCCGCGCAGCGGGACATGGACAGGGAGCGGAAGTCCCCGGACGCGGTCCAGGTGCCCTGGACGGCGTCGGCGACGGGACGACCGCCCTCTGAGGTCTGCGCCGTGACCTGGGGTGCGGTGCGCACGTGCCGCAGGGTCTGCACCGCGATCCCGAGATCCGTCGAGGCGGCATCGCCGGACAGCTCCTCGCCCTCGGCGTCCGCGGCCGTGACCGCGGGGGCGGGCACGGCGCCCTCGGCGTCCTGTCGGGTGCTGGATCCGCTCACCTCGCCGAACAGGACGGAGGAGGCGGGCTCTGCCGCGACGGTGCGCAGGGAGACCGACGGGGTGGGCGGGGTGACCGCGAGCGCGGCGTCCCCGCCCGTCTGCAGCGCCTCGTCGGGCACCTGCAGCGGACCGTGGCAGGCGAGGCTGCGGGGGCCGGGGCTCGCCGTGGCCCGTACGTGCTCGGCCGCGGCGGGCTCGCGGTCCGGGGCGAGGGCGAGCGCCCCGCCGGCCAGCAGCAGGGGGACGATCGCGGCGACGCCCAGCAGCAGGCGTGCGGGCCGTCCGTGCGCGGTGCGCGCCCGTCCCGCCCCGCGGGCGGTCCCGGTGCGGGCCTCGGCCTCGGCCTCGGAAGCGTGCTCAGCCATACATCTCCTCCGCGGTGCGGGTGCGGACCCGCCAGGGGATCGCGATCAGCGCGGTGGCCGCGGTCGCGCCGTACAGCAGCAGCTGCCAGAGCGGTCGGGCGGGCTGGTGGCGGTGGATCTCGAGCTCGCCCCCGGCCCCGGCCGGGACGGTGAAGCCCTGCGCCCAGCCGTCGACCTCGACCGCGGCGAGCTCGGTGCCGTCGAGGCTCGCGCGCCAGTCCGTGTCGTGCCGCTCCGAGAGCACGACCATGCGCTCCTCCTCGGCGGGGGCGATCTCGCCCTGCGCGTCCACCACCCCGCTGTCCAGGGCGATCGGCTCCTCGCCGCCGGTGACGACGGCGCGCGGCAGGGCGTCGATCACGCGCCAGGTCCCGCCCTCGGAGCCCTCGGTGACCTTCTCGAGCAGCGGGGAGCTGTCGAGGGCGCTCATCAGCTCGGGCCGGCTCTCGCGGTCCCCGTGGACCACCACGTAGGCGATCGCGGGATGGGCGAGGTCCGTGCCGTCCTGGGCGCCGCCGGAGAGCATCGCCGCCACCTCCTCGCGCAGCGCGGCGGAGGCGGGATCGTCGTCGACGGGCTCGCCGGCCAGCGCCGCCTCGACGTGGCGGGCGTCGACGAGGGCGGAGTGCTGGATCACGGTGTCCTCGCCGTGGACCACGAGGCGGGCGGCGACCGCGCCGTCCTCGGCCTGGTCCAGCACCAGCACCCGGGAGCGGGCCTCGGTGCGGCCCTGGTCGGCGGCGGCCGCGGGCACCTCCCCGCCCTCCACGCGCCCGATCTGCAGCGCGCGGGGAAGCAGCGCCATCCCGCCGACGACGGTGAGCAGGCAGGCCGCGGCGGTGACGGCGCCGATCACGGAGGTGAGCAGGCGCCGGAGGCGCGAGTCGCGCTCCTGACGTCGGGCGAGGGTGTCGAAGGTCGCCGCGGCGCCGAGAGCGAGGCAGAGCAGGGCCGCGCTGAGCAGGGCGTGCAGCGGCGGGGTCAGCACCTGCCCCTGGCCGACGGAGGTCCCCGTGGAGCGGGCCGCCAGCACGGCGAGCGCGCAGACGGCGGCGGCGAGCAGGCTCAACCGGCCCGCGAGGCCGGCCGCACCGCGCAGCAGCGGGGAGACCAGGGCGCCGAGCACCACCGGCGCGACCGGCAGCAGCACCAGGAGTCCGGCGGCGCCCTCGCCGAGCATCCCGGCGAGCGGCGCGGCGAGGTCGGGGGCGACCGGCCACAGTCCCAGCAGGTCCCGGGCGCTCGTCTCGCCCGCCGCGGCGGGCACGCCGGCGACGGCCAGCAGGGTGCGGGGATGGCCGAGATAGGTGGGCAGGTAGGGCGCGTGGAGCGCGAGCGAGGGCAGCAGCACCCACAGCAGGCGCAGGCGCCGACCGGGCGCGGCGATCGCGACCAGTGCGAGGGCCGGCGCGACGAGCAGCACCAGCACCGGCTGCACCGCCCCGATCACCAGCAGCAGCAGACCGCCCGCGGCGGCCGCGGAGACGGAGGCCTGGGAGACCTTGTGGGGCAGGCCGATCGCCCGGCCGATCGCGAGGGCCAGCAGCGGCAGCAGCACGTGCACGGCCAGCAGCGGCCACGCGCCGACGGCGAGGGCGGTCAGGAGCGAGGGGGCGAGCGCCCACACGCAGGCGAGCACGAGCCGGGCGCCGACCGCGCGGGTGATCGCGCCCGAGGCCCACCAGGCGGCGACCGCCGCGGCCGGCACCGCGGCGAACACCAGCACCTCGACGAGCAGGGAGCCGCTGCCGGGCAGGTGCCCGAGCAGGCGCACGAGCGGGTCGCCGGGCCCGCGGTCCCCGAGTCCGCCCGGGACCCAGGTCGACCAGGCCGCGGCCCAGCGGTCGGCGGCGGCCTCCGGCACGGCGCGCAGACCCGCGCCGGCGAGCTCGCCGCGGCCGAACAGGCTCCGCAGGGAGAACAGTCCCAGGATCGTGGCGCCGAGCACCACGACCGCGGTCCACACGATGTGGCGGCCGTAGTCGGCGTCGTCCAGCCCGTGCCTGGTTCCGGCGATGCCCCAGGTGGTGCGGCGGATCTGGCGGCGACGGTCGTCGTCGGCGAAGAGGCGGGTGCCGACGTCGTCGAGCCAGCGCCGCAGGCTCGCACCGCGCGGGAGGTAGAGCGGGGCGAGGCGTCGCCGGGGCAC
Source organism: Brachybacterium sp. GU-2 (assembly GCF_030866705.2). NCBI lineage: Bacteria > Bacillati > Actinomycetota > Actinomycetes > Micrococcales > Dermabacteraceae > Brachybacterium > Brachybacterium sp. GU-2. The sequence continues at coordinate 3,499,570 of NZ_CP133037.2, read as the reverse complement.
GCGGGCGCGCCGGCGGTCGCGGGCGCCGCGGCCGAGGACGCGCCGCATCCGCGGCAGGGCGGCGAGGACGGCGCGCAGCTCCATCAGCGCGGTGCGCGGCGCGGTCGCCGCGAGCGCCCCCGCCATCCGCAGGAGGGTCTCGAGCGGGAGGAGCAGGAGGGTGAGCAGCGCGTGCAGGAGCGGCCGGTGCTTGAGCACCGTGAGCAGGCGTCCGGTGCGCTGGTCCTGGAGACGCTCGAGGACGGGCCGGGTGGGATGGGGGTGCAGTATCCGGGCGGCGGACTGCACCGCGACCCGCTCCCCGGAGCGCCACACGCGCTGGCACAGGTCGATCTCCGCCCAGGGGGCGGGGAGGTCGGGATCCAGGCCCCCGAGCTCGCGCAGCGTCTGCTCGCGGATCAGCATGCCGGGCAGTGGCACGGCGAGGACGTCCTGGCGCCAGTCGGCCTGTCCCTGGTCGATCTCGCCCGGGTCCACGCCGGTGATGATGCGCCCGCCGTGGGTCAGGGTGATGCCGACGTCGACCAGGGCGTCCGCGGACTCGGCGGTCGGCGGGAGGTCGGCACCCGGCTCGGCATGGCGCACCCGCTTCGCCCCGACCACCGCGGTGGTCGGGGACTGCCGGACGCTCTCGAGCTCGCGCTCGAGCGCGTCGAGGGAGGGGATCTCGGGGTCCTCGAGGAACCACAGCCAGCTCTCCGCGGGGGCGCCCTCGGCGCGGCCCGCCCGGCGGCCGCTGCGGGGGCCCTCCTCGCGCAGCCGCTCGGGCACGAGGGCGAGCGCCTCCGCGCGCTGGGTGCGCTCGCGCTCGAGGGCGTCGACGTCGACGGGGCGCACACGACGGCCAGCCCCACGCGGGGAGGACTTCGCGGCGGGCGCCGGCGCGTCGACGGGGACGAGGGTGCGCTCGTGCTGCGCGGCGAGAGCGTCGAGGACCTGCTCGACGGCGGCCGCACGGCCGGGGAGCGAGGGATCGGGGCGGGCGGGGACGTCGACGAGACGGTCCACCTCGCCCGCGGCGGTCAGTCTCTCGAGCGCGCCGCGCACGTCCTCGTCGAGATCGGAGGGGACGGCGACGACCACCCGGTCCGGGAGCCGGGTCTGGGTGGTCAGTGCTGCGTGGAGCGCATCGTGGGTTCCCGCGGTCGTCGCCCCGCTCAGCAGGACGACCGCGGTGACATGGCGCTCGTTCACCGGGTCAGGATGTCAGACCACCCGGCGCTTGAGCTTGCGTCGCTCGCGCTCGGAGAGACCGCCCCAGATGCCGAACCGCTCGTCGTTCTCGAGCGCGTACTCGAGGCACTCGGCACGCACCTCGCAGGAGACGCACACCTTCTTCGCCTCCCGGGTCGAGCCGCCCTTCTCGGGGAAGAACGCCTCCGGGTCCGTCTGCGCGCACAGGGCGCGCTCCTGCCAGCTCAGCTCTGCGTCGTCGGAGTCCTGCCCGGCGAGGTCGAGCAGGGACAGCTCTGCACGCGCGTCGTCGTCGACTCGTTCCTCGTCCATGACCACCACTCCTTCCACTGCTGTGTTGACCTGTCATGACCAGCGAAGGCCTCTTTCGGCCCCTAAAGTACACCGGTGTAGTTATGGTGCGTCAAGCGGCGTCGGCGCGTCGCCGTGCACATCACGGCACCGTCAGCGCGCCGTTCCTCGTCCACGACTCCCTCCGCCCACCGCCGGAGCCTCACCCCGGGAGGTCCTCGTGCCCACCACCCCGCCCGCCGCCCCAGGCCCGCTGACCGTGCTCCCGCTGACCGGGCTCGGCGAAGTGCGCGAGGGCGCGGACCTGCCGGCGCTGCTCGCCGAGGCGCTCTCCCCGCTCGGCCCGCGCGAGGGGGACGTGCTGTGCGTCTCGACGAAGATCGTCTCCAAGGCGCTCGGCCTGCGCGTGGCCCCCGAGGAGCGCGACGCGGCGATCGCCCGGGCGGCCGTGCGCACGGTCGCCCGGCGACTGCACACCCGCGTGGTGACCTCGGTGGTGCAGATCCCCTCGGGACCGGTCATGGCGGCCGCCGGGGTGGACTCCTCGAACGCGCCCGACGGGCCGCTGCTGCTGCCCGAGGACCCCGACGCCTGCGCGCGGGAGCTGCGCGAGGGCCTGCGCGCGCGACTCGGGCTCGAGCTCGGCGTGGTCCTGACCGACACCTCCTCCCGGGTCTGGCGCGTGGGCGTCTCCGACATCGCCCTCGGTGCGGCCGGCGTCGCCTCCCTCGAGGACCTGCGCGGCGGGACCGACGCCGGCGGACGGGCGCTGACGGTGACGGTGCGGAACCTCGCCGACGAGCTCGCCGCCGCCGCCGATCTCGTCAAGGGCAAGGCCAGCGGCGTCCCCGCCGCGCTGGTGCGCGGCGCGGACGGGGCGACCGCCGCGGACGTGCCGGCCCGGGAGCTGTCCCGCACAGGGAGCGAGGACTGGTTCCGCCGCCCGAGCCTGGAGTCGGTGTGGGTCGCCCTCGGCCTCGCCCCCGAGCAGGAGCCCGTCGCGCGGATGTCCCCCGAGCCCGCCGCCGAGCGGATCGCACGGGCGCTCGAGGTCGCCACCCTCCCCCGCCCCGGGCACGGCCCGTACCGGGCGCGCGCCACGACGGTCCGGGAACCTTCAGGCGGGGTGCATATCGTGGTGGAGCGCGCGGACGCCTCCACGACATCGCTGATCGACGCCGCGACTCTCGCCGAGCGGATCCGCACCGCCCTCGGCGCCGAGTCCCTCGGCGAGGCCCTGCCCGAGGTGCCCGTGCGGCTCGTCCCCGACCCCGAGGAGGACCCCCGATGAGCACCGCATCGACCACCGCGACCTCGCTCCTGCTGGCACCGCTCGAGGCGCTGGGTCCGCTGCCGGCGCTCGCCTGGCACGGGGAGGCCTCCCGCATCGAGCTCTCCGGCCATGTCCTCGCCAACTGGGTCATCAAGGCGATCGGGCACCTCCACGACGAGGTCGCGCTCGAGCCGGGTGACGTGGTCGTGCTGGATCTCCCGCCCCACTGGAAGCGGCTCGTGCTCGCCCTCGCGGCCTGGTCACTCGGCGGGGAGGTCGTCACCCTGCCGCGCCGCCTCGCCGGGGACGGGCCGAGGGCCGGTCAGGACGCGCCGGAGGGGACGGAGGATCCGGCGCCGAAGGACGCGACCGCGGAGGCCCTGCCCGAGCGCGTCGAGGATCCCCGCGTGGTGGTCACCGACCGGCCCGGCTCGGCCCTCGCGGGCTCCGCGGACGAGGTGCTGGCCGTCCAGCCCGTCTCCCTCGCGCCGCGCTACGACGGGGAGCTCCCGCCGCTGGTGCGCGACTGGGTGCTCGAGGTGCGCGGCAGCTCCGACCGGCTCTCCGTGCCCCTGCCGGACTGGTCCGGCCCCTCCCCCGCCGCGAGCTCCGAGCGCTCCCCGCGCCTGCTGGTGGAGGGCGACGGGCTGGGCGTCGTGCCGCGGCTGCTCGAGGCCTGGGCCGCGGGCGGCGGCGTCGTCGGCCCCGCCGCCTCGGTGACGGACCATCGCGCCGCCGAGGAGGGCGTCACCGCCCGCGCCTGATCCCTCCCCGCCCGGTGGCGACCGGGCCGGGCGGGTCAGCTCGCGCGAAGGGTGGCGACGGCCCGGCCGGGCTCGCCGTCGAAGATGGTGCGCCCCTTCTGCATCACGACGATGCGGGTGCAGAGCCGCTCGAGCATCTCGAGCTCGTGGGAGACGACGATCATCGTGCGGCCGGCGGCCTGCAGCTCGCGGATCCGCTCGAGGCACTTCTTCTGGAAGGGCTCATCGCCCACCGAGAGGATCTCGTCGACCAGGAAGATGTCGGGGTCGGTGTGCACCGCGACGGAGAAGGCCAGGCGCAGGAACATGCCCGAGCTGTAGTACTTCACCTCCGTGTCGATGAACTCCTCGATCTCGCTGAACGCGACGATCTCGTCGAAGCGCTCCTCGAGCTGCTCCCGGGACATGCCGAGGATCGCGCCGTTGAGGAACACGTTCTCGCGTCCCGAGAGGTCCGGGTGGAAGCCGGCGCCCACCTCGATCAGCCCGGCGACGCGGCCGCGCAGCAGCACCCGGCCGGCATCGGGGAAGAGCACTCCGGAGATCGTCTTGAGCAGGGTCGACTTGCCCGAGCCGTTGAAGCCGATGAGCCCGACGGTCTCGCCGGCGTGGACGGTGAGGTCCACGTCGTCCAGCGCCATGAAGGTGTCGGCGAGCTTCTTGCGCTGCAGGGCGGAGAACACCAGCTCCTTGAGGGAGCGGTCGTGGCGCAGGGAGAAGCGCTTGGAGACGTGCTCGATGCGCACCATCTCCCGGTCGGTGGGGACCGCCGCGGACTGCGGGACGTCCTCGATCTTCGGGCTCATCGCGGCCCTCCTCTCACAGTTCCTGGGCGAAGCGCCGCTTGGAGCGCTCGAAGACGATCGTGCCGAGCACGAACACCACGGCGGCGATCAGCAGCCCGGCCCACCACAGGCCGAAGGGCTCGCCCGGCGTCGCGAGGGTCTCGCTGCCCGGGACGCCGGAGGCGATCTCGTCCACGACCGGGCTCGAGTAGCGCCAGAACGCCGTGTGGAAGAGCTGCACCACGATCGTGAGCGGGTTGAGCTGGTACAGCCACCACCAGATCGTGCCGTCGATCTGCCGCTGCACCATGTCGATGCGGTACAGCACCGGGGACAGCCACGTCGCGACCATGATGATGAGGTCCACGAAGTTCTCCACGTCCCGGAAGGCGGCGTTCAGCGCGGCGGTGAGCATGCCCAGCCCCATGGTGAACACCAGCAGGATGAGCATGCCCAGCAGGAAGGCGACCGCCGCCGTGGGCGAGGGCAGCCAGCCGTTGACCAGCGCGCCGATCACGAGCACCAGCAGCTGGGGCAGGAAGTGCACCAGGGCGACGAGCATGCTCGCCCAGGGGAAGAGCTGGTTGGGCATGTAGATCTTCGAGACCAGCGCGGCGTTGCCCGTGATCGAGCGCGTCGCGTTGCCGAACACCTCGCCGAACAGATTCACCACGACGATCCCGCTGAAGAGGTAGACCGCGTAGGCCGGGGTGCCCTTGTTCAGCTCGAGGAACACGCCCATGGCCAGGTAGAAGACCATGAACTGCACGGCCGGCTTGACGTAGCTCCAGACCATGCCGAGCACGCTGCCGCGGTAGCGGACCCGCAGCTCCTTGCGCACCAGCAGCTTCAGCAGGAACCGCTCCAGGAACGGGTTCAACCAGCCGGCGTCCTGCCCCGGGGCGCGCCAGCCCTCGGCCTGCTCGGCGGCGGTCGGGACCCGGCGCAGCCGGCCGCCGGACGTCGCCGTCACGCGGAGGTGCTCTCGGACGGCGCGTCGGGGCGCTCGGAGGACTCCTCGACCGCGTCACGGTCGTCGATCCCCGGGCGCACCGGGGCGGGGTTCGCCGCGAAGGTGCGCTCCCAGGCGGGGAAGGACGTGATCTCGTCGGCCGCGGCGCGGTACTCGTCCCGCAGACGGTTCCACTGGCGGTAGAGGTCCAGGTGGGTGCGGGCGGAGCGGGCGAGCATCGTGCGCACCTGCTCGGGCCGGCGCTTGTACCAGGCCACCTTGGTGCCCTCGGCATTGGAGACGACGGCGCTGTCGTAGTGGCTGAGGGTCCACCACTTCGCGTCCTGGTGGGCGACGAGCGCCTGCGGATGGCGACGCGCCTTCTCCGTCGGCTGCGCGAGCAGCTGGCGGCCCATGGCCTTCACGGTCCAGGCGGGCAGCAGCGCACGGTGCGGCGCGGAGAAGGCGCGGCCCTTGTGCGGCGGCTTCGAGACCTGCACGTCCGGGAACGAGTCCGCGTCCGGGCGCGTGACGGAGTCGTCGTGCTCCTGCGCCATCTGCCGCAGCTCGGGCAGCTTGGTGCCGATCTCGTCGTGGAGCACGCCGGGGCCGCGCAGCACGTCCGCCTGGGCGTACAGACGCGCGGCCTGCGTGTAGTACTGCATGGAGAGCAGGTGCTTGACGTCGATGCCCTGGGACTCGGTGAGCACGCGGCCGCCCCGCTCGTAGCCAGAGTGCAGCAGCGCGGTGATGATGCGGTTGCGCTCGTGGAAGTAGATCTGCCAGTCCAGCGCGTCGTTCTTGTCGGTCCAGGTGATGTGCCAGACCGCCGCGCCGGGCAGGGACACGGTCGGGTAGCCGGCCTTCTTCGCGCGCAGCCCGTACTCGGCGTCGTCCCACTTGATGAACACCGGCAGGCTGAGCCCGATCTCCCGCACGGTCTCCGTGGGGATCAGGCACGTCCACCAGCCGTTGTAGTCCACGTCCGCGCGACGGTGCAGCCACGGGGTCGAGCGCAGCGGGCCGGCGGCGAAGTCGTGGCCGATGGTGCTCTCCGGGATCGTGACTTTGGGCTGGATCGCCCACGGGTCCACGCTCTCGCCGAAGGCGTGCAGCACGGAGCGGTTGTTCAGGTCGAACATGTGCGCGCCCACCAGCACCGGGGTGCGGGTGAAGTCCGCGAAGGTGAGCATGCGCAGCAGCGACTCGGGCTCGATGTCGAGGTCGTCGTCGCTGTTGATCACGTAGGTGGAGGAGCCGTTGGTGGAGGCCTCGTACATGCCGCGGGAGAACCCGCCGGAGCCGCCGATGTTCCCCTGCTCGATGATCCGCAGCTGGTCGCCCATCGCCTCCTGCAGCGGGGCGAGCTCCGCGTGGTCGCGCAGCCGGTCCGAGCCCTGGTCCACCACGTACATGACGTCGAGCTTCTCGCGCAGATCGGGATCCTTGCTGATCAGCGAGATGTTGTCGAGGACGTAGGAGACCTTGTTCATCGTCGTCATGGCGATGGAGAAGGTGCCCTCGGTGCGGGCGTCGGAGGCGTCGGCCGTCCACTCCGCGCCGAGGATCGTCAGCGGCTGCTCCCCGGTGATGACGTCGAACCAGTACCAGCCGCCGTCGCCGAAGGCGGTCAGCGGGAGCGTGAAGCGAGAGGTGCCCTCCGTCTGGACCGAGACCATGTCCTGGCGCTGGATGGCGCCGCGGGCGTTGGAGCGGTAGACGATGATCTGGCCGGAGCCGCGGGTGGAGACCGACAGCGTCACCTCGCGCACCGGGGTCCAGCGCCGCCAGTAGCTGGCCGGGAAGGCGTTGAAGTAGGTGCCGAAGGAGCGCAGCGACTGCTCGGGCACGTACAGGCCGAACCGGGTGCTGAGCTCGTCGATCTTCGGCTGCCCGGTGGTCGGGGCCGGGGCGGCGTTCGCGGAGGAGTTCTCGTGGGACTCCACCGGGGCGCTGCCGAGCCCGAAGGCGGCGGTGTGGGCGCCCGAGCGCGCCGCGTGGGACTCCAGGTACAGGGGGATGACGTCCGGGGCGGGCGAGAGCGGCATGATCAGCCGCTGCAGGACTCGCTGCGGTGCCTGGTCCGCGGCATCGCTCCGGATCGCGCTGGGGGTGGTGCTCACGTCGTGGAACTCCTCGTCGTCCGCGGGGTCAGCCGCGAAGAAGGTCGGGCAGCTTGTTGTCGGCCATGGACAGGGCGGAGCCGATGGCCATGTGCATGTCGAGGTACTGGTAGGTGCCCAGCCGCCCGCCGAACAGGGTGCGGGGCTCGGCGTCGGCGCGCTTGCGGTACTCGAGCAGGCGCTCGCGATCCGTGCCGGAGCTGATCGGGTAGTACGGCTCGTCCCCGGACTCCGCGAAGCGGGAGTACTCGCGCTGGATGACCGTCGCGTCCTTGGTGTAGTCGCGCTCGGGGTGGAAGTGGCGCGGCTCGATGATGCGAGTGTAGGGCACCTCGGCATCGGCGTAGTTCATGACGGAGGTGCCCTGGAAGTCGCCGACCTCCAGGTGCTCGGTCTCCAGGTCGATGGTGCGCCAGCCGAGCTCGCCGAGCTCGTGGTCGAAGTAGCGGTCCACCGGGCCGGTGTAGACCACGGGGATGTTCCCGCGCACGGCGTCGCGGTTCAGCGGCTGGGAGGTGTCGAAGTAGTCGGTGTCCAGGAGCACCTCGATGTCCGGGTGGTCCGCCATCCGCTCGAGCCACGCGGTGTAGCCCTGGGCGGGCAGGCCCTCGTGGGTGTCGTTGAAGTAGCGGTTGTCGTACGTGTACCGCACCGGGAGGCGGGAGATGATCGAGGCGGGCAGGTCCTTGGGGTCGGTCTGCCACTGCTTGCCGGTGTAGTTCTTGATGAACGCCTCGTAGAGCGGGCGACCGATCAGCGAGATGCCCTTGTCGTTGAGGTTCTCGGGGTCCTTGCCGGCGAACTCCCCGGCCTGCTCGGCGATCAGGGCGCGCGCCTCGTCGGGCGTGTAGGCGGCCTGGAAGAACTGGTTGACGGTGCCGAGGTTGATCGGCATCGGGTACACCACACCCTGATGGGTCGTGTACACCTTGTGCTGGTAGCCGGTGAAGCTCGTGAAGCGGTTGACGTACTCCCACACCCGGTCGTTCGAGGTGTGGAAGAGGTGGGCCCCGTACTTGTGGACCTCGATGCCGGTGACCGGATCGGCCTCGGAGTAGGCGTTGCCGCCGATATGGGAGCGGCGGTCGATGATGGTCACATTGGCGCCGTGCTCGGCGACCGCGCGCTCGGCGATGGTCAGTCCGAACAGGCCGGAGCCGACGATCAGGAGGTCAGGAGTCGACACAGGGGGTCCTTTCGATGCTGGCGGGTTCTCCGCCGGGGACTCGATCACAGTAGCGGAGGCGCGACCGGGGGACGGCTCCCCGCCTCGGCGCGCCGGATCGTGTGGCAGTGGTCATGCGGTGCGGCCGTCGTGCTCGACGAAGCGCCGGTAGGCCAGGCGGCGCGCCCATCCCGGGGCGAGGCGGTAGACGCCCCGCTCCCCCACGTTGCGCAGGAAGCCGGTGGGGGTGGTCACGCGGTCCTTCACGAAGCGGCGCTGCAGGCGCAGGTCGCTCGCGAAGAGCCGCCACCCGCCGCGACGGGCGAAGAGGTGCTCGTCCACGCGGTAATCCACAAGCACGTCCGGGAGGTTCGCCATCCTCGCCCCGCCCAGCATCATCCGCTCCCAGAGCCAGTAGTCCTCCAGCAGCGGCAGGTCGCGGTAGCCGCCGACGGCGAGCACCGTCGAGCGGCGCAGCACCATCGTGGGGTGGTGGAAGGGGCTGTGCCGCGGGAGATAGGCGGTGATCTCGGCGTGGGTCAGGGGGCGTGTTCGCAGCGGTCCGTCGCCAGGGGCGATGCGGTCGCTGAACTCGCGCATCGCCCCGCCCAGCAGGTCAAGGCCCTCGGCCTGCATCCGCGGGATCTGGAGGGCGAAGCGCTCGGGGCGGCACAGGTCATCGGCGTCGGCCCGGGCGACGAGCTCGTACGGGGAGCTTTCGAGGCCGTCCTGGAGCGCGGCCGCGACGCCGCGATGGGCGCTGTGGCGCAGCACGGTCGCCGGGCCGTGGGCACCGGCCTCGACACGCTTCACCAGCTCCTCGAGCTCTGGCGTGAGAGGGCCGTCGACCGTGAGGATGAGCAGGTCGGGGCGGAGCTGCTGCCCCTCGGTGGCGGAGACGACGGCCTGCTCGACCCGCTCAGCCCGGTCCTTCCCCCACAGCGGCATGAGCACCGCGAAGGGCTCGGCGCCCTCGGGGCGCACGGCGGGACGGGCCGGGCGATCGTCGGCAGTCCGGCCGACGGGCCCGTCGCCCCGCGCGTCGCCCACGGACATGTCGGTCCCTCGGTCGCCGGCGGTCACAGCGGACTGCGCGGGATCGGTCACCGGCCGGCCGCCCGTTCGATCGCGCGGATATCCGCTGCGGCCTCGCCGTCCGCGGCGAGCACCGCCGCGGAGGGGCGGGGGCCGCGACGCAGCGCCGCGAGCACGCCGCGCAGCCCCACGCCGGCCACGTCGCCGCGGTGGCGGGCCAGCACGCCGAGCCAGCCGAGCGCGGTGCGCCCGCCGTGCAGCACCCGCTCGAGGGGGCTGAAGGAGTCGGTGCGCAGCAGCGCCCACAGGCGGTTGCGCACGTCGTAGTAGAAGCGGCTGCCGGGGCTCGTCTGGGCGTTGCCGAAGCGGGCGGTGCGGTGCTCGACGACGGAGGACGGCACCTGCAGGCCGCGGCCGTGGCGCAGCAGGCGCCCGGTGTGCTCGAAGTCGTCGGACCAGATGAAGTAGTCCGCGTGGGGCAGGCCGAGACGGCGCACGTCCTGACCGTTCAGCAGTGCGGAGACGTAGCTGGCGGTGCGGATGGGGCGGCCGCCGGCACGGGCGGCGTCGCGCTTCTCGCGGGCGCTCGCGCCGAGGCGGGTGCGCTGGGTGTTCATCGGGTGGTCGCGGCCGTCGGTCCACACCGCGCGCGAGCTGAGCACGCTCAGCCGCACCGGCGAGCTGCCGAGGGCGTCCAGCAGCGCGGTGAGGGCGCCCGGCCGGGGCACCGTGTCGTCGTCCATCACCCACACCCAGTCCGCGTCGTGGCGCACGAGCGCGCGGGCGATCCCGGCGGCGAAGCCGCCCGCCCCGCCGACGTTGCGGTGCAGGTGGACGACGTCGGCGCCGAGGGGGTGCTCGTCGGCCACCCGGCCGCTGGCGTCGCTGGAGGCGTTGTCGATCACGACGACCGCATCGGGCCGGCGGTCCTGCGCGGCGAGGCCGTCGAGGCACTGGGCGAGCAGCTGCTCGCGGTTGTAGGTGACGACCACGGCGACGACGCGCTCGCTGAGTGCCTCGGGATGGGCGGCGCCCTCGACGTGTCCGGGCCGGCCGGCGGTCTGACGGGTCTCGTCCGCGGGTGCGGTGTCGCTCACTGCGCCTCCTGCTGGGGGTTCCGTGCCGCCTGCGCGGCGCGACCCCAGTGTACGGAGGCGCCGCCTCCCCTCCGCGACGCCCGGGGGACGGAGCTGTGAAGGTTCTCGGGAGGTTCTCCGAATCCTGACCCGCTCCCCCGCGCCCCTCGGGCGAGCCGGACGCCGCGCCCGCTACTCTGGCGAGCGCCGCAGGCCCGGAGCACCCCACCGAGCACTCTCCCCATGCCCGGATCCGATCTGCCGCAGACCGCCGGGGCAGGGTCCCGGCCGGGAAGGAGACCGCTGTGAGCGACCAGCAGCCGCCCCGCTCCCCGCGTCCGGGCGGGCCCCGCCGCCCCAGCGGGCACCGCGCCCGCGCCGGAGGCAGCGCCCGTGCGGTGCCGCGCCGCGCCGACGGCGCCCCCGCTCCGCGCCCCCGCGGCGAGGGCCAGGGGCCCCACCGCTCCTCCGGACACGCGGGCCAGGCCGGGGGCTCCGGCCGCAGAGGCGATGCCGCAGGTCCTGCGCCGACCCGTCCCCTGCCGCGTGTCGAGGGGTCCACGGGCGCCAGCGGTCCCGGGGCGCATCCCGAGGACGCGCGCGCCGGAGCGTGGGGCGAGCAGCCGCAGCCCGTGCACGACGGCCGCGGACACGGCGGCCCTGCCGGGCCCGGCGGTCCGCCGCGCACCCGACGCCGCCGGTCCCGGATCCCGCGCCCGATGCGGCTCGGCGCGACCCTCGCGGTGCTGCTGCTGGTGATCGTGCTGGGCTGGGGCGCGGGCCTCACCCTCTGGGCGAACAGCCGGGTCGAGCACGTCGATGCGCTCTCCGAGGCGGAGAACACGCCCGGGACCACGTATCTCATCGCCGGCTCCGACAAGCGCGACGGCGAGGCCGTGAACGCCGACGGCACCGAGGGCGCCCGTACGGACACGATCATGCTCCTGCACAAGGCGCGGGGCGGGAAGAGCTACTTGATCTCCCTGCCCCGCGACACCCTCGTGGACATCCCCGGGTACGGGGGCTACAAGCTCAACGCCGCCTACTCCTTCGGCGGCGCTCCCCTGCTGGTCGAGACCGTCGAGGAGTTCACGGGGCTGACGATCGACCACTACGTCGAGATCGGCTTCGACGGTGTCTCGCAGGTGGTCGACGCGGTCGGCCACGTGAATCTGTGCATCGACCAGGACGTGGACGACGAGAAGTCGGGGCTGAAGATGACGGAGGGCTGCCACGACGTGGGCGGCGAGCAGGCCCTCGCCTTCGTGCGCGCCCGCTACTTCGACCCGACCGCCGACATCGGCCGCCAGGCCCGCCAGCAGCAGTTCGTCTCCGCGCTGATGGACCGCGCCACCTCCCCCGCCGTGCTGCTGAACCCGATCACGCAGGTGCGTCTCGCGGGCGCCGGCTCCGGCGCGCTGACCACCAGCGACGGCACCGGCATCGTGGACGTGGCCCGGATGGCGCTGACCGCCCGCTCCGCGATGGGCTCGGGCTCGCTGTCGATCCCGATCGAGGATCCCGAGTACCAGACCAACAACTCCGGCGTCGCGATCCTCACCGACGACGAGGACATCAGGGCGTTCTTCGAGTCGGTGGCCGACGGCACGGCCGAGCCCGAGCCGGCGGAGGGGTGAGCCGAGGGCGCGTGCGAGAGCGCCCTTCACGACGAGGAGCGGCCGACGCCCCAGGGGACGTCGGCCGCTTCCTTGTCATGGGTCCTTGCGGGCCGGGTCCGTGCCCCGTGGGGCGCCGGGCTCAGCGGAAGAGCATGTCGATGACGATGTTCACCGAGTTCAGCACCGCCTGGCCCTTCGAACGGGAGTAGTCGGTGTAGAGAATGTGCACCGGGTGCTCGGCGACGGTGAGCTTGTGGCGGCCGATCTCCTCGACGATCTCGGAGGCGTGCGCCATCCGGTTCTGCTCGATGGTGATCTTCTCGCACGCCTCGCGGCCCAGGACCCGCAGCCCGTTGTGGGCGTCGGTGAGCTTCACCCCGGAGGTCAGGTTCGAGTACCAGACCGCCCCGCGCAGCACCATGCGCTTGATCAGGCCGGGCTTGGTGCGGTCGTCGAGGAAGCGGGAGCCGAGCACGATGTCCACGCCCTCCGCATCCCGCTTGACGATCATCTCCGCGGCGTCGTCGACCTGGTGCTGCCCGTCGGCGTCGAAGGTCACGATCTGCCGCATCTGCGGGTCGCGCAGCGCGTAGTCGATGCCGGTCTTCAGCGCCGCGCCCTGGCCCATGTTGTAGGGGTGGCGCACCACGGCGGCCCCGGCCTCCTCGGCGATCCGGGCCGAGCCGTCCGCGCTGCCGTCGTCCACGCAGACCACGAGCGGGTAGCGGGAGCGCAGGTCACGGATCACGTCGCCGATGACGACGCCCTCGTTGAACAGCGGCACGACGAACCAGGTGCAGTCGGCCCCGGGCGCGTTCGTGGCGCGCGAGGGGTCAGGGCTGTCCATGGGTTCTCCTCGTGTGACGGAGCATTCGGCGGCCGGGAGGCGCACGCCCGAGGAGGATACCCTGTTGGGGTGGACACTCTGCTCGAAGCGCTCGGCCCTGCCCTCGGGGTGAGCGGGCGCACCTTCATCATCCAGCTGCTGCTGGTGGCGGGGATCGTGGCGATCGTCGCGTGGCTCTTCGTCAAGCGCGGCGCGAAGCAGCTCGCCGTCCGGCGGCTGCTCGTCATCGCCTTCGCCGTCTTCGCGGCGCTGACCGTGCTGTTCCCCACGATGCTCACGCGCGTGGCGCACATGGTGGGGGTGGGGCGCGGCGCCGATCTGCTCCTGTACGCGACGGTCCTGGTGCTGCTGGGCTTCCTGGCCCTCCAGGAGGCGCGGACGAAGAACGCCGAGAAGCGCACCACCTATCTGGCCCGACGGCTCTCCCTCGACGAGGCGGAGCCGGCCGTGCAGTACCGGGAGCGCTCCTTGCGCGAGCACGACGGATGACGGGCGCCGCGAGCCTCCTCCTCGTCGTCCTGATCGTCCTCGCCGCCGCGTACGTCCCCGGCTATCTCGCCGTCCGCGCGCTGGCCGGCTCCCGTCTGATCGCCCTCGCGTTCGCGCCGGCGATCGGGACCGCGGTGGCCGGGATCGGCGCGATCATCGCCTCCATGGCGGGGGTGGCCTGGACGCTGCTCCCCTTCGCGGTCCTCTCCGCGCTGCTGGTGCTCCTCGCCCACCTCCTCGCCCGGCGCGGGGTGCGCCTCCCCTCGACGGTGCTCGACGGCCCGCTGCTCGCCCCGCGCCCGCTCGCGGCGCACCTGGGCTGGGCCGGCGCGCTCGTCGCCGGGCTCGCGGTCGCGGTGGTCCCCATCGCACGGCAGGCCGGCGGCGCCGACGCCGTGCTGGAGCGCTACGACACGCTCTACCACCTCACCGCGCTGACCCACATCCGCGAGACCGGCGACGGCTCGAGCCTCACCCTGAACGCGGTGACCAGCAGCACCCGGGCACCGTCCTCCTATCCCGCGGCCTTCCATGACCTGGCCGCGCTGGTGCCCGGCGTCGACATCCCGATCGTGCTGAACGGCTCCGTGCTCGCGCTCGCGGTGGTGCCGTGGGTGGTGGGCCTCGCGCTGCTGGCGCGGACCCTGTTCCCGCAGGTGCGGTGGGCACCGCCCGCCGTCGCGCTGGTCGCCGCGGTGATCCCCGCCAGCCCGCTGAACCTGTGGATCCATCTCTCCCCCGTCCCGAACCTCACCGGCTTCGCCGCCCTGACCGGGGCGCTCGCCGGCGCGGTCGCGCTCTGGCACGCCCTGACCGGCCCGGTGCGCGCCCGGGCGGGCCTCGAGGAGAACGCCTCGGTCTCCGTCCTGCAGTCGGCGTCCTCCCCCGCCGTGCGCGACGCGCCCAACGGCTCCGCCGACGCGGCCCCGGTGTGGCCTGCGATCGGGGCGGCGCTCGGGGTGGTGGGGTTCTCCGGGATCGGTCTCACGCTCATGCAGCCGAACGTCGGGGTGATGGCGCTGATCCTGATCGCGGTGCTGACGATCGTGACGGGGCTTCCCCTGTGGCACACCTGCCGGCGCCTCCTCGCCGTGCCGGTCCTCGCGCTGCTGCCCGTCGCGGTGCTGACCTACACCCCGCTGGGCGCCCGGGTGACGGGCTTCTCCGGCGGTCTGCAGGTGCCGTGGTGGTCGGCGCTGGGCGAGGTGGGCCTCGGCCTGCTGACGGTGTGGCCGATGGCGTTGGGGACGGTGATCGCGGTGCTGTGGTGGCCGGGCCTGGTCTCCACGCTGCGCGGCCCGCTGCGCTGGCTGGCCGCGGCCTGGATCGTGGTCGCCGTGATGTACCTCGACGCCGCGGTCGACTCGCCGCTGAACCTCTCGGTCCTCTTCTTCCGCGGCCAGGACCGGATCGCGATCCCGCTCGCGATGCTGTCCGCGCTGCTGGTGGTGCCGGGGCTGCAGGCCTGGGCGCGCCTGCTGCGGCGCTCCCTGCCGCTGGGCGGGCCGACCGTCCGTGGCCGCGCCGTGGTCGCGGTGCTGGTCGTGCTCGCGACCCTCGCGGCCCTCGGCTCGGTCCCGCCGCGGCTGGACAACGCCGGGAAGAACCTCGCGGCGGAGTATCCCGGGCGGGGCCGCTTCCTCCAGGCCGACGAGCTCGAGGCCTTCGCCCGCATCGCCCCGGAGCTGGACCCGGACCTGTCGATCCTGGCCAGCCCGTACTCGGGCGCGGCGCACATGTACTCGCTGTACGGGCTGAACGTCCATCTGCCCGTCGCGGGCACGGCGCTGACCGACCAGGACCGCGCCGCGATCGCGGCGGTCCCCTACGCCGACCGGTGGACCTGGCGCTGCCGGACCCTCGCGGATGCGGGGATCGGCTACATCTACCAGGAGCGGCAGCCCTACCAGTACGACCCCGCCTTCAGCGCGATCGAGCAGGGCGGGGAGTCCCTCGGCACCGTCCTGTTCGAGACGGACCACTCGCGGCTGATCCGGATCGAGTGCGATCCGACGCCGTGACCCCGCCCGGTCGCTGATCCCGGCGGAGCGCCGACCCCTGCAGGGGGGCCTGCCGCCGCCCCCCTGCAGGGCGGCCCTCCGCCGCCCCGCTCGCCGGCACGGGCGGCGAGAGGGCGCCACGGCTCGCAGCCCGTGGCGCCCTCTCCGCATCTGCCGGGCCTCCGTGGGGTCAGCCGGCGACGGCCTTCCGGGTCACCTCGATGACGCGCTCGACGTCCTGGTCGGTCAGGCCCGGGAACATCGGCAGCGAGATCTCGCGGCGGTAGTAGTCCTCCGCCACGGGGCACATCCCGCGCTGGTAGCCGAGGTCCTCGAAGACCGGGTGCCAGTAGGCGGGGATGTAGTTGACCTGCACCCCGATGCCCTGCTCGCGCATGGCCTCGAAGATGGCGCGGCGTCGCTCGGCGGGGACCCGCAGCGGATAGAGGTGCCAGGCGGGCGCCGCCCCCTCGGGCACGCCCGGGATCTCGACGCCCTCGAGGTCGCCGAGCGCCTCGTCATAGGCCTTCTTCACCTCGGCGCGGCGGGCCACGAACGCATCGAGGCGCGCGAGCTGGCTCGTGCCGAGCGCGCACAGCACGTCCGGCAGGCGGTAGTTCAGCCCGAAGCTGTGGACCTCCTGGTGCCAGGGGCCCTCGTCGGGATAGCGCTGCACCGCCTTGTCGCGCACCAGGCCGTGGTTCTTGAACGCCCGGGCGCGGGCGGCGAGCTCCGCGTCTGCCGTCACGACGGCACCGCCCTCGGCCGTGGTGAGGTTCTTCGTCGGGAAGAACGAGTAGGTCGTGAGGTCGGCGAGGGAGCCCACCGGGGCGCCGTCCTGGGTGGAGCCGATGGAGTGCGCGGCGTCCTCGAGGAACAGTGCGCCCTGCCGGGAGGCGATCTCGCGCAGGGCCGTGGCGTCGACCGGCACGCCGGCGTAGTCGACGCCCGCGATGACCTTGGTCCGCTCGGTGACCGCGGCCTCGACGGCGGCGGGGTCGAGGTTGCCGGTGGCCGGGTCGACGTCCGCGAACACGATCTTCGCACCGTGCAGGGCGGCGCCCGCGGCGGTCGCGACGAAGGTCAGCGGGGTCGTGACGACCTCGTCGCCGGGCTCGATGCCGGCGGCGGCGTAGGCGACATGCAGCGCGGCGGTGCCGGAGGTGACCGAGACCGCGTGCTCCACGCCCGCGCGCTCCGCGATCGCCGCTTCGAACCGGTCGACCTCGGGGCCCGTGGTCAGCCAGTCGCTGCGCAGCGCCGCCTCGACGGCCGCGATGTCGTCGGACTCGATGGACTGACGGCCGTACGGCAGCACCTCAGATCCCTCCCTCGATGATGTCCGCGATCTCCTGCTGGGTGTACCACTGGTCGTTGGAGTCCGAGCGGAAGAAGAACCCGGGCTCGACCGGCACAGCGCCCTCGGGGGCCTTGTAGCCCCAGGTCGCGAGGTCGGGCTGGATGATGAAGTACTTGCCGTCCTCGATGATGACCGCGCGGCGGCCCTCCTCGGGGCTGATCATCTCCTCGTGGAGCTTCTCGCCGGGGCGCAGGCCCACGTCGACCATCTCGGCGCCGGGCACGACGGCCTGTGCGAGGTCGGTGACCTTCATGGAGGGGATGCGCGGCACGAGCAGCTCGCCGCCCTGCATGAGCTCGAAGGTGTCGATGACCATCTGCACGGCCTGCGGCAGGGTGATGAAGAAGCGGGTGCAGGCCATGTCCGTGATCGGCAGCGGCTTGCCCTCCTCGCCGAGGCGACGGAAGAAGGGGATGACCGAGCCGCGCGAGCCCATCACGTTGCCGTAGCGCACCACGGCGAAGCGGGTGTCGTAGCTCGCGGCGTAGTGGTTGCCCGTGATGAAGAGCTTGTCGGCGGTGAGCTTGGTGGCGCCGTAGAGGTTGATCGGGCTGGAGGCCTTGTCGGTGGACAGGGCCACGACCTTCTTGACGCCGGCGTCGATGGACGCCTCGATGACGTTCTGGCTGCCGAGGATGTTGGTCTTGACGAACTCGAAGGGGTTGTACTCCGCGGTGTCGACCTGCTTGAGCGCGGCGGCGTGGACGACGTAGTCCACGTCCTTCAGCGCACGGGCGAGGCGGCGCTCGTCGCGGACGTCGCCGAGGAACCAGCGCAGGCGGGGGTCGTTGCCGAACTGGTTGCGGACCTCGTACTGCTTGAGCTCGTCCCGCGAGAAGACGACGACCCGTCGCGGGTTGTGGTTGTCGAGCACCTCACGCAGGAAGGCCTTGCCGAAGGAGCCGGTCCCACCGGTGATGAGGATGGAGGCACCGTTGAGGAGCGACATGCAGATCTCTTTCGTCGACGGGGTTGGGGCGGCGCGCGGGCGACCCAGGACGCGCGTGCCATTATGGCACGGTGACCGATACACGAACCGTCGCAGTGATCCAAGCTCGGACAGGTTCCTCCCGCCTCCCGGGAAGGTGCTCCGGCCGCTCGGCGGCCGACCGGTCCTGGGGTGGATGGTGCGGGCCGCCCGCGCCGCCAAGGGCATCGAGGACGTGGTGGTGGCGACGTCCACCGCCCCCGGGGACGACGCCGTCGCCGAGCTCGGCGAGGAGCTGGGCGTGCAGGTGGTCCGCGGCAGCGAGGACGACGTCCTCTCCCGCTTCGTGCTCGCCCTGGAGGAGACCGGGGCCGATGCGGTGGTGCGCCTGACCGCGGACTGCCCGCTGGCGGACCCCTCGCTGATCTCCGCCGTGGCAGGGCTGTGGAAGACCGATCCGTCGCTGGACTACACCGCGACCACGCTGGTGCGCACGCTGCCGCGCGGACTGGACGTCGAGCTCGCCTCGCGGGAGGCGCTGCTGACGGCCGACGCGGAGGCCGAGAGCTTCCACCGCACGCACGTCACCTCCTATCTCTACGACTCCAAGCGCTACTTCCGCACCATGGGCCTGGTCGTCCAGCCGGCCGCGAACGACCTGCGGGTGACCCTGGACACCGTCGAGGACGGCGAGATGCTCGACGCGGTCGTCGCCGAGCTGGGGGATCGCGCCCCGGCATGGCACGAGGTGGTGGACCTGCTGCGCTCACGCCCCGACATCACCCGGATCAACGCGGGCGTGCGCCAGAAGAAGCTGGCCGACGGATGACCCACGTCGCGATCCGGTGCGACGCGACCCCGTCGGGAGGCATCGGCCACCTGGTGCGGGCGCTCTCCGTCGCCGACGCCGCCCGCGCCGCCGGGCACACCGTGGTGGTCGCCGGCTCGATCGAGGCGCCGCTCGCCCGGCACCTGCTGGACGAGTCCGGTCTCGAGGTGACCGCGGCGCGCGAGGACCTCGGGATCCTCGCCGCCGAGCAGGGCGCGAGCGTCGTCCACGTCGACGACTACACGATCGGGGCCGACGCCCGGGACCAGGTGCGCGCCGGCGGCGCGCTGCTGTCCTCGATGGAGGACGGCGCCTTCGGCCGCCGTCCGGCCGACGTCGTCGTCGACTCCACGATCCGCGCCGAGCGGGTCGGCCGCCCCGAGGACGGCAGCGGCGAGGTGCTCCTCGGCATCGCCTACGCCCCGATGCGCGCCGAGGTGCGCGCCGCGCGGGAGAAGCGGGTCGACGAGGACCACGACGTCAGCCGCGGCGCCCGGGTGCTGATCGTCATGGGCGGCACCGACGCGACCGGCGCCGCCGGGACCCTCGCCGCCGTCTGCGCTGCGGCAGAGGGCGTCGCGCACGTGAGCGTCATCGCGCCCGAGCACGGCTGGGACGCGGTCCGGGCCGAGGCCGGGGAGGACGTCGAGCTGCTCGCCCCCTCCCCCGCCTTCCTCGAGCGGGCGAGCGCGGCGGACCTCGTGGTCAGCGCCGCGGGCACCACGGCCTGGGAGCTGGCCTGCATCGGGGTTCCGAGCCTGCTGGTCGCGGTGGTGGAGAACCAGCGCGCCGGCTACGAGGCCGCCCTTGCCGAGCGGATCGCCCGCGGGCTCGGCACCCTTGAGCAAGTGCGCACCGACCGCCCTGCGGCGACCGCGGAGGTGGAGCGGGCGATCGCGGACCTGCGCGCGATGCGCAGCTGGACCTCGGTGGGCCGGGAGAAGGTCGACGGTCACGGCGCGGAGCGGATCGTCGCCGCCTGGGACGCGGCGCTCGCGCGCCGGATCGGAGCGGCGGAGACGCCGGTCGCGGCGCGTCCCGCGACCCCGTCGGACTCGCCGCTGCTGCTGCGCTGGCGCAACGACCCGGAGACCCGGAAGGTCTCCCGCGACTCCGCCCCGGTGCCGTGGCAGTCCCACTCCACCTGGTACGCGCGGACGCTCGAGAACCCGTCCCGCGAGCTGTACGTCGTCGAGCGGGGCGGCGCGCCCGTCGGCACCGTGCGCTTCGACGCGCTGGAGGGCGCGTCGGCGGGCGAGGAGTGGGAGGTGTCCATCACCCTCGCCCCCGAGGCGCGCGGCCACGGGCTCTCCCGTCCGGTGCTCGCCGCCGGCGAGGCGGCCTTCGGGGCGCGTCACCCCGGCGCCGTCGTCGTCGCCGCGATCCTTCCCGACAACCTGCCGTCCCAGCGGCTGTTCGCCGGGGCCGGCTACGTGCTCGATCCGGACCGCGACGACGGCGAGTTCGACGTGCTGGTCAGACGAGATCCCAGCTGAGCGGCGTTCCGCGCTCGACGTCCTTCGCGAAGGTGCGGCCGAGGACCACGTCGAGATAGCGCGGCTCGAGCCCGCCCGCGGGGCGGATCGAGCGGACGTTCTCCGCGGTGATCTCCTCTCCGGCGCGCACGTCCTTCACCACGAACAGCGAGCGGCGCAGGCGCTGGGACTCGGCCTCGGACGTCGTCGGGCCGACGTGCACCTCGCCGAGCGCGAGCCAGGCCGCGTAGGACTCGTCGACCAGGGCCTTCAGCTCCTCGGGCTCGAGGGAGAAATCGGAGTCTACGCCGCCGTCGGCGCGGCGCAGCGTGACGTGCTTCTCGAGGATCGCGGCGCCGAAGGCGACGGCCGCGACGCTCACGCCGATGCCCTTGGTGTGGTCGGAGAGGCCGCCGACGACCTTCCAGGTGTCGGCGAGCACCGGGATGGTGCGCAGGTTCGACGCCTCGGCGGTCGCCGGGTAGGAGGAAGTGCAGCCGAGCACGGCGATCTGCTCGTTGCCCTCGGCGCGAAGGGTCTTGACGGCGAGGTCCACGTCGCCGGCATCGGCGGCGCCGGTGGAGAGGATCACCGGCTTGCCGGTGCGGGCCACCTTGCGCAGCAGCGGGATGTCGCCGATCTCGAGCGACGCGATCTTGTAGACCTGGGCGCCGAGGTCCTCCAGCAGGTCGACGGCCGTGTCGTCGAAGGGGCTGGAGAACGGGATCATGCCGTGCTCGCGGGCGCGGGCGAAGATCGCCTCGTGCCACTCCCACGGGGTGTGCGCCTCCTGGTAGAGGCTGTAGAGGTTCCGTCCGCCCCACAGGCCGTGGCTGTCGGTGATGCGGAAGGCGGGGCCGTCGGCATCGATGGTGATCGTGTCCGCCGTGTAGGTCTGGAGCTTGATCGCCGGGGCGCCGGTCTCCGCGATCGCGTCGACGATCGCGAGGGCGCGACCGAGGTCGCCGTTGTGGTTGCCGGACATCTCCGCGGCGACGAAGGGGGCATGGGTCTCGCCGACCTGGAGGTCGCCGATCCGCAGGGACTTGGGGGTACCGTTCTGGCTGAAGGACATGCGCCGATCGTACTGGAGCAGGTGGCGGCGCCCGCCCGTCAGCTGTGCAGGGTGCTGCGGACGAGACGCTCCAGCCGGGTCCGGCACTCCGCGAGGACGAGGTCGACGCACTCCTGGTAGGGGGCGGTGAAGTCGATCCAGGGCGGGGCGATGATCGTCGAGTTGCGGGAGAGCTGGTCGACGGATGTCCTGCCGCCCGCCGTGCGGTAGAGGTAGTTCTCCGGCGAGAAGCCGAGCAGCCAGGTCGGGGTGCCGACGGCGGCGGCGAGCTCCATCGGGACCGTGCTGATGCCGATCACGAGGTCCATGGAGGCGACGTGCGCCGCGAGCCCCTCGAGGTCGTCGAAGAGGTCGACGCCATGGATCTGCCGGATCCCGTGCTCCTCCAGAGAGGCCCTCTCCGCGTCGTCGGTCGCGTGCTGGATCGACCAGAACTCGACCCCGTCCACGTCCAGGAGCGGGGTGAGTTGCTCGAGGCCGATGTACATCATCCGCCGGGTGCCGCCGGAGAAGTGGCTCCTCCACACCAGGCCCACCTTGAGCCTCCCCTCGGCGCGCGGCACGGCCCGGGCGGGATCCGGGACGAGATAGGCGCCGATGTCCTGGCGCGGGAGCACGCCGGCGAAGCGGTTGAAGGTGAGGTTCTGGCCGTAGGTGACGTGGTCGGCAGTTTCGACGTAGGGGTCGCAGTGGGCGGGCAGGTGGCTGGCGAGGATGAAGTCGCTGTACCGGCCGTCGTAGACGGGGTTCAGGTGGCCGCGGATCCGACGGACGACGTCGACGAACTCGATCGTGGGGAAGCTCCGCTCGAGCAGGGTCCGCAGCCGCGGGTCGCAGGTGGCGGTGACCCGGTAGCGCGCGGCGAGCTCGCCGAGGTGCTGCGCGCCGCGGATCTCGTCGCCCACTCCGTCGTCGGTGATGAGGAAGAGGGAGGAGCCGGGATCCTCGGGCAGCGGCGCGGCGTTCAGGAACCTCTCCCCGAGGTCGCGCTCGAGGATCCGCCACGGCGGCGCGGTGCGGCGCACGCTCCAGGCCTTCAGGTACTGGCCCGTGAGCATGAGGGTGGTCCCCTGGTCGCGGTCGCCGCGGCGGATCCCGGCGCGGCCGGCGCTGGCGCTGCCGTAGCCGATCTCGTTCCGGAGGTCGATGACGGTGCGGTCGCCGTCCAGGCGGGCGTAGACGAGCCGGAGCCCGGTCGCCGCGACGGTGTAGGTCGGGTCCTCGACGAGGACGGAGTGGAGCAGGTCCGCGGCGTCTCGGTGCTCGCCCCGCTCCATCGCGATCAGCCCGCGGCCGCAGCGGGCGCCGAGCATCGTCTCCGGCACGCCGCGGAGGGTGGGGACCAGGGCGTCGAGCCCGGGCAGGAGGTCCTTCACGGTGAGCACGCGCAGGAGAGAGTCGCGGGTGTGCACGTCCATGGCGTCGAAGCGGGAGGTCGTCGCCTCGAGGCACGCTTCGTAGAAGTCCTGGTGCGCGGGACTCTGCCCCCGCAGGTCGTGGGCGAGGGCGAGCACGCCCGGCATGCCGCGGTGCTCGGCGGGGACGGCGTCGAGGTCCGCGACGAGGGCGCCCGAGTCGAAGCGCAGCGCGGCCTCGGCGACGGCGCGGTCGCGCAGCCCGTGCTCGGACAGCTGCCGCTCGAGGAGGGTGCGGGCGGTGTCCGCGTGCCCGTGGGTGACGAGGTCGTGGACGTAGCGGAGGTTGTCCTTCCAGCGGAAGGGATCCTCGTCCCCGCCGGCGAAGAAGTCCCTCACGTCGATCTTCTCGAACCCGGCCGTGCGGAGGCGGAACTCGCGGAAGCGCAGGTCCCGGAGGGTGGCGCCGGGGGCGCGTGAGCCGCCCTCGGAGGTGCGCAGCGTGCGGAGCGCCGCTACCTTCTCGGCGGTGGGGAGACCCGAGAGCTGGATCCACTCGGCGAGCCTCACACGCTGGGCCGGGGTGAGGTCCCGATCGGCGAGGGAGCCGAGATGCGGGGCCAGGAGCTGGTCGGCGCGCAGCCCCTCCTGGCCGCTGAGCAGGGTGACGCCGACGAAGCACTCGTCCAGCAGGTCCAGCTCGTCCGTGTCGATCCCGTCCAGCAGCGCGGCGGCGGAGCGGAAGTTCCTCATCCGTGCGAGATGGCGGGCCCCGGTCAGGACGATGTCCGGGTCGGTCCCCGGGTCGTTCGCCGCGACGAGCGCGCGGCGCTCCGAGAGATCGAGCAGCGGTCTCACGACACGGGTGAGCTTGCGGAACACGGCACCACCTGGGATTCGGGTCGAGCACCGATCGGCTCGTCACTGAGCCTGATCCTATCCGGGTGATCCGCGTGTCACCTGCGAGATCGGAGGCCCGGCCGTGGGTCCGCGGGCAGCGACGGCCCCCGGACGGAGCCGCCCCTCAGGCGGTCCCGAAGATGTCGTGCCGGCTGGCCGGGACCTCGTAGGGGACGAGGTCGTGCGGCGAGGTCGCGAGGCGGAACAGGCCCGACTCGACGTCCTGCAGGGTCTCTTCGTGGCCCGGCACCGGGATCACGAAGGTCGGGCAGCCGAGCGCCGCGGACTCCCACAGAGAGGTGGAGAACGTACCCACCGCCATCGCGGAGCGCGTGATGGTGGTCAGCGTGTCCTCCTCGGCGATGTCCACGGCCTCCTCGAGGCCGGCGGCGGCGAGCTCGCGCCCGATGATGGTCCGCTGCGCGGGATGCGGGGCGATCACGACACGCATCTCCGGCCGCTCGCGGACGAGCTCCTGCACGAAGGCGAGGATCCGCCGCAGCACCCGCGGCTGGGAGACCACGCAGACGTCCCAGCGCTTCTCCACCGTCGAGGGGCTCTCGATCGCAGCGGTAAGCTCCTCCTGCTGGCGCGGCACCACCACGTGCTCGTCGTAGACGTTGGTGCGCTCGGCCCAGAAGTCCGACCAGGCGTAGAAGCGAGTCGCGCCGTAGCGGGGCTTCTGCCCGAACCAGAAGGAGGGGGCGTAGTGGCTGGTCAGCGCGTACTGGATGTCCGAGACCCGCGCCCCGGAGCGGCTCGCGGCCGCTGCGATCCCCGCCCACCAGTGGCTGGAGGCGATCAGCACCTCCTCCGGCTTCACCCGCTCGAACACGGGCGTGAAGAACTCCCGCTCCGCGAGGAACTTCACCAGGCGGTTGCGCAGGTGATCGCCGAGGTCCACCCGGATCCCGAGCGCCTCGCTCAGCGCGGCCTCGAAGGGGCGCGCATCGACCTCGGGCACGCGGAGGTGGGACCAGCGCCGGCGCCAGTCCTTCTTCCACTGCGTGAACTCCGCGAAGGGGTAGACCATGTTCGTCTCGTCCACGTCCGGATAGCCGTCGGCGCCCGGCTGCACCACGAACAGAGACGCGTCGTCGACGAACGGGGCAGTGCGGTAGCCGCTCTGACCGCGCCGCGCGTAGTCGAACACGACCCGATCGGCCCGAGGAGCCTTCGACAGGCGCTTGCTGCCGAGGTACTCGTCCCGCACGTCGCCGCCGACGGCGGGCGCCGCGCCCCAGAAGCCGGCGGCCTCGGCCAGCTGGATCACCAGTGCCGAGCGGCCGAGCTCCCACAGATGCACGCCGTCGGCCGTGGTGATCTCGAACAGGCCGTGCGTTTGCTCGGCCTCGCAGAGGCGCTCGAACATCTCGCCGTAGGACCACGGGGGGCTCACGCGTCGGCGCGAGGCGCCGTCGCGCAGCTCCACCCAGTCGTACTCACCGCGCACCGAGACCGTGGGGCGCTCGGCGGTGCCGGCGTTGCGGACCTGCACCCCCCCGGTCTGGTTGATCGGCGTCCCGAAGCTGTCCACGCCGGCGGTGACCGGGTACCACGGATGGCGCGGGATATCGCGTCGGGTGGGAGCTGCCGGCGCCCGGGACAGGCCGGAGAGGATGCGCATCGTCGAGGCCGCGGCGCTCGGGCCGATGTCCAGCAGCGGGGTGAGGATCGAACGGGCGTCGACGGTCCCGCCGGCGGAGGTCTCGTCCTCGAGGTCGAGGTCCGCGGACTGGCCGAGCGGGGCCTCGCCCTCGGTGGGGTTCGCCGAGGGCTGCGAGTGCGTCGCCCCCTCGGCGCCGGCGAGCTCGCGCCGAGCCCGCATCCGAGTGCCGACCGTGGTGGCGACGTCGCGCGCCTTCCACACGACGTCCCGCGGAGCCCGCATGGCGAGATGAGCCAGTGCGGTCGGGGCGTGCAGCGGGAGCGTCCCGCCGGAGGTCCCGAAGATCGCGTCCTGCGCCGCGGGCCGTCCGGCGCCGTATCGGGCGTCGCGGCGCAGATGGGCCAGCACGACGAGCTCGTGCTGGGCGGTGGTGCTGGCGAGATAGTGCCGGTCCCCGGAGCCGGGGGCGGTGGTGTACGAGATCACCACGGGGGCGGAGGCCTCGAACTCGATCCGGGTCGTGCCGCGCTGGGTCCGCACCTTGGCGGCCCGGGTCTGGAGGCCGTCGTCGACCTGCACGTCGTGCAGCCCGACGAGCGAGGTGACGGTGAGCTGGTGGAGGCGTCCGCCGCGGGTGCGGCGCGCGCGATGCTCGATCTCTTCGGTCCCGATCGGCTCCTTCCCGTCGGTGGCGAACACGTTCGCGAGGTCGAGCGGCGCGTCGTGCGGGCCGAAGAACTCGCGGTACTGCTCCACGACGGCCGAGGGGGCGAACCGCTCGTCGTAGCGCTCCCGTGCGCGTCGCCCGAATCGCTCCCGCAGCGCCGCGTCCGCGGCGACCTCGCCGAGCCGCGCCGCGAGCTGCTCGACGTCGCCGAGGGGGACGATGTATCCGCTGGCGCCGTCCTCGATCGCCTCACGCGGTCCGAAGTCGAAGTCGTAGGAGACGGTGGGGCGTCCCTGGTACATCGCCTCCAGCAGGGGATACGGGAAGCCTTCGGAGAGCGAGGACATCAGCACGATGTCCGCGGTGGAGTAGACGTCGTGCTCGGTGCCGAAGCCGGGCATGTGCACGCGGCCGCCGAGGTCGAGGGAGTCCACGAGCTCGCGGACGGCGACGTAGTAGGGGTTGTTGCGGTTGATGTTCCCCCACAGCGTGAGGTGGACGGACTCGTCCTCGATCAGGGACAGCGCCCGCACCGCGTCGAGCTGGTTCTTGCGGTGCTGGAAGGAGGCGGGCAGGGCGATGTTCACGCCCTCGTGCTCGACGCGCTGGATCGCCCCGGGACCCTCCCCGGGGAAGTTCGGGATGAACACCACGTCATCGTCGGCGAAGGTCGGGATGAACTGCTGGCGCAGTCCGTCGGCGACCGTCTGCAGCCGGTCGATGACGTCGCGGGTCGCCATCAGCGGGTCCCAGAGCTCGGCATGGTGGAGGTAGTCGCCATGGATCTGGAGGACGGTGCGGGGGCGGCGTGCGTCCCCGCCGAGCGCGTGCTGGAAAGCGAGGGCCTGCACCGGGGCGGTGAACACGATCGTGTCCTCCTCCGTGAGCGCGTCGTTGAGCTCCCGGAGGGCGGCCAGCTCGTTGGCCGTGAACTCGTAGTGCAGCGCGCCGAGGTCGCCGGTGAGCTCGGGGTGCGCGTTGCGGTGCAGCAGACGGCCGCCGTCGGCCGGAAGCGCACGCAGCGTGTAGGCGGGGACCTCGAGGTCCAGCGGCCACACCGGGAGCATCCGGCTCGCGATGTCGCCGGTGCCGAGGAAGCCCAGCACCGCCACCGCGTATCCCGCCGCACTCAGCCCGTTGCCCAGCTGGACGACGGACTTGTGGTAGCCGGTGGGTCCGGCGACCTCGTTGGTGCAGATCACGATCATTCGGGCGACAACCTTCCTCAGGTCACGGGGTCAGGGGAGAGTGCTCCACGGGGTCACCGTGCGGGGACGAGCGGCTCCGGCAGGAGGGCGTCGCGCGAGGGGAGGCGCGGGAGCCGGCCGGGCAGATGGCTGAGCGGGTGGCGCAGGAACACCAGAGGGGACTGTCCGGAGCCGGCGTCCTGCGCGCCCTCGGTCCGCTCCACGAGGCCGAGCACCGCGCCCGCCTTCCGCAGCGGGGCACCGCCCCAGTAGCTGAGGAACGGTCCGGCGGTGCTGCGATCCCAGCCGAGCGCCGCCCGCAGCGCCGCCGGGGACAGCAGGTGCTCGTTCCCGAGCTCCGCCAGGGCGACGGCGCGCCGGGTCGCGTCCTCGACGGTGTCGTCGTGGAACTCGGGCCACAGCTCGCGCGTGCGACGGGAGACCTCGGTGCCGAGGGAGCCGATGGCGAGGTCGCCTCCGTAGATCGCGGTGGGCGTGCCCTCGGCGGCGGCGTAGACCACTGCGGTGGAGAGCTGGTTGGACACGACGCGCCGCGCCCCGCGGACGAGGCGGAGGATCCGGCCGAGGAACTGCGGGTCGCGCCGCTCCCCCGCGCTGACGACGCGGTGGCCGTGCTCGCTCCAGACCTGCACCTTCTCCGGGCGATCGAGGTCCTCGGGGTGGAGGCAGACGAGGGAGGGGCCGTCGCGCTCGGCGAGCTCGCGAGCGAGGTCCGCGTCGTCGTGCTGGAGCTTGACGAGGCGGGTGTCGTGGACGGGGAAGGCGACGGTCGCACCGAGAGCGGCCACGGACTCGTCGGCCGTCAGCGCGCTGAGGTACAGGAAGGGCGCCCCGATCGGCGTGGTGAGGAAGGGGTCCTCGGCGGGCTCCCAGCCCCGCGCCCGGTGGCTCCACACCAGACGGCGGGAGGTGCGGGGAAGGCGCGCGAAGTCGGAGAAGTGCACCAGCGAGGGCGAGCGGACGGTCCAGCCGTGCTGGAGGAGCCCGTGGAGGTGGCGGACGGAGTCGAGCCCCGCGTGGAGGGCGAGGGCGGCGCTGTGCCCGTAGTAGTGGTTCTGGATGTCCATGGGCTCAGCCGAAGATGTCGTGTCGGGAGGCGGGGACCTCGTAGGGGACGAGGTCGTGCGCGGTGCGCGCGAGGCGGAACAGGCCCGACTCGACGTCCTGGAGGGTCTCCTCGAAACCCGGCACCTCGATCACATAGGTCGGGCAGCCCAGTGCCGCGGACTCCCACAGAGAGGTGGAGAACGTGCCGACCGCCATGACCGACCTCGTGATCGTGGTCAGCGTGTCCTCCTCGGCGATGTCGACCGACCCCTCGAGCCCGCTCGCAGCGAGCTCCTGCCCGATGATCTCGCGCTGCGCGGGATGCGGGGCGATCACGACACGCAGCTCGGGGCGCTCCGCCACCAGCTCCTGCACGAAGGTCAGGATCCGCCGCAGCACCCGCGGCTGCGAGATGACGCAGACGTCCCAGCGCTTCTCCTCCGTGCTGGGGGCCTCGATCGCGGCGGTCAGCTCCGGCTGCTGCCGGGGGACGACGACGTGCTCGTCGTAGACGTTGGTGCGCTCGGCCCAGAAGTCCGACCAGGCGTAGAAGCGGGTCGCGCCGTAGTGCGGCTTCTGCCCGAACCAGAAGGAGGGGGCGTAGTGGCTGGTCAGCGCGTACTGGATATCGGAGACCCGCGCCCCCGAGCGAGCAGCGGCGGCGCCGATGCCGGCCCACCAGTGGCTGGAGGCGATCAGCACCTCCTCCGGCTGCACGCGCTCGAACACGGGCGTGAAGAACTCCCGCTCCGCGAGGAACTTCGCGAGGCGGTTGCGCAGGTGGTCGCCGAGGTCGATGCGGATCCCGAGCGCCTGGGTCAGCGCGGCCTCGAAGGGGCGCGCATCGACCTCGGGCACGCGGAGGTGGGACCAGCGCTGTCGCCAGTCCTTCTTCCACTGCGTGAACTCCGCGAAGGGGTAGACCATGTTCGTCTCGTCCACGTCCGGATAGCCGTCGGCGCCCGGCTGCACCACGAACAGAGACGCGTCGTCGACGAACGGGGCAGTGCGGTAGCCGCTCTGACCGCGCCGCACGTAGTCGAAGACGACGGTGTCCGCGGACGGCGCGGTGGTGAGCCGCTTGCCGCCGGTGTAGACGTCCTGGACGGTGCCCTGCGCGGCGGCGAGGGGTCCCCACAGGCCGGCGGCCTCGGCCAGCTGGATCACGAGCGCCGAGCGGCCGAGCTCCCACAGGTGCACGCCGTCGGCCGTGGTGATGTCGAACAGGCCGTGCTCGCGCTCGGCGGCGCAGAACCGCTCGAACATCTCGCCGTAGGACCAGGGCGGGGTGATCCGTCGGCGGGAGGCGCCGTCGCGCAGCTCGAGCCAGTCGTACTCGCCCTGGATGCGGACCGTGGGCCGCTTCTCGGTGCCGGCGTTGGTCACCTGGACGCCGCCGCCGGAGTTGATCGGGGCGCCGAAGGAGTCGACGCCGCCGGTGACGGGGAACCAGGGGTGGCGGGGGATCTCGCGGTGGGTCGGCGCGGGTTCGGTGACCGCGACCGCCTTGACGAGCATCGAGGCGGCGGTGGAGGCGTAGGTCCTCGCGACCCGGCCGACGGAGCCCATCGCCTGGGCGGGGAGCCCGACGGCCTTCCCGAGGCCGCCGAGGGTCCCCGCGGAGCCGCCGCTCGAGCTGGCGGGGGCCGACGTGCCGGCCGGCGCGTCCGCCGATGCGTCGGGGGCCGACGGGGCGGCCGGTGCGTGGGCTGCGGTCGCCGGCGCCTCGGTCGTCGGGGTCCCGGCGTCGGGCCCGGGCTGTGCCTCGGCCGACGGGTCGGGAGCGGACGTCGACTCCCCCGCCTCCTGCGCCGTGCGCTCGGGCGACCCGCCGGCAGGCGGCGTCGCGTCGCCCGAGGGCTTCGCGCCCCGGAGCGCAGGCAGGGAGGGCATGAGCTGGCGCAGCTTCCAGGTCACGGCGTCGACGCCCTGCGCCCCGAACTCGGCCAGGTCCGCCGGGGTGGTGCGCCAGGAGACGTGCTTCGCCCCGCCGCGCGAGGCGAGGAGCGAGTCGTCGACCGGCGGCGTGCCGTCGCCGTAGTCCGCGTCGCGGCGCAGACGGGGCAGGACGGGGAGCGTCCCGCCGTTCGCGGGGCCGGCGAGGTAACGGCGGTCGGTGCCGCCGGGGACCGTGCTGAAGGAGACGACGCCGCGGCTCCCGACGGGGAACTCGATCACGGTGGTCCCGCCCACGCGGCGCACCGCGGGGCGGAGTATGCGTTCGCCGTCGTCCACCTGGACGTCGTGCAGGACCGTGTCGGAGCGCACGGTGACCTGGTGCAGCCGGCGCAGTCCGGAGCGCGTGACGCGGTGGCTAATCGCGCTCGCGGGCACAGGCTCCCCGCCGTCGGTCGAGAACACGGCCGAGAGGTCGAGGGAGCGGCCCGGGGGCGGGCCGAGCACGGCGCCGTACTTCGCCACGACCGCCTCGGCGGAGAAGCGCTCGTCGAAGATCTCGCGGGCTCGTCGGCCGAAGCGCTCGCGCAGCTGCGCGTCCGCGACCAGCTCGTCGAGCCGGGCGACCAGGGCGTCCACGTCGCCGACGGGGACGATGAATCCGCTGGCGCCGTCCTCGACCGCGTCCCGCGGCCCGAACTCGTAGTCGTAGGTGACGGTGGGCAGTCGGTGGTAGGCGGCCTCGAGGAGCGGGTACCCGAACCCCTCGGACAGCGAGGTCATCAGCACGATGTCCGCGCTGGAGTAGACGTCCTGCTCGGTGCCGAAGCCGGGGATCGAGACCCGGTCCCGCAGCCCGAGCGAGTCGATCAGCTCGTTCACCGCGATGAAGTAGGGGTTCAGCGGGCTGATGTTGCCCCACAGGGTCAGGTGCACCGAGTCGTCCTCGAGCCGGGACAGGGCCCGGATCGCGTCGAGCTGGTTCTTGCGGTGCTGGAACGAGGCCGGCAGCACGATCTCGACGCCGGTCCGGGGCTTGCGCACCACCTGCGCGGGATGGTGGATGTTGGGGATGCACACCACGTCGGCGGCGTCGAAGCGCGAGGCGAACTGCTCGTTCAGCCCCTCGGCGACTGTCTGCACGCGATCGATGGATTCCCGCGCCTCGTCCACCAGCGCCCAGAGCTCGTCGTGGTGGCGGTAGTCGCCGTGCACCTGCAGCAAGGTGCGGGGGCGTCGCTCCTGGCCGGAGAGGGCGTGATGGAAGGCGAGGGCGTGCAGCGGTGTCGTGAAGATCACGGTGTCCTCGGACGTGAGCTCCTCGTTGAGCTGGCGCAGGGCGGCGAGCTGGTCGGCGGTGTAGGCGTAGGGCGTCGAGTAGACGCGCCCGGTGAGGACCGGGTGGACGTTCTCGGCGAGCAGGCGGCCGCCCTGGGCAGGCAGCGTCTGGAGCACGTAGGCGGGTATCTCGGGGTCCAGCGGCCAGCGCGGCATGGCGAGCTCGGCGCCGTCCCCCGTCCCCAGGAAGCTCAGGACCGCCAGCGCGTATCCCCCATGATGCAGGGCGTTCGCGGTCTCGACCACGGACTTGTGGTAGCCGGTGGGGCCGGACAGCTCGTTGACGCAGATCAGGATCATGGTCCGCGCAGTGTATCCACGCGGTCCCGCTCAGATCCGGTTCTTGCGAAGTGCCGCGAGCGACCCGGTGACCAAGTGCACGGCGGCGCTCGGCACGGACAGCCGCTCCTGGCCGCGCAGCACCTGCCACACGGCGCGGATCGCACGGATGCGGTCGGAGGAATGGGAGTCCTCCTGCGCGGCGCGGTAGAGCGCGAGCGGCTCGTCGATCCCGGCGGCGGTGCCGCCCTCGCGCAGGATGCTCAGCCACAGCGCGTAGTCCTCGGCGCCGGGGACGTCCGGCATCGTCACCGGTCCCGTGCGCTCGAGGTCGACCACGGCGGTGAGGTTGCCGATCACGTTGCGGCGCAGCAGACCCTCGCGGGTGAGCTGCGTGGGGACGTGCACGACGCGGCCCTCGGGCACGAAGTCCGCGCCGGTGCCCGCGAAGTCGGCCGGCACGCGGTGGTAGCCGCAGTACAGAAGTGACGCACCGCTCGTCCGGGCGAGATCGAGCTGCCGCTCCAGCTTCTCGGGGAGCCACAGGTCGTCGGCGTCACAGAAGGCGAGGAACCGGCCGGTGCCGCCGGCGATGCCGGAGTTCCTGGCCGCGGCCGGGCCGCCGCTGCGCTCCCGGCGGATGATCCGCACCCGCGCATCACTCTCCGCGAGCTCCTCGGCGATGCGCACCGTGTCGTCCGTGGAGGCGTCGTCGACCACCACCAGCTCGAGGGAGCGGAAGGTCTGATCGAGTACGCTTGTCACCGATCGACGCAGGGTCCGCGCACCGTTGAACACCGGCATCACGACCGTCACCAGCGGGAGCGGATCCTTTGCGGTAGTCACGACGCACGATCATACCGACGCCCGAGGACGGCCCAGCCCGCCGCGCCCGTCCGGCTAGAGGAGAACGAACTTGGCAGATCAGAAGGCGGAGGTACCGCTCGCTCCGCGCCTGACATCCGCAGAGTCAGAAGCGCTCGCCGCGCGGGCGGGACTGGACGAGATGGGGGTCCGGCCGCCGCTGGGCCGCTACATCAAGCAGGTCTGGCAGCGGCGCTCGTTCATCTGGAACCTCTCCGCGTCCCGCGCGTACTCCCGCAACCAGGGCTCGTACCTGGGTCAGGCCTGGGCGATCCTGCGCCCCGTGCTCGACGCGGCCGTGTACGTGATCATCTTCGGCTTCCTGTTCCACTCGAGCGCGCCCGGCATCGAGAATCGGGCGGCGTTCATCACCATCGGCACGTTCACCTACTCCCTGTTCCAGACCTCGGTGATGTCGGGCCTGAACTCGGTGCCCACGAACCTGCAGCTGATCAGATCGCACAAGTTCCCGCGCGCGGTGGTGCCGCTCGCGACGGTGATGACCGAGACCGTGCTGTTCGCCCCGATCCTGGTGGCGATGATGGCGGTCGTGCTGGTGACCGGCGTGCTGCCGGGCATGGGCGTGGTCGTGCCGACCTGGTCCTGGCTGCTGCTCCCCTTCGCGGCCGTGCTGCTCGCGGTGTTCTCCGCCGGCGTCGCCATGTTCTTCGCGCGCCTGGGCGCGCGCGCCCCGGACATCGCCAACGCCATGCCCTTCATCCTGACGCTGGGCCGCTACGCCTCCGGCGCCATGTTCCTGATCTCGGCGATGGTCCCCGACGAGCTCTGGCTGAAGCCGCTCCTGCTGCACCAGCCGGTCGCGATCTACCTGGAGCTGTTCCGTGCGGCGTTCGGCAACGAGCCGCTGATCCCGATGACACCGGGCCTCTGGCTCGAGGCCACCGCCTGGGCGGTGGGCGTCTTCGCCATCGGATTCCTGTACTTCTGGCGCGCAGAGGAGACCTACGGTCGTGACTGAGGACATCGATTTCGAGATCGACCCCGAGAACCTCCCGGACCGCGTGGACCGCGACAAGCCGCTGGGCGCCCCGTCGGTGGTGGTCGACGACCTGCACATCACGTACCGCGTGTTCGGCGCCCGCCGCAGCGGGACCACCAAGCAGCGCGCCTCGCTGTGGGACAAGATGGTCAGCCTCGGCCGCCCCGACACCGGCCCGATCACCGAGGTGCCGGCCGTGCGCGGCGTGTCCTTCGTGGCCCATCACGGCGAGTCGATCGGCATCCTGGGCACCAACGGCTCGGGCAAGTCGACCCTGCTGCGGGCCGTGGCGGGGCTGCTGCCGCCGTCCTCGGGCCGGGTCTTCACCTCCGCCGAGCCGGAGCTGCTGGGCGTGAACGCGGCGATGCTCCCCCGCCTCACGGGCGAGCGCAACATCATGATCGGCGGTCTCGCCCTCGGGCTGAGCACGAAGGAGGTCAAGGAGAACATCCCGAGCGTGGCGGAATTCGCCGAGCTCGGCGACTTCCTGTACCTGCCGATGACGTCCTACTCCTCCGGCATGGCCTCGCGCCTGCGGTTCGCGATCTCGACGATCCGCACCCCGGAGATCCTCATGATCGACGAGGCCCTCGCCACCGGCGATGCCTCGTTCCGCAAGAAGAGCACCGCCCGGATCGAGGAGATCCGCGGACAGGCCGGCACCGTGTTCTTCGTGTCGCACTCGCTCGCCTCCGTGCGGGCGATGTGCACGCGCGCGCTCTGGATCGACAAGGGCGTGCTGGTGGCCGACGGCGACGTCGACGAGGTCGCGGACCTGTACCACGCCTACGTGGAAGGCCGCACCGACGCCTCCTCCGGCGCGAAGCTGAAGTAACGGCCGAAGGGCACGGCCCCGTGAGGGCCGCCCCTGCGAACGGCGGGCCGGGCGATCTCTCGCCCGGCCCGCCGTTCGTCGTGGGGCCGCCGGTCAGCGGCCCGCGGAGCTCACCGCGAGGCGCGCAGCGCCTCGCCCTTGGCCATCGCGATCCCGCGCAGCTCCTCCTGGAAGGCGACCATCCGCTCGCGCAGCTGCGCCGCGTGCTCGTCCCCGCCCGCGGCGAGGATCCGCGCGGCGAGCAGCCCGGCGTTGCGGGCCCCGCCGATGGACACGGTCGCGACCGGCACCCCGGCCGGCATCTGCACGATGGAGAGCAGGGAGTCCATGCCGTCGAGGTGCTTCAGCGGCACCGGCACGCCGATCACGGGCAGCGGGGTGAGGGAGGCGAGCATGCCGGGCAGGTGCGCGGCACCGCCGGCGCCGGCGATCAGCGCGCGCAGGCCGCGCTCGGCGGCGCCGCGGCCGTAGGCGACCATGTCCTCGGGCATGCGGTGGGCGGAGACCACGTCGACCTCCACCTCGATCCCGAACTCGGCCAGCGCCTCCTCCGCAGCGCGCATCACCGGGTAGTCGGAGTCGGAGCCCATCACGATCCCGACCAGGGGGCGGGGTGCGGCGTCGGCGGTCATCGGGGATCTCCCTCGGGGGTGGGGGCGGTGGGCTCGGCGGCCGCGCCCGGGCCGTCGATGATCAGGCGCTCGGCGCGGTGAGCGCGGGCGAGCAGGTCCTCGGCATCGTCGCCGAGCAGGGTGACATGGCCGATCTTCCGACCGGGGCGCACCGACTTGCCGTACAGGTGGACCTTCAGCCGCGGCTCCTCGGCGAGGGCCACGGCGGTGCCGGGGGCGAGGTCCTCGGCGGTGCCGCCGAGGAGGTTGACCATCACGGCCACGGGGGCGAGCGGCGCGGTCGCGCCGAGGGGGAGGTCGGCGACGGCGCGGAGGTGCTGCTCGAACTGGCCGGTGACGGCGCCGTCCATGGACCAGTGGCCGGTGTTGTGGGGGCGCATGGCGAGCTCGTTGACGAGCACCGGGCCGTCGGCCGTCTCGAAGAGCTCGACGGCGAGCATCCCTGTGACGTCGAGGTCCTCGGCGATCGCGAGGGCGAGGGCCTGGATGCGCTCCTGGGCGGCGGCGTCGAGGCCCGGCGCGGGGGCGACGACCTCGTAGCAGACCCCGTCCTTCTGGAGCGACTGCACCACGGGATAGGCGACGGCCTCTCCCCCGGGACGGCGCGCGACCTGGGCGGAGAGCTCGCGGGTGAAGGGGACGAGCTCCTCGGCGAGCAGCTCGCCGTGGGTCTCGAGCCAGTCCGCGGCCTCCTCGACGGCCGAGACGATCCTCACCCCGTGGGCGTCGTAGCCGCCGCGCGGCGTCTTCACCACGAGCCGGCCGCCGGCCTCGGCGAGCGCCTGCTCGAGCGCGGCGAGGCTCCCGATCCGCCACCAGCGGGGGCAGGGGTGTCCGAGCGCGGTGAGCCGCTCGCGCATGACGAGCTTGTCCTGGGCGTGGACGAGGGCGCCGGGTCCGGGGCGCACGGCGGCGAGGCCCTCCCCCGCGATCCCCTCGAGGATCGCGGTGGGCACGTGCTCGTGGTCGAAGGTGAGCGCGTCGACGCCGTCGGCGAGGCCGCGCACCGCCTGCTCGTCGTCGTGCCGGCCCAGCCGCACGGTCGCGGCGACGGCGGCGGCGCTCTCGTCCGGAGCGGTCGCGAGCACCTCGAGGTCGAGACCCAGCTCGATCGCGGGGCCGAGCATCATGCGGGCCAGCTGACCTGCTCCGACCACCCCGATCCGACGGTCGGGAGCTTCCTCGAAAGCGGCGGGCTGAGCGGGACGGGGCGGGTTCGCAGACACGGCCGCCAGTGTACTGAGGTCAGGCGCGGGGCCGGGGGCGGCGCCGCACCACGGACCCCTGCGGGAGGGAGTCGAGGTCGTCGCCGCCGGCGGCATGGCGGCCGCCGGAGACGCCGCTGGGGGTCATGTCCGCGCGCTGGCCGCGGGGCCGTCGCCCGGCCTTCTCACGGCGGCCCGGCTCCCCGTCGGACTGCGCCCCGTGCTCGTCCTCCGGCTCCTCGCCGGGAGCGGAGATGAGGAAGACGCCGAAGGTGGCGGGGTTCTCGGTGAGCAGCTCGAGGCGGCCGCCGTCGTCCTCGACGAGGGTGCGGGCGAGGGCGAGCCCGACCCCGGTGCCGCCCGAGGAGCGGCCGGAGACCGAGCGCTCGAAGATCCGTGCGCCGAGCTCCGGGTCGATGCCGCCGCCC
The DNA here is from genome assembly GCF_030866705.2 of Brachybacterium sp. GU-2. Taxonomy (NCBI): domain Bacteria; kingdom Bacillati; phylum Actinomycetota; class Actinomycetes; order Micrococcales; family Dermabacteraceae; genus Brachybacterium; species Brachybacterium sp. GU-2. The sequence goes on along the minus strand of NZ_CP133037.2, from coordinate 3,463,027 downwards.
TCGTCGGTGACCTCCACGACGGTGGAGTGGTCGTTGCGCCGCACCTTCACGCAGGTGCGCCCGCCGCCGTGGGTGAGCGCGTTCTCGATGAGGGTGGCGATCACCTGGGTGAGCGGACCGGTCGAGCCCCACACGGCGGCGCTGCGCGGCACCTGGATGTGCAGCTCACGGCCGGCGCGGCGGTAGGCCGGGGACCACTCCTCGCTCTGCTGGGTGAGCACGGTGCTGAGCTCGACCACGCCGGGGGTGCGTCGCTGGGAGGAGCGGGGAGCGTTGATGAGGTCGTGGACCACCTCGGTGAGGCGGTCGATCTGCTCGAGCGAGATCCGGGCCTCGTCACGCACCCACTCCTCGGTGCTGGTCGCGAGGATCTCGTCCAGCCGCATCGAGAGCGCGGTCAGCGGGGTGCGCAGCTGGTGGGAGGCGTCGGAGGCGAGACGGGACTCGGCCTCGAGGCGCTCGTTGAGCATCGCGCCGGAGCGGGCGAGCTCGATCGCGACCTCGTCGATCTCCGCAATGCCAGAGGGCTGCCAGGGGCCGCGGGCGCGGCCGGAGCCCATCTCCTCGGCGCGCCGGGCCAGACGGGCCAGCGGCAGGGAGATGCGCTGGGCCTGCCACAGCGCGACCGACACGCCGATCGAGAGGGCCGACAGACCGGCGACCGTGATCAGCACCCAGGCGCTCGCGGTGTGGGCGCGCACGTCGGACTGCGGGATGGACACGGTGATCAGCTGCCCCGAGGCACCGGTGGTGCTCCGCTTGACCGGGTCGTCGCCGGGAGGATCACCGGCCGTGGTGGTCTCCCCCTCGTAGACGACGGTGACGGCGATGTTGAGATCGGTCTGCTCGTCGACCCGTCGCTGCAGGAGCGCCTCGTCGATGGTCCCCTCCTCCTGGAGGCGGGTCTCGGTGTCGATGCGCACCTGGTCCAGGATCAGGTTCGCCTGGTTGGCGAGGTTCTGGTTCGCCAGCTGCAGCCACGAGATGCCCAGCGGGATGCCGAGCATCAGCACGACGAGGACCACCGTGATGAGGGTGGCCTGCAGCACGCGCTGCCGCACGGGTCAGCTCTCCGTGCCGGTCTCGAAGCGGAAGCCGACTCCCCTCACCGTGGTGATCCGCCGGGGGTCCGTGGCGTCGTCACCCAGCTTGCGGCGCAGCCACGAGATGTGCATGTCGAGGGTCTTGGTGGAGCCCCACCACTCCGCGCCCCAGACCTCGCGCATGAGGTCGTCGCGGGTGACGACGCTGCCGGATTCGCGCACGAGCACGGTGAGCAGGTCGTACTCCTTCGCGGAGAGGCTGAGCTCCTCCCCGTCGGCGTAGGCGCGACGGGCGGAGACGTCGAGGGTGACGCCGTTGACGTCGTAGTTGTCGCCGGACTCCTCGGTCGCCTGGGAGCGCCGCATGAGGGCGCGGATCCGCGCCTGCAGCTCGCCGAGGCGGAAGGGCTTGGTGACGTAGTCGTCGGCTCCCGCGTCCAGGCCCACCACCGCGTCGACCTCGTCGGCCCGGGCGGTGAGGATCAGGATCGGCGACTCGAGCCCGCCCTTGCGCAGGCGCCGCGCGACCTCGAGGCCGTCGAGATCGGGCAGGCCCAGATCCAGGATGACCAGGTCGATCGGGTCCGGTCCGGCGGCGATCCCGAGCGCGTCCATCCCTCGGGAGGCGCGCGTGACGGTGTATCCCTCCCGGTCCAGGGCCCGGGAGAGCGGTTCAGCGATGGCCGAGTCGTCCTCGACGAGAAGCAGTCGTGTCACGTCAGCCATAGTACGTCCCGCCTCAGAGCCCGAGATCCAGGGGGGCGGAGCCGTCGCGGCTCATCTCCTGCACCGTCACCGTGCCGATGCCGTGGAGGTCGACCTCCTCGCCCTCCCCGAGGGCGAAGCCGCCGGGCAGCGCCTGCGTGATCGCGGAGGCGGTGTCGGCGTCCACGAGCACCGCCCCCGGCCGGGCGACGGATTCCATCCGGGCGGCGAGGTTCACGGTGGGTCCGAACACGTCCCCGTAGCGGGAGAACATCGAGCCCCAGGAGAGGCCGACCCGCACGGGCGGGAGGTCGGGATCGGCGCCGATGGTCTCGGAGAGGCTGACCGCGATCTGGGCTCCGTCCTCCGGCGTATCGGCCAGGAACATGATCTCGTCACCGACGGTCTTGACCACGCGTCCGCCGCCGACGGAGATGATGTCGCGGCTGAGCGACTCGAAGCGGCCGACCATATCGGCGAGCTGCGTGCCGGGCATGTCCTGGGCCAGGCGCGTGAACTGGACGAGGTCCGCGAAGCCGACGGCCCGGTGCAGCGGGAACAGCTCGTCGGTGTCGCGGTGGAGCACCTCGCTGCCGGCGCGAGCGGCGTAGGCGGCGAGCTGACGCCGGAAGGTGAACATGACCTGGGACTCGAAGGTCTCCAGCAGCTCGGGGATCTCGTCGAGCATCTGCTGGCGGGCCCGGGCGTCGTCGAGCCCGTCGGCGTGCTTGGCCTCGTCGACCAACGCCTCGGTGATCCACATCGCGAGGCGTCCCATGTGGAAGCCCATGCCGCGCGAGATGCTCGCGAAGGCGCGCTCGGAGAGCACCCCGTCCTCGACGATCGCGGCGAGGTCGCCGATCGCCTGGGCGTCCTCGTCGGTGAACACCACGGTGTCCTCGTCCACGGGCATGAAGCCGAGGGAGCGCCAGTACACGGAGGTGAGGCGCTCGGCGATCCCGTGCTGCTCGGCGAGGTCCCGGCGCGAGTACTTGCGCGGCCCCTGCAGGAGCACCTTCTCGAGCGCGCCGACGCTGCGACGCACGGAGGAGAAGCGGCGGTTGAGGTCGAGGATCTCCTGCTCGTCGAGGGCGGTGAGCTCCGCGTCCTCCGCGGCGAGGTCCGGGAGCTCCTGGGGCTGCGCCGACACCACGTCGACGGTCCCGGTGGGGATGCGGGTCTCGCGGGCGTCGTCCGCACCCTCGAACGCCTCGCGCTCCCCTCGCTCGTCCATCCCGTCGGTCACAGCGCGGTCCCTCGCTTCCGAATGCCCGGCTTCTCCATGCCTGCTCCTGCTCGTGTGCTCGTGGTCGGTGTGGTGGGGGCATGCCCGGGACGCGGGGTCAGGGCGCCGCGGGCCGCAGATGCCGCACGTCGCCGACGTCGACGGCGATCCGCCCCTCCCCGTCCGCGCGGTCGAGCACGAGTCGCCCGTGCTCGTCGACGTCCAGGACGGTGCCGCGCAGGGCGGGGTCGACGTCCGCTCCCGCTGCGGCCTCCCCCAGGGGGTCGACCCTCACCGTCCGCCCTAGTGTGAGGCAGGTCATAGTGTAGCGGTCCCGGGTGCCGGCCGCGCCACCGTCTCCCTGGGCGGACTCGAGCGCTGCGAGCTCCTCGTCCAGCGCGGCGACGAGCGCCTCCTCGAGCGCCTCCCGCAGCCCCCGGTCCTCCGCCGGGCCGGCATCGGGGCGGAGGCCGGCCTCCCCGCGCAGCCAGGCGGCACCGGGCACCGGCTCGCCGTCCTCGTCGAGGACGGGGCCGCACAGGTTCAGTCCGATGCCGAGCAGCAGGTCCTCGCCGCCGCGCGCTTCGACGAGGATCCCGCCGAGCTTGCGGCCGTCGGCGGTGTGGAGGTCGTTGGGCCATTTCAGGCCGATCCGCTGCTCGCCGGCCGCGGCGGGCACCACGCGCCCGAGGGCGGCGACGGCGGCGAGCCCCGCGGCCAGTGGGAACCAGCCGCGCCGGGCGGGGTCGAGGGAGGTGCGATGGGCGAAGGTGAGGGCGAGGCTTGCCCCGTCCGGGCTCGTGAAGGCGCGTCCGAGACGGCCCCGCCCGGAGGTCTGCCGCGTCGCGGTGACGGCGAAGGGCGGCGCGTCCCCGGCGCGCAGGAGCGCGGAGGCCTCGTCCTGGGTCGAGCGGACCGCGCCCAGGCGGTGGATCCGCGGCGACGCGGCGCCCGCCCCCTCCGCGGAGGTGTCGGGCAGTGCGGGGACGTCCATGCGCTCCTCCTCCTGCGAGACCTGCGTGACGGATCGCTCCATCCTCGCGCCGCCCACTGCATCGTTCCTGGGAGCGGCGTGGACGGATGCTCCGCGCCGGACGTGCCGCCCCGGCCGGGGTCGGCCGCCGTCGGACCTGCGTAGCGTAGTATCCCGGTGTTCGAATCCCCCACAGCTTCAGGCGGCCGCAGTGCCGTCGCAGGAGGTCCCGTGACCGACGCCCCGCGGCCGCTCACCACCGCTCAGCGACTCGAGGACCTGCGCGAGCGGGATTCCGCGGCGGTCTCCGCCGCGGACGACCTCGCCGTCCAGAAGCAGCATGCGCGGGGCAAGAAGACCGCCCGCGAGCGGATCGCGGACCTCCTGGACGACGGCTCGTTCGTGGAGACCGACCGCTTCGTGCGCCACCAGGCCAGCAGCTTCGGCATCGACGCCAAGCGCCCCGACGGCGACGGCATCGTCACCGGCTACGGCACCATCGACGGCCGCCAGGTGTGCGTGTACTCGCAGGACTTCACCGTCTTCGGCGGCTCGCTCGGCGAGGCCCACGGCCGCAAGATCCAGAAGATCCAGGACCTCGCGCTGCGCACGGGCGTGCCGATCATCGGGATCCTCGACGGCGGCGGCGCCCGCATCCAGGAGGGCGTCGCGTCGCTGGCGATGTTCGCCGGGATCTTCAAGCGCAACACCCGCGCCTCGGGCGTCATCCCGCAGATCTCCCTGATCATGGGCCCGGCCGCGGGCGGCGCCGTGTACTCCCCCGCGCTGACCGACATCATCGTGATGGTCGAGAAGACCTCCCACATGTTCATCACCGGCCCCGACGTGATCCGCACGGTCACCGGCGAGGACGTCGGCTTCGAGGAGCTCGGCGGGGCGCGCACCCACTCCAGCCGCTCGGGCGTGGCCCACTACATGGCGCCGGACGAGGCCGAGGCGATCGAGTACGTCAAGGACCTGCTCAGCTACCTGCCGGCCAACACCCTCACCCCCGCCCCGGCCTTCCCGGTGCAGGTCGAGGAGAGCCCGAACGCCGCGGACGCCGCGCTCGACTCCCTCGTGCCGGACTCCCCCAACCAGCCCTACGACATGCTCACGGTGCTGCGCACGGTGCTCGACGACGAGGAGTTCCTCGAGGTCCAGCCCCTGTTCGCGCGCAACGTGGTGGTGGGCTTCGGTCGCATCGAGGGGCACAGCGTCGGCATCATCGCCAACCAGCCCTCGCACCTGGCCGGCACCCTCGACATCGACGCCTCCGAGAAGGCGGCCCGCTTCGTGCGCCTGTGCGACGCGAACAACATCCCGGTGCTGACCTTCGTGGACGTGCCCGGCTTCCTGCCCGGCACCGACCAGGAGTACGGCGGCATCATCCGTCGCGGCGCCAAGCTGCTGTACGCCTACGCCGAGGCGACGGTGCCGCTGATCACCGTGATCACCCGCAAGGCCTACGGCGGCGCCTACATCGTGATGGGCTCCAAGGAGCTCGGCGCGGACATCAACCTCGCCTGGCCCACCGCGCAGATCGCGGTGATGGGATCCCAAGGCGCGGTGAACATCCTCCACCGCGGCGACCTGAAGCGAGTCGCCGAGGAGGGCGGGGACGTCGCCGCCGAGCGCCGGCGCTACGAGGCCGAGTACGAGGAGCAGTTCGCGACCCCGTACACCGCGGCCGAGCGCGGCTGGATCGACGGGGTCATCCGCCCGGCCGAGACCCGCGTCGAGATCACTCGGGCGCTGCGCGCGCTGCGCACCAAGCGCGACTCGCTGCCCACCAAGAAGCACGGGAACATCCCGCTGTGAGCGCCGGGACGAGGACCGCCGCGAGCGCGGCCGAGGCCGCGCAGGGCGCCGGGGCGTCCGGCGCCGCCGTCGCACCGTCCGACGTGCGCCTGGTGGCGGGCCGGCTCGCGCCCGACGAGCTCGCCGCGATCGCCGTGGTCGTCTCCACGATGAGCGTCACCAGCCGGCTCGAGGCGGAGGAGCGCTCCCTGGCCGACGGCGTCGGCGGCGCGAGCGCCTGGAGCTCCCCGGTGCACACCCACGTCGGCGGCCACACCGAGCGGCTCCGTCCCTCCAGCACCTGCTGGACCTTCACCGACCGCTGACCCGGCGACCCCGTCGGTCGGCCCGGAGCGCCGCCCCGCTGGCCCCGGCCCGTGAGGCCCGCCGCACGACCTAGACTGCGGCACATGTCCTCCCCGACCCCGGCCCGCAACCCCTCCGCCCTGGACGCGCTCGCCGACCGCTACGTCGACGACCTCGCCGCGCAGGACCCCTTCCTCGCCACCGAGCTCGGCATCGCCGGGCACGACGGGGAGGTGACCGACTACTCCCCCGCCGCGGTCGCCGCACGGGAGGACCTCGCACGCGAGCTGCTCGCCGCGATCGCCGAGGTGCCCGACGCCGATGACGTCGACGCCGTCACACGCGCCGCCCTCTCCGAGCGGCTCGGCCTCGACCTCGAGCGCGCCGAGCAGCGCCTGGACATCGCCGCCGTCAACAACCTCGCCTCGGTGCTGCAGTCCCGCGACGTGCTCGACCAGATGCCCACCGACAACGCCGAGGACTGGGAGGTGCTCGCCGAGCGGATGGCCGGCTTCCCCCGCGCGCTCGGCAGCTGGGCCGAGTCCCTGCGCGAGGCCGCGGCCGCCGGCACCGTCTCGGCGCGCCGCCAGCTGCTGCTCGGCGCGGAGCAGGCGCGCGGCTACGCGGCCGACGGCGGCTTCTTCGATGCCTTCGCAGGCGAGGCCATCGGCACCGAGGCGCAGAAGGCGCAGGTGCGCGCGTCGGCCGAACAGGCCCGCACCGCCTATCGCGAGATCGCGGGCGTGCTCGAGTCGCTGGTGCCGCAGGCGCCGGAGGCCGACGCGGTGGGCCGGGACGCCTACCAGCTCCATTCCCGCACCTTCCTCGGCACCGAGATCGATCTCGAGGAGACCTACGCCTGGGGCGTGGAGGAGCTGCGCGCGATCATCGCCGAGCAGGAGCAGGTCGCCGGCCGGCTGAACGAGCGCTACGCCACCGGCGGCGGCAGCTCCGTCGCCGCCGCGAGGCAGGCGCTCAGCGCCGACCCGGCCCGGCTGCTGCACGGCACCGACGCCCTGCAGGCGTGGATGCAGCAGCTCTCCGACTCCGCGATCCGCGACCTCGCCGGCACCCACTTCGACATCCCGGAGCCGCTGCACCGCCTCGAGTGCCGCATCGCCCGCACCGGCTCCGGCGGCATCTACTACACCGGCCCCAGCGAGGACCTCACGAGGCCCGGCCGCATGTGGTGGGACGTCCCCGCCGGGACCGAGGAGTTCCGCACCTGGGAGCAGACCACGACCGTCTACCACGAGGGCGTGCCCGGCCATCACCTGCAGGTGGGCATCCAGACCCTGCAGGCCGACACCCTGAACCGCTGGCGCGCGATGCTGTGCTGGGTCTCCGGGCACGGAGAGGGCTGGGCGCTGTACGCCGAGCGGCTGATGGAGCAGCTGGGCTATCTCGAGGACGACGGCGACCGGATGGGCATGCTGGACGCCCAGCGCCTGCGCGCCGGGCGCGTGGTGCTCGACATCGGCCTGCACCTGGGCCTCGCGATGCCGACCGGCCTGCCGGGCGCCGACGGCGGCGCCTGGGACGAGCGCACCGCCTGGGAGTTCATGACCGAGAACTGGGGCGTGGAGGAGGCCGAGCGCCGCTTCGAGCTGAACCGCTATCTGGGCTGGCCCGGCCAGGCCCCCTCCTACAAGCTCGGCCAGCGCACCTGGGAGCAGCTGCGCGAGCGCGCCACCGCGGCGGACTCCTCCCCCGCCGCGGTGCGGGACTTCCACCGCCGCGCGCTCGAGCTGGGCAGCCTGCCCCTGTCGGTGCTGGCGGGTGCGCTGTGAGCGCCGCCGCGCACGACCCGTCGGCCGGAGCGGCGTACGCTCCGAGCGCCGACCCGATGCTCGACCCGTCCGCCGACGCGGAGGAGCACGAGCCGCTGCTCCTGCTCGCCTCCGCCTCCGCCGGACGCCGCGCGACCCTCGCCGCGGCCGGCATCGAGCACCGGACCCTGCCGGTCGACCTCGACGAGGACGGGATCCTCGCCGCGGCCCGCGAGGCCGCCGGCGACGCCCTCTCGCCCCCGCCGAGGAGGTGCTGCTGCTGGCCCGTGAGAAGGCGCTCGCGGCGACCGCGCGCAGCGAGGGCGGCTACGTGGTGCTCGGCGGCGACTCGATGCTGGAGATCGACGGCGAGGTCGTCGGCAAGCCCCACGAGCCGGCACGGGTCGCGGCGCGCTGGCGCGCGATGCGGGGACGGACCGGGGTGCTGCACTCGGGCCACTGGATCGTCGACGACCGCGATCCGGAGGACGGCGGCACCGGGGCGACCTTCGGCGCGACCGCATCCTGCACCCTGACCTTCGCGGACCTCTCCGACGAGGAGATCGACGCCTATGTCGCCACCGGCGAGCCGCTCGGCGTCGCCGGCGGCTTCACGATCGACGGCCGCGGCGGCCCCTTCGTCGACTCCGTCGAGGGCGACCCACACGCGGTGGTGGGGCTCTCGCTGCCGCTGCTGCGCCACCTGCTCGCCGACATCGGCCTGGGGATCCACGAGCTGTGGGCACCGGCCGGCGCCGGGTCCGAGGACGACGCCGCGCCGGGCGGCGACCCCGCGCCCGGCCCCGACGAGCCCGACCGGTCACGGCCTGCCGCTGACTGAGCATCCGCGGTACTACACTCGACCTCTGCTGCACTCCCCGGAAGGAACCTCCGCCTCATGGCCCCTCGACCCGCCAAGCCCCGCCCCCTGTCCACGGTGCTCATCGCCAACCGTGGGGAGATCGCGGTGCGCGTCGCCCGGGCCTGCAAGGACGCCGGCCTCCGGTCGATCGCCGTGTACGCCGACCCGGACCGCGACGCGCTGCACACCGTGATCGCCGACGAGGCGTACGCGCTCGGCGGCAGCACCGCGGCGAGCTCCTATCTCGTCGTCGACAAGATCCTCGACATCGCCAAGCGCTCCGGCGCCGATGCGATCCACCCCGGCTACGGCTTCCTCTCCGAGCGCGCCGACTTCGCCCAGGCCGTGATCGACGCGGGCCTGACCTGGATCGGCCCGCCGCCCGAGGCGATCGAGAAGCTGGGCGACAAGGTCTCCGCCCGCCACATCGCCCAGAAGGCCGGGGCCCCGCTGGTCGCCGGCACCAAGGACCCGGTCAAGAACTCCGACGAGGTCGTCGACTTCGCCCGCGAGCACGGCCTGCCGATCGCGATCAAGGCGGCCTTCGGCGGCGGCGGGCGCGGCCTGAAGGTCGCCCGCGAGGAGTCCGAGGTGCGCGAGCTGTTCGACTCCGCGGTGCGCGAGGCCGTCGCCGCCTTCGGCCGAGGCGAGTGCTTCGTGGAGCAGTTCCTCGACTCGCCCCGCCACGTCGAGACCCAGTGCCTGGCCGACATGCACGGCAACGTGCAGGTCGTCTCCACCCGCGACTGCTCCCTGCAGCGCCGCCACCAGAAGCTCGTCGAGGAGGCGCCCGCGCCCTTCCTCACCTCCCAGCAGCGCGCCCAGCTGGTCTCCTCCTCCAAGGCGATCCTGCGCGAGGCCGGCTACGTCGGCGCCGGCACCTGCGAGTTCCTCGTCGGCAAGGACGGCACCATCTCCTTCCTCGAGGTCAACACCCGCCTCCAGGTCGAGCACCCCGTGACCGAGGAGGTCGCGGGCGTGGACCTCGTGCGCGAGCAGCTGCGCATCGCGGCCGGGGAGCGGGTCAGCGAGGAGGACCCCGTCTCGCGCGGGCACTCCTTCGAGTTCCGCATCAACGGCGAGGACCCCGGCCGCGGCTTCATGCCCGCTCCGGGCCGCATCCAGCGCTACGACGTTCCCTCCGGCCCGGGCGTGCGGATCGAGTCGGGCGTGCGCGCCGGCGACGAGGTCTCCGGCGCCTTCGACTCGATGCTCGCCAAGCTCGTCGTCACCGGCGCGACCCGGCAGGAGGCGATCGAGCGCTCCCGCCGCGCCCTGGCCGAGTTCCGCATCGACGGCATCCCCACCGTGCTGCCCTTCCACCGCGCGGTGATGGAGGACCCGGCCTTCACCCCGGAGGACGCCGAGGAGCCCTTCTCGGTGCACACCACCTGGATCGAGACCGAGTTCGCCGGTGACCTGCCCGCCGCGCCGCTGCCGGCGCAGCCGGAGGAGCCCGAGGACCGCGAGTCCGTGGTCGTCGAGGTCGATGGGCGCCGCGTCGAGATCAGCCTGCCCGCCTCCCTGCGCGCCCCGCAGGCCGCGGTGCGCCAGCGCCGCAAGCGCCAGCACCGCGGTGCCGGCGAGGGCGCCGCGGGCGGCAACGGCGTGGCCGCTCCGATGCAGGGCACGATCGTGAAGGTCGCCGTCGAGGAGGGCCAGACCGTCGCCGACGGCGATGTGCTGGTGGTGCTGGAGGCGATGAAGATGGAGCAGCCCATCACCGCTTCCCGCTCCGGCGTCGTCAAGGGCCTGAACGCCGAGATCGGCGCGACCGTCTCCGCCGGCGCGGTGCTCTGCTCGATCGAGGACTGACCCGGCTCGGGCGCCACCAGCCCGCCCCCGCACAATTCTGCGCTCTGTGCGTGACCTCAGCACCGTAGAGGCGTCGAGGTCACGCACAGAGCGCTTTTATGCGCGAGGCGCCGTGCCCCGGTGGGCCCAAGGCGCATCGGCGTGCGCGGCGCCCTGCCCTGATGGGCTCAGGCGCTGCCGCCGGCCAGCACCTTCCGCCGCGCCACCTCGGCGAGCGAGCCGGTCAGCGAGGGATAGACGGTGGAGGTGCCCGCGAGCTGCTCCGCGGTGAGGCGGTGCGCGACGGCGAGCGTGTAGGGGAGGATCAGCTCGCTCGCCCGCGGCGCGACCACCACGGCGCCGAGCACCGTGTGGGAGTCGGGGCGCACCAGCAGCTTCACGAAGCCCTCGTCGATGCCGTGCATCTTCGCGCGCGGGTTCGTCTCCAGGCCCAGCATCAGCACGTCGGCCCTCACCTGGCCGGAGGCGACCTCCTGCTCGCTCACGCCGACCACCGCGATCTCGGGGCTGGTGAAGATCGCGGAGGAGACCTGCGCGGCGATCAGCGGGGAGACCGCCTCGCCGAGGGCGTGGTGCATCGCGATCCGGCCCTGCATCGCGGCGACCGAGGCGAGCGGGTACACGCCGGTGCAGTCCCCCGCGGCGTAGATGCCCCGCACGGAGGTGCGCGAGACCCGGTCGGTCTCGATGTGGCCGCTCTCGCGCACCCGCACCCCGGCGGTGAACAGCCCCAGGTCCGAGGTCCAGGGGACCCCGCCGAGGGCCATCAGCGCGTGGCTGCCCTCGATCTCCTCGCCCGAGGTGAGGGTGACGACGACCCCGTCGGCCGTGCGCCGCGCCCCGGCGGCCCGGGAGCGGGGGCGGACGGTGACGCCGCGGCGCGCGAAGGCGTCCTCGAGCACGTCGGCGGCGTCGGCGTCGGTGCCCGGCAGCACCTTCTCGCGGGAGGAGACGAGGGTGACCTCGCTGCCGAGGGCGCGGTAGGCGCTGGCGAACTCGGCGCCGGTCACGCCCGAGCCGACCACGATCAGGTGCTCGGGCAGCTCCTGCAGCGAGTACAGCTGGGTCCAGTTCAGGATCCGCTCGCCATCGAAGGGTGCGGTCCCGAGCTCCCGAGGGCGGGCGCCGACGGCCAGGAGGATCACGTCGGCCTCGAGCACGCGGGTCTCCCCGTCGGCGCCGCTCACCTCGACCCGGTCGGGGCCGTCGAGACGGCCGCGCCCGTCGAGCACCTCGACCCCGGCCGCGACGAGGCTCTGGCGGATGTCGGCGGACTGGGCGTCGGCGAGTCGGCGCACGCGCGTGTTGACCGCGTGGAGATCGACGTCGAGGGTCTCGGCGGTGGGGGCGGCGCCGTCGTCGGCGTCCCGGATCCCGAGCTCCCGGGAGCCGGCGACGAGGTCGAGCACCTCGGCGGTCGCGATGAGGGTCTTGGACGGCACCACGTCGGTGAGCACGGCCGCGCCGCCCACGCCGCGGTCCGCGACCAGGGTGGTGCGGGCGCCCTGGCGGGCGGCCGTGAGCGCGGCCTCGTAGCCGCCGGGCCCTCCACCGATGATCACCACCTGCACGTCGTCCCCGGTGCGGGGCACTCGGCGGGGATCGGCGGGGATGGCAGTGCTCGGGTCGCTCACCCCGCCATCATCCCAAGGACATGTGACGTCGGGGGCGGATTCCGGGAGGCCGCCCGAGCGGGCTTCGCACCGCCCCCTCCCTGCGCTACCTTCGGTCCATGACTGCATCGAGCACCGATCCGTACCAGCTCGCCCGAGAGGCCGCCGCCGCGATCGCCGAGGCCAGCTCCGTCCCCTCCCACGACCTCGCCCTGGTGCTCGGCTCGGGCTGGTCCGGCGCCGCGGACCTCCTCGGCGAGACCGTCTGGCAGGCCGACGCGACCTCCATCCCCGGCTTCCGCCGGCCGGCCGTCGCCGGCCACGTCGGCACGCTGCGCTCGATCCGCGTGGAGGGCACCGGCGCGCGGGCGCTCGTGCTCGGGGCCCGCACCCACTTCTACGAGGGCGCTGGAGTGGACGCGGTCGTGCACGGCGTGCGCACCGCCGCCGTGACGGGCGCGCGCACGATGGTGCTGACCAACGGCTGCGGCGGCATCGACCCGTCCTGGCGTCCGGGCACGCCGGTGCTGATCAGCGACCAGATCAACTTCACCGGCGCGACCCCGCTGGTGGGCGCGAACTTCGTGGACCTCACCGATCTGTACACCCCGGCGCTGCGCGCGATCGCGAAGGAGGTCGACCCCTCCCTCGACGAGGGCGTGTACATGCAGTTCTCCGGCCCCACCTACGAGACCCCTGCCGAGGTGCAGATGGCGAAGACCATCGGCGCGCACCTCGTGGGCATGTCCACCGCGCTCGAGGCGATCGCCGCCCGCGAGGCCGGCCTGGACGTGCTGGGCATCTCGCTGGTCACGAACCTCGCCGCCGGAATCTCCGGGGAGGCGCTCAGCCACGAGGAGGTGCTCGAGGCGGGCCGGGAAGCCGGGCCCCGCATCTCCCGCCTGCTCGCCGAGACGGTGCGCCGCATCACCGTGGGATCGGCCGACGGCGCGGGCGCCCCGGCAGGGGCCGGCGGGGGCGCGGCATGAGCCCCGATGCGACTCCCACGCCCGGCTCTGCCGACGGGGCAGGCGGCGCCGCCCTGGACGCCGAGCTGCGCGCCCGGGTCGCCGACTGGATCGATGACGACCCCGACCCCGTGACCCGGGCCGTGCTCGAGAACCTCCTGGAGCAGGCGGACGCCGGCGACGCGGCCGCCGCCGAGGAGGTCCGCGACGCCTTCTCCGGCGATCTCGAGTTCGGCACCGCCGGGCTGCGCGGCCGCATGGCCCCGGGCCCGCACCGGATGAACCTCGCCGTGGTCTCCCGCGCCGCGCGCGGCCTGGCCGACCATCTCACCGGCGATCTCGGCCTCGAGCAGCCGCTGGTCGTGATCGGCTTCGACGCCCGCCACCGCTCGGAGGACTTCGCGCGCGCCTCAGCGGAGATCATGACGGCGGCCGGCTCCCGGGTGCATCTGCTGGAACGGTTCGGCCCGACCCCGCTGATCGCCTTCGCGGTGCGGCACCTGGGCGCCGACGCGGGCATCGTGGTCACCGCCTCCCACAATCCGCCCGCGGACAACGGCTACAAGGTCTACCTCGGCGGCCGCGCCTCCGCGCCCGACGGGCAGGGCGTGCAGATCGTGCCGCCCTCGGACGCGCAGATCGCCGCCCGCATCGCCGCCGTCGGCCCCGTGCGGGAGATCCCCCGCGCCGCGGGCTGGGAGGTGCTCGGCGAGGAGCTGCGCGAGGACTATCTCGCGGCGATCTGCGCGCTGCCGGACCCGGAGGGGCCGCGCGAGGTGCGGATCGTGCACACCGCGATGCACGGCGTGGGCACCGAGACGGCGCTCGCGGCCCTGCACCGCACCGGCTTCGCCGAGGTGCACCCGGTCGCGAAGCAGGCCGATCCGGACCCCGACTTCCCCACCGTCGCCTTCCCGAACCCGGAGGAGCCCGGCGCGATCGACCTCGCCCTCGAGCTCGCACGGACCCTCGAGGCCGACGTGGTCATCGCGAACGACCCTGATGCGGATCGCTGCGCCGCCGCCGTGCTCGACCCGCACCTGGGCGACTGGCGGATGCTCACGGGCGACGAGCTCGGCGTGCTGCTGGGCGACCACCTGATCCGCCGCCACGGCTATGCGGGGACGGTCGCGAACTCGGTCGTCTCCAGCCGCTGGCTGGGACGGATCGCGCAGGCGGCGGGGCTCGAGGCCGCGACGACGCTCACCGGCTTCAAATGGATCGCCCGTGCGCCCGGGATCGTCTTCGGCTACGAGGAGGCGATCGGCTACTGCGTGCTGCCCGAGGTGGTGCGCGACAAGGACGGCCTCTCCGCCGCGCTGATGGTCGCCGAGATGGCGGCGCTCGCCCGCGCCGAGGGCACCACCCTGGTCGGACGCCTGGACGAGCTCGCCCGCGAGCACGGACTCTTCGCGACCTCGCAGCTCTCGCTGCGGGTCACGGAGCTCGCCGAGCGGGACGTGATGATGGCGCGGCTGCGCGCCGAGCCGCCCGCCGCGCTCGCGGGCAGCGAGGTGAGCGACGTGCAGGACCTCGCCGAGGGCTCGGCGGAGACCACCGGCCTCCCCGCGACCGACGGGGTGCTGCTCGCCACCGCCGACGACGCGCGCGTGATCGTCCGCCCCTCCGGCACGGAGCCCAAGCTCAAGTGCTACATCGAGGTGCGCGAGGAGGTCCCCGCCGGGGCCGACGAGGCGGCGCTGGGCGAGGTGCGCCGTGCGGCCTCGACGCACCTCGAGCAGATCACCGAGGACATGCGCCGCGCGCTCACCGGAGCCTGAGCCGGCCTCGCGTCCGCCCCGGAGGACGGGGCGGACGCGGCTCCGCGCGGGAGCGGTGCAGCGCCCGACCGGCCCGACGTCCGAGCGGTCCGCCCGACGCGGCTCAGCCCCGCACGCGCCGCCGTGCCCTGCGGGCGGAGGCCAGGGAGGCGGCCGCGACGATCAGGGCGAGCGCGGTGACGACGCCCGCGGCCACCAGCAGCCAGCCGACGGGGAAGCCCGCGAAGGTGACGATCTCGGTGACCGTGTAGGTCGGCACGACGTGGTCCGCCTCCGGGTCCGGGCCGAAGGTGAAGTCCTCGGTGAAGGATCCGGGCTCGCCGGAGATGTCGAACTCGGTGACGATCCGATGGCGGGTCTCGTCCTCGATGCCGTCCGCGGCCTCTGCTGCCGCGGTGCCTGTCAGCTCGCGCAGCGTCGGATCGCTCCAGTCCCACTCCCACAGGGTCGGGTCGGCGATCCACGGCCGCTGGACGCGCTGCCCGTCGACGGAGCCGTCGGTGCGCTGCATCGGCTGGTCGGAGAGCACGAACAGCGAGAGGCTCTGGCGCTGCGTCGCGGCTTGGGAGAAGCGCATCGGGTAGATGAGCTCGTCGCTCGGGAAGTCGATCCGGAGCGGCTCCATCTCGCCGCCGAGCTCGGCGTCGGCGGCGTAGCGCACCGCGGTGAACACCCAGCCCTCCTCGGCGTACGGGTCCAGCAGCACGGAGACGGAGTCGGTCAGCTCGTAGCCGTTCTCGGCGAGCCAGGTCCGCACCGAGTCGGCGCCGCCCTCGAGCACGGCGACGTCGTAGTCCCCCACCCGGGACTGCTCGTGCACGGTGACGCCCGTGCCTCCCGTCGGCGCGCTGCCCTCCGGCGCCCCGGACCCCGCGAGGAAGGGTTTGTCGCCCCACAGGTCGTACTCGACCTCCTCGCGCGGCGCGGTCGCCGTCTGCATCTCGCGCAGCGTGCCGGAGGAGGCGGCGCTCACCTCCGGCACGGACGGGGTGGGCATCAGCAGGGTCGACCCGGTGCGCGTGCCGTCCAGGGCCAGGCCCATGATGATCGTCTCGACCCCGTCGTCCAGGGACAGGATCGCCGTCTCCCGCAGCACACCGGCGTCGGTGCGCTGGTCGACGGGGTCGAGGAACGCCCCGCAGGCGCAGGCCCCGGCCGGGTTCGCGGCGCCCAGCAGGAGCTGGGCGAGCACGAGCATCCCCGTCAGCGCAACGGCGAGGAGCCGCCGTCGGCCCCGCCCCAGCGCATCGAGCAGTCGGCGGTCGTCGGTCATCACGATCCCCCTCGTGGTCCCCTTCCGCGCGCCCCCACGACGCGCAGGTCATGCTCCCGGGCCGGCCGGCGGACGCCCGCCCGCTCGCCGGCCCGGATCCGGCGGGGAGCCGGCTGCTCAGTACCCGCTGCCCGTGCCGCCCTCGAGGATGGCCTTCGAGGAGGACAGGCCCAGCCGGCTCGCGCCCGCGGCGACCATGGCCTCGGCCGCCTCGCGGGTGCGGATCCCGCCGGAGGCCTTCACGCCCAGGCGGTCGCCGACGGTCTCGCGCATGAGCGTCACGGCGTGCTCGGAGGCGCCGCCGGCGGGGTGGAAGCCGGTGGAGGTCTTCACGAAGTCGGCGCCGGCGCGCTCGGCGGCCTGGCACACGGCGACGATCTGCTCGTCGTCCAGGGCGGCGGACTCGATGATGACCTTGAGCAGCACCGGGGCCTTCGCGACATCGCGGACGGCACGGATCTCGTGCTCGACCTGGTCGAACCTCCCGGCGCGGGCGAGGCCGACGTTGATCACCATGTCGATCTCGTCGGCGCCCTTGGCGACGGACTCGCGCGCCTCGAAGGCCTTCACCTCGGCGCTGTGCTGGCCGGAGGGGAAGCCGCAGACGGTCGCGACCTTCACGGAGGTCTCGACCGGGAGCATCGAGGGCGAGACGCAGATCGAGTAGGTGCCGAGGGCCTCGGCCTCGCGGGCGAGGGCGTCGACGTCGGCGCGGGCGGCCTCGGGCTTGAGCAGGGTGTGGTCGATGAGCTGCGCGAGCTGTGCGTTCTCGATGAAGGTCATGCACGGAATACTCCCACGG
This sequence comes from Brachybacterium sp. GU-2, assembly GCF_030866705.2. NCBI lineage: Bacteria > Bacillati > Actinomycetota > Actinomycetes > Micrococcales > Dermabacteraceae > Brachybacterium > Brachybacterium sp. GU-2. Next base: position 3,446,092 of record NZ_CP133037.2, on the reverse strand, counting down.
CGCGGCCGTGCCCGTCGACGCGGCGGGAAGGTCGCGGCGCAGTAGGATCGTCCTCCATGACCGGCCCTTCCGCGCTCCCCCGTCCCCCGCGCCGCATCGTCATCGTCGCCGGCCCCTCGGGGAGCGGCAAGGGCGTGATGTCGCACCGCGCGGGCCTGCCCACGGTGCCGCTGGACGAGTTCTACCGCGACCACGACGATCCCTCCCTCCCCCACCGCTTCGGGATCGTGGACTGGGACGACCCGGCCTCCTGGAACGCGGGCGCCGCCCTCGAGGCGCTCGTCGCCCTCGCCCATGACGGGGTCGCCGAGGTGCCCGTCTACTCGATCCCCCTCTCCCGCCGCACCGGCACCGCGACCCTGCATGCCGAGGACGCCGAGCTGCTGATCGCCGAGGGGATCTTCGCCGCGCAGCTGATCGCGCCGCTGCGGCAGATGGGGCTGCTGGCCGACGCGATCGTGCTGCAGCGCCCCACCCCCGTAGTGTTCACGCTGCGCCTGTTCCGGGACCTGCGCGAGGGCCGCAAGCCCCCGCTGACCCTGCTGCGACGCGGCTGGGGGCTGGCCCGGGACCAGCGCGGCGACCTCGAGCGCTGGAAGGCGGAGGGGATGCGCCCGGTGGGGCTGCGCGAGGGCACGCGACTGCTGCGGCGTCTCACCTCCTTCGCCGCGGCCGAGCGGCGCCAGCGACCGGCCGCGGACGGCGCCGGGACGGTCCTCGAGATCACCGCGGTCGCCTTCCTGCGCGAGGGCGAGGACGGGGCCGAGCTGCTCGCGGTGCGCAAGCGCGGCACCGGCTCCTACATGCAGGTGGGCGGCAAGCTCGAGCCGGGCGAGTCGGCGCTCGAGGCGGCGGTGCGCGAGGTGGAGGAGGAGCTCGGCGTGCGGGTCGATCCGGCAGGTCTCTCCCCGCTCGGCGACTTCGAGGCCGTCGCCGCCAACGAGCCGAGCACCCGCGTGCGCTCGACCGTCTTCGTCTGTCAGCAGTCCCTCCCGGAACCGCTGGAGGTGCGGGCCGAGCTCGCCGACCACCGCTGGTTCCCGCTGTCCGGGGCGCCGGCGGGCGTGCGGCTCGCCCCGCTGATGACCGAGCACATCCTCCCGGCGCTGCGCGGCTCCTGAGGCAACGGGCTCCGGAGGCCGCGGCCGGGCACGAGACCTGGCACTCTGCGCGCAGAGAGCCTCGTTCCGGCGCATCGTCACGTCCCGACGGCGCCGGACAGGCGCAGCGCCCTGTCGAGCAGGTGAGGCCGGGACGGGCCCGCCCGGGTCAGGCGATCCGGTCCCGCACGATCCTCCGCTCGGGCATGGCGGTGCCGGGTGCGGCGAGGGTCCAGGAGCCCTCGAGCGCCTCGAGAGCCCGTCCGATCCGCTCGGGGGTGTCGGTGTGGAGGCGGGCGAGCACGTCCCCGGCCCGCACCTCCTCTCCCAGGTGCTTCTCGATCTCGACGCCGGCGCCGGCCTGCACGGCCTCGCCGGGGCGGGAGCGGCCCGCGCCCAGGCGCCAGGCCGCCACGCCCACGCCCATCGCGTCCAGGCCCGTGACCACGCCGTCCTCCGTGGCGCGCAGCTCCTCGACGTGCTCCGCGGTGGGCAGCGGCGCGTCCGCGTCGCCGCCCTGGGCGGCGATCATGGCGCGCCAGGTGTCCATGGCGCGACCGTCGGCCAGCGCGGCCTCGACGTCGGCGTCCTGGACTCCGGCGGCCTCGAGCATCTCGCGGGCCAGCGCCACGGTCAGCTCGACCACGTCGGCCGGCCCGCCGCCGGCGAGCACCTCGAGGGACTCGCGCACCTCGAGGCCGTTGCCGGCGGTGCGGCCCAGCGGCGCGGACATGTCGGTGAGCAGGGCGACGGTGCGCACCCCCGCATCGGTGCCGAGGTCGACCATGGTGCGGGCGAGCTCGCGGGCGTCGGCCTCGTCCTTCATGAAGGCGCCGGCGCCGGTCTTCACGTCCAGGGTGAGCGCGGCGGTGCCCTCGGCGATCTTCTTGGACATGATCGAGGAGGCGATCAGCGGGATCGCCTCGACGGTGCCGGTGACGTCGCGCAGGGCGTAGAGCTTCTTGTCCGCGGGCGCCAGGCCCGAGCCGGCCGCGCAGATGACGGCGCCGACGTCCGCCAGCTGGCGCATCATCTCGTCGTTGCTGAGCGAGGCGCGCCAGCCGGGGATCGCCTCGAGCTTGTCGAGGGTGCCGCCGGTGTGGCCGAGCCCGCGCCCGGACAGCTGGGGCACGGCGACGCCGAAGGAGGCGACCAGCGGCGCGAGCGGCAGGGTGATCTTGTCGCCGACGCCGCCGGTGGAGTGCTTGTCGGTGGTGGGCTTGGCGAGGGAGGAGAAGTCCATCCGCTCGCCGCTGGCGATCATGGCGGCGGTCCAGCGGGCGATCTCGCCCCGCTCCATGCCGTTGAGGAACACGGCCATGGCGAGGGCGGCCATCTGCTCCTCGGCGACGACGCCGCGGGTGTACGCGTCGATGACCCAGTCGATCTGCTCGGGGCTGAGCCGCTGCCGGTCGCGCTTGGTGCGGATGACCTCGACGGCGTCGAAGGGCTCGACGGCGGGGCGGGAGATCTGGTCGGTCATGGCGTGCTCCTGGGGTGGTGGAGGGCGGCAGGGATCAGCGAGCGGGGCGAGCGGCCGGGATCGGCGCGGCCGGAGTCAGAGGGCGATGTCAGCGGGCGAGGTCGGAGGGGCCGAAGGCCTGCGGCAGCACCTCGGCCATCGTGCGCGGCCCCTCGGGGGTGAGGATCACGAGGTCGGCGCCGGCGTGCTCGGACAGCAGCTGGCGGCAGCGCCCGCAGGGCATGACCACTCCGCGCTCGTCGCGGGCGAGGGACTCGTCGCCGCCGACGCACACGAAGCGGTGCAGCTTCCCGCCGCCGCCGGCGATGAGGTCGCTGATCAGCCCGCACTCGGCGCACAGCGTCACGCCGTAGCCGGCGTTCTCCACGTTGCAGCCGCGCAGCAGGCGGCCGTCCTCGGCGAGCGCGGCGGCGCCCACCCGGAAGCGGGAGTACGGGGTAAAGGCGCGCTCGGCGATCGCACGGGCCTCGGCCAGGAGGCTCTCGAAATCGGCAGGGGCGGTCGGCGCCGGGGGCGCGGGGTCGTTCGCGGTCATGTGCTCGATGCTCTCACTGCGGGGGCTCGGGAGGGGAGGAACGCGCCGCCCCGGGAGGGCGGAGCGCGACATGCGGCGCCGCTCCCCGGGGCGACGGGACTCGATGCGGGACGCCGCGCCCCGGAGACGACGGGACGCGGCGGCGCTGTGCCGCCCGGCGGGGCGGCGGGAGCTCACTGCTTGACGTAGGGCTGCCCGTTCGCGGCGGGGACCCGCACCCTGCCCACCACGCCCGCGACCGCGAACAGCGCGACCACGTACGGGAGCATGAGCAGGAAGTCGCCGGGGATGGAGACCCCGCCCTCGGCGGCGGACATGGTGCCCAGGCGCAGCTGGAGCGAGTCCGCGAAGGCGAAGGTCAGCGCCGCCAGCAGCGCGCCGACGGGGTGGTAGCGGCCCAGGATCATCGCGGCCAGCGCGATGTAGCCCTTGCCCGCGCTCATCTCCTCGCCGAAGGCGACGCCGGTGCCGATGGTGAGGGTCGCACCGCCCAGGCCCGCCACGGCGGCGCCGAGCAGCACGTTCTTCCAGCGGGTGAGGTTCACGGCGATGCCGACGGTGTCCGCGGCTTTGGGGTGCTCGCCGACGGCGCGCACGCGCAGCCCCCAGCGGGTGCGGAAGAGCGCGACGGTCAGGCCCGCGACGATGATCCACATGAGATAGACGAGGATGTTCTGCTCGAACAGGACCCTCCCGATCACGGGGAGGTCGGCCAGGACCGGGACCCGCAGGGTGGGCAGGCGCAGCGGCGCGTTGAACAGCCCGGGGTTGTCCCGCATCACGGTGCCGAAGAAGAACGAGGTGACGCCGATGGCGAGGACGTTCAGGACGACGCCGACGATGATCTGCTGGACCTGGTAGCCGACCGCGAAGAGCGCCAGCAGCGCACCCATGATCAGGGCGACCAGCGGGGCGGCGAGCAGTCCCAGCCACACGTTCCCGGTGAGGGAGCCGACCAGCGTCGCGCCGAAGGCGCCGAACAGCAGCTGTCCCTCGATCGCGATGTTGATGACGCCCGCGCGCTCGGAGAGCACTCCGGACAGCGCCCCGAAGGCGAGCGGCACGGCCAGCACGATCGTGCCCTGCAGCAGCGTGGTCACGTCGAGGGAGCGCTGGGAGATCACCCAGGTCATGAAGGCGAGGACCCAGGCGACGGCGAACACGGCGATCAGCGCGATGCGCACGCCGCGGGAGGGGCGGGCCTGGCGCGCCTGGAGGACCCAGAGCCCGGCCGACGCGGCGAGCGCTAGCACCGACAGGACGATCGCCCCGCCCTGCGAGGGCAGGGTGACGCGCTCGGGGACGAGGCCGAGGGGGTTCAGGTCGGTCTCGCGGGCGAGCGCGTACACCGACTCGGCGCCGGGCAGGCCGCGCAGCCCGAAGAACACCAGCGCGATCAGACCGAGCACGGTGGTGGTGGCGGGCAGGTGCCACCAGCCGGCGGGGCGGGAGTCGTCCAGGCGCTTCTCGACGACGGAGTCGTCGGCGACGACCACGGGGGCGGTGCTCATCGGTGGTCCTCCTGCGCATCGGTGGTGTCCTCGCCGCGCTCGGGCGCGGGAGCGGTGTCGTCCGACGGATCCTGTCGGGCGTGCGTGCCGGTCCCGGAGGATCCGGTCGGCGGCGCGTCGCCGGGCGGCGCTCCCCCGTCGACGGGCACGTCGGCGCGGTGGGCGCCGCCGGAGGAGCTTTCGTCGGACCCGTCCGCGGCGGGGCCGTCGGCCGTCGCGCCGGCGGTGCCGGAGGCGGTCGAGGCACCGGCGGCGGCGCCGACCGTCGCGGGGACCTCGACGGCGCGGGTGCGGCGGGCGCGGCGCGCCCCGGCGCCGGGGTGGTCGATGCGGCGCAGGCCGATCAGGGTGCGCACCAGCGGCGGCGCGGCGATGAAGAGCACCACGAGCACCTGGATGACCTGCACGAGGTCCAGCGGCACGCCCTGGTTGGTCTCCATGAAGCGCCCGCCCGTGGACAGGGCAGCGAAGAGCAGGCCGGCGAGCACGATGCCCACGGGGCCGGAGCGGCCCAGCAGCGCGACCGTGATCGCGTCGAAGCCGATGTTGCCGGCGACGCCCTCGGTGAGGCGGCGCTCGGTGCCCAGCACGTGCACGGCCCCGGCGAGGCCCACCAGGGCGCCCGCGACGGCGAGGACCAGGAAGGCGGTGCGGGCCGGGGAGATGCCGGCCACGCGGGCGGCGCGCGGGTTCGAGCCGACGGCCCGGAAGTGGAAGCCGAGGGTGGAGCGGCTCATCAACCACCACAGCAGCACGGCGGCGCCTGCGGCGAGGAACAGGCCGGCGTGGAGGCGGAACCCGCCGCCGAGCAGCAGCGGCAGGGTCGCGTTCTCCCCCACCGACGGGGAGGTGGGCTGGGACTGGTTCGCGCCGGTGAACGCGGTGGTCTTCAGCGCGAAGAACAGCAGGTAGGTCGCGATCCAGTTCAGCATGATCGTGCTGATGACCTCGTTGGCGCCGAAGCGTGCCTTGAGGAAGCCGGCGATCCCGCCCCACACGCCGCCGGCGAGCACGCCGGCGAGCAGTGCGACCAGCAGGTGCAGCACGACGGGGAGCTGGACCGCGAAGCCGACGTAGCCGGCGGCCATCGCGCCGACGATCAGCTGGCCGGTGCCGCCGATGTTGAACAGGCCCGCGCGGAAGCTGACGGCCATGCCGGCCGCGGCGATGATCAGCGGGGTCGCGACGGTGAGGGTCTCGGTCAGGGGGCGCAGCCCGGCGGCGAGCGCGGGGAAGAGCACGTAGGTGCCGGAGCCGCCGGCCTCGCGCACGTCCTCCGCGACGCGGGAGAAGCCCGGCCCGTCGAAGACGGCGCCGCGGAACATCGCGCCGTAGGCGTGGGTGACGGACTGCCAGATCGCGGTGAGCGCGTCGGAGGGGCGGGCGAAGAAGTAGCCGAGGGTGGTGCGGACCTCCTCGTCGGCGATGACGATCAGCACCGAGCCGATGAGGAAGGCGAACACGAAGCTCATCACGACCACCAGCAGGTCGCTGCGCGCGATCGACTGGAGGGTGCGGGCCAGCGCCGTCTCGGCGCGCTCCTCGGGCGGCGGGGCGTCGGCGGCGCCCGCGCCGACGCCGGGCGCGGAGCCGGCGGCGCCGGTCTCGGAGAGGGTGCTCATCACGCGATGTCTCCTTCGTCGGCGAGCTGGCTGTCGGTGGTGCGGGCGCCGGCGGCCACGGCCTCGCGGGCGGCATCGGCGGTGTAGCCGGCCATCATCAGGCCCAGCACGTCGCGGTCCTCGTCGCCGGGGACGATGCCGAGGATGCGGCCGCGGTACATCACGGCGATGCGGTCGGCGAGCTGGGTGACCTCGTCGAGCTCGGTCGAGACGATCACGACGGGGATGCCCTTGTCGCGCTCGTCGAGGATGCGGCGGTGGAGGAACTCGATCGAGCCGACGTCCACGCCGCGGGTGGGCTGGGAGGCGATCAGGAGCGCCAGTTCGCGGTTCAGCGCGCGGGCCATGACGATCTTCTGCTGGTTGCCGCCGGACAGCGTGGACGCGGCCGATGCCGCCGATCCGGTGCGGATGTCGAACTCCGGGATCAGCTTCTTCGCGTTCTCGGCGATGGCCTTCAGCGACATCGACACCGCTGTGCCGAAGGGGGCGCGGTCGTGCTGGTCCAGCACGAGGTTCTCGGCGACGGAGAAGTCCGCGACCAGCGCGTCGTGGGTGCGGTCCTCGGGGACGAAGCCGACGCCCGCGTCGAGGATCTGCTTGGTGGAGCGGCCCACCAGCTGCTTCCCCTCGAGGCGAGCGGAGCCGGCGACGCTGTCCTGCAGGCCCAGCAGCGCCTCGGTGAGCTCGGTCTGGCCGTTGCCCTGGACCCCGGCGATGCCGAGCACCTCCCCGTGGCGCACCTCGAAGGAGACACCGTCGAGGGTGCGGGTGCCGGCCTCGTCGGTGACGCGGAGGTCCTCGACCTCGAGCGCGATCTCGCCGGGGACGGCGGGAGCCTTGTCCTGGGCGAGGGAGACCTGGCGGCCGACCATCAGGGAGGCGAGCTCGGCCTGGTCGGCGGAGGGGTCGGCCTCGCCGACCACCTTGCCGCGGCGGATCACGGTGATCCGGTCCGAGACGGCCTTGACCTCGCGGAGCTTGTGGGTGATGAAGACGATCGAGGTGCCCTCGTCACGCAGCTGGCGCATGATCGCCATCAGCTCGTCGGTCTCGTACGGGGTGAGCACGGCGGTGGGCTCGTCCAGCACGAGCACCTCGGCGCGACGGCTGAGGGCCTTGATGATCTCGACGCGCTGCTGGGCGCCGACGGGGAGGTCCTCGACGAGCGCATCGGGGTCGAGGTCGAAGCCGAAGCGTGCGGAGATCTCGCGCACCAGCTTGCGGGCGGCGGCGAGGTCCAGGAGGCCGCCGCGGGTGGGCTCGTTGCCCAGCACCATGTTCTCGGCGACCGTGAAGACGGGCACGAGCATGAAGTGCTGGTGCACCATGCCGATGCCGGCTGCCATCGCGTCGCCCGGGTCGGAGAAGCTGACGGGGCGGTCGTCCAGGAGGATCTGGCCGCCGTCAGGGCGGTACAGCCCGTACAGCACGTTCATCAGGGTGGACTTGCCCGCGCCGTTCTCCCCCAGCAGGGAGTGGATCTCCCCCGGCTCGACGACCAGGTCGATCGCGTCGTTGGCCACGAAGGTCCCGAAGGTCTTCGTGATGCCGCGCAGTTCGAGCTTCACAGCACTCGCTTCCGTCGGTGCCGGCCGAGCTGCTCGGCCGTGCGGTGTGGGACATGGGACGCGGTCCCCGCCCTCGGGGCGGGGACCGCGCTGATGACGGGGCTCAGGCGCCCGCGGGCGAGGCCTCGGACTCGACGACGACCGTGCCGTCGATGATCTCCTGCGTGAGGGTCTCGATCTCGCCGCTCAGCTCGGCGGGGACCTCGTCCTCGAAGTCGTGGAAGGGCGCCAGCCCGACGCCGCCGTTCTCGAGGGTGCCGACGTACGGGGTCGCGTCGTACTCGCCCTCCGCGGCGCCGCCGATCACGTCCTCGACGCCGGTGGTCATCTCCTTCATGACGGAGGTGAGGATCGTGGCCTGCGCCTCGGGGTCGGCGGAGTTGGTCTCGTAGCCGTCGGCGTCGACCCAGATCACCTTGCGGTCCTCGCCCTCCTTCGCGGCGGCGAGGGTACCGGCGCCCACGGGGCCGGCGACCGGCATGACGATGTCGGCGCCCGCGCTGTAGAACTCGTCGGAGACGGCCTTGCCCTTGGTCTGGTCCTCGAAGTCGCCCGTGAAGGAGCCCTCCTGGCTCTCCTTGTTCCAGCCGAGGGCCTCGACCTCGGTGCCGTGGGTCTCGTTGTAGTGGGCGACGCCGTCCACGAAGCCGTCCATGAAGATGGTCACGGTGGGGATGTTGACCCCGCCGTAGGTGGCGACCTTGCCGGTCTCGGTCGTGCCCGCGGCGAGGTAGCCGGCGAGGAAGGCGGCCTGGGCGGTATCGAACTCGAGGGGCTTGACGTTCTCGAGCTCGATCGGGTTCCCGTCGGCGTCCTGCGCGGTCGAGTCGACGATCGCGAAGTCCGTGTCGGGGTTGGCCTGAGCGGCCTTGCCGGTCGCGGGGGCGAGCAGGAAGCCGACCGTGATGATCAGGTCGCAGCCCTCGGTGACCATGTTGTTGATGTTGGGCTCGAAGTCCGAGACGGTGGTCGACTCGGCGGTCTGCTTCTGGATGCCGAGGTCCTTCTCGGCATTGAGCAGGCCGTTGTAGCTGGACTCGTTGAAGGACTTGTCGTCCCAGCCGCCCGCGTCGGAGACCATGCAGGCCTTGTAGTCGCTCGCGGCGCCGCCGCCGGAATCGCTGCCGCCACCGGCCGTCTCCTCCGGGGCGCTGCCGCAGGCGGCGAGGGTGAGAGCCCCGGCGCCGGCGAGGGCGAGGGCACGCGTGATGCTCTTCATGGATGGTTCCTCCGGTGGGAGTGCGAGGGGCCGGGAGCGCCCCGAGGGTCCGGGCGACGTCGCTGTCGCAGTGCGATTGGACGATAGCCCCGCCGCACGCATCGTGAGCACGACGTGAGCCTCCGCGCGCGAACCGTTATGAAATCGACGCGGAGGTGTCGCGCGGGTGAACGTCCACGCGGCGGCGGGCGGGGCGCCGTCGCCCGGCAGGCGGCCCGTCCGACGGGCTCGGAGCGGCCCTGCCGGCCGACGGGATCAGACGGCCTGCAGGTCCCGCTGCACGCAGGCGGCGGCGAGCACGCTCGCCCCGATCCCGATCGCGCGCTCGTCGATCATGAGGTCGCCCATATGGAGGTCGTAGGTGCGCCCGCCGGGGGTGCGGGTGCCGAGGCGGGCGAGCGCCCCGGGCACCTTCTCGAGGTACCAGGCGAAGTCCTCGCCGCCGAGGGACTGGGCGGTGGGGTCGAGGTTCTCCCGGCCGAGCACCCCGCGCACCGCGGCGGCGAGCACCTCGACGCTCGCGGGGCTGTTGGAGACCGGCGGCACCCCGCGGTCGTGGGAGACGCGCGCCTCGACGCCCCAGGGGCGCACGAGATCGGCCAGGACCTCCTCGAGCAGCTCCTCGGCCCGGTCCCAGGCCTCGTGGTCCAGGCAGCGCAGGGTGCCCTCGAGCGTGCCGGCGCTGGGGATCGCATTGAAGGCGGAGCCGGCGTGGATCGAGCCCCAGGTGAGGTTCACGCCGGAGCGCGGGTCCATGCGCCGCGTGAGCGCGGCCGGCAGCTGCGTCGCGATCGAGCCGAGCGCGTAGACGAGGTCCTGGGTGAGATGGGGGCGGGAGGTGTGGCCGCCCGCGCCGCGCACCTGGATCCGCACCGGATCGGTGGCGGAGGTGATCGGGCCGGACTTCAGGCCCACGTGGCCGACGTCGACGCCGGGGTCGCAGTGCAGGGCGAGGATCGAGTCGACGCCGTCCAGGACGTCCTGCCCGATCAGCTCGAGCGCGCCGCAGGGGTGCATCTCCTCGGCGGGCTGGAACACCAGGCGCACGCCGCGGCGCAGCGCGCCCTCCTCGGCCACCCGCACCAGCGCGGTCGCCGCGCCGAGCACGGCGCTCATGTGCACGTCGTGGCCGCAGGCGTGGGAGACGCCCTCGACGACGGAGCGGTAGGGGACGGTGCTGAGCTCGGGGATCCCGAGCGCGTCCATGTCCGCCCGCAGCCCCATCAGCTCCAGAGACGGGTCCGCGCCGGGGATGTCGCAGATCAGACCGGTGGCGGCCATGCGCTTCGGCGCGAGCCCGAGCGCGGTGAGCTGCTCGGCGATGAAGTCGGTGGTGGTGTGCTCCTGGTGGGAGAGCTCGGGGTGGCGGTGGAGGTGGCGGCGCACCTCGCGCAGGGCGTCGCCGCGCTCGGCGACGGTGCGGGCGATCAGCCCCTCCGGTCCGAGCATCGCACGCTGCTGCGAGGTCCCGACCAGCGTCTGCTGCGACTGCTCCACGCGTTCGCTCCTGTCCTGTCCTGTCATCGACCGCCCTGCCGGCCGTGCGCCTCCCACGGCGATGCGCGTCCGGCGTTACGGGTCAACGCAGCCGGCCCAGCCCCTGCTCGTCGAGCCGGCCGACGAGCTGCTGGAGGGCCTGCGCCTTCTCGTCGGCGAGCACCAGCAGCGCATCCTCGGTGTCGACGATGCTGACGCCCTCGAGCCCGACCAGGGCGATGTGGCGATCCGTGGAACCGTACACCGTGGCGCGGGAGGAGAGCGCATCGACGCTCGCGCTTCCCACCACATGGACCTCGGTGCCGTCCTCGCCGCGGCGCACCTCGCCCTGGCGCTCGCGGAGCTGGCGGGCGAGCGCCGCGAAGTCGCCGACGTCGTCCCAGTCGAACTCCGCCGGGACCACCGCGACCCTCCCCTGCGCGGCGAGCGGCTCGGCGAGGGCGTGGTCGATCGCGATCGCGATCATCGTGGGCCAGACGCGCTCGAGCACCGCCTCCTCCTCGGCGCCGCCGTGCGCGGCCGCGATCTCGCGTGCGCCGGCGGCGAGGGCGGGGATCTGGACGGCGAGCTCGTCGAGCAGCACCGAGGCGCGCACCACGAAAATGCCGGCGTTCCAGCGCAGTCCCGCGGCGACGAAGGCCTCGGCCCTCTCGCGGTCGGGCTTCTCGACGAAGCGCACGACGGGCTCCGCGCCGACGGCGCGCAGGCGCGCGGAGAGCGCGGGGTCCGCTCCCCCGTCGCCCGCGGACTCGATGTAGCCGAAGCCGGTCGACGGCGAGGTGGGGGCGATGCCGAGGGTGACGAGGAGGCCGAGCTCGGCGGCGTCCCGCGCGGCGGTGACGGCGCGGGCGAAGGCGGCCCCGTCCTCGATGAGGTGGTCGGCGGCGAAGGAGCCGATCACGGCGTCCGGCGACTCGCGCTCCACGTGCGCGGCCGCGAGCGCGATCGCAGGCATGGAGTTGCGGGCCGAGGGCTCTGCGAGGACATGCACGTCCCCGTCGAGCTGCTCGCGCACCGCTGCGGCGTGGGCGCGGCCGGTGACGACGATCGGGGGCCGGTCCGCGAGGGGCGCGAGTCGGTCGACGGTGAGCTGGAGCAGGGAGCGGCCCTGCCCGGTGAGGTCCAGCAGGAACTTCGGGCGGGCGCGGCGTGAGAGCGGCCACAGTCTGGTGCCGGAGCCTCCTGCGGGCACCACGGGAACGAAGGGTGCTTCGGGCATGAACCCAGCGTATCCGGCCTCCGACGGGCCCCTTCGGACCGTCCGCCGACGCGGCCGGGGCGGACCTGCCTGCCCCCTGCCTGGTGCTACGCTGAACCTGCCCCTGTCGGGGGCGATGATGATGTCGCCGTGTCGCGAAACGGCCGCCCGAGGGCGCCGAGCGCTGCAACGGCCGCGGGGACCTCGGTCCCCGAGGTCCCGCGCCGCACGCCGCGGAGCACCGTCGAGCTCCCGGCGACATACCGACGCTTCTGGAGGAACTCCGTGGCTTCCGCCCAATCCGGGACGCTCTATCGCGGACGCGAGGGCATGTGGTCCTGGGTCGCCCACCGCATCTCAGGAATGGCGATCTTCCTGTTCCTGCTCGTGCACGTCCTGGACACCGCGCTCGTGCGCGTCTCGCCCGAGGCGTACAACGAGGTCATCGGCCACTACAAGACGGTCGTCTTCGGCCTCGGCGAGGTCGGCCTGGTCGGCGCCGTGCTCTTCCACGCACTCAACGGCCTGCGCATCATCCTCGTGGACTTCTGGTCCAAGGGGACCGTGCACCAGCGCAAGCTCTTCTGGGGCGTCGTGATCGTGTGGGCCGTCCTGATGGCCGGCTTCCTCCCCCGCCACCTCATGCACATGTTCGGAGCGTGATCCCCATGTCGACCTCCACCACCTCGATCCCGGATCCCTCCACCCGCTACCGCCGCACCGGGCAGCGCGGCCTGAACGCCGAGATGCTCTCGTGGATGTTCATGCGCGGCTCCGGCGCGCTGCTGGTCATCCTCGTCTTCGGCCACCTCTTCGTGAACCTGTGGCTCGGCGACGGCGTCAAGGGCATCGACTTCGCCTTCGTCGGCGGCAAGTGGTCCTCCCCCTTCTGGCAGGTCTGGGACCTGCTGATGCTGTGGCTGGGCCTCATCCACGGCGGCAACGGCGTGCGCACGATCATCAACGACTACGCCCGCGGCGACCGCACCCGCATGGTCCTCAAGGCCCTGCTGTACTTCGCGGTCGTCGTCACGATCGTGCTGGGCACGCTGGTGATCTTCACCTTCGATCCCTGCCCCGTCGGCGCCGAGCCGAGCCTGCTGCCCTCCTTCTGCGAGGGCTGACGCCCCCGGGGCGGCCGGACTCCCGGCCGCCCTTCCCCTTCCTCACGCACTTCACGGTCTTCCCGGAACGGAGCTGTCACCCGACATGCAGACCCATAACTACGACGTGGTGATCGTCGGCGCCGGCGGCGCCGGGATGCGCGCGGCGCTGGAGTCCTCCAAGCGCGCCCGCACCGCGGTCGTCACCAAGCTCTATCCCACGCGCTCCCACACCGGCGCGGCGCAGGGCGGCATGTGCGCGGCTCTCGCCAACGTCGAGGAGGACAACTGGGAGTGGCACACCTACGACACCGTCAAGGGCGGCGACTACCTGGTGGACCAGGACGCCGCCGAGGTCATGGCCAAGGAGGCCATCGACGCGGTGCTCGACCTGGAGAAGATGGGCCTGCCCTTCAACCGCACCCCGGAGGGGCGCATCGACCAGCGCCGCTTCGGCGGGCACACCCGTGAGCACGGCGAGGCGCCCGTGCGCCGCGCCTGCTACGCCGCGGACCGCACCGGCCACATGATCCTCCAGACCCTCTACCAGAACTGCGTGAAGCAGCAGGTGGAGTTCTTCAACGAGTACTACGTGCTCGATGTGCTGATGACCGGCGATCCCCGCGAGGGCGGCGGCGTGCGCGCCTCCGGCGTGGTCACCTATGAGCTCGCCACCGGCGAGATCCACGTCTTCCGCGCGAAGTCGGTCGTGTTCGCCTCCGGCGGCTTCGGCAAGATCTTCAAGACCACCTCGAACGCCCACACCCTCACCGGTGACGGCCCCGCGATGGCGTTCCGCCGCGGCATCCCGCTGGAGGACATGGAGTTCTTCCAGTTCCACCCGACGGGCCTGGCGGGCCTCGGCATCCTGCTGTCGGAGGCGGCGCGCGGCGAGGGCGGCATCCTGCGCAACAGCGAGATGGAGCGCTTCATGGAGCGCTACGCCCCGACGCTGAAGGACCTCGCCCCCCGTGACGTGGTCGCCCGCGCGATGGCCAACGAGGTGCGCGAAGGCCGCGGCGCCGGCCCGAACAAGGATTACGTCTACCTCGACCTCACCCACCTCGAGCCCGCGCACATCGACGCGAAGCTCCCGGACATCACCGAGTTCGCGCGCACCTACCTGGGCGTGGAGCCGTACACCGAGCCGGTGCCGGTCTTCCCGACCGCGCACTACGGCATGGGCGGCATCCCCACGAACATCCGCGGCGAGGTCCTCGCCAACGCGACCGACGTGATCCCCGGCCTGTACGCCGCCGGCGAGACCGCGTGCGTGTCCGTGCACGGCGGCAACCGCCTGGGCACCAACTCGCTGCTGGACATCAACGTCTTCGGGCGCCGCGCCGGCATCGCCGCCGCGGAGCACGCCGCGGAGGTCGACCTGCCCGAGCTGCCCGAGGGCGTGGAGACCCCGACCGTCGAGCTGCTCGAGCGCCTGCGCGACCGGCCCGCGACCGAGGACCGCATCGCGAACATCCGCACCGATCTGCAGGAGCTGATGGACGCCAACGTCCAGGTGTTCCGCACCGAGGAGACCTGCCGCACGGCGCTGGCCGGCATCAAGGACCTCAAGAAGCGCTACGAGACGGTCGCGATCCAGGACAAGGGCCGCCGCTACAACCTGGACCTGATGGAGGCCGTGGAGCTCGGCTTCCTGCTCGACCTGGCCGAGATCGTGGCGCTCGGCGCGCTGAACCGCAAGGAGTCCCGCGGCGGCCACTTCCGCGAGGACTTCGAGAAGCGCGACGACGTCAACTACCTCGAGCACACCATGGCCTACCGCACCCTGCCGGGTGAGGAGGGCGTCGAGGGCACCCCGATCCGTCTGGGCACCAAGCCCGTCGTGATCACCCGCTACGAGCCGAAGGAGCGCACGTTCTGATGACTGCCGTCGCCGAGAAGCCCCAGGCCGAGCCCGATGCCGGTGCGGTCCCCTCGTTCGAGGTGACGCTGCGCATCGCACGCTTCACCCCCGAGGACGACAAGGGCGTCCACTGGGAGGACTTCACCGTCACGATGCACGGCACCGACCGTGTGCTCGACGCCCTGCACGAGATCAAGTGGCACGTGGACGGCTCGCTGACCTTCCGCCGCTCGTGCGCCCACGGCGTCTGCGGCTCGGACGCGATGCGGATCAACGGCCGCAACCGTCTGGCCTGCAAGACGCTCCTGAAGGACCTCGACATCTCGAAGCCGATCACGGTCGAGCCGATCAAGGGCCTGCCGGTGGAGAAGGACCTCATCGTGGACATGGAGCCGTTCTTCGACTCCTACAAGGAGGTCATGCCGTTCCTGGTCGCGGGCGGTCAGGAGCCCAGCCGCGAGCGGCTGCAGTCCGCGGAGCAGCGCGAGCGCTTCGACGACACCACCAAGTGCATCCTCTGCGCCGCGTGCACCTCGTCCTGCCCCGTGTTCTGGACCGACGGGCAGTACTTCGGCCCGGCCGCGATCGTGAACGCCCACCGCTTCATCTTCGACTCGCGCGACGACGCGGGCGAGCAGCGCCTGGAGATCCTGAACTCCAAGGAGGGCGTGTGGCGCTGCCGCACCACCTTCAACTGCACCGAGGCGTGCCCGCGCGGCATCCAGGTGACCAAGGCGATCGCCGAGGTGAAGCAGGCCGTGATCCGCGGCCGCGTCTGATCCCGCGCTCAGCACGACGACAGGGGCTCCTCCGCCGCGGCGGAGGAGCCCCTGTCGTCATCGGGGCGGTCAGCCGCGGGCGGCGAGCACCTCGCGCAGCCTGGCGGCGAAGGCGGCGGGGTCGCCCGGATGGGACGGGTCGCCGACGGCGAAGCCGCCGTGGTCACCTGGGAAGACGAGCGGCTCGGTGCCGAGCGCCTCGGCGAGGGCGCGCGTGGTGCGGGCGGTGATCGCCTCCCCCGTCTGCTCCCCCGTGGCGAGGACCAGACGGTCCCCCGCGGAGCGCAGCGCCTCGAGATCGGGCTGGTAGGAGGTCACGGGCGCGCTCGTCCCGGACAGCAGCGGGTCCTCCCGTGTGCCGTCGTCCTGGTCGGGCAGGCCGAACCGGGCGGGATCGGGCAGGGGCTGGGCGAAGAACTCCTCGGTGAACTCGCCCTGCCACATGCTCATGGCGAGGAAGGCGGCGAGCCCCGCGCCCCAGCCGCGCTCCTGATAGGCACGGCCGACGGCATCGTTCGCGCGCTCGGCGAGCTCCGCATCGGGCAGGACGCCCATGATGGGCGGCTCGTGGGCGACGACCTGGCTGACGTCCTCGGGATGCGCCGCGAGCAGGGCGAGCGCGGCGACGGCGCCGCCGCTGCTGGCGAACATCTGCACCGGTGCGCCGAGATCCGTGATCAGGGCGTGGAGGTCCTCCGCCTGCAGGGACGGGTCGTTCAGGGCGCTGCCGTCGCTGCGGGTGCTCCGGCCGAGTCCGCGCGGGTCGTAGGCGACGACGGTGCGGTCCGGGAGCTCGGCGATCAGGTCGGCGAAGCCGTCGGCGGTCATGGGCTGGCCGATGACCAGCAGCACCTCGCCGCCGTCGGCCGGGGGCAGCGGGCCGTGCACGTCGTGGACGATCTCGGCGTCGGGCAGGGACAGGGTGCGGGTGTCCATGGGCACAGCGTAGGACCGTGCCCGGACGAGCAGAAGGGCGATCGGCGACAGGTTCGGCCCGCGGCCCGCGGTGCCGTCCGCGCCTGCGCGCGGTCTCGAGCGCGGGGCGGCCCGGGTGCCGTCGGCCGGGAGAGGGAGGCCGCGCCGACGGCGCCCGGTGCGGGCTCAGGAGTAGGTGACCACCAGCGGTGCGTGGTCGGACCAGCGGGTGTCGTAGCTGGGGGCGCGATCCACCTGCGCGGCGGTCGCCTTCTCGCCGAGCGCCGGGGTGGTCAGCTGGTAGTCGATGCGCCAGCCGGAGTCGTTGTCGAAGGCCTTGCCGCGCTGGGACCACCAGGTGTAGGGGCCGGGCACGTCGCCGGCGAGGCGGCGCTGGACGTCCACCCAGTCGCCCTCGACCAGCAGGCGGTCGAGATAGGCGCGCTCCTCGGGCAGGAAGCCGGCGGACTTCAGGTTGCCCTTCCAGTTCTTGATGTCGTTGTTGGCATGGGCGATGTTGAGGTCTCCGGTGAGGACCACGTGACGGCCGTCGGCGCGCAGCGCGTCCAGGCGCTCCATCGCCACGTCGAGGAAGGCGTACTTGTCGGTCATGGTCTGCGGCTTCTCGGTGTTGCCGGAGTGCATGTAGCAGGAGATGACGGTGAGGCCGGTGCCGTCGCCGAGCGGGTCCTCGAGGTCGGCCTCGAGCCAGCGGCCGGTGTGGGTGGGCTCGGTCAGGCCCGGCAGGCCGCGGCGGACGCCCTCGAGGTCGATGCTCGCCAGCGAGGTGCGGGCGGCGATCGCGACGCCGTTGCGGCCCTTGAGCTCGGAGGCCTCGCCGACGATGGTCCAGTCCTCCCCCACCAGATCGGCGAGCAGCTCCTCCGGCGCCCGCACCTCCTGCAGGGTGATGACGTCGGCCGCGGTGGTCGCGAGCCAGTCGGCCATCCCCTTGCGGGCCGCGGCCCGCAGGCCGTTGACGTTGACGGTGGCGAGGGTGAAAGTCATGCCGACCAGTATGTCAGCGGGGCCGGACGGCCGCGACGCGGGGACGACTGGGCGGGCGGCTCTGCCCGCCTCGCCGGGGTCTCAGGCCTCGATGCCGGCGGCGTGCTCGGCCGCCTCGACGACGTTGTTGACCAGCAGCGCGCGGGTCATGGGGCCGACACCGCCGGGGTTGGGGCTGATCCACGAGGCGACCTCGGCGACGGCCGGGTCCACGTCGCCCACGAGCTTCGCCTTCCCGCCCTCGGGGTCCTCCTGGCGGGAGACGCCGACGTCGAGCACGATCGCGCCGGGCTTGACGTCCTCGGGCCGGACCAGGTGGGCGACGCCCGCGGCGGCGACGATC
This sequence comes from Brachybacterium sp. GU-2, assembly GCF_030866705.2. NCBI lineage: Bacteria > Bacillati > Actinomycetota > Actinomycetes > Micrococcales > Dermabacteraceae > Brachybacterium > Brachybacterium sp. GU-2. The sequence goes on along the minus strand of NZ_CP133037.2, from coordinate 3,428,344 downwards.
ACGTCGGCGCGGCGCAGGTGCGCGGGGAGGTCCGTCGTGCCGGTGTGGGTGAGGGTGACGGTCGCATTGATGGCGCGGCGGGTCATCAGCGCGCCGATCGAGCGGCCGACGGTGACGCCGCGGCCGATCACGACCACGTCCTTGCCCTTGAGGTCGAGGTCGTGCCGCATGAGCAGCTCGATCACGGCCCGGGGCGTGCAGGGCAGCGGGGTGCGGATCGGCGAGTAGGCGTTGAGGACCAGGCGTCCGAGGTTCGTGGGGTGGAGGCCGTCGGCGTCCTTGGCGGGGTCGATCCGCTCGAGGATCGCGTCGGTGTCGATGTGCTTCGGCAGCGGCAGCTGGACGATGTAGCCGGTGCAGGCGGGGTCGGCGTTGAGCTCGTCGACGACCGCCTCGACCTCCTCCTGGGTGGCGTCGGCCGGGAGGTGCTTCTGGATCGAGTTCAGGCCGATCTGCTCGCTGTCGCGGTGCTTGCCGCGCACATAGGCGGCGCTGCCCGGATCATCGCCGACCAGCACGGTCGCGAGACCGGGACGCGGGTGACCGGCATCGACCAGACGGGTCACGCGCTCGGCGAGCTCCTGCTTGATCGCCTTCGCGGTGGCCTTGCCGTCGAGGATCTGGGCGGTCATGGCGCTCTCCTTCGATGAGGGGTCTCGGTGAGGTGGTCGGTGGGGTGGGCCCGGGAGGCCCGCCCGAGGGAACCGGTGCCCCGGTCGGGGGCGGTCCCGCCCCGGGCACCGGCGGGCTGATGCGGGACGGGCGGGGTGCGGGCACCGCGGCCTCCGGACCCCGCCCGCGCAGATCAGTACTGCTGCAGCGCGGGGTAGAGCGGCTTGGACTCGGCGAGCTTCGCGGTGCGGGCCCTGAGCGACTCGACGTCGGCCCCGCCGGTCAGCGCCAGCGCGATCACGTCGGCGACCTCGGTGAACTCCGCCGCGCCGAAGCCGCGGGTGGCGAGCGCCGGGGTGCCGATGCGCAGGCCCGAGGTGACCCGCGGCGGGCGCGGGTCGTTGGGGACCGCGTTGCGGTTCACGGTGATGCCGGCCTCGTGCAGGCGGTCCTCCGCCTGCTGGCCGTCCAGCTCGGAGTCGACGAGGTCCACGAGCACCAGGTGCACGTCGGTGCCGCCGGAGATGACCTTGACGCCCGCCGCCTTGGTGTCCTCCTGCTGGAGGCGGTCGGCGAGGATCTGCGCACCCTCGAGGGTGCGGGCCTGGCGGTCCTTGAAGTCCTCCGAGGCGGCGATCTTCAGTGCCACGGCCTTCGCGGCGACGACGTGCATGAGCGGGCCGCCCTGCTGGCCGGGGAACACTGCCGAGTCGATCTTCTTCGCCCACTTCTCCTTGCACAGGATCATGCCGGAGCGAGGGCCGCCGATGGTCTTGTGGATGGTGGTGGAGACGACATCCGCGTAGGGCACGGGGCTGGGGTGCAGGCCCGCCGCGACGAGGCCCGCGAAGTGCGCCATGTCGACCCACAGCGCGGCCCCGACCTCGTCGGCGATCTCGCGGAAGCGGGGGAAGTCGAGCTGGCGGGTGTAGGCGGACCAGCCGGCGACGATGACCTTGGGCTGCTCGGCGATCGCGAGCTCGCGCACCTTGTCCATGTCGATCAGGCCCGTGCCCGGCTCGGTCTCGTACGCGACGATGTCGTAGAGACGGCCGGAGAAGTTGATCTTCATGCCGTGGGTGAGGTGGCCGCCGTGGGCGAGCGAGAGGCCCATGAGCTTGTCGCCCGGGCGGGCGAGGGCGTGCATCACCGCGGCGTTCGCGGTCGCGCCCGAGTGCGGCTGGACGTTCGCGTGCTCGGCGCCGAACAGGGCCTTCGCGCGGTCGATCGCGATCTGCTCCGCGACGTCGACCTCCTCGCAGCCTCCGTAGTAGCGCTTGCCGGGGTAGCCCTCGGCGTACTTGTTGGTCAGGACCGAGCCCTGCACCTGCAGGACCGAGCGGGGGACGAAGTTCTCCGACGCGATCATCTCGAGCGTGCCCTGCTGTCGGGCCAGCTCGCGGTCGAGCACCTGGGCGATCTCGGGATCGATGTCGGCGACAGACTTGTCGAGGACGTTCACGTGGCCTCCTGTGGGGGTCTGAGGGGGCGGCGAGCAGCCGTCGCGCCCATCCTAGGTCGGGAGCTGCGGCGGGGCCGCCTCCATCCAGGGATCGGCGCCCGTCCCGTGCGGAACGGACGCCGAGCGGTCTCCTCCCCGCTCAGAGGTCCAGGCCGAGGCGCACAGGTTCCGGCTCCAGACGGATCCCGTAGCGCTCCTCGACCCGCTGCTGGACGTCGTGGGCGAGGGCGACGAGGTCCTCGCTGGAGGCGCCGCCGCGGTTGGTCAGCGCGAGGGAGTGCTTGGTGGAGACCGAGGCCCGCTCCCCCACCGCATGGCCGCGCTCGATCCCGGAGTGGCTGATGAGCCAGGCGGCGCTGGTCTTCACCCTGCCCTCGCCCGCGTCGTAGCGCGGCGCCTGCTCGGGCAGGGCCGCGGCGTCCTCCGCGGAGAGGATCGGGTTGGTGAAGAAGGAGCCGGCGCTCCAGGTGTCGTGATCGGCGGCGTCCAGGACCATGCCCTTGCTGCCGCGCACGCGCAGCACCGCCTCGCGCACCCGGCTCATCGGCACCCGGTCCCCCACCTCGACGCCGAGCTCCGCGGCGAGCTGCGCGTAGCGGATCGGGGCGGAGAGGGAGCCGAGCGTGTGCTGGAAGGTCACCGAGAGCACCACGTAGCGGCCGGTCGCCGACGGGACGGGTCCGCTGTACCGGGTGCGCTTTAAGACGCTGTCGCGATAGGCGAAGCCGCAGTCGGCGGCGAAGAAGGTGCGCACCGCCCCCTTCTCGCGGTCCCAGGTGCGCACGCGGGAGATCGTCGAGGCGACCTCCTGGCCGTAGGCGCCGACGTTCTGGATCGGAGTCGCGCCGACGGTGCCGGGGATGCCGGAGAGCGCCTCGATGCCGACCATCTCGCGGGCGATCGCATAGCGCACGGCCCGGTCCCAGTTCACGCCCGCGAAGTACTCGGCGATCGCCCCTCCGCAGGTGGGGTCCAGCGGGGTGAGCTCGGCCGGGTCCACGGGGATGCCGTCGGGCTCGCCGGAAGCGCCGACCTCGCAGGTCGCATCCAGCAGGGGCGGGTCCTCGGGGTCGCGCAGCAGCACCACGGTGCCCTCGAAGGGCTCGTCGGAGGCGACGAGGTTCGAGCCGCCGCCGAGGACGAGCAGCGGCTCCCCCGCCTCGTCCGCGGCGGAGACCGCGGCGATCACCTCGTCGGCCGTGCGGGCCTCGACGAGGTTCCGGATCTCCCCACCGATGCGGAGGGTGGTCAGGTCGGCGAGCCTCATGCCGCTCCTGCCGTGTCGGCCCCGGCCTCGGCGTCCTGCGTGCGGCGCGGCAGCGCGAGGGTCGCGCGGGCGCGCCCCAGCACCTTCTCCCCGTCGACGACGGCGGCGAGGTCGACGCGAGCGGTGCCCGCGGACTCGTCGATCGCGCCGATGGTCGCGACGACTTCGAGCGCCACCTCGCCGGTGGCGGGCACGGGCACCATGCCGGTGAATCGGGTGGAGTAGGCGGTGATCAGGGTCGGGTCGCCGACGGCCTCGAGCAGGCCGGTGATGGCCGTGCCCATGGTGAGCATGCCGTGGGCGATGACGCCGGGCAGCCCGGCCTGCTCGGCGACGGCGTCGTTGTAGTGGATCGGGTTGAAGTCGCCGGAGGCACCGGCGTAGCGGACCAGCGCGTCGCGGTCGAGCGTGTGGGCGGTGCGGGAGAGCTCGTCGCCGACGGACAGCGCGGCGAGGTCGAGCGGGCGGGCGTCGGGGGTGGGGCTGGTGGTCATCGGTGCTCCTGGTGTGGCGTCTGCGGCAGGGCCGCGAGGGGCGAGGGCGTCGGGGCGCCGCGGGGGGAGGCGGCGAGCTCAGTCCCCGCGCACGACGAGCATGCTGCGCACGGCGGCGACCTCGGCGCCGTCCTCGTCGGCAAGGTCGACACGGGTGGTGACCATGGCGTGCCCTCCGGCGGCGCGGACCGACTCGACGGTGAGGGTCGGCACGAGGCGGTCGCCGGCGACGACGGGACGGTGCAGGGTGAAGGACTCCTCGCCGTGGACCACGCGGGAGAAGTCGATGCCGGCGGCGGGGTCCTCGACGTACTGCGCCTCGGTGGCCTGGGCGAGGGAGACGAGGAACGTGGGCGGCGCCACGACGTCGGCGTGCCCGGCGGCGCGGGCGGCCTCGGGATCGGTGTGCAGCGGCGAGGGGGCGCCGGTGGCGCGGGCGAACTCGACGATCTTCGCGGCCGAGACGGTGTGCACGGGGCCCGCCGGGTAGGTGCGGCCGGCGAAGGCGGGATCGGGGCTGGTGGTCACTGTGTCTCCCGAGGTCGGGTCGGCGCGGGGCCGACGGATGCGGTCTCCCCGATCATCTCACCGCCCCCGCTCCCCTGCGGTCCGGCCCGCGCGAGGCACGGGGGCCGGACATGACGAAGGCCACCCGGCGCTGCCGGGTGGCCTTCGTGGATGCTGCGGCGGGACCGCTCAGCGGGTCTCGCGGTGCGCCGTCTGCTTGCCGCAGGTCGGGCAGAACTTCGAGAGCTCCAGTCGATCCGGGGTGTTGCGACGGTTCTTCTTGGTGATGTAGTTGCGCGCCTTGCATTCGACACACGCCATGGTGATCTTGGGACGCACGTCAGAGCTCTTGCTCGCCACGGTTCGCCTCTTTCGTCCGGGTGACGCACCCGGCGGTGCGCCTCGTGGGTCCCCGTGCTCGGGGGATGTGGAATCTGCACTCCGGTGGGGACCGGTGTGGTACCGAGGGCGGGGATCGAACCCGCGACCTCACGATTATGAGTCGTGCGCTCTAACCGTCTGAGCTACCCCGGCGTGACCGATGAAACGGCCCGATCTCGAATGAGACCGGGCCGCCGCATCCATCAGAGCCCTGAAAGGGAATCGAACCCTTGACCTTCTCCTTACCATGGAGACGCTCTGCCGACTGAGCTATCAGGGCAACCCGGTGAACCTTACCCGCCTCGTTGCCCGTAGGCAATTCGAGGGGCGGCCCCCGTGCTTCGGATCACAGGGATCCTCCGCGTGGCAGATGAGGGATTCGAACCCCCGTAGGCAATGCCAGCTGATTTACAGTCAGCTCCCTTTGGCCGCTCGGGTAATCTGCCGCGACCCTCTCCCGCCACCCGCCGGACTCTCGTCCTGCGGCCGCCGGAAGCGGACTCGAAACAGCATAGCGGGGTCCCGGCCGCGGCGCGAACCCAGAAGGGGTCCTCGGAGCATGAGAGGCGTCACAGCGGTCCCGCCGCTGGTCGCAGCCCCTCTGCGGCGGTCCCTCGGAGACCGGGGAGCACTCCCGGACCCGGCATGGGACGATCACTGGACAGACCCGCCCGTTCGACGTGGTGGCGGCCCGCGCGGGCCGCCCGGAGGAGGACCCGATGGCCGATTCATCGTTCGACATCGTCAGCAAGCTCGACCGCCAGGAGGTCGACAACGCCGTGAACCAGGCCGTGAAGGAGGTCGGCCAGCGCTACGACTTCCGGAACACCGGCGCCTCGATCACCCTCGGCGGCGACGAGATCGTGATGACCGCCAACGCCGAGGAGCGCGTGCTCGCGGTGCTGGACGTGCTGCAGTCCAAGCTGATCCGCCGCGGCATCTCGCTCAAGGCGCTCGACGTGGGCGAGCCCAAGCAGTCCGGCAAGGAGGTGCGCCTGGCGGCCTCGCTCAAGGAGGGCATCTCCACCGAGGACGCGAAGAAGATCGCCAAGATCATCCGGGACGAGGGCCCAAAGGGCGTCAAGGCACAGATCCAGGGCGACGAGCTGCGCGTCTTCTCCAAGAGCCGTGACGACCTCCAGTCCGTCATCACCCTGCTCAAGGGCAAGGACCTCGAGGTCGCGCTGCAGTTCATCAACTACCGCTGACCTCCGGGCGCCCAGCCGTCGCTGAGCCCCGCCTCGTCGCACCCCCGCTCCCGCACCGCCGGGACGGGGGTGCCGCGCGTCCAGGCACTGGCGGTTCCTCCCTCACCCGCGCCGCGCTGGAGATATTCGGATCTCCGCGCGCGGATGCTGCGCGGCGCGGATCCGTCGAGGGAAGGGAGCGATGACCAGCGGCACGATCCTGGTGATCGGGGCGACCGCAGGGGTCGGCCGCCACGTGGTGAGGTGCGCGGTCGAGGCAGGACTGCACCCGCGGACCCTCGTGCGCAGCACGGAGCGGGCCGCCCGGCTGCTCCCCGCGGAGACGGAGCTCGTCGCCGGCGAGGCGAGGATGCCCGTGGACATGGCGCGCGCCCTCGAGGGAGTGGACGGAGTGATCCTCGGCCTCGGCTCGCACGGCGCGCCGGGCGAGGCGGAGGCCGTGGACCACGGGATCGTCCGCGTGCTCGTCGAGTGCCTCCTCGCCTCCGGGCACCCGGTGCGGGTGGGACCGAGTAGCAGGGCCCGGAGCGGCGCTGGGCCCCGGGCATGACGAAGGCCCCGCCCCCACCACGACGGGGGGACGGGGCCTGCGCGACGAAGAACCGGTCAGCTCACTGCTGGTTCGAGGTGGTGTCCTGCTCCTCGGCGTGGTTCGTCAGCTCATCGCCCTTGGCCGTGAACGCCTCGACCAGGCTGTTCACCGGACCGTTCACGAACGAGTTCCACGCCTCGACATACGCGTCGTAGTCCGGACCGACCCACTCCACCGACGTCACCAGGCGCGTCACCTCGTCGACCTTCTCGACGACCTGCTCGCCCGCCTTGAGGACCTCCTGAGCGACCTCGCGCCCCTCCTCCGGATTCATACCCTTGAAAGCCATCACAAACCCCTTTCGCCCCGATCCCGGAGCAGATCACTGCTGAAGAAAGAAAAACCTAGAAGCCGAGAGAACCCAGCAGATCAGGAAGAAGCCTCACGCTGCTGCTGAGCGTTCTTCTTCGCACGCTCAGCGAACTCGCCCAGCTGCGTCACGACATCCTGGACCAGACCACCCAGAGTCCCCTCGAACTCCGACACGTACTTGTCACGGTCCTCACCGGTCCAGTCGAAATCCGTCACACGACCCTGCACCGTCGTGTAGATGGTGTTGACATCCTCGCCGGACGTCTCCGCCGTGGTGCCCATCTGCTCCACAGCCTCAGGGTTCATACCCTTCTTCATGGTGTCCTCCACATCGTCGAAAGAATCAGATCCCCACCCACCGAACCGGACCTCCGCGACCCCCAAGGCCACGTCCTCGATCCCTGTCCCCCAGGTGATGCCACCACCCTAGAACCACCCACCACACCCTGGCGATGGGGACAACTCCCCATCCCCCTCCCCATCCGCCCGGCAGCCCGTCCTCGCAGGTCAGCGACGAACAACGGTCGCATCGGACTGTGGACAGCGCCGGCGGCTCCCCTTGCGTGGCGCAGGGAGCCCGGGCGCGGCTGTCGCGTGCCCGGGCATGACGAAGGCCCCGCCCCCACCACGACGGGGGGACGGGGCCTGCGCGACGAAGAACCGGTCAGCTCACTGCTGGTTCGAGGTGGTGTCCTGCTCCTCGGCGTGGTTCGTCAGCTCATCGCCCTTGGCCGTGAACGCCTCGACCAGGCTGTTCACCGGACCGTTCACGAACGAGTTCCACGCCTCGACATACGCGTCGTAGTCCGGACCGACCCACTCCACCGACGTCACCAGGCGCGTCACCTCGTCGACCTTCTCGACGACCTGCTCGCCCGCCTTGAGGACCTCCTGAGCGACCTCGCGCCCCTCCTCCGGATTCATACCCTTGAAAGCCATCACAAACCCCTTTCGCCCCGATCCCGGAGCAGATCACTGCTGAAGAAAGAAAAACCTAGAAGCCGAGAGAACCCAGCAGATCAGGAAGAAGCCTCACGCTGCTGCTGAGCGTTCTTCTTCGCACGCTCAGCGAACTCGCCCAGCTGCGTCACGACATCCTGGACCAGACCACCCAGAGTCCCCTCGAACTCCGACACGTACTTGTCACGGTCCTCACCGGTCCAGTCGAAATCCGTCACACGACCCTGCACCGTCGTGTAGATGGTGTTGACATCCTCGCCGGACGTCTCCGCCGTGGTGCCCATCTGCTCCACAGCCTCAGGGTTCATACCCTTCTTCATGGTGTCCTCCACATCGTCGAAAGAATCAGATCCCCACCCACCGAACCGGACCTCCGCGACCCCCAAGGCCACGTCCTCGATCCCTGTCCCCCAGGTGATGCCACCACCCTAGAACCACCCACCACACCCTGGCGATGGGGACAACTCCCCAGGCAGAGGTCCCCGTGCACCGCTCCCCACGCGACGCCTCGTGGCACCTCGCCGGACCGTCGCCTCGCCGTCGCCTCGCGAGGACCTCGACAGGGTCGGCCGGACGACCTCGCCCCGCACGGCCGGAGGGCGCCGGCCACGGTGGCCGGCGCCCTCCGGGGACGATGCGGTGTCGGTGTCAGTCCAGGGTCAGCTGCAGGGAGTCCTGGATGGCGCGGACGGTCTCGATCTCCTCGTCGGCGCTCTCCGCCCCGCAGCTGCCCACGATCTCGAGCACATCGGCGGCCACGCCCCCGCGGTCGATCACGGCGTAGCGCGCGGCCTGCACCACGGTCGGGCGGCCGGGCTGGGTGTAGCCGTACTCGCTCGCGATCCAGGTCGTGCCCTCGATCTCGATCTCCCCGGTGCCGAGCTCCTCGAGCTCGGGCAGGGAGGACTTGCGCTGCTCGAGGCCGGCGCGCGCCGCCTCGAGGGTGAACTCCGGTCCGAAGCGCTGCACGGTCACGACCACGTTCGCGCGGAAGCGCCCGTCGACGCGGGGCTGGGCGACGGCGAGCTGCACTCCCGGGACCGTGAGCGGCTCCCAGTCCTCCGGCACCTCGACCCGGACCCGAGGGGGCGCAGGGAAGTCGGCGCTCGGATACTCGATGCTCTTCACGGTGCTGTGCTCCATTCGTCCCCCTGGCACGGTCGGCGACAAAGATACCAGGCAGGCGAGAGGCCCGAGCGGTGCTCCGCCCGGGCCTCTCCCCACCCCTGTCGCCATCCGTGACGGCGCGGTCCTGCACCGCCTCAGCTGGAGGTGGCCTCCTGCTCGGCGGCGTTGCGGTCGGCGGTGTCGCCGAGCTCGTTGACCGCGTTCATGATCTGCTGCAGCGCGGGGACCATCTCCCCGGACCACTGGCCGCGGAAGCGATCCGCGTCGGGGCCGGTCCAGTCCACGTCCTCCAGGCCCCGGGTGAGCTCCTGCTCGATCCGCGTGATCTCCTCGGCCGCATCGCGCAGCTGGCCGGACATCCGCTTGACCTCGTCGACGTTCATACCCTTCGTGGCGTTCACGATGCGGGTTCCCCTTCCTGTTCACCGGCTCGTGCGCCCCCTGCGGTGCACCGGGCCTCCTGCGTGCTCGACAGCCCTCACTGTAGGGCGATCCGCCGGAGGCGACCATGGGGAGGAGTCCCCATGGGGACGGAGCACCCCTCCGGACGCGTCGCGAGGGCCTCCGGGACGGGCTCGACGCCCCTCCCCGTCGGCCCCCGAGAGCGGCCCTCAGCCCGACGTGATCTGCGCGACCTGCAGCTTCATCGCCCGACCGCTGTAGACGAGGAAGCCGCGGCCGGCCGGGAAGTCGGCCCGACGGATCCTCCCCAGTCCGGTGCCGAGCAGCGAGTCGCCGTCCATGTCGCTGGGCTGGAGCAGCAGCCCGCGCCGTCCGGCCTTGAACGGCTGGGCGAGGACGTAGGCCTGGGACCACGAGGCGGACTCGTTCTCGCCCACCACGAACTGGCCCTCACGGGTGCTGGCGCGGATGAGCTTGTCGAGGTCGTTCTCCACGCCGGTGCCGGTGAAGTCGGCGACCCCGTCGATGAACAGGGCCAGGCGCCCCTCCCCACCGAGCCGGACTCGATCGTCTGGCGGAGCTGGCCGGCGAGCTCGCGCACGGTGTCCGGATCGGAGGCCTCCACGTCCCAGACGGGCAGCCCGGTCAGCGGGGTGCGGCGCGAGGAGAAGCGGACCAGGCGCATGGGGTTCTCCATCGCCTTGAGGCCGGTGGCGATGGTGAGCATCGCGGTGGTGCGACCCGATCCCATGGGGCCGGTGACCATAAAGGCGCCGCGCGGCTCGTAGGTGATCTCGGCGAGGGTCTCGTCGGCCAGGCCGAGGACGGGCCGGCCGCCGACGACGGGGCGGAGCGTCGAGAGCTCGACCCGCTCGGGCAGGCGCTCGATGGTGGGCGCCTCGGGCACTCCGGCGCGCCGCATCGCCTGGGCGAGCTTGGCGACCTCGCGGGACTGGATCGCGACGTTCGAGTCGCCGCCGTGCACCGCGATCTGCATCTCGTGGCCGTCGAGGATGGAGCGTCCCGGGGGCGAGGTGCCGTCCAGGACGTCCTTGGGCTCGCCGAAGGCCGAGTAGTCGTCGGCACTGGCCATGCGGTGGATGAGGCGGCGCTGGATCGAGGAGCCGAGCGAGGTGGGGATCGCGTTGGGACGGTCGCCGGTGACGATGACGTGCACGCCCACCTGGCGGCCGTCGGTCGCGATCTGCACGAAGGTGGTGAACCACTTCGAGAGGTTCGAGTAGTCGTAGGCCTCGCGGAAGGCGGCCATGCCGTCGACCAGCAGCAGCACGCGGGGCGTGTCGGACTTCCCGGTCAGCTCCCGGTACTCGGCCACGGACCCGGCGCGATGCTTCGCGAACTCGCGGGCGCGGTCGTCGATCAGCTCCCGCAGGGTGCGCAGCAGGCGGATCACGCGCTCCTCGTCGTCGCCCGCGATGATCGAGCCGACGTGCGGGAGGTCCTCGAGCATGGTCAGTCCCGAGGCGCCGAAGTCGAGCCCGTACACGTGGACGGGGCCGCCGCGCACCGTCGAGGCGGCGGAGATCGCGATGGTGCGCAGCGTGGTCGACTTGCCGGAGCCACCGGTGCCGTAGATCGCCATGTTGCCGTCGCGATCGGGATAGTAGGAGACGGTCGGCTGGGACTGCTCCTCGGGCACGTCCATGACCCCCAGCAGCAGCTCCTCGTCGGTGCGGCGCGTGGGCAGGCGCGAGAGGTCGTAGGCGTCGGCCAGCTCGGACAGCCACGGCTTGCGGGGCGCGGGCACGCCGGCGCGCTCGGCGGCGGCCTTCACCGTCGCGACGACGCGGGAGATGTCGTTGGGGCCGGGGTCCTTGACCTCCTTGGTCGGCGGGGAGGGGATGTCCCACTGCTCGCCGGTGCCGAAGTCCTTCTCGACGATGTCGATGCGTGCTCTCTCGGGCTCGTGGGTGGTCCACCCTCCCGCGTAGCCGGTCTGGAAGGTCGCGATGCGGCCGGGGCCGGTCTTCGCAGCGGCGCGGCCGGGGATGCCGGGGTCGAAGTGGGCGGCCATCTTGTCGCCGAGGATGTCCTTGGAGTCGGCCTCGTCGGCCATGCGCAGCGCGATGCGGAGGTTCGTGTTGGCGCGCAGGTTGTCCTTGATGACGCCGGCGGGCCGCTGCGTCGCGAGGATCAGGTGCAGGCCCAGGGAGCGGCCTCGTGCGGCGACGTCCACGACGCCGTCGACGAACTCGGGGATCTCCTTCGCCAGCGCCGCGAACTCGTCGACGATGATGATCAGGCTGGGCGGGGTCTCGGGGTCACCGGTCCGCTCGAGGGAGACGAGGTCCTTGGCCTTCTTCCGGTTCAGCAGGTGCTCGCGATGGTGCAGCTCCGCCCGCAGCGAGGTGAGCGCGCGTCGCACCAGGTGCTGGGAGAGGTCGGTGACCAGGCCCACGGTGTGCGGCAGGTCGACGGCGTCGGCGAAGGCGGCGCCGCCCTTGTAGTCCACGAACAGGAAGGTGACCCGGTCGGGGCTGTGCGCGGTGGCCATGCCCATCACCCAGGCCTGCAGGAACTCGGACTTGCCGGCGCCGGTGGTGCCGCCGACGAGGGCGTGGGGACCGTTGGTGCGCAGGTCGAGGTGGAAGGCGTCCTGGCCGTTGTGGCCGATGAGTCCGCGGAGGTTCGCGTCGTGCTTGCGGCGCTGGGGCTCGGAGCCGTCGCGCGGGGTGAGGGAGTTGTTCTCCTTCCACCGCTCGATGATGTGGTCGGGGTCCTCGGCCATCGCCATGCCGCCGAGCTTGAGATAGGAGATCGCGCGGGGGAGGTCGGAGTCGTCGTCGACGGGCACGCCCGCGTCGACGACGGGCGCGAGGTGGCGGGCCACGCCGGCCGCGACGTCGACGGAGACGGTCTCGACGGTGACGGGGTAGAACCGCTCCCCCACCCGCACGTGCCCGGCGCTCGCGCCCTCGATCGACTCGTCCACGGACACGTAGGTGCGGCAGGCCGCGGGCAGCGCGGCGATGTTCGCGGCGCACCAGATCACGTGCACGCCGACGTCGGGGCCGCGCTCGGCGATGCGCACCAGGCGCGCCCGGTCCACGGGGGCGTCGTCCTCGATGATCACCACCAGGCTAGGGGTGATCGGCTCCGGCGGGACCTGCGGCTCCTCGGTGACGTCGACGGTCATCGGGGTGCGCAGGGCGGGCGGCGCATCGCCGGCGCGCTGCTCGATCAGCTCCTCGATCCGCGAGAGGAGGGAGGTGCCGCGACCGGGGGTGTCGGCGAGGTGGTCGCCGGGCAGCGGGGAGTGCGGGCTGGAGGTGTGCGGCAGCCACTTCAGCCACTGCCACATGTCGCGGCTGGAGCGGGAGGTGATCGCGGCCAGCGCGATCTCCGCCGGGGAGTGGAGGGCGAAGAGCTGGGTGACGATGCCGCGGGCGACCCCGTCGGCCTCCTCGCCGCCGCCGGCGACGCCGAGGTTGCCCGCGTACCTCAGCTCCGCGACCACCGGCACGCCGGCGATCATCTTGTACTCCTCGTGCATGTCGTCGAGCATGTCGTAGTACTTCGGGATGGCATCGTTCTCGCCGGGCATGTCGATGCCCACCCGGGACTCCGCGATGCCCAGTCCCAGGCGCACGGTGCCGAAGGCGTTGTGCTCGGGGCGATGCGTCCACAGCAGGCGCCCGAGGCGGAAGGCGGCGTCGACGGTGTCCGCGGCCGAGGGCGCCTCGACCAGGCGCACCGCCCGCTCGAGGTCCTGGGCTGCGGTGACGCGGCGCTTGAGGGAGGCGAGTCCCTCCTCGAAGTTCGCGATCTGCCGCTCGAGCATCTTCTTCTGCTGGAACTTGCGGTTGAGATACCCGGCCGTCGCCATCATCGGCATCATGAACACGAACATGAGCGAGAAGGGGCTGCGGGTCAGCGAGAACATGAAGCCGCCCATGAGGAGCGGGGCGAACATCATGAAGATCGGGAAGAACTGGGGGTTGGGCTCCTTCGGCGGCGTCGGCGCCTTCAGCGGCCGGTAGGGGAAGCGCGGCACCACGCGCGGGGACCGGTTGAACTCGACCACCGGGGAGCTGGGGGCGGTGCCGCCGAGGCGGTGCAGGAGGATCACCGAGAAGGTGGTCCCGCCGATCAGCACCGTGTCCGAGGGGCCGATCACGGCGCGCTGGACCTGCTCGCCGCCGATCACCACGCCGTTGGAGGAGTGCAGGTCGACGATCTCGATGGTGTCGCCCACGTTGATGCGGGCGTGGCGCTTGGAGAGCATCGGGTCGGCGATGCGGATGTCGAGATCGCCCTCGCGCCCGATCACGCTGGACCCCGAGGGCAGCGGGTACTCGCGTCCCGACTCGGGGCCGGAGAGGACGCGCATCAGCGCGACCGCGGCGCCGCGGGACTCGGAGCGGGTGGCGTACTCGCTCGAGGAGCGGGCGATGGAGACGATGCTGCCGGAGCGCAGACCGGCCTGGATCAGGTCGATCGAGCGGTCCTGGGAGCGCACGCCGTTCGCGCCGGGTCCGGCACCGGGGTCCTGGACCTGGAGGGTCAGCCCGTCGGGCGGCTCGACCTCGCTGCGCAGCGGGTCGGCGAGGTACAGGGCGTTCGCGACGTCGGCGACGGTCGCGGTCGCGTCCGCGGTCACCTCCAGATCGGTCAGCCGGTCCTCGGGCCTGCGCAGCGTGAGCTTGATGCGCATCTGGTCTCCTCCCCCTTGCGGGCCCCTCGCCCGCCGTCCTGATCCCCGTCTCGGGGATCGGCTCCGTCCGTCCAGCTCGATCCCCGGCGGGGCGGCCTACTCGTCGTCCTCGTCCTGGGACTGGTCCAGCAGCGGCAGGTCCTCGCTCGTCACCAGCCGTGAGAAGACGGCGTGCTCGACGAGGCGGGCTCGTCGGTTGGAGGCGAGCTTGCCGGGCCCGCCGCGCAGCCCTCGGACCCCGAGCCGGTCGAGCTTGTCGCAGACGTTGTCGAGCTTGCGGTTGAACTTCGTCAGCTGCCAGCCCAAGCGCTCGGAGGCCTGCGCCGAGGTGGGCACCGAGCTCATGCCGGAGCCCTCGCGGGTGAGCATCGGCTCGGCGAGCGCGAGGATCAGCAGCTTCTGGCTCGGGGTCAGCTGGACGGAGCCGACGGTGGTCTCCCCTGCCGGGTCGTCGGGGCCGGCGATCCGCGCGAACTCCGGGGACTCCGCGTGCACGGACAGGTCGTAGGTGGTGGGGCCGGCGGTGAAGACCACCTTGGTCACGTCGAAGACGAGCGGGATGCGCGCGCCGGGCGCGAGCCACGCCTGCATCGAGCCGGTGCCGTCGGTGATCGTCGCCGAGAGCCGCGCCCCGATGTTCACCAGCCACCACATCGACTCGAACTGCACGATCGTCAGGAAGCGTCGGTGGAGGAAGGGGTTGTCCTCGTCGATCGTGAGGTCCGCCTCGCGACCGATCGTGAGCTCTTCCCCGTCCTCGACGCGGTACCACTCGCCGCAGAACTCGACCGAGATCGTCGATGCCATGGTCACTGCTCTCCTGTGTGTCGGTTCCGGTGGGCGCGCGCCGCGGCGGAGCGCGTCTCGCCGTGCGAAGCGCTCTCCCCGTCGGCGGACGTCGGGGTCGTGGTCGTCGAGACCGTCAGGGCCGTGATCGTCGTGGCCGTGATCGTCGAGTCATCACCCATTGAGGCACATATCCGCCGCCTCGCTGGCCTGCCCGTTGGGGTTGACGGTCCTGACGGTCAGGCACCGCTCCGCCAGCTGGGGCGGGATCTCGATCACGACCGAGTTGCGGCCGTGGACCTCGAGCTGCACGGCGTAGCGGTCGTAGTTCGCGGGCAGGTCCTGCCACTGCACGATGAAGTGATCCTCCTGGGCGAAGTTCTCGGGCAGCTCCCAGGCGACCTTCACCCGACCGGTCCGTCCGCCCTCCTGCTCGGGGGCGACGACCTGCAGCTCGAGGCTGCGAGGCGCGCCCGGGGCCTCCTCCGGCGCCTCGGGCACGTTGATGTCCGTGGTCGCGATCGGGTCGGGCTCCTCCACGAAGAAGTGGCGCACGCCGAGGGTCGCCCCGACGCCGAGCAGGATCACGAGCACCGCGGCGAGGGTGACGAACGGCCAGGCGGGGGTGCGTGGCCTCTCGGGCTCCGGCTCCCGGTGCTCGGAGGCCAGCGACGCACGCCCGACGGATCCGGCGGGCGCCCCGGCGGGGCGCAGCATCGTGGACTCCGAGGCGTCGGCGGCCGACGGCGCCGAGGCGCCCGACCAGCTCGCCGGGCCCGCCGCGGCGGGTGCGGCGCCGAGCGCCGGGGCGACCCCGGCGTAGGGGTCCATGCGCCGACGGCCGCCGGGGCTGGTGCCCGTCTCGGGGTCGACGGTGGCGACCTTCCGGATCCGGGTGTGCTCGACGAGCTCGTCGTCCTCGCCGTCGTGAGCGGGGGCGGCGCCCCGGTCGTCCAGCACGTCCATCTGGGTGACCGGGAGCGAGAGCGAGAGCTCCACCTGCTGCAGCGCACGGCCGAAGGCCAGCGCGGTGTCGTAGCGGCCGGCGGGGTCCTTCGCCATCGCGATGGACAGCGCCCGGTTCAGCTCCGGGGGCACGTCGGGCCGGTTCAGGGCCGGCAGCGGCTCGGTCACGATCCGCTGGATCAGGTCGGTGGCGGTGTTGCGCTGCCCGCGCCGTTCGAAGGGCGTCTGCCCGGCCAGCAGCGAGTACACGCTCGCGGCGA
This sequence comes from Brachybacterium sp. GU-2, assembly GCF_030866705.2. Taxonomy (NCBI): domain Bacteria; kingdom Bacillati; phylum Actinomycetota; class Actinomycetes; order Micrococcales; family Dermabacteraceae; genus Brachybacterium; species Brachybacterium sp. GU-2. The sequence goes on along the minus strand of NZ_CP133037.2, from coordinate 3,412,332 downwards.
GGGAGAACACGTCGCTGCGCACGTCGGCGCGCGGCGGATCCGCGAAGAACTCGGGCGGCGACCAGGGGATCGACATGCCCTGGGAATCCTCGACGTCCTCACCCTGCCCGGCGGCGATGGAGATGCCGAAGTCGGTGAGAGCGGGCCGGTTGTAGTCGGTGACCAGGATGTTCGCGGGCTTGATGTCGCGGTGGAGGATCCCGGCGCGGTGCGCGGTCTCCACGGCGCCGGCGATCTGCACACCCACGCGCAGCGCCTCGGCGACGGTGATCCGCTCCTTGCGGAAGCGGACGCCGTAGTTCGGGCGCGAGCAATACTCCATCACGATGTAGGGACGGTGGTCCCCGGAGACCTCGGCCTGGTGGATCGTGACGATCGAGGGGTGGGTCGACATCTGGGCCATGACGTTGGCCTCGGAGTCGAACTGATGGCGCACGGAGTCGTCGAGCACCGTGGACAGCAGCACCTTGATCGCGACGCGGCGCTGCGGCCGTGCCTGGCGGTACAGGAACACGTCCGCGAACCCGCCCGAGCCGAGCAGCTTCTCGTACTCGTAGCCGGCCAGGCGCGGCGGTGCCGAGGGCGGTCTCGAGCTCATGACTTCTCCCCGTACGTCAGGTGCACTTCATCCCCCAGGTCCAGCAGGTCTCCGTCGTGGAGCACCACGCCCTCGCGGGCGCGCAGCCGCAGCGGCTCGTAGCCCTCGCGGTGCAGCGTGGTGCCGTTGGTGGTGCCGAGGTCGAGTGCGACCACGTGCCATCCCTCGAGCCTCAGCTCGAGGTGCGAGCGGGAGATGTCCTGCTGCGGGCTCGGCACCGTGATCAGCTGCGGCACATCGCTGCCGCTGACGCGGGACGCCCGGGGGCGTCGGCCGATGACCGCGGTGCGGTCGAGCACGAACCCCTCCCCCGTGCTCACCGCGACGGCGCCCAGCGGCGGGCGTGCGACGGTGCGGGTGGGGCCGCTGAGCGGCGCGGCGCAGAGCCGGCACGCCGACCTCTCCGGCGAGTTCGCGTGGCCGTTCGCGCACACCAGCGCCGGCAGCGCCACGGCGGCGCCGCCCGAGCCGCGGGCAGCGGGCCGTGCGGGCCCGCCCTGCGCGGCAGGGGCGTGCGGGGCGGACGGCCCAGCGACCGGCGCCGGGACGGGCCGAGGCGCGGGCCCCTGAGCCGGCGGCGCTGCGGCGCTCGGCGCGACGGGATGCGGGGCGCTCGCATGGCGTCCTCCGACGCCGGGGGCGTGCGGCGGCTGCTGTCCCGGCTGCCCGGTATGGCCGGAGGCGCCGGGCCGACCGTGGGGGGCCGGGGCACCGTTCTGGCCGGGCCCGGCGACCTGGCCGGGCTGCCCGTACTGGCCCGGCCGGCCGTAAGGGGTCTGCTGTCCGTGAGGAGGTTGCTGGGGGTAAGGGGTCTGCTGTCCGTGAGGAGGCTGCTGGGGGTAAGGGGTCTGCTGTCCGTGAGGAGGCTGCTGGGGGTAAGGGGCCTGCTGTCCGTGAGGAGTCCGCTGGTGCGACGGACCGGGGCGTCCGTGGTCATTCTGCTGGCCGTGCCAGTCCTGCGCGCCGTGTCGGTCGTCGGCGCTCTGCGCACCCTGCATCGGGGCCCCGGGCCCGGAGACCTGTGCGTACCTGTCTGCGCCCGTGCCCTGGGGAGCGTCGGGCCGGGTCGGCGCCGGACGCGAGCCGGTGTTCGGGGCGGGCGGACGCTCGGCCATGTGGACCTGCGGATATGCCGGCGGTGCGCTCTGCGGTTGCGCGGCGCGACGTGCAGCGGCCTGCGCGATCTCCGGCGCGGTCCGTCCCACGCCCGGTACCCAGTCGATGAAGTCGCCAGCGCCGGTGGTGTGCTCGGCGACGGGGGCCTCCTCGGTCTCGTCGTCCGCGTCGGTGCTCGGGATCCGGGTCTCGGAGGGGAAGTCGCCGTCCGCCGCGACGACGTCCGCGCTGGGGTCGGAGGCGATCTGCTCGTGCTCGGCCTCCTCGCTCTCCTCGCCGCTGCGGCGCACGGCGGCGTCCTCGATGCGGCGGAAGACGGTCTTGCCGAAGAGGTCGTCGTAAGCGCCGGAGTTCTCGAGGTCGCCCGTGGAGGGGGCGGGACGCTGCGGCGCGGGCGCCGGGGCGCGTCGGACGGGCGTGGGCGTCGGTCCGTCCTCCTCCGGTCCTTCTCCGTCGTCGATCGGTGCGATCAGAGTCGGCGGCGACTCGAGCTGGTTCTCCATGGGCGGCTCGGGCGTGGGCACCGAGGGCGAGGCGGGGCGCGCCGGGGAGGCCGCCGGTGCGGCGGAGGGCGGAGGCGTGGCCGGTGCGGGAGCGGCTTCGGGTGCCGGCTGTGCGGGCGCCGGGTGAGAGCCCTGTGACGTCGCGGCCTCCTCGGAGGAGGGCTCGACCGGTTGCGCGGTCGCCTGCTCGGCGGCGCGCGGAGCAGGTGCCGCGGCGGCGGCCGGGGGCGCGGTGCGCCGACGGTCGAAGAGCGATGTGCTCACGAGTCGTCGCTTCGCGGGCGCGGTCCGCGTTCCGGCGACGGACTGCGCGGCCGAGCCCGTCGTCGCGGTCTCCGCCCTCGCTCCGGTCGCCTCGGCCGGCGCGTCGTCGGCCGGTGCCGACCCCGACGGCGCGGCCGGCGCAGGCGTGGCAGCCGGGGCAGGCGTCGCCGCGGGCTGAGCGGACTCCTCCGCGGGTGCCGACGGCGCGGCGGCGGGACCGGCGGTCGACTGCACGGGCGCGGCCGGAGCGGGGACCGGAGACGCCGCCGGAGCCGGGGCGGGAGCCGACGCCGGTGCCGTCGATGCGGCCGGGGCGTCGTTCCCGAAGAGGCCCGCGAAGAGGTTCGGCCCCGAGGACACCTCCTCCGCGGCCGCGGGGCGCGAGGAGGACGCGGAGGATCCGCCGCGGGACAGCGACGGCGGCATCTCGCCCGGTTTGCGAGTGGCGACGGAAGGCTTGCGGATCGACGAGGCGCTCGAGCCGGACCCTGCGGTCGTCGAGGGCTTCGAGGGCGTGGGCGCCGGACGCTCCGCGCGTCGCTTCTTCGCTTCCTCCGTCTCGATCGAGCGGCCGTCCTTCTCCACCTGCTCGGCGAGCGCGGCGCGGTCGGCCTCCTCGATCTGGGCGGGGTCGACGGTCATGTGCACGAAGCCGCGCACGGGCACGATGCCCGAGACCACGCGCGGCGCGCCGACGGGCTCCTCGGGCGGGAGGTCGCCGAAGGCCACCCGGCGCACCCCCTCGAAGGAGCTGATCACCAGCGGCTGCTCCTCGGTGCCGACGACCATCTGCGCCCCTGCGGTCGTGTAGACGGCCAGGGGCGTGGAGCCCTTCACCCCGACCGTCGCGCTCTGCCCGTCATGGACGCCGAACAGCAGCGCGGTGAGCTTGTCCGCGCTGCCCAGATCACCGGCCTCGACCAGCTGATCGACGAACTCCTCGGCCTCGGGGCGCCGTCCCAGCACCTCCCAGGCCGCCTCCGTCACCTGCTTGCGCAGCCCGGGGACGAGCACCACCCAGCGGTCCTCGCGCACCACGAGGGTCGCCGGGCCCTGTCGGGTCCAGGTGCCGAGGCCGAGCAGGGAGGCTGCGGCGGACGCCGTGTCCTCGCTCGTCATGCCCGGCCCTCACCGTCCGCGAGGGGGCGCGGGAGCGTGTCCTCGTCGACCTCGAACTCGTCCTCCGCGGGAGAGGTGCCGCCGGCGGCGTCCTCGGAGGCGCCGGGCTGCCCAAGCACCTCGACCGCTTCGACGATCACCACGGAGATGTTGTCGTGCCCGCCGCCGTCCAGCGCGCGGCGCACCAGGTCCTCGGCGATGGTGCGCACGTCGGTGGGGCGGCGCAGCATCCGCTCGATCGACGCGTCGTCGACCTCGCCGGTGAGCCCGTCGGAGCAGATCAGCATCCGGTCGCCGACCTCGGCCGGGATCAGCCAGTAGTCGGGATCCGACTCGGGCCCGGCGCCGAGCGCCCGGGTGACCATGTGCCGGTAGGGGTGGATCCGCGCCTGCTCGGCCGAGATCTGCCCGCGGTCCATCAGCTCCTGGACCACCGAATGGTCCACGCTGACCTGCTCGAAGATCTCCCCCGAGAGGCGATACACCCGGGAGTCGCCCAGGTTCATCACGACCCAGTAGCCGATCCCGTCCAGCACCATCGTCGCGACCAGCGCGACCGTGGTGCCGGCGCCGAGAGTCGACTCGCCGCCGAGCTCGCCGATGCGTACCGACGCGGTGTGCAGCGCGTCGCCGAGCTGCTCGACGGTGACGTTCTGCTGGAGCGTCAGCTTCTCGAACTCCTCGACCGCGATCGCGCTGGCGACCTCGCCCGCGTTGTGCCCTCCCATCCCGTCGGCGACGAGATGGATCGGCGTGGCGGTCAGGAGGCTGTCCTCGTTCGTCGCCCGGACATGGCCGACGTGGGTGGCCGAGGCGGAGACGACGCGGACGGTGCCCTCGAGGTCCGGGTCGGAGAGGGAGCGGTCGATCACTGCACCCTCTCCACGGACAGGGTCCGATCCCCGAGCGTGAGGCGGGCCCCGGCCGGGAGGACCGTGGGGGTCTCCGGCACGAGGTTCTCACGGGAGCCGTCCACGCGCAGGATCGTCGAGCCGTTGGTGGAGCCGAGGTCGGTCACCAGCAGCTCCTCCCCCGTGCCGTCGATGCGCAGGTGGATCTTGGAGACGGAGCGGGTGTCGTCCTTCATCACGAAGAGCACCTCGCCGGAGGGCGAGGAGGGGTTGCGTCCGACCACCACGGCCTTCTCGACGATGCGCTCGGCGCCGTCGTCGGTGGTCAGCCGCACCTTCTTCACGGGCGGGAGCTGGGCGGGCGAGATGCGGGTCGCTTCGAGGTCGCCGAGGTCCTCGGGCACGGACATGCGCGTCGCCTCGTCCACGCCGTCGTCGCCCCAGGCATCACCGGTGACGTCGCTCGGGGCGTCGCCGCCGTGCGCGGCCGCGTCCTGGCCCGGCGCGGCCGGGGCCTGGTCCGCCGAGGCCGCGGGAGGCGGTCCCCAGGCGGCCGGGGAGGAGTCGACCGCTCCCGGGGCGGGAGCGGGCGACGGGGCCGGAGCGGGCTCCGGCGCGGGAGCCGGGGAGCCCCACTGCGGGGCGGGGGCGTATCCGCCCTGGTCCCAGCTCTGCGGCTGCTCCGGGGCCGACGGCTCGCCCCACGAGGGCTGCGCGGGGGCCGACGCCTGGTCCCACGAGGACTGACCCGACGCGGACGGCTGGTCCCAGGAGGACTGCGAGGGCGCCGAGGGGATCGGCTCGACGGGCGGCGGGGCCCAGCCGCCGTCGGAGGCGGGCTGCTGGGGTGCCGGGGACGGGGAGCCCCAGGACGCGGCGGGAGCCTCGGCGGCGGAGGCCGCCGAGCCGCCCGGGGCGTACGGGCTCGGGGCGCCCTGCGCGGGCCCCTGCGCGCCGTCGACGGGCTGGACCGGGGAGGCGCCCTGGCCTCGCCATGCCGCACCGGGCTCGGAGAGCAGGTTCTCGTGCGTGGACACCGCGACGGACGGCGCGCCGAGGTAGTGCTCGGCGCCCGCGCGCTCGAAGTCGTCGGGGCGGGGCTGGAGAGGGTTGCGTCCGGCCTTGATGTCCGCGACGACCGAGTCGATCGCCCGGTCGTGGAAGCCGCGCAGCAGCTTGCGCGGGTCGAAGAAGATCGACAGCGCCATCAGCAGCGGGAACAGCGCATACACGGCCCAGCGTCCGAGCGCGCGCACGAAGCCGAGCGCCCCGCCCTCGCTCAGGCGGGTCACGCGCAGGCCCAGGATCAGCTTGCCCAGGATGAAGCCCTTGGCGCCGACCAGCCAGATCATCACCAGGTGGTACGCGGCCGGCAGCGCGGTCCCCACGCCGATGAGGATCATCGAGGTGGTGCTCGCGCTCTGCGAGGTGATGATCAGGATGAAGCCGATCAGGAACGGGACCGTCACGAGCGTGGCGATCACCGTGTCGATCAGCGCGGCGAGGAAGCGCTTGACCGGGGTGGCCGGGGCGCAGCCGTCCAGCGGCGGCTCGAAGGACGCCGCGGCGGGAGCGCCCTCCGGAGCGGCGCCCGGCGCAGTGCCCGGGGCGGCGCTCGGCCCGGAGGCCGACGCACCGGGCCCGCCGGGCATGCCGGCACCCTGCCCGGGCGGAGACGTCGCGGGCTGGTTCATCGGTGGCTGCGTGACCATCAGCCGATCGTACTGTTCCTCGCTCCGCAGCGCGGTCGCTCCCGGCTGGGGCGTGCGGAGGGAGTCGGCCGTGATGAGCTCGATCCCCTCGTCCTCCTGGTCGGACCGCTCCTGCCCCTGCCCCGCCCGGGTGCGGGGCTTGGGCGGCGCCGACCAGGCGCCGGGCGCGTCGGTGGCCCGCTTCTCGTAGGGCGAGGCCTGGTAGCGCGCACCGCACTCGCCGCAGATCGCGGCCCCTTCGGACAGCAGCGTCCCGCAGGTGCTGCAGTATCTGGTCTGGTTCATGAGGAACGGCCCTTTCGCCTGATGGTCCGCCAGAGAGACGGCGCGGTCGTGCCGCGCACCGAGGAGCGGCGTCGCCGCAGCGCTTCCGTGCGCTTCTGCGCCTTCGCCCGGGCGCGGGCGTTGACCCGTCGGCGCCGGTTCTCGCGCCGTCGCTCGGCCGCGCCGCGGCGGAAGGAGCGCAGGGAGAGCGCGATGCGGAGCCGACGATGCCACGGCAAGGCGGCGGTGGCGCCGCTGCGCGCCGCCATCACCTGGTCCCAGTACTCCTCCGCCGCGGCGTCGGGCAGGTCGTCCGGGCCGAACACGGCCCGGTCCGCGCGGGCGGCCAGCGTGGACGCCCCGAGCTGGGGGACGTCGGCCTGGAGCTGTGCGGCGATCTCCGCCCGGGTCATCAGCGGATCAGGAGCCCTGCCCATGTCGGTGAGGAGGTCCAGGATCTCCTGCCAGCCGCCGTCGACGCGGGCCGGCAGGGTCTCGAGCGCGCGACGGCGTCGGCGCCGCACCGTCTTGGCGATGATCACCGCGGCGGCGAACAGGCCCAGCAGCACGAACGGGAGCAGGCCGAGGCCCAGGTACACGACCCACGAGGCGGTCTCGTCGGTCGGGTCCTCGTCGTCGTCGGTGTCGTCGCTCATCGCGCCGGGCGGCGGGCTCGGCGGCTCGGCCGGGGGCGGCGGCGGCTGCGCGACCTGCGGCAGCGGCTTCTCCACCTCCTTGGGCTGCGGCTCCGTGGGGTCCTCGTCCTCATCGGGGGCGGGATCGAAGCGCACCCAGCCGATGTCCTCGAAGGCGACTTCCACCCAGGCGGTGACGTCGTCGCCGGTGATGGAGACGGTCCCCTCCTGGCCCTCGGGCACCTCGAAGCCCATCACCACGCGGGCGGGCATGTCGAGCGAGCGGGCCAGCACGGCGGTCAGCGCCGCGTACTGCTCCTCGTCGCCGATGCGGCCCATCGGCTGGGCGTCGGGGGTGTCCTCGTCGAAGCCGACCTCCTCGAGCATCGCCCGGAGCCGGCTGTAGCCGTGGCCGGAGAGCGAGGCGGTGTCGTCCTCCAGGCCGTGGGAGTAGTAGGCGTCCTCCTTGACCGAGCGGGAGAGGTTCTGGAAGCGCTCGTAGTCGGAGTCGGAGGAGCCCGCCCACTCCTCGGCGAGCGCGGTCATCTCCTCCGCCGGCTCGTTGTCCGGCAGGGTGATGTCCGCGAACGTCGCGGCGTTCTGCTGCTCCGCGGTGGGCTCCGTGTACGGCTCGTAGGACAGCTCGTAGGTGTCCCCCGCCTGCACCCCGAGCGCGTTGACCGCGGTCTGCGAGGGCTGGTTGAGGAAGAGGTTCTCGGTGGTGGCGCTCGCGCGGCCCTGGTCCATCCCCTCGAGGTCGATGCGGTTGGTCCGCTCGCCGACGGTGGGCATCCACACGCCGCGGTACGCGCCGATCGTCACGGAGGAGACCTGCTGCTGCCCGGTGCCCTCCTCGAGGTCGACGCCGGGGGCGGTGCGCAGGAAGGCCCCGGAGGGGCTGTCCTTCTGCCGGCTGGAGGCGACGTTGTAGACCTGCAGGTCGTACTGGTCCATCGTGGCCAGGCGGATCTGGTCGCCGCTGCTCACGCCGGTGATGGTGAACAGCTCCTCCTCGCGCTGGTCCTTGAGGTAGCCGCGGAACTCGGTCAGCGGGGAGACGTACTGGCGCGGGTCGAAGGGCGGGGTGATCCGGTCGCGCTGGGCGTAGCGGATGGTGCCCTCGGGCGGGTCCAGCAGGGGGCTCGCCGCGAAGGCGCCGCCGGCGGCGATCGCCATGATCACGGCGCCGCCGATCACGCGGCGTCGCAGCACCGGGTTCTTCCAGGAGCCGGGGCGGACGGTGTCTGAGATGATCGTGGACTCGGCGCCGGCCAGGCGGCCGCTCTCGAAGCGCCAGGTCAGCCAGCCGACGGACAGCACGGCGTAGAGCACGCCGCGCGGCACCGGCCAGAACGCCTGGTCCGTGCCGAAGAAGATGCTCGTCGCGACCATCACCAGCGGGAACAGCCAGGCCAGGACGTAGAGGCGGGTGCGCATCACGACGGTCATCGCCGCCAGCGACAGCAGCAGCATGCTGATCCACACCACCGCCAGCACGCCCTGGGCGACGCCGACGGGCGGGGCGACGGTCAGCAGCGACTTCCAGCTCGTCACCGGCGCCTTCAGCAGCTCGAGCAGCGATCCCGGGGTGGGGACGATGCCCCAGAGCGCCCGGGTGGGGGCGGCGAACATCGAGCCGAACAGGAAGTACACCCCGAGCACGAGGGCGGTGATCCGCAGCGGCCCCCAGCGCCAGCGGGCGCCGATCAGGGCGATCAGGGTGCCGAGCACGAGCGCCATGATCCCGGTGACCAGGTACTGCGCTCCCCCGTAGACGTGCTGGAAGCCGAGCAGCGCGAGGACGAACAGCGCGCCGAGCACGGCGAGGTCGATCGCGAGGCGCTTCGCGGGGACGGACGAGAAGTAGCTGGGGCGGCGCGCGGGACGCGCGGGCGCGGTCATCGGCCCACCGCCCTCAGGGCGCGGGCGAGGGTGTCGAGGGAGCCGAGGGTGACGACGTCGAGCGAGCCGATCGCCGATCGCTGCACCTCGGCGTCCTCCACGCAGCGGATCGCCACGGCCATCACTCCGATCGGAAGCTGGTTGGCGGCGGCGTTGAGCTCGCGCGCCGTGGTGTGGGGACCGACCACCATCATCACCGCGGAGGCGTTGGGGGCGAGGTCGGATGCCTTCTGCCCCAGCTCGTGGAAGGAGATCCGCTCCTTCAGCTGCTCGACCAGCGTGTAGTCGTCCATCATCGGGCGGAAGGAGGCGGTGCGCTGGCGGGCGTCGAAGGTGAAGGGCGTCAGCTCCTTCTCCTCCCGGAAGGTCTGGGCGGAGATCGAGGCGGCCACGGACACGGCCAGCTCGAACTCCTCCTCGCTCGCGTAGTGCTCGGCGAGGTTGTCGAGCGCGACCACGACGTGGGAGCGGCGGGTCTCCTCGAACTGGCGGACCATGAGCTTCCCGGTGCGGGCGGTGGTGCGCCAGTGGACGTGGCGGCGGTCGTCGCCGGGGGTGTAGTCGCGCAGCGCGTGGAAGGCGATGTCGGAGCTGGAGAGGTCCGAGGAGGGCGTGCCCTCGAGGTCGCGGAGGAAGCCGCTGGCGGCCTCGTCGAGGCGGACCGTGCGCGGGTGGACGAACAGCTCCTGCTCCTTCGCCCAGGTGACCTGGCGGCGCATGAGGGAGAGCGGGTCGTCGCGCACGGAGCGCACGGGGCCGACGACCAGCACGGCGCGGCGCTTGGTGGGGACGGCGAAGAGCTCCTCGTGGCTCTGCGCGGCCGCGAGCCGCGGCACCAGGAACTGGGCGGTCGCCTGGCCGACGGCCAGCTCGATCCGCGAGGGGAGGATGTCGCGCTGGGTGGGGTTCATGACCTCGACCCGGCCGACGGCCCGGGTGCCGACGACGACCCGGTGGGTCTGCAGGTCGAGGGTGACCTTGTAGTTCGCCTTGCCCAGCACGAACAGCGCCGCGATCACGAGGGGGACCGTGAGCGCGAGCGCGACCACGTTCAGCTCGGTGACGTGCAGGGTCAGGCCTGCGATCCAGCACGCGGCGGCGACGCCGGCCACGGCCCATCCCACCGGGGAGACGACGTCGAGCACGGGGTGGATGCGCCGCATCCACAGCTCGACGACGCGGTCCCGCAGACCGGCCCAGCCGGTGCTCGCGGGGGCATCGCCTTGGGTGGTCTCCTCGGCCGGGCCGGTCTGCCCCTCACGGGCACGCTTCGCGGCCGCGCGCGCCCTGCGGCGCTCGCGACGGGATCCGGCACGGGACTCGGCCGCGGCGGCGCGACGGCGCTTCTTCGCCTCGGCCTTGGCCGACTTCGCGTCGGCGGTGTCGGTGGGGACGGAGGAGGGCTGGGAGCTCATGCCGTCTGCTGGCGCGCCTGGGGAGGCGCCACCTCGCTGAGGATCTTCGTCATGACGGACTTCGCGGTGGTGCCCGCGAACTCGGCCTCGGGGTCGAGCACGAAGCGGTGCAGCCACACGGGCTCCACGAGCGCCTTGACGTCGTCGGGGATCACGTAGTGGCGGCCGTTGACGGCGGCCCACACCTTGACGGTGCGCATGAGGGCGAGGGCGCCGCGGATGGAGACGCCGACGCGGACCTCGGGTGCGAGGCGGGTCTCCTCCATCAGGCGCGAGACGTACTCGAGCACCGCCGGGTCCACGTGCACGGTGGAGGCGAGCTGGGTCATGTCGTTGACGGCCTGCAGGGAGATGCGCGGGGTGAGCTGCTTGGAGCGGTCGCGCAGGGCGGAGCCCTGGAGGATCTGCACGCTCGAGGCGTGGTCCGGGTAGCCGATCGAGGTCTTCATCAGGAAGCGGTCCAGCTGCGCCTCGGGGAGGCGGTAGGTGCCGGCCTGCTCGATCGGGTTCTGGGTCGCGATCACCATGAAGGGGTTGCCGACCTCGTGGGTGACGCCGTCGACGGTGACGCGGCCCTCCTCCATCACCTCGAGCATCGCCGACTGGGTCTTGGGCGAGGCGCGGTTGATCTCGTCGGCGAGCACGACATTGGCGAAGACGGGGCCCTTGTGGAACTCGAAGGACTTCGTGTTCTGGTCGTAGATCGTCACGCCGGTGACGTCGGAGGGCAGCAGGTCCGGGGTGAACTGGATGCGGGTGCTGGTGCCCTGCACGGTCGCCGCGATGGAGCGGGCGAGGGAGGTCTTGCCGGTGCCCGGCGCGTCCTCGAGCAGCACATGGCCGGGGGCCATCATCGCGGTCAGCACGAGGCGGACCACCTCGTTCTTGCCGAGGACGGCCTGACCCACGCTCTGGACGAGCTTGTCGAAGGTGTCGGCGAACCAGCGGGCCTGTTCGGGGGTCATGCTCATGAGGAGGAGCCTGCTTTCTGCGGGTGGTGGAGCGGGATGCGGGTGGTCTGTCGAAGCCGTCAGCCTGGGTGGCGGTAGGAGCCGAGTTCCTTCTTGTCGAGGACCACGGTGAACGACTCGTTCGGGTATCCGAAAGCCCACGTACGCCCCTCCGCGTCCGAGGACCAGGTGCCGTCCGCCCGGGCGGTGATCCTGATCGGCCCTTTGGGGAAGAAAGTGTCCCCCGGGCGCTGATCGAGCGTGGCCTGGAGATCGTAGGTCTTGCCCGGCTCCAGATCGGTCAGCGTCATGTGCACCTGCCGGCAGTGCTCCGAGTCGCAGGAAGTGGTGTTGAATCGTGTGGTCCCGAGCCTCACGTCGGACTTGGGGTTCGGAGGGGTGTAGGTCTGTGCGCCCTGGGTCTTGCTGACGGTCCCGCTGACGAGGCCCTTGCTGTTCTTGACCCGAGCCTCGATCTTGACGTTGCCCTTGGACTTCACCTGGTAGGTCTTGGAGAAGGAGGTGCCCGAGTCCTGCCAGCTGCCGCCGTCGATGCGGACCTGGAGGGTCTTGCCACCGGCTCCACCGTCGCCGCCGCCGGCGCTGGCCTTCACCGTGACCGGGCAGCTGTTCCCGTCGGTGCACTTGCCGTTGGACCCGCTCACCGTGGGGTTCGCCGGCTTGGTGTAGGGCTTGACGGCATTGGACTCCTTGGAGGGGGGACTCACGCCGCCGTCCTTCGCGAAGCCGTTGCGGGCCTCGACGGTGAAGCGGTATGAGCTGCCGTTGCTCAACCCGGAGATGGACGTGCTCGTGGACGAGGCGTCGACGGTCTTCGAGCCGCCGTTCCAGCGCACCACGTACTTGGTGACCGTGGTGCCGTTGCCCTCAGCCGCCTCCCAGCTGACGTTCGCCCGGCCGTTCGGGCCGTCGCCCTTGCCCTCGCTCGGCATCGACGCCTTCACCCCGGTGGGCGCCTCGGGCCTCGCCCACGGGACGACCTCGTTCGACGCCTTCGAGGAGCCGGTGCCGGTGCCGACCGAGTTCACGCCGGTGATGGTGAAGGTGTGCTTGCTGTCGCGGTCGAGGTCCCGGAAGGACGCCTTGGTGGTCCCGCCGTCGACGGTCTGGCTCGCGCCGGAGGAGGACTTCACGACGTACTGCGTGATCGGCTCGCCGTTCGCCTCGGCATCCGTCATCGCCGGCCACGTCACGTCCACCGCGCCGCCGAGCGCGGTGTTGACCCGTTCGGCCGACGGGGTGCCGCTCGGGGCCTTGGGCTTGCCGGCCGGGTGCTCCGCCGAGGACCACTCCGACCACTCCGAGGGCTCGTCGGCCAGGTTCGAGGCCCGCACCCGGAAGCGGTAGTCGACGCCGTTGGTGAGCCCCGAGAACACCGTCTGGGTGCTGCCGCCCTCGACGGTCTGGGAGGAGATCCCCTGGCCGTTGGTGTCCTGGACCTGCACCTCGTAGCTCTGGATCGCGGAGCCGCGGTTCTCCGGCGCGGGCCAGCCCACGGTCAGCTGCTGATCGCCGCGCTCCGCCCGCGGGGCGGCCGGCTTCTCCGGGCGCACATCGGGGCGGGCCACGGCCGAGGGCACCGACGGATCCGAGTCGCCGACGTCGTTGGTCGCCACGACCTGGAAGGTGTACTCCGTGTCGTTGGTCAGGCCCGTGATCGTGCAGGACGTCGAGGCACACTGCTGCGACACGGAGCCTCCGGTCGCCGAGGTGACCGTGTACCCGGTGATCGGCGCGCCGTTGTCTGCACCCGCGTCGAAGTTCAGCTCGACGAATCCGTCGCCGATCTCCCCGATGCGCGGCGCGGAGGGCGGCTCGGGCTTGCCGCGCACCACGGTCCGGATCTCGCCGGTGACGTGACGGTCCGGGTCGCCGGTGTCGTCCTCGACGGTGTACTGCGCGGTGAGGATGCCGTGGAAGGACTCGTCCGGGGTGATCGAGACCTTGTCGCCCTTGACCTCGACGGTGCCGTCGCCGGCGGTGAGGCCGGCGCTGAGCAGCTCCCGGTCCCCGCCGGGGAAGGGGTTGGAGTCGTTCTCGAGCACTGCGAGGTCCTTGGTGGTGCCCGCGTCGATCGTGGCCTCGTCCATCACGGTGGTGAGCAGGGGCCGCGGCGAGCCGCCGACGGTGACCTGCACGGAGGACTCCACCGGATCGTTCGTCCCGTCGGAGACGGTCACCGGCACCTCGAGCACCGTGCCCTTGGGCGCCTTCGGCGTCGCGGTCGCGGTGAAGACCGAGCCCTCGACCGACACGTCGATCTCCGGGTTCTCGGTGTACTTCCCGAGGGCGAAGGTGAACGTGTCGTCATCGGGGTCGTCCACTCCGGGCGCGAGGTCGACCGTGGCCTGGCCCTCTCCCTGCGCGACCTCGAGCAGCGCGCCCTGGAAGGTCGGCGGGAGGTTCTCGTCCTCGGGCGCGACCTCGACGGGGATCGCGAGCGTCGCGGTGGCCGCGGTCGCGTCCCCCACCGCACCGTCCGTGACCTCGACGCTGATGGTGTCCTTGCCGGAGAAGTCCGCGGCCGGGCGGTAGTTCAGCGTCGTCTCGTTCTCGACGAGCTCGCCGCCGTCGCCGTGGCCTGCCGTCACGAGCGACGGGTCGGTGATCTGCACGCCCTCCGCGCCCGGACGCACCCGCACGTTTTCGGGATCGGCGAGGTCGATCTTCGCCTCGGCGCCGGCCTGCACCGTCACCGGCTCGCCCACCCAGACGGGGGCCTGTTTCGCGGTGCCGGGCACCCACACGTAGCCGGCCGAGGCCTGGTCGTCCTGGTCGGTGATGATGTAGCGGATCCGCTGCTGCTCCTCCTGGGGCACGATCTTCAGCGTCCCGTCCTCGCGCAGGTCCACGCCCTCGTAGGAGCCGTCGAGCGCGACCTCGAGGGCGTTGGTGCTGCCGTCGGGATCGGAGTCGTTGGCGAGCACGTCGACCTCGGCGTGGTCCTTCTTCGGATCCAGGACCTCCTCGACCGGCACGAAGTCGTCGACCGCGACCGGGGAGCGCAGCGGCGCGTTCGCGGCGACCTTGACGGTCGCGGTCGCGCTGGACTTCAGCTGCCCGTCGGTCGCCGAGTACAGCACCGTGTGGGTGCCCTCCTCGGCCGGGGTGGTGACGGTGAGGAGGTTGTCCTCCGTGCCCTCCGGCGGCTCGACGTACTCGATGTCCGTCATCGGCTTCACGTCGCCGCGCACGATGCCGAGCGCGTCGCCCTCGGGGTCGGTGTCGTTGTCGAGCACCGGGATCTGCACCTCGCGGTCCGGGCGCACCTCGACGGTGTCGTCGACCGCGTAGGGGGCCTGGTTGCGGTCCGTGGGCGCGGCGATGCCGACGAGCACCTCCGCGGTGCCGATCGCGCCGTGGCGATCCATCACCTGGTAGCGGAAGCGGTCCGTGCCGACCGAGTCCTCGTGCGGCACGTACTCGATCCACTCGCCGTTCGCGCTGGTGATCTCGCCGAGGGTGGGCATGGGGCTCGCCGCGCCGGTGAGCATCACGGAGTCGCCGTCGGGATCGATGCCGGTGGTCTGGACGGGGATCCGCACCGGGGTGCCCGCGACCGCGCGGGCGGTGAGGTTCTCCGGCCGCGGCGGGGTGTTCTCCGCGTCCTGCGGCACGATGGTGATGTAGGCGAGGGCGGAGCCGGTGCGGCCCGTCTCGTCGACCACCTCGTACTGCACGACGGCCTCGCCCGTCGCGTCGTCGTCCGCGCGGAAGCGCAGCATGTCCCGGTGCGGCTCGGTGTTGCCCAGCGCATCGGCGCGTGAGGTGTCGAGGTTCGTACCGAGGTGGAGGTCGGAGACCGTGGGCGAGACGTCATTGGCGGTGACGTCGATGTTGACCATGTCCCCGGCGCGCACGACGGTGCGGTCCGGGACGGCCTCCGGGTTCGCGAACTGCGTGTCCGTGTTCACGACCATCATCCGGATGGTGCCCGTCGAGGTGCCGGCGGAGTTAGAGACCTCGTAGGTGATGGGGACCGGCTCGGAGGAGACGGTCGCGCCGGGCTCCGCCTCGACCCGCACCAGGTGGTGGTCGACGACGGTGGCCTTCAGGCCGCTGCCCCCGGGGACCTCGAGGGAGTTCGCGACCAGCACCCCGCCGGTGGGGTCCACGTCGTTCTCCAGCGGGTCCACGAGCGTGTCGGTGCCGGTGGTGACCGTGCCGAGGTCATCGACGGCGACGGGCTGGAGGTTCTCCGCCTCCGGCTCGACCACGTCGATGCGCATCAGTCCCAGGGAGGTGGTGCTGCCGCCGCTCGCCCCGACCGTGTACTCCAGGTAGTGGGTGCCGGGCCCGGCACCGGTGACGTCGACGCTCCCGGCGTCCAGGGCCGGATCGACCTCCAGCCCCTCGGACTCGCCGACGCTGATCAGCTCGAGCTCGCCGCCGTTGGGGTTGAGATCGTTGACCAGCGGCTTGAGCGTTGTGGTGCGTCCGGAGACGATGCTGACGTGGTCGGCGGTGGTGATCGGCGGGAGGTCGCTGTCGGTCACCGACTCGATCTGGATCGTCCCCTCCCCCGTCTCGCCGTTCTCGTCGCGGAAGGTGAGCTGGACCTGCTTCGTGCCCGGCGAGAGGCCGGCGTCGTTGAAGGTGATCTTCCCGTCGGGGGTGAAGGTGACGAGGTCCTCCGGCGGGACCGTGGCGTTGGAGAGGTAGAAGGCGTCGCCGTCGGGGTCCTCCCAGTACGGCAGGATGTTGAAGCTGATCTCCTGGCCGGAGCGGACCTGGACCTTGGTCATCGTCTCTTCGGCGGCCTGCGGGGCGGAGTTCTCCCCCTCCTGGCGCACCTCGAGGGTCACGGTGGCGGTGTCCTTGCCGCCGCGCCCGTCGTCGACGGCGTAGGTGAAGGTCTGGGTGCCGGAGGCGTCGTCGGCGACCTGGATCTGGAGCTGCGTCCCGCCCGTGATCGGGGTGACGTGCCCGGCGGCCGGCTGCTTCCCCTCCACGGCGACGGTGAGCACATCGCCGTCGGGGTCGACGTCGTTGCGCGTGACGGGGAGGACCACGTTCTGACCGGGCCGCACGCCGAAGGTGTCGTCGTTGGCCGTCGGGGGCCGGTTCTCCTCCTCGCGCTCGGCCGCGACGTTCTCGATCGTGGTGGTGAGGGTCTCCTTCTCCTTCTCCTTCGACTGGTCGGTCTGGATGTCCTGGTTGATGACCCAGTCGTCGACCAGCTGCATCGAGTCCATGATCTCCCAGGACAGGCCGAACTTCTGGTCGTTGAGCACGACCAGGTCGCGGTTCTGCCGCAGGGAGAGGTCCGCCCCGGCCTTCGCCTCGGGGATGACGTCCTTTACGGGCTCCTGGCCCTCGCAGACGCGGACATAGCGGAGGGAGCCTCCCCAGGCGCCGTAGGCGCAGCCGTCGACCTGCGCCGGCTCGATGACCTCGGAGCCGGTGCCGCCGACGGCGATCGACTCCGCCTTCCCGCCGTCGAGGGGGATCAGCAGCATCGTGTCCGCGGTGGACAGGACGACGTTCTCGGAGGCGGGGCCGGCTTGCTGGATTTCGCCGACCTCGAGGGAGGAGATGCCGTAGTCCTCGAGCGGGTAGTCCTTCATCTCGGTGCCGAGGCGCAGCATGCGGTTCTCGCGGTCCATGATCACCGGCACGTCGCCGACGACGGTGAGCTCGACGTGCGCGGCGTCGCTCGAGACCCCGCCGGCGATGAACGGCTTGTCCGCCTTCGTGTCCCGGGTGGACGGTGTACGGGGGTAGCGCAGGAGCTCATCGCCGTTCAGGACATACACGTCGCCTCTCATGGAGACGGCGACGGGAGGCGCGCCGTTGCCGGTCTCGAGGACCGGCTCGACGGAGGCGGGGCTGAACGCGGAGGCTTCGTCCGGGGAAAGGATCCAGACCCGGCCGTCGGGCGCGGCGATGACGACGCGGTCCCCGCCGATGCGGACGGTGGATTCGGGGGGCAGCTCGACGAGGCCCGCACGGGAGGCGGCCGCGGTGTTGATGGGGGTCATGCCGCGCGGCCCGGTCTCGAAGACGTGGTAGCCGGACTGGATGATGTCGAGGTCCTGGCCGGTGGAGGAGATGCGGGCGTCGAGCTCGCCCGCGTCGACGTTCAGGCGGCCGATCAGGCCGCGGTCGCCGTTGCTGACCCAGACGCCGCCGTCGGAGACCTCGACCTCCGAGGAGGACAGGCCGTCGTAGTTCACGGCGAAGCCGGTGAGGACGAGCGCCACCACTGACAGGACGGCCGTGGACACGACCGTGGTACGCCGACCGCGGCGCCTCTTCGGTCCAGCGGTGACTGACATGGTGGTACCCCCAGAAGACGTGCAGACTCCTCGCGCACGCCCGGCCTCGACCGGCTGCTCTCACTGAGGAGAAGACCCCCGCGGTCGACGTGGTCGCGCACGACAACTGACAGAGTACCGGTCCCCCGCGCGACGTTCTACGGTCGCCCGGTCACGTTCCGTCCCCGTGCAGGTCAGGCGGAGGGAACGGTCGCCGACCTCACGAGGAGCTCAGCGACGGCGCTCGACGAGCGTGCGGGTGAAGGTCTGCAGCGCCTCGCGGACGGGTCCCTGCGGCAGCTCGCCGAGGATCTCGACGGCCTCATCGGCGGTGCGCTGGGCGAGCCGGCGCGTCTCCTCGAGCGCCTCGTCCTCGCGCAGCAGCTCCACGAGCTCGCCCAGCGCGGTGTCGTCGCTGAGATCGCTGTCGAGCCTGCGCAGGATCTCGAGGCTGCGCGCGTCCCGCTGCTCGGCCGCCCGGCGACGGACGAGGAGGGTGGGCATGGTGGGCACGCCCTCACGCAGGTCGATGCCCGGGGTCTTCCCGCTCGCGGCGGCGTCGCTCTCGAGGTCCAGCACGTCGTCCGCGAGCTGGAAGGCGACCCCGACCTTCTCGCCGTAGCGGCGCATGACGTCGCCGGAGCCCTCGGGGGCCCCGGCGAGGGAGGCGCCGAGGTCGCCGGCGAGGGCGAGCAGCGAGGCCGTCTTGTCGGAGAGGACGGAGATGTAGTGGGCGAAGGGGTCGTCCCCCTCGGCAGGACCGACGGTTTCGTGCAGCTGGCCGAGGCACAGCCTCTCGAAGGTCTCGGAGTGCATCCGCACGGCCTCGCGACCGATGCGGGCGCTCAGCGCGCTTGCCCGCGCGAAGAGGAAGTCCCCCGTGAGGATCGCGACGTTGTTGCCCCACAGCGAGTGGGCGCTGTCGGTGCCCCGGCGGGTGGGCGCCGAGTCCATCACGTCGTCGTGGTACAGGCTGGCCAGGTGGGTCAGCTCGACGAGGATCGCCGCGTCCTGCACGCCCTCGGCATCGACGTCCCCGAGGGACGCCGCCAGGAGCACAAGCATCGGCCGCACGCGCTTGCCGCCGGCGTCCATCAGGTGGCGAGCGGTCCAGCGCACCATGTCGTCGGAGCTCGCGACGGCATCGCGCAGCCCGTGCTCGATGGTGCCCAGGCGCTCGACGATGCTCGTCGCGAGCTGATCATCGATGTCGGGCACACCCGGCAGCGTGGACGGCATGTCTCTCCTGGGGATCGAACCGGTCCCGAGGAGCGGGGCCGGAGTGCGGACTGCGCTCCCGGACAGGAGCGACACGACAGCCGAGTCTACCGGGGAGGCAGGGGCCCTGAGCCGACGTACGGCCCCGAGGTGACCGGCAGAACTGCGGAGAGCTCCGCCGAGGGGATTGCAGGGATCACCCGCTCGACCGGGCCCTCCCGGAGCCGGAGACGCCATGGGCCGGCGCCAACCCCCGACCGCGCCATGACCTCTGACCAGCCCTTGCAGAGCGGCCCCGCCCTTGCCGTCGTGGCGGCTCCCCGATTCCGGGCATGAAAAAGGGAGTGGAGGAGGCGAACACCCGCAAGGGGTTCAAGCACTCCTCCACTCCCAGTGAAGATGTCCGGCGGCGACCTACTCTCCCACACCCTCCCGAGTGCAGTACCATCGGCGCGATCGAGCTTAGCTTCCGGGTTCGGAATGGAACCGGGCGTTTCCTCGACGCTATGACCGCCGTAACACGATGAGACACAACCAGCCACCCACCCACACCAAAAAAGGTGCCAGCAGCAGGGTTGTTCCCCAAGAACCGCACAGTGGACGCGAACACACACAGCAAACAACCAACACAAAGAATGTTGTTGTAAGTCATCGGCCATTAGTACCAGTCAGCTCCACACATTACTGTGCTTCCACATCTGGCCTATCAACCCAGTCATCTACTGGGGGCCTCACACACCTCAAGGGTGCAAGGATATCTCATCTCGAAGCAGGCTTCCCGCTTAGATGCTTTCAGCGGTTATCCCTTCCCGACGTAGCCAACCAGCCATGCCCTTGGCAGAACAACTGGCACACCAGAGGTCAGTCCATCCCGGTCCTCTCGTACTAGGGACAGGACTTCTCAAATATCCAACGCGCGCAGCGGATAGGGACCGAACTGTCTCACGACGTTCTAAACCCAGCTCGCGTACCGCTTTAATAGGCGAACAGCCTAACCCTTGGGACCAACTCCAGCCCCAGGATGCGACGAGCCGACATCGAGGTGCCAAACCATGCCGTCGATATGAGCTCTTGGGCAAGATCAGCCTGTTATCCCCGGGGTACCTTTTATCCGTTGAGCGACACCCATTCCACAATGAGGTGCCGGATCACTAGTTCCTGCTTTCGCACCTGCCCGACATGTCTGTCTCGCAGTCAAGCTCCCTTGTGCACTTACACTCAACACCTGATTGCCAACCAGGCTGAGGGAACCTTTGAGCGCCTCCGTTACTCTTTAGGAGGCAACCGCCCCAGTTAAACTACCCATCAGACACTGTCCCTGATCCGGATCACGGACCGAGGTTAGGAATCCAGAACGACCAGAGTGGTATTTCAACGACGACTCCACACTCACTGGCGTGAATGCTTCCCAGTCTCCCACCTATCCTACACAAGCCGTCCCGAACACCAATATCAAACTATAGTAAAGGTCCCGGGGTCTTTCCGTCCTGCTGCGCGTAACGAGCATCTTTACTCGTAATGCAATTTCGCCGAGTTCGCGGTTGAGACAGTGGAGAAGTCGTTACGCCATTCGTGCAGGTCGGAACTTACCCGACAAGGAATTTCGCTACCTTAGGATGGTTATAGTTACCACCGCCGTTTACTGGGGCTTAAATTCTCAGCTTCGAACTCCGAAAAGCTCTAACCGGTCCTCTTAACCTTCCAGCACCGGGCAGGCGTCAGTCCGTATACAGCGTCTTACGACTTCGCACGGACCTGTGTTTTTAATAAACAGTCGCTTCTCCCTGGTCTCTGCGGCCCTCTCCGCTCTCACGGATCGGGCCCCCCTTCTCCCGAAGTTACGGGGGCATTTTGCCGAGTTCCTTAACCACGATTCTCTCGAACGCCTCGGTATTCTCTACCTGATCACCTGAGTCGGTTTAGGGTACGGGCGACCGTATTCGTCACGCCGGAACTTTTCTAGGCAGTACAGGATCACTCACCTACGCCCATACGGGATCCCCATCACGTCTCACCCTCATGGCCCCAGCATTACCCGGGGCCGGGCTGCACGCTTAGACGGACTATTCCATTAAGTCCGCGGAAGCTACCTCTCTGCGTCATCCCACGCGCTGACCTACTACGACCTTGGTTCCCAGCCTCACCACCATCCACACCCCGAAGGGTGCGGTGACAGCTCGGGTGGTTAGCATCAGCCGCCTCGGTATGGGTCCTCCTACGATCGGTTCGGGAATATCAACCCGATGTCCATCGACTACGCCTGTCGGCCTCGCCTTAGGTCCCGACTAACCCAGGGCGGATAAACCTGGCCCTGGAACCCTTGATCAATCGGCGGACGGGTTTCTCACCCGTCTTTCGCTACTCATGCCTGCATTCTCACTCGTACAGCCTCCACCACTGGGTTCCCCCGCAGCTTCACCGGCTGTACGACGCTCCCCTACCCACCCCAACAAAAGTTGGAGTGACACAGCTTCGGCGGTGTGCTTGAGCCCCGCTACATTGTCGGCGCAGAATCACTTGACCAGTGAGCTATTACGCACTCTTTCAAGGGTGGCTGCTTCTAAGCCAACCTCCTGGTTGTCTCAGCAACTCCACATCCTTTTCCACTTAGCACACGCTTAGGGGCCTTAGCTGATGTTCTGGGCTGTTTCCCTCTCGACCATGAAGCTTATCCCCCACAGTCTCACTGCTGCGCTCTCACGTACCGGCATTCGGAGTTTGGCTAAGGTCAGTAACCCGGTGGGGCCCATCGCCTATCCAGTGCTCTACCTCCGGCACGAAACACGCAACGCTGCACCTAAATGCATTTCGGGGAGAACCAGCTATCACGAAGTTTGATTGGCCTTTCACCCCTATCCACAGGTCATCCCCTCCATTTTCAACTGAAGTGGGTTCGCGCCTCCACGCGGTCTTACCCGCGCTTCACACTGCCCATGGATAGATCACTTCGCTTCGGGTCTAGAGCCGGCGACTGAACGCCCCGTTCAGACTCGCTTTCGCTACGGCTACCCCACACGGGTTAACCTCGCCACCGACCACTAACTCGCAGGCTCATTCTTCAAAAGGCACGCCGTCACCCCTCAAGGCTCCGACGGATTGTAAGCGCACGGTTTCAGGTACTATTTCACTCCCCTCCCGGGGTGCTTTTCACCTTTCCCTCACGGTACTTGTCCGCTATCGGTCACAAGGTAGTATTCAGGCTTACCAGGTGGTCCTGGCAGATTCACACCGGATTTCACGGGCCCGGTGCTACTCGGGAACAGCGTCACGCCACGCACTGGTTTCGTCTACGGGGGTCACACCCTCTACGCCACCGCACTCACCACGGCTTCGACTACCACTGCGCGTACACGTCGCAAGGCCGGCAGACCCCACAGACACGTCCCACAACCCCTGACCTGCAACCCCTGCCGGGTATCACACAGACCAGGTTTAGCCTCCTCCGCTTTCGCTCGCCACTACTCACGGAATCACTATTTGTTTTCTCTTCCTGCGGGTACTGAGATGTTTCACTTCCCCGCGTTCCCTCCACACTGCCTATACATTCAGCAGCGGGTACCACGACATGACTCGTGGTGGGTTTCCCCATTCGGACATCCTCGGATCACAGTTCGGTTGTCAACTTCCCGAGGCTTAACGCAGACTCCCACGTCCTTCGTCGGCTCCTTGTGCCAAGGCATCCACCGTGCGCCCTTTAAAACTTACGGCAACACAAAGACACTTTGCGCTTAAAAATTGCTTACAAGATGCTCGCGTCCACTATACAGTTCTCAAGAAACAACCCCACACCCACCACCACCATCCAACGGACAGTCATGATCGGGGGGACCAGCCACACACCCCCACAAACGGGGGCTGCGTGCAGCCTCACAACCCAATAGCGTGTCTCCACCTCGAACCCGCTGCCCTCACACGTTCCATCCCGAAGGAGTACTAGCGATCAGCGCAGCAGATGAAGTGCCCATCCATCGATGTTCCACCCTTGAGCAACCACCCGCCTGACACTCGCAGACGACGATGGCCACCAATACTGGTGATGCTCCTTAGAAAGGAGGTGATCCAGCCGCACCTTCCGGTACGGCTACCTTGTTACGACTTAGTCCCAATCACCGATCCCACCTTCGACAGCTCCCTCACGAGGATGGGCCACTGGCTTCGGGTGTTACCGACTTTCGTGACTTGACGGGCGGTGTGTACAAGGCCCGGGAACGTATTCACCGCAGCGTTGCTGATCTGCGATTACTAGCGACTCCGACTTCATGGGGTCGAGTTGCAGACCCCAATCCGAACTGAGGCCGGCTTTTTGGGATTCGCTCCACCTCACAGTTTCGCAACCCATTGTACCGACCATTGTAGCATGCTTGAAGCCCAAGACATAAGGGGCATGATGATTTGACGTCGTCCCCACCTTCCTCCGAGTTGACCCCGGCAGTCTCCTATGAGTCCCCACCATCACGTGCTGGCAACATAGAACAAGGGTTGCGCTCGTTGCGGGACTTAACCCAACATCTCACGACACGAGCTGACGACAACCATGCACCACCTGTGCACCAGTCCAAAGAAAGCCACATCTCTGCAGCCGTCCAGTGCATGTCAAGCCTTGGTAAGGTTCTTCGCGTTGCATCGAATTAATCAGCATGCTCCGCCGCTTGTGCGGGCCCCCGTCAATTCCTTTGAGTTTTAGCCTTGCGGCCGTACTCCCCAGGCGGGGCACTTAATGCGTTAGCTACGGCGCGGAAAACGTGGAATGTCCCCCACACCTAGTGCCCAACGTTTACGGCATGGACTACCAGGGTATCTAATCCTGTTCGCTACCCATGCTTTCGCTTCTCAGTGTCAGTAATGGCCCAGAGACCTGCCTTCGCCATCGGTGTTCTTCCTGATATCTGCGCATTTCACCGCTACACCAGGAGTTCCAGTCTCCCCTACCACACTCTAGCCTGCCCGTACCCGCCGCACGCCCGAGGTTGAGCCTCGGGTTTTCACGGCAGACGCGACAAGCCACCTACAAGCTCTTTACGCCCAATAATTCCGGACAACGCTTGCGCCCTACGTATTACCGCGGCTGCTGGCACGTAGTTAGCCGGCGCTTCTTCTGCAGGTACCGTCACTCTCGCTTCTTCCCTACTGAAAGGGGTTTACAACCCGAAGGCCGTCATCCCCCACGCGGCGTCGCTGCATCAGGCTTTCGCCCATTGTGCAATATTCCCCACTGCTGCCTCCCGTAGGAGTCTGGGCCGTGTCTCAGTCCCAGTGTGGCCGGTCGCCCTCTCAGGCCGGCTACCCGTCATCGTCTTGGTGAGCCATCACCTCACCAACAAACTGATAGGCCGCGAGTCCATCCCCCACCGATAAATCTTTCCAGCACCCACCATGCGATGAGTGCTCGTATCCGGTATTAGCCACGATTTCCCGAGGTTATCCCGAAGTGGGGGGCAGGTTACTCACGTGTTACTCACCCGTTCGCCACTAATCAGGTGGTGCAAGCACCACCGTCATCGTTCGACTTGCATGTGTTAAGCACGCCGCCAGCGTTCGTCCTGAGCCAGGATCAAACTCTCCATGAAAATCATGAAAAACTATAAACCTGACAAAATAAACAAACAACCAGCATTTAACTGCTGTATCATCCGTTATAATCTGCCATTCAAAATAATGGCATCGATAAACAGACACGCTATTGAGATATCAAGCAACACGCGCACATCGTCGAGTCCCCGCTTCCGCGGTTCATCTCTGAGGCTCGTTGCCGGCGGGCGATCCCGTCGACGACTCCTACTTGCTTCGTCGTCCCGGCGCGAGTCACTACTCTAGCAGTTCTTCGCGGCCAGGTCCAACTCCGCTCCGCGTGGTCCCGGTCACCTCCGAATCGCGGTGCGATCCGTCCGTGTCCGAGTCACGGCCGCTGGTCCGATCTCTCGTCCCGGCGGGCCCGCAGTGAGTCCCAGTCGCTCCGTTCCTCGCTCCTCCCGGGGAGGCTCTCGGC
This sequence comes from Brachybacterium sp. GU-2, assembly GCF_030866705.2. Taxonomy (NCBI): domain Bacteria; kingdom Bacillati; phylum Actinomycetota; class Actinomycetes; order Micrococcales; family Dermabacteraceae; genus Brachybacterium; species Brachybacterium sp. GU-2. The sequence continues at coordinate 3,387,521 of NZ_CP133037.2, read as the reverse complement.
CCTTCGCGTCTGCGTCCTCGCTGCTGACAAGAAAGAACATTACGGGTCCCGCGAGGGGCCGTCAAGCCGCTCCGTTCAGCCTCCGTTCACCCTGCGGAATTGGTATTTGCGCAGGTCAGCCTTGCTTTGCTCGACCGGGAAAGCGCTCGTTCACCCGAATGTGACCCACGCTTGAGAGAGGGGTCACCGGTCCTTATCGTCAGGTTGACAAGCAAGCTCGTCGGCGCTTAATCGCGTGCCGCGGACGGTCGCTCCGGAGAGCCCGTGGGTCCAGCATTCCGGTACGCCCCCGGATGCGCACCGAGCCCCGCCTCTCGACTGTGCGTCGGGTGGCGGGGCTCGGTGGGGCGGCGGGGGGATCCGCGCCGGCGTGTCGACACGGGGAGTCGACACGCCGGACCGGTCAATCGAGGCGGTGCACCATCGCGGCGTTCTTGCGACCGCGACGCAGCAGGAGCCTCGCCCCCGGCAGCGCGTCGAGCTCTCCGACCTCCCGTGCGAGGTCGTCGGCGGAGATCCTCTCCCCGTTCACGGAGAGTCCTCCCCCGTCGGCGTCCCGTCGGGCCGCACCCTTGGACTGCGCGATGCCGGCGCTGACGAACGCGTCCACCAGCGGCGTGGTCGCGGAGACCTCCGCCCCGGGCAGCTCACGGGCGATGGCGAGGACGGTCTGCTCGTCCAGCGCGCGCACGTCCCCGCGGCCGAAGAGGACAGAGGCCGCGGCCTTCGCCTGCTCGGTGGCCCGGGCCCCGTGGACCATGGTGGTGAGCTCGTCGGCCAGAGCCCTCTGCGCGGCGCGCTCGTGCGAGGCCGTCTCGGTGGCGTGCTCCAGCTCCGCGATCTCCTCCTGGCTGCGGAAGGTGAAGAAGCGCAGGTAGTTCACGACGTCCGCATCGGCCGCGTTGAGCCAGAACTGGTGGAACGCGTAGGGGCTGGTGAGCTCTGCGTCCAGCCACACCGCACCGCCCTCGCTCTTGCCGAACTTGGTGCCGTCGGCCTTGGTGACCAGCGGAGTGGTCAGCGCATGGACCTCGTGCCCCTCCACCTTGTGGATGAGGTCGACCCCGGAGAGCAGATTGCCCCACTGGTCGTTGCCGCCGTACTGCAGGGACACCCCGTGCCGGCGATGCAGCTCGAGGTAGTCGATGCCCTGCAGGACCTGGTAGCTGAACTCCGTGTAGCTGATGCCCTCATCGCTCTGGAGACGGCGGGCGACGGTGTCCTTCGCGAGCATCGTGCCCATGCGGTAGTGCTTGCCCATGTCCCGCAGGAAGTCGAGCGCGCTCATCTGCCCGATCCAGTCGAGGTTGTTCACCATGGTCACGCCGAACTCCCCCTCGAGGTCGAGGAAGCGGGAGATCTGGCCGCGCAGGCTCTCGACCCAGGTCGCGACGATCTCGGCGTCGTTGAGCACGCGTTCGCCGGACATGCGGGGGTCGCCGATCAGACCGGTCGCCCCGCCCACGAGGGCGAAGGGGCGGTGGCCGGCCAGCTGCAGGCGACGCATCGTGAGCACCTGGGTCAGGTGGCCGACGTGCAGGGAGGCGGCGGTCGGGTCGAAGCCGCAATAGAGGCTGATCGGTCCGTCCGCCAGAGCGCTTCCGAGCGCCTCGCGCCCGGTGGTCTGCACGACGAGTCCTCGCCAGGCGAGCTCGTCCAGGACGGAATGCATCGATCGTTTCCTCTCGGTGGTGCGGTGCGGTCCCCGGTCGGGGCCACGGTCATTGTCCCCCACTCACGGGGCGGGGTGCCACGCGATATCGCGCGCGGGCCCGACGGCGTCGGCGGTCGTGGACGGCAGGCGAGAGGCCCGAGACCTGTCATGTGCAGGTCCCGGGCCTCTCCCATCCCTCCGGTGGACACCGCGCCGGGAGGCGGGTGTCGCAGCGCGGCGCCCGGCCGTCCAGGGGCGGAGCTCCCCGGCAGGCAGGGCCCGGAGCGCCGCCTCGTCGCGCGGGTGTCAGCCCTCGGCGCGGTCCCGGGTGAAGGCGCGCAGGCCGGCGACCTGGGCGGCCGCGGCGTCGGTCTGCTCGGCCACCCGCACCGGGGCGGTGCCGCCCTTCGCATCACGGGAGGCGATGGAGCCCTCGACGGAGAGCACCTCCCGGACCGAGGGGTCGAGGTGCTCGGAGATCCCGGCGAGCTCGTCGTCGGTGAGGTCCCACAGCTCCTTGTCCTGCTCCTCGGCGACCTTCACGCAGGAGCCGGAGATCTCGTGCGCGACCCGGAACGGGACGCCGCGGCGCACGAGGTGGTCGGCGATGTCGGTGGCGAGGGAGAAGCCCTGCGGGGCCAGCTCCGCCATCCGCTCCGTGTGGAAGGTCAGCGTCGCCATCATCCCGGTGAAGGCCGGGAGCACGAGGTCGAGAGAGTCGACCTGGTCGAAGACCGGCTCCTTGTCCTCCTGCAGGTCGCGGTTGTACGCCAGCGGCAGCGCCTTGAGCGTGGTCAGCAGCCCCACCAGGTCGCCCACCACGCGCCCGGCCTTGCCGCGGGCGAGCTCGGCGATGTCGGGGTTCTTCTTCTGCGGCATGATCGAGGAGCCGGTGGAGTAGGAGTCGTCCAGGGTGATGAACGAGAACTCCTTCGTGTTCCACAGGATGACCTCCTCCGCGAGGCGCGAGAGGTCGATGCCGATCATCGCCAGCACGAAGGAGAACTCCGCCGTCAGGTCCCGCGAGGCGGTCCCGTCGATCGAGTTCCACACCGAGTCGCCGAACCCGAGCTCCCGGGCGACGGCCTGCGGGTCCAGGCCCAGGCTCGAGCCCGCCAGGGCGCCCGAGCCGTACGGGGAGGAGTCCGCGCGGGCGTCCAGGTCCCGCAGCCGCTCCACGTCCCGCAGCAGCGGCCAGGCATGGGCCAGCAGGTGGTGGCTGAGCAGCAGCGGCTGGGCGTGCTGGAGGTGGGTGCGGCCCGGCATGGGCGCGCCGTGCACCTCGCGGGCCCGGGCCACGAGCACGTCGACGAGGTCCAGGACCTGATCGCCGACCGCACGGGCCTGGTCGCGGATGAACAGGCGGATCAGGGTCGCGATCTGGTCGTTGCGGGAGCGGCCGGCCCGCAGCTTGCCGCCGAGGTCCTTCCCGGCCCGCTCGATCAGGCCGCGCTCGAGGGCGGTGTGCACGTCCTCGTCCTCGGGCGCGGCGGCGAACGCGCCGGAGGCGACGTCGGCCGCGAGGCGGTCCAGCGCGTCCTGCATCCCGGCGAGCTCCTCGTCGCTCAGCAGCCCGGCGGCGTGGAGCACGTTCGCGTGCGCCTTCGAGCCGCGCAGGTCGTACTGGGCGAGCCGCCAGTCGAAGTGCGTGGACACGGACAGCGCCGCCAGCGCGGCCGCCGGACCGGAGCCGAAGCGTCCGCCCCACAGCGCGGCGCTCTCCTGCGCGGCCGACGCGTCGGCCCCGGGACCGACGGCGCCCGTCGGCTCCCCGTGCGAGTTCGCGGAGGGGGCGTCGCTCATGCCTGGTCCTCGGCGGCATCGAGGTCCTCGCCGTTGCCGAGCGCCACGTCGCGCGCCGCGGCCTGCTTGGCGGCGAGGCCGTAGATGTCGATGAAGCCGCGGGCGCTGGCCTGGTCGAAGGTGTCGCCCTCGTCGTAGGTGGCGAGGTTGAAATCGTACAGGCCGGTCTCGGAGCGGCGCCCGGTGACGGTGGCGCGGCCGCCGTGCAGGGTCATGCGGATGTCGCCGTTGACGTAGCGCTGGGTGTCCTCGATGAAGGCGTCGAGCGACTTCTTCAGCGGGGAGAACCACTGGCCGTCGTAGACCATCTCGGTCCAGCGGTCGCCGACCTGGCGCTTGAAGCGGGCCTGCTCGCGCTCGAGGGTCACGCGCTCGAGCTCCTGATGGGCGGTGATCAGCGTCATCGCGCCCGGCGCCTCGTAGACCTCGCGGGACTTGATGCCCACCAGGCGGTCCTCGACGATGTCGATCCGGCCGATGCCCTGGGCGCCCGCGCGGCGGTTGAGCTCCTGGATCGCCTCGAGCGGGGTGACGGCGCGGCCGTCGATCGCGACCGGGACGCCCTGCTCGAAGGAGATCACGACCTCGTCGGCGACCGGCGGGAAGGCGGGGTCGTCGGTGTAGGAGAAGACGTCCTTGGTGGGCTCGTTCCAGATGTCCTCGAGGAAGCCGGTCTCGATGGCGCGGCCCCACACGTTCTGGTCGATCGAGAAGGGGTTGTGCTTGGTGGTCGCGATCGGCAGGCCCTTGCGCTCGGCGTACTCGATCGCCTTGTCGCGGGTCAGCGCGAGGTCGCGCACGGGGGCGATGCACTTGAGCTCGGGGGCGAGGGAGGTGATCGAGACCTCGAAGCGCACCTGGTCGTTGCCCTTGCCGGTGCAGCCGTGGGCGACAGTGGTGGCGCCGTACTTCTTCGCGGCCTTGACCAGGTGCTTGGTGATCACGGGGCGGGAGATCGCGGAGACGTTCGGGTAGGCATCCATGTACAGCGAGTTGGCCTTGAGGGCGGGCATGCAGTACTCGTTCGCGAACTCGTCGCGGGCGTCGGCGACGTAGGCCTCGACGGCGCCGCAGTCCAGGGCGCGCTGGCGGATGACCTCGAGGTCCTCGCCGCCCTGGCCCACGTCGACCGCGCAGGCGATGACGTCGGCGCCGGTGGCGTCGTGGATCCAGCCGATGGCGACGGAGGTGTCGAGTCCGCCGGAGTAGGCGAGGACGATCTTCTCGGTCATGAGGGGTGCTCCTAGGTCGTAGGGGTTCAGTGGTGGTCGGGGTGGTGCCGCGATGGCCGGGGCGGGCCGTGCGACGGCGGGACGGGCACGGGGGCCCGGTCCCTGGGGCCGGAGGTGGGCGAGGTCAGGGTCTGCGAGGCGAGGGTGCCGGGGTCGTCCCGGCGGGGGCCGACGGGCGGACCTGCCCGGTGCGCGCCGTCACGGCGCCTCGCCGCCCTCGTCGAGGGCGCCGAGCTCGCGCCGGCCCTCGGCCAGGTCGAGGAGCCGCTCGGCGAGGCGGTCACCGCCGGCGGGGTCCCGGGAGACCAGCAGGACGGTGTCGTCCCCGGCGATGGTACCGAGCACGTCGGGCATGACGGAGCGGTCCATCGCGGAGGCGAGGTACTGGGCGCCGCCGGGCGGGGTGCGCACGACGACGAGGTTCCCGCTCGCCTCGGCGGAGACGAGCAGCCCCTCGGCCAGCCGCGGCAGCCGCGCCTCGAGCAGCTCGCCCTCGGCGCCGACGGGACGGGCGGTGCCGCCCTCGGGCGGAAGGCGGTAGACGAGGCTCCCGGCGGAGCCGCGGACCTTCTCGGCCTGCAGCTCGACGAGATCCCGCGAGAGCGTCGCCTGGGTGACCTCGATCCCCTCCGCGGTCAGCAGCTGCGCGAGCTGCGACTGGGAGGAGACCTCCTCGTGGGTCAGCAGCTGCACGATGCGCTGCTGGCGCGAGGTCTTGGTCTGCGCGAGGGCGCGCCGGGAGTCGCTCATGCGCGCTCCCGGGCGCCGCGGGTGCGGACGTGCGCGACGGCGTGGGCGGCGGTGCTCTCGTCGGGGTGCTCGAGCAGCCAGGTCAGCAGGGCCTTCTGGGCGTGGAGGCGGTTCTCCGCCTCGTCCCACACCACGGAGGCGGGGCCGTCGATGACCTCGGCGGCGACCTCCTTGCCACGATAGGCGGGCAGGCAGTGCAGGAAGATCCCGCCGGAGAGCGCCATCAGCTCGGAGGTGACCTGGAAGGGCGCGAAGGTCTCCTCGCCGCGGCCGTCCTCGCCCTCCTGGCCCATGGAGACCCAGGTGTCGGTGATGACGGCGGTGGCGCCGGAGACCGCCTCGCGCGGATCGTCGGTGACGAGCACCGCGCCGCCGGTCGACGCGGCGATCTCCTCGGCGCGGGCGACGATCCCGGGGTCGGGGCGGTGGGAGGCGGGCGAGGCGATCCGCACGTCCATCCCGGCGGTGACGCCGCCGAGCAGGTAGGAGTGGGCCATGTTGTTCGCGCCGTCGCCGAGATAGGCGAGGGAGCGCCCGGCGAGCGCGGCGTCGCCGTCGGCCAGTCCCCCGGTGTGCTGGGCGATGGTCTGGAGATCGGCGAGGATCTGGCAGGGGTGGAACTCGTCCGTCAGCGCGTTGACCACGGGCACGGTCGCGTGGGCCGCCATCTCCTCGATCCGCTCCTGGCCGAAGGTCCGCCACACGATCGCGGAGACCATGCGCGTGAGCACCTCGGTGGTGTCGGCGACGGACTCGCCGCGACCCAGCTGGCTGGAGCCCGCGTCGATCACCAGCGGGCTGCCGCCGAGCTCGGCGATGCCGGTGGCGAAGGAGACGCGGGTGCGGGTGGAGGCCTTGTCGAACATGACCGCGACGGTGCGCGGTCCCTCCAGGGGGCGCTTGGCGAAGCGGTCGCCGGCGAGCTCGAGGGCGAGGGCGAGGACCTCCTTCTGCTCCGCGGGTCCCAGGTCGTCGTCGCGCAGGAAGTGGCGGGGCATGTCAGGACCTCTTCTCGTCGGTGGTGGAGGCGGCGGCCTGCTCGGCGGCGTCGAGCAGGGCGGGCAGCGCCTCGACGAAGGAGCCGAGCTCCTCGTCGGTGATGATCAGCGGCGGGGCGAGCCGCAGGGTGCTCGGGTTCGCGGCGTTGAGGATGAAGCCGTGCTCGAGGGCGGCGGCGACGACCTGCGGCGCGATCGGGGCGGCGAGGGTGATCCCCTGCAGCAGTCCCGTGCCGCGCACGCCCGTGATCCGCGGATCGCGCCCGGCGAGCTCGAGGATCCGGGCCTGCAGCTGTGTGCCGAGGGTGCGGGCCTTCCCGAGCAGGCCGTCCTCGGCGAGGGTGCCGAGCACGGCGAGGGACACGGCCGCGCCCAGCGGGTTGCCGCCGAAGGTGGTGCCGTGCTGGCCGGGGCTCAGCAGGCCGGTGGCGTGCTCGCCGAAGGTGAGCACGGCACCGATCGGGAAGCCGCCGCCGAGGCCCTTGGCCAGCGTCATCACGTCGGGCTGCAGCCCCTCGATCGCCTGGTGGGCGAACCACTCCCCCGTCCGCCCGACGCCGGTCTGGACCTCGTCGAGGATCAGCAGGGCGCCGTGGCGGGCGGTGAGCTCGCGGGCCGCGCGGAGGTACTCCTCCGTCAGCGGCAGCACTCCGGCCTCGCCCTGGATGGGCTCGAGCACGAGCGCGGCGACGTCCCCCGGGGCGAGGGCCGCCTCGAGCGCGGCCACGTCGCCGGCGGGCAGGAACTCGACCCCGCCGGGCAGCGGCTCGAAGGGGGCGCGGTAGGCCTCCTTGTGGGTGAGGGCGAGCGCGCCCATGGTGCGGCCGTGGAAGCTCTTCTCGAGCGCGAGGATCCGGGGCCGCCCGGTGCGGCGGGCGATCTTGAAGGCCGCCTCGTTGGACTCGGTGCCGGAGTTCGTGAAGAACACGCCCGAGCCCTCGGGGGCCTTCGCCAGCTGCAGCAGGCGCTCGGCGAGCTCGATCTGGGTGGGGGTGGCGAAGAAGTTCGAGACGTGCACGAGGGTGCCGGCCTGCTTCGTCATCGCGGCGACCACGTCGGGGTGGGCGTGGCCGAGGGCGTTGACGGCGATCCCGCCGAGGAGGTCGAGGTACTCCTTCCCGTCGGCGTCCCACACGTGCGTGCCCTCGCCGCGCACGAGCACTCGCTGCGGGGTGCCGAACACGCCGATCATGGAGCGGGAGTAGCGGCCGGCGAGCTCCTGGGCGCCCTGCGGGGTCGTGCCCTGCGGCGTCGTGTCCTGCGTCTGCGTCTCAGACATAGTCGTCCCTCCTGACCATCGTGCCCACGCCCTTGTCGGTGAAGACCTCCAGCAGCACGGCGTGCTCGATCCTGCCGTCGGTCATGGCCGCGGTGCGCACCCCGGAGTCCACCGCGTCCAGCAGCGACTCGGCCTTGGGGATCATCCCGGCGGTGAGGCCGGGCAGCATCTCCCGCAGCTCGCTCGCGGCGATCTCGGGGATCAGCGAGTCGCGGTCCGGCCAGTCGCGGTAGAGGCCCTCGACGTCGGTGAGCACCACCAGCTTCTCGGCGTCCAGGCCGGCGGCGAGCGCGGCGGCGGCGAGGTCGGCGTTGATGTTCAGGACCGCGCCGGTGGGGCGGCGGTCCTCGTCGGTCTCGGGCGCGATCGAGGAGACCACCGGGATCCGGCCGGCGTCCAGGAGGTCCTGGATCGACTCGGGGCGCACCTCGGTGACCTCGCCGACGTTGCCGAGGTCGACCTCCTGGCCGTCGACGACGGTGCCGCGGCGGCGTGCGGCGAACAGCCGCGCGTCCTCGCCGGACATGCCGATCGCGTAGGGGCCGTGGCTGTTGATCAGGCCGACGAGCTCGCGGCCCACCTGGCCCACCAGCACCATCCGCACCACGTCCATGGTGTCCTCGTCGGTCACGCGCAGACCGCCGCGGAACTCGGACTCGATGCCGACGCGGCCCAGCATCGCGTTGATCTGGGGGCCGCCGCCGTGGACGACGACGACGTGGATGCCGGCGTGGCGCATGAACACCATGTCGGCGGCGAAGGCGCGGCGCAGGTCGTCGTCGATCATGGCGTTGCCGCCGTACTTGACCACGACGATCTTGCCGCGGAAGCGCTGCATCCAGGGCAGCGCCTCGATGAGGATCTCGGACTTCGCATGCGCCGCGGCCTGGGCCGGGGTGAGGTCGGCCAGCGGGTTCTTGGAGGGTGCGGCGGGCGGCTTCGATGTGGTCATGAGGAGTAGGCGCTGTTCTCTTCGACGTAGTCGTGGGTGAGGTCGTTCGTCCAGATGTCCGCGCTCGCGGAGCCCGCGCCGAGGTCCACCTCGATGAGGGTCTCTCGCGGGGTCATGTCGACCTCGGAGCGGTCGCGGTGGGCGCCGCCGCCGCGGCACACCTCCACGCCGTTGACGGTGACGGAGAGGTCCTCGACGGCGAAGGGGGCGACGGCCTCGGGCACGCAGCCGGCCGCCGCCACGATCCGGCCCCAGTTGGGGTCGTTGCCGAAGATCGCGGCCTTGACCAGGTTGGAGCGGGCGATCTCGCGGGCCACGGCCTCGGCGGCGTCCTCGGCGGTGGCGGAACGGACCACGACGTGCACGTCGTGGCTGGCGCCCTCGGCGTCGGCGACGAGCTGGCGGGCGAGGTCCGCGCTGACCGTGCGCACCGCCTCGGTGAGCTCCTGGACGCCCAGGGTCACGCCGCTCGCTCCGGAGGCCAGCAGGATGACGGTGTCGTTGGTGGACATGCAGGCGTCGGAGTCGACGCGGTCGAAGGTGGTGCGCGTCGCGCCGCGCAGCGCCTCCTCGGCGGTCGCGGCGTCGACGTCGGCGTCGGTGGTGAGGACGACGAGCATGGTCGCCAGCTGCGGGGCGAGCATGCCGGCGCCCTTCGCCATCCCGCCCACGACGACGCCGGAGGGGAGCGTGACCTCGGCCGTCTTGGGGACGGAGTCGGTGGTCATGATGGCGCGGGAGGCGGAGGCGTCGGCCTCCTCCCCGGCGTCGAGCCGGTCGATCGCCGAGGTGACGCCGGCCAGCAGCGGCTCCATCGGCAGCCGCTCCCCGATCAGGCCGGTGGAGCACACGAGCACGTCCTGGGCCGCGATGTCGAGGAGGCCGGCGAGATGCTCGGCGGTGCGGTGGGTGTCCTGGAACCCCTCGGGGCCGGTGCAGGCGTTGGCGCCGCCGGAGTTCAGGACCACGGCGCGGGCGCGGCCGTCGGCGACGGCCCGACGAGACCACTGCACGGGAGCGGCCTGGACGCGGTTGGCGGTGAACACGGCGGCGGCGACGTCGCGCGGGCCGTCGTTGAGGACGAGGGCGAGGTCCTCCTTGGGGGCGGCCTTGATGCCGGCGGCGAGGCCGACGGCGCGGAAGCCGCGGGGGCGGGTGATCGACACGGGGTCTCCTGGGAGCGTGGGGCGAGGGGCGCGGTGGATGGGGCTCGGACGGGCGCGCCGGTCGGCCGACGGGAACCGACGGGCCGGCGGGGCCCGGCGGGCGACGGTCAGGGGGCGAGCGCGGTGCGGCTGAGACCGGTCGCCTCGGGCAGGCCGAGGGCGAGGTTCATCGACTGGAGTGCGGCGCCGGCCGTGCCCTTGACGAGGTTGTCGATCGCGGAGATGACGGTTGCCTGGCCGCTGCGGGCATCGACGGCGGCGCCGAGGCGGATCGTGTTCGCGCCGGCGACCTGCCCGGTCGCGGGGGCGCTGCCCTCGGGCAGGACGGTCACGAAGTGCTCGCCGGCGTAGTCGTGCTCGAGGGCGGCGAGGAGGTCGGCGGTGGTGGTGCCGTCGGCGACCGGGGCGGTGCACACGGTGAGGATCCCGCGGCTCATCGGGACGAGCACCGGGGTGAAGCCGAGGCGGGCGTCCTCGCGGCCGGTGGCGCGGCGGAGGTTCTGCAGCACCTCGGGGATGTGGCGGTGGGTGCCGCCGACGGCGTAGGGCACGGCGGTGCCGGAGGCCTCGGAGAACAGCAGGTGCTGCTTGGCGGCGCGTCCGGCGCCGGAGTAGCCGACGGGCAGGACCGCGCTCAGCGCGCCGGCGTCCAGCAGCTCGGCGCGCAGCAGCGGGGCGAGGGCGAGGGTCACGGCGGTCGCGTTGCAGCCGGGCACGGCGATCTCGCGGGCGGTGCGCAGCTGCTCGCGCTGGCGGGTGCCGTCGGCCAGCGGCAGCTCGGGCATGCCGTAGGTCCAGGTGCCGGAGTGCTCGCTGCGGTAGTAGGCCTCCCACTCCTCGGCGCTCTCGAGCCGGTGGTCGGCGCCGAGGTCGAGCACGAGCACGTCCGGGTCCTCGGCGCGCAGGGCGGCGGCGATCTGTCCCGACTGGCCGTGCGGGAGGGCGAGGACGACGACGTCGTGGCCGCGCAGGGTCTCCACGCCCGTCTCCTGCAGCACGGGGTCGTGGCCGAGGTCGATGTGCGGGGCGACCTCGGAGAGCCTCTTGCCGGCGCTGGAGTGCGCGGTCACGGTCGCGACCTCGACGCCGGGGTGGCCGGCGAGCAGGCGCAGGGTCTCTCCGCCGGCGTAGCCGGAGGCGCCGACGACGGCGACGCGCGGGCGTCGCGCGGCCTGCTCGGTCGCCGGGACGGGGGCGGTGGCGCTGCTCTCGGACGTCATGTCGGAAGTATATACAGCCAACTGCATGAACAGCCAGCGGGGGTGCGGAGTGTTCACGTGGTGGACGGCGGGGTGGCCAGCGGCGAGGTCACAGGCCAGCCCCTTCTCCCTGCGGCCGGGTCCGTCCGGGCACCTCGCAGCGCCTCAGCCCCGCGGGCGGCGGACGAACGGGATGACGGGCAGGCCGACGCGTGCACCCCTGCTCGCCTGGACGGTGCCGACGATCGCGTAGATCAGCTGCATCAGCCCGAGCACGAAGTAGAGGATCACCACGGTGACCACGACGGCCTCCATCGCCGGATGGAACAGCACGCCGTCGCCCGTGGGCTCCCCGGTGAGCACTCCGAGCGCGAGCGAGAGGGCCATCAGCACCGGCCAGCACAGCTGGGTGAGGCCCCAGTTCGCGGCGCGCACGCCGTTCTCGGCGGCGAGGCCGCGGTGACGGCGCTGTCGGAGGCCGACGACGAGCTGGGTGATCCCGGCGACGAGCACGTTCGCGAACGGGATCGGGACGTAGGCGAGGAAGCCGAGCGCCCAGGCGATCGTGCCGCGCGGCTCGGGGCGCGCCGCCGCGTACGACGGAACGGGCCCGGCGGCTGACTCGGGGTACGGAGCCGCGGGGTCTGGATATCCGTGAGGCGTGGTCACGGCCACACCCTATCCAGACCGGACCTCCGCCGTCGGGCCGACGGCGAGCGCAGTTCGTCTGACGACGCGTCGCGGACGCAGGAGGGGCCCCGCTCGGTCGAGCGGGGCCCCTCCCCTGCGTGATGGCTGCTGCGCGCCTCGTCGGCGCCGCGGCCGCTCAGGCCCGCAGCACGCCGCCGACGGCGGACTCGACCGCGGCGATGATCCGCCGGCGGGTCTCGCCGATCTGCTCGGCGGTCAGCGTGCCCTCGCCGGAGCGGAGCCGGATCGCGAAGGCGAGGGACTTCTTCCCCTCCCCGATCTGCTCGCCGGTGAACACGTCGAACAGGTGGACGCGCTCGGCGAGGTCGCCGGCACCCACCACGATCGCGGCCTCGACGGCGCTCGCAGGCACGGACTCCTCCACCACGAAGGCGAAGTCCTCCTTCGCCGGCGGGTAGGTGGGCACCGGCACGGCGCGCACCACGGCGGGGGCGGCGGCGATCACGGCCTCGAGGTCGAGCTCGAAGGCGGCCGAGCGGGCCGGCAGGTCGAACTCCTTCAGCACGGCGGGGTGCAGCTCGCCGGCGGCGCCGACCACGCGACTGTCCCCGCCGGCCGTGTGGACGCGCAGCTCGGCGGCGCGGCCCGGGTGGAAGGGCGCGCGCTCCGTCTGGCGCACCTCGAGCTCGGCGCCGACGGCGGCGGCCGCGCGGCGGGCGAGGTCGAGCGCATCGGTCCAGCCCCATGGCGCGGGCTCGCCCTGCCAGGAGTCGGGGCCGGAGGCGCCGCCGACGACCGCGGCGAGCGCCCCGGTCTGCGCGGGCAGCGCGGCGAGGATCGACTCGAGCTCCTGCTCGCTGGGACGCTGCGCGGCGGCGGGCACCGGAGCGGCGCCCTGTCCCCCGCTGGCGAGGAACACGGAGCCGCGCTGGAAGATCGCGACCGACTCCTCGCCGCGGCCGAGGTTGCGGCGCGCGGTGGGCAGGAGGCTCTGCAGCAGCTCGGTGCGCAGCAGCGGCTCGTCCTCGGAGAGCGGGTTGAGGATCCGCACGGCCTCGCGGCGCGCGTCGTCCGTCCCGTAGCGGAGCCGGTCGTGCACGGAGCCCGCGACGAACGGGGCGGAGTTCACCTCGACCAGGCCCGCCTCGGCGAGCGCGCGGCGGGCGGCGCGTCGGCCTCGCTGGGCGACCGTCAGGCCGCGCCCGCCCGGCGCCGTCGGCAGCACCGAGGGGATCTCGGCGTAGCCGACCAGACGCGCGATCTCCTCGACGAGGTCCTCGCGGATCGTGAGGTCGGGACGCCACGACGGCGGGGTGACCAGCAGGCCGTCCTCGCCCTCGCGCGCGACGGTGCAGCCGATCGCCTCGAGGGAGGAGATCACCTGCACGTCGCTGTAGGCGATGCCGACGACGCGCTCGGCGTCGTGCAGACCCGCTCTGATCGGGGCAGGTGCGGCGACCGAGCCCTCGTCGGCCACGCGGGCGGAGACGGTGCCGCCGCCGTGCTCGACGATCAGCTGGGCGGCGCGGTGCGCGGCGATCAGCGGGAGCTGCGGGTCCACGCCGCGCTCGAAGCGCTTGGACGCCTCGGAGGGCAGGCGGTGGCGGCGCGCGGTGCGGGCCACGGTGACGGGGTCGAAGGTCGCGGCCTCGAGCACGATGCTCGTGGTCGCGTCCGACACCTCGGTGTCCTCGCCGCCCATGACGCCCGCGAGGCCGAGCACGCGGTCTCCCGCCGGGCCGCCGGCGTCGGTGATCAGCAGGTCCTCGGGGTCGAGGGGGCGGGTGGCGTCGTCGAGCGTGGTGAGTTCCTCGCCCTTGCGGGCGCGGCGCACGGTGATGGGGCCGACGAGCTTCTCGGCGTCGTAGGCGTGCAGCGGCTGGCCCAGGTCGAGCATCACGTAGTTGGTGACGTCGACGATCAGGGAGATCGGGCGCATGCCGGCGAGGGTGAGGCGGCGGGCCATCCAGCGCGGGGTCCGCACGGCGGGGTCCACGCCCTCGACCTCGAGCGCGACGAATCGGGTGCAGCCCTCGGCGCCGTTCAGCGGCGCCTCGTCCCGCAGCTGGACGGGCACTCCCCCGGCCTCGGTCGCGGTGATCGCGACCTCGGACGCGGGGTCGGTGAAGGCGGCGCCGGTGGAGTGGCCGTACTCGCGCGCCACGCCCCGCATCGAGAAGCAGTAGCCGCGGTCGGGGGTCACATTGATCTCGACGACCTCGTCCGCGAGGCCCAGCAGCGCGATCGCGTCGTCACCGGGCTCGGCGGTCAGGCCCTTCGCGTGGCCGCGGCCGAGCACGATGATGCCGTCCTCGCCGTCGGGGTCCGGGCCGAGGCCCAGTTCCTCGCCGGAGCAGATCATGCCGTCGGAGGTGTGACCGTAAGTCTTCCGCGCGGCGATCGCGAAGTCGCCGGGCAGCACGGCGCCGGGGAGGGAGACCACGACGAGATCGCCCTCGACGAAGTTGTGCGCGCCGCAGATGATGCCGCGGCTCGGACGCTCCTCGCCGGGCTGCGGGTCCTTGGGATCGTCGGCGTCCTCGTTGTGCTCGGGGCCGACGTCCACGCGCACCCAGTTGATGGTCTTGCCGTTCTTCTGCGGCTCCTTGACGAGCTCGAGCACGCGGCCGACCACGAGCGGTCCGGTCACCTGCGCGCCGAAGATCGCCTCCTCCTCGAGGCCGACGCGGGAGAGGTCGGTGGCGACCTCGAGCGCGGAGGCGGTCGCGGGGAGCTCGACGTGCTCGCCGAGCCAGGTCAGGGGAATGCGCGGCATCTCAGATCTCCGTCCCGTAGTGCTGGGAGAAGCGGACGTCGCCCTCCACCATGTCCCGCATGTCCGCCACGCCGTTGCGCAGCATGAGGATGCGCTCGATGCCGAGGCCGAAGGCGAAGCCCTGGTACTCCTCGGGGTCCACCCCGGCGGCGCGCAGCACGTTCGGGTGGACCATGCCGCAGCCGCCCATCTCGATCCAGCCGGTGCCGCCGCAGACGCGGCAGTCCGGGTCCGCGTCGTGCTCGAGGCCGAGCCGTGCCTCACAGGCGAAGCAGCGGAAGTCCATCTCGGCGCTGGGCTCGGTGAAGGGGAAGTGGTTGGGGCGCAGGCGGGTGATCGGCGCGCCGCCGAAGAGGTGCGCGGCGAGCGCGTCGAGGGTGCCGACGAGGTTCGCCATGGTCAGGCCCTTGTCGATCGCGAGGCCCTCGACCTGGTTGAACATCGGCGAGTGGGTCGCGTCGATCTCGTCGGCCCGGTAGACGGTGCCGGGACACGCGATGTACAGCGGGGCGCCGCGCTCGAGCATCGCGCGGATCTGCACCGGGGAGGTCTGGGTGCGCAGCAGCATCCCGGAGTTCTCGGGCGCGAGGTAGAGCGTGTCCTGCAGCGAGCGCGAGGGGTGCTCCGCATCGGCGTTCAGCGCGTCGAAGTTCAGCCAGGAGGACTCCGCCTCGGGGCCCTCGGCGATCTCCCAGCCGATCCCGACGAAGAAGTCCTCGATCCGCTCGGTGAGGGTCCACAGCGGGTGCGCGGCGCCGCGCGGCCGACGGTCCGTCGGCAGCGTCATGTCGACGGTCTCCGCGGCGAGCGCGGCCTCCTCCTCGGCGGCCGCGAGCTCGGACTGGCGAGCGGCGAGCTCCTTCTGCACCCGTCCCTTGCCCTGGCCGACGAGCTTGCCGGCGGCGGCCTTCTGGTCCTTGGGCAGGTCCTTGATGGCGCGGTTCGCGGAGGTCAGCACGCTGGCGTCGCCGACGTGCTCGATGCGCACCTGCTTGAGGGCGGCGGTGTCGGGGGCCGCGGCGATCGCGGCGAGCGCGGCGTCGACGGCGGCGGTGATCGACTGCTCGTCGATCGAGGGCCCGCCGGGCGCGGGGGATGTCTCGGACACGGGGTTCGCTTTCGTCCTGGAGTGCTCGGGGATGCGCGCGCCGGGACGCGGGCACCGCGGACCATTCTAGGAGAGGCCGCGCCGCCGGGGCGCCCGGCATGGGGAGTGGCGCCATGTCCCTCTGACGCCCGCGAACCGGACGACGCATCCGGCGCGACACGGATAGGCTGGCCAGGACCCTGTTCCCTCGAAGGAGGCCAGCATGTCCTGGACCGTGAAGGGCGTCGTCGCCCTCGCAGAGAAGAAGCCCGCCGAGCTCGTGGACATCGTGATCCCCGATCCCGGCCCCCACGACGTCGTCGTCGACATCGAGGCGACCGGCGTGTGCCACACCGACCTCGCCTATCGCGACGGCGGCATCAACGACGAGTTCCCGTTCCTGCTGGGCCATGAGTCCGCAGGCCGCGTCTCCGCGATCGGCGAGGACGTCAGCCACGTCGAGATCGGCGACTACGTCGTGCTGAACTGGCGCGCCGTGTGCGGCGAGTGCCGCGCCTGCAAGAAGGGCGTGCAGCAGTACTGCTTCGACACCCACAACGCCTCCAAGCCCATGACGCTGACCGACGGCACCGAGCTCACCGCCGCCCTCGGCATCGGCTCCTTCTCGGAGAAGACCCTGGTCCACGAGGGCCAGTGCACGAAGGTCTCCGAGGACGCCCCGGCCGAGGTCGCCGGCCTGCTGGGCTGCGGCGTGATGGCCGGCATCGGCGCGGCGATCAACACCGGCCAGGTCCAGCGCGGCGAGTCGCTCGCCGTGATCGGCCTGGGCGGCGTGGGCTGCGCCGCGATCGCGGGCGCGCAGCTCGCCGGCGCCACCACGATCATCGGCCTGGACGTCGACGAGAAGAAGCTCGCGGCCGCCGAGAAGCTCGGCGCCACGCACACCCTGTGCACCAAGGACCTCTCGCCGCAGCAGGTCGCGGAGAAGGTGCAGGAGCTCACCGGCGGCTTCGGCGCGGACGTCGTCGTCGACGCGGTCGGCATCCCGCAGACCTACGAGACCGCGTTCTACGCCCGTGACCTCGCCGGCCGCGTGGTCCTCGTCGGCGTGCCCCGCCCGGGCGTCGAGATCACGCTCCCCATGCTCGACGTGTTCGGTCGCGGCGGTGCGCTGAAGTCCTCCTGGTACGGCGACTGCCTCCCCGAGCGGGACTTCCCCTATCTCACCGACCTGTTCCTGCAGGGCCGTCTGCCGCTGGACCGCTTCGTCACCGGCCGCACCGATCTCGCCGGCACGGACGCGGCGCTGGACGGCCTGCACGACGGCGCGAACCTGCGCACCGTGGTGGAGGTGGCCAAGTGACCGCGCGGCTGGACCATGCCGTCACCTCGGGGACGTTCTCCCTGGACGGCGAGACCCACGAGGTCGACAACAACGTGTGGGTGCTCGGCGACGACGAGCAGTGCGTGGTCTTCGACGCCCCGCACGACGTCGAGAAGGTCGAGGAGCTCGTCGGGAACCGCGAGTGCGTGGGCATCCTGCTCACCCACGCGCACGACGACCACGTGCGCTTCGCCCCGGAGCTCTCCGAGGCGCTCGAGGCCCCGATCCTGCTGAACCCCGCCGACCGCGAGGTCTGGCAGCTCACCCACGGCGACCTGCCCTGGGACGACGACGTCGCCGACGGGGACATGTTCACGATCGCGGGCGTGAACCTCGAGGCGCTGCACACCCCGGGCCACTCCCCCGGCTCGACCTGCTACTACTCCGAGGAGCTGGGCGCGGTGTTCACCGGGGACACCCTGTTCCAGGGCGGCCCCGGTGCGACCGGTCGCTCCTTCTCCTCACGGGAGACGATCGAGCAGTCGATCCGCGAGCGGCTGTTCCAGCTCCCGGACGACACCGTGGTGCACACCGGCCATGGCCCGGACACCACGATCGGTGCGGAGAAGAAGGCGGCGCAGGGCGACTGGCTCTGAGCGAGCTCTCGATCCGGACGACGCCCGAGCGCCGCGTGCCCTGAGGCGTCGCATCGCTCGCTGACACCGGCGGCGGTCCTCCACGGAGGGCCGCCGCCGGTGTCTGTCGCGTCCCTGCACACGACGCTCGCGACACGCAGTCTCCGCAGGTCAGATCCCCTTCAGGGTTATCCACACACCTTTCGGCAGTCGGGACGGATCGGTAGAATCGGTCACATGTCCCGGAGGTGAGGAGCACCCCCGAGGTGACCGCGAGGGGGCGGTGAGAATGGGCGAGTTCGAGGCCGACGCCGAACCGCTGCTGCTCGCACCTCCGAGCCCCGAGGCGGCCTCCGCCCTGTCCCGCGTCCGGGCCCGTCGGCGCCGACGCCGCCGTGCGACCCGCGAGCACATCTCGCGCATCGGCGAGCATCGGGCGCCGGAGACGGCCGAGCTGCTCGAGCAGCTGTGGGACGGCGGCGCCGAGGACTCGCGGCGGCTGGCCCGAAGGTTCCGCGCGATCGTCGGGGCGACCCACGACCCGCTCTCCCCCGAGGAGCTCCCCCGCGAGGCGCGCGCGATGGAGGAGCTGCACCTCTCCCTCGCCCTGCGGTGCACCCGCGCGCAGGCGCGCTCGGCCATCCGCGAGGCGCATCGCGTGGCCACGCTGCTCCCCCTGTGCTTCGCACGGCTCTCCCGCGGCGAGCTCCCCGCGCCGTGGTTCGAAAAGCTGCTGGAACGCACGGGGAGCCTCGAGGACGATGCCCTCCGGCGGCTCGACGTCGAGCTCTCCCGCACCGACCTCTCCGTCTCCCCCGAGGTCTTCTCGCGGATCCTCGGCCATCTCCTCGCCGCCGCGGTCGCGCGCAGCGAGGAGCCGGAGCACGCCCGGCCCGAGAACCGCCGCCGGGTGGTCCTGGACCCGCCCCGGCCCGACGGCACCGGCTGCCTGCGCATCATCGGTCCGATCCCGGAGATCCTCGACCTGTCTCGACGCCTGGATCTCGCGGCTCATGCCGTCCGTGACGGTCAGCGCCGCGCCTTCGAGCAGGGCACCCCGCTGCCGGTCGATCCGGGAGGCGAGATCGAGGCCAGCTGCCTGATCCCCTCCCTCGCCCGCACCCGCTACAACGTGCTGATGAGCTCGGCCCTCGCCACGGGGGATGCCGCACCTCCTCCACCCCAGGTCCGCGTCAACGTGACGGTACCGGTCATGACCCTCCTGGGGCAGTCGGACGCTCCCGGCATGCTCGACGGCACCATCCCGCTTCCCGGCCGGATGGCCCGCGAGCTCGCCGGGCACGAGAGCACCTGGTACCGGGTCCTCACGGATCCGACATCAGGCCGCTTCCTCCCCGCCCCGGCGCAGCGCTACCGGCCCACCGCCGAGATGCGCGCGCACCTGCTGCTGCGCCATCCCACCTGCGCGGTGCCCGGCTGCGGCCGCCCCTCCTCGATGCTGTCTGAGACGGATCACCTCGAGGAGTACGACCACGGCGACCCGTCCGCCGGCGGCACGACCGACGCGGAGAACCTGCACGAGCTCTGCCGCGAGCACCACCGGCTGAAGACGCTGGGCCTGCTGGACCCGGTGCGCGACGACCTCGAGGGCACGACCTGGTGGGAGAGCTCCGGACTGATGATGGCCCGGCAGGAGGACGGCCGGGATCTCGCCACCGCCCAGGTCGTCGATGAGATGACCGCCGCCTGGGAGCAGCACGAGCACCTCCGATACCTGCGGGCCGAGGCGGCCGCGCGCCGACGATGGGTGCGGGAGCAGGGCCTCTCCCCCGGCGACCTGGTCACCGGGCCGGATGGCGAGGACGACTGGTGGGTCGGGCACGACGGGGACCTGCATCCGCCCGGCGAACCGCCGCCGTACTGATCACGTCGCGCTGGTGCTGGACAGACCCGCCGCTACTGACCAGGAGACTGGTCGCCGCTGTCCGCAGCACCTACGGCTTCCTGTCGTTCCGCTGCGCCGTCAGCTCCGCGAAGTCCTGCAACCTCACTCCCGGCCGGGGACGAGCTGGCCGCACCCCCGGACCGCAGGCCCGCCAGATAGGCGTTGTACGCGGCGAGCTCGGCGCCGCCGTCCCGCTCGGCCTTGCGGTCGTACTGCCGGGCCCGTCGGTCCTCGGACTTCATCCACAGCACCGCCACGATGATCGCGTACCCGACCGTCGGCACCTCGGAGATCGCCCACATGATCGAGGCGCCCCGCTCCTGGATCAGCATCAGCCGGTCGGGGCCGTACATCCCCAGCTCCGAGTACCAGCCCTCCGCGACCAGCCAGGTCGCCGAGTACAGCGCGATCCCGAAGAAGGCGTGGAACGCGAGGGTCACCAGCAGCGTGATCAGCTTCAGCACCGGATTGATCGGCCTGGTGGAGGAGTCGATGCCGATCAGCACCCAGGCGAAGAGATAGCCCGAGGCGAGGAAGTGCACCGTCATCAGCACATGGCCGAGATGGTTGTACATCGCCAGCTCGAACAGCGGGGTGAAGTAGAAGATCACCAGCGAGCCGGCGAAGATCAGCCCGGCCACCGGCGGGGAGGAGATCAGCCGCGAGTAGCCCGAGTGCAGGGCGGCCAGCACCCACTCGCGCACCCCGCGGGAGCCGTCGGTGCGGGGCGAGGTGGCGCGGGACAGCATCGTCACCGGCGCGCCGAGCACCCACAGCGGCGGCACGATCATCATCATCGCCATGTGCTGGACCATGTGGGCGTCGAAGCGGAACTTCCCCCAGGCCGCCGCGCCGCCGGAGATCACCCAGGCGAAGGCGAGGCAGCCGGCGAGGAAGGCGAGGGTGCGATGCCACGGCCAGTCGTCGCCGCGCCGTGCCAGGCGCACCGCCCCGGTCAGATACAGCCCCGCCATCACCGCGGCGAGGGCGATCGCGATCCAGTCCGGCTGGACGACGGTGAACATCGTCGTGGGCGAGAACTCCTGCTCGGGCGGGAGGAAGCCCGCCAGCGAGAGCACCTTCAGGTCGCCGCTGGCTGGGACCGACTGCGGCACGGGCGGGGCGGAGCGGCCCAGCGCGATCGACGCCCCGATCACGGCGGCCATCAGCACGCCCTCGGTGAGGGCGAGGTGGCGGAAGCGGAGCCGCTCGCCGAGCCGTGCGCGCTGGAGGGCGCCGAGCACGGCGAGGACGACGAGGCCGAGCGCCTTGGCGAGCACGACCCGGCCGTAGCCGGTCGTGACCAGGTCCCCCCAGCCCGACAGCCGGATCCCGGCGCTGATCAGGCCGCTGAGTGCCAGCGAGACCACCGCGGCCAGGGCCCAGGGCGAGTAGCGGCGGACCACGACGCCGAGCACCTCGTCGTCCATGCGCCCGGCGAGCAGCGCGATGGCCAGGAGCCCGCCCGCCCAGACGGTGACGGCGACGAGGTGCAGCGCCATGGCGTTGACGGCGTTGATGTGGTCCAGGCTCGCCCCGGCGTGCCCCACCAGTCCCAGCGACAGCGTGCCGAGGCCTGCGAAGGCGAGCCCCCAGCAGGCCAGCACGGTGGATCGGGCGAGGGCGTAGGCGAGGGTCGCGAGCGCGGCGAGCACGGCGACGAGCATCTGCAGTCGGCCGAGCGCCCCGCCCATCGCGACGTCCCAGACGTTCAGCGCGGTGCCGGCACCGGTCGCCTCGAGCCCGCCGAGCGGGATCTGCGCGAGCGCGGCGAGGGTCCACAGCAGCGCTCCGGCGGCGGCGAGGCGCACGGCGCGGCGGCGCAGCGGATCCAGCACCGTCGCCTCGCGGCGCGAGGGGCCGGGCAGCAGGAGCACGGCGGTCGCGCCCGCGCCGACGGCGAGGAGCAGGCCGAGGTGGTGCAGCGCGCGCACGACGGGCAGCCCGAAGGTCACCAGCGGCGAGGCGGGCACGAGGGTCGCCGGGGACAGCGCCCCGGTGGCGAGCATGCCGAGCCCCGCGGCGAGCAGGGCCAGCAGGAGCAGGAGGGGGACCGCGGCGGCGCCGAGGGCGCGGCCGGGGCCGCGGCGGCGTGCGGGGGCGGTCTCCGCGACGGGCGCGCTCATGCCCCGGCCCGTCGTCGGCGCAGGGTCTCGAAGAGGCAGACGGTCGCGGCGGTGTGCACGTTCAGCGACTCCGCGTGGCCGGCGAGCGGGATCCGCACGGTCAGCGGCGCGGCGGCGAGGGTCACCCCGTCGAGCCCGTGCGCCTCGTTGCCGAGGATCCACGCGATCCGGTCCGGCAGGTCGACGTCGAACAGCTCCGAGTCCGCGTAGCCGCTGGTCGCGGCGGCGGTGATGTCGCGGGTGGCGAGCGCCTCGAGCAGCGGGCCACTCTCGGCGCCGGTGAGGACGGGGAGGTGGAAGAGCCCGCCGACACTCGCCCGCACGGCCTTCGGCGAGTACGGGTCGGCGCTGGTGCGGGTCAGCAGCACGCGGTCGGCGCCGGCGGCGTCCGCGGTGCGGATCAGAGTGCCGACGTTCCCGGGGTCGCGGACCTCGTGGAGCACGACCACGGTGAGCGGCCCCTCATCGGGCAGCGCCTCCAGCGCGGCGGTCGCGGCGTCCGGGTCCTCGGCGGGCAGGGCGCCGACGGCGACGACGCCCTGCGGGGAGACGAGCGCTCCCGGGGCGCCGCCCGTCCCGGCGGCGGCAGGAGCGGACGCGACGTCGGCGGCAGTGTCGGCCGGGCCGCTCTCGCGCACCATGGCGCGCAGGATCTGCTCGTCGACGAGGCGGGCCGGGACCCCCGCCTCGCGGGCGAGGCGCTCGAGCTCGGGGTGCGCGTCGGCGGCGCGCTCGGTGAGGTGCACCTCGAGGGCGAGCTCGGGGCGGTGCGCGAGGAGGGAGCGCACGGCCTGCGGCCCCTCGACGCGGAAGCGTCCCTGCTTGCGACGCGCCGAGCGCCCGGTCAGCGCCGCCACCTTCCGCACCCGCTCGGAGCGGGGGGAGGTGATCGGGGACTGATCCGGGCGCTCGGTCATCGCTGGACGGGCAGCGATGTCAGGCCGCGGGGGCGTTGACGTCCTCGGGGAGGGCGTTCTTGGCGACCTCGACCAGGGCGGCGAAAGCCGGCGCGTCGTTGACGGCGAGCTCGGCGAGCATGCGACGGTCCACCTCGACACCCGCGAGGCCGAGGCCCTGGATGAAGCGGTTGTAGGTCAGGCCGTTGGCGCGGGACGCCGCGTTGATGCGCTGGATCCAGAGCTGACGGAAGTCGCCCTTGCGCTTCTTGCGGTCGCGGAAGTTGTAGGTCTGCGAGTGCAGCACCTGCTCCTTCGCCTTGCGGTACAGGCGAGAGCGCTGGCCGCGGTAGCCGCTGGCCTGCTCGAGGATCTCCCGACGCTTCTTCTGGGCGTTGACCGCCCGCTTCACGCGTGCCACGTGATACTCCTTCGATCGTAAGTTCAGGGTCGCGGGAGCCGTGCTCCCGCGTGGGCGATCAGCGGCCCAGCAGCTTCTTCATGCGCTTGGCATCGGCCTTCGACACATCGGTGTCGGAGCCCAGACGGCGCTTGCGGGTGGAGGACTTGTGCTCCAGGAGGTGGCGAGCGTTCGCCTTCTCCCGCATGAGCTTGCCCGAACCGGTGACGCGGACGCGCTTCTTGGTACCCGAGTGGGTCTTGTTCTTCGGCATTGGCCTGTTTCTCCTTGTGACGTTCTCAGGACTCGGCGCCGGCCTCGGCCTCGGGCGCGGACTCGTCGTCCTTGCCGCGGGCCGCTGCCTTCTCGGCGTCGGTCTTGCGCTTGCGGGCCTCGGCCATAGCCTGGGCCTTCTTCTTGTGAGGCCCGAAGACCATCACCATGTTGCGGCCGTCCTGCCGCGGGTGGGACTCGACGAAGCCGTACTCCGAGACGTCCTCCGCCATGCGCTGCAGGAGCTTGACGCCCCGCTCGGGACGGGACTGCTCACGACCGCGGAAGCGGATGATGACCTTCACCTTGTCGCCGCCGTCGAGGAACTTCTCGACGTTGCGACGCTTGGTCTCGTAGTCGTGCGTGTCGATCTTGAGGCCCATCCGAATTTCCTTCTGGACCGTGTTCGCCTGGTTCTTCCGAGCCTCGCGGGCCTTCAGATTGGCTTCGTACTTAAACTTGCCATAATCCATGAGCCGCGCGACGGGCGGGTTCGCACCCGGTGCGACCTCGACCAGGTCGAGGTCTGCTTCCTGGGCGAGACGCAGGGCGTCCTCGACACGGACCTCACCGACCTGCTCGCCGTTGGGACCGACCAGGAGGACCTTGGGGACCCTGATCTGACCGTTGATGCGCTGTTCGCTGATGTTGGCTCCTCACCTTGTTTCGAGTCGGAAGACGACGAAGGCCCCCGCAGTCATGCGGAGGCCCCAAGGTGCGAGCGCTGCGACGGCGGTCGGGCGCGATGGCCCGCTCGCCGGACGATGACGCCCGACTGCGATACTGACCCAGCGGCTGGATGCCACGAGGTGGGAAGGGACTCCACTTGAGGAACGTATGACGAGGGTTTCGACCTGTTCCAGTCGTCTATCCTACCAGGAGTACGACGGACGTCCAGGTGATGTGCGTCGCGCCGCCAGGCCGCGATCAGCGAGGAGTACAGGTGCACACCGACCGCGAGGCGTCCGAGCAGGACGGCCGGCCAGCGCTCTCTCCCGGCACCGCCCCTGCGGAGCCGGCCGGCACCCCGGAGCTCCCCGCCCCGCAGAGCCCCGTGGACGCCTCCCACGAGTACGGCTACGGGAACGACGAGGAGCTCCCGGCCCCGGGCGGCGGCGAGCCCGCCGAGCCCGCCCAGCAGACCGAGGGCCCGGACGACCTCTCCGAGACCGAGCGCCGCTCCGTCACCGGCGTCCAGGGCGTCACCGCTCCCCGCGCGATGCTGCGCCCGGTGCCCGAGGGGTTCCCGACCCCTCCCCCGCGCCCGGCCGTCCCGAACCGTCGGCCCGCGAAGGTGCAGGACCCCGACGAGGCGAAGGGCTCGCGCCGCGGACTGCTCATCGGTGCGATCGTCCTCGTCGCCGTGCTGGTCCTCGCCGTCGCCGTCGGCGGGGGCATCCTCGCCTTCCGCGCCCTGGGCTCCGACGACCCGGGCGACTCCGATCCGTCCGCGCCCGCCGGGACCGCCGCCCCGCAGGATGGGGCCTCCGGCGGCAGCGCGACGATCGGCGAGGTCGAGATGACCGCGGTGAGCACCGAGGCGGGCGTGCGCAGCGTCGGCAGCCGGAGCAACCCGGTCGAGCCGGAGGGCGAGTTCGTCATCGCCACCGTCGAGATCGACAACCAGGGAGACCGGGCGGCGCCGCTCACCCCGGAGTCGATCTCGCTGGAGTCCGCCGACGGCGTCACCCACCCGCTCGACCTCGATGCGAGCCGCGTGCACATCGCCGACAGCAAGAGGCCCACCCAGATCCCGGGCGGCGGCAGCGGCACCGTCCACCTGGTCTTCGACGTGCCGATCGGCACCGAGCCCTCCGCGATCCTCGTCGACTTCGGCGAGGACATGACCGGATCCCTGCCCCTGGCCGGCTAAGCCACTTCCTCCGCCCGCCGCGGACCACCATCCCCGCACCGCGTCCGAGCCGGACGCGGACCGAGAACGAAGGACCCCCAGTGACCGAGCACTCCCACGACAGCACCCCGCACGCGCACGACGCCGCGCACAGCCACGACGCCCCGCACAGCCACGACGAGGGGATCGGCGCCGACGAGCTGCGCGACATCGCCGAGGTCTCCTCGGTCGAGATCATCACCTCCGCCTGCGTGCACCTGATGAGCGCCGCGGCGGTGAAGGTGGGCCTCGCCGAGGACGAGGAGACCGGGCAGTACCAGGACCTCGCCGAGGCGCGGAAGCTGATCACCGCCCTCGCGGGCCTGGTCACCGCCGCCGCCCCTGAGATCGGCAACGAGCACGCCCGCTCGCTGCGAGACGGTCTGCGCTCGCTGCAGCTCGCCTTCGCGGAGGCTCTGCCCTTCCCCGACGAGCCGGGCAAGGCGCCGGGCGAGAAGTACACCGGCCGGGTCTCCTGACGAGGCCGGGCCGCGGCGTCGCGGGCCGGGCTACGGCTCGGGCTACGGCTACGGCTACGGCTACGGCTACGGCTACGGCTACGGCTACGGCTCAGGAGCCGAGCACGAGCCGCATCGAGCTGATCCGCTCGGCGACGAGCTGCGATCCCCCGAGCGCCTGCGTCACCAGCTGGACCACCGCGGAGACCTGCTCCGCGGTCAGCCCCGGGCGCAGCCGCAGGTGGAGGTCCACCTCGGCGCGCTCGCCGGCGCGGGCCGCGAGGCCCAGCACGGCGGGCGAGGCGGAGGTCCCGACCCGCTCGAGCTCCGCGGCGAGCTCGCCGTCCTCGTGCGGCGGAATCCACTCGCGCCCCTGCGCGAGCGCCCACAGCACCGAGCGCGGCAGCAGCACGGGGCCGCCCTCGGCCTCGGGCGTCGCGGCGTCCAGCAGCAGCGCGGTGCAGCCCTCCTGGACCGCGGCCTGCGCCGCCTGCGGCGCGACCACGGGCACGGGCCGGGCATCTCCGCGCCAGGCGGAGAGCTGGTGGACCGAGGTGAACAGCGGCAGCACCGTCGTCCCGTCGGGCGCGGTGATCGAGACCATCGCCATGTCGGCGCCGTTGTCGCCGGTGAGGCCGTGGGCGGTGGCGCCCGTCTCGGTCGCGACCGCCATGATCGGCACCAGCACCCGGGAGGTCGCGAGCGCGGCGACGAGCGCGCGTCGGTGCGGGTCCCGGCCCGCCCGGTGCGCCCGCAGCGCCTCGGCGAGGTGCGCCGGCGTCGCGCCGTCGTCGCCGGGGAACGGGCTGACGGTGTAGTCGCGCCCCTCCCAGGTAACGCCCGCGGTGTCGGTCAGCGGGGACTTCTCGCGGAAGTGGGAGGGCAGGGCCCGACGGGCCCGTCCGCCGGGGTCGGCGTCCGGGCCCGTCGGTCCGTGGTCCTCGTTCTGCGAGGTGTTCTCGGAGGTCACGGGCGTCCCGCGACGTCGAGCGCCTCGCCCATCGTGAAGGCCTGCGCGTACAGGGCCTTGCCCACGATCGCGCCCTCGACCCCGACGGGGACCAGCTCGCGCAGCGCGCGCAGGTCGTCGAGGGAGGAGATGCCGCCGGAGGCGACGACCTTCGCGTCGGTGCGCTCGCAGACCTGGGCGAGCAGGTCCACGTTCGGGCCCTGGAGCGTGCCGTCCTTGGTGACGTCGGTGACGACGTAGCGCTGGCAGCCGGCGGCGTCGAGACGCTCGAGGGTCTCCCACAGGTCGCCGCCCTCGCGGGTCCAGCCGCGCGCGGCGAGGGTGGTGCCGCGCACGTCGAGGCCGACCGCGATGCGGTCGCCGTGCTCGGCGATGATGTCGGCCGTCCACTCGGGGTTCTCGAGGGCGGCGGTGCCGAGGTTCACGCGGCGGCAGCCGGTGGCGAGCGCCGCGGCGAGGGACTCGTCGTCGCGGATCCCGCCGGAGAGCTCGACGTTCATGTCCACGGCGGCGACGACCTCGGCGAGCAGGGAGGCGTTGGAGCCGCGGCCGAAGGCGGCGTCGAGGTCGACCAGGTGCAGCCAGTTCGCGCCGCCCTCCTGGAAGGCCAGTGCGGCGTCCAGCGGCGCGCCGTAGCCGGTCTCGGTGCCGGCCTCGCCCTGGACGAGGCGGACGGCCTGGCCTCCCTGCACGTCGACGGCGGGGAGCAGCTCGAGCACGGGAGCGGTCATGGGGGTCCTCCTGGGACTGAGGGTGTGGTGCCCGGTCGGGCGCGGGGACGGACGGGGTGGGAGGCGTGCTCAGCCGCTCTGGATGCGCCAGAAGGAGATGCCCAGGCACACGAGGCCGAGCACGGCCAGTCCCGCGATCGCCCACCAGGGCTTCTTCGAGCGGTAGAAGGACCAGGCGCCGCCGAGGAGCATCCCGCCGGCGAAGAGCATCAGGAACGCGAGGATCATGCGTCCTGCTCCCGGTCGCGGCGCGGCAGGGTGCCCAGCCAGTTCGCGAGCAGGCGGGCGCCGGCCGCGCCGGACTTCTCGGGGTGGAACTGGGTGGCGCTGAGCGCCCCGTTCTCGACGGCGGCGACGAAGCGGTCCTGCTCGTGCTGGGCCCAGGTGACCTGCGGCGCCTTGAGCGGACCGGTGTCCTCCAGGTCCCAGCTGCGGGCGGCGTAGGAGTGGACGAAGTAGAACCGCTCCTGCTCGATCCCGGCGAACAGCGCGCTGCCGGGCGCGGGCTCGACGGTGTTCCAGCCCATGTGGGGCACGACCTCGGCCTGGAGCTGGGTGACCTCGCCCGGCCACTGGCCGAGCCCGCGGGTGCGCTCGCCGTGCTCGGTGCCGGCCTCGAACATCGCCTGCAGGCCCACGCAGATGCCGAGCACCGGCAGGCCGCCGGCCAGGCGGCGCTCGATGATCCGGTCGCCGCCGACGGCGAGGATCTGCGCGAGGGTCGCGGAGTAGGCGCCGACGCCGGGGACGACGAGCCCGTCGGCCGCGAGGGCGCGCTCGCGATCCGCGGTGAGCTCGACCTCGGCGCCCGCGGCCTCGAGGGCGCGGACGACGGAGCGGACGTTGCCGGAGCCGTGGTCGAGGACGACCACGCGCGGCGCGGGACCCGTCGCTCCGGCGGTGGCCGCTGCGTCCGCGGGGCTCGCGGCGGCCGACGCCCCGGTCTCGGTCGCGCTCACGGGCGCTTCCTCCCGCCGGAGGAGATCCACTCCAGCGCCTCGGCCCGGGTGAGCGAGGCGGGGTCGAGGCCCTCGCCGAGCTCGTCGAGCGAGGTCGTGCCCAGCAGCAGCTCCTCGACGAGGTCGTCGACGGCGCCGAGCACGATCGCGGGCGAGATGTCCTCGCCGCGCTCGCCGTTCTTGTACCGGGTCGCGGTCATGCGGTCGCCGCGGCGCCAGAAGACCACGATGCCGTTGCGCTGTAGGGCGGTGGAGGTGATCGCGGCGAGGTCGTGCGCCGCCGCTTCGGACAGCGGGCCGACGGCGACCGCGCCGGTGGCGGTGTCGAAGGTGCGGGAGTCGGTGGGGATGTCGATCCCGTCGGTGCGCGCCTCGCGGCCCAGCCGGATCACGCCGGCGAGCGCCTTCGCGGTCGCGACGGAGGTCGCGACCACGGCGATCGTGGGGACCTCGTCCTCCTCGGGCGCGGCCGAGGCGTCGGACAGGACGTCCTCGACGGTCAGCGACGCGTCGTCGAGGGAGAGCCCCTCGGTGAGGCGGGCGAACTCGGCGTCGATGTCCTCGGGCTCGGGCCCGCGGCCGGTGGTGTCGTCGGTGCTCACAACGCTCCCTTGGTGGACGGCACGCCGAGGACCCGGTCGTCGGGGGCGCAGGCGGCGCGCAGCGCCCGGGCGAGCGCCTTGAACTGCGCCTCGACGATGTGGTGCGGGTCGCGGCCCTCGATCACCCGGATGTGCAGGCAGATCGCGGCGTGGTGGGCGAGGGACTCGAAGACGTGACGGGTCAGCGAGCCGGTGAAGTGCCCGCCGATGAGGTGGGTGGCCTGGGCCTCGCTCTCCCCGGAGTGGACGCAGTAGGGGCGGCCGGAGAGATCCACGACGGCCTGGGCGAGCGCCTCGTCCAGCGGGACCAGCGCGTCGCCGAAGCGGGTGATGCCGTGCTTGTCGCCGAGCGCCTCGCGCAGCGCCTGGCCGAGCACGATAGCGGTGTCCTCGACGGTGTGGTGGGCGTCGATGTGGGTATCGCCCGTCGCCCGCACGGTGAGATCGAAGCGGGCGTGGGTGCCCAGGGCCGTGAGCATGTGGTCGAAGAAGGGCACGGAGGTGGAGATGTCCACCTGGCCGGTGCCGTCGACGTCGAGGCTGACCTCGACGGAGGACTCCCGGGTGGTGCGGGAGAGGGTCGCGGTGCGCGACGGGCGGGCGGTCTCGGTCATCGGGGGTCGGCCTCCTCGAGGGCGGTGCGGAATGCGGTGTTGTCCTCGGGGGTGCCCACGCTGACGCGGAGCCAGCCGGCCGGCCCGACGGCGCGGATCAGCACGTCGCGCTCCAGGAGGGCCTGGAACACGTCGTCGCGGTCGGCGAAGGCGCGGAAGAGGACGAAGTTGGCGTCGGACGGAGCGACCTCGTGACCGCGACCGGCGAGATGGGCGGCGAGCGCGTCGCGCTCGGTGCGCAGCAGCGCGACCTTCCCCAGCAGCTCCTCCCGGTGGGCGAGGGCGGTGCGGGCCACCGCCTGGGTGAGGGCGGAGAGGTGGTAGGGCAGACGCACCACGCGCACGGTGTCGACGATCACGGGATCGGCGACGAGATAGCCGAGGCGGGCGCCGGCGAGCGCGAAGGCCTTGGACATGGTGCGGGCCACGACGAGGTTCGGGTGCTCGGCCAGGAGGGTGAGGGCGCTGGGCACCCCGTCGCGGCGGAACTCGCCGTAGGCCTCGTCGACCACGAGCAGCCCGCGGGCGGGCTCGAGCGCGCGGGCGGCGGCGCGGGCGACGTCGAGGTCGAGCGCCGTGCCGGTGGGGTTGTTCGGCGAGGTGAGCACCACGATCGAGGGCCGGTGCTCGGCGATCGCGGCGGTGACCGTCTCCGCGGTGAGCGCGAAGTCGGGAGCAGGGCCCCGCTCGGCGGTGACCCAGGCGGTGAAGGTGTCGCGCGCGTACTCGGGGTACATCGAGTAGTGCGGGGTGAAGCCGAGCGCCGTGCGGCCGGGGCCGCCGTAGGCGAGCATCAGCTGGTGCATGACCTCGTTGGAGCCGTTCGCGGCCCAGACCGCCTCGGCCGGCGGGGCGGGCACGCCGGACTCCTCGGCGAGGTACTCCCCCAGCTCGCGGCGCAGGTCCAGCGCCTCCCGGTCCGGATAGCGGTTCAGGCCCGCCGCGGCCTGCGCGGCGGCGGCGCCGATCGCGGCGGCGAGCTCCTCCGAGGGGCCGTAGGGGTTCTCGTTCACGTTCAGCGCATGCGCGACCGGGAGCTGCGGCGCGCCGTAGGGGGCGGCTCCGGCGATGCCGTCGCGGGGGACGGGCAGGATCGAGGGCTCAGGGGTCGGGACGGGCGAGGCGGACATGGCACTCATCGTAGTTGGCGTCGCGGGGGCAGGTCCCCCCGGTCCGCGTCGCGGCCCCGGGGCCGTCGCCGACGTGACGTGGCTCATCGTCATCTCGCCCCGCATCCCCGCGTCGGTCCTCCCGGCGCCTTCCCTCGGTGAGCTCCCCGCCGCGTCCCAGTACCCTGGCGGGATGTTCCGTTCCCTGGGTGCCCTCGTCGGCGACCTGCTGGTCGTCATCCTCTTCGTCGCCATCGGCTTCGTGCAGCACGGCACGCCCCTGACCACCGAGAACATCTTCCTGGTGGGGTGGCCCTTCGCCGTCGGCGCGCTGCTGGGCCATCTCGCGATCCGCGCCTGGCGCGCCCCGTTCCGGATCTGGCCGCACGGACTCTTCGTGTGGGCGATCACCCTCGCGACCGGGATGGCGGTCCGCACCCTGTTCGGGGCGGGCACCGAGGTGTCCTTCCTCATCGTCACCGCGATCGTGCTGGCGGTCGGGATGCTGGGCTGGCGCGCGATCGCGCTGTGGCTCACCCGGGGCGAGCGTGCCGCGGAGCGCCGCGCCGCCGTCGAGGAGACCCCGACGGGCGCCGACCGGACGGCCGGCGCCGGCTGAGCTCGCCCCCGACGAGCCTCCCCACCGAGCGTCCTCGCCGCGCACCCGCCCCGGCCGCGGACGTGATGCGTCCGCCCCTGCCCCGGCTCTCCGCCCTGCGCTCTCCGTCCGGCCCGTCAGGACCCGGGCGGTCAGCCGTGCCCGTCCGGACCCGCCGCGAGATCCATGCCGTGCCCGAACGGGTACAGCGGGTTCGCGGTCCCGCCGGGGACGTCCTCGGGCGCTGCGCGCACCGCCTCCATCGACCGCGGCAGGTCCAGCGGCAGTCGGCCCGCCGCCGGCACCCTTCCGGTGATCGCGTCGACCCAGGCGGCGCCCGAGACCCCGAAGGTGCCGGTGAGCGCGTCGCAGACGGGGGCGATGTCGGTGAGCACTGCCGCCCGGTCGAGATCGACGTCGAGCACCAGCGGGCAGACCGCCCGGATCCGTGCGAGCCGGTGCGCGAGACCGGGCGGGAACGACAGGTCGCCCTGGTGGAACCAGGCCTCGAGGAAGAGGTCGTCCCGCGGCTGGAAGGGGGCTCCGATCCGCAGCAGGGCGAGGTCCGCGTCGGCCGGGTGCTCGACGGGCTCGCCGAGCGCGGCGACGACCGCCTCGGGGAGCCCCTCCGTGTAGAGGCGCAGCCGGCCCCCGGAGCCGCTGCCCGCCGGGCGCAGGGGCAGCAGGCCGCCGTCGTCGTGGAGCACGACGACGCTGCGGGCCTGGGCCTCGTGGCCGCGCCGGCGGTCCTCCTCGGTGCCCACGCGCTCCGCGGCAGCGGACTCGTCGACGTAGGGGTCGTCGAACAGGCCCAGACGGAACTTGACCCGCAGCAGGCGACGCGCCGAGTCGGTGATCCGCTCTTCGGCCACGGCGCCCTCGCGCACGAGGTCCAGCAGCAGCTCGGTGCACTCCTCACCGCCGAACTGGTCGGCGCCCGCCTCGAGGATCCGCTCCATGCGCTGTGAGGGGGTGAGCTCCTCGACTCCCCAGGCGCGGGCCGGCAGCACCTGGTCGCCGACGTGGTTGTCGTTGACCAGCTCCCAGTCGCTGACGATCACCCCCTCGTACCCGAGCTCGCCGCGCAGCAGCCCGGTGAGGACCTGCCTGTTGAAGCCGAAGCCGACGGCCTCGATCGCCTCGCCGTCGCGCACGAGCCCGACGGGCCGTCCGTAGTAGGGCATGATCGCCTCGGCGCCCGCGTCGATCGCGACCCGGAAGGGCAGCAGATGGTCCTCGAAGCGCCCGCCCGGGTAGACCTGGTCCCGGCCGTAGGGGAAGTGGGCGTCCTCGCCGTCCCTCTGCGGCCCGGCGCCCGGGAAGTGCTTGACGGTGGACTGCACCGACGGCTCCCCCTCCTCGCCGGCGAGACCCTCGAGCGCGGCGCCGACGAGCTCGGCGGTGAGCTCGGGGTCCTGGGAGAAGCACTCGCGCTGCCGGGCCCAGCGGGGCTCGGTGGCGAGGTCCGCGACGGGGTGGAGGCCGGCGCGGATCCCGACGGCGGTGTACTCGCGCCGCACGGTGTCCGCCCAGACGCGCACGAGCTCCGGGTCGTGCAGCGCACCGAGCCCGAGCGGCTCCGGCCACAGGGAGAAGAAGGACGTCGCCCAGGAGGTGCCGGCGTTCTGGGCGCCTCCGTGGCGGGGGTCGGTCGAGATCGTCACCGGGATCCCGTGCGGGGTGGTCTCGGCGAGCTGCTGGAGGCGGTTGTGCCAGCGGGCGGCGGCCTCGGCGCTCTCCAGGCCGTGCACGTTGAAGTGCGTCATCAGCTTCCGGGAGACGACCGTCGTCGTCGGCGACTTGGAGATCGCGCCGGGGGTCTCCAGCAGCGTGCCGTCCGGGCCGGTCTCGATGACGGTGTGGAAGAGCAGCCCGACCTTCTCCTCGAGGGAGAGCCGGGCCAGGAGGTCCTCGGTCCGCTCCTCGGCGCTCAGGCGCGGGTCCTCGTAGGGGTCCATGACGCCGTTGCCGTTGAGGTCCCGGTAGCGGGTGCCGTCTACGCCGGACAGGAGGCGGGGCAGGGAGCGGTCAGCCGTGGGCACGGAACACCTCCTGGGCGAGCACGGGGCGCAGCGCGGCCTCGATCTCGTCGGTCGCGAACCATTCATGCAGCCGGCCGTCCAGGAGCACGTTGCCCAGCGCCCCCATGATCATCGACTGGTCCAGGGAGAGGTGCCGTTCGGCACGCACCCCGGTGCGCGTGGCGACCGCGTCGTGGAAGCCTCCCGGGCCGTAGGCGGCGAGCTCGGTCTCGATCCGCGAGAGGTTCTCGAGCGCGGCGTCCGTCTCGTACTGGAGGGCGAGCGCCGCGGCGTGCGGGGTGACCACGCCGTCCAGGCCCTGCGGGTAGGGCTCGCCTGCGTGCCAGTCGGTGCCGGCGGCGTCGGAGAAGTAGCCGGTGGGGTTCAGGCCGAGCGCGTCGACGCCGTACTCGCGGTAGCCGCCGTGCGGGTCGGAGCTCGGGGAGAAGCCCCAGTAGCCGTATCCGGCCTCGTCCAGTCCGTGCTCGCGCTGGGCGCGCACGTGCAGGGGATGGTTGCGTCCCCAGCTGTCGGGTCCCCAGGCGGCCTCGGGCACGAAGAGGTCCGGCATGAGCTCCTCGAACATGGAGCCGCCCCAGCCGGGGACGATCTCCATGCCGCGGTAGGTGTGGGCGCCCTCGAAGACGGCGACGCCCTCGTGCTCGGTCCACTCCCCCACCGACGGCATCTCGGGCCAGTCCCACTCGGGCGGGAAGGTGCGGAAGGTCGTGAAGTAGGCGGCCGCGGGGATCTGACCCGCGATGATGCCGAGATAGGTGACCATCCGGGCCTCGGAGACGGCCGTGTCGTAGTGGTGGCCGGTGTGGTACCAGACATCCGACCCCGGGATCCCGCCCATGAGCGGGAGCAGCTCGGCATCTTCCCGGCCCGGGTCCTCGATCCAGAAGCCGCCGACGATCTGGCCGGGCTGCGCGGCCACATCGCGGTCGAAGAACACGTCCCAGCGCATCCCGTCTAGCAGGCGCCGGGCACGACGGCGGTTGGAGGGGTCGGCCTCGGCGACGAGGTGGAGGGCTGCGCCGAGCCAGCCCATGTCCACGCTCGAGACGAAGGGGACGACGGGGGCGCCGGTGCCGGGCCAGGCGCGCAGGATCGTGCCGTCTGTCTCGTCGTACCAGTTCACGTACATGCCGGAGGGCTCGTGGTGCTCCATCTCCTCGAGGCTGGTGAGCGTCGCGGCGACGCGCCGACGGGCGTCGCCCGGGGTGATCAGCCGCAGCTCGCGGGCGACGAGCGCGGACCAGAGGGAGCCGCCGATGTTGGTGGGCGAGGTGTGGCGGGAGTGGCCGACGAGGGACGCGTCGATGCTGTCCGAGATCAGGCCCGTCCGTCGCACCGTCATCGCATCGAGGCTGCGCCAGCTGTCGGCCGCCCAGCGGCGCAGCAGGGCGCGGTCGGCGCCGGACGGGGCGGAGGGGCCGGCGGGTCCGACGGGCCGGGCGTCCGCGGCGCGGGCGGGTGCGGCGGCGCGACCGGGGGCCGCGGCTGTCGCCGCGGGGGCGCCGGCGCCGAGCAGGGGGACGGTGAGCAGGGTGCGCCGGTCGATGCCGGTCGCGCGGGGGCGAAGGGTCACGATGCCTCCTCGAGGCGTGGTGGCGGTTGGGGTGCCGGCGGCCCGCCACGTGGCGGGCGGTCGGCGTCGGGACTCACTTGATGCCGGTGGAGGCGATGCCCTGGATGAAGTGGCGCTGGAAGAAGAGGAAGACCACCAGGATCGGCAGCACGATGAGGGTCGCGCCCGCGAGCAGCAGGCCGTAGTCGGTCTCGTTCTGGCCGGTGGAGATCAAGGCGAGCGCCACCGGGAGGGTGTAGGTGGACTCGCTCGAGGACACCACCAGCGGCCACAGGAAGTTGTTCCAGGAGCCGAGGAAGGTGAGGATGCCGAGGGTCGCGAAGGCCGGGCCCGCCAGCGGCAGGTAGATCCGGAAGAAGATCGCGATCTCCCCGACGCCGTCGATGCGCCCGGCCTCCAGCAGCTCGCGCGGCAGGCCCAGGAAGAACTGCCGCATGAGGAACACGCTGAAGGGCTGGACCAGGAAAGGCAGGATCAGCGCGGGCAGGGTGTCTGCCAGGCTCAGGTTCACCACCAGGACGTACTGCGGGATGAAGGTGACCAGGCCCGGGATCATCAGGCAGCCCAGCACCAGCACGAACAGCAGCCGCTTGAAGGGGAAGTTCAGGTGGGCGAGGGCGTAGCCGAACATCGAGCTCAGCAGCAGGTTCCCGATCGTGACGACGAGAGCGACCACGGTCGAGTTCGCGAAGAACCTGCCGAAGGGACGGTCGAACAGGCGGCGGAAGTTGTCGAGAGTGGGGGCCTCGGGCAGCCAGGTCGGCGGCACCCGCAGCAGCTCCCCCTGGGTCTTCAGGCTCCCGAGCAGCATCCACACGAAGGGGGTGATCACCAGGAGCAGGAAGATCGTCAGGACGATGTAGGTCAGGACGGGACTGCGGCGCTCGAGCATCACTTCTCCCTCATCAGGCGGAACTGGACCAGGGTGACGATGCCGATGACGAGGAAGGTCAGGTAGGCCATGGCGCCGGCGACGCCGTAGTTGCCGAAGCCGAACTGGTTGTAGGTGTACATCGACGCCGACACGGTGGCGTTCAGCGGGCCGCCGCTGGTCATCACGAAGGGCTCTTCGAAGAACTGCAGATACCCGATCGAGGTGGTGACCAGCACGAACAGCATCGTCGGCCGGATCGAGGGCAGGGTGATGCTGACGAAGCGGCGCCAGCGACCGGCGCCGTCGAGCGCCGCGGCCTCATGGAGTCCCGGGTCCACGGCCTGCAGCCCTGCGAGGAAGATGATCATCGAGGTGCCGAAGTTGCGCCACACCGCCATCACCACCAGGGAGAGCAGCGCGGTGCGCTGGTCGCCGAGCCAGTGCGGCCCGTCGATGCCGACCCAGCCCAGCACGGTGTTGACCAGGCCCGTCTCGGGCTGGAGCAGGAAGCGCCAGACGACGGCGACCGCGACGATCGAGGTGATCACGGGCGAGTAGAAGCCGATCCGGAAGACCGAGCGCAGCCGCCCGACCCCCTGGTTCAGTGCGATCGCGGCGGCGAGCCCGGCGATGATCGTCAGCGGCACGCCGAGCAGCACGAACACGCCGGTGTTCGCCGCGGCGCGGCGGAAGACCGGATCGGCGAAGGCCGTGCGGTAGTTCTCGAGGCCCACGAAGTCCACCGCGAAGGGCGTGCGGA
Source organism: Brachybacterium sp. GU-2 (assembly GCF_030866705.2). NCBI lineage: Bacteria > Bacillati > Actinomycetota > Actinomycetes > Micrococcales > Dermabacteraceae > Brachybacterium > Brachybacterium sp. GU-2. The sequence goes on along the minus strand of NZ_CP133037.2, from coordinate 3,351,272 downwards.
TGTCGGAGATGCGCATGTCGGTGAACGACATGATCATCGACTGCAGCACCGGCCAGGCGGTGAAGACGGCGAAGAGGATCACGAAGGGCAGGGCGAGCAGGAGGCCGGCGCGGGCCTCGGCGGCCCCGCGCCGGGAGCGCCGACGGCGGGGACCGGCCGCGACCGCTCCCCCGCCGGCGGCGCCCGTGCTCCCGCCCGCGGGCCGCGCGGGGCCCGCCGAGGGAATGGTGGAGGTGCTCATCTCAGGCTCCGGTGCCGATGCCCTGGGCCTCGGACTGGGTCGCCGCGAGGGCCTCGGCGGGGGCGAGGTCGTTCTTGCAGACCTCCTCGATCTGCGCGTCGAAGGACGCGGCGACCTGCTCCCAGCTCGCGACCACGGGCGGGGCGATCGCGGTGTCGAGCTGTGCGCGGAAGACCTCGAACTTCTCGTTCGAGGCGACGGACTCGTCCTCCCAGCCCTGCTGGAGCGCGGGCAGGTCGGTCGACTGCGCGAACCACTCCACCTGCACCTCCGGGGTGGAGAGGTACTGGACGAGCTTCCAGGCGGCGTCACGGTTCTCCGTGCCCTGGAAGACGCCGAGGTTCGCACCGCCCAGGAAGCTCGAGCCGGACTCCTTCACGGGCATGGTGAACACGCCGTACTTGTCGGCGAAGCCCTCCCCGCCCACGGCCTCGACGGCGCTCATCATCCAAGGGCCGGAGATGAACATCGGCACGGCGCCGGAGACGAAGTCCTGCTCGGTGGTGCCGTCGGCGGGGGCCGGGTTCGCGATCCCGTCGGTGAAGTAGGACTGGTAGTAGGCCAGCGCCTCCTCGTTCCGCGGGGAATCGAAGGTGAAGGCACCTCCCGCCTCGTCCACGACGTTGCCGCCGTTGGACCAGATCAGCGGCATCACGGTCTGCCAGGACCCTGTGCCGCCGGGCTGCAGGGAGATGCCCCAGGTGGCGCCCGCCTGCTCCTGGTACGCCTGGGCGAGGGCGACCAGGCCGTCCCAGTCGGTGGGCGGTTCGGTGATCCCGGCCTTCTCGGCGAGGTCCTTGCGATAGAAGACCACGCGGGTCTCGACGTACCACGGCACGCCGTAGACGGTCTCGTCCACGGTCACGGAGTCGAGGGCTCCGGCGAAGTAGTCGTCGGTCGCGATCTCGGAGGGCGTGGGCTCCAGCGCGTCCAGGCCCACGAACTCGGCCATCCAGGTCGAGCCGACCTGGGCGACGTCCGGGGCGGTGCCGGCGGCGATCGCGGAGGTGAACTTGTCGTGGGCACTGTCCCAGGGGACGGGGGTGACCTCGACGGTGACCTCGGGGTTCTGCTCCTGGAAGCCCTTGAGCAGCTCGGGCAGCTTCTCGCCCTCGGCGCCCATCGCCCAGACGGTGAGGGAGCCGGTGGCCGCGCCCTCCGCGATCGGCTCGGCGGAGGCGGCGGTGCCACCGCCGGGCTCCGCGTCGGGGCGGCCGCAGGCGGCGAGCAGTCCGAGGGTGGCGGCGGCGCCGAGGCCGGCGGTGACGGAGCGACGGGTGGGGCGTGCGGTGAGGGACATGGTGACTCCTTCGTCGGTGATGCGGGTGCTGCGGGTCGGAAGCGGTCCGGCGTGGGCGGGATCGGGGGTGCGGCGGTCGCGTCGTCGGGTCCGGAGCGGGGCGGACCGCGGAGCGGCGCGGAGGTCGGGGTCAGGCGGCGCGCGGGCAGCCGCAGCTGGCGCGGAGCACGGCCCGGGAGCCGACGGTGACGGGTTCGAGCGCCGGATTCCCGTCGATGCGGGCGGCGAGCCGTCGGGCGGCGAGGGCGCCGAGCTCGGCGACCTCCTGGCGGACCGTGGTCAGTCCGGGGGTGATGTAGCGGGCGGCGAGCGAGTCGTCCCAGCCGGTGACGGCGACGTCCTCGGGGACGCGCACGCCGCCCTCGGTGAGACGGGCGACGACGGCGAGCGCGAGCTCGTCGTTGCCGCACACGAGCGCGTCGAGGTCGAGCGGTCCGCGCAGGATCTGCTCGGCGACCTCGCGCCCGGCGCCCTCGACGGGGTCCGCCTCGTGGAGGCGCACCAGGCAGAGCCCCTCGGCCTCGAGCGCATCGAGGCATCCGCGATGGCGGCCGGCGATGTCCGAGCCGGGCTCGGGCCGGCCGACGAAGCCGATCCGGCGCCGGCCGTGGGCGAGCAGGTGCGCGGTGAGCTCGCGGGCAGGGGTGCGGTTCTCGGCGTGGATCGCGTCGGCGCCCTCGACGCGTCCGCGGGCGACGGTGACGGTGGGGCGCACTCCGGCCACGCGGGCGACGAAGGCGTCGTCGGCGCCGCTCGGCGCCATGAAGGCGACGCCGTCGACGCGCCCGAGAAGGTCGAGGGCGGCGGTCGAGCGGACCCCGTCGGGAGAGGCGAGGGCGAGTACCACGGACAGGCCGAGCTCGGAGGCGGCGATCTCGAAGCCGACCAGCAGCTGCGCGTAGTAGTGCCCGTCGATGTGGGGCAGCACCGCGCCGAGCGCCCGAGTGCGTCGTCCGGCGAGGGCGCGCGCCGCCGCAGCGGGGACGTAGTTCAGGTCCTGGGCGGCCTCGAGCACCGCCTCGCGAGTGCCGGCAGCGACCTTAGAGCTGTCGGAGAAGGTGCGGCTCACCGTCGCGATCGAGACGCCCGCCCGCTCGGCGACCTGGTAGATCGTCGCGGTCGGGAGCGAATCGCCATTGCCGGTCATGGCCCACCTCCTCGTCGAGCGGATCGGCGTCCCGGGCGCCGTGCCCACGGACTGTATGCGCTTACACACTGTATGCGCTTACATCACTTGCGGCAATCAAGAATCGGCAAAGAATTCCGGGACGCCGCTCTCCGGCGCTCAGCCTGCGCCCCCTGCTCAGCCCTCGAAGCGCACGTCGATCGCGGTGCCGTGGGCGGGCAGCCCCTCGGCACGGGCGAGCGTGGTCGCCGCCTCGCGCGCGCCCGCGAGCGCGTCGCGGTCGTAGCGGACCACGTGGATGCCGCGCAGGAAGGTCTGCACCCCGAGCCCGCCGGTGAAGCGAGAGGTGCCGCCCGTGGGCAGCACGTGGTTGGAGCCCGCGGCGTAGTCGCCGAGGCTGACGGGGCTGTGGGGGCCGACGAAGACGGCGCCGGCGTTGGTCACGCGTGCGGCGACCTCGTCGGCCTCGGCCGTCTGGATCTCGAGGTGCTCGGCGCCGTAGGCGTCCACGACCGCGAGGCCCTGGGCGAGGTCCGCGACGAGCACGGCGCCGCTCTGCGGTCCGCGCAGCGCCTCCTCGATCCGCTCGCGGTGGAGGGCGGCGGGAACCTGCGCGGCGAGCGCCGCCTCGACCGCCTCGACCAGTGCCCCGGACGGCGTGACCAGCACGCTCGCGGCCATCGGGTCGTGCTCGGCCTGGGAGATGAGGTCCGCGGCGACGAAGGCGGGATCGGCGGTGTCGTCGGCGAGGATCGCGATCTCGGTGGGGCCGGCCTCGGCGTCGATGCCGACCTTTCCGCGCACGAGGCGCTTGGCGGCGGCGACGTAGACGTTGCCGGGTCCGGTGACGAGGTCCACGCCCTCGAGCCCGTCGCCGTCGCCGAGGTCCTGTGCGCCGTGGGCGAGCAGCGCGATCGCCTGGGCGCCGCCGGCGGCGAGCACCTCGGTGACCCCGAGCAGCGCGCAGGCGGCGAGGATCGTGGGGTGGGGCAGGCCGCCGAACTCCTTCTGCGGCGGGGAGGCGAGCACGATCTGCTCGACCCCGGCGGCCTGGGCGGGCACCACGTTCATCACCACGGAGCTGGGCAGCACGGCGCGGCCGCCCGGCACGTAGAGGCCGACGCGGCGCACCGGGACCCAGCGCTGGGTGACGGTGCCTCCGGGCACCACCTCGACGGTCTCGGCGGGACGGACCTGGGCGGCGTCGACCGCGCGCACCCGGGCGATCGACTCATCGAGCGCGGAGCGGATCTGCGGGTCGAGCTCCGCGAGGGCGCGCTCCAGCTCGGCGGCGGGGACCCGCAGATGCGCGGGACGGATCCCGTCGAAGCGCTCGGAGGCCTCGAGCACCGCGTCGGCGCCGCGGGCGGCGACGTCCTCGACCACGGGGCGCACGGCCTCGGCGGCCGCGGCGACGTCGAGCTCCGCGCGCGGCAGGACGGCGGTGAGCTGGGCGGCGCTCAGGCTGCGGGCGCGCAGGTCGGTGACGGTGAGGAAGGCGTCGGCGGGGGGCATGGGGTCAGTCTAGGAGCGGTCACCCGGCGTCGGCCGTGGTGCCCACCACGGGACGGGCCGAGGGTTCCCGTCGAGGCGCGGACCGCGCAGTAGGGTGCACGGGTGCTCGTCGCCTTCCTCCTCACCCTCGTCGCCGGCGGCGCCACCTCGATCGGCGCCGCTCTCGGCGTGCTCGGCCGCGGGACCGGGCCGAGGTTCCTCGCCGGCGGGCTGGGCCTGTCGGCCGGCGTCATGCTCTACGTCTCCTTCGTCGAGCTGCTGCCCGAGGGCGCCCGGGTCCTCTCCGGCGGCGCGTCCCCGACCGGGCGCGGCACGGCGCTGGCGTCCCTGTCCTTCTTCGTCGGGATCGCGCTGATCGCCGTGCTCGACCGGCTCGTCCCCCGCGCCGTCAGCCCGCACGAGTTCGCCGGCCGCATGGACGGCAGCCACGGACGGGCCGAGGTGCGCGAGCCCGACGAGCAGCTCGAGGACCGGGCGCTGCGCGCCCGCCTGCTGCGCACCGGCGCGATCACCGCCGCGGCCCTGGCCCTGCACAACGTGCCCGAGGGCTTCGCGACCTTCGTCGCCGCGCTGCAGGCCCCCGAGGTCGCGATCCCCGTGGTCGCCGCGATCGCCCTGCACAACGTCCCCGAGGGCCTCGCCGTCGCCGTGCCGGTGCGCCGCGCGACCGGCTCGCGCAGCAAGGCGTTCTGGCTGGCGACGATGACGGGGCTCGCGGAGCCCGTCGGCGCCGTGATCGGCTACCTGCTGCTCGCCCCCGTGCTCACCGGCGACGCGATGGGCGCGATCCTGGCCGGCGTGGCCGGGGTGATGGTGTTCGTGTCCCTGGACGAGCTGCTGCCTGCCGCGGAGGAGACCGGGGAGCACCACACGGTCATCTACTCGCTGATCGCCGGCATGGCCGTCATGGCGGTGACCCTGCTGGTGCTGTGACGCTCCGGTAGGTTCTGTGCGGGGACCACGAGGAGGGGGACACGGTGTCGACCAGGACAGCCAGGGGGCTCGCGCGCCCGGTACGGATCGCCACCGCCGCCGGGGCGCTCGCGCTCGCCGCCTCCATAGTCGCCTGCGATGCGCTGCCCGGACCGCTCGGCGGCGAGGACCCCTCGAGCCCGGCGGCGACCGCGGCCCCGATGGACCCCGAGCAGGTGGCCGGCGCCGAGACCGTCCCGGTGGATCCCGCCTGGCTGTGCGAGCCCGGCACGGCGGAGGACCCCCTGCCCTCCCGCGACGCGGGGACGCTGACCCCCACGAGCGTGTAGGCGGAGGGCAACGAGGTGATGATCACCGGCGACCTCGCCCTCGCGGCCGACGCCGCCTACGGCGGGCTCGCCCCCGAGGCCGTGATCGTGCCCGCGCACCCCGCGGACCGCGGCGCGCCGGCCGAGGGGTACGGGCACGCGCTCGGCGTCGACGGCGCCCCGGCTCCGCCGATGGTGGTGCGGGCCCGGGTCGAGACGACCACCGAGGGCCCCGCACCCTCCACCGTCACCGCTCGGCTCGTGCTCGGCACCTGCGACGACGCCCCGCTGCCCGACGGGCAGTACCTGCTGCGCCTGTCCGGCGCAGGCCCGGAGGGCTCCGGCCGCGCCGCGGAGCGCAGCGGCTGGGAGGCGAGCGCCGACGTGCTGCTCGACGTGGTCGACGGCCGCCTGCGGGCCGTTCCCGGCGCAGTCACGGCGGAGGACGGCGAGACCCCCGCGGACCTCTCCTCCCTGGGCTGCGGCCGCGAGCTCGCCCCCGTCGGCGACGGCGCCGGGCTGAGCGTCACCGCCTCCGACCCCTCCCCCGCCGTCCATGCCGAGGCGGGCGAGGACGAGGCGGGCGCGGGTGCGACCGCGCAGGTCACCGCCGCCTCCGAGGACCACGGGACCCTGCCCGTGATGACCGGGATCGTGGTGACCCGCCCCGGGGACGGCGTCATCGTCGCCGGGGCCCGGAACGCCGGCAGCATCCCGCTGCAGTGGATGGACGGCGAGGGGGTGAGCACCGCGGAGACCGCCTGGACCACGCACGGCACCTGCCACGGCGCCCTCTCCCCCGGCGACTACCGCGCCCACGCCTTCGCCGTCACGGTCGACGCCGAGGGCGCCACCCACGTCGTGCTCTCCGACCCCTGGGACCTCGAGGTGCTCGAGGGCGCCGAGCCCGAGGACGGCTGAGCGCCGCGGCGACTCGCCGCCTCTCCGCCTCGCCGCCGCGGCGGCTCGCCTCCTCCACGGCCGTTCTGTCGTCCCGTCGGCCGCTCCGTCGATCCACCGGCCGCCCGGGACTGCGCCCCGCACCCCGCTCACGTACCGTGGGGGCGTCCGGTTCGGCGGACGGCCGTGCCCGCCGTCGAAGAATTCTTGACGTCAAGATAGTCTTGGCCCGAGATCCATGACGCATCGACCCGAGGGAGCCCCGCGACACATGGCGCGCATCATCTACACCCACACCGACGAGGCACCGATGCTGGCGACCGCCTCGTTCCTGCCGATCCTCGACGCCTTCTCCGACACCGCCGGGATCGAGGTCACCACCCGTGACATCTCCCTGGCCGGACGCATCGTCGCGGCGTTCTCGGACCTCCTGCCCGAGGAGCAGCGGGAGGCCGACGCGCTCGCCGAGCTGGGCGAGCTCGCGAAGACGCCCGAGGCGAACATCATCAAGCTGCCCAACATCTCGGCCTCCGTGCCGCAGCTGAAGGCCGCGATCGCCGAGCTGCAGGGCCAGGGCATCGCCCTGCCGGAGTACCCCGACAGCCCCGAGACCGACGAGGAGAAGGACGTCCGCGCCCGCTATGACTCCGTCAAGGGCTCGGCCGTCAACCCCGTCCTGCGCGAGGGCAACTCCGACCGCCGCGCCCCCGCCGCGGTGAAGAACTTCGCCAAGAAGCACCCCCACCGCATGGGCGAGTGGAGCAAGGACTCCACGACCTCGGTCGCGACGATGGGCGCGGACGACTTCCGCTCCAACGAGCAGTCCGTGGTGATGGAGGCCGAGGACACCCTCTCGATCGTGCACGTCGCCGCCGACGGCACGGAGACCGTGCTCAAGCCGTCCGTGCCGGTGCTGGCCGGCGAGGTCGTCGACTCCACCGTCATGCGGGTCGCGGCGCTGGAGACCTTCCTGCGCGAGCAGATCGCCGCGGCGAAGGAGCAGGGCGTGCTCTTCTCCCTGCACCTCAAGGCCACGATGATGAAGGTCTCCGACCCGATCCTCTTCGGCCACGCGGTCCGCGCCTTCTTCCCCACCCTGTTCGCCCAGTACGGCGGCGTGCTCGCCGAGGCGGGCCTGTCCCCGAACAACGGGCTCGGCGGCCTGCTCGCCGGGATCGACGAGCTCGACGAGTCGGTGCGCGAGGGCGCCCGCGCCGCGATCGACCAGGACCTCGCCGCGGGCCCCGACCTCGCGATGGTGAACTCCCACAAGGGCATCACCAACCTTCACGTCCCCTCCGACGTCATCATCGACGCCTCCATGCCGGCGATGATCCGCACCTCGGGCCACATGTGGAACAAGGACGACGCCGAGCAGGACACCCTCGCGGTGATCCCGGACTCCTCCTACGCGGGCGTCTACTCCGCGACCATCGAGGACTGCCAGAGCAACGGCGCCTTCGACCCCACCACCATGGGCACCGTCCCCAACGTCGGCCTCATGGCGCAGAAGGCCGAGGAGTACGGCTCCCACGACAAGACCTTCGAGATCGCCGCCGACGGGCGCGTCGAGGTGCGCGACTCCTCCGGTGCGGCGCTGATGACCCACGAGGTCGCCGCCGGCGACGTGTTCCGCGCCTGCCAGGCGAAGGACGCGCCGATCCGCGACTGGGTGCAGCTCGCCGTGCGCCGCTCGCGCCAGTCCGGGATGCCGGCCGTGTTCTGGCTGGACGAGACCCGCGCCCACGACCGCAACCTCATCGCCAAGGTGAATGCCTACCTCGCCGAAGAGGACACCGAGGGCCTGGACCTCCGCATCCTCTCCCCGATCGAGGCGACGAAGCACACCCTGGCCCGCGTCCGCGCCGGCGAGGACACCATCTCCGTCACCGGCAACGTGCTGCGCGACTACCTCACCGATCTCTTCCCCATCATGGAGCTCGGCACGAGCGCCAAGATGCTCTCGGTGGTGCCGCTGATGAACGGCGGCGGCCTGTTCGAGACCGGTGCCGGGGGCTCCGCGCCCAAGCACGTCCAGCAGCTCATCGAGGAGAACTACCTGCGCTGGGACTCTCTCGGCGAGTTCCTGGCACTGGCCGAGTCCCTGCGCCACCTCTCCCGCACCGCGGACAACGCCCGCGCCGCCGTGCTGGCCGACGCGCTGGACCGTGCGACCGAGACCCTGCTGAACGAGGGGAAGTCCCCGCAGCGCAGGCTCGGCTCGATCGACAACCGCGGCAGCCACTTCTACCTCGCGATGTACTGGGCGCAGGAGCTGGCGAAGCAGACCGAGGACGCGGAGCTCGCCACCGCCTTCGGCCCCATCGCGAAGGAGCTCGTAGGCGGCGAGGAGACGATCGCCGCCGAGCTGCTCGCGGTGCAGGGCGAGCCCGCGGACATCGGCGGCTACTACCGCCCCGACCCGGAGAAGACCGCCGCGGTGATGCGCCCGTCGGCGACCTTCAACCGCATCCTCGAGGAGATCTCCGCGGCGCTGTGACCGCGGCGCGCTCCTGACCGGGGCCGGGGCCGATCACCGTGCGGTGATCCGCCCCGGCCCCTTCTCCGTGCGCTCGCCCCGAACGGCACGGAGCCGCGGCGCTCCATATCCTGGTCCAGCCCGCTCCCGCGCCCGAAGGATCTCCCCATGCCCGTCATCCCCTCCCCCGTCGACGGCGTCGACCTGCGCTACGACGTCTCCGGGGACGGGCCGCCGCTGGTGCTGCTGCACGGCTCGGTGCTCTCCCGTGCGATCTGGCGGGGACTCGGCTATCTCGGGCCGCTCACCGCCGAGCACACCGTGCTCCGGGTGGACCTGCGCGGCCACGGCAGCTCCGGGAAGCCCCACGACCCCGCGGCGTACACGCAGGAGGTCCTCGTGCAGGACCTCCTCGCCGTGCTCGAGGCCGAGGGAATCGGCCGCGCGGCGCTGATGGGCTACTCCCTCGGCGCGCGCATCGCGCTGAGCACGACGCTGGAGCATCCGGGCCTGGTCACGCGCCTGGTGAGCCTCGGCGGCTCGGCCTCCGCGCAGCGGGGCGCGGTGGACTCGGTGTTCTTCCCGGGCGTGATCGACGCGGTCCGCGAGCAGGGAATGGAGTCGTTCTGCGCCGGGCAGGGGCTGGGGCCTGAGGTCACCTCGCGCCGTGCCCGCGCCACCCGCACCGCCTTCCTCGCCGCGGACCACGAGGCGGTCGCGGCGCTGCTCGCCGCGACCGACGCCACCGCCGCCGTTCCGGACGAGGCGCTCGCCTCCTGCACCGTGCCGGCCCTGTGGATGGCCGGCGATGCGGACCATCCCCGCCACGAGGAATCCGCGCGGGCCGCCGCGCTGATGCCGGACGCAGAGTTCGTGTCCCTGCCCGGCCGGGACCACGGCGGCACCCTGTTCCCGCCGGACGAGGTGCTCGAGCGGGTGCTGCCCTTCCTGCGCTGAGACCGAAGGCTCAGAGCACCTCACGCAGCAGCGCCGCCAGCGCGACCACCACGATCACGCCGCGCAGCGCCCACTCGGGCAGACGCTTCGCCAGGTGCGCGCCGAAGAAGCCGCCCAGCAGCGAGCCCACCGCGATCGCGGCGCTCGCGGCCCACACCACCTGCGCGTCGACCACGAAGAAGGCGATCGAGTAGATCAGCGCGGCGGCGAGGTTCACGCACAGGCTCAGCAGGTTCTTGACGCTGTTGACCGAGCCCATCGGCCGCCCGGTGAAGACGCCGAGGATCCCCAGGTACAGCACTCCCTGCGCGGCCGTGAAGTAGCCGCCGTAGACGGAGGCCGCACCGATCGAGCCGACCAGCGCCGGGGAGCGCAGCGGGCTGCGCTCGGAGCCGTCCGCCGACGCGCCCGCATCGGCCGCCCCCTCGGGCACCGCCCCGTCGTCCGCGGAGCGGTGCCCGGCCCGCTTCTCCGAGCGGGAGCGCAGCGCGGTAGTCAGCGGCTTCTGCAGGACCACGAGCGCGAGGGCGACGACGATCAGCACGGGCACGACCACGTCGAGCGCCTCGGCAGGGGAGGTCAGCAGCAGCAGCGCGCCTGCGCTCGCGCCCAGCAGAGCGGTGAGCACCAGCGGCGTGAGATGGCGTCGCTCCTCGGCGATCTCGCGGCGATAGCCGAGCACGGAGCCGACGGTGGAGAAGAACATCCCCACCGTGTTCGTGCGGACCGCGACGCCGGGCGGGAGGCCCACCGCCAGCAGCACCGGGAGGGTGAGGAGAGAGCCGGATCCCACCGCCGCGTTGATGGCGCCGGCGACCACGCCCATGACGAGCAGGACGAGAAGGGAGAGGGGTTCCACGAGGGATGACCCTAGTCCTCCTCCGCCGTCCGCGACGGGCGGTCCACGGGACTCAGGCGCCCGGGAGCAGCCAGTCGTTCGGGGAGAACAGCTCCACGTGCATCCGCTCCTCCTCGGCCCCGGCGGCGAGCAGCTGCTCGCGGGCGCCGCGCAGGAACGCGCTGCCGCCGCAGAGGTAGATCTCCGCACCCTCGGGCAGGTGCTCGCCCGTGATCGTCATCCGACCCGCATGCGCCGAGAGGTGGGGGGCCGTCCGGCCCGCGAGGGGGTCCTCGCCGTGCTCGCCGGAGAACCACAGCCGGGCGCGGGAGCCGCTGTCCTCGGGCAGGGAGGCGACGGTGTCCAGCAGCTCGGGCAGGTGCGCGGCGTCGGCCGCGTCGCCGTCGGCGTGCAGCACGACCACCTCGCGCTCGCTGGCGACCGCGGCGAGATGGCGCAGCATCCCCAGCATCGGGGTGATCCCGATGCCCGCCGAGACCAGCACGAGGGGCGAGGTCGCCTGCGCGTCGAGGACCAGTTCGCCGGCGGGGAGGGTCACCTGCAGCTCGTCGCCCTCGTGGAGGGTGCGGTGCAGGTGCGAGGAGACCTCGCCGACCGGGTCCCCGTCCTCGCGCCGCACCGAGATCCGCCAGCGTCCCCGGCCGGGGGCGTCGGAGAGCGAGTACTGACGCAGCTGCCTCGCCCCGTCGGCCAGGCGCACGCCGACGCTGATGTACTGGCCGGGCAGGAAGTCGGCGAGCGGTTCGTCCCCTCGGGGGCGGCCAGCTCGAAGCTCGCCACGCTCGAGCTCTCCTCGATCCGGCGGATGACGCGGGCGGTGCGGAACACGTCGCCCGGGGTCACCTGCGCCTCGGCGTACAGCCCGTGCTCGAAGGCGATGAGCGTGCGGGCCATGTGCCAGTAGACGGCGTCCCACGCGGCGGCCACGTCCCCGGTGACCACGTCGGCGCCGAGCACCTCGACGATCGCGGCCATCAGGTGCTCGTGGACGATCTCGTACTGGTCCTCGGTGATGCCGAGGGAGACGTGCTTGTGCCCGATCCGGGACAGCAGCGCGGCGGGGCTCGGCCCGTCCGGGGCGACCAGCAGGGTCGCATAGGTCGCGACGGAGGCGGCGAGCGCCTTCTGCTGGGCGCCCTGGGCCTGGTTGCCGCGGTTGAAGGTGTCGCGCAGCAGCTCGGGGTGCGCGGCGAACATCCGCCCGTAGAACACCGGGGCGATCTCCTCGACGTGCTCCCCGACGAGCGGGAGGGTGTCCCGCACGATCTGCTCGTGAGCAGGCTCGAGGCGCTCCTCGATGTCGAGCTGCGGGTGGAGGATCGAGGCGGTCGCCACGGACATGGCAGGTCCTTCCTGGACGGGACGGGGCTGTCGGCCGTCCGCCGTCGACGGCCTGCCCCTCCACGTTAGGGGCGCGTTGACAGGAAGCGCCCGGACCTTCGTCCCCGTCGACGGGGGCGGGATCAGCCGGCAGGGGCGGGGCCATCGGCCTCAGCCGGCGAGCTCCTGCAGCACCTCCTGCAGCACCTGGGCGTGGTTGTGCTCGAGGTCCTTCGCAGCGAACAGCAGCACGAGGATGCCCGCCCCGTCCTCCTCCGCCCGGTCCAGGAGCGCCTGGGCGGCCCCGCCCTCCTCCAGCTCGCGGCGATAGCGGGTGGAGAACTCCTCGAAGTCGAGTTCCCCGCCGTGGAAGGCCTTGCGCAGCTCGGAGCTCGGGGCGACGTCCTTGTCCCACTCGTCGTGGACGAGGCGCTCCTTCTTCACCCCGCGCGGCCAGAGACGGTCCACCAGCACGCGGCGCTCGCCGTCGGCGGGCCCGTCGTCGTCCAGCAGGTCGTGGACGCGCTCGAGGGTGATGGTCAGGGCGGACATGGTGAGCTCCTTCCGTCGGGCGGCCCGAGGATCGGTGGGGCGACCGGTGCCAAGGGGCCGAGGTGTTCAGGGGCCGAGGTGCGTTGGCCGGCAAGCACAGGGGTCGAGGTGCGCGGGGGCGAGGGTGCACAGGCCGGGAAGCACAGGACCCGGCGCGCAACGAGCGGTCGCGGCCGGGTCCGGCGGGGCGGGCGGGCTCAGGCGAGCACGGCCGCGGCGGCGTCGTAGTCGGGCTCCTCGGAGACCTCGGCGACCTGCTCGGTGTACAGGACCGTGCCGTCGACGTCGGCGATGACGACCGCGCGGGAGAGCAGACCCGCGAGCGGCCCGTCCTTCATGGTCACGCCGAAGTCCTCGCCGAAGGAGGAGCGGAAGGCGGAGCCGGTGACCACGTTCTCGATGCCCTCGGCACCGCAGAAGCGGGCCTGCGCGAAGGGCAGGTCCTTCGAGACGCAGACGACGACGGTGTTCTCGAAGCCGGCGGCGAGCTCGTTGAACTTCCGCACGGACATGGCGCAGGTGCCGGTGTCCAGGGACGGGAAGATGTTCAGCACGACGCGCTTGCCGGCGAGGTCCGCGCCGGAGACGGCGCCGAGGTCCTGGCCCACGAGCTCGAAGGCCGGCAGCGCCGAGCCCTTCGCGGGCAGCTCGCCGACGGTGGTGACGGGTTCGTTCTTGAAGGTGATGGAAGCCATGGCTCCATCATCGGCCTGCGAGCGTGCGGACACAAGCCGAGGTCACGGGCCCGGGCGGGCTCAGTCCGACTCGCCCTGCCCCATCGTCTCGCGCAGCCGGTCGATCTCCGCCAGGACGTCGAAGTCCGCCGTCGGCCACTGCGGGTCGATGTCCGTCAGCGCGTCGATCAGCAGCTGCTGCACGGCGATCCGCGCGTACCATTTGCGGTCGGCGGGGATCACGTGCCAGGGCGCACCGACGGTGGAGGTGGCGCGCAGCGCCTTGGTGTACGCGTCCATGTAGTCGTCCCAGTGCTGGCGCTCGTCGACGTCGGCGGGGTTGTACTTCCAATGCTTGTCCGGGCGCTCGAGCCGCTCCATCAGCCTCGATCCCTGCTCCTCGTAGGAGACGTGGAGCATGACCTTCACGACCGTGGTGCCGGCCGCGGCGAGCTCCCGCTCGAAGGCGTTGATCGCCGTGTACCGCGAGCGGATCTCCTTCGAGTCCGCCCAGCCGTGGACGCGGTGGATGAGCACGTCCTCGTACTGCGAGCGGTCGAACACGCCGATCATCCCCGGAGCCGGGGCGTGCGGGCGGATCCGCCACAGGAAGTCGTGCTTCTTCTCCTCCGCCGTCGGGGCCTTGAACGCGGTGATCTCCACGCCCTGCGGATCGACGCTCCCCACGACGTGGCGCATGATCCCGCCCTTGCCGGAGGTGTCCATGCCCTGCACGATCAGCAGCACCGACCGGCCCTCGCCGTTGCCGTGGTAGGCGGCGTAGAGCCGCTCCTGGAGCTCGTCGAGCTCCGCATCGCGGGCGAGCAGGAACTCCTTGCCGTCGGCCTTCTTGCCGGAGAAGCCGGGGGTAGCGCGCGGGTCGAAGTCCTGCACGTCACCCTTCCAGTCGTTCGCGATCGGGAACCCGCGGGGCGCCTCCTGCCCGGACCCGTCGGACTTCTTCTTCGAGGACTTCTTCTTCGAGTTCGCCATGTGGAGGAGCGTAGCGGTCGGGGCTCACCACAGGGGTTCGTTCAGAACCGCCAGCGACAGGACCGGCGGATCCGCGGCGTCGAGACGCGGTTCCTCAGAGGCCCCCGTCCACGTCTCGGCGGCAGGCAGCTCAGTCGTCGACGCGGACCTCGCCCGTCTCGACGTCCACCTCGACCTCCACGTCGCCGCCGCTGCTGCGGTCGATGTCGATCGTGTAGTGGATGCGGCCGTCGTCGGAGGAGAGGTCCCATCCGGAGACCCGGCCCGGCTCCTTCCCGAGCGCGATCTCGATCGCCTCGGCGTAGGGCATCGGGGAGGTCACGTCGACGGCCGGGTCCTGGTCGTCGTCATCGTCCTGGTCGTGCTCGGTGACCTCGCCGCTGGTCGCGTCGATGTCGAGGTCGTGCTGGCGGCCGCCGTCGACGATCTCGAGCTCCCACTCCCACACGTCGTCGTCGTGGTCGATCTCGATCTGCACCAGCTCGCCGCCGCCGGCCGCGCCGAGGCCGATCTCCACGGCCTTCTCCGCGGTGATCGGCAGCTGCTCGGTGGCGAGGTCGGCGTCCTCGGGCAGCGCCGCGGCGCCGGCCAACGGGGCCGCTCCCCCGTCGTCGCTCGCCGCGCCGTCGTCGGAGGCGCCGTCGTCGCTCGCGCCGTCGTCAGAGGCGGTGTCGTCGGCGGTGGCGGTGTCGTCGTCGGCGGCGCCGTCGTCCTCCTGCTCGGAGGCGCCGGGGCCCTCGACGGCAGGGGCCTCGTCGCTGCCGGAATCGGCGCCGCACCCGGCGGCGAGGCCGAGCACGAGGGCCGAGAGGGCGATGGCCCGGACGGTGCTGCGGGAACGGGCGGAGGTGCGGGTCATGGGGTCGGCCTTCCTGGGATCGGCCGGCGGATCGAGCCCGCCGGTCTGCGTATGACCTCAGGCTATGCCGTCGGGCGACGCTCCCGACGGTTCCTGAGCACCTTCTCATCGGACCCTCATCGAGTGCTCATCGGTCGGTCCGGACGGTTCCGCGCCCTCCTGCGCCCGGCGCGATGCCCCGGCACGCCGTCCAGGACCCGAAGGTCCCTTCCCACCCTGCTGCTCCGGCCATACGGTGGCCGTATCGGCGCCGAGCCGGTCCATGGCACGGCACCTCAGGTCCCAGGATCATCAGGTACATCAGGAAGGCACCATGACCACCTCTCCCGCATGGCCCAGCACCCCCGCCTCCGCCCCCTCCGACACCGACCTCGAGCGGCTCGACGCCTGGTGGCGCGCCGCGAACTACCTCTCGGTCGGCCAGATCTATCTCAAGGACAACCCGCTGCTGCGCAGACCCCTGCAGCGCGAGCATGTCAAGCCGCGACTGCTCGGACACTGGGGCACCACCCCGGGCCTGACCTTCCTCTACGCCCACGCGAACAGGGCCATAGCCCAGCGCGGGCTGAACGCCATGTACATCACCGGCCCCGGGCACGGCGGCCCCGGCCTCGTCGCCGCGTCGTACCTCGAGGGCACCTACTCCGAGGTGTACCACGCGGTGAGCGAGGACGAGGAGGGGATGAAGCGCCTGTTCACGCAGTTCTCCTTCCCCGGCGGGATCCCCTCGCACGTCGCCCCGGAGACGCCCGGCTCGATCCACGAGGGCGGCGAGCTCGGCTACGCCCTCTCCCACGCCTACGGCGCCATGTTCGACAACCCCGACCAGATCGCGTTCACCGTGGTCGGCGACGGCGAGGCGGAGACCGGGCCGCTCGCCACCTCCTGGCACTCCAACAAGTTCCTCAACCCCCAGCAGGACGGGGTGGTGCTGCCGATCCTGCACCTGAACGGGTACAAGATCGCGAACCCGACTGTGCTTGCCCGGATCGGCGACGACGAGCTCGAGGCGCTGATGCGCGGCTACGGGCACGAGCCGCTCCTCTTCACCGGCGGCTTCGACGACGAGGATCCGCTCGAGACCCACCGCCGCTTCGCCGAGGTGCTCGACACCGCCCTGGACAGGATCGCGGAGATCAAGGCGCAGGCCGCGGAGGACGCCGAGGCCGGCCGCGAGACCGAGCGCCCCGCCTGGCCGATGATCGTGCTGCGCACCCCGAAGGGCTGGACCGGCCCGAAGGAGATCGACGGCCAGCAGGCCGAGGGATCCTGGCGCTCGCACCAGGTGCCGCTGGCCAGCGCCCGGGACACCGACGAGCACCTCGCCGAGCTCGACGCCTGGCTGCGCTCCTACCACCCCGAGGAGCTCTTCGACGAGACCGGGAAGCTGGTCGACGACGTCGCCTCCGCCGCCCCGACGGGCACGCTGCGCATGTCCGCGAACCCGTCGACCAACGGCGGCTCCGTGCTCACCCCGCTGCGCCTGCCCGACTTCCGCGAGTACGGCGTCGACGTGCCCGCGCCCGGCGGCTCCGTCTCCGAGGCGACGCGGGTGCTGGGCACCTGGCTGCGGGACGTGGTGCGCGAGAACCCCTCGACCTTCCGCATCTTCGGGCCCGACGAGACCGCCTCGAACCGGCTCCAGACCGTCTACGAGGTCACCGACAAGCAGTGGAACGCGGACTTCGAGGAGCATGACCGCTCGGAGCACCTCGCCCGGGCGGGACGGGTGATGGAGATGCTCTCGGAGCACCAGTGCCAGGGCTGGCTCGAGGGCTACCTGCTCACCGGCCGGCACGGCATGTTCTCCTCCTACGAGGCGTTCATCCACATCGTCGACTCGATGGTCAACCAGCACGCGAAGTGGCTGAAGGTGACCAACGAGCTCGAGTGGCGCCGACCGATCGCCTCGCTGAACTACCTGCTGAGCTCGCACGTGTGGCGTCAGGACCACAACGGCTTCTCCCACCAGGACCCCGGCTTCATCGACCACATGGTCAACAAGAAGGCCGAGATCGTGCGGGTCTACCTGCCGCCGGACGCGAACACGCTGCTGTCCACCTACGACCACTGCCTGCGATCGAAGCAGTACGTGAACGTGGTCGTGGCGGGGAAGCAGCCGAACCCGAACTGGCTGACGATGGACGAGGCGGTCGTGCACTGCACGCGGGGACTCGGCATCTGGGACTGGGCCGGGACCGAGGAGCCGGGCGAGGAGCCGGAGGTGGTGCTCGCCGCGGCCGGCGACATCCCCACCATCGAGGTGCTCGCCGCGGCGAAGATCCTGCGCGAGGAGATCCCCGACCTGCGGGTGCGGGTGGTCAACGTGGTGGACCTGATGCGGCTGCAGGACGAATCCGAGCACCCGCACGGCCTCTCGCAGAAGGACTTCGACGGGTACTTCGGGGAGGACGTCCCGGTGGTGTTCGCCTATCACGGCTATCCGTGGCTGATCCACCGCCTCGCCTACCGCCACGACCGTCACTCCCGCATCCACGTGCGCGGCTACAAGGAGGAGGGCACCACCACCACGCCCTTCGACATGCTGATGCTCAACGACACCGACCGCTACCACCTGGTGATGGACGTGATCGACCGCGTCGACGGGCTGGGAACGCGATTCGCCGGACTGCGCCAGCGCATGGTCGATGCCCGGGTCCGCGCCCGTGCCCACGCCTATGAGCACGGCGAGGACGCCCCGGACATCACCGCCTGGCAGTGGGGCGACGGCGGCGACGCGGTCTCGAACGAGCTGGAGGACACCGGCGGCGACAACGAGTGACCCCGTCCCGTCCCGGCCCACGGGCCGGGACGGGGCCCGGTGTCGAGTCGGGCTCAAGGGCCGGGCGTTCGGGGTCAGGGACGAGGGTCGTTGCCCGAGGGCCCGCCGAGCGCGAGACGCGCCCGGCGACGGGGCGGTTCCCGGCCCGTACTCTTGTCGCAACGGGCGCTGCGGCGCACCAGCGAGGCGAGGAGAGCGGGAAGCGGGGGCGATGAGCGAGCCGGAGCAGGACCAGGATCAGGGCGCCGACGCAGGCGTCGACGGCGCGGAGCGGATCCGCCGGATCGTGCGCGTGCACGGAAGCGTCCAGGGCGTCGGCTTCAGGATGGACGCCGCCAGGGAGGCGGCGCGACTCGGCGCCGCCGGGACCGTGCGCAACCTCTGGGACGGCACCGTCGAGGCGGACGTCGAAGGCACGCCAGAGGTGGTCGAGGCCATGCTCGACCACCTCCGGCAGGGGCCTTCCAGCGCCCGCGTCGACGGGATCGACGTGCGCCGCGAGACGCCGCGCGGACAGACGGGCTTCCGGATCAGCGGCTGAGCGCGGCGAAGGCCTCGCCGATCTCCTGCTCGCCGTCGTTGAAGGTCACGAACTTCCCGACGGATCCGGGCTCGGCGAGCGCAGCGACGATGGCGCGCGCGACGTTGCCGCGCGAGACCGTGCCGGACTCCGAGGCGGCGGTGTCGATGCGACCGGTCGGCTCCTCGAGGGTGAGGCCCGAGGGACCGAGGATCGTCCAGTCCAGTCCCGTGCCGCGCAGATGTTCGTCGGCCCGGGCCTTCGCCTCTGCGTAGGTGTGGAACGAGTCGTCCTCGGGCACGCCGTGGTCGAGCGAGGCGCCGAAGTAGCTGACCATCACATAGCGGGTGGCGCCGACGCGCTCGGCGGCGTCCATCGAGGCGACCGCCGCGTCGTGGTCGACCGCACGGGTGCGCTTGGGGGCCCCGCCGCCGGCGCCCGCGGTCCACACCACGGCGTCCTTCCCGCGCAGGAGCTCGTCCCAGCCCCTCTCGTCGAGGGTCTCGATATCAGCGAGCACGGCCCTCGCGCCCGTCGCCTCGACCTCGCCTGCCTGCTCGGCGTTGCGGATCACGGAGTGCACCGTGTGACCGGCCTCGACCAGCAGCGGGGCCGCGAGCAGCGCGACCTTTCCATGTCCTCCGATGAGTGCGATATCCATACCCCCACACTGTCACCTGCGCGGCGTCGCGTCGAGAGGCGGTCACGGATGTTCGCCGCAAGGGGAAGGCGGGACGACCTCGTGCCGAGGCGCTGACGGGCGCCGGGCCGTGGGCGGGACCGGACTCGTGCCGTGATCATGGCCCTGCCGAGCGATCCGTGACTCCTGCGCCGTTATCCTGAGCCCGGTCGCGCCCGCGGCCGACTCCTCGGAAGAAGGACTCTCATGGCCGGTGGACTCGCCGCCCTGCTCGACGACGTCGCCGCGCTCGCGCGCCTCGCAGCGGCCAGCGCCGACGACGTCGCCGCCGCCTCCGCGAAGGCAGGCTCCAAGGCGATCGGTGTCGTGATCGACGATGCCGCGGTGACGCCGCAGTACGTCCAGGGGATCAAGCCCAACCGGGAGCTGCCGATCATCTGGCGGATCACCAAGGGCTCGCTGCGCAACAAGCTCGTCTTCATCCTGCCGGTCCTGCTGCTGCTGAGCGTGTTCGCCCCCTGGCTGCTCACCCCGATCCTCATGCTCGGCGGCCTGTACCTCAGCTTCGAGGGCGCCGAGAAGGTCTGGGAGCTGGTGCGCGGGAAGCCCAAGGAGGCGCCTGCGAGCACCAAGGGCGCCGGGGCGGAGGACAAGGTCGTCTCGGGCGCCGTGCGCACCGACCTGATCCTCTCGGCCGAGATCATGGTGATCTCGATGAACTCGGTGGACACCGACAGCCTGTGGACGCGCGCCGCGGTGCTCGTGGTGATCGCGATCGGCATCACCGCGCTGGTCTACGGCGCCGTGGGCCTGCTGGTGAAGATGGACGACATCGGCCTGGCGATGGCCAAGGACGAGGACTCCTCCGAGGGGAAGAAGCGCTTCGGTCGCGGCCTGGTGGGCGCGATGCCGCGGGTCATGGACGTGATCAGCTACGTCGGCATGGTCGCGATGCTGTGGGTGGGCGGCCACATCCTGCTGGTCGGCACCCATGAGCTCGGCCTCGCCCAGCCCTACGGCCTGGTGCACCATCTCGAGGGCCTGGTCGCGGGGGTCGCCGGCGTCGGCGCGCTGCTCGCCTGGCTGGTCAACACCTTCTTCTCCTTCGTGTTCGGCCTGATCATCGGCGGGATCCTCGCCGTGATCGTGCACTTCCTGCCCTTCGGCCAAAACGGCGGCGGCGAGGAGCACGGCGAGGGCGCAGGGCACGCCGCGGCCGACGGTCGCGGCACCGCCGACGCGCACGATGCAGGGACGGGCCGCGGACAGGAGCCCGCCGGCGACTCGACGGAGCCGCCGGCCGCCCGCTGAGCGTCCCGCCTCTCCGCCCCGCCCGCTCCGACATCCGACGCCGCGTCGTCCCTCCACGTGGCGGCGCGGCGCCGCGCATGCTTGCCGGGCTGCGCCGGCTGTGCGACGGTGGGCCACCTCCGTCCCCGACCGAAGAGCTCAGCGCCGTGCATCCCTGACCCCGCACAGCCCGGCCCGGAACCACGATCGGGTCAGGTTCTGAGCCATTCTCGATGCCGAAGTGGCTCAGAACCTGACCCGAATCGTCTCAGGCGCGCCCGCGGAGGGTGCAGGTCGCTGCGCTCAGCCCACCGACGGGGTGACGGGCGGCTCGGCCGACCAGGGGAAGACGATCCACTCGTCGGTGCGGCGCCAGACGAAGTCCGGGTCCACGACCGAGCGGGGCTTGCCGTAGATGACGGCGCTGCGGGCGTCGGCGCCCATCTCGCGCATCAGGTCGAGCACGAGCGCGAGGGTGCGGCCGGAGTCTGCGACGTCGTCGACGACCAGCAGGCGCTTGCCCTTGATCGACTCGGTGTCGAGCATGGGGGCGAGCAGCACCGGATCGGGCAGGGTCTCGTGCACGTCGGTGTAGAACTCGACGTTGATCGCGTCGGAGAGCTTCACGCCCAGCGCATAGGAGAGCGCCCCGGCTGGGAGCAGACCGCCACGTGCCACGGCGATGATGATCTCCGGCTCGAAGTCGGAGTCGGCGATCGTCTGGGCCAGCTCGCGCGAGGCGGTGCCGAACAGCTCCCAGGTCAGCACCTCCTTCTCTACGAGGTCGGAGGAATCGGCGTGGTAGGCCTGGGTCATCGGGTCACAGCTCCTGTGGATGGGCGGCGCGGAGTGCTCCGATGGTAGCGGCCCGCCCGCCCCGCGCCTCCCTCGCTGCGGCACGGGGATGGCCGATGCCTCAGTCCCGTCCCGCGCACCGGGCGCTCCCCGCCCCGCGGGCCCCGCGCTGCCGCCGGTCCGGCGACTCAGCTCCGCCCGGTGTCTCCGCCCGTTCGCCGAGCGCGCCCTTCGCCGTCCTCGGGAGCCTCCTCCAGCGAGCTCTCCGCGGAATCGTCCCCCTCGGCGTCGTCCGCCCCGGGGTCCACGGCGTCGCAGGCCCCGGGGTCCGCGCCCTCGTCCTCGTCGGGCAGCGGGTTCCCGTCGGCGTCGAGGTAGACGCCCCGCTCGTAGTCGTAGTCGATCGGGTTGCCGTCCTCGTCGGTGCGGGCGTACCACTCGGTGACCCCGGGGGCGGTGGAGTCGAACCCGCCGCCGGTGGCGTACTCGCTGTCCGGGGCGGTCGGCTCGATCGCGAGGGCGAAGTGATCGCCGTACTCCGCCACGCCCGCCCTGACCGCGTTCTCGACCGCGGCCTCCTGGTAGTGTTCACGGATGGTCATCGGGTCGTTGCGCAGCTCCTTGACCAGCGCGACCGCCATCAGCACCAGCACCACGGCGAAGGGCAGGGCGGAGACGACGATGAGGTTCTGCAGGCCCTGCAGGGCGTTCTGCCCGCCGAACAGCAGGATCACCATGGCGATGCCCGCCATGCACAGCGCCCAGAACGCGGTGATGAGGCGGTTCGGGGCGGGGTTTCCCTTCTGGGACAGCTGCGAGTTCACCAGCGAGGCGGAGTCGGCGGAGGTGATGAAGAAGATCGCGAGCATCACGATCACCACGGCGGAGATGATGCCGGCGCCGGGCAGCTGGTCCACGACCGCGAAGAAGATCTCCTGCGGGGCGGGGAGCGACTCGATCGTCCCGTCGGGCGCGATCGCGAGATCGGGGTCGGCGATGCCGACGGTGTTCCCGGCGGCGTCGAGCTCGCTGGCCCGGCGCTGCAGCCAGATCGCGGTGCCGCCGAGGACGGCGAAGGCCAGCACGATGATCGAGGAGGGGATCAGCAGCACGCCGAGCACGAACTGTCGGATGGTGCGGCCGCGGGAGATCTTCGCGGTGAACACGCCGACGAAGGGCGCCCAGCTGACCCACCACGCCCAGTAGAAGGTGGTCCAGCTGGAGAGGAAGGTCTGCATGTCTGCGCCTTCGGACATGTTCGCACCGAGCATGTCCGGCAGGGTGCCGAAGTACTCGGTGATCGCTCCGGGGATGATGTTCATCAGGAACACGGCGGGGCCGACGGCGAAGATGAACACGGCCAGCACGAGGGCGAGCGCCATGTTGATATTCGACAGCCAGCGGATGCCGCGCGCGACGCCGGAGACCGCCGAGGCGATCGTGCCGAGGGTCAGCACGCCGATGATCACCATGGCGAGCGCCGTGCCCGTGGCCGGCAGCCCGCCGACGATCTCCACGCCCCGGGCGATCTGGAGGGCGCCGATGCCGAGGGAGGCGGCGGTGCCGAAGAGGGTCGCGATGATCGCGAGCGCGTCGATGACGCGGCTGGCGGGCGAGGAGGAGTCCCCGCCCCAGAGCCCGGCGACGATCGCGCTGATCAGCGGCACCCGCCCGCGGCGGAAGGAGATGTAGGCGACGGCGAGGCCGACGATCGCGTAGATCGCCCAGGCGTTGATCCCCCAGTGCAGCGCGGACTGCGCGATCGCGCCCTTCATCGCGGCGATCGAGCCGGCGTCGTAGGGGGCGCCGGGGCGCGGGGAGAGGTAGTAGGTCAGCGGCTCGAAGGGGCCGAAGAAGATGATGCCGATGCCGATGCCGGCACCGAAGAGCATCGCCGCCCAGGAGGCGGTGCCGTACTCGGGATTCTCCCCGTCCAGGCCCAGCGGGATCCTGCCGTAGCGGGACAGGGCGATCACCAGCAGCAGGATCACCATGCCGATGGCGAGGACGTTGAAGACCCAGCCGAGGTTGTGCATCACCCAGGTCAGCGCCGCGCCGGAGATGTCGAAGACCTGCTGCGGGGCGAGCACGCCCCAGGCGACGAAGCCGATGATCGCGGCGCCCACCACGCCGACGATGACCTTGTCGATCCCGTAGCGGACCTTCTGTTCCTCCACGGAGACGCCCGGCACCAGAGCCGGATGGATGCTGTGGGGGTAGTTCACCTCGTCGAGGAAGCGCTTGGCCTGGTCGCGCCTGGTGAAGTGGCGCACCCGGCGCTCGGCGGCGTACTCGTCGGCGGCCTTCGCGGTCTGGCTCGCACGCTGGCTCGCACGCGGCGTCTGGTTCGGCGGGGTCATCGTTCCTCCTGGGAGTGGACGGCTCGCTCACTCTAGAGGCGCTCTCGCCCCCGCCCGCACCACCTCACCCCATCCACAGAAACAAAGGCACTTCCACTGTTGTTCTCTGTGGTTTTTGGGCGTATGGTGCTCTTATCCCGCCGGGCCGTCCACGGCCCCGCACCGCGACGGCCCCCGTCCGACCTCCGACGAAGCAGGTGCCCCATGTACGCCCGTGAACGCCGGCGCCGCATCCTCGAGCTGCTCGAGGCGAGCGGCCGCGTGACCGTCACCGAGCTCGCGGTCGACTTCGACGTCACCACCGAGACGGTGCGCCGCGACCTCGACCAGCTCGCCGCCGAGCGACTGCTCGTGCGGGTCCACGGCGGGGCCGTGCCTCCGAGCACCGCCGAGGTCGAGCCCGACCTCGAGGCCCGCCGCACCACCAATGTCGCAGCCAAGCGCCGCATCGCCCGCGCCGCCGCCAGCCTGCTGCCCGCCGATCCCCGCGCCGCGGTGATGCTCGATGCGGGCACCACGGTCGGCGAGCTCATCCCGCACCTCAGCGGCCGGCGCGGCCCCGTGATCACCCATGCCCCGGCGATCGCGCAGGGCGCGCTCGTGCACACCGATCTCGAGGTGCACGTGCTGCCGGGGCGGGTCCGCCCCACCACCCAGGCCGCCGTCGGCGCCGGGACCGTCGAGGCGATGGGCCTGCTGCATCCCGAGCTCGTCGTGCTGGGCTGCAACGGCTTCGACCCCTCCGGCTTCACCACCCCGGACCCCGACGAGGCGGCGGTGAAGTCCGCGATGGCCCGCTGCGCGGCACGACGCGTCGTGCTCGCGGACTCCTCTAAGGCCGGCACGCGTCATCTGGTCACCTTCGCGACGACCGCCGGGATCGACGCCCTGGTCACCGACGACGGCCTGCCCGCCGAGCTCGCCGCCGAGCTCGAGGAGGCCGGGATCGAGGTGCTGACCGCATGATCATCACCTTCACCGCGAACCCCTCCCTCGACCGCACCGTCGACCTCGGCGGTCCCCTGGTCCCCGGCGCCGTGCACCGCATCCGCGCCGACGGCCTCCAGCCCGGCGGCAAGGGGATCAACGTCGCGCTGGGCGTGCACCGCGCCGGGCTGCCCGTGACCGCCGTCCTCCCCGCCGCGCCGCAGGATGCGCTGCTGGACCTGCTCGAGGCCGAGGGCCTCCCCCACCGGGCGAGCCCCGTCGCGGGCCGTGTGCGCACGAACCTCACCGTGCTCTCCACCCCGGAGACCACCACGAAGCTCAACGAGCCCGGCGCGACGCTGGACCGGGCCGAGGTCGCCGCCCTCGAGGAGCTGCTGCTGGCCGTCGCCCGCCCCGGGGACAGCGTCATGCTCTCCGGCTCCCTCGCCCCCGGCCTGCCGACGGACGAGTACGTGCGCCTCGTCGTCGCGCTGCGGGAGCGCGGCGCGGGGGTGGGCGTGGACACCTCCGACGCCCCGCTCGCCGCGCTCGCCGCCGCGCTGGACCGCGCCGCCCCCGACTTCCTCAAGCCCAACGCCGAGGAGCTCGGCCAGATCCTCGACGCGGACGGTGCGGCGCTCGAGGCCGAGGCGGCCGCGGGACGGCTCGACCCCGTCGCGGAGGCCGCGCTGGACCTGCACCGCCGCGGCGTCGGCGCGGTGCTCGTGACCCTCGGCGGGGCCGGCGGCCTCCTCGCGACCGAAGGGGCGGCCTGGTACTGCCCGGTCCCGCCCGGGCCCGTCGTCTCCACCGTCGGCGCGGGCGACTCCGCGACCGCCGGCTATCTCATCGCGCGCGCGCTCGAGGAGGCCCCGGCCGACCGGCTCGCGCGCGCCCTCGCCTACGGCACGGCCGCGGTCGGCCTGCCCGGCACCACCATCCCCCGTCCCGACCAGGTGCGGATCGACGCCTCCACCGTCGTCCGACTCTGACCCGCTCCACCCGCCCCGCCAGGGTGCCCGTTCAAAGGAGAACCCCCATGTCCGCTGCGCTGATGACCCCCGAGCTGGTGAGGCTCGACGTCGCCCCGCCCGGGGACAAGCACGCCGTGATCGGCATGATGGCCGATATCGTCGCCGCGACCGGCCGCGCCGAGCGCGACGGCCTCGAGGCCGGTCTGCTGAAGCGCGAGGAGTCCTTCGCGACCGGCATGCCCGGCGGCTTCGCGATCCCCCACTGCCGCACCGAGGCCGTCCACGAGGCGGCACTCGCGCTCGTGCGGCTGAGCGAGCCGGTGGACTTCGGCTCCGCCGACGGCCCGGCCGATCTGATCATCGCGATCACCGCGCCCGCCGGCACCGACGACCAGCACCTGAAGCTCCTCGCCCAGCTCTCCCGCGCCCTGATCCGCCCGGAGTTCCTCGCCGCGCTGCGCGGGGCGTCCACCCCCGAGGAGGTCTCCGCGCTCGTGATGGACGTGGTCGCCCCCGAGGAGGCGGGGACCGACGCGCAGGCCGCCGGCGCCGCGACGTCCGAGGAGCCCGCCGACGCAGCGGTCGGGACGGGCGCCGCCCCGACCGCCGCTCAGACCTCCGGCTCCGCCTCGGCGAGCGCCGCCTCGGCGAGCGCTGCCGCGTCGAGCACCGCCACATCGGACGAGGCGTCGGCGGACGCCCCGGTGCTGCTGGCGATCACCTCCTGCCCCACCGGGATCGCCCACACCTACATGGCCGCCGAGTCCCTGGAGAACGCCGCGAAGGACAAGGGGATCGAGCTGCACGTGGAGACCCAGGGCTCCGGCGGCATCACCCCGTTCACCGACGAGCAGATCGCTCGTGCGAGCGCCCTGATCGTCGCCGCGGACGTGAACATCTCCGGCCGGGAGCGCTTCGCGGGCCTGCCCCTCGTGGAGCACCCCGTCAAGCGAGCGATCTCCCACGGCGGGGAGATGATCGACGAGGCGGTCGCCGCGGCCTCCGATCCGTCGGCCCGCCGTGTGCAGGCCGGCGCCGGGACCTCGGAGAAGGCGGAGAGCGGCACATCCCAGTCCTGGCCCCGCCGGATCCAGGGCGCCGTGATGACGGGCGTGTCCTACATGATCCCCTTCGTCGCCGCGGGCGGCCTGCTGATGGCGCTCGGCTTCCTCGTCGCGGGCTTCGACGTCGCCTTCGTCGCCCAGGACGTCGCGACCGGGTTCTCGCTGTCCTCGCTGCCCGGGCACCAGGAGTACGAGGGCGCGACCGGCATGGCGCAGACCGAGCGCGCGGGCCTCGCCCTCTACCTCGGCGCGGTGCTGTTCACGCTCGGGAACCTCGGCATGGGCTTCCTCGTCGCGGCACTGTCGGGCTACATCGCCTTCGGCCTCGCCGGCCGGCCCGGCATCGCGCCCGGCTTCATCGGCGGTGCCGTGTCGGTGGCCGTGGGCGCCGGCTTCCTCGGCGGTCTCATCACGGGCCTGCTCGCGGGCCTGATCGCGCTGTGGTTCACCACCCTCACCCCGCCTCGCTGGCTCGCCGGGCTGATGCCGGTGGTGATCATCCCGCTGGTGACCACCTTCGTGGTCGGCGGGCTGATGCTGCTGTTCCTGGGCCGCCCGCTCGCCGCCCTCATGACCGCGCTGCAGGACGGGCTGACGGGCATGTCCGGCTCCTCCGCCGTGCTGCTCGGCGTGACCATCGGGCTGATGATGTGCTTCGACCTGGGCGGGCCCGTGAACAAGGCGGCGTATCTCTTCGCGACCGCGGGGCTGTCCCAGGGCACCGAGGCCGCGTTCGAGATCATGGCCGCCGTGATGGCCGCCGGCATGGTGCCGCCGCTGGCGATGGCGCTGTCCACCCTGGTGCGGCGCCGCCTCTACTCCCCCGTGGAGCGGGAGAACGGGACGACGGCCTGGCTGCTGGGCGCGGCGTTCATCTCCGAGGGCGCGATCCCCTTCGCCGCCGCGGACCCCCTGCGCGTGATCCCTTCGATGATGACCGGCGGCGCGGTCACCGGCGCGCTGATCATGGCGTTCGGCGTCGGCTCGCAGGCACCGCACGGCGGCATCTTCGTCGCCTTCGCGATCAGCCCGGTGTGGGGCTTCGTGCTCGCGCTGCTGGCCGGCACGGTGGTCGCCGCCGCGCTCGTGACGCTGCTCAAGGAGATCAGGCTGCGCCGCCAGGGCGCCGCCGCCTGAGAGGAACCGCCCCCAGACGTGCAGAAGCGCGCCGCCTCGGCGGGGCGCTTCCGTATGCTCTGCCCGTGCGCCCCGACGACGGGGCGGGGCCGAGCGACCACGAGGAGAGCCGACGATGCATCTGGACCGCCCCGGCCCGGGCCCCGACGACCCGCTCCTCGCCGCCCCCGCGATCGGGCACATGCCCGCCTACGGCGGCGTGCACCTCGCGATGCTGGTGCTCCTCGTCCTCGCCGCCGTCGTCCTGGTGCGCTGGGCGCGCCGCGGCGAGAGCGCCCGGGTGGACCGGGCGCTGCGGGTCGCGGGCTGGGCGCTGCTGGCGAACTCCACGGCCTGGACGGCATGGGGGTTCATGCCCTGGGCGTGGAACCTCGAGGAGTCCCTGCCGCTGCACTACTCCGATGCGCTGCGCTTCCTGGTCCCGATCGCCCTGATCACGCAGGCGCGCTGGGCGGTGGTGGTGTGCTGGTTCTGGGGGCTGACGCTGAACATGCAGTCGGTGCTCACCCCGGACCTGAACTACTTCGTGTGGGTGCCGCTGGAGTTCGCGGAGTACTGGATCGCGCACGGCGCCGGAGTGCTCGCCCCGGTGGTGCTGGTGTGGGGGCTCGGCTGCCGGCCCACCTGGCGCGGGTACGGCCTCGCCTACGCGGCGACGCTGCTGTGGGCGGGGATCGCCGTCGCCGGCAACACCCTCACCGGCGCGAACTACGGTTACCTGAACCGGGCGCCCTCCGGGCCGAGCATCCTGGACCTGCTGGGGCCGTGGCCGCAGTACCTGCTGGTCGAGGCCGTGCTGATCGCCGCGGTGTGGGCGGCGATGACCCTGCCGTGGGTGCTGATCGACCGCCGCGCGGGCACCCCGCTCTCGGGACGAGGAGGGCTCGTGCGGCGGCCGGTTCCCGCTCAGGCGAGCAGCTCGAGCTCCGCCAGCCGCAGCGGGCCCTCGGAGGTCGTCACCACCAGGCGGTGATGCAGGCACGGCCGCGGGGAGGCGATCTCGAAGGGGCGGGTCTGGCGTCGCCATTCGAAGCGCTGCGCGGAGCGGGCGTCGAGCACCTCCCAGCTCTGGCCGTCGTCCGAGCCCTCCAGCCGCCACGCGATCGGGTCCCCGCCCGTCTCCGCGGAGGAGGTGAGGGTGAGGAAGCGGGCCTGCATCGGCTCGCCGAGCTCGGGCAGGTCGAGCACGGCGCTCGCCGTCTCCAGCACGAGCTCGGTGCGGGCGTCGTCGTCCAGCAGCGGCTGCGAGGGGTCCGCGGCGAAGAGATCCCTCAGCGGCTGCGGCCGCTGCCCCGGCGCGGTCGGCGAGGGCGGGATCGTGGCCCAGTCACCGGGCTCCGCGCCGAGCTCGACCTCGATCTCGCCGCGGAGATCCGCGTGGTCGATCCACGAGTCCGCGTGCTCCGCGCCGCGCACCCGCATCCCGGTGATGCAGACGTCCTCGGCACCGGCCGGCGCCCCGCCGGCGCCGTGCGCGGTGAGGGTGAAGCCCTCCCGGCCCAGCGGCCGCACCCGCACCGTCTCGAACAGCGGCGCGACCAGGTGATAGCGGCCCGTGCCGAGCTGCAGCGGGTACAGCCCCAGCGCCGTCAGCAGCCACCAGGCGCTCATCTCGCCGTTGTCCTCGTCGCCGGGATACCCCTGCCCGATCTGCTCGCCGACGAAGAGGCGCCGCTGCACCTCGCGGACGATCCGGGAGGCCTCCTCCGGCGCCCCCACGTGGTGGAACAGGAAAGGGATGTGATGGGCGGGCTGGTTGGAGAACCCGAACTGGCCCATCCGCACCGCCCGCGCCTCGACCATCTCGTGGATGGTGGTGTCGTAGGTGCCGCGGCGGTCGGCGCGCTCGGGCGTGTCCAGGTACTGCTCGAGCCGGCCGCGCAGCATGTCGCGGCCGCCGTGCAGGGCGGCGAGGCCCTCGGGATCGTGCGGGGCGTGGAAGGCGAAGGTCCAGCCGTTGGTCTCCGTGAAGTCCCCTCCCCACTCCAGCGGGTCGAACTCCTCGGCCGGGACGGCGAAGGCCCCGTCTGCGCGTCGGCCGCGGAAGAACTCCGTCGTCCGGTCGAACAGCAGGGCGTAGTTCGCGCTGCGCGCGGCGAGATAGGCGGACTCGCCGCGCAGCCGCTCGGCGCGGAGCCGGTCCCCCTCGGCCTCGGCCCGCTCGGCGAGCAGCGCCGCCTGCGCGGCGATGCCGGCGTCGTTGATGTGCGCCTCGAGGCTCCAGGAGACGCTCTCCCCCACCTCGGCATCGGTGGCGACGTAGCCGCGGAACACGGCGGTCTCCCCGCCCTTGCGGCCCACCTCGGGCTGCGGCGGGGCGACGGTCGCATTGCGCAGCGCGGCCTCGTAGGTCGCCTGCGGATCGGGTAGCGGCACGCCCTTGACCTGCAGGTCCGCGAAGGCGATGTCGCTGCTGGTGCCGGTCATGCAGTCGGCATAGCCGGGTGAGGACCAGCGCGCGATCCAGCCGCCCTCGCGGTGCTGCTGCACGAAGCCGTCGGCGAGCTCCGCGGCGAGCTCGGGGTAGAGCAGTGCGTAGGCGGGCCAGGCGGTGCGATAGGTGTCCCAGAAGCCGTGGTCGACGTACATCCGCCCCGGCACCGTCTCGGCGTTGGTGCGGGTGTCGGTCGCCGCGCCGCGCACGGGCAGCACGGGGCTCGCGTGGACGGGCTCGACCACCTCGGCGGTGCCGCGGTTCTCCCAGTGGGAGGACGGGTAGAGGTTCAGGCGGTAGAGGCTGCCGTACAGGGTGCGGCGCTGCGGGGCGGTCGCGCCGGGCGCCTCGAGCACCTGCAGGCGGCGGGTCCACAGGGCGTGGGCCTGCTCGCGGACCTGCTCCAGGGTGCGTCCGGCGAGCTCGAGCGCGAAGGTGCGCTGGGCCTGGTCCTGGCCGAGCAGGCTCGTCACCAGGCGGACCGTGATGGTGCGGGTGCCGGGCGCGAAGCTGAGCACGCTGCCTCCGCTGTCGCCCTCCGCGCGGCCGACGCGCACGGGGGCGGGCTGCACCTCGGCGAGCACGAACATGCGGGTCGCCCCGTCGGCCCGGTCGTACCCCTCCTGGGGCGAGGAGTCGATCCAGCCCTGGACCCGCCCGTCGAAGACGGCGCCGGCGGCGTCGAGGCGGCTGTGCGCGTCCACGCCCTCGAGGAGGAGGTGGCCGGGCCCGGAGTCCTCCGGCAGGGAGATCTCGCAGACGGCGCCGTGGTCGGTGGGCGCGAGCCGCATCCCGATCCCGCCCTCGAGGGCGACGGCATAGAGGTCGGGGCGGGCGGTCTCGTCCTCGTGGGTGAAGGCGCGCTCGCGCGCGGCGGGGCTCGCGTCCGGGCTCTCGCCCAGCAGCGGCATCATCACCAGCTGGTGGCGGTCGCCCATCCAGGGGCTCGGCTGATGGGTGAGGGACAGGCCCTGGAGATGGGTGCGGTGGTGCTGGTAGATCCAGCGGCGGGTGCGGGCGTCGGTCGCGGGGGTGAACTTCGCGAAGCCGTTGGGCAGGGCGGTGATCGGCAGGGTGTTCCCGCGCGAGAACTCGAAGGCCGAGCGGGTGCCGCGCCGGGTGTCGACCCAGGCGACGGGGTCCTCGAGCGGCGGGTCCGCGGGCGGCACGGCGAGGGAGGGGCCGTCGATCCAGCCGTGCAGCGGGGCGGGCGGCGCGGCCTCCCCGGGCTCGGACTCGAGATCCTCGAGGAGATCGGCCTCGTGGTCCTCGGGCACGTCGACCTCGACCAGCACCTCCTCGATCCGGCGGCCGACGAGCGCCTCGAGCCCCACCTGGACGTCGTTCCACTGGTCGGCGTAGAGGATCCTCGCCTCGCCGAGGCCGCGGGCGGTGGCGAGGGAGCCGTGCTGGTCGCGGGGCTCGTGCTGCGAGAGGCGGGAGCCGTCGTCGAGGACGAGGTCGAGCGCGACATGGGTCGCGCCCCAGCTCAGCTCCTCGTCAAGGACCGGGTGCACGAACCAGCGCAGCACCTCGCCGGGCGCGATGGTGCGGCCGACGATCCCCGCCGCTCCGGCCTCGGCGGGCAGCGCCTGCTCGGCGCGCTCCCCCGCCACGGCCGCGTAGCGCACGGCGGTGATCGGCTCGAGCTCGCCGTCCGGGCGTCCGGTGCGCGGGGAGCCGACGGGTGCCTGGTCC
Organism: Brachybacterium sp. GU-2; assembly: GCF_030866705.2. NCBI lineage: Bacteria > Bacillati > Actinomycetota > Actinomycetes > Micrococcales > Dermabacteraceae > Brachybacterium > Brachybacterium sp. GU-2. Next base: position 3,319,635 of record NZ_CP133037.2, on the reverse strand, counting down.
GGGGTGAGGATCATCGTGCCAGCGTAGCGAGACGGGGAGGCAGGACGGGTGAGGCGTACGCGGGCGGGACGACGCGAGCGGGCACGCGCGGAGGGTGGACTGCGAGGTCGACGAGGGCGTCGAGCCGCTCACCTGAGCCGGCGCGGCTCCCGCGCGGCGGGATCGCGGTGGGCGCGGCAGCGCGCCCGGTAGGACTCCCCGCCGCCCACCTGCGCGGCGGTCGCGCGCCGGGCGTCGGCCCCGTCGTCGACCAGGCGTATGTGGAAGGCGGCGTCCGCGCCGCACACCGTGCACACCGCGGTGAGCTTCACGACCTCCTCGGCCCGCGCCATCAGCTCCGGCAGCGGGGAGAAGGGCTCGCCGTCGTAGGTGAGGCACAGCCCGGCGACGGCGACGTCGATCCCGGCCTCGAGCAGCTGCTCGACCACCGGCACGAGGGCGGGACCGAAGAACTGCGCCTCGTCGAGGGCGAGCAGCTCGACCCGGCCCTCGGCGCCCTCGGGCGCGTCCGGCAGCCCTCGCAGCACGTCCGGGTCCTCGAGCATCCGGGCGGGCGTGCTGCGGCCCAGATGGGTGCTGAGCCGGTCCGCGCCGCCGCGGTCGTCGAGGCTGTGGCCGACCACCTCGACGCGCCGACCCGCCAGACGCGCCCGGTGCACGCGCCGCAGCAGCTCCTCGGTCTTGCCCGCGAACATCGGGCCCGCGATCACCTGCAGTCGTCCTGCCTCCGTGGGGCGCATGGGAGCACAGTACGACCGCCGGCCGACATACAGTGCAGGGATGAGCATCCGTCGCCCCTCCCCGCTCGGCGGCCGACGTCCCTCCCGGGACGAGCTGACCGACTTCGCGACCCCCGACCCCGACGCGATCGACGACGTGCTGCCGGACCCGCGACGGGGCGAGGAGCTGCGCCTGCTGATCGTCGGCATCAACCCGGGGCTGTGGACCGCGGCCGTGAACGCCCCCTTCGCCCGGCCCGGGAACCGCTTCTGGCCCTCCCTGCACCGCGCCGGCCTCACCTCCCGCCTCGTGGACGCCTCCCGGGGCCTGGACCCCGAGGACGAGCAGGACCTCCGCACCCGCGGCATCGGGATCACGAACCTGATCGGCCGTGCGACCGTGCGCGCCGACGAGCTGGGGCGCGAGGAGCTGCGCGCGTCCGGCCGCCGCCTCGTCAAGCGGCTCGAGACGCTGCGTCCCCGCACGGTCGCGATCGCCGGGATCACCGCCTTCCGCACCGCCTACGCGCTGCCCCGCGCCCGGCTCGGACGGCAGGACCCCGCCGAGGTCGAGGGCTGGCCGGCCGGGATCGACCTCCACGTCGTCCCCCAGCCCTCCGGCCTGAACGCCCACGCGACGATCGCCTCCCTCGCCGAGGACTGGCGCGTCGTGGCGGCCGCCGCGGGTGTCCGTCACGTGGACGAGAGCTGACGGGCGCCTGACAGGACACGGTCGCGGAGCGAACGTGCTGGTCGCTCGCCGAGACACCCCGAGCCGATGTCCTACAGTGCCTCCAGGCCCCGGTGCGTGCGCCGGGGCATCCCGAGACTGGAGGAGGAACGGTGAGCAGCACCGAGCGTCCCGACAACCCCGATGACCACAAGCGGTTCTCCCTCGGCGAGGACTGGATCGCGACGCTCGTGGGGCTCGTCCTGTTCGGCGCCTGCATGGCCGGGCTGATCTCCTCGGAGCTGATCCCGTGAGCGCGACGGAGCGGACCGCCGCCGACGGCGCCGCGGCCGAGGCCTTTGCCCCCTCCCCCGGCCCGGCTCCGCGCGCCGCGCTCGGCTGGACCGTCGCGGGCCTCGTGATCGTGGTGGCTCTGGCCTGGCTGGTCTCGGTGCTCACCGATGCGGTCCCCGAGCTCACCGAGGGCACCGCCGTCGGGAAGGTCGCGAAGTCGATCGAGTACCCGGTCTACGCGATCGCGCTCGGCTTCCTCGGCAACGCGGTGCTGTCCCTGACCGGGGTGCGCCGTCGCATGGCCGCGGCCTTCCGCACCGAGCTGTTCATCAAGGTGGGCCTGGTGCTGCTGGGCGCGAGCGTGAACTTCGCGATCGTGGTGCGCGCGGCGGGTCCCGCCGTGCTCCAGGCGATCCTGCTGATCACCGTCGTCTTCGCGTTCACCTGGTGGTTCGCCGGGCTGCTGGGGCTGGACGACAGGCTGCGGGCCCTGCTCGCCTCCGCCCTGTCGATCTGCGGGGTCTCCGCCGCCGTCGCGGCCGCCGGCGCCGTGGAGGCGAAGAAGGAGCAGCTCGCCTACACCGCCACCCTCGTGATCGTCTTCGCGGTGCCCTCGATCTTCCTGTTGCCCTGGCTCGCGGATCTGATGGGGCTGTCCCCCGCGGTCACCGGCGCCTGGATCGGCGGCAACATCGACACCACCGCCGCGGTGACGGCCGCGGGCGCGGTCGCCGGCGAGCAGCCGCTGCAGATCGCCTCGATCGTGAAGGTCACCCAGAACGCGCTGCTGGGCATCGTCGCCGTGCTGCTGACGCTGTACTTCTCCTTCAGGGTCGCCCCCGCCGCCGGCCGGGCCGTCGCCGGCTCCGGCACGCGCCGCGTGGGAGATCGCCGCTCGCTGGCGATGCTCTGGGAGCGGTTCCCGAAGTTCGTGCTCGGCTTCCTGCTCGCCTCGGTCGTGGCGACGGTGCTCGCAGAGTCCCTCCCCGAGGCCGTCCTCGAGCCGCGGCTGGACGCCGCCAAGGAGCTGCAGACCTGGGCGCTGACCCTCGCCTTCGTCTCGATCGGCCTCGAGTTCAACGCCTCGAGCATCAGGGAGTCCGGCTGGAAGCCGATCGTCGTGTTCGCGGCGGCGACCGTCGTGAACCTCGTCGTCGGCCTGGGCCTGGCGCTGCTGCTCTTCCGCGGCTTCACCTTCTGACCGCCCCGCGGGACGGGAGCCGGAGCGGGCCCCACGCAGGGCAGCGACCCCCTCGGCCCGAACCCGCTTGCGATGCCGGACCCCGCGTGCCAGGGTTGAACGGACCCAGGCGGGGCGAAGAGGCCGAGCTGGGAGCACGGTCGTCCCCGCACGTCGAGCACCTGGAGGTCCACTGTGAAACTGCCCTGGCTCACGCCCGTCCTCGAAGCGACCGGCCCCGTCGTCTCGGTCCACCTCGACACCACCCGGACCGACCCTCAAGCGGCCGGCGAGCTCGAGGCCCGCTGGGCGCGGATGCGCTCCTCCCTCGCGGCCGACGGCGCCCCGCAGGGGCTGCTCACGCAGATCGAGGAGACGGTGCTCAGGCCCTCCACCCTCGGCGGACGTCAGGGCCGCTCCGTCTTCGCGACCGACGACGGGATCCTCGTGGACCGGGTGCTGCCGGCGCCGCCGGTGCAGGAGTCGGCCCACCGGGGCGAGTTCCCGCAGCTGCTGCCGCTGATGCAGCTGATCCCCTTCGCCGTGCGCCAGCTGCTGGTGGTCGTGGACCGGGCAGGCGCCGACCTGCACCTGCGAGCACCGGAGAACCCGTCGATCGCCCACGGCCCGAACGGTCTGGGAGAGGACGCGACCGTCGAGGGCGGCCACGACGTCCTCCACAAGGCGAGCGTCGGAGGCGGCCCCCAGCACGGCTGGCGGGCCGACAACTTCGAGGCCCGCGTCGAGGACTCCTGGGAGCGCAACGCCGACGCGGTCGCCGAGGCCGTCGAACGCGCGCTGCGGGAGCACCGCGTGGACATGGTGATGATCAGCGGCGACGTGCGCGCGATGGGACTGCTGCGCGAGGCGCTGGGCCGTGAGACCCGCGAGCGGCTCCTGGAGGTCCCCGGCGGCAGCCGCGGTGCCGCGCTGGACCGCGGCCCCTTCCGCGAGGCGCTCACCCGCACCACCGAGGAGTTCATCGCCGGGAGGCAGCGGGACCTCGAGGGCCGCTTCCGCGAGAGCCAGGCGCGCGACGGCGCCTCGGTGGGCGGCGCGACCGAGGTCGCCCAGGCGATCGGCCGCGGCCAGGTCGAGGAGCTGGTGTTCGTCACCGGCGGCGAGCCCGCCGGCATCGAGGAGCTGCTGCGCACGGCTCTGGCCATCGACGCCTCGGTCTCCGCCCTGCAGGAGGACGCGCTCGGGATCCCCGAGGGCGTCGGCGCGCTGCTCCGCTGGAAGGACGAGGCCACCCCGTCCAACAGCATCGGATCGATGTCCGGGGACCGCGCCCGCGAGTGAGCTGCGAGAGCGGGCGTCGCCGGCCGACGGGGAAGCCGTCCCAGACGGCCGGCCCCGCCTCCCGCTGGGACGGTCCGCGCCGTCCGGGCCCCGCTTCCGGGCTCGACCGATCGGTCCCCGACCTCGACATCGGCCCGCTGTGCCACAGCATGGACGTGCCGGTCATCTCCGGCACGACGACCGCTCCGAGCGGAGATCGCAGACGCACGACGGAGAAGGAGGAGCAGTCATGCCCGAGGCATGGAACGAGAAGCGCGAACGCCAGTACCAGCACATCAAGGACGGCCAGCTCGACAAGGGCGTCCCCGAGGACGAGGCCGAGGAGATCGCGGCCCGCACCGTGAACAAGACCCGCGCCCAGGAGGGAGAGTCCGAGGAGGCCAGCCGGACCTCGCTCGAGGACAAGTCCCCGTCCGAGCGGGGCGGCGAGCGCTCGCACAGCGGCGCGAAGGGACGCACGAAGGAGCAGCTGTACGAGGACGCCCGCCGGCAGGGGGTCGAGGGCCGCTCGACGATGACCAAGGACGAGCTGGAGGACGCACTCGAGGACCGCTGACCGCCCGAGGGTGACAGCCCGAGGGCGAGAGCTCGGTCGCAGAACTCCCCCGCACCCACGAGCGACGTTCGGGAGCTTCCCAGGGACGCCGTCTACTCTCGCGGACGGCAACGGGGGAGTATCCGCCACGCTGCGCACGTCACCACGGGGACCGCCGAACGGGCCCCCGGGCGCAGCGGCCCACCGGCACAGGCCGGAGGGTGGAGAGACCCGGGTCCACCTCGCGACCCGGAAGGTCCTCCATGACCGTCTCCCCCCTGATCTGGGCCGTCACCATCATCGTGGTGCTCGGGCTCCTCGCCTTCGACTACATCTTCCATGTGCGCAAGGCGCACATCCCCACCCTGCGCGAAGCGGGCGTGTGGTCCGCGCTCTACGTCGGCATCGCGCTCGCCTTCGGCGTGCTCGTCCTCGTCTTCGGCGGCGTCGACATGGGCACCGAGTACTTCGCCGGGTACGTCACCGAGAAGGCCCTCTCGGTCGACAACCTCTTCGTCTTCCTGATCATCATCGCCGGCTTCTCCGTGCCCCGAGAGGACCAGCAGAAGGTGCTGCTGTTCGGCATCACCTTCGCGATCATCGCCCGCTCGGGCATGATCGCCCTCGGCGCCGCCGCGATCGACAACTTCTCCTGGGCCTTCTACCTCTTCGGTGCGATCCTGCTCTACACGGCGATCAAGATGATCGTGGACGAGCTGAAGGAGGACTCCCACGAGGACTCCGAGGGCGTCTTCGTACGCCTGGTGAAGAAGGTCCTGCCCGCGACCGACGAGTACGACGGCGACAAGTTCTTCACCATCGAGAACGGCAAGCGCGTCCTCACCCCGATGCTGCTGGTCATGATCGCGATCGGCGCGACCGACATCCTCTTCGCGCTCGACTCGATCCCGGCGATCTTCGGCCTCACCCAGAACACCTACATCGTGTTCACCGCGACCGTGTTCTCCCTGCTGGGCCTGCGTCAGCTGTACTTCCTCATCGACGGGCTGCTCGACCGCCTGGTCTACCTCTCCTACGGCCTGTCGATCATCCTCGCCTTCATCGGCGTGAAGCTCGTCGTGCACGCGCTGCACGAGAACGAGCTGGGCTTCATCAACGGCGGCGAGGCCGTGCACGCGATCCCGGAGATCACCACCGCCTTCTCGCTCAGCGTGATCATCGGCGTCCTCACGGTCACCGTCCTCGCCTCGCTGCTGTCCCCGAAGGGACGAGCGCAGGCCGCGGTGAACAACGCCCATCACGAGGCCCGCGCATATCTCGAGATGACCTACCGCTCCTTCGAGGAGCAGCGGGACGCGATGTACGAGAAGATGCTCGCCCACGAGAAGATCGTCGACGGCCTGCCCGCGAAGTACGAGGACATCGTCGTGGCCGAGCACAGCGTGCGCGAGCTCCTCGCCGACGCCCACCGTGTGCACGAGGCGCGGCTCGCCTTCAACGAGCGGGGCGAGCGCTCCGACGAGCAGCCGGACGGCCTGCTGGTCACCCACCCCGACGGCACCGTCGCGACCGATCCCGGCGGCACGGTGATCACCCTCGCCGAGGAGGAGGAGCTGCGGGAGACCAAGGAGGCCAAGCGCCGCGCCCGCGAGCAGGCGCACGCCGAGCACGCCGAGGCGCGCAGGGGCTGAGCGGGCCTCCCCACCGGGTGGACCGGCCTCGCCGACCCGGCCCCGTGCCCGGCAGCCCCACCCGGCCCGCCTGGCTCGCCCGATCAGCCTGGCCCGCCTGGCTCGCCCGGTCCGCCTGGCCCGCCTGGGCCGCCTGGCCCGCCTGGCCCGCCTGGCCCGCCTGGCCCGCCTGGCCCGCCTGGCCCGCCTGGCCCGCCTGGCCCGCCTGGCCATGGTCGGCCACTGGCGCTGGGCGTTCCTCTACGGCTATATAGGCGTAGAGGAACGCCCAGCGCCATTTCTCGACCATCGTCCGGCCCGGGCGGTGTGTCCCAGCACGCCGAGCACGAGCAGCACCTGCGCCGCGACATAGGTCGCCATCACCCACAGCTCGTGCGCGGGGAGGGTGAGCACGTCGAAGGTTCTCAGGGCGATGAGGGAATCGGAGACCACGAACACCGCTCCCCGATCCCGCCGCGCACGCCGAGACCGGTGGCGAGCACCGCCATCGCGCAGATCGCCGCGGCGTAGACCACCAGCGCGGGCAGCAACGCTCCGGCCGACGGGGCGCACAGGCCCACGATCACCACGGCGTCGACGAAATAGGGCAGCACCGCGGCACGGCCCGCGAGGACGCGCCGCATCCCGGATCCCCGGACGGCCGAGAGCACCGGTGGCCCCTCCGCGAGGAGCGAGCCTCCCCGCAGCGGCCACAGCGCGAGCGCGTACACGATCTGGGCGAGCAGGAAGCTGGTGAGCATGGCGAGGAACTGCGCCTGACCGTCGAGGAGCCGCGGGAGGGTGTCCCCCGCCCACGAGAGCACGAGACCCAGCGCGAAGAGCCGGACGAGCCGGCCGCGCGGGGGCTCGGTCCCGGCCAGCAGCGCACCGAGCAGCAGCGGCATGAGCAGGGGCTGGGTCACCTCGGCGACGGGCCCGCCGCCGCGCAGCTGCGCCGCGAGATGCACCGCCGTGACCAGGGCGAGCGCGAGAAGCGCTGCCTGGGACACGGCGCCGATGCCTCCTCGCATCCCGCGCATGGCCCGAGCCTACGCGGGCAGGCATCGCGGCCGGCGAGCACCGGCCGGGCGCACCGTCGGCCGGGAAACCGGATGACGTCGTGCGCGCGACCGGGCAGACTGCCGGGATGACCGAGACCTCCCCCTCGAGCCCGTCGTCGGCCACGGCCGACGCCGGGACTCCCCCGCCCGCCGACCTCGATCAGCTCCTCGCCCTCGCCGCCGATCACGGGCTCGACCTCCTCGGCGACTCGCTGCGCACCGAGGAGATCGGCCACGACTTCCGCGTCGCCTTCGCCCGGGCACGGGACGGCCAGGACTGGGTGCTGCGCATCCCCCGCCGCGCCGAGGTGCTGACCCGCGCCGCGGTCGAGGGCCGGCTGCTCGCCCACCTCGCCCCGCACCTGGCCGTCGCTACCCCCGACTGGCGGATCAGCACGGAGCGCCTGATCGCCTATCCCCTCCTGCCCGGCACCCCGGGGCTGACCGTCGACCCCGACGGCACGGTCCGGTGGCACCTGGACATGGCCTCGACCGAGTACGCCCGCACCCTCGGCACCTTCCTCGCCCAGCTCCACGCCGTGGACCCGGTCGCGGCCGCCGCCACCGGGATCCCGTCCCGCACCCCGGAGCAGGTGCGCGACACCTGGCGCGAGAACCTCGCCCGCGTCGCCGAGGCCTTCCCGATCGCCCCCGCGCTGCGGGAGCGCTGGGAGGCGTGGCTGGCGGAGGACTCCTTCTGGTCGGACCGCAGCGTGCTCACCCACGGCGAGGTCTACCCGGGCCACACCCTCGTAGAGGGCGAGCGGCTCAGCGCAGTGCTGGACTGGACCACCGCGTCCGTCGGCGATCCGGCGCGGGACTTCATGTTCCACCGCGCGAGCGCTCCCCCGGAGGCCTTCGCGGCGACGATCGCCGCCTACGAGGCCGGCGGCGGCACCGTCCACCCGCGGCTCGGGGAGCACGCCGAGGAGATGTTCTCCGCCTCCCCGCTCGCCTACGGGCTCTATGCGCTGGAGACCGGTGCGGAGGAGCACCGCGCCGCGGCGGCGGCCGCGCTCGACCCTCCGGACGCCGACTGAGGCGGGCGCGAGAGAGGCCGCCAGGACGGGGCGCCGGGGCCGAGCCGACCGGCCCGCTGCCGCGAGGCCGACGGGCCGCCCGCCGTCGGCTGACCGCGCGGCGGACTGACTCTGTGAAGGGCGCCACAGGACGCGCCATGACTCACACCATGCCGCTCCGAACAGGAAGCCCACCGCGTCACCGCAGGTCAGGGACGCGCAGAACCTGCCTCGGCGAGTCATGCCCTCGAACCGGAAGAGTAAAACCCCGGTCAGTTCCGGGGCCGGGTCCTTGCCGCGAGGGGGCGGTGAGCCCCTACGGTGGCCGACGTCCGAAGAGGTCGAGCCGCGCCCGCCCGGGGCCGCCGACCGCCCACGACCTGAGAGGACGTCCCCTTGTCCAAGCACAGCACCCACGCCCAGCGCACTTCCCGCGCTGCCACCCTCCGCCGCGGCCTCAGCCGCTCGGCCGTCGCCGTCGCCGGCGGCGCCGTCGTCGCCTCCGGCATGATCGCCGCGACCACCACCTCCGCCTCGGCCGCCACCGGCTGGGACGAGGTCGCCGCCTGCGAGTCCGGCGGAAACTGGTCCATCAACACCGGCAACGGCTACTACGGCGGCCTGCAGTTCTCCCAGCAGACCTGGGAGGGCTTCGGCGGCACCGAGTACGCCTCGACCGCCGACCAGGCCTCGAAGATCCAGCAGATCGCGGTCGCCGAGCGCGTCCTGGCCGTGCAGGGCAAGGGCGCCTGGCCCACCTGCGGCGTCTCGATCAACGGCGGTTCCGACACCTCGGGCGCCCCCACGGCCGAGGAGCAGGAGGAGGCCCCCGAGCAGGAGCAGCAGGCCCCGGCCGAGGAGCAGGAGCAGCAGCAGGCTCCCGAGCCCCGCGAGTCCGACCAGCAGGCGAACCGCTCCACCGAGCGCGAGAGCACCGAGCCCCAGGGCGACTGGAGCTGCGACGGTGACGGCATCGCCGACAACTGCGACGAGAACGGCTTCACCAAGGAGACCGAGAAGAAGCAGGAGGAGCCGAAGCAGCAGGAGGCCCCGGCCGAGGAGGCCGCCCCGGCCCCGCAGGCGTCCAAGGGCGAGCCCGGCTCCAAGGCCACCGGCGACCTCTCCGTCGCCGGCACCCTCGAGGTCGACGGCAAGATGGGCCCGAAGACCATCACCGCCCTCCAGGACTGGCTGGGCGTCGAGCAGACCGGCGAGATGGACGAGGAGACCACCCTCGCCCTGCAGGCCTGGGCCAAGACCTCGCAGGACGGCGTGATCGGCGAGGACACCGTCGCGGGCCTCCAGCACGAGGTCGGCGCCGCCCAGAACGGCTCCGACGAGATCGACGGGGACACCGTCGAGGTCCTGCAGGCCTTCCTGAACCTCTACTGATCCCCTCAGCGGCCGCGCCCCCGACGGGGCGATGACCGCCTGCGGCTCCGCCGCACCCTCCCGGACGGCCGGATCGCCCCTCGTGGGCGGCCCGGCCGTCCGTCGTTCCCGTGTCAGCGCCTCCGGGACTCCTCGGCGAGAGTCGCCGAGCGCACCGCCTCTCGGCGGACCTGAAGCGACTGCCGGCCGCCACCGGCAACCGTTGACAACCGAACGAGCAGACCCGGCCCACGCCCCGCCATACGACCGACGTCTTCAGGTGGCGACAAGAGCATCGATGCTGGTAAGCCTTCCATTAACTCATGAGGCAACAGGTTCGAGTCCATTCGGCAGCACTGCAACCTCCGGCAACATCGCCCTCTCCTCGGATCTCCTGACCAGACTCTCCTCACCCCGCCTCACCGGTCCCACGGAGCGCATCGCGATCTGAGCGAACCACGGCCCCGCGCGCGCCGCGCTCGCGGTTCAAGGATGAACCCGGAGGAGCTTCGACGATGAGCACCGCTGCAGCGACACCCCAGCAGAAGAAGGACATCAGGCCGTTCAGCTGGCACCGGCGAGCGCAACGACGCGACCGTCTACGGCATGTACTCCTGGTCCCGCAAGCTCGGCCAGGCGATCGCCGGCGGTCTCGTCGGCTGGGCGCTCGGCTGGATCGGCTACCAGTCCGGCGGCGTGGAGCAGAACCAGTCCGTGCTCGACGGCATCTACACCCTCGGCACCCTCGTCCCCGCCCTGCTGCTGGTCTCGCTGCTGGCCCCCGTCTTCTGGTACCCGCTGACCAAGAAGCGGGTCGACGAGAACGCCGCGATCCTCGAGGAACGTCACGCGGCGTCCGCCGCCTCGGCCTCTGAGCAGGCCTGATCCCCGTGCGTCGGCGGCCCCGGCCACGGGTCCGCCGACGCACATAGGCTCGACGGAGACGGAGAGCGCGTTCCTCCCGCCCTCCCTCCCCTCGCTCCTCGGTCCCACCAGATCCACCCGCATCCCCTCCCGGGAGCGCGTCACCACCACAGAACGGAGACACCATGTCGGAGAAGAACATCCGCCTCGGCATCATCGGATTCGGCGCTCAGGGCGGCATGTACGCCGGCCTCCTGGCCGACGGGAAGATCGCGGGCATGACGCTCGGCGCCATCGCCGACACCGATCCCGCGAAGGAGGACGCCGCCGCGGAGAAGCACGCGGGCACCCCCTTCTACGACGACTACGTCGAGATGCTGGACTCCGGGGACGTCGACGCCGTGGTCACCACCGTGCCGCATTACCTCCACCCCGAGATGACGATCACCGCGATCGGCAAGGGCATACACACACTCACCGAGAAGCCCGCAGGCGTCTACACCAAACAGGTCGAGGAGATGAACGCCTTCGCGGCCGACCATCCCGAGACCACCTTCGCCATCATGTTCAACCAGCGCACCAACCCCGTCTACACCGACCTCAAGGCGCTGATCGACGCCGGCGAGCTCGGCAGGCTGCGCCACACCTCCTGGATCATCACGTCGTGGTGGCGCCCGCAGGGCTACTACGACCAGTCCGAGTGGCGCGCGACCTGGGGCGGCGAGGGCGGCGGCGTGCTCGTCAACCAGGCTCCCCACCAGCTTGACCTGTGGCAGTGGCTCGCCGGTACTCCGAAGAAGGTCTTCGCGAAGCTCGCCTTCGGCTTCCAGCGCGACATCGCCACCGAGGACGAGGTCAACGCGCTCGTCGACTTCGGCGAGGGCGTCACCGGTCATTTCATGACCTCGACCAACGACATCATCGGCACCGACCGCCTCGAGCTGCTGTTCGACGAGGGCAAGGTCGTCGTCGACAAGTCGAACAAGGTCACCGTCTACCGCCTGTCGGAGGACGAGCGCAGCCTCAGCGACAAGATGACCATGGAGGACGTGGCCAAGCTGTTCCGCGGCGAGATGGACGCCTCCTCGCTGTACACCGTCGAGGAGAGGACCTACGAGTCGGCCTGGGGCCAGCAGCACATCGACGTCCTGACCAACTTCGCCGCTCACGTCAACGACGGCACCCCGCTGATCGCCGACGGCGCCGAGGGCATCAACGGCGTCCGCCTGGCCTCCGGCATGCAGCTGTCGGCCTGGACCGGTCGCGAGATCGACCTGGTCGACTACCCGGCCGAGGAGTACCTCTCCGAGCTGAACAAGCGCATCGAGGAGGAGGGGAAGTTCCCCACCCGCTCCTGAGCGCTCTCCGTGCGGCCCGGCGCCGACCTCCCGTCGGCCCGGGCCGCTCCCGCATTCCCACCGCCATCGCACTCTTCGAAGGAGAACACCCATGCCCATCCTCGGACTCCAGCTCATGATGCTCAAGGACCAGATCGACGAGAAGGGGATGTACGAGGTCCTGCGCCAGGTGCGCGAACTCGACATCGACGCCGTCGAGGTCTCCCAGGTGGAGATGACCGATGAGCTGATCGACGACCTCGTGCGCGGCAAGGCGGACCTCGGCGTCGAGACCGCCGCGATGAGCGTCTCGATCGCCCCGGGCGGCAACGGCTTCGCGCTCGAGACCGAGTTCGACCGCGCTGTCGCGGCGTGCGGGAAGACCGGAGCGCGCTTCCTGCGCATCGGCATGATGCCGTTCTCGGCGATGACCTCGAAGGAGGCGGCCGAGGACTGGGCGGCCTCCGTCGAGCCCTATGCGGCCCGTCTCGCCGCGAAGGGCATCACGCTCTGCTACCACAACCACCACGTGGACCTCATCCGGTTCGACGGCGAGCGGATCTTCGACATCGTGCGCCGCGTCGCCCCCTCGTTGCTGTTCGAGGTGGACCTGCACTGGGTCCAGCGCGGCGGCATGGCTCCGCTGGACATGCTCGAGGCCTATTCCGGCACTTGCAAGCTCATCCACGTCAAGGACTTCCGCGTCGCGCCGATGCCCGAGGACGCCGTGAGGCGCTTCGACGCCGGCGAGATGGACATGAAGGAGTTCTACGGGACCTTCCTCTCCCTCGGACAGTTCGCCGAGGTGGGCCAGGGCAACATGAACTGGCCCGCGCTGCTGCCCGCCGCGGAGAAGGCCGGTGCCGAGTACTTCCTCATCGAGCAGGACGACACCTACGGCCGCGACCCGATCGACTGCATCCGCGAGTCCCGCGAGTACCTGAGGTCCATCGGCTACTGAGCGACGGTCGCCCGCCGACTCGTCGCTCCGACCCGACACGTGCCCCCCGGGCCCGCCTGCATGGGCCGGGCCTGCCTGCAGAATGGGACTCAGGCGGCACGCCGCGGCGCTGAGCTCCGCGGCGTGCCGCCTGACGCCCCTTTCTGCAGACGGCCCCTCTCGTGACGCCCGCCGTGCGTGCCCCGCACGGTCCGGCGGGCGTCGTCGTCCCTGCGGGGCGCGGCTCCGGCGAAGATTCTCCCGCCGCTCCCCTTGCGCTTGACGTCACGTCAAGCGGAAAGATCGTGATCGCACCGAAGGAGACCGACGAGAGGAGGAGCCATGGAGTCGCCCCAGCACTCGGCCCCGGAGTGGTCGATCCAGGAGATCGTCCGCAGCACCGGCGTTACCAGCCGCACCCTGCGCCACTACCAGCAGGTGGGCCTGCTCGCCCCGAGCCGCACCGGCCACGGCGGGCAGCGGTTCTACGACGGCGCGTCGCTGCTGCGCCTGCAGCGGATCCTCGTCCTGCGCGAGCTGGGGCTCGAGCTTTCCGAGATCGGCCGCGTGCTCGACGAGCAGGTCGAGACGGTCTCCGCGCTGCGGGCGCATGCCGCGCAGCTCGAGAGGGAGCAGGAGCGCCTGTCCCGCATCGTCGCCTCGGTGCAGTCCACGATCCGGATTCTCGAGACAGGAGGAGAGCTCATGACGGACACGATGTTCGACGGATTCGACCACACGCAGTACCGCGAGGAGGTCGAGGAGAGGTGGGGCGAGCAGGCCTACGCCGATTCCGACCGGTGGTGGCGCTCGTTGAGCGACGCCGAGAAGGAGGGCTTCCGCGAGGAGGTCGACGCCCTGGCGGCAGGCTTCGCCGACACCTCGGCGCGCGAGCTGCCCGCGGAGCACGAGGAAGTCCAGGCGCTGACGGCCCGGCTGTACAGCTGGATCAGCGCGGGATGGGGCGGGAAACGGCCCGGCGCAGAGGCCTTCGTCGGCATCGGCGACATGTACGTCACCGATCCCCGATTCGGGGCGACCTTCACGGTCGACGGCCGGCCCTTCGCCGAGCACGTTCGCGACGCGATGACGGTCTACGCGCTTGAGCACCTCGAGTGATGACCGCCCGCAGGGGACCGGACGCCGAGAGGCGTGCGGGCCCCTGCGTCGTCCTGCTGCGCCAGGCACCGAGCGGGGCGAGCTCCGCGGGCCCGGCACCGTCGACGCGGCCCGCACCGTTACCATTTCGTGATTCACCCCACGCCGTCGGTGCTGTGACCGGCTTCCTGGACGCTCCCGGAACGCGGCACCAGGGTTCGGAGCGTACCGTCGCCCGGGCCAACGATCCCCAGGAGGCACAGTGAAGGTCCGAAGCACCTCAGCCCTGCGGCGCACCCTCGCCGCGCTCACGCTCACCGCCGCGCTCGGTCTGACCGCCGCGTGCAGCGGCGGGCAGGACGATCCCTCGCAGGCGTCCGACGGCGGCGGGCAGGCGGCACCGGCCGCCTCCGACGGTGGAGGCCAGGCGGCTCCGGGCGCGTCCGACGGCGGCGGCGCGGCCGACGACCCGCAGGCCCAGGAGGCCGACGTCTCCGACGTGCCCGAGGTCGTCGCGACCGTCAACGGCACGGAGATCACCAAGGACGACTTCGTCCAGACCTACCAGTCCCAGTACCAGCAGATGGCGATGCAGCAGCAGGCCGGCGGGCAGGCGCCCGATGAGGAGCAGCTGAAGACCCAGGTCGCCGAGCAGCTGGTGAACAACGAGCTGCTGCGCCAGGGGGCCGAGGACGCGGGCATCGAGGCCACCGACAAGGACATCGACACCACCCTCGACGAGATCGCGGAGCAGAACGGTCTGGGCTCGGGGGACGAGGTGGTCAGCGCCCTCGAGCAGCAGGGCATCTCCGCGGAGCAGGTCCGCCAGGACGCCGCCTCGCAGTTCGCGATCACGACCTACATCGAGCAGGAGGCCGACATCGCCGAGCCGAGCGACGAGGAGCTGAAGGCCCAGTACGACGCGTTGGTCGAGCAGCAGTCCGCCGCCGGCGGCTCCGCCGAGGAGGTCCCCTCCTTCGAGGAGATGAAGGACCAGCTCGCCCAGCAGGCCACCATGCAGCAGCAGAACGAGGCCGCCACCGAGATCGCCGGGAAGCTGCGCGAGTCAGGGGACGTCACGATCAACGTCTGACCCCTCGCCGGGCCGACCGTCCCCCGCTCCGCCCGCACTCCCGGCGGACCTGCCCCGGCTCCGCCCCGCGGTCCGGCCCCCTGCACCGCCCCGCACCCCGGCCCCTTGCGCCGCCCGCACGCCACCGGGCCGACCGATCGCCGGTCCGGCATCGATACGCACATCGAGAGGCAGATCTCGACCGGTATCCCTCCGGCCGGTTCAGTCGGTGAGTGCGACTGTGGTGATCAGTTCGTCGAGTGTCTCACTGGGAGTAGCCCCGTCGAGGACCACTCGGGGTCTTGCGTTGAGCATGTCCTGAACGGTGCGGAGTTCGTCGTCGGTGACGTGGTTGAAGTCGGTGCCCTTGGGGTATTCCCAGCGGAGCTGGCCGTTGAGGTTCTCGTTCGTGGGACGCTGCCAGGGCGAATGAGGATCGCAGAAGAACACCGGGCAGCCCGTGGCCACGGTGAACCGGGAGTGCTGGGCCATCTCGGTTCCCTGGTCCCAGGTGATCGAGCGTTTCACCGCCTCGGGCAGGTCCTCGACCATGCTGGTGAGCACGTCGATCACGGTGGCGGAGTCACGAGTCCCGGGCAGTCGTCCCAGGAGCGTGAACCGGGAGGCCCGTTCGACCAGCGTGATGATCCCGGAGTTGTTCGGCCCCACGACCAGGTCTCCCTCCCAGTGGCCGGGAATCTTCCTGCCCGCGTGCTCGGCCGCGAGCTTCTCCTCTCGATCGGCCAGCCGGTGTCCGTCCAGCCAGCGGCGCTTGTTCCGGGCCGGCAGCTTCGAGGACGGGATACGGCCCTTGCGACCGGAACGGATCGCGCCCTCGACCGTCAGCTCGTGACGCAGCGCGCCCGCGCCCTGGACGTAAAGAGCCTGGTAGAGGGTCTCGTGGCTGATCTGCATGTCCTCATCGTTCGGGAACAACCGCCGCAGACGCACGCTCACCTGCTGCGGAGACAGCTTCTGATCCAGCAGCGCCACGACCACCCGGCGCAGCAACGGCAGGGTCTCGAGCTTGAACGCCTTCGGACGCGCCCGGGCCTGATCAGCCCAGAACTGTGCCAGCGCGGCACTGTAATGAGCATCGTCATGGCCCCACCGGCCGTCCTCCGCGATCAGGCTGTGACGAGCGATCTCGCGGAACACGGTCGAGCGATGCACCCGCAGGCCAGACGCGATCTCGCCAGAACTGCGGCCCTGGACGATGCCCAGCTCGATGAGCACCCGGTCAGCGAGCTGGAGCCTACGCCCATGCCCCGATGCCGCGCCGAAACTCTCCGCAGACGGAGGGAGGATGACCGAGGACGAGGCGTGACTGCTGGGCATTCCGCGTTTGAGCATCACCCCAGCCTGCCGCAGCCACTTCCTCAGCCGGGAACAGCTCATACCTGCTTCTCGCGCAGCGACCATCGCCGGCTTCCCCGCTATGACTGTCTCGATGACCTCCGCTCGAAACGACGCAGACAACATCGGCAACTCCCTCCTCGGGAGTCGCACTCACCCATTGAAGCGGCCTCCTCGATACCGGTCGAGATCTGCCTCTCGATTCCTGAAGGATCCCGGCGGGGCAGCCCCGCCGGTACCTGTCCGCTCCGGATCAGACCGTGCCGGCGCGGAGCGACTCGGCGATGTGCTCGGCCTGACGGATCGCGAGCGCCACGATCGTCAGCGTCGGGTTCGCCGCGGCCCCGGTCGTGAACTGCGAGCCGTCCGAGACGAACAGGTTCGGCACGTCGTGCGCCCGCCCGAAGCGATCCACCACACCGTCCTCCGGCCGCTCGCTCATCCGGCAGGTGCCGAGGTTGTGCGTGGAGGGGTACGGGGTGGTGCGATGCGTGCCCACCGCCCCCACGGCCTCGTACAGCGCCTCGCCGCGGGAGTAGGCGTGCTCGCGCATCGCGAGGTCGTTGGGGTGATCGTCGAAGTGGACGTGCGCGACCGGCAGGCCGTGCTGGTCCGTGACGGTGGAGTCGAGCGTGACCGCATTGGACTCCTGGGGCATGTCCTCCCCCACCAGCCAGCAGCCGGCGGTGTTCTCGTAGGCGTCCAGCAGACGGGTGAAGCTCGGCCCCCAGGAGCCGGGCTCGGCGAAGGTCGCCATGAAGGCGGGCCCCAGAGAGATGGTCTGGATGTAGTAGCCGCCGGCGAAGCCGCGGGAGGGGTCGTGCACGGACTCATCGCTGATGCATCCGGCCATCGTCTCGCCGCGGTACATGTGCACCGGCTTGTCGAACTGCGCGTACACGCTGCCGGTCATGTGGCGCATGTAGTTGCGGCCCACGAGGCCGGAGGAGTTCGCGAGCCCGTCGGGGAACAGCGACGAGGAGCTCAGGTGCAGCAGGCGCGGCGTCTCGATCGCGTTGCCGGCGACGCACACGAGCTTCGCCGCCTGGCGGTGCAGGTTGCCCTCGGCGTCGAGGTAGAGCACCGCGTCGACCCGTCCCGTCCGGTCGTGCAGGATCTGCGCGACGTGGGAGTCGGGCCGCAGGTCGAGCTTGCCCGTCTCGAGGGCGCGCGGGATCTCGCGCACCATCGTCGACCACTTCGCGCCGCTCTTGTCGCCCTGGAAGTTGAAGCCGTCCTGGATCGAAGCGGGTCGGCCGTCATAGGGCTCGGCGTTGGTGCCGTAGGGCCCGGTGGCGTAGTGGCGGTAGCCGAGCTTCTCGGCGCCGGCGGCGAGGACCTTGTAATTGTTGTTCGCCGGCAGCGGCGGTCGGCCCCCGCGGTGGGTGGAGCCGATCGCGTCCTCGGCGCGGGTGTAGTACGGCTCGAGCTCCTCGTAGCTCAGCGGCCAGTCCATCAGGCTCGCGCCGTCGACCCGGCCGTAGGTGCTGCGGGTGCGGAACTCGTGCGGCTTGAAGCGCGGGGTCGCCCCGGACCAGTGGGTGGTGGTGCCGCCGACGGCCTTGACGATCCAGGCCGGCAGGTTCGGGAAGTCCTTCGCGATGCGCCAGCTGCCGGAGGTGGTGCGGGTGTCGGCCCACGCCATCTGGTCGAAGGCGGCCCATTCGAGGTTCATGTAGTCCTCGCCGCGCAGGTACGGGCCGGCCTCGAGCAGCACGCACTCGATGCCCGCCTTGGTCAGCTCGTAGGCGAGGGTGCCGCCGCCGGCGCCCGACCCGATGATGACGACGGCCTCGGTGGAGTGGTCGATGCTGCTCATGCCTGCTGCCCCTTCGTCCCGCGGCCGGTGCGTCCGGCGCGCGCCCTGCTCTGCCCTGCCGGGACGGCGGCGCCCCGGACGCTCTTCGTGGTCGCCCCGCGGGGGAGATCGGAGACGACCTCCTCCAGAGGCTCCCCGTCGTACTCCTCGATCCGCGGATCCGGCAGCCAGTCCAGATCGTCGAAGCCGCGGTGGAGGTAGCCGCCCTTCTCGAAGGAGGGGCCCTCGTAGCCGATCACCTCCCAGACCTCCTCGTCCTCGTAGAGGCTGACCACCACGGTCTGCCGCACGAAGCCGAAGAAGGTCGTGTGCTGGATGCGCAGCAGCAGCGGCAGCGCCTCCTCGGGGCTCAGCTCGGCGAAGCGGCCGTCCGCGAGGGCCTCGAGGGAGTCGAGGCCGTGGGCGAGCTTGACCCGCATCCACGCGCTCTCCTCCGCGGCGCAGCGGACGGTCTCCGCGGCCCGCCGGTAGGCCGAGTCCGGCACGCGCTCGTGCGGGAACGCGGCCTTGATCAGGGCGGTGAGCGTCGCCTCCGCCTCGTCGGTCCCTTCGATCTCGTTCACGGCCTCGTCGCCGTCCGGTGCGCTCATGGCGTCTCCTTCCCACTGCATCTTCGTCAGTGACCTGGGGCACACGATAGGCAGGGGCTGCGGCGAGCGCACAGCGCAGTTATCACCGGGCGAGAACGCCGACGGGTGCCGCGGTCAGTGGGTCTGCGCCCCCAGACGATAGGCGCGCCCGGCGCGGGAGGCGCACGCCCGCACCCGGTCCTCGACGTGGCGGAGGCGCCCCTCGTAGGCGGCGACCGGCGCGGAGACCGCGACGGTGCCCAGCAGCATCCCGTCGTCGGCCTTGATCGTCGCGGCGAGGCAGCTGGAGCCGGGCACGAACTCCTGATGCTCCCAGGCGATGCCGCGCTCGGCGATCTCGGCGAGCTGGCGGCGCAGCTCCGCCGGGTCTACGAGGGTGCGGTCGGTGTGGGCACGCAGCGGCCCTGCCAGGTACTCCTCCTGCTCGTCGGGAGCGAGGTAGGCGAGCCCCGCCTTCCCGAAGGCGGTCGCGTGCGGGCTCTCGTGGAAGCCGAATCCGAGCGGGGACAGCCGCGGAGCCTGCGGCGAGTCGGAGACGTGCACGACGACGAAGTCGGTGCCGCGGTGGATCGCGAGATAGGCGGCCATGCCCAGGTCACGATGCATGGCGTGGACCTCCTCGCGCACAGAGCGCGGGATGCCGAGATCGTCATGGAGGCCGACGGCCAGGCGGTGCAGCTTGTAGCCCAGCGCGAAGCGCTTCTCCGTGCGCAGGTGCACGAGGTACTCGGAGCGGATCAGCTCCTGCGCGATCCGGTACACCGTGGGCAGCGGGATCGAGGTCGCCTCGGAGATCCCCCGAGCGGTGCTGCTGCCGTGCTGCGCCACCGCCTCCAGCACCGCGATCGCCCGGGCGACCTGGCCGCCCTGGTCCTGGGCTGATCGGCCTGTGTCGTTCGAGGTCATCGTCGTCCTCCTTCCGGCGACCATTGTGCCTGAGCTCTGCTTCTTGCCCTGCGAGAATCGAGGTTCCCCGCGCGTGCCGGATACGGCAGGCTGGTCCCGTCACCTCTCAGAAAGGACCCGACGATGATCCTCATCAACGTGAAGTTCCCTGTGAAGCCCGAGTTCGCCGACCGCTGGCCCGAGATCGCGAGCGAGTTCACCGAGAACACGCTCGCCGAGCCGGGCAACCTGTGGTTCGAGTGGTCGCGCAGCGTCAAGGATCCCAACACCTACGTGCTCATCGAGGCGTTCACCGACGAGGGCGCCGGCCCGCACGTGGACTCCCCGCACTTCAAGAAGATGCAGGAGGAGTTCCCGCAGTACCTCACGGCGACGCCGCAGATCATCTCCCACCAGATCGACAGCGACGGCTGGGGCCCGATGGGCGAGATCTCCGTCGACTGACAGCGGCGCGAGCTGGCGTCGGAGCGGCAGGCCCTGCGCTTCGGGAGGCTCGCCCGTCGCCACGACGGGCCGACGCGGGGGCGTCCACCTGGCGGTGGGCGCCCCCGCCGCGTCGTCCTGCCGAATGCTCCCGCCCGTCACCCCTCATCCCGGTCATCGCCCTGCCCGTCACACGCTGCTCACGGTGAGCATCAGTCCCCTCGCCGACCGCGAGCCGGGCGAGCGCGGCGATGACGCGGCCCACCTACCGACGGCCTCGGCGAGGGCAGGTGCTCGTCGGGCGAAGCACCCGGGAGCGAGGGAGGCGATCGGCTCGTCGACGCGCACGAGGAGGGAGGGAGGCCACCGCTCCATCGAGCGATGAGCGCGGCCGGATGAGGCATGCACCTCCCTCCCCAGACCTTGCACTCAGTGCAAATTTCGACCTACTGTGCTGGAGGCGGTCGAGACCGCCGACCGCGTCGAGCGGGGACGAGCAGAGAGGGGCCAGGTGGCGACCCGGACGAGAGAGGTGCCCGCCGTGAGCGGCGAGACGGACGGCAGGACGGCAGGCTCCGAGGGCGCGGCCCCGGCGCGTGTGAACCCGAACATCGTGATGGCGGTGCTGCTCGCCGGCGCCTTCGTCATCATCCTCAACCAGACACTGCTGAACACTGCGCTGCCGGCGTTCATGGCGGACTTCGATATCACCGCGAATGCCGCCCAGTGGGTGACCACGCTGTTCATGCTGGTCAACGGGATCATGATCCCCGCGACGGCGTTCCTGATCCAGAAGTTCTCCACCCGCACGATGTTCTTCGCGGCGATGGGCATCTTCGCGCTGGGCACGCTCATCTGCGCGGTCGCGCCGGTGTACGCGGTGCTCCTGGTGGGCCGCGTGGTGCAGGCCGCCAGCGGCGGCATGATCATGCCGCTGATGCAGACGATCCTCTTCGCGATCTTCCCGATCGATCGTCGCGGCACGGCGATGGGCACCTTCGGCCTCGTGATCTCCTTCGCCCCGGCGATCGGCCCGACGCTGTCGGGCTTCATCGTGGACCACTGGTCCTGGCGGGTGCTGTTCGTGATGATGCTGCCGATCACGCTCGGCGCGCTGGTCTTCGCCCATCTCACGCTGCGCAACGTCACCGAGCAGACCGATCCCCGCCTCGATGTGCTCTCCCTGATCCTGTCGACCTTCGGCTTCGGCGGCCTGCTGTTCGGATTCTCCGCGGCGGGCACCTCCGGCTGGGCGAGCGCGCAGGTGACCGCGCCGCTGGCCGTCGGGGTGGTCGCGCTGGTGTGGTTCGTGCGGCGTCAGCTGCGGATCGAGGAGCCGCTGCTGCAGCTGCGGGTCCTGCGCACTCCGATGTTCACCCTCGGCACCGTGCTGGGCATGCTGGTGTTCATGGCGATGATCGGCGGCATGCTGATGATCCCGCTGTTCATGCAGAACATGAGCGACTTCTCCGCGATGGAGTCGGGGATGGTGCTGCTGCCGGGCGCGGTCGTCATGGGCGTCATGTCCCCGGTGACGGGCCGGATCTTCGACCGCTTCGGAGCCCGGGTGCTCGCGATCGTCGGCTTCGCGCTGCTGGCGTCGATGAGCCTGATGCTGGCACGGCTCACCCCGGAGACCTCCTTCGCCTACATCGCGATCGTCAACGCGGTGCGGATGCTGGGCACTGCGATGGTGATCATGCCGGTCACCACGGCGGCGCTGAACCAGCTGCCGCAGCGCCTGATCCCGCACGGCGCCGCCGTGAACAACACCCTGCGCCAGATCGCCGCCTCGGTCGGCACTGCCGTGCTGGTCACCGTGATGACGGTCGCCGCGCTGGACCCGGCCGAGCACGGGGTCGAGGGCCAGATCCACGGCGTCGACGTCGCGTTCGACGTCTCCGCCGGGATCGCCGCGCTGGGCCTCGTCGGGGCGTTCTTCCTGCGCAACTCGAAGCCGGCCGAGGTCCCCGGCCCCGAGCGCTGATCCCGGCCCTCCGGCTCACCGCTCGGCGCCCCCTCCCCCGCGACCCCGTCGACCCGTCCCGGTCGGCGGGGTCGCCGCCTCCCCGGCCGTCCGCGTCGCCGCAGGTCCGATGAACGAGCTCCCGTCGGCCAGGCCGTCCGACGGGCCGCCGCCGTAGACTCTCGAGGGTGACGCCGCTCACGACTCCCCTGCCGGAGGCCGCGCTGGCCTCCGTGGTGGAGCTCGCCCGGGATCGGGCGCCCTCGCTGCGGGTCGCCGATCTCGCCGATGCGGCCGGCTACAGCCCTTTCCACTTCTCGCGGCTGTTCAGCGCGCAGCTCGGGATCGGCCCCGGCCAGTACCTGATCGCCCTGCGCGTCGGACGGTCGAAGGAGCTGCTGCTGGCGGACGACGCCGCGGTCATCGACGTGGCCTGCGAGGTGGGCTTCGACTCCGTGTCGAGCTTCGGCCGCCGGTTCCGCAGCACCGTCGGCGTCACCCCGGGGCAGCTGCGCCGTCTCGCGCAGACGGTCGCCGATGCTCCCCCGCGCCCCTTCACGATGCTGCGCCCGCACCCGCTGGGCGCCCGGGCAGTGCGGGCGGTGCTGGAGCTCCCCGAGGGCGCGGATCGGCGCGGCGATCCTTCGATCTGGGTGGGCTGGTATCCGCAGCCCGCGCCGATCGGCCTGCCGGCCTCGGGCGTGCTGGTCACGGGTGTCGACCACGTCGTCCTCCCCCTGTGCGCGGGCGCCCCCTTTCTGCTCGCCTTCGCGGTGCCGCCGCACGCCGATCCGCTGGACCTGCTCGCACCGCGGGCGCCGATGGTCGCGGCGCACCCTGCGCCGCTGACCGGGACCGGGGAGGTCACGCTCCGCTTCGGGACCTCCGGGGCGGGCGGGAGCGTGCCGATGCTCTCCGCGCTGCCGGCGCTGCGCCCCGCCTGATCCCGCGGCGCCGCGGCGGCGCGGACTGCGCATGATCGGACGCACCTCCGCCCCGCCCTCGGCCTAGCGTGGGAGCCCCGGCCGGACCGGCCGCGTCCGCCGCGAGGACCACGACCACAGGAGGAACCATGACCCGCAGCACCGGCACCACCACCTGGCTCGATCTCTCCGCGCAGGACCTCTCCGCCGTGATGCCCTTCTACTGCGGTCTGTTCGGCTGGGAGGTCGAGGGCCTCGGGGAGGAGTTCGGCGGCTATCGGATCCTCCGCAACGACGGGAAGCTCGTCGGCGGCGCGATGTCCGTGGCGGGGATGACCTGCCCCGAGGGCAGCCCCCTGCCGTCCGAGTGGGGCGTCTACCTCACCGTCGACGACGTCGACGCCCGCGTCGCCAGGGCCCGCGAGGCGGGCGGCGGCGTCGTCGTCCCCGCCGATGACATCGGCGACTCCGGCCGCATGGCCGTGGTCCTCGACTCCGTCGGCGCCCCCATCGGGATGTGGCAGCCGAAGCAGCTCGAGGGCTACGAGTTCACCGGGAGACCCGGCTCCCCCGTCTGGTTCGAGCTGATGACCCACCGCTACGACGACGCCGCCGCCTTCTACACCGCGGTGTTCGACGCCGAGCTGGTGCCGATGGGCGAGGGGATGGACGAGGACGGGGACGGCTTCCGCTACGCGACCAACGGCTCCGGAGAGAGCGCGAGCTGGGGCCTCTGCGATGCGGCGGGGATGATGCCCGAGGAGGCCATGGGATGGCGCGTCTACTTCGGCGTCGAGAGGACCGAGCAGGCGCTCGCGAGGGTGCGGGAGCTCGGCGGGAGCGTGCTCGACGGTCCGATCGACTCGCCCTTCGGACGGATCACCACCATCGCGGATCCCGAGGGGGCGAGCTTCCAGATCAGCGCGATGGGCGAGGCGATCTCGGAGGGCTGACCCACCTCGCTGACCTGCCACTATGACGCCGCATGACGGTCGGGTCCCAGGACGTGGGCCCGGCCGTGCGCGGGCGCGGCACGCGTCCTAGAGTCAGAGCATGCTGACCGATTCCGCGCTCCGTGAGGCCTTCTCCCACTTCCCGCAGGGAGTGGTGCTGGTCGCCGCAGAGATCGACGGCGTGCGCCACGGACTCGTCGCCTCGACCTTCACGGTCGGGGTCTCCCTCGAGCCGCCGCTGGTCTCCGTCGCGGTGCAGCACAGCTCGCGCACCTGGCCGCTGCTGCGCGAGCACGGACATCTCGGGATCACCGTGCTCGGCGATCGCCAGCGCGGTGTCATGCGCCAGCTCGCGGGCCCGGACCGGGAGCGCCGCTTCGAGGGCCTGGACGTGAAGACCGACGAGCACGGCGCGCTGGTGCTGCAGGGCGCCCCCGCCTGGATGACGGTGCGGGTCCACGACGAGGTGCGCGCGGGTGATCACGACCTCGCGCTGCTCGAGGTCCTCTCGATCGACAGCTCCCCGACCGCCGAGGCGATGGTGTTCCATCGCAGCCGCTTCAAAGGGCTCGTCGAGGACGACATCGCCTGCTGAGCCTCGAGGCTGGCCCCGGGGCGCGTGAGACGCGTCTCAGAGCGCCGGATTCCCGTGAGGAGTACGCCTCGGTCACTCCCATCTGTCGGACCGCTGTCCGACAATTTCCGGGAGACCGCATTCCAGGCGGTCGAGCTGTTCCCCGTCGGGCCCTGAGCGCCCGAGCGGATCCTGGCTTCCGAGGAAGGACCCTCCATGCAGTTCACCCGTGCCCTCGCGGTCGCCTTCGGCGACTGGCTCGAGCGCGAGCAGATCCGCCGCGCCCTCCTCGCGGAGCGTCCCGAGCTCGACGGCGTCCTGCACCTGGACCCGGAGCGTCCGCTGCTGCGGATCCCGCGCGTGGAGCGCGGTGCGGTGATCGTGGCCCGGCTCGACGAGGAGGGCGGCGCGACCTGGCTGGTGGGTGTCGCGGGCGCCGCCGAGCCGGTGCTGCACGAGGCCTCCTCCCCCGATGAGGCGGCGCGGATCGCGCTCGACGTGCTCGATCCCTGCCCGCTCGCGGGCTGACGGGGACTCAGAGCTCGGTGACCGCGCCGCCCTCCACCTGCCACCGTCGGTCGATGCGCACGGTCTCGAGCATGCGCCGGTCGTGCGTGACCAGCAGCAGCGTTCCCGTGTAGCTCTCGAGCGCCTGCTCGAGCTGCTCGATGGCGGGCAGATCCAGGTGGTTGGTCGGCTCGTCGAGCACCAGCAGGTTCACGCCGCGCGCCTGGAGCAGGGCGAGCGCCGCACGGGTCCGCTCGCCCGGGGACAGCTCGGCGCAGGGCCGACCCACGTGGTCCGCGCGCAGGCCGAACTTCGCCAGCAGGGTGCGCACGTCCGCCGGGGTCATCTCCGGCAGCAGCGCCCCCGCCGCGTCGGCCAGCGGCGCCTCGTCGGCCAGCAGGGAGCGCGCCTGGTCGATCTCGCCGATCCGCACGTTCGCGCCGAGCGAGGCCGCGCCCTCGTCGGGCTCGATCCTGCCCAGCAGCAGCTGCAGCAGGGTCGACTTCCCGGCGCCGTTGGGGCCGGTGATGCCGATGCGGTCACCGGCGTCGACCTGGAGGGAGAGCGGCCCCAGCGTGAAGGCGCCCCGGTGCACCGCGGCGCCCGCGAGGGTGGCGACGACGCTGCCGGAGCGGGGCGCGGCCCCGATCGTGAACTGGAGCTGCCACTCCTTGCGCGGCTCCTCGACCTCCTCGAGCCGCGCGATCCGGCTCTCCATCTGCCGCACCTTGCGCGCCTGCTTCTCGCTGGACTCGGTCTGGGCGCGTCGGCGGATCCGGTCGTTGTCCGGCGCCTTGCGCATCGCGTTGCGGACGCCCTGGCTGGACCATTCGCGCTGGGTGCGGGCGCGGTCGACGAGGTCGGCCTTCTTCTGCGCGAACTCCTCGTAGCGCTCGCGGGCATGGCGTCGCACCGTGGAGCGCTCCTCGAGATAGGCCTCGTAGCCGCCGCCGTAGAGACGGTGGGAGTGCTGGGCGAGGTCCAGCTCGAGCACCTCGGTGACGCAGCGGGCGAGGAACTCGCGGTCGTGGCTGACCAGCACCACCCCGCCGCGGAGGCCTTGGACGAAGGCCTCGAGCCGGTCGAGGCCGTCGAGGTCGAGGTCGTTGGTGGGCTCGTCCAGCAGCACCAGGTCGAAGCGGGAGAGCAGCAGCGCGGCGAGTCCCACCCGGGCGGCCTGGCCGCCGGAGAGGGAGGTCATCGCTACCTGCTCCGCCTCTCCCGGGCCGATCGGCAGGCCGAGATCGGCGAGCACGACGGGCAGGCGCTCCTCGAGGTCGGCCGCGCCGCTGGCGAGCCAGCGGTCCAGCGCCGCGGCGTAGACGTCGGACGGGTCGGGGCCGCCGGGCGGGGCGTCGTGCTCGAGGGCGGTGGCGGCGGCATCCAGGTCGGCGGTGGCCCGGGCGCAGCCCGTGCGTCGGGCGACGTACCCGGCGACGCTCTCCCCGGGGGTCCGCTCGTGCTCCTGCGGGAGCCAGCCCACGAAGGCGTCCGACGGGGAGAGGGACAGTCCGCCCTGCTGCGGGGCGGCGGCTCCTGCGAGGAGGCGCAGCAGCGTCGACTTCCCGGCGCCGTTCGCGCCGACCACGCCGATCACGTCCCCGGGGGCGACGGTGAGGTCGAGGCCGTCGAAGAGGACGCGGTGGCCGTACCCTCCTGCGAGGTCATGGGCGACGAGGGTGGCGGTCATCCCGGCATTCTCGCACCCGTCGGCCCGTCGGCCCGTCGGCCCGTTGGCCCGTCCGTCCGTCCTGGCCATCGACGTCGCCGTATGACGGCGTGCGTCGGCCACCCTGGCCCGGCGGACGAGCGGCCCCTAGGGTCGGTCATCACCAACCGTGAGGATCGACAGAAGGACACCTATGACCACGCTCGCCGAGCTCCGCTCCCGCTTCGCCCCCGTCATCGAGTCGATCGCCGAGGGCGCCCTGGAGCGCGAACGCGGCAGGCTCCTCCCCCACGCCGCGGTGCGTGCCCTGGCCGAGGCCGGCTTCGGGACCGTGCGGCTGCCGGTCGAGGCGGGCGGCCTGGGCGCCACTTTCGGGCAGCTGGCCTCGCTGCTGGTGGACCTCGCCGCCGCGGACCCGAACCTGCCCCAGATCTGGCGCGGGCACATCGCCTTCGTCGAGGACCTCCTGATCACACCGCACGCCGAATTCCGGCAGCGATGGCTGCGACGGATCGCCGACGGGGCGGTGATCGGGAACGCCTGGTCGGAGATCGGCTCCGTGGAGCGAGGCTCCCAGGGCACGAAGGTCGCGGTCGAGGGCGAGCACGCCGAGGTGACGGGCCGGAAGTTCTACACCACCGGCGCCTACTTCGCCGACTACTTGGACACCCTGGTCGAGGCGGCCGACGGGTCCCAGCACATCGCCGTGGTGCCGTTGGTCCAGGCCGCGGTCACGCGCAGCGACGACTGGGACGGGTTCGGGCAGAAGCTCACCGGGACCGGCACGGTCGTCTACGACCGCGCGCGGCTCGACGCCCAGGACGTCATCCCCTTCGAGGACCGGTTCGGCTACCAGACCGCCGTGTACCAGCTGGTGCTGATCGCCGTGCACGCAGGGATCGCCGCGGCAGTGCGCGAGGACGCCACGGCGCCCGTCCACGCGTGAGTCAGCTGCCCTGCGCGTCGACGGCCTCGAGGTCGTCCTCGGTCTCGAGCGCTGATCGCGCTGCGCGCCCTTGCCCTCGCCGCACCTGCCCACCCCGAGTTCCGGGCCGCATCTCCTCGGACGGACCACCCATGCGCTTTGCCCAGGACATGACCTATGCCTGCGGCGAGTGGCTCGAATGCGACAGCAGCCGTCGCGCTCTCATCGAGGCACGGCCCGACATCGCCTCCGGGACGGTGCTCGATCCGCAACGACCGATGCTGCGCATCCTCCGCCCGGAGGGCGATGTCGTGGTCCGCTCCACGGGGCTCGGTCCCCGTCGGGCGCTCCCGCACCCGTGGCAGGCGCTCCCCGGCGTCAGAGGAGGATCGACAGCAGCAGGCTCCAGACGCAGATCACCACGAGCATGCCGAGGCTGGGGGCGATCGCTTTGCGGGTGATCTCGCCCTCGCGCCCTGACAGTCCCACCGCGCCGGCCGCGATCGCGATCGACTGCGGCGAGATCACCTTGGCGGTGGTGCCGCCGGCGGTGTTGGCGGCCACGAGCAGCGACGGGTCCACCCCGATGTTGCCCGCGGTCGCGGTCTGCAGCGGTCCGAACAGCGTGTTGTTGTTGACCACCGAGCCGGTGAGGAACACGCCGATCCATCCGATCACCGGGGCGAGCAGCGGGAACACCGGGCCGACGGCCGCCAGGGCGTAGCCCATCGTGGAGGAGCCACCGGAGTGGTTGGCGATGTTCGCGAGCATCAGGATCACCGCGATCAGAACGATCGCCATGCCCAGGCTCCGCACCGTCCCCACCAGCTCGCCGAGCACCTCCCGCAGGGTCACCTGCGGGGTGGTGAGGAAGGAGACGATCACGGCCAGCAGGATCGCGGTGCCGGTGGCACCGAGCAGCGAAAGGGTCCAGGTCGTCTCGACCACCGTCCCGTCGGCCGTGGCGATGTGACCGGTCAGCCCCGGCAGCGGGACCGCAATGGTGGTTCCGCCGAGCGCGCCGGTGGTGAACAGCTTCTCCACCGGGGGCAGGGACCACAGCAGGATGAACGCCGAGAGGATGTAGAAGGGGCTCCATGCCACGACCACCTCGTTGAAGCTGTGGGCGCGCAGCACGGGCACCGGTGCGTCGTCCTCGCGGTGGATCCGCTCCGGGGCCCAGGCTCGGGCGACGGCGAACACGGCGACCATCCCCGCCAGGCCCGCACCGATGTCGGCGAGCTCCGGGCCGATGAACCACAGCACCCCGGCCTGCACGCCGCTGAACGCGAGCGAGACCACCAGGGTCATCGGGAAGGTCTCCCGCAGTCCACGCACCCCGTCCATGACCACGACCAGCAGGAAGGGCACCACCAGGGTCAGCGGCTGCAGGATCACCACCATCATGCGGGAGAGGTCCATCACCTCCATCCCGGTCACCTGAGCGCCCACCAGCACGGGGATGCCGATCGCGCCGTAGGCGCCCGCTCCGACGTTCGCGATCAGGGAGAGCACCGCCGCGCGCATCGGGGCGAAGCCGAGCTGCACCAGCAGCGCCGCGCAGATCGCGATCGGCACCCCGAACCCTGCGACGCCCTCGAGGAAGGCCCCGAAGGCGAAGCTGATCAGCAGCACCTGGATGCGCTGGTCGGCCGAGACCGCGCCGATCGAGTCGCGGATGATGTCGAAACGGCCCGAGAGCACCGCCAGGCGGTACAGCCACACAGCCATCACGATGATGTACGCGATCGGCCAGAGTGCCGTGAGCAGCCCCGAGAGCCCGGCGCCGGCGACTGCGGTGGCGGGCATGCCGTAGGCGATCAGCGCGACGAGCACCTCGACGGCCAGGGCGATCAGGCCCGAGAGCACCCCGGAGAGCTTCAGCACCACCATCAGCAGGAGGAAGACGAAGATGGGGAGGGCGGCCGCGAGGGCCGAGAGCAGGAGGTTGTCGAGCGGGTCGAGGGTCTGGGTCCACATGAGAGGTCTCCGAGGTCGTGCCGGAGCGGGCGCTCCGGCGGTGACGCGGTCAGGGACGAGGCCCCCGACATCCCGGGGATGTCGGGGGCCTCGACTCTGAGGCTCCCGGGGAGGCCCGCGCGACCTCCCGAGCCTGGTGCGTCAGCCGCGCAGGCTGGCGGCGACGGCTTCGAGCGCATCGGCGCTGGAGCGCAGCTTCTCGAGCTCCGGCGCGTCGAACGGCGTCTCGCGGATCGGTCGGGCGCCGAACGAGCCGACGATGCTCGGCACGGACAGGGCCACCCCATCGATGCCGTGGAAGTCCTCGAGCACGGTGGAGACGTTCAGCACCGCGTTCTCGTCCTTGAGGATCGCCTCGACGATGCGCGCGCTGGACAGGCCGATCGCGTAGTTCGTCGCCCCCTTGCCCTGGATCACCTTGTAGGCGGCGTCCCGCACGTCCACGGCGATCCGGTCGAGCTCCTCGAGCGTGAACCGCTGTGCGCCGTCCTCCGCCCGCCACTCGAGGATCGGCACGGAGTGGATGCGGGCGGCGGACCACAACGGGAATTCGGTGTCGCCGTGCTCGCCGACGATCTGGGCGTGGACGGAGGTGGGCGCCACCCCGGTGCGTCGCGCGATCTCCCAGCGCAGGCGCGAGGTGTCCAGCACGGTGCCGGAGGCGAACACCCTTTCGGCCGGCAGTCCGGAGGCTTCGTGGGCGAGCATGGTGAGGACGTCGCAGGGGTTCGTGACGATCACGAAGACCGCGTTCGGTGCGACCTCGAGGGTGCGGCGCATGATGTCCCCGACGATCTTCGCGTTGGTCGCCGCGAGCTCGATGCGGGTCTGTCCGGGCTTCTGCTTGGCGCCGGCGGTGATCACCACGACATGGGAGCCCTCGACCACGCCGATGTCGGAGCCACCGATGATGTCGCTGGCACGGGTGAACAGGGTGCCGTGGGCGAGGTCGAGCACCTCGGCCTCGGTCTTCGCGGCGTCGATGTCGTACAGGGCGACGTGGCGGGCGGAGCCGCGGATGAGCGAGGCGTAGGCGACGCTGGAGCCGACGGCGCCGGCCCCGATGACGGTGAGCTTCGAATTCTCGATCATGCGTCGACCTTAGTTCCGGCGCCCCGAGCGCTCCAGGGCCCGAAGTCCTGTCTCGCGGGATCTCATGGACGCCCTGACGCGGCGGCCGGGAGTTCGGGCGCGCCCCGATGGCCCTCCTGCGCGCGCGTACGGATCTCAGCCCTCCGCAGGGCGGATCCCGAGCTCCTCGGCATGGGTGCTGACGGTGCCGGCGAGTGCGAGGTCGCGGGAGGTCACCCCGCCCACGTCGTGGCTCGAGAGGGTCACGGTGACCTCGGGATAGGTCAGGAGGATGTCGGGATGATGGTTCGCCGCCTCGGCGGAGACGCCGACACGGTTCACGAACGCGAGCCCGGTCGCGAAGTCGCCGGTGTCGAAGCGTGCGGTGAGGGCTTCGCCCTCCTGGTGCCAGCCGGTGAGCCCGGCGTCGGCGATCTGCTCGGGGGTCAGGGTCTGCTTCGGATCAGCCATGGCCCCATCGTGCCCCGTCCGCGGCCCGACGGCCAGACCCTCGGCGCGGCACACTGGGGACATGGAAGACCTGCAAGTGGATCCCGGACCGGGCGCACCCCACGGCCTGCGCATCCCCGCCGCGGAGCTGGTCGAGCAGTTCTCCCATGCCTCCGGGCCGGGCGGTCAGGGAGTGAACACCGCCGACTCGCGGGTGCAGCTGAGCCTGGACCTCGCCGCCACCTCGGCCCTGGACGAGGTCCAGCGTGCCCGCGTGCTCGAACGTCTCGCGACCCGCACCGCCGGCAGGGTCCTCACCGTCACCGCCTCCGAACAGCGCTCGCAGCACCGGAACCGTCGGGCGGCGCGCGAGCGGCTCGCCGCGCTGCTGCGCGAGGCTGTCGCCCCGGAGGTGCCGCGTCGGGCGACCCGGCCGACGGCCGGCTCCCGCCGCCGACGCCTCGCCGCCAAGCGTCGCCGCGCCGACCTCAAGCAGACCCGCAGGCCGCCGCGGGGCGAATGAGCGGCAGGCGAGCCCTGTGGGCCGGGCCCCGACCGCACGGCGGGACCTTCGCTCGCAGACCGATCAGCCCGGACACGGGCATTCGCCCGTCCGTGCCCCGGTCAGCGCATACCCTCGCACCATGATCCGTCAGCTCATCGCACGCCTGTTCTGGGCGGTGTCGCCCTGGAGGCTCGTCGTCGAGCGCGTCCCGGACCGGCCCACGCTCTTCATCGGCGCCCCGCACACTTCCAACTGGGACTTCGTGCTCATGCTGGGGATCGCCTGGCGGCTGCGGATCAAGCTGCGCTGGCTGGGCAAGCACGACCTGTTCACCGGCTGGAAGGGACCGGTGATGCGAACGCTCGGCGGCATCCCGGTGGCTCGCCGCGACCCCGCCAAGGTGGTCGACGAGGTCATCGCCCTGGTCCGCACCGGCACGGTGTTCGGGCTGGTCATCACCCCGGACGGCACGCGCGGGGAGCACACGCACTGGAAGTCCGGCTTCTACCGGATCGCGCGCGCGACGGGGCTCCCGCTCACCCTCGGCTACGTGGACCGCACCACCATGACCAGCGGACTCGGCCCGATCATGGAGGTCACCGGGGACGTGCGCGCCGACATGGACCGCATCCGCGCCTTCTTCGCCGACAAGGCCGGCTACGCCCCCGAGCGGCGGGTCGAGCCGAGGCTGAGCGAGGAGGACCTGCCCGAGGCGGACTGAGCGGCGGCGCCTGCTACGCGGGCAGCCAGATCCACCCCTCGACCAGGGCGGTCTCCCGCAGCGGGTCCGGCGGCGGGAGGGCACGGCCGCGGGCGACCTCCCGGGCGATCAGCGCGGCGATCACCGCGTCCAGGACGTCGTCCACCTCCACGCAGGCGGCGTCGTGGCCGGCCCAGTCCAGGCCGGGGAACCGCCCGCCGAGCGCCTCGACCAGTCCGCGGCGCGCCGCGCGCCCGCCTGTGCCCTTGTAGCCGCGGTGCGGCAGACCCCACCGCCGCAGCGCCGCCGCGGGATACACCTCGCAGATCCGCCCGGTCCCGTCGCGGGCGACGTCGACCCCCTCCACCCGCAGCCGCGCCTCGATCCCCGCCCAGCGCAGCGCGGGATGGGCGATGCGGTCCGTGGAGACGCTCAGCGGAGTCAGTCCCGTGCGGGCGTGGACGGCACGGTCGGTCTCCCGCATCGCCAGTCCTCGACGCCACTCGTCCCCGGTCGACCCGGGTGGCGAGAGGGTCCCGGTCGCCTGGGCGGCGAGCAGCTCGACGAAACCTCGCGGCCAGCCGACCGGCACATCGACCCCGACCTTCCCCGCGTCGCGCACCCTCTGCGCGATGAGGGCATCGTCCGCCCCGGTGCTCGCCTCCTCGAGC
This sequence comes from Brachybacterium sp. GU-2, assembly GCF_030866705.2. Taxonomy (NCBI): domain Bacteria; kingdom Bacillati; phylum Actinomycetota; class Actinomycetes; order Micrococcales; family Dermabacteraceae; genus Brachybacterium; species Brachybacterium sp. GU-2. The sequence goes on along the minus strand of NZ_CP133037.2, from coordinate 3,286,554 downwards.
ACGAGCACGCCGGAGACCGGATCCTGCTCGCGCAGCACCGCGAGCCCGGTGCGACGATCCTGGGCGGCCAGATCGAGGCCGACATAGCGCGTGGGCATCCGCCCAGGATAGGGACCTCGCCCGTACTCTCGAGGGGTGACCGAGCCCGCACCGCACCGCCCCGTCCTCCGCCTGACGAGGCGGGGTCGCCTCGTGCGCACAGCGCTCGTGCTGCTGGTCGTGATCGCGCTGGTGCTGCTGCTCGTCTCGCTCGTGCGCGGGGCGGGCAGGTCGACGGAGCAGCAGGACGGCGGCACGGCCGCGGAGACCGCGGCCCCGGAGCATGAGGAGACGCCCGCCGCCTCCGACGAGGGCGGCGGGAGCACGGCGGAGGACGACGCCCCGGCGGCGGGGCCGACCGGCGAAGAGGCCTCTGGCGAGGAGGCGACGCCGACCGACGACGCGGCGGAGGGGACCCCCGAGGCGGAGTCCCCGGAGGCGGGCGGTGACGAGGAGATGGTGCGCAGCGGGACCGTCGGCGCCGGGACCTGGACCATCGCCGCCGCGGCGGGGGACGCGCCGACCGAGGGCGTGCTGCGCACCTACGCGGTGCGCGTCGAGGACGGGATCGGCGTCGATGCCGAGGAGGCCGCAGAGGAGATCGCCGCCGTGCTCGCCGACGAGCGCGGCTGGCAGGGCCCGGCCGACGTCGTCTTCCACCGGGTCGCGGACCCGGCGGAGGCGGAGTTCACGATCTCGATCGGCTCCCCGCCCACGGTCGACGAGATGTGCCTGCCGGCGAGGACAGGCGGGCTGTGGAGCTGCCGGATCGGGCCCGAGGTGGCGCTGAACTCCGACCGCTGGCTGCACGCGACCCCCACCTACGACGACCTCGCCGAGTACCGCGCGTACATGATCAACCACGAGGTGGGGCACTTCCTCGGCCACGGCCACGCGAGCTGCCCGGCCGAGGGCGCACCCGCCCCGGTCATGCTCCAGCAGTCCATCGACCTGCAGGGATGCACACCGAACGCCTGGCCCGCCGGCGAGGAGGAATGACAGGACCGGGCCGCAGCAGCCGGGCCCGGGAGCTGCGGCCCGGTCCCCGCCGCCCGGGCCCCGCCCGGCGCAGGAGCGGGAATCCCGCGCCGAGGACGGGGGCCAGCCCCAGTGCCGAGAGGCCGCGACCGCGCCTAGCCTCGATCCCATGAACTCCATCTTCGCGACCCTCCGCGGCTTCCGATTCCGCCGCGGCCCCCAGCGCATCCTCGGCGGCATCGCCGGCGGCCTCGCCGAGCTCACCGGACTGAACGTGTGGCTCATGCGCCTGCTCGTGCTCGCCTCCTTCCTGCTGCCCGTGCTCGGCGTCGGCGCGTATCTCGCGGTGTGGCTGCTGACCCCCTGGCAGGACGGCACGATCCCGCTCGAGCGTCTGCTCGACCGCGGCTGATCACCGGGGAGCGTCGCTGGCTACGATGAGCGCACCGCGCCCCAGGGCGCCCTGCTCCGGAAGGTCCTCGATGCCCGATCGCTCCCGTCCCCTGCGCCGCCTCGGCTTCCTCACCATCGGCCTGTTCGATCCGGCCGATCCCGCGGTCGGGCACGAGTCGACCCTGTCGCTCATCGAGCTCGGCGAGGAGCTCGGCCTCGACAGCGCCTGGCTGCGCCACCGCCACCTGCAGTTCGGGATCTCCTCCCCGATCGCGGTGATGGCCGCGGCGAGCCAGCGCACCTCCCGGATCGAGCTGGGCACCGCGGTGACGCCGCTGGGCTGGGAGAACCCGCTGCGCCTCGCGGAGGACCTCGCGACCGTCGACGTGCTCTCCGGCGGCCGGATCAATCCCGGCGTCAGCGTCGGCACCCCGATGCAGTACGACACCGTCAAGGACGCCCTCTACCCGGACACCGCCGAGGTCGAGGACTTCTCCAAGACCAAGTGGAGCGTCTCGCGGGCCTGCTCGCCGGCGAGCGGGTGCGGGAGCTGGAGGGGAAGCAGGGCGTGGTCGAGGAGTACTCCTCCCGCGTCGAGCCCCACTCCCCCGGTCTGCGAGAGCGGCTCTGGTACGGCGCCGGGTCCCTCGACTCCGCCGTCTGGGCCGGGGAGCACGGCCTGCACCTGCTCTCCTCCAGCGTCCTCTTCCCCGGTCCCGACGAGGAGCCGGACTTCGCCGCGGTCCAGGCCGCACAGATCCGCGCCTTCCGTGCCGCGGGCGGCACCCGCGCCTCGCAGGGCCTGGTCGTGATCCCCACCGACTCGGCCTCGGCCGCCCAGGCGGAGCGCTACCGCTCCTATGCCGCCGAGCGCCTCCCGCGCACCCGCACCCCGCAGGGTCCGCGCCGGTTGATGTTCGCCCCGGACCTGGTGGGCACGAGCGAGGAGATCGCCGAGCAGCTGTGGGCGCACGAGGGCTTCCGCGAGGTCGACGAAGTCGCCTTCGCGCTCCCCTTCAGCTTCTCCCACGAGGACTACGTGCAGATCCTCACCGACATCGCCACCCGCCTCGGACCGGCGCTCGGCTGGAACCCGGCGAGCGCCTGAAGGCCGACGAGCCCGATGGCACGCCGCACCGCGTCCCGTCGGCCGCTCCTCCGGTCGCCTCGCCCGCCGCCGGCCCTCCGGCTCAGTCCCCGGTCCCGCCGAGCTGCTCGGCGAGCATGACCAGGATCCCGCTCGGGCCGCGCAGGTAGGTCAGGCGGTAGACGTCCTCGTAGGTCGCCACGCCCCGCACGGGACGGCAGCCGTGACGCGCCGCGATCTCGAGCGCCGCGTCGAGGTCCTCGACCCGGAAGGCGACGCGGTGCATGCCGATCTCGTGCGGCTGCGTCGGGGCGGTCTCGATCGCCTCGGGGTGGAGGTACTCGAACAGCTCCAGCTGCCCGCTCCCGTCGGGCAGTCCGAGCAGCGCGATCCGCGCGTGGTTGTCGTCCAGCCCCACGGCGGTCGACGCCCATTCGCCCTGCACGGTGTCGGTCCCGAGCACGGTCAGGCCCAGGTCGGTGAAGAAGGCGATCGCCTCCTCGAGATCACGTACCGCGATCCCGACGTTCTCCATGTGGATGCTCATGCCGCGCACGATAGACCCGCCCCTCCGCGGCGGGCAGGGCCCGCAGTGCGCAGGATCGGACCTACCTGCGGCGGCGCCACGGCTCTACTGTGAGCGCACGACGGGCCGCCGGCCCGCACCGACCCGCAGCACCGACACTGCAGGAGGACAGCCCCATGACCACCATCGGCACCTGTCTCTGGTTCGACGGCCGCATCGACGAGGCCGCCGAGTTCTACGTCTCCCTCGTCGAGGACTCCCGGATCCTCCAGCGCACCGTCTACGAGGCCGGCGGCGGCCCGCCGGACGGTCCCGATATGACCGGTCAGGCGCTCACCGTCGACCTGGTGCTCGGCGGGGTGCCGTACACGCGGCTGAACGGCGGGCCCGCCTTCCCGTTGTCGGAGGCGGTCTCGATCATGCTCACCGTCGAGTCGCAGGAGGAGGTCGACCGGCTGTGGGAGGCGCTGATCGCCGACGGCGGCGCGGAGTCGCAGTGCGGCTGGTGCCGTGACCGCTTCGGCCTGTCCTGGCAGGTGATCCCGCAGCGGCTGAACGAGCTGCTGCAGGGCCCGCACGCCGAGGCGGTGACGCGCGAGATGATGACGCAGACGAAGCTCGACGTCGCCCGGCTCGAGGCCGCCGCCGGCTGAGCGGACCGCACCGCCCGACAGCAGGCGGGACGCCCGCGCCGCCCGGCGACAGGGCCTTCCGACCTGCGGGCGGGCCGACCGAGCCGTGAGACCCGCGCCGGCGTTTCGCCCTCGCGTCCGACCGAGGAGCACGATGGAGGCATGCCGTCCCCCGTCGCCCCCGCCGCACCGTCCCGCCCGGCGCTGCCCTGGCTCGCCGCCGCCGCGGTGATGCTGCTGTGGGCGTCCTCCTTCATCGTCATCCGCTTCTCCGGTGCGCACCTCTCCCCCGGCGCGATGACGCTGCTGCGGATGGTGACCGCGGTGCTGGTGATGCTCCCGCTCGTGCTGACCGGGCGGGTGCGGACGCCGCGGAACGGCAGGATGTGGGCCGGGGTGCTCGCCTGGGGCGTGGCCTGGTTCTGCGTGTACTCGGTGGTGCTCAACGCCTCGGAGCTGTTCCTGGATCCCGCGACCGCCGCGATGCTCGTGAATCTCGCGCCGCTGATCGTGGCCGTCGCCTCCGGCGTGCTGCTCGGCGAGGGACTGTCCCTGCGGCTGCTCGTCGGCGTCGTGATCGCGCTGTGCGGGATCGGGCTGATCACCCTGGCCACCTCGACCGGGCACGTGGAGGGACCGGGGCTCGTGCTCGGGCTGCTCGCGGCCGTGCTCTACGCCGGCAGCGTGCTTGGGCAGAAGCCGCTGCTGGCCCACATCGACTCGACCTCGATGACCGTCGTCGGGATGACGGCGGGGATGCTGGCCTGCCTGCCCTTCGCCCCGCAGCTCGTCGCGGAGCTGAGCCGTGCCCCGGCCTCGGCGATCGCGGCGGTGGTGTACATGGGCGTGCTGCCCACCGCGGCCGCCTTCCTGCTGTGGGGCTACGCCCTCACCCACACGCCGGCCGGGGTGCTCACCTCCTCCTCCCTGATCGTCCCCGCGATCACGGTGGTGCTCGCCTGGACGGTCCTCGGCGAGGTGCCGCCGCCGCTCGCCGCGCTCGGCGGCGTGCTGTGCCTGGCCGGCGCCGCGGTCGCGATCCTGCCCGCGATGCTCGCGTCCCTGCGCTCCCGGACGTGAGCGCGGCCACCCTCCTCGCCTGCCCGACGGCGCGCGCGGGCCGGGGAGCGCACGGACATCGCAGGACGAAGGAGTCCATCTGCCGCCTCACTGCGCAGGTCAGGGCGATCCCCGGTCGATCCCGGCAATCCCGCGCAGCTGCCTGACTGGTTCCTCACGAATCGTCCAGAGAACTGGAGCATCCGACAATCCGTTCCTAGAGTCATGCTCGGTCGGCGGTCAGGGACAGCGTCCGCGCAGGAGCAGCGGTCCTCGCTCGCCGAGCCGGAACTCCCCCGTCGGATCGCCCGCGCCGCGAGCGGTCCTGTCCCGAGCGTCGACCGAGAGGATCGTGATGGCCGAGGCCCCGCCCGCCCCCAGCGCACAGAAGGAGGGAGGTGCTCGGCCCGCGCACTCCCGCGTGAACCTGCCGGTCTTCGTCGGCACCTCCGTGATCATCGTGGCGTTCGTGCTGTTCGCCGCGATCTGGCCCGGCGCCGCCGAGACCGCGATCTTCGGGTCGATGGGCTGGATCGCGACGAACTTCGGCTGGTACTACGTCCTGACCGCCGCGATCGTGGTCGTCTTCGTGCTGCTCGTGGCGCTCTCCCGCGTGGGCCGCACCCGGATGGGCCCGGACCACTCCGTGCCGAAGTACAACCTCTTCACCTGGGCGGCGATGCTGTTCGCCGCCGGCATCGGCGTGGACCTGATGTTCTTCGGCATCTCGGGCCCGGCCACCAACATCCTCACCCCGCCCGATGCGCCGCCCGGCTCCGACGAGGCCGCCCGGATGGCGACGATCTGGACGATCTTCCACTACGGCATCCCCGGCTGGGCGATGTACGCGCTGATGGGCATGGCCTTCGGCCTGTTCGCCTATCGCTACCACCTGCCGCTGTCGATCCGCTCGGCGCTCGCACCGATCTTCGGCCGGCGCATCCACGGCGCCGTCGGCCATGTCGCCGAGATCGGCTCGACGATCGGCACGATCTTCGGGATCTCCGTCTCCCTCGGCATCGGCGTGGTGTTCCTGAACTACGGGCTCTCCGCCCTGTTCGGGATCCCGAACTCGATCGCGGTGCAGATCGCTCTGATGGCGCTCGCGGTCGGCATCACGATCGTCTCGACCGTCTCCGGCGTCGACAAGGGCATCCGTCGCCTCTCCGAGCTCAACGTGCTGCTGGCGATCGCACTGATGCTCTGGGTGCTCTTCTCCGGGCAGACCCACCAGCTGCTCAACGCCCTCGTCCAGAACATCGGCGACTTCTTCTCCCGCTTCCCCGGGATGATGATGAACACCTTCGCCTACACCGACGGCGCCGCCGACTACCCCTCCGACCAGTGGATGGCGGACTGGACCCTGTTCTTCTGGGCGTGGTGGATCGCCTGGGCGCCCTTCGTGAGCCTGTTCCTGGCGCGCATCTCCCGTGGCCGCACCCTTCGCGAGTTCGTCGTCGGCGTGCTGCTGATCCCCTTCTCGTTCATCCTGCTGTGGGTGTCGATCTTCGGGAACGCGGCGCTGAGCTTCGCAGGCGACGGAGACTTCCTCGACCTCGCCGTGAACCAGCCCGAGTCCGGCTTCTTCAACCTGCTCGAGCAGTACCCGGGTGCGCTCTTCACCGTCTCGCTCGCCGTGGTGACGGGATTGTTCTTCTACGTCACCTCCGCGGACTCCGGCTCGCTGGTGATGGCGAACATGACCTCGAAGGCCTCCAGCACGGACTCCGACGGCCCGCCCTGGCTGCGGATCGTATGGGCCGTGATCACCGGCGCGCTCACCCTCGTGATGCTCTTCATCGACGGGGTGTACACCCTCCAGGCCGCGACCGTGGTGGTGGGCCTGCCGCTGTCGATCCTGGTGTACCTGGTGATGTTCAGCCTGTGGAAGGTGCTGCGCACCGAGCAGATGGACCTCGACGCCCGCACCGCGGCCCTGCCCGGCGTGCTCACCTCCCGGGTGCGCGGCGGCGAGTCCCACGACCGCGTCCCGTGGCAGCAGCGCCTGCGGGGCCGCATGTCCTACGCCGACGAGGGCAGGGCCCGCGCCTTCGTGGCGGAGGTCGCGACCCCCGCCGTCGAGGAGGTCGCCTCGGAGCTGCGCGCCCTCGGCGCGGACGTCTCCTGCCATCGCGGCGAACATCCCGACTACGGCGTGCCGTACATCGACCTGGTCGTCTCGTTCCCGCATGCCGAGGACTTCAAGTATCAGGCCTACCCGGTCGCGTACTCGGTGCCGAGCTTCGCCGCGAACCTCTCCACCGTGCGGGACGTCTACTACCGCATCGAGATCTTCTCGCGCACCGGCTCCCGCGGACGCGACATCATGGGGTACACGAAGGAGCAGGTCATCAGCGACGTCCTGGACGCCTACGACGCTCACATCATGTACCTGACGATGAGCGACGAGATCGGCACCGCCACCGGCACGATCCCTGTCACCGCCCCGGACACCTGGGACGACGCCGACCACGTCGACGCCGAGCCCGAGGGCGCCCAGGGGGAGGACCACCGGTCCGATGCGACCCAGCCCGACCAGCCCACCGACCCCGCCACCGCGCGGACGACGAAGGAGAACCATGACTGAGAGCCCCGCGACCCTGTTCATCGACGGCGCCTGGGTGCCGTCCTCCACCGGTGAGACCCGCTCGATCACCTGTCCGGCCGACGGCACCGAGGTGGGCGTGGTCTCCGAGGCCGACGCCGAGGACGTCGAGCGCGCGATCCTCGCCGCCCGCGCCGCCTTCGAGCGCGGCGAGTGGTCCGGCACCCCGGCCGCCCGGCGCGGCGACTTCCTGCTGCGCGTCGCGGGCCGCCTGGCCGAGCGGAAGGACGAGTTCGCCCGCGCCGAGGCGCAGGACACCGGCAAGCGTCTGGTCGAGGCCGAGGGCGACATGGACGACATCGCCTCCTGCTTCCGCTACTTCGGGAAGATCGCCGACCAGGACCCGGGCCGTCTGGTCGACGCGGGGGATGCCTCGGTGATCTCCCGCGTGGTCCGCGAGCCCGTCGGCGTGTGCGGCATGATCACGCCGTGGAACTTCCCGCTGCTGCAGGCCGCGTGGAAGATCGCGCCCGCCCTCGCGGCCGGCAACGCCTTCGTGATCAAGCCCGCCGAGCTCACCCCGCACACCACGATGCTGATGATGGAGGTGCTCGACGAGCTCGGGCTCCCCAAGGGCGTGGCGAACCTGGTGCTCGGCGACGGCGGCACCGTCGGCGCCCCGCTGTCCTCCCACCCGGAGATCGACCTGGTCTCCTTCACGGGCGGCCTGGTCACCGGGCGGAAGATCGCCGAGTCCGCTGCGAAGGGCATCAAGAAGGTCGCGCTCGAGCTCGGCGGGAAGAACCCCAACGTCGTCTTCGCCGACGCGGACTACGAGGCGGCGCTCGACAACGCGCTGAACGCCGGTTTCCTCGACTCGGGCCTGGTGTGCTCGGCGGGCACGCGTCTGATCATCCACGAGTCCATCGCCGAGCGGTTCGTCGACGACCTCGTCGCCCGCGCCGAGGGCATCGTCATGGGCGGCCCCTTCGACGAGAGCGCGGAGACCGGTCCGCTGATCTCGAAGGCCCACCGCGAGAAGGTCACCGACTACGTGAAGCGCGGCGTCGAGGCCGGGGCGCGGCTGCGCACCGGCGGCCACTGGGGCGGCCCCGAGCACGAGAAGGGCTTCTTCTACGCCCCGACGGTGCTGGACCGCTGCACCCGGGACAACCCTGCCGTGATCGAGGAGGGCTTCGGCCCGGTGATCACGGTGGAGACCTTCTCCACCGAGCAGGAGGCGATCGAGATCGCCAACCACACCGAGTACGGCCTGGCCGGCGCGGTGTGGACCTCCGACGCGGGCACCGCGAACCGGGTCTCGCGCGCGCTGCGCCACGGCACGATCTGGATCAACGACTACCACCCCTACCTGCCGCAGGCGGAGTGGGGCGGCTTCAAGATGTCCGGGTTCGGGCGCGAGCTCGGCGCCACGGGTCTCGAGGAGTACACCGAGGCCAAGCACATCTACCAGAACACCGAGCCGGCCGTCTCCGGCTGGTTCCCCCGCAAGGGATGACCGCGCGCGTGTTCGCTCCCGCGCGCCCCGGTCCGGTACGCGGGAGCGTGCGCCCCTCGCACGTCCCCACCGTCCCCTTCATCAGGAAGCAGGAGAGATGACCAGCAAGGACCTCACGTCCGAGAACCCCATCGCCGAGTACGACTACATCGTGGTCGGCGGCGGCTCCGCCGGAGCCGTCGTCGCCGCCCGCCTGAGCGAGGACCCGAGCCTCGAGGTGGCTCTGCTCGAGGCCGGCCCGCACGACCTCGACCACGAGGAGGTGCTGCAGCTGAAGCGCTGGCCCGAGCTGCTGGAGTCGGGGCTGGACTGGGACTACCCGATCGAGCCGCAGGAGAACGGCAACTCCTTCATGCGCCACGCCCGGGCGAAGGTGCTGGGCGGATGCTCCTCCCACAACTCCTGCATCGCCTTCCACCCGCCGGCGGAGGACATGGACCTGTGGGAGCGCCTCGGCGCCGAGGGCTGGGGCTTCAAGGACATGCTCCCGCTGATCGAGCGGCTGGAGAACAACCGCGACCGCGAGGGCGCCGGCCACGGCAGCGAGGGCCCCGTCGAGCTGATGGACGCCCCGGCCGACGACAAGCTCGGCATCGCCCTGCTCGACGCGTGCGAGCAGGCCGGGATCCCCCGCGCCCGCTTCAACGACTTCTCCACCGTCGTCAACGGCGCGAACTGGTTCCAGGTCAACCGCCAGGCCGACGGCACCCGCGCCTCCTCCTCCGTCTCCTACCTCCACCCGATCCGGGACCGGGAGAACCTGCACGTCCTCACCGGGCACCAGGTCATGCAGGTCCTCTTCGACGAGGACCAGCGGGCCACGGGCGTGGAGTACATCGACAACGCCTTCGACCGCTCCTCGATCATGCACGCCCGCAAGGAGGTCATCCTCTCCGCCGGCGCGATCGACTCGCCGAAGCTGCTGATGCTCTCGGGGATCGGCCCCGCCGATCACCTGCGTGAGGTGGGCATCGAGTTGCGCGTGGACTCCCCCGGCGTCGGCTCGAACCTGCAGGACCACCCCGAGGCGGTCATCTCCTGGGAGTCGACGCAGAAGATGACGCGCGAGTCCACCCAGTGGTGGGAGATCGGGATCTTCACCCCCACCGAGGAGGGCCTGGACCTGCCGGACCTGATGATGCACTACGGCTCGGTGCCCTTCGACATGCACACCCGCCGCCAGGGCTACCCCACCTCCCCGGAGTCCTTCGCCCTGACTCCGAACGTCACCCACGCCCGCTCCCGCGGCACGGTGCGCCTGCGCTCGATCGACTACCGCGACAAGCCGAAGGTCGATCCGCGCTACTTCACCGACGAGGAGGGCCACGACATGCGCGTGGCCGTCGCGGGCATCCGCAAGGCCCGCGAGATCGTCTCCCAGTCCGGGATGGACGCCTACCGCGGCCGGGAGCTGTTCCCGGGCGAGGACGTGCAGAGCGACGAGGAGATCGCCGACTACGTCGCGAAGACGCACAACACCGTCTACCACCCGGCCGGGACGGTGCGGATGGGCGCGGCCGACGACGAGATGTCGCCGCTGGACCCGCAGCTGCGGGTCAAGGGTGTGAAGGGCCTGCGGGTCGTGGACGGCTCGGTCATGCCGCAGCTGGTCGCGGTGAATCCCAACATCACTACGATGCTGATCGGCGAGCGCGCCGCGGACCTGATCCGCGAGCAGCAGGCCTGATCCGCCCCCACGGGGCCTGATCCGCGCACTCCGCGAGGCCGTGCCCCCTCCGCGAGACCGTGCCCCGAGACCGCGCCGGGCAGGGCCGTCCATCGGTCCTGCCCGGCGTTGCAGCACCCGCACCACGATTCGCTTCCCCCACTCCCCACGAACGGAGACCTTGTGAACACCGAGGACGACCCCCACCAGAGAACGGAGCAGACCCAGCGCTCCGCGCCGCGACGTCGAGCCGCCCGCCGCTCGGACAAGCTGGCGACCTTCGACTACGCACGCCCCAAGTACCCCCACAACATCCACCCCGCCCTCGTGCCCGGCATCGCCATCGACGAGCAGCGCCGCCGCTACAGCATCGACAAGTTCGTCCTCGCCGTGGCCGGGGTCCTCGCCGTCGGATTCGTGATCTGGGGCATCGTCGCCACGGACAGCGTCAGCGTGGTCGCGAACGCGGCCTACGGCTGGGTGATGGAGCACCTGGGGTGGCTGTTCAACGCCGTCGCCACCATCGTGCTGGTGACCATGCTGGTCCTGGCCTTCACCCGCTACGGCAAGATTCCGCTGGGCAAGGACGATGAGCGTCCCGAGTTCTCGACCTTCAGCTGGGTGGCGATGCTGTTCGCCGCCGGGCTCGGCATCGGCGTGATGTTCTGGGGCCCCTCGGAGCCGCTGACCTACTTCCTGTCCCCGCCGCCGCTGACGAATGAGCCGGAGTCCACCGGAGCCATGCACCGGGCCCTGGCGCAGACCTACTTCCACTGGGGCTTCCACGCCTGGGCGATCTACGCGCTGGTGGGCGGCGCGGTCGCCTACTCCGCATACCGACGCGGCCGCACCCTGCTGATGTCCTCCGTGTTCGAGCGCTTCTTCGGGAAGAAGCGCTCCGAGGGCTGGGCCGGCCAGCTGGTGGACATCTTCGCGATCATCGCCACCCTGTTCGGCACCGCCGCCGCCCTGGGCATCGCCGCCCTGCAGATCGGCGAGGGCGTCGTCATCGTCTCCGGCCTCTCCGAGCTGACCAACACGGTGCTGGTGCTGATCATCGCCGTGCTCTCGATCGGCTTCGTGATCTCGGCGGTCTCGGGTGTCTCCCGCGGCATCCGCTACCTCTCCAACACCAACATCGTGCTGACGATCGGCTTCGCCGGGCTGATCTTCCTGCTCGGCCCCACGCTGCTGCTGCTGAACCTGGTGCCCTCCGGGGTCATGGAGTACTTCAACTCGATGATGGAGATGATGGGCCGCTCGGCCTCCTGGGGCCAGGACACGCTCGACTTCCAGTCCGCCTGGACCGTCTACTACTGGGCCTGGTGGATCTCCTGGTCGCCCTTCGTCGGCATCTTCATCGCTCGCATCTCCCGCGGGCGCACGATCCGGCAGTTCATCCTGGGCGTCATCTTCATCCCCTCCGCCCTGCTCTTCGTGGCCTACGGCGTGATGGGCGGCACCGCCATCTCCATGTACCGCGACGGGAAGCTCGGGGAGATCGACACGGTCAACCCGGCCCAGGTGCTCTTCGACATGGTGGAGAACCTGCCGTTCGCAGACGTCCTGCCCGTGCTGATCATGGCGATCCTGGCGATCTTCTTCATCACCGCCGCGGACTCGGCCTCGGTGGTGATGGGCATCCTCACCACGCGGGGCAGTCAGAACCCGCCCAAGCTGCTGGTGGTGTTCTGGGGCATGGTGATGGGCGGCATCGCCCTGGTGATGCTGCTGCTGGGCGACGAGTCCGCGCTGCAGGGCCTGCAGTCGCTGGTGATCATCACCGCGGTGCCCTTCGCGATCATCGTGCTGCTGCTGATCATCGCCTGGCTACGGGAGCTGAGCACCGATCCGCGCACGCTGCGCGAGAAGTACGCGGACACCGCCCTGCGCAACGCCATCGTGACGGGCGTGGACAAGTACGACGACGACTTCGAGCTCCAGGTGGTCCCCTCCGCGCCCGGGACCGGCGCCGGAGCGGACGTCGAGTCCACACATGCGGACTACACCGACTGGTACCGCCGTACTGATGAGGACGGCAGGCCCGTGGGGTACGACTTCGAGACCGACACCTGGGCCGACGGCTGGGAGCCGGAGAACGCGGGCGACGGCACCGGCGAGGCGAACGCCGCCCCCACCGACCCCGACGACACCACCGCCGGCGACGGCGACAACGGCACGAGGAAGGGCCAGTCGTAACATCGGTCAGACAGAGAAGCAGCCCCGGCCCACACGGAAGACTTCCGGGACTTCCCGGAGCACGGCGCGGACGGAGCACGGCACGGACGTGCGTGAGGAGCAGGGCCGACGGGCTGAGCGAGCTCAGCGGGCGCCGGGGGTGTCCTGGCTGAAGGTGTTCCACCACCGATCCCCGCGACGCTGCCAGAGCGAGGTGATGAAGAACGTCTCCGCAGCCTGCTCGCCCGGGGCGCGGGCATCGGCGCGGTAGCTCAGCAGCACGGCGTCCTCCCCCACCCGCAGCAGCGGTGCCTCGGACAGCGCGTAGGACTCGGTGATCGGGCCGTCGGCCAGCTGGTCGAGATGGCGCTCGAGGTCGTTGAACCCGCCGGTGTCCACGCCGAGGAAGTCACCCGGCAGCAGCTCCCGCTCGGCCGCGGCCTCCCCCGTGACCTGCGCCTGCCACACCTGCTCCTCGAGCGCGAGGAAGAATTGCACGTCGTCGGGTTCCATGCGCTCATCGTGGCATCGCCCCGGGACGTCGGCGCGCACCGGCGGCTCGCGGGGGCGGCGCAGCGCTGCAGGATCGACGGCTTCGCGATGTCGAAGCGGGATCTCGCCGAGCTGCTGGAGGCGATCCGGGTCTACCTGGCGGCACGGCGGTAGCTCGGCGCGCTCGCCGTCCGTCGGCCCAGCCCCTCAGGCCTCCGTCACGCGATCGGCGAAGGCGAGGATCTCCTGAACGACGTCGTCGCGGGTGGTGGGCTCGTTGTGGACCTCGTGGCGCACGCCCGGGTAGACGCGGGTGCGCACGTCGGTGCGGCCGGCCTCGTGCAGACGGTTGGCGACGTGGAGCGCACCCTCGCCGTAGTTCGCCACCGGGTCCTGGTCGCCGGCGAGGATCAGTACGGGCAGTCCCGCAGGCAGGTCGGAGTAGAACGCCTCGGAATTCGCCCGGTCGTAGATGTCCACGAAGCCCTGGAGGAAGCGGGCGCTCATCGGGGCGCCGAAGTTGTTGAGGGGGTCGCGGCCGTGGTCGGCGACGACGTCCTCGTCGAGCGCGACCCAGGCAGTGGGCCCAGCGCTCTCGCCGAAGCGGTCGAGGAAGCCGTCGAAGAGCTGGCCGACGAGCTCCTCGGGGGCGGGGTCGGCCCGCTGCGCGCCGGTGGCGAGGGCGGCGAGCGCCTCGCGGTCGATGCTCGCCTCGATCCCTCGCATCTGGGCCGCGATCCCGCCGAGAACCAGTCCGGCGAGCTGCGCCTGCGGTGCGGTCGCGGCGACTCGCGCGATCATCGAGCCCCAGCTGTGGCCGTAGAGGACGTGCGGCAGGCCGGGCAGGATATCGCGGGCACGAGCCTGGAGCGCGAGCTCGTCCTCGACGACGACGCGCGCCGCGTCGTCCCCGGCGTCCGCCCAGATGCCCGAGCGCATCGCGGTCGCGCCGTGTCCTGCATGGTCGCCCGCGAGGACGGCGAAGCCGTCGTCGACGAGGGCGCTGATCACATGCAGGTAGCGGCGGGAGTGCTCGCCGAGCCCGTGGACGATCTGCACGATGCCACGGGGCTCTGCGGCGGGCACGTGCAGCCAGGCCTGGATCTCGTCGCGACCGTTCGCGGAGGGGAGGGTGATCTCGTGCAGGGCCATGGGGTCTCCTCGTGCCGGGGTGCCACGCCTCTGCGCGCGGCCTCGGCCAGCCTAGCCGTGGGGGTGTCCGCGCCCTCGTTAGTTGATGATCTCGGCGGCCGGTCCCCGCCGTCGCGGCGGGCGGTGAAGTAGGCGTGGTTCATGACCACGTCGTCGCGGTAGTTCGAGCGGTGGCCTGCGGTGATCAGGTCCACCGGCCGCAGCGCCGCTCGCGTGCCGTGGAAGTTCTGGGGTGCTGGGGCTCGTCTTTGCTCTCCACAGGCCGAGTGCCCGTCGCCGTCATCCGCCCAGGTGGCGGCGCAGATGGGTGCCCGTGAGGCTGTTCTCGTCGGCCGCGATCTGCTCGGGGGTGCCGTGGGCGACGAGGCGGCCGCCCGCGGCCCCGCCGCCCGGTCCCATGTCGATCACCCAGTCGGCGTTGGCGATCAGGTCGAGGTCGTGCTCGATGACCACGACGGTCGCGCCGTTGTCGACGAGCCGGTCCAGGACGTGCACGAGGGTGCGCACGTCCAGCGGGTGCAGGCCGACGCTCGGCTCGTCGAAGACGAACACGGCGTCGCGCTGGGTGCGGCCCATCTGCCCGGCGAGCTTGAGCCGCTGCGCCTCGCCGCCCGAGAGGGCCGGGGTGTCCTCGCCCAGGGTGAGATAGCCGAGCCCGAGATCGACCAGGGTCTCGAGGGTGCGGCGGACGGCGCGGACGTCGCCGACGAGCTCGATCGCCTCGGCGACGGTGGCGGAGAGCAGGCCGGGCAGGGTCACGTCCCCTCGCCGGATCTCCGAGGCCTCAGGGGCGTAGCGGCTCCCCTCGCAGTCGGGGCAGTCGATGTCGACGTCGGGCAGGAACTGCACGTCGAGCTCGACGCGGCCCGTGCCCTCGCAGCGGGGACAGCGCAGGGAGCCGGTGTTGTAGGAGAAGTCGCCCATGGTCAGACCGCGCTCCTGCGCGGCCGGGGTGCGGGCGAACTCGCGGCGCAGGGGGTCCAGCACACCCGAGTAGGTGGCCACGGTCGAGCGGACGTTCACGCCGATCGGGGTCGCGTCGATGCGGTGGACGTGCCGGACCCCGTCGGCCTCGAGCGCACGGACATGAGCGGGCAGGTCGCGACCCTCGCTGCTCGCACGCAGCGCGGGAACGAGAGTCTCGAGCACCAGGGTGGTCTTGCCCGAGCCGGAGACACCGGTGACGGCGGTGAGCCGGCCTCGGGGAACGCGGACGTCGAGCTCCCTCACGGTGTGCAGCGGCGCGCTCTCCAGGCGGATCGCGCCGTGCGCGAAGACGTCCTGCTCGGCGGCGCGCTCGCGCACGACGATCTCCTCGCGGCCGTCGAGGAACGGGCCGAGCCGGGAGGCGGCGTCGGCAGTGATCTCCTCGACGCTGCCCTGGGCGATGACGGTGCCGCCGTCGCCGCCCGCGCCGGGGCCGATCTCGAGGATCTCGTCGGCCTCGCGCAGCAGCTGCACGTCGTGGTCGACGACGAGCACGGAGTTCCCGTCGGCGAGCAGGTCGCCGATCAGCTCGACGAGCCCGTCGATGTTCGAGGGGTGCATGCCGATGCTGGGCTCGTCGAGCACGTAGAGCACGCCGGTGGTGCGGTTGCGGACGGCGCGGGCGAGCTGGGCGCGCTGGCGCTCCCCTGTCGAGAGGGTGGAGCCGGCCCGGTCCAGGGAGAGATAGCCGAGGCCGAGGTGGACGAGCCGCTCCGCCATCTGCAGGAACTGGTCCACCAGCCCGCGCGCCATCGGATGCATCTCGGAGGGGAGGGGCTCGATGATCCTCGGCGCCCAGTCCAGGAGCTCGTCGAGCGTCATCGCAGAGGCGACGGCCAGGTCGAGTCCCGCGATCTCGGGCCGTCGGGCGGCGGGCGAGAGCCGCGTGCCGTCGCAGGCGGGGCAGGTGCGCTCGACCAGGAAGCGGGAGACGCGGGCGAGGCGCTTCTCGTCGTGGGCGCGGCGCAGCTCCTCGGTGACGGTGAGGCGGGCGTTGCGGAAGGTGAAGTCGAGGTCGTGGGCGCCCTTCTTCGAGCGGACCGTGATCTCCTTCTTCTCCTCGGGGCCGTCCAGGACGATGTCCTTCTCCCAGTCCTCGAGGTCCCGCCAGGGCACGTCGGTGCGCACCCCGAACTCGCGGGCGATGTCCGGCTGCACCTTCCATCCGAACATGTTCCAGGGCTTCACGGCGCCCTCGTCGAGGGTCTTCGAGGGATCCGGGACCAGAGTGTCGTCGTCGACCTCGCGCACGATCCCGGTGCCCTCGCAGGCGGGACAGGCGCCCTCGGAGTTGAAGGCGAGCGCCTCGGCGCCGGGCGGGTCCACGTCCGCTCCGCACTCCGGGCAGGGATAGGGCTCCTCGGCGGCGACCAGCAGCGAGGGCGGGACGCGGTGCCCGTTCGGGCAGAGGTGGGAGGCCAGGCGCGAGTACATCAGTCGCAGCACGTTCAGCAGCTCGGTGGAGGTGCCGAAGGTGGAGCGGACGCTCGGCACCCCAGGCCGCTGGCGCAGCGCGAGCGCGGCGGGGACGTGCACGACCTCGTCGACGTCCGCGCGCGGGGCCTGCGCCATGCGACGGCGGGTGTAGGTCGACAGCGCCTCGACGTAGCGGCGGGAGCCCTCGGCGTAGACCACGCCCATGGCGAGGGAGGACTTGCCGGAGCCGGAGACGCCGGCGATCGCGACCAGGCGGTCCAGCGGGATGTCGACGTCGAGGCCGCGGAGGTTGTGCACGCGCGCTCCGCGCACCTCGATGTGGTCGGGTCGCTGCGGCTTCGCTGTGCTCATGGCCCCACGGTAGTCGCGTGCTGCGGGGACGACGACAGTGCCCGGCGGTGACCGCCGGGCTCGCCCGGAGTTCATCCTCGGGCCACGGTCTCGTCACCCTGGCGGAGTTCACTGCCGGCATGGACAGCTTCCGCTCCCCTGCCCGTCGCACCCTCCTCAAGGGCGCCGCCGCGGCCTCCCTCGCCGCCGCGGTCCCCGCCGTCACCCCGTCCGCCGCCTCCGCCCGTCCCGCGCCCTCCCGCCCCGCCGCCGCTCGCCTGACCCTGCCCTCCGGCCTGCAGACCGGCGACGTCACCATGGACTCCGCCGTGCTCTGGTCCCGCGCCTCGGGCGAGGGCCGGCTCCACGCGGTCCTGCACGCACTGGACCGTGAGGGCCGCCGCCTCACCTCCTCCTCGAGGGGCCGCGGGAAGGGCCGCGGCCGGGACGGCGAGCCGATCGTGCTGCGCGGCCCCTGGGCTACCGAGCGGACCGACTTCACCGCCCGGATCAGCGCGACGGACCTCCCCTCCGACACGCAGTACGAGGTCGAGCTGTTCTTCGAGGACGAGAACGGGAAACGCGGCGAGGTCGGCGTCGGCCGCTTCGGGACCGCACCCGGGCACCGCTCCGACGGGGCGCAGTCCTTCGTCTGGACGGCCGACACCGCCGGCCAGGGCTACGGCATCAACCCCGACGTCGGCGGCATGTTCGGCTACGAGACGATGCGCGCCGTGGAGCCCGACTTCTTCCTCCACGCCGGGGACACGATCTACGCCGACGGCCCGATCGAGGAGAGCATCGAGGAGCCCGACGGCACGATCTGGCGCAACCTGGTCACCGACGAGGTCGCGAAGGTGGCCGAGACCCTGCGGGAGTTCCGCGGCCGCCACAGCTACAACCTGAGGGACGAGAACGTCCGCGCGCTGTACGCCGAGGTCCCGGTCATCGCCACCTGGGACGACCACGAGACCACCAACAACTGGTGGCCCGGCGAGGTGCTGGAAGACGACCGCTACAGCGTCGTCGATGTGGACACCCTGGCCGCCCGCGGCCGACGCGCCTGGCAGGAGTACCAGCCCATCGCCGACGTCCGCTCGCTGAAGCCCGGCACCGGCTTCGAGCCGGAGCGGATCTACCGGAAGATCTCCCGCGGTCCGGCGCTGGACGTGTTCGTGCTCGACATGCGCACGCACAAGGGCGAGAACACCGACGGGCGGGAGCAGCGCGCCACGTCGATGCTCGGCGAGGAGCAGCTGCAGTGGCTGCTGAAGGGTCTGCGTCGCTCGCAGGCGACCTGGAAGGTGATCCTCGCGGACCTGCCGCTGGGGATCGTGGTGCCCGACGGCGAGGGCCAGGAGTCGATCGCCAACGCCGAGGACGGCGCGCCCCTGGGCCGTGAGCTGGAGCTCGCGCGCCTGCTATCGGGGATCAAGTCCCAGCGCACCCGCAACGTCGTCTTCCTCACCGGCGACGTCCACTACTGCGCCGCGCACCACTACTCCCCCGAGCGGGCCGCGTTCACCGACTTCGACCCGTTCTGGGAGTTCGTGGCCGGGCCGATCAACGCCGGCTCCTTCGGCCCCAACGAGATGGACAGCACCTTCGGCCCCGAGGTCGACTTCCAGAAGGCCGGCCCCGCGATGGGCTCCCCGCGCGACGGGAAGGGCCAGTTCTTCGGCCGGGTGGAGATCGCGCCCGACGGAGAGGAGTTCACCGTCGAGCTGATCGATGCGACCGGCGAGGTGCAGTACACCCGCACGCTGACGCCGCAGCCGCGCTGAGGGCCGGCGCCCGACGATCACGTCGGGCGCCCGAAGCGCCGAGGATGCTCAGCGCGTCCGGGGCTCCCGGGCGTCGCTCAGCGCAGCGCGCGCTTGGCGGCCTTGTTGATCGCGCGGCGTCCGGCGCGCTTGCCCACGGCCTCGGGGCCCTGCTTGACGGCCCGGGCGTCTCCCTGGGCCCTTCGCAGCTTCCGCAACCAGTTCAGCATTCTCACCCTCCTCGGGTGTCGGGGTCCTCGACCCTACGCGGCCTCGCGGCATGGCGACACCGTCCCAGCGTGCGAGCCGATCGCGGGGTGCGTGGGCCCGGCCGGATCTCCGGCTCACCCTCGGTGGTCGTCCGGGTCGGCGCCCGTCGCAAGGGTCGCCGGCAGCTCGCGCCAGGTGAGTCGCACCGGACCGGGCGTCGACCGGAGCGCCTCAGCGAGGTCCTCGGTCGCGTCCAGGAGCGAGTCGAACCCGTCCTCCCCCGCGGAGTCCAGGACGATCACCCACCCGTCCCCGTCGACCCGCGGCGCGGTCTCGGCGGAGAACCCGCCCCAGAAGTGGACGCGGACGCCGTCCGGGACGGAGTCGTCCAGGACCTGCGTGAGGGGTGCGAGGAATCGTTCCACCGCACGCTCCGCCGCTGGCCCGGTGATAGTCGCCTCGACCTGCACGGACGTGTCCACCTCGAAGGGCCAGTCTGGAGCTACCCGATGGTGGGCGTGAAGGAGGGGATCTCGGCGTCCTCGTCCCCGCGACCCTCCGGACTCGACCGGGCGAGGAGTCATCCGCCGGGGTCGGATCGTCCGCGCCCCCGGCCACCGTGACGACGTAGTCGCGTGCGATCACCGAGGTGGCCGCGAACCAGGCGCTCGAGCGGACGCGCGCCTGGTGCGCGTCGAATGCGGAACGGTCCACGAACTGCTCGGAGACGCTCCAGACCAGCGGGTCCTCGGTCGGCTCGACTGCGAAGCGGAGGCGCCCGGGCTCTGCCAGGGTGAGGGCGACGTGCTCGGGCAGGTGCGGGATGCGCGCCCGGTGCGCGACGAGGCTGCGTCGGTCGACGTGGAGGCCCCGCATCGTCGCGTCGATCTCCTCCGGACTGCTCAGCAGGATCGGGCCCAGGAGCGCGGCGGCGGCCTGCTCGTCCCAGTCCTCGCGGATCCCGGCCTCGTAGCACAGGGGCAGCAGCACGGCCTGCAGCAGCACGTGCCGGCGCAGGCTGGCGCGCAGCGCCGTCAGGTGCTCCTCGCGGAGCGGGACGGTGACGAGGCGCGGGTCGTGGAGCGCGTCCGCGTCTCCGACGACCTCGAGGCGGGAGCGAGGACTCGACGGCGCCGACGTGAAGGCGGGCGAGATCCTCGCGTGGTTGAAGGAGGAGCACGACCGCCCCGGAGCTGGACGCTCTGCTCGGGCCGTACCGCCGTCGCCCGGCTGACGGGGATGACGAACAGCCGCGCCGCTCAGTCGTCCTCGATCGTGAACTCCCCGGAGGCTTCGGTGAACAGAGCGGTCTGCCCGGCGCGCGCGGTGCGGAGGAACTCCGCGACGAAGGGGAACCGCTCCGCGAAGGTGCCCGCCGCCCAGACCTCGTGGTGGGCGGCATCGTCCATGTACTCCTCGGACTCGAGGCCGGTGACCGACTGCAGGTCCTGCCCCGTGAAGGTCACCCAGCGCGGCGGGTGCTCGGCGTGCAGCTTCGAGAGGAACACCGGCATGGAAGAGGCTCTGCGCCGAAGGCGTCGAAGACATGGGTCGGGAAGGCGGGATGCGCGCTCATCGCCTCCGCCTCGCAGTGCGCCGCCGCGCTGTCACGGATTCAGAGAGATCGGCCGGCTCGCGTGAGCGCTCCGGGACGGCGTCGGCCGCGAGGAGGATCAGCCTCCTCCGGCACTCGATCGACGCATGCGGGCGACGAGATCGTCCAGCCAGGCGCCCACGCTCTGCCGTGCCTCCGGGGTGTCCGGGTACCGGCACCGCAGGTGGATGCCGGAGGTGTCGGTGACGAACCACAGCATCACCCCGTCGGTGCGGATGCCGGCGCTGATGTACTGGGC
Organism: Brachybacterium sp. GU-2; assembly: GCF_030866705.2. Lineage (NCBI taxonomy): Bacteria > Bacillati > Actinomycetota > Actinomycetes > Micrococcales > Dermabacteraceae > Brachybacterium > Brachybacterium sp. GU-2. The sequence goes on along the minus strand of NZ_CP133037.2, from coordinate 3,265,708 downwards.
TTCCAGGCCGTGGTTGTCGATCGTCACCGGCAGGCGACGCATGTCCAGCCACGACACGGCCAGCATCCCCGGCGCCTCGGGCATGCCGCCCCATGGCGTCATGAGCTCGGCGAGCGGATGGGAGCCGAGCCGCAGCGACTCCTTGAGCGCGGCGGCGCAGGCCGACGGGTCGGGATCGCCGGACTCCAGCACCGAGTTCGTGATGAACCAGCCGACGGAGTCGTGCCAGCGCTGCTCGTAGCGGCTGTGCACCGGGAACACGGCTCGCAGCGCCGTGCCGGCCAGGTCCCGGGTGGTGCTCGTCATCGCGGAGATCGTCAGGGCGAGGGTCGAGACCCCCTCCTGCCGCGCCCTCTCGGAATAGGCCGCCAGAGCGTCGGCGTCGAGCACGTCCCGGACGACGACCCGCTCGGCATGGGCCAGCGGAGCTCCCAGCGGCAGCGGGAAACGGGGCATCGCACCGCCGCCCGCGTCGATGACCTCCTGCCAGCGCCGCTGAACTTCCTCCGGCGCCGGGGGAAGGTCCTGGAGAGCCTGCGTGTGCTCGACGAAGGCAGGCACGTGCGCCGGTGCGGGGACCTCGCCCCGCTGGATCCTGTCGAGGGCGGCCAGCAGGTCTCGGACGATGACCAGCATCGACCACATGTCCACGTGAGAGTGGTCGGCGGCGACCACGAGCGTGGGCCCGTCGGACGTTTCGATCATGCACAGCCGGTGCGAGGGTCGCGAGAGCGGTCGGCAGTGCGCGTCCAGGACGTCCTGCAGCGCGGAGCTCATCGACTGCCCGGGCGCGACCTCGTGCTCGACCCAGGTCCCGGGACCGTACGTGACCTGGTGCAGCGATGGGGGCAAGTCTCCATGGTCCACGAAGACGGTGCGCAGGGTGCCGTGGGTCCGCACCACCGCCGTCCACGCGGCGGCGAGCTCGTCATGTTCGAGGGGGCCGGGCAGCCGGAAGGCGAGAGCCATCCAGGACCCGGGCCGGTCCCCGAGCTGCACGTGCCGCGCCTGGTCGAAGGAGATCGGCAGAGACCGTCCGGGCGCCGACGCCTCGAGATCGATCCCGAGCAGAGGCCCGAACGGCAGCCGCAAGTGGGAGACGTGCGTGAGCCGCATGGCGCTACTATAGGCGCGACCAGCGCAGATACAGAGGCGGCGATCAGATGCACAGGATCGAGGTCCCCGGAGCGCAGATCGCCTGGGCGTTCAGCTACGAGTCCGGCCCGCCTGTGGTCCAGCTGCACGGGCTCACCTCGAGCCGATCCCGCGATCGGCTGCTGGATCTCGATCTCGGCCGCGGACTCTCCGACACGCGACTGCTGCGCTACGACGCGCGCGGGCACGGACACTCCACCGGCCGTCCGGTCCCGGAGGACTATCTGTGGCCCACCCTCGCCGAGGACCTGCTGCACCTGCTCGAGGTGTGGTTCCCCGGCGAGCAGGTGCACGGCGTGGGCCCCTCCATGGGGGCGGGCACGCTGCTCCACGCGGCGGTACGGGAGCCCGACCGCTTCAGCGGGTTCACCCTCCTGCTCCCGCCGACCGTCTGGGGGACGAGGGCGGCGCGGGCCGAGGAGTACCGCAGGGCCGCCACGTTCCTCGAGGCGCACGGCGTCGAGCGCTTGCTCGCGGCCGACGCCGCGGCCCCGCGTCCGCCGGCGGCACCAGGCCACCCCGACACGGTGCCTCATGTCGCGGCGGATCTCCTGCCCGCCGTCTATCGCGGGGCGGCGCTCAGCGACCTCCCGGCGCCGGAGCAGATCGCGGGTCTGGCCCAGCCGACCACGGTGCTCGCCTGGATCGGCGACCCGGGCCACCCGGTCTCGACCGCCGAGGCGCTGGTCTCGCTCATGCCGAACGCCGCACTGCAGGTCGCCTCGATGCCCGAGGAGGTGCGACGGTGGCCGGCCGTGCTCGCCGCCGACATCGCACGGTCGCCCACCCCGCCTGGTGCGCTCACAGACCGATGAGCAGGGGCAGGGTGTCGAACTCGGGTGCCGGATCCGCCCGCAGCCGGCCGTAGGTCTCGACGTCGATGCGCTGCCCGTCGATGAGGAACTTGCCGCGCTCGGTGAGCGCCCATTCCGCGACGGTCGAGGCCGCACGGCGGGTGAGGCCGCGTCCTCGCGCGCGGTGCGTCATCCAGTACCAGAACCAGCCGCTGCGGTTCTCCTCGTCGACCGTGACGCCGATGAGCCCGATCAGCTCGTCGGCCTCGACGATCGCCCAGGCCTCGTGCGACGAGCCCGCCTCGAGAGGGCGCGCGACGTACCGCTCGGCTCCCTCCGCAGTGGTCACCTCCCCCGGGCGGGCCTGGTCGCCGGCCGAGGCGAACGCCTCATGCACCGCCGCGGCGTCGGACATGCAGAGCCGTCGCAGCGCCACGGTCTCCCTGCGGACCTCACCGGTGCGGTGCGGCTCGATCCCGTCAGAGTCAGCCATCGTCCTCCGCCTCAGGCCGCGTCGCGACCAGGCCGACGTCGACGCCCGCGTGCTGGATGACGCGGGTGTGCGCCGGGGTGAACGCGTCGAGGAATCTCCGCCGCACGCGCTCCGGGTCGTAGCGCCCCAGGCGCTCGAGATCGGGCCGCATGACCACCGCACGGAGCTCGGCCATCCAGGCGGCATCGTCGACGCTGCTCGGTCGAACGCTCCGCTGCTGTGTCACGCGACGAGACCAGCCGCCCGCCAGCCGCACAGTCCGGCAGGGCCGGCCCCGGGGATCGGTCCGCCGGGCGACATGGAAGGGGCCCCCGTGATTGATGGACAGAGGCTGACGCGGACCTCGACCGCGCAGCTAGGCTGGAGGGATGGCGACAGTTCTCCTCGTGCGGCACGGTCGCACCACAGCCAATGCGACAGGACTGCTGGCAGGGCGGACCCCCGGTGTCGCCCTGGACGCCCACGGACAGGACCAGGCGGCGCGGACCGGGGACAGGATCGCGGCGGTGCCCGTGGCCAGGGTGGTCTCGAGCCCTCTCGATCGCTGCCTGGAGACTGCCCGGGCCATCGTCGATCGGCAGACAGGCGCTCCGCCCTCGTCGGTCGACGACGAGCTCACGGAGTGCGACTACGGGCAGTGGCAGGGCCGCCGGCTCGACGAGCTCGCGAAGGAGGACCTGTGGCGGACCGTGCAGTCGCATCCCTCCGCAGTCGTCTTCCCCGGTGGTGAATCCCTGGCGGGGATGCAGGCCAGAGCGGTGGCGGCGATCAGACGTCATGATGCGGCCATAGAGGCCGAGCACGGGCCGGGGGCGGTGTGGGTGGCGGTGAGCCACGGCGACATCATCAAGTCTGTCCTGGCCGATGCGCTCGGCATGCACCTGGACATGTTCCAGCGGCTCGAGGCGGGACCCGCCTCGGTGTCGATCGTGAGCTACGGCGCGAGCAGGCCGAGGGTCCTGGCGAGCAACACCGACTCCGGCGACCTGTCCTGGCTCGCGGAGGGCGCCCGCGCCGGCGACGCCGCGGTAGGCGGCGGTGCGGGAGCTCCCGCCGCCGACGGCCCGACGCCTAGGATCGTCCCATGACCGACGTGCCCGCACATGTTCATGAGTTCGACTGGCCGGACCGGGTCGTCATCGGGACGATCGGGCGGCCCGGGGCCCGGACCTTCTACCTGCAGGCGCGCACGGGGACGCAGATCGTGAGCATCGCCCTCGAGAAGGAGCAGTCGGCCCTGCTCGCGCAGAAGATCGACGAGGTCCTCGACCAGCTCCGCGAGGTCGAGGGCAACCGCTGGAGCGTGCCCACCAGCACTCCCGTCGAGCTCGTCGACAACGATCCGCTGGACGCCGTCCAGGAGCAGTTCCGCGCCGGCACCATCGGCATCGGCTGGGACCCCACCACGGCCCAGGTGATCATCGAGGCGCATCCGCTCCCCGCCGACGACGAACTCGACGAGGGGCTCGCGGAGGACCCCTTCGCCGAGGACCCGTTCCCGGAGGACTCCGAGATGCTGAGGGTGAAGATGCCCGTCGGCACCGCCCGGGCGTTCACCCAGCGCACCCGCGAGGTCGTGGACGCCGGGCGTCCCCTGTGCACGCTCTGCGGCCACCCCATCGACCCCGATGGCCACACCTGCATCATCCCCGAGTCCTGATGTCCCAGGCTGACCTGGTGACCGCCGAGCTGACGCTCACCGGTCGCCTCGCGACGGCGTCGAACGCGACGTTCCTGGGCAGCATCGGCGACGATGCGGTCGTGTACAAGCCGGTGGCGGGCGAGGCCCCACTATGGGACTTCCCCGGCGGGACCCTGGCCCGCCGGGAAGTGGCCTCCTTCCTGGTCTCCGAGGCCCTCGGCTGGGACGTCGTGCCGCGCACCTGGCTGCGCGACGGCCCGTTCGGCGAGGGGATGGTGCAGCTCTGGCAGGAGCGGGACCCCGAACAGAGCCCCGTGGACCTCGTCGCGGCGGACCAGGTGCCCGACACCGGCTGGCGGGCCGTCCTCGAGGGCGAGGACCAGGATGGTCAGCAGATCGTCCTGGTCCACGAGGACACGCCCGCGCTGCGGCGCATGGCGGTGTTCGACGTGATCGTCAACAACGCCGACCGCAAGGGCGACCACGTCCTGGCCATGGAGGGCGGGCACCGCTTCGGCGTCGACCACGGCCTCACCTTCCACCACGAGGACAAGCTGCGCACCGTCCTGTGGGGCTGGCTGGGCGAGCCTTTGGCCGCCGAGGAGCTGGGAGGCGTCGGCCGCGTCGCCGACGGGCTGCATGGTGAGCTCGGCGAGCGTCTTGCGGACCTGCTCAGCGCCGAGGAGCTCGCGGCGCTGGCCGCGCGGTGCGCCCGGCTCCAGGAGGATGGGCTCTTCCCGGCGCCGGGCGGCGAGATGCCGGCGGTGCCATGGCCGCTGTTCTGAGCGCGGCCACGCCCTCCGACGAGACCCCCAGGCACCGAGCGACTGCGCCGACCGCGTGTCACGCAGTCGGCGTCATCACCTCGACACGGCTGACGAAGCCGTCGCGCGCGTGGAGGCGGACGTACCCCTCGTAGGTGTCTCGCTCCGCCCAGGAGAGCTCGTAGCCGGGGTGTTCGATGCGTGCAGCCGTCGCCTCGAGCTCGATGAGAGTGCCGAGGACGAGACCGGGATGAGCCTTCTCGGCCGGATGGAACGCGTCGTCCACGCCGAGATGGAGTTCGGCGGTGACCACGTTGCCGTCGAAGGCACGGAAACAGCATCCGCCCCGTCCGACGAGCGACGGCGGATTGGTCACCTCGTGCAGCCCGAGCACCGCACGATAGAAGCGGCGAGCGTCATCCTCTCCGCCGCGAGGGATGGAGATCTGGACGTGATGGAGCCTGATCGCCGCCTACGTTTTATCTTGACGCCAAGATACCCCTAGCATCGAGGCCGTCACCGCACGCCGAGCCCGGTGACGAGAAGATCCGCGACCTCATCGGCAGTCCGTTCGCCTGTGTCGATCTCCGCCACGGCATCGGACCACGCCGCATAGTCGGAACGCCTGCGATGCACGTCCGCCCAGGTCGGTTCACCGACGGGCGCAAGCCCTCGATCCCTGCCATGGAGCCTCCGTCGATGCTCCTGCGCATCCGAGATCGGGACGTGCACGAACTCCATGTCTGCACCTGTTCGTGCCGCGGCAGCACGCCAGGTCTGCCGAGCCTCGTCACTGTCGTTCACCGCGTCGACGACGACATCGTGGCCGAGCCGCAGGTTCAGCTCGGCCATCGCACGCGTCGCCTCGTAGGCGGCGACCCCGACCTCCCAGCCTCGTGGCAGACCACAGGCGAGGATCGAGTCCTCGACCGCGTCGATGGACAGGTGGACCGACCCGGTGCGCGCAGCGACGATCTCGGCGACGCTCGTCTTCCCGACCCCCGGGAGACCGGAGAGCACGACGAGGCGAGCGCTCGGTGGAACCGGGAGACCTGCACGCACCTCTGAGGATCCCATCTGTTGGATCGTACGCCGCGTGAGGCGGCGGCTCCTCGACCCCATCGACCGCACGCGCGCACGACGCCCGGTCCGTCGGACGCTCGGCGGAGGGCACCGGCCCAGCGGACTTCACCGTCGGTGAGGTCGTCGGTCGCCGACAGACCGGCGGCATCGGCAACTCGTGTCGACGCCTCACGATCCGGATGACTATGCGCGATCACCCCACGAACGCCTTGATCTGCGCAGCTGTCGCGCCGTCGAAATCTCGCGTGGCACCGACGCAGGCGTCGGACCGGAACCGGATCACACGTTGAACCGGAACTCCACCACGTGTCCACACGTAGGGCAGTCTGCCGGAACCACCCTCTGCGCATTCACCCGTCACCGGGTGCGCAGCATGGGACCGTGCCGCAAGGACCTCGGCCACGACCAGGACTATAAGGACTAGGACTGGTGCGACGACGGCGATCCCCGACCACCACCCTCGCGGGCCCCAAGCAGGCGACTCGACTACCGGCTGTCCGCCAACGAGCGACGGGGCGTGGGCCGCGGCGAAGCGCCCCCACATCCGTCCGACCCGGCCTTCGATTAACACAGCTTGTATCGACACGAAGCTTGCGCGCCAGGTGCTCCCGCAAAGCTCAATGCGGCCGTGCTTTGCTAGCACTATGAACGGCGAACACCCCGAACAGAGACCTCCGATCGACGCGCCGATCACCTCTTCGAGCGAAGATGACCTCGGGCGTGCACCGGTCGCGCACGACTTCGCGGAGTCGATCCGGGAGCTCGACGCGAGCCAGGGACTCGTGGTTGGCATCTTGGGGCCTTGGGGACACGGAAAGAGCTCGTTCATCAACCTGATGCGCGAACAGTTTGCGACCGCGCCCGCTCTCACGGTCGTCGACTTCAACCCTTGGATGTTCTCCGGCTCGAACCAGCTCGTCAACTTCTTCTTCACTGAGATCGCAGCGGAGCTCAACGTTCAAAGCAAGAGCCGCTTCGGGAAGACTGCGGACTGGCTCGCTCAATACGCCAGCGTCCTCAAACCTGTGTCTCAGTTCATTCCGTTTCCGGGTGCAGCGGCTGTAGGTGAGGCCACCGCAGCCGCGCTCGGCGGACTTGCTGAGACAACGAACGCAGAGCGCAGTGCCAAGAAGGTACGGGAAGAGATCACGAAGGAACTCGCCTTACTCGCGCAACCTATCGTCGTCGTCATTGACGACATCGACCGCCTCACCACTCTCGAGATCCGCGAGATCTTCAAACTCGTCCGCTTGACGGCGAGCTTTCCAAATATTATTTACGTGCTTGCCTTTGACAGAGAACGCGTGGAACAGGCCCTCACCGAAGATGGCATACCCGGACGGGCTTACCTCGAGAAAATCGTCCAGTTGAGCTTCGATGTTCCACATGCACCAGAGAAGCTACTTCGGTCCCAAGTTTTCGAAGAACTGAATCGCATCCTCGCCCCCGTTACGGACGCTACACTCGACGAAAGTCGATGGAGTGACGTCTACTGGGAAGTGATCGATCCGCTATTCTCGAACATGCGTGACGTTACGCGTTACGCGATCTCCGCCAGGTCGACGATCAGGAGCCTCGGCGTTGAAGTCGATCTGGTCGATCTTCTCGCAATGGAGGCACTTCGCGTCTTCCGTCCTGAATTCACCCATCAACTATCGAAGCTTCGAAGTGAACTCACGAGCACACGGGAGATCATGGGACGCAAGGACGACCGTGCTCAGAAGGCCATCACTGCACTCCTCGCTAAGTTCCCCGAGGACGATGAAGTTGTTCGGGCGCTATTCAATCGCGTATTCCCCGCCGCGGTGCAATACGTCGGGAACAACCACTTTGGGCCTGACTGGCTAAGTGCCTGGCGAACCGCACACCGGATGGCCCACATCGACTTCCTCAACCTCTATTTAGACCGAGTCGCACCCGACGAACTCGTCGCGTTTCGAAGCGCCGAACAGGCCCTTGAGTTTCTCAGCGACGGCGTAGCTCTCAAGGGGTACCTGACCGATTTGGACCCTAAGCAGCTCGAATCCGTCCTCGAAGGTCTCACCTCATTAGAAACAAGATTTACGACCGAAATGGTCGTCCCGGGATCAATCACGCTTCTGAACCTCATCGACACCATTCCCGAGAATGAGGTGCGAGGCTTCTTCGATATCGGAAGCCCCAAGATCTCTGTTGGCCGCGTTATACTTCGGCTCCTCCGCCGCGTCGGAGATGAGGCAGAGCGAGAAGCATTAGTCTCACAAATCCTTGACGGCATCGAAACGTACTCATCCCAGCTCGATCTTATCCACAGCGTGGGCTATCGCGAAGGCGTGGGGCTCAAACTCGTCAGTGAAGCGTTTGCAGCTCGGATTCATGAGCAGTTTGTTGCTCGACTTCAGCGAACCCCACCAGCCGAGCCGTGGCGTGAATGGGATGCCTGGCGCATCTACAATGCCGTCCAAACAGCAACAGGCGAAGTACCTCTGGCATCAAGTGACGATCCCGCTCTGCTACGAGCAGTACTCCACTCGCTTAAGTCCACTGCGCGATCACAATCGATGGGCTCTCGACAGGTCAGATCTGAAGATCGTCTCGCCTGGGAGATTCTCGTCGAGCTATTCGAATCTGAAGTTACAATCGAAGAGGCTGTGAGCAACGTTCGTGCCAACCTGGGTGACGACAATGTTCTTCAACTCACGGACAAATACCTATCGGGCTGGCGGCCAGAGAGCTTCTAGACAACACAAGGCATACCGATGGGATCGGTCTTTCCTAAGTCGCCAGCTGAACCTATCAAAACAGAAGTCGGGTTGCGGAATACTTAGACATTAAATCTAAATTCCACCGAGCTCCGGCACGGAGCAACCTCTGGAGAGAAACCATTGCCTCGGACGGTCGGCCCGCGGGCACGACGGACAGCCCACCCCGGACCGCGGCGCTCTCGGAGTCACGACTCCCGTCCCGCACGGCGGACGCGAGGGATGATCTCGACGTCGATGACCAGCACCGTGCAGAAGAGCCCAAGACCGAGAGTGAGCCAGCCGATCCCCCATGCGTCGTCCTCGTCCTCCACACGCGGGCCGACGCCGCTTTTCCCTGGGAACACCCAGCCGACGGTGTACGCCGGGTCCAGCAGCAGGACCAGCCCCCATCCGATGAGCATGAGCCACACCGCACACGATGCCACCTGCACGACCAGCATCGGCGTCACCGCGGACCGCGGCAGAAGCAATAGAACCGGACCCGTCGAACCTACCAACGTCAGAGCAGCACAGGCGACGAACACGCCCCAGATTCCCCTTGCAAAGGCCATCGCGCACCCGCCGACCACCAGCGCCGCCGTGACAGCGACGATCGCCCAGTGCTTCCTCGCGAGATGCATCTGCATCCACCTCGATCGCCCGGGAACCACTCACGCACCACCGCTCATCGAAGGGTTAAACGTTGAAGCGGAACTCCACCACGTCACCGTCGCGCATGACGTACTCCTTGCCCTCCATGCGCACCCAGCCCTTGGCCTTGGCCTCGGCCATCGAGCCAGCCTCGATCAGCTGGTCGAAAGAGACGATCTCGGCCTTGATGAAGCCGCGCTCGAAGTCGGTGTGGATGACGCCGGCGGCCTGCGGGGCGGTCGCTCCCTTCGGGATGGTCCAGGCGCGGGACTCCTTGGGACCGGCGGTGAGGTAGGTCTGCAGGCCCAGGGTGTCGAAGCCGACGCGCGCCAGCTGGTCGAGGCCCGACTCCTCCTGGCCGGTGCTCTCGAGCATCTCGGCGGCCTCGTCGGCGTCGAGCTCGATGAGCTCGGACTCGAACTTGGCGTCGAGGAAAATCGCCTCGGCGGGGGCGACGAGCTCGCGCAGCTGCTGCTGCATGGCGGTGTCGGCGAGGCCGTCCTCGTCGGTGTTGAAGACGTAGATGAAGGGCTTCGCGGTCATCAGCTGCAGCTCGCGCAGCTGGGCGACGTCGATGCCGGCGTCCTTCGCACCCTGGTAGAGGGTCCTGCCGGTCTCCAGCAGGGCTTTGGCCTTGGTGACGTTCTCGAGCACGGCGGCGTCGATGAGGCCGCGCTTGGTGTCCTTCTCCAGGCGCTGCATCGAGTTCTCGATGGTCTGGAGGTCGGCGAGGATCAGCTCGGTGGTGATGGTCTCCATGTCGCCGGCGGCGTCGGTGGAGCCCTCCACGCGGGTCACGTCGGGGTCGGAGAACGCGCGGGTGACCTGGCAGATCGCCTCGGCCTCGCGGATGTTGGCGAGGAACTTGTTGCCCAGGCCCTCGCCCTCGCTCGCGCCCTTGACGATCCCGGCGATGTCCACGAAGGACACCGTCGCCGGCAGCAGCTTCTGGCTGCCGAAGATCTCGGCGAGCTGCGCCAGGCGCGGATCGGGCAGCGGGACCACGCCGACGTTGGGGTCGATCGTCGCGAACGGGTAGTTCGCCGCGAGGACCTCCGCGCGGGTCAGAGCGTTGAACAGGGTGGACTTGCCGACATTGGGCAGCCCGACGATTCCGATAGTAAGAGCCACGGGAGATGAGTCTACGAGGCACGGGCGCTCCGGCAACGCCCTCGGACAGTGAGATCGCGGACCCTGCCCCGCACAGGGCCGCTCCCGGCCGTCTCGACGCCCGAGCTGCCGTCATGGTCCACCGGCGAGCAATCACCCGACAGCCGCCGCCGGACGGCCTCGGGGGCCCGCCGGCGCGCGGCCGACGGGACCCCGGAGAGTCGCCCTCAGTACGCGACGGTGAAGCGGGTGCGGCGGTGGGCCGGGGTCTCGATCTCGTCGACCAGTGCGACGGCGAGGTCCTGGCCGGAGAGGTTGGAGTCGCCGTTCTCGTCGGTCAGCAGCACGTCGCCGCCGACGCGGTAGGCGCCGGTGCGCTCACCCGGGGCGAAGGAGCCGAAGCCGCCGGCGGGGCTGACGAAGAACCAGTCCAGCCCCTCCTCGGCGCCGCGGAGGTCCTGCAGGACGGCGTCGAGCACGCGCGGCTCCTCGGCGAACTCCTTGGGGAACTCGGGGGTGTCCACGAGCTTCGGGCCGCCCTCGGCGACCAGCAGCGAGCCCGCCCCGCCGATCACGCCGAGCCGCACGCCCTTCTCGCGGGCGAGACGGGCGACGGACGCGATCAGGGCGCGGAAGGCCTCGAGGTCGGCCATGTCGCCGCGGGGCGAGAGAGCGGAGACGACGACGTCGGCGCCGTCGAGCGCCTCGGCGAGGAAGGACTCCTCGCGCACGTCGCCGGCGCGGTGGGTGACCCCGGCGGGAACCTGCTCGGGGGCGGTGCGGCTGAGGGCGAGGACGTCGTGGCCGCGGGAGGCGGCCTCCTGCGCGAGATGGCCTCCCGCGTAGCCGGTGCCGCCGAGGATCACGATGCGAGCCATAGGAGCTCTCCTTCCGCGCCCGCTGCGGGGCGCTGCTGCGAGGCACCGTCAAGGGTGCCGTCTCGATGAGGGATCCACTGTGAAGCATGGACCTGCATGCTCACTGTAGGTAACCTTCTCTCTGCGGGGAAGTAGGCACCTCGCGGTAACCCCTCGCCACCGTCGGCCCCCTCCCCCATCGAGCCCCGGCCCGCCGGGCCGTCGGCCTCTCACCCACAGCCCGTCCGCCGCCGTTCCCGCCTTTGAGGAGACCGCCCGATGTCCACCCCACGCCCGTACGACCCCTTCGCCCGCGACTGCCCCTCGCGCCGCCTGCTGGACCGCATCGGCGACCGCTGGACGGTGCTGCTGATCACCACGCTCGAGGACGGTCCGTGCCGCTTCTCCGAGCTGCTGCGCACGGTCGACGGCATCTCCCAGAAGATGCTCACCCAGACCCTGCGCTCCCTCGAGGCCGACGGGCTCGTGCTGCGCACCGTCCACCCCGAGATCCCGCCGCGCGTCGAGTACGAGCTGACAGAGCTGGGGCGTTCGCTGCTCAAGCCGCTCGGGGCGCTGATCAGCTGGGCGACCGACCACATGGGCGAGGTGCAGACCTCCCGGGACGCCCAGGCCACGACCGTCTGACCGCGCGCCGGGAGCGCGGGTCCGCTCGTCTGTCCCACCCCCGTGATGTGCTGATCCCATGAGCGGAACCACGATGCTCCTCCTGGGTCTCGTCCTCGGCGCGCTGCTCGGCGCGGCCGGGACGTTCCTCGTGCTGCGCGAGCGCATGCGCTCCGCGCTCACACAGAACCGCGCGGGCGAGGACTCGGCCGATCGCCTGCTGCGCCTGGCCGACGAGCGCCACGAGCGGGACGTCGCCCGGCGCGACGCCGCCGAGGAGGAGCGCGAGGCCGAGCTGCAGCGCACGCTCGCCCCGCTGACCGCGACCCTCGCCCAGCTCGAGCGGAACCTGGCCCGCTCCGAGGCGGCACGCGCCGAGGCCGAAGGGGCGCTGCGCAATCACCTCGGCGAGCTGGGGCGGCGGGCCCAGTCCCTCGAACAGGGCACCACCGCACTCACCGCCGCGCTGCGCGCCCCGACCTCGCGCGGCCGCTGGGGCGAGGTGCAGCTGCGCCGGATCGTCGAGGCCGCGGGGATGCTCGAGCACGTGGACTTCTCCGAGCAGCTCGGAGGCACCCGGGCCGACGGGGAGAAAGGCCAGCGCCCCGACCTCGTCGTCCACCTCTCCGGCGAGCGCACCCTGGTCGTGGACGCGAAGGCGCCGATGGACGCCTATCTCGACTCGGTCGAGGAGCAGGACCCGAAGCGCGCCCGCGCCCGGCGCACCGCGCATGCCCGGGCGCTGCGCCATCACGTGGACCAGATCGCCGGCAAGGCCTACTGGAAGGCCCTCGGGGACACCCCGGAGTTCACGGTGCTGTTCGTGCCGAGCGACGGGGTGCTCGCCGCCGCGCTCGAGTCCGCGCCGGACCTGCTCGAGCACGGCTTCGCGAAGGACGTCGTGATCGCTTCCCCCGCCACGCTCATGGCGCTGCTGCGCACGGTCGCGCACACCTGGCGCACCGACTCGCTGAACCGCGACGCCCGCGAGGTGCTCGAGGCGGGCCGCGAGCTCCACCACCGGCTCGGGACGTTCACCTCCCATCTGGGCAAGGTGGGGCGGTCGCTGGACTCCTCCGTCGCCGCCTTCAACGAGGCCGTCGGCTCGCTGCAGTCGAGGGTGATGGTGACCGCGCGGAAGTTCGAGGACCTGGGCCTCGCCGGCACCGCGGTCGAGGACGTCGAGCAGCTCACGCGCCGTGCCCGCACCCTCGAGGAGGACGAGATCGCGAAGCTCGCGAGCCCGGAGCGAGGGGTCGAGAGCCGCGAGGAGCGCTCGGCCGGCTGATCCTGCCCGGACGCGGCCTCGTCGTCGGCGCGGCTGGACCTGTGCCGCCAGGACGCGCCCGGGCCGCGGGCTGCTCGCGCGCCGCCTCCCGGCCCGTCAGCGGCCCCGCCGCGCCAGCACCACCGCACCGATCACGATCGCGGCCAGCAGCACACCGCCGCCGAGTCCTCCGAGCACGGCCCACACCACCGGCGGCACGGCGAAACCGCTGCGCTCGTCCTCGGTCGGCGGGTCCTCGAGCTCCGGCGCACCGCCCGCGTCCGAGGCACCGCCCGCATCGGAAGCTCCCCCGCCGTCCGAGGCCCGGGGAGCCGATCCGGGGTCCGCGGCGGAGCGGTCCTCCACCGCGCCCTGCCCGCTCAGCTCCGGCCCCTCGGCGGGCTCGCCCACCGCATCGAGATCGAGCACGTAGGGCACCTCGAACAGACGCTGCGCCGAGTAGTCGGAGGGGACCACGGCAAGCTGCAGGTAGTAGTCCCCGGCGAGGAAGGAGGTGCGGGCCTCGGTGCCGCCGTCCTCGCGGTTGCGGAACTGGATCGGGGCCGCCTGGTTCACCTGCAGAGTGGTCTTCGGCGCGGCCTTCGTCGAGACCCCGGTCGCCTCGCCCGAGGCCGACGGCGGCACCACGAGGTACACGTCGTCCCTCAGCGGCGAGTACATCCGGGCCTGCAGCGTCAGCCCCATCCCGGGGGGCACCTCGAACTCGCCGAGCGCGATCGCCGCGCGGACCTGCTGGCCGTACTGAGCCGGGATGCGGAAGAACTGCACCTCGCCGGGGATGATCGTGCCGCGCATCGGCCCGTCGAGGTCCTGCACGGCGGAGGCGAAGGAGAACGCGGGCTGGATCTGCTCACCGTCGGTCGCAACGGCGAGCGGCTCCTGCGGGCGCACGTACTTCGCGGCGGGAGGCAGGCCGTCCAGCGCCACCTTCTCCTCCGCGAAGAACTGCAGCTCGACCGGCACCGCCTCCTCGAGCGCCGGGTCGCCGGTGCGCTCGACCTCGAGGATCACGGTCCCGTCGGCGTCCTCCCCGAAGCAGGTGAGGTTCGCGGTCTCCCCCAGGCGCGGCGTCGCGACGGCCGCGGTGATCGGCCCCTGGCCGAGGTCGGCCTCCGCGCGGGCCTGGACCTCGCCGATGCGGCAGTCGACCCCGTCGGCGGAGCTGGTGGCCAGGCGCAGCTGGGCGAGGCTGCTGGCGTCCCCGTCCCCGCCGGGCAGCACCATCGTCGCGGTGAGGTGCGCGATCTCGCCCTCGGCGAGCTGCAGGCGGTAGAAGCGGGAGAAGCCCTCGCCGTCGTCGATCGCGGCGCTGCCGTGCTCGAGCACGTCGAGGAACGAGCCGGGCGCGAGATCCACGGCGGTCTCGGGGCTGGTCCCGCCGGTGATCGGCTGCCCCTGCGTGGCGTACCCCTGGATCGCGCGGGTCATCTTCACCAGCAGCTCGTCGCGCAGGGTCTCGGCGTCGGTGGCATCGGCGAAGGTGCCGCCAGTCGCCTCGGCGATGCAGGCCAGCTCGTCGCGGGCGTCCTGCTCGGCCTTGAAGCCGATCGTGTGGATGCGCATCTCGGGGTGCTTCTGCGCGAGATCGGCGGCGACCTCGCAGGGCGGCGGGCCGCCGCACTCGTCGATCCCGTCGGAGACCAGCACGATCGAGCGCATCTCCGCCTCGGGCAGCTCGGCCGCGGCCTTCGTCAGGGACAGGCCGATCGGGGTGTACCCGGAGGGCTGCACGTCCTCGATCGCGCCGAGCAGCGCCTGGCGGTCCAGACCCTCTGGCTTCACCAGGGTCTTCACGTCCTGGCAGCCGGCCTCCTGGCTGGCGGCGGTCGCGGGATCGGAGTTGCCGTAGGTCATCAGGCCCACGCTCGCGTCCTCAGGCAGCATCGGCACCAGGGTGCTGAGCGCCTCCTTGGCCACGTCCATGCGGCTGCGCCCGCCGACGTCGTCGGCCCGCATCGAGCCCGAGCCGTCCACCACCAGCATCGACGGGGCGGTGCGGCCGGTGTTGTAGCCCTCGGCGCGGGCCTGCGGCAGAACGGCCGGGGCGAGCACGGCGAGGGAGACGAGCAGGGTCGCCAGGAGCGCGAGGGACAGCGGGCGGGCGGCCGTGCGAGGGATCACCGGACCATCATGCCGAATCCCGACGGCTCCCGCCGGTCGTCTCCACAGCGAGGTGACCGGCGGGTCAGGACTCGGCGGTGGCGCGGTCCCCGGTGGGCTTGGTGCGGCGGTCGGACTCGCCGCGGCTCTTCATCTCCTGGCGCAGCTCGCGCGGCAGGGAGAACATGAGGTCCTCGGTGGCGGTGCGCACGGGCTTCACATCGCCGAAGCCGCGCTCGGAGAGCTCGGCGAGCAGCTCCTGGACCAGCACGTCCGGCACGGAGGCGCCGGAGGTCACGCCCACGCTCTCCACATCCTCGAACCACTCCTCGCGCAGCTCGGAGACGCTGTCGATGCGGTGGGAGGCCTTCGCCCCGGCCTCGAGCGCGACCTCCATCAGGCGCACGGAGTTCGAGGAGTTCGGGGAGCCGACGACGAGGACGAGGTCCGCGTCGGGGGCGATCTTCTTGATCGCGACCTGGCGGTTCTGGGTCGCGTAGCAGATGTCGTCGCTGGGCGGCGCCTGCAGGGTGGGGAAACGCTCCTTGAGGCGGTCCACGGTCTCCATCGTCTCGTCGACGCTGAGGGTGGTCTGCGAGAGCCACACGACCTTCTCGGGGTCGCGCACGGTGACCTTGTCGACGTCCTCGGGGCCGTTGACGATCTGCACGTGCTCCGGCGCCTCGCCGGCGGTGCCCTCGACCTCCTCGTGGCCCACGTGGCCCACCAGCAGGATGTCGTAGTCCTGGCGGGCGAAGCGCACCGCCTCCTTGTGGACCTTGGTGACCAGGGGGCAGGTCGCGTCGATGGTGCGGAGATTGCGCTCCTCCGCCATCTCGCGGACCTTCGGGGAGATGCCGTGGGCGGAGAAGATCACGAGCGCGCCCTCGGGCACCTCGTCGACCTCCTCGACGAAGACGGCGCCCTTCTCCGTCAGGCGGTCCACGACGAACTTGTTGTGCACGATCTCGTGACGGACGTAGACGGTCTCGTCATAGTGCTCGAGGGCGCGCTCGACGGCGACGACGGCACGATCGACGCCCGCGCAGTACCCGCGGGGCTCGGCAAGGAGGACGGTTCCGGTGCTCACGCCTCCCATCGTAGGAGGCGCGGGCCTGAAGTGGCAGGTCGTGGGGCAAGAGTCACCAACCCTCCACAGGACGGGGACATCCACAGCCGGCGCCGTCCGGTCCGCGCGATGTCGGCCGGTCGTGGAAGAGTGGACCCCATGACGCAGACGACCCCCGATCCGGGCGGGGCGGGCGAGGGCGCCGAGGTGACCGGCGCCCCGGCCGCCGGGGCCCGCCCGCCGCTCGCCGCGACCGCCGCGCAGACCACGGCGGAGAACCCGTGGCCGCTGCGGCAGCTGTCCGTGAAGGTCGGCGAGTACGTCGCGCGGATGTCCCCGCTGTGGGTCGAGGGCGAGATCGTGCAGCTGAACCGTCGGCCGGGCGCGGGGCTGAGCTTCATGACCCTGCGCGACATCGACGTGGACATGTCCTTCTCGGTGCCGGTGCGCGAGCACGTACTGCGTGCCCTGCCGGTCGAGCCGGTGCCCGGCGCGCGCGTGGTCGTGCACGCCAAGCCCAGCTTCTGGACCAAGCGCGGCAGTCTCCAGCTCGAGGCCGACGACATCCGCCCCGTCGGGCTCGGCGAGCTGCTGGCCCGGCTCGAGCAGCTCAAGCGGGTGCTCGCCGCGGAGGGCCTGTTCGCCGCCTCGCGGAAGAAGCCGCTTCCCTTCCTGCCGCGCGTGGTGGGGCTGATCTGCGGGCGGGAGTCCGCCGCGGAGCGCGACGTGGTCGTCAACGCCCGTCGGCGCTGGCCCGCGGTGCAGTTCGAGATCCGCGAGGTCGCGGTGCAGGGCACGAAGGCGGTGCGGGAGGTCTCCGCCGCGCTGAAGGAGCTCGATGCCCGCGAGGATGTCGATGTCATCATCATCTCGCGCGGCGGCGGCTCCCTCGAGGACCTGCTCCCCTTCTCCGACGAGCAGCTCACCCGCCTGGTCGCCGGCGCCGACACCCCGATCGTCTCCGCGATCGGACACGAGGTGGACACCCCGCTGATCGACCTCGCCGCCGACGTCCGCGCCTCCACCCCCACCGATGCGGCCAAGCGCGTGGTGCCCGATATCCAGGCCGAGCTCGAGCAGCTGGACCTGGGCCGCACGCGTCTGCGCGCCGCGATCCGCGCCCGCATCGAGCGGGAGCAGTCGGGGCTGGATGCCATGCGCTCGCGGCCCGTGCTCGAGAACCCCTCGAGCATCCTCGCCGGCCGCGCCGACGAGATCCGCTCCCGCATCTCGCTGGCCCGCACCCTGATCGGCTCGCGCCTGGACCGGGCGGCCGACGAGGTCTCCCACCTCGGCAGGCAGGTGCGGGCCCTGAGCCCGCTGGCGACCCTCGAGCGCGGCTACGCCGTGGTGCAGACGGCCGACGGCACGATCATCCGCGCCCCCGAGCAGAGCGAGGTCGGCGAGGCGCTGTCGGTGCGGGTCGCCGGCGGCCGGTTCGGCGCCCTGCACGTGGACACCGACCCCTACACCCCGCCTGCCCCGCAGGCACCGACCGACGACCGGGCCCGCCCCGAGCAGGACCGGACCGAGAACGACGAGGAGACCGCATGAGCACGCCCGATGCCCCGGAGAACGAACTGACTGCCGACGAAGGCGCTCCCGGCACCCCGGGCACCGCGCCCGGCACCCCGGCCGGGGACGAGAAGGCCCTCCCCGCCGATATCGCCGAGCTGTCCTACGAGGCGGCCCGCGACCAGCTCGTCGAGGTGGTGCGCCGCCTCGAGTCCGGGCAGGGCGGGCTCGAGGACTCGATCGCGCTGTGGGAGCGCGGCGAGATGCTCGCCCGTCGCTGCCAGCAGTGGCTGGACGGGGCCCGCGAGCGGCTCGAGGACGCCGTGGCCGCGCGGCGCGAGGAGGACGGCGCCGAGCGCTGAGCGACCGCTCCGGATCGTCGGCCGAGGCCTCAGCCGATCGCGGCGAGCGCCTCGTCCATGAGCTGCTCGAGCTCGGCCTGATCGGCCGCGCCGTGGACGAGGATCCCGAAGCCCTCGCCCTGGCAGGCGATGCCGGTCTGCTCCGCGTCGTCCCCGCCGCCGAGCACCTGGCATTCGGCGCCCCGGAGGCTCGTCTGCTCGGTGACGGTCGCGCCGGGCATCTCGGCCGACAGCAGCGACGCGCTGACCTCGGTGTCCTCGGCCAGGGTCACGAGATCCCCGCCGGGCGCGGTGTACTGCACGGTCCAGCGCGGGCTCTGCCCGTCGGTGAAGCGCGCCGAGCGCACCTGCCAGTCCTCGCCGGTCGCGGGCACGGCGACGGGGAAGTCGGCCACGTCCTGGGCGCGTTCGGCGGTCGCGGCGACGTCCACCTCGGAGTTCTCCAGCGGCTCGCGCTCGAGGTCGCTGCCTACCCCGAAGAAGCCCACCGCCAGCACGATCACCACGACCATGGTCAGCACGATCGCCCAGACGATGTTGCGCAGCACCGTGTTCTGCTTGGTCGGCAGCTGGTACGCGGACTTCGGCCGCTCGCCGGGCAGCTCATCAGCGCCGGTCACCTCGGCCTGTGTGCCGTCGGCCCCGGCGGACTCGGCCCGCGCGCCGTCGGATGCATCGCTCGCTGCCGCTGCGCCGTCGGACCCAGCGCTCGCTGCCGCTGTGCCGTCGGCCCTCGCGGCGTCGGCCTTCGTGCGACCGGCGCCCTCGCTGTCGGCCCTCGTGCGACCCGCGGCCTCGCTGTCGGCCCCCGTGCGGACAGGGCCGCCCCCGCCGCCGGCGGCGGGGCTCTCGGTGCGGTCGGGGCTCTCGGACTGGGCATCGTGCATGCGGGCCATTGTCCCCGCCCGCGCCGCCCTCCGCCTCCCGGGGTGATCCGGGCCACGGCGCCCCTCCCCCGCTCATGTCGCCCGCGCCCTGGAAACCTGCGATGATCGAAGCGTGACCGCGAGAATCCTGATCGCCGGAGAAGCCCTCACCGACATCGTCGTCGACGCCGATGGCGGTCGTCGCGAGCACCCCGGCGGCTCCCCCCTGAACGTGGCCGTCGCCCTGTCGCGACTCGGCCACGATGCCCATCTGCTCACCGCGATCGGCGACGACGCCCGAGGCGACGCGATCCGCGCCCACCTCGACGAGTCCGGCGTGCAGCTCACGCCCGCCTCGGTCCGAACCGGCCGCACCTCGACCGCCGAGGCCGTGCTGGATGCGCACGGCGCCGCGACCTACACCTTCGACCTCGCCTGGAACCCGGACACCGCCGGGCTGCCCGCGGCGCCGGACGCCGTGCACACCTCCTCCATCGCCGCCGTGCTCGAGCCGGGGGCCACGACGCTCTCCGCCCTGCTGCGCAGCGCCCGCGGGTCCTCGACGATCAGCTACGACCCCAACGCGCGCCCCACCCTGATGGGCGCGCCGGAGGACGTCCGCGCCCGGATCGAGGAGAACATCGCGCTGTCCGACGTCGTCAAGGCGTCCGACGAGGACGTGGCCTGGCTGTACGGCACCGAGGACGTCGAGGACGTCGCCGCCTCGTGGCGCGACCTCGGCCCGTCCCTGACCGTGCTGACCCGAGGCGGCGACGGCGCGGTCGCGTTCTCCGCCAGCGGGCGCGTGCAGGTCGCGCCGGTGCGGGTCGAGGTGGTCGACACCGTCGGCGCCGGCGACACCTTCTCCGCCGGGATCCTCGACGCGCTGGCCGACAAGGGCCTGCTCGGCGAGGACCGTCGCGAGATGCTCGCCGCGATCCCGTCGGACGATCTCGCCGCCGTGCTCCGACGTGCCGCCGCGCTCTCGGCGATCACCGTCTCGCGCGCCGGCGCGAACCCGCCCTGGAGCCACGAGCTCACCTGACCCGCCCCGCCGGGGCCCTCTGCTCGGGCACGCAGCCCCAGCCCGCCTCCCCCTCCACCGGCCCGGGACCGCCCGAGGACCGGATCCGACCACCCGACAGAGAAGACGAACAGGAAGGCCCGTCGATGAACCAGTCCACCCCCGCAGCGCAGCAGAGCGACTACCGCATCGAGCACGACACCATGGGAGAGGTGCGCGTGCCCGTCTCGGCGCTGTACCGCGCCCAGACCCAGCGTGCGGTCGAGAACTTCCCCATCTCCGGGCAGGGCCTCGAGCCCGCGCACATCCACGCTCTCGCCCAGGTCAAGAAGGCCGCCGCCCGTGCGAACAAGGAGCTCGGGGTGCTGGACGGCACCATCGCCGACGCGATCGTCGCCGCGGCCGATGCGGTCATCGCCGGCGAGCACGACGACCAGTTCCCGGTGGACACCTACCAGACCGGCTCGGGCACCAGCTCGAACATGAACATGAACGAGGTCCTGGCGACCCTCGCCACCAGCGCGGGCACCGAGACCCACCCCAACGACCACGTCAACTGCTCCCAGTCCAGCAACGACGTGTTCCCCACCTCCGTGCACGTCGCCGTGACCGCCGGCGTCGTCGAGCACCTGCTGCCCTCCCTCGCCCACCTCGCCGAGGCGCTCGAGAAGAAGGCCGAGGCGTGGAAGGACGTCGTCAAATCCGGCCGCACCCATCTGATGGACGCCACCCCCGTCACCCTCGGCCAGGAGTTCGGCGGCTACGCGGCCTCGATCCGCTACGGGATCGAGCGCGTCGAGGCGGCGCTGCCCCGCACCGCGGAGGTCCCCCAGGGCGGCACCGCCGTCGGCACCGGCATCAACACCCCGATCGGGTTCCCGCAGAAGGTCATCGCGAACCTCGTCGACCAGACCGGCCTGCCCCTGACCGAGGCGCGCAACCACTTCGAGGCGCAGTCGAACCGCGACGGCCTGGTGGAGATGTCCGGTGCGCTGCGCACCATCGCCGTCTCCCTCACGAAGATCTGCAACGACCTGCGCTGGATGGGCTCCGGCCCCAACACCGGCCTGGGCGAGATCGCGATCCCCGACCTGCAGCCCGGCTCCTCGATCATGCCCGGCAAGGTCAACCCCGTCATCCCCGAGGCCGTGCTGATGGTGTGCGCGAAGATCGTCGGCAACGACGCGGCCATCGCCTGGGGCGGTTCGCAGGGCGCCTTCGAGCTGAACGTGCAGATCCCGCTGATGGGCACGAGCCTGCTGGAGTCGATCCGCCTGCTCGCCAACGCCTCCACGGTGCTGGCCGACAAGACCGTCGACGGGCTCACCGCGAACGAGGAGAAGGCCCGCTTCTACGCAGAGGCCTCCCCCTCGATCGTCACCCCGCTGAACAAGCTGATCGGCTACGAGTCCGCCGCGAAGATCGCCAAGCACGCCGTCGCCGAGCGCATCTCTGTGCGCGAGGCCGTGATCGCGCTGGGCTTCGTCGAGCGCGGCGAGCTCACCGAGGAGCAGCTCGACAGCGCACTGGACGTCCTCTCGATGACCGCGCCGAAGGCCTGATCCGGCCGTCCGGGTCGGCCCACGGGCTGATCTGCCCGCCGGAGTACTGAGCCGTCGCCGGGGACGGGACCCTCGCCGGGGGCCTGGACCCTCGCCGGGGGCCTGAGCCGTCGCCGGGGGCCTGGACCCTCGCCGGGGACGGGACGAATGTGACGCGTCGTGGCTATATCGCCACGACGTGTCATATTCGTCCCGTCCCGTCATCCCGACTGAGCCATGTCACCAGTGCGCTCACCCCGCTGCCCGCACCGGGAGCAGACGGCGATGATCACGCCGACGGAGCATCTCCACCAGCATCGCGGATGTCCTCGGCCATTCCAGAAAGACCTGTTCCCAGGTCAGACGGGTGACCCGATAGCCGCGCGAAGAGAGCGCCAGGTCGCGCCGCCGATCCTCCCGGTACTGCGCGGGGTCGTCGTGGAATCGCCGGCTGTCGCATTCGATCACCCAGTTCGTGCCGATCAGCAGATCCACCCTCACGTCTGGCAGCAGCTGAGCCTGGCTGCGCACCCGCACCCGGCGCTCCTCGAGCCACCAGCGAACAGCGGTCTCGGTCCCGGACTGCGCGTCGGCGCGGACTCGTACCAGAGGGTGTCGCTTCCGCTGAGGCAGCCCTGCGAGAAGGCGATCCAGGTCCATCGTGCTGAGGCATCGCTTGTTCAGCGCGGACTCGATGAGGATCGCCGCGTTCACCGTGGACTGGCAGCGCGCCGCGTGATCGAGGGTGCGGACGATGTCGGGGACAGGGTCCTGACTCCCCCAGCCACGGAGGCTCGGCGCGTGCAGGATCAGAGGATGCGTCGCAGGGGCCGGCTGTCCTGCTCCTGAGACGGGGATCGGCACGAGCTCACCCGACCCCGCGTCACGCCGGCGCCTGATCTGCGCCAGGCGAGGAGCATCAGGTGGAGCTTCGACCCTCCGTGGCCGGTATGCGTGCACACCCACTGCCATCGGGACCCACAGGCCATGCAGCGCGGCTGCGTCGAGACAGGTCGGTCGGACCCCGAGCTCCAGCACGGAGAGGAGGTCCTCCGGTGCTTCCTCGGTCACGTACCACTGGCCCACGGAGCGGATCTTCCCGCTGCGCAGGAGAGCACTGCGCCGATCGGGATCAGGCTCGACCTCCGCCAGCCCCTTTCTGTGCACGACTCCTCGAACCCTCATGCGGAGATCCCAGCATCTCTGCGGAACGGTCCGTTGGAGTCGCCGGCTCTGTGGAGAAGTCACCGCTGGGGAGGGGACGTCAACGGCGCTCCCGAGCGCCGACGGGACGGTGGTGACACGACGTGGCCATATGGCCAGAGCGTGTCACCACCGTCCCGTCCGCTGCAGTGCAGACCTCACCCGTCCGCCCAGTCAGCGGTTCCTCGCCCCGCGCCGTGCCGCCCGACAGAGCCTCGGCCTCGACATTCAGCGCCGGTACCCCGCCCCGCCACTCAGGGGATCGGCTCGTCCAGCACGTGGGTGACGAGCTCCGCGACCTTCGACCGCTCGGAGCGCTGCAGGGTGATGTGCGCGAAGAGCTCCTTCTCCTTCAGCGCCTCGACCACGGAGGCGATCCCGTCGTAGCGCCCGATGCGGAGGTTGTCGCGCTGGGCGATGTCGTGGGTGAGCACCACGCGGGAGTTCTGGCCGATGCGGGAGAGCATGGTCAGCAGCACGTTGCGCTCGAGGGACTGGGCCTCGTCGACGATCACGAAGGCGTCGTGGAGGGAGCGGCCGCGGATGTGGGTCAGCGGGAGCACCTCGAGCATGCCGCGGGAGAGCACCTCGTCGATGACGTTCTGGGACACCATCGAGCCGAGCGTGTCGAACACGGCCTGCCCCCAGGGGCCCATCTTCTCGCTCTGGTCGCCGGGGAGATAGCCGAGCTCCTGCCCGCCCACGGCGAACAGTGGCCGGAACACCATGATCTTCCGCTGGGTGCGGCGCTCGAGCACGGCCTCGAGACCCGCGCAGAGGGCGAGGGCGCTCTTGCCGGTGCCGGCACGGCCGCCGAGGGAGACGATGCCGATGGACTCGTCCTGGAGCAGGTCGATCGCGACGCGCTGCTCGGCGGAGCGGCCGGCGACCCCGAACACGGTCTGGTCCCCTTGCACGAGCCGCACCTGCTTGTCCCCGGTGACGCGGCCGAGCGCCGAGCCGCGCGGGCTCGTGATCGTCAGGCCCGTGTGCACGGGGTGGTGGGCGATCTCCGGCACCTCGACGACCTGACCGTCGTAGAGGTCGGTCATGGTCTGCTCGTCCACGGAGGTGGTGACCATGCCGGTGTAGCCGCGATCGCGGGCGAGCTCGGCCCGGTACTCCTCGGCGTGGATGCCGGAGGCGCTGGCCTTGATGCGCATCGGCAGATCCTTGGAGACCAGCACCACGTTCTTGCCCTCGAGCTGGAGGTTCTTCGCGACGGCGAGGATGCGGGTGTCGTTGTCGCCGAGGCGGAAGCCGTCGGGCAGCGAGGCGGTGTTCATGTGGTTCAGCTCGACGTGCACGTGGCCGCCGTCCTTGCCGATCGGGAGCGGCACGGAGAGGTTCCCGTGCAGCTCGCGCAGGTCGTCGAGGATGCGCAGCGCCTGACGGGCGAAGTAGCCGAGGTCTGGGTGGTGGCGCTTGGCCTCGAGCTCGGTGACCACCACGATCGGCAGCACGATGTCGTGCTCGGCGAAGCGGTGCAGCGAGAGCGGGTCCGAGAGCAGCACCGAGGTGTCCAGCACGTAGGTGATCACCCCCGTCTCGATCTCGGCGAGCATCTGCTGGGCGGTGCCGGGCCGGAGCGAGGGGACCACGGGGGCGCCGTCGGGGTTCGCGGCGCTGATCACCGCCGTCCCGCCGTCCGGTCCGGGCGAGAAGCTGCCGCCGAAGGCGGTCGTCGTCTCGCGGGCAGTGGTCGTCTCGTCCATGGGAGCCTCCCGGAATCTCGCGGATGCCTGGACCATAGCCCTCGGTGCACCCGCCGTCGGGCGAGTCCCGCGGGCAGCGGACACGACGTTCACCCGATCGTCATCGGGAGTTCTGCGGGCTCCCGATGAGGGCCAGTGTGCCACCGCTCACAGCGCGATGCGGGGAGGGCGGACGGGTGCGTCGCACTCACGGCGGCCGACGAGGCACGGGGCCGACGGCCTCAGGCGCCGTAGCGGCGCTCGCGTCGGCAGTAGTCGCGCAGGGCGCGCAGCAGGTCGATGCGGCGGAACCCGGGCCAGTAGGTCTCGCAGAACCAGTACTCGGAATGCACCGACTGCCAGAGCAGGAACCCGGAGAGGCGCTGCTCGCCGGAGGTGCGGATGATGAGGTCGGGGTCGGGCTGGCCGCGTGTGTAGAGGTGCTCGGCGATCGCGCCGACGCTGATCCCCTCGGCGATCTCCTCGATGCCCTTGCCCTGCGCGCCGAGGTCCCGCACCAGCTCGCGCACCGCGTGGACGATCTCCTCGCGGCCGCCGTAGCCGATCGCGACGTTGACGGTCAGGCGGGCCTCGGGCGAGGTCTCCTGCTGCAGGCGGGCGATCCCCTCGCGCATCTCCTCGGGGAGGGAGTCGGCGCTGCCGGTCAGGCGCACGCAGTAGCCGGCATCGGTGATCTGCTCGATGGTGGAGGTGATGATCTCGTACAGGGCGACGAGCTCTTGCGGCGGGCGCCGGAGGTTGTCGGTGGAGAGCATCCACACGGTCACCAGCGGGATGCCGAGGTCCTCGCACCAGGAGAGGAACTCGACGATCTTCGCAGCGCCGGCGCGATGGCCCTGGGCGGTGGACTCCCCCGCGGCCTTCGCCCAGCGGCGGTTCCCGTCGACGATCACGCCGAGGTGCTGCGGGAGGTCGAAGGACTCGAGCTCCCTGGACAGCCTGCGCTCGTACACGCGGTACAGCAGCCCGTCGGCAACCATGCTCGCCTTCGTCCCCTCGTCGTGCCCGCCCGGCGGCTGGGCCCCGGGGGCGCGCCGGGTGCGGCGCGCTGCGTCCATTATCGACGACGGCGGGAGCGCCGCCCGACGATCGGGGTGAATCCGCACGAGACGGTCACAGGACCCCCGTACCGAACCTACGGTTGCGTAGGTTACGGTGTGTCCATGACCCCCGGACCCCATGACGAGGCCGCCGCGAGCGGCTCCGGCCGCACCCCGCGCGACGCCGACGAGTCTCCCGCCACCCCCGGCGGCGCCCCGACGCTCCAGGACCCCGCGCCGCGCGAGATCGCCGAGGCCGTGGCCGGCAGCGGCGGCACCACCGAGCTGCGCGACGAGGACCTGCCCACGGCGGAGAACTTCCCCTTCGCGCCGCGCACCCTGACCCGGGCGATGGCACGGCGCGCCACCCAGCTCGGCCTCCAGCTGCCCAAGCCGCGTCTGCGCGGGATGCTGCACCTGATCGCCTTCCCGACCACCCTCGTGCTCGGGCTGCTGCTGGTCGCCGTCGGCCAGACCCTGACGATCCGCCTGGCCTGCGCGGTGTTCGTGCTGACGGCCGGGATGCTGTTCGGGATCAGCGCGGTCTACCACCGCGGCACGTGGTCCCCGCAGCACGCGATCATCCTGCGCCGCTTCGACCACGCGAACATCTTCCTGATCATCGCCGGCACCTACACCCCGATCGCCGCGGCGCTGCTGGCCCCGCGCCAGGCGCTCACGCTGCTCGGCATCGCCTGGGGCGGCGCACTGGTCGGGGTGTGCTTCCGGATCTTCTGGACCGGTGCACCGCGCTGGCTGTACGTCCCCGCCTATGTCGCCCTCGGCTGGGTGGCGGTGTTCTACATGCCGCAGCTGCATGCGGGCGGCGGCTGGCCGGTGGTGATCCTGCTGCTCGCGGGCGGGCTCGCCTACACGGCGGGCGCGGTGATGTACGCGCTGAAGCGGCCGAACCCCTCCCCCGCCTGGTTCGGCTTCCACGAGATCTTCCACGCGGGCACCCTGATCGGCTTCGGCTGCCACTTCGCCGCCGTCGCCGCGGCGGTGCTCTGAGGAGAGCCGCTCCCCGGGCGGCGCGCGCTCAGCGGCGCTCGTCGCCCTCGGGCGCGTCGTCGTCCGACGGGTCCGAGGAGTCCGACGGCCCCGCAGGGTCCGTCGGCTCCGCAGAGTCCTCGGGCTCTGCGTCCGGCGTGGCGTCCGCGCCGTCGGCCTGCGCCTCCTCGGCACCCTCGCCGTCGGCGGGCCCTCCGTCTGCGGAGTCGCCCGCGGCCTGCTCGCGCTCGGCCGCCTCGGCCTCCTCGCGCTCGAGCTGCGCCTGGCGCTCCTCGACCCGGGCCCTGGCCTGCACCCGTCGGACGCGCCGCGTCATGTCGATCAGGAGCAGCACGACGACCACCGCGAGCACGAAGGTCGCGAGGAAGCCGGGCAGGCCCGGGGAGACGGTGACGGAGTTGAACTCTTCGCCGTCCGACGGGCTCGGCGCGGCCTGGAGCACGGCGCCGACGGCCGGGAGCACGCCCGCTCCGACGAGGCCTGCCCCGCTCACGGGCGGGCCTCCACGGTCTCGTGGCGGAGCCCGGCGAACAGGTCCCGCTCGGGCAGCTTCACACCGATCCTGGAGATGTGCAGCTCGTAGTCCTCGGTGCCCCAGGCCACGATCTCCGCGTCGTGCGAGATGCGGAAGAAGGGCCCCTCGGGGTCGACCTGGGTGGCGTGGGCGCGCAGCGCGTCGTCGCGGATCCCGAGATAGTCGCGCACGTCGATGCGGGTGGTGAGCAACCGGTCGTGGCTCTCGTCGTAGTGCTGGAGCATCTGGTCGAGCTCCTCGTTGGGGGTGCCCTCGGCGCGCAGGTGACGGCTCACGGCGGCGAAGCGCTGACGGTGGAAGCCGTTGATGTAGTACAGCTTCGCGACCTCCCAGGGCTCGCCGAGCTCGGGCGCGAAGTCAGGGTCCGCGGCGAGGTCGAAGGCCGCCACGGAGATGCGGTTGACCTGGATGTGGTCGGGGTGCGGGTAGCCGCCGTTCTCGTCATAGGTGGTCATCACGTGCGGGCGCAGGCGGCGCACCGCCTCGACCAGCGGACGGACAGCCTCCTCGACGGGGAGGGTCGCGAAGCTCCCGGCGGGCAGCGGCGGCAGCGGGTCCCCCTCGGGCAGTCCGGAGTCGACGAAGCCGAGCCACTCGTGGTCCACGCCCAGGATCTCCTTCGCCCGCTCCATCTCGCGGCGGCGGATCCCGGGCAGGCTCTCGGGGGTGATCCCCGGATCGTCGCGGAGGCGGGGGTTCAGCACGTCGCCGCGCTCTCCGCCGGTCGCGGTGAGCACCGTGACCTGCACTCCCTCGCGTGCGTAGCGTGCGGTCGACCCGGCACCCTTGGACGACTCGTCGTCGGGGTGCGCATGGACGGCCACCATCCGCAGGGGCTCATCGGGGGCGGGCAGCTGGACGGTCACGGGACTCCTCGGAGACGACGGGCGGGGCATTGCCCCGGTGCGGTTCACGCGCGCGACCGACACGGTCCGCGACACCTGCACCAGCGCCCGATCGTACGCCACCTCTCCGCGAGCGAGCAGGGCGCGGGCTGCCTCCTCGCCTCGGACGTGACCGGTCCCTCGCTCCCTCCGCCCGCGCTCCCGGACCGCTCCCGGGGAGGGTCTGGGAGACTGGGCGCATGGACGATGCCGAGGAGCTCCACCGCCAGCGCTACGGCGGACCGCTCGTCTCCCCCGCACCGCGAAGATCCTGGTCGCCGTCGCCGGTGCGGTGTTCGTCGCGATCGTGATCGTGGTGGGGCTCTTCGTCGCGCGCGAGGAGGTCCGCTACGACGTCCTGGCCTACAACCATCTCGCCTCCGACCGCATCGGCGTGGACTTCGTGGTGACGATGGCGCCCGGCACCGAGGCGACCTGCCGGATCCAGGCGATGAACGAGGGGCGCGCGCAGGTCGGCTTCGTCGAGACCACGATCCCGGCGCAGACCGAGCGCCGCACCGCGCACCACGTCGAGATCTCCACTCAGGGCGAGGCGGTCTCCGCCGAGGTCGTCGGCTGCACCGTCGGCTGACCCCGCTGCCGACCGGAGGACCGTTCCCGCGGATTTCACGATGCGCGTAAAACGTCCACCGGTCCCGGGAAATGCACAGCGCGCCGTGTAATGTTGCCTGGAACCGGCGAACGACCGGTCATCATCACCCGCACACGGGGCGCATGAGGACATGTGCCCCGTGATTCGCGTATTGGGGGTCTTCGTCCCCGTGCGCTTCACCGAGGACGACAGGAGTGAACCCATGAGCAGCCAGCCGAATGGCGCCTGGCTCACCCAGGACGCGTACGACCGCCTGGCCAAGGAGCTCGCCGAGCTCGAGGGCCCGGGCCGCACCGAGATCGCCGAGCGCATCGCCGCGGCTCGCGACGAGGGCGACCTCAAGGAGAACGGCGGCTATCACGCCGCCCGCGAGGAGCAGGGGAAGATGGAGGCGCGCATCGCGGACCTCCAGCGTCTGCTGAAGAACGCCGTGGTCGGGGAGTCCCCGAAGGACGACGGCGTCGTCGAGCCCGGCATGGTCGTGGCGATCTCGATGGCCGGCAAGGAGCGCACCTTCCTGCTGGGCAACCGCGAGATCGCCGACGGCGACGACGACCTGGAGGTCTACTCCATCGAGTCGCCGCTGGGCAGCGCGATCCACGGCTCGAAGGTCGGCGACACCGTCGACTACACCGCGCCGACCGGGAAGTCCTTCCCGATCGAGATCCTCCGCGCCAAGCCGTACTCGGCCTGAGCCGCGCGCCCCACGGGGCGAAGGGGCACTGCCCGAACCGACGAGAGAGCCCCTTCCGGCAGCTGCCGGAAGGGGCTCTCTCGCACTGCGAGCGGGGTCAGTCCCGCTCGTCCTCCGCGCGGTGACGCGGAGCGGGCGGCTGGGCCGACGCCCCGTCCACCTGGTCGGTCGACGGCGCCTCGGGGGACGCCGTCCCGGTCGCGTCGGCGGCGCGCGAGCCGGCCCCGCCGGCGTCGTGCGCGTCCGCCGCGCCGGCGTCGTGCGCGTCCGTCCCGTCGGCGGCGTGCGCGCCGGTCACCCCCGGCGTCGCGCCGTCCTCCGTCGCGGTCCGGCGCTCGGCGGCGGGGACGGTGCCGAGCATCGCCAGGTCCGCCGAGGAGTCCTGGTCGGCCGACATCCGCTGCGCCTCGGAGTCCGAGGCGGCCTCGGCCAGCTGGTGCGCGGGCACGCCGGCGCCGAGCGCGGCGAAGTGCTCGGCGCTGGCCTTGTCGTGGCCGAGCTCGGGACTCGGGTCGCGGCCCATCACGTACAGCAGCGTCGCGTTGACGAAGGCGATCAGCGGGATCGCGAACAGCGCGCCGGGGATCCCGGCGATCATCGCGCCGAGGGCCACGCCGAGGAACACGCCGAGGGGGTGGATCTCGACGGCCTTGCCCATGATGAAGGGCTGGAGGACGTTCCCCTCGAGCTGCTGCACGGCGAGCACGATGGCGAGCATGATCAGCGCGCTGACCCAGCCGTTGAGCACCAGCACCAGCAGCACGGCGATCGCGCCGGAGGCGATCGCACCGACCAGCGGGATGAAGCTGAACAGGAACACCAGCAGCCAGATCGGCACCGCGTAGGAGCCCAGGCTCAGCGCGACCATGCCGATCGCGATGCCGGTCGCGTCGACCGCGGCCACCAGCACCTGCGTGCGCACGTAGGCCGACAGCGCCTTCCATCCGCGACGGAACGCCTCGTGGGTGGGCACGCGGGCGGCGGGCGGCAGCAGGCCGACGGACCAGCGCCAGATCCCGCCCCCGCCGTGGAGCACGAAGAACAGCGTGAACAGGGCGACGACGAGCCCGGTGCCGATGTTGCCGAGCGCGGCGGCGGTGGTGACCGCGCCGCTGACCAGCTGGCCCGAGTACTGCTGCAGCTGCTCGAGGCCCTCCTGGAGGGCGGAGTCGATCATCGGGGTGTCGATCTGGAAGGTGGTCTGCACCCACTCCAGCAGCGCCTGGAAGCCCTGCACCGCGCGGATCTGGATGTCGTCCCACTGCGCGATCAGCTGCCGACCGGCGAGGGTGAACATCCCGGCGATGACGAGCAGCAGTCCCAGCAGCGCGATCCCGCTGGAGGCGGCACGGCCCAGGAAGGTGTAGCGGGTGAGGATCTTGACCACGGGCTGGAGCAGCGCGGCGAGCAGGATCGCGATGAGCACAGGGATCACGATGGTCGTGACCTGGGTCAGCCCCCACAGCAGCAGCGCGCCGGCGGCGACGATCACGAGCAGTCGCCACGACCATGACGCGGCCCGGCGCACTCCGATCGGGATCTCCTGGACCTCGGGGGCGAGACCCGGGTCCCCGGGGGCAGGGCGCGGATTCGACATGGGGCTCCTTCCGTTCGAGCCACGGTGACTCACCGGCATCCTAGCCACCGCCTCCCTCTTCTCCGCGATCACCAGCGCCTTCGACGACGGATCGGCCGCGCTCCGACCGATGCTCCGCCGCGGTCGAGCACCGACGAAGGTCGAGGTCCCGCCCGCCGTGGGAGGGATCGTCGCGGACGGACCGGCCGATAGCGTGACCCCATGCCCAGCGACCCCTCCCTCCCCTCCTCTCCTCCCGTCCCGGGGACCGCCCCGGAGGCGGCAGGGACCTCGGCGCCGCCCCCGGCCCACCCCTCCGGGACCGCCGAGGCGCCCGGCCCGCTCGCCGGTGCCGCCGCCCCGGTCTCCGCCGAGGCCTCGGTCCCGAGCTCGACCGCGCTGTCGATCCGCGGGCTGCGCAAGTCCTTCTCCGGCACCGAGGTGGTGCACGGTCTTTCCCTGGACGTGCCGCAGGGCTCGTTCTACGGGATCGTCGGTCCCAACGGCGCCGGCAAGACCACCACCCTGTCGATGGCGACAGGCCTGCTGCGGCCCGACGACGGCACCGCGCACGTGCTCGGCCACGACATGTGGGCCGAGCCGCAGGCGGCCAAGGCGCGCCTCGGCGTCCTCGCCGACGGGCTGCGCACCTTCGACCGGCTCACCGGACGGGAGCTGCTGACCTACGTCGGCCTGCTCCGCGGGATGGAGCCGGCCGTGGTCGAGGAGCGGATGGAGTCACTGCTGACCGCGCTCGACCTCGCGGGCGAGGACGGGAAGCTGGTCGTGGACTACTCCGCCGGCATGACCAAGAAGATCCTCCTGGCGAGCGCCCTGCTGCACGCCCCGCGCCTGCTCGTGCTCGACGAGCCGCTCGAGGCCGTCGACCCGGTCTCCGCGCAGGTGATCCGCACGATCCTCACCGCCTACGTCGAGGGCGGCGGCACGGTCGTGCTCTCCAGCCACGTCATGGAGCTGGTCGAGGGGCTGTGCAGCCACGTCGCGATCATCGCCGAGGGGCGGCTGATGGCCGACGGCACCCTCGACCAGGTGCGCCAGGGCGGCAGCCTCGTGCAGACCTTCATCGACCTCGTCGGCGGCGGCGACGTCGCGGAGGGGAGCCTGTCGTGGCTGGAGTCCTGAGCACCGAGCACGCACGGACCGCGGCCGCGCAGGACGTGCGCCACGGCGAGATCCGCGGACGCGACCTGGTGCGCCTGCAGCTGAAGCTCAAGTGGACGCTGTGGAAGCGATCCTACCGCAAGAACATCGGCAAGATCATCGGCACCTCGATCGGGGTGCTCTACGGCCTGGGCGGCCTGGCCATACTGGTCTTCCTGTTCCTGGGCACCACGCTGTGGGCCGGGGAGGGAGAGCTGTTCCCGCAGATCGTGCGCGGCCTCGGCGCCGTCACCGTGCTGCTGTGGTTCCTGATCCCCGTCCTCGCCTTCGGGATCGACGACACCCTGGATCCGCGTTCGTTCGCCCTCTTCCCCCGCAGCGCGAGGGAGCTGCAGCCGGGGATGTTCGCGGCGGCCGCGCTGAGCCTGCCGAGCCTCTTCACCCTGCTCGCGCTCGCGATCGCCACCGCCTTCGAGCTGCTGTGGCTGGTGCTTTTCGGCCAGGGCGCCGGGTGGGTCGTGCTCGGCGCCCTCGCGCTGATCCCCGCGAACCTCGCCGGCCTCGCGCTGTGCCTGCTGCTGCCGCGGGCCTGGTTCGCGCACTCTGCCGCCCGGGCCTCGAGCCGCAAGGGCCGCGAGCTCGGCGGGATCTTCGGCTTCCTGGCGATGTTCGTGGCGATCTATGCCTTCTCGCTGTCCGCCCAGCGCATCGAGGACCTCGACATGCTCTGGGTGCGCGAGCAGCTGCCGCTGGCGACCGAGGTGCTCGCCTGGACGCCGCTCGGTGCGCTGTTCTCCGTGCCGATGGATCTCGCCGAGGGCCGGGTGCTCGCGGCGCTGCTGCGCGCCCTGATCGGCGCGGCGACGATCGTGCTGGTCTGGCTGTGGTGGAAGCGCTCGATCGACCTGTCGATGACCTCGGCGCTGACCGGGGACGCCTCCTCGGGCCAGGCGAAGGTCTCCCCGCTGGTGCCGCGCTTCGTGCCCGCCGGCCCCTTCGGCGCCGTGATGGGCAAGTCCCTGCGCTACTGGCGACGGGACACCCGCTATCTCGCCGCCCTCGGCATCTATCCCGTGGTGATCGTGTTCTTCGTGGCGATGGGGCTCATGGTCCCCGAGGCCCGACCGATGATGCTGGGCATGGCCGTGTTCATGTGCGCGATGACGGGGCTGAGCATCTCCAACGAGATCGGCTTCGACGGACCGTCCGGCTGGGTCAACATCGTCGCCGGCGCCCCTGCCCGCGCCAACCTGCTGGGCCGCATCGCGGCGATGGCGGTGCTGATGATCCCCGCGGTCGTGGTGATCACCGTCGCGCTGCCGCTGCTGTACGGACTGCCGGAGCTGATCCCCATGACCGTGCTCGGCTCGCTCGGCGCGATGATCTCCGGCTGGGGCACCTCGATGGTGGTGGGCGTGCTGCTGCCCTACCCGAGCTCTGCCCCGGGCACCAACCCGATGAAGGACAAGTCCGCCTCGAGCTCGAACGCCATGCTCTCGATGGCGATCTCGATGGTGACGGTGTTCGTGCCGATGCTACCGCCGCTGGGTCTCGGCATCTGGGGCGCGATCGCGGGGAACCTGGCGCTGATCACCGGGGCCGGCGTGCTGGCGATCGTGATCGGCGTGGCCGTGCTGCTGATCGGTCTGCGCATCGCGACGGTCCGCCTGGACGCCCGCTACCCGGACATCTTCCAGAAGGTCCGCGACCACGTCTGAGCCGGGCACCACCAGCCCGGGCGCCGGGCCCCTGCCCGGTCCCGCTCCGGCCAGCCGCATGTCAGCTCTGCCCACCCTGACCCGACCGGCCGCGCACACTTCTGCGCTCTGTGCGTGACCTCGACCCCGTAGGGGAGCTGAGGTCACGCACAGAGCGCAGTTGTCTGCACCATCGCCCGGACATGCCAAGGCGTGGCCGGGAAGATCAGGCCGTCGGCCAGGGTCGGGCGCCTGACCTGCGCCGGAGTGGAACGGCAGGGTCAGGCCGACGGGCCGCCGGGGGCGGCGAGGTCGCGCTCCATGACCAGGGCGTCGATGCGTCGGCCGCGGATCCGGTAGTAGCCGCGGCGCCGTCCGATCTCGCGATATCCCGCGGCGGCGTAGACGGCGCGGGCGCGGGTGTTGTCCTCGCGGACCTCGAGCAGCATCCGCTCGGCGCCGCCGTCCCGGGCCTGCTGCTCGCACCAGGCGAGCAGGGCGCGACCGATACCCTCCCCCTCCCGGCGGGTGCCGATCGTGTGGAGGTCGGCGAGGTCGCCGGCGAGCATGATGCCGGCATAGCCGAGCAGCGCACCGCCGACGGCCCCGGCGGCAGGGGCCCGGTCGATGCCGAGGGACCGGCCATCGGGGCTGCGGAGCGGATCGGCGCGGCGAGCCGACCCGTCGGCGCCGGTGTGCGGCCTGGCGGTGCTGGTGTCCGGCCCGTCACCGCCGGTGGTCGACGATGCGGCCTCGCCCTCGACCGCGACGACGTAGCGGCGGTCGGGGTGCTCGATCTCCTCGGCGAGCTGGAACACACTCCAGGCCTCGTCGGGAAACAGCTCGAGCTCGGCGAAGGCGATCTCCTCGACGTCCTCGAGGGTCGCCGGTCGCAGGGACCAGGGGGCGCCGGCCCGGTCCGCCGGGCCGGCGCGTCCTACGCCCCTCGCCGGGCCTGCGTCGCCCGCCGGCCCCGCACCATCCACCGAGCCTGCGCCCTCCGCTCCGGCCCGGCGGCCGGACCTGTCGGCGGCCGTCACCTCAGCGCCCCAGGGCGCTCTTGCGCGCGGTGGGCTTCGCGGCGTCGGGCTCGCGCAGGTACATCGGCTCGGTGCTGGTCAGGTCCTCCCCGCGGGCGGCGAGGGCGGAGGCGGCCAGCAGCAGGTGCCCGGCGTCGACGTGCTCGAGCTCGGCGGTGGCGGGCAGCAGCTCGGGGTAGAGCGCGGTGCCGGAGCCGACGAGCAGGTCGCAGCCGGTCAGCTCCGCGGCGACCTCGGCCGGGGCGTCGACGGCCGGCTCCGCGATCCGGAGGATCTCGCCGCCGGCCTCGCGGCGATAGCGGGCGTGGTAGACCTCGCGGCGGCGCGCGTCCAGCGCCACGCCGACGGTGACAGGGCCGCGCTCGGCGGGCACGGTGGCGAGCGCCTCGTGGGCGAGCGCGTCGAGGGAGCTCAGCCCGTGCAGGGGCACGCCGAGCACGGAGGCGATCGAACGGGCGGAGACGAGCCCCACGCGCAGGCCGGTGAAGGGGCCCGGGCCGCGGCCGACGACCACGCCGGTCAGCTCTCCGCGGGTGACGCCGGCAGCCTGCAGGGTCTCCTCCACCAGGGCGAGCAGCACCTCGTCGTGGTGGCGGGAGCGCGTGTCGGAGCGGACAGCGAGGACCTCGAGGCCGGGAGGCGAGGACGGCGCGTCTCCCTGTGCGGGAGCGGCTCCCGAGGACGAGGCGGAGGCCGCGGCCAGCTCTCCGCGGGCGACGGCGACGCTCACCGCGCCCGAGGTGTCGATTCCCAACAGCATCAGCGTTCTCCCTCGGCGGTGTCGGTGGTCGGATCGGCATCCGCCGCGGTCGGTTCGGCATCGGCGGGCTCCGCCGTGCCGTCCAGCCCGGCCACCGCGGCGAGCGCAGCCTCGAGGGCGGCGATCGCGGCGCCGTCCCAGCGGGGGCCGCGCGGGGTGAGCCGCAGCGTGCGGGGCTCGTCCGGGTCCAGCGGGTCGTCGACCCGGTCGGGACGCTCGAGCTCGACCAGCAGCACCGAGTCGGCGAGGTGCTCGACCCGGTCCCTGCCCCATTCGACGACGGTCACGGCGCGGTCGAGATCGGCCTCGAGGTCGAGGTCGTCGATCTCGCCCTCGCCGCCGAGGCGGTAGGCGTCCACGTGCACGAGGTCGGGGCCGCCTGCGAGGTTCGGGTGGACCCGCTCGATCACGAAGGTGGGCGAGGCGACGGGGCCGCGCACGCCGAGGCCGGCGCCGAGCCCCTGGGTGAAGGTGGTCTTGCCGGCGCCGAGCGGTCCGTCGAGGACCAGCAGGTCGCCGGGCCGCAGCACGTCGGCGAGCGCGCCGGCGAGAGCGCGGGTGCCGTCCGCATCGCGGGTGCGCAGCACGAGGGCGCCGTCGGGCTCCCCCGCCGTGCCGCTCGCGCCGCCGGGAGCGCTGGTCCTGCCGGGGCCGGTCCTGTCCGCGGCGCTCATGCGCGCACCTCCCGGGTGACGCGTCCGGAGACGGAGGTCAGCACCTCGTAGGGGATGGTCTCCGCGGCGCGGGCCCAGTGGTCCGCGGTCGGGGCGGAGGGGGCGTCGGGCTCTCCGCCCGCGTCGCCGAACAGGACCACCTCGTCACCGGCCCGGGCGGCGGTCTCGGGGCCGAGATCCACCACGATCTGGTCCATGCTGATCCGGCCCACCTGGGGGACGCGGCGGTCCCCGCTCCGGGTGCGCACCAGCACGTCGATGCTGTCCGAGGCGGTGCGGTGGAGGCCGTCGGCGTAGCCGATCGGCACCAGGCCCAGAGTCGTGGAGCGGCTGGTGCGGTGGATCCGGCCGTAGCCGACGCTGTGCCCCTCGGGCACCTCCTTGACCAGCGCGAGCCGGCTGGAGAGGGTCATCGCGGGACGCAGCGGCACGTCGGCCGGGACCGGCGGATAGCCGTACAGCGCGATGCCGGGACGCACGATGTCGCGGTGCAGGTCGGGGCGGGTGAGGGTCGCGGCGGAGTTCGCGATGTGCTGCAGCGGGATCGGTCCCACCTCGTCCTCGAGCGCCTCGCAGGCCGAGTCGAACAGCTCCGCCTGCTGATCGGTGGCAGGATCCTCGGGATCGTCCGCGCTGGTCAGGTGGGTCCAGGCGGCGGTGAGCTGGAGGAAGTCGTCGTCGCGGATCGCGACGCCCATCTCCCGGACCTGCCAGGGCAGCACGCCGTTGCGGCCCATGCCGGTGTCGATCTTGAGGTGGACGCGGGCGCGGCGGTCGGCCTCGCGGGCGGCCGCGGCGACGAGCTGCAGCATCTCCAGGGAGCCGACGGCCACGTCGACGCCGGAGCGCAGCACCTCGGGCAGCACGATCCGCGCGGTGTGAGGCTCGTACAGCCAGGTGAGGATCTGTGCGTCGAGGTCCGCGCGGGCCAGCGCCAGGGCGCTGGCGGGGTGGGCGACACCCAGCCAGGTCGCGCCGCCCTCGAGCGCGGCCCGGGCGGCGGTGAGCATGCCGTGCCCGTAGCCGTCGGCCTTCACGACCGCCATCAGCGCCGTCTGCTCCTCGAGGAGGGTCCCCAGCGCCCGCGTGTTCTGCGTGATCGCGGAGGGGTCGATCACCGCCCGGTTGGGCACGTGCCGTGGGTCCTCGGCAGGGATCGGGATGGTCATCGGGCTCCTCGGTTCAGGTCCTGGGCGTCCGCCAGGATAGTCCCGATGGCCTCCGGCAGAGAGTCCGCGACGTCGAGGGCCACCAGGGGGTGCAGTCCGTCACGCGAGGCAAGGCGCCCTGCGCGGCCGTGGAGCAGCGCCGCGAGCGCGGCGGCGTCAGGGCCGGGCAGGCCCGCGGCGAGCAGGGTGCCCAGCACCCCGGCGAGCACGTCGCCGGTGCCGGCGGTCGCGAGCTGGGGTGTGGCGTCGTCCTGGGAGCGCAGCGGCCCGCCGTCCCTGGGGGCGACGAGGGTGATCGCGCCCTTGAGCAGCACGGTCGCGCCCGTCGCGGCGGCGAGCGCGCGGGCGAGCTCGGGGGCGGGCAGATCCGGGTCGACGTCGAGGCGGCGGGCGAGGCGCTCGGCCTCGCCACGGTGCGGGGTGAGCACCACGTCGGGGGCGAAGCGGGCACCGGGGCCGATCGCCCCGAGCGCGCCCGCGTCGAGCACGCCGCGTCGCGGCGCGGCCGACGGCACGTCCATCTGCCCGGCCAGCAGCGCGACGCCCCGACGCACGCGCGGGTCGTCGCTGGGCAGGCCGGGGCCGATCACGACGGCATGGGTGCGGGCGAGGGTCTCGTCGTCCAGCACCCGGCCACCGGCGCGACCGGGGCCGACGGGATGGCCGACGGTCTCGGGACGGGCCCGCATCACCAGGTCGAGCACGGCCTGCGGGGCGAGGCAGCGGACCATGCCCGCGCCGGTGCGGGCGGCGCCGGAGACGGCGAGGACCGCGGCGCCGGGATACTGCTCGCTGCCGGCGGCGAGGGCGACCACGCCGCGGCGGTACTTGGTGGACTCGCGGCCCGGGCGCGGCAGGAGGGCGCGCACGTCGGCGTCCTCGAGCCGCTCGACCGCCGCACGGGCGGGGAGATACTCGTCCAGGCCGAGATCCACCAGATGCACGGTCCCGGCGAGCTCGGCGCCTACGGGCAGCAGCAGCCCCGCCTTCACGGCGCCGAAGGTGACGGTCTCCCGGGCCCGGAGCGCCTCGGGGGCGGCCCGCCCGGTGGTGGCGTCGACGAAGCTCGGCAGGTCCGCGGCGAGGACGGGCACTCCGCTGTCCCGCACCGCCTTGAGCAGGGGAAGGAGCTCAGCGGGCGCCTCGGGCCGGCCGCCGATCCCGAGGATCGCGTCGATCACCAGGTCGGCGCCGCTGAGGAGGTGGGCGAGGCGCTCCTCGTCGAGACCCGCGAGGGGATGGAGGTCCCCGCCCGACCTCTCCAGCGCGGCGGCCCCCTCCTCGTGGCGGCGCGGGGCGGTGGTGATCGCGTCGGCGGCCAGGGAGTGCTCGCGGCGCAGGATCGCGGCGGCGTGGAGGCCGTCGCCGCCGTTGGACCCCGCCCCGGCCAGGACCAGCACCTGCGGGGCGAAGGGCTCCGAGCGCAAGTGGTGGACGGCGCGCTCGGCCAGCGCCGCGGCGGCCCGGAGCATGAGCGGCTCCCCCGCCTCGAGCAGGGGCCGCTCGGCCTCGCGGACCGCCTCGGCGCCGTGGGCCCGCAGCATCACAGGCTCCTCGGGGCGGAGGCGCGCTCGGCGACGACGATCGCGGTCGCGATCGCGCCGTCGTGCGAGAGGGAGAGATGCAGGTGCTCGACGTCCTGCCGCTCGGCGGCGGCGAGGGTCGCGCCCCGCAGACGCAGGTGCGGGCGCCTGCCGGCGGCGCGCTCGACGGTCACGTCCTGCCAGGAGAAGTCGCCGGGCGCGCCGAGGGCCTTGCCCACCGCCTCCTTCGCGGCGACCCTCGCCGCGCGCGAGGCCGGCGAGAGCTCCCGCTCCCCCGGGGTCAGGAGACGGTCCAGCAGGGCGGGGGTGCGGGAGATCATCGCGTCCAGGCGCGGGATGTCCACGACGTCCACGCCGACGCCGACGATCGTCCCGTCCTCCCGCGGCGCGAACGCCCGGCCCCCGAAGGTCTCGTCGGGGCCGGGCGTCGGGGTCGCGGTGGGAAAGGTGCTCACAGGGGCAGTATCACACCGCCGGCCGCCTCGCGGGGCGAGGCGGCCGGCGGTCGACGGCGCGAGGCGCCGCCCGGAGAGGTGCTCCTGCGCAAGCGGAGAGGCCCGTCGGACGCGCGATCCCGACGGGCGCGCTCACCCGACGGGGCAGTTCATCCGAGGTGGCGGGTCACTCGACGGTGACGGACTTCGCGAGGTTGCGGGGCTGGTCCACGTCCAGGCCCTTCGCCGTCGCGAGCTCGCAGGAGAAGATCTGCAGCGGGATCACGGTCAGCAGCGCCGCGAAGAGGGTGCGCGTGGCGGGCACGCGGATCACCTCGTCGGCGTAGGGCAGCACCGCGTCGTCGCCCTCCTCGGCGATCACCAGGGTGCGCGCGCCGCGGGCGCGCACCTCCTGGATGTTGGAGACGACCTTGGAGTGCAGGGAGTGGCGGCCGCGCGGGGAGGGCACGATGACGAACACCGGCTGCCCCTCCTCGACCAGGGCGATCGGGCCGTGCTTGAGCTCGCCGGCGGCGAAGCCCTCGGCGTGGATGTAGGCGATCTCCTTGAGCTTGAGCGCGCCCTCCATCGCGGTCGGGTAACCCACGTGACGTCCCAGGAAGAGCACGCTGGTGACGTCCTTCATGTCCTTCGCGAGCTGCTCGACCTGCGCGGAGCTGTCCAGGACCTGCTGGATCTGCGCGGGGATCTGCTCGAGATCCTCCATCAGCGCCGCGATCTCGTCGGGGAAGAGGTTGCCGCGCACCTGGGCGAGGAACAGGCCCAGCAGGTAGCTCGCGACGATCTGGCCGAGGTACGCCTTGGTGGAGGCGACCGCGATCTCGGGGCCGACGTGCAGGTACAGCGCCGCGTCGGACTCGCGCGGGATGGTGGAGCCGCGGGTGTTGCACAGCGCGATCACCTTCGCGCCCTGCTCGCGGGCGTGGCGCACCGCCATCAGGGTGTCCATCGTCTCGCCGGACTGGGAGATCGCGACGACCAGGGTCTTCTCGGTGACGACCGGGTCGCGGTACCGGAACTCGTGGGCGAGCTCGACCTCGGTGGGGATGCGGCACCAGTGCTCGATCGCGTACTTCGCGACGGCGCCGGCGTTCGCGGCGGTGCCGCAGGCGATCACGACGATCTTGTCGATGCTGCGCAGCACCGAGGGGTCGATCTCCATGTCGTCCAGCTGGAGGGTGCCGTTCTCGAGGCGGCCGCGGAGGGTGTCGGCGACGGCGCCCGACTGCTCGTGGATCTCCTTGGCCATGAAGGAGTCGTAGCCGCCCTTCTGCGCGGCCGCGGCGTCCCACTCGATGGTGTAGCGCTTGGCGTCGGTGACCTCGTTGCCGTCGAAGTCGACGATCGCGACCGAGTCGGCGGAGACGGTGACGACCTGGTCCTGGCCGATCTCGAGCGCCTCCTTGGTGGAGTCGACGAAGGCGGCGACGTCGGAGCCGAGGAAGTTCTCGCCCTCGCCGAGGCCGACGACCAGCGGGGAGTTGCGGCGGGCGGCGACGACGACGTCCGGCGCGTCGCGGTGGACGGCCAGGAGCGTGAAGGCGCCCTCGAGGTTCGCGGCGGTGCGGCGCATCGCCTCGGTGAGGTCTCCGGCGGCCTCCATCTCGCGGGCGACCAGGTGCGCGGCGGCCTCGGAGTCGGTCTCGGAGGAGAAGGTGTAGCCGTCGGCCTCGAGCTCGGCGCGCAGCGCGGCGAAGTTCTCGATGATGCCGTTGTGGACCAGGGCGAGCTCGCCGTCGCGGCCGCCGAGGTGGGGGTGGGCATTGCCGTCCGTGGGGCCGCCGTGGGTGGCCCAGCGGGTGTGCGCGATGGCGACGTGCCCCGTGGACTCCGCGGAGCCCTCGAGCGCCTCGCGGAGGTTCGCGAGCTTGCCGGCGCGCTTGGTCACGCGCACGGCGCCGTCGTCCAGGACGGCGACGCCCGCGGAGTCGTAGCCGCGGTACTCGAGGCGGGCGAGGCCCTGGAGGGCCACGTCCACGGGACGGGAGGAGGGTGCTGCGGCGCGGGGGCCTGCGTATCCGACGATTCCACACATGCCGCTCACCGTAGCTTTCCGCGTCCCGCACGACGCCGCGCACGCAGGATCCGAGCGAGTCGTTCCTCACCTCGCGGCCCCTCGCCGCGCAGGCGTGGCCGAGCATGCACGGGACCGATCAGAAACGCGCAGACGGTCGCACGGGCGCGCTGGTCACCCCGCCGCGTCCTCTGCATCCGGTCGTGCCGTCGGCCAAGGCCGAGCAGGGCGACGGGCTCTGCCGGCGCGGGCGCCGGGCCCTGCCGGGGCCGCCGCCTGGAGCGGCTCCGCCCGGCGGGTCGACGCACCGCAGCACGGCTCGGCGCCGGAATGCTGGAAGAATCTCCCGCATGAAGGCAGCATCGGCGCACGCCACGGTCACCCCGTTCGAGGAGATCCTGCGAGAGGACTGGGCCCGGCTCTCCCAGCAGACCCCGCTGCCGCTGAGCGAGGAGGACGTGGACCGCCTGCGAGGCCTCGGCGACCGGGTGGACCTCTCCGAGGTCGACGCCGTCTACCGCCCCATCTCGCGCCTGCTGAACATCCAGGTCGCGGCCGCGCAGTCGCTGCGACGGGCGCGGGAGGAGTTCCTGGACCAGCGCCAGCAGCGCACCCCGTACATCATCGGCGTGGCCGGCTCGGTGGCCGTGGGCAAGTCGACCACCGCGCGACTGCTGCGCGAGCTCATGGCCCGCTGGCCCGAGACCCCGCGCGTGCAGCTCGTGACCACCGACGGCTTCCTGTACCCCAACCGGGTGCTCGAGTCGCGCGGGATCATGCAGCGCAAGGGCTTCCCGGAGAGCTACGACCGGCGCCGTCTGCTGCGCTTCGTGGCGGACGTGAAGGCCGGGCAGGAGCGGGTCGAGGCGCCGGTCTACTCCCACCT
This sequence comes from Brachybacterium sp. GU-2, assembly GCF_030866705.2. Lineage (NCBI taxonomy): Bacteria > Bacillati > Actinomycetota > Actinomycetes > Micrococcales > Dermabacteraceae > Brachybacterium > Brachybacterium sp. GU-2. The sequence goes on along the minus strand of NZ_CP133037.2, from coordinate 3,223,412 downwards.
GACCTACGACATCCTGGAGGACGAGAAGGTCGTGGTGGAGCAGCCGGACGTGCTCATCGTCGAGGGCCTGAACGTGCTCCAGCCCGCCCGGCCCCGCCGCGACGGGCGGCTCGGCATGGCCGTCTCGGACTTCTTCGACTTCTCCATCTACGTCGACGCGCGGGCCGAGGACGTCCAGCGCTGGTACGTGGATCGCTTCCTCGCGCTGCGCCGCACCGCGTTCTCCGACCCGCGCTCCTACTTCCGCCGCTACGCCGACCTCACCGACGAGGAGGCCGCGGCGACCGCGCAGCGGATCTGGAGCTCGATCAACGGCCCGAACCTCGCCGAGAACGTGATCCCCACCCGCGGCCGTGCCGACCTCGTGCTGCGCAAGGACGGCCAGCACCGGGTCCACTCGGTGCTGCTGCGGAAGGTCTGAGTCCGCGGGGGCCAGGGACGTGTGCGTCGGCCCCGGCCCGGGCGGGGCTCAGAGGCCGACGCGCTCGCGGACCACGACAGCGAGGCGCTCGGCCACGGCGGTGGCCTGCGCGTCGGTGGGGGCCTCGACCATCACGCGCACGACGGGCTCGGTCCCGGAGGGGCGCAGCAGCACCCGGCCGGTCTCCCCGAGCTCCTTCTCCGCCGCCGCGATCGCGTCGCCGACGCGGCGGTCGATGGTGGCCTTGGCCTTGTCGACGTCCTTGACATTGATCAGCGCCTGCGGCATGCGGCTCATCACGGACTTGAGCTCCGCGGCCGTGCGGCCGGTCTCGGCGATGCGCTGGAGCAGGTGGAGGGCGGTGAGCTCGCCGTCGCCCGTGGTGGCGTGCTCGGCGATGATCACGTGGCCGGACTGCTCGCCGCCGATGGAGAAGCCGCCGAGGTTCATCTCCTCGAGCACGTAGCGGTCGCCGACGGCGGTCTGTCCCAGCACGATCCCGTGCTCCTTCATGGCGAGCTTGAGGCCGAGGTTGCTCATGACGGTGACGACCAGGGTGTCCTCGTGGAGCTTGCCGCGCTCCTTGAGGTCCAGGGCCAGGATCGCCATGATCTGGTCGCCGTCGATGATCTCCCCCGCCGCATCGACGGCGAGGCAGCGGTCGGCGTCGCCGTCGAAGGCCACGCCGATGTCGGCGCCGTGCTCGCGCACCGCGGCCTGCAGCGGCTCGAGGTGGGTGGAGCCGACGCCGTCGTTGATCAGCCCGCCGTCGGAGCAGTCGCCGATCACGTGCACGGTCGCGCCGGCGCGGCGCAGCGCCTCGGGGCCGGAGATCGCGGCGGCGCCGTTGGCGCAGTCGGCGACGACGGTGAGTCCCTCGAGGGAGCGGTCCAGGGTGCCTACGAGGTGGGTCACGTACTCCTCGATCGCGCCCTCGTAGCGGGTGATGGTGCCGACGTCGGTGCCCTGCGGGCGCTCCCACTGCTCCCCGAGGCGGGCCTCGATCGCGTCCTCGACCTCGTCGGGCAGCTTGGTGCCGCCGCGGGCGAAGAACTTGATGCCGTTGTCGGGGGCGGGGTTGTGGGAGGCGGAGATCATCACGCCGAGGTCCGCGCCCGTGGACTGCACGAGATAGGCGAGGCCCGGCGTGGGCAGCACCTCGGCGTCGAGCACGTCCACGCCCGCGGAGGCGAGGCCGGCGCTGACCGCGGCGGCGAGGAAGTGCCCCGAGGGACGCGTGTCGCGGGCGACGATCGCGCGGGGGCGGGTGCCGCCGAAGGCGCCGAGCGTGCCGAGCACGTGCGCCGCGCCCACAGACAGCTCGACCGCGAGCTCCGCGGTGATGTCGTCGTTGGCGCGTCCGCGCACTCCGTCGGTGCCGAAGAGTCGTGCCACGGGGGTCTCCTAGGAAGTGTCGGGGGTGGTGCTGCTCCCGGGTCGGGATCGACGGGGCCGACGGGCTCGTCGATGCCGCGGCGACCGGGAGGACGCTGTGAGACTACCCGCTGAGGGTCGTGATTCCGGTGAGATCCCTCGTGCGCGGGGTGCGGCGCGGGTTACGTTGGCGGGATGTCCCCAACGGTCCCGCTCCCTCGACTGCTGCCCTCCGCGATCAGCCACCACGTGGGCGATCGCACGGCGGGCAGGAGCCTCGCCGCCGCGCGCGGCGGGAGCGTGGGCGCCGTGGACTGGGACGAGGCGAGCTCGACCCTGTCGGCCCAGGTCACGGACACCGACGGCGCCCGGCATCACACCGAGGCGGTCCTGACCGAGTACGAGGAGGACGCCGTCTCCCGCCGCTTCCAGACCCCGGGGCCGGGGGGGCTGTGGCGACCGCTCTCCTCGCGCTGCGACTGCTCGGTGGGCGAGGCATGCCTGCACGTCGGAGCGCTGCTGTACCGGACCAACGACCTCGCCGTCCGCGCCGCGCGGGAAGAGCCGCCCGCGGAGTGGCGCACAGTGCTGCGTCCCCTGCTGAGCTCCCGCGCCTCCTCCGCGCGGTCCGGGACCGTCGCGAAGCCGCTCGCGCTGCGGGTGGATCTCGAGGCGGCCACCTCGGGCACCGGCACCTCCCGCCACCACCGCGAGGTCGCCACGCCCGCGCATCTCGCCGCCGGCGCCGAGCTGTGGCTGGGCCTGCGCCCCGTGACCCGCGGACGCAAGGGCCTGTGGATCAAGGGCGACCTCTCCTGGCGCAGCTTCGAGTTCCGCCTCGCGGGTCGCGAGTACGACCCCGCCCAGGGCGAGGCGCTGACCAGGATCTTCGCGGCCGCCTCGGTGGAGCGCTCCTACACCTCCGGCGCAGTCGACCACCTGTGGCTGAACACCATCACCTCGCCCCTGCTGTGGCAGGCGCTCGCCCATGCGCTGGACGCCGGGGTCGAGCTGCTGCCCGGCAGCGGCCTGGCCGCGATCTCGCTCGCGCGCGAGGGTGAGGCGGGTCTGGACCTGCGCGCGGTCCCCACCGGCGCGGCCGACGAGACCGCCGACGGAGCCGCCGACGGCGAGGAGCCGTCCGCCGACGAGGACCACTCGGGCACCTCCGCGGACGGGGGCGCCCCGGACGACCCCTCCGCCGGGCACTCCCCCGCCGACGCCCAGGTGGAGAGCTCCACCGGCGCCCTCGAGGTCGCGCCGCGCTTCGCGATCGACGGCCTCGAGACGGAGCACGGCCGACTGCTCGGCGGCGCCGGGGTGCTCGAGGCGCTCCCCGCGGACGAGGAGCTGCTCACCGCCCGCATCGCCCCGCTTCCCGCCGCGGTGCCGCGCGACCTGCGCACCCTCCTGCACCGTCGGGAGCCGCTGCGCGTCCCCGCCGCGGACCGCGAGGCGTTCCTCGAGGTCGCCTACCCGAAGCTGCGCGCGCTGAGCCCCATGACCAGCCTCGACGGCAGCGTCGCCCTGCCGGCGGCCCGTCGGCCCACCCTCCACCTCGAGACCGCCTACGCCGACGGGGACCGGCTCGCCCTGCGCTGGTCCTGGCGCTACCACGACCCGGACCGGCGCCTGCCGATCGACCAGCGCCAGGGCGCGCACCGCGACACCGCCCACGAGGACGCGGTGATCGCCGAGGCCATGACCCTGTGGCCCCACCAACCCAGCGACGCCGCCCAGCTCCTCTCCGGCGTGGACACCGCCGAGTTCACCGCCCACGTGCTCGATGCGCTGGACGCCCTGGACCATGTGGAGGTCGAGGTCACCGGCACCCGCCACGCCTACCGCGAGCTCGACGGCGCCCCGCAGGTGCGGATCACCCAGCACGCCTCCCCCGGCAAGAACGACTGGTTCGACCTCGGCTTCGACATCACCGTCGAGGGCCGGCAGATCCCCTTCCCGAGCCTGTTCGTGGCGCTCGCCCGCGGCCGGGACAAGCTGCTGATGCCGGACAAGACCTACTTCTCCCTGGACCACCCCGCCTTCGACGCGCTGCGCGAGCTGATCCGCGAGGGCGAGGCGCTCGCGGAATGGGAGCCCGAGGTCCAGCGGATCTCGAAGTACCAGGTCGACATGTGGGACGAGCTCGCCGAGATCGCCGACCAGACCGAGGCGAGCGCGGAGTGGACCGCGGTCGTCGACCCGCTGCGCACCCTCGAGCACCGTCCCGCGCCGCCGCTGCCCCGCGGCCTGCAGGCGGAGCTGCGGCCCTACCAGCGTGAGGGCTTCGCGTGGCTGGCCATGCTGTTCGACCAGGGGCTCGGCGGGGTGCTCGCCGACGACATGGGCCTGGGCAAGACGGTGCAGACCCTCGCCCTGATCGCCCATGCCCGCGAGCAGTCCCCGTCGGCCCCGCCCTTCCTCGTCGTCGCCCCCGCCTCGGTGCTGCCGGTGTGGCGCCGTGAGGCCGAGCGCTTCGCGCCGGGGCTGCGCGTGAAGGTGCTCGAGGGCACCTCCGCCTCCCGCGGCGGCGCCGCCGAGGAGGACCTCGAGGGCGCGGACCTCGTGGTGACCAGCTATGCGGTGCTGCGACTGGACGAGGAGCTGTTCGCCTCGCACCGTTTCCAGGGCTTCGTGCTGGACGAGGCGCAGTTCGTGAAGAACCGCCGCTCCCGCACGCACCTGGCGGCGAAGCGGGTGCGCGCCGGCATGCGCCTCGCGATCACGGGCACCCCGATGGAGAACTCCCTGGACGACCTGTGGGCGATCCTCGACCTGGTCGCGCCGGGCCTGCTCGGCACCGCGACCGGGTTCCGCAAGCGCTTCACGCTCCCGATCGCGACCGGCGAGGCGCCGCAGCGGATGGAGCAGCTGCGCCGTCGGATCCGCCCCTTCCTGCTGCGCCGCACCAAGGAGCTCGTCGCGAAGGAGCTGCCGGAGAAGCACGAGGAGGTGCTCACGGTGACGCTGTCGCCGCAGCACCGCGCCGTCTACGACTCGGTGCTGCAGCGAGAGCGGAAGAAGGTGCTGGGCCTGATCGACACGGACCTGGACCGCTCCCGCTTCATCGTCTTCCGCTCCCTGACCCTGCTGCGGATGCTGGCGCTGGACCCCTCGCTGGTGGACGCGGAGGAGTACGCGGACGTGCCCAGCTCCAAGCTCGAGGCGCTCTTCGACCGGCTCGAGGAGGTCATCGGCGACGGGCACCGGGTGCTGCTGTTCAGCCAGTTCACCACCTATCTCGACCGGGTCGCGGGCGAGCTCTCCGCGCGCGGGATAGACTTCGCGCACCTGGACGGCTCGACCCGGGACCGCGATGCGGCCGTCAGCGGCTTCCGCGAGGGGGACGCACCGGTGTTCCTGATCTCCCTGAAGGCGGGCGGCTTCGGCCTCACCCTCACCGAGGCGGACTACGTCTTCCTGCTGGACCCGTGGTGGAACCCGGCGGCGGAGAACCAGGCCGTGGACCGCGCCCATCGCATCGGACAGGACCGGCAGGTGATGGTGTACCGGATGATCGCCGAGGACACGATCGAGGAGAAGGTCCTCGCGCTGCAGCGCCGCAAGGCCGAGCTGTTCGACTCGCTCACCGACGGCGGGGAGGCCTTCCGCTCGGCCGTCACCGCGGAGGACCTGCGCGAGCTGCTGAGCTGAGCACCGGGCGGAGCGCGTCGGCCCCGGCCCTGGTCCCATTCCGACCCCGGCCCCTGCCGCGCCCGGCCAGCCGTGGTCGACTCCTGGCGTATGGCGTACCGGTACGACGATATAGGCGTACTGGTACGCCATACGCCACCACCTGACCACCCCCGCCCCGACAGTCGACTCCACCACCGACCTCGCTCCCGGCACGCCGCGATGCCTCGCCCGCCAACCGCCCTGGACGCGACGATGCCCCCGACCCGGAGGTCGAGGGCATCGTGCGTACTGCGCAGGTGGGGCGGAGCGCTGCTCCGCGCCGATCAGCGCTTGGAGTACTGCGGCGCCTTGCGGGCCTTCTTGAGGCCTGCCTTCTTGCGCTCGATGATGCGCGCGTCGCGACGGAGGAAGCCGGCCTTCTTGAGGGTCGGGCGGTTGTGCTCCTCGTCGATCTGGTTCAGCGCGCGGGCGACGCCGAGGCGCACGGCCCCGGCCTGGCCGGACGGGCCGCCGCCGTTGAGGCGCACGATCACGTCGAAGCGGCCCTGGAGCTCGAGGACCGTGAACGGGTCGTTGACCTCCTGCTGGTGCAGCTTGTTCGGGAAGTAGTTCTCGAGCGAGCGGCCGTTGATGGTCCACTGGCCGGAGCCGGGGACCAGGCGGACACGGGCGATCGCACGCTTGCGACGGCCGGTGCCGTAGCCGGGGGCAGTGGCCGACTGGCCGGTGCCGACGGCGGCCTCGCCGGTCGACTCGGTGGTGAAGCTCGAGGGGGCCGACTCGTCGGTCACGGCCTCGAGGGACTCGGGGGTGGTCTCAGTCACGGTTCTCCTTGGTTCTTCCGTGCGGCAGGGCGGAGTGGCGGGAGCCCCCGCTTACTGCGCCACCTGGTCGATGGTGAAGGGGACGGGCTGCTGAGCGCTGTGGGGGTGCTCGGAACCCGAGTAGATCTTGAGCTTCTTGATCTGCTGATCAGCGAGCTTGTTCTTGGGGAGCATGCCGCGGATGGCCTTCTCCACTGCCTTCTCGGGATTCTTCTCGAGAAGCTCGGAGTAGGGGACGCCGCGGAGGCCGCCCGGGTAGCCGGAATGGCGGTAGGCGAGCTTCGCCTCACGCTTGTTGCCGGTCAGCGCGACCTTGTCGGCGTTGATGATGATGACGAAGTCGCCCGCATCCACATGGGGTGCGAAGACCGGCTTGTGCTTCCCCCGCAGGAGCTGGGCAGCCTGGGAAGCGAGCCGGCCGAGGACGACATCCGTTGCGTCGATGACGTACCAGGAACGCTCGACATCGCCGGGCTTCGGGGTGAACGTACGCACTCGTGCCTTCTTCTCTCGTGGTGGTGCCAGGTCGGCAGGACGCCGTCCGGGCACGGTTCGAATGGACCGTGGGCACGCTTCCTTCGGGTAAAAGCATGGCCCCTGTGGCTGTACCCGGCCCGCTCCGCTGACCATGCGACGGCGGGCCTGGATGTGGGTGAGATCCCGATCGCGCCGCACCGTGAGAGAACGGCAGCGGAGTCGGGCACACATCGAGGCACAACGACCGCTCATCTTACGGGCCGCCTGGAGGGAGCGTCAACGCAGGAAGGGGCCGGGGAGTGTGATCTCCGACCGGTCTCGCGGCGGCCCGCTCGCGCCCGCCGGAGGGTGCTCGCTCGCGGCCGCTCACGCCCGAGCGCTCACTCCGCGACGGCGACGTCCTCGACCGGCAGCGGCGCGCGGAGGGTGCGCGTGCGGGCGGCCCAGGCGGCGAGCTCCTCGTCGGGCGGATAGGCGACGTGGTCGAGGGTCAGGCCCTGCGGCGGGCAGAGCGGGGCGGCGCCGGCCCCGTCCCGGGTCGAGGACTCGCGGGTGCGGGCGGCGAGGACCTCGGCGGGCCAGCTCTCGGAGCGCCGCCCCTCCCCCACCCCGAGCAGCGCGCCGACGAGGGAGCGGACCATGTGGTGGCAGAACGCGTCGGCGACGACGGTCGCGACGATCAGGCCCTCGTCGGCCCGCCCCTCCCCGGGCCGCTCCCAGCGCAGCTCCCGCAGCTCGCGCACCGTGGTCGCGCCCTCGCGCGGCCGGCAGTAGGAGAGGAAGTCGTGCTCGCCCAGCAGCGGCTCGCTCGCCCGCGCCATCGCCTGCACGTCCAGCGGCCGACGGTGGCGCAGCACGTCCCGTCGCAGCGGGTCGTGGGCGGCGGGGCCGTCGGAGATCCGGTAGCGGTAGCGGCGCCACAGCGCCCCGAAGCGGGCGTCGAACTCGGAGGTGACCTCGCGGGCGACGTGGACGACGACGTCGTCCGGCAGCACCCCGGCCAGGCGTGTGACGAGCGCCTCGGCGGGGCTGCGGTCGGAGCGACCGGGGATCGTGGCGAGCACGTCGCGGGGCAGGTCGAGATGGCAGACCTGGCCGCGGGCGTGGACGCCGGCGTCGGTGCGGCCGGCGACGGTGACCCGCGCGGGCACGCGCGCGATGCGTGAGAGGGCGGCCTCGAGCTCGCCCTGGACGGTGCGCTGACCGGGCTGGGCGGCCCAGCCGTGGAAGTCGGTGCCGTCGTAGGAGAGGTCCAGGCGCAGCCGTGCGGTGGCGGGGGCGGGATCCGGGATCTCTGCGGGCATGCGCTCGATCGTAACGGCGGCCCCGGTCCTCCGCAGTGCGGGCACCTCATCGGGATCGGCACGGCGCTGGTTACGCTGGCCCGCGTGAAGATCCTCGTCATCGGCTCCGGAGGCCGCGAGCATGCGATCATCCGTCGCCTCGCCGCCGACCGCCCCGCCCCCGAGCTGCACGCCGCCCCCGGCAATCCCGGGATCGCGCAGCTCGCGACCTGCCACGACGTCGCCGTCGCGGACCTCGCCGGCCAGGTGCTCCTGGCCGACGAGCTGCGGCCGGACCTGGTGGTGATCGGCCCGGAGGCACCGCTGGTCGCGGGCGCCACGGATCGCCTGCGCGAGGCCGGGCACACCGTCTTCGGCCCCTCCGCCGAGGCCGCGAACCTCGAGGGCTCCAAGTCCTGGGCGAAGGAGATCATGGCCGCCGCGGGCGTGCCGACCGCCGCCTCCGTCACGGTCACCGCGCCCGAGCAGCTCGACGCAGGCCTGGACCGCGTGAACCCTCTGGGCGACGTGCCCTTCGTGGTCAAGGCCGACGGGCTCGCCGCCGGCAAGGGCGTCGTGGTCACCCCCGCCCGGGACGTCGCCGTGGCGCATGCCGAGACCGTGCTCGCCTCCGGCGGCCAGGTCGTGCTCGAGGAGTACCTCGACGGCCCCGAGGTGTCGCTGTTCTGCGTGAGCGACGGCACGCGGGTCCTGCCGCTGGCCCCCGCGCAGGACTTCAAGCGCGCGCTCGACGGCGACGAGGGCCCCAACACCGGCGGCATGGGCGCCTACTCCCCGCTCCCCTGGGCCCCCGAGAGCCTGGCCCGGGAGGTCGTGACCTCCGTCGCCCAGCCCACGATCGACGAGCTCGCCGCCCGCGGCATCCCCTTCTCCGGGATCCTGTACTGCGGCCTCGCCCTCACCTCCCGCGGCCTGCGCGTGGTGGAGTTCAACGCCCGCTTCGGCGATCCCGAGACCCAGGTGGTCCTCGAGCGCCTCGCCTCCCCCTTCGCGCCGCTGCTGCTGGCCGCCGCGCAGGGCGACCTCTCCGCCGTCGACGCCCCCGAGTGGGTCGAGGGCGCCGCGGTGACGGTGGTGGTGGCCTCGGCCGGCTATCCCGGCTCCGCGCAGATCGGCGATCCGATCACCGGGATCGAGGAGGCCGAGCGCCTCGGCGCGCACGTGATCCACGCGGGCACGGCGCTGGACGCCGACGGGGTGCTGGTCAGCGCCGGCGGCCGGGTCCTGACGGTGGTCGGCGCCGGCGCGGACCTCACGGCCGCCCGTGAGCTCGCCCTCGCCGGCGCTCGCGCGATCGAGCTCGAGGGCTCCCACCACCGCGGCGACATCGCCCGTGCCGCCGCCGAGGGGAGCGTGAGCGCATGAGCGCCTCCCCCTCCTCCGACGCGCCGCTGATCGAGGCCCCGGACCTGCCGGGCTGGGACCACGTCGTCTCCGGCAAGGTGCGCGAGCTGTACGTCCCCGCCGGCGCGGATCCCGCGACCGCCGAGGAGGTGCTGGTCCTCGCGACCGACCGCATCAGCGCCTACGACCACTCCCTCCAGCCGGGGATCCCGGACAAGGGCCGCCTGCTCACCGGGATCAGCCTGTTCTGGTTCGAGCAGCTCGCGGACCTCGTCCCCCACCACGTGCTCTCCGCCTCCGACGTGCCGGAGCAGGTGGCCGGGCGGGCGCTGCGCTGCCGCGGCCTGGACATGGTGCCGCTGGAGTGCATCGCCCGCGGCTACCTGACGGGCTCGGGCCTGGCCGACTACCGGGCCGGCGGCTCGGTGGGCGGGCACCTGCTGCCGTCCGGGCTGGTGGAGGCCTCGCGCCTGGACCCGGCGCTGTTCACCCCGTCGACGAAGGCGGAGGCCGGGGCGCACGACGAGAACATCACCGTCGCCCAGGCCCGGGACCTGCTCGGGGCGGAGCTGACCGAGCAGCTCGAGCGGATGACCCTCGCGGTCTACGAGCGGGCGCGCTCCCTCGCCGGGGAGCGCGGGATCGTGCTGGCGGACACGAAGCTCGAGTTCGGCCGCTCCCGCACCGACGGCACGCTGGTGCTCGGCGACGAGGTGCTCACCCCCGACTCCTCCCGCTTCTGGTCCGCGGACACCTACCAGGAGGGCCGCGTCCAGCCGAGCCTGGACAAGCAGTTCGTGCGCGACTGGCTCACCTCCCCCGCCTCCGGCTGGTCGAAGGGCTCGAACACCCCGCCACCCGAGCTGCCCGCCGAGGTGGTCACCCAGACCCGTGCCCGCTACGTCGAGGCCTACGAGCGGCTGACCGGCACGAGCTTCTGAGGCGCCCGTCCGGCCCTTCGCTCAGCCGGCGAGGACCAGCACCGCGCCGACCGCGAGCACGACCCCGACCACGAGCGCGCCGTCGGCCCGGGTGAGCGCGGCGGTGCGCCACTGCGTGCGCTCCCCCGTGCCCAGGCCCCGGCTCTCGAGCGCGAAGGCGATCCTGGTCGAGGAGCGGATCGCGTCGACGAGCAGCGCGAAGGCGCATCGCGCCATCGCCCGCGGCCCGAGCCGGGCGGGGATGCCGTCGGCCGACGGGGGCCGGCGCAGCCGGTGGGCGCGGGTGATCGTCGTCCAGCGCCGCGGCAGGTCCTCGAGGAGGCGCTGGCCGGCCAGGAGCGCGAGCGCGATGCGGGCCGGGAGACGGGCATGGGTGCGCAGGCTGGTCATGGTGCGGCCGGGGTCGCTCGCGCGCACGACGGCGACCGCGCCGAGCCCGATCACCAGCGCCCGCAGCGCGAGCGCGGCACCGAGCACGATCCCCTCGCTGGTCACGCGCACGGGAAGGTCGGGCCACGGCTCGTGGCCGGGTCGGCTGAGCACGTTGACCATGAACACCCCGGCCGCGAACAGCACGAACGGCGCCTGCGCACGGGCGAGCGCGAGCGGGCCGAGTCGGAGCCCGAGCATCGTCCCCGCGGCCAGCAGCGCGTAGAGCACCAGCAGCGGCGCGGGGTCGGTGAGCGTGATGCAGACGATGCTGAGCGCCGTGAGCAGGCCGAGCAGCACGGTCGGATCGCGCCTCGCGAGCGGGGCCCGCGGCAGGGCGGGCGGGTCGAGCGCCGTCCGCGGCGCCGGCTGGTCGGCGGGCGCGGAGCGCGGCCGCTCGGAGCACGGGGTTCCTGCCCCCGACGAGCGCTCGGAGCGCGTGGTTCCCATCCCCGGGGTGAGCGAGCCGTCGGTGCGCGCAGGGGCCGATGAGCCCTCCCTCTCGGTCTCTGTGTCCTCGCGGAGATGCGGGCCCGATCGGCCTGCGACCCGCAGCCCGGCCCGGCGCAGCAGCGCGTTATCCGCAAGCAGCGCGGCCGGGGCGAGGGGGCCGACGAGCCGTCCGTCCGCGATCACCACGACCTCGTCCGCGACCTCGAGGCTCCGCAGGTCGTGGGTGGTCATGACCACGCCGCGTCCCGCATCGGCCGCCTCCCGCAGGAGGGCGAGGACGGCCTCGTGCGCGGCGCGGTCCAGGCCGTAGCCGGGCTCGTCGGCCAGGAGCACCGGGCGGTCGGCGAGCAGCATCGCGCCGAGGGAGAGGCGGCGCTGCTGCCCGCCGGAGAGGCGGTAGGGGCTCTGCGACGCGTGGTCGGCGAGGTCGAGGCGCTCGAGCATCGCGCCCCGCACGTCGTGCGAGGCCCCGCTCGCGGAGAGCTCGTCCTCGACGGTGTCGGCGACGAACTGGGACTCGGGCCGCTGGAGGACGAGGCCCGCCGCCGCGCCCTCGAGCGTCCCGGCACGCAGGGGGTCCAGTCGGGAGAGGGCGCCGAGGAGCGTGGACTTCCCGGCGCCGTTGCGGCCGACGACCGCGAGCAGACTCCCGGCGCGGATCTCGAGGTCCGCGCCGGCGAGCACGGCACCCTCGCCCCGACCCGACGGGCCGGGCGGGCCGAGGGTCGCGTCCCGGAGATGCAGCAGCACCTCCGAGCGAGGTGTCGCGGACGCCGAGGGCACGAAGGCGGCGGATCCAGCCGGTTCAGCAGATCCAGCGGGCTCGGCCGGCCACGACCCGCCGATCCGCTCCTCGATCTCGCGCGGCAGCCAGCACCCCTGCTCCCGCAGGGCGCGTCCGTGGGCGGTGAGCACCTCCCGCGTCGGCCCGTCGGCGAGCACCCGGCCGGAGCGATCCAGCGCCACGGTCCGCGCGGGGAGCCCGTCCAGGCCCCGCTCCCCCGCCCATTCGTCGAGACGGTGCTCGACCAGCAGCAGCGCGCAGCCGGTCTGATCCGTCGCGGCGTCGACGGCGCCCCGCACCGCGGCCACGCCCTCGGCGTCGAGCATGGCGGTGGGCTCGTCGAGCAGGAGCAGACGGGGCCGCGCGGCGATCGCGGCGGCGAGCGAGGCCCGCTGCAGCTGCCCGCCGGAGAGCGTCGCGGCGGAGCGGTGCGCGAGCTCGCCCACGCCCATCGCGCTGAGCACCTCGTGGACCCGCGGCCCGATCCGCTCCGGAGGCGTGCAGGCGCTCTCGAGCGGGAGCGCGACGTCGTCGGCGATCAGCGGGAGGCAGACCCCGTCGACCGGGTCCTGGCCGAGATGGCCGAGCACGGGTGCGGTCGCGAGGACCCCGCCCGCCACCGGGTCGATCACGCCCGCACCCTCGGCGACGCCATCGGCCGCACCGCCGGCCGTGCCGTCGTCCGGACCTCCGGCCGTGCCTCCGGACATGCCGTCGGCCGGGTCCCCGGCCGTGCCGTCGAACAGACGCACCGTTCCGGTGACCCGACCGCGCTGATGGGACGGGATCGCCCCGGCGAGCACCCGCAGCAGGGTCGACTTGCCCGAGCCGGACGGTCCCAGCAGCAGCACCTGCTCGCCCGCACGGATCTCCCCGCTCCAGGGGCCGACACCGGCCCCCGAGGGCAGCACCGCCTCGAGCCCCTCGGCCACCAGCACCCGGGGGTCGCCGGCGGGAGCCGGTGCCAGGACCGGGCCCTGCTCCTGCTCCGGGGCCGCTCCCGCAGCGTGCGCCTCAGCGGACACGGCGCTCGGGGATCGGTGCCGCGTCCGCGGCGCCGATCGCGAAGTCGGCGAGCACGCCGGTGCGCTCGAGCGCGCGGACGATCACCTTCGCCAGCAGTCCGCCGAGCACGATCCCGGACAGCACCTGCACGCCGAGCCGGAGCGCGAGCAGGTCCTGGCCGTACCAGCCCATCCGGTACGCGGTCCAGAAGAACACCAGACCCGCGCCGAGCGCGCCGGAGGCGGCGAACACGCCCCAGCCGAAGCGGCGATAGCGGGCCAGGGCGAAGGGCAGCTCGGAGCCGATCCCCTGCAGCGCCGCGGAGAGCAGCAGCAGGGGGCCGACGGGGCTGCCGAGGAAGACCACCTCGATGATCGCGGCGAGCATCTCGGCGAGGATCCCCACGCCCGGGCGGCGCAGGATCGCGATCGCGACCGGCGCCACCAGCAGCCAGGAGCCGAACACGAGGTGCTGGGCGAGGTCCCCGGCCGGGCCCATCGCGATCGCCAGGCCGTTCCAGGCCTGCACGAACACCCAGTACAGGAACCCGAACACGACGCCGAGCACCACCACGAGCACGAGCTCGCGCAGGCTCAGCGGGGTGCGGCGACGGGACGTGCCGGCAGAGGCGGTCGCGCCGACGTCGGCGGGCGCCTCGGCGGACTCGTGCGCGGGCGCGGCGGTGCCGTGCTCCTCGGTCATCGCGCATCCTCCCGGCCCTCGTCGTCGGCGCCCGGTGCGTCGGCGCCCGCCGCGAGCTCCCGCACCTCGTGCGAGGGGCTGTTCAGCGAGAGGGTGAGGTGGCTGGTGACGTGCTGGACGCCGCGGCCGACGAGCAGCCAGCCGGCGAGCGCGGTCGCGATCACGTCGCCGGCGTCGCCCTCGAGCCGGGTGACGAAGTGCTCGGAGCCGCGGAAGGTGCCGAGGTCCTTCGCATGCTCGATCGCGGCGTAGATGTCGCGCATGTGATCGGGGGCGGTGCCGTCGACGGCGACCTCGTCGGCCAGCGGGTACAGGGCCCACTCGGCGCTCGCGAAGCGACCGGTGCGGCGCGGCTGCGGCACCTCGGTCGCGCGGGGGCCCGCGCCGCCGGGCAGCTCGCAGGCCACCTCGCCGGGGCAGCCGCGCGAGAGGAGCACGGAGAGGGTCGCGTGGTGACCGGTGCGGGCGAGGGCCTCGGCCAGGTCGATCAGGGCGCGCTGGAGGTGGGTCTCGTGGCCGCCGAGATAGGTCGAGACGTCCCCGGTCTCGTGCACGAGGCCGGTGAGGTCCAGCCGGGAGAGCGCATCGGTGAGGATCCTGGCGTAGTCCTCGCTCATCACGGCGGCGGTGACGCGGGCGCCGACGCCGAAGCCGAGCGGGGTCGCGGTCGGGTCGTCGACGGCTGCGGCAGACTCGGCGGACACGCCGGGCGTCCAGGCGGCGTCCTCGGTCGCGGAGGAGGTGCGGGCGGGCGATGAGGTCACGGTCCATGCCTTTCGTACGGGCACGGGCGCGCGGCGACGATCGCTCGGCGGAGCTCCCTGCGCCGGCATGATCCGGATCAGGTTCTACGGTCGGAGTTCGAGTACTCCCTCTCAGCCCGGCCTACCGGACTCCCGTGCACGCCCCACACCCTACCGGTCCCCGCCCGGCGCACGCCCCTCGTGTCCAGCGCTGCTGTCAGCGGGTCGTCGGCGGATCCTCGACGAGGGGGACGAAGAGATAGGCGCCGTGCTCGCTCACGGTGACCCCCTCGCCGTGACGCTCCAGGCGCAGCATCCGCTCGCGCACGGGGATCACCATGACGCCGCCGTCCGCGAGCTGCGCGACGAGGCTCTCCGGCACGGCGTCGGCCTGCGCGGAGACGAGGATCCGGTCGTACGGCGCGTCCTGCGGCGCGCCGAGCACGCCGGGGTGCGCGAGACGGATCTCGGCATCGGCCGTCCCCGCGTCCGCTGTCCCGGCGAGCGCGGCCCGGGCCGGGCCGATCAGCTCGGCGCGCCGCTCGACGCCGATCACCCTCCCCTCCGGTCCGCACAGCCGGGCCAGCAGCGCCGTCGTCCACCCCGATCCCGCGCCGAGGTCGAGCACTCGCTGCCCCGGTCGCACGTCGAGCAGGGAGAGCATGTTCCGCACCGTCGTGGGCTGGGAGTTCGTCTGGTCGTGACCGATCGGCAGGGGCCGGTCCTCGCCGGCGAGCCCCTGCAGCTCCTCGGGGAGGAACCGTCGCCGGTCGGTCGCCGCGAGCGCCTTCTCGAGGCGGCTCTGGCTCTCGGTCCGGTGCGACATGTCGCCGTCAGCTCCGGGCGACCTCGACGACGCCGTCCTCCGGCCAGTCCCTCACCTCGGTGCCCTCGGGGGCGAGGTTCGTGGCCTGGCGCAGGTAGATCGGTCGTCCGAGGTCGCTCGCGACCGCGTCGTGGACGGGCAGGGCGAGTCGCGGGCCGACGGCGCGGAGGAACTCGATGGTCTCGGACATCTTCGACCAGGGCGCTGTGACGGCGAAGGCGAGGACGTCGATGCCGTGGAACTCGGGGACCGGCTCGAGGGAGTCCCCGGTGATGCCGAGCCGCGGCCCGTCCCCGGCGGACAGGACGATCCCGCAGTTCCCGATCCGCGGGATGTCGGGGTGGATGATCGCATGGCGTCCGCCGACGGCCTCGAGCCGCAGCGACGGGTTGTCGCCGACGGGCGTGAAGCGGTGCGCCTCCCCGGCCGCGAGCGGGATCACCCGCTCCTGCGCGACGAGGGGTCCGCCGCTCCCCTCGCCGGCGCCGTCGTCGGAGGCATCGGCGGCGGTGAGCATCCGGGCGGTCTCCGGCTCGGCGATTACCTCGGCGTCGGACGCGGCGGCGAGCACCTCGCCCAGCAGCGCGGGGTCGACGTGGTCGGGGTGCTGATGGGTGATCACCACGGCGTCGAGGCTCGCGAGCTCCTCGGCGCCCAGGCCCCGCACCGCGTCGGCGCTGAAGCCGCCCGGATCCACGAGCAGGCGTCGCCCGGCGGTCTCCACGAGCAGGCAGGAATGGACGAGGTGGCGGATCTTCATCGGGTCCTCCCGGGGATCGAGGTCGCGTGCCTCGAACCTAGTCCCCCTCGCCCGGACCGTGCCAGGGCGGAGGGGCTCGTCCGATCGGGAAGCGCCGCCGTGGGCGCCCCGTCGGCACGGCCGCGTTCCTCGGTACGATGGGATTCTCGGGCCGAGCCCGAGCACCTGCCCCGGCACGCCGCCGCGCGCGCCACACGTCCCCTCAGGAGTGCCCCCATGCCACGTGTCGTGGTCCACGTCATGCCGAAGCCGGAGATCCTCGACCCGCAGGGCAAGGCGGTCGCCGCCGCGCTGCCCCGTCTGGGCTTCGAGGGCATCGCCTCGGTGCGCCAGGGCAAGCGGTTCGAGCTCGAGGTCGAGGGCGAGGTCACCGACGAGGTGCTCGCCTCCCTGCGCGAGGCCGCCGAGACCCTGCTGTCGAACCCGGTGATCGAGGACGTCGTCTCGATCGACGTGGAGGACCCCTCTGCGAAGGGCGCGGCCTGATGCGGATCGGTGTGGTGACCTTCCCCGGCACGCTCGACGACCGCGACGCGCTGCGCGCCGTGCGGCTCGGCGGCGCCGAGCCGGTCGCGCTGTGGCACGGCGACGACTCGCTGCACGAGGTCGACGCGGTCGTGCTGCCCGGCGGCTTCTCCTACGGCGACTACCTGCGCGCGGGGGCGATCAGCCGCTTCGCCCCCGTGATGGACAAGGTGGTCGACGCCGCGAACGGCGGCATGCCCGTCCTCGGCATCTGCAACGGCTTCCAGATCCTCTGCGAGACGCATCTGCTGCCCGGCGCGATGATCAAGAACGCGCACCGCGCGTTCATCTGCCGCGACCAGCCGCTGGCCGTGGAGAACAACCGCACCGCCTGGACCTCCGGCTACGAGGCCGGCCAGGTCATCCGGGTGCCGCTGAAGAACCAGGACGGCCAGTACGTGGCCGACGAGCGCACCCTGGCCCAGCTCGAGGACGAGGGCCGTGTGGTCTTCCGCTACGCCGCCGGTGCCACCCACGGCCCGGCCGGCTTCGAGCAGAACCCCAACGGCTCGCGCCACGACATCGCGGGCGTCACCAACGCCGCGGGCAACGTCGTGGGCCTCATGCCGCACCCGGAGCACGCGGTCGAGCCCGGCTTCGGGCCCGACGAGCCCGGCGCGGGCACCCGCACCGGCACCGACGGCCTGACCATGTTCAGCTCGGTGCTGCGCAGCCTGGTGGCCTGAGCGGCGACATCGCCTCGCCGGCCCCGAGGCCCCGTCACGGCAGCCTCCTCCCCGGGAGCGGCCTGCGCTGTCAGGCCCTGACCGCGCTCAGCACCGTGAAGCGGCGGTCGCGGGCGCGCTGGCGGACGGCACCGAAGCGGGCCTCGAGCTCGGGCCGGTAGCGCAGGTGGGAGTTGTGCACGAACCACAGCTGCCCGCCGGGGCGCAGCACGCGGGCCGCGGCGTCGAGGAGGCCTTGGACGAGCGTCGCGTCGACCACGGTGCCGTCGTGGAAGGGCGGGTTCAGCAGCACCAGGTCGGCGCTCGCCTCCTCGCACCGGGAGAGCGAGACGTCCCAGGTCACCTGCACCCCTTCGCGGTCCAGTCCGGTGGCGGCGAGGGTCGCGCGGGTCGAGGCGACCGCATCGGCGTCGTCGTCGCTGCCGAGCACCCGCATCCCCGGCAGCGCGGCGGCGAGATACGCGGTGAGCAGACCGTTGCCGCAGCCGAGGTCGACCGCGAGGGGCAGGTCGCCGGCGTCCCCGTCCGCGCGGGCCATCGCGTTCTCCCCGGCTCCGTCCTCTGCGGCGGTGCCGGACTGCTCGTCTCCCGTCGCGAGCTCCCCGCCGTCGACCGCTCGATCGAGCGCCTCGAGCAGCAGGAGGGAGCCGGCGTCGGCCCGGGCCCCGCCGAACACGCCGCTGAGGCCGCGCAGCGCGAGCGCCTGCTCCTGACCGCGCACCGCGATGCGCGCCTCACCGGTCGCGGGCTGCGCGGCGTCGACGTCGGCGCGCGGGCCGGAGGCGACGAGGGCGCGGGACTTGCCCAGTCCGCGCGAGCCGCGCACCTCGGAGAACACGGCGGCGAGGGTGTCGTTCTGGGAATGGGTCATGTGCTTGACGCGGCCGCCGGCGACGAGGGTGAGGTCGTCCCGCCCGCTGCGCTCCGCGACGACCGCGAGGCGTCGGGCGAGGTCCTCGAGCGCGGCGAGGGACTTCGGCAGACGGGCCAGCGCGAGATGCGCCTCGGCCCCGGCCGCGAACTGCTCGAGCGGGGCGGGCTCCGCATCCGTCGGCAGCACGAGGCGCCCGGCCTCGAGCGGACCGGGCAGCAGCGTGGCGAGCGCGTCGGTCTCCGCGCGGGAGCTGGTCCAGGACAGGACCCGCGCGCCGGGGTGGTCGGAGAGGAGCTCGAGCGCCTCGGCGGTGAGCACACCGGTCGTATCCCCGATCACGAGCATGTCGCAGGGGCAGCCGATCTCGCCGTGCTCCTGGGCGGCGCGCAGGATCACCCGCTCGGTCTGGTCGGGGGCGGGGAGCTCGTCGGTCGGCTCGGGCTGGGAGGCGGTGCTGGTCATGAGATCTCTCGTGCAGTGGGATGGAGGGCAGGGACGTCGGGTGCAGGGCGGGCCGTGCAGCGTTCCTCGGGGGCGGGGGCGCGGCCCTCGCGTCGGTCTCAGGCGGGCATGCCCCGCCGTCCGCGCGAGCGCAGGCGCCCGCCGGGCAGCCTCGGGGCGGGCAGCGCGGCGGGGGTGTGCGGGGCGAAGGGGCCGAACTGCTCGTCGTCCTCGGCGAGTCCCCCGCGCTCACGGGCGCTCTGCGCGATCGGGGCGTTCTCGAGTGCGAGCTCGACGCCGATCTCGGCCTGGTAGCGGGCGCGGAACGCCTCGATCTCCTCGTGGGAGCGGCCCACGAAGTTCCACCACATGATGATGTCCTCGCCCAGGGGCTCGCCGGAGAGCAGCATCAGGCGGAGGTCCTCGTCGCCGGTCACCTCGATCTCGAGGTGGTCGACGTCGTCGGGCAGGACCATCAGCTCGCGCGGCGCGACATCGGCGCGCAGCGACCGGGCCGACGACTCGTCGTTCGTTCCGCCCGTCGCAGGTCCCGTCCCGCGGGCCGTCGTGAGCCGCGCGGTGCCGCGGTCCACGAGCACGCCGTGCTCGTGGCCCGGGTCGAGGTCGAGCCGCAGCGTGCTCCCGGCACGCAGCTCGAGCTGGGCCATGCCGAGGTCCGTGTCGGTGACGACGGGGCTCGCGTCCTCGAGCAGGTCCCCGTCACCGTCCACGCCGTGCAGCGTCCCGAGGCCCACGCGGGCGCGGGCCGTGCCGGTCGCGACCTCCGTCGGGGTGTGGACGAGGAACTCCTGCTCGCGGAAGCGGGTCCGGTCCGGCAGGGCGTACCAGAGCTGGACGCCGTGCAGCACGGTGGTGTCGTTCGCGGAGAACTCCGAGTGGGTGATGCCGGAGCCGGCGACCATGAGGTCCACGTCGCCGGGCCGCACCAGGGCGTGGCTGCCGATCGAGTCGCGGTGGGTGATCGCCCCGTCGAACAGCCAGGACACGGTCGCGAGCCCGGTGTGCGGGTGGCGGGCCACGCGCATCCCGTCGGTCGCGGAGACGTCGTCGGGACCGAAGTGGTCCACGAAGCACCAGGCGCCGATGAGGGAGGTGCGCCGGGCGGGCAGGGTGCGGTGCACGGTCATGCCGCGCGGTCCGCCGAGCGGGACCTCACGCGGCTCCAGCAGCACGAAGTCCTCGAAGGTGGTCATGGTCCGAGTCTAGGCGGCGGGGTGGTCCGCACGGCCGGCCCTGTCCCGGCTGTCGACCGCACCCCTACGCTGTGTCCATGTCGCCACCGACCTCGCCCGCCGTCCGACTGCTCGAGTCCGCGATCGATGCGGGGACCGTGCCCGGCGGGATCACCGCGCACGGGCGGGATCCCGAGCCCGTCGCCCGCGGGGCGGTCGCGCCCGGGGGTGCGGCGTTCCCGGCCGACGCGATCGTGCGCATCCAGTCGATGACCAAGGCGATCCAGGCCGTCGCGGCGCTGCGCCTGGTCGAACGGGGCGTGCTCGCGCTCGACTCCCCGGTCGCTCCCTGGCTCCCCGAGCTCGCCGCCCCGCGCGTGCTCCCCCGTCCTGACGCCGACCTCGACCAGGCCGTCCCCTCCCACACCGAGATCACGCTCCGTCATCTGCTGAACTGCACCTCCGGGATCGGGATCGCGACCGCGGAGGGTCCGCTGCAGCGGGCGATGGCGGAGTCCGGCCTCGAGGCGGGCTCGGCGCCGTGGACCCTCGCGGCCGACGAATGGCTCGCGGCGCTCGGCGCGCTGCCGCTGGCGGGCGAGCCCGGTCGGGTGTGGCGCTACCACCACTCCTTCTCCGTGCTCGGGATCCTGCTCTCCCGGGTGACCGGATCGCCGCTGGACGCGCACCTGCGCGCGGACCTGCTGGATCCGCTCGGGATGGTCGACACCAGCGCGTTCGTGCCCGAGGCGCAGCGCCACCGCCTCCCGCCTGCCTGCGCCGTCGAGGACGGCGAGCTGGTGGAGGTCGAGCCCGCGGGTGCCGGACCGCTCGTCGGCCCGCCGAACGGGGACGTCTCCCACGGCGAGCTCGTCTCGACCGCCGCGGACTACCTGCGCTTCCTGCGCGCGCTGCGGGACGGCGAGCTGCTCTCCGACGAGCACCTCGCGATGATGACGACCGATCAGGTGCCCTCGTCCGTCAAGCAGCCCGACTCGTTCTACCCCGGCTTCTGGGACGGGACGGGCTGGGGCTTCGGCGTCTGCGTCGTCACGGACGGGGAGCATCGCGGCCGCTGGGGATGGTCGGGCGGCTTCGGCACGGACTTCTTCGTCGACGCCGACGGGACGATCGGGCTGCTGCTCGCGCAGGTCGAGATCGGCGAGCATCTGATGCCGCTGCTCGAGGCGTTCCAGGACCTGCCGACGCCGCCGAACTGAGTCGGGCCCGACCTCTCGCCTGCAGCTCAGCCCTCCCGCGCCTCCAGCTCCGCGATAAGCCGCGCCGGGGCGACGGTGCGATAGGACTCCTCGATCAGCTCGGCGAGCTCGACGAGGTCGGTCGCCTCGTCCAGGTCGATGCCGAGCCAGCCCGACGGCCCGAGATAGGCGGGCACGTAGCTGCGGGGCTCCTCGGCGAGCGCGGCCCGTTCTCGGGGCGGGAGGTGCAGCATCACGGACTGCTCATGAGGAACCCACTCCCCGTCGACCTTGAGGGATCCGCCGTAGTAGCAGTGCACCTTCACGGTGTGGAAGGCGGGCCGGCCATGGCTGATCTTCTCCCTCGCCCCGGGCAGGGCGAGGGCGATCTCCCGGACGCGCTCGAGCCACGGATCGTCGTCGTCGAACATCTGCGGATGCGCCATGGAGAGATCCTCCGCCCTCCTGCGACCCGAGGGAAGGGATTCCGGAAGCGGCCTCTGTCGCGCCGGGGAGCATGGTGGGATGGGCTCATGGACACCGCCCCCTTCGTCGTCGTCCTGCTCGTGGCGCTGATCGATCTCGTCCTCGCGGCCTGGTTCATCGGCCAGGGCCTGCGAGCCGGGGCGAACTCCGCCGAGGGCAGGCCCCGACTGCTGGTGGGGAGCATGCTGATCCCGGGCGCGCTCCTCATCGCCGGCCTCGCGTTCGCCCTGTTCGGGCCGCTGGGCTGACGAATTCCAGCGCCCCGAGAGCCCGGCGCTCTCCGCTTGTCGCACGATACGGGCGTCACCGGTCCGAGTCCGCACCGACGGGCGGCGCCGGCTGCCCCGACCGGTCGGCGGCCGGATCACGAGCGTCCGTGCCTCCGTAGGCTGACCCCATGGCACTTCCCCTCCTGGTCGACTGCGACACCGGCATCGACGACGCGATCGCCCTGACCTATCTCGCCTGCCGTGACGACGCGGAGATCGCCGGGATCGTCTCGACCGGCGGGAACGTCCCGGCCGCGACCGTGCACCGCAACAACCTCGCGCTCTCGGAGCTGCTGGGCCTGGACGCACCGGTCGCCCTCGGCGCGGACCGTCCGCTGGTCGAGCCGCCGATGTTCGCCGACGACACCCACGGCCCGGGTGGGCTCGGCCACGCCGTGCTGCCCGAGGCCGCGCGCGCGGAGCATCCCCGCACGGGGGCGCAGCTGTGGGTGGACCTGGCGCGGGAACGGCCCGGGGAGCTCGTCGGCCTGGTCCTCGGCCCGCACACGAATCTCGCACTCGCCCTCGAGATCGAGCCGGAGCTGCCGCGGCTGCTGCGCCGGCTGCACGTGATGGGCGGTGCGATCAACCATCGCGGCAACACCGGTGCGACCAGCGAGTGGAACATCGCGGTGGACCCGGAGGCGGCGCAGCGCGTGCTCGCGGCCTTCGCCTCGGCACCGCAGCTGCCGGTGCTGGGCGCGCTGCAGGCGACCGAGCAGATCGTCTTCACCGGGGCGGAGCTCGAGCGGCTCGAGGCCCTCGCCGCCCGCTCGGCGCAGCCGGTCGCGCGGATCCTCGCCGATGCGGTGCGCTTCTACTTCGAGTTCCATCAGGCTGACGGCTTCGGCTGGACCGCGCGCGTGCACGATCCGCTGGTCACCGCCCATGCCCTGACCGGCGAGTTCGCGAGCACTCGGCCGCTCCCCGTGGACGTCGAGCTCGCAGGGACGCTCACCCGTGGCCAGACCGTCGGCGACGAGCTGGGGCGATGGGGTCGGAGACCGACGGTGGAGCTGCTCGACGAGGTCCGGCCCGCCGAGTTCGTCGAGCACCTGCTGGGGACGCTCGAGGCCGGGCTGGGCTGAAGGTGCCGACGGCTCGGTCTCAGGCCGCGTCCTGCTCCGGTGGCCGTGCGCGTGAGCCAGTGGGCGGCAGGACCACGAGGTAGTCCACCCGGGCCGCTCTTCTCCCTGCGGGAGGATGCGGCCGCACTGTGCCCCCTGGTCGCGACGTCGCGGGCTCTGCGTCGGGAGCGGACCCTTCGCCGAGAGGCCGCGCGTCCTCGGGACGCACCTCGGCAGCCTGCACCTCGCCGTCCTCCTCCACTGCCTCCACTGCACGGAGCTCCGGCAGCGCGAGGAGTCGGTGCACCGGGGTGAGCCCGTCTTGGTCGGGCTCCGCGGCGGCTCCCTCGTCGACGTCCGGGACCGCCGGTGTCCTTCCCCCTTCCGCAGCGCCGTGCCGACGGGATCGAAATTCACCCCGCGCCGCCTTGCGGTCTGTCCGTAGCGGGTGGTCCATTCGACGGTGCGTCGGGTCCCGTCCTCGTCGGTGAGCACGCGGGCGGTCGCGCCAGCCGCCTCCTTCTGGTTGTCGGCGGCGCAGAGCCCGTTGCCGTTGTCGAGACTCGTCGGCCCGCCCTGCGCCCAGGGGACGATGTGGTCGATCTGCCGGATGCTCGCGTCGCAGTGCGGGGCGCGGCAGGTCTGGTGCGCGTAGCGGAGGAGGCGGCCGAGGCCGGCGGGGAACGCCCGCGCCCGGGACTCGGCGGCGACGAGCTGGCCTTCCTCCCTGTGCGCGTAGAGCATGCGCAGCGCGAGGACGACCTCGGGATCCGGGTGCTCGAGCGCGCGCAGCATCTCCTCGCGGATGTGCTCGTACGGGACCGCGCCGAGTCCTTCCACGGTCGCGGCGTCGGCATGGCCGGGCGCGAGCAGGGAGCGGTCGGTGATGATCACGCCGATGTCGACCACGGGCAGCTCGCCTCCCTCGCCGCGGCCGAGGACCGTGTCGGCGAGGAGATCGGCCATGATCTGCTGGTGACCGCGCCGGTCGCCGTCGGCCCGCGACCGCTCGGCGGCCACCGACAGCGTCTTGCGGATCCGCGCGGCGTCGAGGCCGGGCAGATGCGCGGTCAGGGTCGCCATGCCGTGCCGTCCGCGGCGTACGGTGACGCTGCGCTCCCGTCGCGCCACGCGGTGACGCGCGGCCGCACCCTCGGGGTCCAGCGCGTGGAGGATCCGCGCGGCCTCGTCGCCCCATTCCCCCGGTCCGCAGTCTTCGAGGTCCGCGAGATGCGCGCCGAGGATCCGGTCCACCTGCTCCCGCTGCGCGGGGGTCGCCGGCCCCATCGCGCGCCCCACCTGGTGGCCGGCGGAGGGCATCGCCCGCCCCTGGGCGAGGGCCCGGAGCACACGGGGCATCGAGCGGACGAGCCGCCTGCACGAGGACATGCTCTGCCCCGCGGCCGATGTGGACTTCTTCAGCGCAGCTGCAGCCTCCGCACGCGCGACCTTCTGCGCCTGCTGGGGCGTCTCCCCGCGCTCGAGGCTGTCGGCGGCGACCGCCGCCTCGAGACGGACGAGGGCACGCGCCTCGATCGCCGCCACCGCGCCGGAGAGCTTCCGCAGCTCCGTCAGCAGGGCGATCGTCCGCTGCGCGTCGAGCGCCTCGAGATCGGCCGATCCCCGCTCCCCGAGCCGTGCGAGCGCCGCTTTGGCCTGGACGACGTCGATGCCGTCGACGACGAGCTCCTCGACCCCCGCGACGAGGCTCGGCGCGCCCCCGGGCCGACGGGACTCCCCGTCGGGCTCCGGAGGCTCGACGGCCCCACCGCGCGAATCGAATGACATGCCTGTATTTTCGCATGTCTGTTCGACGAACGAAAGAGCTGCGCCATCACTACTGATCAGTAGTCTGGAATTGTGGACAAACATCCTGTGTGGAGGAGACAGAACGCTCACGCACTTCACAGCTCCGGGACCGAGCGCCGCGATCAGACCGAAGCGACAGACATCGCCAGTACGACACCGTTTCGAACACCGCCAGTCTCCTGTTCGCGTTGTCGACGGATCACCGCTCGAAGAATCAGCAGGAGCCCCGACAGCGAGAGCGGCGGTGGTCGACGGGAGCATCCCGTCGACCACCGCCGCTACAGACTCCGAGGCCGAGGTCTCCGGTCCCTCAGGGGCTCGCCCCCGCCCTGCCCACCGCTCACAGGATGAGCGGCGAGGGCACCGCCGAGACCGTCCCGACCCCGCCCCGTCTACCGCTCGAGCGTCGTCACCTCGACCTCGAAGCAGCGCCGCGGCCCCTTCTCGCCGCGGGCGGGCTTCCAGCCCACGCACCGTGCGGTCCCGGCCGATGGATCGTCCTCGAAGGCGACGAGCACGGAGCCGGGCAGCGTGACCGGGGCGTCGAAGCTGACGTCCCAGCGCAGCGGCTTCGACAGGTCCACCCTCGCCTCGGTGAAGGCGCGCGAGGCGGTGTACATCCCGTGCGCGATCGCCGAGGGGAAGCCGAAGGCCTTCGCGGTGACGGCGGAGAGGTGGATCGGGTTCACGTCGCCTGAGACGGCGCCGTAGCGCCGTCCGATGTCCGCACCGAGCACCCAGCGGCCCGTCGGCTGCGGCGGCACGAAGTCGCGCCGCGACCGCCCGCCGTCCGAGGGCGCGTCGTCCGACGGAGCGGTGCCCGAGGGCTCCGCCGCGGCCGGCTTCCCGCCCTTGACGAGATAGGTGGAGACGTCGGTGGCGATGATCTCGCCGTCCTCGCCGAGGATCGTCGAGACCGCCTCGAAGGTGCGGCCCTTGCGGTGCGGGCGCAGGTCCCGCACCCGGCACTCGACGTCCACGAGATCGTCCACCTTCACGGGCCGGTGCTGGAGCACCTGGTTGCGCAGGTGGACGAGGCCCAGCAGCGGGAAGGGGAAGTCGCGCCGGGCCATGAGCGCGAGCGAGACGGGGAAGGCGAGCACGTGCAGCACGCCGGGGTGGACCAGGTCCGTCGCGGGACCGCCCATCAGGTGGTCGAAGTCGCGGGCGCGCTCGGCGTCGATCCGCACCTTTCTCACCCGGTAGGCGATGTTCGGCAGCGTGTCCGCGCCGCCGCCCTTTCCGCCCTTTCCGCGCTTCCCGCCGAGGCGGGAGCGGGGGTCGAGCGCGGCGGCGTAGATCGCGGGGAACGAGGGGACGTCGGAGAGGTCCTTGACCTGCTCCGGCGCGTTCTCGGCGCGCGCCGCGGCGCCCTGCCGCGCCCTCACTTGCCCACCATGTTCTGGCCGCACACGCGCAGGGTCTCGCCCTGCACGCCGCCCGCCTCGTCGCTCGCGAGGAAGGCGATCGCCTCGGCGACGTCGACGGGCAGGCCGCCCTGCTGCAGCGAGTTCACGCGCCGGGCGACCTCGCGGGTCAGCGGCGGCATCTTCGCGGTCATCTCGGTCTCGATGAAGCCGGGCGCGACCGCGTTCGCGGTGCCGCCGAGCGGGGCGAGACGACCCGAGAGCGCGTCGACGAAGGCCATCACGCCCGCCTTGGACGCGGCGTAGTTGGTCTGGCCGCGGTTGCCGGCGATGCCGCTGGTGGAGGCGAGCGAGACGATGCGCGGCTGCGCGCCGAGCACGTTCCCGGCCTCGAGCAGGGCCTCGGTGAGCGCGATCTGGCTGGTAATGTTCACGGCGAGCACGGGGTCCCAGCGGTCCGGGGTCATGTTGGCGAACAGTTTGTCCCGTGTGATGCCGGCGTTGAGCACC
This sequence comes from Brachybacterium sp. GU-2, assembly GCF_030866705.2. Classification (NCBI taxonomy): domain Bacteria; kingdom Bacillati; phylum Actinomycetota; class Actinomycetes; order Micrococcales; family Dermabacteraceae; genus Brachybacterium; species Brachybacterium sp. GU-2. Next base: position 3,196,963 of record NZ_CP133037.2, on the reverse strand, counting down.
AGCACGTCGAGGGTCAGCCCCTTCTCACGCAGGAACTCGACCACGCGGCGCCCGGCGTCGGCCGAGGTGACGTCGAGCTGGAGCGGGATCGCGCGCAGCTCGTTGGCCAGGCGCGCGAGCTCGGTGCCCGCGCCGGGGACGTCGAGCACCACGAGCCGTGCGCCGTCGGCCGCGAGCGTGCGGGCGATCGCCGCGCCGATGCCGCGCGCGGCCCCGGTGACCAGCGCCGTGCGCCCGGCGAGCGGGAGCGAGGCGTTCTCGGTCGTGCTGCCCGCCTCGGTGGAGACGGTCAGCAGCTGACCGGTGATGAAGGCGCTGCGGGCGGAGAGGAAGAAGCGCAGCGCGCCGACGGCGCCGGGGGCGTCGACACCGACCCCGTCGGCCAGCAGGATGCCGTTGGCGGTCGCGCCGCCGCGCATCTCGTGCGCGACCGAGCGCAGGAACCCCTCGACACCGCCGCGGGCGGCATCGCGCGCAGGCTCCTCGCCCGTCGCCGGGCGGGAGATCGTCACCAGGCGCGCGCCCGGTGCGAGGGCGCGCATCGCGCCGGCGAGCGGGAGCAGCAGCGGCCCGAGCTCCGCGGGCGCGGAGAGCTCGTCGGCCACGACGATCACGGAGCCGATCGAGCGCAGGCCCTCGACACGGCGGCGCACGTCGACGCCGCCCTCGAGGAGTCGGTGTGCGACCGCGTCGGCGCCGGCCGAGGCGCCGAGCACGACGACGGGGCCGAGCACGGGCTCGGGGCGGTCCTCCCGGCGCAGGAGCCGGGAGGGGCGGGGCAGGCCCAGCTGCTTGGCGAGCATGCCGCCGGGGGCGGAGCGGATGAAGCGGGTGTAGGCGTCGGCCATGGGGACCTCCGTGAAGGGTCGGGGTGTCAGTCGGTGACGGACTCGAGCAGCATGACCGTGCCCTGACCGGCGGCGGCGCAGACCGAGATCAGGCCGCGCTGGACCCGGCCGGTCTCCTTCGCCCGCTCGTGCAGGAGCTTGGCGAGGGTCGCGACGAGGCGGCCGCCGGTCGCGGCGAAGGGGTGGCCGGCGGCGAGGGAGGAGCCGGTGATGTTCAGCCGCGAGCGGTCGATCGCGCCGAGCGGCGCGGAGCGGCCCAGGCGCTCGCGGCAGAACTCCTCGGACTCCCAGGCCTTGAGCGTGGTCAGCACGGTGGAGGCGAAGGCCTCGTGGATCTCGTAGAGGTCGAGGTCCTGCAGGGCCAGGCCGTTCGCGTCCAGCAGCTCGGGGACCGCGTAGGCGGGGGCCATGAGCAGGCCCTCGTCGCCATGGGCGAAGTCGACGGCGGCGCTGCGCGCGTCGACCACGCGGGCGAGCGGGGTGAGGCCGCGCTCGGCGGCCCACTCGGCGCTGCCCAGCAGCACGGAGGAGGCGCCGTCGGAGAGCGGGGTGGAGTTGCCGGCGGTCATCGTCGGCTCTGCGACCTGCGGCGACTTCACGCCGAAGACGGGCTTGAGGGTGCCGAGCTTCTCCAGGGTCGAGTCGGCACGCAGGTTCTGGTCGCGGGCGAGGCCGCGGTAGCCGGTGACGAGGTCGTCGAGGAACCCGGCGTCGTAGGCGGCGGCGAGGTTCTTGTGGGAGGCGAGCGCGAGCTCGTCCTGGGCCTCGCGGGTGATGCCCCACTGCGCGGTGGTCAGCGCCTGGTGCTCGCCCATGGACAGGCCCGTGCGGGGCTCGCCGTTGCGGGGCGGGACCGGGGCGAGGTCCGCGGGGCGGATCGCGGAGAGCGCCTTGACGCGCTGCATCGCGGTCCTCGCCGCGAAGGCGCGGTGGAGGATGCGGCGCAGGCGCGGGGTGACCTCGATCGGCGAGTCGGAGGCGGAGTCGACGCCGCAGGCGATCGCGGAGTCGATCTGGCCCAGACGGATCCGGTTGGAGACGTGCAGGACGGTCTCGAGGCTGGTCGCGCAGGCCTTGGACATGTCGACGGCGGGGGTGCGGGGGTCCAGCGGCGTGCCCAGCGCGCTCTCGCGGGTGAGGTTGAGGTCGCCGGCGAGCTTCAGCACGGCGCCGCCGGCGACCTCGCCGAGCTTCTCGCCCTGGAGCGAGTAGCGGGCGACGAGGCCCTCGAGCGCGGCGGTGAGCAGGTCCTGGTTGGAGATCCCGGCGTAGGGCCCGCCGGAGCGGGCGAACGGGATCCGGTTGCCGCCGAGGATCAGCGCATCGCGCGGGGAGTCGGTGGGGGTCACTGTGGGGCACCTCTTCGTGGTCACGGGGACGGATCGTCGGGAAGGACTTTACATAGAACCGTCGGTACTTGATACCCTAGGTTCTGTGAATGCGACGACGCAAGCCCCCGTGGACGGGCGCTCAGCCCGCTGGGCCCAGCACCGAGAGCAGCGACGTGCCGAGCTGCTGGACGTGGCCCGGCATCTGATCCACGAGCGCGGCCCCGACGTGACGATGGAGGACATCGCCGCGGCCTCGGGCACCTCGAAGTCCATCGTCTACCGGTACTTCGAGGACAAGTCCCACCTCCAGCGCGACCTGGGCCGCAGCATCCTCCAGGCGATGCACGACAAGCTGCTCGCGGAGATGCGCGTGCTCGAGGAGCGGATGGGCCGCGAGCCCGCGCCCGAGGAGCGCATCCACGCGATGATCCGCGCCTACGTCGCGACCGCGCAGCGCTCCCCCGGCGTGTACCGCTTCGTCACCCGCCCCAGCGACGGGCTGAACCACTTCCTCGACTCCGTGACCCGCATCATCACGACCTTCCTCCCCGCCGGGACCCCCTCGCCGCAGATCTGGGCGACCGGCGCGGTGGGCTTCGTCGAACGGGCCGTGGACACCTGGATGAACGACCTCGAGGCCGCCGACGGCGCCCCGACCACCCTCACCTCCGATCAGCTCGTGACCCACCTGGTCACCTGGCTGATGAAGGGACTGCACGCATGACCGCCGAGACCTCCACCACCACATCCGCCCCCGCGCCCGCCGCCGCGAGAGCCGCCGACGCCGCCGCGAGCCCCACGCCGACCGGCCCGATCCCGGTCCCCGCCGACGGCAGCCCCCGCCTCGACGTCGAGATGGTCTCCGAGGCGCTGCTGGGCAGCTGGGCCGACGCTCGGCGCGACGCCCGCGAGCGGGCGGCCCGCCCCGAGATGCACCGCCCGATCGACGCGAGCGTCGCCGAGCACCGGGAGCGGGTCTTCGGCCAGCTCCGGACCCTCGCCGAGGAAGAGGTCTCGCTGCCGATGCTCCCCGAGCACCTCGGCGGCCCGAACGACAACGGCGCCAACGTCGCCGCCTTCGAGGAGCTGGTCGTCGCCGACCCGTCCCTCCAGATCAAGGCCGGCGTGCAGTGGGGGCTGTTCACCTCCGCGATCGTGCAGCTGGGCGACGAGGAGCAGCAGAAGGCCTGGGTGCCGGGCGCCATGAACCTAAAGACCCCCGGCGCTTTCGCGATGACCGAGATCGGGCACGGCTCCGACGTGCAGTCCCTCGCCACCACGGCGACCTTCGACCCCGAGGGCGGCGAGGACGGCGAGTGGGTCATCAACACCCCCTTCCGCGCCGCGTGGAAGGACTACCTCGGCAACGCCGCGATCCACGCGAGGGCCGCCACGGTCTTCGCGCGCCTGATCACGAACGGCGTCGACCACGGCGTGCACTGCTTCTACGTGCCGGTGCGCGATGCGCAGGGGAACCTCCTGCCCGGCGTGCAGAGCGAGGACGACGGCGAGAAGGGCGGCCTGAACGGCATCGACAACGGTCGCCTCGCCTTCGACCACGTGCGCGTCCCGCGCCGCAACCTGCTGAACCGCTACGGGGACGTCGCCGCGGACGGCACCTACTCCTCCCCCATCGACTCCCCCGGGCGGCGCTTCTTCACGATGATCGGCACGCTCGTGCAGGGCCGCGTCTCGCTCGACGGCTCCGCGATCCGCGCCTCGCAGCTCGCCCTGCACATCGCGATCACCTACGCCACCCAGCGCCGCCAGTTCACCGCCGCCGACCCGACGCGCGAGACCGTGCTGATGGACTACCAGGCGCATCTGCACCGCCTGCTGCCGAAGCTCGCCGCGACCTACGCGGGCGCCTTCGCGCACGAGCAGCTGCTGCATGCCTTCGACGACGTATTCTCCGGCCGCGGCGACACCCCCGAGGGCCGCGAGGACCTCGAGACCCTCGCTGCGACGCTCAAGCCGACCTCCACCTGGCTCGCCCTGGACACCATCCAGGAGTGCCGCGAGGCCTGCGGCGGCTCCGGCTTCATGGCCGAGAACCAGCTCGTCGGGCTCCACCAGGACCTCGACGTGTACGCGACCTTCGAGGGCGACAACACGATCCTGCTGCAGCTGGTCGCCAAGCGGCTGCTGTCGGACTACACCTCCGAGCTGAAGAACGTGGACCGCGCCGGGATCGGCCGTTTCATCTCCCAGCGCGCCGAGGTGCTCGCCAAGCGCCACACCCCCTGGGCCCGCCTCGGCCAGAGCGTGAGCGACCGCGGCAACGCGCGCCGCGCCTTCGACTCGATGCGTAGCGCCGAGTTCCAGGAGGAGATGCTCGCCGACCGCGCCAGGATCAAGGTCGAGGAGGTCGCCCTCGCCCTGCGCAGCACCGCGAGGATGAGCCCGGCCGACGCCGCCGCCGAGGTCAACAAGCACCAGGTCGAGATGCTCGACGCCGCCCGCGCGCACGCCGATCTCGTGCGCTGGCGGGCGTTCACCGCCGGGATCGAGGCGCTCGAGGACGAGGGCTCGAAGGCGGTGCTCACCGACGTCCGGGACCTGTTCGGCCTCACCGCGATCAACGACGACCTCGCCTGGTTCCTGCTCAGCGGGATGATCTCCACCCAGCGCGGCCGCCAGATCGAGGGTGACCTGCGCCGACTGCTGTGGCGCCTGCGCCCGCACGTGCTGGACCTGGTCGCGGCCTTCGACATCCGGCCGGGCCACGTTCGGGCGCCGATCGCGCTCGGCGGGGAGCAGGAGCGCCAGGACGAGGCCGCCGCGTACTTCCGCGCGCAGCGGGCGAGCAGCGACGCGCCCGTGAGCGAGAAGGCGCTGCGCGATGCGGAGAAGCGAGCGCGTCGCGGCGAGGGGAGGAAGGGCTCCTCGCGCTGACGCCCCGAGCGCTGACGGTCAGAGCGCTGACAGGCCGAACGCCGAGCGCCTGACCAGCACGGGCCGGGAGAGCGGCCGACGGGACGAGGTCCCCGTCGGCCGCTCTTCCCGTGCGCGCCGCCCCGCCGGATGCCGTTCCGGTCTCACTCCCGATCTCAGCGCTTGCCCCGGGCGCCCCTGCCGTCCGTGTCGCTCGTAGACTGGGGGCACCCTGCGCCGGGCCGCGAGGCCCGCCGCTCCCCCAGCCCTCGTGACGAACGGACCCGACCCCGCGATGACCGCTGAGACCACTCCCACCTCCCCCCACGGCCACACCGCGGAGTCCGACACCGTCGAGAACGCTTCCGCGACGCCGGACCAGGTGCAGCCCTATGCGGAGCTCGGGCTGAAGGACGACGAGTACGCGAGCATCCGCGCGATCCTGGGCCGTCGCCCCACCAACGCCGAGCTCGCCATGTACTCGGTCATGTGGTCCGAGCACTGCTCCTACAAGTCCTCGAAGAAGCACCTGCGCACCTTCGGGAAGCACACCACCGACGCGATGCGCGAGAAGCTGCTGGTGGGCATGGGCGAGGACGCCGGCGTCGTCGACATCGGCGACGGCTGGGCGGTGACCTTCAAGGTCGAGTCCCACAACCACCCCTCCTACGTCGAGCCGTACCAGGGCGCCGCGACCGGCGTGGGCGGCATCGCGCGCGACATCATCTCGATGGGCGCCCGGCCCGTCGCAGTCATGGACCAGCTGCGCTTCGGCGCGATCGACCACCCCGACACCGCCCGGGTGGTCCACGGCGTGGTCGCCGGCGTGGGCGGCTACGGCAACTCCCTCGGCCTGCCGAACATCGGCGGCGAGACCGTCTTCGACGCCTCCTACCAGACCAACCCGCTGGTCAACGCGCTCGCAGTGGGCATGATGCGCCACGAGGACATCCGCTCCGGCGCCGCGACCGGCGCGGGCAACAAGGTGGTCCTCTTCGGCGCCCGCACCGGCGGGGACGGGATCGGCGGCGCCTCCATCCTCGCCTCGGAGACCTTCGAGGAGGACGGGCCGCTGAAGCGCCCGAGCGTCCAGGTGGGCGATCCCTTCATGGAGAAGGTCCTCATCGAGTGCTGCCTCGAGCTGTATGCGGCCGGCACCGTCGCTGCCATCCAGGACCTCGGCGCCGCGGGCATCTCCTGCGCGACCTCCGAGCTCGCCGCCAACGGCGGCTCAGGCATGCACATCCACCTCGAGGAGGTGCTGCTGCGCGACCCGACCCTCACCGCTGGGGAGATCCTCATGAGCGAGTCGCAGGAGCGCATGATGGCGGTCGTCCCGCCGGAGAAGCTCGACGAGTTCCAGGCGATCGCCGCGAAGTGGGACGTCGAGGCGGCCGTGATCGGCGAGGTCACCGGCGACGGCCGCCTCACCATCGACCACCACGGCGAGCGGATCGTGGACGTGGACCCGGCGACCGTCGCGATCGACTCCCCCGTCTACGACCGGCCCTACGCCCGCCCCGACTGGCAGGACGCCCTCCAGGCCGACCGCGCCGAGGCCCTCCCCCGCCCCGAGGGCGCCGAGGAGATCCTCGCGCAGATCCGCACGCTGATCGCCTCCCCGAACCTCGCCTCCCCGGGCTGGGTCACCGACCAGTACGACCGCTACGTCGGCGGGAACACGGCGCTGGCCATGCCCGACGACGCCGGCGTGCTGCGCATCGACGAGGAGACCGGACGCGGCATCGCGCTCGCGACCGACGCGAACGGCCGCTACACCAAGCTCGACCCCCGCACCGGCGCGCAGATCGCCCTGGCCGAGGCGTACCGCAACGTCGCGACCGCCGGGGCGACGCCGCTGGCGATCACGGACTGCCTGAACTTCGGCTCGCCCGAGGACCCGGGCCCCATGTGGCAGCTGGTCGAGGCGATCGGCGGGCTCGCCGAGGCGTGCGAGGCGCTCGAGGTGCCCGTCACCGGCGGCAACGTCTCGCTGTACAACTCCACCGGCGAGCCGGGCCTGATCGACTCCGCGATCCACCCCACCCCCGTGGTGGGCGTGCTGGGCGTGTTCGAGGACGTCTCGCGCCGCGTCCCCTCCGGCTGGCAGGACGAGGGGCAGGCGGTGCTGCTGCTGGGCACGACCCGCGAGGAGCTCTCGGGCTCGGCGTGGTCCGACGTGATCCACCAGCACCTCGGCGGGCTGCCCCCGCAGGTCGACCTCGAGGCCGAGCGCACGCTCGCCCGCGTGCTGATCGCCTCCTCCGAGCAGCATTTCGCCGCCGCTGCGCACGACCTCTCCGAGGGGGGTCTCGTCCAGGCCCTGGTCGAGGCCGTGGTCCGCTTCGGGACCGGTGCCCGTATCGACCTCGCCGCCCTGCTCGCGCGCGACGGCGTGGATCTCGTCTCCGCTCTGTTCTCCGAGTCGCAGGCCCGAGCGCTGGTCGCCGTGCCGACGGAGTCCGAGGAGCTGTTCCTCGCCCTCGCCGCCGAGCACGGCGTGCCCGCGCTGCGCCTCGGCACCACGGGCGGGGACGCCCTGGAGATCGACGGGCTCGGCGCCTTCTCCGTGGGCGAGCTGCGGGAGCTGCGCGAGGGCACCCTGCCGCGGTACTTCGGCTGAGCGAAAGCAGCTGAGCCGCTACGACGACGGGGCGCGCGAGCCGAGAGCTCGCGCGCGCCGTCGCCCATCCGTCGGTTTCGTCTGCGGCTCAGGCGTCGCTCAGCCGATCACGCCCTGGAAGCGGGTGAGCAGCGCGGCCAGACGTTCGTGGTTCACCGGATCGCCGGGCTTGAAGGAGCGACCCCAGCCGGCGGAGATGCCGGTGTCCGCCATCCAGGCGATCTCGGTCGCGTACGACGAGCTCTTCGACACGTCCGAGAACTCATAGGCCCGCGCCGGCGACCACTTCGGGCTCCCGGCCCCCCGGTGCAGGAAGCGGGAGAGCTCGTCACGACGCACCGCGGCCGACGGACGGAAGCTGCCGTCCGAGAAAGGCTCGAGGATCCCCTTCGAATGCGCCCACGTGACCTCGCGGTACTGCGCGTGCCGCGGGGTGATGTCGGAGAACGGGGAGCGCGTGGGCGGCGTGAAGCTCGGCGATCCCAGGAGCCGGTACAGGAAGGTGATCGCCTGGTTGCGCGTGGTCGCGTCCTTGACCCGGAACTTCCGCCCCGACCAGCCGGGGATGATCCCCTGCTCACGCAGGTCGTGGATCTCCAGGAAGTACTGGTGGGTGACGGGGACGTCAACGAAGTAGGGGGTGACGAAGCGGTTGCGCCCGTCCTCCCGCACCGCCATCCCCTCGTCGAAGCGCTGCGTGTGGCGATCACCGGCGCTGACGTGGTCCTCCAACGGCCTGCCCCAGGACGGCCGCCAGCTGCGGCGGATCGAGTCGGTGGTGGTCGCCGCCCGTGCCGAGAGGCCCGGGCCGGACACGATGAGGCCCTCGGAGAGGCGGGTGATCGTGTGGTCGCCCTCCTTCTGCGCCGAGGTCAGCACCGTGCCCAGCGTCGAGGCGCCGCCGTGGTCCGCGAAGGCGCGCAGATGGAAGCGCCACCCGGAGTCGATCCGGGTCTGGATCCCCCAGCGCAGGTCGTCCATCGCGCTGTAGAGGGCGTCGCCGGGGCACGAGGTCGTGTTCACGTCACGGTGCCCGAAGAACCTCGGCAGGCTCACCGTGGTGCCGCGCTTCCAGCGGGTGCCGTCCACGCCGACCGTCCAGGAGCTCTTCGCCTTCACGTCGTCGAGGAAGGTGGACAGCAGCTTCCAGGCGGCCACCCGCATCACGGCCTCCCGCGCCTCGGTGCTGGCCTTGAGCGAGGAATGGTCGCCCATCACGGAGATGCCGAAGCTGCCGGTGTTGAACCCCAGGGCGTGGGCGCCGTTCACGTTGCGCGTGAGGCCGCCGTGCCGCCCCTCGTAGATCTGCCCGTAGCGATCCACCAGCACGTTGTACCCGATGTCCGCCCAGCCCAGCACCCGCACGTGATAGTCGAAGATGCCGCGGATCTGCTGAGCGGCCTGGGACCGCGAGTAGTTGTTGGTCCCGGCGGTGTGGTGCAGCACCACGGACTTCAGGGCGGAGCTCGTGGAGGTCGAGCGGGTCGCGCTCTCCGTCGCGCCCCACTGCGCCCGGGTGATCATCGGCGGCGCGCCGGGGATCCCGAGATCCTTCGGGGCCAGCGCCATCGGCGGGAACGGACCCCGGGCAGGCACCGCTGCGCCCTGGACTCCGGCGCCGCCGACGCCGCCTCCCACGCCGCCGGTGTCGGAGGGCTCGCCACCACCGCCGTCGGAGGGGTCTGCCCCGCCCCCGTCGGAGGGGCCCGCCCCGCCGCCGTCGGAGGGAACAGGCGCGGAGCCGGGCTGCCCGTCCTCGCCGGTCTCCTCGGGGGCGGCGGTCTCCTCGGCGCGCCGCTGCGGGGTCTCCTGCGGCGCGGTCGGCTCGGCCGACGCGCTCGCAGCCTCCTCGCCATCGCGTTCACGCGCGACCTCGTCGGCCGGGATCCCGCCCTCGTCCAGCGCCATCGGGGCCTGCTTGGGATCCTCGGGGAAGTCGATGAGATGGACGTACAGGCCCTCGGTCGCGTCCGCGCCGTCCAGCTCGCCGATCACCTCGACCTCGGTGACGTCGGCGAAGAACACCGGCTCCGTGCCGCTGCTGCGCACCCCGGTGTCGAGGTCGACGGCGACCTCGAGCTCGTGCCAGGGACTCCAGGCCCCGTCGACCTGCAGGCCGCGCGCCGAGACGGCCGGCTCGACGTCCCCCTCGTCCCAGGTGATGCCGACCAGCGCCGCAGGGTGACCGACCACCCTACGGACCTGGCGCCCATCGCGCTCCACGAGCTCTGCCTCCCGCAGCGCGATGGTGGTGGTGCGCGGCTCGGCCGCGCGTCGGCCGGTGCCGCCCTGCGCGGGCGGCTGGTCCTCGTGGGCGCCGTCGGGGTCCGGCTCCCCCTCGGCGCGGGCGACGCCCGTGGCCAGCATCGCAGCGCCGGCCAGCGCCGATCCCGCGAACACCGAACGGCGGCGCAGGGAGGAACCGGCGGGTGGGGCGTCTCCGCCCAACTGCCCGAGGACCGGGGCGGACGGTGCGGGGAGGGCGGGGTGCGACGACGAGGAGGAAGGGTGCTGCGTCATGGTGGGGTCACTCCGGAGGATGGGGAACGGGACGCCGGCCATGCCTGCGAAGTGCGGGACCTGCCTGGCCACACCGCTGCACGCCGACCGCACACACCGTACTGCACCGCCCCCTGCCTCTCGAGGTCCCGTCGGCGGTGAGCACCGTCAGCGGCCCCGGACGGGAGTCGGCGGGGCCTCGGCGACGCTGCGGAGGGGCGGGGACGACGACGAGGGCGGACCGTCGGGATCCCTCCCGTCGGTCCGCCCTCGTGATCAGGCGGGATCAGACGCTGCTCAGGCGTCGTCCTCCCCGGCCGTCGCGGCCTCCTCGCCCTGCGGTGCGGTGCTCTCCTCGGCGGCGGGCTTCTCGTCGGCCTTGGACGCGTTCTTCGCGGCGCCCTCGGCCTCCTTCACCACGGACTGCTTCGCGGAGTACTCCTCCGTGACCAGCTCGATGACGGCCATCGGGGCGTTGTCGCCCTTGCGGGGGCCGACCTTGGTGATGCGGGTGTAGCCGCCGGGACGCTCGGAGAAGGTCGGAGCGATCTCCTCGAAGAGCTGGTAGACGACGCCCTTGTCACGGACGGTCTGCATCACGCGGCGACGGGAGGCGAGGTCGCCCTTCTTCGCCTGGGTGATCAGACGCTCCGCGTGGGGGCGGAGGCGCTTGGCCTTGGTCTCGGTGGTGGTGATCCGGCCGTGACGGAACAGCTCGGTGGCGAGGCCCGCGATGATCATCCGCTCGTGCGCGGGGGATCCGCCGAGGCGCGCGCCCTTGGTGGGTGCAGGCATGGTCGTTCTCCTTGGTGGAAGTGAAGGTCAGTACTGGTCGCCGAAGTCGTCGGAGTAGGAGTCCAGGGCAGCGGGGTCGAACCCGGCCGGGGAGTCCTTCAGCGACAGCCCGAGCTCGGCGAGCTTCGCCTTGACCTCGTCGATGGACTTCTGTCCGAAGTTGCGGATATCGAGCAGGTCCGCCTCGGAGCGGGCGGTCAGCTCGCCGACGGTGTGGACGCCCTCGCGCATCAGGCAGTTGTACGAGCGGACCGTGAGGTTCAGGTCGTTGATCGGCAGGGCCAGATCAGCGGCCATCGCCTGGTCGGTGGGCGAGGGGCCGATCTCGATGCCCTCCGCCTCCTGGTTCAGCTCGTGGGCCAGGCCGAACAGCTCGACCAGGGTCTTGCCCGCCGAGGCCACCGCGTCGCGGGGGCTGATGGCCGGCTTGGTCTCGACGTCGACGATGAGCTTGTCGAAGTCGGTGCGCTGCTCGACACGGGTCGCCTCGACCTTGTAGGTCACCTTCAGCACGGGCGAGTAGATCGAGTCGACCGGGACCCGGCCGATCTCTCCGTCGACGCCCTTGTTCTGCGCGGCGGAGACGTAGCCGCGGCCGCGCTCGACGATCAGCTCGACCTCCAGGCGGCCCTTCTCGTTGAGGGTCGCGATGTGCAGGTCGGGGTTGTGGATCTCCACGCCGGCCGGCGGGGTGATATCGGCGGCGGTGACGCGGCCGGCCTCCTCGCGGCGCAGGTACATCACGACCGGCTCGTCGTTCTCCGAGGAGACGACGAGGTTCTTGATGTTGAGGATGACCTCGGTGATGTCCTCCTTGACGCCGGGGACGGTGCTGAACTCGTGCAGCACGCCGTCGATGCGGATCGAGGTGACCGCGGCGCCGGGGATGGAGGACAGCAGGGTGCGGCGCAGGGAGTTGCCGAGGGTGTAGCCGAAGCCCGGCTCGAGCGGCTCGATGACGAACCGGGAGCGGTTGTCCGACACGACCTCTTCGGTCAGCGTGGGGCGCTGTGCAATGAGCACTGTGGATCCTTTCGGCGAGCGTCCGCCATATGACGCTCAGAAGGGGGCGGTGGGCCTGGAAGACGGGGGTGACCCGCGAGGGGTCCGGGGACGCCGGGCGCGGGAGACCCCGCCCGACACGGTCGACCGTGACGAGCGGGGCGTCCCGTCGTCACGGTCGACGGGATCAGACGCGGCGGCGCTTGGCCGGACGGGTGCCGTTGTGCGGCTGCGGGGTGACGTCCTGGATCGAGCCCACCTCGAGGCCGGTCGCGGTGAGCGAGCGGATCGCGGTCTCGCGGCCCGAGCCCGGGCCCTTCACGAAGACGTCGACCTTCTTCAGGCCGTGCTCCTGCGCCTGGCGCGCGGCGGCCTCGGCGGCCATCTGCGCGGCGTACGGGGTCGACTTGCGCGAGCCCTTGAAGCCCACCTGGCCGGCGGAGGCCCAGGAGATGACGGCGCCGGTCGGGTCCGTGATGGACACGATGGTGTTGTTGAACGTGCTCTTGATGTGGGCCTGGCCGTTGACGATGTTCTTCTTGTCCTTGCGGCGCGGCTTGCGCGCAGCGGCCTGACGGGTCTTGGTTGCCATGCGGCAGAACTCCTCTGGTGGTGTGGGGGTGCGCCGGTTCCCTCAACGGCGCGAAGTGACTGCGGGCTCCGGGCACGGAGCCGGGCGGCCGATCAGCGGAAGCCGCGGATCAGCGAGCCTTCTTCTTGCCGGCGACCGTGCGCTTCGGACCCTTGCGGGTGCGCGCGTTGGTCTTCGTGCGCTGACCGTGGACGGGCAGGCCGCGGCGGTGGCGCAGCCCCTGGTAGCTGCCGATCTCGACCTTGCGGCGGATGTCGGCGGCCACCTCGCGGCGGAGGTCGCCCTCGACCATGTAGTTCGCCTCGATGTGATCGCGGAGCTGGACGAGCTCCTCGTCGCTCACCTCACGGACGCGCTTGTCACCGGAGACGCCGGTCGCTGCGAGGGTCTCCTGGGCGCGCGTGCGTCCCATGCCGAAGATGTACGTCAGGGCGACCTCGAGGCGCTTCTCGCGCGGAAGGTCCACTCCCACCAGACGTGCCATGTGCAGATTCTCCTACTGTCTCGGAGGCCTGAGCCGACACCTCGCCGGGACTGTCTCCCCGACGCCGCAGCCTCCGTCCTGCGGGTGACCGGCCGATGCCGGTGGTGTCGTCTCTTCACTTGTGTGGTGCCCGCGATGCGGGCGCGATGCCCCGCGCTGCGGGGCGTGCCGCCTGACGGCGGCTGTCACGGCAGGAGCCGGGACGGGCGGATCGCTCCGCTCAGCCCTGGCGCTGCTTGTGACGGGGGTTCGAGCAGATGACCATGACGCGCGAGTGGCGACGGATCACCTTGCAGTTGTCACAGATCGGCTTGACGCTCGGCTTGACCTTCATAGCTTTCCTTCTCCCGGGACGATCACTTGTAGCGGTAGACGATGCGGCCCCGGTCGAGGTCATAGGGGCTCAGCTCGACGACCACACGGTCCTCGGGAAGGATGCGGATGTAGTGCTGGCGCATCTTTCCGGAGATGTGCGCGAGCACCATGTGCCCGTTGTCGAGCTCGACGCGGAAGCGCGCGTTCGCGAGCGCCTCCGTGACCGTGCCCTCGACCTCGATCACTCCGTCCTTCTTCGCCATGCCTCCCCAATCTCCCGCCTCCGGCGAAGCCGGGGCCGAGTTCCGCGTACTTGGTTCCTGGTTCCCCAGGCCCTGCACACCGACCGTCGGGTGACGGTACGGTGATCGACGAGGGTGGCGCCGAGGCAGCGCGTCGGCCTCGCCCTGCGGCCTCGAGGACCTGCCGGACGGACGGCACGACGGGACTGCACGAGCACACGTTCGCACGCGCGATCGGAGCACACCCGATGGACCAGCCTACACGCGAGGTCCGGATTCGGCGAGGGCCGACGCGATGATGCCCATCACGTCGGCCCCGCTCCCCCTCCGCGCCCGTGGACGGGACGACCCCGCAGCGGGCGGACGGAGCCTGCCGGCTCAGGCCGCGAGGGGATCGGGCGCGGCGACGACCCCGCGCCGGGCGAGCTCGGCCGCTCCCCCGTCGCCGGCGGTCAGCACCAGCAGCCCCTGCTCGGTCACGGCGACCGAGTGCTCGGCGTGGGCGGCGCGGCCGCCGCAGGTGGCGCGGACCGTCCACTCGTCGTCCTCGAGCTCCCAGTTCCCCTGGCCCTGGATCAGCATCGGCTCGATCGCGACGCACAGACCCGGGCGCACCTTCGGTCCGCGGGAGCGGACCCGGTAGTTCATGACATCGGGCGCCTGGTGCATCGCGGTGCCGATGCCGTGGCCGCCGAAGCCCTCGAGGTGGGAGAGGGACTCCCCCGCCGCCTGCTCGACGTAGTCCTCGATCGCGGCGCCGACGTCGCCCACGCGCTCGGCGGTGGCGAGCGCCGCGATCCCGGCCCAGAGCGCCTCCTCGGTGATCCGCACCAGGTCCTCGTCGCCGACCGAGCGGGGCCGGCCGACGATGTGGGTACGGGCCGCGTCCGAGTGCCAGCCGTCGATGATCAGGCCCCCGTCGATGGAGACGACGTCCCCCTCCTCGAGGGGGCGGGCGTCGGGGATGCCGTGGACCACCACGTCGTTGACGCTGATGCAGAGCGTGGCCGGGTAGCCCTGGTAGCCCAGGAAGTTCGGTGTCGCCCCCGCGTCGCGGATCATCGTGTGGGCGAGGGAGTCGAGCTCGTCCGTGGTGATCCCGGGGCGGATCTCGGACTCGAGCATGTCGTGGACGCGGTGCAGGAGGTGGCCGCTGCGCCGCATCACCGCGATCTGCTCGGGCGTCTTCCACTCCACCCGTTCGGGCAGGAGGCTCATCGGGCGCCGAGGGCCTCGCGCAGCGCGGCGGTGACCTCGTCGATCGGGGCCATGCCGTCCACGCGGCGCACCAGGCCGCGCTGCTCGTAGACGTCGATCAGCGGGGCGGTCTGCTCGGCGTAGACCTCGAGGCGGCGTCGGATCGTCTCCTCGGTGTCGTCGCTGCGGCCCTGCTCGGCGCCGCGCGCCAGCAGGCGCTGCACGACCTCCTCCTGCTCGACCACGAGCAGCAGCACGAGGTCCAGCGGGGTGCCGAGCTCGGCGAGCATGTCGTCGAGCGCCTCGACCTGGTCGAGGGTGCGGGGGTACCCGTCCAGCAGGAAGCCGTCCCGGGCGTCGGCCTCGGCCAGGCGCGAGCGGACCATGTCGTTGGTGACGGAGTCCGGGACGTACTCGCCCTTGTCCATGTAGGACTTCGCGAGGACGCCGAGCTCGGTCTGCCCCGAAACGTTCGCGCGGAAGATGTCGCCGGTGGAGATCGCGGGGATCGAGAGCTCCTCCGCGATGCGCACGGCCTGGGTGCCCTTGCCCGCTCCGGGCGGGCCGACGATCAGCAGGCGACGGGCGGGGGCGGTCGAGCCGTTCGAGGCGGTGGGGGTGGTCACCGGAGAATCCCTTCGTAGTGGTGCTGCTGGAGCTTCGCGTCGATCTGCTTGACGGTGTCCAGTCCCACGCCGATCACGATCAGGAGGGAGACGCCGCCCAGCGGGAAGTCCTGCGAGGTGCCGAGGTAGAACAGCGCGACCAGCGGGATCAGGCAGATCACCGCGAGATAGACGGCGCCGCCGCTCTGGATGCGGTTGATGACGTAGCGCAGGTAACGCTCGGTGGGCCTGCCCGCGCGCACGTTGGGGACGAAGCCGCCGTACTTCTTCATGTTGTCGGCGATCTCCTCCGCGTTGAAGGTGATCGAGACGTAGAAGAACGCGAAGAAGACGATCAGCGCCACGTAGACCACCGCGTAGATCCACGAGAAGGACTGGCCGAGGACGAGGTGCGAGTTGATCCACTGCACCCATCCGGCCGACGGGTCGCCGAAGGAGGCGGCCATCTGCGGCAGCGCGAGGATCGAGGAGGCGAAGATGACGGGGATGACGCCGGCCTGGTTGACCTTGATCGGGATGTAGGTCGAGGTCCCGCCGTACATGCGCCGTCCCACCATGCGCTTGGCGTACTGCACGGGGATGCGGCGCTGGGACTGCTCGACGAAGACCATGCCGACCATGATCAGCAGGCCCACGAGCATCACGAGGGAGAAGGTGATCCAGCCCTTGAGCTGCCAGACCTGCCCGAAGGCGGAGGGGAAGCTCGCCGCGATGGACGAGAAGATCATCAGCGACATGCCGTTGCCGACGCCGCGCTCGGTGATCATCTCGCCCATGAACATGATCAGGACGGTGCCGACGGTCATGGTCATGACCATGAGCAGCAGGGTCGGGATCGACTGGTCGGGGACGAGCTCGAGGGTGCAGCCGACGAAGAAGTTGCCCGAGCGCACCAGCGTGATGATCGTGGTGGCCTGGAGGACGCCCAGGCCGATCGTGAGATAGCGGGTGTACTGGGTGAGCTTGGCGGTGCCGGAGGCGCCCTCCTTGTGGAGTGCCTCGAACCGCGGGATCACCACGCGCAGGAGCTGCACGATGATCGAGGCGGTGATGTACGGCATCACGCCGAGGGAGAAGATGGACAGCTGCAGCAGCGCGCCGCCGGAGAACATGTTGACCATGCCCAGCACGTTGGCGCCCTGGCCCGAGGCGGCCTGATCCGCGCACATCATGACGTTGGTGGCGTCGAATCCCGGGGTGGGGATGAAGACGCCGAGTCGATAGACGGCGATCAGACCGAGCGTGAAGAGGATCTTCGCCCTCAGCTCGGGGGTGCGCAGCGCGCGCACGAACGAGTTCACCTGATTCCCTCCTGGAGGTCCTGGGACGGGGCCGAGGCGGTGGTCGGCCGTCCTGCGGCCGCGTGGTGCACGCGGACTCTCGGACCGGCCCTGGAATGACGACAGGGCACCGCGGCTCAGACTAAGTCTGTGCCGCGGTGCCCGTCAAAAAGATGTCACGCGGTGGTGACGGACCCGCCGGCCGCCGCGATCTTCTGCTCCGCCGAGGCGGAGAACTTCTGAGCGGTGATGTCGAGCTTGACGCTCACCTCTCCCTGGCCCAGCACCTTCACGGGCTGGTTCTTGCGGACAGCGCCCTTGGCGACGAGGTCCTCGACCGTGACGGTGCCGCCCTCGGGGAACAGCTCCTGCAGGGTCGACAGGTTCACGACCTGGTACTCGACGCGGAAGGGGTTGGTGAAGCCGCGAAGCTTCGGCAGCCGCATGTGCAGCGGCATCTGCCCGCCCTCGAAGCCGACGGGCACCTGGTAGCGGGCCTTGGTGCCCTTGGTGCCTCGACCGGCCGTCTTGCCCTTCGAAGCCTCACCACGGCCGACGCGGGTGCGCGCGGTCTTGGAACCGGGCGCGGGGCGCAGGTCGTGGAGCTTCAGAGGGGTTGCTGCGTTCTGGTCCTCGATGCTCATGAGATTCACTCCACCTCTTCGAACGTCACCAGGTGGGTGACGGTGCGGATCATGCCGCGGATCTCGGGGCGGTCTTCCTTCACCACCGTGTCACCGATGCGCTTGAGGCCGAGGCCGCGCAGGGTGGCTCGCTGGCTCTGGGTGCCGCCGATCTCGGAACGGGTCTGGGTGACCTTGATCTGCATCACGCACCCACCTTCTCGGCACGGGCCGCGGCGCGACCCTCGGCCTGGGCCCGCAGGAGCGCCGCCGGGGCGACGTCCTCGACCGCGAGACCACGACGCGCGGCCACGGCCTCCGGCTCCTCGAGCTGCTTGAGGGCGTCGACGGTGGCCCGCACGATGTTGATCGCGTTGGTCGAGCCGAGCGACTTGGAGAGCACGTCGTGCACTCCGGCGCACTCGAGCACGGCGCGGACCGGACCGCCGGCGATCACGCCGGTGCCGGGGGCTGCCGGGCGCAGCAGGACGACGCCCGCCGCATCCTCGCCCTGGACCGGGTGAACGACGGTGCCCTGGACGCGTGGGACGCGGAAGAAGTTCTTCTTCGCCTCCTCGACGCCCTTGGAGATCGCCGCCGGCACCTCCTTGGCCTTGCCGTAGCCGACGCCGACGGTGCCGTCACCGTCGCCGACCACCACGAGGGCGGTGAAGGCGAAGCGACGGCCGCCCTTGACGACCTTGGAGACGCGGTTGATGCTCACGACGCGCTCCAGGAACGCCGACTTCTCGGCGTCCTGACCGCGACCGCGACCACCCTGACGGCCGCCGCGGTCGCCGCCCTGGCGGCCGCCGCGCTCGTTGTTGCTGTTGCTGGTGTTGTCGTCCCGTCGGCCGGAGGCCGCGGGACCGTTGCTACGCTGCTGTGCAGCCATATTCAGATCCTCTTCTCGTCCTGTGTCCGGGCGGCGGTCACAGCGCCAGGCCGGCCTCGCGGGCGCCGTCGGCGACGGCGGCCACGCGGCCGTGGTACTTGTTGCCACCGCGGTCGAAGACGACCGCGTCGATGCCGGCGGCCTTGGCGCGCCCGGCGACCAGGGTGCCGACGGTGCGGGCCTTGTCCGACTTCGTCGCCTCGGCGCCGCGGAGGTCCGCCTCCATGGTGGAGGCCGACGCGATGGTCTTGCCGAGGGAGTCGTCGACGACCTGCACGAAGACGTGACGCGACGAACGGGTGACCACCAGGCGCGGACGCTGGGCGGTGCCGATGACGCGGCGACGGACGCGGAGGTGACGACGACCGCGCGAGCGCAGCTTGCTGCCGCGGTTGCCCTTGGTGTGCTTGAGTGCGTAACCCATGGTCACTTACCAGCCTTTCCGGCCTTGCGGAGCACGACCTCGTCGGCGTACCGCACGCCCTTGCCCTTGTAGGGCTCCGGCGGACGGATCCCGCGGATCTTCGCGGCCACGTGCCCGACCTGCTGCTTCGAGATGCCGCTGACCGAGAACTTGGTCGGCGACTCGACGGCGAAGGTGATGCCCTCGGGCGCCTTCACCGTGACGGGGTGGGAGAAGCCGAGCGCGAACTCGAGGTCCGTGCCCTTCGCGACGACGCGGTAGCCCGTGCCGACGATCTCCAGCTTCTTCGTGAAGCCCTCGGTGACGCCGAGGACGATGTTGTTGATGAGCGTGCGGGTCAGACCGTGCAGCGCACGGCTCTCCTGCTCGTCATCGGGACGCGAGACGACGATGTTGCCCTCGTCGTCGCGCGTGACGGTCAGGGGCGCGGGCACCTCGTGGGTGAACTCGCCCTTGGGGCCGGTCACCGTGACGGTGCGGTCCTCGATGGTGACGTTCTGGACAGAGGCCGGCACTGCGACCGGCAGGCGTCCGATGCGGGACATAGCTAGTGGTCTCCTCTCCCGCTCACCAGATGTAGGCGAGGACTTCCCCACCCACACCCTTCTTGGCAGCCTGCTTGTCGGTCAGGAGGCCGGAGGACGTGGACAGGATCGCCACGCCCAGTCCGCCGAGGACCTTGGGCAGGTTGGTGGACTTCGCGTACACGCGCAGGCCCGGCTTCGAGATGCGGCGGATCCCGGAGATGGCGCGCTCGCGGCTGTCGGAGTACTTGAGCTCGAGGACGAGCGACTTGCCCACCTCGGCCTCCTCCTCACGCCAGCCGAGGATGTAGCCCTCTGCCTTCAGGATGTCCGCGATGCGGGCCTTGAGCTTCGAATACGGCATGGACGCGGTCTCGTGGTACGCCCCGGAGGCGTTCCTGATCCGCGTGAGCATGTCCGCGATCGGGTCGGTCATGGTCATGTCTGTTGCTTCTTCCTCACCTGGTTTCCCCTACGCCCCGTGACGGGGCCGTGGGACCTGTGGCGGTAGTCCTTACCAGCTGCTCTTGGTGACGCCGGGGAGCTCGCCGCGGTGAGCCATCTCGCGCAGGCACACGCGGCAGAGGCCGAACTTGCGGTAGACCGAGTGGGGCCGACCGCAGCGCTGGCACCGGGTGTAGGCGCGCACCGCGAACTTCGGCTTGCGCTCCGACTTCTTGATCAGGGCTGTCTTCGCCATATCAGTTCTCCTCCTTGAAGGGGAAGCCGAGCAGCTTGAGCAGCGCGCGCCCCTCGTCGTCGGTCTTCGCGGTGGTGACGACCGTGATGTCCATGCCTCGGACGCGGTCGATCTTGTCCTGGTCGATCTCGTGGAACATGACCTGCTCCGTGAGACCGAAGGTGTAGTTGCCGTTGCCGTCGAAGTGCTTCGGCGAGAGGCCGCGGAAGTCGCGGATTCGCGGGAGCGCGGTCGAGAGCAGACGGTCCAGGAACTCCCACATGCGAGCGTTGCGCAGCGTGACGTGCGCACCGATCGGCATGCCCTCACGCAGCTTGAACTGCGCGATGGACTTGCGAGCCTTGGTGACCTGGGGCTTCTGGCCGGTGATGGCGGCGAGGTCCTTGATGGCGCCGTCGATGACCTTCGAGTCGCGTGCGGCGTCGCCGACGCCCATGTTCACGACGATCTTGGTCAGGCCGGGCACCAGCATGACGTTCTCGTAGCCGAACTGCTCGGTCAGCTGCGCCTTGATGGTGTCGTTGTACTTCGTCTTCAGACGCGGGGTGGGCGCCTGGGTGGCGGTCTCGCTCATCAGATGTCCTTCCCGGAGCGCTTGGCGAAGCGGACGCGCACCTGCTTGGTGCGGCCGTTCTCGAGCTCGACGGTCTCGACGCGGTAGCCGATCTTGGTCGGCTTGTTGTCCTCCGGGTCGACCAGGGCCACGTTGGAGACGTGGATGGGGGCCTCGCGCTGCTCGATGCCGCCCGCGCCGCCGGCCTGGTTCGGCTTGACGTGATGGGTGCGGCGGTTGATGCCCTCGACCAGCACGCGCTGGGTATCGGGGAACACCTGCAGGACGCGACCCTGCTTGCCCTTGTCGCCGGCCTCGAGGCCACGTGCGGCGGCCTTGTCGGCGTCGCTCGTGCGGCCCGTGATGACCTGGACGAGATCGCCCTTCTTGATCTTCATCTTTGCCATGTCACAGCACCTCCGGTGCCAGCGAGACGATCTTCATGAAGCGCTTGTCGCGCAGCTCGCGGCCGACGGGGCCGAAGATGCGGGTACCGCGCGGCTCGCCGTCGGTCTTGAGGATGACCGCCGCGTTCTCGTCGAAGCGGATGTAGGAGCCGTCGATGCGACGGACCTCCTTGGACGTGCGGACGACGACCGCCTTGACGACGTCGCCCTTCTTGACGTTGCCACCGGGGATGGCGTCCTTGACGGTCGCCACGATGGTGTCGCCGATGCTGGCGTAACGGCGACCGGAGCCACCGAGAACACGGATGCAGAGAATCTCCTTGGCACCCGTGTTGTCGGCGACCTTCAGTCGCGACTCCTGCTGAATCACTCGTTCTCCTATCGTCTCACCGGTTCTCTTCCGGCCCGCGGGAGCGGGCCGGCCGAGCCTGGCGGAACGGAATATGGACCTTGCTCGGCGCCGCCATGGACGCTGCCGCGCCGGGACGTCGCCGCCGACGGGTCCCGGGCACCAAAAAACCCTCTGCCGGACTCAGGCACTGGCGTGGTGAACGCGCGGCGTTCGCCTCTCGTGCGAGGTCTCCGGCGAGGACGGATCGGGTGTCCCGGATCCTGTCGCGGAATCGGGCACCACCACCATGGGGCGGGGCGCAGTCCTCCGGCAACCGTTCAAGACTACGCTCCGCCCCCGGAACTGTCACCCCTGCGGGGCGGGCTCCCTCGTGTGTGCTTGCTCTCCTGCGCGCGGGGGGCGTCCTCACACCCTCCGGCGATCCGGTCCCCGGACCTGGAGCATGGTGCCGACACCCGGCAGGGGCGTAGGTTTCTCCCCATGATCGACATCGATGTGGCCAGACGGCTCCGAGACGCGGATCTGCCCTGGGAACCGGCCGACGGGGACCTCTTCGCGATCGACAACGCGCTGCTGCGCGAGGAGGCGTTCATGCTCTCCTCGATGGTGGTGGAGGTGGGCAGAGGGCGCACCGGCACCCGCGTCCTGCGCTTCAACGGCACGACCGAATGGGCGCTGGACTCCGTGGAGCAGGACGAGGCGGTGTGGCTGCCGCGGGAGGACCAGCTGCGCGAGGCGCTCGGCGCCGCCTTCTCCGCACTCCGGCGGAGGGAGGACGGCGGATTCGTCGTGGAGCTGCGCGTCAGGGACGGGGAGCTGCGCGAGGTCGCCGCCCCGGAGGCCGAGGACGCTCTGGCCGGTGCGCTCCTGGTGCACCTCGGCGACCTTCCGGGCTGAGCCCCGGATGCAGAAGAAGGGCCGGCCCTCCCCGTGGGGAGGACCGGCCCTTCTCAGTGCTGCCGGGCGATCACGCGGACCGCCGGCGGATCACTTGGCGCGCTCGAGGATCTCGACCAGCCGCCACCGCTTGGACGCGGAGAGCGGACGGGTCTCCATGACGAGGACGTGATCGCCGATGCCGGCGGTGTTCTCCTCGTCGTGGGCCTTGAACTTGCTCGTCTTGGTCGTGACCTTGCCGTAGCGGGCGTGCTTCACACGCTCCTCGACCTCGACCACGATCGTCTTGTCCATCTTGTCGGAGACCACGTAGCCGCGCAGGGTCTTGCGGTAGGGACGCTCGGCGGACGACGCCTGCGCACCCTCCTTCGCGAGATCCTCGACGGCCGGGGTCACGGCCTGGTTGTTCTCAGTCATCTCAGTTCCTCGCTCCGGGGTCACTCGGCGGCGCCGGGCGCCTGACGGATGCCCAGCTCGCGCTCGCGCAGGATCGTGTAGATCCGTGCGATGTCCTTCTTGACGGACCGCAGACGGCCGGAGCTCTCGAGCTGACCGGTGGCGTTCTGGAAACGGAGCTTGAACAGCTCGTCCTTCGCCTTCGCCAGTTCCTCGGCCAGCTTGGAGTCGTCCAGCTTGTCGAGTTCATCGGCGGTGAGCTTGGTCGCTGCCATCAGATGTCACCACTCTCTCGGCTCAGGATGCGGCACTTCATGGGGAGCTTGTGCATCGCCAGGCGCAGAGCCTCGCGAGCCACCTCCTCCTCGACGCCGGCGACCTCGAACATGACGCGTCCCGGCTTGATGTTGGCGATCCACCACTCGACCGAGCCCTTGCCGGAGCCCATGCGGACCTCGGCAGGCTTCTTGGTGAGCGGACGATCGGGGTAGATGTTGATGAACACCTTGCCGCCACGCTTCATGTAGCGGGTCATGGCGATACGAGCCGCCTCGATCTGACGGTTGGTGACGTACGCCGGCGCGAGCGCCTGGATGCCGTACTCACCGAATGCCAGATCGGTGCCGCCCTTGGCCATGCCGCTGCGGGTCGGGTGGTGCTGCTTGCGGTGCTTGGTCCTGCGAGGGATCAGCATGTCGCTCAGGCCTCCGTTCCGGGCTGCTGCGCGGGAGCCGCGGCCTGCTCGGCGGGAGCAGCGGTCTGCGGGGCAGACTCGTTGTTCTCACGACGGGCAGCGGCGTTGCGCTCGTTGCGACGACCGCGCGGGCGCTCGGCACGCGGGCCGCGTCCGCCGGAGCGGGGACCCTGCGAGGCGGCCTGCTGGGCCGCGAGCTCCTTGGCGGTGACGTCGCCCTTGTAGATCCAGACCTTCACGCCGATGCGGCCGAAGGCGGTGCGGGCCTCGTAGAAGCCGTAGTCGATGTTCGCACGGAGGGTGTGCAGCGGCACGCGCCCCTCGCGGTAGAACTCGTTGCGGCTCATCTCGGCGCCGCCGAGGCGGCCGGAGACGGCCACTCGGATGCCCTTCGCGCCGGCGCGCTGCGCGGACTGCATGCCCTTGCGCATCGCACGACGGAAGGAGACGCGGGCGGCGAGCTGCTCGGCGATGCCCTGGGCGACCAGCTGTGCATCGGCCTCGGGGTTCTTGACCTCGAGGATGTTCAGCTGGATCTGCTTGCCGGTGAGCTTCTCCAGCTCACCGCGCAGACGCTCGGCCTCCGCACCGCGACGCCCGATGACGATGCCCGGGCGGGCGGTGTGGAGATCGACGCGGACGCGATCGCGGGTGCGCTCGATCTCGACCTTGGAGATGCCGGCGCGCTCGAGCCCCTCGGACATGAGCTTGCGGATCGCGACGTCTTCCTTCACGTAGTCGCGGTACCGCTGCCCCTCCTTCGAGGAGTCGGCGAACCACCGGCTGCTGTGCTCCGTGGTGATCCCGAGGCGGAACCCGTTCGGATTGACCTTCTGGCCCATTCGGGACTCCTTACTTGTTCACGGGAGCGACCACCACGGTGACGTGGCTGGTGCGCTTCTTGATCTGGAAGGCACGACCCTGAGCACGCGGCTGGAACCGCTTCATGGTCGGACCCTCGTCGACGAATGCGGCGGACACGACGAGCTCGCGCTCGTCGAAGCGCTCCCCCGCCTGGTCTGCCTTCACCCGCGCGTTGGCGATCGCGGACTCCACGAGCTTCAGGACGGGCTCGCTGGCCGCCTGCGGGGCGAACCGCAGGGTGTCCAGGGCCTCGGCCGTGCTCTTGCCACGAATCAGGTCCACAACGCGGCGAGCCTTCATGGGCGACATGCGGAGGTACCGCACCTGCGCCTTGGCTTCCATTGCTTCCTGCTTTCTCTCGAGTTCGAGAAGTGCAGTCGCTGCTGACGTCATGTCAGCGACGACGGCCCTTCTTGTCGTCCTTCTCGTGGCCCTTGAAAGTCCGCGTGGGGGCGAACTCGCCGAGCTTGTGGCCGACCATCGACTCGGTGACGAACACCGAGACGTGCTTGCGACCGTCGTGCACTGCGAAGGTGTGGCCGAGGAAGTCCGGGGTGATCACCGAACGACGCGACCAGGTCTTGATGAGGTTCTTGGTGCCCTTCTCGTTCTGGGCGTCCACCTTCTTCTGAAGGTGGTCGTCCACGAACGGGCCCTTGGAAATACTGCGAGGCATGTGCGGTTCTCCCTATCAGCGCTTCTTGCCGGTCCGACGACGGCGCACGATGAGCTTGTCGCTCTCCTTGCCCGGCTTTCGGGTACGGCCCTCGGGCTGACCCCAGGGCGACACCGGATGACGACCACCCGAGGTGCGGCCCTCGCCACCACCATGGGGGTGATCGACGGGGTTCATGACCACACCGCGGACGTGGGGGCGCTTGCCCTTCCACCGCATGCGGCCGGCCTTGCCCCAGTTGATGTTGGACTGCTCGGCGTTGCCGACCTCGCCGATGGTGGCGCGGCAGCGGGCGTCGACGTTCCGGATCTCGCCGGAGGGCATACGCAGCTGGGCGTACGGGCCCTCCTTGGCGACGAGCTGCACGGAGGCGCCGGCGGAGCGGGCGATCTTCGCGCCGCCGCCGGGGCGGAGCTCGATCGCGTGCACCACGGTGCCGAGCGGGATGTTCTTGAGCGGCAGGTTGTTGCCGGGCTTGATGTCGGCGCCGACGCCGTTCTCGATCCAGTCGCCCTGACGCAGCTTGGCCGGCGCGAGGATGTAGCGCTTCTCGCCGTCCAGGTAGTGCAGCAGCGCGATGCGCGCGGTGCGGTTGGGGTCGTACTCGATGTGAGCGACCTTGGCCTTGACGCCGTCCTTGTCGTGACGGCGGAAGTCGATCACGCGGTAGGCCCGCTTGTGGCCGCCGCCCCGGTGACGGGAGGTGATACGACCGTTGCTGTTGCGGCCGCCGGACTTGGACAGCGGGCGCACCAGGGACTTCTCCGGCGTGGACCGGGTGACCTCGACGAAGTCGGCGCCACTCGAGCCGCGACGACCGGGAGTGGTCGGCTTGCTCTTACGAATTGCCATGTGGGTTTCCCTCAGACTCTCTGCTCCTCGGAGATCGGCCGCCTCAGGCGACCGACCCTCCGAAGATGTCGATGGCTCCGTCGGTCAGGGTCACGATGGCGCGCTTGGTGTCCTTGCGCTTGCCCATCCCGAAGCGCGTGCGACGCGCCTTGCCCTGACGGTTGATCGTGTTCACCGAGGAGACCTTGACGTCGAAGATCTTCTCGACGGCGATCTTGATCTCGGTCTTGTTGGCGTCGGCAGCCACCACGAAGGTGTACTTGCCCTCGTCCATCAGCCCGTAGCTCTTCTCGGAGACGACCGGGGCCAGCAGGACGTCGCGGGGATCCTTGTTCTGCGCGCTCACTTGGCGGCCTCCTCATCGGACGAGGCGGACTCCTTGACCGCGTTCACGAACCCGGCGGCCTTGGCGGCCTCCGGAGACGCGAACCAGACCTCGGCCTTGGTGCGGCCGTACCACGGGGAGTCCGGGGTGTGGAACTTCATCGAGCCCTGGTTGCCCTTGATGTCGAAGCCCTCGGGGGCGGAGCCGTCGGCCAGCGGGGCCGCGGAGCCCTCGCCGAACGGAGCGTCCTGGGCAACGACAGACGCGGCAGCGGCGGCGGGAGCCGACGAGCCGGCCTTTGCCGCGGCAAAGATCGAGGTGGGCAGGGTCAGGGAGGCCTGGGCCACGAAGTCCTCGAGCGCATCGGCGGTGAAGACCACGTCGTCGGAGAGCATGACGTCGTAGGTGTTCACCTGGTCCGCGTACAGGACGTGGGCGGCAGGCAGATTGCGGGTGCTCAGGGCGCCCAGGTCGTCGTCACGACGCACGACCACCAGCAGGTGGCGACGGTCGGAGACGTGCGACAGGGTGACCTTCGCAGCCTTGGTGGAGGCGGACTCGCCCGCGAGGAGCGAGGAGACGACGTGCACGCGGCCGTTGCGGGCCCGGTCCGAGAGGGCACCGCGCAGGGCGGCGGCCTTCATCTTCTTCGGGGTGCGCTGGGAGTAGTCGCGCGGGACGGGACCGTGGACGGTGCCGCCGCCGGTGAACTGCGGGGCGCGGAGCGAGCCCTGACGGGCGCGGCCGGTGCCCTTCTGCTTCCAGGGCTTCTTGCCGCCGCCGCGCACCTCGGCGCGGGTCTTGGCCTTGTGGGTGCCCTGTCGGGCCGCCGCCTGCTGGGCGACGACGACCTGGTGGATCAGGGCCACGTTGGTCTGGACGTCGAAGATCGACGCAGGCAGCTCGACGGTGCCGGACTTCTTGCCGGCCGGGTCGAGCACGTCGACGGTCAGATTCGCTGCCATCGGGCTCAGGCCTCCTTCGCGGGAGTCTTGACAGCCGAGCGGACCAGCACGAGGCCGCCCTTGGGGCCGGGGACGGCACCCTTGACGAGCACGAGGCCCTTCTCGACGTCGACCGCGTGAACGGTCAGGTTCTGGACACTGGTGCGGTCGCCGCCCATGCGGCCAGCCATGCGCTGGCCCTTGAACACGCGACCGGGGGTGGAGGCGCCGCCGATGGAGCCGGGCTTGCGGTGGTTGCGGTGCTGGCCGTGCGTGGCGCTGACGCCCGCGAAGCCGTGACGCTTCATGACACCCGCGGTGCCCTTGCCCTTGGAGGTGCCCACGACGTCGACCTTCTGGCCCGCGGCGAAGATCGACGCGTCGATCTCCTGGCCGAGGGAGTAGTCGGCGGCGTCGGAGGTGCGCAGCTCGACGAGGTGGCGGCGCGGGGTCACGCCGGCCTTCTCGAAGTGGCCCTTGAGCGGCTTCGACACCTTGCGGGGGTCGATCTGCCCGAAGGCGATCTGGACCGCGTCGTAGCCGTCGGTCTCGACGGAGCGGACCTGGGTGACGACGTTCGCGCCGGTCTGCACGACGGTCACGGGCACGAGCTTGCCGTTCTCGTCCCAGACCTGGGTCATGCCGAGCTTGGTGCCGAGCACGCCCGCGACGGGGGTGGCCTTCTGGCCGGTCAGTTCGTTGCTCATCTCCACCACCCTCAGAGCTTGATCTCGATGTTGACGTCCGCCGGCAGGTCGAGGCGCATGAGCGAGTCCACGGCCTTGGGCGTGGGGTCGACGATGTCGATCAGTCGCTTGTGCGTGCGCATCTCGAAGTGCTCACGGGAGTCCTTGTACTTGTGGGGCGACCGGATCACGACGAACACGTTCTTCTCGGTCGGCAGCGGCACCGGGCCCACCACAGTCGCGCCCGCGGAGGTCACCGTGTCGACGATCTTGCGCGCCGAGCTGTCGATCACCTCGTGGTCGTACGACTTGAGCCGGATGCGGATCTTCTGTCCCGCCATGGCGTCCTGTCTCTCTTCTTCGTCTGGCATGGATGCGGCCTCTCCCCGGTACCCGAGGACGGGCGTGTCGGCCTGTACGGGGCGCAAAAGCCCAGCACGGGACCGCCGAGGATCGGCTGCTTCTGCGTCGGATCCCTACCTCTGATGCGCACTCCGCACGATGGTGCGGTTCGCATCCTCGGGACGGACCTCATCCGGTGATCATTCGCCGAGGTGGACCTCGGAGAACGGAACCGGGCATGTCGGCCCGCGCAGACAACTCGAACAGTCTGCCAGACGAGCGCACAGGCCCACAAGGGAGAGTGTCGTGCACCCCGTCACAACGGGGGCCCGGGCGGCCGCGCCTGAAGTCGCGGCAGCGGCGACGGCTGCGGCTGCGGCTGCGGCTGCGGGGATGGTTCTCCGGCCACGATGCCGGTCCCGACGCGACGGAGGGCCTGGACCACCGTACGGCATCCGTGCCGCCGGGGTCCCGGCCCTCCGCTCCTCGTCGCTCCCCAACGCAGCGGGCCGGGGCGAGCGGGGTGCTCCTACTTGTTCGTGCTGGGGCCGAGCCCGCCCTGGAGCTGGCGCTGGAAGATCACGTAGACGATCAGCACCGGCAGGATCGTGATCGTCACCGAGGCGAACATCGCACCCCAGTCCGATTCGTAGCCCTGCTGCGCCTGGAGGCTCTTCAGTCCCTGGGCGAGGACGTACTTGTCCTCGTCGGTGTTCAGCACCACCGGCAGGAGGTACTGGTTCCACAGCCCCAGGAAGTTGAAGATCGTGACGCTCATCAGGCCGGGGGTGGCCAGCGGCACCATGATCTGGAAGAAGGTGCGGAAGTCCCCGGCGCCGTCGATCGCGGCGGCCTCGGCGATCTCCTCCGGCAGCTGCCGGAAGAAGGCGTAGAGGAAGAACACCGTGAACGGCAGCGCGAAGCCGACGTAGGCGAGGATCAGCCCGATGTACGTGCCGCGCAGGCCCATGTTCATCAGCACGAAGAACAGCGGGACGACGGCGAGGAAGATCGGGAACGTGAGCCCCGCGATCATCCCGTAGTAGATGATCCGACGGCCCGGGAACTCGAAGCGCGCCAGGACGTACGCGCACATCGCGCCGAGCAGCATCACCAGGAACAGCGCACCGCCGACGACGATGAGCGTGTTCAGGAAGTAGCGGCCGATCCCGGCCTCGGTCCAGGCGGTGATGAAGTTGTCGAGGTTCCACTCGCTCGGCATCGAGAACGGCGAGGTGAGGATCTCGCGGGACGTCTTGAACGAGCTGTAGACGGTCCACAGCAGCGGCAGCACCACCGCGAGGGTCCACATGATCAGCACCACGTGGGCGACGCCGGCGAAGGCGCGGTCGCCGCGGCTGCGGCGCGGCCGACGGGGCTCTATCCGGCGCGTGCCGCCCTCCTCTGCGGAGGCGGTGGTGTCGAGGGGCGGAGCCTGGGTCATGCGTCCTCCTTCGACCGGCTGCCGAACAGCACGATGACGGCCATCAGCATCGTCACCAGCGCCAGCACCACGCCCATCGCCGAGGCGAGGCCGAACTGCGAGCGCGCGAAGGCGGTCTCGTAGAGATAGCGGGAGACCACCTCGGTGCTGCGGGCGGTGCCTCCTGACGGGGTCATCACCGAGACGTAGACGAACATGTCCAGTGCCATGATCCCCATGTAGACCACCGCCGTGGAGACGTTCTCCCGGATCTGAGGGAGCACGACCTGCGCCGCGAGGCGGACACGGCCGCAGCCGTCGAGCCGGGCGGCCTCGATGATCTCCGAGGGGATCGCCTTGATCGCGGCGACGAACAGGACCATGTAGAAGCCGACGAGCGACCACACCACGGCCAGGATGATCGCGCCGAGGGCGAAGCGGGGATCGCCGAGCCAGGCGGTGCCGACCAGCGGGACATCCGCGCCGAGGGCGTTCAGCAGCCTCAGCGGGAGGTTCAGCAGGCCGTTGAGCAGGCCGCCGTTCGGGGAGTAGATGAAGGCGAAGAGGATGCCGATCACGACGGCCGGCAGCACGTAGGGGAAGAAGCTCACCACGCGATAGATGTTCGAGCCGCGGATGCCGTGGATCTCGCCCTTGGTGTCCCCACCGATCGTGACCATGACGGCCAGGACGAAGGCCAGGGTGATGGTCACGGCGGGCAGGATGATCATCAGCAGCAGGTTGTTGCGCAGCGCCTTGAGGTAGACCGGGTCGGTGAAGATCCGGACGTAGTTGTCCAGGCCGATGAAGTCGGCGTTCCCGCTGACCCCCTTCCAGTCGGTGAGGGAGTAGTAGAACGCCTGCAGGAACGGCGAGACGACGAAGACGATGTAGACCAGCAACGGGAGGCCGAGGAAGACGGCGAAGAAGAGCAGACGCGACGGCGCGGGGCGCCGGCCGCGCCGCACGCGGGGAGCATGCGGCGCGTCCGACGGATCGGTGAGCGTCGAGGTCGGGAGACTCATCCCTCGACGTCGAACTTCTCGATGCTGTCGTCCTCCCGCACCCGGTCGAGCACGGCCTGGGAGCGCTCGCGCACCTCGTCGGCCTTGATCCCGCCGCTGAGGAACTCGTTCCAGATCGGCTTGAAGTCCGGCCCGAGGCCGTACCAGTCCGTGAAGTTCCAGGTGAAGACGTTCTCGCCCGCAGCCTGGATCATCTCGTTCGCGGAGGCCAGCGCCGTGGAGCCGAAGGCGTCCTCGGGCACGGAGTCCTTCACGATCGTGGTGGAGGAGGTGACCTTCGCGAAGTTCTGCGCCTGCTCCTTGGAGAGCATCACGCGCAGGAACTCAAGGCCGCCAGCGCCGTTCTTCGCCTGGGCCGGGACCTGGAAGGGCTCGCCCGCGGTGCCGTGGATGGCCTCGGCCGGCATCGCGCCGTCCGCGCTCAGCAGCGGCTCGGGGCAGCCGGTCATCGCGAAGTCGTCGGGGGTGACGCCCTTCTGCTCGTTCTCGATCCACGAGCCGGAGGGGTACATCACAGCCTTCCCGGTGACCCACTGCGCCTGGGCCTCGGTGTGCTTGATACCGGCGCCACCGGGCAGGAAGAAGTCCGCCGCGACCGCCTCGCCGATGGCGTCGATCGCCTGCACGACGGCGTCCTGCTCGTACGCTCCCGCATCGAGGGAGTCGAGCGCCGTGGCGACCTCCTTGCCGCCCTGCTTGACCGCCATCGCGATCGCCATGGTGTGGTAGTAGTCCGCGGCGTTCTGACCGCCGAAGGCGAAGAGCGAGAGCCCCTCCCCCGCGGCGTTCTCGCCGATCGTCATGACGTCGTCCCAGGTGACCGGGGCGCTCCAGCCCTTCTCCTCGAACTGCTTGGCGGAGTACCACAGCGCGAACACCGTGTACACGTAGTTCAGGGAGTAGAGCTTGCCGGAGTAGGTGCCGGGCTCGAGAGCGCCGGGCAGGAGGGACTCCTCGATCGTGCCGCCGTCGATCGAGGGCGCCTTGATCAGCTCGTCGAGCGTGGCGAGCTGCCCCTCGGAGATGAGCGCCGCGGAGTTCATCGCCTGCGCGCCGGAGTTGTCGAAGACGTCCGGCGGCTCGCCCGCGACGAAGCGGGGCTGCAGCTCGGGCTGGATGTCGACGGTCGAGCTGACGGTGACCTCGATGCCGTCGTGCAGCTCGGACATCGCCTTCCCCGCGTCGATCGCGTACTGGTCGCCGTAGCCGCCGTTGAAGATGACGACCTCGACGGGCTGGGAGGGGTCGACGCCGAAGGGGTTCTCGTCGCTGACCTCGCCGCCGCCCTCGGCGACGCCGCCGCCGTCGGAGCCGCCGTCCTCGTCGCCGCCGCCGCCACCGGTCGCGCAGGCCGCGAGGGCCCCGGCGCCGACGCCCGCACCGGCCAGCGCGAGGAAGCGCCGGCGGGATGCCGCGAGACGGTCGAGGGGGGTCAGCGGCAGGTTCGTGCTGTCACTGGGAGTGTCCATGGGATCTCTTTCGTCGTTGAAAGGGGCGGGTTCGCCATGCTGAGCGCGCACCCGAGGGTGTCGTGGCCCACATGCTACGCCGCAGTATGTCCAGAGCCCGACCGAATCCGTCCCGGGCGCGTCACGTTTTCATATACCCGGTCAGAACCTCCCCGTCCGGGCGGGGCGGGATCCGGTGAGAGGGGCCGGGGGCGCCGTCCGCCTGACACGGCCACGAGCACGCCGCCGTGTTCAGGGATCGCCCCGGGAGCGCTCAGGCGGATCCGGAACCGGGGGGCTACCGTGACCTCCATGAGTCAGAGTCCCTATGCCCGTCAGAGCCCCTCGGCGTCGTCCCCACTGACCGCGCGCCTCTACGACCTCGAGTATCCGCGGTCCCTCGGCGTGTACAGCACATACCAGGAGGTGCAGTCGGTGGTCGACACCCTCGCCGACCACGAGTTCCCGGTGGAGTCCACGCTGATCGTGGGCACGGATCTGAAGCTCATGGAGCGGGTCACCGGCCGGCGCACCTGGCCGAAGGTGATCGGTCAGGGCATCCTGTCCGGGCTGTGGATGGGCCTGTTCCTGGGGCTGCTGTTCATGCTGATCACGCCGGGTGATCTGATGATCGTCCTGTCGAGCGTCCTGATGGGCATCGTGTTCTTCACCGTGTGGTCCGTGATCGGCTATGCGATGACCGGCGGGAAGCGGGATTTCACCTCGATGACCTCTACGATCCCCATGCAGTACGAGCTGCTGGTCGAGCACAAGCACGCGGACCAGGCTCGGCGGATCCTTGCGGAGTCCGGTGCCGGGCCGGCCGTGGCCCCCTCCCCCGCAGCCGCTCCGCAGGCATCGCCGCAGGCGAGCGGACGCTTCGGCAGCCCTGCCCCGACGCAGGGCGGCGGGCAGTACGGCGCTCCCGCACCCACGCAGGGCGGCGGGCAGTACGGCTCCCCGTCCGGGCAGCGCGGTCCCGGGTACGGCGCACCCGGCCCGCAGCAGAGCGGGTTCTCTGCGCAGGGTCAGTCCGGGCTGCAGAGTGTCGGCCCGCAGCACGGCGCGGCACCGCAGCAGGGGTTCGGCGCCGCTCCCGAGCCCGGGAGCAGCGCGGACCAGGCCGGTGCGCCGCCGCGCCCGCACCGCCCGAGCTTCGGGCAACCGGCCGGCACCCCGCAGCGCGAGGACGCCCAGGCGGGCGGCGTGCAGGACGGGACGGCGACCGGGGACCACCGGAACCCGAGCACTGCGCCGCCAGATGACACCGCACAGCAGGATGGCGCTGCGCGGCCGGACGGCGCCGCGCCGCAGGACGGCACGACGCCGGAGCGCTGAGCCTCCCGACGCACCGCATCTCCAGAGCCCCCGGTCGACGATCCGTCGGCCGGGGGCTCTCCTGTGCCCCGTCTCCGGGCCACGGAACTCCGACTCCGTCTCTGTCTCCGTCTCCGTCTCCGTCTCCGTCTCCGGACCATGGGATCCTGCCTATCCCTACCGGGGACCACGGAGGGGTGCCCCGCCCCGAGCTCGCCACCGTCCAGCCCGGCCCTCGCCCTGCCTGAGACTCCACTCGCTCCGGCGCGGACCTCGGCCTGCGGCCGACCTCCGTCCCGCCTCGACGGAGCATCGTCCAGGCACTGCGCCGTCGGCCGGACGAGGGACGACCGCATGGTCGTGCCCGCCCCGAATGCCGTCCGGAGATGCGAGAAGGCCCCGCACCGGCGAACCGGTGCGGGGCCTTCTCTGCGCGGTGCCCCCGAGGGGGCGAGCCACGTCGGCGGGGTCTCCCCCGCTCAGATCACTTGTTGATCTTGGTGACGCGGCCGGAGCCCACGGTGCGGCCACCCTCACGGATGGCGAAGCCGAGGCCTTCCTCCATGGCGATGGGCTGGATCAGCTCCACCGACATCTCGGTGTTGTCGCCGGGCATGACCATCTCGGTGCCCTCGGGCAGCGTGATGACGCCGGTGACGTCGGTGGTCCGGAAGTAGAACTGCGGACGGTAGTTCGAGTAGAACGGGTTGTGACGGCCGCCCTCGTCCTTGGACAGGATGTAGACCTGCGCCTCGAACTCGGTGTGCGGGGTGATGGTGCCGGGCTTGGCCACGACCTGGCCGCGCTCGACGTCCTCGCGCTTGGTGCCGCGGAGCAGCAGGCCGCAGTTCTCGCCGGCCCACGCCTCGTCCATCTGCTTGTGGAACATCTCGATGCCGGTGACCGTGGTCTTCTGGGGCGCACGGATGCCGAGGATCTCGATCTCGGAGTTGATCGCGAGCTTGCCGCGGTCGACCTTGCCGGTGACGACGGTGCCACGACCCTGGATCGTGAAGACGTCCTCGATCGGCATGAGGAAGGGCTGGTCGAGGTCACGGACCGGGTCCGGGATCTTCTCGTCCACGGCCTCCATGAGGTCCTCGACGGACTTGACCCACTTGGGATCGCCCTCGAGCGCCTTCAGCGCGGAGACCTGGATGACCGGCGCGTCCTCGTCGAAGCCCTGGGAGCCCAGCATCTCGCGGACCTCCATCTCGACGAGCTCGAGGATCTCCTCGTCCTCGACCATGTCGGACTTGTTGAGGGCGGCGAGCAGGTAGGGAACGCCGACCTGCTTCGCGAGCAGCACGTGCTCACGGGTCTGAGCCATGGGGCCGTCGGTGGCGGCGACCACGAGGATGGCGCCGTCCATCTGCGCCGCACCGGTAATCATGTTCTTCACGTAGTCGGCGTGGCCGGGCGCGTCGACGTGCGCGTAGTGGCGCTTGTCGGTCTCGTACTCGATGTGCGAGACGTTGATCGTGATGCCGCGCTGCTTCTCCTCGGGCGCGTTGTCGATCTGGTCGAAGTCACGCTTGATGTTGACCTCGGGGAACTTGTCGTACAGAACCTTCGAGATCGCGGCGCTCAGCGTGGTCTTGCCGTGGTCGACGTGACCGATCGTGCCGATGTTGACGTGCGGCTTGGTCCGCTCGAACTTGGCCTTGGCCATTGTGGTGTCCTCCTAGGACTTTCTCGTGGTACTTCTGGATCGGGATCGGATCCCCTCCCCGAGAGGAGGGGGTCCGAGGGAAGCGGGGGAACAGGAGAAGGAGCCTACCTGCTCCCCCGGCCTCTCACTCGCCCCGGGTCTTCGCGACGATCTCGTCCGCAATGCTGGACGGGACCTCCGCGTAGCTGTGGAACTGCATCGTGTACATCGCACGACCCTGGGTCTTGGACCGCAGGTCGCCGACGTAGCCGAACATCTCCGACAGCGGGACGAGAGCACGGACGATCTTGACCCCGCTCGCGTCCTCCATCGACTGCACCTGCCCGCGACGCGAGTTCAGGTCGCCGATGACATCTCCCATGTACTCCTCCGGAGTACGGACCTCGACGTCCATGAGCGGCTCGAGGATGACCGGCTGCGCCTTGCGCAGGGCCTCCTTGGCGGCCATGGAGCCGGCGATCTTGAAGGCCATCTCCGAGGAGTCGACGTCGTGGTACGCGCCGTCGATCAGGGAGGCCTTCACGTTCACGACCGGGTAGCCGGCGAGGATGCCGGACTGCAGGGCGTCCTGGATGCCCGCGTCCACGCTCGGGATGTACTCGCGCGGGATGCGGCCGCCGGTGACCTTGTTCTCGAACTCGTAGAACACGCCGTCCTCGGCATCGGTCAGCGGACCGAAGGTGATCTGCACCTTCGCGAACTGGCCGGAGCCGCCGGTCTGCTTCTTGTGGGTGAAGTCGTACTTCTCCACGACGCGCTTGATCGTCTCGCGGTAGGCGACCTGCGGCTTGCCGATGTTCGCCTCGACGTTAAACTCGCGACGCATGCGGTCCACGAGGACGTCGAGGTGCAGCTCGCCCATGCCGCGGATGACCGTCTGGCCGGTCTCCTCGTCGAGCTCCACCTGGAAGGTCGGGTCCTCCTTGGCGAGCTTCTGGATGGCGACGCCGAGCTTCTCCTGGTCGCTCTTGGTCTTCGGCTCGATGGCCACCGAGATCACGGGCTCCGGGAAGCTCATGGACTCCAGCTGGATCGGGTTCGCCGGATCGGTCAGGGTGTCACCGGTGGTGGTGTCCTTCAGGCCGATGAACGCGTAGATGTGGCCGGCGAAGGCCTCGTCCACGGGGTTCTCCTTGTTGGAGTGCATCTGGAAGAGCTTGCCGACGCGCTCCTTCTTGCCGGTGGTGGCGTTGAGGATCTGCTCGCCCTGCTTGACCTGGCCCGAGTAGACGCGGACGTAGGTCAGCGATCCGAAGAACGGGTGCGCGGCGACCTTGAACGCGAGGGCCGAGAAGGGCGCGTCCCAGTCCGCGGCGCGGGTCAGCTCGACGGACTCGTCGCCCGGCTTGTGGCCGACCATGTCGGGAACGTCGAGCGGCGAGGGCAGGTAGTCGACGACACCGTTGAGCATGGGCTGGACGCCCTTGTTCTTGAAGGCGGTGCCGCAGAAGACCGGGTAGGCCTCGGAGTTGACGGTCAGGCGGCGGATGCCGGCCTTCAGCTCGTCGACGCTGAGGTCGCCCTCCTCGAGGTACTTGTCCATGAGCTCCTCGGAGCTCTCGGCCACGTCCTCGACGAGCTTGTTGCGGTACTCCTCGACCGTCTCCCGGAGGTCCTCCGGGATCGGGATCTCGCGCTGCCACTGGCCGAGCGAGGGATCACCCTTCTTCGAGTTGATCGCGGGCATGTCCTCCTCGAGCGTGTCGGGCCAGTCGTAGGCCTTCATCTCGACGAGGTCGACCACACCGGTGAAGTCGTTCTCCGCACCGATCGGGACCTGCATGACCAGCGGCTTCGCACCGAGGCGCTCAACGATCGTCTTCACGGTGAAGAAGAAGTCGGCACCCAGCTTGTCCATCTTGTTGACGAAGCAGATGCGGGGGACGTCGTACTTGTCGGCCTGGCGCCAGACGGTCTCCGACTGGGGCTCCACGCCCTCCTTGCCGTCGAACACCGCGACGGCGCCGTCGAGCACGCGGAGCGAGCGCTCCACCTCGACCGTGAAGTCGACGTGCCCGGGGGTGTCGATGATGTTGATCTGGTTGTCGTGCCAGTAGCAGGTCGTCGCGGCCGACGTGATCGTGATGCCGCGCTCCTTCTCCTGCTCCATCCAGTCCATCGTGCCGGCGCCGTCGTGGGTCTCGCCCATCTTGTAGTTCACGCCGGTGTAGAAGAGGATGCGCTCGGTCGTGGTGGTCTTGCCGGCATCGATGTGAGCCATGATGCCGATGTTGCGGACCTTGTTCAGGTCGCTGAGCACTTCGAGTGCCACGGGCTTGTGCCTTTCTGGAGAACGGGTGCTGCAGGAGCCGCCGGACGGCGATCGGTGGGGCCCACCCGCGAGGGCGGACCCCACCGTGCTCTCACCAGCGGTAGTGAGCGAAGGCGCGGTTCGACTCGGCCATCTTGTGAGTGTCCTCGCGGCGCTTCACAGCGGCACCGAGGCCGTTGGACGCGTCGAGGATCTCGTTCATCAGACGCTCGGTCATGGTGTTCTCGCGGCGGGCGCGGGAGTAGCTGACCAGCCAGCGCAGCGCCAGCGTGGTCGAGCGACCGGGCTTGACCTCGATCGGGACCTGGTAGGTCGCACCGCCGACGCGGCGGGAGCGGACCTCGAGCGACGGACGGATGTTGTCCAGCGCCTTCTTCAGGGTCACGACCGGGTCCTGGCCGTTCTTCTCACGGGCGCCCTCGAGCGCACCGTAGACGATCCCCTCGGCGACGGTCTTCTTGCCGTCCAGGAGGATCTTGTTGATGAGCTGGGTGACGATCGGCGAGCCGTAGACCGGGTCGACGACGAGCTGGCGCTTGGGAGCGGGGCCCTTACGAGGCATTACTTCTTCTCCTTCTTCGCGCCGTAGCGGGAGCGCGCCTGCTGGCGGCCCTTGACGGCCTGGGTGTCCAGGGCGCCTCGCACGATCTTGTAGCGGACACCGGGCAGGTCCTTCACACGGCCGCCGCGGACGAGCACGATCGAGTGCTCCTGCAGGTTGTGACCCTCGCCGGGGATGTAGGCGGTGACCTCGAGGCCGGTCGACAGCTTCACACGCGCGATCTTGCGCAGCGCGGAGTTCGGCTTCTTGGGGGTCTGGGTGTAGACGCGCGTGCAGACACCGCGGCGCTGGGGCGAACCCTTGAGCGCGGGCGTCTTCGAAGCGGACGACCGGGCGTCCCGCCCCTTGCGCACCAACTGCTGAATAGTGGGCACAGCTTCTCTTCCTGTTCGGCCATCAGGACTGTTCGTCCCGCTGGATCGACTTCTTCGACCGTTCGCACGGCCGGCGACCCGATCCGCCGCTCCCTCGGCCCGGGAGCTCGGCGGTTCGACCCGCCCGTCAGGTGATGGCACCTGCCGGGCGTCCTGGAGGACCGTGATCGGTGCCCACGGGCAGCGGCCGGGCCAGGCCGACTTCCCGCTTTCGGGCACGCCGCGAAGATCCGCTCCTCGCGGGGGACGCCTCCCGCCGACTCCGAGGAGCGGCGGTTCTGTCCCGGTCACGACCAGAGGGCACTCCGGACGCGGTCTCGATTCTACTGAGACGCGCACGATGCGGTCAAAGCTTCGCGTCCCATCCGACGCAGATCACATGACGGCATGTGGCCGGGAACTTGCACCGAGGTGAAGCGGCAGGGTACGGGCCCGGAACGCGACGAGCGCGCCGCAGATGCGGCGCGCTCGTCGCGCGAGAGGGGTGGAGATCAGCTGCGCTCTCGCGCTCATCTCCTACCGCTCGTTCCTCGCAGTACGTCGATCAGCTGCGCTCTCGCGCTGATCTCCTACCGCTCGTTCCTCGCAGTACGTCGATCAGCGGATGCCGAGCTTCGAGGTGCAGGACGGCCAGGCGCCCCAGCCCTGGTTCGCCTGGACCTTCTTGGCGATGTCGATCTGCTGCTCGCGGGTGGCGAGGTCGGCGCGGGGCGCGTACTTGTCGCCGCCGTAGGCCTTCCAGGTCTGGTTGTTGAACTGGATGCCGCCGTAGTAGCCGTTGCCGGTGTTGATCGACCAGTTGCCGCCGGACTCGCACTGGGCGAGGCGGTCCCACACGCCGCCGGACGCGGCGGCGGGGGCGGAGGCGCCGGTGTTGCCGGACTCCGAGGACTTCTCCTCGGTGGACTCGGTGGACTCGCGCTCGGAGCTGCGGTTCGACTTGGTGTCGGACTCGCGCTTCTCGGTCTTCGGCGCCTCCTGGGCGGCGGGAGCGGCCTGCTCCTCCTCGACCTCGGGCTCGGGCTCGGGCTCGGGGGCAGGCTTGGTGCCCTTGGCGACGACCTCGGTGACGGGCTCGGAGACGACCTCCTCCGAGACGAGCTCGGACTCGGTGACCTCGCCGTCCACGACGGTGTCGGTGTAGACCTTCTCGGTGGAGCCGGCCTTGCCCTCGGTGGTGGTCTTGGTGGTGCCCTCGGCGAGGGAGTCGTCCTCGACGGTCTTCGTCTCGAAGGGGATCTCCTCGGTCTCCGTGCGCTCCTTCTCGCGGACGCGGTGGACCTCGTGGGTCGCGCCGTCCTCGAGGACGGTGTCGAGCGGGACGTCGGAGGTGTCGGTGTCCTCGATATCGCCGAGGACCTTCTTCATCGCCTCGCCCACGGTGAGGGCGGTGACCTCGAAGGTGTCCTGGCCGTACTGGCCGACGAAGGTGACGGTCTTGCGGGTGACCACGGAGACCTCGCCGCCCGCGTCCTCGAGGGAGGTCTCGGGGGCGGGGCTGATCGCGGCGCCCTCGGCCGTGTACTCGGTCTCCGCCAGCGCGTCGGCGACGGTGTCACCGGTGGTCAGCAGCTCCTGCTCCTCGCCGTCGATGGAGACGGTGACGGGGGTGCGCTGGACGACCTGGATGTCCATGCCGTCGGTGACGAGCTCCTCGAGGCCCGGGGTCACGAGGTCGGTGTCCTTGACCTCGATGCCCTGGGCGGCGAGCAGGTCGCCGACGGTGGGCTGGGAGAAGATGCGGACCGCGGTCTCCTCGCCGTAGGCGGTGATCTGGGCCTCGTTCGACATCGCGAAGGCGGTACCGCCGCCGCCGACGGCCACCACGCACACGGTCGCCGCACCGACGATCCACGGAGTCTTCTTCACTGTTCCACCTTTTCCCTGCCGCGTCCGCGGCCTTCACGTGTCGTTCCCTGAGCGTCGGATCCCGTAGGGCGGGATCTGCAGCTCCGGCACGCGCACACCCCCGCGGGCGCGGGTCGGTGCTGCAGGAAAGGTCGCGTGGGAACTGCCGGGTGCCACTCTTCCGTTCTTCTCCACGTGACGTAAGGGGTGAAACCGGACTTTGGGCTGGGGCCCACGAGGCCTTTACCCTCTCGTGAACCTCCGCGTCCGACAGATCACGCCGGGCCCGGTCAGAGGCCTCTTCGGCGCGACGCAGGCCACTCCCCCGCCCTCCCGACGGACCCTCGGAGGGCGTTTCCTCCGCAGGACGCCCCCAGAACGCCCGCAGGGCGCAGGAACGCCGCGGGGCGGCCCCACCGTGTGGTGGGACCGCCCCGCGGCGTTTTCGGTCAGAAGGCGCTCAGCACCCGCTCACCGCTGCTCCGCTCACCGGAAGTCGGTGCGGAAGGGATCGGCGTAGTCGATGTCGTCGAGGTTGACCGCGCCGGTCTGGCCGAAGCCGGAGAAGTCCAGCTCGTCGTAGCCCGGCACCTGGTACATCTGCGCCTTCGCCTCGTCGGTGGGCTCGACCGCGATGCGGCGGAACCGCGACAGGCCGGTGCCCGCCGGGATGAGCTTGCCGATGATGACGTTCTCCTTGAGCCCCATGAGCTGATCGCTCTTGCGGTTCAGGGCGGCCTCGGTGAGCACCCGGGTGGTCTCCTGGAAGGAGGCCGCCGAGAGCCACGACTCGGTCGCGAGCGACGCCTTGGTGATGCCCATCAGCTCCGGACGACCCGAGGCCGGCTGCCCGCCCTCGGAGAGGACCCGACGGTTCTCCCGCTCGAAGGTGACGCGCTCGGCGAAGTCGCCCGGCAGCAGATCGGTGTCGCCGGACTCGATGACCGTCACGCGACGGAGCATCTGGCGCACGATGACCTCGATGTGCTTGGCATGGATGTCCACGCCCTGGGAGATGTACACCTTCTGGACCTCGTCCACGAGGTGCTGCTGCACCTTGCGGGGGCCGAGGATGCGCAGCACCTGCTTGGGATCGACGGAGCCCTGGGTGAGCTGCTGGCCGACCTCGATGTGGTCGCCGTCGGCGATCAGCAGGGTGACGCGCTTGGAGACGGTGTAGGTGACCTCGTCCGAGCCGTCGTCCGGCGTGACCGTGATCCGGCGCTGCTTGTCGTTCTCCTCGATCGCGGCGCGACCGGAGAACTCGGAGATCGGCGCGAAGCCGGCCGGGGTGCGGGCCTCGAACAGCTCCTGCACACGCGGCAGACCGTGCGTGATGTCGCCGTCGGCGCTGGCCACACCACCGGAGTGGAAGGTACG
This sequence comes from Brachybacterium sp. GU-2, assembly GCF_030866705.2. Lineage (NCBI taxonomy): Bacteria > Bacillati > Actinomycetota > Actinomycetes > Micrococcales > Dermabacteraceae > Brachybacterium > Brachybacterium sp. GU-2. The sequence goes on along the minus strand of NZ_CP133037.2, from coordinate 3,155,780 downwards.
CATGGTCAGCTGCGTGCCGGGCTCGCCGATGGACTGGGCCGCGACGATGCCGACGGCCTCGCCGATGTCGACCAGCTGGCCGGTCGCGAGCGACTTGCCGTAGCACTGGGCGCAGGTGCCCACCGCCGAGTCGCAGGTCAGCACGGAGCGGATCTTCACCTCGCGCACGCCCGCCTCGACGAGCTGCTCGATGACCACGTCGCCGAGCTCGGTGCCCGCCGGCGCCGCCTCGGTGCCGTCGGCGCCGATCGCGGCGGTCGCGAGGACACGGCCGTAGACCGTGGACTCCGCGTGCTCGTGCGTGCGCAGCACGCCGGCCTCCTCGACCGCGATCGGGAGCACGAGGCCCTTGGTGGTGCCGCAGTCGTCCTCGCGGACGATGACGTCCTGGGAGACGTCCACCAGACGACGGGTCAGGTAGCCCGACTGGGCGGTCTTCAGCGCCGTGTCCGCCAGGCCCTTGCGGGAGCCGTGCGAGGCGACGAAGTACTCCAGGACCGAGAGCCCCTCCTTGTAGTTGGAGAGGATCGGGCGCGGGATGATCTCGCCCTTCGGGTTGGTGACCAGGCCGCGCATGCCGGCGATCTGGCGGATCTGCATCCAGTTGCCTCGGGCGCCGGAGTCCACCATGCGGTAGATGGTGTTGGTCGACTCGAAGTTCGCCCGCATCGCCTGGTCGACCTCGTTGGTCGCCTCGGTCCAGATGTCGATGAGCTCCGCGTTGCGCTCGGACTCGGAGATGAGGCCGAGGTCGCGGTTCTCCTGGACCTGGGCGGCCTTCGTCTCGTGCTTCGCGATGATCTCCGCCTTGCCGGGCGGGGTCACCACGTCGGACAGCGCGAAGGACGCGCCCGAGCGGGTGGACCACGAGAAGCCGTAGGCCTTCAGCGCGTCGAGGGACGCCGCGACCTGGCCCTTGTCGTAGCGCTCGGCGAGGGCGTTGACGATCCCGCCCAGGCGCTTCTTGCCGACCTGGCCCTGCACGAAGGGGAAGTCCTCCGGTAGCGTCTCGTTGAAGTACACCGCGCCGAGGGTGGTGGTGAGGGTGATCGCGTCGCCCTCGGTCCAGCCCTCGGGGGCCTCCCAGTCGCTCGGCGGGACGATGTCCTCGAAGCGGAGGGAGACGGGCGCGTTCAGATGCAGCTCACCGCGGTCGAAGGCCATGATCGCCTCGGCCACGGAGGAGAAGGAGCGACCCGCGCCCTCGACGTCCTCACGCACCGTGGTGATGTGGTACAGGCCGATGATCATGTCCTGCGCGGGCATGGTGACCGGACGGCCGTCGGACGGCTTGAGGATGTTGTTCGAGGACAGCATCAGGATGCGGGCCTCGGCCTGCGCCTCCGCCGACAGCGGCAGGTGCACGGCCATCTGGTCGCCGTCGAAGTCCGCGTTGAAGGCGGCGCACACCAGCGGGTGCAGGTGGATCGCCTTGCCCTCGACGAGCTGCGGCTCGAACGCCTGGATGCCCAGGCGGTGCAGCGTCGGCGCACGGTTCAGCAGCACCGGGTGCTCGGTGATGACCTCCTCGAGCACGTCCCAGACCTCGGGGCGGGCGCGCTCGACCATGCGCTTGGCGGCCTTGACGTTCTGGGCGTGGCTGAGCTCGACCAGGCGCTTCATCACGAAGGGCTTGAACAGCTCCAGCGCCATGCCCTTGGGCAGACCGCACTGGTGCAGCTTCAGCTGCGGGCCGTTGACGATCACGGAGCGGGCGGAGTAGTCCACGCGCTTGCCCAGCAGGTTCTGGCGGAAGCGGCCCTGCTTGCCCTTGAGCATGTCGGAGAGCGACTTCAGCGGACGGTTGCCGGGGCCCGTGACCGGGCGGCCGCGACGGCCGTTGTCGAACAGCGAGTCGACCGACTCCTGCAGCATGCGCTTCTCGTTGTTCACGATGATCTCGGGGGCGCCGAGATCCAGCAGCCGCTTGAGGCGGTTGTTGCGGTTGATCACGCGACGGTACAGGTCGTTGAGGTCGGAGGTCGCGAAGCGGCCGCCGTCCAGCTGCACCATCGGGCGCAGGTCCGGCGGGATGACCGGGACCGCGTCCAGCACCATGCCGACGGGCGAGTTGGTGGTGGTGAGGAAGGCGGAGACGACCTTGAGCCGCTTGAGCGCACGGGCCTTCTTCTGCCCCTTGCCGGTGGCGATGACCTCGCGGAGCGCCTCCGCCTCGGCCTCGAGGTCGAAGTCGGAGAGACGACGCTGGATCGCCTCGGCGCCCATGCCGCCCTCGAAGTAGGTGCCGTAGCGCAGCTTCATCGCGCGGTAGAGCTGCTCGTCGCCCTCGAGGTCGGCGACCTTGAGGGTCTTGAAGCGCTCCCACACGCGGGTGATGCGGTCGACCTCCGCGTCGTACTTCTTGCGGATCTGGGCCTGCTCGCGCTCGGAGGAGTCGCGGACCTTGCGCTTCGCGTCGGCCTTGGCACCCTCCTCCTCGAGCTGGGCGAGGTCCTTCTCCGCGGTGACGGCGCGCTGGTTGATCGCGGCGTCGCGCTCGTTCTCGAGCTCCTTGACCTCGAGGTCGAAGCGGGCCTGCAGATCGGGCATGTCGTCGTGGCGAGCCTGCTCGTCCACGTCGGTGATCATGTACGCCGCGAAGTAGATGATCTTCTCGAGATCCTTCGGGGCCAGGTCCAGCAGGTAGCCGAGACGGCTCGGCACGCCCTTGAAGTACCAGATGTGGGTGACAGGGGCCGCGAGCTCCACGTGGCCCATGCGCTCACGGCGCACGGAGGACTTGGTGACCTCCACGCCGCAGCGCTCGCAGACGATGCCCTTGAAGCGGACGCGCTTGTACTTGCCGCAGTAGCACTCCCAGTCCCGGGTGGGACCGAAGATGCGCTCGCAGAACAGGCCGTCCATCTCGGGCTTCAGGGTGCGGTAGTTGATGGTCTCGGGCTTCTTGACCTCGCCGTGGGACCAGCCGCGGATGTCATCGGCGGTCGCGAGGCCGATGCGCAGCTCATCGAAGGTGTTGACGTCGAGCACAGGTGTCCTTCTCTCGATCGGAAGTCGTGGTGTCTGAGGGAACGGGGGTCGAGGGCGGGGCCGGGAGGCTCGTCGGCGGCGCGGGGCGGCCGACGGGACCTCCCGGTCCCCCGTCCGTCAGACCTCTTCGATGGAGCCGACGCCCTCGTGGGGCCGGCGGGACAGGTCGATGCCGAGCTCCTCCGCGGCGCGGAAGACCTCCTCGTCGCTCTCCTGGACCTCCTGGGCGGTGCCGTCGCTGGACAGCACCTCCACGTTCAGGCACAGCGACTGCATCTCCTTGAGCAGCACGCGGAAGGACTCCGGGATACCGGGCTCGGGGATGTTCTCGCCCTTGACGATCGCCTCGTACACCTTCACGCGGCCCGAGATGTCGTCGGACTTGATGGTCAGCAGCTCCTGCAGGGCGTAGGCGGCGCCGTACGCCTCCAGGGCCCACACCTCCATCTCGCCGAAGCGCTGGCCGCCGAACTGGGCCTTACCGCCCAGCGGCTGCTGCGTGATCATCGAGTACGGACCGGTCGAGCGGGCGTGCAGCTTGTCGTCCACCAGGTGGTGGAGCTTCAGCATGTACATGTAGCCCACGGAGATCGGGTCCGGGAACGGCTCGCCGGAGCGGCCGTCGAACAGGCGCGCCTTGCCGTTCTCCTTGACCATCCGCTCGCCGTCGCGGTTGGGCAGGTGGTTGGCGATCAGGCCGGTGACCTCGTCGGCGGTGAGGCCGTCGAAGACCGGGACCGCGACCGGGGTGCCGGGCTCGCCGTGCAGCGCGGCCTCGGGCAGGTCCGCGGCGGTCGGGTCCTCGGGATCGAGCCCCCAGCCGGACTTCGCGACCCAGCCGAGGTGGGTCTCCATGACCTGGCCGATGTTCATTCGGCCGGGCACGCCCATCGGGTTGAGGATGATGTCGATCGGGGTGCCGTCCTCCAGGAACGGCATGTCCTCGACCGGCAGGATCTTCGCGATGACGCCCTTGTTGCCGTGACGGCCGGCGAGCTTGTCGCCGTCGGTGATCTTGCGCTTCTGGGCCACGTAGACGCGGACCATCTCGTTGACGCCGGTGGGGAGGATGTCCCCGTCCTCGTCGTCGGTGAAGACGCGCACGCCGATGACGGTGCCGGACTCGCCGTGCGGGACGCGCAGCGAGGTGTCGCGCACCTCACGGGCCTTCTCGCCGAAGATCGCGCGCAGCAGGCGCTCCTCCGGGGTCAGCTCGGTCTCGCCCTTCGGCGTCACCTTGCCGACCAGGATGTCGCCCGGCTCGACCTCGGCGCCGATGCGGATGATGCCGCGCTCGTCGAGATCGGCCAGCACGTCGTCGCCGACGTTCGGGATGTCCCGGGTGATCTCCTCCTTGCCGAGCTTGGTGTCGCGGGCGTCGACCTCGTGCTCCTCGATGTGGATCGAGGTGAGGACGTCGTCCTGGACCATGCGCGAGGACAGGATGATGCCGTCCTCGTAGTTGTGACCCTCCCAGGACATGAACGCGACCAGCAGGTTCTTGCCGATGGCGAGCTCGCCCTGGTCGGTCGAGGGGCCGTCGGCCAGGATGGAACCGGCCTCGACGCGGTCGCCCTCGTCGAAGAGGACTCGCTGGTTGTAGGAGTTGCCGGCGTTGGAGCGCTGGAACTTCCCGATCGGGTAGGTCTGACGGGTGCCGTCGTCGGCCATCACCATGATGAGGTCCGCCGAGAGCTCCTCGATGACGCCGCCCTTCTGCGCGACGACCACGTCGCCCGCGTCCACCGCGGCGCGACGCTCCATGCCGGTGCCGACCAGCGGCATCTCGGAACGGAGCAGCGGCACGGCCTGGCGCTGCATGTTCGAGCCCATGAGCGCACGGTTGGCGTCGTCGTGCTCGAGGAAGGGGATCATCGCGGTCGCGACGGAGACCATCTGACGTGCGGAGACGTCCATGTAGTCCACGTCCGAGATCGGCACGAGGTCGGGCTCGCCGCCGGGGAGGCGCACGAGCACCTCGTCGGCGAGGAAGTGGCCGTCCTCATCGATCTTCGCGTTCGCCTGGGCGATGATGTGGCGATCCTCGTCGTCCGCGGTGAGGTAGACGATCTCGTCGGTCACGACGGAGTCGACGACCTTGCGGTACGGGGTCTCCACGAAGCCGAAGGGGTTGATGCGGGCGAAGGTCGCCAGCGAGCCGATCAGGCCGATGTTCGGACCCTCGGGGGTCTCGATCGGGCACATGCGGCCGTAGTGGCTCGGGTGGACGTCACGAACCTCCATGCCCGCGCGGTCGCGGGAGAGGCCGCCCGGGCCCAGCGCCGAGAGGCGACGCTTGTGCGTCAGGCCCGACAGCGGGTTGTTCTGGTCCATGAACTGCGAGAGCTGGGAGGTTCCGAAGAACTCCTTGATCGCCGCGGTGACCGGACGGATGTTGATCAGCGTCAGCGGGGTGATCGCCTCGACGTCCTGCGTGGTCATGCGCTCGCGGACGACGCGCTCCATGCGGGACAGGCCCGTACGGACCTGGTTCTGGATCAGCTCGCCGACGGCGCGGATGCGACGGTTGCCGAAGTGGTCGATGTCGTCGGTCTCGACGCGCACCGGACGGTCGTCGACGCTCGTGTACTCGGAGACGCCGTCGTGCAGGGCGACGATGTACTTGATGGTCGCGACGATGTCCTGCAGGCGCAGGGTCGACTCGGAGAGGCTGCCCTCGAGGCCGAGCTTCTTGCCGATCTTGTAGCGGCCGACCTTCGCCAGGTCGTAGCGCTTGGCGTTGAAGTAGAGGTTGTTCAGCATCGCCTCGCCCGCATCGCGTGTGGGCGGCTCGCCCGGGCGCTGCTTGCGGTAGATGTCGATGAGGGCCTCGTCCTGGGAGGCGATGCGGTCCTTCTCGAGGGTGGAGCGCATCGACTCGAACTCGCCGAACTCCTCGAGGATGTCGCTGTGGGACATGCCGAGGGCCTGCAGCAGGGTCGTGACGGACTGCTTGCGCTTGCGGTCGATGCGCACGCCGACCTGGTCGCGCTTGTCGACCTCGAACTCGAGCCAGGCGCCGCGCGAGGGGATGACCTTGGCGGAGAAGATGTGCTTGTCCGAGGTCTTGTCGATCGACTCCTCGAAGTACACGCCCGGGGAGCGGACGAGCTGCGAGACGACGACGCGCTCGGTGCCGTTGATGATGAAGGTGCCCTTGTCGGTCATGAGCGGGAACTCGCCCATGAAGACCGTCTGGGTCTTGATCTCACCGGTCTCGTTGTTCATGAACTCCGCGATGACGTACAGCGGAGCCGCGTAGGTGAGGTCCTTCTCCTTGCACTCCTCGACCGTGTACTTCGGGTCGTCGAAGGTGTGGTCGCGGAACGACAGCGACATGTTGCCGGCGAAGTCCTCGATCGGGGAGATCTCCTCGAGGATGTCCGCGAGACCGGAGGTCTGCGGCACGTCCTCACGGCCGGCGGCGGCGGCCTCGGCCGCACGCTCCTGCCAGCGCTCGTTGCCCAGCAACCAGTCGAACGAGGTGGTCTGCAGACTCAGCAGATCCGGGACCTCAAGAGGGTCGCCGAGCTTCGCGAAGGTGACGCGAGGGGAGGCGGTGCGAAGTGCGATGTCGGTGGTGCGATCGGTGCTCGAGGCAGCCAAAGGGGGGTCCTTCCACAGGCCGATGACGGAATCCCAGGCGCGGCGAACACCCGTCAGGAAGTGGAGAGAACGGCGTCGAGGTCAGTCGACGGAACCCACGGGGGACGCACAGCGCAAGGACCGAGCATACACAAAATCGCGGATGGAGACAAGGCCCCCGAAAGGGCTCCTCCATCCGCGTCGGCCGCTATATGCCTGGCGCGGGGTTCTCGTCGGCGCGTCCTGCCCGTCTGTCTCGACCGGCCCGGCGGTGTCATTACACCGGGCGCATGCGGCAGGATCAGCCCCGTACGGGAAAAAGTGTGGACGGAAATCGTTCCGCAGTCAAGCAGGCGGGGCCCGCGGCGGGGTGTCGGGCCATGTCAGAGGCGATTCCTCGGACCCCCGCGCAGGGATCGTGTCGGCGCTGCGCCCCGATGCCGGGGGCCCGGGAGCCGGCCCGGCGCGGGCCCGGATTGCGCCCGTGCGCGCCGCTCCCCCGCTGCAGACATGCGGAAGGGCCGCCCCGCGCGATGCGGGACGGCCCTCCACGGGGCAGTGCGACTGCCGTCAGGTGAGGCGCACGCCGGGGCGTGCGCCGGAGATCACTTGACGGAGACGGTCGCGCCGGCCTCCTCGAGCTTCGCCTTGGCGGCCTCGGCGTCCTCCTGCTTGACACCCTCGAGGACGGGCTTGGGGGCCTCGTCGACGAGCGCCTTGGCCTCCTTCAGACCGAGGGAGGTCAGGCCGCGCACCTCCTTGATGACGGCGATCTTCGCGGAGCCGGCCGACTCGAGGATGACGTCGAACTCGGTCTTCTCCTCCTCGGCGGCGGCCTCGCCACCACCGGCGGCGGGAGCGGCACCGGCGACGGCCACGGGGGCGGCGGCGGTGACGTCGAAGACGTCCTCGAACTGCTTCACGAACTCGGAGAGCTCGATGAGGGACATCTCCTTGAAAGCTTCGATGAGCTCGTCGTTGCTGAGCTTCGCCATGAGGGCGTTCCTTCCTGTAGGCGGGACCTGCGTCCCTGCGGTGTTGAGCGGCGCTCACGCGCCGGGTCTTGCGATCCGGATGCTCCGACGGGGCAGCCGGGGGACAGCGCTGTGGCTGTGGTGCGGAAGCCGGTGAGCCGGAAGGCTCAGGCGGCTTCCTGCTTGGCCCGCAGCGCGTCCACGGTGCGCGCCGTCTTGGACAGCGGTGCAGCGAACACTGCGGCGGCCTTGGACATCGACGCCTTCATGGCGCCGGCGGCCTTGGCCAGCAGGACCTCGCGGGACTCGAGGTCCGCGAGCTTCTGGACGTCCTCCTGCGAGAGCAGCTTGCCCTCGAAGTAGCCGGACTTGACCACGAGGTTCTCGTGGGTCTTGGCGAAGTCACGCAGAGCCTTCGCAGGCTCCACCGGCTCGCCCTTGATGAAGGCGATCGCGGTCGGCCCGCTGAGCGTGCCGTCGAACACGTCGATACCGGCCTTGCGGGCGGCGATCTCCGTGAGCGTGTTCTTCACCACGGCGTAGGTCGTCTCGGAACCCAGCGCACGACGGAGCTCCTTGAGCTCCCCCACGCTGAGCCCGCGATACTCGGTGATGACGGCGGCGTCGGACTCACGGAACATGTCCGCGATCTCCGCGACGGCGTCCACCTTCTCGGGATTCGCCATGGCCCTCCTTCCAGAGGTCTCTCGCCACCGGGTGAAGGGCCCTGGAACAGGAAAAGGCCTCGACACGCAGGTGTCGAGGCCAGCACGCACGATCCGGCTCCCCGGGAGCAGCTGCTCCTCGGAGGGCGCGACCGTGCGGGTCGCGTTCGTTCACCTGCGCAGGCCGTCCCGTGGGGACTTCTTCGGTCGCTCTCCGGGTGGAGGGCGACGACCGGCGGTCTTCGGTAGGTCCAGAGTAGTGCAGGGACGGGTGTGCGCGCCACGGTGCGGGCGGCGGTCTCCGTCACAGTCCGGCGACGGGCGGCGGGTGGACGGCGGCGGGCGTCGGGTGGTGGGCGGTGGGCGCCGAGAGCTGCGCGGCTCGAGGCGACCGGCGGCGCCACCGGCTCTCCGTACCGCGCAGCCCTCGGCGCACTTGTTCGACGAGAAGTACCAGCGAAGCGGTACCGGACGTCGATCAACTCACCTGCCGGCTCCGCTGCGGTGCGGGTGCGGCCCGCGAAGCGGCGCCCCGCGAAGCGGACCGGGGCGGAGTTGTTCGACGATCCGCTCCACTTCCCTGGTACGGATCGTCGAAGAGCCTCCAGGCCCGGCGCCCGACACAGCACGGCGCCCCGCCCACCTGAGCGGTGGGCGAGGCGCCGAGATGCGAGGAGATGAGGAGGCTCAGGCCTCGTCGGTGTCCTCGAGGAGGTTGCGGGTGCGGTTCACGTCGACCGGGATGCCGGGGCCCATGGTGGTGGACACGGTGATCTTCGTGATGTAGCGGCCCTTGGACGCGGACGGCTTGAGACGGAGGATCTCGTCCAGCGCCGCGACGTAGTTCTCGACGAGCTGCTTGTCGGTGAAGGAGACCTTGCCGACGATGTAGTGCAGGTTCGCCGCACGGTCGGTGCGGAACTCGATCTTGCCGCCCTTGATGTCGTTCACGGCCTTGGTGACGTCCATGGTCACGGTGCCGGTCTTGGGGTTCGGCATGAGGCCGCGGGGGCCGAGCACGCGGCCCAGCTTGCCGACCTTGCCCATCAGGTTCGGGGTGGCGACGGCCGCGTCGAAATCGGTCCAGCCGCCGGCGACCTTCTCGATCAGGTCGTCGTCGCCGACCTCGTCGGCGCCCGCCGCGAGAGCGGCCTCGGCCTGCGCGCCGGACGCGAAGACGATGACGCGCGCGGTCTTGCCGGTGCCGTTGGGCAGGTTGACGGTGCCGCGCACCATCTGGTCCGCCTTGCGGGGGTCGACGCCGAGACGCATCGAGACCTCGACGGAGGCGTCGAACTTCGCCGGGCTGGACTTCTGCGCGAGGCGCAGCGCGTCGAGCGGGGAGTAGGTGCGGCCCTCTTCGATCAGAGCGGCGCCGTTCTTGTAAGCCTTGCTACGGAATGCCATCGTTCTCAGCCCTCCACCGTGATGCCCATGGAACGAGCGGTGCCCTCGACGATCTTCGCCGCGGCCTCGATGTCGTTCGCGTTCAGATCAGGCATCTTCGTCTCCGCGATCTCGCGGACCTGAGCCTGGGTGATCTTGCCGACCTTGTCGGTGTGCGGCACGGCCGAGCCCTTCTGGAGGCCGGCGGCCTTCTTGATGAGCTCCGCGGCCGGCGGGGTCTTCGTGATGAAGGTGAACGAGCGGTCCTCGTAGACCGTGATCTCGACGGGGATGATGTTGCCACGCTGATCGGCGGTGCGATCGTTGTAGGCCTTCACGAACTCCATCATGTTCACGCCGGCAGCGCCGAGCGCGGGACCCACGGGCGGCGCAGGGGTGGCCTGGCCGGCCTGGATCTGGAGCTTGATGATGCTCGCGATCTTCTTCTTGGGAGCCATTGCTCTTCCTTACTGTGGTGTGGTCCGGGCGGAGCTGATCACGCGCTCCTCCCACTGCTGGACCCGCGCTCGCACGAGGCGGACGCGGAACCGGGATGCGACGTTACCTGCACGTCGCTGCGGCGTCGACCTCGATCGTGCGTGATCTCGGTCGTACTCCCCCACCGGGGAGCCCGCCCGGCCGGAGCCGGGCGCGCCGCGGGGATTCGGGGCGGACGCGGGCGAGGGGCCGCGCGTCCGAGGGCCCGCACGAGGCGGACCGGCTGGTCAGATCTTGGCGACCTGGTCGAAGCCGAGCTCGACCGGGGTCTCGCGGCCGAAGATCGACACGAGCACCTGCAGCTTCTGGGCCTCGGCGTGGATCTCGGAGATCGTGGCCGGCATGGTCTCGAAGGGGCCGTCCATGACGGTGACGGACTCGCCGACCTGGAAGTCGGGCACCTTCTGCGCGGCCGCGGGCTTCGAGGAGGAGCCGGACGAGCCGGAGGAGCGCTTCTTCTCGGGAAGGCCGACGGACGGCGCGAGCATCGAGAAGATCTCGTCGAAGGTGAGCGGGGTGGGCTCGGTCGCGTTGCCGACGAAGCCGGTCACGCCGGGGGTGTCGCGCACGACGCGCCAGGACTCGGTGGTCAGGTCCATGCGCACCAGCACGTAGCCGGGGATGCGCACGCGGCGGACGATCTTCTTCTGGCCGTTCTTGACCTCGGTCGCGTCCTCCATCGGGACCTGGACCTCGAAGATGAACTCCTCCATGTCCATGGTCTCGGTGCGCGTGGCGAGCTGGGTCTTCACGCGGTTCTCGTGCCCTGAGTAGGAGTGGATGACGTACCACTCGCCGAGCGCGGAGCGCAGGTGCATGCGCAGCTGCTGGACCGGGTCCTCCTCGGCCTCCTCGGCCGCGGGGGCGTCCTCGGCGGCCGGGGCCTCGTCGGCGCCGGCCGGCTCGTCGGAGTCGTCGGCTTCGGCCGGGTCGTCGGCGTGGTCGACGGGCGCCTCGGCGCTCTCGTCGCCAGCCGGCGCGTCGTCGTCGGAGAGCTCCGCGTCGAGCTCGGCGTCCTCGGCCGCGGTCTCCTCGGCGGCGGCGTCCTCGCCCGCGGCCTCGCCGGTCGGGGCCGAGGCGGAGAAGGAGAGGGTGTCGTCGACGTCGTCGAAGGACTTGTCGGGGGTAGAGGTCGTCTCGCTCATCGGCGGGAACCTGCCTTCCTGGCTGCGGTGGACTGGTCGGTCACAGGGCTGTGCGAGGTGCGGATCAGGCGCCCGCTCACACGTCGGGGACCGTGAAGGCGATCCGCGAGATCCAGCTGAAGGCCGCGTCGAGCCCGAAGATCAGCAGGATCATGAAGGCGACGAACAGCAGCACCGTGATCGAGTACAGGACCAGCTCGCGCCTGCTGGGGACGACCACCTTGCGCAGCTCGGCGATCACCTGACGGATGAACAGACCGATCGCCAGGAGCGGGTTCTTCGACCCGGAGCCCTGGACGTCACCGGTGCGCGGTGCCGACGGGGCGTTCTGGCTGGAGTTCACAGGGAGCTATCCGATCTCGTCGAGGTCATCCGCATCCGGCCGGGTGACCCCGGCCGGACCGGCAGGGCAGACAGGGCTCGAACCTGCAACCTGCGGTTTTGGAGACCGCTGCGCTACCAATTGCGCCACTGCCCTTCACGGGGACGAGCCCCGTGCGGTCGCCTCGCCCGGTCCCGGGACGTGCCCGGAGAAGCCTGAGCGATTCTGACCAGCGACCAGCATACAAGCCGACGGGGACTCGTGCGAATCGACCCGGATCACGTCACATTCCGGAGCCTCGGCGAGTCCCGGCCCGCCCCCGTTCCCAAGGGGCGTCCATCCTGGCGGCGCGGGGCGAGCTCTGTCACGATAGTCGGGTGACCACCGACGACGCACGCACTCCCGCCTCCCGTTCCCGCATCTCGCAGCGCATCGGCGCGATCGAGCCCTCCGCGACCCTCGCGGTCGACTCGACCGCCAAGGCGCTCAAGGCCGCCGGACGGCCCGTCATCGGCTTCGGCGCCGGAGAGCCGGACTTCCCCACCCCCGCGCACATCGTAGACGCCGCCGTGGAGGCCGCGCGCGATCCGCGCAACCACCGCTACTCCGCGACCGCCGGCCTTCCCGAGCTGCGCGAGGCCCTCGCCGCGTCGGTCTCGGCCACGACGTCGCTCGAGATCGATCCGGCCCAGGTGCTGGTGACCAACGGCGGCAAGCAGGCCGTGTTCCAGGCCTTCGCGACCGTGCTGGACCCGGGCGACGAGGTGCTGCTGCCCGCCCCGTACTGGACCACCTACCCCGAGGCGATCCGCCAGTCCGGCGCGTCCGAGGTCCCCGTCCTCGCCGGCGCCGACCAGGGCTACGTCCCCACGGTCGCGCAGCTCGAGGCCGCCCGCACCGACCGCACCCGCGCCTTGGTGCTGTGCTCCCCCTCGAACCCGACCGGCGCGGTGCTCTCCCCCGAGCAGGTCGAGGAGATCGGCCGCTGGGCGCTCGAGCACGGGCTGTGGGTGATCACCGACGAGATCTACCAGTCCCTCACCTACGGCGACATGCCCTTCACCTCGGTGCTGAAGGCCGTCCCCGAGCTCGCCGACACCACGATCCTGCTCGGCGGCGTGGCGAAGTCCTTCGCGATGACCGGCTGGCGGGTGGGCTGGATGGTGGGCCCCCTCGACGTCATCAAGGCGGCCTCGAACCTGCAGTCCCATCTCACCTCCCACGTCAACAACATCGCCCAGCGGGCGGCGCTCGCGGCGCTGAAGGGGCCGAAGGAGCCCGTCGAGGAGATGCGCCTCGCCTTCGACCGGCGTCGGCAGCTGATCGTCGAGAAGCTCTCCGCGATCGACGGCTTCACCGTGCCGACGCCCACCGGCGCGTTCTACGTCTTCCCCGACGTCTCGCAGCTGCTGGGCCGGGAGATCCGCGGCCGGAAGGTGACCACCTCGACCGAGCTCGCGACCGTGATCCTCGAGGAGGCGGAGGTCGCCGCGGTGCCGGGCGAGGCCTTCGGCGCCCCCGGCCACCTGCGCTTCTCCTACGCCCTCGGGGACGAGGACATCGTCGAGGGCATCGACCGGGTGGCCGCGCTCCTGGCGGGATGAGCCCCTCCCCCGCCGGATCGGGCCGCGACCTGCGGACCCTGCCCAAGGCGCATCTGCACCTGCACTTCACCGGCTCGATGCGTCCGACGACGCTGTGGGAGCTGGCGGCGGAGCGGGGCATGCGACTGCCCCGCTCCCTCACCGACGACGTGGCACTGCAGGTCGAGCCCGACCGGCGCGGATGGTTCCGCTTCCAGCGCCAGTACGACACTGCCCGCGCGGTCGTCGACACGGAGTCGGCGATGCGGCGTCTGCTCCATGAGGCGGTGGTCGACGACGCCGCCGAGGGCTCGGGCCGGCTCGAGCTGCAGGTGGACCCGACCAGCTATGCGCCCTTCGTCGGCGGAATCACCCCCGCGGTCGAGATCGTGCTGGACCAGGCCGAGCGCTCCGAGACGGAGACCGGGGTCAGCGTCGGGATCGTGGTGGCCGCCTCCCGCACCCGGCATCCGCTGGACGCCCGCACCCTGGCCCGGCTCGCGGCGCGCAGCGCCGGCCGGGTGATCGGCTTCGGGCTCTCCAACGACGAGCGGCGCGGTGACACCGAGGACTTCGCCCCCGCCTTCCGCATCGCGCGGGAGGCCGGGCTGCTGGCGGTGCCGCACGGCGGGGAGCTGCTGGGGCCCGCGCACGTGCGGGAGGTCGTCGAGCACCTGCGACCGGACCGGCTGGGCCACGGGGTGCGCGCCGCCGAGGACCCGCAGCTGCTGGAGCAGGTGGTGGCAGCCGGGATCGGGTTCGAGCTCTGCCCGGCCTCGAACGCCTCCCTCGGGGTGCTCGAGCACGCCGAGGACGTGCCTCTGCGCCGGCTGATCGAGGCCGGGGCGCAGATCGCGCTCGGCGCCGACGACCCGCTGCTGTTCGGCTCCCGGCTGCTGGACCAGTACGAGACCGCGCGGCGGATCGGGCTGGACGACGTCGAGCTCGCCGACCTCGCCGCCTCCTCGATCCGTCTCTCGGCCGCTCCCGCACCGGTCCGCTCCCGGCTCCTCGCGGGGGTGCGGGACTGGCTCGCGGCCCCCGCGCCCGGCGACGCGACGCGCTGACGACGGTGCCGCGCCGACGGCGGGGAGGCACCGACGGCGGAAAGACGTCGTCCGCCGGTGTTTCCGGCGTCGCGGCTCAGCGGTCCTGGCCGGCGCCCTCCGAGGGCAGTGCCAGGAAGAACTCCGGGGCGGTGAAGCCGGCCGCGGCGAAGGCGGCGGCGATGGCCTCGGCGATCGACTGCGCTTGCTCCGCCTCCACCAGCGCGATGGTCGAGCCGCCGAAGCCGCCGCCGGTCATGCGAGCGCCGTGCGCACCGGCCTCGCGGGCGGTGTCCACGGCGAGGTCGAGCTGCGGCACCGTCACCTCGTAGTCCTCGCGCAGCGAGTCGTGGGAGGCGTTCAGCAGCGCGCCGAGCTCCGTGACGTGCGCGCGCACCGTCCCCTCGGCGAGCAGCGCGTCGAACTCCTGCACGCGCTGGATCTCGGTGATCACGTGGCGGGCGCGGCGGCGCACGACCTCGTCGTCGATGCTCACCAGGAGCTCCTCGCGCCGGGCGGGATCGGCGTCGCGCAGGGTCGCCACGCCGAGCGAGTCGGCGGCGCGCTCGCTGTCGGCGCGGCGCGCCGTGTACTCCCCGTCGACATGGGAATGCTCGGCGCGGGTGTCGGTGATGAGCAGGGCGAGGCCCTGGGAGGCGAGGTCCCACGGCACCGCGCGGGTGGAGAAGTCCCGGCAGTCCAGGAACAGGGCGTGGCCCTCACGGGAGAGGACCGAGGCGGACTGGTCGAGCCCGCCCGTGGAGGCGCCGGCGAAGTCGGTCTCGGCGGTGATCGCGGCGCGCACCCGGTCCAGCGGCGTGGTGCCCAGCGTCAGCAGCGACTCGATCGCCTCGGCGGCGGCGCACTCGAGCGCGGCCGAGCTGGACAGGCCCGCCCCGAGCGGGACCTGCCCGTCGATGAGGACGTCCATGCCCTGGGTGACGGCGCCGGAGATGAAGGGGCGCAGCGCCCAGAGCACGCCGGCGACGTAGGCGGGCCAGCCCTCGACCGCGCCGGGCTCGAGCGCGGCCGCGTCGAGGTCGAGCTCGAGGTCGTCCTGGGCGGAGCGCAGACGCACCCGCGAGGTGGGGGTGCGGGCGGCAGCGGCGAAGCAGCGGTGCGAGATCGCCATCGGCAGGCAGAGGCCGTCCTGGTAGTCGACGTGCTCACCGATGATGTTGACGCGGCCCGGCGCGGACCAGACCCCGTCGGGCGCGTAGCCGAAGGACCGCTCGAACCTCTCGGCGGCGCGATCGGCGGCTGCGGAGCGCTCCGGTGCGGCCGAGAGCACCGCTCCCTGCCGAGCGGGAGCGGTGCGGGAGTCAGCGGCAGCGGTCATCGGGAAGGGTCCTTCCAGGACGGGGCGAGGGCACGACGGAACCCACCGGCCGACCGGTAGGGCGCCGGTGAGTCTATCCGTCTCGCGGCCACCGTCGGCAACAGGTCCGCTGCGGAGCCGCTCACCCGCGTCCGGGGAGACCGCTCCCGGGACGCGGTCCTCAGGCCACCGGACGCACCGCGAGGCACGCGACCGACGGCGCGGGGATCGGCTCCCCGACCCGCGAGAGCTCCTCGCCGCGACGGCGCAGCACGTCGATCCGGTCCCCCTCCTGCGCGGCGACCAGCACCAGGTCACCCCACTGGGTGAAGTGACGCGGGTGCGCGCCCACCTCGACCTCGGCCACGCGCTGCGGCCGCATCGCGTCGAGGGAGAGCAGCGAGAGGGTGTCGGGCCCGCGATTGGCGACCAGCAGCGCGGACTCGTCGGCGACGAGCTCGATGTGGGAGAGCGCGGCGGCGGACTCGCTGCCGCTGGCCGGCATCATCGAGCGCACGGCCCAGCGGCGCGGCGCCTGCGGCATGACGGCGGGGACGGAGCGGGGCGAGGTCTCGTGGGCGCGCACGGCGGTGGCGACCATGCCGGAGCGCTCGCAGGCGATGTGGATCTGCTCGGACTCGTGGTCGGCCACGAGGTGGCGCGGTCCGTTCCCCCGGCTCAGCGAGATCTCCCCGGCGATGTCGATCATGCCGCCGGCGCCCTGGCGGTACAGCAGCACGCGGTCCAGGCCGAGGTCGGGGACGGCGAGGGCCTCGGTGCCGGGCAGCGCCACGACCTGGTGCGGGTGCGGCGCGGTCTCCGCGATGCCGTCGGTCAGCTCGTGGTGGTCGTCGACGTCGATCTGCGCGGTGGGCAGGCCCTCCTCGTCCAGGCCCACCGTCGCCACGGAGCCGGAGCCGTACTGGGCGATCACGAGGGAGCGGCCGTCGCTGCCGTGGGCGAGGTGGCAGCCGCCCGCCCCGTCCAGCGCGAGGTCCGCGACGACCTCCGCCCGCGCCCCGTCCTCGTCCACACGCACGGTGACCACCCGGGTCGGCTCGGTCTCGAGCACCGCGTGCAGCAGGGTGCCGTCCTCGCTCCACAGCACGAAGGAGGGGTCGGGCAGGTCGACGGCGGCACGACGCTCGACGGCGAGGCCCTGCCCGTCGGACCGCAGCGCCAGCAGCTCGATGCCGCGGCCGCGGCCGGTGCCGCTGGTGGAGTAGCCGGCGACGGCCAGCAGTGCGTTCTCGGTCATGGGACCTCCTCGTCCTCGTCGCGGCGCTCCCCGCGGTCGCGGTCCACGAGATCCGCGGGGGGCTCGAGGTCGTCGAGCAGGTCCGCGTCCTCGAACAGAGCCGGTGACAGCGCCGTCATCTCTCCGGTCATCGTAGACGGCTCGATCACCGGAGTGCCGCGACGACGCCGCATCGACCGCGTGCCGAGCGAGAGACGGCGACGGCGCATGGTGGTGAAGGGCGAGGAGATCGCCGGGGTGTAGGCGATGCCGCTGCGGCGGAAGTAGGGCATGATCCGCGAGGAGATGAGCTGGCCGAGCACGACGCCCGCGGCGATCGCGATCGCGACCTGCGCCGCCTCGAGCAGCTCGGAGATGCCCATCGAGAGGTCGTCCTGCAGCCCGAGCAGGCCGCGGTAGATCCGGCTGCCGGGCACCAGCGGGATCACCCCGGCCATGACGAAGGCGAGGGAGGGGGCGCGCACCCGGTCGGCGAGCGCGGTCGCGACCAGGCCGGTGAGGAAGGCGGCGACGCCGACGGCGACGGTGCGGTCGTTCAGCGTCCCGGTGATCAGGTGCGAGACGAGGCCCGAGCCGGCGGCGACCAGCGCGGCCATCAGCAGCAGCCGGGGCGGGGTCTGGGTGCCGACGCCGTAGCCGAGCCCCATGCCGAGCCCCGAGATCAGCACCACCAGCGCCGTCGTGATCGACAGCGGCATCGACGCGGTCACGGAGATGTCCGCGCCGATCGCGTCGGCCGCGAGCAGCCCGGCGCGCACGCCCACCACGATACCGACGGTGAGCATGAGCGTCTCGAGCATGCGTCCCGCGGCGGTGATGTACCAGCCCGTCACCGCGTCCTGCACGGCGCTGATCGAGGAGAGCCCCGCGAGCTGCACGATCAGGCACGAGACCACGACGATCGAGGAGTTCTGGGTGGGGTCGATCGCGCTGACCCCGATCGCCGCGGCGACGGCGACGAGCCCGCCGAGCGCCTGGCTGTAGAACGGCGGGATGCTCCACCGGGCCAGCAGCTCCGCCGCCGCGATCAGCAGCCCGGCGGCGAGGGTCGCGGCGACCACGACGAGGCTGCCGGCGCCGAAGCTGAGCGCGGCCGCGCCGCCCATCACCGCGAAGCCCGCGACCACGAGCACGAGCCGGTACAGCGGCTGGCGCTGCGGGACCGCGGCGGCCCGGTGCCGGGCCTCGTCCAGCGGCAGCTCCCCGGAGAGGTACTGGTGGGAGATGTCCTCGAAGGCGGCCAGGCGCGCGAAGTCCTGGGTCCGCTCCCCTGCCGAGCGGACCCTCGTGAACGGGGTCGCGGACTCGTCGGCGAGATAGGAGATCGTGACCTCGTTGAAGGTGACCTGCACGGAGACGTTGCGCAGGCCGGACGAGCTGGTCACCCGCAGCACCGTCGCGGTGACCTCCGAGGCGGCGGCACCGTTGGTGAGCAGGCCCTCCCCGATCCTCATCGCGAGGTCGAACACGGCATGGAGCCGGGCGGAGTCGGTGGGCACGCACAGATCGTCCCACACCGCGGGCGGGCCCCGCTCCCGCCGGCGGGCCGACGAAGCTCACACCCGACGGGCCCTCCCGGAGCGCTTCGGGTCAGAGGTTCGGCGAGGTGCTCAGCACCGCGATGCCGAGCGCGAGAGCGAGCAGCACCGCGACGTCGAGGCCGCGGGAGCGGACGGCGAGCGCGCCGACCGCCCGCACCGGCAGCAGGGCCCGCATCAGCGCGAGGACCAGCAGCAGGGTCGCCAAGAGCACGCCGGCCAGCGGCGCCGACAGCGTCGCCCCGATCAGGACGATCAGCGCGAGCGCGGGCAGGGCGAGGGCGAGCACCGTCTGCCGCCGGAAGGCGGCGCGGAGCGTGTGGGGGGATCGGGGCGCGCGCACCCGGCCATCGTACGGTCCCCGCCCCGCTACCCTGGCAGGGGCCGGCAGAGCCGTCGGCCACAGCGACATCCGGAGGATCCCACGATGACCAGCCCCGGTGCGACGTCGACCGGCACCCGCCGTGAGCACGACCTGCTCGGAGACCGCGACGTCCCAGACGATGCCTACTACGGCGTCCAGACCCTGCGTGCGAAGGAGAACTTCCACATCACGGGGGTGCAGCTGCAGCACTTCCCCCGGATGATCGAGGCCCTCGCCCAGGTCAAGCGCGCCGCCGCCCGCGCCAACCATCGCCTGGGGGCGCTCGACGACGAGCGCTTCGCCGCGATCGACCGCGCCTGCGAGGAGATCATCGGCGGCGCCCTCCACGAGCACTTCATCGTGGACATGATCCAGGGCGGGGCCGGCACCAGCACGAACATGAACGCCAACGAGGTGATCGCCAACCGCGCGCTGGAGATCCTGGGGCACGAGAAGGGGCAGTACGACCGGCTGCACCCCAACAACCACGTCAACCTCGGCCAGTCCACCAACGACGTCTACCCCACGGCGATCCGGCTGACGATCATGCTGTCCTTCCCTGCGCTGGCCGAGTCGATGGACCACCTGATCTCCACCCTGCGCGCCAAGGGCGAGGAGTTCTCCTCGGTCCTGAAGATGGGACGCACCCAGCTGCAGGACGCCGTCCCGATGACCGTGGGCCAGGAGTTCCACGCCTGGGCCACCACGATCGAGGAGGACGTCCAGCGCCTCACCCGCACCGCGACGCTGTTCCAGGAGATCAACCTCGGCGCGACGGCGATCGGCACCGGCATCACGTCCGATCCGCGCTATGCGGCGATGGCCACGGCCGAGCTCGCCGAGCTGACGGGGGTGCCCTTCGTGGTCTCCGCCGACCTGGTCGAGGCCACCAGCGACACCGGCGCCTTCGTGACCTTCTCCGGGATCCTCAAGCGCATCGCGGTGAAGATCTCGAAGATCTGCAACGACCTGCGCCTGCTGAGCTCCGGGCCGCGTGCCGGCCTGCACGAGATCAACCTGCCGGCCGTGCAGCCGGGCAGCTCGATCATGCCAGGCAAGGTGAACCCGGTGATCCCGGAGGTCGTCAACCAGGTCGCCTACGAGGTGATCGGCAACGATCTCTCGGTGACCTTCGCGGCCGAGGGCGGTCAGCTGCAGCTGAACGTGTTCGAGCCGGTGATCGCCTTCAACATCCTCGAGTCCACGCAGATCATGACCCGGGCGATGAACACCCTCGCCGACCGCTGCGTCGCCGGGATCACCCTGAACGAGGAGGTGCTGGGGGACTATCTGCACCGCTCGATCGGGGTGGTCACGGCGCTGGTGCCGGTGATCGGGTACGCGGCCGCGACCGAGGTCGCGGAGGAGGCGCTGGCGACCGGCCGTCCGGTCCGGGACCTGGTGCTCGAGCGCGGCCTGCTGGACGAGGCACGTCTGGCCGGGCTGCTCTCCCCCGCCTCGATGACCTCGCCGCACCGGGCGACGGCCACCGGCACCATCCCGGCGCTCGACGAGGAGCCGGAGCCGGCCGCCGCGCCGGAGCAGCCCGACTCGGGCGAGGTGGCGCTGCCGCCGACGGAGCGCCTGGACTTCTGAGCCGCACCGGAGAGCTGACGGGCCGGTCACCCCCAGGGGTGACCGGCCCGTCACACGAGCGGCGCCGTGAGCGGCTCACTCGTCGGCCTCCTCCATCTTCCCGCGCATGACCAGCTTCGGGTCCGGGCTCCCCACGACCTCGTGGTCCTTGTCCTCGTACTCGAACTGGGAGAGGAAGTAGCGCATCGCGTTCAGGCGGGCGCGCTTCTTGTCGTTGGAGCGGATGATCGTCCACGGCGCGTACTTCTTGTCCGTGCGGCGGAACATCTCCTCCTTGGCCTCGGTGTACGCCTCCCAGCGGTCCAGCGACTCGAGGTCCATCGGGGAGAGCTTCCAGCGCCGCACCGGGTCCAGCTGCCGGATCGCGAAGCGGGTGCGCTGCTCCTTCTGCGAGACCGAGAACCAGAACTTGGTGAGATGGATGCCGGAGTCCACCAGCATCCGCTCGAAGTGGGGGACCTGATTCATGAAGGTCTCGTACTGCTCGGGGGTCGCGAAGCCCATCACCCGCTCGACGCCGGCGCGGTTGTACCAGGAGCGGTCGAAGAGCACCATCTCGCCCTCGGTGGGCAGGTGCTGGACGTAGCGCTGGAAGTACCACTGGCCGCGCTCGCGGTCGCTGGGCTTGTTCAGTGCGACGACGCGGGCGGTGCGGGGGTTGAGGTGCTCGGTGAAGCGCTTGATCGTGCCTCCCTTGCCGGCCGCGTCGCGCCCCTCGAAGATGATGACGGCCTTCTGGTCGTTGTCCTCGAGCCAGTACTGGAACTTCAGCAGCTCGACCTGGAGCTGGTACTTCTGCAGCTCGTAGTCCTCCCGGTCCATCCGGGTCTCGTACGGGTACCCCTCCTGCCAGGTGTAGACCGGGTTCCCCTGAGGGTCGATCAGGTCCGGGTCCGGGGTGTGGCCGTCCTGGACCGAGTACCCCTCCTCGCGCAGGTGCTCGATGTACTCGCGCAGGCTCTGGTTGTCGGGGATCTTCACGGTCACTCCTTCGGCGCTCGCTGGTGGATGCGCCCAAGTTTAAAGGTCACGGATGGACCGGAGGTGAACAGAGGTCCTCCGCCGTCGGGGAGCTCCGCCCGGGATCGGCGCAGGCCGACGCGGGCAGGGCGGGGCGGCGCCGCCCGTCCGGGCCGGGCGGCGCGGACGGGCGGTGCCGGGCGGTCAGTGGGCGAAGTGACGGGTGCCGGTGAGGTAGAGCGTGACGCCCGCGTCACGGCACGCCTCGATCACCTCGTCGTCGCGGATCGAGCCGCCGGGCTGGACGATCGCGCGCACGCCGGCGTCCAGCAGGATCTGCACCCCATCGGCGAAGGGGAAGAAGGCGTCCGACGCGGCGACCGCGCCGCGGGCCCGCTCCGGCGCGGCCTCGCCCTCGGCGTGCTCGCCGAGGGTGTTGGCGCGGGAGACGGCCAGGCGGCAGGAGTCCAGGCGGTTGACCTGGCCCATCCCGATGCCGACGGCGGCGCCGTCCGCGGCCAGCAGGATCGCGTTGGACTTCACGGCGCGCACCGCGCGCCAGGCGAACTCGAGGTCGGCGAGGGTCGCCTCGTCGGCCGCCTCGCCCGCGGCGAGCGTCCAGCCGGCGGGGGCGTCGCCGCCTGCGTCGATGCGGTCCGCGTCCTGGATCAGCATGCCGCCCCAGATCTCGCGCATCTCGACGCCGCGGGAGTACTCCCCCTCGAGCTTCAGGATGCGGAGGTTCTTCTTGGTGCGCAGCAGCTCGAGGGCCTCGTCCTCGTAGCCGGGGGCGAGGATCACCTCGGTGAAGATCGGCTTGACCTGCTGGGCCATGGTGAGGGTGACCGTGCGGTTCGCGGCGATCACGCCGCCGTAGGCGGAGACGGGGTCGGTGCCGTGGGCGCGGGCGTGGGCGAGGGCGATGTCCTGGCCCTCGTCGACCACGGCGACGCCGCAGGGGTTGTTGTGCTTGACCACGGCGACGGCGGGGCGAGCGTGGTCGTGGGCGGCGCGCACCGCGGCGTCGGCGTCGACGTAGTTGTTGTAGCTCATGGCCTTGCCGCCGAGCTGCTCGGCGCCCGCGATCCCGGGGACGGTCTCGTC
The DNA here is from genome assembly GCF_030866705.2 of Brachybacterium sp. GU-2. Taxonomy (NCBI): domain Bacteria; kingdom Bacillati; phylum Actinomycetota; class Actinomycetes; order Micrococcales; family Dermabacteraceae; genus Brachybacterium; species Brachybacterium sp. GU-2. Next base: position 3,133,447 of record NZ_CP133037.2, on the reverse strand, counting down.
GGTGACGGCGAGCCGGGCCCTCTGGTGGGGGTTCTCGCCGTAGCGGAGGGTCGCGGTGATGCCGAGCTCTGCGGCGTCCGCGTCGGAGAGGTCGAGGATCGAGGGGATCTCGACGTCGTCGGCCTCGACCTCGGGCTCGGCGGACGCGTCGTCCTCGGCGAGCTGGCCGAGCATCCAGTCGCTGATCGCCTCGTCGTACTCGGCGGTGCGGGTGAAGGCGATGGCGGCGAGCTCCTGGCGCTCGGCGAGGGTGAAGCCGCCCTCCTCCGCGGCCTCGGCCGCGATCGGGTAGCCCTCGGGGTCCACGACCACGGCGACGGAGGCGAAGTTCTTCGCGGCGCCGCGCACCATGGTCGGGCCGCCCACGTCGATCTTCTCGATGATCTCGGCGAAGCTGCCGCCGGCGGCGACGGTCTCGGCGAAGGGGTAGAGGTTCACGACCACGAGGTCGAAGGGGGCGATGTCGTGCTCGGCGAGCTGGTCGCGGTGGGACTCCAGGCGCTGGTCGGCGAGGATCCCGCCGTGCACGCGCGGGTGGAGGGTCTTGACGCGGCCGTCGAGCATCTCAGGGAAGCCGGTGACGGTCTCGACCTCGGTCACGGCGATGCCGGCGTCGCGGATCGTGGAGGCGGTGGAGCCGGTCGAGACGATCTCCGCGCCCTGCTCGGCGAGGGTGCGGGCGAGGTCGACGATGCCGGTCTTGTCGAAGACGGAGAGGAGGGCTCGGCGGATCGGGCGGCGTCCTGCGGTGCTCACGTGGCGTGCTCCTGTTCGGATCTGCTTGCGGAGGGCACCCAGGCGGTCGATGCCCCCGACGTCACAACACTCCCCGGTGGTCCCCCACCTGCGCCAGTCGTGTGGGGCCCAGCCTAGCGGTCCGCGTGCCCGTCCCCGACCCCGGCGGGCATCGACGAGACGGGGCGCGGGTCCCGGCGGGCGGGAGCGGAACGGTGCCGCGTGCTTCCGCCGGGACGGGGCGGGCCGGAGGCGTCAGCGGGCGGCGGTGAGGCGTCGCACGACCTCGACCAGCAGAGGCTGCTCGACGGCCTTGATCCGCTCGTGGAGGGCCTCCTCGGTGTCCTCCTCGAGCACGTCCACGGCACGCTGGGCGAGGATCCGCCCGGTGTCCACCCCCGCGTCGACCTCGATCACGCTGCAGCCGGTGACCTTCACGCCGTAGGCGAGGGCGTCGCGCACGCCGTGGGCGCCGGGGAAGGCGGGCAGCAGGGCGGGGTGGGTGTTGATGATCCGGCCGCCGAAGGACTCGAGCAGCGGGGGGCCGACGAGCTTCATGAATCCGGCGAGCACCACGAGCTGCGGGTCGTGGGCGGCGACGGCGGCGGTGAGGGCTCGGTCCCAGGCGGCGCGGTCGGGGTGGTCGCGCAGGGCCACCACCTCGGTGGGGATGCTGGCGGCGCGGGCGTGCTCGAGGCCGGAGGCCTCGCGGTCGGCGAGGACGGCGACCACCTCGTAGGGGCACTGCTCCTCCGCCGCGGCGGCGAGGAGGGCGGCGAGGTTCGAGCCGGTGCCGGAGATCAGGACGACGACAGGGGTGCGGGTCACCGTCCCAGGGTAGTGCGCGGCGGCCGGGGGCCCGCTGAGACGGAGGGGGCGGGAGCCCGCGGCGGCGGTGGAGCCAGGGGCCCGCCGCGGCGGCGGTGCGGGACGCCGTCCCGACGGCCGTACGACGGCGTCTTCCGCGGGCACGGCACAATGGGTGGGGTGAACAGCGATCCCGACTCCTCCCCGCGCTCCGACGTCACCCCGGAGAGGCGCCATCGCCGCCGGGTGGGCGCGCTCGCGATCGCGCTGCTCGCCTCGTGGCTGCTGATGATGATGCCGCTGCCGCTCTCGCTGCTGGCGGGGGTGACCGGGCTGGTCGCGCTCGTGCTGCTGGTGCCGGTGATCGTCCAGTCGGTGAAGGACCGGCGCTGGTCGATGGTGGTGATCGGGGGTCTGCTCGGCGTCCCGGCGACGCTGATGATCATCTCCGGGGCGCTGCTGAGCACCCTGTTCTACGGCCCGCTCGCCGAGCTCGAGGAGTGCCGCGCCTCGGCGATCACGGAGCAGTCGCGCACCGCCTGCGACTCAGAGGCGCAGGGGTCGATGGTCGACTGGCTCAGCGGCCTGCTCGGGGGCTGAGCGGGTCCTCGTCCGCGGGCGGCTCGATCGGGTCCTCGTCGGCGTGGTCGGCAGCGGCATCGTCCGCGGCGTCCGCGCTCCAGGCGTCCCCGTCCCGAGCGTCCTCGTCCCGGTCGCCGTCGAGATCCTCGTCCTGGTCGTCGCCGTCCTCGGCGCCCTCGTCCCAGGCGTTCAGGTCCGACGAGTGCTCGTCGTCGGCCCTGTCCGCGACCTCGTCCCTCGCGCCGTCGGCGCCCTCGCCGCGCTCCGCGGACTCGGCGGCGTCCACGCGCTCGCGCAGGGAGGCGATGCTGCGTCGCGTCCACGGCACGAGGTCCGTGGCGAGGACGGCGATCACGAGCCCGGTCGCGAGCACGACCACGCCCAGCAGGGGCAGCACGAGGGTTCCCATGGCGGGACCGAGGTGCACCAGGCGGCCGTCGCCGATCCCGCCGGTGGTGAGCCCGGCGAGCAGCAGCACCGCGACGACGACCACGACCGGGTAGGCGATCCAGGCCGTGATCTGCTCGCGCCGCTCGAGCTCGGCCACGTCCCGCACCAGGGAGACGGCGCCGAGGCCGACGGCGAGCGCGGGCACCAGCATCAGCGCCCAGGTCGCTCCCGGCAGGTCGCCCGGCTCGGGCAGCGCACCGAGGATCGGGAGGACCGGCAGCACGCCGGTCTGGACCTCGCCGAGGGAGATCCCGGTGGAGGTGCCCACCACGACCGTGCCGCCCAGCAGCACCACCAGCGCCCACACCGCCAGCAGCGGCAGCAGCGCCAGCTGCAGCAGTGTGAGCACCAGGCCGCCGACGATCCCGGGGTCGAGCTGGTCGAAGAGCGCGGACTGGGCCGGCACGTGCGTGAGCATCAGGACCAGCACCAGCAGCATCCCTGCGCCGAACAGGCCCAGCACCGCCAGCAGCGCGGAGCGGGCGACCGCGCCGTAGGGGGCCGGCAGCAGCTCGAGCACCCGCACGCCCGGCACCGCCGTGGTGGGCTCGCGCCGCAGCGACCACAGCAGGCCGATCAGTCCGCCGCCGATGGCGACCAGCGCCCCGGAGACGACGGCGGAGGTCACCATCGGCGCGGCATCGGCGCTGCGGCCGATCGCGGCGAGCACGGCGAGACCGATCGCGTAGGTCCCGCCGAAGGCGGCGAGGGAGACGCCCGCATCCCGCAGCGCCCCGACGCGCAGCACGCCGTCGCCGCGCACGAGCTCGAGGCGGTGGCCGACCCGGCGCAGCGACAGCGCTGCCAGGAGCACGAGCAGGATCTGCAGGCCGACGGGGGTGAGCGTCACCGCCCCGTCGATCACGCCGGTGCTCAGCACGACCCCGCCGCCGTGCCCGAGCACCAGGACGTTCAGCGCGATCAGCACGGCGTCCAGCGCGGTGGCGCTCGAGGCGGTGCCGGCGGCCTGCGCCGCCAGCGCCGGCACGACCACCACGGCCAGGCCGATCCCGAGCACGGACAGCGCCGCGAGGAGCCCGCGCACCAGGGGCGTCGTGATGCTGTCGCCGTCTGTGCTCACGCGATGCTCCTCGGGAGGTGGGGGAAGGCGCCCGGTCGGTGCCGGGCCCGCGGTCTCTCGCCGGACCATGGTCGCACCTCGCCCCCTCCGCAGGACGCATCCGGGGACGGGACGCGGGTCACGGCGCGGCGGCGCGGGGGTGTCGCATAATGACACGGATGTCCGCTCCTCTCACGCATCCCGACCTCTCCGCGCCCGCCTCCGCGACGCCGCTCGTGCGCAGCGTGCGGATCGAGGAGCCGGTGGACCTGCTGGGCCATGTCCCCGCGGGGGTCTCCGGCGCCTGGCTGCGGCACGGCCAGGGACTGGTGGCCGTGGGCCGGGCCTGGTCGGTGCGCACCACCGGCCCGGACCGCTTCGCGGCCGCGAGCGCCGCCTTCCGCGACCTCGCCTCCCGCGCCCGTGTCGACGACGAGGTGCGGGTGCGCACCAGCGGCCTGATCGCGCTGGGCTCCTTCTCCTACGCGGGCGCCTCCGAGCGCCCCTCGACGCTGCTGGTGCCGCGCGCGCTGCTCGGCGTCCACGACGGGGAGGCCTTCCTCACGGTCGTCGGGATCGACGAGGAGCCGGAGCTGCCGGCCTCCTGGCGCGACCTGTTCCCCTCCTCCCCCGTCGACGCGCCCGCGGCCGCGCCGCTCGAGCTCGAGGCGGACCACACGCCCGACGAGTACCAGGCGCTGGTCCAGCAGGCCGTGGACGAGATCCGCTCCGGCGTCGCCGAGAAGGTCGTGCTCTCCGAGCGCACCTCGGTGCGCACCCCGGAGCCGCTCTCCCCCGCCCTGCTGCTCACGCGGCTCGCCCGCGCCTACCCGAGCACCTGGGTGTACCACCTCGAGGACGTGATCGGCGCGAGCCCGGAGATGCTCGCCCAGACGGAGGACGGGCGGGTCTTCTCGCGCGTGCTGGCAGGGTCCCGGCCGGCGGCCGACGACGGCGAGCTCGACGAGGCGGACCGTCGGGCGTTCCGCGCCGATCACAAGGAGCGCTCCGAGCACGCCTACGCGGTGGACTCCGTGGTCGAGCGGCTCGAGGACCTCGCCGCGGAGATCGAGGTCTCCGCGGAGCCGTTCGTGCTGCGCCTGCCGGGGCTCGAGCACCTCGCCTCGGACGTCTCGGCCCGCCTGCACGAGGGGGTGACGAGCCTGGACGTCGCCGCGCGCCTGCATCCTTCGGCGGCGGTCTCCGGCACCCCGCGCGAGCAGGCCGACGAGATCATCGCCCGCCTCGAGCCGCGCGACCGCGGCGGGTACGCGGCCCCGGTGGGCTGGATGGACGCGAGCGGCGACGGCCAGTGGGCGATCGCGCTGCGGATGGCGCATCTGACCGGTGAGCGCTCCGCGGTGCTGCAGGCCGGGGGCGGTCTGGTCGCGGCCTCCGACCCGGTCTCCGAGCATGCCGAGGCGCTCGCGAAGTGCCGTCCGATGCTGCGGGCCCTGCGCGGCGACGCCGAGGCCTGAGGTCCCAGGCGCGGCGCCCGAGAGCACGGGACGGGCGACTGCGCCGCCCGCCACGTCGCCGCCCGAGCGACGGCCGGACGGGCACGAGGTCTCCCCTGCTCAGCCCTCCCGGGCCGCGAGGGTGATCTCGAGCGTCTGCACCTTCCCGTCGCGCACCAGCTCGAGCGTGTGGGTGGAGCCGACCTCGAGGCCGCGCACGATGCCGGTCAGGGCGCCCGCCCCGCCGACGGGGGTGTCGTCGATCCCGGTGATGAGGTCCCCCTCGGCCAGTCCCGCCTCCGCCGCGGGGCTGCCCGGCTCCACGGCGACGACCTCCGCGCCGTGGTAGCCGGCGCTGCCGTCGTCGGCCGTGCCGTCGGTGGTGGTCACGCCGACGAAGGCGTGCTGGACGGTGCCGCCGTCCTGGAGCTGCTCGGCGATCAGCATCGCCGTGTTCGCGGGGATAGCGAAGCCGAGCCCGATGCTGCCGGCCTGCCCGGACTCGTTGGGGATCGAGGCGATCGCGGTGTTGATGCCGATGACCTGCCCGGCGGCGTCCACGAGCGGTCCGCCGGAGTTGCCGGGGTTGATCGCGGCGTCGGTCTGGATCGCGGAGGTGTACGTGGTGTCGGAGCCGTCGGTCTCCTCGCCGGTGGCGCTGACCGGCCGGTCCAGCGCCGAGACGATGCCGGTGGTGACCGTGTTCTCGAGGCCGAGCGGGGTGCCCAGAGCCATCACGGGCTGGCCCACGACCACGGTGGAGGAGTCCGCGAAGGTCGCCGGCTGCAGGTCCTCGGGCGGGTCCTCCAGGCGGATCACGGCGAGGTCGGTCGAGGGGTCGGTGCCCACGACGCTCGCGGCGAAGCTGCGTCCGTCGCTGGTGGTGACCTGCAGGGACTCGGCGTCGCCGGCGACGTGGTCGTTGGTGAGGATCGTGCCGTCCTCGTCGAGGACCACGCCGGTCCCCTGGCTGGTGCCGGAGCCGGTGGAGGAGAGGATCGAGACGGCGCTCGGGGAGACCTGCTCGGAGATCGCGGCCCAGTCCGGGTCCTCCGCAGTGGTCGTCGCGGCAGGTCGCGCCTCGGAGGTCTGCGAGTCCTGGGCGGCCGCGACCGGCTCGTCGCCCTGCAGCTGGTCATAGGCGACGACGCCGCCGAGGGTGAGGCCGCTGGAGAGCAGCATCCCGGCGAGCACGAGGGCGCTGGTCCCGCCCCAGCCGGGCCCGCGGCGGGGCGCGGCCGTCCCGGCGGCCCCGGCGGCGACCGGCGCGGGGGCGCCGGAGCCGGCAGCGGCGGAGCCGTGGACGGCGTGATCGAACGAGGAGGCTGTGGCCGGGAGCTGTTCGGTCGTCTCGGCCGACGGCGCGCCCTGGACCGGAGCCGCGCCGTAGGCCGGTGTCGCGCCGTAGGACGCGGCGTACGGGGGCGCCCCGTCGTAGGGGGCAGGGCTGCCGTAGGACGGGGTCGGGCCGTGCGGGGCATCCGGGGTCCCGGCGCTCGGGTCTCGGGGCGGCTGCGGGGCGTGCTCGTCGTTCATGGGGTCATGTCACCACTCGCGCTCAAGAGTTCCTCGGGACCTCGCTGGGCGGCTCCTGGACGACGAGCACCCGCAGCCCCTGCGTGGGTTCGGCGAGCGCCGCCGGCAGCGCGTCGGCCTGGAGAGTCCGTGCGTCGGCGCCGAGGCCCGCGGCGACCGCGGCGATGTCGGCGCCGTGCGGGGTGGTGAAGAAGCGGCGCAGCAGCGCGGGCGAGGCCGCGGCATGCTCGAGGCCGGAGAAGATGCGGCCCCCGCCGTCGTCGACGACGATCACGTCGAGGTCGGGGCGCGGCTCCTCGGGGCCGACGAGCAGACCGGTGAGGTCGTGGAGGGCGGTGAGGTCGCCGACGAGGACCCGGGTGCGGCCCCGCTCCCCCGGCTCATCCCGTGCGGCGCGGGCCAGGGCGAGGCCGCCGGCCATGGCGGTGGTGCCGTCGATCCCGGCGAGGCCGCGGTTGGCGATCACACGGGCAGAGGTGGGGCCGGCGTGCTGCTCGAGGTCGCGCACGAGGCTCGAGGAGCCGAGCACGAGCAGGTCGCCCGGCGCGGAGGCCTCCCACACCGCGAGCGCGGCGCGCTGCTGCCACGGCTGCGGCTGCCGTGCTGCGGCGGCGTCGGCCGCGGTGCGCCACGCCTGGATCCACGCGCGGCGCCGAGCCGGATCGATCTCGGGGGCGTCGGGCGCGGCCGACGCGGCACCGGGTGAGGCCGCGTCCTGTCCGGGACCGAGCGTGTCCTGCTCGGTCCCGGTCGCCTCCTGTCCCGTCCCGGGGATCTCCTGCCCGATCGCGGCGGGGACCACGAGGCTCGCGCGGCGGGCCACGTCGGGCCAGTCCGGATGCGGGTCCACGACGACCACCTCGACGTCGGCCGCGCCCAGGAGCGCGCCGACGACCGGCCGGGACAGCGTGGGGTGACCGAGCACGATCGCACGGCGCGGGCGCAGCGGGTGCGCGGAATCGGCCATCACCGCGCGCAGCAGCGCCGGATAGCGGGGGACGAGGCCGTCCGCCGTGAGCGCGCCGGAGCTCGGCTCGGCCAGCAGCGGCAGGCCGTGCGCATCGGCGAGCGCGGCGGCGGCCGGTCCCGCCCCGTCCCCGGCGACGACGACGGTGCGGGAGTCGACCGGGACCGGCTGCGGGGCGGGCGCCGGGGCGGGGACGCGGCGCGTGAGGACGATCCGTTCGCGCGCCGCGGTCCTGTCGGGCTGCTCCGACTCCTCTGCGCGGGGCACGAGCGGGTCGCGGAAGGAGAGGTTCAGGTGCACGGGACCGGGGTGCTCCCCGGTCGCGGCGGCGAGGGCGCGGGCGGCGGTGGAGACGGCCGTGCGCAGCTCGACCGGGCTCGCCGCCCCGGCGGTCGGGGCGGGCAGGTCCACGGTCAGGCGCACCAGCGAGCGGAACATGCCGGCCTGGCGAGTGGTCTGGTTCGCGCCGACCTCGCGCAGCTCGGCAGGCCGGTCCGCGGTGAGCACGAGCAGCGGGATCCGCGAGTGGTGCGCCTCCATCACGGCGGCGTGGAGGTGCGCGGTGGCGGTGCCGGAGGTGGTCACGACCGCGGCGGGCCGGGCGGGGTCCAGGCGGCCGAGACCCAGGGCCGTGAAGGCGGCGGCGCGCTCGTCGATCCGCACGTGGGCACGGATCCGACCGGCGACCTCGTCGGCAGCGAGGCCGTAGACCAGCGGCGCGGAGCGCGAGCCGGGGGCGAGCACCGCCTCGGCCAGTCCGAGCTCCGCGAGCGCGGACCAGACCGCGACCGCCTGGTCCACGGCGCCGGAGCCGGTGGGCCGGGGCGCGGGGATCGTCAGCGGTGCGGGGATCGGGGCGGAGGGCTCGTGCACCCCGTCAGGGTAGTCCCGGCCTGCGCGCGGGCTGTCAGAGCAGGGCTGCGCAGGCCGTGAGCCGCTCCTCCCAGCGTGCGGCGAGGGCGTCGTCGGCCGCGTGGCGGGCGAGCAGCTCCTCACTCGGCGCCGTCCGGCCGACGGGCAGCGTGCCGCCGGTCGCGTGCAGCGGCTGCGGGGAGAGGTCGCCGGTGAGCAGGGTCGCGGTCGCGAGGCCGCAGGCGTGCGGCAGCTCCGGCAGCGCCGCGGCGAGGGCGAGCCCCGCGCCGAGGCCGATGCTCGACTCGAGCGCGGAGGAGACCACGACCGGCAGCCCCGCCTCCTCGGCCAGCTCGAGGCAGCGGGTGATGCCGCCGAGCGGCTGGACCTTCATCACCAGCAGGTCGGCGGCCTCGGCCCGGGCGACCCGGAGCGGGTCCTCCGCCCGGCGCACCGACTCGTCGGCCGCGATCGGGATGTCGAGGGCGCGGCGCAGCGCGGCGAGGTCCTCGAGCGCGGCGCAGGGCTGCTCGGCGTACTCGAGCCCGCCCGCGGCCCGGTCCAGGACGGGCAGCGCCTCGAGCGCCTCCTCGTACGTCCAGGCGGCGTTCGCGTCGATGCGGATCCGGGCGTCGGGGCCCATCGCGTCGCGGACCGCCTCGAGGCGCTGCGCGTCGGAGGCGAGGTCGGAGCCGGGGTCGGCGACCTTCACCTTCGCCGTCCGCGCCCCGCCGACCGTCGCGATCCGCGCCGCGAGCACCGGTGGGAGCACCGGGATCGTGGCGTTGACCTCGACCTCCTCGCGCCGCGGTGCGGGGCGGGGCGTCGTCGCGTCCTCGAGGGCGGCGCGCAGCCAGGCCGTCGACTCGGCCGCGTCGTAGTCCCAGAACGGGGAGAACTCCGCCCAGCCCTCCGGACCGTGCAGCAGCAGGCCGTCGCGCTCGGTGATCCGGCGGAACCGGGTGGTCATCGGGATGGACCAGGCGTGGACGCGGTCGATGCCGCGCTCGCGGAGGGCAGGGGGAATGAGCATGTTCCCGAGAGTAATGAGCGTGCGCCGCGCGTACGAGGCACGGCACGATGAGGCGATGCAACCCACGACCGACGATGCCTCGCGGAGCCCGGCCGCGTCCGGCCCCTCAGCGCTCCCGATGACGCCCGGAGACGGATACGGGCTGCGCCCCGTAGGGGCCGAGGACGCACTCGCGGTGCTGGGCGCTTTCCGCTCGGCGCCTGACATGGCCCGCCAAGCCGGGGTGCGGACTCTCGAGCAGGCCCATGAGCAGGTGGCCTGGCTGCTCGCCCCGCAGCGCCGGGCGACCGCGATCGTCAATGCGGAAGATCGGCTCGTCGGCCTGGTGGCGATCACCGTGGACGAGGAGAACCGCAGCGGCTGGTTCTTCTACTGGCTGCGCGCCGAGCATCGCGGTCGTGGGCTCGCGTCCCGGGCGGCCGCCACCGTCGCGGACCAGGCGCTGACGCCGACGGCCGGCGGCGGGTGGGGCCTCGAGAGGCTCGAGCTCGGACACCGGGTGAACAATCCCGCCTCCGCGGCGGTCGCCCGCGCGGCAGGCTTCGTCGACGAGGGGGTCGAGCGTGGGAAGTTCCTGATCGACGGCGAGCGCCTCGACGTGCGCATCTGCGGAAGGCTGCGCAGCGATCCGTGGCCGGCTCTGCCCGGACTACCCTGGAGGCCATGACGACCCCGCCCGCTCCGCTGCCCCGTCGGGTCTCCGACACCTTCGACCCCCGCCGCTGGCGGGAGGTGCCGCCGCAGGAGCACGGCGGGCCCGAGCTCACCGACATCACCTACCACCGGGCGGTGGAGCGGATCGAGTCGCCCGACGGGGAGCTGACCTCCCGGGACCTGCCGACGGTGCGGATCGCCTTCGACCGTCCCGAGGTGCGCAACGCCTTCCGCCCCCACACGGTCGACGAGCTGTACCGGGCGCTGGACCATGCCCGGCTCGACACCGGGGTGGGCGTGATCCTGCTGACCGGCAACGGCCCCTCCCCCAAGGACGGCGGGCACTCCTTCTGCTCCGGCGGCGACCAGCGGATCCGCGGCCGTGCCGGCTACGAGTACGCCGCCGAGGAGGCTGTGGAGGAGACCGGTTCCGTGCGCACCCGTTCCGCCGGCCGCCTCCACATCCTCGAGGTGCAGCGCCTCATGCGCACCATGGGCAAGGTCGTGATCGCGGTCGTGAACGGCTGGGCCGCCGGCGGCGGGCACTCCCTGCACGTGGTCGCGGACATGTCGATCGCCTCCCGCGAGCACGCCCGCTTCAAGCAGACCGACGCGAACGTCGGCTCCTTCGACGGCGGCTACGGCTCCGCCTATCTCGCCAAGCAGGTCGGTCAGAAGCGCGCGCGGGAGATCTTCTTCCTCGCCGAGGAGTACTCCGCCCAGGACGCCTACGACTGGGGCGCCGTGAACCGGGTCGTCGACCACGCACGGATCGAGGAGGAGGCCCTCGCGATGGCCGCGACCATCGCGACGAAGTCCCCGCAGGCGATACGTATGCTGAAGTTCGCCTTCAACCTCGCCGACGACGGCCTCATGGGCCAGCAGGTCTTCGCCGGGGAGGCGACGCGCCTGGCGTACATGACCGACGAGGCCGCCGAGGGCCGCGACGCCTTCCTCGAGAAGCGCGACCCCGACTGGTCCTCCTTCCCCCACCCGCAGGGCTGAGATGGCCGCGCCCGTGCCCGACGGCCCCGCCGCCGCGTCCCTGCCCTGGCTGGTCCCGCCCGCCTACGACGCCTCCGCCGCCTCTATCGCCGCGCACTCCGAGGCGATCGGCGAGGTGATGGCGGGCCGGGCGCGCCTGTGGCTCGGGCACTTCCCGGCCCCCGACAGGCTGCCCGCCGGGCTCGAGGACACAGCGCTGGTGGTCCCGACCTCCGGATCGACCGGGACCGCGAAGGCCGTCGCGCTCAGCCTCGCCGCGCTGAGGGCCTCGCAGGACGCGACCGCGCAGCTCTTCGCCGCCGACGGCACCGCCCCGGACTCCCGCGGGCACGGGTTCTGGCTGCCGCTGCTGCCGCCGACGCACATCGCCGGGGTGCAGGTCCTCGCCCGCGCCCACCGCACCGGCCAGGTGCTGGGCCTTCCGGGGCCCGCCCTGCCGGATCCGCTGCCGGACCTGCGCGGCCATTTCGACGCCGCCGCCTTCGTGGAGCTCGCCGGACCCGTCCTCGAGCAGGCGGAGCGGTCCGGGCTGCCCGCGTTCACCTCCCTCGTCCCCACCCAGCTCACCCGCATCGTCACCGGCGCGACCGGGGACGACGCCCGCGCCCGCGGCCTGCTGAAGCGCTTCGCCGCCGTGCTCGTCGGCGGAGCGGCGACCAGCACCGACGTCCTCACCCGCGCCTGCGGGCAGCGGATCCCGGTGCGCACCACCTACGGCTCCTCCGAGACCGCGGGCGGCTGCGTCTACGACAGTCGGCCGCTGCCCGGGGTGTCCCTGTCGGTGCTCGACCCCGACGAGTCCGGCGCGGGCCGGTTGCGGATCTCCTCCCCCACCCTCGCCCTCGGCTATCTCACCGCCGACGGCGTCACCGACGGCGGAGTGTTCGCCGCCGCCTCGGCGCCGACCGCCGGGGAGGGCACCGACGCGCCGGCCGCCGGCGCGCCCGTCGCCGACGACGGCGCGGACCGCGCCTTCCTCACCTCCGATCTCGCCGAGATCGGGGACGACGGCGCGCTGACCGTGCTGGGCCGGGCCGACGACGTGATCAACACCGGCGGACGCAAGGTCCTCCCCCAGGACGTCGAGCGCGCGATCGACCGCTCCCTCATGCTGCGCGGCCTGGTCCGCACCTCCGTCGTGGTCGGGGTGCCCGACCCGGAATGGGGCCAGCGGGTCGAGGCGCTGGTCACCCTCGAGGAGGGCACGGACCCCGCGGAGGCCTCGGCGCTCGTCCGCTCCGCGCTGCGCACCACCGAGGTGCCCGCGCACATGATCCCCAAGCGCGTCCACGTCGTCGAGGAGCTGCCGCTGCTGGGCATCGGCAAGGTGGACCGCGCCGCCGCCCGCCGCCTCGCCGGCGGCTGAGGGCCCGCTGCCCCGCCCTGCCCGTCGGCCGCGCCGTCGGGGAGGCCGCGGAGCCCGTGCGCCACGGACGTCGAGCAGAGCGGCGGCGGGGCATCGGAGCTGCCCGGCATCGGGCCGATCCTGCATCGCGGCGGCCCGGCATCCGGGTGGCCCGGTGCTCGTCACTCGGGTCACGACTCACAGTCGACGGGACGGTCCGGCGCCGCGCCGCGGCGTAAGCTCGTCGGGGCCGTCGACCGCCGGCCCCAGCACGCGTGAGGAGCACGATGGCCAGCCTGCCGCAGTGGGTGGAGGGCGCCCGACCGAAGACCCTCCCCGCCGCCCTCGCCCCCGTCGCCGCCGGAACCGGCGTCGCCGTGTGGCAGCTCGGCGAACTCACCGGATCGGTCGACTGGGCGCTGGTGATCCCCCGGGCGCTGCTGGCCCTCGCCGTCTCCTTCTCGCTGCAGATCGGCGTGAACTTCGCCAACGACTACTCCGACGGGATCCGCGGCACGGACGACGACCGCGTCGGCCCCTTCCGCCTCACCGGCTCCGGCGCCGCCCGCCCCGCGACCGTGAAGCGCGCCGCGATCATCTCCCTCGCCCTCGGCGGCCTGTTCGGCGTCGCGCTGGTGGCCGTGGCGCAGATGTGGTGGGCGCTGGTCGTCGGCGCCGCCGCGATCGCCGCGGCCTGGTTCTACACCGGCGGCAGGAAGCCCTACGGCTACCTGGGCCTCGGCGAGGTCTTCGTGTTCGTGTTCTTCGGTCTCGTCGCCGTCAACGGCACGGCGCTCGCGATCACGGGCCGCCCCTCCTGGGCTGCGCTGCTCGCCTCGGTCGCGATCGGGCTGCTCGCCGTCGCGCTGATGCTCACCAACAACCTGCGCGACATCCCCACCGACGCCGCCTCCGGCAAGAGGACCCTCGCGGTCCGGCTCGGCGAGCGCGGCACGCGCCTGCTCTACACGACGACGCTGCTGGCGCCCTTCGTGCTCATGGTGCCGGTGATCATCGCGCACCGGCCCGCGGCGCTCGTGCTGCTCGCCCTGCCGCTCGCCCTCGGTCCGGTGCGGAAGGTGCTCGGCGGGACGGGGGGCCGGGACCTGATCCCCGTGCTCGGCGCGACCGGACGGCTCGAGCTGGTGTTCTCGCTGCTGCTGCTCGTCGGCCTCGTGCTCTGACCTCGTCGTTCCGCACGACGCAGCATCCGGGGAGCGACGGGCCCCCAGCGGAGGGCACAGGGCACAGGGCACAGGGCACAGGGCAGCGTGTCAGCGCGCTGAGCGCCCTGGGGCAGCTCAGGCCCTGGTGTCCCCGTCGCTCGTGCCGTCCTCGGGGAGGTCGGGCAGGTCCGCGGCGCCTGCGTTGGTGTCCTCCACCCGCGTCTCTCCGTCGATCCGGACCTCGTCGGCGAAGAGCCCGTCCTCGTACTCGGCGTCCTCGTCCACGGTCTCGCCGCGCTTCTCGACCCTGCGCTCGTGCGCGAGCTTCCAGCGCATCGCCGCGGCGTCCCGCAGACGGTCCAGGAACAGGATCGAGATCAGCATCGCGATCAACGCCGCGAGCACGCCGGCGAGCATCACGCCCACCCCGCTCACGGTGAGCACCCACCACAGGGCTATCCACAGGCCCAGGCGGATGACGGCGTAGAGCAGGAACTGTCGCATCGCTCCAGACTAGGTCCCCCGCCCGGGAACCCGCTGTCCGCGGAGGCGGCTCGGGGCCAGGATCACGCCGCGGGACTCGGGCCGCGAACACAGCGCGGGACTGCGGGCCGCGATCTCGGCGCGGGCCGCGAACAGTGACGCGGACGCGACGGCCGCCCTGCCGTCGTCCGGTCTCGTTCCGCGTCCCCGCCCGGTCCGGATCCGGTCCCGAGCTCCCTATCCGGTCCCGAGTTCCCGATCCGGTCCCGAGTTCCCGATCCGGTCCCGAGTCCCAGGCCGCTGCCAGCCCAGTTCCGAGTCCCCGGCCCCATCCCAGGTCCGCGCCCTAGACTGTCCCCATGGCCCGCGGCATCCTGGCAGTCCTCTCGATCGCCCTGACCGTCTTCGCACTCGCCGACTGTGTGCAGACCCAGGACGACAAGGTCAGAGGTGTGCCGAAATGGGCATGGATCGTACTGATCGTGCTGATCCCCTGGGTGGGACCGCTCACCTGGCTGTTCGTGGGCAAGGAGCGCTCCTGGTGGGGCCGAGGCTCCTCCGGCAGTCCCGGTCCGCGGCGCGACGGCCCCCTCGCCCCCGACGAGGATCCCGAGTTCCTGCGCAAGCTCGACGAGGACATCCGCCGCGAGCGTCGTGAGCGTCGCGAGCGCGGCGAAGGCCCCGGCGACTCCGGCGAGCTCGACGACGGCCCCGGCGACGGCGGGACCGACACCGGCCGCAGCGCCTGACCTGGCCGCTTCGGGAAGAGCCGCCTCGGCGATCCGTGCCGCGGAACGCCCCATGCACCGCTGCTGACCGGACCGGTCACCGGAAGTCTGCCGCGCCCTCCCCGCGGAGCTCGGCCGCGCCCCCTCAGCGCAGCTCGGCCGAGCCCTCCCACCGCCGTTGATCGACGCCAGGTACCAGGAAAGTGGTACCTCACGTCGACCAACAGCACACGCGCAGGCACCGACCCCATCCGCACGACCACTGCGCAGAGTTGATCGTCGCCAGGTACCAGGAAAGTGGTACCTCGCGTCGAACAACTCTGCGCGGGCTGCGGCGCTGACCTCTCCGCACCGCTGGGGCCGGAAACACTTCGATGATCCGTTCCAAGTATTGGAACGGATCGTCGAAGAACTGCTCGGTGCGGGCAGAGCCGGGACCGGAGCACCAGCCCAGGCCAATTGATCAACCGGACGAGGCGTGCCAGCCGAGGCCGATTGATCAACCGGACGCGGCGTACCGGCCGCGGCCGGACCGCCAGCCCTGGCCGCAGTCTCAGCCGAGGCCGGAGTAGGAGTGCAGGCCGTTGATCACCGTGTTCACGATCGTGTAGTTGAAGACCACGGCGACGAAGCCGGCCAGGGCCAGGCCCGCTGCACGGGAGCCGCGGAAGCCGCCGGTGGCGCGGGCGTGGAGGTAGGCCGCGTAGATCACCCAGATGATGAAGGTCCACACCTCCTTGGGGTCCCAGCCCCAGAAGCGGCCCCATGCCTCGCGGGCCCAGATTGCCCCGAAGATCAGGGTGAAGGTCCAGCACACGAACGCGACCGAGTGGATGCGGAAGCTCAGCGCCTCGAGGGAGGACGAGGAGGGCAGCCGGTCCAGCACGTGCCCGAAGCGGCCCCAGTGCTCGGGGAACTCCTCGGTCGCGGCGCGCTCGGCGAGGACGCGCTCGTGCTTCGCCTGGAGCAGCTGCATCGAGGCGACGACCGCGCCGAGGATCGACAGCGCCGTCGCCATGATCGCGACGCCGATGTGGATGTAGATCCAGTGGGAGTTCTGGAGGCTCGGGGTGAGCTCGGCAGCGGGCACGATCCAGAACGTCTGCGCGAGCAGCAGCACGAGCAGCACGGGGCCGACGACGAAGGTGCCCAGCGCCCGCAGCTCCGTGCGGCGCACGCTGAAGGCGAGGAAGGCGACCATCACGATCGCGGTGGAGGTGGTCGCGAACTCGTACATGTTCGCCCACGGGACGCGCTGGGTGGCGAGCGCACGGGAGATCACGCCGATCAGGTGCAGCACGGTCGCGGCCGAGGCCAGCAGGAAGGCGAAGCGCTGCGCGGACATGCCGCCGGACGCGGCGGGAGCCTCCCCCGCGGTGCCCGTACCGGCGGTGCCCGGGGCGAGGGAATCCGAGCCGCCGGCGCCGGAGCCTGCGGAGCCCGCGCTCGCTGCGCCGGGGCGAGCGGCCACCGCGGTGCCGCCCACGGCGGTCGCCCCCGCCGCCTCGGCGCCCGAGGCGCCGACGCTCGCGGGGCTCATCTCCCTCTCCTGCGCCTCCTTTCGCTCCTGGGCGGCGAGGCGGGCGTCGCTGCGGCGCTGGGAGGACGAGGCGAGATCGGCGCCGAAGCCGATCAGGGCGAGCACGTAGAGCACGATCGTCACCACGATGGCGAGGTTCGAGAGCTCTGCCAGCTGCTGGTTGATCACTGGGCACTTCCTTCTCGAGGTCCGCCCGAGGCGTCCGCCTCGGGGTGCCCGGACGGTGCGGCGTCCGGGAGCCGTTGTCCATCGTGCGCCTCCGAGAGCCGGGACGCCAGGGCCTTCACGTCGTCCGCGAGCGCGGGATCGTCGCTGCGGGCGAGCCCGGCGACCTCGAGCACGGTCGTGCCGCCCTGCTCCCGCACCCGCACCCACAGGCGCCGGCGCGGCACGAACAGGGAGAGGATCAGGCCGCCGACGGCGACCAGCGCGCTGATCAGGATCCAGCGCTCGAAGGGGTTGTGGGCGATGTCGAAGGCGGCGTAGCGCTTCAGCCCGTCGAAGCTGACGGTGGTGCCGTCGGCGAGGCTGTACTCCTGGCCGGGGTACAGCCGGATCAGCACCGGGTCGCCGTCCTCACCCGGGACCTGGGTGAGGGTGGTGAGGTCCACCTCGTACGCGTTCTGCGGCACGCCGGAGTCCAGGCCCAGGTCGCCCTGGTAGACGGTGAGGGCGAGCTGCGGGTCCAGCGCGTCGGGGTAGAGGGAGCGCGGGCCCTGCTCGTCGATGGTGCCGGTGGGCAGGAAGAAGCCGACCACGGCGGTCTGCTCGGGCTGGGCGTCGGGCGCCTTGAGCACCACCTGGGAGGTGTAGTTCGTGTCCCCCATCGGGACGGTGATCAGCGGCCCCTCGGCGACGACGGTGCCCTCGGGGTCGGTCACCGTGATCTCGGGGGCGTAGCCGTTGCCGAGCAGGTACATCGACGCGCCCGGGACGTGCAGGGGCTTGTTGACCTGGACCGTGCGGGACTCCTGCTCCTGACCGGGGGTGGTCACCTGCACGTCGGCCTCGAAGGAGCGCGGCTCGCCGACCTTCCCCGCCTCGCCGGGCTGGACATAGGTGGCCCGGAAATCCTCGAGGGTGAAGCGGAAGTCGGGCAGGTCGTTTTCGTCGAACCAGGCCCCGGACTCGAAGGAGTCGTACTGGGTCAGCGAGTTCGCGAAGCCGCCGCCCTCGACCACCGTGACCTGTCCGCGGTAGCTGGTCAGGGTGCCGCCGGCGATGCACACCAGCACGCCGACCAGCGCGATGTGGAACAGGAGGTTGCCGGTCTCGCGCAGCAGCCCCCGCTCGGCGCTGACGGAGCGGCCGGCCTTCTCCTCGCGCACCTCGGTGCGGTAGCGGGAGCGGCGCAGGCTGCGATGGGCCGTCTCGATCAGGGAGTCGGCCTGCGCGCCGGGCAGCTCGAGGCGGGTGTACCCGGTGAAGCGGGTCAGGCGGGAGGGGGTGCGGGGCGGCTTCGCGCGCAGCTGCCTCAGGTGCACGCCGACGCGGGGGACGATGCAGCCGATCAGGGAGATGAACAGCAGCAGGTAGATCGCGGAGAACCACGGCGAGGAGAAGACCTCGAAGAAGCCCAGCGCGTCCAGGATCTCGCCCCAGCGGCCGTTCTCCTCGAGGAACTGCTCGGTCAGGGCCGGGTTCACGCTGCGCTGCGGGTAGAGCGAGCCGGGGATCGCGGCGACGGCCAGCAGCATGAGCAGCACGAGCGCCGTCTGCATGGAGGTCAGCTGCCGCCACAGGAACAGCAGCGTGCCGCGCAGGCCCAGGGAGGGCGCGGCGGCGCGCTTCCCGTCGACCTCGGGCTTGCTGGACCAGCTGCCGGACTCCGACGGGCCCGTGCCGGATCCGCTCGCCTCGGCGCCTGCCTCGGTGGGGCCCGTGCCGGGACGCTCTGCGTCGTCGGTCCGGACGCCGCGGTCCGGACGGGGTTTCTTCTCGCTCATCACACCACCGGTTCGAAGGTCGCGATCAGGCCTTGCAGCTCGCTCATCCAGCTCGCCCACACCCCGGTCATCAGGAGCACGCCGATCGCGATCAGCAGCGCGCCGGAGAGCAGGCCGATGCTGCGGCGGTGGGCCGACAGCTTCCTGCTCAGCCCGAGCGCGCGCTCGAACAGCAGCGCGAAGAGCACGAAGGGGATGCCGAG
This sequence comes from Brachybacterium sp. GU-2, assembly GCF_030866705.2. Taxonomy (NCBI): domain Bacteria; kingdom Bacillati; phylum Actinomycetota; class Actinomycetes; order Micrococcales; family Dermabacteraceae; genus Brachybacterium; species Brachybacterium sp. GU-2. The sequence goes on along the minus strand of NZ_CP133037.2, from coordinate 3,114,898 downwards.
GCCCAGGGAGTAGGCCAGCGCCAGGACGCCGCCGCGCACGGCCGCGCCGTCGCCGCCGCCGTCCAGGGACAGCGCCACGATGGCGGCGTAGGTGGGGCCGATGCAGGGGGTCCAGCTCAGGCCGAACACCAGCCCCATCAGCGGTGCGCCGAGCAGGCCCGCGTCGGGCTTCTTCGAGGAGATCGGCTTCGTGGCCGACAGCCCCGGGATCAGGCCCATGAACACCAGGCCCATGAGGATCACGATCGCGCCGGCGACGCGGTTGATCCACACGGCGTGCTCCTGGAGGAGGTAGCCGACGGCGCCGGCGAAGCCGCCGAGCGCCATGAACACCACCGCGAAGCCGGCCACGAAAAGCAGGGAGCCGGCGAGCATCCGCCCGGTGCCGGGCCGCTGCGGGCGGGCGGCGCGGCGGCCGGCGCCCTTCGCGGCGGGGGCGGGGCCGGGGCCCTGTCCGGCGAGGCCCGAGACGTACCCGAGATAGCCGGGGACCACCGGCAGCACGCACGGCGAGAGGAAGGCGACCAGGCCCGCTGCGGCGGCGACGGCGATCGCGAGCAGCAGCGATCCGGACAGGGCGGTCGCCTGGAAGGCGGCCCCGATCTCGGCGAGCATCATTCGGCGACCACCGCGTCGATCATCGCGCGGAGCACGGAGGGGTCGGCGGCGCCGGAGATGCGGGCGGCGACGCGCCCCTCGCGGTCGAGCACGAGAGTGGAGGGGACGGCGTTCGGGGCGACCTGGCCGCGCAGGGCGTACATGATCTCCGCGCCGGTGTCGGGCACCGAGGGGTAGGTGATCCCGTACTTCTCCTCGAAGGCCTGCGCGGGGCCGGCGGCGTCGCGCACGTTGATGCCGAGGAAGGAGACGCCCTTCTCGGCGTACTCCTCGTGGATGGCCTGGAGGTCCGGGGCCTCCTTGCGGCAGGGCGGGCAGGAGGCGTACCAGACGTTCAGCACGAGCACCTCGCCGCGGGTGTCCGCGAGGTCGACCGGCTCCTCGTCGAAGGTGGTGCCGGTGAAGGCGATCGCCTCGCCGCGCTCGGCGGCGGGGATCTCGACGGAGACGCCGTCTCCGGAGACGTACCCGGCCTCCCCGGAGGCATAGCGATCGGAGGTGTCGGTGCCGCAGGCGGCCAGCAGCACGCCCAGCGGCGCCGCGGCGGCCACGCGGAGGAGGCCGCGCCGGCTCGGGACGGGGCGCGGGGTCCTCATGTGAGCTTGCCTCCGGTCGCGTCGACGGCGCCGTCATAGAGGGCGGCGGCGGGCTCGGCGTAGCCGACGTCCGACAGGTGCGGGCCGACGAAGCGCAGGCTCGTCACCGAGCAGAGGCCGCACTCGCGCCGGCGCGGGTCGTGGAACAGGGGCTTGCCCTCGGCGCTGCGCCGGGTGACCCAGATCGGCAGCTGGTGCAGGACCAGCACGGCCTCGCGTCCCTCGGCCTCGGCGCGGGCCTCGTGCACGGCGGAGGCCACGCGCGCAACCTGCTCCCGGTAGGGCTCGCCCCAGGAGGGGCGGAACGGGTTGACGAACCAGCGCCAGTTGCGCGGGTCGGTGAGCTTCGCGTCGCCGTGGCCCATGCGCTGACCCTCGAAGCGGTTGCCCGATTCGATGAGGCGCTGGTCCGTCGAGATCTCGAGGTCGTGCGCGGCGGCGATCGGGGCGGCGGTCTGCTGGGCGCGCAGCAGCGGCGAGGAGCGCACGAGGGCGACGTCGGCGCCGGCGAGGTGCTCGCCGACGCGCTGCGCCATCTGCTCACCACGGGCGCTGAGCCGGTATCCGGGCAGGCGCCCGTACAGGATGCGCTCCGGGTTGTGCACCTCGCCGTGGCGGACGAGGTGCACCGTGGTGGTGGTCATCGCTGGGGGCTCCCTCTCACTGTCGCAGGCTCTCGCGAGCCGCCTCACGGTACCAACCCCACCTCCGGATCAGCTCCGAGCCGGGGCGTCCTCGTGAGGTGCCGGACATCCGACGGCGATCGGGGCGTCCTCCGCGATGGTCCTGCCGAGGATCCGACCGAGCTCGAGCAGGTCGTCGTGGCCGATGACGTCCAGCAGGAGATCGCGGACGGAGCGCACGTGCGTGGGCGCGGCGCGCTCGAGGAGGGCCTGGCCCTCGGCGGTCAGCTGGGCCTGACGGCCGCGACCGTCGGAGGAGCAGCGCACGCGCTCGACGAGGCCCCGCTTCTCCATGCGGGTGATGGTGTGGGTGAGGCGGGAGCGGGAGTGGACGACCTTGTCGGCCAGCTCGGACATGCGCAGGAACCCGCCCTCGGCCTCGTTCAGGCGCACCAGGATCTCGTACTCCCCCAGCGCCAGGTCGATCTCGGGGTCGGACTGCAGCGCGTCGCCGAACCGGTCGGTGAGCAGGGTGGTGGCGTAGAGGAAGGTGCGCCACGCCTCCTGCTCCTTCGCCGTCAGCCACAGCTCCTCGGGCGTCGAGGCGCGGTCCGCCTCGTCCTGCGCACCATCGACCGCGGGGCTCACCGAAGCCGCCGCGACAGCCTGCTCCTCGCTTGACGTCGTGTCATGCATCACGTTTCCTCTTTCCGGGACTCTTCCTCTTGCCATCATCCCTCATTTTAGTTTAGCTTTCAAGCAATACGGTGCGGAACAGCCCGACCGGCGCCCGTCACCACCGGACCACCACCAGAAGGAGTCATCTCATGAGCGACCTCACCCCCGGCACCTGGACCCTCGATCCCGCCCACACCTCCGTGGCGTTCACCGTGCGCCACGCCGGCATCTCGAAGGTCCGCGGCCAGTTCACCGATGTCGAGGGCGAGCTCGTCGTCGCCGAGGGCGGCGAGGACCTGGCCTTCACCGCGACCCTGAAGACCGAGTCGATCTCCACCTCCAACCCCGACCGCGACGCGCACCTCAAGAGCGCCGACTTCTTCGACGTCGAGAACAACCCGACGATCACCTTCCGCACCACCGAGCTCAAGGGCGACACCCTCCACGGCGAGCTGACCATCAACGGCATCACCAAGCCGGTCGAGCTCGACTTCGCCTACGAGGGCGCCGCGACCGATCCCTTCGGCGTCTACCGCGCAGGCTTCACCGGCGAGACCACCATCTCCCGCAAGGAGTTCGGCCTGACCTGGAACGCCGCCCTCGAGGCCGGTGGCGTGCTGGTCGCCGACTCCGTGAAGATCTCCATCGAGGCCGAGTTCACCGCGCCGACCGCGGCCTGATCTCCTGCTCTCCGGGGCGCCCCCGCGCCGCCCGGTCCGACGGGCCGTCCGCTGCATGCGGGCGGCCCGTCGTCGCGCCCGGGGTCGTCATGTCCGGAATCATCGCGTCCGGGGTCGTCGCGGCCGCGCCCCGCGCCTGCGCGCGACCCCCCGCCGGTGCCCCGAGCACGCGCGCGATCATCGCCGGCGCCTCGCCCCCGGCCCACGACCTCCGTCATCCGTTCGCCCCTCCGCCCGATATGGTGCCGCCCATGACCTCGCCGCACGTCCCCTCCCCCAGCGATCCCGACGCCCGCGTCCTCTACCTCACGCGGGAGGGCTGCCATCTGTGCGATGAGGCGCTGCCGGTGGTGCGGGCCGAGGCCGATCGCGCCGGCACCGCCGTCGAGGTGCGGGACATCGACGCCGACGAGCGTCTGCGCGAGCACTGGGACCACGACGTGCCGGTGATCATCGTGGACGGGAAGGTCCACGCCCGCTACCGGGTCGATGCCGAGCAGCTGCGCACCGCGCTGCGCCGTCGGCCCTGGTGGCGCCGCCTCACCGGCCGCGCCTGAGGATCGCGGCAGGGCGCCGGCGCCCGCCGGCCGCAGCCCACGGCCCGCGCGGCCGCAGCCTACGGCCCGCGCGGTCGCGGCCCACGGGCGCCGTTCCCGAGGCGCGCACCGGACCGCATGCCCGCCCGACCGGCAGCGCCTGACATGCGAGAGCCCCCGCCATGCGGCGGGGGCTCTCGCATGTCAGGCGTCGCTCACTTCTTGTTGCGGCGCTGGTGACGGGTCTTGCGAAGCAGCTTGCGGTGCTTCTTCTTGGACATGCGCTTGCGTCGCTTCTTGACGACAGAACCCATAGGTAGCCTCTGTTCTGCAGGACGAGCCTGCGGTGTGATGCTGCGGATCTCAGATGCGCGGCCGGTCAGCGTGCGGGGCAGGCTGAGCAGTCTCCCGGGCCGACGCCCGGCCGACGCCACGGTCGACGATCCACTCTACACCGTCCCGCCGCCTCACTCACCGAGCGCGAGTGCGAGATCGCTCGCAGCCTGCCGTGCCCGGTGCAGCGTCTCGTCGACCGGCTCGACGACGAGATCCTGCGCGGTCCCTCGCACCCGGGCGGTGAGCAGTCGCCGCGCCCGACGACGGTGCCATGCGCCGCTCATCGCGGCGATCGCACTGCCGGCGACGCCCAGCAGGATCCCCGCCGCGATCGCGAGGACCAGCATCACCGTGGGCAGGGGGATCGGGATCCACAGCTCCTCGACCATCGGCATCGGCGGCGGGGGCACCCCGAGGAAGGCGAGCGCGGCGTTCAGGCCCAGCCAGCCGAGGCCCACCACGCCGATCAGCAGCGCGAGCCACTGCAGCACGTCCAGCACCCGCCACCACCAGGAGGTCTCCCCCGCGCGGAGGTCCGCCTCCGCGACCGCCTGGTCCAGGGCGTCCGGGAGCGCCGTCTCCTCGGAGCGGGCCGCGGCGCGGACGGCGGCGCGCCAGGGATCGCTGCCGCCGGCGGAGGCGTCGTCGGCGAATCGGCGCACGCCCCCGGAGGCGCGCGCGGAGGCCGCGGCGTCCGGGGCGGGCAGGGAGGTGCGCTCGAGGCCCTCCCCGTCGCGACCTCGGCCGATGCCGAGCCGGGCCAGGGGATCCGCGCGCATCGAGCGGATCCAGCGCAGCGGCGGCCAGCCGACGCGGCGCGCCGCCCGATGGCGGTAGGAGCCGCCGACGGCGCGGGCGACGGGCTCGACCCGGGCGGCCAGGGAGAGGTCCCGGGCGAGGGTATCGATCGCGGCGGGGCTCGAGCGCTCGGCCATGCCGGTGGGATCCGCGGCCTCGCGCAGCCGTGCGGCGGCTCCGCGCACGTCGGCCCGGTGCCGCTCGACCACGGCCTCGCGGCTGCGGGCGATGCCGAGCAGGTGCTCGCGCAGCTCCTCGACCCCCTCCCCGGTCTCGGCGGAGGCGGCGAGGACGGGCGCGCTCTCGAGCCCGTCGGCGCGGGCGATCTCGGCGAGGGAGGCGAGCACGCCCTCGCGCTCGGCCTCGCGGAGCCGGTCCACCTGGTTCAGGACCAGCACGGTGACGGCGTCGTGGCCGGCGAAGGGACGCACGAACTCGTGGTGCAGCAGCGCGTCGGCGTACTTCTGCGGGTCGGTGACCCACACGATCACGTCGACCATCCCGGTCATGCGCTCGGCGATGTCGCGGTGGGCGGATTCGACCGAGTCGAGGTCCGGCAGGTCCAGCAGCACGACGCCGGGAGTGCCGGCGTCGGTGCGGCGGGCACGACGGCCGCGGGCAGGCTTGTCGGCCGCCCGGGCCAGCGCCGTGCCCTCGTCGAGGGCGTGGCGCTCCTCGACCTCGAGCCAGTCCAGCAGCGCCTCGCTGCCCGCGTCGCCGAGCACGGCGGCGAGCGGCGCGGAGGTGGTGGGGCGGCGCACCGCCGCGCGGGCCACGTCCTTGCCGATCAGGGCGTTCAGCAGGGAGGACTTCCCGGAGCCGGTCGCGCCGAACAGTCCGATCACGGTGTGCTCGGCGGAGAGGGCGCGGCGGCGGTCGATCCTCTCCAGCAGCTCGCTCGTCCCGTTCAGGGCCTCGCCGGGGGCGATCCCGTCGAGTGCGGCGAGCGCCCGGTCCAGGGCGTCGAGCCGTTCGTGCAGCGGGGTGGTGCGGGGGCGGCGGAGGCTCATCGGGTCTCCTCCCGGATGTCGCGGGCGAGGGCGGCGAGCGCCTCGGCGTCGGCCTCGAGCTCCTCCGCGGCGTCGTCGTCGCCGAGCGCGTCGAGCCGGTCGAGGAAGGGGGCGGAGCGCTCGGCGACCAGGGCGTCGAGCCGGCCGGTGAGGGACTCCCGGGCGGCCTTCGCCATGCGCCTGACCGCCTCGTCGCCGAAGATCGCCTCGAGCAGCCGCTGGCCGACGACGGCGGTCGCGGCCCCGGCGCCGACCTCGAGGCCGGTGGGGATGAAGGCGGTGGAGGCGAAGACGACGACCATCAGCGCGACGCCGACGACGTTCACGCCGAGGGAGAGCACCCGCGCCTTCGTGCGGCGGTCGGCGCCCTCGGCGCGGACCAGCTCGAGCACGTCGCCCTGCCAGGCGCGCACCGCGGCGCGGACCTGCTCGGGGTAGTCCTCGTCGATCCGGGTGAGGTCCTGGCCCTCGGCGAGGGAGCGTCCGGCGGCGCTCGCGCGCCAGGCGGCGTCGGCCCGCTCGGCGCCGCGCGCCGTCTCGTCGACGACGACGTGGACGAGTCCGCTGCCGAGCGCCTGCTCGGCCTCGACCGCGGGGGCGGGACGGCCCGAGAGCATCTGGCCGAGGCGGTCCCGGGCGCGGGTCACGAAGGACTCCACGCCGCGGAAGAACTCGCCGGTCCCCACCACGTCCTGCCAGCGGGCGAGCACCTCGCCGCGCAGCAGGGAGCCGTCGCCGAGGGCGGCGTCGATCCGCTCCCGGGAGCCGGAGAACGCGGCCACGGCCTCCTCGCGCAGCCGCCGGCGCTCGTCGTCCTGGAGCGCGGCGTGCTCGGCGATGTCGTGGGCGGAGGCGGCGAGGCCGTCGACGGCGCCGGCGAGGGTGCGCCGGGCGATGCGGCGCCGTCCCTCCCCGTCGGCCGCGAGCGCGGTGAAGTGCGCGGCGAGCTCGGCGATCACCTCGGGCGGGAGCATGCCGTCGTCGTCGATCGTGGTCTCGGGGACCAGGAAGAGGCGGTCCACCTCGACACCCTGCCGCTCGAGCATGGAGGTGAGGTCGGCGGCGAGCTCCTTGGCCACGCCGCCGCGGTCCGGGATGCGGTTCATGACCACGTCGACGGTCACGTCGCGCTCGGCGGCGGTGCGCAGCACCTCCCAGGGCACGGCGTCGGCGTAGCGGTTGGCGGTGGTGACGAAGAGCCACAGGTCCGCGGCGCGCAGCAGCTGCCGGGCGAGCTCGCGATTGCCCTTCGCGACCGAGTCGATGTCCGGGGCGTCCAGCAGCGCGAGGCCCTGGGGGATCCGCTCCTCGGCGTGGAGGGCCAGGGAGGTCGCGGGGTCCACGTCGCCGGTGGTGTCCTGCGCCCCGGGGGCCTCGGCATCGGCGGCGCCAGGGCTCGCGCCGCCGTGGACGCGGGCGAGGCCGGGGAGGATGCGGGTGCCGGTGAACCAGGGCTCGTCGGCCGGGTGGTGGAGGAGCACGGGCCGGCGCGTGGTGGGGCGGATCGCGCCGGAGCGGCTGACCGGCGCGCCGACCAGCGCGTTGACGAGCGTGGACTTGCCAGCGCCGGTGGAGCCGCCGATCACGACCAGCAGCGGCGCGTCGAGGGAGGCCAGGCGGGGGGTGACGTGGTCGGCGAGCTGGGAGAGGGCGGCACGGGCCTCGGTGCGGGCGGCGCCTGCGCCCTCGACGGGCAGCGGCAGCGTGAGCGTGCGCAGGTGCTCCGCGAAGGTGTCGAGCACCTGGGTGGTCCGATCGGTCATGGCTCCCCCGGGATGGTCGGGTGCGGGCCCCGGGCACGGGGCACCTGGGCGTCATTGTGGCAGGTCGTCGGGAGCGTCGTCCCTCGAACGCGGGCCGCACCGGCGAGGCGGGGCCGACGGATCGGCCGGCCCGTCCCGGGACCGCTCAGTCCAGGAAGGGGTCCAGTCCCCACTCGGGGAAGGCTCCACGGCGAGCTCCCTGGACCGCCCGGTCGAGCGGGTCCTCGGGGTCGAAGCCGTGCTCCCAGGCGCGCACGGCCAGGGGGCGGTCGTCGCCGAAGCTCCGCACCGACGGCTCCGGGGAGAGGCCGTGCTCGGTGCGGGCGCGCTCGGCCGCCGCGAGGAACTCCTGCGGCAGAGGCGCGGCCGGGTCGATCGGCTCGCCCGTCGCGACCGCGAGCAGGTGGGTCCAGGAGCGTGGGACCACGTCGATCACCGCGTATCCGCCGCCGCCGAGGGCGAGCCAGCGCCCGCCGCACACCTCGTCGGACAGCTCCTTCATCAGCATCATCACCTCGCGCTGCGCCTCGAGGGTGACGGAGAAATCCGCCAGCGGGTCGCTGCGGTGGGTGTCGGCGCCGTGCTGGGTGACCAGCAGCGTGGGCTGCACCGCCCGGACCAGGGCGGGGACGGTCGCACGGATCGCCCGCACCCAGCCGTCGGCCGTGGTGCGGGGCGGGAGCGGGACGTTGATCGCGCTGCCCTGCGCGGAGGGTCCGCCGGTGTCCTGGACGAAGCCGGTGCCGGGGAAGAGCCTCTCCCCGTCTCGTGGATCGAGAGGGTCACGGCGCGCGGCTCGCCCCACAGGGCGCGCTCGACGCCGTCGCCGTGGTGGACGTCGACGTCGACGTACATCACCCGCTCCTCGCCCGCGTCCAGGGCCCGGCGCACAGCGAGGGCGGCATCGTTGTAGACGCAGAAGCCGGAGACGCTGGTGGGCTTGGCGTGATGCATGCCGCCGGCGACGTTGACCGCGCTGCGCACGTGGCCGGCGAGGATCGCGTCGACCGCGGCGAGGGAGCCGCCGGCGATGCGGGCGGAGGCGGTGTGCATGCCGGAGAAGGGCGGGACGTCGTCGCCGCCGATGCCGAAGGAGATCAGCTCGTCGAGGTCCTCGGCGGTCAGCCCCTCGAAGCCGGGCGAAGACCGCCTGACCGCCTGGACCAGGGCGGGGTCGTGGACGGCCTGGAGCTCCTCGTCGCTCGCGACGGGGGCGGGCAGGGTCCGCACGCACTCGCGGTCCAGCACCCCGGCCGCGCCCGCGAGGATCCGGGTGAGCGTGAGCCGGATCGGGGCCATCGGATGGTAGGGCCCGAAGTCGTACTCGCACAGGGCGTCGTCCCAGACGATCCCGATGCCGTCGGGGGCGGGGACCTGGGCAGGGGCGGGCACGTCGGCGGGCATGGGGTGAGCGTACCGATGATCGCGAGGGACGGGTGTTCGCGCGGGACGGGTCTAGACTGCCGCGGACGCGACCGCCGGTCGCCACGAGGACGAGGGATGCGATGACCGAACGGGGTACCCGGCCCACCCGCCGGCGGCTGTCCGGCCCTGCCCCGCGCGCCCGCCGGCAGGGCCTGCGCGATCACGCCAGGTCGCTGTCCAAGGCGACCCCGGCCCGTATTGCGCTGGGCGTGTTCACCCTGCTGATCGGCGTGTTCACGGCGCTCCTCTCGCTGCCGATCGCGACGCGCGACGGTCAGGGCACCGACCTCATCGACGCACTGTTCACCGCCGTCTCCGCGATCTGCGTGACCGGCCTCGTCACCGTCGACACCGGCACCCACTGGTCGACCTTCGGGCTGACCGTGATCATGGTCGCGGTGAAGCTCGGCGGCCTGGGGCTGATGACCGTCGCCTCCCTGCTGAGCATCTCGGTGATGCACCGGCTCGGTCTCGCCCAGCGGGTGATCACCGCGCAGGAGACCCGCGCCGAGCGGCTCGCCGAGGTGGGCGGGGTGCTGCGGGTCATCCTCATCACCTCCACCGCCTTCGAGATCGCGACCTTCGTGGCCCTGACCCCGTACATGTTCGTCACCGAGCACGGGGTCGGGGAGTCGCTGTTCCTGGGTCTGTTCTATGCGATCAGCGCCTTCAACAACGCGGGCTTCGTGCCCGAGGCCGCGGGCACCGCGCAGTACCTCGGCGACCCGTTCTTCACCATCCCGATCGGTCTCGCCGTGCTGGTCGGCTCCCTCGGCTTCCCCGTGATCCTGGTGGTGGTGCGGAAGCTGCGCACCCCGCGGAAGTGGAGCGTCCACGCGAAGCTGACCCTCACCACGACGGCGCTGCTGCTGGTGGTCGGGTTCGGCGGCTATCTCACGATGGAGTGGTCCAACCCCGCCACCCTGGGGAACGAGGACGTGGGCACGAAGGTGCTCGCCGCCGGGTTCGCCGCGATCATGCCGCGATCAGGTGGCTTCGCGACGCTGGACGTGGGCCAGCTGACCACCGAGTCGCGCCTGCTGACGGACCTGCTGATGTTCATCGGCGGCGGCTCCGGCTCCACTGCGGGCGGCATCCGTGTGACGACCTTCGCGCTGCTGATGCTGTCGATCTGGGCGGAGATCCGGGGCAACCCCGACGTCGAGGTGTTCGGCCGGCGCATCCCCCACGACACGATCCGCCAGGCCATCGGCGTGCTCGTCATGAGCGCCGCGATCGTGTTCGCGGCGTCCTTCGTGCTGCTGCGGATGACCCCGTACTCGCTGGACCAGGTGCTCTTCGAGTCGCTGTCCGCCTTCGGCACCGTGGGGCTGTCCACGGGGATCACCCCGTCGCTGCCCACCGAGGCGAAGGCCGTCCTCGCGGCGTGCATGTACGTGGGACGACTCGGGCCGATGGCCCTGGGTGCCGCCCTCGCCGTCCGTTCCCGGGTGCGGATGATCCAGTACCCCGAGGAGCGGCCGATCGTGGGCTGAGCCCCGACGCGGATCGGCCTAGACTGAGCCGGCCCGACTCGATCCCCGACCGCGCCCGACCTGAAGGAGCCGACATGCCCCGCACCGCCCGCGACGAGGGCGCCCTCGTGATCGGCCTGGGCCGCTTCGGCGCCGCGATCGCCCTGACCCTCGAGAAGCTCGGCACGCAGGTGCTCGCGATCGACACCGATCCGGACCTCGTCCAGAAGTACTCCGGCCAGCTCACCCACGTGGTGAGGGCCGATGCGACCCAGCCCGAGGTGCTCGAGCAGGTCGGTGCCGGCGGCTTCCGCACCGCGGTGGTGGGCGTGGGCACCTCGATCGAGTCCAGCGTGCTGATCGCGACGAACCTCGTGGACCTCGGCAAGCCCGTGATCTGGGCGAAGGCGATCTCCCCCGCCCACGGCCGGATCCTGCAGCGCATCGGCGCCCACCACGTCGTCTACCCCGAGGCCGATGCCGGCAAGCGCGTGGCGCACCTGGTCAACGGCCACCTCATGGACTTCATCGAGTTCGACGACGACTTCGCGATCGTGAAGATGCGCCCGCCGCGCGAGGTGCAGGGCATGACCCTCGCCGACTCCGACATCCGCAAGCGCTTCGGCGTGACCGTGGTGGGCGTGAAGTCACCGGGCAAGGACTTCACCTATGCGGTGCCGGAGACGGTGGTCGCCGCGCACGACCTGCTGATCGTCTCCGGCCGCACGGGCCAGATCGAGAAGTTCTCCCAGCGCGCCTGATCCCCACGGGCACCATGCGCGCCGACCAGGGCGAGCACCGGCTCTCCCGGGCCTGGGCCAGTGCTTCCGGGGCCGGACCGGCCGTGGCAGGTCCGCTTCGGGCCTGGCGTGGCGGGGTGTGGTCAGGTGCCGGCGCGTGGCGTGCCTCTATGCCTATATCGGCGTAGTGGTACGCCACGCGCCAGCAGCTGACCATCTGACGGTGTCGCGGCCGGCGGGGCAGGGTGACCGGTGCCCCTACCGCTCGCAAGCTCGCAGCACGTCGATCAGCCAGCGCCCTCCCTGCTGATCTCCTACCGCTCGCAAGCTCGCAGCACGTCGATCAGCCTTTGCTCATCGCGCGGGAGGAGTCGGCCGCGGCGGCCATCGCGGCGGCGACGCCGGCGCGCACGCCCTCCCGCTCGAGGGCGGCGAGGCCCTGCACGGTGGTGCCGCCGGGGCTGGAGACCGCGTTCTTCGCGACGGCCGGGTGGGTGCCGCTCTCGGTGAGCAGGGTCGCGGCGCCGCGCACTGTCTGCTGCACGAGGGAGGCGGCGAGGTCGCGCTTCAGCCCGAGCCGCACGGCCTCGTCGGTCATCGCCTCGATGAGCGTGAAGACGAAGGCGGGCATCGAGCCAGCGGTGCCGATGAAGGCGTGGACCTGCTCCTCGGTGATGTCCACGGCCACGCCGGCGCTCGAGAACAGGTCGTGCAGCAGCGCATGCTGCTCGTCGGAGACGGCGTCGCCGCGCATGAGGCCCACGGCCCCCTCCCCCACCGAGATGGGGGTGTTCGGCATGGCACGGGCGACGGCGGCGCCCGACGGGAGCGCGTCCTGGATCTGCGCGAGGGTGGTGCCGGCGGCGAGGGAGAGCACCACGGCGCCGCCGGGGAGGTCGTCCCGCAGCTCGGCGACGAGGTCGAGGATCTGGTAGGGCTTCACGCCGAGGACGACGACGTCGGCGCCCTCGATCGAGTCGGCCCGGGAGGCGGCGGCGGTCGCGCCGAGCTCCTCCGCGGCGCGCTCGCTGCTGGCCGAGCTCGAGTTCGCGATCCGCAGGTTCTCGGGACGCACCCCGGCGTCGAGCATGGTGCTGCCGACGGGCCCGCCCATGTTCCCGGCCCCGATCAGGGCGACGCGGATGGCGGAGAGGTCGATGCTGTCGGTGCGCGTGTCAGTCATGCCGCCAGGGTACGGCGCAGGCGTCGGGGCGCGGGGGCCGTCCCGGCGGGCGCTCTCGGGCCTACGCCGCGCGTGCGGCGAGGCGGGACTCGACGAGGACGAGCAGCTGCACGGCCGCCACGCCGACGAGGGCGAGGAGCAGCATCATCGGCCAGTCCGCGCCCGGGCGCTGCAGGGCGCCCGAGGCGTCCTGCCACGGCCAGAGGCTGCGCAGGGCGCCGATCATGACGCCTGCGAGCACCACCATGGTGCCGCGGTGGTGACGGGTCAGCAGGATCCGCATGAGCTTCACGATGACCACGAGCCCCACGAGGGCCCACAGCCCGAACCAGGCGATGTAGCCGAGGTCCCGCTGGTCCACGGCCTGCAGGGTGGGCTGGTAGAGGCCGACGCTCAGCAGCAGGAAGGATCCCGAGACGCCGGGCAGCACGAGCGCGCACACGGCGATCGCGGCGGCCGGGGCGACCACCCACGGGCTCGGCTCGAGGGAGGTCGAGGGCAGGGAGGTCAGCAGCAGCCCGCCGACCGCGCCGAGGGCGAACAGGCCGAGCTCCGCTCCGCGCCACGCCCCGCCGGAGAGCCGCACTGGCACCAGCACGGAGCCGGCGACGAGGCCGAGGAACAGGGCGCGCATCGTCTCGGGATGGTCCTCGACGAGACCTGCGATAGGCCCGGCGATGGTGAGGACGGCGGCCGCCATGCCGACCAGCAGCGGAAGCACGAGCAGCCAGTTCACGCCGCGCAGCTGCTCACGCGCTCCGGCGAGGCGCTCCGGCCCGGTCACGAGGCGACGGGCGGCGGCGGTGATCCGGTGCCCCGCCTCGATCAGCTCGTCGTAGATCCCGGTGACCAGCGCGACGGTGCCGCCGCTGACGCCGGGCACGGTCTCGACCACCCCGATCAGCGCGCCGCGCAGGAGGTTCCCGAGCGGATTGCGGTGGCGCGGGAGAGCGGTGTGGGCGGGCGCGGCGGCGGGGGCGGTGTCCGTCATGGCCCGAGCCTACGGAGGCGCAGCGCCAGCACCGATATCGTCGACGGCGTGAGTGACGCATCCGGCCCCACTGCCGCTCGACCGCGTCTTCATCTCCTGTGCGGTCTGGTCGGTTCGGGGAAGTCCACCCTCGCCCGCCGCCTGGAGGCGGAGTCGCCCGCAGTGCGCCTGACGCTGGACGAGTGGATGCTGCGTCTGAATCCGGAGCTCACCGTGGAGGACACGGCGTACGGCGAGCGAGCGGCCGTCGTGAGGGCACTGCTGGGTGACATCGCCGAGCAGGTGCTGCGCACGGGGAGCGACGCGATCCTGGACTGGAACGCCTGGTCGCGGGATCGCCGGGCCGACGGGATCACGCGGGCTCGACGGGCCGGCGCCGAAGTGCTGCTGCACCGTCTGACGACCCCGCTCGAGGAGTCCACCCGACGGGCCCGAGCCCGGACCGAGGCGGGCACGGCGTATGCACATGAGGTGGATCTGGCGGGGAACACCCACCTGGCCGGTCTGATCGAAGAGCCTTCGGAGGACGAGGGACTTCGCCTGATCGTCCATCCCTGACCGGGTCGGGCACCCAGCGCCCGTTCGTGCACCGCCTCAGCGACCCCAGTGCGGGGGCACGTCGCCGCTGAGGCGGGCGTCGTTGGACTCGTCGGCCCCGGGCTCGGGGGCGTCCTCGGCGAGGCGGTCCGGGAGCACCTTCGGCTCCTCGCCACGGGAGGCGGCGGGCGCGGCCGCGTCCTGCGCCTCCCAGTCGATCGGCTTGCCTGTCACGGAGGAGACGACGACCCGGCGGGCGGGTCTCGCCGCTCTCCCGCGGGCCGATGCTCCCGCGCCGGCCGCGGAGCCGGTGCTCACTGCCGCTCCTGGTAGCGGCGGATCGCGCTGGAGACGGAGACGTCCAGCAGCACGGAGCGCTGCTCGAAGCCGAGGAAGCTGCGCACCTCGGTGGCCAGGTGCTCCTCGAGCCGGGCGCGGCCGTCGGAGCAGATGTACTCCACCACCGCGTCGAAGTCGTCGCTGGAGTAGAAGCTCAGCGGGTGACCGGCGGGGATCTGCGGGCGGGGCAGGCGATGGCGGATCGTGCCGACGCCGGAGGGCGAGTCGGAGCTCTCCTCCTCCTGGACCAGGCGCAGCGCCCGGTCCAGGGCGCGACGGATCCGCTCGGCCTCCCCGTCGGGGTCGATGAACAGGGCCCAGGACCACACGCGCTCGGTCGCCCAGCCGGCGGCCTCGAGGCGCTCAGCCCGCAGCCGGTCGCGCTCGCGCTGGCTGGGGGTGTCGACGTAGTGGGCGCCGTCGGTGTCCACGGCCAGCAGCAGTCGGCCGGGCATGTCCGGGTGGCCGAGCGCGAGCTCGATCCGGTCCGCGGACAGGCCGAAGTCCCGCTCGACCAGCAGGCCGAGCCGACGCAGGCGATCGGCGAGGTCCTGGACGAGGGCGTCGGTCTCGAGCTCGCGCGGGGCCCGCTCGGCCTCCGGCTCGGGCCGCGCGGCGGCGGGCTCATCGGCGTCGGAGGGCGCCTCGGCGCCCGCGGGCGCGTCGGAGCCGGCGGCGCCACCGGTCGCGGCCTGGGAGGCGTCGTCGGACTCCGCTGCCGGCTGCTCCGCCTCCTGACCGGTCCCGGCGCCGTCGGCCTCGGGGTCCGCGCTCTGCGGGGAGGCGGCGGACTTGCGGGCCAGCGCCGCCTCGATCGCGGCATCGAGGTCCTCGTCGGAGAGCTCCTGCGCGAGCGCCGGCTCCGCGGGAGCTGCCGGCTCCGCCGCGGCGCCGCCGGGGCCCTCCTGCACGGCCCCCTCGCTCCCGTCCGGGGCGGGGGCGGCGGGTGCGGCGCGCGGCGCCTCGGGGGCGGGCGGGGTGATCTCCTCGTCGCTGCCGGTGAGCGCGGCGACGTGGGGGACGACGGGGACGTCGTGCCCGCCCTGCAGCACCCAGAGCAGGGCGCGCAGGTCGCGGGCGCCGTCGGAGCGCAGCCGGGCGTGGTCGAGGTCCTGCACGGCGAGGGAGGAGACCACGGTGGTGCGGCCGCGGGCGCGGGTGATGACGGTGGCGAGGGCCTTGCGGCCGCTCTCCTCGGACAGCGGTCCGAAGCGGTGCAGCAGCCGGCCGTGCGGGGTCTTCCCGAAGCCGATCGAGACGATGATGTCGTCGCGCAGCACGGAGGTGGCCTGCGCGGCGGGCAGCACGGTGAACACCTCGCGGGCGCCGGGGTCGAAGTAGTCGCGCAGGGCCGGGATGACGGAGACGGTGTTCATGATCCGCTCCATCAGGCGCCGGGCGTGCTCCTCGGTGAAGGTGAGCACGGCCAGGGACCGCTCGGGGCGGGTGCGGGCGTGCTCGATCACGAGGTCGGTGACGCGGCGCAGCTCCGCCTCGGTGGACTCGACGTACTCGGTCCCCTCGGTGACGGGGCCGCGGCCGTTCTCGACGGTGACCAGGCGGTCCTGCTCGGGGGCGACGGGGCTCGGCACGGCCACGACCTCGCCGACCAGGGCGCGGCGCTGGGCGAAGCCGCGCAGCCCCTCGGTCGCGGGATGGGGATCGCGCAGGATCTCCTGGTGCGGGGCGATGCGCAGCATGTCGTCGAGGAGGCTCGGGACCGAGTCCCCGCCGTACTCGAGCACATCGCCGACGACGACGGTCTGCGACGCCCGGACGATCGAGGGCAGCGCCGCGGCGGTGGGCAGGCGCCCGCCGTCGGCGACGATCAGCACGTCGAAGTGGCGTCCCCGCGGGATGACCTGCGGGACCAGGTACGGGGAGGCGAGCCAGGCGGGGCGGGCCGCGAAGAGGATGTCCTCGTACTTCGCGGCGAGGTCGCGGATGGACACGGTCGAGGAGCGGGCGAGCTCGGCGATCGCGGCGCGGGAGGTGTCCGGGTAGAGCTTCATCGTCGCCACCCTCGTCTCGTCAGCCGCGGCGTGCACGCGGGCGGCGGCGCCGGCGAGATAGGCGGAGTCCAGGCGGCGGAACCGCTCGGCGACCTGGGAGAGGGAGGTGCCGTCGTACTGGGAGATGGTCGGCTCGGCGCCGGCGATCAGCTCGAGGACGCTGCGCCACCAGGCCAGCTCCAGCTCGGCGCCGACCTGGTCGATCGGGACGCGGCGGGCACGGAGGTCCTCGACGAGCTCGCCGAGGCCGTCGAAGCCGAGTCGGCGCAGCAGCTCGGTGCGCCGCGGGAGGGTCTCGAGGTCGTGGCGGTCCGCGGCGAGGGCCTCGACACGGCGCTCGAGCTCGTCGAGGTCGGTGCGGGCGAGGTCGGCGCCGGCTCCGGTGCCGTCCAGCAGCACGGCGAGCTCGTCGAGCACCTTCTGCGAGCGGGCGGCGATGCGGTGGATCTGCTCGAGGTCCTCGGGCAGGGACGGCCGCGAGGGGCTCCCCTCCGTCTCGGCGGCGTGGCGGCGCCACTCCTCGACCACGTCACGGGCTTCGCCGAGGTCGCGGTGCAGGTCCGGGGACAGGGAGGCGGGGCGCTGCAGTGCGGCGGCCTCCTTCTTCAGCCGCCGACGGGCGCCGAAGCCCATCTCCACGCCGCGCTCCTCGCGCCAGCGCTTGTCGGCGGTGGCGGCGACGAGGTCGGGCAGCGGGGCGGCGAACACGGCGGACTGGAAGGTGCCCAGCAGCGCCTGCACCCGGTCCAGCAGCGCGAGGCGCTCGCCGAGCTGGACGAGGGTCGCGGGTTCGCGCAGGCCCAGCTCCCGGCCGGCGCGGGCACCGGCACGACGCAGCTGCGGCAGGATCTCGCCGCGCAGCTGGTCCACGAGCTCCTCGGCCCGCGATGCCTGGGTGTCGGAGCTGATCGGCGCGCCGTACCAGGCAGTCTGCTCGGGCCCGGTGGAGAGCACGCCCACCTCGGCGGCCTCGCGCAGCGCCTCGGCGTAGCGGTCGCGGTCCTCCCCCACCATCTGCGCGGCCACGGAGCCGGGCAGGCGCACGGAGGTGCGGGGGGCGGGGTGGAGGCGGGTCAGCGCGGCGAGCGCAGAGATCGCGTCGTGTGCGGAGGCGTCCCACGGCTCCTGGATCCGGTGCATCGCCTCGACGTGGCCGACGAGGATGTCGCGGCTGGCGCCGAGCTCCTCGGGCGCGGCGTCGTCCGGGCCGAGTCCGTGGGAGCCGGCGCGGCGCAGGCTGCGCAGCAGCGAGGCGGAGGCGTTGCGCTGCAGGGACGGGTCCGGGGAGAGGTCGAAGACGAGCTCCTCGAGGCCGCGGCGACGAGCGATCTCGACGAGCTGGGAGAGGTTGCGGCGGCGCTGGGAGACGATCAGGACGCTCCTGCCGCGGGCGTTGAGCTCCTCGGCGAGGTCGACCACGAGGTCGAGGCTGGTGGTGCCGGGCGGGGTGGGCACGGCGAGGTCCCCGCCGGCCAAGACCCGTTCGAGCACGGCGCGGTGGCCGGGGTCGACGGCGGCGACCAGCTCGTCCTCAGGAACCTCCGGGGCCAGTCCCTGCTCCGCGCCGCGCACCTGGGTGCGGGCGGTCTCGTCGCCGGCGAGCGCGGCGACCAGCGGCGAGGCGGCCCAGTCCTCGCGCGCCTCGGCGAGGTCCTCGGCGACGGAGCCGGCCGCGTCCATCATGTTCCCGACGACGAGGGCGTGCAGGACGCGGAAGCCGGTCAGCGGCTGGCCGAGGGAGCGGAAGGCGTCCAGGACGGGGTTGGGGTCGAAGCCGTGCGCACCGTCGGTCGTGGCCAGCAGCGCGCGGGCGTCGACGGCGACGCCGGCCTCGCGCAGGGCGCGCAGCAGGACGGGGTTGAGGTCCGCGGTCGCGTCGACCTCGAGGTCGACGTCCTCGCGGGCGTTGCCGCGCAGGCGAAGGGTCACGGGGCGCACGAGCACGGGGGCGTGGATCGGCTCGGAGCCGTCCTCGGGGTACCAGATCGCCTCGCCGATCCCGAGATGGCAGGTGGTCAGGCCCACCTCCTCCGCGTGCCGCTCGGCGACCTCGCGGATGGTGCGGGCGTGGGCGCGGGCGTCGGCGAGCGCCCCGACCTCGCGCACCAGGGAGGACAGGCGCGTGGGGCCGCGGCCTGCGAGCAGCTGCGCGAGCCCGGAGGGGTGGGAGTGGGTGAGGTCCAGGACCGTGCCGCCGGCACGGATCTGGGTGAGGAAGGAGGGGGCGGTGACGCCGCCGGTGATCTGCTGGGCCCAGCGGTCCAGGGCGTCGGCGACGCGGTCCTCGCGGCTGAGCGGGCGGTGCTCGCGGCGGACCACGGGCACGCCGTCCTCGTCCTGCTCGGGCGCGATCCCGGCCCCGACCTCGTCGAAGCGGTGGTCGAGCACGACCTCGTAGCCGCCGGCCCGCGCCGGCTCGGCCGGGGGCTCCTCGCGCTGCGGCGCGGCGGGTGCCGGATCGGGGCTCGCGGGGGCCTCCTGCTGATCCCCGGACCGCTCGCCGCGACGCTCCCGGGCGAGGGCCGACAGGGCGTCGTCGCGCGACGGCGCCTCCTGGCCCGTGCTCTCCGATCGCTTCTTCCCGCGCAGGAAACTCCACATGGGAGCCCACGCTACCGGGAGCGCGGCCGGCGTCAGCGCAGGCGTGCCGCCCGTGGGACGCCCGACCTGCTCACACCTCGTGCAGGCGCACCGAGCTCTCCTGCAGATGGGCGCGGAGGTCCTCGGGGACAGGGCCGGCGATGATCAGGTCGGTGAGCACGGAGACGGGGCAGATCCCGGCGAGCGCGCGGTGGCCGATCTTGTCGGCGGTGGCGAGGCCGACGACGCGGCGGGAGTGCCCGATCATCATCCGGGTGACGCCGGCCTCAGCGTCGGAGTTGCAGGTCAGGCCCGCACCGAGGTCGAGTCCGACGGTGCCGACGAACATCGTGTCCAGCCACAGGTCGCGCATGGTGGCGGTGGCGATGGGGCCGGTGAGCTCGAAGGAGTAGGGCTCGGCGACGCCGCCGAGCACGACGGTGCGCACGGAGGGGCGCAGCACGGCCTCAGTCGCGATGTTCAGCGCCGCACAGACGACGGTCAGGCCCGGCGTCCCGTCGCGGGAGTCGAGGTCGGAGCGGGAGACGGCCCGGCGCGCGGCGGAGGTGGTGGTGCGCCCGCCGTTGAAGCCGATGATCTGCCCGGGCTCGACGAGGGAGGCGGCGCGGTCCGCGACCCGCTCGCGCTGGCCGGAGCCCTCATCGGCCGCGCGCGGGACGCTGGCGAGAGAGTAGGCGACGTCGACCGCGACGATCCCGCCGTGGGTGCGGCGGGCGAGCTGGGCCCGCTCCATCTCCATGAAGTCCCGTCGCACCGTGGACTCGCTGACCTCGAGGTCAGCGGCGACCTCGGCGACGCTGAGGCGCTTGGTGGTGGTCAGCAGCGAGAGCACGTGGTCCCAGCGGGCGCTGCGTCCCCTCGCTGCGCGGCGCGGCGCCTCGGACGGGCTCGAGGGGGTCGACAGGGAGGGGCGGGACCCGGCTTCGCGCATGCTCACGCAGACAGTATTGCGCGCTTTGCCACCGATCACGCCTGTCGCGCGCAGATTCGACCAGATCAGGTCGGATCGTCGGGTCACGTTTGAGTCACGGCGGCAGGGCGTCGTAGGTTGGCGATGTCGCCTCGGTCACGGGGTGGTTCCGCGAACGAAAGGACATGAACATGGGCTTCGATGACGCGCTGAACAAGGCCAAGGGCTTCGCCGACGACAACCCGGACAAGGTCGAGCAGGGCCTCGACGGTGCGACCGAGCAGGTCAAGGGTCGCACTCCGGACAACGTCGACGGCCACGTCGACAAGGGAGCGGACGCCGCCCGCGACCGACTCGGACTCGGCGGGGACGACGACAAGGACAACTGAGTCCCGCTCCCCCTGAGCAACGAGGAACCCCCGAGGCATACCTCGGGGGTTCTTCCGTGTCCGGGTCCGGCCCAGCGACCGACGGGCCGGGTGTCAGTCGCGGCGGCGCATGATCAGCAGCACCGCGACGACCGCGCCGACCACGACGACGCCGAGCACGATGAGCAGCGGGGTCATGGAGGAGCCGCTCTCGTCCTCGGCGGCCTCTGCCGTGGCCTGCTCGTCCTCCTCGGCGGGCGTGGTGGTCTCCGCAGGGGCGCTCTCCTCGGTGGGGCTGCTCTCCTCGGCGGGCGCCTCGGTGGTCTCCTCCGCGGCGGTGTCCTGCTCGGCGGTGACCTCGAAGGTGCCCTCGATGGGGTGGCCGTCGCTGGAGACGACGCGCCACTGGACGGTGCTGGTCCCGGCGGGCAGCGGCTCCTCGAGGGTCGCGGTGGCGACGGGTCCGTCGACGCTCGGTGTGATCTCGGCCAGCTGCTCGCCGGACTCGTCGGTGATCCGCACCAGCGGGCTCACCTCGAGGATGTCGGCGGAGAAGGTGAGGGTGATCGCCTCGGGCGAGGTCTCCAGCGTCGCGCCGTCGGCCGGATCCGACTCGAGCAGCGTGTCGTGGGCCTGCGCGGGCGCGCCGAGCGCGAGGAGCGCGGCGAGCAGGGCGGCGAAGAGTGCTGCGAGGGCGGCGGCGCGAACGGAGGCATGGCGGCTGAGCAGGGTGTTCACCCCGGCAGGGTACGCGAGGCTGTCGGGACGGGTCTGTTCCCCCGGTCACGCCGACAGGCGGGCCCGCCCGGTCGCGCGCCCGACAGCCACGTGATCAGGTCGTGCTCGCCGCGGGCTCAGCGCTCGGGCAGCGGCACCGCGTGGCGCAGCACGGGCAGGGCCGCGCGCGCCGTCTCGACCTCGGCGAGGTCCAGGTCGACCATCAGCAGTCCGGGCTCGAGCCCGAGCTCCTGGCGGATCCGGCCCAGCGGGCCGACGGCGGCGGAGCGGCCGACGCCGCGCGGGGCCCTGCCCGTGTAGCCGGCGGGCGGGGACTGGTCGGCGGCGAGGATCGCCGAGGTCGAGTCCAGCGCCCGCGCGCGCAGCAGCAGCTGGAGCTGCTCGCGCTTGCCGGGACCCTCGGCCCAGGCCGTCGGCAGCAGGATCGCGTGCGCGCCGCGGCGGGCGAGCGCCGTGAACTGCTCCGGGAATCGCATGTCGTAGCAGGTGGCCAGGCCGAAGCGGGCGCCGGCGAGGTCGAAGGTGACCAGCTCCTGCCCGGGGGCGACGGTGGCGGACTCGTCGGCGTCGAAGGCGTCGAAGAGGTGGATCTTGCGGTACTCGAGCGAGGGGGTTCCGCCGGCGCCGCGCACGAGGACGGTGTTGTGGACGCGGCCGTCGTCGGCGGGACTGAAGGAGCCGGCGACCACCACGAGGGAGTGCTCGTCGGCGAGCTCCTGGAGCAGGCGGGCGAAGTCCTCGTGGTGGGTCTCGGCGGCGGCGCGCAGGTCGGTGCCGAAGGGGGTGAGGGTCGCCTCGGGCAGGAGCACGAGGTGGGCGCCCTCCTCGGCGGCCTCGGCGACGGCGCCGCGGACCACGGCGACCATCGAGGCGTGGTCGGTGGGCACCTCGATCTGGGCGAGCGCGATGCGGGGGCCGGCGGCGCGGCGCACCTGGTCCAGGGCGTCGGGGGTGTCGATGTCGGCGGCCTCGGAGCCGGTGACGGGCAGGCTCACGAGCTCGTCGTCGGCGAGCGTGCCGTAGAGGCGGCGCAGGCTGAGGTCCGCCCAGCCGCCGCCGGTGTGCTCGATCTGGGCGAGCGCGGCGCGGAGCCGGCCGAGCGGCCAGGCGGCGCCGAGGAACTGGACGTGCCCGTCCTTCGACTCGAGGGCGACGACGCGGCCGGTCTCGGCGCTGCGGGCGGCGAGGGCGCGGAGGGTCTCGGGGCGCAGCAGCGGCATGTCCCCGCCGAGGACCAGCACGGTCGCCTCGTCGGGCGCCTCGGAGATCTCGGCGACGCCGCGGGCGAGCGCGGCCAGCGGCCCGGAGCGCGGCGGGTCCTCGAGCACGAAGCGGGCGCCGTGGCGGGCGGCGAGGTCGCCGCCGTCGGCCCCGCTCGGGCCCACGACGATGCGGCGGCCGACGGGGGCGGCCCGCAGCACACGCTCGAGCACGCTCGCGCCCGCGATGGGCAGGCGGGTCTTGTCGGTGCCGCCCAGGCGCGAGGCCGCTCCCCCGGCCAGGATCACGGCGGCGACGGTGGCGGCGGTCTCGTGCGATGCGGTCGACATGGAGCGATCCTGCCATGGGAGGCTACGATGACCCAGGCCTTCGGTCATGGGGATTCATCCCCGACCGGACCGGAGCGCCTCCGTAGCTCAGGGGATAGAGCACCGCTCTCCTAAAGCGGGTGTCGCAGGTTCGAATCCTGCCGGGGGCACCAGAGGACCACGAGGGTCCGACGCCGGCGAGGACGCAGGTCATTCGGACCGGAACTGCTCCCTAGTCATCGCCCTCGTCTCCTCGTGCTTCCTGCGGATGTCGGCCTGGGTGTCCCCGTCGGCCCACGGACGCTCCAGCGTCACGAGCGCGATCCAGTAGACCGCCGTGGTGACGACCATCGTGGTCAGGGCCGACGACGGCGCCGGGCCGAGGACCAGCCCGGCGAGAAGGCCGATCGGCAGCGGGAGCACGGCGACGATCGCCGTCATCGTGATGCTCCCGGGGTCCGGGTGTCGGTGCCGGAGGACGAAGATCCGCTCCACGCCGGTGGTGGCGAGCTCGATCGCCACCATCACGCCCACGGCCGTGGTGATCGCGGATCCCGCGGAGAGGCTCGCCGTCCACCCCGTCAGTCCCAGACCCCAGAGAAGCAGGGCGATCACGGCGGCCTTGACCATCCCTGTCGCGAGATGGCCCATGAGTGCGAAGGAGAACGGGGGCGGGCTGAAGTCGTCGGCGTCGCGGTGTTCTGCCATCGGAGCGGATCCCTTCGGCTGGATGATCTGGTCAGGCGGAGCGGTCCGAGAGGGGGCCCGTGCCTCGCAGTCCCTCACGAGCCGTCCCTGCATCCTGCCCGATCTCGGCAGTCCGGTTCACGTGTCCTCGGCCCGCTCCTCGAGCGCGTCGCGGTCCAGGATCGAGGTCCAGCGCCGGCCGGAGTCGATGACGCCCTCGCGTCGCAGTGCGCTCATCACGCGGGAGACCGACTCCGGGGTGGAGCGGGCGAGACCGGCGAGGTCCGCGCGGGACAGCGGCACCTCGAGCAGCAGGCCCTGGGCGCCCCGGTCCTCGCCGAGGGAGTCGGCGAGGCGCAGCAGCGCCCGAGCGACGCGCTGCTCGACGGTGGCGGTGCTCTGCCGTCCCATGTCGGACTGTGCACGGGAGAGCCGTGCGGCGAGGTCGTCGACGACCCGCAGCCCGACCACGGGGTTCTCGACCATCACCTCGCGGAACGCCTCCTGCCCGATGCGCAGCAGGCAGGAGCCGACCAGCGCGGTCGCGGTGCGCTGGTGGACCGGGTCGCCGAGGCTGCTCATCGCGCCGAACATCTGACCCGGGCCGAGGATGTCGGTGACCACGACAGAGCCGGAGGCCGTGTCCTCGACGATCCGTATCCGTCCCTCGGCGACGACGTAGAGCGCGTCGGCCGGCTCCCCCGCCCGGAAGACGGGCGCGTCGGCCGGGATCGTGAGGGTGCGCATGCGTCGGTCGACCCGCTCGAGCGCCTGCTCGTCCAGGCCGTGGAAGTAGGCGGAGCGGGCGAGGACGCCGAGGCGCACGGGGGCCGGGCACTGGTGCGGCAGCGTCACCTCCGCGAGCGGGATGGTGCGCCGCCCGTCAGGGGCGGTCATTGCGCGAGGATAGCCCGCACGGCGCGGGCCGACCGGGACATCGGTCCTGGTCAGAAACAGGGTGCGGTTGATTGACCGCCGTCATGGTCGGGCCGACGGTTCGTTCCTACGGTCGAGGTGACAGCGAGGGAGACACCCTCGCAGCACCGAGAGAGAGGACCGCATCCGATGTCTGCCACCACCGGTTCCACCACCCCCGCGAGCACCCGCACCGTCTTCCGCGCCGAGGGCTTCAGCTGCCCCTCGTGCGTGGCCAAGATCGAGAAGCAGGTCGGTCGTCTGAAGGGCGTCCAGGACGTCACGGTGAAGTTCGCGTCCAGCCGCGTCGAGGTCGAGCACGACCCGGCCGTGGCCACCACCGAGCAGATCGTCGACGCGATCGCGAAGGCCGGCTACACGGCCGCGCCGTCGGCCTTCTGAGCCGGCCCCCATCCATCACCTGACCGAGAGGACCTGTCATGACCGCCCTGCAGCGCTGGTGGCGCGGCCCGTGGAGCACGCCGGTGCTCGCCGGGGCGCTGATCCTGGTGGCCGCCCTGCTCTCGCTCAGCGCCGGGGTGAACCCCTTCGGCGCCGGGCACGGCGAGCTCGGCCTCCACCTCGACCGCCCGATCCCCCTCCTCGCCTCCGACGCCCTGATGGTGCTCGCCGCGGTCGTCGCGGGCGCTCCGATCCTCCTCGCCGCCGTGCGCGCCCTCCAGGTGCGCACCGTCGGCATCGACCTGCTGGTCACGATCGCCGCCTCCGGCGCCCTGGTGATCGGCGAGTACTGGGAGGCCGCCGCGGTGACCGTCCTGTTCGCCGTCGGGCATGCGCTCGAGGCACGCACCATGGACCACACCCGCTCCGCGCTCACCGAGCTCGTCGCCGCCGCCCCCGATCTCGCGATCGTGCTGCGGGACGGGCAGCAGGTCGAGATCCCGGCCGCCGAGGTCCGCCTCGGCGAGACGGTGCTCGTGAAGAACGGCGCCAAGGTCCCGGTCGACGGGACGGTGCTGGCCGGCACGGGCGCGATCGACGAGGCCGCGATCACCGGCGAGTCGATCCCCGCCGCGAAGGGCGAGGACGACCCGGTGTTCGCCGGCAGCGTCTCCGCCGGCGGGTTACTGCAGGTGCGCGCCACCGGCGTCGGCGCCGACACGACGCTGGCCCGGATCATCCACCGGGTCGAGGAGGCGCAGGACGCGAAGGCCCGCACCCAGACCTTCCTGGAGCGCTTCTCCACCTGGTACACACCGGGCATCATCCTGCTCGCCCTGCTCGCCGGGCTCGCCACCGGCGACGTGGTGCTCGCCCTGACCCTGCTGGTGATCGGCTGCCCCGGCGCGCTGGTCATCTCGATCCCGGTCGCGGTCGTCGCCGGCATCGGCCGCGGCGCCCGGGACGGCCTGCTCATCAAGGGCGGGGAGTTCCTCGAGACCAGCGCCGAGGTCGACACCGTCACGCTGGACAAGACCGGCACCCTCACCGAGGGCCGCCCCTATCTCACTGACGTCACCGTGCTCGACCCCGCCCTGGACCGCACCGCGGTGCTGCGCTGGGCGGCACGGGCCGAGGCCGGGTCCGAGCACCCGCTGGCCCGCCCGGTGCTCGAGGGCGCGGCCGAGGAGGGCATCGTCCCCGGCGACCTGCCCGAGCACACCGAGCCGGTGCCCGGCAAGGGCATCGTCGCCGCGGTCGAGGGCAGGCGCGTCGCTGTCGGGAACCTGCCGCTGCTGGAGCACGAGGGCGTCCTCGTCCCCGCCGGGGCGCAGGAGGAGATCGCGCGCCTGGCCGGGCTCGGCCGCACCCCGATGGCCGTCGCGCTCGACGGCACCGTGATCGGCGTGCTCGCGGTCGCGGACCGGCTGCGTCCGGAGGCCGCCGAGATGGTCCGACGCCTCCACGCGGAGGGCGTGCGCAGCGTCCTGATGCTGACCGGCGACGACCGGTGGGTGGCCGAGGCGGTCGCGGCGCAGATCGGGATCGACGAGGTCCGCGCCGGGCTGCTGCCCGAGGACAAGCTGGCCGCGGTCACCGCGCTGCAGCGCGAGGGACGCACGGTCGCGATGGTCGGCGACGGCGTGAACGACGCCCCCGCGCTCGCCACGGCCGACATCGGCGTGGCGATGGGCGCGGCAGGCAGCGGTGTCGCGATCGAGACCGCGGACATCGCGCTGATGCATGACAACCTGCTGCGGCTGCCCGAGGCCCTCGGCCTCGCCCGCCGCACCGTGCGGGTGATGCGCCAGAACATCGTCCTCGCGGTCGCGACGGTGGCGCTGCTCCTGGCTGGCGTGTTCGCCGGCGGCGTCACGATGGCGATCGGGATGCTGGTGCACGAGGCGTCGGTGCTGGCGGTGATCGCGAACGCCATGCGGCTCCTGCGCCGTCGGCGCCCGACCCGTCCGGCCGACGACGTGGGCCCGGCGCTCACGGGGATGACGTCCTCACAGGTACCGAGCCCGGCGACGATGGCATGACTCCAGGCGCCCCTCACGCCGTCGAGTATGTGATCACATGCTTGACGGCGTGAGAGGCGCCACATACATTGACGTCCGACAACTCATATATCAGTGGTGCCCGGGTCGACGTCGACCGGCACCCTCCCGGCGCGCCGGTGCCTGCAGTCCGATGAGGGACGGCCGCGACCCGCGCCGGGCCGTCCCCGGACAGGAGCTTCCGTGGCACAGACGACCACACGCCGTGACCTCGCGACGACTGAGAAGAAGGGCCCGCTCAGGGTCCTCACCTATGCAGGGGCGATCATCGCCTTCCTGATCGGCTCGGGCTTCGCGACCGGGCAGGAGATCCTGCAGTACTTCACGTCCTACGGCTACTGGGGGATCTTCGGCTCCGGCCCGCTGGTGCTGGTGCTGATCTCCTACGTGAGCGTGGAGTTCTTCCTCGTGGGGAGGAAGCACCAGTTCGAGAAGCCCTCGCGGATCTTCTACTACTACTGCGGCAAGTACCTCGGCACCTTCTTCGACTGGTTCTCGGTCCTGTTCGTGTTCCTGAGCTTCACCGTGATGGTCTCCGGCGCGGGCGCCGTGTTCCAGGAGCACTACGGCCTCTCGAAGTACATCGGCGGCGTGGCGCTCGCGGTCGTGGTGGGGCTGACGGCCTGGTTCGGGCTCTCGAGCCTGGTGGACGTGATCGGCAAGATCGGCCCGATCATCGTGGTCATCGCGATCACCCTCGGCATCGTCGGCATCGTCCGCTCCTCGCACGGGATCGACGAGGGCGTGTCCATGCTCCCCTCGCTCGACCTGGTGCAGGCCTCGAACAATTGGTTCATGTCGGGGCTGTCCTACGTCGGCTTCTGCATGCTGTGGCTCGCTGCGTTCCTCACGGCGCTGGGCCGCACCACGCGCAGCAACCGCGAGGCCGCCTCGGGCGGCATCCTCGGCGGCGCCCTGTTCGCGATCGCCTGCATGGTCGTCGGGCTCGGCCTGCTGGCGAACATCGAGGTCGTCGCGGGCACCGAGATCCCGATGCTGGTCCTGGCGAACGACATCAGCCCCGTGCTCGCCTCGGGCTTCTCGCTGATCATCCTCGCGGGTATCTTCACCACCGCCGTGCCGCTGCTGTGGACCGTCTCCCAGCGCTTCTTCGCCGACGGCACCCACAAGTTCAAGCGGCTCACCGTGGTGCTCGCCGCGGTCGGCACCCTGATCGGTCTGGTGCTGCCGTTCTCGCAGATGGTCAACATCGTCTACGTGATCAACGGCTACGTGGGGATCATCCTGCTGGTGATGATGCTCCTGCGCACCGTGCTGCGCCTGGTACGCCGCCAGGAGATCTGAGTCCGGGCGGGCCGCGCCTGCGTTCACCGCAGGCGGCCCCGAGCTCCTTCGCCGGCGCGCGTCACCGGCGCCCCACAGGCCCCTTCGCCGACGCCTACCGATGGATCGCCCGCCCGCGCACAGCCCTCCCGCCCGCCATACGAGGCAGGACACAGGGGACGGGGGCAGGGAACAGGGAAGTCCTCGCAGAGAACTGCGTACATCACGTACATGATGTACGCAGTTCTCTGCGACACATGCGCTGTCCGATGCCGACGAACCAAGACCACACCACCGAGCCCGTGCTCTGGGTCCGCACCGTCGGCGCCGCACTTCCGGGACGAGCACCGCCCTGAGAGGATCACGGCCCGCTCCGCGGCCGCACCGTCCGGTTCTGCCTCGCGCCGCCGGGCCACGCCCCGACCCGGCCGGCCCGTCCTGTCCCGGCGAGCCTTGACCCGCGCAGCGAAGCGGCGAAGGATCCGGGCATGAGCACCGTCTTCGTCACCACCGCCTACGGCGGGCCCGAGAACCAGCAGCTGAGCACCCGGGAGGCGCCCGCGCCGCGGCCCGGTGAGATCGCGATCGAGGTGCGGGTGGCGGGGGTGAACCCGGCCGACGCGAAGCGCCGCGAGGGACTCTTCGGGACCACGGGGTCGCTGCCGCTCGCGCTCGGCCTCGAGGCGGCAGGCGTGGTCACCGCCTTCGGCGAGGGGGTCAACGGCTTCGAGATCGGGGACGACGTTCTCGGTGCGCCCGCCCGCGGCCTCGGCGCCTTCGCCGAGCACACCGTGCTGACGGCCTCCGCCGCGGTGCACCGCCCGCCGGAGGTCGCCTGCGAGCAGGCGGCGACGCTGCCGGTGGCGGGGACGACCGCCTGGGACCTCGCCGCCTCCGCCGCACCGGGCGAGACCGTGCTGGTGCTCGGTGCGGGCGGGGGCGTCGGCCGGATGGCGGTGCAGGTCGCCGTCGCGGCCGGGGCCCGGGTGCTCGGCGTCGCCTCGGGGGCGAAGCAGGAGCTGGTCGAGTCCGCGGGCGCCGAGCACGTCCTCTCCGGCGACGGCGCCGCGGACGCGGTGCGCGACCTCGCCCCGGACGGCGTGGACCTGCTGATCGACCTCGTCGGCGGGCAGCCGCTGCGGGACCTCGCGCCGCTCACCAGGGATCGGGCGCGGATCCTCTCCGCGGCCGATCAGGCCACCGCCGAGGAGCTCGGCGGCGGCGGCCGTCCCTCGTCCGAGGATGCGCTCGCGCAGATCACCCGGCTGGTCGCCGACGGGGCGGTGGATCCGCACGTCACCGCCCGCTACCCGCTCATCGCCGCCGCGGAGGCGATGGCCGCGGTGGAGACCGGGCACAGCGCCGGGAAGATCGTGCTGATCCCCTGAGCGGGTCCGCCGCACCTGACCCGGCGGTAGCGTGGCGGGGATGAGCACCGACGACGCCGCCACCGCCACCGCCCCTGCCGACCTCGCCTCCACCCCGACGTTCACCGACTTCTCGGATGTCGAGGGGCTGCTGCGCCTGCCCCGCCTCGCCTCCCTCGCCGCTCTCCCGGGCGGCCGGGTGGTCGCCGCGTTCCAGGAGGCCGACGAGCACGGGGCCCGCACCCCGTCGGCCCTGTGGGAGCTCGACCCGACGGGCACCGAGCCCGCGCGGCGGCTTACCCGGTCGGAGAAGGGCGAGAGCGGTCCGCGACCGGGACCGGACGGCTCGGTGCTGTTCATCTCCGCTCGCCCCGATCCCGGCGGCGACTCCTTCGAGGACAAGCCCGGGATCTGGCGCCTGCCCGCGAGCGGCGAGGCGGAGTTGGTCGCCGCCGCGCCGGGCGGGCTCGAGCTGCTCGCCGTGGCGGACGACGGCACGATGCTGGCGGCGACGCAGGTCCTGCCCGGCGGCACCCTCGAGGACGACGCCGGGCGACGCAGCGCCCGCAAGGACGCGAAGCGCACCACGATCTGGCACACCGGCATGCCGATCCGGCAGTGGGACCACGAGATCGGCGACCAGGAGCGGCATCTCCTGCTCGTCTCCCCCGCCGGGAAGCTCGACGACCTCACCCCGGGGGCCGGAACCGTCGCGCTGACCTCGGCCTCGGCGGACCTCTCCCCCGATGCGCAGACGGTCGCGACCTCCTGGACGCGGCGGGTCGCGGGCGGTGAGACCCGCAGCGATCTCGTGCTCCTCGACGTCGGCTCCGGCGAGCGCACCGTGCTGCTCGAGGCCGACGACGAGGCGCAGTACTCCTCCCCCTCCTTCTCCCCCGACGGGACGCGCCTGGCCCTGCTGCGCTCGACCCTGTCCTCCCCGGCCAACACGAGCTACGACCGGCTCGAGATCCACACCCTGGCCGTCGCCGGCCGGGACGGCGGAGACCATGCCGGCGGCGGCATCGTCAGCACCGGCCATGTCACCGCCGAGCTCGGCGATCTGACCCTGACGAACCTCGAGTGGTCCGACGCGGCCACCCTGCTGGTCGCCGGGGACCTGCATTCCTCCGGCGCGGTCCTCACCGTCGACGCGACGACGGGCTCCGCCCACACCCTCGCCGACGGCGGCGTGTTCTCCTCCCTCTCCCCCGCGCCCCGCGGCAGCCGAGCCGGCGGCGGGGGCGGAGAGCTGGCCGGGGCGGTCCACGCGCTGCGCAGCGACGTCGGCACCCCGCCGCGGCCGGTGCGGATCGCGGCCGACGGCACGGTCACGGAGCTGCCCGCCCCGGGCGCGGTCGGCGCGCTGCCCGGCACCCTCGAGCGGGTGAGCACGGACGTGGACGGGATCGAGGTAGGCGGCTGGCTGTGCGTCCCGGCGAGCGCGAGCGCCGCAGAACCGGCGCCGGTGATGCTGTGGATCCACGGCGGCCCGCACGGCTCGTACAACGCGTGGAGCTGGCGCTGGTGCCCGTGGTTCGCGGTCGAGGCCGGCTGGGCGGTGCTGATGCCGGATCCGGCGATGTCCACCGGCTACGGGGACGAGGGGCTGAACCGCGGCTGGCCGCGCCGGCCCGACGTCGTGTTCCACGAATGCGAGTCGCTGCTGGACGCGGTGCTCGACCGGACGGAGCTCGACGGGACGCGCACCGCGATGCTCGGCGCGTCCTTCGGCGGGTTCATGGCGAACTGGATCGCCGGGCACACCGACCGCTTCGACGCGATCGTCTCCCACGCCGGGCTCTGGGCCCTGCCCCAGCAGCACCGCACCACCGATGCGGCGGCCTCGAAGATGCGCGTGCACCGCCATGAGGACGAGGACCCGGACTGGTACCGGGCCTTCTCCCCGCATCACGAGGTCGACGCGATCACCACCCCGATGCTGATCACCCACGGCAATCGCGACTACCGGGTGCCGGTCTCCGAGGCTCTGCGGCTGTGGTGGGACCTGGTCTCTGCCTGGGACGGCGAGGTGGAGGACATGCCGCACCGCTTCCTGCAGCTGACCAGCGAGAACCACTGGGTGCTCACCCCGTCGAACGCCGTGGTGTGGAACCGGGCGGTGCTCGCCTTCTGCAAGCAGCACGTGCTCGGCGGGCCGAGCGTGGACGAGGCGATCACCTGGTGAACGCCCGGTCGCGGGGCTCGGGCCCCGCTGCACGGAGCTAGTTCAGCGTCCCGGTGAGCCGGCCGTGGAAGAGGGTCGAGCGGTCATCGAGCCCGATGAAGGAGACCTCGAGGCCGTGCTCGACGTACTTGGCCTGGACCGAGTCGAGCACGGCCACGGTCGAGGCGTCCCAGATCTGGGCCGCGGTGAAGTCGACGGCGACCGGGAGGCCGCGCTCGGCGTCGGCGGCGTAGTCGAACTGCTCGACCAGGTCGTTGCTCGAGCCGAAGAAGAGCGGGCCGTGCACGGTGTAGCGCGTCACGTCGGCCCCCGTCGTGCGCTCCACGCGGGTCACGTGCGCGACGCGACGGGCGAACAGGGCGACCGCGAGCAGCGCCCCGGCGGCGACGCCGAGGGCGAGGTTGTGGGTGATCACCACGACCACGACGGTCGTGGCCATGACGAGCGTCTCGGAGACCGGCATGCGGCGCAGGGTCGCGGGCCGCACGCTGTGGAAGTCCACGGTCGAGACCGCGACGACCATCATCACCGCGGCGAGCGCGGCCATCGGGATCTGCTCCATGAGGTCCGACAGCGCGGTGACCAGGATCAGCAGCAGCACGCCGGCGACGAAGGTGGAGATGCGGGTGCGGGCCCGGCCCAGCTTCACGTTCATGACGGTCTGGCCGATCATCGCGCAGCCGGCGATCCCGCCCCAGAACCCGGCGAGGATGTTCGAGACCCCGAGCGCCCAGGACTCGCGGCTCTTCGAGGAGCGGGTGTCGGTGATGTCGTCGACGAGCTTCGCGGTCAGCAGCGTCTCCATCAGGCCGACGAAGGCGACGGACAGTGCGGTCGGGGCGATGATCTGCAGCGTCTCCAGCGTCAGCGGCACCTCGAGCGGGGTGAGGCCGGGCAGGCCGCCGGAGACCTCGCCCTGGTCGCCGACGGTCGGGACGCGGAGATGGAAGATCATCGCGATCGCGGTGACCAGCACGATCGCGACCAGCGGCGCGGGCACGGCCTTCGTCAGGCGCGGCAGGGCGAGCACCACGACGAGGGTGAGCGCGAACAGCGGGTAGACCGCGGCGGGCACGTCCAGGACGTGCTGGAGCTGCGCGGTGAAGATCAGGATGCCCAGCGCGTTGACGAAGCCGATCATCACCGAGCGGGGGATGAAGCGCATGATCCGCGCGAGCCCGACGAGGCCGAACGCGACCTGGACGAGGCCCGCGAGGATCACGGTGGGCAGCAGGTACTCGACGCCGTGGGTGTGCACGAGCGGGGCGACGACGAGAGCGACCGCGCCCGCGGCGGCGGTGATCATCGCGGGGCGTCCGCCGAGGAAGGTCATCGAGATCGCGAGCACGACGGAGGCGATGAGGCTGACCTTCGGGTCCACGCCCGCGATCACCGAGAAGGAGATGACCTCCGGGATCAGGGCGAGGGTGGTCACGGCGCCGGCCAGCACCTCGGTGGTGAGGCGGCGCGGGCTGCGCAGCGCCTGCAGCACGGTGGGAGAGGAGGAGGACGTGGTCACGGGCCGATGCTATCCGCGTCCGCGGCGGACTACCCTGTCGGTCTGACTGCCGTGCGTCGCGCCTCACCGCGACCGCGCCGCACGCCCCGACCGTCCCGCTCGCTCCGCCCGACAGAGGTTCCATGGCCCCGCCTGCTCGCCGCCGCTTCGATGCCACCTGGCTGCCCTTCGGGATGATCCTCGGGTTCGTGGTCGGGATCGGGACGGGGCTCGCGGTCGTCGACACCCTGTGGATCGGCGCGGTTCTCGGCGTGCTCGTCGGCGCCGGGCTCGGAGTGCTGCTGGGCCTGCGCGGGGGCGGCGACGCGCTCACCCGGGACGAGGATGCGGAGGACGACGAGTACCGGCGGCTGCACGGCGACCCGCGCCCCGGCGAGAGGCGCTGACCTGCACGCCCCCTGATCCCCACAGGATCTCCACACCGCCAGCACAAGCATTTCATGGCATGGACTTGACCCTCTCTTGACCATTGGGCAGGGTGTGATGCGGGCCACCGCTCCCCGGTCCATGACGGCGCACCCGCCGCACCGGGGAGGGCCGGGACGGAGACCCCGATGGGACACCTCGACGCACGCACCACGACCACCCGTCGCCTGCGCCGCAGCATGGCGCTCGCGGCCTGCACGGCACTGCTGGGCCTGACCGCATGCGGCGCGGGGGACGAGGCCGGGACCGGGGACGACGGCGCCCAGGAGCCCGCCACCACGACGGAGGAGCAGTCCGGCGGCGAGCAGCCGTCCGACGACGCCGGGTCCGGCGACGACGCCGAGTCCGAGGACGACCAGACGACCGACGACCAGGACGAGGCAGGGGACGACGAGGGGGCAGGAGACCAGGAGGAGGGGGATCCGGGCGCCGCGGGCGAGCGCACCCGGATCCTCCTGGTCACGGACCTCGGCATCGACGAGACCTCCGGGGACGGGGCGCCGACGCTTGCGGACGACGACCTCGCCGCGCTCCTCGCGGGGCCCTTCGGCGGCACCGCCGAGTGCGCCGACGAGCTCGTGGTTGAGAGGGGGCAGAGCGCCGGCTGCGTCGGGCCGACGAGCCCGGACGACACCGCCCCGACGCAGGAGTGGGTCGCCAGCACGGTCGCCGTCCCGCACGAGGACGGCCTCGAGAGCGGCTACCGGGTCGCGGTGCTGTTCTCCACCGGCACCGAGCTCGCCGAGGAGGCGAGGGAGCTGACCCAGGAGAACGTGATGCTGACGGGCCTGGGCCAGGGCTCGATGTTCGGGGCCGAGCCGCTCGGCGCGGAGGAGGTCGCCGACGCGACCCTGCAGACCCTCACCTCCGAGAACGCCTACGTGCCGGTGGCCGGCATGGCCGACTGGTCCGAGGTGACCTGCGAGGACGGCCTGGACTTCGAGGAATTCGGGACGACGGACTGCACGGCCGCCACCGCCGAGGGCGACTCCTGGCAGCTGCACGTCGCCCCCGGTGCCTTCGCCGACGGCGACCAGGGGCTGCTGGTCGGCATCGGCAGCCCGACCGACGTCTGAGCCTCGGCGCATCTCGGCCCGCCCCGTCTCGCGCCCGCCCTGGTCAGACCGCTCACCACGAGCTGACCCGGGCAGGCGCGACGGGCTACGGTGAGAGCGCGCCGAGGGCAGATCGGCGCCCCGGCCGGGACGACCCGGCCCGCGGACGCACCACGAGGACGGCCTCGCAGGAGATCCGATGAGCCCCTCGTCCCGCACCCGCCGGCCGCGCGCCGCGTCCCCGTCGGCCGCACCCGACCGCTCCCCCGAGCCCGGCGGCGCGCCGCACGTCCCCGGCTCCCGCGGCCCTGAGTCCCCGGGCCGCGCCCTCGCCGGGAGGGACCTCCTCCGCACGGTGCTCGACCGCAGCGCGATCTCGCGACTGCTGCTCGGCTGGGCGGGCGTCGCCGCGCTGATGCTGCTCTCCCCGCCCCGGGCGCGCTGTCCTCGGCGCTGCTCGCGCTCGCCCTCGCCGCGATCGTCGCGGTGATCGTGATCGCCGCCGGCGGCGTGGTCGCGCAGGCGGAGGCGCTCGCCCACCGCCTCGGCGACCCCTACGGCACCCTGGTGCTCACCCTGTCGATCGTGGTGATCGAGGTGGTGCTGATCGCCGCGGTGATGCTCGGCCCGGGCGATCACGCGACCATCGCCCGCGACTCGGTCATGGCGGTCTCGATGATCATCATGAACCTCGTCCTCGGTCTCTGCCTGCTGGTCGGCGGCATCCGCCGCGAGTCGATGCGCGTGAACCGGACCGGCACCTCCGTCTACCTGGTGCTGCTGATCGGCCTCGGCGCGATGGCC
Source organism: Brachybacterium sp. GU-2 (assembly GCF_030866705.2). Classification (NCBI taxonomy): domain Bacteria; kingdom Bacillati; phylum Actinomycetota; class Actinomycetes; order Micrococcales; family Dermabacteraceae; genus Brachybacterium; species Brachybacterium sp. GU-2. Next base: position 3,079,705 of record NZ_CP133037.2, on the reverse strand, counting down.
TTCGCGGTCCCGACGGTGCTCGGCGAGGACGGCACCTACGCCCCCGTCCAGGGCGTCGCGATCGCGGTGATGACCGTCGCCGTGTACGCCGTCTTCCTGTGGCGCCAGACCGGCGCGCAGGCGGTCGAGTTCCAGGAGGTGGAGCTCCCCGCGGCCGACGGGTCCGCCGAGGAGCCCGCCGACGCCGCGGACGCCTCCGACACCGAGGACTCCTCCCCCGGCATCGGCGCGACGCTCTCTCGCCACCGCGCGGAGCTGGGCCTGCGCGTGCTGCTGCTCGTCGCGACCGTGCTGCCGATCGTGCTGCTCTCCCACGACATGGCCGGGCTGCTCGACGAGGGGCTGGACCGGCTCGGCGCCCCGATCGCCCTGTCCGGCTTGCTGATCGCCGCGATCGTGTTCACCCCCGAGACGCTCACCGCGCTCCGAGCGGCGGCCGGCGGGGAGATGCAGCGGGTGGTGAACCTGTGCCACGGCGCGCTCGTCTCGACCCTGGCGCTGACCATCCCGACCGTGCTGATCATCGGGCTCGCCACCGGCAGCCCGGTGGTGCTGGCGGAGTCGCCCGCGAACCTGCTGCTGCTCGGCGTGACCTTCGCGGTCTCGGCCGTCTCCGCGGCGGCTCCGCGCGTGACCGCGGTGCACGGCACCGTGCACCTGCTGCTCTTCGCGGTCTACGCCCTCGCCCTGTTCTCCTGAGTCCGCCGGGCCCCGCCGCACGCCCTCCGCACGACGGCCCCGGGCATGCCGGGCGAGCGCGGGGTAGGGTCGCGGCGTGAGTGCGACCACGCTTCAGATCCCGACGGACGCCGGCGACCTGCCCGGGCTGCTCTGGCTGCCCGAGGACCTCGATCAGCCCGTGCCGGGCCTCGTGGTGCTGCAGGAGATCTTCGGACTCTCCTCGTACATGCAGCAACGCTGCGCGGATCTCGCCGCCCGCGGCTATGCGGTGCTCGCCCCGCAGCTCTTCGCCCGCCTCGACCCGCCGGTCGTCGGCATCGAGGACGGCGAGGACTTCCAGGCCTGGCTCGAGGAGGGCATGGCGCTGACCTCGCGCGTGCCCTGGGAGCGGGCCGAGGCCGATGCGATCGCGGCGGTCGGCGCGCTGCGCGCCCACGGCGCGGTCGACTCCGAACGGGTGGGGCTGGTGGGCTTCTGCTACGGCGGCGGGCTCGCGTTCTCCGCCGCCGCATCGGCCGCCGACGAAGACCGTCCGGTCTCGGCCCTGGTCAGCTACTACGGCTCCGCGCTGCCGACGCTGCTGGACCGCGCCGCGCAGGTGGACGTGCCGAGCCTGCACCACTTCGGCACGGCCGACGCCTTCATCCCGCTCCAGCAGGTCGAGCAGATCCGCGAGGCCGTCACCGCCGACGGCACCCGCGAGCAGGTGCGCTTCGTGCTCCACGAGGGTGCGGGACACGCCTTCGACAACCCCCACCCCGGTCTCCACCACGCCGGCGCCGCCGAGGCCGCCTGGCAGCAGACCCTCGGCTTCCTCGCCGAGACCCTCCCGCCACGGAGCTGACAGCCCCGCGTCGTCCCCGCCCTTCCGCAGGTCGTCGACGGGCGGGAGCCCCCGCCCGGGCAGGACGTGACCGAATAGTTATGTCCCGATTGTCGGACAGTCGGATCGGCCGTCGGTCGTCCCGTCCGGCAGGCGCATCCCTGCAGGCCAGACCGTTTCCCCCACGACCCCCCACCCCCGCCGCCTCCGTCCCGCGGACGCTCCGAGCCCCCTTCGTGAGCCCTGAAACGCCTGTTCCCAGGCGGTTTTTCCCACGGTCGAGGCTTAGAGTGATGGATCGTCGGATGCCGCCCGGGTCCCGCTGCGCCTCCTGTCGCTCTGCGCCTTCTGTCGCACTGCGCCCTTAGTCGCTCACGTCCCGCTCGGCATCGCGCACGTCATGTCGCCACCGAAGGAGCCCCTGTGCCACCTGTGATCTCCGCCGAGGGCCTGTACAAGGTCTTCGGCCGCCGCCCAGAGCGAGGAGTGCGCGAGCTCCGCAGCGGACGCTCGCGCGAGGACCTGCGCGAGCAGGGCCTGACCGCCGCCGTCATCGATGCGAGCTTCAGCGTCGACCCCGGGGAGATCTTCGTGGTGATGGGCCTGTCCGGCTCCGGGAAGTCCACCCTCATCCGCATGGTCAACGGCCTGCTCCCCGCCACCGACGGCGAGATCCGCATCGGCGAGGAGGTCCTCTCGAAGATGACCCCCGCGCAGGTGCGGGACGTGCGCCGTCGCCGGATCTCCATGGTCTTCCAGAACTTCGCGCTCCTGCCGCATCGCACCGTCGGCGAGAACGCCGCCTACGGCCTCGAGATCAGCGGCATGAACCGCTCCGATCGCGAGAAGAAGGCGAAGGAGGCGCTGGGGATGGTCGGGCTGAAGGGCTGGGACGCCTACCGCCCCTCCTCCCTCTCCGGCGGCATGAAGCAGCGCGTGGGCCTCGCCCGCGCCCTCGCCGCCGGCACCGACGTGATGCTGATGGACGAGGCGTTCTCCGCCCTGGACCCGCTGATCCGGCGCGACATGCAGGACCAGCTCGTCGACCTGCAGCAGCGCCTGGAGAAGACGATCCTGTTCATCACCCATGACCTCAACGAGGCGATGCGCCTGGGCGACCGGATCGCGATGATGCGCGACGGCCGGATCGAGCAGATCGGGTCCTCGGAGGAGATCCTCAACGAGCCCGCCAACGACTACGTCGCGAAGTTCATCCAGGACGTCGACCGCACCCGCGTGCTCGTGGCCGGCGCCGTGATGGAGCAGCCGCGCGAGACCCTCGGCATCGGTCAGGGTCCGCGCACCGCCCACAAGCTGCTGCGCGAGACGCAGAACCCCTGGCTCGTGGTGCTCGAGCGCGACCGCACCCCCGCCGGCGTGATCTGGCAGGACGACGTCGCCGAGGCGGTGCGCCTCGGCCAGGACGAGCTGCCCTGGTCCGACGTGCACGACATGGCGGTGGTCAGCCACGACACGCCTGTCGCGGAGCTGTTCGGGAAGTCCGCCCAGCACGACGCGCCGCTCGTCGTCGTCGACGACGAGGGCCGGTTCGCCGGCGTGATCCCCCGGGTCACCCTGCTGACCGCGCTCGGCGTGATCGGCGAGGGCGAGACCCCCTCCCCCGTCGTCGATCCGCCGCCCGGACCGGAGGCTCCCGGGACCCCGGGGGCGACCACGCAGGACGCCCCGACCGCCGACGATCGCCTCGGAGGTGACGCACGATGAACCCCGACGACGCCCTCATGCCCCGCCTCCCGATCGGAGAGTGGGTCGACGCCGGCATCGACTGGCTGAAGGAGAACCTCTCCTGGCTGTTCGACCTCTTCTCCACGGTGATGGACTTCCTGATCGGCGGCCTCACCGACCTGCTCCTGCTGGCGCCCGCGCTGGTGATGGTCGTGGTCTTCGCGCTGATCGCCTTCGTGTTCCGCTCCTGGAAGCTCTCGCTCGCGACGCTGATCGGCTTCGCCATCGTGATCTCGATGGAGCAGTGGGAGACGATGATGCAGACCATGGCGCTGGTGCTGGTCGCGACCGTGTTCGCGGTCGTGATCGCGGTGCCGCTGGGCATCCTCGCGGCTGTCTCCAGCACGGTCAGCGCGATCGTGAAGCCGATCATGGACTTCATGCAGACGATGCCTGCCTTCGTCTACCTGATCCCGGCGGTCACCTTCTTCTCGATCGGCGTGGTCCCGGGCGTCTTCGCCACGATCATCTTCGCGCTGCCGCCCGGGGTGCGCATGACCGAGCTGGGCATCCGCCAGGTCGACGGAGAGACCGTCGAGGCCGGCGAGGCCTTCGGCGCGACCCGCGGCCAGATCCTCCGCGGCATCCAGCTGCCACTGGCCATCCCGACCATCATGGCGGGCGTCAACCAGGTCATCATGCTCTCCCTGTCGATGGCCGTGGTCGCCGGCATGGTCGGCGCGGACGGCCTGGGCAAGGAGGTCGTCCAGGCGATCTCCACCCAGAACCTGCCCCTCGGTGTCGAGGCCGGTCTGGCCGTGGTGGTCCTGGCCGTCTACCTCGACCGTCTCACCGCGGCGATCGGCAACCCCTCCGGATATCCGACCTCCGCGCTCGCCCTGATCCAGCGGTCCATCGCGCAGCGCGCGTCCACCGGGATCTGACCCGTCGGCGGGCCGTCCCCGGCGACGGGGACGGGCCGCTTCCCCCACAGACCGATGATCACCACGATCCGTTGACCACCACGAAAGGAACTCCCTCATGAGCACCCGACGACTCCCCCTCAGCCCCCGCGGCGCACGACGCCCCGCCGCCAACCCCCTCACCCGACGCTCCGCCCTGATCGGCGGTGCCGGCCTGATGGGCCTCGGCCTCGCCGCCTGCGGCGGTGACGGCGAGAGCGGCGGAGGCTCCGACGGCGGCTCGGGCGGCGAGACCATCACGCTCGGCTACATCCCCTCGTGGACCGACGGGCTGTCCCTCGCCTACCTGCTCGACAACCGCCTGACAGCTATGGGCTACACCGTCGAGCACGAGCAGATCCCCGAGGCCGGCGTGCTCTACGCGGGTCTCGCCCAGGGCGATGTGGACATGTTCCCCTCGGCCTGGCCCGAGGTCACCCACGCCTCCTACATGGAGGAGTACGGCGACGACATCGAGGACCTGGTGGCCTACTACGAGGGCGCGGTCCTGAACCTGTCCGTGCCGCAGTACGTGGACATCACCTCGATCGACGAGCTCGCGGGCCAGGCCGACCGCTTCGGCGGCCGGATCGTCGGCATCGAGCCGGGCGCCGGGCTCACCAAGGCGACCCAGGAGAGCGTGATCCCGGGCTACGGCCTCGACGACTACGAGCTCGTCACCTCCTCCACCACCGCGATGATCACGGAGCTCGAGAACGCGATCGACGCCGAGGAGGACATCGTCGTCACGCTCTGGACCCCCTTCTGGGCGATGCCGGCCTACGACATGAAGGCGCTCGAGGATCCCGAGGGCGCCTTCGGCGAGCCGGAGGCGCTGCACCACCTGGGCCGCACCGGCTTCAAGGAGGACTTCCCCGATGCCGCCGAGTGGATCGCGGGCGCGACCCTGACCGACGAGCAGTTCGGCTCCCTCGAGGACAAGGTCGTCAACGAGTTCGGCGAGGGCAAGGAGGCGGAGGCCGTGGAGGCCTGGCTCGAGGAGAACCCCGACGTGCTCCCGCCCGTCGAGGGCGAGTGACCCCGCGGCACCGGCACCGCTGAGCGCCGGCACCGACGGGCACCGGAACCGATGAGAAGCGCCCCCGACACCGCATGGTGTCGGGGGCGCTCCTCGTCGTCGGGGCCGCCAGGGCGACTCAGCGTCCGGCCGCGAGGATCTGCTGCGCGGCCGCGAGACGGTCGCTGGGCACCTCCACGCTGTAGCTCGTGGCCTGGGTGATCCGCTGCGAACGGAAGTTGCGCCGGTTGCCGGTGGCGGCGAAGCCGATCAGGCCGAAGATGACACCCCACACGGCGCCGAAGACGATGCCGCTCAGCACGGGGCCGACGAACGCGAGCGGGACGAAGATCGCCAGCAGCAGTCCCAGCATCAGACCTAACCAGGCACCGCCGCCCGCACCGTACAGAGCGGCCTTGCCCCAGGTCATGCGGCCGGTCACGAGCTCGACGCTCTTGAGCCCGTGACCCACGATCCGCACCGCGGCGACGTCGTAGCCCTTGTCGGACAGGAGATCGACGGCCTCCTGGGCGCCCATGTAGTCGGGGTAGGTGGCGAGCGTGGCCATCGAGGGGTCCGTGGTGGGTTCGGGCTGCTCGGCGGCGTGCGTCTGCGTCGCCTGCGCCGTCTGGGGGGCCTGCGCCGGCTGGGCGGTCTGCGTGGGCTCGGTGGACTGGGTGCTCTCGGGCGGCTTCTGGGTCATGCTGTCCTCCTCGTGGTGTCGGTGAACGATTCCGGGAGGCGAGCTCTCTGCCGGGTCCTGCTCGACCCGATCACTCGGCTCCGTCTGCGTCGTCCGCGTCGTTATAGTTTGAGTTTACCAACCAACCTGTTGAGATCTCAAGAAAACCTGGGAGGGCATTTTTGTGAGCACCGTCGTCCCGCCGTCGTCGACACCTGAAGTCTCGCCGTCAGAGTCCGCACCGCCGGAGTCCGTGCACTCGGAGGCTGCGCCTTCTGCGCCCGCGCCGTCGGCACCCGTCATCTCGGGGGCCCCATCCCCCGCGCCCACGCCCGTGGACCGCACCGTCCTGGCCGCGCACATGGGCGCGGCGGTGCAGGCGATCGAGCGCTGGGCCCGGCGCACCCTCCATCGCGACAGCGGCACGTCCCTCTCCCGCAACGAGACGCATCTGCTCGCCCATCTCGCGACGCTGCCTCCGCAGCGGATGGGCGAGCTCGCGCAGTGGCAGGGTGTGGACCGCTCGACGATGAGCGTGCAGATCCGCTCGCTCGGCGAGCGGGAGCTCGTCGACCGCTCACCCGACCCCGCCGACCGCCGGGCCTCGACCGTCACGCTCAGCGCCGAGGGACGCGCGATGCTCGAGAAGTACCTGGGTCGCGCCTCGCAGATCCTCGAGCTCACCTTCTCCGGCTGGTCCGACCAGGACCTCGCCCGGTTCGACGGCTATCTCGCGCGCTTCGCGGCAGACCTCGGCGACGGACTCGCGGACGACCAGGCACCGTCGGGGCCGACCGGGGCGTGATCACCGCCGGGGGCGGCCAAGGCGCCGGGGACGCAACGCCTCCAGACCGCCCCGGCCCGCCCCGTGCGCTCAGCCCTCAACCTCGACCTCCCGGCCCGCCGCGGCGGAGGCGTAGCAGGCGTCGATCACCCGGGCGCGGCGCAGCGCCAGGGAGCCGTCGTGGGCGGCGACGTCGCCGGAGCGGACCGCCTGCAGGAACTCGGCGATGGCGCCCGCGTGGCCCCGGTCCTCACCCACCTGCGGACTGAGCTCGGCGGGGATGCCCTCGACCTCGGTCCACACGGTGATGCGGTGGTCGCCGGGACCGCCGGCCCACTCGATCGTCGCCCCGCCGTCGGCGCCGTAGAGGGTGACGTAGCAGAGATCCTCCGGGATCCACTGCGCCCAGCTGGACTCCAGCAGCATCGTCGCACCGCCGTCCAGGCGCAGGAAGGCGGTGGCGAGGTCCTCGACCTCGAAGGGGGCGCCGTCCTCGAGCTGGGAGACGCCGAAGCCGGAGCCGCCGCGGCCGCGGGGGCCGAACTCCGCGTGGGTCATGGCGGAGGCGGCGGTGACGGACGGTTCGCCGAGGAGGTGGAGGGTCATGTCGAGCATGTGGATGCCGATGTCCATCATCGCGCCGCCGCCGGCGCTCTCGGCCTTGGTGAACCAGGTGCCGAGCCCGGGGATGCCCTGGCGGCGGATCCAGCCGGTCTTGGCGTAGTAGATGTTCCCCAGGACGCCGGAGTCGATCACGGACTTCAGCGCGGTGACGTCGCCGCGTCGGCGGTGGTTGAAGGACACCTCGAGCACGCGCCCGGCGCGACGGGCCGCCTCGACCATCGAGGCGGCGGCCTCGCCGGTCTGGGCCATCGGCTTCTCGGTGAGCACGTGCACGCCCGCCTCGAGCGCCGCGATCGTCATCTCGGCGTGGAGGAACGTCGGGGTCGCGATCGAGACGACGTCGAGCTCCGCCTCGGCGAGCATCTCCCGCCAGTCCCGGTAGCGGCCGGGCACCTGGTGTTCCTCGCCGAACCTCTCCAGCAGGTGCTCCTCCATCGCGGAGAGGGCGACGAGGTCGACGGTCGGATCGGCGGCGTAGGCGGCGAGGTGCTGCTGGCCGGCCCAGCCCAGGCCGATCACGCCGGCGCGGAGTCGGCGCGCCCCCTCCTGCGGTGCTTCGGCCTGCGGTGCTGCTGCGGTCATGACGTGCGGTTCCCTTCGGTCGGTGGATGGGGCTCCTGGACGGGGTCCGCGGCCAGGAGGGCCAGCGGGTCCTCGTGCAGGCGGGTCAGGGCGAGCTCCAGCGCCCCGCGCACGACGACGTCGCGGCCGAGGGAGCTGGCCCGCAGCTGCGGGAGGGGAGGCGCCCCGATCCGGGGCATCGCCTCGCGCGCATGCTCGAGGACGGGGTCGATGGCCTCGGCGATCGCACCGGCGACGACGACGGTGTCCACGGCGAGCAGGCTCGAGAGGATCATGGCGATGCGGGCGAGGCGGTCGCCGATGCGCTCGAGCACCCCACCGGCGAGCGCGTCGCCGTCGCGGGCGGCGGCGAAGACGTCCTTCGCACCGAGCTCGGAGGAGGGCAGGGCCGAGAGCGCGACGGAGGTCTCCCCTGCCTCGAGCGCCTCGAGCGCCCACCGCCGGGCGAGGGCGGCAACGCCGTCGGCCCCGCGAGGGTCGCCGAGCACGGTCTCGAGGAAGCGCATCTCGCCCGCGCCGCCGTCGGCCCCGCGCAGGAGCCGTCCGTCGACGACGAGCCCGGCGCCGAAGCGCTCGCCCATGAGCAGGGCGGCGAGGTGGTCCGCATCGGCGCCGGAGCGGGACAGGTGGGCGCGCTCGGCGAGCGCGGCGAGGTTCGCGTCGTTCTCGACGAGGACGGGGCCGTCGAGCGCGTCGACGAGGCCGGGGTTCATGGCAGGCCAGTAGCCGGCGTCGCCGCTCGGCGAGCGTCCCTCGGCATCGACCGGGGCGGGCACGCCGACGACGGTGAGCAGGCGGGGCGCTCCACCCGCGCCTCGTCCGTCGGCAGTGCCGGCCGCGGCGGGAGCGTCGACCGCGTCGGCCGTGTCGTGGGAGCCCCCTGCGCCGGCCGCGTCGACCGGACCTCCCGCGCCGGCCCGCGTGCTCACCCGGTCCAGCAGCGCGCGCAGCGCCTCGAGGCGTCGTTCCGCCGCGGCGGCGCCGGCCTCGAGGTCGTCGCCGGCGAGCGGAGCGTCCTCGAGCACGAGGCGCTCTGCGGCCAGCTCGCGGCCGCGCAGGTCCGCCGCACGGGCGGCGAGGGTGTGCTCGCCGGCGTCGACGGCGAGCAGGATCGCCGCCTGCGCGCGCAGGGCGAAGCGGCGGGCGGGTCGGCCTCGCGGGGCGGCACCGTCGCGTTCCGCCGGGGCGTCTTCGAGCCATCCCGCCTGCTCGAGCTCGGCGCACACGCCGAGCACGGTGGCGCGGGTGAGCCCGGTGGCGGCCATCGCGTCGGCCGCGGTGAAGGCCTCGGTCCCGAGGGCGTGCTGGAGGAGCGCCTGACGGTTCGCCCGACGCATCAGCTGCGGCGAGCTGACCCCGCGGTCCGCGGACCGCACCTCTCCGACCTGGGACCGCTCCCCGGATCGCGGCGGTGTTGACATGTCCTGACCACCCCCTCCATACTTTCGATAGGTAGTAAATATAACCTCTAGCGTAACAATCGTCGCCTCACTGCGGCGACTCCGCTCCCCTCCAAGGAGACGATGGTGTCATCCCCGATCAGCCGGCACGCGCGGCACTCGCCGACGCGGCCCTCGCGACGTGGCGTGCTCGCCGGCGCGGCCGCCGCCCTCGCCGCCTCGGCCCTCTCCGCCTGCGGTGCCGGCGGCGGCAGCTCGCAGCTGACGCTCTACCAGTCCAAGCCCGAGGCCATCCCCTACTTCTCGCAGCTCGCCAGGGAGTTCTCGCAGGCGCAGAGCCGGTTCTCGGTCCAGCACGACATCGCCACGAACCTCTCGGCGAGCTTCGTGCGCAACAGCCCGCCGGACCTCGGCTGTCTGAACTACAACCTCGAGATGGGACGCTTCATGGAGCGCGGGGCGCTCTCGGACCTCTCCGACCTCCCCGAGGCGGGGCGGATCCGCGAGGACGTCGCTGAGCTCGCCAACTGGTATCCCACCTACGAGGGCCGCACCAGCGTGCTCCCCTACTCGGTCACCGCCGCCTCGGTGATCTACAACCGGCGGATCTTCGATGAGCACGGCCTGGAGGTCCCCACCACCTGGGACGAGCTGCTCGCGGTGTGCGAGACGCTGCAGGCCGCGGACGTCACCCCGATCTACGCGACCTTCCTCGACGCGTGGACGGTGGCGCAGGGGCTGTTCGACTACACCGTCGGCGGGCTCGTGGACGTGCGGGAGTTCTACCGGCGGATGGACGAGATCGGCGAGGACGTCGGCCCCGACTCCGAGGTCTCCTTCCAGCGCACCCTGCTCGAGCCGATGCAGCGCATGGGCGAGCTGCTCGCGTTCGTGAACCCCGATGCCGCCAACCGCGGCTACGGCGACGGGAACACCGCGATCGCCCAGGGCAAGGGCGCGATGTACTTCCAGGGCCCCTGGGCGCTCGGCGAGATCGCGAAGGCCGGCACGGACGTCGAACTGGGCACCTTCCCGCTGCCGATGACCGACGACCCCGCCGACCTCAAGGTGCGCGTGAACATCGACCTGTCGCTGTGGGTGCCCGAGGCGGCCAGCAGCCCCGAGGGCGCGCGCGAGCTCGCGCAGTTCCTGATGCGGCCCGAGGTGCAGGACCCCTACAACGCGGAGTTCCTCGCCTTCGGCACGAGGACCGACGCCCCGCCGGTCACCGACGACCGCATCGCCGAGATGCAGCGGTACTACGACGAGGGCCGCTTCTACATGGGCGCCTCGCAGTTCATCCCCCGCTCGATCCCGGCGGAGAACTACATCCAGTCGATCGCGGGCGGCGCCGACCCCGAGCCGGTCCTGGCCCGCATGGACGCCGACTGGGCCCGCCTGGCCTTCCGGGAGTGAGCGCATGATGACCCCACGACAAGGAGCACCGATGTCGACGACGACACCGACGCGCGAGGACGGGACCGCGGACGGCCCGGCCCCGGACGCCCCGGCGACCGGGCGCGCGTCCGTCTCGCGCCCCTCGCGACGCCGCACCGACCCCCTCTACCACCTGTTCCTCCTGCCGGCGCTGGCGCTGTTCACCCTCGCGGTGACGCTCCCGGCCGTGCTCGGCTTCGCCTACAGCTTCACGAGCTCGATCGGGTTCGGGGACTGGGACGTCATCGGGCTGCGGAACTACATCGCGATGTTCCGCGACCAGGGGATCCTGGACTCCTACCTGTTCACCCTCGGGTTCGCGCTGGTCACCGTCGTGCTCGTGAACGCGCTGGCGTTCCTGCTGGCGCTCGGGCTGACCTCCCGGATCCGCTTCACCGCGGCGCTGCGCACGATCTACGTGATCCCGATGGTGATCTCCGGGATCGTCATCGCGTTCGTGTTCCAGTACCTGTTCGCGAACACCGTGCCGATGCTCGGCGAGGCGCTCAGCTCCGAGGCGCTGTCGGTCTCGATCCTGGCGAACGAAGACTGGGCATGGGTCGCGATCGTCATCGTGACGGCCTGGCAGTCCATCCCGGCGACGATGTTGATCTACATCGCCGGGCTCGTCACGATCCCTGCCGACGTGTACGAGGCGGCCTCGATCGACGGTGCGACGGGACGGCAGAGCCTGTGGCACATCACGCTGCCGATGGTCTCCGGCTTCGTCGTCATCAACACGATCCTCGGCTTCAAGAACTACCTCAACGCCTACGACATCATCGTCGGCCTCACCGACGGCGGGCCGGGCGTGGCCACCCGCTCGGTCGCGATGTCGATCTTCCGCGGCTTCGAGGGCGGGGACTACGCCTACCAGATGGCCAACGCCATGGTGTTCTTCCTGATCTCGATCGCGCTCGCGGGCCTCCAGCTCCGCCTCACCCGTGGAAGGACGGTGCTCTGAGCATGTCGACCGCCGCACCCCTCGCCCCTGCCCCGTCCGCGGGCTCGAGCTCGACCTCCCCGGCCCCGCGTCGTCGCGGTCGCGGTCGGGTGGGCCGGGACCGCGTGAACGTCACCACGACCGCGCTGCTGATGCTCGGCGCGCTCACGGTGCTCGTGCCGCTGTTCGTCACCGTGAACATGTCGCTGAAGACCACCGAGCAGGCGGTCGACGGCAATGCGTTCAGCCTCCCCTCGCCGCTGACCCTGTCGAGCTTCGCGGAGGCGTGGAGCCTGACGAACTTCCCGCGCGCCTTCGCGATCTCGCTGTTCATCACCGTGGTCGCGGTGGCCGGGGAGATCGTGATCTCCTCCCTCGCGGCGTACGCGATCGTGCGCAACTGGGACCGTCGGCTGTTCCGCTGGTCGTTCTTCTACCTGCTGGCGGCGATGTTCATCCCGTTCCCGGTGGTGGCGCTGCCGCAGATCCAGCTCACCGGCCTGCTCGGGCTGGACAACCCCCTGGGCGTGGCGATCCTGCACATCGCCTTCGCGATGGCGTTCAACACGCTGCTGTTCACCGCGTTCCTGCGCACCATCCCGCTCGAGCTCGAGGAGTCGATGCGGATGGACGGCGCCGGCACCTGGCGGGTGTTCTGGCGTCTGATCCTGCCGCTGCTCGGCCCGATGTGCGCGACGGTGGGGATCTTCGCCTTCATCCAGTCGTGGAACGACTTCATGATGCCCTCGTTGATCATCTCCGACCCGGCGCTGCAGACCGTCCCGGTGCTGCAGAACATGTTCCAGACCCAGTTCAGCAACAACTACAACGTGGCCTTCGCGTCGTACCTGATGGCAATGGCCCCCGCGATCATCGTGTACCTGTTCGCACAGCGCTGGGTGATGTCGGGCCTCACCCAGGGCGCGATCAAATGACCCAGCCCCTTCACCGTCCCACCCGATCGACCGGAGGTTCTCCCATCGTGACCGCTGCTCCCCAGTCCCTTCCCGCCGCGCTGCAGGCCGACGCCGACTGGTGGCGTCAGGCCTCCGTCTACCAGATCTATCCTCGGTCCTTCGCGGACGGCAACGGCGACGGTATCGGCGACCTGCGCGGGATCATCTCCCGCGTGCCGTACCTGCAGAAGCTCGGCGTGGATGCGGTGTGGCTGAGCCCGTTCTACCCCTCGGCCCTGGCCGACGGCGGATACGACGTGGACGACTACCGCGACGTGGACCCGCGGATCGGGACGCTCGAGGAGTTCGACGAGATGGTCGCGGCGCTGCACGGCGTCGGGATCCGTCTGATCGTGGACGTGGTCCCGAACCACTCCTCGGACCGTCACGAGTGGTTCCAGGAGGCGCTCGCCTCGCCGAAGGGCTCCAACGCCCGCGAGCGATACATCTTCCGCGACGGGCGGGGGAAGGACGGCGAGGAGCCGCCGGCGGACTGGACCTCGATCTTCTCGGGCCCGGCGTGGACGCGGGTGCCGGACGGGCAGTGGTACCTGCACTCCTTCGCGACCGAGCAGCCGGACTTCAACTGGAAGCACCCGGAGGTGCACGAGGACTTCCTGCGCACCCTCGCGTTCTGGTCCGACCGCGGGGTGGACGGGTTCCGGATCGACGTCGCCCACGGCCTGGCGAAGGACCTGTCGGAGGTGCTGCCCTCGAAGGCGGAGCTGAAGCAGATGCCGAAGGACGGCACGCACCCGCTGTGGGACCGGGACGACGTGCACGAGATCTATGCGGAGTGGCGCGAGCTGTTCGACCGCTACGATCCGCCGCGGATCGCGGTGGCCGAGGCGTGGGTGGAGACGGCGGAGCGCCGCGCGAAGTACGCGAGCCCCGAGGGGCTGGGCCAGGCGTTCAACTTCGACCTGATGGAGGCGGACTTCGACGCCGCGCACTTCCGGGAGATCGTCACCGACAACCTGGCGCAGTCGGAGGTCACCGGCTCCTCCACCACCTGGGTGTTCTCGAACCATGACGGGGTGCGCCACGCGACGCGGTACGGGCTGCCGCCGCGGGCCGGCCGGGACGTGAAGCAGGGCGCGGAGTGGGTGCTCGCGGGCGGTCCCGAGGACGGCATCGACCGTGCACTGGGGCTACGCCGGGCACGGGCGGCGACGCTGTTCGAGCTCGCGCTGCCCGGCAGCGCGTACCTGTACCAGGGCGAGGAGCTGGGCCTGCACGAGGTCGCCGAGATCCCTGACGAGCAGCGGCAGGACCCCGCGTTCTGGCGCACCACCGCCGAGGACCGCGGCTTCGACGGTCTGGGCCGGGACGGCTGCCGGGTGCCGCTGCCGTGGACCCGCAGCGGCTCGTCCTTCGGCTTCAGCACGGGCGGGGCGCATCTCCCCCAGCCGGCATGGTTCGCGGACTTCTCGGTGGAGGCCGAGGACGGGGTGCGCGGCTCGACGCTCGAGATGTACCGGGCCGCGCTGCGCCTGCGCCGCGAGCTGCAGTCCGAGGAGTCGCTGACCTGGGACGAGACTCTCTCGACCGGGGAGGTGCTGGCCTTCGAGCGTCCGGGCGGCTGGCTGTCGGTGACGAACTTCGGCGAAGCGCCCGTCGCGCTGCCGGAGGGTGAGGTGCTGATCGCCTCGAGCCCGCTCGAGGGCGGCGTGGACGACGAGATCCTGCTGCCGGGCGCGACGACCGCCTGGCTGCGGCGCGCAGCGCGCTGAGCCCGGCGAACTCTCGAGGCGAGGGGCGATCCCGTGGATGACCTCCCGGATCGCCCCTCGTCGTGACGGATCCTGCCGGGCGCAAGTGCTTGCGGACTCTTCTGACCAGAGGGCCCCGCTGACCGCACGGGGCGGGTCGGGATCGTGCGAGTGAGCACCTGAGCGCTCATCGGGCGGGTCATGGTGCAGGCCTCCGAGTCGGTGGTCCCGCGGATCTCGAGCCCTTCCCCGTCGGCGGCCCCGCTGGTCTCGAGCTGCTCGCCGTCGGAGTCTCCTACGGCTTCCGTCGTCCCCGTCGTCGTATCCGGTGCCACCGAGTCGTCGGGCATCACCACGAAGGCGGTCGGCCCGAGGCGCTGGGCCCGTCGGACGACGCTCGCCCCGCTGTGGCCCGTCCACTCCACCTGGTGGCCGTCGGCGGCCTGGTCGCCTCGGCGCTCGACGGTCGCGTAGCCGTCCTCCTTGCCGAGGTTGTCGTGCCCGCACAGCCCCTGGCCGTTGTCGAGGCTGGTCGCACCGCCGCGGCTGTGCGGGGTGATGTGGTCGTACTGGCGCACGTGGGCGTCGCAGTACGGGGCGCGGCAGCGACCGTCTCGCAGATGCAGGAAGCGCTTCAGGGCCCGCGGGAACTCGCGGGCTCTCGACTCGACGGCGACGATCTCCCCGCGCGTGGGGTGCTGGAACAGCTTCCGCAGCACAGCCCTGATCGACGGCCCGTCAGGGCCGTAGCGGTCGCAGGCTGGGTCCTCCGGTGCGGCGAGGGCTGCGCGCAGCTCGGCGCGCAGGGCTTCGGCGGGCACCGGACCGTATCCCTCGATGTACGCCGCGTCGCCGTGCTCGGGAACGAGCAGGGCCCGGTCGGTGATGATCACGCCGACGTCGAGGGTCTCGAGCTCGAGTCCGCTGTCCCTGCCGAGCAGGGTCCCGACCAGCGCATCGGCCATGAGCGCGCCGTGGCCTTCTCGGTCGCCCTCGGCCCTGCGTCGCTCGGCCTCGAGGGAGAGCCGCTTGTGGACGCGCTTCGCGTCGAGGGCGGGAAGGTGGGCGCTGAGGGTCGCCATGCCGTGCTCGCCCGGGGTGAGGGTGACGTGGCGGGAGCGGCGGGCGATCCGGTGCCGGTGCGCGGCTCCGTCGGGGTCGAGCTCGCCGACGGCGGCTCCGACGGCTCCTCGCCAGGCCTTGACGCCGGCGCCCTCCATCTCGGGCAGGCGCTCGTGGAGCACCTGGTCCACGTCGCGGCGCTGCTGGTCGGTCAGCGGGGCGGAGGTGGTGGCCGTGGCATACGCGACGGCAGGTGTGATCGCACCGCGGCCGAGAGCGGAGAGCATACGCGGCATGGAGCCGACGAGTCGGCGGGCGGCGGCCAGGCTCGAGCTCGCGGTGGCGGGCGAGCGGTGGGTCGCGAGGGTGATGTCGGCCGAGGCTCGTCGATCGGACTGGCGGATGAGCTGCTCGAGCGGCGGGAGGACGTCGTCCTCATGGGCGACGTCGTCCCGTGCCACGTCGATCCGGTCGCGGAGGTGCGCCTCGGCGAAGGCGACGAGGGTGCGGGCCTCGAGCGCCGCGAGGGAGCTGAGCGCGCCATGGATCATGTCCAGCAGGTTCTTGATCTCGTGGCGAGGCCGAGCGCCGACCTCGAACATCTCCTGCGGGTCGATCGCAAGGGAGGTGAGCAGGTGGTCGACGTCCCCGAGCATCTCTGCGAGTGCGGACGGGCCGCCCGCATGCAGCGCGGCGAGCACCTGCTCCGGAGCGTGCTGCTCCGGGGCGGGCTGCGGGGGCGTCGTCGCTGTCATGGCCCCATCCTCCCGCACACCCCTGACAGATGAAATCCTCGACGGAAATTGTGGACAGCGTCGAAGCACGATTCTCCCGACACCGGGAGAAGACCCCGCGACACGTCGACTCCGACACACCTAAAACGCCTATGAACTGCACGCTTGAGTGCGCATCGCGTCCACTGGCACCCCGCCTCCCGCACCGACCACTCCTCCACATCACCGGGAATCAGCAATTCCCTCCAGAATTCCCTGTGGAGGAACGATCCGTTTCCTGGACCGCCCGTCCGTCCACACCCTTGCCCCTGCGCACTCGTCCGGTATCTCATGGGGACCACCGCTCGCCGAGGAGGCATCGATGCAGAAGCTCCCCGTTCCCCAGTCCGCCCAGGCGCCGGCCGACGCCTTCACCGGCTCCGTGCTCCACGAGGCGCTGCGCGGACCGATGGAGGGGTCCCTCCTCGCGATGGCCCACGTCCACTTCGCGCCCGGCGCCCGCACCCACTGGCACACCCACCCGCGCGGCCAGACCCTGTACGGCACCGCAGGTGTGGGCCTGGTGGTGACGCGGGCGGGGGATGTGCAGACTCTCGAGACCGGTCGCACCGTCTGGATCCCGCCGCTCGAGGAGCACTGGCACGGCGCGATGGCCGGGACGCGGATGGCGCACATCGCCGCGCAGGAGGCTGACGAGGACGGCGAGACGGTCACCTGGCTCGAACCGGTCACCGACGAGGAGTTCGCCCTAGCGAACGAGGCCGCGCAGGCGGGCTGAGCGGCACCGCGCTCGATTCCGCTTCGGCTCACGCCAAGAATCGCGTCCACCTCGATGTGCGAGCCGCGCCCGGTCTCGAGGGCGAGGCGAGGATGGCGGCGCTCGAGGCGGAGTGCGAGCGACTCCTCCGGCTCGGTGCGACGCGAAAACGGCGCCACGAGCCCAAACCGCCGATGAGCGGCGGCTTCATCGCGATGACCGACCCGGAGGGCGACGAGTTCTGCCTCGACTGACGCAGCTCGCCTGTCGCGGATGGTTCCGCTCCTCCTGCACTCCGGCGCGTCTACGCCGACTTCCCCTCTCCCGCGCTCCCCTCGTCGGCTGCGGCGACGTTGCACCCGCGTGCCGGCGCCTCCTCCGCCTCCGCTTGCCCGCCTCGTCTCAGCGGAGCCGCTGCACCCGCGCGGCCGCGTCGTACAGGGCCCGGTGAGCAGGCCGCAGCGCAGCATGCTGCGCTGCGGCCGACGGGTCGGGGTCGATCGTCGCCGCCTCCTGTCGGGCGCCCGGCGGGACCAGGGCGTGGTCCAGGCCGAGCGCCTCCGCGGCGACGAGGGCGCAGCCGAGCAGTGCGGCGTCGGTCCCGTCGACGGTGCGCACGGGTCGGCCGGTGACGTCGGCGAGAATCCGCAGCCAGGGCGCGGAGGCGGCGCCGCCCCCGGTCACGGGCAGCGGACGAGGAGAGGTGCCATCTGCGTGCTCGAGCCCGTGGGCGAGTCCGTGCGCCACGCCCTCGAGCATCGCGGCGTACAGATCGATGCCCCGGGTCCCCGCGTCGATCCCCACCACGGCGCCGCGCAGGCTCGCGTCCCGGACCGGGAACCGCTCCCCCACGATCGAGGGCAGGGCGAGCAGCCCGCTCGGACCGCGGCCGCGCTCCTGCTCCCGCGCCTCGAGCAGCTGATCGGCCCGGGCCGGGTCCGCGCCGTCGAGGACAGCCTGCCGGGCCCAGTCCGCGGCGGCGCCGGCGGAGAGCAGCGCGGAGAGCCGCAGAATCCGGGGCTCGGCGGTCGCCGACGACGCTCCGAGAGCGAGGTGGTGCGAGACGCCGGCGGGTTCATCACCGGCTGACCCCTCGCCGGCGTCCTGTGCCCCCGTCGGCGACGTCCGGGTCCCGGGCAGCACTGAGGCGAGCCATCCGCTGGTCCCGAGGTAGATGTAGGCGTCGCCCGGCGCGAGGCCGACGATCCCACTGGTCGTGGCGCCCGCATCTCCCGGGGCGAGCACGACGGGCAGCCCGTCCGGCACGCCCAGCAGCGCCGTCGCCTCCGTGCCGGCGTGTCCCACGACCTGACCTGCCGCAGCGGTCAGCGCGGGCAGCAGAGCCGGATCGAGCCCGGCGGCGCGGGCGACAGCGGGCGACCAGTCGCGGGTGCGGGCCTCGAGCAGTCCCGTCGTCGCGGCGGTCGTCGGATCGCACCAGAGCCCGAGCCCCATCCGCACCACGAGATATCCGGCCGGGCCGAACACGACGCCCTGCAGGTCCGCGAGCTGTTCCGGGGCCGTGCGGAGCAGGCGCAGATGC
The DNA here is from genome assembly GCF_030866705.2 of Brachybacterium sp. GU-2. Classification (NCBI taxonomy): domain Bacteria; kingdom Bacillati; phylum Actinomycetota; class Actinomycetes; order Micrococcales; family Dermabacteraceae; genus Brachybacterium; species Brachybacterium sp. GU-2. Next base: position 3,061,319 of record NZ_CP133037.2, on the reverse strand, counting down.
ATCGCGGCGCAGCTGGTCGCGTCTTGCAGGTTGCCGGTCAGCGAGTCCCAGGAGACGCCGTCCGCGGCGAGCGCGGCGCGCAGCTCCGCCGCCTCGGCGCCCGCGCGGGTGTCGGAGTAGAGGATCGCGATGCTCGCGGCACCCGAGCGCGGGACGGCGACGAGGTCCTGCATCTGCCCGGTGAGCACGAGCGCCGCCACCTCGCCGTCGGGCGCCGTGTCCGGCACGGGCGCCGGCGCCGCGCCATCAACCCACGCCTTCGCGGCGGGCGCCGCCTCGAGCAGCTCGACGATCACCGCGCGGGCGGCGCGCTCCCATTCGCGGGGGTCCTGCTCCGCGGTCCCGTCGGCCGCGTGGCGGGTGGGGTACGGGGCCTCCGCCCGGCGATGGACGGTGCCGTCCAGGTCCAGGAGCGCGGCCTTCGCGGCGGAGGTCCCCAGGTCGAGGCAGAGCAGGTGCGGCATGGCAGTCAGGGTATGCGGGAGCGGGCGTCGGCCCGGAGCAGCGGTCGAGCCGCAGGAGCGGCGCACTCGCGTCGATGATCCCGCAGAACCTGCCATCGGCAGGTGACTCGTCAGGCCTGGCGAGGGATGGGGCGGACGGTGAGCGTCTGCTGCACCGAGCCGAGCGGTCCCTCCTGGTCGTGCAGGACCGAGCTGGTCAGGCCCTGTCCGGTGGGGCCGAAGGAGACGGTGGTGTCCAGGCCCAGCCAGCGGCCCGTCGGCCGGCGCATCAGGTGGATGGTGAGGTCGAGGTTCGGGAACATCCATTCGCGCGGCTTCTCGCGCACCGCGATGCCGTTGGAGGCGTCGACGGGGATGAGGAAGGTGGCGAGCTCGCCGGCCTCCTCACCGTCGATCAGGGGATGCTCGGCGCGCAGCCAGCTGCGGCCGCGTCCGGGCCGCTTCGGCTCGGCGTCGCGCAGGCTGATGCTGTGGATGAAGCCGCCGGTCCAGTCCTCCGCCATGCTCCGCTCGGGCAGTCCCTCGGGTCCGGGCAGCAGCGGCAGCTCGGTCCCGGCGACCTCGGCGGTCTCCTGCGCGGACATCACCCAGCTGCGGGCACGGAGCGTCTCGCGCCCGGCGATCACGGCGGTGGTCTCGAGCAGCTCGATGGTGCGGCCGGGGCGGAGCATGCGGGTGGACAGCTCGATCGGCCCGCGGCGGAGCTGGCCGAGGATGTCGATGGAGATCCGTCCGAGCACCTTGTCGGGGTCGGCGTGCTGGGCCCGCCAGCGCTCGAGATGCTCCACCAGCAGAGCGCCGACGGGGCTGATGTGCAGCTCGTCGTCGCTCCACGCGCCGCCCGCGTGCTCGCTGGGCAGGTAGGTGTCGGGGCCGATGGGGACGAAGTACGCCTCGGAGCCGGCGGCGCGGTCCTCGCCGATCGCCTCCGGGCTCGCCTCGCCCTGCTGTCCCTGGCCCTGGCCTGTCATCCCTGGTTCCTCCCGTCCCCGGTGCGGGGCTCTGCGCTCGACGTCGTCCACGACCGTCCATCTTCCCCGACGGGCGCGGCCGGGGCGGCCGATCCGGCGCGACGCGCCCGTGCCGAGCGGCGGAACCAGTTCACGAGCGGGTCGGGGACGAAGCGGTCCACGAAGGGAGCGCCGAAGCGCGCGATCACCTCGACGGCGAGGCCGAGGAGGAACGCGACCACCGGCATCCAGGCGGCCAGCGACATCGAGACACCCATCGCGCCGAGGAATCCCATCTCGGCGTCCACCCGCACGTGCACGAGGGCGAGAAGCACCAGCGAGCAGAAGGTGTAGGCGAGTGGCAGCGCCGCCCAGGAGGTGACCTGCGCGATCACGTTCCCGGCCGGGATCTCCCGGTCCCGGTGCCACAGCAGCGCGATCAGCAGCGGCACGAGCAGGGCGATCAGCACCATCGGCAGCCACACGTACCAGGGCAGGTCGACGAACCACAGGTTCTGCGTGCCGCTCTGCGGCGTGATGCCGCTCCCCAGCCCGAGATCGCCCACGTCTCCCCGGGCGGAGGCGCGCACCGGTACGACCAGCATTCCGAGTCCCGGGAGGAGCGCGAGAGCGGTCGGCCCCCACAGCGGCAGCGCCAGCAGCGCGCCGAGCACGGAGCGTCCCTCCCCGTCGACGATCTGCACGATCGCCCCGGCCGCGACGGCGAGGAGGCCGACGGGCACGGCGAAGGCGAGGGCGTGGACGAGCACGAGGCGGGGCGCGGCGGCGAGGTCGGCGACCAGCGGCCACCAGTCGGGCTTGCGCATCCCCGCGAGATGGCCGAGCAGGAGCGGCAGCGTGATCAGCGCCCAGGTGCCGAAGAACATGTCGGCCCCGGCGGCGTGCATCGAGAGGGACAGGCCGTTCGCGGGGTCCTCGATCGAGAACGCGGTCAGGCGCGTGACCAGCAGCGCGACCAGGGCGACGCCGAGACCGGAGAGGCCGGACCACAGAGCCGCGCCGAGCGGCCCGTTGGAGCTCCACCGCCGCTGGGCGGTGCGCGCGGCGAGGAAGGCGAAGACGGTCATCGCCGCGGTGATCAGCAGCGGCAGGCCGCGCCAGCTCAGGGAGAGGCTCCCCAGGAAGCCCATCTGCAGCTCCGCGTCGTAGGAGCCGAAGCTCGCGAGGGCGACCAGCTGGAACGGGATCCCGAGCAGGCCGATGATCCCCGCGAATCCGGCGTCGTCGGTCGCCGGGGCGCCCACGACGCCGGTCGGGTCCGTGCTCGCGCCCGTGTCGGCGGTGAGCACGGCGAGAACCGCCGAGACGATCACGACCAGCGCCGCGAGGAGGGCGACGAGATAGGCGAGCGCGCCGGTGACGAGGCTGGGCACCGGGGTGCCGATCCCGACCTTCCGCAGCGGCGCCGTCGAGGGTTCCGGACCCGCCGTCGGGCCCTGCCCCGCCCACGGGGAGGGACCGGCCGACGGGGCGGGACCGGGTGACGGGGCAGACCCGGGCGGCGGTGCGGCTCCGGGCGTGGTCATGCCGTAGCCGTACCCTCCCCCGTCCTGCCCCGTGCCTCCCTGTCCGTGGCCGGCCCCGTTCCCCCGACCGTCGTCGGGCTGGTTCGGCTGCGACATGCGTGCCCCTCTCACGTGCGTGGTGCGTGCGAGTGCTGCTGCACTCCCCCGCTCGCGAGCCTAGCCGGAGGGGCGGGGCTCAGAAGCCGTTGTACCGGTAGGCGTTCTGGTTCCAGAAGTCGGTGCCCCAGGTGTGGGTGCGCGCCACGCCGCCGACGCCGCCGGCCTGCTCGATGACGGTGAAGGAGGTCTTGGAGTCGTCGGTCCATCCGGTGAAGATGACGACGTGTCCGGCGGCGCCGCCGGAGCCCGGGCCGAGATTGCCGATGATGTCGCCCGGCTGCAGGTCGTCCTTCGAGATCTCGGTGAAGTGCTCGGTGAGCGTCACCGTGGAGTAGCTGGTGTCCAGGCCGTACGCCATCGAGACGAAGCCGGAGCAGTCGGTGCGGTACTGACGGCCGTCGGGACCGTTCGTGTACGCCTCCATGGAGTAGGGCACGTTGCGGTCCACCCAGGTCTGGCCGCGGTCGAGCACCTCTTGGCGGTCGGCGGACAGGTCCGGATCCTCGGGGGCGGGGTCCCCGCCGCCGCACTCGCCGAGGCCGGCGGCGTCGGGGACGGTCACGTAGGCGCGGGAGACGTAGCCGTCCACGCCGTCGTAGCTGACCTTCGCCCAGTACTCGCTGGCGTAGGTGCCCTGCACGGCCTCCCCCGCGGTCTGGCACTCGAGGTCGAGGGTGGTGCCGGCGGGGATCGTGCCGAGAGCGGCGGAGCCCGTGCTGGTGCCGGAGCGGATGGTGAGCTGGTCGGTGGTGGTGCCGGGTGCGGCAGCCTGCGCGGGCTGGGCGAGCACGGCCATGCCCGCGACGGCGAGCGCCGAGGCCGCGGCCCCGCCGGCCAGCCGGTGCGTGAGCTTGGTGGTGGTCATCGTTCTTCGTCCCCTCAAGGATCTCGGGTGCGTCGGACGGCGCCGTCGCCGGATCGTTCCCCCACGTCGGCACCCTCGAACCTAGGCACGGCGCGACGCGGGTCACAACCTTCGGGGCATGGGGAGAGGTGCCCATCGACCTCGGAGGCCGACGGGGATAGCATCGCGCGCCCGCGTGGCAGGAGCCCTCGGGGAGCGTCGAGGGCCGGGCCCTGACCCCGTGATCGCATAGGTCAGCGCACGGGCGGGGCGCTCTCTCCGGCCTGTGCGGTGATCTCGTCGACGATCGCCTGCACCGCGAGGGTCTGCGCGTGGAAGCGGTGGTCGACGTCGTGCGCCTCGACGAGCTGTGCGAAGACCTCCAGCTCGCCGGTCATGGTGTCGCCGGGGCGCCGCGCCGGGACGGACATGAGGGTGCGGGTGCGGCCGTCGCGGTAGTGGAGGACGATCTCGGAGGGCTCAGCGATCTTGTCGATGGTCATCGTCGCGTCCTCGCCCTCGATCACACTGGGGGTGACACCGTGCGTGACCTTCGAGTAGCGGCAGGTCACGACGGTGCTGGTGCAGTCCAGCAGCACAGCGGCGCTGGCCTGGAAGTCGTTGGGAAGGCTGAGCGTCATCGCGGCGGTGCGGCGGGGGGCGCCGAACAGCTGAACGGCCGCGTGCAGCGGGTAGATGCCCACGTCCGCGAGGGCAGAGATGCCGAGCTCCGGGTTGAAGGCGTTCAGGACCGTGCCGGAGCGGAAGGCGTCGTAGCGGCTGGAGTACTGGATCATCTCGAAAGAGGCGCTCCAGGTCCGGCCGAGCTCCGGCAGGTGAGCACGGATGGTCTCCATCGCCGAGTCGTGGATGTGGCGCACTGCTTCGAGCAGGACGCGGTCCGCCTTCTTCGCCGCCTCGACCAGCTCCTCCGCCTCGGCCAGGTCCACCGCGAGCGACTTCTCGCACAGCACGTGCTTGCCGGCCGCGAGCGCCTGGCGCACCTGGGCGGCGTGCGCGGGGATGGGGCTCGCGACATAGACGGCGTCGATCTCCGGATCCGCGAGGATCGCGTCGAGGTCATCGCTCCAGGCGGCGATGTCGTGGGAACGCGCGAACTCCTCGCCCCGCTCCTGCGAGCGCGAGTACACGATCGCGGGCTCGGCGATGCCGGAGTCGTGGCAGGTCCTGGCGAACCATCCGCTGATCCGACCGGTGCCCAGGAGCGCGAATCGCATGACGTGTCCTCTTCGTGTCGGTGGCGCGGTGGCCGTGGGGCTCAGGAGCTGCTGGCCGACGCGATGTCGCTGCGCGCGCACTGGCTGCGAGCCTCGGGAGTCGAACGGTATCCGACTCCTCCGATCGCTCGCCCTGTGGGCCGCCGTCGTGATCGTCGAAGGGCGGGACTCCCAGGTGGAGAAGAAGGCCGAGGCATCCGGGCCGCGTCAGAAGCCGTCGAGCCCGGCGATGACCCCGGCGAGCTCGTCGTTCCGTGACGAGATCTTCTCCCGGGAGGCGCCCAGCAGCTCACCGAAGGCCTCGGTCTCCGCCGTGTCCATCCCGTGGAAGCCCACGTGCTCGTTCCTCCGCATCTCGTCGTGATCACCCCCGGCATTCTGCCCGTGCCCGACATCGGCAATGGGGAGGACTCTCCATCCGCATCGCGTCCGCGATCGCGGACCCTCTCCGGGCGGCTGGCAGACTGCTGGGGTGATCCCTTACCTGCTGCTCGCTCTCGCTGCCGTGATGATCGCGCTGGGGATCGTCGTGCACGTGATCTGGCGGAGGCTCGGCCGCAGCGCGACAGCGCGACGCTGGATGGGGGACGGGATGTTCCCTCGCACGTCCCAAGAGCGCATGACGGTGCTGGGCTGGCCCGCCGTCGCGGGCCTCTGCCTGTGCTTCGCCCTGGCGGCTCTCCCCGTCGCCGACGGTCTCCTCCGGATCCCGGCGGCCCTGCTGTCGATCCCGTTGTTCCTCGCACTGCTCATCACGCAGATCTCGGCAATCCCGCTGCCGGAGGGGATGTACCCGCACTGGGCGCGGGAGCTGCGTCGTCAGCGCCGGGAGAACCGCACGAAGCACAGGCTCCGCCGGGTCTGAGGGCGTTCGTGGCCGACGTCGATGTCACGTTCCCCCGATGGTGGGCGTTCTCGCGTGTGCCTTAGCGTGTTTCAAAGGAGACCTTTCCGGTGCGTCGCGCCGATGTTCCCTGGGAGTTCGGGGCTTCGCGGAGGTGCAGCACTGCCCGTGCGATGGGCTTACCGCGGTGACCGGGGGCCAGGGCTGATAGCAGCCGCTGGCCCACGGCCGGTCAGCGTGGTCTGCGGTCCTTGGCAGTGCCGATCTGCCCGTCGACACCAGTCGGGTGATCGAGGTACCAGTAGGCGACGCTGGCGATGTCGTCGTTGCGCTCGAAGAGCCCGTTGTCCCAATCGCCGATCATCTGCTGAGTGACGCGCAGGTCATCGGCGAAGTGGATCGGGTCGAGCATGTGCCAGCGGTACATGTCGAACTGCGGCGGCATGGCCCGCTCGTAGTTTGAGAACTTGGTGGTCTCCTTCGTGGCGACACGCGTGAAACCGAAGGAGTGGCTGGAGTATGTGCCGGGCACTGGCTCGGGATCCTTTTGGAGACCGTCCTGGAAGGCCCACGAGCCGCCGACGTAGTCCTCCAGGCCGGTGCTGGTCAGCGAGGGCCACTGTTGGTCGCCATCTGTGAAGAATTTGATCTCCCCCTCTCCCCACCAGTACCGCTCGAGGGAGGTGACGGAGAAGAACGAGCCCAGGTACACGCCGCGTCCCCGCACGGTGTCGAGAACGACGTGGTCGTTGCCTTTGCCGACGTCGCCGTTGGAGCGTCGCCACTGGGCGTGGAAGTAGCCCATGTCTTCGCTGAGCTCGTCTCCGGTGGTGCAGTCGACTTGGTAGAAGAAGCCCTTGACTGTGTCGGGGTGCTGACTCTCGATGACGATGCGAGCCCTGGTCCGGAACGGCATGGCGATGAACGCGTTGAATCCCGAGTTCGGAGCGACGACGATCGGCAGCGACTCGACCCTGCTGGAGACGGCGCCACCGCAGCAGAAGAAGTCTCCGAGCGGTGCAACGACCGAGGGTTCGGTCGCTTCGTCCCAGTACATCTTCAGTACCAGGTTGCGATAGACGAAGGGGTTCGCCTCGGTGATTGCGTTGCATGTGATCCACAGGTGACGGATGATCCCCGGGCCCTCGACATCGGCGAGGACCAGCTCCTGTCCCGGCTGTAGATCGACTGCGGGCGATCCTTTTCGCCCGGTACCGAGGCGGGAGGCTGCCTGCGCCGCGGCTCCCTTTCGCCCCTCGGGGTTCTCGGCGTTGAAGGTGTGGCTCGTGATGCCGCGCTTCATGCGGGAGGGGGTAAAGATGTCGAACAACGAGACTCCTTGGTTACTTCACGGCTCCGGCAGTGACGCCGTTGCTCAGGGTCCTCTGGAAGATGAGGAAGAAGAGGATGGTGGGGATCAGGGACAGGAACGAGCCGGCGTTGACGACCGTCATGTCCACGGTGTGCTGGCCGCGCAGGGTGGCCAGGGCGATGGGGATCGTCTGTGCGCTCTGGTCGTTGAGCAGGACTACTGGGATGTAGAACTCGTTCCACGTCCAGATGAAGAAGAAGACCATGAGGACCGACAAGGTCGGCCGGATGACAGGCACGACCACGGTCCACAGGATGCGCCAACGCCCAGCACCGTCCATACGGGCTGCTTCGAGAAGCTCCTTCGGGAAGGTGCCGAGCACACCGGAGAGGAGGTACGTGCCGAACGCTCCTTGCAGGACGATGAAGATGATGGTCACTGACCAGATGGTGTTCAGCGTCCCTGTCGCCTGGGCGATGTAGAACAGCGGGTAGACCAGTGCTTCCTGCGGGATCATCGTCGCCAGCAGCAAGATGGCAAGGATGCCCGTGCGCATTCGGACGCGGCCGACGCCGATGGCGTACGCCGCGAGCACCGAGAACAGCACACCGATGACGGCTACCAGCACGGAGATGACGATGGAGTTCGTCAGCGCCCGGGGGAAGTCGATGATCTCGAGGTAGCTGCGCACTGGACCGAGGTCCAGGCGCTCGGGCCATGCCAAAGGGCCGTTGGTGGAGTAGTCCGCAGGGCTCTTGAAGGCGTTCAGCAGTACCAGCAGGAACGGAGCGAGGACAACCAGAGCACCGACACAGGACAGCACGAGCGTCAGAAGAGAGGCCGGGCGGAGACGGATGTTCACTCCGCGTTTGCGGGGCGGCCGTGAGCCCACCGGGATGTTCCGCGCGGTGGTGAGTGTGTCAGGCATTCTCGGTCCTCCTCTGGAACCAGAGCATCACCAGCGCGACGACGAGGATCACAGCGGCCATGACCGTGGCGATCGCGGAGCCGTAGCCGACTTGCGAGAGCTCGAAGAAGTTCCGGTAGGCGTAGTAGGACGGGACGACGGTCGATCCCTCGGGGCCACCCCCGGTGAGGATCAGGATCGGTGCGAAGACCTTCAGCGCCGCAACGGTCGCGGTGAGCGACACGATGAAGATCTCTGGCCGGATCTCGGGAATGGTGATGCGCCGTAGTTGCTGGAACCAGGAGGCGCCGTCCAGATCCGCCGCTTCATACAGCGAGGGGTCTACGCGGCCGAGCGCTGCCATGAAGATGACCAGCGGGTATCCGATCTGCAGCCACACCATCATGAGCATGACGGTGACGATCGCGATCTCCGGGTCTCCGAGCCAGTCGGGCGGATTTGCGATGCCGAGCGTCTTGAGGAACGAGTTGACCGCGCCGGCGTCGGTGTTCATGACCCAGCTCCAGATGAAGCCGGCAACTGCGATCGGGAGAATCTGGGGAAGGTAGAAGCTACCGCGCAGGAAGCTCGCGATCCGGCTTCCGTAGCGGGGCGCGATCAGGTTGAACAGGAGCGAAGCGATGATCAGGCCGAGGATGGTGGGGGCCACGACGATCGCGACGATCATGAGCAACGAGTTCTTGAACGACATCCAGAAGTTCTCGTCCTGGAGCAGTTCGGCGTAGTTGCCCAGGCCTACCCATTCCATGTCGGCGGCGCCGCCTCGCCAGTCGAACAGACTGATCGCGACGTTCGCGCCGAGCGGGACGAGCACGATGACGACGAACCCGATCGCCATGGGCAGAAGGTAGGGCCAGTAAGTCTCGCGGTGACCGGATGCGCGGCGGGGACCGGTCTTCGGTCGCGGCACGGGGCGGGTGGTGAGGTGCGTGGATGCTGTCACTGCTGGGTGCCTTCGTCGTAGAAGGACTGCAGCGCATCGAGGTACTCCTGTGCGGTCTCGTTGCCATTGGACATGGCCTGCATATGCTCCTGGATGAAGTCGAGGAAGCCGATGACCGGGTAGTCCGGGTAGTACGACAGCGCGTTGTCGTCCATCAGCTGCACGAACCTTTCGGTGTAGTCGCGGGTGCGCTCATCGGTGATGACTGCGGGGTCAGCTGCGATGGGCAGCCCACCGAGCTCTCCGATGAGGTTCTGCACCTCTTCGGACAGCGTGATGTCGATGAACTCATAGGCGAGTTCCTTGTTCTTGGCGCGCTCCGGAACGCCCCAGAGGTGCCCGGAAGAGCCCATGACGAGGTTCGCGCCGGGGAACGTCATCCAGCCCCAGTTGAAATCGGCCTCAGCCACGGCACGGTGGAAGACACCGTGGTTCCACACCACCATTGCGGCGTTGCCGCTGAGGAAGTTGACGGTGGCCTGCTCGAAGTTCAGACCTGCGATATCGGTACCCACGTATCCTCGGTCGATCCAGGACTGGAAGCGCTCCGTTCCTTCTGCCCAAGGGCTGGCGGAGAAGTCGACAGGGCCCTTCACGAACATGAAGTCGTCGATTTCGTCGCGGGTGGCGATCGCGGAGACGAGGGAGTACCAGATCCACATCTGGTTGAAGCCCTGGCTGGTGGCAGCGGAACTTGCGATGGGGGTGACGCCCGCGACCAGCAGGGTGTCCATCGCTGCTTCGAGGCCTTCGAGGTCGCTGATGTCAGGGGAGATGCCGTGCTGGTCGAAGAGGTCCTGGTTGTAGAACAGCGTGACGTACTCGCCGATGTTCGGGATCCCGAACCAGGAGCCTGAGCCGGCCATGCCGTCCTCGTACAGGGCGAAGGAGCTCATCGAATCGCTGACCTTGGCGTCCCATCCGCGTGCGGTCACGGTTTCGGTGAGGTCGGTGAGTAGGCCCTGCGCGGCGAGCTGGCCGCCGTCTGCGTTGCCCTTGTTGAACTCGATAACGTCGGGGACCTCGTTGCCCGACAGGGTGATCTTGGCGTTCTGGCGGACGGCATCGAAGCTGGTCTGCTGGAAGTCGACGGCGACGTCGGGGTGCTTCTCCTTGAAGATCTCCAGGGCGCGCTTCCAGCCCTGTCCCTGGGCGGAGGTGGGGTCCTCGTACTGGAGAATCTTGAGAGACGTGCCGTCCCCCTCTGCGGAAGACCCGCAGGCGGACAAGCCCATGGTCATCGCGGGGAGAGCGGCGGCGGTGCCGAGGGCACCGAGGGTCTGGCGTCGTGTGAACGTCATCGTTCTTACCTTTCGAAGCGGGTGGTGTCAGTCGTGGTGAAAGCGGACGGAGTCGCGGTGGATGAGCGGACAGGGAACTTTGAGGCGGTGCGGTTCGCAGCGGGGGTTCTCTATGAGGTGGACGAGTTGTCGTACGGCCTCGGAGCTCATGCGTTGGTGAGGCAGCTCGACGGTGGTTAGGCGTGGGGTGAAGAATTCGGAGGTGTACTCGACGTTGTCGAAACCGACGATGCTGAGGTCCTCCGGAAGCGAGAGACCGTGCCGTCTGGCCGCCTGCGCCACTCCGAAGGCGGTGCGATCGGAGAAGCAGAACAGCGCCGTGGGCCGTTCTGCCACCGGGCGGGAGAAGAGCGACGCGGCTGCCGCTTCTCCCGCAGAAATGGAGGGATCCGCCGCGTTAATGATCAGCGGCGTTGCCTCGTCCCCGAGGTGTTCCCGCACAGCATCGCGGAAGCCCTTCTCGCGCAGGTGCCGAGCGATGTACCGGTCGTCATCGACGCCGACGTATCCGATATGCGTGTGGCCTGCGGAGATCAGATGCGATGTGGCCTCGTAGGAGCCCTGGGTTTCGTCCGCGATGACTTCGGTGACTACCGGATTCGATCCCGTGCTGATGCAGTCGAGAAACAGGAACGGCGTGGTGTCCGGGACCGTGGGGATGTTACGTCGGCGGTAGTAGTCGGCAGCGAACACGATCCCGTCGACGTCGCGCTGCAGCGCGGTCTGGATCGCACTTTCCTCCGCACCGGGGGCGTCTGTGACGGGGATCGTGATGAGGATGTACCCGGCCTCAGCTGCCGCAGCCTGTGCCCCGCCCGTCAGACCGGAGAGGAACGGATCATCAGGGCCCGTATGGCAGATCAAGGCGATCGCATGGCTCTTGTTGAGCTTCAGACCCACCGCATGGGGATTGGGCCGGTAGCCCATCCGGTTCGCCGTCACGCGGATCTTCTCAGCTAGGGGCGGGTTCACCCTCCCCTTGTCCTTGTGGTTCAGCGCGAGAGAGACCGTCGACACTGATATGCCGAGCTGGTCGGCAATATCCCGCATCCGCACCATCACGGCTCCCTCCTCGCGTCTCGTCACCCGGTGTCAATCGATTGATCCGGGACGCTAGAGGCGTCAAACGGTTGACGCAACAGCGCGAGGCTCTGTGGTCAGCCTCGGTGGACTCCTGCGGGCACAGCCCATCACCGCAGCACGAGCCGGGTTGCGAGGCGCGAGGTTTTCAAGGGCGGTGCATCGTTCCCCATGCGACGCAGGAGGGTCTGGGTCGTCTCGCCCCCGAGGGCGGAGGCGTCCTCCACTCACCCCGCTCAGCCGCGTTGCTGTCAAAGTTGCTGTCAAACCCGGATCGCAGACCTTCCCCTAGGGGAAACTTTCCCGGTGTGATCTGCAGTGGGCCCGGAGGGGATCGAACCCACGACTAGCGGATGAAAAGTCCGCCAGAGCATCGGCCGCAGAGCGTCTACAAGCAGGTCAGAGGGCTCGTACTGCTACCCGAAGCGCGACGGACACCACCGCGTCGCTGTCAGCGTTGCTGTCAAGAGGTGTTCGAGACGAGTCGGCATCTGTTCCTTGGGGACGGTGTCTCCAGAAGCCCTAGTCACACGTGCGCTCGGCTTTCCTCAACCTTGGACTGGAATGTCGAGTGGCTCGCGGGACAGCAAGCTGCCGATGAGCTCCTCGATGCGGGTACGGATCTCGTCGCGCACCGAGCGGACTTCCGCGACGCCCTTGCCGGCTGGGTCCTCGAGTTTCCAGTCCTCGTACCGCTTGCCGGGGTAGTAGGGGCAGGCGTCGCCGCATCCCATGGTGATGACCACATCGGAGGCCTGGACGGATTCGGGGGTGAGGATCTTCGGCTTCTGGTGGGAGATCTCGATGCCGACCTCCGCCATGGCCTCCACCGCTGCGGGGTTGATCGAGCTGGCGGGCGCAGACCCGGCGGAGCGGACCTCGATGCGGTCCCCGGCGAGTTCCCGCAGCCACCCGGCTGCTATCTGGGATCGACCGGCGTTGTGGACACAGACGAGCAAGACGCTGGGGCGAGCGGTCCTGGGAGCCTCCCGACCGGGGGTGAGGTTCAGGCGATGTCGAGGAACGCGCGGAGTTCGGCAAAGGCTGAGGGGACGACGGAGTAGTGGGCCCAGCGGCCCTTCTGCTCGCGCGTGAGCAGGCCGGCGTCGACGAGCTTCTTCATGTGGTGGCTGACGGTGGGCTGACTGATGCCGAGCGGCTCGGTGAGATCGCATGCGCAGACCGACTCACAGCCCTGGGCGGCGACGTGGGAGAGGAGCCGGAGCCGCGTGGGGTCGGACAGCGCCTTGAGCAGGGAGGCGATCCGTTCGGCGTCGACGGTGTCGACCGGACCCGAGGACAGCGTGCAGCACTCGTCAGAGCCGGTCCTCGCCGCGAATCCGGTGGCTGTGGCGTCGGTCGTCGTGGTCATGCCCTCACCTTACATTGACAGTCATCGATGTGGAACATAGCGTACTCATCGATAACCGTCGATGGAAGGTGCCGAGGCCTGATGAGCACGACCACCAAGGACGTGGAGCAGCAGCGCGTGATGAAGGAGATGTCCTTCCTCGATCGCTGGCTCCCGGTATGGATCCTGGCCGCCATGGCCGTGGGACTCCTGCTGGGGCGGTTCGTCCCCGGCCTGAACACCGCGCTGGAGGCGGTGAAGATCGGGTCTGTGTCCCTGCCCATCGCGATCGGGCTGCTGGTGATGATGTACCCGGTCCTGGCGAAGGTCCGCTACGACGAGACCCGGCGCATCGGCGCGGACCGACGCCTGCTGGTGACCTCGCTGGTGCTGAACTGGATCGTCGGACCGGCCCTCATGTTCGGCCTCGCGTGGATCTTCCTTGCCGACCTGCCGGAGTACCGGACCGGCCTGATCATCGTCGGTCTCGCGCGCTGCATCGCGATGGTGCTGATCTGGAACGATCTGGCCTGCGGTGACCGCGAAGCTGCCGCCGTACTGGTCGCGATCAACTCCGTCTTCCAGGTGATCGCCTTCGGAGCCCTGGGCTGGTTCTACCTCCAGGTGCTGCCGTCGTGGCTGGGGCTGCCGACCACGTCGGCCGAATTCTCGATCGGCGCGATCGTCCTCAGCGTGCTGATCTTCCTCGGGATCCCCCTGGTCGCCGGGTTCCTGACCCGCGTCCTCGGGGAGCGAGCGAAGGGTCGCACCTGGTACGAGGAGCGGTTCCTCCCGAAGATCGGTCCCATGGCGCTGTACGGGCTGCTGTTCACCATCGTGCTGCTGTTCGCTCTCCAGGGCGACGCGATCCTCTCCGCCCCGGGAGACGTGGCCCGCATCGCTCTGCCGCTGCTGGTCTACTTCGTGGTCATGTTCCTGGGGTCCTTCCTGCTCGGACGGGCGATCGGCCTGAACTACGCCAAGTCCACGACCGTCGCGTTCACCGCCTCGGGCAACAACTTCGAGCTCGCCATCGCCGTCGCCATCGGCACCTTCGGCGTCACCTCCGGCCAGGCCCTCGCCGGTGTCGTCGGCCCCCTGATCGAGGTCCCGGTCCTCGTCGTCCTCGTCTACGTCGCTCTCGCGATGGGCCGCCGGCTCTTCCCCGGCGACGCGACCATTCCCACCCGATGACCCAGCAGAGAGATCGAGTCACCATGACCGCGAAACGCCCCGCAGTCCTGTTCGTGTGCGTGAAGAACGGCGGTAAGTCACAGATGGCGGCCGCCCTCATGCGCCAACACGCCGGAGATGCCGTCGAGGTGCACTCCGCCGGCACCCGCCCCGGCACCGCCATCAATGCCCAGTCCGCGGAGGCGATCGCCGAGGTCGGCGCGGACATGTCCTCCGCCGTCCCGCAGCCGGTCACCTCCGAGCTGCTGCGCAGCGTCGACCACGTGATCGTCATCGGCGGCGAAGCCGTCATCGAACCCGTCGAGGGAATGACCGCGCCGGTCACCACCTGGCACACCGATGAGCCCTCCCAGCGGGGCATCGAAGGGATGGAGCGCATGCGCCTGGTGCGGGACGACATCGACGCCCGCGTCCGTGCACTCATGAACGACCTCACCCCTACCGCGAACTGACCTCGTCCGCAGCGACACGGCCCGACCTCGCCACCGCATCGAACTCGCCTCCCTGGTCGTCATCGACCCTGGTCCCATCGGCCCGGCCGCTGCCGCCCACCTCTGAGAACGCGGCTCTCGGCTTCTTGCCCCGGATGCCGGACCCGTCAATAGAGCGGCGCCTACCAGCGCCTCCGCCTGGGCACTCGCGCAGGCGAGACCGCGCTTCGACACCGATGGGTCGCCGACACGGTTCTCGCACCGTGTACACCCTGCTCGTCCCGCGGACGCAGCCGACAGGCACTCCCCGCCATACGGGCCGGGTGTGCGACCAAGTTCCCGTCGACTCCCCACAGGACGCGGCCATGTCGCCGACGACAGGCTTCGACCAGGGTGGGCCCGGAGGGGATCGAACCCTCGACCCGCGGATTAAAAGTCCGATGCGATAGAGTCCTGACGTAGGCCGTATTGATAAATCTGCGGGTCAGGGGCACTATTTCAAGCCTACGGGTAGACCAGTCCTAGACCAGGAGTGGCACCACGAATGTCACCACATCGAGAGCGGGCGCTATGGCACACGGCGACGGCAGCTTCTACCAGGACGAGCGCGGCTACTGGGTCGCCATCGTCAACCTCCCCAAGGGTCCCGACGGGAAGCGCCGACGCAAGGTCATCCGCCGCCCGAAGAAGTCCGACGTCGTCTCCGAGCGGCTCAAGATCCTGGGCGAGCTCGCGAACCACGGCGACGTGATCACCGTGACCCCCACCATTAAGGCCTGGTGCGACTCCTGGCTCAAGGACACCGCCCCCGAGCGCCTCCGCCCCCGCACTCTCGACACGTACGCCGGCTACATCAACCGCTGGATCATCCCCGCGATCGGCCGCGTGAAGCTCGCCGACCTGACGCCCCGCCACGTCGAAGCCGTGCAGCAGCTCTGCCGGGACGGGTACGGCGAGGGCAAGGACCGCAAGGACCCCGTCTCCTCGACGACGCGCCTGCAGATCCACCGGATCCTTGCCGTCGTCCTTCGCGACGCGGTCCGCGCCGGCCACCTCCGCACCAACCCCGCCGACCGCGACCACGTCGCCGCACCCAAGCGGCGCCACGTCGAGACGAACGTCCTCACCGGAGCGCAGACCCGCGCACTGCTCGAGGCAGTCGCAGAACACCCCCTCGCCGCGCGCTGGGCGCTCGCGCTCTTCACCGGGATGCGCCAGGGCGAGTGCCTAGGCATCGAGCGCGCCGCCGTCGACCTCGAGCGCGACCTCATCACCGTCCGCTGGCAGGCCCAGAAGCTCAAGGCCGGAGCGAAGCCGGACGAGTCGATCCCCCAGCGGGACCTCGGCCGCGGCTACTGGCTCCTCCCCCGAAGACCGGCGGCTCCTTCCGCGTCGTCCCCATCATCGAGCCGCTGCACGTCGCCCTCGAGGCGCACATGCAGAAGATGCCCGACGCCGCCGAGAAGCACGATCTCCTGTTCCGGCGCGCGGACGGCCTGCCCCTGGATCAGAAGACGGACCGCAACGCCTGGAAGGCCATCCTCGCCGCCGCCGAGCTGCCACCGGTGCGCTTGCACGATGCGCGCCACGGCGTCGCCACGCTGCTCCTCGAGGCCGGCGTGGACATCCACGTCATCCAGACGATCCTCGGCCACTCCTCCGTCCTTACGACGAAGGGGTATGCGCACGTGAACACCCGCCTTGCCCGCGAAGGGCTCGAGCGGATGGAGAAGCTCCTCACCGCCTGACCCCGCAGAAACGCCCCCGATGTCAGATACAAACTGACTTCGGGGGCGTTTCGTCATGTCCCTACTCGAGCGGGCTCGCCTGGTAAGAGCCCGCAGGCTCCTGCAGCTCGATGTAGGTCATCTCCTTCGGGACCTCCGGACCCATCAGCCACACCGTCTTCTTCGCTGTGGGGCTGGCCGAAGTGTCGAGGTACGCGTCGTAGATTTCTACGCCCGCCCCGTCGAGTTCGTCGTACTCGGCCTCGCTGATCTCCGTGCCGTCAGGCATCGAGTACCAGTACCCGTCGTTCACATCCTCTGGACCGTCGTCACGCATCGTCGGCCCCCACTCGTCGATCACGATGAACGCCGACTCGTACTCGTACTCCTGCCCGTCCGTGTCAACGAGGGTCATTCCGTTCGGCTGCGCGTCCTCGTAGCCGTTGGTGTTGTCGACCTCGACCTTGATGTAGCCGACCGGCTCCTGACCGGTCGCCTCACGGAACGCCTCGATGTCCTCGGGCCCCTCTGCGGGGAGCGTGATGATGAACCCCGCACCGGTCATGTTCATCGCCAGGTACTCGCCGGGGCCGTAGAACCCCTGCTCTTCCGACTCGTCATCCACCTCAGGCCAGGCTTCCGACTCGTCGATCGCTTCATCGTCGCCCCCGTCGTCCATCGGGGCGCCGGCACCTCCGTCGCTGGCGACGGTCTGCTGTTCCGATTCAGAGGCCTCCGGGCTGTCATTCGTGCTCCCGCACCCGCCAAGCAGTAGTGCTCCTGCGAGGGGGATGGCGAGACGACGGATGGTGCGCTGCATGGTGGGGTCCTTTCTGGACAGGTGAGGATGGGTGAAGGTTCGCATGGAACGACCGAGGTCTAACTACCCGTGATCGAACCGTGATCGGTCAGGCTGCGCGCTGGTAGGCGTGGATGACGTCGACGGTGACGCCGAGGTGCTGAGCGATAGCGCCTGGCGAAGAATCGAGCAGCTCAGCAGCCGCATACTCGTCATCGGGCACGAGGAGCTGAGCCGCCCACCTCCACGCGCGGCGCCTTACCACCGGCGTGCACAGAGGGTCTCCGTAGTAGAGGTGGGCGAGCTCGTGGGCGAGGGTGGAGACGGTGCGCCGCTCGGTCATGCCGTGACGCAGGACGATGACGTCGATGCCGGGGTAGTAGCGGCCCCGCTCGGGGAGGTCGAGGGCCCAGTGGACGGTCGCGCCCATGTCCTCGGCGTGGAGGACGAGGTCAGTCGTCGTCCTCCCCGGGGTCATCCCCCGGCTTCTCCTCATCTGCAGCAAAGCGCAGCCCCCTCAGGTCCGGCACGTCATCTGAGACGAGTGTCAGCCGAGGCTCTGACGTTCGAGTTGTTGCGCCATCAGACTGAGATCGATCCGCCAGCGCGTCGTTCTGCTCGACGAACAGGCGCACGGTGGTGCGGATCGCCTCGCGCTGCGGTCCTGTGAGCCGCGCCCCGTCCTCGCCGAGGTCGAAGGGCTCGCCGACGCCTGGCCGGCCGAGTGCGTTGCGCAGCTCGTTGACGTGGACGCCGAACACGTCTGCGAGTGCCTGCAGGGTGGCGGCGTCGGGGTTCTGGGGGTGCGTGCCGTTGAGGTAGCGAGACACGCTCGCGTAGCTGATCTTCCGCCCATGCTTCTCGGTCTCCCGTTCGATGCGGCGCGACGACCAGCCCTCGGTGTTGAGGCGCTGTAGGAGATCGCTGAGGCCGCTCATGGAAGGAACCTTCGAGGTCAGGGACGGGGCTAGGCAAGCCTACGCGTGTACGACGCGTCCAAGAATCTCACCGGTGTAACTCCTGGTCACGCAGGTCTGAGCAACTTCTTTGTTTCAGGTGTTGCACAACATCGTCCAAGCCGTGTACTGTCTCAGCAACACCTCAACACGAAGGGAGGAAGCACATGAACTACTCCGAGACTCGCCGCCGGTTCGCCGCAACGGTCGATGCCCGCTCCCTCCGCATGGCACTCAAGTTCCACCGCTGGTCCTACGCGGACCTCGCCCGCGCCGCCGGCGTTTCCAAGGGCACCGTCGGGAACCTCGCCAGCGGAGCACGCACCACCGCGAACCCCGAGACCGCCGCGAAGATCGCGAAGGCGCTCAACGTCGACACCGACGATCTGTTCCGGCTCGAGCCGATCACTCCCGCCGCCTGACTCTCCCCTGCACCACCCCCGCTCCGAGGTTCGCCACGGACGAAGACACCACAGGAGACCCCCATGCCCACAGCGACCGGGTTCGAGAAGCGCATCGCACTCGCCGCCCCCCAGCTCTCCCGCTCCAAGTGCCAGCGCCTCGCACTCAAGCTTGCGAAGCGCGCTGAGCGAATGCAGACCGTCGAGGACTTCTACACAGCACTGCGCGTCCTTGGGGTCAGCCCTGACCCCACGGCTCTGGACGCGATCAGACGGATGGAGACCACATGAAGCACACACCCTCCGCTCTCGAGCTGAGGCGGCACGCGCTCCGCGAGGCCCGGCACTTCGTCTACAGATGCATGAACAGCGATGGCGACGTCGTCTACATCGGATGCACTCACGACGTCGCCAAGCGATGGAAGCAGCACCACACGACCGGAGTCGCGGCCCAGACGTCCCGGATGCGAGTCACGGTGCACCCCAACCGAGCCGCAGCCCTCGAAGTGGAGCGAGACGAGATCGCGCTACACGAACCTGCGCTCAACCATCAGCTCTACCTCATGAACGTCGAAGCGTGGCCACGCGAGAAGCTGCTGGCCCGCCTCCGGAGGGAACTCACCTTCCGGCGAGGCCTGCCCTTCGTCGGTGACGCCAACAGCGCCATCACGACGATCCGCCGCATCTATCGCAAGCGGTTCGACACAGACCCGTTCGTCGAGCTCGGCCTCACCGCCTGACCCCACTCACCCCTCGGAGCCCTCGCCACATGGCGGGGGCTCTTCTCTATGCCCGAAGGAGCCTCATGTGACCGCCGTCGACCACACCCCGATCTACGCGAGCCTCGCCGCCCGCCTCTCCGACCCGCCCACATCGCACGCCGCCGCACCGCCCGTCTCGAAGGTCTGGCAGATCCAGTCCCGGATCTTCTCGATCCTCGAGGCTCACGGGCCGTGCACGCACGACGAGATCCGCGACTGGTACCTCCTCGCTCACGGCTACGGGCGTGGCTCCTCCCCCGCCAGCATCCGCACCCGCACCTCCGAGCTGCACGAGCTCGGCGGCGTCCGCGCCGTCGACCGGAACGGGGTCACGCCCTCCGGCCGTTCCGCGACGCGATGGGACGTGCACAGGTGAGGCACTCCCAGACCGGGCGCCGCGCCGGCACCCCGATCAGCACACGCGCCGAACGGTGGCGGCACCTCCGCCGCTGGATCACCTGGCGCATCCCCACCCACAGGAGGAACGCATGACCTTCTCCCGCTGCGTCCGATGCGACGCCACCTTCAACTCGTCCAAGCGCGACCGACACCAGTGCGAAGACCACAGGAACGACCGAGAGGAGCAGCCCCATGGCTGACCTGACCATCCAAGCGTCCCCCGTCATGGTCTACCGCCGTGACGCCGCCGCGATGCTCGCCACCAGCGAGAAGCGCGTGATCGAGCTCGTCAAGGACGGGTACCTCACCGAGCGCTACCCCGACTCGAAGCCCCGCTACCTCGTCTCGGAGCTCGAGGAATACGCCCGATCCCTACCCACCGAGAGGAAGACGTCATGAGCACCACCGACCTGGGCCTCGTGCCCGCCGCGAAGCCGGGGCCCGTCGTGCCGCAGCGGGTGCCCGCGCGGTCCGAGGGCCTGAACGAGGAGAACGCGGAACGGCGTCGCCGGATCGTGATGGGGCTCCTCCCCTACCTCAAGAGCGTCGACGACGTCCTCGCGGCCGCGGTGTGGATCGACTCCGGCGAGCTGCTCGACGACGAGGAGGACGAGACGTGAGCCCGCTCGAGACTCCCCTCGCCCTCGCGCTCATCGGAGGCGCTGTCGGGTGCGGTATCGGCTTCGGCCTGTTCGTCGCCGCGTGCCTCGTGATCGAGAGGTGGCGGCGATGACCGACGACCTCCGCGCCCTCATCGCTGACGCGTACACGCGCCGCGCCGACTCTGTCGAGGCCATGCGCCGGGAGAACAACCCGTTCATGCCCGAGTACCAGCGCCCGGAGCGGAAGACCAAGCCCGCCCACCGCGACTACACCGGCTCCCGCGCCACCGGCAAGGCACGCAAGGACGACCCCGACGGCGCGATCGCCAGAGCCCGCGCCGCACGCCGAGCCCTACTCGAAGAGAGGCAACGATGACCCACTACGCCACCCGAGGAGCCGTCATCGACCGGTTCCTCACCGACCATGACGTCGATCCCGACGACGTGCTCGCCTGCGACCTCGCGACACCGTCCCAGCCCGGCGTCGACGTCGCGCTGCACATCTACGACCGCGTCGACGGTCTCGACTACGCCCGCATCGGGAACTCCCCCCACCTCTACGCGAACGTGAAGCGTGAAGACCTCACCATCCGCATCACCTACGTCATCCCCGAAGTGGTGGCGCGATGACTCTCCCGACGACCGGTCTGCACGACGGGATTCCGGAGCAGGAGTACCACGGTCACCGGGCCTCGCTCAGCAGCACGGGCGCGAAGACGATCGCGACCCGGGGCCTCCGTGCGTTCCGCTGGGGCCAGGACCATCCCGTGCACAAGGACTCGTTCGACCTCGGCTCCGTGGTGCACGCCCTCATCCTCGGTGTCGGCGACTACACCGTCATCAACGCCGACTCGTGGCGGACCAAGGCGGCGCAGATCGAGCGGGACGATGTCCGCGCCGCGGACTCCACCCCGATCCTCGCGAAGGACTTCAACGCCGCCGAGGAGATGGCCGACGCGGTCCTGTCCAACAAGCTCACCGCCGGCATCCTCTCTGAGGGCAGGCCCGAAGTGTCCGCGTGGGCCGAGGACCCCGAGACGGGGATGGTGATGCGGGGCCGAATCGACTGGCTCCGCGACAACGCGATCGTGGACGTGAAGACGTCGAAGGACCCTGTCGACCCGATGCAGTGGGAGAAGACGGCGTGGAACTACCGGTATGGGCTGCAGGCCTGGTGGTACTCCCGCGTGCTCGAGCTGAACGGTGAGCCCGAGCGGCCGTTCCTGTGGATCGCCCTGTCGAAGGACGCCCCGCACGAGTGCTACGTCCACCAGGCCTCGACCGAGCTGCTCGAGCGGGGGCGCGAAGACGGAGAGCGGGCCCTCCGCCTCTACGGCGACGCGATCCTCACCGGGCAGTGGCCCGGCCTTGCCGACGACCAACAGATCCACCAGACGGGCCTACCGAGGTGGGCGCAGTGAAGAACCTCCGCGTCACCCTCACTGGCTACGGATCCGACGGCGTCACCGTCGTCCTCCCCGAGGTCGACAAGCACGACCTCGCCCTCCTCGAGATGCTCGCCGCCCGACTCGACGACGCATCCACGTCCATTGCAGACCCCTGCCTCACGATCGGAGACCACGAATGACCGAGATGACCACCTACCAACAGCCTGCCGCGGCGCTGGACACGCAGATGCAGTTCGCGAAGGCCGTCACCGCCAGCGGCGGATCCATCCTCCCGAAGGCCTACCAGGGCAACCCCGGCAACGCTCTCATCGCGATCAACCTCGGCTCGAGCATGGGCCTCGCCCCCGCCGAGTCGCTGTACCGCATCGACGTCATTCAGGGCACCCCGACCGCGTCCGCCGAGCTCGTCGCGTCCAACGTCCGCAAGGCCGGCCACAAGCTCCGCGTGAAGGTCGACGAGCAGGCGCAGTCCGTCACCGCCGAGATCATCCGCGCCGACGACCCCGACTACACCTACACCGTCACCCGCGACATGAAGTGGGCGAAGGACATGGGCCTGGCCGGAAAGGACAACTACCGGAAGCAGCCGATGACGATGCTGCAGTGGCGCGCCATCACCGCCGTCGCCCGACTCGCCGCTTCCGAGGCCCTGTACGGCGTCGGCTACACCAGCGACGAGATCCGCGAAATGCCCTCACCCCAGCAGGCCCAGGCCGTCACCGCGGATCAGTTCATCCCCGCCCAGACGCAGGGTCAGGACGAGCTCAAGGCCGCGATCGACGAGACCGGCGAGGCGCCCAGCGAGCAGCAGCGCAAGAAGATGTTCGCCGCCCTCCGCGACATCGGCCTGACCGAGCGGGACGACATCCTCGAGTACGTCTCCAACCTGACCGGCCGCACCGTCGAGTCCAGCAACGACCTGACCCGCGCCGAGGTCTCCACCATCATCGACTCCCTGGAAGGGGACACCCCGAATGCCTGACGCACGCATCACGATCGAGGGCCGCATCGCGGCCGATCCCCGCTTCTCCGCGACCCACCAGGGCGTGTCGGTCGGGAACCTCCGCGTCCTCGCCGGCCGGTCGAAGAAGGACGAGCAGGGGAACTGGCAGACGCTCTCCACGACCGCCTACCAGGCAGCGTTCTGGCGCGAGCATCACGACCTCCTCGCCACCCTGAAGCCGGAGAAGGGCGACTCCGTCACGATCACCGGCACCGTCGAGGGCGTCGACTCCTACGACGGCCCGAACGGCCTGTCCCTCTCCGTGCGCGTGAACGCCGATGGGATCCGCCTGTTCAAGAAGCGCCAGCAGGGCCAGCAACAGGGCGCACCGCAGTCCGGTTACGGCCATTCCCAGGGCGCTCCGCAGTCCGACCCGTGGGCCGGCGGCGGGAACCAGGGCGGGTACGACGACCCTCCCTTTTAGTCCCTGACCAGCAGTAACGCATGACCCAGGCCTCGCCGCACGGCGGGGCCTTTCGCATCCCCTCACACAGGAGACATCCGTGAAGATCATCGAACTGCGCGCCGAGAACGTGAAGCGCCTCAAGGCCGTCGGGATCCACCCCGACGGCACTCTGCAGGTCATCGGCGGCCGCAACGCACAGGGCAAGTCCAGCGTCCTTGACGCGATCTGGCTCGCGCTCGGCGGCGGCAAGGCCGGGAAGTCCACCGCCGTGCCCATCCGCGACGGCGAGGACAATGCGAGCGTCACCCTCGACCTGGGCAACCTCATCGTCACCCGGAGCTGGACGAAGGGAGGGACCACTCTCAAGGTCACCTCGGCCGACGGCGCTGCCTACTCGTCGCCGCAGAAGATGCTCGACGCGCTCGTCGGGCAACTGACCTTCGACCCGCTCGAGTTCACCCGGCTCTCCGCGCGAGACCAGCGCGACGCGCTGCTCGACCTCGTCGACCTCCCCGTCGACATCGACAGCCTGGACCAGAAGCGCGCCTCGCTGTTCGCCGAGCGGACCGCGATCGGCCAGCAGGGCAAGGCGATCGGCGAAGTCGCCGTCGACACCACGCTCCCCGAGCAGGAGACGAGCATGTCGGAAGCCGTCGCGGCACTGCGTGACGCCGAGCGCCGGAGCGACGAGGGACTGCAGGTGCGCGCCGACCTCGAGGCCGCTGAGCGCACGGTCGAGCAGCTGCGCGAATCGCTCGCGAAGGCCGAGGCCAACGTCGTCGCCAGCAAGGCCGCCGTCGAGCAGCTCGAGACGGCACCCGATCCCGCACCTCTCGCCGCTCGCCTCGAGACGCTCGAGGAGGAGAACCAGAGGATCCGCGCGAACAACGCGGCACGAGAGAAGGCCGCCGAGCGCGACCGCCTCCGCGGCGCGTACTCCGACCTGACCGAGCAGATCGACGCGCTCGACACGGAGAAGCAGCAGGCCCTCGCCGAGGCGTCATTCCCTGTCGACGGACTCGGCTTCGATGAGCACGGCGTCACCTACGCCGGCGTCCCGTTCTCCCAGGCGTCCAGCGCCGAACAGATCCGCGTGTCCCTCGCCATGGCGATGGCCGCGAACCCGAAGCTCCGCGTCATCCGCATCCTCGACGGGTCCCTGCTCGACGACGACGCAATGGTGGCGATCCGTGAGCAGGTCGCCGAGCGCGACTTCCAGCTCTGGATCGAGCGGGTCGGCGACGCAGACGAGGGCGCGGTCGTCATCGAAGACGGGGAGGTCCGCTGACCCCCTGACCCACCCCGCACGACCTCGAGGCTCCCGCACCAGCGGGGGCCTTTTCATGCCCGGTGACGCCGACTCCGAGCGGCTCAGCGCCTAGACCGCCACCGGGCAACCCGAACCACCACCCCTACCACTAGGAAGGCCCCCACGATGGCTCTTCACGCTCACGGCTCCCCCCGGAAGGTCGCGTCGGGTTGCGGCTGCAACCTGTGTGTCCTCGTCCGCGAGACCACGCCCCGCGGCTACCGCATGCCGGCGTCGGTCCCCGTCACGACCGCGCAGAAGCATCTCGTCACCCTCACCACCCAGTACGGCTGGTCGATCGCGGCGCTCGCGGAGCACCTCGGGTACGGCGAGTCGACGCTCTATGCGATCCGTTCCGGGCGGTGGCAGTTCATCGGCGGGGAACTGTCCGAGGACATCCAGTGCCTCCCCCTCGACCCCGCGCCGGGCTGGGCGCCGGGCGCTGTCACCAGGCCCCGCCCGGACCTCGTCCTCGTCGACCCTGCCCGCGAGCATCTCGAGGCGCTGCTGGCGCAGGGGTGGACGAAGCGGGGCATCGGTGACGCCGCCGGCTGCTCCCACTCCACGATCTCCCTGATCGCGGCGGGTGAGTCGACGTGGACGCGGGCCGTGATCGCTGACGCGATCCTCGCCATCCCGGTGCAGGAGGTCGCGGCGTGACCCGGCACCGCCGCACACGGGTGCGGGGCCTCTGCCCGTGCCCGAAGTGCCGGTTCCCCACCGAGGTGCACGGCACGACGGACCTCCACCAGGACGGGTGCGACTGCGACTACTGCACCCGCGCCGCCCAGACCGGGCGCCGCTTGAAGGACTACATCATCAGGAAGGAGACGACGTGACCCCCGATCAGGCATGGGCCGAACTGGTCAACGAGTGCCGCAACTTCAACTACTGGGCACAGGTGGACGACAAGGAGCGCGCTGTCGACCGAATCCGTGCCGCACTCCGCGACTACGACGGCGCACGCGAGGTGGAGGCGTGAGCACGTACTGCCGCAAGCACCGGACCCGTGACGGGCGGGTCGAAGAAGACGGCACCAGGCGGCACCGCATGGACGGCGACCCCGAAGCGAACGCGCTCGAGCACGCCCGCACCGCTGGGGCCGGCGACTGGATGAGGCGCCACGGCCCGTGGAAGCACTACTGGGACGAGTCCTGGCACGTCTCGGAGGGGCTGACTGCGCAGGGCCACTACGTCGTTGCCCGCACCCGCTTCGAGGCGGATGACGGCACCCCGTTCATCCCACAGCAAGACCTTCTCGACCTCCTGGGAGGAGACCTGTCATGACGATCCGCTACGACGGCCACGGTGCCGTCATCACCGAGACGGTCCACGAGCTCGAGGACCACCGCACCGACCCGCCCACCCTCGAGCAGCCGGGCGAAGCCTGGTGCCGGTGCACGTGCGGCGAGGAGATGGAGTCGCAGGGCTCCGCGGGCGGGCCCGAGCAGTCCGTGGGCGAGATGTTCGCGCTCCACCTCGACGAGGTCGCGCCCGACGACGGCGCGGACTGCGGGGAGGCGGCATGAGCGCCGCAGTCCAGCGCGCAGAGGAGGCGCTCAAGGAGTGGGATCGGATGCACACGATCGCCCCCACGGACCCCGGCATGCAGTCGATGCGATTCCACGAGACGCAGGCCCGGCGCGATGCCGAGCTCACCACCTACCTGAACCGGCTCGGCAGGGAGAAGCGGGAACGCGAGCAGCTGGTCCGTGCAGTGGAGAAGGCCCGGGCCGAGGAACGGCGCGCGGCACGTGACGCGCTCGAAGTCGTCGACCCGGCGCGGCTCAAGGGTGCGCGGCTGGTGCTGGTCCGCCGCCACAACGGCCTGTCCTGGCATCAGGTCGTCCGCGTCAACAAGACCACGGTCACGTGCGCGGCTGCGCCCGGCATGGACCAGCCCCGCTTCCCACACGACTCCATCGTCGACGTCCGCAGAGAGGACCCCGCATGATCCCCCGCGCTCTCCCGCGTCTCATCACGGACGCGCTCACGAACCGTTGGCGGGTCCACCTCAGCGCGCACCCGCCGTGCGTCGGCGCGTACTTCACCTCGCTCGAGGCTGACGAGGTGGAGATCCAGTGGGAGGACGGCCGCTGCTCGTACTCGTCGATCAACGGCACCCCGACCTCGTACACGCAGTGCACCCGCCTGATCCGGGAGGCGGCGGCATGAGCTGCCCGTGCCGTCCCGTCCCTGACGACCGGTGCCCGTCGAAGAAGGGCGACTCCCTTTCGTGCTCTCTGCCCGTGGGGCATCCCCTCCCGCACGCGAAGTGCGTGCACACCCCCAGCCTCACGGAGCACCGCTTCTACACGTGGTGGGGCCTCTGCCACGAGCAAGTGATCGACCGGGACGGCTTCTACGCCCCGTGCGACCGGACCGCCACCACGACCCGTACTGATCCCGATGACGGGCACGAGTACCCCGTCTGCGACATGCACCGCACCCGATCCCCCGAAGGAGCCTAACCATGACCAGCAAGACCATCACTGACCGCGCAGGCGACACCGTGCGTCTCTCCACCGGGAGCCTCACGGCTGGCCCCGGCGAGATCACCGTCAAGGTCTCCGAGAGGTTCCGTGGGCGTGAGGAGGTCGCCGCCGTGCACGTCGACCCTGCCGCGCTCCGTGCCGCTCTGGACGAGGTCGCCCCCTCCGGGTCCTACGCCCGCACCGACGAACCCCTCGGCGCGTACACGCGCCACGAATCCCCGGACTACGCCGACGGCGGTGTCGCGGCGGCGCTGATCGAGAAAGAGGCCGAGGAGCGGGCGACCATCTGCACCGACAAGGATGCGCACTGGCGGCTCGACGAGGCGTTGGAGACCATCGAGCGCCTCACCCGTGAGCGGGACGAGGCGCGACGCGAGCGGGGCGAGGCGCTGGACCGTCTCTGCGAGACCTCCCACTCCCTCACCCCGGACGCGATCACCGACGAGATGGTCAAGCGGGCGCGGCGCGAGGCGGACGGATGGGGGCACCAGGTTTCCGACGTGGGCATGTGCCGCATTCTCGCCGCCGCTCTGACCGAGCCCCCGGCACGCCCGGAGTGGCTGGACGCCCCCGCCGTCCGCGCCTGGCACAAGCGCGACGGTCGCACGGAGCGCGACGGCACTCCCGGCAAGCCCCGCATCTGGTCCCCGGACTACGGCACGACCGAGACCTGGTCCACGCCGTCCCTCCGCGAGGTGCCCTGGACGGACCTGGTGGACGTGGAGCCGCTGGATGTCTCCGCAGATCTAGCAGAGGGCCTCGACCGGGTGGCCGAGTTCATGAGAACGGGCGGCGTCCGTGTCGTCGGCGAGGATGGCGGCGGGGATGGGACGCCGGACGTGTGCCCCCACGTCGGAGGACCGGGCGGCGACTGCGGGTGCCTACTGTGAGGCGCGCCGAGGTGTGGCGCGAGGCGGGCGGGGACTGGTCGTGCGAGGTGTATGCGGACCTGTGGAATCCCGGACGCGAGGTCCCGGACCCGCGCGTCCGCATCGCTCACCGGGACCCGGCCAACGCTGCGACGCGCACGTGGCACCCCACGCACCAGGAGGCTCTGGACGCCGCGCTCGTGGCCGTCGGCCTCGCCAGGCCCGCCGAGCACCGGGAGGCACCGTGAGTATGCAGTCCATCCGGGACCGCTACGGCGTGCCCGCGAAGCGAGGGGCGCGGGTCATCTGCAACGGTGACCCGGCAACGATCACGGGTTCATCGCGCACCGCTGAGCACCTCACGGTCCGTTTCGACGACGAGCCGGGGCGCACCCACCCGATCCACCCGACCTGGCGCGTCGAGTACCTGGCCGAGTCCGGCCTCACCCGTTGCGGGCACCAGTCCCGGATCGGCACGCACTGCTACCGGCCCGCAGGACACGCCGGCCCACATCACGCAGGATTCATGGACAGGAGCGAATGACATGACCACCACCGACACTGACGCGCTGACCGAGCACGTGGCGCGGGCTATAGCGGCTCGCGTCCACATCAGAGGAGAGGACGCCTGGCAGGAGTACAAGGTCTACGCCGCTGCCGTTCTGCCCGTCTTGCAGGACACGGCAGAACGGCTCGCCAAAATGGTCACGCCTGCTGTGGCCGCCGAGGTGCGCAAGGCGAAGGCAGAAGCACTCAGGGAAGCGGCGGACAGCGTGCACGACAACGCCTCCTCCCCCTACTGCCTGCCCTGCCACCGAGACGACGCCGAACTGCTCCACACCATCGCCACCGAGTACGAGACAGGAGACAGCGATGAGCACCGATGAGTACGTGCCGAGCGAGGACGACGTTCGACTGATCTACGTGGCCGCGTACGTCGAGCAGTCCGAGCCCATCACGCGGCACCAGGAGCGCGAGGCCGACCGCGCTGGCGAGGAGGCATGGTCCGCCTTCCTCGCCCGTGTCCGCCGAGACGCCGCCAGGGAGTTCGTGGACCGCACGCTTCTCGACTGGGGGATCGGTGAGGACGAGGACAGCGACCTCGGCCCCGCTACCGCCGACGACCTCCGTACTGCAGTCGATGACACCTACCCCGAGGAGACCCCGTGACTATCGACCTGATCGACTGGGATGACGAGAACGCCGACGTGTGCGGCGAGACCTACGACCATGACGAGGTGTCCACCACGCAGGACGGCATGACGACCTATGAGTGCCGCCGATGCGGTGCTGAGTGGTGGGAGGACGAGGACGATGACTGACCCCGTGACCGTGCAGCCCACCCGAGACCAGCTACGAGCACTCGCAGACAAGGCCACCCCAGGGCCGTGGGAAACGTGGGACTGCATGCCCACACGACCCCACGACTTCGCGGTCGTCCTGTTCGGCGGGGAACGCAACCTCCCCGCCGTGTACATCACCGACTGGTGCGTCGCGGGCCCTGACGCCGAGTTCATCGCCGCCTCCCGCACCGCCGTGCCCCAGCTCCTCGACCAGCTCGACGCCGCAGAGCAGCGCATCCGTGACCTCACCCAGGAGGTCCGGGACGAGCGCGGCGCGGCCCTCGACCAGATGGAGCAGGTGCGCATCCGGGACGCGCGGATCAAGGCCGTGCGGGACGTGCTCGAAGCGGCCTATGACGATCAGGTCAGCTTCTACGACATCCGCCGCGCGCTGGAAGGATGAGGGCATGAGCGAACTGCGAATCGTGTCGGACGATGACGACACCCCTTGGATCGAGAAGAAGACACCGGACGGCACCTGGGAACGAGTCCAAGCATCGGACGATCTCCCGAAGTTTCGGGTGGCCGATCTCCGGAAGCTCAACCACAGCAGAGTCACCGAGATCGCCGAAACGATCGAGCACGCCCAGAACAAGCTCGCGGAAGAGATCCTCGCGTCCCATGCGTCGATGGCGAAGAGCCTGACAGAGGCTCTAAAGCCGCACTTCGCCCTCAAGGGCAACATCGCAACCGGAACGGGTCCGAACCTCCGGCCCGAGCCCGTGGCGCCCGCCATCCCGGCAGCTCGGGCCACTGCATTCGACATGCCAGACCTTCCTTCGCCCGCACCGGATCCCACCTACGAGCTCATCGCTCAGATCGAGGAGCAGAACACGATCCTCGTCGAGCAGCGGGACGACGCGAGGAAGCACGCCGCGGCCACAGAGAAGGACGCGAAGGGGAGCCGCACACTCGCGTGGGTCGCCATCGGTGTCACCGTGGCCGTGGGCCTCGCGCAGATCGTCCTCAGCATCATCGAGCTGAACGCCTAGACCCCACCACCCCACAGCCCACAGCCTCGTCACCCCTCCCCGGGTGGCGGGGCTTCTCGTTGCCTGAACGACATCCTCCACCAAAGGAGAACCCATGACCGAGGACCGCCCCGCCGTCCGACTCCACCTCATCCGCCAACAGGCCGAGCACGCGGTCCGCCGCGGCGAACAGCTCGACCCCCGCACCGTGCTCGCCATGACCCGCGGGGAGGCGAAGGGATGACCCGCACCCGCGCATCCGCCCGCGCCGCCGGCGCCCGCTTCGAACGCTCCATCGCGGACTGGCTCGCGCAACACCTCGACGACCGCATCGACCGCCGCGTGAAGACAGGCGCGAAGGACCGCGGCGACATCGGCGGTGTCCGCCACCGGGGCGAGCGCGTCGTCCTCGAATGCAAGGACACCGCCCGCACCGACCTCGCCGGCTGGATCCGCGAAGCCCACCTCGAGGCGATGAACGACGACGCCCGGATCGGCGTGGTCGTCCACAAGCGGCGCGGCACCACCAACCCCGCCGACCAGTGGGTCCACATGACCCTCGCGGACCTCGCATGGCTCCTCGGAGCCGACCACCCCACCTACGACGAATGAGGAGGAACGACATGGAGAGCTCACAGCCGCACGAGCTCGCCCACTACAGCGCAGGGAGATGGCTCCTGAGTCAGGTGTACATCGTCGGGTGGCCCGCCATTGGCGTCGTCAAGGCGGGGTACACCTCCGCCGGACGCACGCGCTTCGGCCCCTACCTGGTCCGCGGAGGGGAGCTGCTGTACCTGCAGTCGTTCGAAGGGATCGAGGCGCTGAACGTCGAGAGCCAGGTACAGGAGGAGATGCGTAGCCGGTGGCCTCTCGCGTTCGCGTCCAAGGCTGACGCTGCGGCGCATCTCGGCAGGAACGGTGCCGGGTATTCCGAGTGCTTCCAGGTGCCCGTCGCCCAGTGGCACGAGGTCATCGAGATCGCGAAGGGGGCGGAGAGTTGAGGATCCGCAGCATACGTCCAGAGTTCTGGTCGAGTGAGGACATCGCCGCGATGGACTGGACCACCCGGCTCGTGTTCATCGGCCTCTGGTCCTACGTCGACGACAACGGCGTCGGCCGGGACGTGGAGAAGCTGATCGTGGCCGACCTGTTCCCCCTCGAGGACGACCCTCGCGACACTCTCGCGACGGTCTCGCGAAGCCTCGCGAGGCTTTCCGAAGGTGGCCAGATCACTCGCTACACCCTCGAGGGGAAGCCGTACCTGTACGTCAACGCCTGGTCGAAGCATCAGCGCATCGACAAGGCCGCGAAGTCCCGCTACCCCCTCCCCACCAGCGACAACACCAAGCCTCGCGAGACCGTCGCGACACCCTCGCGAGACCTTCGCGAAGGGTCACCCATTGGAGAAGGGGAGAAGGGGAGAAGGGGAGAAGAGGAGAAGCACTCTCCTACGGAGAGTGTTCCGCGCAAGCGCGGCGCACACCAGATCCCCGACGACTGGGAGCCGAAGCCCGAGCATCGACAGCTCGCCGCCGAGCGCGGCGTCGACCTCGAGCTCGAGATCGCGAAGGTCCGCGACTGGTCCAAGGGCGGCAACAACCGCCGGCTCGACTGGGACGCCGTCGTCCGCAACTGGCTCCGCAACGCCCGCCCCGACCGGAGCACCCAACAACGACCGAACCGCGAGGTCGACTCCCGCGACTCGCTCGTCCAAGCCCACTTCGACATGCAACAGATGGGAGCACCCTCATGAACGACCCCACCCCGATCGGATCCGCCCTCGACACCCTCGACCAGCCCGCTACCGAGATCGTCACCGCGGCTAACGGGACCCGCGCCGCGATCCAGTGGCAGGGCACCGCCGTCACCGGCGAGTGGATCACCGCCTACGTCGAGTCGCTGATCCTCGCCCGCCTCGTGGAGCAGTGGCAGCCCCGCACCGGCACCGTGGAGCAGCAGGAGAAGGTCCGGCACGCGAACCGTGACCGTCTGATGCTGTGGCACCAGGCTCTCGCCGGCCTCCCCCGTGAGGGGCTCGAGGCTGCGCGCGAGTACTTCGTCCGTCAGGGCCCGCGGACGGAGCGTTGGTTCCTCCGCCCGTCGGACGTGTCGTCGTGGGTCCGTGCCCGCGCGGCCCGGAAGATCCCCGTCGGCAGGGAGTGCGGGAAGCATCCGGATCAGTGGGCGCACGACTGCCGGAAGTGCTCGACGCCCCTCCCCCAGGGGAGGCGCGGGCACGCATCGCCCAGATCCGCCAGACCCTCGCCCAGCGAAAGGACACCCCGTGAACACGGACACCGCCGCGCCGCTGTTCTACAACGCGATCGGCCCCTGGCATCGCTGGTTCGCCTGGCGCCCCGTCGACACCGTCACCCACGGCTGGGTCTGGTTGCGGACCGTCCAGCGCCGCCGCATCCAGCTCAAGCTCAGCCTTCCCGGCCCCATCCGCCAGGACTGGCAGTACCGGAAGGAGACCCGATGACCACCCTGTACCGCCCTGTCCTGATCGAGTCCGCCGAGCAGGCCGAAGCACTGCCCGTCGGGACTCTCGCCCGTCACGCCGCTGGCCCCGGTATGGACCACGCCCACAAGGTCTCCCCCCTCGGTCGGGACGTATGGGTTGCCGTGGGCGGGAACTGCACGAACGCCGAGATGGTCGGCTGGACGGCTCTCGTGCCCATCGAAGCCGAGGAGGAGCACAAGGGGCTCCCCGTGTTCCCGCGGCTCACCGACGCCCCCTGGCCCCCGCACAGCACCCCCAACCAGGACGCCGACGGGCGCTGGTACTTCATCGACGAGGACGGCTACAGCACCGCACATCTCGGCGATCATCCGTTCCACGACCTCATGGTCGCGTGGATCGACTCGCTCCCCCGCATGACCCGCTACACGACCCCCTGGGAACCCCAGCAGTAGCCCCACACGCCACGAATACCCCCAGCCGTACCCGTGAAGGGTGCGGCTTCTTTCATGCCCGCCTACACCCCACGGAGCCACATGACCCTCCACGACCTCGCCCACCACCTCAACACCGCGGCCCGGCTCCTCGCCGTCACCGCCACCTACCTCACCGAGATCGAGAAGGAGATCGAACGATGACCGTCCGTCCCCGCTACACGTACCGGGCGAAAGCCCGAGACCTCACCACCGCCTACGTCATCGTCTGGCGCGCCCTCACCCCGGCCCTGATCGCGACCACCCGGGCATTTGCCGGAGGGGCCCGACGCCTTCTCGCCACCCGATACACCGACCCGGAGGACCCCCGATGAAGCACCTCGCCCGCGCCACCCTCACCCTCTCCGTCCTCGCACTCCTCGCCGCCATCTGGCAGCCGTACGGCCCGTGGTGGGCATGGCTCCTCACCGGCGTACTGCTGCTGTTCGTCGGAGCCGCACTCGGCGGACAGCTCGAGCAGGAGAACCCTCCGACCGGCAACTCCACCGGACCGCACGTCCACTTCAAAGCCCGGGGCTACACCGCCGACGAAGTCGCCGAGCAGATCGACAAGACCGCACAGCGCAGAGCCGTGCTCACCGACCACGACGTCGAGAAGTACCGCCAGGAGCGCGGGATCCCCCAATACGGACGCAAGGCAGGAGACGACCAGTGACCACCATCGGCAACCTCACCCGCGCGCTCCTCCGCCGGATCCTCGGCAGGCAGTCCAACCAGACCGGCTACGCAGCAGGCGGCTACGTGGGCCCCGCCTCGAACTACCAGCCGGCGGGGTACCTGCACCACGGCGAGTACATCTACCGCGACGCGGACGGAACCGTCTGGCACGTCCAGCAGCGCCCAGACGGCGACACCCGCACCCAGCTCACGCAGGACGACCTCCTCGAAGGAGACGACGAATGACCGACCCCCTCGACGACTTCGAACACCTCAACCTCATCGCCCGCCACCGCAACCGCCTCGACGACATCAGGGAATGGCGCGCCCAGCTCAACGACGTCATGCTCACCATCTCCGGCTACTCCATGGACCTCACCGGCATCCGCGGCACCACCGACCGGATCCCCGGCGGTGACGCCCTCGCCATGCTCGGCCCCTGGTCCCGCGACGCGGACCACGGCGACGACCTCCCCCACCCCGACCAAGTCCTCCGGGAGTGGCGGGAGACCATCACCGAGGAGCAGCACGCCGGGTCCTGGGCGGAGTGCTGGCGCTGGCACTGGGACCACACCCCCCGGATCCTCGAGTCCCCGTGGGGTGAGGAGTGGCAACAAGACCTCACCGCGCTGTGGTGGCGCCTCGCACGTCTCACCGGCAACGCCCCCAAGGACGACACGCCCACGATGGCGGACGCCGAGGAGATCCAACGCCACGCCCAAGCTGTCCCCGACCACACGATGCTCACGCTCCGCGAAGCCGACCGCTTCGCCCCCGGCATCGAGAACCGCGTCAAGCGCGACCGCAACGCCGAACGAGACCGGGCCCGCAGGCAGCACCGCGAACCCGACTACCGATGCGACCCCGACGGCAAGCACTGGCGCGTCCAAGACCTCCGCCAACACTACGGATTCCCGCTACTCGCATCCGCTCCCGCAATCGTGTAACCTTCCGACTGAGGCACCAGTGTCTCCACTCCCAGGCCGCTCACCCCTACGGGTAGCGGCCTTTCGCATGTCCGAAGACCGTGACCACCGACCCAGCGCCAGCAGGGACGACCACGGCACCCAGCCCCCGCTCGAAGCGCCCCACGGGTGACAGGCGCTCGCGGGACGCGCCAGCCACACGCGTACACCTGGGCCACAGACGCCCCCACGCGACGGCACGGCGCAGCACCAGCCCCCGGGGAGACCAACAAGTCCCCCGGGGGCTCGGTGCACACCCCCCACAACCAGGGACCCAACCCCCAGGCAGGACCCACCCCTCACCGACAAGGGACCCCACCCCCACCCCGGAACCCGGCCGGCCCCGACCTACCTCGACGCGAACCGAGCAACCCTCAACGCCGCGCGATCCCTCAACGACAGCGACTCACCACGAGCCTGCTTCGCCACCATCGACTCCTCAACGATGATCCGATCACGCCACGCCTCATACGCATCAACGGTGCCACCCTCAACACCAGAGCCATCGAGCACCACGAGCTCACCCAACGCCGCAAGACCACGACCTCGCAACTGACGATCGGGCGACGGCAACGGAATCCCCAGAGCCTCCGCCCGAGACACCAGATCCTCATGGACCTCACCAAGCGCACGAGCACGCGACTCAGCCCACGACAACGTGGACTCCGAAGCACGCACAGACCTCGCTGACTCAACCTCAGCACGCGCATCAGCCGCACGCTGCTCAGCCCGAACCACACGCTCATCAGCACGCGCCTGCATCGCATCAACCCTCGCGAGCTGACGCTCACGCCACTCTCGATAGCCCATGAGCGAAGCGTAGCCAGCAGCCGTGACAGAAGGAAGCACCACGTGAGCTGGACCGAGTACCCCACGCAGCGCACCGCCACACGATCACAGCAGATCGCATGGGAGCGCGCCATCAAGGCACGCGACAAGCACTGCCAGATCAACGGCCCACGATGCACCGGCCACGTCGACGAAGCCGACCACATCGTCCCCGTCGCCGAAGGCGGCGCAGAGCTCGACCCCGCGAACGGCCAAGGAGCCTGTTCGACCTGCCACAGCGACAAGACACAAGCCGAAGCACGCCGCGGACAACACCGCTGGAAGCGCAAGACCGAACCCCACCCCGGACTCAAGTAAACCCGCAGGTCAGGGGGCTGTATGCCCTCCCCTCCCCCACCCAGAGCGCGGCGGGGTCGCTAGTCGCTAGGTAGCCGTACGGGTCTGGGGAGTTCTGGTTCTGACAGGAGGTGGTGGCGATGGCAGGTCGTGGACCGCAGCCGAAGGACCCTTCGAAGCGGGTCCGGCGCAACGCTGATCCGTCGGCGACGACGATCCTTCGGTTCGAGGAGTCGGAGCAGCCGGAGCTCCCTGAGTTCGATGTTCAGGTCGAGAAGGACGGCGAGCTGATCGCGCAGAAGTACGTGTGGCCGGAGGCGACTCGGCGCTGGTGGGCGATGTGGCGGGACTCGCCGCAGTCGGAGCACTTCGGGTCGACGGACTGGGCGTTCCTGCTCGACACGGCGCTGCTGCATGCGGCGGTGTGGGGTCGGGGTCATATGTCGTCGCTGCCGGAGCTGCGTCTTCGTGTTGCGAAGTTCGGGAGCACCCCGGAGGACCGCGCTCGCCTGCGGATGCAGTTCGCGGACGCGGATGCGGCGGACTCGAAGCGGAGTGCGCCGGCGGAGTCTGCTCGAGCTCGGCGTGGACAGATCAAGGTATTGCGTCCGGAGGAGCGTCCGGCGTCCGCGGAGTGAGTGTCCAGGAGGTGACCGCGGATGTCGTGGGAGCCACTGGACGGGGACGAGTTCCCGACGCTGGGGTACGACGTGATCGACTGGATCTCGGCGAACCTGGCGCAGCCGGATGCTGGTGCGGAGCCGCGCCCGTTCGTGCTCTACCCCGAGCAGGAAGACTTCCTGATCAACTTCTACCGGCTGGATCCGGTGACGGGCCGGCGGAAGTTCCGGCGCGGGGTGCTGTCGCGTCCTCGTGGCTGGGGGAAGTCACCGTTCGCGGCTGCTCTGATGGCTGTCGAGGGGCTGGGCCCGGTCGTGTTCGATGGCTGGGATGCGTCGGGTCAGCCTGTCGGGAAGCCGTGGGCGGAGATCCGGACGCCGCTGATCCAGGTCGCCGCGACGTCGGAGACGCAGTCTCGGAACACGTTCTCGGCGCTGCAGGAGATGATGGAGGGCCCGGTGGTGGACAACTACCGGGGTGTGGAGATCCTGGGTGATCGGATCAACCTCCCGTCGGGGCGCCTCGAGATGGTGACGACGTCGGCGCGGACGATCAAGGGTGCTCGTTCGGACTTCGTGGTCTGTGATCAGACGGAGGAGTGGGTGTCGTCGAATGGTGGCGCCCGGCTCCATCAGGTGATCGACGCGAACGCAGCGAAGCGCGGTGGTGCGTATCTCGAGACGCCGAACGCGTTCATCCCCGGCGAGGACAGTGTCGCGGAGAAGTCCGCGAACTACTGGTCGATGATCCAGGAGGGGAAGGCGGTCGCGGATGGTCTGTACTACGACCATCGCGAGGCGCCTGGGGACACGGATGTCGCGGATCGTGAGTCGCTGACGATCGGTCTGCGGATCGCGTACGGGGATGCGTCGCAGCATCCTGACGGGTGCGTGATCCATGAGCCGGCGTGCCCTCCCGGGCATGCGGACCTTGAGCCGCGGATCCAGTCGTTCTGGGACCTGACGAAGGATGTGCAGGTCGCTCGGTCGGACTACCTGAACCAGGTGGTCGCAGCGTCGGATTCGTGGCTGTCCCGCCCGGAACTCACCGCGGTGGTCGACGTCGTGAAGGTCGTCGGCCCGGATGATCCGATCGTGGTCGGGTTCGACGGCTCTCGTGGGCGTGCGCGTGGGATGGCGGATGCGACGGCTCTGATCGGGTGCCGGGTCTCGGACGGGCACCTGTTCGTGTTGGACGTGTGGGAGCAGCCGCGGAGCGCGACGGAGTGGCATGTGCCCGTCGCGGATGTGGATGCTCGAGTGCGTGAGGTGTTCGACCAGTACACGGTGGTCGGGTTCTACGCGGACCCGAACGGGTGGACGTCGCAGATCTCCGAGTGGGAGGCGCGGCATGGCCGGCACCTGACGGTGAAGGCGAAGCGTGACGCTCCGATGACGTACTGGCCGAAGGGCAAGGACGCGAACGTGCCGAGGCTCCTCGAGGAGCTCCACGACGCGGTCGTGAACGGTGACTGCTCGCTCGATGGGTCGACGGTCCTGATCCGGCACATGCTGAACGCGCGCCGGCGACGCACGAGGTCCGGGTACCTGCTGTACAAGGCGTACCCCGACTCCCCCGACAAGATCGATGCCGCATACGCGGCGGTGATGGCATGGAAGGCACGGCTGGATGCAATGTCCGCTGGCGCCGCCCGGAAGAAGCAGGTCCCTGCAAGACGTAGAACGGCGGTGATCCGGTGATGCTCGGTATCGGCCCTGGCCCGATGGTGGACGTTTCGCATGAGCCGGAGCGGCTGCTGAACCTTCCTCGGATCGCGGAGCTGTCGGACGCGGAGAACGCGGACATCGCGGAGATGTCGGAGCAGGTGCGTCGGGTCGCTCAGCGGAACCGGGAGCGGTTCGTGTTCTACAACGCGGAGCAGGCGTTCGTGAACATGGGCGTCGCGATCCCGCCGGAGTTCGAGCCGTACGCGTCGGTGCTGGGCTGGAATGCGACGGCCGTCGATGCTCTGGCGCGCCGGATCCAGCTGGATGGGTTCGTGCGTCGAGGTTCGGTCGATCGGTTCGACGGGCTCGACAGGACGTTCCGTGACACGGGCTTCTACCAGCAGCACAAGATGGCTGTGCAGTCGATGCTGATCTACGGCGTCGCGTTCATGGCGACGCTGAAGAACGCGGGGACGCTGCAGGTGCAGGCTTACTCGGCGCGGGACGCGACGGGGCTGTGGGATCCGGTGCGTCCGGGCCGGCTCCGTGTGGGTCTCGCGGTTCAGGAGTGGTCGCACTTCGGGCCGAAGTCGCTGCTGCTGTTCTACCCCGGGCAGGTGATCCAGCTCGAGCGGCCGACGGTCGGTGCGGACTGGCAGGTGGGCCGGTTCTCGACGGGTCTGCCGGGCAGGGTGTCGCTGCGTGCGTTCCGGTTCCGTCCTCAGCTGGACAAGCCGTGGGGGCAGTCGCGGATCAACCGTCCGATGATGTCGCTGGCTCGCTCGGGTGCGCGGTCGTTCCTGCGTGGCGAGATGAACGGTGAGGTGTACGGGTACCCGCAGCTGTACGGGACGAACACTCCTCCGGAGGCGGCGGAGCAGTTCCGGTCGGGGATGGCGCGGTTCTTCGCGCTGGACTACGAGCGGGACGAGGACGGCGCTCCGGTGAAGGATGCGCCGGAGTCGAAGATCGGGCAGGTCCAGATCGGCTCGCAGCAGCCCCATATGGATCAGCTGCGGATGACGGCGACGATGTTCGCCGCGGAGTCGCAGCTGTCGCCGGACAAGCTGGGTGTCATCCACGACAACCCGTCGTCGGCCGATGCGATCGACCGTGCTGACGGGGAGCTGAACGACCTCGCGGACGAGACGGGGCGTGACATCGACGATCCGACCGTGGATCTGATGCAGGACGTGTGGCTCCTCGCCAACAACTCCGTCACGCTGCCGACTGATGTCGAGGCGCTGGCGTGCGACATGCACGATCCGGCGATGACGACCCGATACTCGCAGCGGATGGCGCTCGCGTCGCTCGTGACCGCGGGTGCCGTGGTGCCTGGTGAGGTCGTGACGTACGAGGCGGCTGGCTACTCGAGGGCTACGTCCCTGCGGCTCACGGAGGCGTTCCAGGAGGCGGAGCGGCGGAAGAACCAGCAGGCGATCGCTGAGCAGGCGCTCGCCGCGCGGTCGAATCCGCTCACGTCGGCTCTGGTCGCTGCTCGTGAGTCCGGGGTCGAGCAGTCGTGAGCTGGGATGCGTTCCTGAAGTGGCGGGGCGAGACGGCCGAGATCGCCGATGCGACCACGCATGTGACGACTCTGCTGATGGATCGCGCCCCCGGCGGATCCGATGTGTTCGAGTACATGGCGACGGCAGCGCCGGTGGTTCTGTCGTCCTACGCGCAGTCGTCACAGGATGCCGCTGTCGGGTACGTGAAGAGTGCCCACCGTTCTGCCGGCCTCAGCGTCGTGCCGTGGAAGCCCACCGCTGCCGTGATCACCGCGGCGATGCTCGAGCCGGTCGTGAAGTGGGCTCTCACCGATGTGGTGATGCCGTGGGCGATGGAGGAAGTCCTGCCGAAGGTCGTGCAGGGTGCTACTCGTCTGGTCACGAACGTCGGGCGCGAGACGGTCTCCCAGGGGATTGCAGAGTCTCCGGAGGAAGCATCCTGGCGTCGCGTCCCCAGCGCGGATGCGTGTGCGTACTGCCGGATGATGTCGCAGTGGACCTACAGCAACCGGGCCGATGCGTCCCGGACTGTAGCGCGCTACGGGTACTACCGGTCAGACCGCCATGAGCATCGTCGGTTCTTCCATCCGTACCTCCGCTACGCGGGGATCGATGAGAACGGCGAACCGATGGTGACCCCGGAGGCGCGAGCGGCTCGAGGCTCGAAGCAGGGCCCCGGTTCCCCATTCCACGGGAACTGCCGGTGCGAGCCGATTGCCATGTTCGGCGCGAACGGGATGGACGACGTCCCCGAGGAGTATCAACTCCGCTGGGAGAGCTTCACCCGGCAATGGGACGACGCGTACGCCCGTGCGGGCGAAGAGCGTGCGACACAACGGGAAGCGCTCCGTGAGGAGATCTACTCCCGCGTACTGCGTCCCAGCGAGAAGCGAGACGCGTGGAAGGCCGAGTCGCGCGAGCTTCCTAACCAGGAGCAGAT
Organism: Brachybacterium sp. GU-2; assembly: GCF_030866705.2. NCBI lineage: Bacteria > Bacillati > Actinomycetota > Actinomycetes > Micrococcales > Dermabacteraceae > Brachybacterium > Brachybacterium sp. GU-2. The sequence continues at coordinate 3,020,905 of NZ_CP133037.2, read as the reverse complement.
CGCCTTGGCGATCATCCGAGGCGAGCACGGCGCTCGCTGACCAATGACCAATCTCGAGCCTCACCGACTGGTGGGGCTCTTCGCCATGCCTCCGCGATGGGGGCGTGAAAGGACTCCGCGATGGATCGCAACCTCATGAACCTCCTCGAGACCGTCGGCGCACTCCGGTACGCCGAGACCCCCGACGGGGATGGCGGCGGGGACCCGAAGTCTTCCGACGGCTCCGACGAGGAGGGGAATCCTCCCTCCGCCGACGACGATGCGGATGAGCCGCTCGGTGAGCCGGGGATGAAGGCGCTGAAGTCGGAGCGGCTCCGCGCCGCGCAGGCGAAGAAGCGCGCGGACGCGCTCGAGGCTCGGCTGAAGGAGATCGAGGACGCCGAGAAGACCGAGCTGCAGCGGGCGCAGGAGCGCATCGCCGAGCTCGAGAAGACCACCCAGGCTTACGAGGCCGAGAAGACCCGTGCGCAGATGCGCGCGTCGGTCCTGGCCTCGAAGAACGTGCCCAGCGAGTGGGCTGATTTCGTCACGGGCGACTCCGAGGACGAGATGAACCAGGCAGCGGACAGGATCCTCGCGAACCTGTCCAGCGCCGACCAGGGCCCCGCCCTGCGTCCGACTTCCGGTCAGCCCGGGGGCTCGGTCGAGGCGGGCCGTGAGGCCGCGAAGAGCTTCCGCCCCTGAACAACCCCACATCTCATAGGAAGGCCACCTCATGGCTATCAAGGACGAGGACCGCCGGGGAGTGTCGAGCCGCAAGGCGCTCGCGTCCCTGCTGGGTCTGGACACCGCAACCACCTTCAAGGCGACCGCCGACGTGAACGACGGGGCCGTCCCGGCACTGTCGCCGGTCGTGATTACCGCCGCGGGCGCCGCGACCGTCTACACCAAGGACGACGCCGCCCCGACCGTCGGCGAGACCGACCAGGTCGGCTTCACCGTCTCCGATCGCGTCACCGACGCGGACGGTGCGCTGAACGTCGCCGTGATGCGGCAGGCGCACGTGCGCAAGCCGCTCCTGTCCGCCGCGGCTCAGGCCGTCGTCGACGCTGCCCCCGCGGCCGCGCTGACCCACATCATCGTCGAGGAGGCCTGACATGGCGCTCAACACCAAGTACCTGACCCCGGCGGAGACGACCGGGTTCGTCCGTGGCCGGATCGAGTCGTACTCCGAGCAGGACGTGCTCTCGCAGATCCTCCCGGACGAGACGGTCGACAACATCGCCGTGCGCTTCAGCGTCGGCGACGCCGGCGTGACTCCCGAGGCCGAGGCCCGCGACTGGGACGCTCAGCCGTCCACCGGGGACCTGCCCAAGCAGGCCCGCCGCACGATCGACCTGGTCGCATTCTCCCGCCGCATCCCCGTGTCGGAGTCCGACGCGCTGATGTCCCGCCTCGCGGGCGGTGAGGGGTACGCGAACCTCATCAAGCGTGCCGGTGACTCCGTCGCGCAGGCGATCTTCAACGCGGCTCGCCGCCAGCGTGCGAACGTGCTCGCGACCGGCAAGGCCACCATCGACCAGGCGAACTTCGGTCTGGACGAGGACTTCGGCCGCGCCGCTGAGTTGACCGCGGCGCTCGCCCAGCTGGTGTCCGCTGCAGGCTCCGACGTGCTCGGGCCGCTCGGCGACTTCGTCGACATCTTCGAGGAGAAGTCCGGCGGCACCCGCCCCTCGTACGCGCTCGCGTCGACGAAGGCGATCAACGCGTTCCTCCGCCACGCGCAGTTCGCGTCGAAGGTCAACGACGTCACCCGCCCGGCGACCCTCGAGCAGGTCAACCAGGTGCTCCTGGCCTCCGACCTGCCCCAGCTGGTCCGCTACAACGGCAAGATCGGCCAGTCGCGTCTCCTGCCCGAGGATCGCCTGATCCTGGTGCCGGACTACGTCAGCGGTGGCGCTTCCGAGCTCGGCGCGACGATCTGGGGCCTCACCGAGTCCTCGTTCAAGCCCGAGTTCTCCGCCATCGGCGGTCAGCTGCCCGGCGCGGTCGCAGCCGTGTGGGACACCGAGGGCACCGCCGGCAAGACCGTGGTGGACGCCGACTCGACGTTCCTCCCGATCCTGAAGAACGCGAACCTGTCCGCGTCGCTGAAGGTGATCTGATGCCGCGCCTCACCGAGAACGTGCTGATCGGTGGACGGGTCCGCCTCGCCGGTGAGGACATCTCGGACGCGGACGCGAAGGGCGTCCGCTCCGAGGTGTTCGCCGGCAAGGGCGAGGCCCCCGCCGCTGAGGATCCCCAGCCGGAGCCCGAGGAGGAGAACGCCGCCTCTGACAAGGACGGCACCGCCAAGGAGGCCCCCGCCGCCGAGGAGCCCGCGAAGGCCTCGCGTGCGCGTGCGAAGGGTGCCTCCACCAAGTAAGGAGGTGCCCCGTCATGGCGGACATCATCGAGTGGGCCACCGAGACCGACCTCGAAGGAGCAGACCTCGAGGGGGTCACCGCGGCGTACGAGACGGCGCAGATGACGTACTGGCTGGGGCGAGCGAAGCGGGCGATCCTCGCAGAGGTGAAGCTACCCGTGCTCGCCGAACGAGTGCGGGCCGGGCTGGTCGACGAAGACGCCGCGAAGGACGTCCAGATCGACCTCGTGCTCGGGAAGTTCGCGAACCCCGGCGGTGTCCGCACCGTGCAGGAGTCGAACGGGCCCTCGTCGGGGTCGATCACGTATGGCGGTGACTCCCCCGGACAGCTCACCCTCACTGCCCAGCATCGCAAGATGCTCGGCGTCACGAGTGGGAGCCGCCGAGCCGCTGGGACGGTGGACACATGGCGCTGACCGTGACTGTTCACCCCGCCGGGACGGGCGGCGTGGACGAGATGGGCGACGAGATCGAGATCCCTGGTGAGCCGTACGTGCTCGAGGTGGAGTCGATCTACCCGACCACGTCGGATGAGCCTGGGGACCCGAACCGGTCCCTCGTCATCACTCGGCTCACGATCCTCGCCTCGGAGGGGGTGCGGGTCGGTGCTCACGACGAGCTCGAGGTCCCCGGCTACGAGGGCCGGTGGGGCGTCGTCGGCGAGGTCGCGATCTTCGATGAGCGGTCGAACCCGGCTCGACGTCGCGGGGTGCTCTGCCGTGGCCGGCGCCCCGGTCTCGACATCGGGTGCGTGCAGATCAACGTGGAGAAGGTGGCTGGCTGATGGCGCGACGCGTCGACGTGAAGCTGAACTCTCGTGAGATCGACAAACTGCTGAAGTCGAAGGGCGTGCGGGACGAGCTCGCTCGACGCACAAGGGCGGCGGCAAGGTCTGCGGGTCGCGGGTACGAGTCGACCGTCGAGGTTGGCCGAACTCGCGCCCTCGGCCGTGTCACGGCTGAGACTCCGGAGGCTGCTCGTGACAACGCACGGAACCACACCCTGATGCGGGTCCGTGACCAGTTGAGGGGGTGAGCGATGGGGTTCGCGAACGCGCAGGGGCTCATCAACGCTCACCTATCCGAGGCGACGGGGCTGCGCTGCGTCACCACGATCCCGACAACACGTCCTGAACGGTTCGTGCGAACGATCCGCACGGGCGGATACCTCGCGAACGGGGTCACGGACGTCGCTCGGCTCACGTTCGAGTGCTGGGCCGAGAAGAAGGTCGACGCGCAGTCAGATGCACAGCATGTGCGGGCCGCGGTGCTCGCCCTCCGCGGCGTCACTCTTTCCGGGGTCAAGGTGCATCGGGTCGAGGAGATCTCAGCCCCGATGGACTCTCCTGATCCCGATTCATCCACACCCCGCTATGTCCTCACCCATGAGGTGTACCTGCGGGGTACGTACAGGAAGGGCCAGTGATGGCTGACAGCAAGGTCAAGGCCGTCGTCTCCCACAACCAGGAGATCGGCGGGAAGAAGTACAAGGCCGGTGACTCGGTCACGCTCGACGCGCAGATCGCTCGAGTGATGGCGGGTCGCGGTTCGATCCAGATCCAGGACAAGGACGTCGCGAAGGTGGCGCCCGTGAGCAAGGAGGTCTCCAAGTGAGCGTTCCGATCACCACTGCCACGGAGGCGACGTGGCTCAACCCCGACAACGCGCGCATTTACGGTGGCGAGCTCGATTCCGTGTGGATCGGGGACCACGGCGCGGTCATGCCGGCCGATGACGACATCGTCATCCCCGAGAACCACGACAACGTGGGCTGGCTGTCCGAGGACGGCCTGAACTTCGCGCACAACGACAACGTGGAGACCTTCAACGGTCACCAGGGCGGTCGTGTCGTGCGGAAGAAGGTCACCACGAGCGAGGACACGTTCACGTTCACCGCGCTCGAGACGACCCTCCTCACCTTCGGGCTGATCCACGACATCAAGGAGCACACCACCACCGGTGGCGTGTCCCGCATCAAGGTGTCGGGCTCGAAGAAGTCGAACGACCGCCGCTCGTGGATCGTCGACAAGTGGGACGGCGACATCTGGTACCGCTACCTCATCCCCTCCGGGGAGACCGGTGAGCGGCCCGAGGAGGTCGCGTCCAACTCGGAGATCACGATGTACGAGCAGACCGTGACGGTGTACGGCGGCTACGACATCCTCACCAACGATCCCGCGATGGTCGCGGAGGTCGCCGGCGGCTGATCTGCCGCTACTCGATCCCGGAGCCCTCTCCACCTGTGGTGGCGGGGGCTTCTGCATGTCCGGTGCTGGGCGCGTGCGTGACGGTCCGCGCCCAGCACCACCTCCCTCCTTCATCCGACCGTCACGCACTCTCTCGACCGTCACGAAAGGACCGTCACCATGTCTGAGACCACCACCACGAAGACCACCGCCGAGAAGGCGAAGGCTGCGGGCGCGAAGTCCCCCGGCGACAAGAAGAAGGCCACCAGCGCGAAGGTCAAGGCGCTGCAGGCCGAGGCCGCGAAGGGCGACGTGATCGTCGAGGTCCGCGGCGAGTTGTTCACCGTCCACGTCGAGAAGTACCAGCAGCGCACCGTCGACGACTACGAGTTCATGGAGATGTCGCTGAAGGGCATGCTCCCCGTGATGCTCGACGAGCTTCTCGACAGCGGAGACCAGGAGAAGCTGAAGGATCTGGTCCGCGACAAAGAGACCAACCGTGTCGGCACCGAGCAGATGGGCGAGGTGTTCACCGAGCTGATGGAGGCGGCGGGTCAGGGAAACTGACCGGCCTCCTCTGGGTCCTCTCTGAGTTCCCGGAGGAGCTCGAGGCCGATCTCGCGGGCGAGTACGGCATCGATCTGGTGGACCTGTGGCGCGGCGGACTCACTCTCCGCCGCGTCGCGGTCCTCGCCACACAACTCCCCGCAGGGTCGCGGGTCTGGCAGGCGACGGGCGGTCCGAGGGCGTGGACCGACGAGTACCACGGCCTCCTCGCCGTCATGAACCGAGTCGAGCGGCTTGAGTGGCGGAAGACCGAGGACGGGTCGAAGGGGAAGAACCCCCCGCAGATGCAGGAACCGCCAGCGTTCGTCGGTGACGTGCAGGCGAAGGCGTCGACCGCGGACGCGAAGGCGCAGGAGTTCATGCGCCGGCAGCGGGCTATCGAAGCAAGACGACAGGTAGAGGGGCGCGCCGGGTAGCGGCGTTGCCTCCTCTCTGCATGCCAGGAGGTGCCCGATGGCCGTTGGAGGCAACCCCGTCATCGCGACCGCAGCCATCGGTCTGATCCCCACGATCCAGGGTGTGCGCGGCAACATCGGGTCGCAGCTCGCGGGGTCCGCGGTCATGTCGGAGACGTCTCGTGCCGGACAGTCGATCGGCTCGAAGCTCGGCTCGACGATCACGTCGTCGCTGAAGAGTGGGCTGAAGATCGGCGGGGTCGTCACTGGTGCGATCGCGGGGCTGACCCTCAAGGGCGGCATCAACCGTTCCCTCGGCATCGAGGACGCGCGGGCCATGATGTCCGGGCTCGGCCATGACACCGAGTCTGTCGAGAAGATCATGGGGAACGCCCTCGCCTCGGTTGAGGGGACCGCGTTCGGCCTCGACGCCGCAGCGACGTCTGCGGCCGGTGCAGTCGCGGCGGGCATCAAGCCGGGCGAGCAGCTCGAGCAGACGATGAAGACCGTCGCGAACGTCGCCGCTGGCGCGAAGGCGCCCATGGAGGAGATCGGCGGGATCTTCAACACGGTCGCTGCTGTCGGCACCGCGTACACCGGCGACATCAACATGATCGCCCAGCGCGGCATCCCGATCTGGCAGGCGCTCGGTGACCAGCTGGGCAAGTCCCAGGACGAGGTAAAGAAGATGGCCTCGAAGGGCGAGATCGACTTCGCCACCTTCGAGGAGGCCGCTCGTCAGGCGGCTGGCGGCGTCGCGACCGCGATGGGTGACACGACCCGCGGCTCGATAGCGAACATGCTCACGAGCTTCTCGAAGCTCGGCGCAGACGTGGTCACCCGCTTCCTGCCGATGGTGAAGGCCGGAGCAACGGGGATCCAGTCCGTCATCCAGGCTGTCACGAAGAAGCTCGGCCCCATCCTCGACCACCTGTTCGCGGGATTCACCCCCGCAGCAACGGCGGGCGTCGAGGGGTTCTTCGCGGGCATCGTGTCGTGGATCGAGAAGATCGACCCGCAGATCGTCATCGACTTCCTGACCCGCGTGGGCGACATCGGGAAGAACGTGTTCGGCGAACTGAAGGGCGGGATCACCGCTTTCGGTGCCGCCTGGCAGTACAACGACGGGGAGATCACCTCGTCCGGCTTCCCGGGGTTCATGGAGCGTGCCGGGTACATGGCGCGGCAGCTGTGGGACTCGGTCAAGCAGCTCGACTTCTCGTCGTTCTCGGGGTTCCTCGACTCGCTCGGCGGGCTCGGTTCCAAGGGTGTGGATGGGCTCGGTGGCGCGTTCTCGTCCATCGGTGGGTCGCTTTCCCAGATGGCGCAGGCGTCCCCGACTCTGCTCGCGTCTGGGCTCGAGCTTCTCGGTTCCGCGATGGGGTTCCTCGCGGATCATTCCGACACGGTCGTGAAGCTGCTCCCCTATCTCGTGGCAGGGTTCGCTGCCTACAAGGTCGCCACGCAGGGGGTGACCGCGGCTGTCACTGCGCAGCGTGCGGCTGACATCGCCACCCTGCCCACGCAGATCCTCCGCAACGTGACGTCGCTGGCGTCTGCTGTTGCCCGCAACCAGGCGACCATGGCTGAGATCCGTCTCACCGCCGCGACCAATGCGAACGCGGCGACGACGACTCGGGCGACGATCGCGGAGCGTGCGCGGACGATCGCGACGAAGGCCGGCGCGATCGCGTCGAAGGCCGCGGCTGTGGCGACTCGTCTGCTCGGCGCGGCGATCCGCTTCGCGACCGGGCCGATCGGCCTGATCCTCACGGGGATCACGCTGCTGGTCGCTGGACTGGTCTGGTTCTTCACGAAGACCGAGACTGGCAAGGCGATCTGGGAGTCCGTGTGGACCGCGATCAAGAACGCCGCCGCATCGGTCGTGGACTGGTTCACCGGCACGGCGCTCCCCTACCTGCAGGCTGCGTGGGACGGTATCGCCGCGGGCGCTCTGTGGCTGTACAACTCGGCGATCGTCCCGGCGTGGAACGGGATCAAGACCGCGATCGCGGTGGTCGGTGACTGGGTCACGGGCACGCTGTGGCCTGCTCTGCAGACGGCGTGGTCGGCGATCGGTGCGGCCGCGATGTGGCTGTGGCAGAACGTGATGCAGCCTGCGTGGCAGGGCATCAAGACAGTCATCGCGGTCGTCGTGACCGCGGTGCTGGTCTACATCGACCTGCTGAAGTGGTACTTCAGCAACGTCATCGCGCCGGTCGCGCTGTGGCTCTACAACAACGTGATGGTGCCCGTTTGGAACGGGATCAAGGCCGTGATCGGGGCGGTCGCTGGCTGGATCGTCGGCACGGCCTGGCCGCTGATCAAGCGGGCGTGGGACGCGATCGCCGGCGCGGCGCTGTGGCTGTGGAACTCGGCCCTGAAGCCGGCGTGGGCCGGGATCCAGGCCGCGATCTCTGCGGTCGTGAACTGGCTGATCGCTGCCGCGTGGCCGATCATCCAGCGCGTCATCGGCTGGATCGGGAAGTTCTTCGGAGCTCTGAAGATCGCGATCGGCATCTACTGGAACGCGATCAAGGGCTCGATCAACACGGTCGTGTCCTGGTTCCAGAACACGGCCTGGCCGCTGATCAGCAAGGTCATCGGCTGGCTGAAGATGTCCTTCGAGGGCTGGAAGCTGATCGCGCAGACCGTGTGGAAGGCCGTGAAGACGGCTGTGAACACGGTCGTGGCCTGGTTCCGGGATACGGCGTGGCCGATTGTCTCGAACGTGATCGGGAAGCTGAAGTCGGGCTTCAACACGATGCGCGACTCGATCAAGGCGTCGTGGAAGTTCATCCAGGACAAGGTGATCGCGCCGGTCGCGAACTGGTTCCGCGACACGATCAAGCCGATGTTCGACCGGGTGACCGGTGGCGTGAAGGACGCGTTCACCAGTCTCCGTGACTCGGTGAAGAAGTCGTGGGAGAAGATCCGGGATACTGCGAAGGCTCCGATCAAGTTCGTCGTCCAGGACATCATCCGCGACGGGATCGTGAAGAAGTACAACACGGTCGCGGGCACGTTCGGTGTCGGCACGATCGACGAGAAGAAGTTCACGGTCGGCTGGTCTTCTGGTGGCTACACGGGCCCGGGGTCGAAGTACACGCCTGCGGGCATCGTCCATGCTGACGAGTACGTGATCCGGAAGGAGTCGCAGAACGATCTGGCGCGGCGCGCGCCGGGCTTCCTCGATTCGCTGAACCGTCACGGCGCGAGGGCCCTCGGCTACGCGTCGGGCGGCCTCGTGAAGCTGCGGATGCCGTTCGCCGGCAGCTACCCGCGGGGCGACGGCTTCGGAGCTCGTGGTGGCAGGCACAAGGGCATCGACTGGCCGATGCCTTCGGGAGCGATCCTGAAGGCTGTGGGTGCCGGGCACATCCGGCACACGCGCAACGCGAACGCGGGCAACAAGCTCGAGCTGGTGCTCGGGAACGGGCTCGTCGCGGGCTACCACCACCTGTCGCAGTACATCGCGAAGGCGGGCTCGTCGGTCGGTCGTGGCGCGGATGTTGCGCGGGTCGGTTCGACCGGCCGCTCGTCCGGTCCGCACCTCCACTTCTCGCTGAAGAAGGACGGGCGCTACGTCGACCCGGCCCCGTACCTCGGTGCGGGCGGCGAGTCTGGCTCCGGCGGTGGTGGCGGGATGCTGAACCCGTTCGCTGGCCTGTGGAAGTCGCTGAAGGAGAAGACCCGCAAGGGCGTCGGTGACTCGCCGCTGGGCGACATGCTGTTCGAGGTGCCGCAGAAGCTGATCGGTGGCGCGGTCGACTGGGCGTCGAAGAAGATCTCCGAGCTCGGCGACTGGGGCATGGAGCAGATCGACAGCGCTGGTCGCGCTGTGAAGACTGCCCGCTGGCTGCCAGTGGCGAAGAAGGCTCTGTCCATGGAGGGCGAGCTTTCCGAGTCGAATCTCAACTCCCTCATGCGCCGCATGAACCAGGAGTCGGGGTTCAATCCGCGGGCGATTAACAACTGGGACTCGAACGCGAAGAAGGGCACTCCTTCTAAGGGCCTGATGCAGGTCATCGACCCGACGTTCCGTGCGTACGCCCGTCCGGGGTACGACAAGAACATCTGGGACCCGCTGAGCAACATCCTCGCCTCGATCCGATACGCGCGCGCCGCGTACGGGTCGCCGGCACGAGGTTGGAACCGCAAGGGCGGCTACGCGGATGGTGGCTGGACCGGGCCCGGAAGCAAGTACCAGCCCGCGGGTGTGGTGCATGCGGACGAGTTCGTGGTGCAGAAGTCGTCCCGGCGGTCGATTGAGTCGGCTCGTCCGGGGCTGCTGGATGCGCTGAACCGGTACGGCGCGAGAGCGCTGGCCGGGTATGCGTCCGGGGGCCTGGTCGGGTATGCGTCCGGTGGGAAGGTGTCGCCGAACGCGAAGATCGGCTCGTCGAAGGTGACCGTCATTCTGGACGGGCTTCTCGGGACCGAGAAGCAGGTGAAGACCGCGGCGGGGAAGCTCGCCGACGGGATCACGAAGACGTTCAACGACCGGTTCAAGGCGAACCAGAAGCAGACGGTCGATCGACTGTCTGACTCGCTGAAGGCGCTGAAGAACCAGGCGTCCCAGCTGAACAAAACGGTGTCCGCGAAGACGTCGTCGGCGAAGAAGTCCACGGTCAACCGACTGTCGGACGACCTCGCTGATCTTCGGAAGAAGGCGAAGGCCCTCGACTCGAAGAAGCAGGCGAAGCAGCTCGCGCAGGTGCGGAAGCAGATCGAGTCGACCCAGTCCGCGCTCACGAAGGCGCGGCGCGGCGACTACTCGGCTGCGGCGTCTGCGACGGCGGCGAAGCTGAAGGACGTCCAGAAGCAGATCGCATCGACGGAAGCGGCGCTGAAGCAGGCGCGTCGGGGTAACACCTCGGCCGCGGCGACGAAGGCCGCTGATGCGTTCTTCACGAAGTACGCATCGTCGGCGACGACGAAGCTGCAGAACCTCGCGAAGCAGTCGGACACTCTGACGGCGAAGCTGAAGAACGCGAAGGCGGCGCTGACCGAGGCGACGAAGGTGCGGGACGACTACGCGTCGTCGCTCACCGAGAAGTTCGCCGGCGGGTATGCGCTCACGGCCGAGTCGGCGACCACGGGGATCGAGACGATCATCCGGGGATTCCGCAACTCGGCGGCGACAGTGAAGACCTTCACCGGGCAGCTGAGTGAGCTGCAGTCGAAGGGCCTGTCGAAGGGGCTGATCGATCAGATCGCTCAGCTCGGAGCTGCGGACGGGGCGAAGGTCGCGAAGAACCTCCTGTCGGGGTCCGATTCGCAGATCAAGGCGATCACGAAGCAGTACAACGCCCTCAACAGTGCGTCGTCGAAGTCGGGGACGGTCCTCGGTCAGCAGATGCATCAGGCCGGCGTGGACTCTGCGAAGGGTCTCGTGCGCGGGCTTGAGTCGCAGCTGAAGAACGTCGAGAAGGCGTCGGAGAACCTCGCGAACCGGGTCATCTTCACGGTCCGGTCGAAGCTCAAGATCAAGTCGCCTTCGCGGGTGATGAAGGCGCTCGGTGGGTTCACCGGGGAGGGCTTCCAGGTCGGTGTCGAGGGGATGGTCCCGGCGGTGCAGTCGTCGCTCGAGTCGCTGGTGACGCCGCCGGACCTGGCGGGGCTCCGGGAGATGGGGCGCGCGGACATCCGTCCGCAAGTCCCGTCTGTCGCGGCGTCGGCGGGCATGGGTGCTGGGTCGGAGGAGCGTCCGGCGATCCAGATCAACGGCGGTGTCCACGGCTACACGGCTGAGGACGTTGCCCGGGAGATCGAGAAGCGGCAGAAGCGCCAGATGGCGCTGTACGCGTGAGGAGGGGCTGATGGATTGGTCGGACTCTCCGATCGTGTCGCTGTCTCGGAACGGTGAGACGTTCACGCTGGGGCGGGGCCCGGATGATCCGGTGCTGCATCTGTATGGCAGCACGGGTCTGGGTCTCGCCCCGGTGGACATCGCGTCGAAGGACCGGATCACCGGGGACGGCAGCATCGTGCGTGGTGTCCGGTATAGGGCGCGGGAGGTGTACCTCCCTCTGCTGATGGAGGCGGACTCGGTCGCGGGTCTGTCCGTGATGCGGCGGGAGTTGAACAGGCTTCTCGCGCCCCACCTCGGGCCGGTGGAGATCCGGATCGAGGATCCCGCATCGGGCACGGATCGGATGATCCGCGGCTACTACCGGGAGGGGCTGGACGGGGACTTCGGTGACGGGTTCCACGGGTCGTGGCAGACGCTCGGGCTGACGTTCGAGTGTCCGGATTCGTGGTGGCTGGGGCCGGAGCAGACGGTCGAGCTGCGCGTGAACCCGGGCAGCAAGCCGTTCCTGTCTGACACGTCGCCGTTCTTCCCGGTGATCCTGGCGCAGTCTGTTGTGCAGGGCCGGTTCGACGTGACGATCGAGGGTGACGGCCCGGTGTGGCCGGCGTGGGAGGTGCTGGGTCCGGGAACGGATCTGGTGATCGCACGCGGCACGGACCGGATCGAGATCGCGGGCAGCTTCTCCCCGACCTCGCCGGTGCTGATCGATACGGCGGCGGGCCGGATCACTCCTGACCGGTGGTCGGATACGAGCCTGCGGTCGCGCCTGTTCTCTCTGGATCCGGGGCAGCAGTCGCTCACTGTCACGCTCGTGTCGGCGACTCCGGCGACGCTCGTCCGGCTCACGTATCGCGAGCGCTACCTCGAGGGGGTCTGATGTCGCTGGTCGTTTGGGCGGTCGACCCTCAGCGGGTGCGGCGCGGGCATCTCGTCGTCACGGAGTGCACGGCAGTCCTGCGGGACGCGGACGTGGGCACGTTCCAGATCACGGTCCCCTCCGGTGATCCGCTGTCGCAGCGGGTCGGGCCGGGATGGCGGGTCATCATCCAGGACTCCGGGGTGACGGTCCTGTCGGGGCCGGTCACGGAGATCAGCGAGGACACGCAGTCCCGGGACCGGACTCTGACTGGGGAGTCGGATCTGGTGCATGTGCGTGACCGGCTCCTCCTCGGCGACCCGACGAAGATCTGGACGCAGCAGACGGCCGAGGGGAAGTACACCCGGTCCGGTCCTGCTGAGACGGTGATCCGCGACATCGTGCACGCGAACGTCGGCACGGGCGCGGTCACGGCGCGCCAGCAGGACGGGTTCACGGTCGCCACCTCGCAGGGTCGAGGCAAGACGGTGAAGGTCAACGACCGCGACAAGCCGATCCTCGACGTGATCAAGCCGCTCGCCCGCACGGGCGGCGTCACATTCGATGCGGTGCAGGAGGACGACAACCGGATCGTGTTCCGGTTCCGCACCCCCACCGACAGGTCCCGCAGCGTGCGGTTCACGGAGCAGAACGGTGGCCTCGACGAGGGGTCCTACGTCATGTCTGCCCCGACCGTGAACGCGGCGATGGCGGCAGGGCAGGGCACGGGGACCTACCTCAACCGACGCGAGTACCTCCGGTCCACGTGGTGGGGCCGGCGGGTCGAGGAGTTCGTGGACCAGACGTCCACGGATGACGACCCGGAGATCAAGCAGGCAGCGGACGAGTTGCTGGATGAAGGGCGTGAGGGTGCGTCCGCGTCGATCACAGCGCAGGAAGTGCCTGGGCTCCGCTTCGGCACGGACTACTGGCTCGGCGACACCGTGACGGTCGAGTTCGACTCGGCAACGGTGTCTGAGCCTGTGCGGCAGGTCGAGTTGACGTGGGACGGGCACGGGCGGACTGCGGCCCTGTCTTTGGGGGATCACGATTCGGCGGACGACCGCACCCCTAAGTGGGTTAAGAAAATCAAGAAGCTTGACGCGCGTACGCGTAGATTGGAGGTGCGGTGATGGCTGAAGAGTCTTTCCCCATGCGGGATAAGCCGATGACTGACGAGCAGTGGAAGCAGGTCACGCTCGGCATCGGTAGCGGAGTGTTGAATGAGGGCGGCGACCCGTACCGGCTCACGAACATCAACAACGCCACGAACCAGGTCACGGTCAATGTTTCGACCCAGACGGGTTTGGCGCAGGCGATTGTGGCCGGGTTCTATCACCGCATCGACGCACCGGTCGTGCTCGATATCCCTGCGGTGACCGCTGCTACGACCTATTGGATCATGCTGGAATACTCGCCTCTTCGGCTGGAAACGTCGAAGCCGCCTGTCCAGTTGAAGGTCGTGACGGCTCTGGACCAGTCGCAGGGGAAGCAGTACCTCGTTCTCCACAAGATTTCCCGGAAGCCGAACGAGTTGCTGACGAATGCGGTGTTCCTTTCCGTGAAGCCTCGTATCGCGCCGACGTTGCAGGTGCGGGACGGGTCGGAGCTGCCGGAGCCTGAGACCGTCATTCGCGGCACGGTCGCGGTGGTTCACGGCGACTACCCGGACATCAGGATTGCGAAGCAGGACGCGGGCCAGCCGGTCGCGTGGGTGTCGCTCCTGTCGGGGAAGTGGCAGACACTTCCCGACCTAGCGAACACCACCAACTTCTCTGGGAGCCCGAAGCAGTTCCGCCGAGTGGGGACCACTCGTTATTTGCGAGGCCAGTTCTATCGCTCTAATGGCTCCCACACCGCGTACAGCGCATCGGGTGGAGGCTATACCGTGGCGCACTTGGATGCAGCGGACCTCCCGAAGCGCGGCATGCGGTTCCCCATCGTCCCTGTCGAGCAGAGCACTGGTAATGGCGTTGACGCTGCCGGTTATATCGTTGTTTCGGCAACGAACAACGATATCCGCCTCTACATGACCAGGGGCACGTGTGGACGAATCGACATGGGTCAGATCAGTTGGGACGTGGACTGATGACGAGCTTTGACGACATGACGACTGACGATTTGCGGGCGGCGTGCGAAGAGATGCGGGCCGAGATTAGCCGTCGCGAGGCTGAGGTCGAGGCGCGGGCGACGGTTGTGGCTGCTGTGGAGGAGTACGCGGCGTTGCGTGGCGTGAGTGTTCTCGCGGCGTGGCGGGCACTCGTGCCTGAGGGTGTGCAGGTGCCCGACGAGCCCGAGCCGGAGCCGATCCCTGACGCGCCCGAATACAAGCAGCCGACTGGCGCGCACGACGCATACCGGGTCGGGGATCGCGTCACTTTCCAGGGCCGCGTGTACGAGGCCGTAATCAACGCAGTCGTGTGGTCGCCTCTCGCGTACCCGCAGGCATGGAAGGAGGTCCGCTAATGGCATGGTTTGATGAGTTCAACCTTCCCAGCGCGACGATTGACGGCTATTTCGGGTTCATCAATGCTGACGGCCCGGACGATGACGATTCCCCCGATGTCGTTGTCGCTAACGGCACGGTCACATTCACGGCGACGACTGAGGCGGCGCGTGTCGACGGGGCGTGGCTGGGCATCCAGCCGGTCACGGCACAGATTTTCGAGGGCAGTATCATTGTCTCGGAAGAGGACCCGCGTCCCGTGCGTCTCCTCGCCACGGACGCACCTATCGGGGTCTCTGATTGGGCGTGGACGGCAAAGTTCGACCTGGACGGGTTCACGCTCGCGCCGCTCACGTTCCGCGCACCCCGCGACACAACCGTCAACCTCACCGCCGACCTCATCCCGATCAAGTCCCAGCCCTACCAGGTCATTGAGGGCGCGTCCATCGTGGACGCCGAGGTTGATGACGCTGGCCACATGCGGTTCGAGCTGTCAGACGGCACGTTTACGCAGTGGGTTGGCATCCCCAACGGCGAACAGGGCATCCAGGGTGAGCGCGGCGAGAAGGGCGACAGTGGCGCTGACGGCGTTTCCGCAACTATCACGATGGGGTCGGTCACCGCTGGCGCCACTGCCGACATGTGGATGACCGGCACACCCCAGGCGCGCGAACTGCACGCAGTCCTCCCCCGAGGCCAGAAAGGGGACCGGGGTGAGCAGGGCTTGCGCGGACCCGCTGGCGCATCCATTACCCGCACCGCACCCGGTGTCTTCACTGTCGAGGAGGTGGTCGCGTGACCGAGATTCACGCATTCGACCCCGACGGCACCCCGTCCCCCGGGCGCAGGCCGCGCTTGACGGAGTGGCCGCGACTATCCCCGACGCGACCACCGGCCAGCGCGGCATGATGACCGCGCAGGCAGTGCAGGACCTTGCCCGCCTGTCCACCACGCCCCTGTCCCGACGTGCGCTGCAAGGTGCGCTCAGACAGCAGCGCACTACCGGCGTCAGCGTGATCTTTGCCGGGTCGTCCACCATCCAGGGCCACCAGGCCACATCCACGGACCGCCGCCCCGCGCAGAGGATCAGCAGCTACCTCACCTCTCGCCCCGCCCAGACCGCCGTATCCGGTAGCGCCCCGACAAACGGGGTGCAGGTGTGGGCTTGGGGCATCGGCGGCTCCACGAGCGCCAACTACCTCACTTCGGCGCACTACACGGCGGTTGGGTCGATTAAGCCGGTTCTCATGGTGCACATGGTCGGCTCCAATGACTGGTCCGGCAGCCGAACCCCGGCGCAGTATGAGACGTCGATGCGTAGCCACCTCTCCGCGCTCAAGGCCGCGTCCCCGGACACGGTGCACCTCCTGGTCGGGCAGCATCAGCGGAACAGCCCGGCGACCGGCTCGCACCCGTGGGAGGACTACACGGCGGCTCTCCGCACCCTCGCCGAGGAGGATCCCGGGCGTGTCGAGTTCCTTGACCTGTGGCCCCGGTACGCCGTGATCGGCATTCCCGGCGCGGACCCGTGGGGGTGGCTCCATAGCGACGGCATCCACCTCACCGACGGGTCCTACAAGGTTCTCGCCGACTGGCTCGCCGAGCACCTTGGCATCCCCACGCCGTCCGGCGCGGCCGAGTTGTACGGGGGCACCCTCATAGGCGGGGCGAACAGGAACAGCGGCGACGTGATCTTGTCGGCCACAGTCCCCGCGAGGCCGTACCCGCGCCAGGGGATTGTCCAGGGAACGGTCTTTGCGCGGAAGCGCGCAGCGGGGTCCGAGATGCGCCTCAAGGTCGGCAGCGAAACACTGGTCGTCCGCCCCACAATCCCGGCTGATGCCAGCATCGACGGAATCTCCCCGCCGCTTGTCCACCGGGTCGTTGTCCCAGCGCACGAGGAGATGACCGTGCAGGTAATCCACGCCGTGAATGACGCCGCCTATTACACGACCAACCCGGACTGGGGGAATCTCGCCGTGCATATCTCGGCGTGCTGACCCCCTACCCCTCTCCTAGCCCCTCGCCACACGGCAGGGGCTTTTCTCATGCCCGCACACCGGGCGGAACAGGAGCGCCACATGGCCCTGCTGACACTCTCCCGCAACGACAAGCGCCTGGTCGACCTCCCCACCTCCTGGTCGAACGCGGGCCGTCACGAGCAGCTACAGCGCGAGGCAGCGGAGTCGTTCTCCAACCTGATCGCCCTCGCCGTCGCGAAGAGCGGCGCGAACTTCCAGCTGTACGACGCGCTGCGCCCGATCGAGGAGCAGATCGCGATGCTGCAGCGGAACTATCGCCGCGTCTCCCGCGCGAGGTCGAAGTCGTCGGATCGGACGTGGGACGGGTCGACGTGGGAGCGGCGTCCCGGCCGCCCGAGCACTGCCTCGCCCGGATGGTCCAACCACGGCTCCGGCCTCGCGGTCGACATCCATCCCGGCCCGATCCAGGAGATCTTCAAGAGCGACGGGCCCGCCTGGGGCTGGTCCTGGGAGGAGGGCCAGGAGAACGGCGAGTCGTGGCACTTCGTCTACGTCGGCGGGAACCGCTACGCCTCTCGGGGCTGGCTCGATCACGCCTGGGTGCAGAAGGTCGTCGGCGCGGACGTGGACGGGAAGATCGGCACCGGCACCGTCAAGCTGATCAAGGCCTGGCAGAAGGCTCACGGCCTCGAGGCGGACGGCATCGTCGGCCCCGGCACGAAGAAGGCGATGCTGGGAAAAGGTGACGCCGCTCCGGCCGCCCCGGCGGCGCCCGAGGGCGGCACCAACGCCCCTGCACCCGAGCGCGCCCACCTCGGCCCGGCCGACGACGGCGTCTTCCCGTGGGCCGACTCCACCACCCAGTTCTGGGACAGCAAGTACCCGACCCAGACCTACGCTGGCGGGAAGCCGATCGGGCTGATGCACTCCACCGAGACCGGCACCTGGCCCGGCTACGGGGCTGGCTCGTCCGCCCCGCACCTCACGGTCCGGTTCGACCCGAAGGCGCGGACGATCTCGGCGCGGCAGCACTTCTCCACCACTCGCCCCTCCCGGGCGCTCGTGAACAAGGCCGGCGGCGTCCAGACCAACAACGCCCGCGTGTTCCAGATCGAGCTGATCGGCTCCTGTGACCGTGACTTCGCCACGAGGCACGGCTACCCGTTCCTCCCCGACCTCCTAGACGAGGTATGGGCGCGCGACGCGCTCGCAGGGGTCCTCGCCGCGGTCGCGGAGTCCCTGGACATCCCGCTGACGACGTCGGTCTCCTGGAAGGCGTACCCGGGTTCCTACGGGGAGAAGGCCGGGCAGCGCCTGTCCGGCAAGCAGTGGGAGGAGTACACCGGCTGGCTGGGCCACCAGCACGCCCCGGAGAACGACCACGGCGACCCCGGGGACATTCCCATCGCCGACGTGCTCGCGGCGGCGCGAGGCGGCGTCCCGGCCCCGATCGTTCCATCCCCCTCCACCCCCTCGACGGGCGGGAAGCTGCCCGAAGGAAAGGAGCTCTTCGTGAAGCTCACCGACTGCCCAGACTTCCCCCTCCTCCGCACCCCCGACCACCTGTGCTACTACGGCGACGAGGACAAGCAGGAGTCCGTGTCCGGGAAGGTGCCCAACAGCCTTGTCCCCGGCGAGATCGTCGGGTCCGGCAAGTCGTCCGGCGCGCAGGGCCTGAAGCGCTGGCAGGCGAAGGCCGGCATCACGGCCGACGGCCGGTTCGGGGCGAAGACCAAGGCGAAGGTCAAGGCCGTCCAGAAGAAGGCCGGCCTCAAGGTCGACGGCCAGCTCGGCCCCGTGACGTGGTACGGGCTCTGGCTGGTGAGCTGACATGCTCTCCTCCCCGTACCCCGTCCCTCGGCTCACGGCCTGGACCGTCCCGATGCTGCTCGGCGCGTTGCAGGGCCTCGGTGCGGGGACGTGGGTGCTCGTGTCCCCGCCCCGCTCCTACGAGGGGATCGGCCTCGCGCTCACGTTCGCGTGGGGCACGATGCTGATCGTCGGCTCGCTCCTGATCCTCGTCGCGCACCTCATCCGCGTGCACCAGGTGGAGCTACCAGGTCTTGCCTTCGCGCTCGGCGGCATCCTCACCTACGTCTACCTCTCGTGGGAGCAAACGTTCGGCGACTCGCCGGGATCGGGGCCGCGGGCCCTGCTCCTCGGCTGGCTGCTGTGCTTCCTCCTGACCCGCCTGGTTCTGCTGGTCTACGTCGACTACCAGGCGCGGGCGCGCAAGGAACGACAGGGAGAGGCGGCAGATGGCTGACAACCCGATCGTCGCCCTGATCATCGCGGCGATGTCCGGCGGTGGCATCGCCGCGATCATCGGCGCGGTCGCATCGTGGCGCAAGGGCGTGCGCGAGCAGGACGTCGCCGAGGACCAGAACGCGCTTCAGGGCTACAAGGATCTCGCCGAGGAGCGCCGGCAAGACCTCGTCCAGTACAAGGCGGACATGGCCGAGCTCCGCGCCGACATGCGCGCCAAGGACCAGGAGAACGAGACCCGCTTCAAGCGGATCGAGTCCGAGCTTTCCGTCGAGCGGTCCACGCGCTGGGCGGCGGTGCAGTACGCCCGTGATCTCGTCGCGCTGATCGCCCGCCGGCTCCCCGGCGTCTCGATCCCCGTCCCGCCGGACTCCCTCGCCGACCACATCATCATCCCGTCCGGAAAGGACTCCCTATGAACGACGCCATCACGACCGCCACCGAGCTCACCCCCATCGGTGCGGTGCTCGTCCTCGCCGCACTCGCGCAGGTCGCCATCGTCCAGATCGCCAAGGACCGCTCCTGGTCGAAGGCCCGGGCGCAGCGCGTCTCCGCGATCGTCGCCGCCGTGCTCGGCCTCGCGGCCGCGATCGTGCTCGGCATGATCACCGGCATCCCCGACTCCGTGGTCCAGATCGTCTCCACGATCCTGCTGTCCATCGCCGCGGTCGCCGTGCTCGGCCAGGCCCTCTACAAGGGCCTCGGCTACGCGATCCCCGACGGACGCCCCGAACCGCCGGCAGCATCCGGCGACGTGCACGTGACCGTCAACGCCACCGAGGACCCCGAGGCGATCGCCCGAGCCCTCAACGCCGAGCAGCTGCGGCACGGTCGCCGCGCTGACCGCGACGGCGTGCCGGACGGGAAGGACACCCCCGATGCCTGACCTGCACTGGCAGTGCCGGGAGTGCACCACCCTGTGGGCGTCCGAGCACGCCCGAGACGAGTGCGAGCGGATCGACCGAGCCGAAGACCGGGACGCGCGCCGAGCGAGATGACGACGATGAGAACGCCCCCACCTGGCCTACACGGCCGGGTGGGGGCGCTTTCGTGCGTCAAGGACTACTTCTCGGCGCGAGCCTGCAGGAGCTCTCGGAGGTCTTCAAGCCTCTCGCACGCGTCACTCGTAGCGAAGTGCTCCTCGATATCCTCGAGGTCTTCTAGGAACCCGTCGAGGCCGGAGCTGATGCCCTTCTCATACCGGACACCGACACTGGCCCCGTGGAGGCGGTAGTACGCCGGGAAGATGTCCGGGTGGAGGATTCGGACGAGGTCGTTCACCCCGAACCGACGCTCACTCCCCCTTCTCGCTTGATGCGCAGTTGCGCCCCGATCGTCTGGGATCAGGCCTGGATGCGCCTTCTTCAGCTGCGACAGGTCGCTGAAGATCGGGTCACGAGTGAGTGCTGCTCGCACAAGGTGGAAGGCCGAGTAGAAGTAGCAGACCGCTCCCCAGCTGTCCGGCCCGCTCGAGTGCAGCGCATCGCCGACACGCTTGTGGTATCGGGAACGCTCGACGTGCTCAGAGATCGTGAGCGGCGGGCCCGTCATACGACAGCGAGATCGAACTGCGCCTCAGCCAGGGCGCGTGCTTCCTCGTGCTCCGAGAAGATGAACGTGAAGGACACATCTTCCTTCTCGAACATCGGGTAGACGTTGCTCATCATCGTGCGGATGACTTCGTGCTGGGAGGAGCGCGAATCGTTCAGCAGGTCGATGTCGAAGACGACTTCGTGCGTGTCCTGGTTGATCGACGCCGAAAGATCCCGGAAGGTCGACCGGCTGAAGGCATGCTCAACCATCGTCCCGATCGAGTCGATGAGATTCTGAGCATCGTTGGACATCAACAGCTCCTTTTGTAGCTTCGGCGATGTGGGCGGTTATCCACAAGGACGCTTCCGGCATCCACACCGTCCCGTTAGTGTGCCACACGAAGCGGGGTGCTCGTCGGCCATATGTGGTAGGCCTCCCAGCGAGCCCGCCACCTGCACGAACGTTCCAGTTGGCGCGGCGGCGACCACCTCCACAGCCTACCGATGCACATCCTGGTGGTGTCGTCTGCCAGAACTACATGCATGTAGTTATCCACAGCACGACCCTAGCGTCGGCCGGGGTTCGCTTCCCTCCATGCCAGCATCCACACCTCGTCGTACCGGCGCGCGGCGGGGCGGGGCCGCGCGGTACGGAGGTCGACGTGCTCGAGCAGCCACGCGAGGACGTGCTCTTCGAGCTCTGCGCGTCGCCCGACCCAGTCCGCGGAGTCGATCAGCAGCTCGGCGTCGCCGGCGCGGACCCGGATCGAGTGCTCGGGGAGGGTCGGGTCGAGCTCGGCGTGGGCGACGTCGACGCGCGGGCCGATGAGCGCGAGGCGGTACCGGATCGCGATGCCGTGGATCGTCTGCACGGCGCGCTGGTGCGCGAAGTAGAGCTCGTGCCCGGTGGTGTCCATGGGAGGGAGTGTGCCAGCGCACTCCGACACCTCTGCTAGGTCTGGGCTACACCTGGGCTGAGACTGGACGGAAAGCGGTCGTGACCTGCGGCGATGCTGTAGACTGGGTGCCGCAACAACCTAATAGAGCGTCCCCGCAACGGCGGCAACCGTCCGGGGACATGGACCGACTGCAAGGGAGTCGATCATGATCAACCTTACCCGCTACAGCGCGGACCCCATCTCTGAGTGCTGGCTCTGGCAGGGCGCACTCAACAACCGCGGCTATGCCGTGGTCGCCGACGGAGAAGGCGGCTCGACACTGGCCCACCGTGCCGCGTGGCAGGAGAAGAACGGACCAATCCCGGAGAGCGCGCAGATCGACCACGCCTGCCACAACGCCGATCAGAACTGTCCGGGCGGCACCACATGCAAGCATCGCCGCTGCATCAACCCACTCCACCTCGAAGCCGTTACGGCGTCACAGAACATGCGCCGCGCCATCCGCTCTCGCCGGCCTCGATCGCACTGCCCCCAGGGGCACGAGATGACCGAGGAGAACACAATCATCTACGAGCGGAAGCATGGGCGGATCGAGCGGATCTGTCGAGAATGCAAGCTCGCCCGCCAGCGTGAGGAGTACCGCAAGCGGCTCGAGCGCAATGGTGTCCCGCGCAGGCGGCGCAGCAGGTACGACGTCGCCTGACCTGCAGAACGATGAAGGGCCCAGATGGCACCAACTCGGCACCATCTGGGCCCTTCGTTCTGTCCGAAACACCTGCTGACCAGTGGGCCCGGTGGGCTTCGATCCCACGACCCGCGGATTAAAAGTCCGATGCTCTGCCAACTGAGCTACAGGCCCGTGCCCGCCGAGCGGGCCAACCCATCCTACCGGCGCGTGCAGGCAGGGGCGGCCTCGCCCACGGGGGCGGCGCCTGCCGCAGGCATCGCGGCGACGGCCGGCCTGCGAGACCGCGTCGTCAGCTTCCGCAGCGGGCGCCGCCGCGGCCTTCCGCGCCGGGAAGGCAGAGAGGAACCCCGTCACGGGCCGCAGCAGCACCGCGAGCACGCAGACGGCGATGTGGTCACCGCGTAGTACAGCGCGAACGTCCCCGGACCGGCGGGCAGGTCGCTGTGCCGGCCGAGCAGCTCGATCACCGGCAGGTGCACCAGATACGGGACGATCGAGTTGCGGCCCAGCCATTCCACGGGGCGCAGCGCGCGCAGGCGCGGAAGCCGCTGCAACACGCCCACTTCTCCCACCACGGCCAGTAGCACCACGACCTGGGTGAGCATGGGCACCTGCGGCTCGGCGTCGGTCCGGGCGGCGTGCAGCGCCCAGGCCGCCGCGACCGCGAGCGCGGGGACCGTCACCGCCCAGGGCACCGGCCCGCGGGTGAGCACCGGTCGCAGCGCGGCGCCGGCGAAGAAGAAGACTGCGTAGAACACGAACTTGTCCGGGCGCGGCCCGACCATGCCGTGCGCGCTCCCGAGCAGCGGCAGCGCCGTCCACGCCACCACCGAGGCGAGCGCGATCCAGCCGGGATGGATCCGGCGGGTCAGCAGGCCGAAGTAGGAGAACAGCGTGGCGAGGAACCAGGTGTACATCCCGTTCAGCCACCACAGCGAGCCTCCGAGGCGGGGTCGACGCCCTTCGGACAGGGGACGACGAGCCCGTCGGCCCGCCGCCCCGCCGCATCCCGCAGGTCAGCGGGCGGCGGCCGCCTCCTCGCGGGCGTCCTGGTAGTCGCACACGTCCTCGTCGACCCAGACCTCGACGTTCTTGATCTCGGGCAGGTCGGAGGCCAGGAAGATCGGGTCCAGGCCCTGGGCGCGCTGGGCGTTGTAGTGCTTCAGCAGTTTCACCGCCGTCGGGGCCAGCAGCGCGATCACCACGAGGTTGATCAGCGCGATGAACACCATCGAGACGCCCGCGATGGTCCAGGCGAGGTCGACCGCGATCACGGAGCCCATCAGCACCAGCGCCACGACGGCGACGCCGAAGGCGATGTGCCAGCCCCGCTTCGAGGTCAGGAAGTGCATGTTCGCCTCGCCGTAGGAGAAGTTGCCCAGCACCGAGGTGAAGGCGAGCAGGAACATAATCGCCGCCAGCAGGACCGCGGCCCACGGCCCGAGAGTCGAGGACAGCGACTGCTGGACCATCATCAGTCCCTCACCGCCGGTGGAGACGTCGGGGAAGGAGACCAGCACGATGAACGCGGTGATCGAGCAGATCAGCAGGGTGTCGAAATAGACGCCGAGCGTCTGGACGAGGCCCTGCTTGACCGGGTGGCTGACCGAGGCGGTCGCGGCGACGTTCGGCACCGAGCCCATGCCGGCCTCGTTCGAGAGCATGCCGCGCTGGACGCCGTTGACGATCACGGCGCCGATCCCGCCGCCGATCGCGGCCTGCGGGGACACCGCCTCGGAGACGATCTGGGCGAGCACGCGGGGCACCTCGCCCAGGTGCAGCCCGACGATGACGATGCCGATCAGCAGGTAGAGCCCGGCCATGATCGGGACCATGTTCTGGGCGACGGTCGCCACGCGGCGCATGCCGCCGAAGATGATCCCGGCGGTGAGCGCCGCGAGCAGGATCCCGAGCGCCGGCGCGAGCCAGGACAGGCCCTCGGGGTCGGCGTAGAGGGCGACTGCGCCGGTGACCGCGTCCACGATGGTGTTGGCCTGCAGCGAGGTGAAGGCGAAGGCGAAGCAGAAGATGAACAGCACTGCGAAGAAGGCGCCGAAGCCGCGCGAGCCGAGGCCGCGGTGGATGTAGAAGGCGGGGCCGCCCTTGTAGGTGTCGTCCGCGCGGGTCTTCCACAGCTGGGCGAGGGTCGACTCGATGAAGCTCGCAGCGCCGGTGAGCACGCACATCACCCACATCCACAGCACCGCGCCGGGGCCGCCGAGGAAGATCGCGCCGGCCACGCCGGAGATGTTGCCGGTGCCCACGCGGGCCGCGGCGGAGACGGAGAAGGCCTGGAAGGCGCTGAGGGACTTCGAGCGCTTCGCGTCGTTGCCGGGGCCCTCGACCTCCTCCTGCACGGGCTTCTGCGCGATCGCGGAGAGCATCGCGGGGATCATCCGCAGCTGCACCACGCCGGTGCGGACGGTGAAGTAGAGGCCGAGGAGGATGACCACGGGCATCCCTGCCCAGGTCCACAGCCAGCCCTCGGCGTTGCCGAGGACCTCGTTGAGGGATTCGAGGGGATTCATGGGCTCGACGGTAGCGGGAGGGGCGGGCCCTCCCCGGGGTCTCCGCCCGACGGGCAGGGCGAAGGAGTCCTCTAGATCCCCGCGCGCGTAGGCCGTGTCCCAGTGCACGGACACGTGATGCACACCACGTCCAGTCTCGCAAACCCCGGATCCGCGCACCGACCTGCAGGACAACACCGCAGGTCGCTACACATCGAACGGGGTTGTCGGACAATCCGCGGAGCGGACGTCAGATCGTCACGATTGCGTCACGACACACCGAGGAACCCCCTCCACGGCCCGACCGAGGGGTCCCGATCGACGCGTCACCGGGCTAGCGTGGACGGCGATATGGGCCCGTTGACGACGCACAGCGCAGATAACCCTTCACCTACCGATCAGGCCGCGGGAGACAGCCCCGGCCTTCAGATCCGGCCTCCGTCCCTGGCCGACGGCGCCGCCATGTGGCGCCTGGCCCGCGACAGCGGGACGCTCGACCTGAACACCTCCTACGCCTACCTCCTGCTGGCCCGCGACTTCGCGGCCACCTCCCGCCTCGCCGTGTGGGACGCGGAGGGCGTGGGCTTCGTGCTCGGGTACCTCCGCCCCACCGCGCCCGAGACGCTCTTCGTCTGGCAGATCGCGGTGGACGCCTCCCAGCGCGGCAAGCAGGTCGCCGGCCGCATGCTCGACGCCCTGCTCGAGGACCTCCCGCAGGTCAGGCGGCTCGAGACCACCATCACGGAGGACAACACCGCCTCGCAGCGGCTCTTCGCCTCCTTCGCCCGCCGTCACGGCGCGAGCGAGGAGATCACCGAGCTGATCACCGAGGAGCACTTCCCGGACGCCGGCCACGGCGCGGAGCTGCTCCACACGATCAGCCCCCTGCACGCCGGGAGCTGAGCTCCCCACCCGTGCCCCACCGCCGGGCAGGGGCGCCTTCGCGCGCCCTCCTGCCCTCCGCAGACCACCGCACCACCCCCACCCGAGGAGATGGCATGACCACGACCGCCCCGACCGAGACCACCGCGAAGCCCCAGCCGGCCGACCAGGCCGGCGCCCCTGTCGCCGACCCGACCGAGCTCGAGTCCGGCGTCCGCTCCTACTCCCGCGGCTGGCCCGCCGTGTTCACCCACGCCAAGGGCTCCGTGCTGACCGCCGAGGACGGCACGGAGTACATCGACTTCTTCGCCGGCGCCGGCACCCTGAACTACGGCCACAACCACCCCGAGCTCAAGAAGGTCGTCATCGACCACTACCTCGAGGACCGCGTGGTGCACGGCCTGGACATGTTCACCGACGTGCGCCGCGAGTTCCTCCAGACCTTCGACGAGAAGATCCTGAAGCCCCGCGGCCTGGACTACAAGGTCGCCTTCCCCGGCCCCGGCGGCACCAACGCGGTCGAGGCCGCGCTGAAGCTGGCCCGCAAGGTCACCGGGCGCGAGTCCGTCGTGAGCTTCACCAACGGCTTCCACGGCATGACCCTCGGCGCGCTGTCCGTCACCGGCAACTCGATGAAGCGCGGCGGCGCCGGCATCCCGCTGGTGCACTCCACCCCGATGCCCTTCGACGACTACTTCGGCCAGGTCGTCCCCGACTTCATGTACCTCGAGCGCCTGCTCACCGACGGCGGCTCCGGGCTGAACAAGCCCGCCGCCGTGATCGTCGAGACGGTGCAGGGCGAGGGCGGGATCAACGCCGCCCGCGCCGAGTGGCTGCGCGGCCTCGCGGATCTGTGCAAGGAGCACGAGATCCTGCTGATCGTCGACGACATCCAGATGGGCTGCGGCCGCACCGGCGGGTTCTTCAGCTTCGAGGAGGCCGGGATCGAGCCCGACATGGTCACCCTGTCGAAGTCGATCAGCGGCTACGGCCACCCGCTCGCGCTCACCCTGATCAAGCCCGAGCTGGACATCTGGGAGCCCGGGGAGCACAACGGCACCTTCCGCGGCTTCGGCCCCGCCTTCGCCACCGCCACCAAGGCCATCGAGCTGTTCTGGAGCGATGACGAGCTGCAGCGGTCCACCGAGGCCAAGGGCGCCTACATCGAGTCGCGCTTCAACCGGATCGCCGCCCGTCACGCCGACCACGAGCTCGTGGTCAAGGGCCGCGGTCTCGCCCGCGGCCTGCAGATGCCCTCCGGCGAGATCGCCGGCGCCATCGCCGCGCGCTCCTTCGAGGAGGGCCTGCTGGTGGAGACCTCCGGCCCGGACGACGAGGTCGTGAAGCTGCTGCCCGCGCTCACCATTCCCGAGGAGCTGCTCGAGAAGGGCCTGGACATCATCGAGGCCGCCGTCGACGAGGCCCTCGCCGCCGCCTGAGGCTCCACAGCCCGAGGTGCGGTTGCCCGAGGCCGCCGGCGTCGCAGACAGACGCAGCCCCGTCGGTCTCGGTGCCGCACCTCAGACCCCGCTCCCCGTCGGCCCGTCGCCACGCGCGACGGGCCGACGCCCGCGGGCCGCTGTGCGCGCCCGCGGACCACGACCAGAAGATCCCCACCGGAAGGACCACGAAACATGCTCGTCCGCACTCTCGCCGAGGTCGAGGACACCGACGCCGACATCAAGTCGGAGAACTGGCGCTCCAAGCGCATCATCCTGGCCAAGGAGGGCGTGGGCTTCTCCGTCCACGAGACCACTCTCTACGCCGGCACCGAGAGCTTCTTCTGGTACGCCAACCACATCGAGGCCGTCTTCATCACGCAGGGCGAGGGCACCATCGAAGACCTCGCCACCGGTGAGATCCACGAGCTGGCCCCCGGCACGCTGTACCTGCTCAACGACCACGACAAGCACAAGGTGCGCCCCCGCACCGAGATCAAGTGCGTGTGCGTGTTCAACCCGCCCGTGACCGGGCGCGAGGTGCACGACGAGAACGGCGTGTACCCGCTGATCACCGAGGACGCCTGAGCGTCCCGCCCGCGCAGCCCCTGGGCTGAGCGACCGACGGGCCCGGCAGGAGCATCGCTCCTGCCGGGCCCGTCATGCATCCCCGGCGTGCGGCGGCCGCGGGCCGGCGGGCGCCCGTCCGCAGCGGTCTCGCCGACGCTGTGCGGACGCGCCGGTCCGGCTCAGTCGCGGCCGCGGCGCACGAGCAGGATGATCACGCCGACCATCAGCAGCAGGAAGCCGAGCACGCCGCCGCCGATGGCCAGGAGGATCCCGCCGAGGCCGGCGAAGATGCCGCCGATCGAGACGGGCGGGCCGATCATCACGGGCGTGCCGCCGCAGTCGATCGTGTAGTCGCCGGCCTCCTCGGCGGTGAAGGAGTCGAAGGAGTCCCATTCCCGTCCCTCGTTGCCGAAGCCGCTGGTCTGGATGGTGCCCTCGCCGACGGCGGGGCCGTCGATCGTGCACTGCGGGGCGGGCGTGCCCTCCTCGGCGTACAGCTGCACCGTCTCGTCGGCCTCGGCGGTGTATGTGCCGGAGCCGCTCTCGAGGATCTGATACTTCTCGGCGCCGCCGGCGACCTGGCCGAACCCGATCACGGCCGTCACGATCCCGATCACGAGGCTGAGCCCGATGATCACGGCGCCGAGGATGATCAGGACCTTGGGCGCCTTCGACGGCTTCTTCGCCGGGGCGGCCGCGGACTGGTTCCAGCCGCCGGGATGGGGCGCGCCACCGGGCTGCGGGCCGGGCTGGTTCCAGCCTCCGCCGGGCGGCGGGGCGAGCGGACCGGAGGATGAGGGCGGCTGTGTCACGGGATGCTCCTGAAGGGGTCGCGCAGTGGGACGGTCACGAGGAGCGGATGCCGACCCCCGACGACACCGACAGGCTATCCGGCGGAGGCCCCGACCGGCAGGCACATGCCGTGACCGGCACGCCTAGACTCGCCTCCATGACCTCTCCCCTCGTCCTCGCCGCCGATGTCGAGACCGAGCTGGTGGAGAAGAAGTCCCGCTTCCTCACCCGGCTGCACGGGGTCAGCGAGGTCGGGCAGGCCGACGCCCTGCTGCGCGCCGCCCGCGCCGAGCATCCCGGTGCCCGTCACCACTGCACCGCCCTCGTGCTCGAGGAGACGGCCGAGCGGGCCGAGGTCCATCGCAGCAACGACGACGGGGAGCCCTCCGGCACCGCGGGCATGCCGATGCTGCAGTCGCTGCTGCACGCGGACCTCGTGGACGTCTTCGCGATCGTGATCCGCTACTTCGGCGGGGTGAAGCTCGGTGCGGGCGGGCTGGTGCGCGCCTACACCGCCGGCGTCGAGCAGGCCGTCGCCGCGGCGACGCTGCTGCGGCGCACGGAGCTGCTGGAGGCGCGGATCGAGGTGCCGCCGGCCGAGGTGGGGATCGCGGAGAACGCCGTGCGGGTCTGGGCCGCATCCCGCGGCGCGGCGGTGGAGCCCACCGAGTACGGGGCGCGCGCGGCGCTGCTCACCGTGCTCGTGGACCCCTCGGACCTCGAGGACCTGCGCGAGGACACGGCCCGCTGGTCCGCGGGGCGGCGCACGGTGGAGGTCATCGGCCGTCGCACGGCCGACGTGCCGCTGTGACGGCCTCCCGCCGGGCGGGTCAGATGTCGTCCTCGAGCGCCGGGCCGCCCTCGTTCTCCCAGTTCTCGATGCGCTTGACGGTGCGAGGGTTGAACTTCTGGCGCACGCCGTGGCCGACGCCGGCCTCGTCGTCGGCCGGGAGGAACTCGACGCCGAGCTCCTCGAGGCCGGCGCGCAGCACACGGCTCCGCTCCTCGTCGAGATCCTGGACGCCTCGCTCGAAGGCGCGGACGTCCTCGGCCTCCAGCCCCGTGCGCGCCGCGATCACGGCGACGGAGACCTGGGCGAGGGCGCGACCGGCGCGCGCGAGATCGGCGGTGATCAGCGGGGATGCGGTGGCCTGCGGGTCGGTGGAGGTCATGACCCCAGCCTCGCCCATCGGTGCGGGGATTTCCAGCGTTCCCGCATTCCGCGGAGTCCCACACGGAGGCAGAGGCCGAACTCCTCGGCCCCGCCGCCCGAGGACGACCCTCTGCGAACGCCTCCGTGAACGGCGCAGCGCCGCCCCGGGGGACCCGGGACGGCGCGGCGGAGGTCGGGCGCGGACAGGCCGCGGCCCTCTGGGGTCAGACGCGGTTCTTGGTCGCGAGCCCGTAGATCACCATCACGACGATCGCGCCGATCACGGCGAGCAGGATCGTGCCGATGCTCCACGGGTTGTTCATGATTCCCGAGATGCCGTCGCCGCCGAAGAGGCTGCCGATGAAGCCGCCGACGATCGCGCCGATGACGCCGAGGACGATGGTCATGCCCAGGCCCATGCCCTGCTTACCGGGCATGACGGCGCGGGCGAGGAGCCCGATGATCGCGCCGATGATGAGCCAGGAGATGATCAGACCGATGAGTCCCATGGTGAAACTCCTTGAGATCGGGGAAGGGTGTGCACATTCAATGTAACGCTTTATGCGTTCATGTTCCGGCATTCGCGACCGACCCTTCGGTCGGAGCGGTGGTCCGGTACTGCCTTCCCGGTCCGGCCGCCTCTCATGAATCGTCCCTGCCGCTCGGCTCTCCGCTGGTCCGCGCGCGTCCGCCCCTCAGCGGAGGGAGCGTTGCGGGATCGGAGAGGGAACACCGCGGGATCACGGCGGGAACAGCCGGGGAACAGCTCGGGAACGACGCAGGGGCGGGGCCGGGGCGGGGCCGGGGCGGCGCCGGGACCGGTCCGGACACGAACTGGGAGGTTGTCCATGAGAGACCTCGTCGACGCAGGTCACAGGGCCACCGAAGTCGCTCTGCCCCACTTACCGCCTCGCCGCGACCGACAGGGCTGTAGGGGATGATTAGGACGTGACCGCCTCCCACCCCGCACTGCTCCCCTCGCTCCTCGCCGGGGATCGCGCCCCCTCGCCCAGCACGCTCGTCGAGATCTTCCGCCACGTCGTGGAGGCGCACGGCGACGCGCCCGCCGTCCACGCGGGCGCCGAGGTCCTCTCCTACACCGCGCTCGCCGAGGCGGCCTCCGTGGTCGCCGGCCGGCTCGCCGCGATCGGCACCGGGCCCGGCACGAAGATCGGGGTGCGGATCAGCTCCGGCACCACCGACCTCTATGTCGCAATCCTCGGGATCCTGCTGGCCGGCGCGGCCTACGTCCCGGTCGACGCCGACGACCCCGACGAGCGCGCCCGCGTCGTCTTCGAGGAGTCGGCCGCCCTCGCCGTGATCGGCGACGACCTCGTCATCACCCCCACCGGGGCCGGGATGCCCGCGGCACCGGATGCGCACGCCGCGCCGCAGGACCCCTCCCCTGGCGACGACGCCTGGGTCATCTTCACCTCCGGCTCCACCGGCAGGCCCAAGGGCGTCGCCGTCTCCCACCGCAGCGCCGCCGCCTTCGTCGAGGCGGAGTCGCGGCTGTTCCTGCAGTCGGCGCCGATCGGGCCGGGCGACCGGGTGATGGCGGGGCTGTCCGTCGCCTTCGACGCGAGCTGCGAGGAGATGTGGCTGGCCTGGGCGTACGGCGCCTGCCTGGTGCCGGCGCCGCGCTCGCTCGTGCGCTCCGGCGTGGACGTCGGCCCCTGGCTCGAGGCGAACCGGATCTCTATCGTCTCCACCGTCCCCACCCTCGTCTCCCTCTGGCCCGACTCGGCGCTGCGCGAGGTGCGGCTGCTGATCATGGGCGGCGAGGCCTGCCCGCCCGAGCTCGCCGCCCGCCTCCAGGCGCCGGGGCGCGAGGTGTGGAACACCTACGGCCCCACCGAGGCGACCGTCGTCGCCTGCGGCGCGATGCTCGACGGCAGCGCACCGGTGCGGATCGGCCTGCCCCTGGCCGGCTGGGACCTCGCCGTCGTGGACGGCGAAGGGAACCCCGTCGCCCCGGGCGAGAGCGGCGAGCTGATCATCGGCGGCGTGGGCCTGGCCCGCTATCTCGACCCCGCCAAGGACGCCGAGAAGTACGCGCCCATGCCCACGCTCGGCTGGGAGCGCGCCTACCGCTCCGGAGACATCGTGGTCAACGATCCCGATGGGCTCCTCTTCGCCAGCCGCGCCGACGACCAGATCAAGCTCGGCGGGCGCCGCATCGAGCTCGGTGAGATCGACGACCAGCTGCTGCGCCTGCCCGGCGTGGTCGGCGCCGCGACCGCCGTGCGCTCCAGCCGCTCGGGCAACAAGCTCCTGGTCGGCTACCTGACCGTCGAGGACTCCTACGACGCCGAGATCGCCCGCGACCTGCTGCGCCGGCGGATGCCCGCCGCGCTCGTGCCGCGACTGGCCGTCGTCGAGGACCTCCCCACCCGCACCTCCGGCAAGGTCGACCGCGACGCGCTGCCCTGGCCGCTGCCCGGCTCCTCCGAGCGCAGCGCCGAGCTCTCCGGCACCGCCGCCTGGATCGCGGAGATCTGGGCCGACGTGCTCGGCGCCGAGGTCACCTCCGTCAGGGACGACTTCTTCGACCTCGGCGGGGGCTCCCTCACCGCCGCGCAGGTGGTCAGCCGGCTGCGCGAGCAGCACCCCGAGCTGACCGTCGGCGACGTGTACCAGCAGTCCTCCGTCGCGGCGCTCGCCGCGCACCTGGATGCGATGGGCTCCACCGCCGTGCGCAGCGACCGCACCGTCGCTCCGCTGCGCCGCCGCACCCAGCTCGCCCAGCTGCTGGCGCTGCTGCCGCTGCGCGGCCTCGCCGCGCTGCGCGGCATCACCTGGCTGATGCTCGTCTCCACCGTGCTCGCAGCGGTCACGGACGTGCCGTGGATCATCGCGTTCCCGCTGTGGCTGGTGATCCCGATGGCGATCGTGCTCGTCCTGCCCCCGGGACGGATGGCCCTCGCCGCCCTCCTCGCCCGGCTGCTGCTGCGCGGCATCACCCCCGGCACCCATCCCCGCGGCGGGAGGGTGCATCTCGCACTGTGGATCGCCGAGCACGTCCAGGACGAGCTCGGGGCGACCTCCCTCTCCGGCGCCGTGTGGTTCCCCTGGTACGCGCGGCTGCTCGGCGTGAGGCTCGGCAAGGGCGCGGACCTGCACGCCCTGCCGCCCGTCACCGGGATGCTCGAGATCGGCGACGGCGCCTCGATCGAGCCCGAGGTCGACCTGGCCGGCTACTGGATCGACGGGGACGTGCTGCACATCGGCCCCGTCCGCATCGGCAAGCGGGCCCGCATCGGCGCCCGCAGCACCCTCGGCCCCGGCGCCCGCATCGGGAAGGACGCCGAGGTCGCGCCCGGCTCTGCCGTGCTCGGGAAGGTGCCCTCAGGCGAGTTCTGGTCCGGCTCCCCCGCCGCCCGTCGCGCCGCGGCGCGCGGCCCCTGGTCCGACGAGGCCCCGCCGCGCAGGCCGCAGTGGGAGATCGTCTACGGGGCGCTGTCGCTGCTGATCGCCGCGCTGCCCGGCCTCGGCGTGCTGGTGGGCGGGGCGGTGCTGCTCCCCGCCCTGCGTGGCGCGGACACCTTCGGGCAGGCCGTGCTCGCGGCCCTGCCGTGGCTGCCGCTCGCGGCGCTCGCCGGATTCGCGGCCGTGGCGCTCGCGGTGCTGGTGCTCACCCGCCTGCTCGCCCTCGCCATCTCCCCCGGGCACCATCCGATGCGCTCCGCGGCGGGCGTGTCGATCTGGGCGACGCTGCGCCTGCTGGACGAGGCCCGCACCTGGCTGTTCCCGCTGTACGCCGGCGGGCTCACCCCGATCTGGATGCGGATGCTCGGTGCGAAGGTCGGCCGGGGCTCGGAGATCTCCACCGCCCTGCTGATCCCGAGCCTCGTCACCGTCGGCGACCACTCCTTCCTCGCCGACGACACGCTGGTGGGGCCCTACGAGCTCGGCGGCGGCTGGATCCGCGTGGAGCGGGTGAAGGTCGGCAAGCGCGCCTTCGTCGGCAACTCCGGCATGCTCGCCGCGGGCCGCAAGGTGCCCAAGCAGTCCCTGGTCGCGGTGCTCTCCGCCGCCCCACGCCGCAAGTCCGCGAAGTCCGGCACCTCCTACCTCGGCTCCCCGCCGAGGACGCTGCGCCGCGCCGAGGAGGAGCACGACGCCGCCCTCACCTACGACCCGCCGAAGCACCTGCTGGTCCGGCGCGGCCTGGTCGAGACCGCGCGCCTGGTGCCGCTGCTGATCGCGCTGCTGTTGCCCGTGGCGGTGTGGGGCGCGGTCTACGCGCTGCTGCTGCAGGGCGGGCCCTGGATCCTCCTCGCCGTCCTGCTCGGCGGGGTCGTGCTGCTGCTGGCCGGCATCGTCGCCGCGACGATCACCGTGATCGCGAAGTGGTTGATCATCGGCCGGCATCGCCCGGGCGAGCACGCCCTGTTCACCGTCTACGTGTGGCGCTCCGAGCTGGCCGACACCTTCACCGAGGTGCTCGCCGCGCCCTGGTTCGCGAACTCGACCGCCGGCACCGTGGCGCTGAACCTGTGGCTGCGGGCGCTCGGCGCGAGGGTCGGCGCGGGCGTGTGGTGCGACTCGTACTGGCTGCCGGAGACGGACCTGGTCACCCTCGGCGACGGCGCGACCGTGAACCGCGGCTGCGTGGTGCAGACCCATCTGTTCCAGGACCGCGTGCTGAGCATGGACGCCGTGGCCCTCGGCGAGGGTGCGACCCTGGGGCCGGGCAGCGTGATCCTGCCCGCCGCGGAGATCGACCGCCACGCGACCGTCGGCCCCGTGTCCCTGGTGATGCGCGGCGAGCGCGTGCCGCCCGGGACCCGCTGGACCGGCAACCCGATCGGCCCCTGGGCCGACGACGACGCCCCGCCGGGCGGCACCGCCGACGAGCACGACGACGAGGACGACGCGCGCGAGCGCGAGCACATGGAGGAGCGCGCATGAGCACCACCCGACCGGGCAGCGACCCCTATCTCCCGGGGCACGGCGACGCCTCCTACTCCGTGCAGCGGTACGCGCTCGACCTCGCCTACAAGGTCGAGACGAACCGCCTGGACGGCACCGCGACCCTGAGCTGCCGGGTGCACGAGGACACAGGCGCGCTGCACCTGGACCTCTACGGCCTGCAGGTCTCCTCCGTGAAGCTCGACGGGGAGCCGATCAAGCACAGCCACCACGGCGGCGTCCTCACCGTGAAGTCCTCGTTCACCGCGGGGCAGGAGGCGACGATCGAGGTGCGCTACGGCGGCAAGCCGCGCCCGGTCCGCTCGCGCCTGCACGGGCCCACCGGCTGGGAGGAGCTGGAGGACGGGGTGATCGTCGCCGCCCAGCCGCACGGCGCCCCCTCCTGGTTCCCCTGCAACGATCGCCCGGACGACAAGGCGGTCTACGAGATCAGCCTGGCCGCGAACCCCGCCTATCACGTCGCCGTCTCCGGCGAGCTGGAGGGGAAGCGCCGCAAGGGCAACTCCACCACCTGGAGCTACCGCCAGGACGTGCCGATGCCGACCTATCTCGCGACGGTCCAGATCGGCCGGTACACCGAGGTGCCGCATCGCGGGGCGTCGGTGCCGGTGCGCTCCCTGGTGCCCGCCGGGGTGGGCGCGAAGGTGCTCGCGCCGGGCTTCGCCCGGCAGCCCGAGATGCTCGAGCTGTTCACGCGCCTGTACGGGCCCTACCCCTTCCCCTCCTACACCGCGGTGATCACCGAGGACGAGCTGGAGATCCCGCTGGAGTCCCAGGCGCTGTCCACCTTCGGCCGCAACCACCTGGCCGAGGACTGGGAGGCGGAGCGGCTGATCGCCCATGAGCTGTCCCACCAGTGGTTCGGCAACGCCGTGACCCTGAAGCGGTGGCAGGACATCTGGCTGCACGAGGGCTTCGCCTGCTACAGCGAGTGGCTGTGGGCGGAGGAGACCGGCCGCTCCACCCTCGAGGACGAGGCCCGCCACCACCATGCGGCGCTCGCGGAGCTGCCCGAGGACCTGCTGGTGGCCGATCCCGGTCCGGAGCTGATGTTCGACGACCGGCTGTACAAGCGCGGCGCCCTGGCCCTGCACGCCCTGCGCCGCCGCGTGGGCGACGAGACGTTCTTCCCGTTGATCCGGTCGTGGCTGGCGCAGAACCTCGGCGGCTCGGTGACCACCGAGATGTTCGAGGAGCATGCCGCGCGCGAGAGCGGCGAGGACCTCACGGACCTGTTCGCCGCGTGGCTCCACGACGAGGAGCTGCCGGACCTGCCCGATCAGCCCGCCGCTCGATAGCCCACCCATCGGGGGCTGCGGTCCCTGTTCTCGCGCGGCTGACGGTCCGGCGCGGTCAGCCCTGCGCCACCAGGATCACGAACCCCTCGGGCGCCTCGGCCTCGCGCAGGTCATGATCCGCGAGGCGCACCTCGGGCATCGGGGTGCGCAGCCCGGTGCCGAGGAGCTTGAGCACCGCCTCCTTGCCGGCCCAGAGGCGCGCCCGCTCCTCGGCGCTGCGGTCCTGACCTGCTTCGGCCGGGTGCAGCACGAGGGAGGGGTCCCAGCCGCGGTCGACCGCCGCGATCTCCTCGAGGTCCACCCCGAGCCCGCCGCCGAGGCGCACGGCGGTGAGCAGATGCGGGCCCGAGCGGGAGAGGCTCACGCCGAGCACCGGACGCGGGCTCGTGGCAGCACCTCGCCCTGCGGTCGCCCGCCCGTCCGCCCTGCCCCAGGTCCCCGCGCCCCCGTCGGCTGTGCCCACGACCCGCGCCCAGGGCCGGCCATGGGCGGAGGACCCGCACGCCGGGCAGTGCCGCCCCACCCTGAGCTCGTCGGGCTGCACGCCCACCACGTCGGCGACGTGGGCGGCGAGGGCCCGGTCGGCGTCGGCCGTGACGGGGTGGAGGCGCAGGTCCGCCCCGGAGCGCGGCGCGAGATCCTCGCGCTCCTCGAGCTCGGCGGGGTGCCGACGGGATGCCACGGACTCAGCGTAGACGGACGGCAGGAGGCCCGGGGAGGCAGCGTGCTGCGTCCCCGGGCCTCCTCTGCGACAAGGGCTCAGAAGTCCCAGTCGTCGTCCTCGGTCTCGACGGCCTTGCCCATGACGTAGCTCGAGCCGGAGCCGGAGAAGAAGTCGTGGTTCTCGTCCGCGTTCGGGGAGAGCGAGGCGAGGATCGCGGGGTTCACCTCGACCTGGTCCTGCGGGAACAGGGCCTCGTAGCCGAGGTTCATCAGCGCCTTGTTCGCGTTGTAGCGCAGGAAGGTCTTGACCTCCTCGGTCCAGCCGACCGGGTCGTAGAGGTCCTCGGTGTACTCCTCCTCGTTGTCGTACAGCTCCATGAGCAGCGAGAAGGTGTACTCCTTCAGCTCCGCCTGGCGGGCCGCATCGGCCTTCTCCACGGCCTTCTGGAACTTGTAGCCGATGTAGTAGCCGTGCACGGCCTCGTCGCGGATGATCAGGCGGATGATGTCCGCCGTGTTCGTCAGCTCGCCGCGGCTGGAGTAGTGCATCGGCAGGTAGAAGCCGGAGTAGAACAGGAAGGACTCCAGCAGGGTCGAGGCGACCTTGCGCTTCTCCGGGTCGTCGCCCTGGTAGTAGTCCATGACGATGTTCGCCTTCTTCTGCAGCGGCTCGTTGAACTCGCTCCAGCGGAAGGCCTCGTCGATCTGCTTGGTGTTCGACAGCGTCGAGAAGATCTGGGAGTACGACTTCGCGTGCACCGACTCCATGAACGCGATGTTGGTGTACACCGCCTCCTCGTGGGGCGTGATCGCGTCGGGGATCAGGGAGACCGCGCCCACGGTGCCCTGCACCGTGTCCAGCAGGGTCAGGCCCGTGAACACGCGCATCACCAGCTGCTGCTCGGACTCGGGCAGACGGTTCCAGGACTGGACGTCGTTGGACAGCGGCACCTTCTCGGGAAGCCAGAAGTTGCCGGTCAGGCGGTCCCAGACCTCCTGGTCCTTCGGGTCCGGGATCCGGTTCCAGTTGATCGCCTGGACCGTCGTCTTCAGGTGGTCGTTCACCGCAGCCTCACTTGCTCCTCAAGGGTCGTCGTCGTGTGCCCTCCAGTCTAGGCATCGAAGGCTCGCACGGGGCCCTCCGGCCCGCCGCGGAGAGGTGCTTCCCACCACCGATCGAGAGCACGATCCATGACTTTCGTCGTGGGGCGTGCGGGCGCCGGCGCACTAGCGTGACGGGCACGACGTCCGCCGCTCCGGAAGGCCCCGCCGTGACCTCCGCTCCCGTCTCCGCGCACGCTCCCGACCCCTCGTCCGCATCGGCCGCTGCGGTCGCGCCGCCCCGCTCCCTCGCCCCCGATGTCGCGCGCGGGCTGATGCTCGCGCTGATCGCGGTGGCCAACGTCTCCTGGTACCTGTGGCGCTCGACGGAGTCCGTCGGCGGCACCCCGCACATCCCGGCCGACGGGCCGCTGGACACCATCGCGCAGGCGGTGATGACGATCGCGGTGGACCACCGGGCGATGCCGCTGTTCGCGTTCCTGTTCGGCTACGGGATGGTGCAGTTCTACCGCTCGAGGATCGACCGCGGCCTCGCCCCCGGCGCGGTGCGGGTGATGATGCGCCGTCGCCACTGGGCGATGCTGCTGCTGGGCGCGCTGCACGCGGCGCTGCTGTTCTACGGCGACATCCTCGGGGTGTACGCGGTCAGCGCGCTGGTGCTGGTGTGGTGGTTCTTCGGCCGACGCTCCCGCACCCTGCGCATCTGGGTGATCGTGCTCGCGGCGGTGATGGCGCTGTTCGCGCTGTTCAGCATCGTCAGCGGCGTGGCGCTGACGTACTTCGTACCGGCCGAGGTGACCGCCGAGATGGCCGCGACCGACATGGGCACCGGCTTCACCCGCCCGCTCGCCTACGACACCCCCTATCTCGTCTCGGTGCTGTACCGGCTCGGGCTGTGGGCGGTGTCGCTGCCCTTCGCAGCGCTGATGGGGGCGCCGCTGCCGATCCTGCTGGGCTGGCTCGCGGCCCGCCGACGAATCCTCGACGAGCCGTGGCGTCACGTGCGCCTGCTGCGGCGCACCGCGGTGATCGGCATCGCGATCGGCTGGCTCGGCGGCGTGCCGGAGGCGCTCGCGATCCTCGGCCTCTACGAGCTTCCCGCCGCGGCGCCGTGGATGCTGACGGGGCTCACCTCGCTCACCGGCATCGCCTGCGGCATCGGCTACGCGGCCCTGTTCGGGCTGCTCGCGCTCCGGCTCGAGGGCAGGGCGCCCGCCGACGACGCCCCGCGCCCGGACACGTCGGCCGACCGGGACCTCTCCCCGCCGAGCGCGCCTACGGCGTGCCCCGCGAGGAGAGCGCACCGGACCGCAGCCGCGACCTCGGCGTCCTCGAGCGGACCCTCGCCGCGGTGGGGCAGCGCTCGCTGACCTTCTACCTGTTCCAGTCGCTGCTGCTCGCGCCGCTGATGGCCGCCTGGGGCCTCGGGCTCGGCGGGACGCTCTCCACCGCCCCGGCGCTCGCGATCGCCTTCGCGGTGTGGCTGGTGTCCCTGCCGATCGCGGCCTGGATGGGCGCGCGCGGGATCCGCGGACCGGCCGAGAGGCTGCTGCGGCGGATGACCTACGGGCGGATCGACCCGGCGCCGCGGACGCGCTGAGCCCGCCGGCGGCTCAGAGGCGGCCGCTCGGGGTCGCCCGCATCTGCTCGACCTCGCCACGGCGGATCTCACGCAGCCAGTCCGGATACATCCACAGGGGCAGGACCCAGCGGTAGCCCGTCATGAGGAGCACGGCCATCCAGAGGACCAGCTCGACGACCACCAGCATCCCGATCGTGGTGCTCCCTGCGGCCGTGCCGCTGCCGAGCAGGGCGACCAGGGGGATCGCCGGCCCCGCGAGGAGCAGGGTCTGCGCGAGCATCGGCACCCAGGCCAGAGCGAAGGTCTCGCGCGTGAGGTAGAGGGAGGCATGCTCGAGCCCGCCGCGGCGCACCCACCAGCGGGACGCCGCCGAACGTCCGCGACGGCACCACGCGGCCAGGAGCAGCAGCGCGGCACCTGCCCCTGCGACGAGAAGGCCTACCACCAGGGCGACCGCGACGTCCATCGACACGGTCCCATAGTGGCACGCGCCGAGGATCGACGCCCTCGGCGCGTCATCTCCCGCGTCCGCTCAGCGCTCCCCCGGGGCGAGCAGGGCCCGTTCCCGGCGACGGGTCTCGCACAGCCAGGCGGGGTACGCCCACAGCGGCAGGATCCACCGCTGCCAGGTCGCCCCGTGCGCGATGACGTAGAGGGCCGCCTGGAACAGCACGGCTCCCAGCGCCGCGACGAGTGCGATCCCTTCGACCGGGGCGACCACCGGCCCGAGGACTGCCACGATGCCTAGCATCGCGAGGGTCTCGGCCATCACCGGCAGGAGCACCCGCGCTATCCCTTCGGAGAACGGGTACGTCCTCCGGTGCTCGATCGGCTCACGCCGCACCCACCACCGCGCCGACGCGCTGGTGCCGACCCTCCACCACAGGCACACCGAGGCGAGCAGTGCGGCGGCGAGGAACAGCACGACGCCGATCACGAGCCCGGCCAGGATGTCGCTGGTCATGACCTCATGGTGGCACGCGGGACTGCCCTACCGGCGACGCCGTTCGCCGCCCTCCGTCTCCCGAGGGCACCTGCTCCGCCTGCTCACACACACGTCTCAGCTCTCCCGCGGGCGTGATCGCGGGAGGACACGCCGTACCCCTCTTGCCGTACTACGCCTGCCGTAGTATTTTTTCCGGAGGACGCACCACAGCACCACGACGAGAGGCAGGGACCCGATGTGATCGGAGCCGATGCCATCCGCGGGCACATCGACCTGATCCTGTTGTCGATCCTCGAGGACCGCCCCTCCTACGCCTACGAACTCTCCAAGACCATCACCGACGGCTCCCGCGGCGAGTACCTGATCAAGCAGACCACCCTCTACACCGCGGTCAAGCGACTCCAGTCCCAGGGGCTCCTGGACAGCTACGAGGACGTCTCCACCTCGGGCAAGCCACGCACCTACTACAAGCTCACCGCCGCCGGCCTCGAGCAGCTCGACGTCAAGCGCACCGAATGGCGCAGCACGCGGGCCCTCGTCGACCGCTTCACGGACGGGAAGGACACCTCGTGACCGTCATCGACTCCTATCTCGACACCCTCTTCGCCCCCTACCCGGACTCGCCCCGTCTGCGCGAGGCCCGCACCGAGCTGCGAGCACTGATGGAGGACCAGCAGCAGGCGCTGATGGACGCCGGCCGCACCGAGTCCCAGGCCGTCGGCGCCGTGATCGCGGAGTTCGGCAGCCTCGACGAGGTCGCCGCCGAGCTCGGCATCACCGCGGAGCTGGACGGCACCGCGGTCGGCACGGGCACCACGGCACCGGCGATGCTCAGCACCGAGCGCGCCGAGGAGTACGTGGAGGCAGTACGCCGCGGACGGTGGATCCCCGCCGTCGCGATCCCCCTGTTCGTCCTCTCCGCGCTCCCGCTGCTGCTCCTGATCGCCGTCGGCGGCGAGGAGCCGTCGGGCTGGGCGCTCGGCGCGGGGCTCACCGCGCTGCTGATCCTCGTCGCCGTCGGCGTGGTGCTCCTGGTGCTCCAGGGCAGCCGGATGGAGGAGTTCGAGGACATCGACGAGGCACGCTTCTCCCCCACCCCGGCGGTGCGGGAGATCGCCCGCGACCTGCGCCGGGAGCACCGCCGTGAGCGCACCCTCGCCACGGGCGCCGCGATCATGCTGTGGATCCTCGCCGCGGTGCCGGTGATCCTCATGGGCGTCCTGACCGACGCCGGGTCGCTGGCCCCGCTGTACGGGGTGTGCGCGACGCTGGCGATGGTCGCGCTCGGGCTGTGGATCCTGCTGCGCTCGGCCTGGTCGGACACCGCCGCGGCGGCGCTCCTGCAGGAGGAGGACGAGGACGACCTCTCCGCCACCAGCACCTCCCCCGCGATCCGGGTGGTCGCCGCGGTGTACTGGCCCGTCGCCGCAGCGATCTACCTGGCCTGGAGCTTCCTCAGCGGCGAGTGGGGGATCACCTGGGTCGTCTGGCCGATCGCCGGCGTTCTCTACGCGGGCCTCTGGTCGGCGAGCGCGGCGCTCGGCTCGGCGGCGGACGACACCCGCTCGCGCACCCGTCGAGCATGACGAACGGCCCGCCCCGGGACCTCTCCCTGGGCGGGCCGCCGGCAATGGGTCAGGCTCTCTACTCATGCAGCTGACATGACCCTCGGCCGCATCGCCGGCGACTCGCCGAGTCCGTGTTTCGCGGGAGTCATGCCTGCGGCTCAGAGGCGACGGCCCCGCTGCGCCCTGAGATGCTCGACCTCAGCGCGACGGGTCTCCCGCAACCAGGCCGGGTATATCCACAGCGGAAGAACGGAGCGGTAGCCGATCAGGAGGAGCAGCACGACCCAGATCAGCACTTCGAGGATCACCGCTGCCGGCACCAGGACCGATGCCATCGCCTCTCGCAGCACGTCGACGGAGGCAAGCCCCCCCACCCCGCCGGCCACGAAGACGGTCTGCGCGCACATCGGCAGCAGCACGAGCACGGTGGTCTCCGCGTAGGCGAACCCACGGCCCGGCCCCGCGCCGTGTGTGTCGACCCATGCGCGGAAGACCCGCCCTCGACCGGCACGACACAGCATCGCGAGGGCCGTCAGGGCACCGCCGAAGAGGAACAGTGCCAGCGCGACCAGGGCGAGCGAGAGATCCAAGCGTCGATCCTCCTCTCACCGCATGGGGCCTCTCCCCATGTCGTCCTCGCCCCACGACGGGCGTGCGAGTCACCGGTGACCGTCCAGCCATCGCCGCTCGGCGCGGCGCTGCGGCCGCAGCCATCCGGGGTAGACGAACAGGGCGAGGATCTGCCGATTGCTCACGAGCATCATCATGACGATCGCGAGGACGATCTCGAGAGCCACCACGGTCCACATCACCGGGGCATGGAGCACATCGCGCACCCCCGGGTGCACCGCGAGCAGGAGGACGACCCCGATCGCCGCCATCAGCTGGCCGAGATAGGGCACGAGCCCCAGCGCCACGCCCTCCCCGGCGGCGTGCATGAACATCATGCGGTCCACGGGCTGTCGCCGCACCCACCAGCGGGCGGCCCCGGACCTGCCCCAGCGGAACCACGCGGCGAGCATCAGTATCGCCCCGCTCACGAGGAAGCAGAGCACGGCGGCGAGGAGGGCTCCGTAATCCATCGGTCCATACTCCCATCTCGTCCCCGCCGGGACCGCTGGGGAGTTCTCCCCATCGCCACCGGCGGCGCGCTCCCCTAGATTCGACGTCACGCGACGACTGTCGGACGCTCACGTGGGGGCGCCGAACGAGGGGATGGACGATGACCGGCTTCCAGGGGATGGACACCGCACAGGTCGAGGACTACGGCGGCCTTCTGACGGATCGAACGGGCACGATCGAGGACCGCTTCAGCACGCTCGAGGGAGTCGTCCGCGCGATCGTGGGCTCGCAGTGGGTGGGCCCCGATGCCGACGCGTTCGGCGATCGCTACAGCAACGAGGTCATGACGACGGTGCGGACCGCCCTCAATCAGCTCCAGCGCCGGATCGACGAGCTCCGCGGCCACGTCGAGGAGCAGGACTCCGCCTCCGACGGCTCCGAGGGCGGCTTCCTCGAGGGAGTCTTCTCGGCGCTG
The DNA here is from genome assembly GCF_030866705.2 of Brachybacterium sp. GU-2. Classification (NCBI taxonomy): domain Bacteria; kingdom Bacillati; phylum Actinomycetota; class Actinomycetes; order Micrococcales; family Dermabacteraceae; genus Brachybacterium; species Brachybacterium sp. GU-2. The sequence goes on along the minus strand of NZ_CP133037.2, from coordinate 2,977,976 downwards.
GGCGACGCGATCGACACCGTCGGCTCCTTCCTCGAGGACGCATGGAACCACCTCACCGACGACATCCTCCCCACCGTCCATGACGTCATCAGCAAGGGCCTCGGGGATGTCGGGAACGCGATCAAGAACGGCATCGACGACGCGCTCAAGCACGCCCCCGATCTCGGCAAGAACACGGGGAAGCGGCTCCTGGGCTCGGCCGTCCCGTACGTCGGCGATGCCTACACCGGGATCGTCGCAGGCGTCGAGCGGTGGCAGCAGGACGGCGAGAACCACCTGGACATGGGCTTCGGGGAACGGCTGGGTCGCGCCGCACTGGACGGCGGGGCCAACTTTGCCGGATCCCTCGGCGGCGGTCTCCTCGGGACCGCCGCCGGGACCGCGGCCGGCGGCTTCCTGGGCGGACTGATCGGTGGCGGCGGCGGGGCCGTGGCGACCTCCCCGACCGGTCCCGGTGCCGCCGTGGGCGGCGCCGCAGGCGGTGGCGGCGGCGCCGCCGTCGGTGGGGCCATCGGCGGCTACGCCGGCGACTTCATCGGAAGCTACTTCGGCGGACGCCTCGCGGATGCCGGCATCGACGCCATCCTCGACTGAGCCCCGTACAGCCCTCGAGCCACTGCCCCTCCCCCCCCTAGGTGTTGCGGGTCATGACGTTGTGGACGCTGGCCGGGGATGAAGGAACGGGTCCCTGACCGGCACGATGGGTGGTGCTGAAGCCGTCCATCTCGCAGGAAGAGACCCGTTCCGTGACCCACCGTAATGCCCCGCTGACCGTGCTCGGAAGACAGCGAGCAGTTGAGTCCCGCATAGTGGTGTAGCGCGGTGGCCCCGTGATCGTCTCGGACGTGGGCGCGGCCACCGTGTGATCCTTCGAGTGAACCTTCCACAGCACTCTCGAACGGAGTCATCACGATGACCGCACCCCATATTGTCGACCCTTCCGGCCTGCTTGGTGAAGCCCTGGCCGAGGCGTCCCCGGATCTGATGCGCAGCCTGCTCCAGGACGTGATCAATACCCTGCTCTCCGCGGACGCTGATGCCGTTGCCGGCGCGGAGTACGGCCGCCCCAGCAGCGGCCGGGTCGCGCAGCGCAACGGCTACCGCCACCGCGACCTCGACACCCGAGTTGGCACGATCGACGTCGCAGTCCCCAAGCTCCGCACCGGCACCTACTTCCCCGACTGGCTGCTCGAGCGGCGCAAACGCGCCGAGTCCGCGCTGATCACGGTCGTTGCAGACTGCTACCTCGCCGGCGTCTCCACCCGCCGCATGGACAAGCTCGTGAAGACTCTCGGCATCAACTCGCTCTCGAAGTCGCAGGTCAGCAGGATGGCGGAGTCGTTGGACGAGCACGTCGAGCAGTTCCGCCACCGCCCCCTGGACGAGGCCGGGCCGTTCACGTTCGTCTCCGCCGACGCCCTGACCATGAAAGTGCGTGAGGGCGGGCGCGTGACCAACGCCGTCGTCCTGCTCGCCACCGGCGTCAACGGAGACGGGCACCGCGAGGTCCTGGGAATGAGGGTCGCGACCAGCGAGACCGGAGCGGCCTGGAACAGCTTCTTCGCTGACCTCGTCGCTCGCGGCCTCGCCGGAGTCCGCCTGGTCACCAGCGACGCGCACGCCGGCCTAGTCGAGGCGATCGCTGCGCACCTGCCTGGCGCGGCCTGGCAGCGGTGCCGCACCCACTACGCCGCGAACCTCATGGCCGTGACGCCGAAGAGCATGTGGCCGGCGGTGAAAGCGATGCTGCACAGCGTCTATGACCAGCCCGACGCAGCAGCGGTGAACGGCCAGTTCGAGCGGCTGCTGGACTACGTCAGCGAGAAGCTCCCGGCCGTGGCCGACCACCTCGACGCGGCCCGCGCCGATCTCCTCGCGTTCACGGCGTTCCCGAAAGACGTGTGGGTCCAGATCTGGTCGAACAACCCCACCGAACGGCTGAACAAGGAGATCCGCCGCCGCACCGACTCCGTGGGGATCTTCCCGACCCGCGAAGCGATCGTCCGCCTCGTCGGCGCGGTCCTGGCCGAACAGACCGACGAGTGGGCCGAAGGACGCCGCTACCTCGGCCTCGACGTCCTCGCCCGCTGCCGCCTCAGCATCGTCCCCGACACCAGCCCCGAGGAGGTCGCCACCGACGCCCTGCCCGCCCTCACCGCCTGACCAATCAGCGAAGGATCGCTACACCACTTCCAGGGACTTGACCCAGCGAGCCGTCGCCCAGGTGATCGAGCGTGGTCGGCCAATCGCGCACGTCGCTGCGGAGTTCCACATCGCCCGCTCGACCCTGTCGAAGTGGGTCGGCCGCTACCACGAGCATGGCGAGCTCGGCTTGCAGGACCACTCCAGCGCGCCAGCGAACCGACCTACACGGCTCCCGGTCTGGGTGCTCGAGCTGATCGAGCTCTGGCGCCGGAAGAAGAAGTGGTCCGCGCGCCGGATCGCCCGCGAACTCGCCGACGCTCACCAGTACCGCTGCTGCGTGCGGACCGTGACTCGCTGGTTAGATCGGCTGGGCTTGAACCGGATCCGAGACATCGCCCCGGACGGCGAGAATACCCGCTCACCTGGGAAGATCATCGCCCGCTATCCCGGGCACATGGTCCACATGGACGTGAAGAAGATCGGCAAGCTCCGCGATGGCGGGGGCTGGTGGGCGCATGGGCGAGGTTCCGTGCAGGACAAGAAGAAGCACTCCCAGCGGATCGGCTACACCTACCTCCACTCGATCATCGATGGGTTCTCCCGCCTGGCCTACACCGAAGCGCTCGAGGACGAGAAAGCCGCCACGACCATCGCGTTCTTCCACCGAGCCCGGGCGTTCTTCACCGCACACGGCATCACCAGGATCTCCCGCCTGGTGACCGACAACGGCAGCAACTACACCGCCAAGGCCTTCCGGCGATCAACCAGAGCGTTCATCGGCCGGCACCAGTACACGCGGATCTACACGCCCCGGCACAACGGGAAGGTCGAGCGCTACCAGCGGATCATGACCGACGAGTGCCTCTACGCCCGCGCCTACAACTCCGAGAACGAGCGGAGAGACGCGATCGCGGTCTGGGTCCATCACTATGACTACCATCGCCCCCACACCGCCTGCAGCGATCAGCCCCCAGCCTCACGCCTCCACACCAGCGTCGACAACGTCATGGCCAACTACACCTAGGCTGACTCCATGCCCTCCACCACGACCCCTCTGCGCACCGAGGTCCTGCCTCGACCGGACTCCCTCGTCCCACCGATGGCCGTGGACGTCCCGGTCACTTGGGTGCCGACCCCAGCCACGGACGCCGTCCTCGCGGGCTTCATGGACGACGGCACGCTGAGCCCGGCATACGGGACCAACATCGTCCTCACCGGGGCCGCGCTGCCCGAAGGGATCGGGCTCGAGGACTGGCAGATCACCGTGCGGGACCGTCAACTCTCCGCACTCCCGGACCTGCAGGTCCTCGACGATCGTCGACTCCCGGCCCTCGGCGGCGACACGAGCGCCGAGCAGTGGTACCACTGCTCGGTAATGACGGACCGGCACGGGGCGACCGTGCTCACCCGTCGCTGGAACCGCCTGGTGCCCGGGCTCGGCCTGACGCTCACCCTCACCACGCTCCCCCTGCTCGATGCCGAGCACGGGGACCTGTTCGACGCGATCGCCGCCTCCTGGACGATCACGGAGCCCACGACGGAGGAGCGCGCCGATGATCACGCCTGATGCGAGCTCGCGGGTCATCGCGAGCGGCCCCGGCCCCGAGATCGACGCCCTCGTCGAGGCCTTGGCCGCCGGCCGTCCCGCCGCGGGTACCGAGGCGCTGGATCCGTCGTTCGTGCAGAGCATCGGCGAGATCGTCGCCGCCGCGTCGGGCACCGTCGAGGTCACCCTCTCCGGGCCGCTGAGCTATAGCACGCACCGCTTCACCCTGTCCCGCGGCGGGACGCTGCGCCGCAGCCAGGGGCAGTCGGACACCGTCGAGATCGCCGCCTTCCCGACGTCCGCCCTCCCCGGCGCCCTGCTGAGGCTCACGAGCATCGCGCCTGTCGATCCGCTCGGCACGGGCACCGTGCTCGAGCTGCCAGAGGGGAGCCTGACGAGCCTCTTCCACCCCGAAAGCGAGCTCCGCGAGAGCGCTTGGGGCGCCGCGATCCGGGCCTCGCACACCCTGCCCGACGCAGAGCGCGCGGAGTTCGAGCGGGCCGAGCCCCGTGCGGCGCAGCTGGTGCGCCGCCGACCCGAGGGGGACCGCACCTCTCGGGTACTCCTGCTTCGCGGCCGCTACCTGATCGCTGCCGAGGACAGTATCGACGCTGTGCGCGGCACCGATCCCACCGGTGCGACCCGCAGCCTGCTGACCGGGCTGCTGCGACCCCAGGCATGAGCATCGCCGCCTGACCGGACGGTCTCGGTCGAGCATGACGAACGGCCCGCCCCGGAACTCTCCGGGAGCGGGCCGTGTGCCGCGGGTCAGGCCGTCACAGCATGCAGCTGACGCAGCCCTCGACCTCGGTGCCCTCGATCGCCATCTGGCGCAGGCGGATGTAGTACAAGGTCTTGATGCCCTTGCGCCATGCGTAGATCTGCGCCTTGTTGACGTCGCGCGTGGTGGCGGTGTCCTTGAAGAACAGCGTCAGCGACAGGCCCTGGTCCACGTGCTGCGTGGCCGCGGCGTAGGTGTCGACGATCTTCTCGTAGCCGATCTCGTACGCGTCCTCGTAGTACTCGAGGTTGTCGTTGGTCATGTACGGCGCGGGGTAGTACACCCGGCCGATCTTGCCCTCCTTCCGGATCTCGATCTTGGAGACGATCGGGTGGATCGAGGAGGTGGAGTGGTTGATGTACGAGATCGAGCCGGTGGGAGGCACGGCCTGCAGGTAGGCGTTGTACATCCCGTACTCGGCGACCTCGGCCTGCAGCTGCTTCCAGTCGTCCTGGGTGGGCAGGTGCACGTTCGAGTTCGCGAACAGCTCGCGGATTTTGTCGGTCGCCGGCTCCCACACCTGCTCGGTGTACTTCTGGAAGTACTCGCCGGTGGCGTACTTCGAGTTCTCGAAGTCGTAGAACTTCTCCTGGCGCTCCTTCGCGAGCTTCATCGACGCGAGGATCGCGTGATAGGTGACCGCGTAGAAGTACATGTTGGTGAAGTCGATGCCCTCCTCCGAGCCGTAGAACACCCGCTCGCGGGCGAGGTAGCCGTGGAGGTTCATCTGGCCGAGGCCGATGGCGTGGGACTTCCGGTTGCCCTCGGCGATCGTGGGCACGGACTCGATGTCGGAGGTGTCCGAGACCGCGGTGAGGCCGCGGATCGCGGTCTCGATGGTCTGGGCGAAGTCCAGGGAGTCCATCGCCTTGGCGATGTTCAGCGAGCCGAGGTTGCAGGAGATGTCCCGGCCCATCTCGTCGTACGTGAGGTCGACGTTCATGGTGGAGGGGGTGGAGACCTGCAGGATCTCGGAGCACAGGTTCGAGTGGGTGACCTTGCCGGCGATGGGGTTCGCGCGGTTCACGGTGTCCTCGAACATGATGTACGGGTAGCCGGACTCGAACTGGATCTCGGCGAGGACCTGGAAGAAGTCGCGGGCCTTGATCTTCTTCTTCGAGATGCGGGGGTTGTCGACCATCTCGTGGTAGACGTCCGAGACGTTCACGTCCGCGAAGGGCTTGCCGTACTCGCGCTCCACGTCGTACGGGGAGAACAGGTACATCGGCTCGTTCTTCTTCGCGAGCTCGAAGGTGATGTCGGGGATGACGACGCCGAGGGAGAGGGTCTTGATGCGGATCTTCTCGTCGGCGTTCTCGCGCTTGGTGTCCAGGAAGCGCAGGATGTCGGGGTGGTGGGCGTTGAGGTACACCGCACCGGCGCCCTGACGCGCGCCGAGCTGGTTGGCGTAGGAGAAGGAGTCCTCGAGCAGCTTCATCACGGGGATGACGCCGCTGGACTGGTTCTCGATGTGCTTGATCGGCGCACCGTACTCGCGCAGGTTGCTCAGCAGCAGCGCGACGCCGCCGCCGCGCTTGGACAGCTGCAGCGCGGAGTTGATGGAGCGGCCGATGGACTCCATGTTGTCCTCGATGCGCAGCAGGAAGCACGAGACGAGCTCGCCGCGCTGGGCCTTGCCGGCGTTGAGGAAGGTGGGGGTGGCCGGCTGGAAGCGGCCGTCGAGGATCTCGTCGACGAGGTTGCGGGCGAGCTGCTCGTCGCCGCGCGCGAGGGTCAGGGCGACCATCACCACGCGGTCCTCGAAGCGCTCGAGGTACCGCTTGCCGTCGAAGGTCTTCAGCGTGTACGAGGTGTAGTACTTGAACGCGCCGAGGAAGGTGGGGAAGCGGAACTTCTTCGCGAAGGCCTGCTCGGAGAGCGACTCGATGAAGGAGAACTCGTACTGCTCGAGCACCTCCGGCTCGTAGTAGTCGTTCTCGACGAGGTAGTCCATCTTCTCGCGCAGCGAGTGGAAGAACACCGTGTTGGGGTTCACGTGCTGCAGGAAGTACTCCCGCGCGGCCTCGCGGTCCTTGTCGAACTGGATGCTGCCGTCCGGTCCGTACAGGTTCAGCATCGCGTTCAGCGCGTGGTAGTCGAGCTGCCTGTTGTGCTCGACCGGGGGCATCTCGGTCAGTGTCGCCAAAACTCTTCCAATCCGTCGTGGACCCGCGTCACGTCGCGCGGAGTGCCGAACAGTTCGAACTTGTACATGTGGGGAACCTGGCACTTGGCGGAGATGATGTCCCCGGCCAAGCAGTAGGCCTCCCCGAAGTTGGTGTTCCCCGCGCCGATCACACCGCGGATGTGCCGTCGGTTGCGTTCATCGTTGAGGAACTTGATGACCTGCTTGGGAACGGCGCCCCGGCCGTTGCCCCCGCCGTAGGTCGGGACCAGCAGGACGAAGTCCTCGTCGACGACGAGGGGATCGTCCTTGGGGTAGAGCGGGATCCGATGGGCCGGCAGGCCGAGCTTCTCGACGAAGCGCTTGGTGTTGCCGGACACCGAGGAGAAGTAGACGAGACGGGTCACGCCGACGCCTCCCCGGTCGCTCAGATCGCGGCGCTGCGGCGCTGCTCGGCGCCGACGCCCGCGAGCGCCTTGATCTTGTCGGGGCGGAAGCCCGACCAATGGTCCTCGCCGGTGATGACGACGGGCGCCTGGACGTAGCCGAGGGACTTCACCTTCGCGAGGGCGTCGGCGTCCTCGGTGATGTCGACGACGTCGTAGGCGACGCCCGCCTTGTTCAGCGCGCGCTTGGTGGCATCGCACTGCACGCAGAGGGGCTTCGAGTACACGGTGATGTCCAAGGGAAGTGCCTTTCAGGAGCGTCGCGCCGAGGCGCAGGACAGGGGCGAGAAGGAGATGTTCAGGAGGTCCGAGGACCGTGTCGCGAGGCTGTGGACTCCCGCAGGAGCCCTGTGCGCCGCGACAACGTCAACACTACACCTAGTGGTGACTCGGCGCGACGACCACAAGATGTACTGAACTACAGGAGTGTCATCCACAATGCGTTGTTGACAGCATGTGGATGGAGGGGTGCTCGCTGGGGACGGAGCGGCCGCCTCCCGTGCGAGCACTGCTGATACGTGCACAACCCGTTGTGGACGGCGCTCCGGGCGGCCGACGACGACGGTGGACAGGCACCCTCCGCACCCCTGCCGGAGCGGTCGGAACAGGCCTCCGAGTGAGGTGTCTCCCGGCGTGTCCCGCGCGCGCCCCGGCGTGTCGCGGGCGTGTCGTCGGCGTGTCCCCCGCCGTCCCCCGTCCATCCCCCGCCCGTCCCCCGTCGGGGCGCCGGATCCGGGCCGCGGACCACCGGTCCGGGGCCCGGACGCAGGGAGCCGACGCGGAGAGCCCCGCCCTCCCCGGCAGGGGACGACGGGGGCTCTCGGCGACGGTCTGCGGATCGCCGGGGCCGACGGTGCGGCAGCGCCGACGGGGCGTCTCAGCGGCGCGGGTCCTCCGGGACGGCGGGGTCCGCGGTCGCGGGCGGTGCGTCCTCGGCCGCGGCCGGTGCGCCCTCGGCGCCGCCGGACCAGGCGTCGACGACCTCCTCGGTGCTCGGCGCCGCAGGCTGCTCGAGGGTCTCGGGCGCGGGCTCCGCGCCGGGCAGCTCGACCTCGACGGTCGCGGAGGGGGCGGACGCCCCGTCGGCGGGCTCCTCGTCCGTGCGTCCCGCGTTCGCGGTCGCCGCCTCGGCCGACGGCTCCTCTGCCTGGGCCGACGGCTCCTCCGGCTGGGCCGACGGCTCCTCAGCCTCTGCCGCCTCCTCTGCCCCGGGCGCCTCCTCGGTCCCGGAGTCCTGCTCCGGCTCCGCCTCGAGGCTGCGGCCGTCGGCCTCCACGATGGTGGCGAGCACCTCGCGCAGCAGCACCACCTGGCGCAGCGCCTCGGCGGCGCCGGCCAGCGGCGCCTCGCCCTTCTCGACGAAGGCGTGGAAGGCCTCCCACATCAGCTCGGCCGAGCCCTTCGGCGCGGTGGTCGCGACCTCCTGGACCACGCCCGACTTCTTCTCCCGCAGCGAGACCGTCGAGCGCGCGTCGCCGTGGGAGGGCGCGGGAAGGTCCAGGCGCATGCGGCGCCGCGCGGAGAGCACCTGCAGAGTCTCGGAGTACTCGGGCGCGAAGGGGAGGTAGTGCCACACCAGGCGCACCTGCGCCCCGCTGCCGAGCTCGCCGAGCAGCTCGATCGATCCGGGGACCACCCCCTTGGGCCAGTGCCGCACCGCGACGAGCTTCTCGATCGGTCCGTAGGCCGCCTCGGTGACCGCCATCTGATGGGCGACGCCGGTGAGCAGACCCTTGACGTACAGGTCCCGGTCGCGCTGGGTGGCGCCGTCGCCGGTGCCCGCCTCGACGGCGGCCTGGAGAGCCTTGCGCCGCGCCGTGCGCTGCTCCGTGGGCAGGTCGTAGGAGGAGGTGGTGACGTGGGCCTGGCCGAACAGGGGCTGGCTGGCGGGCATGAGGACCTCGTGATCCACCATCCGCAGATCCTTGGTCGCGATGTGCTCGGACATCCGGGCCACGGAGTCGTCGTACTGCTGGGGATGGGCCAGCATCACCAGGCGCCTTCCCGCGATCCGCTCGAACTCGGCGACCTTCGCGACCTCCTCCTCGGAATAGCCCAGCGGCGGCTCGACCATCACCGGGATGCCGCGGCGCACGATCGCGAGCAGGTCGTCGACGTGGAGCCCGTCGGTCGACAGCAGCACGCCGTCCAGGGAGAGGGTCCGCGCGCGCACCGCGGCGACGAGATCCGCGACGGTCTCGTAGCGGCGCTCCTCCTCGATGCCCCACACCTCGGAGGCCTCGCGGCGCCGACGGGGCGAGTGGTCCACCAGCGCGGCCACGCTGAAGCGGTCCCAGCGCCGGCGCAGCACCGGCAGGTGCACGGCCTGCGCCACGGTTCCGGCGCCGACCACGGCGATGTTCAGGATCTTCGGCATCGACAGGCTCCTCGGGGGCTCGGCAGGGAGAGGCGGCTGCACCGCCGGGACGACGGGCGCCGGGCCGTCTCCGGCATCGCACCTGGACCCGGCGCGATCGCACGCCTGTTCTACCACACGGGCAGGGACGACGATCACAGGGACGCCGCTCCGTCGCACCCGCCCGCGGCGCTATCGTGGGGCGCTGATCGAACCCTGAGGAGGACCCGTGGTCGGACGCTTCTACACCGGTGCGCGGGGATTCGTGCGCCCGATCGTGAGGCTGCTGTGGAACCCGCGGGTCAGCGGGTTGGAGAACGTGCCGCACGAGGGCGGCTTCGTGATCGCCTCGAACCACCTCGCCAACATCGACAGCTTCATGATCCCGGTGGTCCTGCCTCGAGCGATCCGCTTCGTGGCCAAGGAGTCGCTGTGGACGCAGAAGGGCCCGCACGGCGCGGTGCTGCGCTGGTTCTTCGACGCCGTCGGCGCGGTGCCGGTGGACCGCGAGGCGCTCTCCTCCGGCAAGGGCGCGCTGCAGGCCGGGCTCGACGTGCTGCGCAACGGGGAGGGCTTCGCCGTCTACCCCGAGGGGCACCGCTCCAAGGACGGGCTGCTGCACCCGGGCAAGCAGGGCGCGGCCTGGCTCGCGCTCGAGTCGGGCTGCCCCGTGATCCCGGTCGGGCTCAAGGGCACCCAGCACATGTTCTCCTCCCTGATCCCCCGCCGCGGCGAGATGACGATCCGAGTGGGCACCCCGATCACCCTCGAGGAGATCGACCCCTCCGCCTCCAAAGGGGCGCGCCGACGCCTCCTGACCGCCCGGATCATGGATGAGATCCAGGCGCTGTCCGGTCAGCGCCGGGCCGACGGTCCCTCGGCACGGTCCCGGGACCAGTAGGATCGCACCAGGCCGCACACCGAGGTCGCGGCCGTCGCCCGAGAGCACCCCAGCCAGGAGAGCAGATGGCCGTCGTCGTCGGATTCATCCCCACCGAGGTGGGCTTCAAGGCGCTGGCCGCGGCACGTGAGGAGGCCGAGCAGCGCGGCGGGCCGCTGGTCGTGGTCAACGTGCTGCGCGCGGGCGTCGAGGAGGATCCCCGCCACGCGGACGAGCAGCAGCTCGAGATCGCCCGTGACGAGCTCCGCCGCACCACCGTGCGCGTCGCCTTCCGCCAGGAGACCACGGAGGACGACATCGCCGACGTCCTGCTGCAGGTGGTCGAGGAGGAGAAGGCCGAGCTGCTCGTGCTCGGCGTGCGCCGTCAGAACGATCTCGCCCGCCACCTGCTGGGCCTGACCGTGCAGAAGCTCCTGCTCTCCTCCCCCAGCGACGTACTGGTGGTCTGAGTCCCGGCTCGGGCCGCCCACGGCCCGCCCCGGACGCCGCTCGGCCCGAGCCCGCCCGTCGACGCCGTCCCGTACGGCGACGACAGCGGCCCGGCCCCTTCCGGAGAAGGGACCGGGCCGCTGCGCTGTGCGGGGCCGCTCAGGCGGTCGCTCGCGCGAGGATCACTCCGAGACGGGGTCCGCGCCGGGGATCTGCTCCTCGTGGCCGGCCTTGACCTTCGCCTCGATGGCCTCGCCGACCTCCTGGTCGATGTTCTTCCAGTACTGGAAGGCGTTGGAGAGCACCGGCTCGATCACGGTGGACAGGCCGCCGGCGACCGTGTCGATCAGGCGCTGGCGCTCGTCCTCGCTCATGACCTCGCGGACCAGGGTGTGCGCCTGGCCGAAGTCGTCGTCCTCGGAGTGCAGGGAGTAGGCGGCGCGCACCAGCGTGCCGTCGGCCTCCCAGCCGTTGTCGACCGGGCCCTGCTCGTCCTGGTAGGCGCGGCCGAAGGAGTTCGGCGCGTACACCGGCGCGTCGCCGCTGTGGAAGAAGTTCATCGCGCCTTCCTTGTCGTAGGAGTTGGTGGCGATGACCGGACGGTTCACGGGCAGCTGGTTGAAGTTCGTGCCCAGGCGGTTGCGCTGCGCGTCCGGGTAGGAGAAGACGCGGCCCAGCAGCATCTTGTCCGGGGAGACGCCGGTGCCGGGCACCAGGTTCGAGGGGCTGAAGGCGGCCTGCTCGATCTGCGCGTAGTGGTTGACCGGGTTCTGGTTCAGGGTGAAGCGGCCCACGGGGATGCGCGGGTAGTCCTTCTTCGACCAGATCTTGGTGAGGTCGAAGGGGTTGAAGCGGTAGGTCTTCGCGTCCTCGTAGGGCATGATCTGCACCTCGAGCCGCCAGGACGGGAAGTCGCCGTTCTTGATCGACTCGAAGAGGTCGCGGCGGTGGTAGTCCGCGTCGGTGCCGGCGATCTCGTCGGCCTCCTCGTTGGTGAGGAACTCCAGGCCCTGCTCGGTGAGGAAGTGGTACTTGACCCAGAACTTCTCGCCGGCCTCGTTGACCCACATGTAGGTGTGCGAGGAGTAGCCGTTCATGTGGCGCCAGGTCTTGGGCAGGCCGCGGTCGCCCATGAGGTAGGAGACCTGGTGGGCCGACTCCGGGGAGAGGGTCCAGAAGTCCCACTGCATGGTGTTGTCGCGCAGGCCGGAGTCGGGGGTGCGCTTCTGGGAGTGGATGAAGTCGGGGAACTTCATGGGATCGCGGACGAAGAACACCGGGGTGTTGTTGCCGACGATGTCGAAGTTGCCCTCCTGGGTGTAGAACTTCAGCGCGAAGCCGCGCACGTCCCGCCAGGTGTCGGGCGAGCCCAGCTCGCCGGCGACGGTGGAGAAGCGGGCCAGCATCGGGGTCCTGGCGCCCTTCTGGAAGAGCCCCGCCTTGGTGTACTTCGAGACGTCCTCGGTGATCTCGAGCTCGCCGAAGGCGCCGGAGCCCTTCGCGTGGGGGCTGCGCTCCGGGATGCGCTCGCGGTCGAAGCGCGCGAGCTTCTCGACCAGGGCGACGTCATGGAGCAGCAGCGGGCCGTCGGTGCCGACGCTCAGCGAGTTCGCGTCGGACTCGCGCGGCGCACCGGACTCGGTGGTCGACGCGATCGTCGAATCGTGATGGGCCGTGGGATCCAGATGGGTCATGGAGTTCTCCTCGGGTCTTTCTGACAGGTCGTGACGAAACGTTCTGACAGTCGTGGGCGGTCAAGGACCCTGATCCGGCCGGGGCCGGGTCAGGGGGTTCAGGGGGTGGCGGCCTCGCGCTCGCGGCAGTCGCTGCACGTCCCGCGGTAGACGACATCGGCCATCTCGATCGAGAAGCCGTGATCCTCGTGCGGGATCAGGCAGGGCGCGGCGCCGACGGCGCAGGGGACGTCCTCGAGACGTCCACAGCTGCGGCACACCAGGTGGTGGTGGTTGTCGTGGCGGTGCATCTCGTAGCGCATGGAGCGCCCGCCGACGGAGACGCGTCGCAGCAGCTCGGCATCGGAGAGGGCGTTGAGCACGTCGTAGACGGCCTGACGTGAGACCGTGCCGAGGTCCTCGCGCACGGCCTGGGCGATCGCCTCCGCATCGGAGTGCGGGTGGGCCTCGACCGCGGCCAGGGCCGCGAGCCGCGGAGCGGTCACGCGCAGGCCGACGCTCCGCAGGGCGGAGGTGTGGTCGGTGGTCGTCATGATCCCCACCCTAGCCCGCTTACTGGACAATCTCAAGAAAACGAGCGGTCTCGTCCACGCCGGCTCCTCCCCCGCCGACGAGAACGGGCCCGGCCCCTCGAAGGGGGCCGGGCCCGTGATCCGGAGCCGCCTGCCGGAATCGAACCGGCGACCTATTCATTACGAGTGAATCGCTCTACCGACTGAGCTAAGGCGGCGGCGCCGCGCACGCGCGGCGGACCGGTTCACTGTACGTGACCTGGCTGGCCAGGCGCAAAGCGTCCCGGCGCGATCCGCGTCACGCTCGTCGGCACGGCCGGTCCGCGGCGGAGCGCCGAGCCGTCGACCGCCGCGCGCGCTTCAGCAGCGCAGCCCGTCCTCGGGGACGGTGCCCTCGAGGAGATAGGCGTCGACCTGCTCCTCGATGCACCCGCCCGAGCGGCCGTAGGCGGTGTGACCCTCCCCCTCGTAGGTCAGCAGCGTCGCATCGTCGAGCTGGGAGGCGAGCTGCTCCGACCAGGCGTAGGGGGTGGCGGGATCGCCGGTGGTGCCGACGACCAGGATCGGGCCGGCGCCCTCGGCGGTGATCGGCGCGGGCTCGCGCACGGGCTCCTCGGGCCACTGGGCGCAGCCGTCCCCGCCGAGCATCGGGCCGAAGGTCGGGAACTCCTCGGCGAGGCGCTCGGCCTCCTGCTCGACCCACTGCTCGTCGGCGACCCCGGGGTGGTCCAGGCAGTTCACGGCCGTGATCGCGAAGGCGGCGTTGGTGCGGTAGGTCCCGTCGTAGCGGCGCTCGGAGGAGAGGTCCGCGATGTACAGCAGCTGGGAGCCGTCGCCGTTCATCGTGGCGGCGAGCGCCTCGCGCCCGTACTCCCACTGCGCGTCGTCGTACAGCAGCGTCAGCACCGCGGAGCGGGCGAGGGCCCCGGTCAGCGGCCGCTCGGGGTCGCCGGTGTCCAGCGGGGTCTCGTCCACGCTCTCGAAGAAGCTCAGCAGCTGCTCCTTCGCCTCGGCCTCGTCGCCGCGGAAGGGGCAGGAGTCGCCGGCCTCGAGGCAGCGGGCCAGGAACACCTCGGTCGCGTGCTCGAAGCCCTCGGCCTGGCCGGCGGAGAACTCGTCCATGGACATGTCGGGGTCGATCGCGCCGTCCAGGACGAAGCGACCCACCCGCTCGGGGTGCAGCTCGGCGTAGCTCGCGCCGAGATAGGTGCCGTAGGAGTAGCCGAGATAGTCGAGCTCCTCGTCGCCGAGCGCCGCGCGCAGCACGTCCATGTCGCGGGCCGCGGAGTAGCTGTCGAGATAGGGCAGGACGTCGCCGGAGTTCGCCTCGCAGGCCTCGGCCACGCGCGCACCCCACTCCTCGGCGAGCGCGCTCGCATCCTCCGCGGCGGGGTCCCCGGTCGCGGCGAGGTACTCATCGGTCTCCGCGTCGTCGAGGCACTCGATCCCCTCCGAGCGGTTCACGCCGCGGGGGTCGAAGCCGATGACGTCGTAGCTCGCGCGCACCTCGGGGGAGATCAGGATCTCCGCCGACGGCAGGAAGTTCACGCCCGAGCCGCCGGGGCCGCCCGGGTTGGTCACCAGCGAGCCCTTCGACTCGCCGTCGGCGGCGAGGCGGCCGACGGCGATCTCGATGTCCCCGGCCTCGGGGTCGTTCCAGACCAGCGGCACCGTGATCGTCCCGCACTCGGCGCCCTCGGCGTCCACGTCCTCGCAGGGGCCCCACTCGATCTGCTGGGAGTAGTAGGCCTCGTAGGCGGGGTCCTCGGCGGGGTCCGTCGGCAGGTCGAGGGCCTCGGAGGTCCCGGTCTCCTCGAGCGCCGGGCCCTCGTCGGCGGAGTCCTCGCCCGCGCCGCCGGCGTCGCTCGCCTCGCTGCCGGCCGGGGAGTCCTCCTCGGGAGCGGCTCCCTCCGTGCACCCCGCCAGGAGCATCGTCGCGACGGCCGCCGCGGCGGCGAGGCGGGCGAGGGGGCGTCGAGTGTCGCGGAGGGGCGTCATGCGGGGTCCTTGTCCATGGGGGAAGCATCCGTGGGGCCCGGCCATCCTAGGACGCTTCCCCGCCGATCTCCCGACGTCAGGGCCCCGTCATCGTCCGCAGGGCGTCCGGCCCCGGCGGAGCGTCCTCCCTCAGCCGATCTCGCGGTGGCGCCACCTCTGCGTCCCGAGCGCGGCGGGGAGGAGGACCAGCAGGACCAGCGGCAGCAGCTCGAACGCGCCGGCCTCCCCGTCCGCCAGGGCGAGCGAGGCGGCGGAGAGGTCCACCGCGGCGATGACGTCCGCCAGGGTCTGCGAGCCGAAGGCCATGGCCAGGTTCGAGGCGGTCCCGATGACGAAGGGGATGCCGATCGCGGCGACCAGGCCCAGCACGGTGGACTGCAGCAGCATGCCCATCGCGAGGGAGAACAGGAAGGTCGCACCGAGGTTCGCGAGCTGCGTGGTCAGCACCCCCTCGATGCTCGAGAGCAGCGCGCCCTCGCCGATCAGCTCCCCGCCGATCCAGGTGCTCGCGGCGGCCAGGCCGATGCTCACCGCCGCCAGCGCGACGAACACCACCAGCGCCGCGATCGCCTTGGAGGCCAGGACGGCGAGGCGTCCGGGGCGCTGCAGGAGGGTGATCTGGATCGAGCCGTCGGACCACTCCCCCGCCGTGATCCACACGGTCAGCGCGGGGATGATCAGGGTCAGCGGCAGCGAGATCACGAAGAAGGTCGTCTCGAGATCGGCGGTGCGGTCGGGGACGAGCGCGGGCTGGATCAGGCCGCCGAGCGCGGCGAAGCCGGCCACGGCGAGCAGGGACAGGGTCAGCAGGATCTTCGCGCCTCGGGTGTCGAGGAAGGCGCGCAGGTCGATGTCGGGTCGCACGGGGGTCTCCTGGCGGTCGGAGGGCGGAGGTCAGAGGGCGGGGGCGGGTGCGTCGGCGGAGGGCTCCTCGTGCCCGGTCAGCGCGAAGAACACCTCCTCCAGGCCGGTGCCGGCGCCCGCTCCGAGGGCGGTGAGCACGAGCTGCTCGCGCAGGGCGAGGCGGCCCATGTCCTCGGGGGCGAGGCTGACGGCGAGCTCGCCGCCGGCGCGCAGCTCGAAGGCGATGCCGTGGGCGTCCAGGGCGCGGCGCAGCGCCGCCTGGTCCAGCGCGGCGACGCGGGTGCCGGTCACGGCGGTGAGCTCCTCGAGAGGGCCCTCGCGCACCAGGCGCCCCTCGGAGATCACCACCAGCCGGTCCACGGTCGCCTCGACCTCGCGCAGCTGGTGGCTGGAGAGGAGCACGGTGCCGCCGGCGTCGGCGAAGGAGCGCAGCAGGCGGCGCATCCAGCGGATCCCCTCGGGGTCCAGGCCGTTGGCGGGCTCATCGAGCACGAGCACCGAGGGGTCGCCCATGAGCGCGACGCCGATCCCGAGCCGCTGGCGCATGCCGTAGGAGTAGCCGCCCACGCGCTTGGTCGCGGCCTGCTCGAGGCCGACGGTCTCGAGCACCTCCTCGGCGCGGTCGCGGGGCATCCCGAGGGTGCGGGCGGTCAGGCGCAGGGTCTCGATCCCGGTGCGGCCGCCGTGGAGGGCGCGCGCATCGAGCATCACGCCGACGGTGCGGGCGGGATGCTCCAGCGCGCGGTAGCGGCGGCCGCCGATCAGGGCCATGCCGTCGTCGGCCTCGGCGAGACCGGTGAGGATCCGCAGGGTGGTGGACTTCCCCGCCCCGTTGGGGCCGAGGAAGCCGGTGACCGTGCCGGGGCTGCAGGAGAAGGAGAGGGCGTCGACGGCGGCGCGCGCGCCGTAGCGCTTGCTCAGCGCACGCACCTCGAGGGTCGGGGAGGTGGCGGTGGTGGAGGTCATGGCTCCACGCTCCTCCCCCGCCGCGGCGCGGCGACAGCGACCACGGGTCCGTGCGCGGGCGACGAACGTCGGCTCCTGGGCGGTCCCCGTCCGACGATGGTCGCCGACCCCGTCCCGTACGGCGGCGCGGCATGTGCGCGCCGCTACAGTGACCGGGTGGACCACCCAGGAGCGCCCGCTCGTCGTCGCTGGCAGGAAGGGCTGATCGTCGTCGCCGTCGCCGCGGAGGCGTCGGCGACGGCGCTGCTCGCCACCTCCGCGATCGACCGCTGGCAGGGCGTCCTCGCGCTGCTGCTGGGCATCGCGCTGCTCGCCCGCCACCGGCACTGGCCGTGGCTGCTGCCCCTGGTGCAGATCGCCAATGCCTTCTCGGGCTCGATCACCGTGCTGATCATCGCCACGTACACCTTCTCCACCCGGTGCCCGAACCGCGCGCTGACGCTGCTGTTCGCGCTGCTGGCGGCGGGCACCGCCACGCTCACCCCGCTGCTGCTGATGGGCGACCAGCCCGAGGCGGCGCTGATGACGATCGTGCTGACCACGCTGGTCGTGGCGGCGTCGACCTCGATCGGCCTCTACACGGCGGTGCGGCGCGCGCTGCTCGCGGAGCTGCGGGAGCGGGCCGAGCAGGCCGAGTCCGGGCGGGCTGCGGCCGAGGAGCAGGCCCGTCGCGCCGAGCGCACCCGGATCGCCCGCGAGATGCACGACATCGTCGCGCACAAGATCTCGCTGGTCGCCCTGCAGGCCGGGGCGCTCGAGGTGAACCCCGACATGGGCCGCGAGCAGGTCCAGCAGTCCGCCTCCCTGATCCGCGGCACCGCGACCACGGCGCTGTCCGAGCTGCGGGAGGTGCTGGGAGTGCTGCGCGGGGACGAGGAACAGGCGCCGCTGGCCCCGCAGCCCACCTGGGAGGACGTGCGGCGCCTGGTGACCACCTCGCAGGAGGCGGGGGTGTCGGTGGACCTGTTCGACTTCATCGACGACCCGGTCCCCGACCCCCTGGCACGCACCGCCTTCCGCGTGGTCCAGGAGGGCCTGACCAACATCCACAAGCACGCCGTGCACACCCGGGCCCGGGTGGCGCTGATCGGCGAGCCCGGCACCGACCTCGTGATCGAGGTCAGTAATGTGCTCCCCAAGGGGTTCACGACGGATCTGCCGGGGGCCAGGATGGGCCTGTCCGGCATCGAGACGCGGGTGACCCATGCGGGCGGGTCCATCACCTCGGGCCCGACAGACGACGGACGATTCGAAGTGAGGGCGGTGATCCCGTGGCCGACGGCGACGTGACGCGCGTGGGACTGATCGACGACGACTCCCTGGTCCGGGCCGGGCTGGCCATGATCCTCGGCGCCGATCCGGGGATCGAGGTGGTGGGCCAGGGGGCCGACGGCTCCGAGGCGGTGCCGCTGGTGCAGAAGCACCGGCCCGACGTGCTGCTGATGGACGTGCGCATGCCCACCCTGGACGGGATCGCGGCGACGAAGGCGGTCACCGCGCTGACCGGCGCGCCGAAGATCATCATGCTGACCACCTTCGACATGGACGAGTACGTCTTCCAGGCGCTCGAGGCCGGCGCCAGCGGGTTCCTGCTCAAGGACACCCCGCCGCAGGACCTCGCCCGGGCCGTGCACGTGGTCGCCGGCGGCGAGGCGATGCTCTCCCCCACCGTGACCCGCCGGATGCTCTCTCACTTCTCCGACGCGAACCCGGGCTCCCGGCAGGAGCGCCACCCGGGCCTCGACCAGCTCACCGAGCGCGAGACCGAGGTGCTCGGCGCCGTCGGGGCGGGGCTGTCCAACGCCCAGATCGGGATGCGGCTGTTCATGAGCGAGGCGACGGTGAAGGCGCACGTCTCGAAGATCTTCGCGAAGCTCGACTGCACCAACCGCGTGCAGATCGCGATCATCGCCCACGAGGCAGGGCTGACGGACCTCGACGCCGACCAGCTCTGAGGGGCGGGGCGGGGCCTACCCCCAGCTCGCTCGGCTGATTCCCTACCGGCTCGTCCCTCGCCAGCACGTCGATCAGGCTGCTCCCCACCGCGCTGATTCCCTACCGGCTCGTCCCTCGCCAGTACGTCGATCAGGCTCTCCCCACTGCGCTGATCTCCTACCGGCTCGTCCCTCGCCAGTACGTCGATCAGCCCCAGCCCAGCTCGTGGAGGCGCTCGTCGCTGATGCCGAAGAGGTGGCCGAGCTCGTGCAGCACGGTCACCGCGATCTCGCGGACCAGGTGCTCGCGGGAGCGGGCGTGGCGCTGCAGCGGTCCGCGGAAGACGAAGATCCGGTCCGGCTGGCGGAAGCCGTCGAACACGGAGCGCCGATCCAGCGGCACCCCCTCGTACAGGCCCAGCAGCTCGGCACCGCGGGACTGCTCGGGCGTCGGCTCCTCCTCGATGAGGATCGCGACGTTCGCCTCCGCGATCGCGCGGGCGACCTCGTCCGGCAGCGAGTCCAGGGCGTCGTCGACCGCCTCCTCGAACTCCTCGCGGCTGATGCGGATCATGCCGCCATCGAACCACGACCGCCTGCGCTGCGGGGGCGGTGCGGCGGCGCAGCGGTGTCGGATAGGACGCACCTCGCCCGAACTCGCGAGCGTCGACGCCGGGGCCGCAGGTATGCTCTGGTCGGGCGGTTCCGACCGCCCAGGGCCCCCATCGTCTAGAGGCCCAGGACACCGGCCTTTCACGCCGGCGACACGGGTTCGAATCCCGTTGGGGGTACTGCTCCGCCGAGGTGCGAGGCGGCTCACAGCGATATCGGTCGTGAGAGCCGAAAACCTCCGGTAGAGTTATCCGAGTCGGAAGGCGAGAAGCCGGAAGACACAAGAGGCCCTGTAGCTCAGTTGGTTAGAGTGCCGCCCTGTCACGGCGGAGGTCGCCGGTTCAAGCCCGGTCAGGGTCGCCCCTCGAGAAGGCCCCGGAGCATCGCTCCGGGGCCTTCTGCGTTCCCCCGGCCGCTCTGCGTACCCTCGAGGCATGAGCACCGACCTGCAGAACCGCCGGATCCGCCTCGCCTCCCGCCCGCACGGCGAGCCGGTCCCCTCCGACTTCCTCCACGACACCGCCCCCGTCCCCTCCCCTGGTCCGGGCGAGGCGCTGCTGCGCACCCTGCACATCTCCCTGGACCCGTACGTGCGCGGCCGGATGAGCGATGCGAAGTCCTATGCCGCTCCGATGGAGGTCGGTGACGTGATCGTCGGTGGGACCGTCTCGGAGGTCGTCGAGTCCGCCGACGACTCCCTCGCCCCGGGCGACGTGGTCCTCGGCTACGGCGGCTGGCAGGAGTACAGCGTCGAGGAGGTCGCGGGGCTGCGTCGCCTCGATCCCGCGGCCGCGCCGGTCACCACGGCCCTCGGCGTGCTCGGCATGCCCGGCTTCACCGCCTATGCGGGTCTCACCGCGATCGGGAAGGTGCAGCCCGGGGAGACCCTCGCCGTCGCCGCGGCGGCGGGTCCCGTCGGCTCCGCGGTCGCGCAGATCGCCCGCCTGCGCGGTGCCCGCACGATCGCGATCGCCGGCGGCGAGCGGAAGATCGCGCTGCTCGAGGAGCTCGGCGTCGACGTGGCGCTCGACCACCGCGCCCCGGACCTGCCGGGCAGGCTTGCCGCGGCGGCGCCGGACGGCATCGACGTGTACTTCGAGAACGTGGGCGGCGCGGTGTGGGACGCAGTGCTGCCGCTGCTGAACGAGTTCGCGCGCGTGCCCGTGTGCGGGCTCGCCGCGAACTACAACGCCACCTCGCTGCCCGAGGGCCCCGACCGCAGCGGCGCCCTGATGGGCCAGGTTCTCGCCAAGAGCCTCACCCTGCGCGGTTTCATCCAGCGCGAGTTCGCGCCGACGATGTTCGAGGACTTCCAGCGCGAGATGGGCGCCTGGGTCGCCGCCGGCGAGGTGCGTTGTCACGAGGACGTCACTGTCGGGCTGGACAAGGCGCCGGAGGCGTTCGTCGGGATGCTGCGCGGCGACAACCTCGGCAAGGCGCTGATCACGCTCGACTGACGCGCACGCAGAGACACAGTGCCGATCGCCGTGGTCTGCCTCTCACCGAGGCGGATCCGGTGCGCACCACCGCGCAGGGGCTGTTACGCTTGTCCTCGGTCGCCGCGACGACCACGGCTCTGTAGCTCAGTTGGTAGAGCGTTCGACTGAAAATCGAAAGGTCACCGGATCGACGCCGGTCGGAGCCACCACCACGAAGCCCCCTGGTCCGCCAGGGGGCTTCGTCGTTGCTCGGTACTGTCCGCCGGGACTCTCGCACCCCAGCTTCTCCACCTTGAGACTGCTCCGCTTCGGCACGGCGGCATACGACCGACATGACGCCCGATGGCGCCACCCGCGTCCGAAAGTCAGGCTGGTTGACTATTCTATTGCTGATGTTCAAAACAACATGACGGCAAGACACGGAGGAAAACTGTGGAGTTCAGCGAGCGGCTCGAAGCCCTGGCTACCAAGGTGCAGAACCAGGCCTCGGCGATCGGCACCGAGGAGGCAACGAAGAACGCCTTCGTGATGCCCTTCATCGCGTCGATCCTCGGATACGACGTCTTCAACCCGATGGAGGTGATCCCAGAGTTCACCGCCGACGTCGGCGTCAAGCGCGGCGAGAAGGTTGACTACGCGATCGTCCGCGATGGGGAGGTGCAGATCCTGATCGAGTGCAAGACGTCGCAGAGCACTCTCAAGCTGGAGAACGCCTCGCAGCTCTTCCGCTACTTCGGAACCACGAATGCCCGTCTTGCTGTCCTCACCAACGGCGTCGTCTGGCAGTTCTACACGGACCTCGATGCACCGAACAAGATGGACTCGAAGCCGTTCCTGGTCCTCGATCTGCTGGACATCGACGAGACGCTGATCCCCGAGATCCAGAAGCTCAGCAAGGATAGCTTTGACCTGGATTCGATCATCAACGCTGCGGAGGAGCTCAAGTACGTCGGCGCGATCCGTCGTGAGATCGCCGCGCAGTTCCGAGAGCCGTCGGACGAGTGGACCAAGTTCTTCACCACGCGCGTCTATGAGGGAAGCTTCACGGCCAAGGTGCGTGAGCAGTTCACGGAGCTGGTGCACAAGGCGTCCAAGCAGTTCCTCACCGAGCAGGTGAATGATCGGCTGAAGACTGCTCTCGGTGTGGGTGTGACGGCACCGGCACCCTCAGACCCTGTCGACGAGGTGTCCAGCCAGCACGCTGCAGAGGCAGACCTCGAGCGTGACACCGAGATCGAGACGACCCTGGAAGAGCTCGAGGGCTACCAGATCGTCAAGGCGATCGGGTGCAGCGAGATCAAGCCGAACCGCATCGTCCACCGTGATCAGAAGTCGTACTTCGCGATCCTCCTGGACGACAACAATCGGAAGCCGATCGCACGGCTGCATTTCAACACCAAGCAGAAGTACCTCGGGCTCCTCGACGAGGACAAGAAGGAGACCCGCCACCCGATCGACTCGCTCGACGAGATCTACGGATACGCAGACGCGATTCGCGAGGCTGTCCAGCGCTATGCCTGATTCACGCCGAGCGGCCGCCTCTGTGGGGGCCGTCGCAACAGCGCTCTAGCGACCCGCTCATAGCCTGCCCGGGTTCCGCCATCTCTGTTTCCGCAGAGAGACGGATGGCGACAAGAGATGACTGGGTGTTCATGCTCTCCCGCCATAAGCGCTTCGAAGAGAGGCAACCAGCCAGCTCGGAAGAGACGAGTCGATGATGAGATGGTTAAGGTCACCGGATCGACGCCGGTCGGAGCCACCACCACGAAGCCCTCTGGTCCGCCAGGGGGCTTCGTCGTTCCCGGCCCTAGTATCGCGACATGTCCGACCTGCCGCGCCTGCTCCGCACCGAGCGCTCCCGTCTCGCCGATCTCCTCGCCTCTCTCGACGACGTCCAGTGGGAGCACAGCACGCTCTGCGCCTCCTGGTCCGTGCGCGAGACGGTCGCCCACCTCACCGCCGCCGCCTCGACCGCGACGCCGTCGTGGATGCTGAACATGGTCCTCACGAGATTCGACACGGACCGCCACAACGACCGCCTCATGCGCCGGCATCTCGAGCCCGCGCCTGCGGCCGCCCTCTCCTCGTTCCGGGCGACGATGTTCTCGACGACCGCCCCGTTCGGCGCGCTCGACGCGGCACTCGGCGAGGTCGTGGTCCACGGTCAGGACATCGCTCGCCCGCTCGGCCTGCGCCTCGATCCCTCGCCCGGCGCGCTGCGCATCGTCGCGGAGCTCTTCGCCCGCAAGGACTTCGCGGTGAATAGCGCGACGCTCGTGAAGGGGATGCAACTCCTCCCGACGGATCTCGACGTGGTCCTGGGTGACGGTCCCGTCGTACGCGGCGCGGCGATCGACCTCGTGCTGGCGATGGCCGGTCGGCCCTCTGCTGCGGACGGTCTCGACGGCGAGGGTGCGCTCATCCTCCGCGAACGGCTCGGAGCCTCTGCCTGACCCGTCCGGGCGCCCCGGAGGCGCTCCGGGAGTCCGGCACCGGCTCTCCCCATGTCGGCAGCGGCACGGCGCGATGGTCATGTGATGGCGTATGGCGTACCGCTATGCCTATATGGGCATAGCGGTCGCTGTGGCGCCGGCGGCCGACCACGATCCTGCCGGCCGGCGCCGGTCCCGCGGTCCTTCGCGAGGTCGCAGCCGGCGGCGACGAGGGAGCGCGACGACCGGGCGCCGCCCCTCCGACGAGGCGCGGCATATGCCCAGAATCTGCCCCGTAAGGTGGGCCACGACCCTGCCCGGACGCCGATGCCCGGGTGAGAGACCACGAAGTGGAGGACGATGATGTCAGCCGACAACCCTGATCTCGCCATCGCCCAGGCGGCGACCCTGGAGCCGATCACGGAGATCGCCGAGCGCGCGGGCGTGCCCACGGAGGCGCTCGTGCCCTACGGCTCCTACAAGGCCAAGGTGGATGTGCGCCAGATGACCCCGAGCGGGAAGCAGGGGCGCCTGGTGCTGGTCTCGGCGATGTCCCCGACCCCGGCCGGCGAGGGCAAGTCCACCACGACCGTGGGCCTGGCCGACGCGTTCTCGCTCATGGGCCACCGCACCATGGTCGCGCTGCGCGAGCCCGCGCTCGGCCCGATCATGGGCATCAAGGGCGGCGCGACCGGCGGCGGCCACGCCCAGGTGGTGCCCATGGAGGACATCAACCTCCACTTCACCGGCGACTTCCACGCGATCCAGATCGCGAACAACACCCTCGCCGCCCTCGTGGACAACCACATCCACCAGGGCAACGCTCTGGGCATCGACCCGCGCCGCGTCCAGTGGAAGCGCGTGCTCGATGTCAACGACCGCGCCCTGCGCAGGACCGTGATCGGCCTGGGCGGCGCCACCCAGGGCGTCCCGCGCGAGGACGGCTTCGACATCGTCGTCGCCTCCGAGATCATGGCCGTGCTGTGCCTGGCCACGGACCTGAAGGACCTGCAGGAGCGGATCGACCGGATCGTCGTGGGCTTCACCTACGACCGCAGGCCCGTCACCGTCGAGGACCTCGAGGTGGGCGGCGCGATCACGATGCTGCTGAAGGACGCGCTGCTGCCGAACCTGGTCCAGACCCTCGGCGGCACCCCCGCGCTCGTGCACGGCGGCCCCTTCGCGAACATCGCCCACGGCTGCAACTCGCTGGCCGCGACCCGGCTCGCGCTCTCGCTCGCGGACATCACCGTCACCGAGGCGGGCTTCGGCTCCGACCTCGGGGCGGAGAAGTTCCTGGACGTCAAGGCGCGGGTGGGCGACCTCGCCCCCGACGCCGCGGTCGTGGTCGGCACGGTGCGCGCGCTGAAGATGCACGGCGGCCTCGCCAGGACCGACCTGGCGACCGAGGACATCGAGGCCGCGCTGCGCGGCACCGAGAACCTCGCCCGCCACGTCGAGAACCTGCGCAAGTTCGGCCTCGAGCCGGTGATCGCGCTGAACCGCTTCCCCACCGACACCGAGGCCGAGCTCGAGGCGGTGCTCGACTGGGCGAAGCAGCAGGGCTTCCGCGCCGCGCTGTCCGAGGTGTGGGCGAAGGGCGGCGAGGGCGGCCGCGCCGTCGCCGAGCAGGTCCTCGCCGCGATCGAGCAGGACGAGCCCGACTTCCACCACCTCTACGATCCCGCCGACGGGATCGAGGAGTCCCTGCGCACCCTCGCCCGCGAGGTCTACGGCGCGAAGGACGTGGTCCTCGAGGACCGTGCGCTGGCGCAGCTGCGGATGCTGAGGCGCAACGGCTGGGACACCCTGCCGGTCTGCGTGGCGAAGACGCAGTACTCGTTCTCCGACGATCCCTCCGCGCTCGGCGCCCCGACCGGGCACGTGCTGCACGTACGCGACCTGGTGCCGAAGATCGGGGCGGGCTTCGTCGTCGCGCTCACCGGGGCGATCATGACGATGCCCGGACTGCCCAAGGAGCCGGCCGCCCTGCGCATGGGCGTGACCGAGACCGGGGAGTCCATCGGTCTGTTCTGAGCCGGGCCGGTCCGGGACGCCCTGCGCGTACCGGACCTCCGCTCCCCCGGCACGGCGACGCCCGTGCCCGCTGATCGCGGGCACGGGCGTCGTCGTCGGTGTCGCTTGTCTGTGTCGTCGTCGGCGTCGCCGGTCAGCGCCGCTCGTCGCGCTCGGCGACCTCCTCGGCCTCGAGCTCGGTCTCGTCGTCGAGGTCGATGTCCAGCCCGTCCTCGTCCTCGACGTCCGCGGCGCCGCCCTCCGGCTCCTCCCAGTTCCGTCCGGTGAGGGGCGCGACGGTGTCCGTGACGACGTTCTCGGGGAACAGCTCATGGCCGCCACCGTGCAGGTCCTCGTGGTCGTCGTCCGGCTCGTCGACGAAGCCGTCCTCGTCGTCATCGTCGTCGGACGGGGTGGCGAGCCGCTCGCTGAGCTCGTCGATCGCGTAGTCGCCGCCGCGCACGAAGCCGCGGCGGAATGCGGCGCGCCCCACCATCGCGCTCGCGACGGGGACGGTGAGCATCTGCGCGAGCAGCACGACCAGCAGGAACGCCGCGATGCTCCACGACCTCGCGGCCAGCGCCGCCCCGGCGAAGACCAGGATCAGGCCGAGCACCTGCGGCTTGGAGGCGGCGTGGATGCGCATCAGCACCCCGTCGAAGCGGTTCAGCCCGATCGCGGAGAGGACGCCCAGCAGGAGTCCGGCGCCGATCAGCACCGACGCGATGATCTCGACCGCGCTCATCGTGCACCTCCCGTCGGACCGCCCGTGAGCCGGTCGTCGTCCTCGAAGCCCTGGTCGCCCGCGTCGGAGCCGTCCGTCGTGCCGTCGAGGCCGAAGCCCTCCTCGGAGCCGTCGTCGGCCTCCCCCGCCGGGTCCGCCGCCCCGAGCACGCGGGCGTGCTCGTCTTCGGGCACGAGGGCGCCGTCCTCGGAGGCGGTGCCGGCCTCTTGACCGAACCCGTCCTCGCCGACGAAGCCCTGCTCGGAGGCGAACCCGTCCTCGGAGGCGAACCCGTCCTCGGAGGCGGAGTCGGTCTCGAGGTGGATCGCCTCGTGCGGGCCGGTGTCCGCATCGGGCTCCTCGGGATGGGGGCGGCGCCGCCCCTGCATCGGGTCCTCCCGCGCGACGAAGCGCGCGAAGGTCACGGTGCCGACGAAGGCGAGCCCGGTCAGGCTCAGCATCGCGGGCCCCGCCCAGGCTGCGCCGGAATGCGCGACGTGCAGCGCCAGGCCCATCACCACGAGGGTGACCAGGGAGTCGCTGGAGATCGCACGGTCCAGGATGGTGGGGCCCACGATCATGCGGTACACGATCGCGAGGCCGGCGAGGGCGAGGATCGTGGCGTAGACCACCAGGACGACGTCGAAGGCGCTCATCGCAGACCCGCCTCCTCGAGGATCTCGCGGCGGCCGACGGCCCACAGCAGACGTTCCTCCTGCGCCCGCACGCTCTCGCGGGCCTTCTCCACGGCCTCCGGGGTGCCCGCGTTGAAGGTATGCAGGAAGAGGGTGCCGGTGGCGCGCTGCGCCTCGACGACGACCGAGCCCGGGATCAGGGTGCACAGCACACCTGTGAAGGTCAGGAAGAAGTCCGAGCGGGAGGCCATCTGCACCGCGATCACGGAGCTCGGGGGCTGCGGGCCGGGACGCACCGCGAACCAGCCCACCTGCACCGCCGAGATCGCGCAGTCCACCAGGAAGCGCAGCACGAAGAGGGTGAAGCGCATCGGGCGCAGGGTCAGCTCGTGGCCGGTGGGCGGCATCGGGAAGAGCACGAAGACGAGCACGGCCACCAGGGCGCCGCCGAGCACGTTCTTCAGGTCGACCCCGCCCCACAGCAGGCACCACAGGGCCACGGCCGTGAGGATCCACAGCCAGGAGCGGCGCAGGTCGCGGAACCGTCGCGAGATCATCCGTCCACCTCCGCGATCACGCCGTCCTCGATCCGTTGTCCCTGGTCGTCGATCCGGTAGCGCAGGTCCCCCGCCGCCTCGTCGCCGAGCACCGCGCCCACGTAGGGGGTGCGCTGCAGGACCGAGTGCGCGGCCTCGTCGGCGTAGTTCATCAGCGGGCCCGCGAAGACGGTCAGCGCCAGGGAGAAGGCGATCATGGCGGTGGTCGCGCCGGTCATCACCTTCGGCATCGGCACGTCCCGGGCGATGATCTCCTCGCTCGGCTCCTGCCAGAAGGCGCGGTTCCAGATCTTCGCGATCGCGTACAGGGTCAGCAGGCTGGTGATGACGCTGACGGCGATGAGGATCCACCCGGCGGTGTCGTCGTAGGAGATGCCGGCCTCGATCAGGCCGACCTTGCCGATGAAGCCGGAGAACGGCGGGATACCGGCGAGGTTCATCGCGGGGATGAAGAAGAGGACCGCGATGAGCGGGGCGAGCTTCTGGAGTCCGCCGAGCCGGATGAGGTTGGTGGTCCCGCCGCGGTGCTCGATCAGCCCGGCGGCGAGGAAGAGCGTGGACTGCACGGTGATGTGGTGGGCGACGTAGTAGATCGTCGCGGCCATGCCGAGCTGGGTGACCATGCCGATGCCGAACAGCATGTAGCCCATGTGGGAGACCAGGGTGAAGGACAGCACGCGCTTGAGGTCGGTCTGCGCGACGGCGCCCAGGATCCCGATGAACAGGCTCAGCCCGGCCGCGGCCAGCAGCAGGTTGGAGATCTGCGAGAAGGGGAACAGCAGCGTCTCCAGGCGCAGGATCGCGTAGATGCCGACCTTCGTGAGCAGTCCCGCGAAGACCGCGGTCACCGGCGCCGGCGCGGTCGGGTACGAGTCGGGCAGCCAGGCGCTCAGCGGGAAGATCGCGGCCTTGATCGCGAAGGCGACCAGCAGCATCAGCTCCAGGATCATGCGGGTGCCGGGCTCGAGCCCGTCCAGCCGCACCGCGAGCTCGGCCATGTTCACGGTGCCGGCGGCGGCGTAGATCGCCGCGATCGCGGCCAGGAAGATCACCGAGCTGAGCACCGAGACGATCACATAGGTGGTCGCGGCGCGGACGCGGCTCGCGGAGCCGCCGAGGGTGAGCAGCACATAGCTCGAGGCCAGCAGCACCTCGAAGCCGACGTAGAGGTTGAACAGGTCCCCGGCGAGGAACGCCATGGACACGCCCGCGACGAGGGTGAGATAGGTGGGGTGGTAGATCGCCACCGGCGTCCGCTCGACGTTCTCGCTCACGCTCTGCGCGCTCGAGTAGACGAGAACCGCGAGGGTGACGAAGCTCGAGACGGTCAGCATCAGCGCCGTCAGCCGGTCCGCGACCAGCACGATCCCCAACTGCGGGGTCCAGTTGCCGATCTGCAGGACCAGCACGCCCTCCTGGGTGACGTGCCAGGCCAGCACCAGCGCGATCGCGAAGATCGCCAGCAGCGTGACCACCGCGAGGCCGAGCTGCAGCCGGGTGTGGTGGCGCAGCAGCAGCGTGATCGCGGCGCCGACGAGCGGCAGCATCACGGGCAGGGCGAGGAGGAGCTCCATGCTCAGATGTCCTCCTCGTCGCTCGTGCGGTCGCGGATCTCGTGGCGCAGCGCCACGGCCTCCCCGCGGCGGTGCTCGCGGCGGCGGCGCGCGGTCTCGCGCAGCGAGTCGGCGTCGCCCTCGTCGGCCTCCGTCGCGTCCTGGGGGACGTCCTCGGCGCTGGTGAGGTCCGAGCCCAGCGGGTCGTCGTCCTCGTCGTCCAGCCCCTGGGACTGGGCGAGCGCGCCGCGCCGCGCCTCCTCGCTGAGAGCCTGCGACCAGGGCAGGCGCTCCGCGTCCTCGCTGCGACGCCGACGACGGCGCAGCACGCGCCGGTCCTCGACGTCGTCGGGGACCTCGTCGTGGCCGAACAGCTGCCAGGCCCGGTACGCGAGCGCCATGCCGAAGGCGGTGATGCCCAGCGAGATCACGATCGCGGTGAGCACCATCGCGAAGGGCAGCGGATCGGTCATCTGCTCGGGGTCGCCGCTGCCCTCGAAGGGCGGGGTCCCGATCGGTCCGGCGGCGACGATGAACAGGAGGTTCACGCCGTTCCCGGCGAGGACGAAGCCGAGCACGATGCGGGTCAGGGTGCGCTCGAGCACGAGATAGATGCCGCAGGCGATGAGCACCCCGGCGGTCAGGAGGAGGGCGAGGCTAACGGGCATCGGCATCGGCCTCCTGCTGCTGGTCGATCTGGGCGCCGAGGGAGCGCAGGAAGTCGAGCATCACTCCGACCACCACGAGGTACACCCCGAGGTCGAACAGCAGCGCTGTCGGGAATTCCAGCTCGCCCAGCAGCGGCACGTGCACCACGGGCGTCGCCTGGGAGAAGACGTTGGCGCCGAAGAGGAGGGGCAGCACCCCGGAGATCACCGCGAGCGCCATGCCGGTGCCGAGCACGAAGCCGGCCTGGACCGGGGCGGCCTCGGTGAGCTCGTAGCGCCCCCCGGCGAGATAGCGCACCGCGAGGGCCAGGCCCGCGACGAGGCCTCCGGCGAATCCGCCGCCGGGCAGGTTGTGCCCGGCCATCAGCAGGTACACGGAGAACATCATCATCATCGGGAAGGCGATGCGGGTGATGACCTCCAGGATCACCATCCGCCGCTCGGGCGCGAGGGTCAGCCCGGCCGAGAGCCAGGTGCGCCAGCGGTTGCCGCCCGCGACGTCATCGGGGCGCGCATCGAAGTCGAGCGCGTTCTGCGGCAGGGCCGGGTCCGCGCGACGGCGCCAGATCGAGGTGCGCGAGGCGTCGACGTCGCGCACGCGGGCGATGGGCCGCTCGCGCCGGGTCACGAAGATCAGCGAGGCGACGCCGGTGGCGACCACGAGCAGCACGGAGATCTCGCCCATCGTGTCCCAGACGCGGGCGTCGACCAGGGTCACGTTGACGACGTTGTGGCCGCCGCCGATCTCGTAGGCCGGCTCGATCAGGCCCGGGCCGAGGGCCTCCCGGTAGCGGGCGTCGGCGGCGTACAGGGCGCCGCCGCACAGCACGAGCGCGGTCGAGATCGCGATCGCCCATCGGCCCCAGGCGCCGATGCGCAGCGGCCGGCGCGAGAAGTGCAGCGGCAGGCGGCGCAGGACGAGCACGAGCACGACGGTCATCGCGGTCTCGACCAGCACCTGGGTGGTGGCGACGTCGGGAGCGCCCGCGATCAGGAAGAGCACGGCCACGCTGTAGCCGGTGACGGTGATCAGGAAGACCGCCCGCAGACGGCGCCGGGAGCGCGCGGCGCCGATCGCCGCGAGCGCCGCGACGGGCAGGACGATCAGCTCGACCGGGTGCTGGAAGAGCACCAGGTTGTCCGGCAGCGGCGACTGGGTCAGCGCGACCGGGGCCACCAGCGCCAGCAGCACCACGAGCATCGTGCCCAGGGTGTAGGGCAGCGAGCCCCGCTGGAACAGGGGCGTGATGATGATCGAGAGCTTGTCGACCGTGCGCAGGATCCGGCGGAAGCCTCGCTCGGCGTCGAGCACGTCGAGCGCCGGCTCGGGTGCCCAGGCCAGCGGGGAGACCGCCTTCTGGAGCAGCGCCACGGGCCGCGGGATCAAGCACAGGACGATGCCGAGGCCGAGGGTGATCACCGAGGCGAGCAGCGGAACTCCCAGGTGCGGGACGACCACGAGGTGGATCCCCTCCCCCGTCTCCGGGAGCACCGAGGCGTAGGTGCGAAGCATCTCCTCCAGCGGCGAGGTCAGCACGATCAGGGCGAGGGACGCCGCGGTGATCAGCGCGGGCGCGAGCAAATACAGCGGGGTGATGCGCACGGCGGCGACGCGGGGGGCGCCGGGCGCCGGGCCGAAGGCACCGCGCACGAAGCGCCAGGAATAGGCGACGGTGAGGACGGATCCGGCGACCAGCGCGATCAGGAGCAGGCGCTGCCAGCCGCCCGCGTACCAGAGCGCCGAATAGATCGACTCCTTGGCGACGAAGCCGTACAGCGGCGGGACCGCGGCCATCGAGGCGGCCGAGAGCGTGCCGATCACCGCGAGGACGGGCGCGACCCGGCCCACGCCGGAGAGGATGCGCAGGTCGCGGGTGCCGAACCGCTTGTCGATGATGCCCACGACCATGAACAGCGGCGCCTTGAACAGCGCATGGGCGATCAGCATCGCGAGCCCCGCGAGCACCGCGTCGTGCGTAGCCAGACCCGAGACCGCGGCGAGGAAGCCGAGCTGGGAGACGGTGCCGTAGGCGAGCAGCAGCTTGATGTCCGTCTGCCGCAGCGCGCGCCAGCCGCCCAGCAGCATCGTCGCCGCGCCGAGCACCGACAGGACGACCGTGATCACCTCGAGGTGGGTCAGCGCCGGCGCCATGCGGAGGATCAGGTAGATGCCCGCCTTCACCATCGCCGCGGCGTGCAGGTAGGCGGAGACCGGGGTCGGGGCGGCCATCGCGCCGGGGAGCCAGAAGTGGGTCGGCACGAGCGCGGACTTGCTGGTCGCGCCCGCGAGCATGAGCACCATGGCGGTGATCAGGAAGGGGCCGGCATCGGCCCACATCGGATCCGCGACGATCTCGGACAGGCGCAGGGTCCCCGCCTCGGCGGCGACCATCAGCATGCCCACCAGCATCGCCAGGCCGCCGGCGGTGGTGGAGATCAGGGCGTTCAGCGCCGCACGGCGGGAGGCCTGCTTGTCCTGGTAGTGGCCCACCAGCAGATAGGAGAAGACGGTGGTGAGCTCCCAGAAGGTGTAGACCACCATGACGTCGTCGGCCAGGACCAGACCCACCATCGCGCCGGCGAAGGCGGTGAGCACGCCGGCGAAGCGGCCCAGCCCAGGCTCGGAGTCCTTGAAGTAGCGCGCGCAGTACAGCAGCACCATCGCCCCGATGCCGGTGGCGATCAGGCCGAGCACCCAGCTGAGGGTGTCCAGGCGGAAGGCGAGGTCGATCCCGAAGGCGGGGATCCAGGGGACGGACACCTCGACCGGCGCGTCCCCGAGGGTGCGCGGATCGAAGGTCGCCAGCCACACGGCGGAGGCGGCGGGCACCACGGCCAGGGGGTAGAACGCGCTGCGCCCGATCCAGCGGACGAGAAGAGGAGCCACGAGCGCCGCCACCATGTGGGCGAGCAGCATCGTGAACACGGAATCTCCGTCCGGCGCGGGGAAAGGGCCAGGTGCCATCCTACGCGAAGGGGCCGTCTCGTTCCTGGGGCTCCGCTGATCTCACAGCAGGCGGGGCCCGCAGCGCGGGGCTCGGCGCTCCGTAGAGTGTGGTCATGATCTCGCCCCGACGGCTCCGTCCCCCGGTCGTCCCCTTCGCACTGTGGGACGGCGGCATGTCCGCCTTCAGCTCCGTCATCCTCACCTTCGTCTTCGCCACCTACGTGGCCAGCGGCGTCGCTTCCGAGGGCGCGGTCGGCGAGGAGGCGATCACCGCCGCGCAGGCCCATGGCTCCCAGGTGCTGACCACCTGGCAGTCGATCGGCGCGGTCGCCGTCGCGCTGCTCGCCCCGCTGCTGGGCAACCTCGCCGACTCCGGCGGCGCCCGCAACGCCCTGCTGCGGATCACGACGCTCGCCACCGTGGCGACCGTCGCGCTGATGCCGCTGGTGAAGCTCGACTCCGACTACCTCACCCTCGGGGCGGTGCTGATCGCGCTCGCGGTCGTGTTCAGCGAGCTCGCGGGCGTGTTCGTGAACTCGGTGCTGCCGGAGATCTCCACCCCCGCGAACCGGGGACGGGTCTCGGGGACCGCCTGGGCGGTCGGCTACTGGGGCTCGATCGTGTGCCTCGGCCTGGTGCTGGTGCTCTTCGTGATGCCCGGGACGGGGATGCTCGGCATCACCGGCGAGGACGGCTGGAACTACCGGGCGATCCCCCTGTTCGTGGCGCTGTGGATCCTGGTCGGGACGCTCCCGCTGATGCTGCGCGCCCCGCGCCACGCGGCCACCGCGCCCGGCGAGCGCTGGAACCCCTGGCAGGGCTACGCCTCGATCATCCGCCGCGTGCTCCGGGCGGTGAAGGAGGAGCCGGTGATGCTCCAGTACCTGGTCGCCTCCGCGATCTACCGCGACGGGCTCGGCGCCGTGTTCTCGATCGCGGGCGTCCTCGCCGCGAACGCCTACGGCTTCGGGGCGGTGGAGATCATCGTCTTCGGCATCGCCGCGAACCTCCTCGCCGGCGTCGGGGTGTTCCTCGGCGGGAGGGTCGACGACCGCGTCGGCCCCCGCCCCGTGATCATCGCCGGCTGCACCGGCATCATCGTGCTGGGCCTGGTGGTGCTCGCCTTCGAGCCGACGATCGTGTTCTGGGTCGCGGGCCTGGCGATCTGCCTGTTCGTCGGCCCCGTGCAGTCCGCCTCGCGGAACCTGCTCACCCGGCTGTCGCTCCCGGGCCGGGAGACGGAGAACTTCGGCCTCTACGCGACGACGGGCCGGGCGCTCGGGTTCCTCGGCACCGCGGCCTTCGCCGCGACCGTCGCGCTCTCCGGCGAGACCCGCACCGGGATCCTCGGGATCGTGATCGTGATGGCGCTGGGCCTGGTGGCGTTCCTGCCGATCCGGCTGGGAGCGGCGGGCCGCGCCGCCGCGGCCGCGCGCTCGGGAGCCTCGACAGCCTGACCTGGATCACACCCCCGACCGGGTTCAGCCGCCGGAGCGGGATCAGGCGAGGTCGGCGGGGTCCACCAGGAGGCCGTCGAGGTCCAGGACGTAGCCGCCGACGCTCTCGGCGATCAGCCCGGCGATCACCCCGATGCGCCGGTACGCCTCCTGCCAGCGCTCCGCGGTCGGGGCGTCCGGCGTCTCGATCGCGTCCTCCTCCGGGTTCGCGGTGACGTGGACCAGCTGGTAGTCCACGGCATCGCCCAGCCATTCGAGGGCGCTGAGGGCGACGGGGCGGGCGCTGCGTCCCACCCGCACCTCGATCACGTCGCCGCCGGGCAGCGGCGCGGTGAGCCCGTAGCCGGTGCGGGAGGCCTCCTCGGGGGCGCGGTCCAGCTCCGCCTCCGGCTCGAGCGGCGCGAGCAGCTGGGCGAGGGACTCCGGCGCGAGGGCGTGAGGGCTCGTGACCGTCAGGTCCCGCACGTGGTACGGATGCGGCTCGAGGCGGACGTGGCCGTCGGTGACGACAGCGCCGTACAGACGCCGTGCGAGCGCCCAGGCCAGGTCGAGGCTCTCCCGCTCCACGCCGAAGGGCAGCCCCTCGGGGAAGGCGCGGCCGTAGCCGTGGGAGTCGACCATGCCCTCGGGCACGGGGTCCTCGCGCACCCGCGGGGTCTCCAGGGTCCAGC
The DNA here is from genome assembly GCF_030866705.2 of Brachybacterium sp. GU-2. NCBI lineage: Bacteria > Bacillati > Actinomycetota > Actinomycetes > Micrococcales > Dermabacteraceae > Brachybacterium > Brachybacterium sp. GU-2. Next base: position 2,943,568 of record NZ_CP133037.2, on the reverse strand, counting down.
GGCCCGCGCCGCGCGGCGTCCGGTCGGGGACCAGACGGACGTCGTCCCCGATCGCGATCGCCCCGTCCTCGTCCTCCCGGGCGGTGGGGCGGACGTTGAGGATCATCGTGAGCACCTCGGCGGGGTCGGTGTCCCGCGGCAGCTGCAGACGATGGCTGGTGCGGACCGGCTCGGTCACTGCTGCTCCTCCTGGAGGGGGATCCGGGTGCGATGGAAGTTCTGCGCCGAGCGGGAGGGCGTGGGCCCGCGCTGGCCGAGATAGCGGTTGAGGTTCCCGGCGCTGCCGTAGGGGTTCTGCGACGGGCTGGAGAGGCGGAAGAAGCACAGCTGGCCGATCTTCATGCCGGGCCACAGCGCCACCGGGAGGGTCGCCATGTTCGACAGCTCCAGGGTGATGTGCCCGTCGAAGCCGGGGTCGATGAACCCGGCGGTCGAATGGGTCAGCAGCCCCAGCCGGCCCAGCGAGCTCTTGCCCTCCAGCCGGGCGGCGACGTCGCCTGGAAGAGTGATCTGCTCGTAGGTCGAGGCGAGCACGAACTCCCCCGGGTGCAGCATGTACGCCTCGTCGGGATCGACGGCGACCTCGCGCGTGAGGTCCGCCTGCTCGATCGAGGGATCGATCAGGGCGTGCTTGTGGTTGTCGAAGAGGCGGAAGAAGCGGTCGATCCGCACGTCCACGGAGGCGGGCTGGATCATCGCCTCGTCGAAGGGGGACAGCCGCACCCGTCCGGCCTCGATCTCGGCCCGGATGTCTCGATCGCTCAGCAGCACGGCGACCAGACTAGCCCCCCACCGGCGCAGTGCGTGAGCTCGTCCCGAATCGTCCCGGTTCGCGGACCACTCCGGAGAGGGGGTATGCTGTCTCCCGTTCGCTCGGACAGCAGGCCTCCTGCACCGACCGGGCACCGTGTCGCGGGTGTAGTTCAATGGTAGAACTTCAGCTTCCCAAGCTGACAGCGCGGGTTCGATTCCCGTCACCCGCTCTCGCGACCAGAGCCGCGATCTCCGTCCCCGGAGGTCGCGGCTCCGTCATGTCCGGGGTCAGGTCCAGGATCACGTCCGAGTGGGCCCGCGCCCTCCTCCCGCCTCGCCCCCCCCGCCGCGGCGTGACGCGTTCCGATCCCCGCCGCGCAGGGGTCTGCGGCTTGCGGGTTCTGTCGAACGTCCCGGTGAGTGTAAGAATGCGGCATGCCCAAGATCATCGGAGGGTCGCTCGAGGAGCACCGCGAACGCACGCGGGAGAAGATCTTCGCCGCCCTGGCCGAGCTGCTGGAGACCCAGGAGTTCGAGACCATCACCTTCTCCCGCATCGCGGCCGCGGCCGGCGTGGGCCGCACCGCGATGTACAACCACTTCCCCGACCGCGAGACGCTCCTGATCGAGTACGCGATCCACGAGACGACGGACTACATCACCCAGCTGCGGGCCGGGGTCAGCGACTCGGCGACCCCGCGCGAGGCGGTCATCGCCTACGTGCGCACCCAGCTGGAGCTCACCGTCTCCTTCCACGTCCCGCAGGCCGCGGGCCGGGCCGCCCTCACCCCCGACGCGGCCGCGCGGATGCGCGAGCACGTGGTGCTGATCGAGGAGGTGCTCAGCACGATCGTGGAGGCCGGGATCGCGGCGGGCGACTTCTCCGCCGACCTCGACGTGACCGGCACCGTCCGGATCATCAACGGCCTGCTCGTCGGCTCCTCCGCGAAGCGCTACCCGCGCGAGGCGCTCGAGCGCTTCGTGCTGCAGGGGCTCGGCGCGACCGTCTGAGCGCGCCGACGCCTCAGCCCCTGCCCTTGCGCTTCCTGCGGGTGGACCGGGCGGTGACGGTGGCCTCGTGACGGTCCTCCTCGTCGACCTCCCAGTCCATCGCGTCCAGGGAGTCCTCCGGGGTCTCCTCCGCGGTGCGGGAGAAGAGCGGGCGGGACAGCTCCTCGTGCTCGTCCTCGAGGTCCACCTCGGGCGCGGTGGCGGTGATGACCCAGCAGGTCAGCGCGATGATGATCGCGACCACGGCGATGCCCCAGCGGAGATAGGCACTGGTGCCGTCGGTGCTCATCCCCACCACGGCGCTCACCGCGAGCGCGGAGAGCAGCGAGGCGGTCAGCGCCAGCGGCAGCGCCACCGAGCCGATCACGGAGCGCAGGATGCCGGTGAGCACCGCCCCGCCGAGCGCGCCGGAGTGCCCCCAGGAGCCGGGGCCGCCGTAGCGGCCGGAGCCGATCACCGCGGAGGCGCCGGCAAGGGTCGAGGCGGAGCCGAGGGTCCACAGCCCCAGGCCCGCCGCGGTCAGCACCACGCCGACGACGAGGCCCGGCAGCGCGGCCGGGCCGAGCCCGAAGCCGGCCACCACAGGGGCGAGCACCGCGACGACCACGGGGGTCAGCGCGGCCCGGCGCACCATCTCGGGCAGCTCGGGCAGTTCCGCGCCGTCACGGCCCTCGAGCATCGCCGCGCGGGTCTCCACGACCGCGTTCGCGCCGAGCCGGCGGGCGCCGTCCAGGAGCGAGGAGGTCATCAGCAGGACGGTCACGACGCCGAGGGCGACGCCGCCGAGCAGGGTGAGCGAGGCGGGGGTCGCCAGGTGCAGGGCCCGGTCCTCCCACACGGTCGCGGCGCGCGGGGCGAGCTGCAGCGCGGAGACGACGGGGCCGAGTGCGCCGAGGCCGATCAGCACCGCGGCGAGCAGCAGCGCGCCGAGCGGACCGGTCGCGATGCCGCCCGCGGCGCGGCGCGAGCCGCTCTCCGCCCCGGCGCGGTCCAGCAGCGTGGAGGCCAGCAGCGGCCCCGCATGGCCGGCGACCACGATCAGCGCGCCGAGGCCGGCGTGGACCGCGAGGGCCAGGGCGAGGGAGGGCACACCGGCGGCGAGCACGGAGAGCACGGCGGCGATGAGGACCACGAGGGCGAGCGCCCCGGCGGCGGTCAGCGCCGAGGAGCCCAGGCCCGCGGTGAGGCCGAGCGCCCCGCCGGTGCGGGAGGTGCGGGCGGCGCGCAGCACGGAGCCGCCCAGGCGATGGCCGGTGCCGCCCAGCAGCAGCACCGTCGCGAGCGCGGCGAGGGCACCGAGGCCCAGCGCCACGGCGACCACGACGTTCGGGGTGATGCCATAGAGGGCGAGCATGTCGAGGAAGGCGGAGGCGTACTGCGAGTCGTCCGTCTGGGAGATGAACTGGCTCAGGTCGCCGCCGAGCTCCTCGATCTGCGGCTCGAGCTGCTCGCGCGGCGTGTCGGTGCCGCCGGTGATCGCGGGATCGGTGAAGTTCTCGAGCCCGACGTCCTCGAAGCGGAGGTCCTTGTACTGCGAGGGGATCCACAGCGCCGCAGCGGCGACCGCGCCGGCGGCGCCGAGCACGGAGGGGATCAGCCCGCCCAGCTGCAGCGCACCGCGCTCGTGGCCCTCGCGGCCCGCATGGGGGACGACGGCGGAGACGCCCGCGGCGAGCAGCGCGGTGCCCAGCGCCAGCAGCGTGACGACGAAGCCCTCGGCCGCGAGGACGGGCACGCCGAGCAGCACGCCGAGGGCGGCGCCGGCGGTCGCGACGGCGACGAGGTCGGCGCCGAGGGCCCCGCCGCGGCGCACCATGCGGGCGCTGCGCAGGTGGGGGCCGCCGAGGTTGTCCTCGTCGTCGACGTCGAGCTCGTGCTCGTCGGTGCCGACCAGCACCGCGGCCGCGGCCGCGCCCGCCTCGACCGGGGCCGCGCTGGCCCGCACCACGAGGGCGGAGATCGCGGCGCCCGCGGCGAGGGCGATGAGCGCCGGCCCGGCCGTGGTCTGCAGGAACCACACCGCGATCACCACGGGCAGCGCGGCGAGCGCGAGCGCGCCGGCGACCGTGAGCGCCCCCAGACGCGGGAGCATCGCCCCGCGCCGCTCGGGATCGACGCCGAGCGCCGCGAGCTGGATCGCCAGGCCCCGCCAGGCCGCGAGCGGGCCGAGCGCGAGCCCGACCAGCAGCATCGCCGAGCGCAGGATGCGGTCGTCGGTCCCGCCGGGGGCCAGGTACACCACCACGGCGAGCGGCAGCCCCACCCACAGCAGGATCGAGGCGGAGGACAGCAGCGGCGCGCCGAGCCGCCGTCCGAGCGTCGGGTCCACCTCGGCGCTGTCCTCGTCGCGCCGCAGCCGGGTGGGCACGACCGCCCCGGCGACGAGCGCGGCCACGGCCAGAAGGCCGAGGACGAGCAGGGTGACGGCGAGATCGTCGCCGAGGGGGAATTGCGTGATCAGATCCACGGGTCGGCTTCAGCTTCCGTCGGCGTCAGAGGTCAGGCGAGCAGGGAGAGGTCCAGATGATCCAGGCCGCCCTCGACGACGCGGATCGGGACCCCCCAGTCCTGCTGGTGCATGTGGCAGGCGGGGAACTCCACGGCCGGGTCCGCGTCGCAGGAGGCGGCGCGGGCGCTGACGTGGAGGACGCCCTCGGTGTACGCGGGGTCGAGGGTGACGGTGCGCTCGAGCGCGGTGTCCACCCCTCCCCCGGCCTTCAGCATCGAGGTGGGGGTGGTCGCGATCGTGACCTGCGTGGACGGTCCGAGGGAGTCGTCGAGCTTGTGCCCGGGCGGCGGCGTGAACAGCACGCGCACGGTGAGCGGGCCGGGACCCACCTCGGTCGCGGGCCGCTCGGAGCGCTGGGCGCCCTCGTCGATCACGCGCTCAGCGGCCTTCGCGACAGGCACCCAGGTGATGCGGTGCGCGCCGGACTCGACGACGATCAGCTGGCCGATCCCGTCCACGGGCGGGCCGACGATCGCGTCGGAGGGCTCCTTGAGGTCGGTCGCGACGGTGACGACCTCGCCGGTCTCCTCGTCCAGGAGGCGGATCGCGCCGTTGTAGGTGTCGGCGATCGCGATGCGCCCGTCGGGCAGGGCGGTCACGCCGAGCGGGTGCTGGAGACGGGCCCGGTCGAGCGGTCCGTCCACATGGCCGAAGTCGAACAGGCCCTTGCCCACCAGGGTGCTGACCTGCATGGTCTGCGGGTCCAGGAGCCGCACCGCGGAGGACTCGGAGTCCGCGATCACGATCCGGCCGTCGGGCATCTCGTCGAGGCCCGAGGGCTGCGCCCACCAGGAGGTGACGGCGGGGCCGTCGACGAGGCCCTCCTGGGTGGTGCCCGCGAGGACCAGCAGGGCGCCGGTGACGGGGTCGTAGGTCCACAGCTGGTGGATCCCGGCCATGGCGATCACGGCCCGGTTCAGGGAGTGGCTCCAGGTGAGGCCCCAGGGGGTGGAGAGGCTGTAGGAGCGGGCATCGCCCTCGCCGCGCGGCAGCGGCTCGCCCTGCATCCACTGCTCGCCGGTGCCGGCGAGGGTGGTGACCTCGGTCGTGGTGCGGGAGCGCAGCAGGCGGTCCTGCCCGATCTTCACGCCGCGCAGGCGGTGCCCGGCGGTGTCGGCGACCAGGAGGTCGTAGCCCACCTCCTGGGCGACCTCGGCGGGCAGGGCGAGGACGCCGTTGGGCTCGGCGAACTGGGCGGTGTCCTCGTCGCCGTCGGCATGGCCGCGCTCCCCGGTGCCGATGATCGCGTCGACCGTCGCGCCGTCGGCCTGGAAGACGACCAGGCGGTGCTGGCCCGCGTCGGAGACCACCAGCCGGCCGTCGGGCAGGACGGCGAGCTTCGAGGGGAAGCGGAGGGTCTGCTCGGACCGCTCGGCGAGGACGGTCGGCGCGGGGCCGCGGCGCAGCGAGCCGTCGGCCTCGCCCTCGGCGACGAGCTCGGCGACCAGGCGGTCGAGGTTCGCGGCATGGCCCTCGCCGGAGAGGTTGCCGGCGATGCGGCCGTGGGTGTCCAGGACCATCAGGGTGGGCCAGGCGCGGGCGCCGTAGGCGCTCCAGGTCTCCAGCTCCGGATCGTCGATCACGGGGTGGGAGACCTCGTAGCGCTCGATGTTGGCCCGCAGCGCCTCGGGGTCCTTCTCGAACTCGAACTTCGGGGAGTGCACGCCGATGACGACGAGCTCATCGGCCCACTTCTCCTCGAGGGGGCGCAGCTCGTCCAGGACGTGCAGACAGTTCACGCAGCAGAACGTCCAGAAGTCCAGCAGCACGATCTTCCCGCGCAGCGTCTCGAGGTCCAGCTCGGCGCCGCCGGTGTTCAGCCAGCCGCGGCCGCGCAGCGGCGAGCCGTGGGCGCGGGAGGACAGGGGCGCGGAGGGGTCCGACGAAGTGGTCATGGGGTCCAGTGAACACCGGATCGACGCCCGGGGGCCAACTCGGGTGACAGCGCGGACATCCGCGCCGGATCACTCCCGGGTCACCAGGTCGCGATCCAGGCCCCGAGCTCGGGATCGGTGAGGGAGGTGAGGGCGAGGTCCGCGGGCGGGACGGGGTGCCCGGGGGCGGGGACCGCGATGAGGCGCAGCCCCGCGTCGCGGGCGGCGCGGGCACCGGTCCCGGAGTCCTCCAGGGCCAGACAGTCCTCGGGCCGCTGGCCCAGGGCGCGGGCCGCCGCGGCGTACATGTCGGGGGCCGGCTTGGGGTTCTCGACGGTGTCCGAGGCCTCCAGGACGGTGAAGTGCTCCCGCAGGCCGCCGGCGACGAGCTTGTGGTCCAGCGCCTCGAGCCAGGAGTTCGAGGCGCAGCCCAGCGGCACCCGGGCCGCCGCCGCCCGCAGCACCTCGGCCGCGCCGGGCAGGGTGCACACCCCGCCGGAGAGCTCGTGGTCGAACTCGCGGTGCAGGTCGGCGAGGACCTCTTCCACGGTGTGGCCGGAGCGGCGGGCGATCAGCTCGGCGGCGACCTCGATCGTCGAGCCGTGCAGCACGGCGTCGTCCTCGGGGGCCAGGACCGCGCCGCGTGCGGCGACGACCGTGTCCTGGGCGCGCTGCCACACCGACTCGGTGTCCAGCAGCAGGCCGTCGCAGTCGAAGACGACGGCGCGCGGGGTCCAGTCGCCGAAGGCGCGGGCGAAGCGGTCGGGCGAGGTGCTCACCGGCGGGCCTCCCAGCTCGAGATCCAGTCGGCGAGGACGGGGTCCTCGAGGGAGTCGAGCCGGCGCGGCGCGACGGGGTCCTGCCCGGGGATCGACGGCACCGCGATGAGCTGCATCCCGGCGGCGAGGGCGGCCCGGGCGCCGGTCTCCGAGTCCTCCAGCGCCAGGCAGTCGGCGGGGTCGGCGCCGAGCGCCGCAGCGGCGGCGAGGTAGAGGTCGGGGGCCGGCTTCCCGGCGGCGACGTCGTCGAGGGAGACCCGGGCGTCGAAGGCGCCCGCGAGGCCGAGCGCGTCGAGGGTCCGCTCGAGCAGGTCCCGGGGAGAGTTCGAGGCGACGGCGACGGGGCGCACCGCGGCGACCGCCCGGACGGTCCTGACCACCCCGGGCAGCGGCACGAGCGGCTCCTCCAGGCGCTCCTGGTGGGCGGCCATCAGCTCCGCCCCGGCGCGGTGCGGGTCCTTGCCGATGGCCTCGGCGATCGTGGTGACCACGACCTCGATCGGCCGGCCGGTCAGGGCGCGGCGCACCTCCGGGGCGAGGGAGGCGCCGTGGTCGGCGAGATAGTCCTCCTGCAGCGCGAGCCAGCGCCCCTCGGTGTCCACCAGCAGTCCGTCGCAGTCCATCACCACGGCGGCCGGGGACCACGCGGGCGGCCACGTCTCCAGCGGGGAGGGTGCCAGGAGGGCGCCGGGGTCGCTCGCATCGCTCATGGGCCCAGCCTAACGATCACCGCGGCCCCGGCGTCCAGCGAGCTCCCGCCCGCGGAGCGGCCGCTCAGGCCGACACCGCCGCGAGCCCCTGCTCCAGGTCGGCGAGGATGTCGTCGATGTGCTCGATGCCCACGGAGAGGCGCACGAAGCCGGGGGCGACGCCGGCGGCGCGCAGCTCCTCCTCGGTCAGCTGCGAGTGGGTGGTCGAGGCGGGGTGGATGACGAGGCTGCGCACGTCGCCGATGTTCGCCACGTGCGAGTGGAGGGTGAGGGCGTCGACGAAGCGGCGCCCGGCCTCGAGGCCGCCGGGCAGCTCGAAGCCGAGCACGCTGCCGGAGCCCTGCGGGAGATAGCGCTGTGCCCGCTCGTGGTGCGGGGAGGAGGGCAGGGAGGCCCAGGTGACCGTGCCCACCCGCTCGTCGGCCTCGAGGAAGTCGGCGACGCGGCGGGTGTTCTCCAGGTGGCGCTCCATCCGCAGCGGCAGCGTCTCGAGGCCCTGCCCGATGAGGAAGGCGTTGAACGGGGAGACGGCCGGGCCCAGGTCGCGCAGCAGGTTGGTGCGGGCGCGGGTCGCGAAGGGGCCGGGCACGCCGGCGAAGACGAGGCCGTTGTAGGACTCGTCGGGCTCGGTGAACTGGGGGTACTTCTCGGCGTGGGCGGTGAAGTCGAAGCTGCCGCCGTCCACGATCGCGCCGGCGATCGAGGTGCCGTGCCCGCCGAGGAACTTGGTCGCCGAGTGGACGACCACGTCCGCGCCGTGCTCGAGAGGGCGCAGCAGGTACGGGGTCGCGACGGTGTTGTCGACGATCAGCGGGACGCCGACCTCGTGGGCGACGTCGGCGAGGGCGCGCAGGTCCGGGATGTCCTGCTGCGGGTTCGGGATCGACTCCACGAAGAAGGCGCGGGTGGTCCCGTCCGCGGCGGCGCGCCAGGAGGCGGGATCGGTCGGGTCCCCGACCCACTGCGGGGTGATGCCGAGGCGGGTGAGGGTGTGCTTGAAGAGGTTGAAGGAGCCGCCGTACAGGCTCGGGGAGACGGCGATCGAGTCGCCGGCCCCGGCGAGGTTCAGGATCGACAGCGTGATGGCGCTCTGCCCGGAGGCGAGCAGGAGCCCGGCCACGCCGCCCTCGAGCGCAGCGATGCGGTCCTCGACCGCGGCCTGGGTGGGGTTGGTGATGCGGGTGTAGATCGGGGCGGCCTCGGCGAGCGCGAAGCGGTCCGCGGCGGACTGCGCCGAGGGGAAGACGAAGCTGGTCGTCTGGTGGATGGGCAGGGCGCGCGAGCCCGCGTCCGTGTCGGGGGTCTGTCCGGCGTGGACGGCGAGGGTCTCGAACTTCTGGGGCTGGTGCGTCATGGCTGCGCTCCTCCTGGGCGTCGGGGGTTGCGCTCAGCCTGTCCGCCGCGCGCCGGCGGGGCGAGGACTGTGAACGTCTGTGTCGCCGAGCTCGAGCGGCTCCTCGGCGCGGACGGACGGCGGGCGCAGGGCTGATCACAGACGCATGGCGACCACGGCAGGGGCCGCGCCCCGGCGCCGTCGAGGGGATCACCCGCACAGCGCCGCGACCGCGGAGCGGATCCCGGCGGGGTCGCCGATCCGGCGGGGGTCCCGGGGGAAGTCCTCGAGCGCGGCGGCCGACGCCCGGGCGTCTGTCCCGGACAGCAGCGCGACCAGCGCGACGCGCACGCTGCCGCCCGCGTCCTCGAGCACCCGCGCCGCCTCCTCGGGCTCGGCGCCGCTGGCTTGGACGAGCATCCGCACTGTGCGGGCGACGAGCTTCTCGTTCGTGGGCCGCACCTGGATCATCAGGTTCCCGAAGGTGGTCCCGAGTCGGACCATCGTCGCGGTGGAGAGGGCGTTGAGGGTGAGCTTCTGCGCGGTCCCGGCCTTCATGCGGGTGGAGCCGGTGACCACCTCGGGGCCGACGTCGAGGAGGATCGCATGGTCCGCGAGCGGGGCGAGCGGCGCGGCGGGGTTCGCGGAGATCAGCGCGGTGGGCATCCCCGCGGCGCGGGCGGCCTCGAGCGCACCGGCCACGAAGGGGGTGCGGCCGCTCGCGGCGAGGCCGATCACCACATCGCCCTCGCGGCACTGCTCGCGCACCAGCTGCGCGCCCTGCGCGGCGGAGTCCTCGGCGCCCTCGACCGCGGTGAGGAAGGCGCCGGGCCCGCCCGCGAGATGGGCGGTGACCATCGACTCGTCGGCGTCGAAGGTCGGGGCGAGCTCGACCGCGTCCAGCACCGCGAGCCGGCCCGAGGTCCCGGCCCCGAGGTAGTGGACGGTGCCGCCGTCCGCGATCGCCGCCACGCACGTCTCCACCAGCGCCGCGATCTCGGCGGACCGCGCCTGGACCGCCGCGGCGACGGTCGCGTCCTCGCCGAGGATCACGTCGACCATCCCGCGGGCGTCGAGGGTGTCCAGCTCGGCGCTGGCGGGATTGCGCTCCTCGGTGGGCGAGGCGAGCCCCACCAGGTCGTCGTCGAGGTGGCTCGGGTCCCTGCGGGGGTTGCTCACGTGGTCTCCAATGATCGGTGGGCGTCGCACGGGACAGCGTAGGACAGGCGGGGCGGGCCCTACGATGTGGGGACGCTCGACGGGGAACGCTGGAGGAGGGAGCCGTATGCGCCAGCACCTGGTGCTCGCCGGGGATGTCGGGGGGACGCGTTCGCGGCTGGTCGCCGCGTCGGTGGGCGGCGGGCTCCTCGCGCAGGTCGAGGGGCCGGGAGCGAACCTCCGCTCCTCGGGACCGGAGGCCTTCGACACGCTCGCGGCCACGATCGCCGAGGTGCTCGAGCAGGCGCGGCACGCGCTGCGCACCGCCGACGCGGGCGCCGACGACGACACCTCCGACGGTCCGGCCGGCCCGCTCGCCGACGACCCGGCCGAGGTCGCGGCGGTCGCGCTCGGGATCTCCGGGGCGGGGCCGGCGCGTGCGGCGGAGGTCCGCGCCGCGGTCGGCGAGCGCCTCGGCCCGCTCGGGATCCCCGCCGAGCGCCTCCTGGTCACCGACGACCTGCACACCGCCTTCCTCTCCGGAGGGGTGGGCGACGACGGCCTGCTGGTGCTCGCCGGGACCGGCGCGGTCGCGGTCCGCTTCCGCGACCGCGAGGCGATCGCCCGCCGCGACGGGATGGGCTGGCTGCTGGGCGATGTCGGCTCCGCGGTGTGGCTGGGGCGGCGCACGCTCGAGGCGGTCGCCGCGGACCTCGACGGACGCGGCCCCCGCACCCTGCTGACGGAGGAGGTCGGCGCCGCGCTGGGCCTGGACCTGCGCGAGGGGCTCCGCCCGCCCTCCCCCACCGGCGACCCGCGCCAGGACCTGATCCGCGCGCTCGACGAGCACCTGCCCGCCGGGGCGCCGGCGGCGCTGGGACGCTTCGCGCCGCTGCCCGCCCGGGTGCGGGACGATCCGGTCGCCCGCGGCATCCTCTCCGCCGTGATCGAGCACGTGCTGGACACGGTTCAGGCGCTGGACCCGGAGGCGGTGCTGCCCGTCGTGCTCGCAGGCTCGGTGCTCACCGGTCCGGGCCCGATCCATGACGAGGTGACGGCCTCGCTGCAGGACCGTCGCCGCTCCGTGAGCCCCGCGCCCGACGGGCTGCCGGGTGCGCTGCTGCTCGCACGCGAGCTCGTGGGCCGGATCGCCGGCTGATCTCCACGGCGCGGTGCAGATCCAGGCCTCCGCGGGCGCCGCGGACCTCAGCCCGCTCACGGCCACCGCACGTCGCCTGGTGCGCCACCAGGTGGTCCTCGCCTATGTCATGACGACGATCATCACGACGCTCGGCGTCTCCGCGGTGATCACCGCGGTCGCCTGAACCGCCCCCGCGCGGAGACTAGGATGGCGGGCGTCAGCAGGCCGTCCACCCGGAAGAAGGCTCCTTTCGATGCCCGAGCTCCACGACCAGATCCCCACCCGTGAGAAGGTGCTGATCATCGGCGCCGGCCCCGCCGGACTCGCCGCCGCGGCGTCGCTGAAGGCGCTCGAGGTGCCCTTCGACATCGTGGACCGCGCCGACCACGTCGGCGGCATCTGGGACCCCGAGCGGGAGGACTCCCCGATCTGGCCGACGATGGAGATGATCTCCTCGCGCGAGCAGACCCAGTACGAGGACCTCCTGCAGCCGGTCTCCTTCCCCGAGTTCCCCACCCCCGCGCACATGGCGAAGTACCTGCGCGCCTACGCCTCCCGCCACGGGATCACCGACCACTTCCGCCCGCGCACCGCCGTGCGCGCCGCACGCCCCTTCGGGGAGGGCGTGTGGGAGGTGGAGCTCTCCACCGGCGAGATCGGGATCTACCGCGCAGTGATCTCCGCGCACGGCATCTCGCAGCGCCCCCACCGCCCCGACTGGGCCGCCGACGTCCCGAGCACGGTGCAGGTCGTGCACTCCTCGGAGTGGACCGGCGCCGACGGTCTCGAGGGCAGGCGGGTGCTGGTCGTCGGCTCGGGCCAGTCCGCCGCGGACATCGCGGTCGACGCCGCCCGTCGCGCGCTCGAGGTGCGCTGGTCGATGCGCACCGGCCACTGGGTGGTGCCGCGCCGCATCGCCGGGATCCCCGGCGACGTCGCCTCCGCGCGCGAGCCCGCGATGCTCGGCGGGCTGAACGCGAGGATCGCGGAGACCGTGGTGCGACGCACCGTCGGCGACCCGGTCGAGGCCGGTCTGCCCCGCCCGGCGCAGCCCCTGCTCGAGGACCGCGTGATCGTCTCCGACGACCTGCTGCAGCGGGTCCGCGAGGGGCGCATCACCCCCGCCGGCGACGTCCAGGGCGTCGACGCCGAGGGCGTGGTCACGCACGCCCGCGGCCGCGACGCCTTCGGCACCGACACCTACCGCGCGGACCTGATCGTGCTGGCCACCGGCTACGAGACGGGGGCCGACCACCTCCCCGAGGACCTCGTGCCCCGCACCGCGAGCGGCGAGAGCGACCTCTTCCTCGGCGCCTTCGCCCGCGGCCGCGACGACCTCGTGATCCTGGGCCAGCAGCGGGTCTCCGGCGGCGTGCTGCCGCTCCTCGTCGAGCAGGCCGACATCGCCGCCTACATGCTCGCCGCGACCCGTGACGGCGGCACCTCCCCCGCGCTCGAGCAGTTCCGTCGCGTGCGCGGCGGCGCCGAGGCCGCGATCCCGGCCCGTCCCGCCCCCGCCTCCGGCGGTCTGCGCGGCCGGCTCGAGACCGCCGTCGGCACCCGCCGCGTCACCCCGCGCGAGGTCCCCTCCGGCGCCGGCGCCGAGGAGGGCCTGGTCCCAGCCGTGGACCGCGAGACCCAGCTCGCGCGGCTCCGTTCGGTGCGCAGCCTCTTCGGCTGAGCGGTCCCCGGGGCCGACGCCCCGCCGCACGCTCCGACGAAGGGGCCCGCGCCGCTGCGCGGGCCCCTTCCTCGTGCGGTCAGCCGCGGCGCCCGCGGTTCCGCAGCGCCGCCCCGCCGGCCACGAGCGCGATGAGCACCACGACGACGAGCACGAGCGTGCCCGCGGACTGCTGATCGGCGAGCGCGTCGGCCCGCCAGGTGCGGCCGGTCGCGCCGAACCAGCTCGCCGCCAGCAGCCTCTCCGTGCTGCGCAGCGCGATCCCCCCGGCAGCGCCCAGCAGCAGCGGGACCGCCGCGACCCAGGCCCGACGCGGCGCGGGCGCGAGCCTCACGGCGAGCGCGATCAGCGCACCGGCGGCGAGAGCCAGCAGCTGCAGCGCGAGATGGGCGGCGTGGCTGTCCAGGGCGGCGCGGAGCAGCGGCGGGCTGATGTAGCAGGCGGCGAGCAGCAGCGGCCCGGCCGCGGCGAGCAGCGCCGCGAGCGGCCAGCGCCCCTCGATCAGGGTGCGCAGACGCGGCGGGATCGTCATCGCGCAGCCCAGCAGCACCCCGGCGGGCACGAGCAGCAGCACGTGCTGGAGGACGTGGGCGGAGACGAGCACCTTGCCGTACACGTTCAGAGGGCCCGAGGTCAGCAGCACGAGCGCGGCGGCACCGAGCAGGAGCTGCAGGCTGCGTCCACGCGGACGCGGCGGGGCGCTCGGCCTCCACCACAGCAGCAGCAGGACGCAGGCGAGCGCCGCCCCGAAGGGGTCCGGGCGCCACTGCCCGAGCACGGTGACGAGGTCCGGGGCGGGAGGCAGGGGGTAGCCGGTGAGCGTGCCGGCGGTGCCCGCCGGCGGGGTGCCCTCCTCCGCGGGCGGCGGGGAGGAGCTCATCGCCGCGGCGAGCGCGACGGCGAGCCCCATCAGCGCCAGCTCGAGCAGGGCGAGGCGCCGGTAGGTCCCCAGCGCCCGGCGCCCCTCGGAGTCCGTGCCGAGCCCGGTGGCGAGCTGGCGGCGCTGGAGCGCGCCGAGCAGGCCCAGGAGCAGCAGCACCACGGCCTTGCCGAGCCCGATCTGCACGTACGCGCTGGTGAGGAGCTCCGCGGGGGTGTTCATGCGCACCACGAGCGCGAGCACCCCGCTCAGCGCCAGGGCGATCCAGCAGATCAGCGCGAGATGGGAGTAGCCGCGCAGCACGCGCACGTCGTCGCGGCTGCGATCGGTGAGCACCTGCAGCACGGCGAGGCCGCCCAGCCAGATCCCCACCGCCAGCAGGTGCACGAGCATCGTGGAGGTGGCGATCTCGTGGGTCTCGTCGCCCGCGGCGTGCCCGGTCATCGCGGCGGAGAAGGCGACGACGGAGGAGAGGACCGCGACGGCGCGGGCGAGAGAGGCGGAGGTGCCGAGCACGGCGACGGTGGTGGTCGCCGCGGCGGCCAGCAGCCCGCACAGGAGCCAGACGCCGAGCTCCGTCGCGAGGAACACCCCGAGGTCGGAGCCGAAGCGCGGCGAGCCGACGGGCTGCCCGGTCGCGATCGCGTACGAGAAGGCGAGGGAGGCGCCGCGGGCGAGGGTGGTGGCCGCGGCGGCGCCCGCGACGATGCCGAGGGCGCGGGTGCGGTCGGCCTCCTCGCGCAGGAGCCAGCCCGCCACCACGGCGCCGCCGAGGGTCAGTGCGGCGGCGAGGTCGGCGAGGGTCGCGGCGACCGGGGCGCCGATCCGGGCGACGGGGCCCGCATCCAGCAGCACGAGGTTGTCGCCGCCGGCGGCGTCGGCCGCGAGCACGGCGAGCAGGCTCAGCACCGCGAGGGCGGGCAGGAGGGCGAGGAGGGTGCGGCGCAGCGTCATGAGGCGATCACCAGTCCCACCCAGAGGGCGCCCATGCCGGTGCCGACGCTGAGCATCAGGTAGGCCAGCGCGATCGAGTAGGCGCCGCGGCGGGCGAGCACGACGATGTCGTGCGCGGCGGTGGAGAGCGTGGAGAGCCCGCCGCAGAAGCCGCCGCCGAGCAGCACGTAGAACACGCCGCCCGCACCGGTGGCGGAGCCGAGCCGCGCCACGACGATGCCGAGCAGGAAGCAGGCCGCGACGTTGACCAGGAAGGTCAGCCAGGGCACGAACCGCTCCCCGTTCTCGATGCCGCGGGCGGCGATCATGCGGGTGCCGGCGGTCTGCACGCCCCAGCGGGCGACCGCCCCGAGGCCGCCGCCCACGCAGACCACGGCCAGGCTGAGGACGAGCTGCAGTGCCGTCATGCCGCCCCTCCGTCCGTCGCCTCGAGCCCCCGGGCGCCGAGGCGGTTGCCCAGCAGCAGGCCGAGGACGACCGCGCCGAGGCACAGCGCGAGGGTCAGCGCGGCGTACAGCAGGGCCAGCAGCGGGAAGTCCGCGCCGATCATCGCCGAGCCCTCGAGCACCACGGTGGACATGGTGGTGAAGCCGCCGCACAGCCCGGTGCCCAGCAGCGGGCGCATCCACGGCCGCCCCTCGCGCACCTCGAGCACGCCGTTGAGCGCGCCGAGCCCGAGGGAGCCCAGCACGTTGACGGTGAGGGTCGTCCACGGCATCTCGACCAGCGTGGGGGTGGTCACGGCGGGGTCGAGCACGGTCAGCAGGAAGCGGAGCATCGCCCCGAGCGCTCCGCCGGCGGCGACGAGCAGGGCGATCCGCCAGCTCGCCGGCGCCGGACGGACCGGGCCCGAGACGAGGGTCTCGGAGTCGGCGACGACCACGTCGCGCAGGGCCGCCATCTCGACGGTGTGCATGCGGGGGTCGTCGCGCCGCGGCGGCGGGGAAGCGGGCGGGCTCGAGGTCACCGCACAAGGGTACTAAGGAGCGATCTCTCGCCTCTCAACCCCAGACCAGGCCCAGGGAGGGGTCCTCGAGCACGGCGGAGACGTCGCGCAGCAGCTCCGCGCCGAGCGCCCCGTCGATCAGGCGGTGGTCGAAGCTCAGCGAGAGGGTCGCGACCCGGCGCGGCTCGATCCGCCCGTCCACCACCCACGGCTTCTCCTTGATCGCGCCGACGCCGAGGATGGCGGACTCCCCCGGGTTCAGGATCGGGGTGCCGGAGTCGATGTCGAAGACGCCGTAGTTGGTGATGGTGATGGTGCCGTCGCGGGTGTCGCGCAGGGAGGTGCGCCCGGCCCTCGCGGTGCGGGCGAGCTCCCCGATCCCCTCGGCGAGCTCCCGCAGCGTCATCAGGTGCGCGTCCTTCAGGTTCGGGACGATGAGGCCGCGCGGGGTCGCCGCGGCGATGCCGAGGTTGACGTAGTGCTTGTAGACGATCTCCTGGGCGTCCTCGTCCCAGGAGGCGTTGACCTCGGGATTTCGGCGGATCGCGACCAGCAGCGCCTTCGCGATCACGGCCAGGGGGCTGACCTTCACGTCGGCCCATTCGCGCGAGGCGCGCAGCTGGGAGATGATCCGCGTCACGCCAGTCATGTCGATCTCGTTGAACACCGTGACGTGCGGGGCGGTGAAGGCGGAGGCCACCATCGCCTCGGCGGTGCGCTTGCGGACCGAGCGGATCGGGACACGGGTGGTGCGCTCGTCGCTCGTGACGCCGGAGAAGGGCTGGTCACGAGTGGTCTTCATGACGTCGCCGAGGTGCTCGGGCGCCTGCGGGGACTCCTCGGGGAAGTACGCACCAGCGCCGTCGTGAGCGGCGGCCTCCGCGCCGTAGGAACGCTGCTGAGCGTTGAGCACGTCCTGCCGGGTGACGGTGCCCTCGGGGCCGGTGGCGAGCACGTCGTGCAGCGCGATCCCGAGGTCGCGGGCGAGCTTGCGCACCGGCGGCTTGGCGAGGATCCGGTCGATGGGGACCTGCTGCTCCGCGGCGGGCTGCGCGGGCTGGGCCCGGCGTCGGCGGCGGCGCGTGCCCGTGGCCCGCTCCCCGTAGCCGACGAGGTTCTTCGGCTCCTGCGCGGCCGGCGCGCCCTCGCTCTCGCTCGGGGCGGCGGGCTGCTCCGCCTGCCCCTCGGCCTGCTCGGCGGCCTGCTCCGTCGCCTGGGCGGAGAGCTCGGCGGCCGACGGGTCCGCCTCCGCCGCTGCGCCGGAGGGGGCGGCGGGTGCCTGGGCCGGGACGGCCCCGCCGGTGGTGTCCACACGCATCAGCGGGGCGCCGACGGGCACCTCCTCGCCGACGGCGACGAGGATCTCGACGACGGTGCCGGCGACGTGGCTGGGCAGCTCGACCGCGCTCTTGGCGGTCTCGACCTCGACGACGGGGTCGTTGATCTCCAGGCGGTCGCCGACGGCGACCTTGATCTCGAGGACCTCGGCCTCGGTGAGGCCCTCGCCGGGATCGGTGAGGGCGATCGTGACGATCGAGGAGGCGTTCATGGTCGTGATCCTTTCACGCGGCGGGCGCGCGGGTCAGTGCTCGAGCAGACGGTCCACGCCGTCCAGCACCCGGTCGAGGTCGGGGAGATAGGCGTGCTCCATGCGGGAGGGCGGATAGGGCAGGTGGTAGCCGCCCACGCGCAGCACCGGCGCCTCGAGGTGGTAGAAGCACTGCTCGGAGATGCGGGCGGCGATCTCGCCGCCGAGCCCGCCGAGCACGGGGGCCTCGTGGACGATCAGCAGGCGCCCGGTGCGCCGCACCGAGTCCGCGATCGTGGGGTAGTCGACGGGGGCGAGGGAGCGGGCGTCGATCACCTCGAGGTCGAGGCCGTCGGCCGCGGCGGCCTCGGCGCTCTCGAGGACGACGGGCATGCTCGGTCCCCAGGCGAGCACCGTCGCGTCGGTGCCGGGGCGCACCACCTGCGCCTGCCAGGGCGAGAGCTCGGGGCGGTGGTCGGGGTCGACGTCGCCCTTGACCCAGTAGCGCCGCTTGGGCTCGAGCATGATCACGGGATCCTCGGACTCGATCGCCTGGCGGGTCATCCAGTACGCGTCCTGCGCGGTGGAGGGGGCGAGGATGCGCAGGCCCGCGGTGTGGGCGAAGAGCGCCTCGGGGCTCTCGGAGTGGTGCTCGACGGCGCCGATGCCGCCGCCGTGCGGGATCCGGATCACCATCGGCATGTTCACCCGGCCGGAGGTGCGGTTGTGCATCTTCGCGACCTGGGTGGTGATCTGGTTGAAGGCGGGGAAGACGAATCCGTCGAACTGGATCTCGACCACGGGCCGGTAGCCGCGCAGGGCCAGGCCCACGGCGGTGCCGACGATCCCGGCCTCCGCGAGCGGGGTGTCGACCACGCGCTGGGAGCCGAACTCGGCGTGGAGCCCGTCGGTGACGCGGAAGACGCCGCCGAGCACGCCGATGTCCTCGCCCATCAGCAGGACCTTGTCGTCGGCGGTCAGCGCGTCACGCAGCCCCGCGGTGATGGCCTTCGCGATCGGGAGGGTCGTGGTGGAAGGGGTGGAGGAGGTGCTCATGCGCTCGTCCCCTCCTCGTCCTCGAACTGGGCGACGTACGCGAGGTACTCCTCGCGCTCGGCGTCGACGATCGGGTGGGGCTCGGCGTAGGGGTGGTCGAACATGCGCACCGGGTCGGGGTCCTCCATGCCGTGGATGTGGTGGTGGAGCTGCATCGCGAGGTCGTACGCCTCCTCGTCGCAGCGGGCGACGAAGGCCTCGTCGATCTCGCCGAGCTGCTCGAGGTGGCGGCGCAGGCGCAGGATCGGGTCCTTCTCCGCCCATTCCTGCTCCTCCGCGGCGGGACGGTAGCGGGAGGCGTCGTCGCTGGTGGTGTGCGCGGCCATGCGGTAGGTGAGGGCCTCGACGAAGACCGGCCCCTCCCCCGCGCGGGCCGAGTCCAGGGCGGTGCGCACGGCGCCGAGCACCGCCAGGACGTCGTTGCCGTCCACGCGCACCGAGGGGATGCCCCAGCCGCGGGAGCGCTGGGCGAGGGGGACGCGGGTCTGGACGGAGGTGGGCACGGAGATCGCCCACTGGTTGTTCTGCGTGTAGAAGACGACGGGGGCCTGGAAGGAGGCGGCGAAGGTGAAGGACTCCGAGACCTCCCCCTCGCTCGAGGCGCCGTCGCCGAAGAGGGCGAGGACCGCGGTGTCGGTGGCGCTGTCTCCGGTGCCGACGACGCCGTCGCGCTGCAGCCCCATCGCATAGCCGACCGCGTGCGGGGCCTGGGAGCCGAGCACGATCATGTAGGGGTGGGTGCGCAGCTCGTTGGGGTCCCAGCCGCCGTGGCTGATGCCGCGGAACATCTCCAGCAGGCGCCACGGCTCGATGCCGCGGGCCCAGGCGACGCCGTGCTCGCGATAGGTGGGCACGAGATAGTCCTGCTCGCGGGAGGCGTGGCCGGCCCCGATCTGCGCGGCCTCCTGCCCGAGCGCGCTCGCCCACAGGCCGAGCTGGCCCTGGCGCTGCAGGCTCGTCGCCTCGAGGTCCGCGGCGCGGATCATCACCATGTCGCGGTAGTAGCCGCGCAGCCGCTCGGGGGTGGCGAGCCCCGCCTCCTCGAGCACGGCGTCGAGCTGCTCGTGCGGGGTGCGGGTGCCGTCGGGCCCCAGGAGCTGGACCATCGGCTCCTCGGCCGCGACGTCGGGGATCGTGGATCGGAAGACGCTCACGGGGGCGAGCGTAACCTACGGTGCCGTAAGTTCCAAGGAGCCGTCCGTCACCGCCGCCGGGAGCCCGGTGCGGCGCGGGTGCGGCGCAGCGCCCCCTCCCCCGCCTCCGGCAGCGCGGCGGCGAGCGCGAGGGCGTCGATCGCGTCCGGGCTCGTGCCGGACATCATCCCCAGCGCCTTCATCCTGCTCTCCCGCCGCGGTCCGCGCCGTCGAGGAGCAGGTCCACGGCGGCGCGCATCATGGTGCGGCCGGCGCCGTGGGCGAGGACGATCAGGCGGTGGTCGGGGGCGGCGTCGGGCACCCCGGTGTGGACCACGATCGTGTCCGGCCGAGCGGCGAGCAGGGCGGCCAGGCGGCGTCCCTCCTCGGCGTCGCTGCGGGGCAGACGGGTCACCGCGAGCAGCTGCGCGGTCGGGTCGTCCTGGGCGCGCCGCGCCGGGAGCCGCGGGCCCGCGGGAGGCGCAGACCGCTCCGGGTGCCGATGCTGCTCGGGGCCGTCGAGCTCCGGGGGCTCCGCGGCGTCGATCCCCCGTTCGCGCAGCGCCGCGACCAGTTGCTGGGTGCGGGCTCCGGAGGTGTGCTGGGCCCGGTGGCGAAGGTCGAGCACGACGGCGGGCCGCCCGTCGAGGCGGGCGTGGCCGTGGCGGGAGCTGACCGCGCGGGCGGCCGCCGCGGCCCCGAGTCGTTCGAGACCGGCGAGGGCGTCCTCGATCTCGGGGGCGGGGACGAAGCGGCGCCGGGTGCGCAGACTGCGCAGGCGCTCACGGGTGCGCTCGGCACGCTCGCGGAGCACGACGCGCGGGAGTCGCCCCGTCTCGACCGCGTCGAGGAGCGCATCGTGCGCCTCGCGGAGCATCCGCTCGTCATCCCGGCGCAGGGAGGTGCCCAGGCACAGCAGGTCGGCGCCCGCCTCGATCGCGCGGACGGCCGCCTCCCCACAGCCGGGGTCCTCGGCGACGGCCGCCATGTCGAGCGCGTCGGTGATGACCAGGCCGTGGAAGGTGCCGCCCACTGCGCGGTCCAGCAGCGGCCGCGCCCAGGGCGAGATCGAGGCAGGCCCCTCGCCGAGCGCGGGGACCAGCACGTGCGCGGTCATCACCGAGTCGAGCCACGGTGCAATCCGCCAGGGCGCCAGGTGCTCGCGCTCGAACTCCGCCGGTCCGAGGTCGATCCGCGGGAGCGCGGTGTGCGAGTCGGCGGAGGTCGCGCCGTGGCCGGGGAAGTGCTTCGCGCAGGTGCCGAGCCCGGCGTCGATCAGCCCGGCCGCGAAGGCGCGGGCGTGCAGGGCGACCCGGTTGGGCTCGTCCCCGTAGGCGCGCGTGCCGATCACCGGGTTCGCGGGATCGGTGGACACGTCCAGCACGGGAGCGAGGTCCAGGTCGAGGTCGCAGGCGGCGAGCAGGTCGCCGAGGGCGCGCCCCGCCCGCCGGGTGAGCTCGGGGTCGTCTATCGCGCCGAGCGCCCTGGCCGTCGGCAGGCCGGAGCCGGTCGCGGACTGGAGGCGGGTGACGTCCCCGCCCTCCTCATCGATCGCGACCACGCAGTGCTCGGCCCGGGCGTGGAGCGCGCGGGCGAGGTCGCGGGCGGTCGCGGCGTCGGGGGTGTTGTGCCCGAAGAGGATCACCGAGGCGAGGCCGCCGTCGAGCGCGTGGCCGAGCCAGCCCGGCACGGCGGTGCCGGTTAAGGGGGCCATGAGCACGCCGAGCACGTCGGCGTCGTAGCGGAGCCGGGCGCCGGGGCCGGCGGGGATGCTGGTCATGCCTCAGCCTTTCACGGCGTCGGCGGTCATGCCCTCGGCGAGGGCCCGTCGGACCGGCGCGGAACATGCGCAGACAGGAGGCGCCGTCGAGGCAGGCGGCCTCCTCGAGCTCGCGGGGGACCGCGGCGTGAACGCCCCGGAGCTCCCAGATCGCGAGAGCGAGGGACCTCGCGCCCCGGGCGGTCCGGCACGCCGCAGCGCCCCCGCCGCTCCACGTCTCGGGAACGTCTCGTCGAACGGCCGGGGCGAGCAAGAGGAGCCGGGCGGGACCGGACGGTCAGGCGCCGACGGCCTCGGGGACCACCCCGACCGCAGCGGCGAGCGCCTGCGGGTCCAGCGGCTCCTGCTCGGCGTCGAGATCGACCACGGGCAGCGGGCAGTCGCCGAGGTCGTGGATCTCGAGCCGCTCGCCGCCGCGGTTCATCGACTGGTGGGCGATGACGCCGGGCAGCGTGTAGCGGGCGGCCTGCCACGCGTTGACCACGGGCTGGTGGCCGCCGACGACGGCGTGGGCGAAGTCGTCGACGAGGAAGTGGTGGGCGCCCTCGTGCCCGTTGGGCATGCCCTGGAACTCCTCGGGCAGGCGCTCCTGGTGGTGGGCGCGGGAGGCACCGGCGACGAAGGCGTCGCGCAGGGTGGGCGAGACGTCCGCGAGCCGCGGGTCGTCCAGGCTCATGGTGCGGTCGGTGCGGATCAGGTCCGTCACCTCGAGCACGTCCTTCTTGTCGTGCCAGTAGGTGACGTCGACGGTCTCCTCGAAGGAGGAGGCCTCGCCGAAGAAGCGGAAGCGGCTCTCGCGCTTGTGGGAGGGGTAGCCCACACGGCGCAGCTCGTTGGTGCGGAAGGCGCCGCCGTTGTCCATCCCGAACAGGGCGAAGGCGTTGGAGACGTCGTTGCCGAACATCGAGACGTCCTTGTCGAAGACCCCGTCGCCGCGGGTGTCGGGGCGTCCCAGCGCCGAGACGGAGACGGCGTGCCGCTCCCCCAGCACGCCGAGGATGCCGCCGATGGAGTGCGTGGGGTAGAGCAGGGGCGGGTAGGAGGCGGTGGACTTCCACTGCTCGCCGCCGGAGTACCTGTAGGCGTCGTAGAAGCCGAGGTCCATGTCGTGGACGTAGTCGCCCTCGGCGTAGAACACCTCGCCGAACGCGCCGGAGCGGTGGATGCGCCGGGCGAGGACGACGGCGGCGTTGTACTGGCTGGTCTCGCCCATCATGTAGACGAGCCCCGTGCGCTGCACCTCCTCGGTGATCTGGCGGATCTCGTCCTCCTCGATGGCCATCGGCACCGCGGAGTAGACGTGCTTGCCGGCACGGAGGGCGGCCAGGGCATGCTGCCCGTGGGTCCAGCGCTGGGT
This sequence comes from Brachybacterium sp. GU-2, assembly GCF_030866705.2. Lineage (NCBI taxonomy): Bacteria > Bacillati > Actinomycetota > Actinomycetes > Micrococcales > Dermabacteraceae > Brachybacterium > Brachybacterium sp. GU-2. The sequence goes on along the minus strand of NZ_CP133037.2, from coordinate 2,920,985 downwards.
GAAGATCGCGACCGCGTCGACGTCGGAGGCGAGCAGCTCCTCGAGGGTCTCGAACCGGCCGGCGAAGGCGACCCCGCGCGCCTCGACGGCGTCGATCCGCTCGGGGACGGCGTCGACGGCGTAGAGCGCGTCGATGTCGGGATGGGCGGCGAAGAGCTCCGCGAAGTGGGATCCGAACTGACCGATCCCGACGATGCCCAGCGTGAACGACATATTTCCTCCTTGAAAGTAAGTGTTGGGAGGAACGCTACGGCACGGCAGGGGCGGCGGCAAGCCCGGCCCGGCCGACGAGGGCCCCGACGGCGGCCGCGGAGCGGACCGAGCCCGACCGACGGGCTCCGGGGCCGACGGGACAGGGGCTCCTCAGAGCTGGCGCCAGCGCCCCGAGCGCCACACCTCGCGCCACGGCGGGACCTCGCGGCCCTGCACGGCCATCCGTCGGCGCAGGTTCCGACGGGTCATCAGCATCCCGACCACCCCGATCGCGAGCAGCGGGAGCTGAACGGCGAAGGCGAGGCGGAAGGAGGCCAGGTCGTAGTCCCCGTCGGGGCGCAGCAGGTCCAGCACCACGCCGATCAGGAGGATCGCGACGAGGGCGCCGATGAAGCCGCCCATGATCACAGCGCCGGTCGCGGTGCCGAGGCGGTGCTTGGCCAGGTCCGTGCGCGGGAAGTCGAAGCCGACGGAGCTGGCGGGGCCGCCGATGGAGTACCCGGAGACCAGCACGATCAGCAGCCACATCGGGGCGTTGCCCGGCCACAGCACGAGCGCGAGCAGCGGCACCACGATCGTCGCGACGATCAGCAGCACCAGCGTGGAGCGGCGCAGCGGGTGCCGCTGGGTGAGCGCGCCGATCAGCGGACCGCCGACGATCGCGACGACCACCAGCACGGTCATCACCGCGGAGGCGGCGGGGCGGCTGAGCCCCTCCCCCGCGGTGAGATACGGGTAGCCCCACATCATCGAGAACGCGATGCCGGGGAAGCCGGCCGTGAAGTGGGTGAAGAAGCCCAGCTGCGTCGAGGGGTGGCGCACGATCCGCCCCAGCACCACGGGGATCCGTCGGAGGTCCTGCTTCACCGTCGGCCGCGGCATCCCCGGCGGCGTCGCGCGGACGACGAGCAGCACCAGCACGGCGGCGATCGCGCTGAGCGCCGCGGCGGAGGAGAAGGCGGGCGTCCAGCCGGCCACGCTCAGCACGGCGACGAAGGGGACGGCGGAGAGGATCTGCCCGACCTGGCCGAGGATGCCGGTGAGCTGGGTCAGCAGCGGCACGCGTCCGGGCGGGAACCAGGCCGGGACCAGCCGGATCGCACTTGCAAAGGTCAGCGCATCGCCCGCGCCGAGCACGATGCGGGCGATCATCGCCACGCCCACGGTCTCGGTCTGGGACATGAGCACCTGGCCGAGCGCCATCAGCACGGCGCCGGCGGTGAGGGTGACGCGGGAGCCGTAGCGGTCCAGCAGCACGCCGGCGGGGATCTGGGCGAGGGCGTAGACGCCGAGCTGGAGCCCCACGAAGGTCGACACGATGGTCGCCGAGGCCCCGAACCGGTCCGCGGCCTCGAGCCCGGCGACGCCCATCGTGGTGCGCTGCAGCACGGCGATCGAATAGGCGGTGACCGCCGCGATCCAGACCGCGTAGGCGCGGGGGCCGCCGAGGGCGGGAGCGGGGACAGGGGCGGCGGGGGCGGCCATGGGGTCCTTCGTGCGAGGAGGTGCGGGGCGACGTGCAGTCGGACCGGACGCCTCGGGCGCCCGTCCCGCAGCGGCAGGGGCCCGACCGCTCTCAAGACTATCGGCGGCGTCCGCGGGGCCGGTAGTGATATCCGCCCCTCCCCGTATCACCGGGGGCGTCCGTCGGCCGGTCCTGGGTCGCCGGCCGGACGTGCCGCGCAGCACGGCCGGGGCTGGGCTATGGTGCCGCCATGCGCGTCGCGACGATCAGCTGGTGGGCCGCCTGAGGGCGGTCCCCTGTCGCATGCGCTGACACCGAAGCCGCCCGTCACCCGGGCGGCTTCTCGTGTCTGCGAGCCTCCCGGTCCGGGCCCTATCACGGGAGGTTCCCATGCCCAGCACCACCGCACCCGCCGTCGACGGGGCTTCCGCCCCGCGCACCCTCGCCGAGGCCGCGGCGCTCCCCCGCTCCGCTGCCTTCGCCGGGAACACCGGCGGTCGCTTCGGCGACCACGGCGGCGCGATCCTGCCGCCGCCGCTCGCGGAGCCGATGGCGAAGGTCGCCGCCGCCTACGAGGAGGCCCGGCACGACGAGGAGTTCTTCGCGGAGTACTCGCGCCTGCTGCGCGAGGTCGTCGGCCGCCCTTCCCCGATCACGAGCGCCGACCGGCTCTCCGACCAGCTCGGAGGGGCCCGGATCCTGCTCAAGCGCGAGGACCTCAACCACACCGGCGCCCACAAGATCAACCACACGATCGGCGAGGCGCTGCTGGCGAAGCGGATGGGCAAGCGCACCCTGATCGCCGAGACCGGGGCGGGCCAGCACGGGGTCGCGCTCGCGACCGCCGCGGCGCTCGTCGGCCTGGAGTGCGAGATCCACATGGGCGCGGTCGACGTCGCCAAGCAGCGCCCGAACGTGGTGCGCATGCGCCTGCTGGGCGCGAAGGTGGTCGCGGTGGAGACGGGCCAGGCCACCCTGAAGGAGGCGGTCGACTCCGCCTTCGCCGTCTACGCCGCGGATTCCGAGCGCTACCTCTTCGCGATCGGGTCCGTGGTGGGTCCGGCGCCCTTCCCGGACATGGTGCGCGACTTCCAGTCCGTCGTGGGCCGCGAGTCCCGTGCCCAGCACCTCGCCGCGCACGGCCGCCTGCCGGGCGCGGTGATCGCCTGCGTGGGCGGCGGCTCCAACGCGATCGGCGCCTTCACCGCCTATCTCGAGGACGAGGAGGTGCGGCTGATCGGTGTCGAGCCCGGCGGGCAGGGCGACGAGCCGGGCCGCCACGCCGCGACGATGAGCTTCGGCCGCCCCGGCATGCTGCACGGGATGGAGACCCTCGTCCTGCAGGACGAGGACGGCGAGCCCGGCGAGGTCCACTCGATCGCCTCGGGCCTGGACTACCCCGGCGTCGGGCCGCAGCACGTGCATCTGCGGGAGCTGGGCCGGGTCGAGTACGTGCGCGAGGGCGACGAGGCGGTGCTCGATGCCTTCCGCCTGCTCAGCCGCACCGAGGGGATCATCCCCGCGCTCGAGTCCGCGCACGCCCTCGCCCATGCGATCCGGATCGCGCCGACGATGGGCCATGAGGAGCACCTGCTGGTGAACCTCTCCGGGCGCGGCGACAAGGACATCGACTACGTCGCCGAGAGGATCGGGATGACCGGGGAGGCCGACGCCTTCGTGCGGTGACCCGCAGCCTGGGAGCCCCACTGGGGTGACCCGCAGGTCACCGAGGGATCCCCTTGCCGCCGGGTCGTGGCGGTGCTTCGCTGAGGGACATGCACCCCTCGCGAAGCGTTGCTGCCTGGCATATGCCGCCGATGCCGCCGGCTCTCTCGGGATCGCCGCGTCGATGCTCCCGCTCGGCGCGGTGATCGTCCGGACCACGGATCTCGCGTCCATGCCGTGGTTCGGGCACGTCGTCCCGGCCGCGGAGCCCGTCGGCGCCTGAGGCTCCGCCCGCCCGGCAGACCTGCCGGGCGCCGTGCGGCCGGTCCCGCGCGCCCGGCGGCGGCTCAGCCCGCGAGCCACTCCTTCGCGATGGCGAGCAGGCGATCGTTCGCCTCCTCCTCCGCGATGGTGGCGCGCACCCCGTCGGTGCCGTAGGCGCGCAGCACGAGGCCACGTGCGTCGGCGAACTCGGCGAACTCGCTCGTGCGCTTCCCGAGCGGGAAGTAGACGAAGTTGCCCTGGCTCGCGGGCAGCTCCCAGCCCTGCTCGCGCAGTCCGGCCATCACCCGCGAGCGCTCGGAGCGGACCTGCTCCGCGCGGCGCTCGAGCGCCTCGGCCGCCTCGGGGGCGAGCGAGGCGAGGGCCGCGGCCTGGGCGGGGGCTCCCGCACCGAAGGGCACGGTGACCTGGCCGAGCGCCCGGGCGAGCCGCGGATGGGCGACGGCGTAGCCGATGCGCAGCCCGGCCAGGCCCTGGAGCTTCGAGAAGGTGCGCAGCAGCACCACGTTGCCGTGGCGGCGGAAGATCCCGGCGGTGCCGAGCACGGTCGCGGGGTCGTGGAACTCGCGGTAGGCCTCGTCGATCGCGACCACCACGTCCTCGGGGACGCGGGCGAGGAAGTCCTCGACCTGCTCGGTGGAGAGCGAGGGGCCGGTGGGGTTGTTCGGGGTGCACAGCAGCACCAGGCGGGTGCGCTCGGTGACCGCCGCGGCCATCGCCTCGAGGTCGTGCTCGCCCTCCGCGGTCAGCGGCACCGGCACGGGGGTGCCGCCGTGGGAGCCGACGAGGATCGGGTAGGCCTCGAAGGAGCGCCAGGCGTACACGACCTCGTCCCTCTCGCCGACGACGGCGCGCACGAGGTCGCCGGTGACCGCGACGGCGCCGGTGGACAGGGCGATCTGCGCCGGGTCCACGCCGTGCTTCTGTCCGAGCGCGGCGCGCAGCTGCTGCGCCGAGGCGTCGGGGTAGCGGTTCGAGGACTCCATCGCGGCGACCGCGGCATCGCGCACCGAGGGGATCGGCGGCAGGTGCGACTCGTTCGAGGAGACCTTGAAGCGATGGATCCCGTCGTCGGCCGCGGGCTTCCCGGCCACGTAGGCGGGCAGGTTCTCGAGCGCGGGACGAAGACGGATCGTCTCTGCGGGCTGGTCGAGTCGAGCTGCGGGGTCGGACATGCCGTCCAGGGTATGCCGGACGTCGTCACCGGCGCGGCGGAGTCCGAGGGCGTCCCCACCCCGACATCCAGGGGCTTTCCCCCATGCGTGCACAGCGTCCCGCGAGGACAATAGCCCCATGAGATTCCTCGGACACATCATCGTCACCGGCCTCGCGCTGTGGGTCACGGCCCTGATCCTGCCCGGCATGCATCTGGGCGACGACTCGGCGACCCTGCTCACCCAGGTCCTCACGATCGGCGCGATCGCGCTGATCCTCGCGCTGATCAACACCATCGTGAAGCCGCTGCTGTCGTTCCTGGCCTTCCCCATCACCTGCCTGACGCTGGGGCTGTTCCAGCTGGTGATCAACACGCTCATGCTGCTGCTCGCGAGCTGGGTGTCGGGGCTCGTGGGCCTGACCCTCGAGTTCGACTCCTTCTGGTGGGCGCTGCTGGCGGGCGTGATCATCGGGATCCTCTCGGCGATCGTCGAGGCCGTCACCGGCGTCGGCGAGCGCGACGTCGAGCGGGCCTGACCCCTCACCGCGCCGGAGGGACTCTCGGCCTCCCGGCGCGCCCCCGGCGCCGTCGGCCCTGAGCCGACGCCCGCGCATCCGCGCTGCCCCCCGCGCCCGCCCGTCGGCCCCGACGGCGCGGGTGCGCGCGATTCTGGGAGAATGCCCGTCATGGCTCACTCCTTCGCGGACATCACTCCCCCGATCGCCCTCACCCCGCTCGACGGTCGCTACCGCGGCCAGGTCGCACCGCTGGTCGACCACCTGTCCGAGGCGGCGCTGAACCGCTCCCGCCTGGTGGTGGAGACCGAGTGGATGATCCACCTGCTGGACGGCGAGGTGATCCCCGGTCTGCGCACCCTGACCGATGAGGAGCGGGCGCTGCTGCGCGCGATCCCGGAGGACTTCGGCGCCGACGGCATCGCCGAGCACGCCGAGATCGAGCGGGAGACCGTCCACGACGTCAAGGCGATCGAGTACTACATCAAGCGCCGCCTGGCCGGCACCTCCCTCGAGCCGCTCGCCGAGGTCGTGCACATCTACTGCACCAGTGAGGACGTCAACAACCTCGCCTACGCGCTGATGATCCGCGGGGCCGTGCACGAGGTGTGGCTGCCCGCCTTCGAGGCACTGATCGGCGACCTCGAGGCCCTCGCCCGCGAGACCGCCGAGGTGCCGATGCTCTCGCGCACCCACGGCCAGGCCGCGACCCCCACCACCCTCGGCAAGGAGATGGCGGTCTTCGCGCACCGCCTGGGCCGCCAGGCCCGCCGCATCCCCGCGAACCAGATGCTGGGCAAGATCAACGGCGCGACCGGCACCTACGCCGCGCACGCCGTGTCCGTGCCGGGCGCGGACTGGGAGCGCATCGCGCGCACCTTCGTGGAGCACCTGGGCCTGACCTGGAACCCCCTGACCACGCAGATCGAGTCCCACGACTGGCAGGCCGAGGTCTACGCCGACATCGCCCGCGCCGGCCGGATCCTGCACAACCTCGCCACCGACGTGTGGACCTACATCTCGCTGGGCTACTTCCGCCAGCGCCTGTCCGCGCAGGGCGGCACCGGCTCCTCGACCATGCCCCACAAGGTCAACCCCATCCGCTTCGAGAACGCGGAGGCGAACCTCGAGGTCTCCGGCGCTCTGCTGGACGTGCTCTCCCAGACCCTGGTCACCTCGCGCCTGCAGCGCGACCTCACCGACTCGACCACGCAGCGCAACGTCGGCCCGGCGCTCGGCCACTCGCTGCTGGCGATCGCGAACATCCGCAAGGGCCTGGCGGGCCTGGACGTCGACGCCGACGCGATGGCCGCGGACCTCGAGGGCAACTGGGAGGTGCTCGGCGAGGCGGTGCAGTCCGTGATGCGCACCCTGGGCGTGCAGGGCCACGAGGGCCTGGACAACCCTTACGAGCGGCTGAAGGACCTCACCCGCGGCCACCGCGTGGACGGGGAGGGGATGCGCGAGTTCATCTCCTCGCTCGGCCTGCCCGAGGCGGAGCAGGAGCGGCTGCTGGCCCTGACCCCGCAGACCTACGTGGGCCTCGCCGCGAAGCTCGTCGGCCACCTGGACGACCAGCGCGGCTGACGCGCCCCGCACGGCCGACGACCCCTCCTGCTCGGGCGAGCAGGAGGGGTCGTCCTGGTTCCGGCGGACGGGGCCCGGGTCGGGCCGGCCCGTCGGCCGCGCCGGGTCAGCCGATCGCGCGGGGGCGCAGGTCCAGGCTCGTCACCACCGCGTCCTCCGGGGCGCGCAGCACGAAGCCGATCGCCGCGGCGACCGTGGTGGGGCGCAGGTACTGCTCGGCCTGGTAGGCGCCCTGCTCGGCGGCGCGCAGCTCGTGCTGCATGTCGGTGTCGACCCGTCCGGGGTGGACCGAGCTGACCCGCACGCCCGCGGCGAGCTCCTCCTCGCGCAGCGCGTCGGCCCAGGCGCGCAGCGCGAACTTCGAGGCGGAGTAGGCGCCGCGGTCCCCCTTCGCGGCGTAGCCGGAGCCCGAGTTCACGGCGACGACGGTGCCGCGCGCCGCGCGCAGCGCGGGAAGCAGGCGCCGGGTCAGCTCCGAGACGGCGGTGACGTTGACCGCGAAGTTCCGCTCCCAGTCCGCGGGCGTCAGCTCCTCGATGGAGCCGTTCACCAGGATCCCCGCGGAGTGGACGAGGCCAGCGAGTCCTTCCTCGAGGGCGAGGCCGGTCAGCGCCCGGTCGAGATCGGCGGGGTCGGTGAGCTCGGCGACGACGGGCTCGGCCGACGGGAGCTCCGCGGCGAGCGCGGCGAGCGCCTGCTCGTCCCGCCCGCCCAGCAGCAGGTGGTGGTCGGCGGCCAGCTCGTGCGCGACGGCGCGGCCGATCCCCCGGTTCGCGCCCGTGACCAGGACGACGGGACGGGAGGTGCGGGCAGCGGGATGCGAGGCAGTCATGGGATCGAGTCTGGCACGGAGCCGGGGTGAGAGCATGTGCGCGTGGAGACGTGGAGACCGAGCCCGGCCTGGCTGCGCGCCGAGGTGCTCATCGTGCTGGCGCTCTCGCTGGGGCGCAGCGCCGTGTACTCGCTGATCGCGCTGGCCCAGGCCCTCGCCGCCGGCCCCCTCTCCGGTCAGTCGACCTCGCTGAACTCCTCGCTGCGGGAGGACGCGTGGCTGGACCTGATGTACCAGCTGCTCTCGATCGTCTTCGCCCTGGTGCCGGTCGCGCTGGTGGTGCTGCTGCTGGCCGCGACCGCGGGCTCGCTGCGCCAGGCGCTCGGCGACCTCGGCCTGGACCTCGCCAGGCCGCTGCGGGACCTGGGCCACGGGCTGCTGCTCACCGCCGCGATCGGGGTGCCGGGCCTGGCCGTCTACTACCTGGGTCGGGCGCTGGGCGCGACCGTGGAGGTGATCCCGGCGGCGCTCGCGACCCACTGGTGGACCACTCCGGTGCTGATCCTCCACGCGCTGAAGAACGCGCTGCTCGAGGAGGTGATCGTGGTCGGCTACCTCTACCAGCGCCTCGAACGGCTCGGCTGGTCGCCGAGTCGGATCCTGCTCGCCTCCGCCCTGCTGCGCGGCGCGTACCACACCTACCAGGGGGTGGGTCCGGGGCTCGCGAACCTGGTGATGGGGCTGGTGCTCGGCGAGTGGTACCGACGCACCCGTCGGACGATGCCGCTGGTCGTGGCGCACACCCTCCTCGACGTGGCCGCGTTCGTGGGCTACGCGCTGCTGAAGGACGTGCTGCCGCTCTGAGGGAGGCGCCTCAGAGGATGAAGGCCTCGCCCTCGCCGTCGGACTCTATCGGCAGCCCGGACTCGAACCACTGGTCCATGCCCCCGCCGACGTTGATCGCGTCGAACCCGTTGGCGTTCAGCCACTGCGCGACCTGGAAGGAGCGTCCGCCGCTGCGGCAGACGATGTACAGGTCCTCGTCCGTCTCCGGGAGCTGCTCGAGGTTCTGCAGGAGCGTGCTCGCCGGGAGGTGCTGGGCGGTGGGGGCGTGCCCGGCATCCCATTCGGCCTGCTCGCGCACGTCGATGAGATGCGCGCCCTCGGGCACGTCCTGCGGGGCGACGGTCTGCATGTCCATCGCCCCAGCCTAACGGCCGTGCCCCGCGCCGCGGGAAGGCGGGGCGGGGCACGCGGAGGTGCCGCTCAGGCGGTGCGCGTCGCGTACCGGCGCACGAGCGGGGAGGCGACGAGCACGGCGAGGATCACCAGGGCGTAGGCCCCGGCGACGCTGACCAGGTAGCGCACCGCCGCGCTCGGATCGGCGGCGCCCGATCCCAGCACCGACAGCACGACGAGCAGAGCGGTGAAGGTCGCGAGCACCGAGCTCAGCAGCACCGGCAGCGTGATCTCCGCGATCCGGGCCCGGTGCAGCTGGCCCACCTCGGCGCCGGCGATGTGCTGGGCGCGCAGCACCGGCGCCTGGTCGATCACCCGCGCGGTCTGCGTCACGCCGGTGCCGACCGCGGCGAGGACGGCCGCGATGCCGAGGGTGAGCAGCCCGCCGGTGGACATGGCGGTGGCCATCATCCGGTCCTCGACCGCGCGGGCGCCGCCGTCCGGGGCGAGCGTCGCGAGCGTGGTGAGGAAGCCTGCGATGACCAGGGCGAAGGTGATCCCGGAGACGGCCCTCCAGCCGGCCTTCGGGTCCGCGGCGAGGCGCCTCGCGCCGACCATCAGCGCAGGGGTCGGGGCCGTGCGCGCCACGAGCAGCGCCACGCCCCAGACGAGGAACGGGCCGACCACGTTCACGCCGGCGACGACCGCGCCGATGAACACGATCATGATCCCGATGAACAGCATCCCGTCGGCGACCTCGCCGAAGATCATCCCGCCCACCTGCATGAACACGAGGAAGCCGAGGATCAGCGCCGCCCAGATCACCAGGCGGAGCACAGACATCCGCACGATGCGGGAGTCGCGGGCGACGCCGAGGGGGCTGAGCACCACTGCGGTGAGGGAGACGGCGGCGGAGCCCGCGGCGAGCAGGACCATGCCGATCACCAGCAGCGGATACGCCCACCACGGCATCAGCAGGTCCGCGGTGGTGAACGGGGCGATCCCGAAGTCGAGCGCGGTCAGGGGCGGGGTCACGAGCAGGTGCAGCACCACGCCGAGCAGCCCGCCGAGCAGAGCCTGCGCGGCGACGTCGAGGACCGCCACGGCGCCGACCTGGCCGGCGGTGCCGCCGACGAGACGGATCGAGGCGAGGTCCTGCTCGCGCCGGGCGAGCGAGAGCCTCGCCGCGGAGCCGCCGAGGCCGACGGCGCTCGGGATCAGCAGCACCGAGGCGACCATCGCGCAGGAGACCAGGAAGGGGATCAGCGAGGCCTCCCCCTCGAAAGCGACCTCGCCGTCGGCGGGGAGGCGGCCGACGAAGGCGGCGGCGCCGCCGAGCACGGTCCCGGTGATCGCAGTCGCCGCGGCGAAGGCGATCACGGGCAGGACGTCGGCGAGGGCGCCGCGGCGGCGCAGCAGGAGCGGGGCGGAGACGAGCAGGGCGTTCATCGGGCGTCCCCCGTGCCCTGCGCGCCCTCGGGTCGCACGTACTCGCGGGCGATCCGGCCGTCGCGCATCGCGACGGTTCGCCGGCAGGCCGCGGCGACCTTCGCGTCGTGGGTGACCATGACCAGGCTCGCGCCGGTCTCGGCGCACGCGTCGACGAGGGTCGCGAGGACGGACTGTCCGGTCTCCTGGTCCAGGGCGCCGGTGGGCTCGTCGGCGAAGACGACCGACGGACGCCCCGCGAGCGCGCGGGCGACCGCTACGCGCTGGGCCTGGCCGCCGGGGAGCTGGGTCGGCCGGCGGTGGTGCATCCCGGCGAGGCCGAGCCGGTCCAGCCAGGCGGTGGCCTCGGCGGTCGCGGCACGGCGCGAGGTGCCGCCGAGCATGCGCGGGAGGATCACGTTCTCGACCGCGGTCAGCTCGGGCAGCAGCTGGCCGTCCTGGAAGACGAAGCCGAACTCGCTGCGGCGCAGCAGGGTGCGCCGTCGGTCCCCGAGCTCGGCGAGGGCCTCGCCGTCCAGTCGCACCGTCCCGGAGGTCGGGGCGAGGATGCCGGCGAGCACGTGCAGCAGGGTGGTCTTGCCGCAGCCGGAGGGGCCCATCACGGCGAGGGAGTCGGCGCGGGCGATGTCGAGGTCCACGCCGTCGAGGGCCCGGGTGGCGGTCTGGTCGCTGCCGTAGGTGCGCACGAGCCCCCGGGCGGAGAGGATCGGCGTGGGATGGGCGGGCGCCGACGGGGCGGCGGAGGGCTGCGAGGCAGGGGGTGCGAAGTTCATGTCCCCCACGATCCGCCGCGGGCCCCTCACACCGCATCCGCCCGGGGATCGGTTCCGCACAGGCGGCGTCCGACCGTGGGATGACGCCCGGATGCGACCGTCGGCCCCGGGACGACGGAGCGCCGGGACCCGGGCACTCGGCCCAGGGTCCCGGCGCTCCTCGCCAGGACGTCGATCAGACTCCGTCCGACTCGCTGATCTCCTACCGGCTCGTCCCTCGCCACTACGTCGATCAGACTCCGTCCACCTGACTGATCTCCTACCGGCTCGTCCCTCGCCAGTACGTCGATCAGCCTCCGTCCACCTGACTGATCTCCTACCGGCTCGTCCCTCGCCAGTACGTCGATCAGCCTCCGTCCACCTGACTGATCTCCTACCGGCTCGTCCCTCGCCAGTACGTCGATCAGCCGAAACGACCGGAGATGTAGTCCTCGGTCTGCTTGTTGCTGGGGTTGGTGAAGATCGTGTCGGTGTCGTCGATCTCGATGAGGTGCCCGGGCTTGCCGGTGCCGGCGATGTTGAAGAAGCCGGTGCGGTCGGAGACGCGGGACGCCTGCTGCATGTTGTGCGTGACGATGACGATCGTGTACTCCTCCTTCAGCTCGTGGATGAGGTCCTCGATCGCGAGGGTGGAGATCGGGTCGAGCGCTGAGCAGGGCTCGTCCATGAGGACGACCTCGGGCTTGACGGCGATGGTGCGGGCGATGCACAGACGCTGCTGCTGACCGCCGGACAGGCCCATGCCGGGCCTGTCGAGACGGTCCTTGACCTCGTTCCAGAGGTTCGCGCCCTTCAGCGCGCGCTCGACCAGCTCGTCGGCCGCGGACTTCGAGATCCGACGGTTGTTGAGCTTCACGCCCGCGAGCACGTTGTCGCGGATCGACATGGTCGGGAAGGGGTTTGCCTTCTGGAACACCATGCCGACGCGGCGACGCACGTTGACCGGGTCGACCTTGGCGTCGTAGATGTCCTCGCCGTTGATCTCGACCTTGCCCTTCGCGTATGCGCCGGGGATGACCTCGTGCATGCGGTTCAGGGTGCGCAGGAAGGTCGACTTGCCGCAGCCGGAGGGGCCGATGAGGGCCGTGACCGAACGGGGCCGGATCTGCACGTCGACACCCTCGACGGCGAGGAAGTCGCCGTAGTAGATGTTCAGGTCCTCGACGTTGATGGGCTGGGGGGCTGCCATCAGATGTCCTTTCGCGTGGGTGGCCCGGCTCAGCGGCTGAGCTTCGGGGAGAAGTAGTGGCTGATCAGGCGCGCGATGATGTTCAGGACCATCACGATCACGATCAGGGTGAAGGCGGCCGCCCAGGCGCGGTCGATGTTGGTGCTGACCGCACAGGCGTACACCTCCTGGTTGATCGGGTTGGTGACCGTGTCCGACATGCAGTTCGCGTTGCCGTTGCGGTACTGCTGGTTGATGAAGGTGGGCAGGGTCGCCATGCGGCCGTCGAACATGTTCCAGTTCACCGAGGTGACCATGCCGACCGTGAGCAGCAGCGGCGCGGTCTCGCCGATGACGCGGGCGATGGCGAGGGTGATGCCGGTGGTCAAGCCCGCGATCGCGGTGCGAAGCACGACCTTGACGATCGTGAGCCACTTGGGCACGCCGAGCGCGTAGGCGGCCTCGCGCAGATCCATGGGGACCAGGCGGAGCATCTCCTCGCTGTTGCGGACCACGGTGGGGATCATCAGCAGCGAGAGCGCGACCGCGCCCATGATGCCCATGCGCACGGACTGGTCGGGCATGAAGGCGATGAACACCGCCAGGCCGAACAGGCCCGCCACGATCGAGGGGATGCCGGTCATGACGTCGACGAGGAAGGTGACACCCCTGCCGAGGGTCCGCTTCCAGCCCACGTTCGCGTACTCGACCAGGAAGATCGCGGTGAACAGGCCGACGGGGATCGAGATGATCGAGGCCCACAGCGTGATCAACAGCGTGCCGACGATCGCGTGGAAGACGCCGCCGGCGTCCGCTCCGCCGATGATGCCGGACATGTCCTCGGTCCAGAACGCGAAGCTGGTCGGCTTCGCGGCGATCACGCGGGTCAGGCCACGGGAGACCACGGACCACAGCAGCGACAGCAGCGGGAACATCGAGATCGCGAACGCGCCGATGACCAGCAGGGTCATCAGCCGCTCGGTCGCCCAGCGGGGGCCCTCGCGCAGGAGCGAGTAGCCCCAGCCGAAGAGCAGGTGCAGGACGAATCCGAGCAGGATGGCGCTGGTGACCGAGAGGGCGCCGACGATCGCCAGCACGGCGATGGCGACCAGGAGGCCCGCGAGGCCGGTGAAGACGAGGTGGTACCAGGGCAGGCGGCGCTCGTCGCGGGGGTGGTGGACCGAGGGCCCGGTCCGCACGGTGGTGGGGGTGCTCATGGGGGACCTCTCAGCTCTTGGGGCCGCTGCGGGCGACGATCCACCGGGCGATGGCGTTGATGACGAAGGTCAGCACGAACAGCACCAGGCCGGTGAAGATGAGCAGGGACATGTCGACGCCGGAGGCCTCCGCCTGCTTCGAGGCGATGTTCGCGGCGATCGAGTTGTGGCGGCCGACCTCGAGGATGTGCAGGGAGAAGGTCGCGCCGGGCGCGAGGATCATCAGCACGGCCATGGTCTCGCCGAGCGCACGGCCGAGACCCAGCATCGACGCGGCGACCACGCCGCTGCGGCCGAAGGGCAGCACGACGGTGCGGATGGTCTCCCAGCGGGTGGCGCCGAGCGCGAGCGCGGCCTCCTCCTGCAGTCGCGGGGTCTGCAGGAAGACCTCGCGGGAGACCGCTGTGATGATCGGCAGGACCATGACGGCCAGGACCACGGAGGCGGAGGCGAGGTTGCGCATCGGGGCGGTCGGATCGCCACCGAACAGCGGGATCCACCCGAAGTAGGTGTTGAGGAAGACGTACAGGGGCTCGAGCTTGGGGACCAGCCACACGCCGCCCCACAGGCCGTAGACGACCGAGGGCACGGCGGCGAGCAGGTCGATCATGTAGCCGAGCGCCGAGGCCAGGCGGCGCGGCGCGAAGTGCGAGATGAACAGGGCGATGCCGAGGGAGATCGGGATCGCGATCACCAGCGCGATCGCGGCGGCGAGGACGGTGCCGAACACGAGCGGCAGGGCGTACTCGATCAGCGAGAAGTCCGCAGTGCCGGAGAACTCCCGGCTCGCGATGATCGCGGGGAGGGACTCCAGGGTGAGGAAGATGGCCACCGCGGCGAGGGTGACGAAGATGAGGAGCCCGGAGCCGACGCTCAGGGCGTTGAAGAGCGAGTCGCCGAAGCGGCGGCCACCGGACTTCATGGAGGCGGGCGGGGCCGATGCCGCGTCCGGTTCGATGTCAGCTGTGCTCATGGGGACCTTCCTCCGAGCTCACGGTCCGCGCGCGGTGCGCTGGCCGGGGTGATGACGGCGGGGACAGCGATGTCGCCGGGCCGGTACGGCCCGGCGACACGCTGTCGTGAGGTGGCGGGATCAGCCGACGGTGATGCCGTCGATCGCGGCCTGGGCCTCGGTGCGCAGCTCCTCGGAGATCGGGGCGGAGCCGGCGGCGTCGGCGGCGGTGGCCTGACCGTCCTCGGAGACCATGTAGGAGGCGTAGGCCTTGACGGCCTCGCCCTGCGCGGAGTCGGCGTAGGAGCCGCACAGCGCGAGGTAGGACACGAGGACGATCGGGTAGACGCCGGCCTCCTCGGTGGTGCGGTCGAGCTCCACGACGATGTCGTTCTCCTCGCGGCCCTCCTCGCGCGGGGAGACGTCGACGGCCTTGGCGGCGGCGTCGGCGCTGTACTCGACGAACTCGTCGCCGACCTGGATCGCGGCGGTGCCGAGGTTGCCGGCCTGCGAGGCGTCGGCGTAGCCGATGGTGCCGTTGCCGCCCTCGACGGTGGAGATCAGGCCGGAGGTGCCGTCGCCGGACTGGCCGCCGGAGATGGGCCAGGTCTCGACCGGGCCGTGGGTCCACGCGTCGGGCGCGGTCTCCGAGAGGTACTCGGTGAAGTTCTCGGTGGTGCCCGAGTCGTCGGAGCGGTGGACCGGCACGATGTCCAGGTCGGGCAGCTCGGCGTCCGGGTTCGACTCGGCGATCGCCGGGTCGTTCCACGTGGTGATGTCGCCCGCGAAGATCCCGGCGATGACCTCGGGGGTCAGGTTCAGGGAGTCGACGCCCTCGAGGTTGAAGACCACGGCGATCGGGGAGATGTAGACCGGCAGGTCGAAGGCCTGCGAGTCGTTGCACACCTCGGCGGACTTGGTGAGCTCCTCCTCGTCCAGGGCGGCGTCGGTGCCGGCGAACTGCACCTGGCCGGAGAGGAACTGCTCACGGCCGGTGCCGGAGCCGGTGGGGTCGTAGGTGACCGTGAGGTCGCCGCCCTCGGCCTGGGTGAGGCCCATGAAGGACTCGGTCCACGCGGTCTGGGCGTTCTGCATCGAGGACGCGCCCGAGCCGGCGAGGTTGCCGGAGAGCTCCGCGTAGCCGCCGGCCGCGGCGCCGCCGCCGTCGGAGGCGCCGTCCGTGCCGCCGTTCTCCGAGCCGCCGCCGCACGCGGACAGCGCGAGGCCGCCGACGAGTCCGAGCGCTGCGAGCGAGACGAGCTTGTTCTTGCGAACGTTCACTGCGAGTCCTTTCGGGGCCTTCGGCCCGGGTTCACACCTGCTGACGTCTGTCAGCGGCGAACCTAGGGAGGGGAGATGACGCGGGGCCCGTCGTTGCGTGAACACCAGGTGAACAGCCCTCCCGCTCCCATGAACTCGCAGGTCGTTACCGGATTACGAACGGATCACACTCCCGTTTCGTCCGACTTCCAGTGGGCTGGGACACGTTCGGCATGCCCCTCAGTAGCCGGAGCCGGCGGCCACCCCTGCGATCACGAACATGACCACGAAGTAGGCGATGATGAGAAGCAGTGCGACCGTGCCGATGATCGAGAGGATCAGCCCGGTGATCGTGAGCCCGCGGCCTCCCTTCGGCGGGGTCGCGGTCGGGGACGTCTCCCGCATGCCCAGGATCGACAGCACCAGGCCGACGGGCGAGACGAGCGTTCCGCACAGGGTGAGCCCGAGCAGGCCGATCACGAAGCCGGCGATCCCGAGCCCGGAGCTCGGCGGCGCCGGCTGCACCGCGACGGCATAGCCCGGGGCGGCGTAGCGGCCCTGGGACAGCCCCGAGGGGAGGGAGGCGTAGGGATCCGGCACCCCGGCACCGCGCTGCGGGGCCCCGTGCGGATCGGCCGCGCCGTACGGATCCGCCGTGCCGTACGGGTCCGCCGCCTCGTGCTGCTCCGCGCTGCCGTACGGGTCCGCCGACGCCGAGGACCCGTACGGGCCGTACCGCTCCGACGAGGGCCCGTACGGGTCCTGCCCCCACTGCGTGCTCATCCGTGCTCTCTCCAGTCCGTCGTCAGCCGATGTTCGGCAGGTGTCGTTCGATCGCCACCACGACGCCCTCAGGCGTGACGTGCAGCAGCAGGGCCTCGCCGGCGGCGAGATAGGGGTCCTCGCGCGGCAGCTCGAGGGCCGCGCCGGGCCGGGAGACCCGGCGCACCGCCTCGATGACCGTGGGGAGCACAGGACGGTGCGTGCACACGACCGTCGGCCGCGCCTCGCTCAGCACCCGGTCGATGACCGCCTCAGTGCGGGAGGGGTGCTCCGCGTGGCCGGCCTCGGAGAGCTCGCCCTTGGTCCGCACCGTGAGGCCCTCGTTCTTCGCCAGCGGTTCGACGGTGCTCAGGCACCGCTCCCACGGGCTGCTCACCACGCTCCCCGGGTCGAAGGCGTCCAGCAGCGGCGGGAGGGCCTTGGCCTGCTTCTTCCCCTTCGAGTTCAAGGGGCGGGCCCCCTCCCCGCGGCGCCACTTCGACCGGGAGACCGCCGCGCCGTGGCGCTGGATCACGACGGGCGCCGTGCGCAGCTCCCCGGCCTCCGCGAAGCGTCGCAGCGACTGCAGGAGGACCTGGTCGCCCTGGCGCGCGACCATCCCCTCGGCCTCCGCCAGCGGGACCCAGCGGACCTTGTCGATCTCGGCGGCGTTCTCCGGACCGGGCGCGACCTTCGCCCGGACCGTGCCGACCCAGTACTGGACGATCTTGGTGCGCCCGTCCGGCAGCAGGTACACGGAGGCGGGCAGCGGCCGGTGCAGGCGCACCCGGTAGCCGGTCTCCTCGGTGACCTCCCGCACCGCGGCCGCGGGGAAGGTCTCGCCCTTGTCGAGCTTGCCCTTGGGGACCGACCAGTCGTCGTAGCGGGGCCGGTGCACGAGCAGCACCTGGAGCTTCCCGCCCTTCTCGCGCCAGGCGAGGGCGCCGGCGGCGAGGACGGGAGGCGGTTTGCCCGGGCCGACGCTCACGCTCATGCCGAGGCCGCTGCGGGACGGCGCATCTGCACGTCGCGGCCCGAGACCTCGAAGCCCCAGCGCTCGTACAGGCGCAGCGCGGCGGTGTTGTCCGCCTCGACGTAGAGCTCGACGCCGGGGACCCCGCCCTCGGCCAGGCGACGCAGCGCGGTCGCCAGCAGCACCGCCGCGATGCGGTGCCCCTGCACCGCCGGGTCCGTCGCCACGACGTAGATCTCGGCGTCGGCGTCCGTCGCGCCGGGCCGCTCCCGCTTGACCCAGACGAATCCGATCAGCTCCCCGTCGTGACGGGTGACGACCATGTCCTCGGCGTCGAACCAGGGCTGGGCGAGGCGCTGGTCCAGGTCCGCGCGGGTGAGCGCCCCCTGCTCGGGATGGGAGGCGAAGGCGCGGGAGTTGACCCCGACCCAGGCGTCCGCGTCGCGCACCGGATCGAAGACGCCCAGGGTCAGCCCGGACAGGGAGGACTCGGGCACGGGCTCGAGCGCGGCATCGGCCCCGAGCGCGCGGTGCAGGGTGAGCAGGCGGCGCGTCTCGACGAGCCCGGCCGCGGAGAGGAAGGCGAGGGAGCCCTCGAGCGCGCCGTGCGCCCAGACCCCGGCGTCGGGCCGGTCGGAGAGCGCGGCCTCGAGCAGGGCGGTGCCGTGGCCGCGGCGGCGCACCTCCGGGCGCACCATCCCCTGGACGGTGCCGTCGGCGAGCACGCTGGCGTAGGCGACCGCGCGGTCCCCCTCGAGGCGGAGCAGGTGCCGGGCGCCGTCGCCCTCGAGCGCGAGGCTCGCCGCCTCGTCGAGCGGGGAGACGCCGTCGCGCGCGGTCACCGCGCCGAGCAGATCGAGGATCTGGTCACGGTGCTCCTGTGACAGCTCGGCCGTGGAGATCATGGGGTCCTTCCGGGACGACGGACGGCGGTGGTGAGCGGCACGAGTATGCCTCCACCTGCGGGCACTCGTAGACTGCCACTGTAGCGCCGCGGACCTCGAGCCGTCGGCGACCCATCGAGCGACCGGCAGAGACAGCGAGGGAGGCCCCGTGACCGCTCCCGAGCACGCACCCCTCGGCGCCGCCCTCGCGCTGCTCCTGGCGCTCGTCTCGCTCACCGGCCCCCTCTCCCCCGTGCTGATGGCGACCTCCGTCGGCCTGCTCGGGCTGCTGATCGGGATCTCCTGGCCCGGGCTGCTCGAGCTGCCCTCCGCGATCGGGACCCGCGTGGTCGTCGCCAGCACCGGGATCGGCGGCGCGCTGGTCGCGGTCCTCGTCCCCGAGCGCCTCACCCCCGTCTCCGCGATCGTGATGCTGTGCGCGGCGGGGATCTTCGCCTCCTTCGTCCATCAGATGCTCCGGCGCGACCGCCGCGACCTCACCTCCTCACTCACGGGCACGGTCGCCGGAGTCTTCCTCGCCGGGCTCGCCGCGACCTGGGTGATCGCTCAGGTCGACGCCCAGGCCTCCGGGAGCACGGCCGTGGTCACCGCCGTCGCGACGGGCCTCGCCGCGACGCTGCTGCTGGACTGGACGCCGCTGCCCGCGCTGCCCCGCTTCGTGCTCTCGGTGGCGGTGGGGGCGGGTCTGACGTGCCTGCTCGCGGTGTCGCTGGCCTCGCTCGCCCTGCCGATCGCGGTGATGCTGGGCGTGGCGACGGCGATCGGGGCGAGCAGCGCGCATCTGCTGGTGGGCTCCTCGCTCGTCGCGCACGAGCCGGTCCCCTCGCTGGCGGTGGCGGCGGTGCCGGTCGGGACCGTGGGCGTCCTCGCGCATCTCGCGATCACACTGTTCGGCTGACGACGGTAGACTCGCCGCCATGTCTGCGCTGTCGCTGTTCTTCCTCGCCCTCGTCGTCCTGGTGGGCATCCTCGTCCTCGGCTTCTCCGTGCTGGTGATCAGCCGCCTGTTCAACCGCTGAGCGCCCCGCGGCACCGATGCCCATCACGCTCGACCCCTCCCTCCCCCGCTCCCTGTACCCGCTCGCCTGGCTGATCGGCGAGTGGGAGGGCAGCGGCGCCCTCGCCGCCCCGTCCCCGGGCACCCCTGACGTGCGCGTCGAGCAGCGTCTCGTGTGCACCGCCCAGGAGGACGGCACCCTCGCCTGGCGCTCGACGATCCACCGGGTCGACGCCCCCGCTCCCCTGCCGCCCACGAGCGCCTTCGCCCGCGCGGAGAACGGGGACGACGACGCCCCTGCCCCGCCGTCGACCGGCGAGCGGAGCCTGCTGCACCGCGAGGACGGTGTGTGGACCGTCGGCGATCTCCTGCCCGGGCAGGACCGCGCCGCCGCCGAGGCGGCACGCCCCGGCAGCCCCGAGGGGCAGCTCTCCCATCATCTGGAGGCGCGCTTCGAGCGCCGCGGCGAGGCCGCGGAGACCTGGCGCGGCGAGGTCCGCGGGCCGCGCCTGCAGCTCGCCCTGCCCGGCGCCGACGGCGAGGTCGCCGCGACACGCATGGTCGGCTACATCTCCGGACGCCTCATGTGGCTCTGGGAGCAGCGCGGCCCCGCCCCCGAGGGTGCGCCCGGCGAGACGGCGCTCCTCCCCCATCTCTCCCTGGAGCTGCATCGTGTCTGATCCCGTGTCCGGTCCCGTCCGCGAGATCCGCCCCCTGTCCCTGCGCGGCGCGGTCCTCGGCGAGGGCCCGGACGCGTCCGTGCCCGCCCACTACGGCGCCCCGCTGCGCGAGCAGCGCCGCCTGCTGGAGCGGGAGGCCGTCGTCGACCTCGGCCAGCTCGAGCTGCTCGAGGTCAGCGGCGCCGACGCCCGCAGCTGGATGACCACGGTCTCCACCCAGGTCCTCACCGGCACGCCCGTCGGCGCCTCGTCCTCCCTCGCGGTGCTCTCCCCGCAGGGCCGCGTCGAGCATCTCGCCGCGGCCGTCGTGATCGGTGAGGAGTCGCTGCTGCTGGTCCTCGACGCCGGGGCGCGCGCCGGACTGCGCCGCTACCTGGAGATGATGCGCTTCGCCGCCCGGGTCGAGATCCTCGATCGCGACGACCTGCGGGTGCTGGGCGCCCTCGTACCGGCGGCCGAGGTGCTCGCGGACCTCGACCTGCCCGAGCCCGTCGCCGTGTGGTCCGAGCCCTGGCCCGAGGTCGCCCCCGGTGGCGTCGCCTACGGTCCTGCGTCCGAGGACGCGGCCGGCCAGGTCCTTTCGGTCTTCCCCGCCGCGGCGCTCGAGGCGCTGCCCTGGCAGGAGCGGCAGCTGGCCGGGATGAGCTCCTGGGAGGCGGTGCGGATCGCGGACCATCGCGCCCGCCAGGCGCGCGAGGTCGACGAGCGCACCATCCCGCACGAGCTCGACCTGCTGCGCACCAGCGTGCACACCGCCAAGGGCTGCTATCGCGGCCAGGAGACCGTCGCGAAGGTGCTGAACCTGGGCCAGCCGCCGCGGCGCCTGGTGATGCTCCATCTCGACGGCTCCCAGGACGTCCCCGTCGCCCCCGGCGGCGAGGTGCGCCTGGGCGGGGCCGACGGGAAGGTCGTCGGCGCCGTCACCTCCGCGGCCCTCCATGCGGACCTCGGCCCGATCGCCCTCGCCGTCGTGCGTCGGGCGGTGCCGCTGGATGCGGCGCTGTCCGTGCAGGTGCTCCTCGGCGAGACCGGGGCGCTCTGGATCGACGCCTCCCAGGAGCCGGTCGTGGTGCCCCGCGACCACGGCGAACGTCCCGCGACCGCGAAGCTCTGAGCCGCGCCTCCACGCTCTTCGCACATCCCCTGCACCGCACCTCCTGCCCGGCTCCGCTGTGCTCGGCGCCGCGGCCTGGAAGAATGGCGTCATGAACAGCCAGGCCGAGCAGCAGGAGTGGTCCCGCCACCGGCGCGAGGTGGTCGAGGCCAAGGAGCAGGCCCTCCGCGCAGCCCGTGAGGACGAGCACGCACGGGCCACCGCGCTGATCCGTGAGGCGGTGGCCGGCTATCTCGCCGACGGCATCGCCCCGGTGCCGCTGCGGGCGCGGCCCTATCGCGGCAGCGGCACCGTGCGCACCGGCCTGAGCGGCTGGTACCTCAAGCGCGACCGCTCCCTCGCGGTGGATGCGGAGGGCCGCTACTACGTGTTGCGCGTCGAGGGGGGCCTCCTCGCCCGGCTGCGCGGCGAGGCACCCGAGCCCTCCCCGCACCGCTCGTCGTCGGCCGCGGCGCCCGCGACGGAGACACCTTCGATCTCGAGGAGCTGCTGCGCCGTCGGCGCCAGGATCCGGTGCCCGCATGAATCACTTCTCGCTCACGCCCACTGGGCCGCTGCCCGTCATCGAGCGCGTCCGCGGCGCCCTGTCCGCCCGGCTGCGCGGCGGCGTCTCCCGCGGCCGCGCCGACGCGCTCACGGTCGCCCGCGCGGCGCTCGCCGCCTCGCTCGCCTATCTGATCAGCCAGTTCGTGTGGGGGCACGAGTTCCCGTTCTTCTCCTCGATCGTCGCCTTCATCATCATCGGCTTCGGCATCGAGAAGAAGATGCGCAAAGTGGTCGAGCTGGGCTGCGGCGTGATGCT
Organism: Brachybacterium sp. GU-2; assembly: GCF_030866705.2. Lineage (NCBI taxonomy): Bacteria > Bacillati > Actinomycetota > Actinomycetes > Micrococcales > Dermabacteraceae > Brachybacterium > Brachybacterium sp. GU-2. The sequence goes on along the minus strand of NZ_CP133037.2, from coordinate 2,899,099 downwards.
CGGCGTGCTCCTGGGGGAGCTGGCCCGCCAGGTGATCGGCTCCGGCGCGTGGCAGATCCTGGTGGTCGTGTTCGGCGCGGGGATGCTCGCGCGCTTCCTCGAGTCCAGCAATCTCTTCGGCTTCCAGGTCACCATCCAGTCGCTGCTGGTGATGATCATGCCGGCCACCCCCACCATGACCCCGGGGGGCGGGTGCTGGACGCGCTCACCGGCGTGAGCGTGGCGCTCGTGATCCACCTGCTGCTCTCCGGCAACCCGCGCCGACTCCAGTCCCGTGCCGCGGACTCCTTCTTCCGTGAGCTCGAGGACGCGCTGGTCAGCCTTGCCGTCTCCGCCCGCACCGGGGACCGCGGGGTGGCGCTGGCGACGCTGCGGAATCTGCGCGACGTCTCCCAGAAGTACACCGACGAGTGGAGCCTGGCCAATGACGTCGCCAACGAGATGGCGACCTTCTCCCCCACCGGGCTGCGCCATGCCGAGGACGTCGAGCGCATCCAGCACCTGCTGGTCGGCTCCGACCGGGCGATGCGGAACCTGCGCGTGATCGCACGTCGCCAGGCGGAGTTCCTGGAGGCCGTGCGCGGGGACGCCCATTCGACCCTGGCCGACGCGCTGCTCGCCGCCCGCGACGCCGTGCAGGAGCTGCGGGTCGCCGTCACCCATGAGGAGGTCGACTTCACCACGGCGCGTCGCCAGCTGCGGCTGTTCGGCTCCTATCTCACCCCCGAGATGCTGCTGCGCAACGACGAGGGGGTGCGGCCGGGGCGAGCCGGCCACTTCGAGGGCGTGACCCTCACCATCCAGCTGCGCTCGCTCGCGATCGACCTGCTGCAGGCCACGGGGCTCACCGCCGCGGAGGCCAAGAAGTTCCTGCCGAGCCTGGTCATCGCCGCCGACGGCGACGCGATCGGCCCGCGCCCGATGACGATGGAGATGAAGGCCGTGGAGCCGCCCGCCACGACCGAGGCGCTCGAACTGCTGATCACGGACCGCTCGGATCCCGAGCGCCGCCGCTGAGCGGACGGTGCGGTCCGGGGCGCGGGGGCCGCGGCGACCCGGGCGCGAGCGGCGGGGTCCAGGGGGCGAGGGGCGCGTCTGCGGGGAGCGTCCAGGGCGCGCCCCTATCCTGGAACGATGATCGCCCTCATCCAGATGTGGATCTTCCTGGTCCTCGCCGTGGCCCTGCTCGCCCTCGAGATCTGGGCGTTCGTCAACGCGCTGCGCTTCCGCCCCGACGCCTACACGGCTGCGGGCAAGCGCTCGAAGGTGTTCTGGTGCGTGCTGACCGGCGTCGCGATGCTGCTGGGCTTCCTGTCCCTGCCGTACCCGATCGGCCGCGGCAGCAGCATGCTGTTCATGCTGGCCGGCGTGATCATCGCCGGGATCTTCCTGGCCGACGTGCTGCCCGCGCTGAAGCGGGTCATGGGCCGCGCCCAGGGCAACCGCTGGTGAGCTGACCGCCGCCGGCCACCCCCGCGTCCACCCCGTCGGCCGCCCCTCGGGCACACCGTCGGCCGACCCTCGGGCACACCGCGGGCCGCCCCTCGGTCCGCCACCTTTTGTGAGTCCCAGGACCCATGCACCCTCGCGCATGAGTCCTGGGACTCACAGATTCTCGCCGCCCCGCCGCGCGCGGGGCATGAGCAGCGCGGGCGGGGTGAGAGCAGCGCAGGAAGGGCAGGAGCGTCACGGGAAGGACAGGAGCGCCGCAGCGACCGGCTCGTCTCCGGACGGGAAGGACCCCGGAGCCATGGGGCTCCGGGGTCCTTCTCGTGCAGGCGCCGGGTCGGCGCTCAGCGCTTCAGGTGGTCGCTCAGGCCTGGTGGGTGCCGGCCGAGCGGAGGTTCTCGCAGGCCTCGACGATGCGGGCGGCCATGCCGGCCTCGGCCTTCTTGCCCCAGGCGCGGGGGTCGTAGGCCTTCTTGTTGCCGACCTCGCCGTCGACCTTCAGCACGCCCGAGTAGTTCTCGAACATGTGCGAGGCGACGGGGCGGGTGAAGGCGTACTGGGTGTCGGTGTCGATGTTCATCTTGATGACGCCGTTGTCGACGGCCTCCTGGATCTCCTCCAGGGTGGAGCCGGAACCGCCGTGCATCACCAGGTCGAAGGGCATGTCCCGGCCGTACTCGGCGCCGACGGCCTTCTGGATGTCCAGCAGGACCGAGGGGCGCAGCTTCACGTTGCCCGGCTTGTACACGCCGTGCACGTTGCCGAAGGTCAGCGCGGTGAGGTAGCGGCCGCGCTCGCCCAGGCCGAGCTTCTTGGCGGTCTTCAGGCCGTCCTCGGGGGTGGAGAAGAGCTTGTCGTTGGAGACGTTCGCCTCCACGCCGTCCTCCTCGCCGCCGACCACGCCGACCTCGATCTCGAGGATCTTCTTGGCGGCGGCGGACTTCTCGAGCAGCTTCTCGGCGATCTCGAGGTTCTCGTCGACCGGCACGGCGGAGCCGTCCCACATGTGCGACTGGAACAGCGGGTCCAGGCCCTTGCTCACGCGGTTCTCGAGGTCCCACTCGATGAGGGGCTCGACCCAGGTGGGCAGGACCTCCTTGGCGCAGTGGTCGGTGTGCAGCGCGACGTTGATCGGGTAGTTCTTCGCGACGGCGTGGACGTACTCGGCCAGCGCGATGGAGCCCGCGACGCGATCCTTGATGGTGGAGCCGGAGAGGTACTCGGCGCCGCCGAAGGACACCTGGATGATGCCGTCGGAGTTCGCCTCGGCGAAGCCCTGGAGGGCGGCGGTGGCGGTCTGCGAGCTGGAGACGTTCACGGCCGGGTAGGCGAACTTGCCCGCCTTGGCGCGATCGATCATCTCTGCGTACTGATCCGGGGAAACGACTGCCATGGGGGCACTCTCCTTCGTCGGTGGGGTCGATGACGACCGGCGGTGCTCCGCGCGGGGTCGTCCGATCGTGGCCATTGTTCCACAGGGCACCCGGCATCCTCCGGCCGGAGGTCCCGCGTGGACGGCTCAGCGCAGCGGGCCCTCGGGGATCTCGGCGTGCTGGAGGACCCAGGCGTGCATCGCGATCGCGGCGGCCGCGGCGACGTTGAGCGAACGGGTCGAGCCGAACTGGGTGATGCCGACGACGAGATCCGCCGCCTCCAGCAGCTCACGGCTCACCCCCGGCCCCTCCTGCCCCACCACGAGCACCGCGTCGCGCGGGAGGGCGGTGCGCTCGAGCGGGACCGCCCCGGGCACGAGGTCGATCGCGACCAGCGGCCGGCCCTGCTCCCGCGCCCAGGCGATGAGGTGTGCGGCGTCGGGGTGGTGGATCTCGTGCTGGTAGCGGTCGGTGACCATGGCGCCCCGCCGGTTCCAGCGGCGCCTGCCGACGATGTGGAAGGCGCCGACGGCGAAGGCGTTCGCGGTGCGGACCACGGAGCCGATGTTCGCGTCGTGCTCGAGGTTCTCGATCGCGACGTGGAGGTCGTGGCGGCGGGTGTCGAGATCGGCGACGATCGCCTCGCGCCGCCAGTAGCGGAAGCGGTCCTCGACGTTGCGGCGGTCGCCGCCGGCGAGCAGCTCCGGGTCCAGTCGGGGATCCTCGGGCCAGGGCTCGGGATGAGGGCCGACGCCGACCTCGCGGCCGGGGTCCGCTGCGCGGGGAGCCTCGCTCATCGCTCCTCGGCGCGCTCGGGGTCCTTCTGCTCCTCGAGCGCCTCGAGCTCCTGGGCGTCGGGGTCGGGCAGGCCGAGCCTGCGGCGCTTGCGCTCGCGCAGCACGAGCCTGACCGCGAACCACAGCACGATCAGCAGGATCACGGCGTAGGCGACGTTGGAGAAGATGCCGGTGTAGGGCTCGATGACGGTCCAGTTCGAGCCCATGAAGTAGCCGATGGTGATGAACAGGGTGTTCCAGATGCCGCTGCCGATCGCGGTGAGCAGGGTGAACATCCCGATCGGCATCGCGTAGAGGCCGGCCGGGATCGAGATCAGCGAGCGGATGCCGGGCACGAAGCGGCCGAAGAAGATCGCCTTGTAGCCGTGCTCGTCCATGAACGCGACGGTCTTGTCGTAGTCCTCCACGTGCACCAGCGGCAGGCGGATGAAGAGGACCCGCAGCCGCTCGGGGCCCAGCAGGCGCCCGATCCCGTAGAGCAGCCACGCCCCGACGACGGATCCCGCGATCGAGGCCAGCAGCATCAGCCAGAACGACTGGTTCGGCCCGGCGGAGGTCACGCCCGCCAGCGGCAGGATCACCTCGGAGGGGATCGGCGGGAAGATGTTCTCGAGGAAGATCAGCAGGAACACGCCGAGCGGCCCGAGGGCGTCCATGGTCGAGACGGCCCAGTCGACGATGTTCATGCTGGTGGCTCCCGGAGGTCGTGGTGGAGGAGTCGGACCTCGTCGGCCCGCCCCCGAGTCTAGGTGCCCGCCTCGGGCGCGCGCCCCGGCCCGCCCGCGGCCTGCCCAGGACCTCCACGAACGCTGTTCCGGCCGTTCACAGCGGACTCCCGGTCTACTCTGGGCGCATGACCTTCAACCCGAACGCGGAGATCCGCTCCGACAACGTCTCCGCCGCAGGTCGTGGCGGGGGCGGCTTCTACCCGCGTGGCGGCGGGCGGGGCGGCGGCGGGCTCAAGCTCGGCGGCGGCGCCGGCTGCCTGCTGCTCGTGGTGGTCCTGATCTACACGCTGGTCGGCGGCAACCCGCTGGACCTGCTCGGCGGCAGCAGCACGCAGCAGGGGCCGGCGGCCGAGGGCGGCTCGCTGGACCACTGCCTCAGCGGCGCCGACGCCAACGAGCGCGACGACTGCCTGGTCCAGGCGACCGTGGAGTCCGCGGACTCCACGTGGGGTCAGCTCGCCCCCGCCGAGGGCATCGACTTCGTCGAGGCGCAGGGCCTCATCTTCTCCGACCAGGTGCAGACCGGCTGCGGTGCGGCGACCGCCGACGTCGGCCCCTTCTACTGCCCGGCCGACATGACCCTCTACGTCGACGTGTCCTTCTTCGACTCGCTGGCCACCCAGTACGGGGCCGACGGCGGGCAGCTCGCGAAGATGTACGTGGTCGCCCACGAGTACGGCCACCACATCCAGTACCTGACCGGGGTGATGGAGACCGCGGACCGCTCCCGGACCGGCCCGCAGTCCGACGGGGTGCGGCTCGAGCTGCAGGCCGACTGCTACGCCGGCGTGTGGGCGCATCACGCCGCGAGCTCCGTGGACGACGAGGGCAATGCGATGCTGCAGCCGCTGACCGCGGAGGACATCGAGTCCGCGCTCTCGGCCGCCAGCGCCGTGGGCGACGACCACATCCAGGGCGACGTCGCCGGCGGGCAGGTGCGGCCCGAGACCTGGACCCACGGCTCCTCGGAGCAGCGTCGGGCCTGGTTCACCACCGGCTACGAGCAGGGCACGATCGCCTCCTGCGACACCTTCGCCGCCGACCAGGTCTGATCCGGGCGGGTCGGGTCCGGTCGAGCTCCAGGAGCTCCGGGAGCTTCGGCCTCAGATCTCCAGCTCGGAGATGTCGTAGGCGGAGAGGTAGCGGTGCCCGGCCTGCTCGACCGCGTCGCGGGAGGCGTCGGCGCGGTGCACGATCACGGCGACCGCGGCGATGTCCGCGCCGGCCTCGGCGAGCGCCTCGCAGGCCGTGAGCACGCTGCCGCCGGTGGTGGAGGTGTCCTCGACCGCGACGACGCGGCGGTCCGAGACGTCCGGGCCCTCGATGCGGCGCTGCAGGCCGTGGGCCTTGTTCGCCTTGCGGACCACGAAGGCGTCCAGCGCATCGAGCGCCGGATCGGCGGCGGAGGCGTGCAGGATCGAGGTCGCCACAGGGTCCGCGCCCAGGGTGAGCCCGCCGACGGCCTCGACGCCGGGCACGAGGCCCTCGCGCTGCAGCAGGTCGAGCATGACGCGGCCGACGAGCGGCGCGGCCTCGTGGTGCAGGGTGATGCGGCGCAGATCCACGTAGTGGTCCGCCTCCGCTCCCGAGGAGAGGGTGACGCGGCCGCGCACCACGGCGAGGTCGCGGATGAGGACGCGCAGACGCTCGCGGGCCTCGTCGATCGGGAGCTGGTGGACAGGATCCGTGCTGGTGGAGGACATGCGGCCAGGGTAGTGGATGCCCATCCCGTCAGAGAGCGTCGTCCTCGCGCTGCCAGGGGGCGCGAAGGTTGCGGCGGGAGGCCCGACGACGGGAGCGCTCCACCGACCGCGCCTGCAGGCGTCGGTACCAGTTCGGGGAGGTCATGGCGCGCACGAGCGGTCGCGGCGCGATCCGGGACATCTCCCCCGCGGTGCGGTACTTCACCGACGGGATCGACAGGACCGAGCCCTTGGCCGCATCCCTCAGCGCCTGCTCGACGACGTACGGGGCCTTCAGCCAGGTGATGCGGGGCAGCCCGTCCATCGACATCGCGGCCCGCTCGTGGAACTCGGTCTGGACGAAGCCGGGCAGCAGGGCGGTGGCGGTGACGCCGGTGCCCCTGAGCTCCATGGCGAGGGACTCGGTGAACACGGTGACCCAGCTCTTGGAGGCCGCGTAGGGGCCGGCGGTGGTGTACCCGGCGAGGGAGCTGACGTTGAGGATCGCTCCGCGGCGGCGCTGGACCATGGACCGGGCCGCGGCGTGGGAGAGCACGAGCACGGCCCGCATCAGGGTGTCGAGCTGCTTCTCGTGGTCCTCGATCCCCACCTCGAGGAAGCCGCCGCGCAGCCCGTAGCCGGCGTTGTTCACGAGCAGGTCGACGGGGTCGACGGGGTCGGTCAGGCGGACCTCGACCCGCTCGAGCTCGCGGCGGTCGGAGAGGTCGACCGACATCACCTCGACCGTGACGTCGTGGACGTCCCGGATCTGCTCGGCGACGGCGCGCAGACGGTCCTCGTCACGCGAGACGAGGACCAGGTCGTGCCCGGTGCCGGCCAGCTGCCAGCCGAACTCGAGTCCCAGCCCTGAAGTGGATCCCGTGACGAGTGCGCGCGCCATGGACAGAGTCTACGCAGGTCCGGAGCCTGCCATGGAGCATTCGAGGCGGACGCGCGCCCGTGCCCCGTAGGATCGGCGGCATGCGCATCGCGACCTGGAACATCAACTCGCTGCGGGCCCGGATGGACCGCGTGCTCGCCTTCCTCGAACGGCACGAGGTGGACGTCCTCGCCCTGCAGGAGATCAAGGCGAAGCCCACCCAGCTCGACCTGACCGCACTCGAGGCGGCCGGCTACGAGGTCGCGGCGCACGGGCTGAACCAGTGGAACGGGGTCGCGCTGATCTCGCGCGTGGGCCTGTCCGACGTGCGCACGCAGCTCCCGGCCGTTCCCACCTGGCCCGAGGACGAGACCGGGGTGGTCGAGGCGCGTGCGCTCGGCGGGATCGTCGGGGACGGGCTGCGGATCTGGTCGCTGTACGTGCCCAACGGCCGCGAGCTGGACCACCCGCACTACCCCTACAAGCTGCGCTGGCTCGAGGCGCTGCGCGCCGAGGGCGCGCGCGAGCTCGCCGCGGACGCGGCGGCGAAGGTCGCGCTCGTCGGCGACTTCAACGTGGCCCCGCAGGACGACGACGTGTGGGACATGGACTTTTTCGAGGGCAAGACCCACGTCACCGAGCCGGAGCGGGCGGCCTTCCGCGCGGTCGTGGACGAGGGCTTCGCCGACGTCGTGCGGCCCGAGCATCCCGGGCCCGGGGTGTACACCTACTGGGACTACCAGGCGCTGCGCTTCCCGAAGAAGGAGGGCATGCGCATCGACTTCGTGCTCGGCTCCCCCGCCGTGCAGAGCGCGGTCACCGGGTCCTTCATCGACCGCGAGGAGCGCAAGGGCAAGGGCGCCTCGGACCACGCGCCGGTCGTGGTGGATCTGGAGCTCTGAGGGCGCTCCGGCCCGGGCGGCTCCCGCGCCGGGTCCGGACATGGTGGAGCGGCGGTGCGATCGAGTCGCACCGCCGCTCCTGACGGGCCGTCTGCATCAGGATCAGGCGTACACGTGAAGCAGCTGCGGTGACGCTGTCGACGTCTCACAGCCGGTCCGTTGCGGGGACCAGTCGTACGTGGGTTCCGATGCCGGTATCCGTCGTGGTGCATCTCACACTACCCGCCCGGAGGGGAGGACGCAAGGACCCTCGTCCCGGCGACCTCTCCTCCACAGACCCCGTCCGTCCACCGTCGCGCCGACGACCTGTCGCACTCCGCCCGTGCTCGCCACGATGGCGGCATGACCAGCACCATCGCCTCCGCCGCCGACCGCTCGCCGAGCTCTGCAGGACCCGAGCGGACCTCAGCTCCCGCCTCCCTCAACCCCTCCGCGGCCCGCGCGCCGAGACGGGCCCGCTCCCGCTTCCCGGGCGCCGGGCAGGACCGCGCCGGGAGCCCCGGGAGGCCCTGTCGGGGTGTCCGATGGGTGGGACCGGAGGGTCCCCTGCGGGAGCTCGTGGCGGACCATGCCACGGCGGCCGGCTCCTGGCTCCTCGAGGATCCCCACGAGACGGCGGGCTGCACCGTCGTCCCTGCCGACGCCCTCCGCGACGGCGCGCCCCGCTCCCCCGGCGCCGCCCCGGGCCGTGCCCCGCTGATCGTCGTCCTCGCCGCCGAGCAGGTGCCCGCCGAGCTGTGGCCCCTCGCGCTCGAGGCCGGTGCCCTCGCGGTCCTGCCGCTGCCCTCGGCCTCGGAGGAGCTGCTCTCGCGCCTTGCCGAGCTCACCCGCACCCGCTCGGGCGCCCGTCTGATCGGCGTGACCGGAGGGTGCGGCGGGGCCGGCGCCTCGAGCTTCGCCGCCCGGCTCGCCGGGGCCGCGCGCCGCCACGGCCCCGTGGCGCTGCTGGACGCGGATCCGCTGGGCGGAGGGCTCGACCTGCTGGTCGAGGCGAGCGGCGCCCCGGGCCTGGACTGGTCGCAGACCGCGTCGCTCGGCGTCGACGACGGCGAGGCCCTGCGCTCGGGCCTGCCGCGCATCGACGAGGTGCACCTGCTCGTGGCCGGGGAGAGGCCCGGACCCGACCAGGAAGACCTGCCGCGCGTGCTCGCGGCGCTCGGCCCTCTCGACGGCACGGTCGTGGTGGACCTCGCCGCTGCGCTCGTCCCCTGCGCGATCCCTCACCTGGACGAGCTCCTGCTGGTGCTGCCCGCGAGCGACCATGCGGTGCGGTCCGCCGCGCGACGCCTACGGGAGTGGTCGCCGCCGGCCGGGCTCACGAGAGCGGTGGTGCGCCGCGGCGGCGCGCTCTCCGCCGCCGATGTCGCCGAGGACCTGGACCTCCCCCTCGCCGCCTCCTTCCGCGACAGCCCCCGCGGCGCGGTCCCGCTGCTGGACGTGCGACGCCGAGGTGCGGATCGCGCCACCCGTGAGCTGCTCGCCGAGCTCCTGATGCAGGAGCCGGCATGAGCGGCCGGAGCACGGACGAGGGCGCCCTCGACACCCTGCTCGCGGGAGTGAGGGAGGACCTGGTGCGCTCCCCCGGCGCGGTGGACGTGCCGCGGATCGCTCGGGTGCTGCGCGCCCAGGGGCGGGTGCTCGGTGCCGCGGCGACCCTCGAGCTGACCGCGCGGGTGCGGGACCACGTCGACGGCCTCGGCCCCCTGCAGGGGCTCATCGCCCCCGGGGTCACGGACCTGCTGGTCAACGACGACGGGACGGTCTGGGTGGACGACTCGGGCGGGCTCCGTCCCGCGGGGCTCCGCCTCACCGCCGGCGAGGCGAGGGATCTCGCGGTGCGCCTGGCGACCTCCGGCGGTCGTCGCCTCGACGATGCAGTGCCCTGGGCCGATGCGCACCTCCCCTCCGGGATCCGCTTCCATGCCGTGCTCCCTCCGCTCTCCCCGGGCGGGGCGATCCTCTCGCTGCGCCTGCCCTCGCGGGACCGCCTGGACCTCGACGATCTCGAGCGTCTGGGGGCGCTGACCCCCGCTGTGCGGGAGGTGCTTCGCGCGCTGGTCCGCTCCCGGGTGCCCTTCCTGGTCACGGGCGGCACGGGCACCGGGAAGTCGACGCTGCTGGCCGCGATGCTCCACGAGGCTCTGCCGCAGGAGCGCATCGTCGTGGTCGAGGACGTGCTCGAGCTCGCCGTGGACCACCCCCATGTCGTGCACCTGCAGTCGCGGCACGCGAACAGCGAGGGCGCGGGCGCCGTCGACCTCACCGCGCTGGTGCGGCAGAGCCTGCGCATGCGGCCGGACCGGATCGTGCTCGGGGAGTGCCGCGGCGAGGAGATCCGTGAGCTCCTGCAGGCGCTGAACACGGGGCACGACGGCGGCTGCGGCACTGTCCACGCGAACACTGCGGCGGACGTCCCCGCCCGGCTCGAGGCGCTCGGCGCCCTCGGCGGGCTGGACCGCGGCGCGCTCGCCGCGCAGGTGGCGAGCGCCCTCGAGGTCGTCGTGCACCTGGGCCGACGCGACGGGCTGCGCGTGCTGGAGGAGATCGCGGTGCTCTCGCGCGGAGGGGACGGGATGCTCACCGCCCGGGCCGCGCTGCGCTCGCAGGGCGGGACGCTGCGGGAGGGGCCGGCCGCGGAGCATCTCGCCTCCCGCCTGCATCACGGGGCGGGCGCGGGGCCCGCCCGGGCAGCGGGACGGAGGGCGGCATGATCCCCGTCCTCGCCGTCGGCGCCCTCGCGCTCGTGCTGCTGTGGGTGCTCGTCCCGCCGGCGCTCCCCGCCGGAGCGCCGGTGAGGGCCTCCCGGCCCCGCCGCGCTTCGTCCGGTCCGCTGGACCTGGCCCGCACGGTCGAGCAGCTCGCGAGCGTGATCAGCTCCGGGGCGAGCATCCGGCAGGGTTGGGGTGCGCTCGCGCGCGCCCTTCCCGACGGGGACCTGCGGGATCTGGCCCGCGCCTCCGCCGCCGGAGCGGATCCGCGCCGCGCGGCGGGCGGACGGCTGCGCGGAGCGCCGACGGTCGCCTCGCTGGGCGCCGCGCTCGCGGTGTGCGAGCGGACGGGCGCCCCGGCCGCCGTGATGCTCCAGCACCTCGCCGACGCCCTGCGCGACCTCCACGACGCCGCGCAGGCGCGGCGCAGCGCCTTCGCGGGCCCGCGCTCGACCGCCCGGATCCTGCTCGTGCTGCCGCTGGCCGGACTGGGCCTCGGCATGCTCCTGGGCGGCGACCCGCTGCGGCTCCTGGTCGCCTCGACCTCGGGACGGCTGCTCGGCGGGGCGGGGATCGGCCTGACGGTGCTGGGCTGGTGGTGGATGCGCCGCCTGCTGCGCAGCGCCGACCCTCCCCTGCGCACGGAGGTGGACCCGTCGGTCGCGCTCGAGCTGATCGCCGGGGCGCTCGAGTCGGGGCTGCCGCTGTCCCGCGCCCTCGCCGCGGTCGCCGCAGCCCTGCCGGGAGGGACGGACGCCGAGGCGATGCGGGCCGTCGCCTCCGCCCTCGCCGCCGGGGCCCCTGCACGGCTCGCGGTCGACGCGCTCCCCGCGGAGCTCGACGCCCTGGGACGCTCCGCCGTGCTCGCGGAGGAGACCGGCGCGGATCTCGCGAGGGTGCTGCGCTCCGCGGCGCGGGACGCCCGGCGCGGCCGCGCCCGGGACGCCGAGGTGCGCGCCGCCGAGCTCGCCGTCCGCCTCGTGCTGCCCACCGGAGCGGCGCTGCTGCCGGCCTTCGTCGCCCTCGGCATCGTGCCGACCGTGATCTCCCTGCTGGGCGGCACCCTCTCCCTCACCTCCGGCGGAGCGTGAGGCCACGGATCACCGGGAAGGTCCCGGTCCGTCGTCCCCGCCCGGGGACGGCGTCGGCGGCGGGAGCCGCCACCGCGGGACGGCGAGCGCCGCCCCGCAGAACGAAGGAGGAGCACCATGCACTGCACGAGGAACCGACTGCGCCGCACCCTCGCCCGCCGCTGGCGGGACGAGACCGGCGCCTCCACCGCCGAGTACGCGATCACCGTGCTCGCGGCCTGCGGCTTCGCCGCCGTCCTGGTCGCCCTGCTGGCGTCCGGGGAGGTGCGGACCCTGCTGATGGGGATCATCACCTCCGCCCTGTCGATGGGGTCGTGATGATGCGGTCCGCCCGGTCGTCCCGCCTGCGGGACGACCGGGGGTCCGCCACGGCGGAGACGGCGATCGTGCTGCCCGTCGTGGTGGTGATGGTGGTGGTCGTGCTGCTGACCGGTGCGGGCCTGGCCTCCCAGCTGAGACTCGAGAGCGCCGCGCGCGGCGCGGTGCGGGAGCTCGCCCGGGGAGAGGAGACCGCGGTGGCGGTCGAGGTCGCCGAGCGGATCGGCGGGGAGGGCACGGCCGTGTCCGTCTCGAGCTCCGGCCAGTGGGTGCGGGTCGAGGTGACGCGCACGCTGCACGCCCCCGCGGGGCCGATGTCCACCGCGTCCTGGTCCCTCAGCGCCGACGCCGAGGCACGGCTCGAGCCGCAGCTGCTCGAGGGAGGGACGCCATGAGCACGTCAGGCGCGTCGGTGCTGGCCTGGACGGGGACGACGACCACGGTGGTGGCCGCCCTCGCGCTGCTGGGCGGCGGGGTGCTCGCCCGGGCCGAGGCGGGCACCGCCGCGGATCTCGCCTCCCTCGCGGGCGCCGATGCGCTCGCGGTCGCCCATCCGCACCCCTGCCGGGTCGCGGCGGAGACGGCCGAGCGCAACGGCGCGACGCTCACCGGATGCGAGCAGCGGGAATGGGACGTGCTCGTCCGGGTCGAGGTCAACGCCGGAGCGCTCCCCTCCGCGGTCGCGGAATCGAGGGCGGGCCCCGGACCGTCGGAGGTCCCGGAGACGTGAGCGAGGACGGGCTCCGCACGAGACGAAGCCCCCGACGCCACGGCGACCTGCAGCCAGCGACCTACCGGACGGCGGACCTCGCGGCTGGGCCGGGTCCCGCGGCGGGGACCGCCTGCCCGGCGCGCCGTGCGGCCCAGGCGGTGACCCGCTCCAGCGGGCCGCGCCCCTTGAGCGCGGACCAGGCGGTGCAGTCCACGAGCAGCACCACGGCGGAGGCGACCCAGACGCGGTTGTCCGCGATCCATCCGCCGGGGCCGGCGAGCACGACCAGGGAGACCAGGTGCACCGAGTAGGCGGTCAGCGGCATCGATCCCATCGCCGACAGCGGCAGCAGCCCCCAGCGCAGGGGTCGCGCGATCAGCAGCAGCCCTCCGATCAGGGCCAGCGCGATCCCGCCCGAGCGGAAGATCTCCAGCGTCGAGCCGGAGTGCGGCGTCAGCGAGATCACGGACTCGCCGAGCTCACTCCTCGAGCAGTCCCAGGAGCCGCACGGCCTGCGCCTTCGACAGGGGCTCGTTGCCGTTGCCGCACTTCGGCGAGACCACGCAGGCCGGGCAGCCCGCCTCGCAGCCGCACTCGGCGATCATGTCCGCCGTCGCCCGCACCCACGCGGCGGCATCATCGGCCCCGCGCTCGGCGAAGCCCGCGCCGCCCGGCGCCCCGTCGTACACGAAGATCGTCGGCGCCCCGGTGTCCTCGTGCTCGGCGGCGGAGAGCCCGCCGATGTCCCAGCGGTCGCAGGTGGCCAGCAGCGGGAGCATCGAGATCGCGGCGTGCTCGGCGGCGTGCAGCGCCCCGGGCAGCTCCTCGGCGGGGATCTCGGCGGCGTCGGTGCGCTCGCGCGGGACCACCCACCACACCGCCTTGGTGGTCAGGGTGCGCGGCGGCAGGTCCAGCGGGTGCTGGGCGAGGACGGCCTGCGTGAACACGTCCCGCACCTGGTAGCCGGTGACCTGGTCGGTGACGTCCACGGTGCCGAAGCACAGCCGCACCCCGTCCTTCCAGGGCACCTCGCGGTCCACCTGGCGGATCCGGAGCGTCGAGGCGGACTGCGGATGGGTGGAGTGCAGCGGGTCCTCCCGTCGCACGAAGGCGACGGCCTGGTCCACGTCCAGTCTGTTCACCACGTAGCTGCGGCCCTGGTGGAGGTACACCGCGCCGTCGTGGACCTGGGTGTGGGCGCTCGCGGCATCGACCGTGCCCAGCAGCTCCCCGCCCGCCTCTTCGACGATCCGCACCGGCTCCCCGCCGCTGCCGCGCAGGTCGGTGAGCTCGTGCGCGGACTCGCTCAGCGTCCAGTACCAGCCGGTGGCGCGGGAGCGGAGCACGCCGCGGGCGGCGAGGGTCGTGAGCAGCTCCCGCGCCGTCGGCCCGAAGATCTCCTCCTCGCCGTCGCGGATCGCGAGCTCGGACGCGGCGGCGCACAGGTGCGGGGTCATCACGTAGGGGTTGGCGGGATCGAACACGGCCGCCTCGACCTCGGCGCCGAACACCGTCTCGGGGTGGTGGACCACGTAGGTGTCCAGCGGGTCCTCGCGGGCGACGAACAGGGCCAGGGAGCCGCCGTGCGAGTCCTGCCGGCGGCCGGCGCGGCCGAACTGCTGCCAGAGCGAGGCGCGGGTGCCGGGCCAGCCGGCAACGACCACGGCGTCCAGCCCCGAGATGTCGATCCCGAGCTCGAGGGCGTTGGTGGAGGCCAGGGCCCGCAGCTCGCCGCTGCGCAGGGAGTCCTCGAGCCCGCGTCGCTCGCGGGCGAGATAGCCGCCGCGATAGGCGGCGATCCGCTGCGCGGCATCGGCCAGGCGCGCATCGGCGCTCTCCTCCGCCTTCTGCCCCAGCAGGCGCCGCGCCCCGGTGGAGACGAGCTCCGCCCCGCGCCGCGAGCGGGCGAAGACGAGGGTCTGCACGTCCCGCTCGACGAGATCGGCGAGCAGCGCGGCGGCCTCGCTGGTGGCCGAGCGGCGCAGCGGCTCCTCGCGACGGCCCTGCCCGTCCCCGTCGGGACCCTCGACCTCCTCGCCGCCGTTCGCGTCGCGGCCCGGCTCCTCCCACCGCGCCGGGTCGCCGCGGCCGTTCACGCGGGTGCGCGTGCCCGGCTCCCACAGCCCGATCGTGAGCCCGGCCCGGGGCGAGCCGTCCTCGGTGACCGCCTCGACGTCCCGTCCGATCAGCCGCGAGGCGGACAGCTCCGGGTTCGCGGTGGTGGCGGAGGCGAGCACGAAGGTGGGATCGGCCCCGTACCGCGCGGCGATCCGGCGCAGGCGCCGCAGCACCATCGACACATGGCTGCCGAACACCCCCCGGTAGCTGTGGCACTCGTCGATCACCACGTAGCGCAGCGCCCGGAAGAAGTGGGCCCACTGCTCGTGCCCGGGCAGGATCCCGAAGTGGAGCATGTCGGGGTTGGTGAGCACCACGGTGCCGTGGCGGCGCACCCAGCGGCGCTGCTCGGCCGGCGTGTCCCCGTCGTACACGGCGATGCGGGCGTCGCGGATCCCGGCCCCGTCGGCGAGGGCGGTGATGTTGGTGAGCTGGTCCGCGGCGAGCGCCTTGGTGGGCGAGAGGTAGAGCACCGTCGCGCGGGGCGCCCCGGGGTCGATCTCCCGCGCCCCGATCGCAGTGAGGGTCGGCAGCAGGTAGGCGAGGGACTTCCCGGAAGCGGTGGCGGTGGCGAGCACCACGTCCCGGCCGTCATGCGCCAGGCGCGCCGCCTGCTCCTGGTGGACCCAGGGGGCGGTGATGCCGCGCTCGGCGAGGTGGAGGACCAGGCGCGGATCGGTCCACTCCGGGAAGCTGCCCCGTCGGCCCTCGCGGGCGGGCCGCCGCTCGACGTGGGTGAGGCAGCCGTGGCGGATCAGCGGTGCGCTGAGGTCGGCGAGCAGCTCCGAGGCCCTGCCTGCCCGCATCCCTCACCGTCCTCCCGCGTCCCCACAGGGTCTGCGCATTCTCCGCACGTCCTCCCCGGAATCGTCCGGGCGCGCTGGGGCACAATCGTAGCCATGCCCGCCACCACCCCGGAGCACGCACCGGCCGCCGCCCCGACCGTCCTGACCCCGGAGATCGAGGCCCTCGGCACGGACCTGCGCGAATCCCGCTACGTCACCGAGCACCTCGAGGAGGTCCTCGGCGCCGTCGCCTCCGCCGCGCTGCGTCGCGAGGACCCGGCGCCGGCCCGTCGCCGGCTCGCCGAGAGCACCGATCCGGCCACGACGCTCCTGGCCCTGTTCGTGCTCGGCGAGACCCTGCCGGGGGCCAGGGTCGCCGCGGCGCTGCCCACCCTCGGCCTCGAGGGCGCGCAGCGGCTCGGCCTGCTCGCCCCCGCCGACCGCCCCGCCGGCGACCGGCCCACGGCCGACGGGCACGATGGGCACACGGCCGACGGGCCCGCGGCCGGCGCTCCCTCCGTCCGCGCCCTCGTGGATCTTGCGCCCTACGCCGCCGAGGACGATGCCGGCCCCGTCCACTGGTGGATCGCCTCGGACCTCTCCGAGCTCGCGACCGGCGCCCCGCTCTCCCCCGAGCACGTCCTCGGCGTGGGCGGCGCCTCCCTCACCCTGGCCCGGATCACGCCCCGCACTCCGGTCGGCCGGGTGCTCGACCTCGGCTGCGGCGGCGGGATCCAGGCGATGCACGCCTCCCGCCACGCCGAGCACGTCGTGGCCACCGACCTCTCCGAGCGCGCCCTCGCCTTCGCCGCCTTCAACGCGGCGCTGAACGGGATCGAGCTCGACCTGCGCCGCGGCTCCCTCCTCGAGCCCGTCGTCGGGGAGGTCTTCGACCTCGTCGTCTCCAACCCGCCCTTCGTGATCACGCCCCGCGCGGACGACGACGAGCACGACCCCTGGACTTACCGCGACGGGGGCCGCGCCGGCGATACCCTGCTCGCCGAGCTGCTCGCACAGCTCCCCGCGCACCTCGCCCCGGGCGCGAGCGCCGTCATGCTCGGCAACTGGGAGATCACCGACGAGGAGGACGGCTTCGCGCATCCGCGGGCATGGCTCGAGCCCGCCCTCACCGACGGGGTCGACGCCTGGGTGCTGCAGCGCGACCGGGAGGACCCCGCCGAGTACGCCGGGACCTGGGCCCGCGACGGCGGGATCACGCCGCGCGATCACCGCTGGGACGCGCTGATCGACGCCTGGCTGGAGGACTTCGCCTCCCGCGCGGTCGAGGGCATCGGCTTCGGCTACCTGCTGCTGCGCCGCCCCGACGCCGGCCGACGCGGCCTGCTGCGCACCGAGCTCGCGACCGGCACCGGCAGCGGCACCCTCTCGGAGCACCTGGCCGCCTCCCTCACCGCGCTCGACCGTCTCTCCGCGCTGGACGACGAGGCGCTCGCCGCGACCCGCCCCGTCCGCGCCGAAGACGTCGTGGAGCGCCGTCACCTCACCCCCGGCCAGTGGGACCCGCTCCTCATCGAGCTGGTGCAGGGGGCGGGCCTCGCCCGCACCGTCCCCGCGGACCAGGCGCTCGCCGCGACCGTCGGCGCGCTCGACGGGACGCTCACCCTCGGCCAGGTGGTCGCCGCGGTCTGCGCCCTCACCGACGCCGACGTCGAGGAGACCCGCGCCCGGGTCCTGCCCGCCGTGCGCGAGCTCGCGCTGACGGGGATGGTGACCCTGTGACGGCGCCCGAGGCCCTCCCCGCGGCGGAGCCCGCACCGCCCTCCCCCGTCGGCCTCGCCCGGCCGCTGCTGTCGCTGCTGGTCGCCGCTGTGTGCGGCGCGGCGGTGGTGCTGATGGCCCGCGGCGCGGTCGGCACCGCGAGCGGTCAGCGGCTGGACCAGCTGACCCTCTCCGGCTCCCGGAACCACGACGGCCTCCTCTCGCGGATCACGGAGCTCGCGGTGGAGACGGTGAGCATGCCGGTGATCATCGCCCTGCTCGCGCTCACCGCCGTGATCGCGCTGCTGCGACGCCGCCCCGCGCTGCTGCTGCCGCTGGCCTCGCTCGTGCTCGGCGCGAACCTCACCACCCAGGTGATCAAGCACCTGCTGGTCAGCCGCGAGGTGCTGGGCCCCGGCATCGAACCGACCACGAACTCCTTCCCCTCCGGCCACTCCACCCTCGCGGCGACGACGATGATCGCGCTCGTGCTCGTCGCCGGACGGGCCCGGCCGCTGGTCGCCCCGCTCGGCCTGCTGTGGAGCGGCGCCGCCGGCATCGGCACCCTCGTCACCGGATGGCACCGGCCCAGCGACGTGATCGGTGCGATCGCGGTCAGCGCCGCCTGGACCTTCCTCGTGCTCGGGGTGGACGGGCTGCACACGAGGCGGCGGCTGCGCCGCGCCGCCGCGCACGCCGGCCGGGGGCGGCGACGTCGCAGACGCGCCCTCCGCCAGGACGTGCCGCGCCTGCCGCGGGCCGAGCTGGCCTGCGCCCTCGTGCTCGGCGCGATCGGCGTTGTCGGCCTGGTCGCCGGCGCCGCGGGCATCGCCGGCCTCCCCCTCCCGCTGGACCTCGCCGACCGGGCCTCGCAGCTCGCGGCCTTCCGCGCCACCGGCGCCGTGATCGCCGGCGCGACCGCCGCCTGGGTGGCGCTGGTCCTGGTGCTGCGCACGCCGAGCGTTCTGCGGACACCTCCGGCGGAGCGTGTACCGTGAGCAATCGCCGCGCACCGAGTCAGCGCGCGGCGGAGATGCGACCCCGCGACGGGGCGTGACGTACGGCCGCGAGCGACGCGGCGAGGAAGGACGCAGGCGACGTGACAGGCGGACGGCATCTGGTGATCGTCGAGTCCCCGGCGAAGGCACGGACCATCGCCCGATATCTGGGCGATGAGTACGACGTCAAGGCGTCGGTGGGCCACATCCGCGACATCCCCGTGCCCCGAGACCTGCCCGCCGAGATGAAGAAGGGGCCGTACGGGAAGTTCGGCGTCGACGTCGAGGGCGGCTTCGACCCGTACTACATCGTCAGCCCCGACAAGAAGAAGACCGTCGCCGAGCTGAAGAAGTCCCTCAAGGACGCCGACACCCTCTACCTCGCCACCGATGAGGACCGCGAGGGCGAGGCGATCGCCTGGCACCTGCTGGAGACCCTCAAGCCCAAGAAGTCCACGCCCGTCAAGCGCATGGTGTTCCACGAGATCACCAAGGACGCGATCCAAGGCGCGCTGGAGAACACCCGCGACCTCGACGTGCACCTCGTCGACGCGCAGGAGACCCGCCGCATCCTGGACCGCCTGGTCGGCTTCGAGCTCTCCCCCGTGCTGTGGCGCAAGATCAAGCCGTCGCTGTCGGCCGGGCGCGTGCAGTCCGTCGCGACCCGCCTCGTGGTCGAGCGGGAGCGGGAGCGGATGGCCTTCGTCGCCTCCGACTACTGGGACGTGACCGGCACCTTCGGCCCCGACGCCGAGCAGTTCACCGCGAAGGTCCAGACCGTCGACGGCGCCCGCGTCGCCACCGGCAGCGACTTCGCCGACGACGGCACCCTCAAGCCCCGCTCGAAGAGCGCGACGATCCTCACCGAGGCCTCCGCCCGCGAGCTCGTGCAGGTGCTCGGCTCCACCCCGGCGACCGTCACTTCGCTCGAGTCCAAGCCGTACACGCGCCGGCCCGCCGCCCCCTTCACCACCTCCTCGCTGCAGCAGGAGGCCAGCCGCAAGCTGCGCCTCGGCGCGCGCCAGGCCATGCGGGTGGCGCAGTCGCTGTACGAGAACGGCTACATCACCTACATGCGCACCGACTCGGTGACGCTCTCGGGCGAAGCGATCCGCGCCTCCCGCGCCCAGGCCTCCGAGCTCTACGGCTCCCAGTTCGTGCCGGACAAGCCCCGCGTCTACACGAACAAGTCGCAGTCCGCGCAGGAGGCGCACGAGGCGATCCGGCCCGCCGGCGACCACTTCCGCACCCCGGCGGACGTCGCCGGGCAGCTCTCCGGCGACGAGTTCCGCCTCTACGAGCTGATCTGGAAGCGCACCGTCGCCTCGCAGATGGCCGACGCGAAGGGCACCACCTCCACCGTCGAGCTGAAGGTCGAGAACGAGGGCCGCAGCGCGACCTTCCGCGCCGCCGGCACCGTGATCACCTTCCGCGGCTTCCTCGCCGCCTACGAGGAGGGGCGCGACGCCTCCCGCTACGGCGACGACGACAAGGGCGACGACAAGCGCCTGCCGCAGATGGAGGAGGGCCAGACCCTCCCCACCCGTGAGCTGGTCCCCGACGGGCACACCACCACCCCGCCCCCGCGGTACACCGAGGCCTCCCTTGTCCGCGCGCTCGAGGACCGCGGCATCGGCCGCCCCTCGACCTACGCCTCCACCGTCGCGACGATCCAGGACCGCGGCTACGTGCTGCGCCGCGGCACCGCGCTGGTGCCGAGCTGGACCGCCTTCGCGGTGGTGCGCCTGCTGGAGGAGCACTTCGGGCCGTTCATCGACTACGACTTCACCGCCCAGATGGAGGCGCAGCTTGACCGCATGGCCCGCGGCGAGCTGGGACGCGCGGACTACCTGCGCGACTTCTACCTCTCCGACGGCTCGGGCGATGCCCCCATCGGGCTGAAGCCCATGGTCGACGACCTCGGCGAGATCGACGCCCGCGCCATCAACTCGATCGACATCGGTGAGGGGATCACCCTGCGCGTGGGCCGCTACGGCGCCTACGTCGAGCAGTACCCGACCGACGAGGAGGGGAACGTCGTCGAGGGCGCGGACCCGCGCCGCGCGAACGTCTCCGACGAGGTCGCACCCGACGAGCTCACCGTCGAGAAGGCGAAGGAGATGCTCGAGCGCGCCAAGGACGACGGGCGCGTGCTCGGCACCGATCCCGACACCGGCCACGAGATCATCGCCAAGGACGGCCGCTACGGCCCCTATGTCACCGAGGTGCTTCCCGAGCCGGAGGAGACCGACGGCAAGAAGGTCCCGAAGTCGAAGCAGCCGAAGCCCCGCACCGGCTCGCTGCTGAAGTCGATGGACCTCTCGACCGTCACGCTCGAGGACGCGCTGAAGCTGCTGAGCCTGCCGCGCGTGGTCGGCACCGCCGCGGACGGCACCGAGATCACCGCCCAGAACGGCCGCTACGGCCCGTACCTGAAGAAGGGCACCGACTCCCGCTCGCTGGAGACGGAGGATCAGATCTTCTCGATCACCCTCGAGGAGGCCGAGAAGATCTACGCCCAGCCCAAGACCCGCGGCCGCGCCGCGGCGAAGCCCCCGCTGAAGGAGCTCGGCACCGACCCGACCTCGGAGAAGCCGATCGTCATCAAGGACGGCCGTTTCGGCCCGTACATCACCGACGGCACCACCAACGTCTCGCTGCGCGCGACGGAGAAGGTCGAGGAGATCACGGAGCAGGTCGCGATCGAGAAGCTCGCGGAGAAGCGCGCGAAGGGACCGGCGAAGAAGCCCGCCGCCCGCCGCACCACGACCACGCGGAAGAAGAGCACCTCCGCGAAGAAGTGACCGACGCCGGCGGCCCCGCTCCCCGGAGCGGGGCCGCCGCGCTGTCCGGGCGCCGAGGGCCAGCGCGAGCGCCCGTCGGCGCTCAGCCCGTCACTTCACCGACCCGGCGGCGAGGCCGCCGATGATGCGGCGCTGGAAGACCAGCACCATGATGATCAGCGGCACCGTCACGATCACCCCGGCGGCCATCTTCGTGCCGTAGGGGGTGTCGAACTGCGAACTGCCGGTGAACTTCGAGATCGCGACGTTCGCGGTCTGCATCAGCGGGCTGTTCACCATGGTCAGCGCGATGAGAAATTCGTTCCACGCCGCGATGAAGGTGATGATCGCAGTGGTGAACACGCCCGGCGCCGCGAGCGGGAGGATCACCCGCGCGAAGGCGCCGAAGCGCGTGGTCCCGTCGACCATCGCCGCCTGCTCGAGCTCGACCGGCAGCTGCCGGAAGAACGCGTTGAGGTTCCACACCGCGAGCGGCAGCGCGAAGGAGATCGTCGGCAGGATCATCGCCTGATAGGTGTTGATCCAGTTCACCGGGAACCAGTCGTAGCCGCCGCTGAACAGCTTCAGCAGCGGCACCACGAGCGTGACGACCGGGAACATCGAGGTCGCCACGATCAGGAACATCACCGCCACCTTGCCGCGGAAGTCCAGCCGGGCCAGGGCGTAGGCGCCGAACACGCCCAGCACGAGCACCAGCAGCGTGGTGCCGCCGGCGACGATCAGGGAGTTCAGCAGCGCCCGGGCGAAATGGTTGGACGGATCGAAGACCGCGGCGAAGTTCTCGACGCTGATCGGGTTCGGGATCAGCTCCGTGGAGCGGCCCTCGGAGGGCCGGCGCAGCGCGGAGACGATCATCCAGTAGAACGGGGCCAGGCAGTACACCAGAATGAAGGCGATCCCGAGGCCGACGATCACGGTGCCGACGGTGCGGCCCCGGGGTTTCTTCGGCCGCAGCACCTCGCCGGTGCGGGTGCGGACCTCGCCGGTCGCGGCGCTCATGGCAGACTCCCTTCGCTGGTGGGGCGGAGCCGGCGGGCGGTGCGGCGGCTCCGGGCGGGGCGGTCCCTGTCCCCGATCACGTCGGCGCCCAGCAGCTTCACGAAGAGGAAGGCGACCAGGCAGATGTAGGCGAACAGGACCATCGAGTAGGCCGAGGCCATGCCGAAGTCGGTCTTGGAGGCCGCATCGGTGGCGAGCATGGACAGGGTCTGGCCGGAGCGCAGGCGCCCCAGCAGCACGTAGGGCAGGTCGAACATGCGCATCGCGTCCAGCAGCCGGAACAGCACCGCGACCACGAGCACGGGTCGCACCAGCGGCAGCGTGATCCTCCAGAAGGTCTGCCAGCGGTTCGCGCCGTCGACGGTCGCCGCCTCGTAGACCTGCCGGTCGATGGTCTGCAGCCCGGCGAGGGTGAGCAGCCCGATGTAGGGCGCGGTCTTCCAGATGTCGGCGATCAGCACGGCGGCCTTGGCCTGCCAGCCCTCGGTGGTCCACAGCACCTGGTAGCCGATGAGGCGGTTGGCGATGCCGTTCGCGTCGAAAATCAGCTGCCACATCAGTGCCGAGACGACGGTGGGGATCGCCCAGGGCACAAGGATCGAGGCGCGCACGAGACCGGTGGCCCGCAGCCCCTTGGCCATGATCAGCGCCATCGCGACGCCGAGGACGGTCTCGATGCTCACCCCGACCACGGTGAACAGCGTCGTGTTCCAGAAGGCGTTCCAGAACCCGGCACCGGCGCCCGCGCCGGTGAACGCCTGGGCGTAGTTCTCCAGCCCCACGAAGGTGTCGCCCTGCTGGATCAGCCCGGTGGTGGGGTCGATGCCCTTCCCGGTCTGCATCAGCGACTGCCAGGCGGAGAGCACCAGCGGGAAGCCGACGACGAGGGCGAGCAGCACCAGGGTGGGCAGGAGCAGGAGGTACGCCATCCTGCTCTCGCCCCCGCCCACCCTGCGCCGAGGGACGGCCACGACGGTCATCCCTCCGCGAGCTCGCCCAGCTGCGTCTGCAGCTGCGTCATCGCCGCCTCCGCCTCGGTCTCCCCGGAGAGGCAGCCGTAGGCCGCTTCCTGGATCGCCTGGGTGACGTCGCCGTAGTTCACCACCGCCGGCCGGCTGCTGCCCTGGTCGATCGCCTCCTTGAGCTGGGGCAGGAACGGGAAGGCATCGAGCATCTCCTGGTCCTCGTAGACCCCGGCATTGGCGGGGGCCTGCGAGGTCGCCAGGCCCCAGTCCTTCTGCTGGGCCGCGTCGACCATGAAGGCGATGAAGTCCACCGCAGTGCCCTTGTTCTTCGCGAAGGCGCTGATGGCGAGGTTCAGGCCGCCCAGGGTGGTGCTTCCCGGGCCGTCAAATCCGGGCACGAGGCTCGCGACCATCTTCCCGTTGACCTTCGAGGAGCCGTCCTCGGCCTGGCCGAGCGCCCAGACATAGGGCCAGTTCTGCAGGAACGCGAGCCGGCCATCCTGGTAGGCCTGCCGGGACTCCTCCTCCTTGTAGGTCAGCGCCTCCTGGGGGATGTATCCCTTGTCGAAGCCGTCGCGGACCGCCTGCAGGCCCATGATCGCCTCGGACGAGTCGGCGTGCGGCTCGCCCTGGTCGTCGAAGAGCTCCCCGCCGGCGGAGGCGACCAGGCTCGAGGTCTGCACCGTCAGCCCCTCGTACTTCGAGTACTGGGAGCCGAAGCCGAGCAGCTCCGGGTCGTCCTCCTGCAGCGTCTCGATCGCGGCGTACATCTCCTCGAAGGTCTCCGGCGGCCCGTCCAGCCCGGCCTTCTCCAGCAGGTCGGTGCGGGAGAACAGCAGCTGGGCGTTGGTGGTGAAGGGGACGCCGTAGAGCTTGTCGAAGTAGGTGCCGGTGACGACGGTGGAGGGGATCAGCTCGTCCAGGGGGAAGCCGTCCTGGGGCAGCTCGACGACCCACTGATTGGCGGCGAACTCGGCGGTCCACACCACGTCGAGGCCCAGCACCGTGTAGGCGTCGGACTTCGCCTGGGCGTTGTTGAGCATCTGCTGGCGCTGCTCGTCGGCGGACTCGGGCAGCTCGATGAGTGTGACCTCCTCGTCAGGATGCTCGCTGTTCCAGGACTCGAGGAACTCGGCGAGCTTTCCGGTCGTGTCCTTGCCCTTGGCCAGGGTGATCGGGCCGCGCTCCTCGAAGTCGGCGGCGGAGGCGCCGGTGCCGCCGTCGCTGCCGCCGTCACCGCCCCCGGAATCGGAGGAGCAGGCCGCGAGGGCGGCGGCCGCCGTGGCCACACCGCCGACGGCGAGGACGGAGCGACGGCGGGGAAGCGGGCGCGCAGGGGTGGTGTTCATGTCGAGACTCCTTTGTTCGCACGGTGACACCTGGTGTCGTGGTCAGAGTACTCCCAGGGGCGCGGTGATCCTACTCACACCGGACGTCCGGGCACTGGTCAGCCGGATCGGCGCCGCGGACCACCTCCACCGCTCCCGTCCCGCACCGGCACCGACGGCACGGGCGGCCGCGTCCACAGCCCGACCCCGGCCTGTCGGCCGGACCGATAGATTGGACCCCATGAGCCAGACCGACGAGACCAGCGGCGTCGACGAGCCCGCCCTGGTCCTGCCCGAGTCCGCCGTCCCCGATCCGGCCTCGGCGCCGAGTCTGCGCTGGGGCGTGGTCTCCCCCGGCCACATCGCCGGCCAGTTCACCGACACCGCCCATCGGGCGACGGCCTCGCGCATCGTCTCGGTCGTCTCCCGCTCCGCAGAGCGGGCCGCGGCCTTCGCGGCCGAGCACGGTGCGGAGCGCTCCTTCGACAGCGTCGAGGGCATGCTCGCCGCGGGCGGCATCGACGCGGTGTACATCGCCTCCCCGCACGCCCAGCACCACGAGCTGGCCCGCCCGGTGCTCGAGGCAGGCGTGCCGGTGCTGGTGGAGAAGGCGTTCACCCTGAACACCGCGCAGGCCCGCGACCTGCTCGACCTCGCCCGGGAGCGGGGCGTGTTCGCCATGGAGGCGATGTGGGCGCGCTTCCTGCCGCAGTACGACCTGCTGCGCCGCGTGATGGAGGCCGACCTGCTCGGCGAGATCGTCGAGGTCGCAGCCGACCACGGCCAGGCCATGCCCACCGACCCCTCCCACCGCATGAACGCCCCCGAGCTCGGCGGCGGGGCGCTGCTGGACCTCGGCGTCTACCCGATCTCCTTCGCGCAGATGGTGCTCGGCGATCTCGAGGACCCCGTCGTGCGCGGGGAGCTGACCCCCACCGGCGTCGACGCGACGCTCGGCCTGCTCGCCCGGGGCGCGCGCGGCGGGTTCGCGCGGCTCGGCACGACGCTGCGCACCCGCACCCCGGCCGAGGCGGTCGTCGCGGGCACCGCGGGCACGGCCCGCCTGACCGGTCCGTTCTACGCCCCGGGCACGCTCACCGTCGAGCTGCTCGACGGCCGTTCCGCGTCCTTCGAGCATCCTGGCGCGCCCGGCGACGGGATGGCCTACGAGATCGCGGAGGCCGCCCGCCGGATCACCGCCGGCGAGCTCGAGTCCCCGCTGATGAGCTGGTCGGACACTCTGTCGGTGATGGGGACGATGGACGCCGTCCGCGCCGAGCTCGGCGTCGTCTACCCCGGGGAGGAGAGCGCATGAGCCGCACCGAGCCCGCTCCCGCGCCGCACGAGGACGCCCTGCAGGCCGCGGCACGCCACGCACCGTCGCTGCACAGCACCTCCCTGCGCGTCCCCGCGACGCACCCGCCCCGCCGCGGCGTGTTCATCTCCTTCGAAGGAGGGGACGGCGCCGGGAAGTCCACCCAGATGAGGATGCTGCGGGACCACCTGGTCACCGAGCGCTCCGTCGCCGAGGACCTCATCCTCACCACCCGGGAGCCGGGCGGCACGCCGCTCGGCGAGAGCATCCGCGAGCTGCTGCTGCACGGGGAGCACGTCGAGCCCCGCGCGGAGGCGCTCCTGTACGCGGCGGATCGCGCGCACCACATCGCGACCGTCGTCCGCCCCCATCTGGCTCGCGGCGGGCTCGTGCTCGGGGACCGATACCTCGACTCCTCCGTCGCCTACCAGGGCGCCGGGCGCGAGCTCTCGCCGGAGGAGATCGCGGGGCTGTCGCTGTGGGCGGTCGACGGGCTGCTGCCCCATCGCACGATCCTGCTCGACGTGCCCACCAGCGCCCTGGACGAGCGCCGCGGTTCCGAGGGCAGGGACCGTCTGGAGAGCGCGGGCCTGGAGTTCCACGAGGCGGTGCGCGAGGAGTTCCTCGAGCTCGCCCGCGCGGATCCCGAGCGCTACGCCGTGGTCGACGGGACCCGCCCGCGCGAGGAGGTCCATGCGCAGGTGCTCGCCTCCGTCGCCGAGGTGCTGAGCCTGTTCGACCCGACCTTCGAGCCGGCGCCCCCGCCCCGGCACCGGGACGAGCAGTGACCGCGGCCGCGCAGGCAGCCGGGGCGCCGCACGCGCCCGGGGTGTGGGCCGACGTCGTGGGCCAGGACGCGGCGGTCGCGCAGTTCCGCCGCGCCGCCTCCCCGGAGGGGTCCCTCGCCCAGGCCTGGCTGATCACGGGCCCTCCCGGCTCCGGCCGCTCCACCGCGGCCCGGGCCTTCGCCGCGACCCTGCAGTGCGAGCAGGGCACCGGCTGCGGGCAGTGCCCGGCCTGCCGCACCACCCTCGCGGGAACGCATCCCGATGTCACCGTCGTCGCCACCGACAAGCTCTCCGTCGCGAAGGAGGAGGTGCGCTCGCTGGTGATGACCGCGCAGCGCGCCCCGGCCACCGGCCGGCACCGGGTGCTGATCGTCGAGGACGCGGACCGCATGACCGCGGGCACCTTCAACGTGCTGCTGAAGTCGATCGAGGAGCCGCCGCCGTCGACGGTGTGGATGCTGTGCGCCCCCTCGGCCGAGGACCTCGCCCCCACCATCCGCTCCCGCTGCCGCCTGGTGACCCTCACGGTCCCGGACTCCGACATGGTCGCGGAGCTGCTGCGCCGCCGCGACGGGATCGAGGACCAGCTGGCACTGCGTGCGGCGCGCGCCGCACAGGGCCACATCGGTCTCGCGCTGCGCTACGCGACGCAGGAGGGGGCGCTCGGCGCGCGGGTGGAGTCGGCGCGCACGCTGCTGGCCCTGCGCACCGCCGGCGGCGCCGTGCTCGCCGCCCAGGCCCTCGTCGAGCGGGCGACCGCCGAGGCCAAGGAGCACGCGGACCAGGTCGCGCTCGAGGAGAAGGAGCGCTTCCTGCGCTCGGCCGGGATCGACGACGGGAAGGTGCCGCCCTCGCTCCGCTCCCAGATGCGCCAGCTCGAGGAGGACGCCAAGCGGCGCCAGACCCGTCTGGTCCGTGACGTGCTGGACCGGTACCTGCTGGACGCCCACTCGGTGCTGCGCGACGTGCTGAGCCGCCAGCTGGCCACCGGCTCGGAGCTGGTGAACGTCGACGTGACGGGCGAGATCGAGCAGGCCGCCGCGCACGGCACGGGCCGCTCCACCCTCGCTCTGCTCGAGGCCGTGCAGGAGGCCCGTCAACGGATCGCGGGGAACGTGCCGCCGCTGCTCGCGGTCGAGGCGCTGCTCTCCCGGATCGCCGTCTCCCAGCGCTGACCCCGCCGGGCACCGGGCCGGATCCGCCCCGCGCCCTCGCCTGGAGGTCACCGCGACGTCACGTGCGCCCCTGTTCCGGTCCTGGAACAGGAGCGCACGTGAGCTGCGGAGAGCGGTCCGCCGGCCCGAGGCCGGGGATCAGTCCTCGGGAGAGTCCGCCTCGGGGATGTCGAAGGACAGGGCCGGGTGCTCCGTCGGGGCCTGCTCCTGCGAGGCCTGCTCCGGCTCGGCATCAGCTGGCGCGGGCTCGGCGACCGGCTCGACGAGTGCGACGTCCGCCGGGGCGGAGCTGCTCTCGGCGTGCGAGCCCCCGGCCTGGACGGCGTCCTCGGCCTGGGACCTCTCAGCCGCAGTGCCGCCGGCCGGTGCGGTCGCGTCCGCCGCGGCCTTCTCGTCGTCGACGACCTCGACGTCGAGCTCGTCGACGATCACGCCCGCGCCGCGGGGGATCTCGGGCTCGCCGTCGTCCTGCCCGGTCTCGGAGTGGGCGCCGCAGCCGTAGCCGAGGTGGACCACGCGGCCGTCGGCCGGGGACCACTCGTTGGTGCACACGCCGAACTCGGAGCGCAGCGAGCCGGAAAGCTTCATCAGGAATCCGCAGCTGGTGCAGCTCGCGGGGACGGTGCCCTTGCGCCCGCGGGAGGAGGTCTGACGGGGGCCGAACTCGCCGGCCTGCCAGCGCTCGGCGGCCTCGCCGCGGCCCTCCTGCGAGAGCACGCGGGGGCGGCCGAGCCCCAGCTCCCAGAGGGCGACGCGGTCCTCGTCCTCGTCGCCGGTGGCCTCGTAGCCCTGCTCGAGCCGCTCGTCCTGCTCCCGGTAGGGCAGCAGGTCGTCGGCGCCGACGTCCTCAGGCTTCAGACGCTCGGACCACGGCTCCCAGGCGGGGGCGAGGATCGCGTCCTCGCCCGGCAGCAGCGCGGTCTCGGCGACGGTCGCGGCCTTCGCACGGGAGGCGCGGGCCAGCACGACCACCCAGGACCAGCCGCGGTAGCCGGGCATGGTGCACTCGAAGACGTGCGTGACCAGCCGCTCCCCCGTCGCCTCGACGCGGAGGTGTTCACCGACCTGTCCGGGCTCGGTGACGTCCTCGAGCGCCTCGCGGGCGAGCTCGACGGCAGCCGCTGCGACCGCGTCGAGCTTCGGACGTGCGGTGCGGGGACGGCGGGGGGCGGTGGTCGGGGACGTCATCTCAGGCCTCGAAGTTGTCGGCGACGGCTCGCAGCACGGTGGCGATCTTCTGGGAGTGGCCGCGATCGGGGTAGCGGCCGTGGCGCAGCCCGGTGCCGGCGTCGTCGAGGAGCCGGATCAGGTCCTCGACCATGACGGCGAGGTCCTCGGGCTTCTGGCGGCGGGCGCGGGCGACCGACGGCGCGGGCTCGAGCAGCTGCAGGGAGAGCACCTGCGGGCCGCGGCGGCCGTCGACCATGTCGAACTCGACGCGGGCGCCGGGGCGGAGGGTCGTGACCCCCTTGGGCAGGGTGGTGGCGTGCACGTACACGCTCTGACCGTCCTCGTCGTCGAGGATGAAGCCGAAGCCCTTCTCGGCGTCGTAGAACTTCACCTTGCCTCGTGGCACCTGGATCCCATTCCTCATCTGGTGGTCGTCGTGGGGCGATTCTCGGATCCCGGGCGCGTGCGGGCCGACGTGCCGGCCGCCTCCACCCGGGAGGCTGCCGGAGCGGGTCCGGCAACACTCCATGCTATCGCGAGCAGGCCGGCGGCGGCGAGCGGGTTCCTGCGAGGTGACGACGGCCACCGCAGGGAACGACAGGACGGCGCGGGCAGGGCCCGACAGGCCGACGGCGCAGCGCAGCACGCTGCACGACGGGACGGCACTGCCCCCGCTCAGCGCCGGCGCTCGGGCGGGATCTCGCGGGTCGGGGCGTCGGCCGGGACGGGCTCGAGGCCGAGCCCGGCGAGGACCTGCTCGAGGATCATCGCGGTGAAGCCCCAGATGAAGGCGTCCTCGGGCAGCTCGAAGACGGGGCCGACGTCGTGCCCGTTCAGCCGGCCGCGTCGGCGCAGCGCGGCGTCGTCGAGGGAGTCGCTCCCGGTCAACGGCGCCCACACCAGGCGCTCGACCTCGACCGGGTCCTGCACCCCGAGCGGCGGGACCTCGGCGGACCAGCTCAGCACCGGGATCACGAGCTGCCCCCGCCAGGGCATCGGGATCGGGGCGAAGGCGCCGAGCACGTGCGCGTCGGCGGGGTCCAGCCCCGTCTCCTCCTGCGCCTCCCGCAGCGCGGTGTGCACGTCGTCGCGGTCGCCGGGGTCGCGCTTCCCTCCGGGCAGGGAGAACTGGCCGGGCTGGGAGCGCAGGCGGTGGCCGCGCTCCTCGAGGACGAGCCGGGCGTCGGCCAGATCCGTGCCGGCGATGTGAATGAGCACGGCGCTGCGCCGCCCTCCGTCGGTCGGCATCGGAGGGGAGCCGCGTCCGTCCCGACGGTCGACGAGCACGTCCCCGCGCCGGGCCCGCTCGGCGAGCGGGGCGAGGAAGCCGGCCCCGTCGGGGAGCCCCTCGGCCGACGGGACGGCCGTGCTCATGCCGCCTCCCCCGCGCTCGGGCAGAGGTCGGCCAGCACGCACTCCCCGCAGCGGGGCGCCCGCGCCGTGCAGACGCGGCGGCCGTGGAGGATCAGGCGCAGCCCGAGCATCGTGAGGTCCTCGGCGTCGGCGCCCGTGCCGTCGGCCTCCACCCGCGCCAGGACGTCCTCCTCGACCGTTCGCGGGTCGGTGGCCGTCGTCCAGCCGAGCCGGCGCGAGAGCCGCCCCACGTGCGTGTCCACGGCGAGCAGGGAGTGGCCGAACCAGGCCCCGCGGACCACGTGCGCGGTCTTCCGGCCGACGCCGGGCAGCCGCTCGAGCGCGGCCTGGTCGTCGGGCACCTCCCCGTCGTGGTCCACGAGCAGCGCACGGGAGAGGCCGATGATCCGACGCGCCCGGGTCGCGCCCATCCCGAGCGGGCGCACCTGCTCGGTGACCGCGTCCTCGTCGGCCTCGGCGAGAGCTGTCGGGCCGGGCCAGCGGGAGAACAGTCCGGGGGTGACCTGGTTGACGCGCACATCGGTCGTCTGCGCGGAGAGCACGGTCGCGACCAGCAGTTTGAAGGCGTCGCGGTGGTCGAGCTCGGTGCGCGCACCGAGGTGGAGGCGCTCGAGCCGGGCCGCGACGAGACCCGCGTCGGCGGGGGCCCCGGAGGCGGCCGCGGCGGGGCGGTGGGACGACCTGCTCGACATGCCGGAGACGTCTCCCTTCCTCGGAGATGGGCCATGTCGCCGCGAGCGCGATAGTGTTTGACCATCATGTGACAGCCGCCACCGCTGAACGTGGCGTCCGCCACAGGTTGTACAGCACGGTCCCGGAAGATCGGGACCCCACATCCAGGAGGTTCCGTGGACGAGAACATCGTACGGTCGTCGCCGCTGTTCGCCGCGCTCGACGAGGACGGCAAGCAGGCGGTCCTGGCGTCGATGAAGCAGGAGGACTACCACCGCAGCGCCATCATCTTCCGTGAGGGCGATCCGGGCGACCGGCTCTTCATCATCGGCACCGGCAAGGTGAAGGTCGGCCACGCCTCGGGCGACGGCCGGGAGAACCTGCTCGCGGTGCTCGGCCCGGGCGAGACCCTCGGCGAGCTCTCCCTGTTCGATCCCGCGCCGCGCAACGCGACGGCCACGGTCGTGGCCGAGTCGACCCTGTACTCCCTCTCGCAGCAGGACCTGTACCGCGTCCTGGCGCAGCGTCCGGAGGTGGGCCGCCATCTGCTCGCGTCGCTCGCGCGCCGTCTGCGCAAGACCAACGAGTCCCTCGCGGATCTGGTCTTCGCCGATGTGCCCGGTCGCGTGGCGAAGAACGTGCTCGACCTCGCCCAGCGCTTCGGCCGTCAGACCGACGACGGCGTGATGGTCGCCCACGGCCTGACCCAGGAGGAGCTGGCCCAGCTGGTCGGCGCCTCCCGCGAGACGGTGAACAAGGCCCTGGCCGACTTCGCCTCTCGCGGCTGGATCCGGCTCGAGGCCCGCGCCGTCCTCATCGCCGACGTGGAGCGCCTGCGCCGCCGCGCCCGCTGAGACGGGCCCGGGCATCTCGCGCAGACGCCCGACGCCGCGCCCGCGCTCGAACGGCCCTCCTCCCCGCGCGGGGAGGAGGGCCGTTCGAGCGCCCGGGGGCACCCGGGACGACGGCGCCGCGCCCGGAGTCCGCAGCCGCGGGGGCGATCCGGCGCAGCGACGCAGCGCGGGGTCAGCGCTCCCGGGCGAGGTGGTCGAGGGTGGCGCGGAGGTTCCAGCGGGCCGCGTCCTGCAGCTGCTCGGGCAGGTCCGGGCCGTAGACCACGCGCAGCAGCCGGTCGAGGGTGAGCACCCCAGCGGTGCGGGCGCGCCGCACCTGATCGATCCGCTGCCGGCGGTGCGCGATCGTCTCCTCGAGGACGGCGAGCACCTCCAGCGGGGAGTCGACGGACGGCCCGTGTCCGGGGAAGAACGCGCTGATCCGCCCGTCCTCGGCGAGGGCGTGGAGGATCGCGAGGGACTGCAGGTACTCGGTGAGCGAGCCGCCGTGGTCGGGCACGATCACCGTCGAGGAGCCGCCCAGGAGCGTGTCGCCGGTCAGCATCCGCCCGCCCTCCACCAGCAGGCCGACGGAGTCGGAGGTGTGCCCGGGCAGGTGGATGACATGTCCGACGGTCCCGTTGTCGCCGATCAGCGTCGCGGGCAGCGGGCGCGAGCCGGGCACGGCGGACTGATCGGCCGCCCACAGCGGCACCTCCCGGCCGCTGCGGGCGGTGAGCTGCCGGGCGAGGGTCGCGGCGCCCGCAGCATGGTCCGCGTGCCGGTGGGTGACCAGCACGCCCTCCGGCCGGGCGTCGCCGCAGGTGAGCAGCAGCTCGGCGAGGTGCTCGGGGTCCTTCGGGCCGGGGTCGACCACCCACACCTGGTCATCGTCGCGCAGCACGTGGCTGTTGGTGCCGGTGAGCGTCATGGGGCCGGGGTTGTCGGCCCGCACCACGATCAGCTCGACCGCCGGGGCGTCGGGAGCCCGCTGCCCGAGATGCTCGTCCATCGCGGCCCCGCTCAGGCGGTGGGGTCGAGAGATGCGGAGAGCTCGACGACGAGCTCGAGCTCGACCGGAGCGTCAAGGGGCAGCACGGCCACGCCCACGGCGGAGCGGGCATGGCTCCCGGCCTCGCCGAAGACCTCGCCGAGCAGGGTGCTCGCGCCGTTGATCACGGCGGGCTGTCCCGTGAACGAGGGATCGGAGGCGACGAACCCGGTCACCTTCACGATCCTGACCACCTGGTCGAGGTCGCCCACGAGCGCCTCCACGGCAGCGAGGGCGCCCAGGCAGCAGATCTCGGCGAGCTCGGTGGCCTGCTCGGCCGTGACCTCGGCGCCGACCTTGCCGGTGCGCGGCAGCGCCCCGTCCACGAAGGGCAGCTGCCCGGAGGTGTGGACGTGGAAGCCGGTCCGGACGGCCGGCACGTAGGCGGCCACCGGGGCCGCGACCTCGGGCAGAGCATGCCCGAGCTCGGCGAGGCGGGCGCGGGTGCGGGGGCTGCGCGCCGGGACGGCGTCGATCATCGGCTCAGCCCTCGCCCCGGGGGCGCTTGAGATAGGCGACCAGGTTCTCCGGGTTCGGCCCCGGCACGACCTGGACCAGCTCCCAGCCCTCGTCGCCGTAGTTGTCCAGGATCTGCTTGGTCGCGTGGATCAGCAGCGGGACGGTCAGGTACTCCCAGCGGGTGTGTGCGCTCATGGGGACGAGCCTACCCGGGGAGCCCGGTCCGAGGAGGTCAGCCGCCGACGGCCTGCTGCTCGGCACGCCGCAGCAGCGCGGACCAGTCGCTGACGTGGGGGTGGCGGCGCAGCAGGCGTCGCCGCTCCCGCTCGGTCATGCCGCCCCACACGCCGAAGTCGACGCGGTTGTCGAGCGCGTCGGCCAGGCACTCGGTGCGCACCGGGCACGCGCCGCAGGCCGCCTTGACGGCGTGCTGCTCCGCGCCCTGCACGAAGAACCCGTCGGGATCCATCGTCACGCAGGCGCCGCGGGTGGCCCAGCTGCTGTCGCCGGTGAAGGCGCTTCCCCCGATGGTCATTCTCCATCCCCTTCCGTCTTCCGGATCGACCTTGATCCGTTCCTCGCCCCACTGTATGGAGACGGTCGCCACATGGCAAAACGCGCGGGCCTCCCCGACGGGGGGCGCGGCCCGTGCTAAGGAGCGCACGAGCCCATCCCTGCGGGGCAGGTCACGGCGCGGCATCGGCTTCGTGAAGATTCCGCGCGCGCGGCCTGCCGGATGGCCGCGCCGAGGAGGGTCGCCGTACTGTAGTTCCATGGCCCGCACCTCGCCCGCGTCCAGCTCGGGACGCTCCCTGCCCGTCGCCCTGGCGCAGACCGTCTACCTGCTGCTGGGGCTCCTCGCCGTCTCGGCCCTCGCCGGCGTCCTGCTCGCGGCGTTCTTCCTCCCCGCGGTCTCGGCGACCTCCGCCGTCGCCGAGGACGGGGTGGACCTCTTCGAGTCCTACCCCAGCGAGCTCGAGGTCGAACCGCTGAACGAGGCCAGCCGCATCGAGGCGGCCGACGGGTCGCTGCTGGCGACCTTCTACACCGAGAACCGCATCATGGTGCCGATCGAGGAGATCTCGCCCCACATGCAGAACGCGGTGATCGCGGTCGAGGACCGCCGCTTCTACGAGCACGGCGGCGTGGACCCCAAGGGCCTGGTCCGCGCCTTCGCCTCGAACGCCGCGGGCGGCGCGACGCAGGGCGGCTCGACCCTCACCCAGCAGTACGTGAAGAACGCGCTGCTCATGGACGCCGTGCAGCGCGGCGACCAGGAGGACCAGCTCGCCGCGACAGAGCAGAGCTACGGCCGCAAGCTGCGCGAGGCGAAGCTCGCGATCTCGCTCGAGAAGCAGTGGAGCAAGGACGAGATCCTCAACGCCTACCTGAACGTTGCGCAGTTCGGCCCCTCCCAGTACGGCGTCGAGACAGGCTCGCGCCACTACTTCTCCAAGAGCGCGAAGGACCTCAACCCCGGCGAGGCCGCCCTCCTGGCCGGCATCACCAACGGCCCGAACCAGTACGACCCGGTCGCCCACCCCGAGGCGGGCGAGAAGCGCCGCAACGAGGTGCTCGCGGACATGAAGCGCGAGGGCTTCGTGACCGAGGAGGAGTACGAGCAGTACACCTCCCAGCCCGTCGAGGAGATGCTGCAGATCCAGAACGTGCGGGCCGGCTGCGCCGACGCCGGCACGAGCGGGTTCTTCTGCGACTACGTCACGCGCTCCCTGCTGAACGACCCGAACTTCGCCCCCACCTACGAGGAGCGGCGCAAGCTTCTCTACGGCGGCGGGCTCACGATCAGGACCACGCTGGACCCGAACACGCAGGCCGCGGCGGTGGACATCCTCCAGCGCAAGGTCCCCGGCGACTCCCAGCACGGCTTCGGCCACTCGATCGTCACCGTCGAGCCGGGCACCGGCAAGATCCTCACGATGGCGGAGAACCGCACCTTCAACCCGCACGAGGACGTCCAGCCCGGCGAGACCGCGATCAACTACAACGTGCCGCAGGCCCTCGGCGGCGGCAACGGTTTCCCCGTCGGCTCGACCTTCAAGCCCTTCGTGCTGCAGGAATGGCTCGAAACCGGGCACAGCATCGATGACCGCGTGAGCACCCGACGCGAGGTGATGAAGTCCTTCCCCGCGGAGTGCCTGGACAGGGGTCGCTGGTACGAGGCGGGCGGATACGACCCGGACAACGCGGTCTCCGTGCCGATCGCACCGATGGAGTCGGTGCTGAACTCCACCAAGTTCTCGATCAACACCAGCTACGCGAACATGTCCCGTCAGCTCGACCTGTGCAGCATCGCGGAGGGGGCGCGCGACATCGGCGTCGTCCCCGCCCGGTACAACCCCTTCGACAAGGCGACCTGGGAGACGAGCGTGGCCGAGCTCTACGGCACGGAGCTCGCTCCTTCCGCCGTCGTGCTCGGCCAGCTGCAGATCTCCGCGCTGGACATGGCCGCGTCCTACGCGACGTACGCTGCCGGCGGCACCTACTGCAAGCCGCAGGCGATCACCGAGGTCGTCGACCGCAACGGCGAGGCGATGGAGATCTCCGGCGCCGAGTGCCACCAGGCCGTCGAGAAGGAGGTCGCCGACACGATGGCCTGGGTGCTCCAGCAGGACCTCGAGGACCCGCGCGCGACCGGCAAGGGCAAGACCATCCCCGGCCACGCCGCAGGAGGCAAGACCGGCACCTCGACGTCCCAGTTCCACACCTGGTACGTCGGCTTCACCCGCCAGATGTCCACCGCCGTGTGGTTCGGCCACCCGGCGACCGACACCCGCCCCGGCGGCTTCGACGTCGACGGGGAGATGCTCCGCAGCGGCAGCGTCTGGGGGAACACGGTCTCCCTGCCCACCTGGCAGGAGTACATGACCAGGGCCCATGAGGGCCTCCCCTCGGAACCCTTCCCCGCCGCCCCGGCCCCGACGGCCAGCGCCGCGGGCGACGCGATCGAGAAGGGGAAGGTGCCCGACGTCGGCGGCATGCCGATCGAGCAGGCCCGCGCCGCGCTCGAGGCGGCCGGCTACTCCGTGCGGATCGAGCAGGCGCCGCACGGCGAGATCGGCGCCGGCCATGCGATCGACACCGATCCCCCGGCAGGCACCGAGCTTCCCGAGGGCCGTCCCGTCGTGATCCGCGAGTCCTCCGGTGAGGAGTGAGGTGAGGCCCGCGCTCGCGGCCGCCGGCGCGCTCGGCGGGGTCGGCCTCGGGCTCGCCGGGGCCGCCCACGTCTGGGCACGCCATGTCGAGATCCACCGGTACACGCTGCGCGAGGCCGAGCTGCGGATCCTGCCGACGGGCGCGCGCACGCGACGTGTGCTGCACATCAGCGACATCCACCTGCTGCCGGACCAGCACCGCAAGCTCGCCTTCCTCGAGCACCTCGAGAGCCTGCGCCCGCACCTGGTGATCGACACGGGCGACAACATCGCCTCCGCGGCCGCGGTCCCGGCCCTCGCCCAGGCGATCGAGCCCCTGCTGCGCCGGCCCGGCGCCTTCGTGATGGGTTCGAACGACATGTTCGAGCCGATGCCGAAGAACCCCGCCCGGTACCTGCTGCCGGATCCGCGGCCCGCCGGGCTCACCGCGCCCCGGGAGCCGACGCTGCCCACCGCGGAGCTCGCCGCACGCCTCTCGGAGCACGGCTGGAAGGACCTGACCAACACCCGTGCCACGATCGAGCTAGGCGGCCTGGAGGTGCGCCTGGCCGGGGTCGACGACCCCCATCTCGAGCGCGACCGGATGCCCGCCCTGCCCTCTCCCGCCCCGCGTACGCCCGAGCACGGCAACGTGCTCCAGGTGGGCGTCGCGCACGCCCCCTACCGCCGCGTGCTCGACGCCTTCGTCGCCGACGGCGCGGAGCTGATCCTCGCCGGGCACACCCACGGCGGCCAGCTCCGCCTGCCCGGCATCGGCGCGCTGGTCACGAACTGCGACCTGCCTCGGCAGCAGGCCCGCGGACTCTCCGACTGGCAGGGCGTGCCGATGAACGTCAGCGCGGGGATGGGCGCGAGCCCGTACTCGAACTACCGTCTGCTGACCCCGCCGGAGGCGACCTTGCTCACGTTGCGGGCCCGGAGGCCCTCGGACGTCGGCTGACCGGCCGGGAGCCTGCTAGAGTTTCTCCTCGGTGACCCGCTCGAGCGGGTTCTACCGGGGTGTGGCGCAGCTTGGTAGCGCGTGCCGTTCGGGACGGCAAGGTCGCAGGTTCAAATCCTGTCACCCCGACCCTCTGGGGAGTCGCGAGATCCATCGATCTCACGACTCCCCTTCTGCGTCGGTCGGCGGTCCGCCCGCCGGCCGCCCGCGGGATCGACGACGACGATGATCCCGCTCCGCACACCACCCTCGAGGCGTTACTTTATCGCCGAATGACCAATCTCGGTCGGGTCTATCGCGCTTTCTTTCGACGACCGTCAGGACACTCCCGGGCCGCTCGCGACTCACATCGGGCTGATCGGACATTTCACCCCGTCGCGCGGTGACCGACGGGTCGACCAGCGACATCACCTTACTCGGACATACCGGGCATTCCGCCGACGTGAATGACAATGGAGTAGTTATCACGGTGGAATTCATTTCTCGGATCGGACACGCGGCATTTCGGGCGCGACTCGCAAAATCTTCGCAAAGAAGTGCACGCCCGACAGCAAATGCACCTGTGGTCATACATGTCCTCACCCCTACAGTGACCTGCGGTGCCGCCCTTTCCGAGGCGGCTCCCACCGGGCCGCCGCCTCCCCGTCACCGGTCCGGTTCCTTCCTCCGCTTCCCTGGGTGACGGGCGCAGGCTCCGCGGTCTCCCCACAGGTCCGCGGCGTATCGACTGCGAGGCGACGGAGAAAGTGATCGCCACCGATGTTCCGCACCGCTCCACGCGCCACGCACCGGGCTCCCGGTCGTGCCGTGATCGACTACCGAGGGCTCGCCGCCCCGGTCGGCAAGGGCGTGGGAGGGGCCGCCGTGATCGGCGCCGTCTCCGCGACCGCCGCCCTCGCCGGCAGCACCTCCGCCACCGCGCAGGCGCCCGCGGCCGCCGCCGCCTCCGCCGCGCCGTCCGCCGGGACCGCCGCCGCGATCCCCGCGGCCGTGTCCGCCGTCGCGCCCGCCAGCACGCAGTACACCTCGGTGAAGCTGCGGCTCGGCTCCCGCGGCAGCGCCGTCTCCTACCTCCAGCAGCGTCTGAACGCCCACGGCGCGAGCCTGAAGGTCGACGGCGTGTTCGGCTCCGCGACCCTGCGGGCCGTCAAGAATCGTCAGTCCGCGGCCGGCATCGGCGTGGACGGCGTGGTCGGTCCGAAGACCTGGAACGCCCTGACCGGCGGCTCGTCCTCCGCTCCCGCGGCCGGCTCGTCCTCCTCGCAGCCGAAGCTGCGTCACGGCAGCCGCGGCACCGCCGTGTCGACCCTGCAGAGCGGGCTCAACGCCCGCGGTGCCGATCTCAAGGTCGACGGCGTCTTCGGCGCCGCCACCGGCTCGGCCGTCCGCTCCCTGCAGTCCGCCGCCGGCATCGGCGTGGACGGAGTGGTCGGTCCGAAGACCTGGAACGCCCTGTACAGCGGCGTGTCGATTCCCTCTGGCGGCACCGGCGCGAGCTCGGGCACCACGGTCAACGGCAGCGCCATCGTGTCCGCGGCCCGCGCCCAGCTCGGGGTCCGCTACAAGTGGGGCGGCTCCACGCCCTCCTCCGGCCTGGACTGCTCCGGCCTCGTGTACCACGCGTACAACCAGGCCGGCATGAACATGCCGCGCAAGACCGCCAAGGGCTACACCTTCGGCGGGCGGATCATCCCCAAGTCGCAGGCCAAGCCCGGCGACCTCGTGGCCTTCACCGGCAACGACTACGGCCACATGGGGATCTTCACCGGCGGCAACGGCATCATCGACGCCTCCGGCTCGCGCCAGCAGGTCGTCGAGCGCACCATCTGGAACGCCCCGCACGTGTTCGTCACCTACCGCTGAGACGGCAGGAGTCGCGCAGAGGACCATGACGGCCTGCTCGACGCGAGAGCGTCACCGGGAAGGAGCAGGGCGACATGGTGGAGGAGCCCGGTCGGCATCGCCGACCGGGCTCCTCCGCGTCCGGGCCGGTTCGTGCCGCGGGATGTGATCCACGTGGCAGACTGGTCGGGTCACGAACTCCCACGTCCCTCAGGAGATCCGGATGCCCGACCCCATCGCACTCGTCCCGCTGCCCCGATCCGTCGTGTGGTCGGAGGGCACGTGGGAGACGACCGACCCGTGGGAGGGCCTGTCCGTCGGCCTCAGCGAGGACCTGCCGGCGACCGAGTACGCCCTCTCCATCTCCCCGCAGGGCGCGGCGCTGAGCGCCGGCAGCGAGGCGGCCCTGGCCGACGGGCGCAACACCTTCGCCCAGATCGTCACCGGGGCCGACGGGTCGATCCCGTGCGTGACCATCGCGGACAGCCCGAAGCACGCCTGGCGCGGCATGCACCTGGACGTCTCGCGCCACTTCCTCCCGGTCGAGGAGATCGAGACCCTCCTGGACGGGATGGCCCTGCACCGCCTGAACGTCCTGCACCTCCATCTCACCGACGACCAGGGATGGCGCGTGGAGATCAAGGGCTACCCGCGCCTGACCGAGGTCGGCGCGTGGCGGGAGCAGACGCTCGTCGGCCACATGAGCGGGGACGAGGAGTCCTGGACCTTCGACGGCGTGCGCCACGGCGGCTCCTACAGCCAGGAGGAGCTCAAGGGCCTCGTCGAGTACGCGCGGCGCCGCGGGATCATGATCGTCCCCGAGATCGACCTGCCCGGGCACATGCAGGCCGCCGTCGCCGCCTATCCGGAGCTGGGGAACTTCCCCGAGCAGCAGGTGGGCGTGCGCGAGGTGTGGGGGATCTCCGACCACGTGCTCGGCGTCTCGGACCAGGTGTTCGACTTCCTGCGCGACGTGCTCACGCAGGTCGCCGGCATCTTCCCCGCCCCCTACGTGCACATCGGCGGCGACGAGTGCCCCACCGGCGAGTGGGAGCGCTCCTCCCAGGCCCGTGCCCGCATGAACGAGTGGGGCCTGACCCGCGTCTCGGAGATCCAGGGACGCTTCACGACCTTCGCCTCCGAGGTGCTCGCCGAGCAGGGCAAGCGCGCCATCGCCTGGGACGAGGTCCTGGAGACCCATCTGCCCGACGACACCGTGATCATGAACTGGCGCGGACCCGCCGGCGTCGCGGAGGCCACCGCGCGCGGCTTCCAGACGATCGTGGCGACCTCCGACCTGCTCTACTTCGACCACTACCAGGCGGACCCGGCCGACGAGCCGCTCGCCATCGGCGGGAAGTCCACGCTCGAGGACGTGTACACCGGTCGCCTGCTGCCCAAGAAGATGAGCGCGGACCAGGAGCGCCTGGTGATGGGCCTGCAGGCCCAGCTGTGGACCGAGTACCTGCCCGACGCCGGCGCCATCCAGTACATGGCCTTCCCGCGCCTGTGCGCCTTCGCCGAGCGGGCCTGGGGCTCTCCCGAGCAGAGCTGGGACGAGTTCCAGGAGCGCCTGCGCGCCCACCTGCCGCGCCTGGACGCCTTCGGGATCCGGTACCGCCCGCTCGACGACTGACGTCTGCGATGCCCACCTCCCACCGAGACGCGCACCCCTACGGCCGCTCTGCCGCTGACGTGCGCCGCCGCGACACGCGGCTGCGTCGCACGCGCCGGCTCCGCGCGACGCAGCTGGCGTTCTTCTCCGTGCTCGCCGTGGCGCTGATCGCCGTGGGCGTGTACGCGGTGGGCGAGCTGCGCGAGCCGGTCGAGGAGCCCGGGATGATCGCGCCGAAGGAGATCGGGCCGGACCCAGTCGCCGTGGAGTGCCCCGACGAGGGCGCCGTGCCGCTGCCGCCCGCAGAGGTGACGGTCACCGTGCTGAACGGGACCACCCGCAGCGGTCTCGCCGGCGAGGCCGCGAACGAGCTCGCAGGCCGCGGCTACGAGACCGGCGAGCCGGGCAACACCCGCAGCGCGAGCGGCCCCGCCACGATCGTCCACGGACCGACCGGCTATCTCGCGGCCCAGTCCGTGCGCGCCCAGCTCGCCACGGCCGACGTCGAGCCCGTGCTGAAGCTCGACGAGGCGAGGGAGGGCACCGACGTGGATCTGCTGCTCGGCGCCGGCTTCACGGACCTCGCGCCGGCGGCCGCGGCCGCCGACGCGCTGGAGGCGCCGGTCCCCGTCCCCGAGGGCTGCTGAGCCAGAGCCCCGCGCGGCGCCGCGCGCCCCGGTCAGTCCTCCCAGTCCCGGCGATCGACCTCGCTCCGCGTCCCGGTCCACAGCGAGATCGCGCCGCCGAAGAGCAGCAGCATCACGATCGTGCCGAAGACCAGCGCGGTGCTCGGCGAGGAGGGCATCAGCCCGGCCAGCACGCTGTTGATGCCGGAGACCTCGGGGCCAGACTCGCCGGCGGCGTCCAGGTCCGGGTCGACGTCGACGGCGAGGCCCGCCTGAGCCGGGATGCCGGTGCTGTCGACCACGTGGTAGGTGATCGTGGAGGTGCGTCCCGAGAAGCCCTCCTCCGGGGTGAAGGTCACCGCGCCGTTGCCGCTGACGGTGAACTCGCCCTCCCCCGGGATCACGAGGCGCTTGCCGCGCC
Source organism: Brachybacterium sp. GU-2 (assembly GCF_030866705.2). Taxonomy (NCBI): domain Bacteria; kingdom Bacillati; phylum Actinomycetota; class Actinomycetes; order Micrococcales; family Dermabacteraceae; genus Brachybacterium; species Brachybacterium sp. GU-2. Next base: position 2,857,289 of record NZ_CP133037.2, on the reverse strand, counting down.
CGTCGCGGAGGTCGGCGAGGTTGGTCGCCTCCAGGGCGCTGATCTCCACCGTGGCCGGCTCGAGGGGCTGCGAGCCGCTGCCGGCGGTGTCGTTGCCGAGCACGTCCACGGAGACCGGGCGGCCCGGGGCGGTGCGCGCCTCGTCGTCGCGCAGGGTCGCGACGATCGGCGAGTAGATCGCCGTGAGCGAGGCGCTGACGGGGTTGTCGGCGTAGACGCCGCGGGCGGTGATCGCCACCGGATCGGCCGTGCCCTCGAAGCCCTCCTGCGGGGTCAGGGTGACGGTGCGGGACTCGAGGTCGATCCGCCAGGTGCCCTGGTCGGGGACCGTCAGGGTCGTCCCGTCGGCCGAGACGTCGGCCCCGTCGGGGGCGTCGGCGGCGTCGAAGCGCAGCGAGTCCGAGCGCACGTCACGGATCCCGGTGCTGAGGTCGAAGACGATCTCCGTGCCGGGCAGGGCCGCCTGCTGCCGGGAGAAGAGCACGGGATAGGCGGTGCTCAGCAGCGCGGTCGCGGCCGTCGCGCCCTCGCCGTCCCCGCCGGTGATGCCCATCGGAGCGACCAGGCGCACCTGGTCGCTCTCCGGGGCGAAGCGGACCGTGGCCGTGGCGCGGTCCAGCGTCCACACGCCCACGTCCCGCTCGGTCACGCGGGTGCCATCGGCGGAGGCCTCGTAGGCCGCCTGGTCGCCGAGGGGCTCCAGACGCAGCGTGGTCGGGTCGACGTTCTGCTGCCCCTCCCCCACCACGAACACGATGTCCTCGCCGAAGGGCGCGGAGCGGTCGAGGTCGGAGATGATCGGGATGGTGAGCGTGACCTGCCCGGCCCGTTCGACGGCGCCCTCCTCGTCCTCGACCACGTAGAGGACCGGGTCGAGCTGGCGGCCGAGGCCTGGGCCCGCGGGGGTGTGGGTGAGGCTGCGGCGATCGCTCGAGAGCTGCCAGGCGCCCTGGTCGGGGACGGTCGCGCGGCTGCCGGCGAGGTCGACTGTCGAGCCGGCCGGGAGATCCGCGAGCTCGAGCCGCACGGCCCCGTCCTCGGGCACGTCGTCGGGCAGCTCCACGGTCGTGGCCTCCCCGGCGGAGCCGTGCGCGTCGAGCTGCTCGAGCTCGAGCAGCTCGGGCGTGAGCACCACGGGCAGGGAGCGGCTGTCGTGGAGGCCCCCGACGGTCAGGGCGATCGGGGTGCTGGGCCCCTGCACCCCGAGCAGCGGCGTGAACACCAGCTCCTGGCCGAGCAGCGTCCAGGTGCCCTCCCCGGCGACCGCGATGCTGAGCGAGTCCTCCCCCAGCTCCATCGTCGAGCGGACCGCCTCGTCGAGCTCCTCGGGCACGGCGAGGCGTGCGGAGTCCAGGTCGACCTGGTCCTCGACGTCGTCGGCGACCAGTGCGCGCAGCGGGATCCGCGTGACCGTCCCGGGGATCATCGAGAGGGTCTGCGTCTGGGCGGGGAACTCGAAGGGGCCGTCCTCCCCGAGCGCAGACGCGGCGGGCGCGAGAGAGACCGCGAGCGCGGCGGAGGCCAGCAGCGCCGCCGCGCGGGTCAGCGGGCGCGGCCCACGCGCGCGCGGGGGACGGAGCGGGGGCTCGAGCACCGGCCCAGCCTAGCAACGGCCGCGGCGCAGGCCCTGGAGAGGCGGCCCTGCCCCTCCCTCCCGGACCCCTCGACCGTAGAGTGACCCCATGGCCGATGCGCGCTCCACCGCCCTGCTCGACATGACCCTCCTGCCGCCGCTCGGGGAGGTGCTCGACCTCGCCGCCGCGCAGCTCGCCGCCTGGATGCCGCAGCAGCGCTGGTACGCGCACAAGGGCGCCGGCGCGCCGCAGGTGGAGGTCGCCGGGTGGGCGCCCCTCCGAATCGCCCCGGATCATGCGACGGTCCTGCTCGTGGCCGCGGTGCATCTCGGCGACGGTGACCGCCCCGCGGCCGACGGCGCGGCCGCGGACGCATTCGACGGCACGGCCGGCGGTGCCCCGGACGCCCGGGGCGCCGCTCCCGGCGGCGCTCCCGGCACCGGGCCGACCGGGCCCCGGGAGCCGGACGCCCTCTACCAGGTCCCGCTCGTGCTGCGCCGTCCCGAGGGCGCCCCCGCCCCCGAGGAGGGCGCCGAGATCGGGGTGCTCGCGGTCGCCGGCGGTCCGCTGCGGGTGGACGACGCGACGCGGGACGCCGACGGGCGGGCCGCCCTGGTCGCGACTCTCGTCTCCGGAGACGGCGCCGCCGGTCCCGGGCTGTCCCTGGCCTCCCACCGCACCCTCCCCGACTCCCCGCTGCCGCTGGGCCGGGCGATGCGCAGCCGGGTGCTGGCCGGGGAGCAGTCCAACACCTCCCTGATCATCGAGACGGAGGGAGCCTCCCCGCTGATCGTGAAGCTGTTCCGGGTGCTGCAGGACGGGGAGAACCCCGATGCGGTGCTGCAGGGCGCGCTCACCGCGCAGGGCTCCGTCCACGTGCCCGCCGTCGTCGGCGCCGCGACCGTGCGCACCGGAGCGATGCGCACCCATGCCCTCGTCGCCCAGGAGTTCCTGCCGCAGGTCGAGGACGCCTGGCGGGTCGCGCTGCGGCTCGCGCGCGCCGGCGAGGGCTTCACCGCCCCCGCCCGGGCGCTCGGCACGACCCTCGCCGAGGTGCACCGCGATCTCGCCGGCGCGCTCGGCACGGTCGCGGCCGACGAGGGCGCGGTCCGGACCGTGATCGCGCAGATGCACTGGCGTCTCGCACAGGTCGCCGCGGAGGTCGAGCAGGTCGCCGCGCACCGGGAGCCGCTCGCAGCCCTGCTGGACGCGGCCGCGGGCCAGACGTGGCCGGCGATGCAGCGCATCCACGGGGACCTGCACCTCGGGCAGGTGCTCGCCTCGCCCGAGCGCGGCTGGGTGCTGCTGGACTTCGAGGGCGAGCCGCTGCGGCCGCTCGCCGAGCGCGCCCTGCCCGACTCCCCGCTGCGGGACGTCGCCGGAATGCTGCGCAGCCTCGACTACGTCGCCGGCGCCGTCGCCCTCGAGCACGGGGTCGACGCGGAAGCCTGGGCGGCCGACGCCCGCGCCGCCTTCCTCGAGGGCTGGGCGGCGGAGGCGGGGACGCCCGCACCCGCGGTGCTCGCCGCCTTCGAGGCCGACAAGGCGGTGTACGAGGCGCTGTACGAGTCCCGTCAGCGCCCCGACTGGCTGCCGATCCCGCTCGGCGCGCTCGAGCGGATCAGCGCACGAGGCGCGGGGGCGGGGTCGGCGGGCTGAGCGCCGAGACGGGGCTGGTGGTGGTGATCGGCGTGAGGGAGCCCGGCAGGAACGGGGCGCTGATGGCTCGCACCGCGACGCGCACGCCGACGATCACCTCGAGCAGATCGCCGTCGGCCCCGCCCCAGGTCGCGTCGAGGATCCCGTTCGCCTCCTCGGCGGAACGGCGGGTGAGGCCGTGGGCCGCGGCGCGGCGCTCGACCGACTCGAGCAGCCTCGCGCTCGCCGCCTGATCGGGATCGGGCGTCCCGTCGGCCGCGAGGAGGGCGCTGACGTGGCAGAGAGTCTGCAGCCCGTGCCAGGAGCCGCCCGAGGAGCGGTCGCGCTCGGGGCGGTGGTCGCGGAAGGCGAGCAGCCCGGGCTGCTGCTCGAGGAGCACGGCGGTCACGTCCCCCAGCAGGGTTCGGATCCGCGCATGGGTGGCGTCCTGGCCCGGGATCTCGTCCCCGGTCCGTCGGGGGAGCGCTGGCATCCTCGACCGCCTCTCCCGTCGCGCCGCCCGCGGCGACGTCCTGCTCCGTCACCCGTCCGCGCGGGTGGCGACCAGGGTATCGGCCCCTCGGGGAGCCCTGCGATGGGGAGAACTCCCCATCGGCCGGCGAGCGCCGGGCTCAGCCCTCCTCGACCGGCACGAAATCGACCGGGGAGACCGAGGAGTAGCGGTCCTGTCGGATCGAGACCACGCCGACGCCGCCGATGAACGGGGCGAGCGCCTGCGGGTTCTTGCCGGGGTTGGCGAGGATGACCTGGAAGCCGAAGTGGCGGAAGGACTCCATCGCGGCGGTGATGAACTTGCCCGCGCCCTTGGAGAACGCCTCGTCGATGATGATCGGCGCGTAGCGGGGCACCTCCTGCCCGGTGCCGGCGAGCTGGTAGCGCAGCGCGGCGGCGAGGCAGAAGGTGGCCAGGCGCTCGTTCTGGCCGCCGGAGAGGGGGCCGCCGGACTCGTGGGCGTGGACCACGGTGCCCTCGGCGTCGACCTCCTCGGCGTGGAAGTGCACGTGCCGGCGCACGTCGAGGATGACGCGGGAGACCTGGTCGTCGCGGGTGCGGGCGGCGCCGATGAGGTCCATCAGGTGGCGCAGGGACAGGAAGCGCTCCTCGGCCAGCTCCCGGTCGCGGGAGATGTCGTTCAGCGCCGTGTCCGCCACGGCCTCCTCGAGCGCCTTGCGGAACTCGTCCAGGGCCGCGAGGTGCACGGGCCGCATGGACAGCTGCAGGAAGCGGCCGGAGTGGAACTCGACCTGGGCCAGCAGCGCGTTGATGCGCTGGAGGCGCTTGCGGATCTCGGCGGGCTCGCGCGCGATCGCGGTGGCCAGCGCCTGCACGTCCCCGAGGGTGTTGCCGGTGAAGAACTCGAAGAAGCGGTCCTCGACCTCGGGCAGCTTCTCCTCCTCGATCCGCTGGAGGATCGCGAGATAGTCCTCGATCCCCTCGAGGGTGGGGGCGGTGTCCCCGGCCTGCGCGGGCCAGCGGCGGGAGAACTCGCGCATGGCGGTGCGCATGTCCTCCTCGGCGCGGGAGGTGCGCTTGGTGAGGTCCATCAGCTCCGCGTCCAGGGTGGCGGAGGCGTCCTTGGTGACGCGGTCGATGGTGGACAGCACGAGCGTCGGGGCGATCGCGGCGAAGCGCGCGGCGAGCTCCTCCTCGACCTCGGGGTCCAGGCTCGTCTCGGCGATGCGCTCCTGCGCCTGGGCGAGGCGCTCCTCGGCCCGCTCGGCCTGCTCGGAGGTCTTCCCGGCCGCGCGCACCACCTCGAGCAGCTCCTCGTCGCTCGCGGCGATCGAGGCCTCGACATCGTCGATCTGTCGGGCGAGCTCGGTGAGGGCGGCGGAGCCGTCCTCCGCGGCGCGGACCATGTCGCGCAGGTTCGCCACACGCCGCGCGACCGAGGCGGCATCGATGTCGTCCCAGGTGACCGCGCTGATCGCCTGGAGTGCGTAGAGCCGCTCACGGCGCCGCTCCCGCTCGACCTCGACGTCCTTGCGGCGGGCCTGCGCCTCGAACAGCGCCTGCTCGGCGCGGGTGCGCTCCTGCTCGAACACGGCGCGCTTGGCGCGGTTGTCGAAGCCGAGCACCCACTGGGAGCGGTCGTTGATCTGCCGGTCCGCGCTCTTCTCGTGCCGGGTGGCGGAGTGCTTGATCTGGCCGGAGCGGAGCACGGCCCGGTTCAGCCGGGTGAATTCCTCGAGGCTCTCGGCGCAGGTGTAGTCCATGCGGGCGGCGATCTCGTGGGAGAGCCAGACGTGGAACTCGCCGTCCTTGACGTCGAGCTTCGCCGCGAGCGAGCGCTGGTCGATGTTCTTCGCGGGGCGGCGCAGATCGGTGTTCACACGGTTGTAGGAGATCCGACGGCGCAGCTTCGTGCGGTCGATGACCTGCGCGACCTGGCGGTACGCCCGGTCCGGGACGAGGATCGAGCGGGCCAGTCCTCGCAGCGCCTGCTCCGCGGCGGCGGTCCACTCCTCCTCGCCGTCGCGCACCTGCAGCAGCTCGGCGGCGAAGGGCAGCTCGGTCGGGGCGATGCCCACCTCGGCGGCGATGTGGTCGCGCAGGGCCACGTCCTCGGAGTGGAGGTTCGAGGCGCGGGAGGTGAGGGAGGCGAGCTCCTCGCGGGTGCGCTGAAGGGTCGCGCCGAGCTCGCGCACGGTCGCCTCCGCCTCCCAGCGGGCGGCGTCGGCGCCCCGCTCCTCCTCCTCGAGGGACTCGCGCAGCTGGGCGACCTCGCGCTGCAGGCCGAGGAACATGTCCTCCCCCGCCGGGGTGCGCAGCTCCACGGTCGCCAGCTGCGAGGCGAACTCGGCGGCCCGCTCGCGGCGGCGCTCCCGCTCCACCTCGAGCCCGGCGATCTGCTGCTTCCAGTCGTCGATCTCCCCGCCGCCGGCGCGGCGGCGCTGCTCCTTGAGCTGGGCGAGGTCGGAGCGGGCCTCGGCCACGTCCTGGGTGAGGCGGCGCTGCTGGGCGGTGAGCGAGTCCCGCTCCAGCTGGAGCCGCCCGGTCTCCTCCCCCAGCAGCCGCACCAGGTGCTGGGCGGCGAAGACGTCGATGTCGGCGCGGCGGTCCACCAGCTCGCCGCCGCGCTCGCGCATCGCGGACCAGTCCTCGTGGGTGGTGCGCAGGGTGCGCAGCAGGTCCCGCTGCTCGCGCGCGGTCACCAGGGCCTCGTACACCTCGGAGAGGTTGTGGAAGTTCGCCAGCGCCTGGTCGGCGAGCTCGAAGGTGCGCGGCTCGTCGAGCATGTAGTCGCGCAGCAGCGCGTTGACGTCGCCGAGCTCCTTGGCGGACTGGATCTTGTGCAGCAGGCCGAGCGCCTTCTCGTCGGGGATGCCCAGCAGCTGGCAGAACGCGGCCCGGTACTCGCGGAACTGGCGGAAGGTCTGGGTGCCGGAATGGGCGGCCTCGAGCGCCTTGCCCTCGATCTGGGTGGAGACGAACTGGCGCAGGTCGGTGACGTCCAGGGGCTTCCGGGCGATGACGTAGAGGGACTTCACGTCGGAGTCCGCGGAGTGGCCGGCGTGCAGGAGCAGCAGACGGGAGAGCTGGACCGTGCCGCCGCGGCCGTCGCCGTAGCGCAGGGTGAGCACCGACAGGGTCGTCTTCTCGCGCAGCACCTCCTGGCTGAACTCGCCGGTGGCCTGGTCGTAGTGCATCGCCCAGGCGCCGCGGACGTAGCTGGCGACGGTGCGGCGGTACTTCGAGCGCTGGGGGCCGGCGTCGGAGGCGGCGGCGTTGAACTGGAGCGTGCGCGGCGGGGTGAGCAGGGCGCTGATCGCGTCCAGCAGCGTGGACTTGCCGGTGCCGGGCCCGCCGGTGAGGAAGAAGCCCTTGGAGGAGATCGCCAGGTCATGGGTGCCGTGGAAGGTGCCCCAGTTGGAGATCTGCACATGGGTGAGCCGCCACTGCCCCGGGTGCGGATGATCGGGGTCGGTCACCGCCGGCTCGGCGGGGGCGTCCGGCCCGGCCATGCCGGGGAGGTCGAGGACGTCCTCTCCCCGGGTGTTCGCGGCGTCAGTCGTGGTAGGCACCCCGTCAGGGTACCGAGTCCGATCGCGATGCGGGGCTGACCGGGGCAGCCCCACTCACGGCCGGATGATCCCCACCCCGGCAGAGGTGCGCTCCCCCAGCTCGACCAGCGCCTCGCAGGCCTGCTCGAGGTCGAGGGTGCGTGTGACCAGGTCCTGCGGCCGCAGCGAGCCCTCGCGCACCAGGTCGAGCAGCCCCGGATAGTCTGCGGCGGCCATGCCGTGGCTGCCCAGCACGGCGAGCTCCTGGGAGATCACGCGAGGTATCGCGAGCCGCGGCGGCTCCGCGTACAGCCCGATCTGCACATGTCGTCCGAGCGGAGCGAGGGCGAGCAGCGCCGCGTCGGTCGTCGCCTCGCGCCCCAGAGCCTCGACGCTCGCCGTCGGCCGCTCCCCCGCCGCCTCGACGATCGCCGCGGCCGTCGCCGCCGAATCCAGGCCGCGGGAGTCCACGGTCACCGCCGCCCCGTGCTCGCGGGCGAGGGCGAGGGCGCTGGGGTCGATGTCGACGGCGATCGGCCGGGCGCCGAGCGAGGCGGCGATCATGATCGCCGAGAGCCCCACCCCGCCGCAGCCGATCACCGCGACGGTCTCCCCGGCGCGGAGCCCGGCGCGGGCGGTCAGCGCCCGGTACGCGGTCGCGAAGCGGCAGCCGAGGGTCACGACCGCCTCGGCGGGCAGGTCCTCGCCGACGGGCACGAGGTTGTGGTCGGCGGCCCGGATCGCGACCTGCTCCGCCCAGGAGCCGTCGTGGGTGAAGCCGGGCTGGGTCTGGTCCGGGCAGATCTGGGCGGCGCCCTGGCGGCACCAGCGGCAGCGCCCGCAGCCCTCGACGAAGGGAGTGGTCACCCGCTCCCCGACCCGCACCGACGTGACACCCTCCCCGAGCGCGGCGACGCGGCCGACCATCTCGTGCCCGGGCACACGCGGGAGCGTCACCGTGTCGTCGTGTCCGGCGAAGGCGTGATGGTCGGAGCGGCACACTCCGGTCGCCTCCACGTCCAGCACCACGCCGCCGGGCGGGGCCGAGGGGGCGGGGAGGTCGCGGACCTCGGGACGGAGACCGAACTGCTCGATGACGACGGCACGCATGGGGAGAGTCTGTCAGCCCCGCGGGTGGGTCGCCTTCGTGCTCACCCTTCGGCACGCCCCTTGCGCCAGTAGCCCATGAAGCTCACCTGCTTGCGGTCCACGCCGAGCTCCTTGACCAGGTGGCGGCGCAGGGTGGTGATCACCCCGGCCTCCCCAGCGAGCCAGGCGTAGAAGGGGCCGTGCCCCTCGGTGGTCTCCCACAGGATCGAGGAGTCGATGTCGACCTCCTCGAACTCGCCCGTCTCGGAGGGCACACCGACGGAGCAGTCCTGGCACAGCTCCGGCCGCTCGTCCAGGAGGCGCCGCACCGCGGGGTCCAGCAGCGTGCCGTGCGGGGCGTCGCCTCGGGCGAGCCAGGTCAGCTCCACGTCGGAGCGGGAGAGGACCCGCTGCTCGTCCCGGGCGTCGGGCACCTCGATGAAGGCGTGGCCGGTGAAGCCGGCGGGGAGCGTCTCGAGGATCGCGCAGATCGCGGGCAGGGCCGTCTCGTCCCCGGCCAGCAGCAGGCGCCGGGCGGTGCCGGGACGGAACTCGATCCCGCCGTAGTCGGGGCCGACGAGGCGGCGGTTCGGGCCGAGCATCGTGACCGTGTCGCCCACCTCGGCGGCGGCCGCCCAGCGCGCCGCGACCCCGGAGCCGGGGACGACGGGCTCCTCGAGGTGCAGGACCATGTCGATGTCCAGCTCGGGATCCTCCCCCAGGTTCCCGGGATGGCCCGCGCCGCGCATCTCGCGGATCGAGTAGGTGCGCATCCAGCCGCGCTCGGCGGTGTCGACCTGCAGCCAGTCGCGGTACCAGCCCGCGAAGGCGTCGGGGTCGGAGACGGCGTCGGGGCGCAGCGCGGCGAAGTGGTCCACGCTCGCCTCGGGGCCCGGGATGATCAGCTTGATGCGCACGTCCAGCAGCGGCCCGCCCACGCCGAGATGGCGCAGCTCGGGGCTGGTCAGGGTCAGGCGCACGAGGTTCTTGCCCACCATGGTCCGGGCGCCGACCGTGAGGGTGAAGGCGAGCTGCGGACTCCCCTCGAGCGCGGGGACCAGCACGGGCTCCTCCGAGGCGCGGGCGGCGGTGCGGTGCTGGTCGGTGGCGACGGACATGGGGTCCTCCTCGGACTCGTCGGCCGTGCCGGGGGCGGTCCCGGCGGCGGCCTGGCGTGCGGATTCGGGGTCGGTGTCGTCGGCGCCCCGGGAGGCGACGCCGTCGGGTGCGGTCTCGGGGGCGGCGTCCCGGCCCAGCGGCAGCACCATCGGGGTGCCGGTGACCGGGTCGGGGGCGATCAGGGCGTTGAGGGCGAAGACCTCCTTGACCATGGCCGAGGTGATCACGTCGGCCGGGGCGCCCTGGCAGTGGACGGCACCGCGGTGCACGGCGACGAGATGATCGGCGTAGCGGGCGGCGAGCTGGAGGTCGTGCAGCACGATCGCGACGGTGGTGCCGCGGGTGCGGTTCAGCTCGCTGACCACGTCGAGCACCTCGAGCTGGTGGGTGACGTCGAGATAGGTGGTCGGCTCGTCCAGCAGCAGCACCTCGGTGCGCTGTGCGAGCGCCATGGCGATCCACACCCGCTGACGCTGCCCTCCGGAGAGCTCGTCGAGCAGACGGCCCTCGAGCTCGTCGGTGCGGGTGAGGGCCAGCGCCTCGGCGACCGCCTGCTCGTCCTCCTCGCTCCACTGCGGGAACAGGCCCTGGTGCGGGTAGCGGCCGCGGGTGACCAGCTCCCGCACGGTCACGCCGTCGGGCGCGAGCGGGGACTGCGGCAGCAGGCCGAGCCGGCGGGCGAGCTCCTTGCCGCGCAGGGAGTGGATGTCGGCGCCGTCCAGCAGCACCGACCCCTGACGGGGCGGCAGCAGACGCGACAGGCCCCGCAGCAGGGTCGACTTCCCCGAGCCGTTCGCGCCGACGATCATCGTCACCTTCCCCTCGGGGAGGGTCAGGTCGAGGTCATCGACGACGACGCGTCGCTCGTAGGCGAGCTGCAGGTTCCGGGCGGTCAGCTGGGCCACGGGATCACCTTCCACTTCCGGAGGTCTTCGAGCGCACGAGCATCCACAGCAGGAACGGCGCCCCGAGCGCTCCGGTGATGACGCCGGCCGGCATCTCGTGCCGGCCGAAGAGGTTCTGGCCCGCGACGTCGGCCGCGAGCACGAGCACGGCGCCGAGCAGCGCCGCGAGGAGGAAGCTGGGCCGGCCCGCGATCATCCGCGCGAGGGGTCCTGCGAGGAAGGCGACGAAGGCGAGCGGGCCGGCGACCGCGACGGTGAAGGAGCTCAGCAGCACCCCCACGATCACCAGCGCGATGCGGGTGGCGGGCACGGGCAGGCCGAGGCTGGTGGCGGTCTCGTCCCCCAGCTGCAGGATCCGCAGCCGGCCCACCAGCGCGGCGAGCAGCGGTACGAGGACCACCAGCGAGGCGGCGAGCACGGCGGCGCGCGGCCAGGTGGAGCCGGCGACGGAGCCGACCAGCCAGTGCATCGCATCGCCCGCCTGCTGGGACTCCATCCGGCTGAGCAGGTACTGGATCAGCGCGGTGAAGCCGGCGGCGACCCCGAGGCCCACCAGCACGAAGCGGTCGTCGACCGCGCCGGCGCCGCCGGCCCCCGGACCGCCGGGCCGGTGCGCCCGCGCCACCCACAGCACCAGCAGCGCGGTGCCGAGGCCGCCCAGCAGCGTCCACCAGAACAGGGCCATGCCCTGGGCGTCCAGCACGGCCATCGCCAGCACCGCGGCGGCGGAGGAGCCGAGGGTCACGCCGATCACGTCGGGGCTGGCCAGGGGGTTGCGCAGCAGGGTCTGGAAGACGGTGCCGGACAGGCCCAGCGCCGCCCCGGCGAGCGCGCCGACGACCGCGGCGGGCAGACGGTCGTCCATCACGATGAAGGAGACGCCGGGGATCCGCTCGCCGAGCACGGCCCGCACGGCGAGGTCGGCGTAGACGAAGGGGGTGCCCAGCAGCACCCGGGCGGTGAGGAGGCCCGCCACGACCAGGATCAGCAGCAGCGGAAGGAGGAGGCGGCGCGAGGTCACAGTGCCACCCGCTTCCGGGTCCGGATCAGCACGAGGAAGACGGGCACGCCGAGCAGCGCGGTCATCACGCCGACCTGCACCTCGGCGGGCGGGGCGATGACGCGGCCGACCACATCGGCCAGCAGCAGCACCACGGGGCCGAGCAGCAGCGAGAGCGGCAGCAGGCGGCGGTGGTCCGAGCCGACGAGCAGGCGCACCGCGTGCGGGACCACGAGGCCGAGGAAGCCGACCGGTCCGGCGAGGGAGACCGCCGCCCCGACCAGCAGCACGATGCCGACGCCGAGCACGACCCGAGTGCGGCCCACGTGGACGCCGAGCCCGGCGGCGGCGTCGTCGCCGAGGGCGAGGGCGTTCAGGGACCGGGCGGCGCCGAGCACGATCAGGGTCCCGATCAGCAGGGCGGGCGCGACGGCCGCGAGGTCCCCGAGGTCGCGGGCGCCGAGGGTGCCCACCTGCCACAGCCGCATCCTGTCCAGCGCCCCCTGGTCGAGGATCACGAGGGCGTGGACGAGGGAGCCGAGGCCCGCGGTGACGGCGGCGCCGGCGATCGCGAGGGTGACCGGGGTGGCGCCGGTGCGGCTCGCGGCGGCCAGGGCGTAGACGAGCACGGCGGCGAGGGCCGCGCCCACGAAGCCCGCCGCCATGAACTGGGTGACGCTCGAGAAGGAGAAGAGGTAGACGCCGGTGGCCACGGCCGCGGCCGCCCCGGAGTTCAGTCCGAGGATCCCGGGATCGGCCAGCGGGTTGCGGGTCATGCCCTGCAGCCCGGCGCCGGCGAGCGCCAGGGCCACGCCGACGGCGAGCCCGGCGAGCGTGCGCTGCAGGCGGCTGGCGAGGACCACGTGGTCGGCGTCGGCCGGGTCGAAGGCGAGCGCGGCCTGGCAGGCCGCGTCGAGGGGGACGGTGCGGGCGCCCACCAGCAGGGAGAGCACGCAGGCGACCGCCAGGGCCGCGAGGGCCCCGGCGGTCGCGAGCAGGGTGGGCCGGCCGGGCACCGTTCAGGCCTGGGCCGTCTGCGCGGCCTCGATCACGGAGGGGACCACGTTCTCGAGCGCCCAGGGCAGGCTCAGCACGCTCGCCGCGGAGATCGAGAGGGTCTGGTGGTCGTCGGGGGTGAGGACGAGGGCGCCGCTAGCGACCGCGGGGATCTGCGCGAACAGCGGATCGTCCTGGAAGGTCTCGACGGTGTCGCCGGCGGCGGCCCAGGTGTAGAGGACGTCGGAGACGAGCTCGTCGCCGCGCTCGGCGGACCAGTCGAAGTAGAAGGTGTTCTCGTCGGCGGTGTTCTCGGTGACGACCTCGGCCTGGGTCATGCCGAGCGCCGTGAAGAAGCGCGGGCGGGTGTCGTCGCCGGAGTAGATCGAGATGGTGTGGTCCGTGGTGGACAGGCTCGCGGCGATGAAGGTCGACCCGGCCACGGCCGGGTTCTCCTCGCCGACGGCGGCGAGGTCGGCGGTGAGCTGCTCGGCGAGCTCGGCGGCGGCGTCGCTGCGGCCGGTGGCGGTGCCGACGGCGGTCAGCACCTCCTCCCAGGAGGCGGTGTAGTTCGCGGCGAGCGGGCCGATGGTGGGCGCGATCTTGGAGAGGGTCGCGTACTCCTCCTCGGTCAGGCCCGAGTAGGCGGCGATGATCAGGTCCGGGGTCAGCGCGGCGATCTCGTCGGTGTTGACGCCGTCGGCCTCGGAGTAGGTGGTCGGGGCGTTCTCGCTGCCCCAGGAGGCGCCGAGCTCCTCGAGCTTCGCGTCGATCCAGTCGGTGGACTGGTTGTCGTTGCCGCCCCATTCGACCAGCGGCAGGCCGACGGGGACGATGTCCAGCGCGAGGACGGTGTCGGCGTTGACCCAGGAGACGGTCGCGATGCGGGTGGGCTCCGCGGCGATCTCGGTGGTGCCGTAGAGGTGCTCGACGGTGGCCGGGAAGGCGTCGGCCGCGGCGCCGGAACTGCCGCCCGCGTCGGAGGCGCCGGAGCCGGCGACATCGGCGCCGCCGCTGCAGGCGGCGAGCGCGGGCAGGGCGAGGGCGGTGAGCACGACGGAGCGGCGCGTGAACGAGCTCGACATGGGGCGATCCTTCTCTCGGCACCCCCGGTCCAGGGGTGAGGTGAGCCTGACCTTATTACGCAACTCTCGCGTCACTCAATTGCTGGGAGGGTCGTCGCGGCCTCCCGCACGGACCTTCCGGCCAAGCGTGCCGGTCACAGCCCCGCGCCCCGGCGGGAATGCGTCTCAGATCACGCCGTGGATCAGCTCAGATCACGCCGTTCATCAGCCCGTCGCCGCCGCCTCGTCCTCGTCGTCCGCGCCGCCCACATCCTCAGCGTCGCGGGGGTCCTCGAGCCCGTCGACCCCGGCCTGCCGGTACAGGGAGATGAACTCGCGCGCCGTATCGGGCCCGATCATCAGCCGCAGCACTGGGGAGACCTCGTAGTCGTCGCCCTGCTCGTCCAGCAGTCCGGCACGCTGGACCTTCGCGATCGAGGCGCGGACCTCCTTGGCGAAGCCGGCCTCGTCGGTGGAGGTGGTGCGGCGGTAGGCGGCCAGCGCCTGCTGGATCTCCGCCTCGGAGACGACGGTGCGCTGGCCGCGGGAGGACTGGGTCAAAAGCATCTGGCGCAGCACGAGCAGCAGCACGGAGTCGAGCCGGTTCATGCCGGTCAGACGACGCAGGAGCTTCGGGGCGTCGGGGTCGTCCTCGCTCTGGCGCACGAAGGCGACCTGGGCGTCGTCGTCGACGATCAGCTCGAGGAAGAGGTCGGCGAGCCGGGCCTCGATCGCGACCCGGTCCCGCAGCAGCTGCGCGTAGCGGCCGCCGTCGCGGCGCCCGTCGAGGAAGGGGCCCTGGAGCAGGTGCACGAGCACGCGGCGGGACTCGTCCACGAGCGCGCCGCCGGGCACGGAGGGGCTCGCCTCCTCGCCGGGCGCGTGGTCGTCGGGTTCGGTGCGGTGCGCAGGACTGGTCACGGCCAGACAGCCTACCGGCGCGGGGCGCGACGAGCCGGCGCCCGGACAGTGCGGGGCACTTCGACCGACTGGCGAGCAATCCACCCAAAACGGACATCGATCTGGTGGAATCGGGGTATGCCCGGGCGGGACGGACCGCCTGCGGCCCGCCGACGACCACGAGGAGCCGTCATGTCCGATCTGCCCGTGCCCGCTGTTCTCGCGATCCTGGCGGTCGTCCTGCTGGTGCTGGTCGTGCTCGGCGTCCTCGTGGCGCGCGGCCGACGGGACGACCAGGGTCCGGTCGGCACCGGAGCGACGCAGGGCGGCACCTCCGCGGAGTCCTCGACCGGCGCATCGGCCGCACGGCCGGCCGACACCTCGAGCGATGGACCGACGGTCTCCGACGCGAGTGCCGATCCCGCCGGCCCTTCTCCCTCGTCCGCCGAGGCGACGGGGGTCGCGCCCGCCGGCGCGGTGGAGGAGGACCCGTCGGCATCCTCGGACGCAGCGCCCGTCGACGATGATCCGCGGCCCTGGCGGGAGCGCCATGGCCGCCGCGCCTCGCGTCCGCTGCTGAGCGAGCGGTCCGAGGCCCGGACCGCCGAGGAGGAGCTCGCTCCGGCGCAGAACTGGGAGAAGCCCCAGGACGGGGAGGCCGAGCTCCGGCGCTGAGCCGCGCCGACCGTTACCGGCACGGGCGGACGACCGCTCCCCCGCCACGCTCAGGACGCGCCCGTCGACGGCTCGGCGGGACACGTCGTGCCGATCGGCTGGTCGAAAATCTCTCCGGATCCGTCTCGGTCTGGTGGAATCGGGGCATCGCCCTGTGCCGGGACCCCCGTCCGGGGCGCGCTCCGCCGCCCGGCGGTGGAGCAGTCGAGCGGTGAGGAGCCGACCATGACCGACCTGTCCACCCCCGTGATCGTCGGGATCATTCTGCTGGTCCTGATCGTCGTCATCGTCCTGATCGTCGTGGGCGCGAAAGCCTCGAAGCGTCGCAAGCAGCGACAGCAGGAGGAGGATCGACGCCGCGCCGCGGAGATCCGCGAGCAGGCCGCCCAGAAGGAGCAGGCCGTCCAGGAGCGCGATCTGAAGGCCCGCGAGTCCGAGATCGAGGCCGACAAGGCCCGTCTCGAGGCCGAGCGGAAGGCGAACGCGGCCGAGCAGGAGCAGCTCGCCGCCGAGCGTCGCCGGAGCGAGGCCGAGACGCAGCGCCAGGAGGTCGACCAGGAGCGCAGCGCCGTCGAGGAGCAGCGCGCCGAGGCGGACCGCCTGGACCCCGATTCCCCCACGCCCCGCGACGGGGACCGCACCGCGCCGGCCGCAGGCGCTGCCGGCCACGACCGCACGGCTGGCGAGCGCATGTCCGACGACCGTGCGGCCGACGGCCGACGCGTCGATGACCGCGCCGCCGACGATCGCTCCGCTCGCGACGACCAGCGCACCGTCCGGGGCGATGAGCGTCCCGTGCAGCGCGAGGACGAGCCCCGCAGCGGGGCCGGGACCGCAGCCGCGGCCGGTGTCGCGGGCACGGCCGGCGTCGCCGCCGGGGCGGCCGCCGCGCATGGCGGCTCGCCGGAGGATCGCGCTTCAAAGGATCGCTCCGCAGTGGCCGACGACGCGTCGTCGCACGAGCGTCCTCACGGCCGTCGCGCCGCTCGCACCGAGCAGGAGCCGCGCGAGGACCGGAACCCCGAGGGCGACGTCCGCGCGGGAGGTGACCGCGAGGGAGGCGTCCGAGAGGACCGGACTCCTGAGGATCGCGCCGCTGTCGACCCGGCCCGCGATGACCGCGCCCACGAGGGCCTGGATCGGGACGGTGCCGTTCGCGACGGCGGGGCCGCCGGGGTCCGTGAGGCCGACCGTCCCGTCGGGGCGGGCGAGGCCCGCGCGACCGACCATCCTGTCGGGACCGGCTATGAGGGCGAGGCCCACCGGGCCGAGCAGCGCCCGGCTCGCGACGAGTCGATCGACCGTCACGACATCGATCAGCAGGACGTGGCCCGGCACGATGCGGACCGTCGGCATGATCTGACCGGTCACGGCGAGGGTCAGCAGCAGGCCGACCCGCAGCGCATCGATCAGTCGGCGGTGGACCGCAGCGACGTCGACCGGTCCGTCGTCGACCGCGGCGACGCCGATCGCAACGACGTCGATCGCGGCGACGCCGATCGCAACGACGTCGATCGCGGCGACGCCGCCCGTTCCGAGGCGGACCGCCACGACCCGGTCCGCTCCACGGACGAGACCGGCGACCTCGGCCGGGCCGGGACGGAGCGCGACGAGCGCGGCATCCGCGACGACCGCGTGGGCGATCGGCCGGCGCGCGCCGAGGACCGCTCGGGCATGGAGCCTCCCGTCGCGCAGGACTGGTCCGGCGGCTCCGCGGACCGGCGCGGCACGGAGCAGGATCGGCTCAGTGCCGATCAGGACCGGCTCGGCGCCGATCGACAGGCCTCGCAGCCCCAGGACGGTCCGGAGTTCCGTCCGGCCGGGGCAGATCCGGAGGTTCCGCAGGACGGTGCTCGCCACCAGGGCGAGTTCCGCCCCCTGGACAGCCGCGACGGTCGCCAGGACGGCTTCCAGACCCAGGAGTCGCGACAGGGTGAGTTCGAGGACGATCCCTTCTTCCGCCAGGAGCAGCAGCTGCGGGGCCAGAACGGCGATCTCCCGCCGAAGGCTCCGGAGTTCGGTGCCCCTGAGGACGGCTCCGTGCAGAACCGTCTCCCGGAGGACGGCGTCGACGGAGAGGCCGGGGACGCTCGTCGCTGACCCCTCCCGACCGCGGACGCGGCCCCGGCGCCCCTCGGCGCCGGGGTCGCTCCCTGTTCGGGCCCGCATTCGGTCCGGGGCGGCGGATCGTCCGGAGCCGCGTGCCAGACTGTCGGCCATGCCCGAGCGCACGACCCGCACCCGCATGGACGACCTCACGGTCGAGCGGGTGCTGCGCGTGGTCGAGGCGATCCCGCCGGGACGCGTCGCCGCCTACGGGGAGGTGGGCGCGATCGTCGGCGTCGGCCCGCGTCTGGTGGGACGGATCATGGGCACCTGGGGCTCGTCGACGCCGTGGTGGCGCGTCACGAACGCCTCCGGCGACCATCCGCTGCTCGCCCGTGCCCTTCCCCACTGGCAGGAGGAGGGGATCGTGGTGAAGCCGAACGGGCTCGGCTGCCGGATGAAGGACTTCGGCGCGGACCTCGAGCAGCTGCGAGCCGACGCCGAACCGGCCCTCGCAGAGCTGAAGGAGACGGACGCATGAGCCCCTCGCTACGCGGCGCCGAGCACCTGGTCGGCGCACCACGGGCCGAGTTCCGGATGCACTATTCGGCGCTGGTCTGGGCCGTGCTGTGGCTGGTACCGCTCCTGCTCGCCGCACTCGTCGTGGCCACCGGAAGCCCCGGCGCCGCGGTCATAGGGCTGGTGCTGGTATGGCTCCTGGCCTCGCTCCCGCTGACCTGGTTCCTGCGCCGCCACCGGATGATCCTCACCGACCGGGCGATAGTCATGGGCCCCTTCGTCCCGGGCGTCGCGCCCGATGTGCTGTTCTACGCCGACATCGACACCTCGACGATCCGCACCTGGTCCAACCTGCGCGCCTATCTCCGCGCCTCCGGGACGAGCGCGTTCACCAGCGGAGAGATGATCACTCCCCTGTCACGCCTCGGAGTCACGTTCCGGGCAGGCCGCAGCGGGCGGCTGAAGGACGGGCGCCTGGTCGAGGACGACCTGGTCGCCTCCCTCGGCGGCGGGACCGTCGTGATGTTCGCGCTCAGTGGCTCCGCGGAGCGATTCATCGGCGCTCTCACCCCGCTGCTGGTCGCGGCCCGGGTCCCGGGCGCCGCGGACGTGCCGCGCACCGCTCTGCCCCCGGGCCGTCTGTCCGGGCAGAAGGGCTCCCACCGCACCGAGATCCCCGGCTGGCCCGCGCCGCGCCAGGGCGAGCGCTTCGAGGACCTTCCGCCCGAGGTGCAGGAGGGCATACGCCGGCGCATGTCGAAGGGCTGAGGGCCCCGCCCCTCGCCCCGTCGGGGCTCACTCCACCGGGACGTCGTCCAGGAAGTAGAACGAGGGGACGCGGGCGGCGTAGTCGTTGCCGTCGAGCTCCCGCCAGGTGACGATCTCGGTGGACCCCTCGCGCTCCTGCGCATGGCTGGTCGCGAGGAACATCAGCCCGATGACGCTCGCCAGCCCCTGCTCGGCAGGCTTCTCCCGCAGGATGTCGCCGATCGAGGCCTGGCCGGAGCGGCCGCGCACGTCGTTGACGTGGGAGGTGAGGCCGACGAGATCGATGTCGTTGGTCCGCACGAGGTCCTGGAGCACCTCGACGCTGAGAGAGGTCGCATCGTGCACCTCGGCCTCGGCGGGCGCTCCGGGATCGGTGGGGTCCTTCAGCCGGTGCTGGGCGACGGAGCTCAGCTGCACGCGCGAGAGGTCGAGCTCGAGCGGGAAGGGGGTGCGGGTGGGCACCTCGTCCTTCTGCGCGAGCGCGAGGCCCTGCGCCTCCTGCAGCGCCTCGAGCAGCACCCGGTGCTGGCGGAAGTCCTGCGAGCGCACGAAGCGGGCCAGCGAGCGGTACAGCTCCGTCTTGACGTCCAGCACCTCCTGCGCCGGCTCGTAGAGGTCGCTGAACACGTTGGCGAGGCGGTCGCGCTCGTCCCGGGAGAGGGAGCGGGAGAAGTCCCGCTCGAGCAGACGGTCCACGAGCTCCTGCGTGGCGCGGGTCTGGACGGGGTCGTTCAGCATCCGGAAGAAGGCCGTGAAGGTGCGGCCGACGGTCGACTGCCCGAGCAGGTCGTCCCCGGCCAGCAGCTGTTCGAGGATCTCGCCGCGCGAGCCCTCCGGGGAGAGGATCTGCTCGCGCAGGTGCAGGTCCACGGCGCGCAGGTCCTCGCGGTACTGGAGGAAGTCGCCGGAGAGCTCGGCGGCGATCTGCAGGATGTCGCGCAGCCGATCCACCGAGGCCTCGGCGCTGGGGAGCATCAGCTCGCCCTCGGCGAGCTCGCGGATCTCCTGCTCGATCCGCTCGCGGCGGCGCTGGAGATCGGCGAGCCGCACGTCGCGGTCCGTCTCCGTCTCCTGGGCGAGGCGGTCGAACTGCTGGATGACCAGCTGCAGGCGCGACTGTGTCGTCGTCGGCCGGTGTTCCTCGAGCGAGGCGATGAACTGGATCGCGTCGATCGTGGCGGGGCTCGGCTCGAAGGTCGTCTCGGTGCGCTGGGGGTCGTCGCGACGGGTCAGGTAGCCCTCGCGCACCCACCCGTCGACGTACTCGGCGGCGCTGCGACCGCCGCGAGCCTCGTCCCCGGCGCCGTCGGTCGAGGCGGCCCCGTCCGCCGTGGAGGTCCCGTCCGCCGTGGAGGTCCCGTCGGCCGGGCCCTCGTCGTCGTGCAGCAGCGAGAGGTGCGCGCCCACGCGGGCGACGAGCTCGCTGCGCGGCAGCCGACGGTCGCCGGCGGGGAAGGTGGCCTGCAGGATCGCGAGCACCGCCGGGGCCTTGGTCGCGGCGAGCAGGCGCCAGGTGCTGGCCCGGCGCAGCTGCTCGTAGGCCTCCTTGCGCGCAGACACGGCGTCGCTGCGGCGGTCGGTCCACCGGTTCGGCTCGGTCGTGGTCACGGTCAGCGAGTCTAGCGGTCCGCTCCCGCGCCCCGATGCAGGGGCTCCTCGTCGGCCGGCGTCAGCACCCGCCCTCCCCCTGCCCCTGTGCCCCCGGCGCGTCGGACGAACTGGATCGAGTGGCAGATGTCGACCGCTTCATCTCCCGGATACCGGTCGACATCCGCCACTCGATGACGCCCTGCCCCCGGCCGGGCGCGGAGAAGGTCGGGCAGGCCGGGACGACCGGCCTGTGCGGACCGCCGCGGGACGTGAGTACACTCGACCGTGAACGTTCACGACACCGTCTCGTGACCGCCCCCCCCCGACCCAGGAGAGACTCACCGATGAGCACCCCCGCACCCCATGCCTCGAGCACCCCGCAGGACGACGCCCTGCCTCCCGCCGACCGCTCCGACCGGTGGTGGGAGGACCTCGCCGGCGGCCGCAACCGCCTCCGCGGCCGCGCGCACCTGCACTCCGACGCCCCCGCACTGACCCTCGACGGGACCTGGGACTTCCGATACGGCACCCGCGCCGACGGCACCGACCTCGGCGAGCCCGGCGAGATCGCCGTGCCGGGGCTGTGGCAGCTGCAGGGCCACGGCGCCCCGCAGTACACCAATGTCGTCTACCCCATCCCGATGGACGTCCCCCACGTCCCGGACGAGAACCCGACCGGCCACTACTCCCGCACCGTCGCCGTCCCCGCCGACTGGACCGACTCCCTCGCGGGTGGCGCCCGAGCGCTGCTGCGCTTCCAGGGCGTGGACTCCGCGGCGAAGGTCTGGATCGACGGCACCGAGATCGGCGTGACCTCCGGCTCGCGCCTGACCCAGGAGTTCGACGTCACCGACGCCCTCTCGGCACCGGGCGAGCACCGCCTGGACGTGCGGGTCGTGCAGTGGTCGGCGAACACCTACGTCGAGGACCAGGACATGTGGTGGGCCTCCGGCATCTTCCGCTCCGTCGACCTGCTGCTGCGCCCCGCCGGCGGGATCCACGACCTCGCGACCCACGCGGACTTCGACCCCGCGACCGGCCGCGGCACCCTCACCGCCACCGCCTACGACGCGGACGGCGGAATCGTCCCCGCGACGGTGCGTATCCCGGAGCTCGGGATCGAGGCCACGGCCGACGGGACCGAGATCGCCGCCGGCGAGGTCTCCCCCTGGAGCGCCGAGTCGCCGCGGCTGTACGAGGCGAGCGTCTCCACCGACGCCGGCACCGAGACGGTGACGCTGAGGCTCGGCTTCCGTCGCGTGGAGGTGGACGGGGAGATCTTCCGCGTCAACGGTGAGCGGATCGTGTTCCGCGGCGTGAACCGTCACGAGGCGGATCCGGTCGTCGGCCGCACCCAGCACCTGGAGAACCAGGACCTGGACGTCGCGCTGATGAAGCAGCACAACCTCAACGCCGTGCGCACCTCCCACTACCCGCCCCATCAGCGCTTCCTCGAGGTGTGCGACGAGGCGGGGCTGTACGTGATCTGCGAGGGCGACTTCGAGACGCACGGCTTCCACGTCGACTCGACCTGGGGCGAGGACGACACCGGCGCGGCCGCGCGCCCGGCGGCGGACGACCGCTTCCGCCCGATGCTGTGCGAGCGGTCCGAGCGCTTCGTGCTGCGGGACCGCAACCACGCCTCGATCGTCATGTGGTCGATCGGGAACGAGGCCTCCACCGGCCCGGTCACCGAGGCGATGATCGAGACGGTCCGCGCCACGGACCCGACCCGCCCGGTCATCTACGAGCAGGACTACCGCGCCGAGACCGTGGACGTCTTCTCGCTGATGTACCCCAGCCATGACGAGACCGAGCAGATCGGCCGTCGGGCGCTGACCGAGGAGTACCGCGAGAAGCTCATCGGGATGCTGCACCACCTGGGCGTGGACCCGGGCGAGGCGGGCTTCGGCTCCGACGAGTCGCCGATGCCGGCGCTGTCGAAGCCCTTCCTGTGGATCGAGTACGCGCATGCGATGGGCAACGGCGCCGGCGCGCTGAAGGAGTACATGGACCTCGTCCACCGCTACCCGGCGCTGCACGGCGGCTTCATCTGGGAGTGGATCGACCACGGCATCGTCACCACCGACGCCGAGGGCAACGAGATCTACGGCTACGGCGGCGACTTCGGCGAGCGCCTGCACGACGGGAACTTCGTCGCCGACGGGCTGCTGCTGCCCGATCGCACCCCGTCCCCGGCGCTGCTGGATGCGAAGCACCACTACTCCCCCGTCGGCCTCGAAGTCGGCGCCGGATCGGCGAGCATTGTGAACCGCTACGCCTTCTCGGACCTCTCCCACCTGCGCGCCGAGGCGTCCACCGACCTGCAGGCCAGCTGGCAGGAGCTCGAGCTGCCGGCCCTCGCCCCGGGCGAGAGCACCGAGCTGGCGCTGCCGGAGGGCGAGCACACCGCGGTGACGGTGCGCCTCACCACCCGGGAGGACGACGGGCCGGTCCCGGCCGGGCACGAGATCGTCGCGGCCTCGCACGTGGACGCGGATCGTCTGGCCGCCTCGGTCACCCCGGCCCCCGCCGCGGCCCTCGCGCCCCAGCAGGCGGTCGACGGCACCTGGCAGGTGGGGCCCGCGCGCCTGGACGACCTGGGCCGGCTCGTCGGCCTCGGCGAGCTCGCCCTCGAGCACGCGGGGGCGGACCTGTACCGAGCCCCGGTGGACAACGAGCGGGCCCGCACCCGCTACCCGCTCGAGGCACGGTGGAAGCGGATCGGGCTGAACGTCGCCCGTCGCCGCCTGGTCGGGATCGAGGCGAGCGGCGAGCAGCTCGTGGTCCGCTCCCGGATCGGCCTGGACGGCAACGCCCTGCACGCCGACATCACCGAGACCTGGCGCGCCGACGCGGACGGGGTCGAGCTCGCGGTGACGGTGACCCCGTCGGCGCTGTGGCCCGAGGACCTGCCGCTGCCGCGGATCGGCTGGAGCTTCGCACTGCCGGCGGCGCCGGGCGAGGTGGAGTACGAGGGCTTCGGCCCGCACGAGATGTACCCCGACACCGGCGGCGGCACCACCTTCGCGCGCCGCACCGCGAGCGTCGAGGAGCTGCAGGTCCCGTACGTGTTCCCGCAGGAGAACGGCAACCGTGCGGGCGTGGTGCGGGCCGTGCTGAGCGGCGGGGAGGCGGGCTCCGGCCTCGAGCTCACCGCACCGGAGGGTCTGGGCCTCGTGGTGCGGCCCTGGTCCACCGCGGAGCTCGACGCTCGCGCCCACGACGGGGCGCTGCGTCCCGACGGCCGCACCTGGGTCACGCTCTCGGCGGCGCTGCACGGCGTGGGCTCGGCAGCCTGCGGCCCGGAGCCGCTGCCCCAGCACGTGCTGACCGCACGAGAGGAGAGCTTCCGGATCCGCTTCGCGCCTGCCGGGCGCTGAGCCTCGCTCGGGCCGGCGGCCTCCTCGCGCACCGCGGGAAGGCCGCCGGCCCAGCCACGTCCCGGCCCCAGCCCCGGGTCCCGCCCGGGCACCGGTTCCTACCACCTGCTCCGCGTGAGGGTCCCCGATCGCAACCCGCTCGTCACCTCCGGGGCGCCTGAGCCGAAGTGCGGCCCGCTAGGCTGGAGCGGGTGCCGCCGTGGCGCCACGACGCAATAGCCCCGTCATAGGGGGCAATGAGGGAGAAGCATGACTCAGGGGTACGGGCCGCAGAACGGCCAGAACGGCCAGTGGGGCGCCGACGGCGATCAGGGACAGTGGGGGCAGAACTCCCCGCAGGGGCAGCAGCCGGCTCCGCAGTCGCAGTGGGGGCAGCCCTCTCCCGCGCCGGCCGCCCCGCAGTGGGGTGAGCAGTCGGCGGGCCAGGCCTCGCCCGCCCCGCAGCAGTGGAGCCAGGCCTCGCCGCCGCCCGCCCCGGGCGGGTACCCGGGCACCAGCGGCTACCCCGGCACGGCCGGGGCCGCGTCGACGTCACGCGTCGCCGGGAAGGGCGCGCTGGCCAAGAAGCTCGGAATCGCCCTGCTGGTCCTGTCGGTGCTCGCCGTGATCGCTCGACTGGCGACGCCGATCTTCATGTTCATGATGGCGGCCAACGGCAACCCGGCGGACATGGAGGAGATCTCCGTGGGCATGGGCCTCGGGAGCATCGGCACGCTCCTGGCATGGATCGCGAACCTGATCTTCTCGATCGGGCTCCTGGTCGTCTCGATCATCGCCGCGATCCAGTTCAGCGGTCGTGGCCGCACGGGCGCGATCATCGTGGGGGCGACCGTGATCGTCTCGGTGATCCTGTACTGGATCGTCAGCTTCATCGCCGGATTCCTCGGTGGTGCCATCGCGGGCAATGCCTACGACATGGGCACGATCTACACCGTCGGCGGCATCGCCGAGCTCCTGCGCGTGATCGTGGTCGCCGCGGCGCTGCTGGTCGGCTCGTACATGGTCATGGCCTGGGGTCGGAAGAACGAGGGCGCCACGGCCTGAGGCACGGCCGCACTCCGGGACGGGCCCGGTCTCCGCACGCGCGGGGACCGGGCCCGTCGCCGTCCGCAGCGGCGGCGCTCAGCCCCCGAGCAGCACGGTCTCCTCGTCGGTGCTGATCAGGGCGCGTCCGCCGCTGAGGGGGTGCCAGGCGGTGATCTCCTCGTCGAGGACGAGCTCCTCGCTCACCGCGCCGTCCTCGGCGGTGATCACGCGCAGCCGCTGCGCGCCGCGAGGGTCCAGGGGCTCCTCCCGCACGGTCTCGTCGAGCACGACGGCGGTGCCCGCGGCGAGGCTCCCACGCACCTCCACCTCGGGGTCGCCGAGCGGGAGGGTCCAGCTGTTCGTCCCGGTCGCGGTGTCGTAGGCGAGGAGCTGTCCGGCCTCGTTGGTCAGCACCATCCGGGTCCCGTCGATGCCGATGCGGGCGGTGAACGCCTCGGCCTGCGCCACGCCGTCTCCGCCCGGCGCGGTCCAGTCCGCGCCGTGCTCGGAGGCGAGGATCTCGCCCTCGGTCGTGGTCCCGGCCTCGGTGCCGGAGGCGAGGACGCGGCCCGCCTCGAGCCGCACTGTCCAGTTCCCGGCCGGGGAGGGCGCGGACTCCCACAGCGGTGCGCCGTCGCGGAAGGCGGTCGCGGTCAGCGCACCGTCCTCCCCGGAGCAGGCGGTGAGCACGAGCGGTCCCTGCTCCTGGACGGACTGCGGGTCGGGCGGGGCGGGGGTCGCCGCGATGCGGCAGTCGGCGTCGGCGGGGGCGAGGACCCGGCCGACGGGGAACCCGGTGGCGGCATCGATCTGCAGCCAGCCCTGGGCGGGGTCGAAGCGCAGCGGCACCGACGGCAGCACCCCGGTCGCGGCGACGGCGTCGAGCAGGCCGGCCGGGGCCTCGGCCCGGGCGGGGAGCGCGAGGCCGGCCTGGTCGGGTCCGCGGGTCTCCTCGGCGTCCATGACGGTCCACAGCGGCTCGTCCGGGGCGGTGAGGTCCACGCCCCGCACCCGGCAGACGCCGTCCTCGCAGGCGCGCAGGACGAGCGTGTCGCCGGAGAGGGCGAGCGGCTGCCCGGGCAGCTCGACGGGCGCAGCGCCCCCGTCCGGCGCATCGGATCCGTCGCCGGCGGCGTCGCTCCCGCCGCCGAGCTCATGCACCCGGGTGACCTCCCCCGTCACCTGGACGAGGCGGGTCCCGTCTGAGGAGAGGGCGAGCACGTCATCGGGTGCGGCCTCGACCTCACTCGCTTCGGCTCCGGCACCGACGAGCTGGGCGGTGCCGTCGGCGCGGCGCACCAGCACGGGCCCCTGCCCGTTCGCGGCAGAGGCGACCTTGTCCCCTTCGCCGAGCGGTGCGATCTCCGCGGCGGCAGCGCTCTCGAGCGAGCCCACGCGGGAGGCGTGCACGGCGGGGACGGTGAGCGCGAGCGCGACGACGAGTGCGAGGGCGCCTGCGAGCAGACGTCGCGTGCGGCGTCGCAGGCGCCTGCCGAGCAGGGCGAGAAGCAGCACTCCGAGCCCGGTGCCCGCGAGCACCCCGGCTGCGAGGCGCAGCGCCCCGAGCAGGAAGTGGTCGCCGAGCAGGGCGCAGATCCCGGCGAGCGCGAGCAGCACCACCGCCAGGCCCAGCGCCGTCGCCGCGTCCGGCGGATGCTCGTCGGCCGGTGCCTGGTCCTCGCTCACCGCGGCTCGCCGTAGTAGGCGCCGGTGGTCTCCTCCCGCAGGGCGTCGAAGGTGCCGTCCTGGAGGGAGGCGCGGATCCGGTCCACCAGCCGCACCACGAAGCGCTCGTTGTGGATCGTGCACAGGGTCGAGGAGAGCATCTCCTTGGCCCGGAAGAGGTGGTGGACGTAGGCGGCGGTGTAGTGGGTGCAGGTGTAGCAGTCGCAGGTCTCGTCGATCGGCGCGAACTTGCGGCGGTAGCGGGAGCCGGTGAGGTTCACGCGGCCGGTGCGGGTGTAGACGGCGCTGTTGCGCGCCACCCGCGAGGGCGAGACGCAGTCGAAGGTGTCGGCGCCGGCGGCGATCGCGACGAAGAGGTCGTCGACCTCGCTGATGCCGAGCAGGTGGCGGGGCCTGTCCTCGGGCAGCTCGTCGGTCACCCAGCCGACGATGGTGCCGAGGTTCTCCTTCTCCAGCGCCCCGCCGATCCCGAAGCCGTCGAAGGACCACCCCTCGACGTCCATCGCGCCCAGGTCGCGGGCGGCCTGACGGCGCAGGTCCTCGTACTGGGCGCCCTGGATAACGCCCCACAGCTGCTGGTAGGGGCGGTGGGTGCGCTCGTGGGTGAGGCGGGCGTGCTCTGCCAGGCAGCGCAGCGCCCACAGCCTCGTGCGCTCGAGCGCCTGCTCCTGGTAGCCGCGGGAGTTCATGAGCGTGGTGAGCTCGTCGAAGGCGAACATGATGTCCGCGCCGAGGCCGTGCTGGATCTGCATGGAGATCTCGGGGGTGAACCGGTGCTCGTCGCCGTTGATGAAGGAGCGGAAGGTGACGCCGTCGTCGTCGACGTGGGCGAGACGCTCCTTCCCCTCACGGACGGCGTCGTCCTCGCCGTTCGCGGTGCGGGCCTTCTCGCCGCCGGAGAACTCGGAGGAGAGCACCTTCTGGAAGCCGGCCCCCAGGCTCATCACCTGGAAGCCGCCGGAGTCGGTGTAGGTGGGGCCGGGCCAGTTCATGAAGGCGCCGAGGCCGCCCGCCTCGTCCACGAGGTCGTGGCCGGGCTGGAGGTAGAGGTGATAGGCGTTCGCCAGCAGCGCCTGCGCGCCGAGCTGCGTCATCGACTCCGGCAGCACGCTCTTGACGGTCGCCTTGGTGCCCACGGGCACGAAGGCCGGGGTCGCGATCGGTCCGTGCGGGGTGGTGATGACCCCGGCGCGGGCCTTCTCGCCGTGACGGGCGGTGATCTCGAAGCCGACGTCGGCGGGGGACGGAGGCCTCCCCGCCCCTGCGGACGGGGCCGCCGCGTCGGGCGGCGACGGGACGGCGGGCGGCGGAACGGGCTGGTCGGCACGGGAGGGGGTCACCGGGACATCGTCCCATGAGCGGCGGCGACCGGACGGTCGATCTCCTGCAGGCTCGCCCCTGTCCGCCTTCTCCCGTCCATCTTCCCTGACTACAATCGGCGCGGCCCGTCACCGGGCCGTGGTCCGGTCCCCGGCGGGCCGTGCCCGGGACCCACCAGCTCCTCCCGTCAGGAGGCACGAGTCGGCATGCTGACCGCGCTCCACGCCCTCGCGGCGCTCGCCGCCGCCGTCGTCGTGCTCACGCTTCCGGGCCTGCCGACGGTGCTCGCGCTGCGGCTGCGGCCGCTGACCGCGCTGGTCACCGCCGTCCCCGTCTCCCTGTTCGCGATCACCCTCGCGGCGGAGGCCGGGCACCTGCTGGGCGTGCCGTGGTCGCCGCTGTCCCCGCTCGTGCTCGGCGCGCTGCTCGGCGCCGCCCTGCTGCCGCTGCGCCGCCGACTGCCGGCGCCCGCGGCCGACGGTGCCGACGGGGTCGCCGCCGGAGAGGGGCCCGACGGGGCCGCCTCGCCGGCGGACGGCTCCCCCGCCACCGGGATCGGCGCGCTCGCCGCCACGCGCCGAGGGCGCGCCGGAGCGCTCCTGACCGGGCTCGTGATCGGGGGCGGGGCGATCGCGATCCAGGCCCTCGGGGTGATGGGCTCCGTGCGCGCCGTCAGCCAGACCTACGACAACGTCTTCCACCTCAACGCCGTGCAGTACCTGCTCCGTCACGGCGACGCCTCCGCCTGGACCGTGGGCGCGATGACCTCCCTGCCGGGCGAGACGCGCTTCTACCCCGCGCTGTGGCACCAGACCGTCAGCCTCGTCGTGCAGCTCTCGGGCCAGGAGATCCCGCTGGCGAGCAACATGGTGATGCTGCTGCTGGCGGTCGTGGTGTGGCCGCTGGGGCTGATGGCCCTGGTGCGCACCTGCACGAGGTCGGGACCCGTCGGCTGGATGGCGGCGGGCGCCCTGGCCGGGATCTCCGGCGCCTTCCCCCTGTCGCTGATGGCCTTCGGGATCTTGCTGCCGTACTTCCTCAGCATGACCCTGATGCCGGTCCTGGTGATCATGCTGGTGCACCTGGCGGGCCTCGCCCCGGACTCCCCGCAGCACCTGCGCCCCTCCCAGCTGGCGGTGCTGCTGCCCGTGGTCTGCGTCGCGGCGGCGCTCTCCCAC
This sequence comes from Brachybacterium sp. GU-2, assembly GCF_030866705.2. Taxonomy (NCBI): domain Bacteria; kingdom Bacillati; phylum Actinomycetota; class Actinomycetes; order Micrococcales; family Dermabacteraceae; genus Brachybacterium; species Brachybacterium sp. GU-2. Next base: position 2,828,788 of record NZ_CP133037.2, on the reverse strand, counting down.
CCCCAGGCGGTGTTCGGCGGGATCGTGATCGGGCTGCCGCTGCTGGTGTGGGGATGCCTGGTCCGTCTCCACGAGCGCCGCGTCCACGGCCCGGGGCCGGCCCGGCGGGTGCTGCCGCTCCTCCTGCTCACCCTCTCCGTCGCCGCCGCGACCGTGCCGGCCTGGCTGGTGCTGCGCCCCACGGAGGCCGCCTCGTTCTGGACGCCGACCGCCACGCCGACCGAGGCCGTCGGCCAGACGCTCTCGCTGGCCGCGGACAAGAGCCCCACTTGGGTGCCGCTGGGCGTGGTGATGGGGGCCTGCCTCCTCGCGGTGCTGCTCGGCTCCCGCACCCGCTGGGTGCTGGTCCCCTGCGCGTCGGTGATGGCGATGTCGGTGATCACCCGCAGCGCACCGGAGGGGCAGCTGCGCTATCTCCTCACCGGCAACTGGTACAGCGACAACTTCCGCATCGTCGCGCTCCTGACCGTCGGGGCGATCCCCGTGCTCGCGCTCGGGATCGAGGTGATCCTCCGCCGCGCCGCCCGGGTGCTGCCCGTGCTGGGCGGGGCCGCCTCCCCGGCCGTCGCGGTCGCGGTGGTGCTCGCGCTGCTGGTCCCGAGCCTGCTCTCCCCGAGCGCCGAGGCATCCAGCCGCTACGCCGCCGCTCAGTGGCAGACGGACCTGCTGCTCTCGGCCGACGAGCGGGAGCTGCTCGAGCGCCTGCCCGAGGTGGTGCCCGAGGACGCGGTGATCGCCACCAACGCCCTCAACGGCAGCTCCCTCGCCTACGCGCTCTCGGACCGCAAGGTGCTGAACACCTCCATGTCCTTCGAGGCCGAGCCGGAGGTGCACCTGCTGAACCGGGCGCTGGACGATGCGCGGACCGAGCCCGAGGTGTGCGATGCGGTCCACGAGCACGGCATCGAGTACGCGCTCGACTTCGGGCCGAAGGAGGTGGGGCCGGGCGCGGCGACCTACAAGGGGCTCAACGAGATCTCGCAGACCGGTGCCGCGGAGGTGGTGCTGCAGGTGGGCGAGGCGAAGCTGCTGCGCATGAAGCCCTGCCGGGGCACGGGCGCGGAGCGGCCGGCCACCGACTGAGAGCGGCGGGTGCCGTCGACCGCGTGCGCGCGCGGGCGGTCAGCCCTGTCGGCCGTGCGGCGTCTCGCGGCCGGCGGCCGCGGCCCACTGGTCCACGACCTCGTCGTCCGTCACCGCGGTGCCCGGGGCGTACTCGCGCGTGCCCGGCGCGTTCCCGTCGACCCAGCCGGTCGCGATCGGACCGGTTGAGGTGGGCACCGTGCCCCCGGAGCCGACGAGGGGATGGTTCGGGGTGCCGTACTGGATGAGCTTGACCCGTTCGAGCACGTCCTCCATGAGCACGCGGTTGGTGCGCAGCAGGTCGGCGATGATCATCACGACGAAGGTCATGAACGAGCAGGTCAGCAGCACGAGACCGAAGAGCAGCGACTGGATGTGGCCGCCGCCCTCGCCCATCAGCGCGAAGATCAGGAAGCGGATGAAGGGAACCAGGCCCACGACGCCCGTGATGGCGGCGAGCCACAGCAGCACGGTGTGGGGCTTGAACATCAGGTAGGCGCGCACGATCGCGGAGCCCGACTTCCACATGTGCTGGAAGATGTTGTTGAACAGCCGCGACTCGCGGGTCTTGGGGTTCGTGTCGATCGGGACCGAGGCGATGCGGAGGCGCTTGTTGCCCGCCTGGATGATCGTCTCCATGCAGTAGGAGAACTGCGTGATGACGTTCAGGCGCATCAGCGAGGCCTTGGAGTAGGCGCGGAAGCCGGAGGCGGCGTCGGGCAGCTCGGTCTCCGCGGCGATGTTCACGACCTGCGAGCCCACCTGCTGCATGACCTTCTTGAAGGGCGAGAAGTGGGCGATCTTCTTCGTCTGCCGGTCGGCGATGGCGATGTCCGCCTCGCCCGAGACCACGGGGGCGACGAGATCGGCGATCCGCTCCTGCTTGTACTGATTGTCGCCGTCGGTGTTCACGACGATGTCGGCGCCGTGGGCGAGGGCGTAGTCCACGCCGTCGCGGAAGGAGCGGGCGAGCCCCATGTTGCGGGCATGGCGCACGAAGTGCGTGACACCGTGCTCCTTCGCCACCTCGACGGTGCGGTCGCTCGAGCCGTCGTCGATGATCAGCACCTCGACGGAGTCGACGCCGGGCAGCTCCTTGGGGATCGTGTCGAGCACCATCGGGAGCGTCTGCTCCTCGTTGAGGCAGGGGATCTGGACGAAGACCTTCATGGGGATATCACCTTGTCGTCGACGTGCCCGGACCCGGCCGGTCAACAGCCGCCGACGCCCCGGCGCTGCGCGGAACCGGCCCAGTCTATCCAGCGCCCCCTAGCCCGCCCGGTAGCCGGCGTCACAGGCATGTCGTGAGACCTGCCACCGCACGGACGGGCGGGTCGGGGTGCGGGGCCGACGCGCGGGGGCCGGGATGCCGGCGAGCGTGGACCGGCGGGCCGACGGACGCGCCCGCGCGTCAGGGCACCGCCGCGGGCTCGGCGACCGGGTCCAGGAGGCCCTCGGCGGCGAGCTCGTCCTGGAGCGGTCCCGGCCTGATCCAGGCGTGATAGCCGTAGCTGTGCACGTCGGAGAGCATGCGGGCCCCGGCGGCACTGCCCTCGGGCCAGGTGTCGCAGCCCAGGGTGATCTGAGCGTCGGAGGCGTTGCGGTCCGTGGTCACTCCCATCGTGGTGGGATGGATCCAGTAGGCCAGGAAGTTCTGCACCACCGCGTCGTCGCTGCTCCCGGGTGTGCAGGAGCGGTCGAACTCGACGGTGAGGGCGTCCCCGTGCGCGGCCTGGAGGCGGTTGATCTCGTCGGCGAGCACCGGACGACCCCCTCCAGCTGCTGGAAGTGGTCGGTGGCGCGGGTGGCGGCGAGCGTGCCCGCCGCCGTGACCACCAGCAGCGATGCGGCGAGCACGGGGGCGCCTCGGCGCCCGGTCCGGCCGATCGCCGTCAGCACGGCGAGCAGCGCCAGCGGCGGGAGGCTCGCCATCAGCCAGAAGCGGTTGTCGTTGGTGAGGCTCGGCACCAGCCCCCAGGGCCAGGTCTCCGAGGTGGCCTCGGGCAGCGTCCAGAACCACGGCATCACCCCGGGGATGTGCGCGGGAGTGACGTACCCCCAGGTGGGGGCGTCGGGCGCGAGCCACAGCACGGTCACGCCCACCAGCGCCACCGTGAGGGCGAGTGCGACGCCCACCACTCGGCGTCCCGCGCCGCGCAGCACCGCCGCCGCGCCCAGCGCCACCAGCAGCGCGGTGACAGGGTCGAGGTAGCGGCCGTACAGCCAGGCGTCCAGCCGACGCCAGGAGGCGAGGTACAGCTCCCCCTCGTTCGCCCACCGGCCCACCGAGAGCACGGCCACGCCCAGCAGCATCGCGGCCAGCAGGCAGGCGGGGCCGAACGCGCGCTCCCGCCGCAGCTCACGCCATACCAGCACCACCAGCACCACCAGGCCCACGGCCACCAGGCCCAGACTGCCGGCCGTCTGCTCCCAGGCCTGCCCCACGAGGGCGCGCACCATCAGCGACGGCCGGGACTCCCGCACTGTCCCCAGCACCTTCTCGTCCTGGCTGAAACCGCCGCCCAGGTACTGGTTCAGCAGCCCGCCGGACCAGAACGCGAGGGAGCCCAGCGGTGCCGCGACGGCCAGACCCGCCAGCGCCGCCCGCCAGGAGCGCAGGGTGAGCAGCAGCAGCCAGATCACGCAGGCGATCAGCAGCACCACGGCCCGGGCGTGCGTCGTGGTCAGCACCACCGCCGCGATCGCGAACACCGCCGCGCGCGGCACGGTGGGCCGCTCCCAGAGGCGCAGGGCGGCGAGCATCGTGCAGGCCAGGGCCAGGAAGAGCATCTTCTCGCTGGTCACGTAGCCGCTCTGCACGGCGCGGGAGGGCAGCGCCATCACCAGGGAGGCGACGACGGTCGCCTGCGGGACGGCGAGGCCCAGGCGGGTCACGGCGCGTGCCAGCGGCCAGATCGTGGCGAGCGAGACGACCACGCCGAGCGCGATCGCGAGCCGGTAGGCGACGGCGGGACTCCCGGTGACCCACCAGATCGGCGCGAGCACCACGCTCCAGGCGGGGAAGTACCCGGCCCCGCGCGGCGGGGTGGGCATCTCGCCCCCGGAGAGGAATGTCGAGTACTGCAGCAGCACCACTTCGTCGAAGGGGAAGGAGGGCGTCCTCGCTCCCCACGCGATCACGGTGTGGAGCACGAGCGCGAGCAGCACGCTCGCCGCCGCACCCCACTGCCAGCCGGCCCCGGGGGCGGGCAGCACCTGAGAGACCCGAAAGCGCAGGCCGCCGGCCCTGCGCGCCGCCCGCTCCCGCGGCACGGCCGGGCCGGCGGCAGCCTGCGCGCCCACGGGCCCCTCGTCAGCGGCCGCGGGCCGCAGCGCGCTCCATCACCAGCTCGGCGATGAGATCGGCCTGGGCGAGCGAGCGTCGCTTCACCTCGGGCAGGTACTGATCGAGCTTCCCCTGCACCTCGTCACGGCGTGCGGAGAGGTCCTCGAACCGGCTCCAGAGGTAGCTCGGCGTGAGCTGGTCGTGGCCGAAGGCCCACTCCTCGAGCTCGAACATCTCCAGCACCTCGCGGTACTTGTGGCTCCAGCCGATCACCAGGGTCGGCACCGCCATCGCGAGCGACGAGACCATCGCGTGGAAACGGCTGGCCACGAACAGGTCGCAGCGCCCGATGAGGTGGCGCAGCTGCTGGGAGCTCAGCTCTCGGTCCACGAACAGCACGTCCTCGCCGGGCACCAGCAGATCGTTGATCCGGGTGCACAGCGGCAGGTCGTTGTTGTGGGTCTTCTCGGTGCCGGTGCGCACGGAGTGCGGCACCAGCAGCACCTTCTTCCCGTCCCGGCGCAGGCGCTCGATGAAAGCGATCTGCTGGCCGACGTAGTCCTCGCCGCGGGCCTCGACCTTCTTCTGCAGCACCACGGAGGGGCACACGCCCACCACCTCGCCGTCGGCGAAGAAGTCGAGGTCCACGCCCGCCTCGCGCAGGCCCTGCTCCTCGGTGCCGTCCATCTCCAGGGAGAAGGCGTAATCGGCGCCCGCGACGAGGTTCGTCAGGCCCAGGCCCTCGGCGAACTCGTGGGTGATGCGGCCACGGGTCACGAGGGTCTGCGCCTTGGGCAGGAAGATCTTTGAGACGACGCGGTTGATCGGGTTCTTGAAGGGGCCCACGGCCTGGGCGCACTTGAACACCGGGGTGTGCAGGTTCAGCGCCGGGAGGATCGAGGCGACGTTGTAGAGCAGGAACTTCTCGCGGCCGTCGGTGAAGGTGATGCCGCCCTGGTCCAGCAGCACGTCGCTGTCAGCGAGCGCGCGGATCGCCGGGTGGCGGCGCAGAAGGCCGCGCAGCGGGGGCAGCAGCCGGTGGGCGAGCGCGAGGGAGTTGATGGTGACGCCGAGGGTCTTGGGGTCCGCGGCGACGACCTCGAGGTTCGGGTACGGGTTCTGGGCCCGGTCCTCCTCGGGGTACATGCTCAGCAACGTGAACTGGACCTCGCCGAGACGCTCGCCGAGGGTCTGCACGGCGCTCTCGAGCATGGCGGCGGCGCCCTTGTTGCCGGACAGCGCGGAACCGATGACGGTGATGCGGGGGGTGCTCATGGACGGATCTCCTGGGGGATGGTGCGTCGGACGATGAGATAGATCGCGGCGACGACGGCATCGCCGATCGTCGCCAGGAGGCGGGAGAGGAGGCTGATGACGATCGCCTCCGGAGCAGGGATGTACTGGCTGAGGACCAGCACGATGACGGCCTCGCGCACGCCGAGGCCGCTGGGCACGAGGATCGCGAGGATGCCCACGGCGCCGGCGAGCGCATAGGCGGCGGCGAAGGGCAGCCAGTAGGCGGGGGTGATGTCGCTGACCGTGGCGGCGATCAGCACGAAGCCGATGCCGTTGAGGATCCGCGGCAGCACGAACTCGAGCGCGGAGAGCGCGGCACGGCCGCTGGACAGGAAGTACTCCGGCGGCACGGAACGCTTGAGGAGCCGGCGCAGCGGGAGGTTCAGGATCCGGCGGAACGTGGGGGCGTGCAGCACCAACGCGGCCGGGATCAGCACCAGCAACGGGGCCACCATGAGGGTCGCGTTCTCGCCGAGGATCCCGGGGCCGAGGCTCACCAGCAGGATCACCAGCGCCGGGACGATCGAGGCGATCTGCAGGAACACGTTCTCGTAGACGAAGCTGATCAGCACCAGGGTGCGGCTGATCCGCTTCTTGCCCGCCCACAGCACCTTGTTCGTCACCGAGCCCACCTGCCCGGGGATGTACTTCAGCACCCAGGACAGGCACTGCACCGCGACCGCTTCGCGGGCGCTGATGCTCGCGCTGGGGTCGAGCCAGCGCACGATCCGGCCCCAGGCGGAGCCGGTGACGGCGACCGCGAGGGCGAAGAAGACGATCGCGAGCAGCCACCAGGGGCTGAAGCGCAGGTGCTCGGCGCGCAGCTCGGCCCAGTTGGCGGCGAGGGAGCGGGCGAAGAGGACGCCGACGAGGCCGACGACCAGGACCGTGACGATCCAGCGCAGCGCGCGCCGCCCTGCGGGGCGCCTGCGCGCCGGGGGCGCCGGGTCGTCGGCCGTGGTGGGGAGGTCCGTCATCTCAGTCGTTGTACCGCCGGAAGGTGTCCAGGGACTTCTTCGCGGAGTACGGCACCAGGCCCTCGTCGTGCGCGTACCCGAAGGCGATCAGCATCACCACGCGGTCGCTGGTGTCAAGGGAGAGGCGGCGCTGCATCTTCGCCTCGAGCGGCTCGAAGTCCGGCCAGTTGATCACCGAGGAGCTCAGGCCCAGGGTCTCGAGGGCGAGGATGAACTGCATCGCGGCGAGGGAGCTGTCCACGTAGATGGCGTGGCGGTCGCGCGGGCTGAAGTAGGACTCGAGCTTGCCGACCACCACGGCGACGGCCGGCACGTTGTCGGAGTAGCCGGCGGAGCCGAAGGGGATCGCGGCGACCTCGCGGGCCAGCGCCGGATCGTCGAAGATCCGGAACTCGTAGGGGATGCGGTTGCAGGCGGTGGGCGCCTGGCGGGCCACCCGCAGCGCCTTGTCGATCAGCTCCCGCTCCACGGGCTTCTGCTCGAACCAGCGCACGCTGCGGCGCTGCTGGGCGAGCAGCTGCAGCGAGTCGTAGGAGATGTCGCTCACCATCTCCTTGGGGTGAGGAATCTTGCCGGTGTTCTCGGCGCCGTGCTCGACCGCCTCGAAGCGGGCGCGGGCCGCCTCTACCGTGCGATCGGTGCGCGCGCTCACGCGGAAGTACTCGGTGAGCACGTCATGCGCCCACTCCATCTCCGACTGGTCCATGCTGCCGGGCGCCTGACGCCACTGCCGGGCCGCGGTCTCGTAGAACTCGATGGTCTCCGTGATGTAGTCGCGGGCGAACACGTCGCGGCGGGGCCGCATGATGAGCCCCTTCTCGAGCCGATGCACGTTGCGGCGCAGCTCCACGTGGGTGGTGCGGGAGGTGCTCTTGTTGCGGTAGTAGTTCCGGCGCCCGCGCAGCACCGCGGACTGCTCGCGGTTGAAGGCGAGCGGATTCACCGCGAAGAAGAGATGGGTGAGGATCCGGTTGGAGCCGAAGGACTCCAGGAATCCACGGTTCACCACCTCGTAGGTGCGGCGGATCCAGGTGATCGCCAGCAGGTCCTTGGCGATCTTCTTCAGCCGGTCGAGCACAGGGCCTCCCAGGAGTGATGGTCAGGGGGATGCGCCCTCCCCCGCGGAGCACGGAACGGCCCCGGGCGGGAGCTCCGGGTGCCTCCACCCGGCGCCGCGCACCGGGGCCGAGTGTACCCGCGCCCCGGTCGGGGCCCGGAGGGCGTGCGGATAGACTGCCGCGAGTCCGCCGCCCCTGTCGCCTCCTGGAGGGAATGCCGTGTCCGAGGCCATTCCCGGAGCCGCCCCTCCCCGCGGCCTGCGCCCCTCGCGCGCGAATCCGCACACGGGCTCCGGCACCCACCGCCGCGCCGACGGGACCTCCGTGACGGTGCTGCGCTCCTGGTGGTGGTGGGTGGCCGCGGCGGTCGCGGTGGGCGCCTGCCTCTACCTGCACTGGGAGATCAGCCGCTCGGCGATCGCGCCCCGCACTCCGTGGGACGAGATCCACCCCCTGGAGACCGCCCGCTATCTCGCCGGCGACCACGAGGTGCTGCCCCTCTCCGGCAGCGGCTACTACCCGGGCTGGGCGCTGATTCTCGCCCCGCTGTGGTGGTTCACCGATGATCCGGAGCGGCTCTACCAGCTCGCGGTGCTGATTGGGAACGTGCTGGCCGTCGCCACGATCGCCCCGTTGACCCTGCTTGCACGCCGCATGGGCCTCCCCGTCGCGCCGGCGCTCACCGTCTCCGCGCTGGCCCTCTGCCTCCCCGGCAGGACGGTGCTGGCGGACTACGCCCTCAGCGAGCAGGTGATCCTCTTCGTGCTGGCCTGGACGGTGCTGGCGATGCATGCGCTGTGGCGGCGCCCCACGGTGCTGCGCACGGTGGTGTTCGTGCTCTGCGTGGCGGCCTGCTACCTCACGCACTCCCGCGAGCTGGCCCTGGTGGCCACCGCCGGGGTGTGGCTGGCGCTGATGGCGGTGCGTCACTGGCGGGTGGCGGCGGTGGGGCTGCCGCTGCTGGCCGTGACGAGCCTCGCAGTGCGGCGGTTCTCCGCCCATGTGCTCGACGCCACCCTCCTGGGCGGCAGCGGCGGCAAGGAGGGCCTGCTGGGCCAGGTCTTCGAGAACGGTTCCGTGGGCCTCTTCGCCAGGGTGCTGCTGAACCAGAGCTGGGCGCAGGCGGTGGGGACCGCGGGGCTGGCCGCGATCGGCGCCGTGGTGGTGACGGCGTGGGCGGTGCGCGAGCTGCGGCGGTGGCGGATCGGTCCCGGGGTTTTCCTGCTGGGCACGTGCCTGTCCGCGCTGCTGCTGAGCGCCGTGTGGTGGACCCGGCCGGACTTCCTCTGGGCCGGGGACGGCTACGTGCGGCTGGACGTGTGGATCTACACCCGATACGTGGACCACGTCGCGACCCTGCTGGTGCTGGTGGCGCTCGTGGCGCTGGTGCGAGGGCTGCGGCGCGGCCCGCTGCTCGCGGCACTGGGACTCTTCGCCGCGGTGGCGCTGCCGGTGGTGCTGTGGGTCGCGAAGGACGTCGCCCTGTGGGGCGCGCTCGACGGCCCCGGCAACTCCTCGGCGCTGCTGAGCTGGGTCTCGATGTTTCCCACCGAGCCGTTCCCGCTCCCCCAGCTGCCCACCGCCGGCAACGAGAACAGGTTCTGGGTGTGGGCCTCGCTGTTCGGGGCGGCCGCGCTGCTGGCCGCCCTGCTGCTGCGCCGTGCCCCGCGCGTGCTGATCGCCCTGCTGCTCGCCACCGCCGTGACCCTCTCGCTGCAGGCGGATCCCTCGCAGCGGCGGGACGCCCCGGTGGCGATCGAGCAGGCCGTGGAGCGGGTCGAGGCCGTCACCGGCGAGCAGGCGGAGGTGGACATGGACTACTCTTGCAGCAGTCCGGGGCTGACCCGCCACCAGGTGATGAACTGGCTGGGCTTCTGGCTGTCCCCGCGGGACGTGGACCTCGCCGATCCGCCGCAGGGCACCCCGTTCGACTCCGAGTACGTGGTCTCCTGCGAGGACTGGCCGGAGGCGGCGGAGCTCGGGGCTCTGCGGGTGAGCGACAGCGGCTACTACGGCTATGCCCTGTGGGTGCTGCCCGGGGAGGAGCAGGCCGCGCTCGAGGAGGCGGGACTGCTGGACCGTTGAGATCACCCGCCGGCCCCAGCGCACCGCAGGGCCCTCTGCCCACCCCGTCCCCACCGATCGTCGCAGGAGCTCCTGAGTGACCACCCCCGAGTTCGTCCCCACGCACGGGGGCGCCCGGCGCAGCCCGGCCCCCGTGCCCCGCGTCCCCGGCACCGCCCGCCATCGCCGCGACGAGACGGCGGCGCGCACGGTCCCGCCCGTGGCCGGCACGGCCCGTGGGGACGCCCTGTGGTGGTTGATCGCTGTCGCCGCCGTGCTGGCGTGCACCTGGCTGTACTGGGACATCGCCCAGACCGCCCTCGCCCCGCGCACCCCCTGGGACGAGGGGCACCCGATGCAGACGGCGCGCTGGATCGCGGGCGAGCGCGGGCTCACGCCGGTCTCCGGCTCCGGCTACTACCCCGGCTGGGCGGTGATGATCGCGCCGGTGTGGTGGTTCACCGACGACGCGTATGCCGTGTACACCGCCGCCGTGTGGATCGGGAACCTGCTGGCGCTGGCCACGATCGCGCCGCTGGCGGCGATCGCGCGCCGCTTCGGGGTGTCCTGGCCGCAAGGGATCGCGATCTCCGCGGTGGTGATGATGTTCCCTGGCCGCTCCCTGCTGGCGGACTACGCGCTCAGCGAGCAGCCGCTGATGCTGTTCTACGCGCTCACCGCCCTGGCCGTGCACCGTCTGTGGGAGAAGCCCAGCTGGGGCCGGGCCGCCGCGCTGCTGGCCGCGGCGACCGGCGCGTTCTTCATCCATTCCCGCGCGCTGGCGCTGCTGGGGACGGTCGCGATCTGGTTCCTGTGCTTCTGCCTGCGCAACTGGCGGATCGGCCTGGCCGGCGCCGCGGGGGCGGTGCTGGTCTGGCGGGTGGTGGGCCCGCTCGCCGAGGCGCTCGCGGAGACGGTGCTGCTGCGCGGCTACGGCAAGGAGGACGTGCTGCTCCAGGGGCTCGAGAGCGCCTCGCTGGACCTGTTCGCCAAGGTGGTGCTGAGCCAGGGGTGGGTGCAGGCCCTGGGGTACCTGGGGCTCACCGTGGTGGGCGCGCTGATCGTCGCCCTGTCCACGGTGGAGGAGCTGCGCCGCCTGCGCCCGGGGATCCACACCTTCTACCTCGGCCTGGCGCTGTCGGCGTTCCTCATGAGCACCATCTGGTGGACCCGGGGCTACCTGCTGCTGCCGCCCGACGGAGGCCGCCGCTTCGACGCCTGGGTGTACTCCCGCTACCTGGACAACATCGGCGCGATCCTCTCGGTGATCGCGCTGGCGTACCTGCTGCGCCAGGCCTCGGCACGCCTGGTGGGCCTCAGCGCCCTCCTGTTCGTGCCCTGGGCCGCGCTGGTGGTGTTCTGGGTGGCGCCGAGCGTGCCGGTGTGGGGCTCCACGAACGGCCCGGCGAACGCCTCCTCGGTGCTCGCGTGGGCGGGACTGTTCCCGGAGGAGCCCTTCACCACGCCGCTGGTGCCGAGCCTGGCGAACCAGAACAGCTTCTGGCTGTGGGCCACGCTCGCCGTCCTGGTCTCCCTGGGCGTGCTGGCGCTGACGGTGCGCCGCCCGCGGGCGATGGTGGTGCTGGTGGGGATCGCGGCACTGGCCACGTCCCTGGTGGCGGATCCGGATCAGACCCGTTACCCGCCGCGGAACATGATCGCGGCGGTGGAGTCCGTGGAGCAGGCCACCGGGCAGGAGCGGATGGCGCTGGACTTCGACTACGGCTGCCCGCCGGAGCACGGCCCGAACCGGGCCGTGGCGCTGAACTCGATCGCGGTGTGGATGTCGCCTCGTAACCCTCACGTGGTGGAGACGCAGAAGGACGAGGAGTTCACCGCGGATCTGGTGATGTCCTGCGAGCACTGGGAGCGGGCCGAGGAGCTGGGGGCGCGCGCCGTGGTGGGCCGCCCCAGCTACGGCTACCGCATCTGGGTGCTGCCCGGCGCGGTGCAGGACGAGCTGGCGCGGCAGGGGCTGCTCGAGGTCGCGGAGTGATCCTGGCCGTGCCCCGCCCCTCACCGGCCGCGGCCCGGGACGGGGCTTGTATCCTCCCCTCATGAGAATCAGCACCATCGGTTGTGGGTATTTGGGCGCGGTCTACGCCGCGTCGATGGCGTCGATCGGGCACGAGGTCCTGGGCCTGGACGTCGATCAGAAGAAGGTCGACGACCTCAACCGGGGCATCGCCCCGTTCCACGAGCCCGGCTTCGAGAAGGTGCTCCAGGACGCCCTCGAGGCCGGCCGCCTCCGCTTCTCCACCGACTACTCCCTCGCCGCCGACTACACCGCCCATGTGATCTGTGTAGGCACCCCGCAGCTGATCGACGCCGCCGGCGCCGATCTCACCTACGTCCACGCCGCGGTCGATGCCCTGATCCCCTATCTCGCCGAGGACGCCGTGGTGCTGGGGCGCTCCACCGTCCCGGTGGGCACCGCCGCCTCGCTGCGTGAGCGCCTGCGCGCCGCCGGCCGCGAGAACGCGCTGGCCTGGAACCCGGAGTTCCTGCGCGAGGGCTTCGCCGTGGAGGACACCCTGCGCCCGGACCGCATCGTCTACGGCCTGCCCGAGGATCCCGCCGAGTCCGCCCGTGCCCGCGCGGTGCTCGACGAGATGTACGGCACGATGCTGGAGAACGGCACCCCGCTGGTGGCGGGCAACTACGCCACCGCGGAGCTCGTGAAGGTCTCCGCGAACTCGTTCCTGGCCACGAAGATCTCCTTCATCAACGCCGTGGCGGAGATCTGCGAGGCCACCGGGGCGGACGTCTCCGTCGTCGCCGAGGCGATCGGCCTGGACGACCGCATCGGCCCGAAGTTCCTCCGTGCCGGGATCGGCTTCGGCGGCGGCTGCCTGCCCAAGGACATCCGCGCCTTCATGGCCCGCGCCGGCGAGCTCGGCGTCACCGAGGCGCTCGGCTTCCTGCGCGAGGTGGACCACGTCAACAACCGCCGCCGCGACCACGTGGTGAACATGGCACGCAAGGAGCTCGGCGGCAGCTTCACCGGCAAGCGCGTGGCCGTGCTCGGCGCGGCGTTCAAGCCGGACTCCGACGACACCCGCCAGTCCCCCGCCCTGTACATCGCCTCGAAGATCTCCGGCCGCGGCGCCGATGTCGTGGTCACGGACCCGGCGGCGAACGCCCGCGTCCACGCCGAGCGCCCGAACCTCGCCATCGCGGCCGACGCCTACGAGGCCGCCGCCGGCGCGGACATCGTGCTGCTGCTGACGGAGTGGACGCAGTTCAAGGAGCTGGACCCGGTGCGGCTGCGGGAGGTCGTGGCCGCGCCCGTCATGATCGACGGCCGCAACGTCCTGGACCCGGCCGCCTGGCGCGAGGCCGGCTGGAGCTACCGCTCCATGGGTCGTCCCTGACGTCCTCCCCGGGTGCGCGACTCCGAGCAGGGACGGACCCCGGCCGACGAGCTCTCCGACTGGGTCCAGGACCCGGTCGGAGAGCCCGTCGGCCGCTCCTCGCGTCCCCGCACCCGGCTCGAGGACTGGCTCGCCGAGCCGGCGCCCGCGCGCAGCACCACCCTGGAGGACTGGCTGCAGGGACCGGTGGAGGAGTACGCCGAGCAGGAGGCGGAGGACGCCTGGTCCACCGGTGAGTCCGTCTCGGGGGCGACCGCCGCCGGCCGCTACGGCCGGCCCGGACCGGCCGACGAGGCCCCGGGGACCGACGGGAGCGCGCCCGCGCAGCCGGCCCGGAGCGACGGCCGCCGGCAGCGCCCCGCCTTCCGCGCCGAGCTGCACGGCCTGCGGGCGGTGGCGCTGGGCCTGGTCGCGGTCTACCACGTCTGGCTCGGGCGGGTCTCCGGCGGCGTGGACGTCTTCCTGTTCCTCTCCGCCTTCTTCCTCACCGGCACCTTCGTGCGCCGGCTCGAGAGCGGCCGTCCCCTGCGGATCCCGCACTACTGGCTGCACACCTTCAAGCGCCTGCTGCCGCCCGCGGCGGTGACGATCCTGCTCGTGCTCGCGGGCACCGCCGTGCTGCTGCCGCCCTCGCAGTGGGTCCCGGTGATGGAGCAGGCGGTCGCCTCGGCGATCTACCTGCAGAACCTGCTGCTGGCGGTGCTGCAGGTCGACTACCAGAACCAGGACGCCGGCGCCGCGTCCCCGCTGCAGCACTTCTGGTCCCTGAGCGTCCAGGGCCAGGCCTTCGTGGTCTGGCCGCTGCTGTTCCTGCTGGTGCGGCGCCGGGCCCGGGCCGGCAGGTCGGTGCGCCTGCCGCTGATCGCGATCGTCTCCGTGATCGGCGCGGCCTCGCTCGTCTGGTCGATCCTCTCCACCCAGTCCCAGCAGCAGATCGCGTACTTCGACACGGCCGCGCGGATGTGGGAGTTCGCGGCCGGCTCGCTGCTGGCGCTCACCCTGCCGCTGCTGGACCGGATCAGCGGCGCTCAGCGCCCGGAGGACGCCCAGCGCCCCCGCTTCGCCACGGCGAGGGCGCTGCTGGGCTGGGCGGGGATCGCCTCCCTCCTCGCCGTCGGGGTGCTGGTGGACGTCTCCTCCCTCTTCCCGGGCTGGATCGCGCTGTGGCCGCTGGCGGCGGCGGGCGCGGTCGTGGTCGCGGGGCACTCGGGCCGGCGCTGGGGCGCGGACGCACTGCTGTCCACGCGCCCGGCCGCTTTCGTCGGCGATATCTCCTACGCCCTCTACCTGGTGCACTGGCCGCTGCTGGTGATGTGGCTGCATCACAGCGGGCAGGAGCGGGCGGGGCTGCTGGACGGCCTCGCGGTGCTCACCGCCTCGGTGCTGCTGGCCTGGGCGCTGACCCGCTTGGTGGACGCGCCGATCCGCCGCTCGGCGTGGCTGGAGGCACGGCCCTGGCGGTCCCTGACCGCGATCGCGCTGAGCGTCGCCCTGGTGGCCGGGACCGCCGGGGCCTGGTCCCGCTCGCTGACCCGCGAGGTCGAGCCGGACCCCGCCGCGACAGCCTCCCCGGCCATGCCCACCGACGAGGTCCCCTCCGAGACGCCGCCGGAGGTGCTCCCCCGCGGCTGGGAGCTGAACGCCCAGTGGCCGGCGCTGCCGGAGGACTGCTCCGGGCCGTGGGAGCCGGCCACCGAGTTCCGCCACGTCCCCTGCGACCAGCTCCTGCCCGCCGATGCGGAGCCCGCCGGGGTAGTGGTGGTGCTCGGCAGCTCCCACGCCCGCCAGTACGTCCCCGCGCTGCTGCCCTGGGCGGAGGAGCACGACCTGCAGATCGTGAACCTGCACATGGACGGCTGCGACTTCGCGCCCGGCTCCGTGCGCGGCGAGTACTGCGACGGCTACGACGAGTACGCGCTGGAGTACCTCGACGCCGTCCAGCCGGACGTGGTGCTGACCACCTCGACCCGCACCTCCCCCGAGGGCCCCGAGGAGACGATGCCCGAGGGCATGGGCAATGCGGTCGAGATCCTCACCGCCCGCGGCATCGACGTGATCAGCGTCCGCGACAACCCGCGCTGGGAGGAGAACGCGTACTCCTGCGCGGAGGCCGTGATCAGCGAGGGCGGCACGCCCGAGGAGGCCGATGCGGCCTGCGGCGCGGACGCCGCGGAGAAGCTCGCGCCCGAGAGCCCCGCGGCCGGGCTCGTCGCCGGGGAGGGCGGAGGCACCCTGACCTCGCTCGACTTCAGCCCGCTGATCTGTCCCGACGGCCGCTGCTCCCCCATCCTCGGCGACAGCTACGTGTACCTCGACGACGACCACCTCACCAAGCGCTTCGTCCAGCAGGTCATCACCCCGGCGATGACGGAGGCGCTCGAGGGCCCGGACGGCCCCGGCAGCATCCGCGAGGCCGGCTGAGGCCCCGGCGCCCGGCCCGTCAAGCGGCCTGCCCGGCCCGATGGCCGCCCGCGCGCCCCGTCGGCCGCCCGCCCTCCCCGTCGGCCGCCGGCCCTCCCCGTCGGCCGCCCGCGCCGGATGGTTCAATGACGGGGTGATGTCGTTCTCCGCCGCCTCCCCCTCGCCCCGCGCCCGTGCCGCCGCCCTCGACCTCGGCGCCTTCGTCACCGCCTCCCCCTCGAGCTTCCACGCCGCCCGCGAGGCGGCCCGGCGCCTCGCGGAGGCCGGCTTCACCGAGCTGGTCGAGACCGCGCCCTGGTCGGCCGAGGACGTCGCGGGCGACCGCTACGTGCTGCGCGACGGCTCGCTGATCGCCTGGACCGCCCCCGCGGGCGCGGACGCGGCGAGCACCTTCCGCATCGTCGGCTCCCACACCGACTCCCCCGGCCTGAAGGTCAAGCCCGATCCCCGCCTCGGCGCGGAGGGCCTCGCCCAGGTGGGCGTCGAGATCTACGGCGGCCCGCTGCTGAACTCCTGGCTGGACCGGGAGCTGCGCCTCGCGGGCCGGCTCGCACTGGCCGACGGCACGACCGTGCTCGTGGACACCCCCGGCCTGCTGCGCGTCCCGCAGCTCGCAGTGCACCTGGACCGCGCGGTGAACAAGGACGGCCTGACCCTGGACCCGCAGCGGCACATGCAGCCGATCCTCGGCTTCGAGGGCGTGGACGTGCTGGAGATCCTCGCCCACCACGCCGGGGTGCGCCGCGCCGACGTGGTCGGCCTCGACGTGGTGACGGTGGACGCGCAGGCCCCGGCGCTCTTCGGCGCCGACGAGGAGTTCCTCGCCTCCGGCCGGCTGGACAACCTCACCTCCGTGCACGCCGAGGTCGAGGCGCTGCTCGCCGTCGCCGCCGGTGAGCGCCCCGGCAGGGCCGACGGGCCCGCCCCGATCGCGCTGATGGTCGCCAACGACCACGAGGAGGTCGGCTCCGCGACCCGCTCCGGCGCCGCCGGCCCCTTCCTCGAGGACGTGCTGGTGCGCGTCCACGCCGCGCTCGGCGGCGACGAGGCGAGCCGCCGGCAGGTCCTCGCCTCCTCGCTCGTCCTCTCCGCGGACGCCGGCCACGCCGCCCACCCGAACTATCCCGAGCGCCACGACCCCGTGAACCGACCCCGGCTGGGCGAGGGCCCGATGCTGAAGATCAACGCGCAGCAGCGGTACGCGACCGACGCCGTCGGCATCGCCGCCTTCGTCGCCGCCTGCGAGCGGGCCGGCGTGCCGCACCAGCACTTCGTCTCGCACAACGCCATGCCCTGCGGCTCCACGATCGGTCCGATCACCGCCACGCGCCTGGGCATGACGACCATCGACGTGGGCATCACGCTGCTGTCGATGCACTCCGCCCGCGAGATGTGCGCGACCGCGGACCCGCTGCTGCTGCAGCAGGCCTGCGCGGCGTTCCTGCGCGGCTGAGCCGCCGCCCCGCTCCCCCGCCCGTGGTCCCCGCGCTGGCGCTGGGCGGACGCCGCCCCGCAGCGCTCCTGGGCGGTGGCCACCCTCGCCCTGCTGATCGGGCTCGACCTGCTCCCGGCGGTCTGCCCCGCGAAGGGGTGCCCGCCGCTGATCGGGAACGTCCACGTCATGTTCGACCAGGACCACGCGACGGCGACCTGCAGGGAGTCGGCCGGCGGGGAGGCGGACCGGCAGCTCACGGAGGCGGGCTCCCCCTGGTGAGCCTGCCCCGGGCGCTCAGCCCTGCGGGGCGCTCCCCGCGCGCTGCGCGATCGCCTCGACCGTCTCGACCGCGGCGCGGGCCCGGACGGTCGCCTCGTGCTCCTCGCCGTGCTCGCGGCGCGCGTCCTTGAGCAGCTCGTCGGCCTGGTAGTAGGCGTCCTCGAGCTGACCCGCCTCGGCCGTGGCCTCCGCGAGCTCGGCGCGCAGCGCGATCGCCTCGGGCGTCGTCGATTCGCCCTCCTCGAGCAGGGTCAGGAGGCGACGGGTGGCGTCGTGGACGCGCTCGGCCGGGGTGCTCATCAGGGATCTCCTCGTGCGGTGGGGCGGGACCTCGGCCCCGATCCTACGGGCGACCGCCCCGGGGCCGGGCCCGGCGGGCGACCGCCCCGAGCGGCAGTAGGCTGACCACGAGATGGAGATCAACCCCTACGACTCGCGTCTGCGCATGCTGCAGCAGATCGACACCGTCGCGATGCAGCGCGAGGCGGCTCCCGACGAGGAGACCGCCGGCTGTCCGGGGTGCCCGTTCTTCTGGACCTGCCCGGTGCCGCACCGCGGCGAGGAGGTCCGCGTCCCGCAGGAGCCGGCGGCGGCCGAGGTCGAGGAGCTCCTGCCGGGCCGTCGCCCCTTCGTGCCCCGGGACGAGTCCGACGTCGGCTGGACCGACGTGTGGGTGGACGAGGACGGCCTGCGGATCGACCCCGAGGAGCTCGAGCAGCCCGAGCCGGCGCAGGAGCTGGAGCCGTCCGCGGAGTCCGCGCCGCCGCAGGAGGAGCCTGCGCGCCGTCGCCGCTGGTGGAGGCGCTCCCGGGGCTGAACGACGCGCACCGGTCCAGGTCCCGAGAGGCTCAGCCCTCGGCGTCGTGCCCGGCCGGGCAGCCCCCGCCGCGCAGGGTCCGCCGGGCGAGCTCCGCGCCGGTGGGCCGGCCGCCGACGGCGAGGGCGGCCGCCCCCGCCAGGCCCGCGAGGTCGGCGGGGCCGGGCGGGACCGTGCGGTCCACGCGCATCCAGCCGGCCGGCACGGGCTCGACCGCTCCGGGCGCGGCCGGCACCGGCGAGTCCTCGGCACCCTGCGCGGCGGAGATGTCGATCCCGAAGATCGTGTGGAAGGCGGAGACGTACTCGTCGGCGAAACCGGTCTCGGCCAGGTGCCGGGCCCGCTCGGCAGGCTGGTGCATGACCCTGGCGAGGATGCGGCGCACCGAGCGCTCGAGCTGGTCGGCGGTCTCCCCGGAGACGTCGCGGCGCAGGCGGTCGATCTCCCCGTCGGCCGCGTCGAACACCTCGCGGCGCAGGGCGGCCATCGCCGGGTCGATGCGGCGCACCTCCTGCTGCTGGCGGAAGGCCTCGACGTTCTCGGCGATGATGCCGCGGGCGGTCACCAGCGCCGGGTCCTCGCCGTCCGGGTCCTCCCGGCGCAGGTCCTCCAGCCCCAGCACGGTGATGCCCTTGAGGTGGCGCACGAGGGGGTGGAGGTCGGAGTGCAGCGCGAGGTCGAGCACGACGGTGCGGCCCGCGTTCAGGAACAGCTCGGGGAACAGCGAGGTGCCGCGGCCGGAGGCGGCCAGCACCAGGTCGGCCTCGCGCAGCGCCCGCTCGAGACCCTCGGCCTCGACGGCCTCCGCGCCGTGGCGCTCGGCGAAGCCCGCCGCCCGCCCGGACGGCGAGAAGACCTGCATCCGGGAGACGCCGCGGCGGGCCAGCTCCGACAGCCCCAGCCGGGCGTAGGCGCCGGTGCCGACGATCAGCACGCTGCGGCTCTCGAAGCCGCCGAGCTGCATCCCGGCGCGGTCCAGCGCGACGGAGGCGCCGGAGCGACCCGCGGCGCCGACGGGGGCCTGGGTGGCGACGCTCTTGGCGCAGCGGAAGCCGTGCTGGAAGAGGTCGTGGAGCATCGAGGTGGTGCGACCGGCGCGGCGCGCGGCCTCGTAGGCCTGCTTCACCTGGTGGGAGATCTCGGCCTCGCCCATCACGATCGACCGCAGCCCCGAGGTGACCTCGAACAGGTGCTGCGGGACGGGGGCGTCCATCGCGGCGTCGAAGCAGAGGGAGACCACCTCGCGGTCCAGGCCGCTGGTGCGGGAGACCGCGTCGATCACGAGCTCGACGCCCTCGTGGAAGCGCTCGGTGTCGAGGTAGACCTCGAGCCGGTTGCAGGTGCTGAGCACCACCGCTCCGGAGACGACGGGCGGGGCGCCGACGGCCTCGGCGCGCTCGGCCTGCAGCTCCTCGAGCGCCTCGGGAAGGGACTCCGCACCCCGGGTCAGGGCGTCGAGCATCTCGAGGTCGAGATGCTCGTGGGAGGCACGGAGAGCAGCGAGCATGATCCTCAGTCTAGGCACGTCCGCCCGTCGCTCCACCCCCCGGAGGACCTGTCTGGCGACGCCGCGCGCGAACGTGTGCACAATGGGGGCGTCATGAACCAGAACCCCATGTCAGAGCCCCTTTTTGCCGACGGTGCGTCAGATCGATCGCGACACCTGTCAGCATGTGGGAACGCCGCAGGCCCCGGGCTCGTCACCGCTGCCGCACCCCTTGCCGAGACCTCTTCCGCGCACCCCCTCACGGGCCCCGGATCACTCCCCGAGGAGCATCCCGCGCGCCGCTGCGCCGTCGACGGCGGCGTGGCCGACGCCTCACTGCTGCAGGAGCTGCGCGGCGTGAGGAGTGACACACCGAGCGTGTGGTTCATGCGTCAGGCCGGGCGCTCGCTGCCCGAGTACCGGGCGCTGCGGGAGGGCACCACGATGCTCGACTCCTGCGTCCGCCCCGACATGGCCGCGGAGATCACGCTCCAGCCCGTGCGCCGCCACGGCGTGGACGCCGGGATCTTCTTCTCGGACATCGTCGTCCCCGCCCGCCTCGCCGGGCTCGGCGTCGAGATCCGCTCGGGCGTCGGCCCGGTCTTCGACCATCCCGTGCGCACCGAGGCCGACATCGAGGCGCTGCCTCCGCTCGGCGACGACTACGAGGAGGCGCTCGCCCCGATCCGCGAGGCGGTGCGCCTGACCGTGGCGGAGCTCGGCACCACGCCCCTGATCGGCTTCGCCGGCGCCCCCTTCACCGTCGCGAGCTACATGGTCGAGGGCGGTCCCAGCCGTGACCACCTGCGCACCCGCGCGCTGATGCGCTCGCGCCCGGACCTGTGGGAGCGCCTGGCGACCTGGGTCGCGGAGCTGTCGGGCCGCTTCCTGCGGGCCCAGGTCCTCGCGGGCGCCTCCGCGGTGCAGCTGTTCGACTCCTGGGTGGGAGCGCTCGGGCAGGAGCAGTACCTCGAGCACGTCCAAGCCCATTCCGCGGCCGCGCTCGCCCACGTCGCGGACCTCCCCGTGCCGCGGATCCACTTCGGCGTCGGGGCCGCGCACCTGCTGCTGCCGATGCTCGGGGCCGGCGCGACCGCGATGGGCGTGGACCACCGCCTGCGCCTGGACCGGGCGCTGGAGGTCCTCCCCGCCGGCACCCCGGTGCAGGGCAACATCGACCCCGCGGTCCTGTTCACCTCGGAGGAGGCGCGCTTCGCGGAGGCGCGCGGCGTGCTCGAGGCGGGTGCCGCGGCGGCCGGGCACGTGGTGAACCTCGGCCACGGCGTCCCGCCGGACACCGACCCGCAGGTCCTCACCGATCTGGTCGCCTTCCTCCACTCCCAGCGCGTCGCGCGCGCCGCGGAGGCGCCCGAGGCATGAGCGCCCGGATCCTCGTCGTCGGCGGCGGCCTCGCGGGGCTGCTCGCCGCCCGACGCCACCAGCGCGCGGGACACCGCGTGGTGCTGCTCGAGGCCGAGGACCGCCTCGGCGGCGCGGTCGCGGAGCTCGCCCTCCCGGGCGCCGGCGACCTCGCCCTGAACGCGGGCGCGGAGGCGTACTCGACCGCCTCCGGCGCGGTCGACGCGCTGGTCGCTCAGCTCGGGCTCGCGGACCGGGTCGTCGCCCCGCGCGAGGGGCTCGGCAGCCGGATCGTCTCCGCCGCCGGGGTGCACCGCGCTCCGGCCGGCGCCCTGCTCGGGGTGCCCGGCCGACCGCTCGCCGCCGACGTCCGCGCGGTGCTCGGCTGGCCGGGGGCGCTGCGCGCGGCGCTCGAACCCCTGCTGCCCGCCCGCGTCGGCGCACGGCCCGGGGCGACCGTCGCCGAGACGGTGGGACGCCGGATGGGCCGACGGGCGCTCGAGCGGCTCGTCGCCCCGATCGTCGGCGGGGTGCACTCCGCCGATCCGGCCGAGCTCGAGCTCGCCGCCGCCTCCCCGCAGCTCGCGACGGGCCTCTTCGAGCACGGCTCGCTGGTGCGGACCGTGCGCCGCCTGCGCGGCGGGGGACGACGGGGCGGCGCCGGCCGCACGACCGGCGCGAGCGCCGGGACCCGTGTGCACGCCCTCGCCCCGACCATGGCGGCCCTTCCCGCGGCGCTGAGCGAGGAGCTGCTCGCCGCAGGCGGGATCGTGCGCACCGGCGTGGAGGTCACGGGCCTGGACCGCGAGGGCGAGCCGTGGCGGGTCCGCACCGCCCGCGGTGAGCAGCTCGAGGCCGACCGCCTCGTGCTGGCCTGTCCTCCTGACACCGCCCGCGCCCTGCTCGCCGTGGCCGCGCCGGAGATCGCCGAGGCGATCCCGGAGACGCCGTCGGCCGCGGTGCGGCTGGTCGCCCTGGTGCTGGACGCCCCCGCCCTGGACTCCCATCCCTCGGGGACCGGGGCGCTGGTCGCGCCGGGCACCCCGGGTATCCGCGCGAAGGCCCTCACCCATGCGAGCGCCAAGTGGGAGCACGTCGAGCGCGCGCTGCGCGAAGCCCTCCCGTCGGCCGCCTCCCCGCACCTGGTGCGCCTCTCCTACGGCCGTCCCGGCGAACAGCTGCCGGGGCGGGAGGAGATCGTCGACCTCGCCCTCGCCGACGCCTCCGCGATCCTCGGCACCCCGCTCACCCGCTCCCGGCTCGCGGACTGGGCCGTGATCGACTGGGACCGGGCGATGCGCCGGCCCCGGCCCGGCCACCGCGCCGCCCTCGACGCGCTCGCGAGTCTGCTCGAGGCGCGGGACGACCTCGAGCTCGTCGGCTCCTGGCGGGCCGGCACCGGCCTCGACGCGATCGTCCGCGCCGACGACGCCCTCGCCGCCGCTGCGCAGGCCCCGCAGACCACCCCGATCTCTCCCACCGCTCCCACGGAAGGAACCCCACGATGAACGACGCCGCCGCCTCGACCCCCGAGGAGATCGCGCAGACCACCCGGTACACGAGCTACACCGTGTTCCGCCGCCTCTCGGGCCTGACCGAGGACGGCGAGCTCACCGCCGCCCAGGTCGCCGAGGCGCTTGCCCAGACGATCCCGCTGATCGAGTCTGCCAGCGATGGAGGAGTCGAGATCCTCGGCTTCTACGACGTCTCCGGCTTCCGCGCCGAGGACGACCTGATGCTGTGGCTCGCCGCCGAGGACCCCGAGGCGCTGCAGCGCGGCCTGCGCGAGTTCGAGCGCTCCCTGGTCGGCACCTGGCTGCACCGCGAGTGGGCGTCGGTCGGCGTGCACCGCATGGCCGAGTTCGCCAAGGGCCACGTCCCCTCGTTCATGGTCCCGAGCTTCGAGCGGAAGCAGTGGATCACCGTGTACCCCTTCGTGCGCAGCTACGAGTGGTACCTGCTGCCCGACGAGGAGCGCAATCGCATGCTGCGCGAGCACGGCCTGCTGGGCCGCGACTACCCGCAGGTCAACGCCAACACCGTCGCCGCCTTCGCACTCGGCGACTACGAGTGGCTGCTCTCCTTCGAGGCCGATGATCTGCACGACCTCGTCGACATGATGCGCCACCTGCGCTACTCCGACGCGCGCCTGCACGTGCGCGACGAGCTCCCCTTCCACACCGGCCGCCGCCTCGAGGACCTCGAGGACGTCGCCGCACTCCTGGCCTGATCCCGGACGCCTCCCTGCCCGCACGACCTTCACCGAGGACCACACCATGACCGACACCACCACCCAGATGCCCGCGCCGCGCAGCGCGGCCCCCGACTCCCCCACCCATGCGCGTCGCGGCGAGGCCCGTCCCTTCGACGCGATCCTGTTCTCCTCCTTCGGCGGCCCCGACGGGCAGGAGGACGTCATCCCCTTCCTGCGCAACGTCACCCGCGGGCGCGGGATCCCCGACGAGCGGCTGGAGGAGGTCGCGGGCCACTACCGCGCTCTCGGCGGACGCAGCCCGATCACCGAGCAGAACGAGGCGATGATCGCCGCGCTCGAGGAGGAGCTCGCCCGCCGCGATGTGGATCTGCCGATCTACTTCGGCAACCGCAACTGGGCGCCCTACAACGCCGAGGCGGTGCGCGCTCTGCACGCCGACGGCCGCCGCCACGCACTCGGACTCGTCACCAGCGCGTACTCCTCGTACTCCTCCTGCCGGCAGTACCGGGAGGACTTCGGCATGGTGCTCGAGGAGACGGGTCTGGCCGGTGAGGTCACCATCGACAAGGTCCGCGTCTACTTCAACCACCCCGGGTTCCTCGCGCCGGTGGTCGACGGTGTCGAGGCCGCCCTGGCGAGCCTCGCCTCCGAGGGCCACGACAGCGAGCGCATCGCGGTGCTCTTCTCCACCCACTCGGTGCCCACGGCGATGGCCGAGGCCTCCGGGCCGGAGGAGACGCGGGTCGAGGGCTCCGGCGGATGGTACGTCGAGCAGCATCTCGCCGCCTGCCGGTGGGTGATGGACCAGCTGCACGACGACGCCCCCGAGCTTCCCGACTGGCAGCTCGTCTACCAGTCCCGCTCCGGGGCGCCGCACATCCCGTGGCTCGAGCCGGACGTCAACGACGTCATCGCGCGGATCGCCGAGGAGGACTCCGCCGACGCGGTCGTCGTCGTCCCCATCGGCTTCGTCACCGACCATGTGGAGGTCGTGTGGGACCTGGACACCGAGGCGAAGGAGACCGCCGAGGAGAAGGGCCTCGCCTTCCGCCGCGTCGCCACCTCCGGGGAGGATCCCCGCTTCATCGCCGCCCTCGCGGATCTCGTCCAGGAGCGGCTGGACGAGTCCTTCCCGCGACGGGTGGTCACGGATTTCGGGGGCACCCCGGACGTGTGCGGGGTGAACTGCTGCGTAGGACGCATCTGCCGTCCCACCACCAGCGCGGTGGACTCCGCGTCGGACGTCGAGCGGGCCCGGGCCGAGCGCCGCGCCACGGCCGGCGACGGCCAGGCGGGCACAGGATCCCTCTCGTGACCGCGTCCCCGCTGCGGATCGGCACCCGCGCCTCCGATCTCGCGCTGACCCAGTCCGGGCACGTCGGCGCCGCGGTCGTGGAGGGCACCGGGCACGAGGTCGAGCTGGTGCACGTGAGCACTCATGGCGACCGCGACCGCATCAGCCCCCTCGCCCAGATCGGCGGCACCGGCGTGTTCGTCACCGCCGTGCGACAGGCCCTGCTGGACGGCGAGGTCGACGTGGTGGTCCATTCCTGGAAGGACCTGCCCACCGCGCCGCTGGACGAGATCACGCTGGTCTGCACGCCGGAGCGGGAGGACCCGCGCGATGCCCTGTGCGCTCGTGACGGGATGACTCTTGCTCAGCTCCCGGCCGGGGCGCGGGTGGGCACCGGCTCCCCGCGACGCGGCGCGCAGCTGCTGCGGGCGCGGCCCGATCTCGAGGTCGTGGGGATCCGCGGCAACGTCGAGACCCGGCTGAACCGGGCGCTCGGGACGGAGGCGGACCTCCATGCCGTGGTGCTCGCCGCCTCGGGGCTGCTCCGCGTGGGCAGGGAGGCCGTGATCAGCGAGCTGCTGCCCGTCGAGGTCATGCTTCCGGCCCCCGCCCAGGGCGCGCTCGCGGTCGAGGCGACCACCGCCGCGCTCGCGCAGGCGCCCTGGTTCGCCGAGCGTCTCGCGGCGGTCGACGACGCGACCACCCGCGCCGCGGTCACGGCGGAGCGGTCCCTGCTGCGGGCGCTCGAGGCGGGCTGCTCCGCCCCGGTCGCCGCGTACGCGGAGCTGGAGCCGGGCATGGATCCCGCCGCCGCGCAGGTCCTGCGCCTGCGCGCCCTCGCGATCCGTCCCGACGGGACGCATGTCGTCGAGGGCGAGGCCCGGGTGGACCTGGACCTCGCCGCCGATGCGCTCTCCGGGCCGGGCTCGATCCCGGTCGAGCTCGGCCAGGAGCTCGCCGCGGACCTGCTCTCCCGCGGCGCCGGCGAGATCCTCGCGGAGGTCCGCGCCTGATGCCCTCCGCAGAGATGGCCTCCGCCCCGCCCCGCGCCGCCCGGCCCGTGCTGATCACGCGCCCGGCGGGGCGGGGGAGCGTCTCGCGAGCCTGCTCGAGGCGGAGGGCCTCGCGGCCGAGCACGCCCCGCTGACCCGCCTCGTCCCGAGCAGCGGCGAGGAGCTCGAGGCCGCCCTCGCGCAGCTCGCCGCGGGCGCGTTCACGCATCTCGTGGTCACCTCCCGCACCGCCGCCGAGGTCCTCGCCGGGGCGGAGGCCCCTTCCGTGACGGCGATCATCGCCGTCGGAGGGGGCACCGCCCAGACCCTGCGGGAGGCGGGCCTCTCCCCCACCGCCGTGGCCGACGGCTCCGGTGCGGCGCTCGTCGCCGCGATGCCGCCCGCCGCCCCGGGCGACCGAGTGCTGCTGCCCGCCTCGGCCGCCGCCTCCCGCACCGTCCCCGAGGGGCTGCGTGCGGCCGGCTACGAGGTGGTGGAGGTCGAGGCCTACCGTCCCGAGCCCGTCGACCCGCCCCCGGCGGTCGCGGAGTCCCTGGCCGCCGGGCGGTACGCGGCGATCGTGCTGACCAGCCCGATGATCGCCCGACGTGCGGCCGAGCTCGGCGTGCACCCCGCCACCGCGGTGATCGCCATCGGCGACCCGACCGCCGAGGCCGTCCGCGCCGCCGGCCTCGGCCCCCTCCACCAGGCCGTCGCCCCGACCGACGAGTCGCTCGTCGCGGCCGTCCTCGAGGCGCTCGACGCGGCGCCGCACGAGACGCCCCCGTCGAGCCCCGCCCCTGCGGGCCCCGCCCCGTCGGCCGCCCACCCCACGCACCCCCGATCGAAGGAGACCCGATGACCCAGCCGACCCTCCCCGGACCGATCGACCGCCCCCGCCGCCTGCGCAGCAGCGCCGCGATGCGCTCCCTGGTGCGGGAGCACGCCCTCCGCCCTGCCGACCTCGTGCTGCCGATGTTCGTGCGCGAGGGCGCGAGCGAGAACAAGCCCGTGACCTCGATGCCCGGCGTCGAGCAGCACACCATGGACTCCCTGGTCCGCGCCGCGACCGAGGCGGCCGAGCGCGGCGTGGGCGGCGTGATGCTCTTCGGCGTGCCCGACCACAAGGACGCCGTCGGATCCGGCGCCACCGACCCGGACGGGATCCTGAACCGGGCGCTGGCCCGCCTGCGCGCGGAGCTCGGCGATCAGACCGTGATCATGGCCGACCTGTGCCTGGACGAGTTCACCGACCACGGCCACTGCGGCGTGCTCGACGCCGACGGCCGGGTCGACAACGACGCGACGCTCCTGCGCTACCGCGAGATGGCCCTCGCGCAGGCTGAGGCCGGCGCGCACCTGCTGGGCCCGTCGGGGATGATGGACGGCCAGATCGCCGCGATCCGCGACGCGCTCGATGCCGCAGGTCATCTCGAGACCGCGCTCTTCGCCTACACCGCGAAGTACGCCTCCGCCTTCTACGGCCCGTTCCGCGAGGCCGTGGACTCGTCCCTGCAGGGCGATCGCCGCACCTACCAGCAGGATCCCGCCAACGGCCGCGAGGCGCTGCGCGAGCTGGAGCTCGACGTCGCCGAAGGCGCGGACCTCGTCATGGTCAAGCCCGGCCTGCCCTATCTCGACGTGCTGAAGGACGTCGCCGCCGCCTCCCCCGTCCCTGTCGGCGCCTACCAGGTCTCCGGCGAGTACGCGATGATCGAGGCGGCCGCGGCGAACGGCTGGATCGACCGCGACCGCACCGTGCTCGAGTCGCTGCTGGCCTTCCGCCGCGCCGGCGCCTCGAGCGTCCTGACCTACTACGCGAGCGAGGTCGCGGGCTGGTTCCAGCAGGGCCTGCCCCCGCACCTGCGCGAGTTCGCCTGAGCCGCAGCCCGGTCCGCGCCCTCCGGCGCGCCCGCCGTGCCGCGGCCCGGCGGCGCATCATCGCCCGTCGTCCCCCGCCCCTCCCGAGAAGGAGCCTCGCATGACCCCCACGACCACGCTCTCCGCCGATCTCTTCGATCGCGCCCGCCGCGTCATCCCCTCCGGGGTGAACTCGCCCGTGCGCGCCTTCGGCTCCGTCGGCGGCACGCCCCCGTTCCTCACCAGCGCGAAGGGCGCGCTGCTCACCGACGCCGACGGCAACGAGTACGTGGACCTGGTCGGCTCCTGGGGTCCGATGATCCTCGGCCACGCCCATGACGGTGTGGTCGAGGCGGTGCGGGAGGCGGCCGGGCGGGGCCTGTCCTTCGGCGCTCCGCAGGCCGGGGAGGTCACCCTGGCCGAGGAGGTCGTGCGCAGGATCGGCCCCGTCGAGCAGCTGCGCCTGGTCAATTCCGGCACCGAGGCGACGATGAGCGCGCTGCGCGTGGCCCGCGCCGCGACCGGCCGCGACGTGGTGGTGAAGTTCGCCGGCTGCTATCACGGGCACGTGGACGCGCTGCTGGCCGAGGCGGGCAGCGGGGTCGCGACCTTCGCCATGCCGGGCTCGGCCGGCGTCACCGCCGCGACCGCGAAGGACACGGTCGTGCTGCCCTACGGCGACCGCGATGCCGTCACGTCCCTGTTCGCCGAGCGCGGCGGTGAGATCGCCGCGATCATCACCGAGGCCGCGCCCGCGAACATGGGCGTCGTCCCGCCGCTCGCCGAGGACGGCGTCGGCTTCAACCGCTTCCTCGCCGACACGGCGCACGCCGCCGGTGCGCTGCTGATCAGCGACGAGGTGCTCACCGGCTTCCGCGCGAGCCGCGAGGGGCACTACGGGGTCGACGGCCCGCGCGGCACCGGCGAGGACTGGGCTCCGGACCTGATGACCTTCGGCAAGGTGATCGGCGGCGGCCTGCCCGTCGGCGCCTTCGGCGGGCGCGAGGACCTGATGGGCCTGCTCGCCCCGGCCGGCCCCGTCTACCAGGCCGGCACCCTCTCGGGGAACCCGCTCGCGACCGCGGCGGGGCTGGCGACCTTCGCCGGGCTCGACGACGCGGCTTACGAGACGCTCGGCCGGGCCTCGAGGACGCTGCAGCAGCTGGTCGCCGACGCGCTGACCGCCGAGGGCGTCCCGCACGTGGTCCAGACCGCCGGCACCCTGTTCTCGGTGTTCTTCCGCGGCGAGCCCGTCACGACCTACGAGGACGCGAAGGCGCAGGACACCGAGGCGTTCACCCGTTTCTTCCACGCGATGCTCGAGGGCGGGGTGTACCTGCCGCCCTCGGCCTTCGAGGCGTGGTTCGTCTCCACCGCCCACACCGACGAGGTTCTCGACCGGATCGCGACGGTGCTGCCGGCGGCGGCGAAGGCGGCCGCGGGGGCCTGAGGTCCGGCCAGGGTTTCATGCGGTTCCGGCCATCCGTGGGTCGCGATGGGGAGTGCTCCCCACTCGGCCCACGAGCGGTCGTCCTAGCATCGGTAGCACCGCGAGCCCAGCGATGCCTGCCAGGGCGAGCCACCGCCGACCATCACGAGGAGCGACGATGACCCCCTCCCCCAGCCGCCGGAGACTGCTCGGCGCGAGCCTGCTGCCCGCGGCGCTCTCCCTCGTCGGCTGCGGATCCTTCGGCGACGGCGACGAGCCCTCGCAGGACCCGGTCACCGCCGACGGGCCGGGGAGGACGAAGGCGGCCGCGTCGCCGGATCGCTGTCTGTCGGACGAGGACGCGTCACGCCGGGAGCGCCCTGAGCCGCCCGCGCGCGCGGACGCCGGCCCGGAGAACGAGGCAATCCCGGACCGGCCTCTGTCGGAGTACGGACTGGCCCTGTTCGCGGGCGGGGAACGGATCGCCGCCCAGCAGACCTCGGACGCGCTGATGCTCGGCGAGTCGGACACCTTCGGGACCGTCGTGTGGAGCACCGCCGACGGCACGATCCTCGAACGGCTCGACAACGGGCTGGTCGGTGCGATCACCGCGGACTCCCGCGGACGGCTCGCGATCGGGGGCGTCACGACCGTCGAGCTCCGCGAGGCGGACGGCGAGGTGCTGAAGGCGCTGACCGGTGGCGAGGAGCCCTTCGGCCCGCGGATCGGGAATCGGGTCGGCGATCTCGCCCTCACCGCCGACGGCACCCGCCTCGTGGTGCTCGGCGCCGACGGACGCGTCACGATCTGGCACCTCGAGGACGAGACCTGCGAGGTCGAGCACGAGATCGCTGCGGAGCTCGGAACGGTGATCGCGCTCAGCCTCTCCCCGGCCGACGACACGCTCGCCCTCTGCGCCGAGGACGGCACGGTCGAGCTCTGGGACCCGCACGCCGGGACGCGGACGGGCACCGGGCCGGACCTCCCCGGGACGGTCGCCGGGCTGACGCACGCCGAGGACGGCACGCTGATCCTCGCCGCCGACGGGGAGCGCGCCCTCCACGCCCTGGCCCCGTCCGGAGAGGTGGTCACCGGACCGGCTCTCTCCGCGGAGGGCCCGTACTGGGTGGCCGTGGGGGCGGGGGGACGTGTCGCCGCCGTCGGCCGAGGCGACAACCGGGTCCTGCTCTGGGAGCGCGAGACCGACGAGACCGTCGAGCTCCCCGTCGTGCGCGGATCCGCCGGCCGGCTCGTGTTCTCCCCCGACGGCACGACGCTGTACAGCGCCTCCCCGTCCCAGGGCGTCGTCGCCTGGTCCGGCGGCGAGTCCTGGAGCAGCTTCGAGACGCCCTGACGCTCCGGACGCGTCGACCGACATGGACCTCTTGGCATGGACCTCTTCCGCCTCCACGGCTCTCGCACCTGACCAGCGAAAGGACGCACGATGTCCCTGAACGACCTCGTCGAGGCCTACGCCCTGGACCCGACGCCCGAGGGTCTTCACGACCTGCAGGCCGGGATCATGGCGGCTCCCCGCTACGACCCCCTGCTCTCCGTCTCCCGGGCGGTCGTCCCGCTGCTGCGCGCCGGGAAGCACCAGGAGATCGCCGACCTGATCCGCTCGTGGATGCCCGGCGCGCTCCTGAGCCCGTCCGCGCACGGCTATCTCGCAGGGGCGCTCACCGAGCTGGGCGATGCCGAGGCAGGCCGCATCGAGGCGAAGTTCTCCCGGCTCGCGCTCGACAGCATCGCGGCCTCGGGCAGCGGCTCCGAGGAGGAGCCGTGCTCGGTGCTCCGCATCGAGGACGAGTACGACATCCTGCGCGCCTCCTCGCAGCGCCCGACCGCCCAGCGGCAGGTCTCCGACGAGCGCGGACAGTTCGACGTCCACACCCTCGAGGACGGTGGCGAGGTGTGGTTCCGGCTGCTCTGGCTCGCCCCCTCGACCGCCGCGCCGGACGACCAGGCCGGAGGCGCCTCGCAGAGCTGAGCTCCGTCCACAGGGGAGGACTCCCCATGTCGCCGACCGCTGACGTCACCTAGTGTCGATCCCTGAACGGGACGAAGGGGGAGACCATGGGGTTCATCGGCATGGACACCGCGCAGGGCGAGGCCCATGCTGAGCGTCTGCGGGCTGCCGGCGAACGCCTCGAGGAGCGGCACGGCGTGCTCGATGCGCTCGTGCGGGCGAGCGAGACGATCTGGCGGGGGCCGGATGCGGAGCGCTTCCGCGCGGACTGGAGCACCGGCGCGTCTCGGATGCTGCGCGAGCAGTGCACCGCGCTCGGTGCCCTCGGCACACAGCTCGAGGAGGAGGTGCAGCAGCAGGAGACCGCCTCGCAGGGCGAACGCGGCGACGGTGGGAGCGGCGGGAGCGGGGCCAGCTCGCCCAGCAGTGCATCGGGACGTGGCCGCCGCGCCGGCGGCGGCGGGGACGGGAAGGTGAGCCAGGAGGTCGCCGACGCCTGGACCGCGATGGACCCGCCTGAGCAGAAGCGGGTCCTCCGAGAGATCGTCGCCCAGGAGCTCGAGCGCCAGGGTGTCGACGACGTGCCCGTCTACTTCGACGATCTGCCGGAGGACGGAGCCCTCGGCTTCTGGTACGAGTTCGACATCCGGCATCCTCTGCGCGGGGAGCACATCCAGATCGACGAGAACCATGTCTCCGACCCCGACTCGCTCAACACCGTCGCGCACGAGGCCCGGCATGCCGCACAGGACAACTGGGTCGAGGAGACCGATGGCCCGCCGGCATGGCAGTTCTGGCGGGATGACGACAGCGCAGAGGACTACGAGCGCATCGAGAAGGAGCACGGCGTCACGCAGGAGGAGATCGAGGCCTGGCGCGAGAATGACAAGGACTACGAGGAGGGGCCCACCGATGCACAGCCTCCCGACGACGCCCCGCAGTCGGAGAAGGACGCCTGGACCGAGGAGTACGAGGCGTACCGGGAGCAGCCGCTCGAGGACGATGCCTTCGACGAGGGCGACGAGTTCGCCGAGGACATCACTCTCGAGGAGCTCCGGCAGTACCAGCTCGATGCCGGCGTCCCGGTCATCTCGTGAGCGTCCCTGCGCTGAGGCCGCTCCCCGGCTCCCCTCGCAGGCCGTGATGCCATGATCCCCTCCCGTGACAGGCTCGCGCTGCCGCGACGCCGATGGCTGCTCGGCGCTGCGGCCCTGCCGGCGGCGCTGCTGCTTCCCGGCTGCGGGAGCAGCCCCGAGGTGGGCAGCTGCCTCGGACCGGACGAGGAGGTGCCCGAGCCGGAGCCGCCCCGTTGGCCGCGGGGCGCCCGAGCCCGGATCGTGCCACCGTCGGAGGAGCACTACTTCGAGATCCAGACCCCGGTCGTCTCCCCCGACGGCACGCTCATCGCGGCCTGCGAGGCCCCGGACCGGTCCCAGCTCGACCTCGCCGACACCCACGGCGTGCTGCTGTGGGACACGCGCACCGGGGAGATCGTGCGTCGGCTGAAGCCCCGCGCCATCGGGCCGCTGGCTTGGCACCCGAACGGTTCGCGCCTCGCGGTCGGCGACGCACTCCACGTCGCGGAGGTGGATGTCGAGGGCTCGCTGCTGCGGAACCTCGTGGGCAATGAGGAGCCTCGTGGGACTGCCGCGCGGATCCTCGACGTCGCCTACAGCCCGGATGGGTCGCTGCTGGCGGCCTCGGCGAGCGACGGCGCGGTCCGGCTGTACTCGACCTCCGCGGACAGCTGCATCGGCACCCGGGTCTTCTCCCCTGGGCCCCGCCGGCAGAGGAACGTGGCGTTCTCGCCCGACGGCACGCGCCTCGCCGTCGGCGGCGTCGAGCTGACGGACGTCGACGAGGGCGGGAAGCCGACCGGGCTGTGGGATCCGCGCAGCGGCCGGCGTGAGGAGGTCCTCGACGGGGTCGACGGGGTGGTGCTCGGGCTCGGGTACAGCGGGGACGGCTCCCTGGTCCAGGTGCTCGACGATCCGTCCTCGCTCGCCGTGCACGCGCCGGACGGATCGACCAGCACGGGCCCGCCGGTGGACGCGGCACGGTTCAGGGACCTGGCCGTCGGCACGGGAACCCGGGTCGCGGTGCTCAGTGCGTCGGGCACCCTCCAGCTGTGGGATCGAGGCAGCGACGAGCAGGAGACGCTCGAGAGGTCGCTCCTGGGGAGAGTCTGCTGGTCCCCGGACGAGGCGACGCTGTACACGCTGAGCGAGTCGGAGGGGATCTCCGCCTGGGACGGAACGGAGTGGCGGCAGTTCGAGCTGCCGTGAGACCCGGCGGGCCGAGGCGCCGCGCCGTCGAGGCCGGGCACGGGGAGCGCTCCCCATCGACGTCGCCGCGCTTCGCTCCTAGCATCGAGGCACGATGACCAGCCCGGTCACGCGCTCGGACGACGTCGCACACGAACCGGTGCTCATGGAGACGAAGAGGGGCCGACGATGACGGACTGCTCGCGCCGACGCCTGCTGCTGGGCGCGACCGCGCTCCCCGGCGCCCTGGCGCTCGCAGGATGCTCGGGCGGTCTCCCGCCCCTGCCCGGGTCGCGGAGCCCCGGAATCTGCCTGGACCCCTCCGAGGAGATCCCCGAGGAGGCGTACGAGACGGTGCCGGAGGGCGTCATCGTGGATCCCGTTCCGCTCGACGAGTCCCTCCTGTTCATGTCCTCGACCCTCACGATCTCCCCCGACGGGTCGACGCTCGCGGCCTGCGAGATGCGCGGCCGGAAAGACGTTGAGAACGCTGAGACCAGGGGAATCGTCCTGTGGGATGCGGGGACCGGGGCAGTGATCCATCGGTTCCACCCTCCGATGCTGGGCAGGCTCGCCTGGCACCCGGATGGGGACCGCCTGGCGATCGGCGACGGCCGCCTGATCTCGATCGTCGATCTCGAGGGGACGGTCGAACGCACGCTGTTCGGGCACGAGCTGCCGCGCGGCGACACCGCGGCGATCCTCGATCTCGCGTTCAGCCCGGACGGCACGCAGCTGGCGTCCTCGGGGTCGGACAGGACCGTGCGTCTGTGGGACATGGACCCGGAGTCCTGCGGCAGCGGGCACGTCCTGCGGACCGGACCGCGGCACAACCGGGATCTCAGCTACTCGCCTGACGGCTCCTCCCTCGCCGTCGGCGCCACCTCGACCTCCAGCGAAGGCGATGAGGACAATCCTCCGACGCTCTGGGACCCGACGACGGGCCGGCGGACGGAGGTCCTCGAGGACGTGCCGGGGATCGTCTTCGCGCTCGACCATGCGGCGGACGGCGCCCTGGTCGTGGTCGCCGACGAGCCGCGAGCGCTGATGACGGTCGGGACGGACGGCTCCGTGGTCGAGGGCCCCGTGACCACCTCGACCTGGTTCGCGGATCTCGCGGTGGGGCCAGGGCACCGCGTCGCACTGCATGCCGACGAGGAGCTGCTGCTGTGGGACCGGGAGAGCGGGGAGGAGTCCCGGCACGAGATCGAGTCCGAGTCCGCGGTGGACAGCATGGTCTGGTCCGCTGCGGAGGACGTGCTGTTCAGCCTGAGCTCGAGAGAAGGGATCCTCGCCTTCGACGGCACGCGCTGGAGATCCTTCGACCTGCCCTGATCCTCCGCCGGCCGTCCTCAACGCGGGCCGTGCGGCGGCGGATCGACGTAGTCCGGCTCGCTCGACGCCGGAGGATCCTGCCTCTCGTCCCCTGCCGCGCTGAGCCGTGTCGAGCGGGTGCGTCGGGTGGTGCCGAGCCGGGTCGTCCACTCCACCACGTGCCCGTCGACCGCCGGGTCCCCGACCCGTTCCACGCTCGCCAGCTGCTGCTCCTTGTCGTTGCAGAAGGCGCAGGCTCCCTGTCCGTTGTCCAGGCAGGTCGGTCCGCCGGCGCCGTGGGGCCGGATGTGGTCGATGTGGCGGATCGGGGCGCTGCAGTGCGGGCCGCGGCAGGTCCGGTCGCGCAGGCGGATGAATCGGGCGAGCGCGGGCGGGAAGGCCCGCGCCCGGGATTCGACGGCGACCAGCTCCTCGGTCCTCGGGTGCTCGTACAGCTTTCGCAGCACGGCGCGCAGTGCCGGACCGTCGGGGCCGAGCGGGCCCTCGTCCGTGCCCGCGATCGCGTCGAGCGGGTCCCGCAGGCTCTCCCGCACCGCCTCGGCGGGAACCGTGCCGTAGCCCTCGATCTGGGCGAGGTCGCCCGTGCCGGGATCGAGCAGCACGTGGTCGGTGATGATCACGCCGATGTCCAGCGTCACCGGCTCCATGCTCTCGCCGCGCCCGATCAGGGTGTCCACGAAGGTGTCGGCCTGGATGGCCTGGTGCCCGCGGCGATCACCGGCGGCGCGCAGGCGCTCGGCCTCGAGGGAGAGACGCTTGCGGATCAGTGCGGCGTCCAGCGCGGTGACGTGCGCCGTCACCGTGGCCATGCCGTGCTCGCCGCGGCGCACCGTCACGTGCCGCTCGCGCTTCGCGTGCTGATGGCGGCGGGCCTCGCCGTCCGGGTCTGCGAGGGAGATCGCGGCGGCGCGGGCGTCAGACCATTCCTCGGAGCCGGCGCCGTCGAGATAGGGCAGGCGCTCCCCGAGCAGCCGGTCCGCCTCGCGCCGCTGGGCGGGGGTGAGCGGGGCGAAGGAGCGGGCGGTGCGATAGGCGTCCTCGGTCGTGACCTGGGAGTCCGCGAGGGCGGAGAGCATCACCGGCATGTCCGCGACGAGCCGTCGCCGGGCGGCGAGCGAGTGGGAGGCGGACGCCGGGGAGCGGCGGGTGAGCATCGAGACCTCACGGGCCGCCTCACGGGACGCCGCGCGAAGCAGCTGTGCGGGCGGCGGCTCCTCCCCGATTCCTGCGCGGCGTGCGCACGCGCCTCGGCCTGCCTGCGCAGGGTGAGGGAATCGGCGAGCGCGACGACGGCGCGGATCTCGAGCGCGTCGATCGCGCTGCGCAGGGCGTGCAGGCTGCCGATCACGTCACGGAACGCCTCGGCCGACGGATCCGCGGCGGTGAACAGCTCCTGCGGGAACCCGGTGAGGGCGCTCAGCACATGGGCGCGGTCTCCGAGCTCCTCGGCGAGCGCTCCGGGACCTCCCGCGCGCACGGCGTCGACCAGCTGCTGGTGGGGATCACCAGCAGCCGCGTCGAGGTCCTGCACTGCGAGAGTCATGGCCCTATTCTTCCGACTCCCACCGACATTTTAAAGACCCCAAGAAGAATGTGGATAGCCCTGACCCGGGGAGGAACAGTCATGCGCGCAGTCGCCCACCGAGTCACACATGTGCGCAGGCAGAGGGTACGCTCGGCACACTGCGACGTCACCTCTAAAACTCCACACCCCGTTCCCCAGAATGACGCAATACTCGCCCCGGAAATGTGGATATCCACCATCTGCGGAGGAACGGTCGCGAACTCTTCGCGCCGAATGCGACGGCAGATGACAGCGCGCTCGACACCGCCCGTCGCGTCCCGCAGGCTGGTCCTGTCACACCCCGTCGGCACCCGCCGCACCACCGCTTCGTAGCTCAGCCCGGTAGAGCAGCTCCCTCATGAGGAGTGGGTCGCAGGTTCGAATCCTGCCGGAGCGTCTCCTCCGTCGCTCGGGCCCCGGCCGCCGGTCACCCCGCCGCCGGTCGCCCCCTCCCCGTACCCTCGAGCGGACCGCCCGCCGTCGATCCGAGGACCCCATGCGCCGCCGCACCACCACCCGCAAACCCGGGTCCCGTCGAGCTGTGGGATCTCACCGCTGCGCAGCGGTCCCGCACGGTGGACCGCACGGAGTTCCCACCCCGTGCAGTGACGTATACGCCCGACGGCACCCTGCTGATCGGTACCGGGGTCCCGCTCGAGCACACCTCTTCCGACCCCGCGCATGCGATGCTCTATGCGCTGTCCCCCGAGGGAGAGCTGCAGGAGGCGCCGCCCCTCCCTGGTGACGACGCCGGGCACCTCGCCGTCTCCCCCGACGGCCGCCGCATCGCGGTGACCTCCTGGACAGGCGGGCAGGTGACGCTCTGGGACCGCTCCGCGGACCAGCTCGAGGAGCTCTCCCGCCCGGAGGGCTCGCCGGGGGCGATCGAGTTCTCCCCCGACGGCTCCACGCTGTTCTCGGCATCTCCGACCCTGGGCGTGATCGCCTGGGACGGGACCGACTGGACGCCCTGCGCCCTGCCCTGACCCTCACACCGGCCGAGACCCGCGCAGACCGCACACGAGGAGCACAGACATGACCCTCTGGGATCTCATGGAGACCTATCTCCTGGAACCGATACCGGCGCATCTCGACGCGCTGCGCACCGCCGTGACGGCGTCCCCGACGTACGCCCCGATGATCTCGCTGCACGCCCTGACCGCCGCGGCGGAGGGCCCGAGCGGCACCGCCGAGGAGGTCGCCGCTCGTCTCGAGAGGGACATCACCTCGCACATGCCCGGTCTGCTCCTCAGCCCCCGGGCGCACTCACTGCTCGGTCGCTCCCACCGCACGCTCGGTCGCGAGGCCGACGCCGTCCGCGAGGAGAAGATCGCAGCTCTCTCCTTCGCAGGCATCCGCGGCGAGGGCGACGGCGGCGAGGCGGCGCCTTTCGAGGTGCTCCGCGTCGAGGACGAGTACGACGTCTTCTCCTGCTCCCGGCTCCGGCCGACGGGGCAGGTGCTGCGCGAGACCGACCACGGCGCCTTCGACGTCCACACGCTCGAGGACGGTACGGAGGTGTGGTTCCGCCTGCTGTGGAGGGACGCCGGGACGGGCTGAGCCGCTCGGCCGCGGCCCCCGATCAGCCGCGCGGCGAGCGCTGCGGTCCGGCGATCCGCCCCTCCAGCATCGCCCGGACCCCCGGCCACTCCGGCGCGACGATCGAGTACACCACCGTGTGGCGCACCGAGCCGTCGGGCAGGATGCGGTGCGATCGCAGGATCCCGTCCTGCTGCGCGCCGAGGGCCTCGACGGCGCGGCGCGAGGCGAGGTTCAGGTGGTGCACGCGGAACTCGACGCGCAGCATCTCGAGCTCGTCGAAGGCGTGGCCGAGCAGGAGTCGCTTCATCGCCGTGTTCACCCCGGTGCGGTGCACGGAGCCGGCGAGATAGGTGTTGCCGATCTCGAGGCCGCGGTCGGCGAGGGCGAGGTTCATGAAGGTGGTCAGCCCCACCACCTGCGCGTCCGCCTCACGCACGACGGCCCAGGCGAGACGGGTGCCCGCCTCGACGTCGACCAGAAGACCGCGGACGGAGCCCTCGACCGCCTCCGGCGCGGGCACGTGCGGGGCGAAGGGCAGGCGGTGGATCCCCCCGTCGGCGACCGCGCCCTGCAGGCCCGGGACATGCGCCTCGGAGAGGGGCTCGAGGCGGATCCCGTGCCCACGGAGCGTCACCGGCTCCAGGCGCGGCAGCGGCGCGGTGGGGACGGCGCGGGTGCGCTCCTCGCGCGCGCCGGCCGCCCCCTCAGTCATGGCTGCGTCCGTGCTTCTCGATCGCCATCTCGTAGTAGCGCAGCAGGTCGTCGGAGGCGTTCTCCCAGGAGAACTTCTCCGCCTCGGCGCGGGCGGCCTTCCGGATCCTCCCGCGCAGCTCCGCATCGCCCAGCCGGGTGAGCGCCTCATCCAGGCTCGCCTGGTCGCCGGCGTCGTAGAGCAGGCCGTCCACCCCGTCGGTGACCTGCTCCATCGTCGGCCCCGAGCGGGCGGCGACCACGGGCAGCCCGGAGGCCATGCCCTCGAGGATCACCAGTCCCAGGGTCTCGGTGACCGAGGGGAAGACGAAGGCGTCGGAGCTCGCGAAGGCGCTCGCGAGCTCCTCCCCCTCCATGAAGCCGGGGAACGTGGTCTGCGTGCCGGCGAAGAGCTCCTCGAGCTCGCCCCGGTAGGGGCCGTCGCCCACGATCGCGAGGGCCACGTCGTCGCGGCGCTCCATCATGGGGCGCAGCGTGTGGATCTCCTTCTCCGCGGCGAGCCGGCCCACGAACACAAGGAGCTTCTTCTCCGGGTGCCCGCCGGTGAGCCGCGAGCGCATCTCCTCGTCCGCGAAGCGGGGATGGAAGGTCTCGGTGTCCACGCCGCGCCGCACCACGTGGAGGTCCTCGATCCCGTGCTGGGCGAGCTCCTGCTTCATGGTCTCGGAGGTGGCGATGTTGATGTCGGCCATCGCGTGGTTGCGCTTGATCTGCCACCACACCGCGGGCTTGCCCCAGGTCCAGGCCCGGTAGAGGTCCAGATAGCGGGGGATGTGGGTGTGGTAGCTGGCGACCAGCGGGATCCGTTGCCGGCGTGCGGCGAAGGCTCCCGAGGACGCGAGCAGCAGGGGCTGCGCGGCGTGGACGACCTCCGGGTGGAAGCCGCGGATGATGCCGTCGACGTTGGGGCTGGGGAGGGTGAAGCGCCGATGCTTGTAGAACGGCAGCGTCACCGGGCGGATGCCCACCACCCGTGCCCCGTGGTGCTCGGTGACCCCGAGGTCGGGGGCGATCACCATGACCTCGTGGCCGAGGTCGGTGAACCGTTCGACGGCGTGGCGCAGGCGGGTCACCACGCCGTCGACGGAGGGCAGGAAGGTCTCCGTGACGATCGCGATCTTCACGGAAGCGGGCTCACTTCCAGGTGACGGTGGGCATGACCAGCTCGCGCTTGACCCGATCGGTGTTGTTCATCGCGACCTTCAGCACCTCGGTGAGGTGCTCGTCGGTGAGCAGGTGCGGCTGCAGCCCGAGGTCGAGGAGGTTGGTGTTGACCGCGTTGTAGTAGTGGTCGTACTTCTCCACGCGCGGGTTCTCCGTGGGGGCGATCTTCACGTCCAGGCCCAGGTCGCCGCCGACCTTCTGCACCTTCTCGGCGAGCTCCTTGACGGAGAACTGCTCGGTGAACTGGTTGTACACGCGGAACTCGCCACGGTCGGCGGGGTTCTCGCAGGCGATCTCGATGCAGCGCACGGTGTCCTGGATGTCCAGGTAGCCGCGGGTCTGGGAGCCGTTGCCGTAGACGGTGAGGTCGTGGCCGATCGCGGCCTGGATGATGAAGCGGTTCAGGGCCGTGCCGAACACCGCGTCGTAGTCGAAGCGGTTCACCAGGCGCGGGTCCAGGCGGGTCTCGTCGGTCTCGAGGCCGTAGACGACGCCCTGGTTGAGGTCGGTGGCGCGGATGCCCCAGATGCGGCAGGCGAACATGATGTTGTCGCTGTCGTGCACCTTGGTGAGGTGGTAGAAGGAGCCGGGGGCCTTCGGGAACGGCAGGCGGTCCTTGCGGCCCTTGTGCTCGATCTCGATCCAGCCCTCCTCGATGTCGATGTTCGGCTGGCCGTACTCGCCCATGGTGCCGAGCTTGACGAGGTGGCAGTCGGGGGCGAAGTCCTTGATCGCCCACAGCACGTTCAGGGTGCCCTCGACGTTGTTGCGGTGGTTCTCGATCGCGTGCTCGCGGTCGATCATCGAGTACGGGGCGGAGCGGTGCTCGGCGAAGTGCACGAACGCCTCGGGCTCGAGGTCCTGGAAGACGGAGGCGACCGCGTCGTAGTCGGTGAGGTCCGCGATGCGCACCTCGATGTCCTTGCCGGAGACCTCCTTCCACGCCGCGACCCGCTCCTCGAGCGGCAGGATGGGGGTGACGGAGTTCGAGCCGAGCTCCACGTCGATCTCGCGTCGCACCAGGTTGTCCACGATCGTCACGTCGTGGCCCTTCTGCGAGAGGTACAGGGCGGTGGGCCAGCCGCAGAACCCATCTCCACCGGCGACGACGATCTTCATGGGGCAAGTCCTCCAATAGTCCAGGTCCCCGGATCCCGTGGGGCACGGGCGCCGGGTGGTGCAATACCGTGTGCAGTCTTAACGTAGTGCAGGTCAGGCGACGCTCAAAGATGTGGGACGGCCGCCCGAACAGCAGAGGAACGGACCATGAACACCGTGCATGACGAGGGTCCGACGGGCCGTCCTCCGAGCCGTCTCGCCACTGTATCCCCCGAGCCCGGGACCGGGCTGGGCGCTCCGACGCCGCGCCCCCTGCCCGACACCTCCCGGCGCGTGCTGGTGATGGGGATCGTCAACCGCACCCAGGACTCCTTCTTCGACGAGGGGCGCACCTGGCGGCTCGAGCAGGCGGTGGCCGCGGGGATCCGCGCCGCGGAGGAGGGCGCCGACATCGTCGACGTGGGCGGGGTGAAGTTCGCGCCCGGCGACCCGCTGGACCCTGCGGAGGAGGCCGCCCGGGTGGTCCCCGTGATCGAACGGCTGCGCCGCGAGCTGCCGGGCGAGGTGCTGCTCTCGGTGGACACCTTCCACGCCTCGGTCGCCCGCGCCGCGCTCGAGGTCGGGGCGGATCTGATCAACGACACCACGGGCCTGTCCGATCCGCGGATGGCCGAGGAGGTCGCCCGCGCCGGCGCCTCGCTCGTGCTCACGCACTCGGTCGCGGAGCCGCGCCGTCCCTTCCCCCGCCCCCGCTACGAGGACGTGGTCGAGGAGGTGCGGGACTTCCTCGCCGCGCGCCTGGAGCGGGCGCTCGAGGCGGGCATCGCGCGGGAGCGGATCGTGCTGGACCCCGGCCCGGACCTCAACAAGAACACGCAGCAGACCCTCGAGGTGCTGCGGGACTGGGGCGAGTACGCCGCGCTCGGCCTGCCGCTGCTCGCGGCGCTCTCGCGGAAGGACTTCGTGGGCGAGTCGCTGGGCCTGCCGAAGGAGGAGCGGCTCGCCGCCTCCCTCGCCGCGGCAGCGTGGACGATCCGCCTGGGCGCCCGGATCCTGCGGGTCCACGACGTGCGCGAGACGGTGCGGATGGTCCGGATGCTCGAGGTGCTCGCCGGCTGGCGCGAGCCGGCGGGACCGCTGGTCCACAACGTCTGAGGGGCCGGGGCCCGGGGCGCTCAGCCGCGGGCGATGCGCAGCGTCTTGATCTCGAAGGGACGGAAGGAGAGCTCGACCGTGCCGTCCTCTCCCCGCGCGAGCGCGGAGCGGAACGCCGGGGCGTCCTCCCCGAAGGGCCGCTCGAGCAGGTCCGTGGCCGTCACCTCGCCGCCCGCGAGGACCGGGTCGAGGGCGAGGATCGCCGCGGCACGGGCGCCGGAGGACTCGTACAGCCGCAGCACCAGGTCCCCGGAGCGGTCCTCGGCGAGCTTCACGGTCTCGACGACCACGCTCGAGGCGCCCTCCCCGTCGGCCGGGGCGACCGTGACCGGCGGCGCGGCGAGCAGGGTGGCCGCCGCCGCGGGCGCGGTGCGCTCGGGCAGGTTCAGCCGGTAGCCCTCCTCGATCGCCTCGGCGATCCCCGCGCCCGGTCGCACGGCGACGCGCAGGGTGTACCGGCCGTGGTCGGCGGCGGGGTCGGGGTACTCCGGGGAGCGCACCAGGGTCAGGCGGGTCGTGGTGGTGGTGCCGCCGTCGTCCTCGCGCACGGTGCGCAGCACGTCGTGGCCGTAGGTGGAGTCGTTCGCGATCGCCACCCCGTGCTCGCCCTCGGCCGCGTGGACCCAGCGGTGCGCGCAGGTCTCGAAGCGGGCGAAGTCCCAGGAGGTGTTCACCGGGACCGGCCGGTCCACGTGCCCGAACTGGATCTCGCTGGAGAGGTGGGAGGCGCGCAGGTCCAGAGGGAAGGCGAGCTTGAGCGCCTTCTTGCGCTCGCGCCAGTCGAGGTCCACCTCGATCCCGAGGGAGGTGTCGTCCGGGCGCAGCACGAAGGTCTTCACGATCGTGGAGCCCGCGCCGGTGACGCCGGAGGTCTCCTCGCCGTCGGCGAGCGCGGTCGTGTAGGTGAAGGAGACGCGGACCCCGCCGTTCTCCTCCTCGACCTCGGCGGCGGTCGGGGCATCGAGGTCGCGGACCACGCGGCGGTAGAACTCGTCGATGTCCCAGGCGTCCCAGGCGTTGGGGGTGTCGCGGTGCAGCTGCAGCAGCGCGCCGCGGGCGCCGGGGGCGATGGTCTCGCGTTCGTCGGTCCGGCCGACGAGGGAGACCAGCGCGCCGGAGGCGTCGAGCACCGCGCGCACCGCCTGGTTCTCGAGTCGGACCTCGTCGCCCGCACGGGTCACGACCACGGCCTCCTGGACCGGCTCGGGGCGGCCCGCGCCGTAGGCGGGCACGCCGCGGCGCGGCACCGGGGCGGTGTTCAGCAGCACCGTGTCGTGCCCGTCGGCCGCGCCCGCCGCCTCGCCCTCGCCCTGCCCGCCGGCCGCGGCGAGCGCGGCGAGGGAGCTGCCGATGATCCGCTCGGCCCGTTCGGCGAGCGCGGCGTGCTGGGCCTCGGCCTCGCGGTGCACCCAGGCGATCGAGGAGCCGGGGAGGATGTCGTGGAACTGGTTCAGCAGCGTGTCCTCCCACAGCGCGGCGAGCTCGTCGTGGGGGTAGGGGTGCTCGGCGCGGAGCGCGGCGAGGGTCGCGAGCAGCTCGGCCTCGTGCAGGAGGTGCTCGCTGCGGCGGTTGCCCTGCTTGGTGCCGAGCTGCGCGGAGTAGGTGCCGCGGTGCAGCTCGAGGTAGAGCTCTCCGTTCCACACGGGCGCGTCGGGGTACTCGGCGCGGGCACGTTCGAAGAAGTCCTCGGCGGTGCCGAACTCGACCTTCGGGGAGCCCTCGAGGTCGGCGGCGCGGCGACCGGCGGCCATCATCTCGCGGGTGGGTCCGCCGCCGCCGTCGCCCCAGCCGAACAGGTCGATGCCGAGCGAGGAGCGGCCCTTCTCCTTGAAGTTCCGCTCGAAGTAGGCGAGCTCGGATCCGGTGAGGGAGCCGTTGTAGGTGTCGGCGGGCGGGAAGTGGGTGAACACGCTGGTGCCGTCCAGGCCCTCCCAGCGGAAGGTGTGGTGGGGGAAGGTGTTGATCTGGTTCCAGGAGACCTTCTGGGTCAGGAAGAACTCCTGGCCGGCGAGCGCGGCGATCTGCGGCAGCGCGGCGGAGTAGCCGAAGGAGTCCGGCAGCCAGGTCTCGCGCGTCTCGACCCCGAGCTCCTCGAGGAAGAACCGCTTGCCGGCGACGAACTGCCGCGCCATCGCCTCGGAGCCGGGCATGTTGGTGTCGGACTCGACCCACATCCCGCCCA
This sequence comes from Brachybacterium sp. GU-2, assembly GCF_030866705.2. Lineage (NCBI taxonomy): Bacteria > Bacillati > Actinomycetota > Actinomycetes > Micrococcales > Dermabacteraceae > Brachybacterium > Brachybacterium sp. GU-2. The sequence continues at coordinate 2,785,118 of NZ_CP133037.2, read as the reverse complement.
CGGGCACGAAGCGGCCGCCGGCGACGTGCTCGCGGATCCGCGCGAACAGCTCCGGGTAGCGGTCCCGGATCCAGCGGTACTGCTGGGCGGAGGAGGCGGAGAAGGTGACGTCGGGGTCGTCCTCGATCAGGGTGCAGGCGTTGGAGAAGGTGCGGGCGACCTTGCGCACCGTCTCCCGCACGGGCCACAGCCAGGCCGAGTCGATGTGGGCGTGGCCGGTGGCGAGCACGGTCAGGGCGGAGGAGCCGGCCGTCGCGGCCAGCGCCGGGGCGAGCGCCTCGCGGGCGGTCCGGGCGGTGCCGGGCATGTCGTCGGGGTCGGCGACGTCGCAGGCGGTCTCGAGCGCGCGGAGGATCTCGTGGCGGCGCGGGCTGGTCCCGGGCAGCTCGTACATGAGACCGGTGAGGGCCCGGACGTCCTCGTGCAGCTCCCAGATCCGCACGTCGCGGCGGGCGAGGTGGAGCTCCTCGATCGTGTAGAGCTCCTCCTCGGGCACGGTCGCCAGGTCGCCGAGCGGGGTCGGCGCGAAGGTCCAGTTCCCTGCGACCATCGGGTTCGCGGCGCACTCGAGGTAGTAGTCGAGCTCCTCGCCGGGCCGGACGGGGAGGTGCCGGTTGCAGGGGTTGATCGCCTTGACGGGCACGCCGTCCGGCGTGAACACGAGCGCCTCGGCCTGGAAGCCGGGCTGGCCGGTGAAGGCGAGGTCGACGATCAGCTCGGGGGCGGAGTGCTCATCGGCGGCCCAGTCGGCGGGGACGGTGCCGGTCACATGCAGCCAAGTGGTGGACCAGGCACGCCCCAGCGGCGCCCCGACCTCGACGGGGCCGTACTCCCGGGCGATCGCCTCGCGCGGCGGGATCGGCTCGCCCTCGAGCCGGTGCGCGGTGATCGTGACCTCGGCCCGCTCCTGGTAGATCCGCGGGACCAGGTGGTCCTGCGTGAACCGGCGGATGCGGGCCTCGGTCAGCTCCCGGTCGTCGAACATGTGGCGGCTCCTTCGGCGCGTGGGGCGGGTCGCGGGGTCTCGTCGGCCCTCCGGCGTCCCGGGGTCTTCCCGGACGCTATCGCGTCAGCGGTGCGCGGCGAGCACGGCGTCGCCGAGGCGCGGCATGATCTCGCGGTGCGCGTCGCAGAAGTCGTGGGAGGTGCCGACGACGAGGGCGAGATCCGCCTCCGGGTCGATCCAGAAGGCGGTGCCGCGCATGCCGAAGTGGCCGTAGGTCCGCTCGCTGCCGGTGGTCGCGGTCCAGTGCGGGGACTTGGTGCCGCGCACCTCGATGCCGAGCCCGAAGGGGTTGGGATCCTGCTTGCCGAAGCCCGGCATGATGCCCACCAGCTCCGGGAAGTGGACGCCGACGAGCTGGGCGTGCACCTCCTGTTCCAGGAGCGTGGGGTGCTGCAGCTCCGCGGCGAGCAGGGCGAGGTCGACGAGGGCGCCGGAGGCGCCGACCGAGGCGGAGCCCTCCCACTCCAGGCCCGTCATCCCCAGCGGGTCCGCGATCCGTTCCTGGACCCAGTCGCCGAAGTCGCGGCCGACGGCGCGCTCGACGTGGCGGGCGGCCTCGTCGATGCCGTAGTTCGAGTAGTGGCGGCGCAGGCCCGGCGCCTGGAGGGTCGCGTCGGACTCGTAGAAGCAGCCGGAGGCGTGGGCGAGGAGGTGGCGGAGCGTGGCACCGGGCGGGCCGGCCTCGTCGTCGAGGGACACGCGCCCCTCCTGGAGGGCGAGCGCGGCGCCGAGGCCGGTGAGGGTCTTGGTGACCGAGCGCCAGGGGCGGATCCGCTCGACGTCGCCGCGTCGCTCCCGCTCCCCCTCGGGGCCGAGCACGATCGCGGCGGCCTCGAAGCCGAACTCGTCCAGCAGCCCGAGGGCGCTCATCGGCCGGTCCCGCCCCCGGCGAAGCGCTCGAGGATCGCATCGGTGATCCCGGGCCAGATCCGCACGTGGTCGGGGCCGAAGTGCCGCTCGCCGAGGAAGGCGGCGGCGAGGCCCGCCTCGGGGTCGACCCAGAGGAAGGAGCCGGACTGGCCGAAGTGGCCGAAGGTCCGCGGGGAGGAGTGCGCGCCGGTCCAGTGCGGGTCCTTGTGCCCGCGGATCTCCATGCCGAGGCCCCAGTCGTTCGGCGTCTGGCGTCCGTAGCCGGGGAGGATCCCGGCGAGCCCCGGGAACTGCACCGTGCGCATCTCCTCGTGGAGGGCGTCGGAGATCAGGGTGGGCGCGAGCAGCTCGCGGCCGACGACCAGCAGGTCGGCCACGGTGCCGCGGTAGCCGGCGGCCGGGGAGCCGTCCACCTCGAGGTCGACGAGGTCGAGCCCCTGGACGACGGTCTGCTCCATCCACTCGGGAAAGTCGTATCCGGTGGACTCCTCGACGTGGGCGGCGAGCACCTCGAAACCCGTGTTGGAGTAGATGCGGCGGGCGCCGACCGCGCCGACCGTCTCCTCCCCCTCGAAGGGGTAGCCGGCGGTGTGCGCGATCAGGTGGCGCACGGTCGCGCCCTCGGGCCCGGCGGGCTCGTCGAGGTCGACCAGGCCCCGCTCGACGGCGACGAGCACGCCGAGGGCGGCCAGGGGCTTGGAGACGCTCGCGAGGTCGAAGACCCGCCCGGTCTCGCCCTGCTCGTGGAGGGTGGCGCCCGGCGCGGTGACGCCGAGGGCGTGGGCGGCGTCGAGGTCGACGGGGATCGGGGGCGCGGTCTCGGGCTGCACGCGCTCCACTATGGCACGGGAGCCGGAGTCGTGACAGAATCGTGACATGTCCGAATAGTCCGTCTGCCTGCGACGTTGCAGGATCTTGCCCACGAGTTCCACGACCAGGACTTTTTTCCTCTTGTTGACCCTTCCTTGACCTGTGCAGGATGTGGCGCGACGGGCCCGACCCCGGGCACCGCACCACCGCCCGCTCCACCGAGCACGGGCAGAACACGTCATGGGGGAAGACCGATGGACCTCACCATCACACCTAGACCGCACCGCACGAGAGAGCCGGAGGACGGCGCGGAGGGGCTGCTGCCCCTCGCCCCGAGCCGACGGACCCTGCTGCTGGGGGTGGGGGCCCTCGGCACCGGGCTCGCGCTCGGCACCGGCGCCGCCGAGGCCGCCCGCCCGAAGCTCCGCAAGGGCAGCCGCGGCAGCTCGGTGACGACGCTGCAGAAGCGGCTGAACACGCTGAAGTACTGGTGCGGATCGCCCGACGGCAGCTTCGGCCATCTCACCCAGCAGGCCGTGTTCGCGCTGCAGAAGGCGGCCGGGCTCGGCCGGGACGGGGTGGTCGGCCCGAAGACCTGGTCCGCGCTGGACGCGGGGAAGATCCCGTCCCGCCGGATCAAGAGCGGGCGCGGCTTCGAGGTCGACCTGGACCGCCAGCTCCTCATCGCGACCGCCCACGGCCGGCTCTACTACATCCTGAACACCTCCACCGGGTCCGGGGAGCGCTACTACTCCGGCGGCCGCTGGAAGACCGCGACCACCCTGAAGGGCGACTTCGAGATGTACAGCCTGTACAGCCGCGGCTGGCAGAGCGGCCCGCTGGGGAACCTGTACCGCCCCGGCTACTACGACCGCGGGTGGGCGATCCACGGCTCGAACTCGATCCCCTCCTACCCCGCCTCGCACGGTTGCAGCCGCATCTCCGTGGCCGCGGCGGACATGCTGTGGAGCCGGAACTGGTTCCGGAAGGGACGGCGCGTGCTCATCCACTGACCCGCCGCCTTCACCTCTCCTGCACGAATCCCTCGCCGGCCCCGCGCCCCGTGCGCGGCGCCGGGGGCCAGGCCACGCGCTACGATCGGAGGGCGTGCAGCCCCGTCGACGGGTCGCTGCCCGCACCTGGCAGCCCAGCGAGAGCGAAGGACCACCGTGGGGATCTTGGATCGGATCGAGCGCAGCCTCGACCGCGGCGTGACGAGCGTGTTCTCGCCCGGTCGCGGGCAGCTGAAGCCCCTCGACCTGGCGCAGGGCCTCAGGCGCGAGTGCGACGACCAGATCCAGGTGCTCGACCGCACCCGGACCCTGGCCCCGAACGTGTACACCGTCTACCTGCACCCGGAGGACTTCGAGCGCTTCTCCTCCTGGCAGGACACCCTCCTCGACGAGCTCCAGCGCGTGCTCATGGAGCATGCGGACAAGCAGCGCTACATGTTCGTCGGCGCCGTCTCCGTCGCCCTCGAGCAGGACGAGGAGGTCCGTCAGGGCCGCTTCGAGACCGAGTCCCGCACCGAGCGCGGCAGCGTCGCCCCGGCGACCGGCGCCGCCCAGGACAGCCCCGGCGGGAGCCCCATCGTCGAGATCGACGGGCAGCAGTACCTGCTCACCGGCCCCGTCACGGTGATCGGCCGCGGCGGCGACGCGGACATCATCCTCGAGGACACGGGCGTCTCCCGGCACCACCTCGAGCTGCGCGCCGAGCCGGACTCGTCCCTGGTCGCCACCGACCTCGGCTCGACCAACGGCACCTTCGTCGACGGCGAGCGCATCCGCACGCCCGTCCCGCTGCACGACCGCTCCCTGATCAAGATCGGGCGGACGCGACTGACCGTCCTGCTGCCGGGCTCGACCCCGGCGGCCTGGTGAGCGCCCCATGAGCGAACTGACCCTCGTCGCCCTGCGTCTGGGCCTCGTCCTGGCGCTGTGGATCTTCGTGGTGGTCGTGGTGCTCGTGCTGCGCAACGACCTCTTCGGCACCACTGTCGTCACCCGCTCCAGCCGCGACCCGCGCCGCGAGCAGCGACCGGCCTCCGGCCCGATCGGCGGCGCCGCCTCCGAGGCGGGCGCCGATCCGGCCTCGCTGCGCACCGATCCGGAGATCACCCAGGCCGCGATGGTCGTCACCGCCGGGCCGCTGCGCGGCACCTCGCTGACCCTCGGCTCGACCCCGATCCTCATCGGCCGGGCACCCGAGTGCACGCTCGTGCTCGACGACGACTACGCCTCCAACCGACACGCCCGCGTCTTCCAGCGCGAGGACGAGTGGATGGTGGAGGATCTCGGCTCGACCAACGGCACCCTGGTCTCCGGGCGGCGCATCGAGGGCGCGGTGCCCTTCCGACCCGGGGCGCAGGTGCGGATCGGCCGCACCGAGATCGAGCTGAGACGAGGTCCGCGATGAGCATCGCCCTGCGCTACGCCGCCCGTTCCGACGTGGGCCTGGTCCGCTCGAACAACCAGGACTCCGCCTACGCGGGCAGCCACCTGCTGGTGGTCGCCGACGGCATGGGCGGCCACGCCGGCGGCGACGTCGCCTCCTCGGTCGCGATCGGACGCCTGGCCTCCCTGGACTCCGAGACCCCGGCCTCCGACATCGTCGCGACCCTCGAGGAGAGCGTGCTCGAGGCGAACCAGGAGATCCTGCGCCGCGCACGCGACGAACCGCAGCTGCGGGGCCTGGGCACCACGATCACCGCGCTGCTGCGCGCCGAGAGCAAGTTCGCCCTCGCCCACATCGGCGACTCCCGCGCCTACCTCCTGCGCGACGGGGAGACCGTCCAGATCACGAAGGACCACACCTTCGTCCAGCGCCTGCTGGACGAGGGCCGACTCACGGAGGAAGAGGCCGAGCGGCATCCGCAGCGCTCGGTGCTCATGCGCGTGCTCGGCGACGTCGACGCGGATCCCGAGCTGGACCTCTCGCTGCGCGCGGCCCATCCGGGCGACCGCTGGCTGCTGTGCTCCGACGGCCTCTCCGGACTGGTCTCCCTCGACACGATCGACGCGACCCTGAAGGACATCGAGGACCCCGGCGAGTGCGCCGACGCGCTCGTGCAGCTCGCCCTGAAGGGCGGCGGCCCCGACAACATCACCTGCATCGTCGCCGACGTCGTGGACCTCGACGCCCTCCCCCGCGGGGTCGAGGCGCCGTCCACGACCCCGCAGATCGTCGGCTCCGCGGCGCGGAACCGACACCGGCCCACCGCCGCCTCCGGCCCCGCCGCGAAGGCCGCCGCGCTCACCCGCGAGGAGCCGGAGATCCCCTACGAGGACGAGGACTTCTCCGAGGAGGAGCCGCCGCGGCGCAGCCCCTGGCCCGCCGTCGTCGTGCTGGCGCTGCTGGTCGCGCTGCTCGGCGGGCTGCTGTGGGGCGGCTACGCCTGGTCCCAGCGGCAGTACTACGTCGGCACCGACGGCACCCGGGTGGTGCTCTACCAGGGCCTCGCCCAGGATCTCGGCCACGTCTCCCTGTCCGAGCCGCTCGAGGTCACCGACATCGAGATCGAGGACCTCCCCGAGATCACGCGCCAGCAGGTCGAGAGCACGATCAGCGCCTCGGACCGCGAGGGCGCCGACCAGATCATCGACCGTCTCGAGCAGGCGGCGGCCGCGAACCGGCCGCCCACGGCCGTCTCCCCCTCCGACGGGGGCGGCGCCTCCGACGTCGGCGGCGCCGAGGAGGGGGCCGCGGACGGCATGGCGCCCCTGCCGACGGCCGGCTCCCCCGACGAGGGCGGGGCGACGTAGTGGCCACCATCGTCTCCTACACCGCACGGCCGCGCCGCCTGATCCAGGCCCTGCTGCTGCTCCTCGCGGTGGCGGTGGGCGTGGGGGCCTATGCCCTGGTGGGGCTGGGCCGCTTCGACGAGCTGCCCGCGAACCTGCTCCAGGTCGGGATCGGCGCGCTGGTGCTCGTCGCCGTGCTCCAGATCGCCGTGATGTGGCGCGCCCCCTACGCCGATCCCGTGATCCTGCCGATCGTGGTGCTGCTGAACCTCCTGGGCGTGACGATGATCGAGTCCGTCCACGCCGCCAACGAGATCTACGGGCTGCGCAGCTCCGCGAGCGCGGACCGCCAGATGCTGTGGGCCGTGATCGGGGTGGTGCTGTGCGTGGCGCTGCTGGTGCTGCTGCGCGACCACCGATGGCTGCGCCGCTACACCTGGATCAGCGCCGTGGCGGGCGGCGTGCTGCTGCTCCTCCCGCTGGTGCCCGTGATCGGCTCGGCCCGCAACGGCTCGAAGATCTGGATCTCCGTGGCGGGCTTCAGCTTCCAGCCCGCGGAGCTCGCGAAGATCGCCTTCGCGGTCTTCTTCGCCGGCTATCTCGTCGCCCGGCGCGACACCCTGGCACTGGCGGGCCCGAAGGTGCTGGGCATCCATCTGCCGCGCTGGTCGGACTTCGGCCCGATCCTGGTGGCCTGGGGCTTCGCGATGGCGGTGCTCGTCTTCGAGACGGACCTGGGGACGTCGCTGATGTTCTTCGGCCTGTTCGTGGTGATGCTCTACGTCGCCACCGACCGACTGAGCTGGCTCGTGATCGGGGCGGTGATGTTCCTGCCGCCGGCGGTCTTCGCCGCGACCCAGATGAGCCATGTCCGCACCCGCATCACCTGCTGGCTGGACCCGCTCTCGGGCGAGAACTACTCCTCCTGCGAGCAGATCAGCCAGGGCCTGTTCGGGCTCGCCAACGGCGGTCTGGTCGGCACCGGCCTCGGGGAGGGACGGCCCGACATGGTGCCGCACGCCGAGTCCGACTTCATCTTCTCCTCCTTCGCGGAGGAGATGGGCATGGTCGGCGCCTTCGCGCTGCTGCTGCTGTACCTGGTGCTGGTCCAGCGCGCCATCCGCGCGGCCGTCGGCATCTCCGACGGCTTCGGCACCCTGCTCGCCGGGGGGCTCGGCTTCGTGATGGCGCTGCAGGTGTTCGTCGTCGTCGGCGGCGTGACCCGGGTGATCCCGCTGACGGGCCTGACCCTCCCCTTCCTCGCCGCGGGCGGCAGCTCGCTGGTGTGCAACTGGATCATCGCGGGGATCCTGGTGCGCCTGTCCGACGCGGCCCGGCGCCCCGCCGCCCGCCAGGTCGAGGGGACCCTGCCCGGCTCCCCCGCCCGCACCGGCCAGGAGGCGATCGCGTGAACAAGCCCCTTCGCCACGTGTGGCTGGTGGTCGGCGTGCTCTTCGTGCTGCTGTTCACCTCCACCACCTACTTCCAGGTCGTCGCCCAGGGCCGGCTCGCCGCCCACGGGCAGAACCAGCGGACCCTCCAGAGCGAGTACGGCCGCCATCGCGGACCGATCGTGGTGGACGGGCACGCGATCGCGACCTCGCAGGAGTCCGAGGACACCTACGGCTACCTGCGCACCTACGACCCCGGCGCGATGTACGCCCCGATCACCGGCTACTACTCGGTGGTCTACGGCTTCACCGGCATCGAGCGCTCGCTGAACGACACCCTCTCGGGCGAGGCGGACTCGCTGTTCTACCACCGCCTGGCCGATGTCGTCTCGGGCCGCGAGAACCAGGGCGCGAGCGTCGAGCTCACCCTCGACTCCGCCGCCCAGCAGGCGGCCTGGGACGCGCTGGACGGCCGGCGCGGCGCCGTGGTGGCGCTGGACCCGGAGACCGGCGCGATCCTCGCGATGGTCTCCGCGCCGAGCTTCGACCCCAACGAGCTCGCCTCCCACGACACCGGCGCGGTCTCGGCCGCCTGGTCCTCGCTGAACGAGGACCCCGAGCGGCCGCTGACCAACCGTGCGATCGGCGGGGACCTCTACCCGCCCGGCTCGGCCTTCAAGCTCGTCACGGCCTCCGCGGCGCTCGAGACCGGCGACTACACCGCCGAGTCGGTGATCCCCGGACCCGGGAAGTACGAGCTGCCGAACTCCTCGTCGACGATGAACAACTTCTCCGCGGGCCGCCAGGAGCCGTGCGGCCCGGACGACGAGTCCACGCTCGCCGAGGCGCTGCGCCAGTCGTGCAACACCTCCTTCGGCATGCTCGGCGTCGAGATCGGACAGGACCAGCTGCGCAGCACCGCCGAGGAGTTCGGCTTCGGCCAGGACCTCTCGATCCCGATGGGTGTGACGCCCTCCCGGATCGGCGAGGACCTCGACGACGCACAGCTGGCGACCACCTCGATCGGGCAGTACGAGACCCGGGTGACGCCGCTGCAGATGGCGATGGTCGGCGGGGCGTTCGCGAACGACGGCGTGGTCATGCAGCCGCAGCTCGTCCAGGCCGTGCGCACGGCCGACCTCTCCACCGTCTCCGAGCTGACCCCGAAGGAGGTCGGCCAGCCGCTGTCCGCCGCGAACGCCGCGCAGATGCGGCAGATGATGGTGGGCGTGGTCGAGGACGGCACCGGATCGGCGGCGGCGATCGACGGCGTCGAGGTGGGCGGCAAGACCGGCACCGCCGAGTGGGGCGAGGACCGCTCCCCCATTCCTGGTACGTCGGGTACGGACAGACGGACGAGCAGAAGATCGCGGTCGCGGTCGTGGTCGAGGAGGGCGGATACGGGTCGCGCACCGCGGCGCCGATCGCCCGTGACGTGATGGAGGCGGTGATCCAGCGATGAGGACCGAACCGGGGCTCGTGCTCGAAGGACGGTACGAGCTCACCTCGCTCATCGCCACGGGCGGAATGGGTCAGGTCTGGAAGGGCCGCGACCAGGAGCTCGAGCGCGATGTCGCGATCAAGGTGCTGCGCGAGGAGTACGCCGGCGACGAGGGCTTCCTCAAGCGCTTCCGGGCCGAGGCGAGGCACACGGCCGCCCTCTCCCACGAGGGCATCGCCGCGCTGTACGACTACGGCGAGCTCGACGGGCGCGCCTACATCGTGATGGAGCTGTGCCCCGGCCGTCCCCTCTCGGAGATCATCGAGGAGAACCCCGGCGGACTGCCCGAGAAGCGCGTGGTCCAGCTGATGATCGAGCTCGCCCGGGCGCTGGACGCCGCCCATTCCAAGGGCGTCGTGCACCGCGACGTGAAGCCCGAGAACGTGCTGGTCGACGAGAAGGACGGGTGGTCCATGAAGATCACCGACTTCGGGATCGCACGCAGCAAGGACCAGGCGCGGCTGACGAAGACGGGCCTGGTCATGGGCACCGCCCAGTACCTCTCCCCCGAGCAGGCGATGGGCAAGCAGGCCACCTCCCTCTCGGACATCTACGCCCTGGGCATCGTCGCCTACGAGATGCTCGTGGGCAGCCGCCCCTTCACCGGCTCCAGCCAGGTGGAGATCGCGATGGCGCAGGTCAAGCAGCAGCCGCCGGAGCTCCCGGAGGCGATCGGCGCGGACCTGCGGCGACTGGTGATGATGATGCTGGCCAAGGCGCCCGCGAACCGTCCCCGCTCCGCGGCGGCGGTCGCGCGGATCCTCGAGGCGATCCAGCGCGGGGTCGAGCCCCGCTTCACGACCGGGGCGATCCCGGTGACGCGGGTCGAGGACCACGACTGGACGGGCGAGAACCGGGTGCGGCCCGCCGGCTCCGGGACCGGGGAGCAGGCGCCGCGCCCCGGCGCCTCCCCCACGGGCACGCGCACCGCGGCGATGCCGCTGCCGCTGTCGGGCCGGTCCCGCGGCATCCGGCATCGCTCGGGGGCTCGGGTCCCTCGGCGCTGTCGGCGGCGTCGGCGGGCTCGGCCCCGCGGCGCGGTTCGGCCCGCTCGGCCCCGTCGGCGAGCTCGGCCCGCTCCGCGGCCTCGCCCGCCCCGGCCCCGCGCGGCGACGGCGCCCGCTCCCCGCTGCATGCGGCCTCGGCGGCGGGCGCCGCCGACGGCGCCGAGCGCGCCTTCTCGGGCGGCGCCTACGCCGACGTGGACACCGCGGCGTCCTCGCGCACGGTGCGCGGGACGAGCACGGGGCGGCGGGTCGGCGGGATGTCGGTGCCGGGCCTGGTGCTGCTGATCCTGGTGGTCGTCGCGATCGCGGTCGCCGTCGCGGGCGGCCTGGGGCTGCTGCCCCTCGGCGCGATCGACGCCGCGGCGCCGACGGGCCTGGGCACGGCGCCTGGCGAGGCGACGTCAGCTACTACGATGGTCGGATCGATCGGTGTCGGCCACGGCACGAGGACGGGTGTGGAGTGAGCGGAGAGACGGTGATCCTGGGTGGTCGATACCGCCTGGGAAGGATCCTCGGGACCGGGGGCATGGCGGAGGTGTTCCTCGCGGAGGACACGCGCCTGCACCGCACGGTCGCGGTGAAGGTGCTGCGCTCCGACCTGGCCCGGGATGCGAACTTCCAGGAGCGCTTCCGGCGTGAGGCGCACAGCGCCGCGTCCCTGAACCATCCCTCGATCGTCGCCGTGTACGACACCGGCGAGGAGCAGCAGACCACGATCACCGGCTCCGAGGTGACGATCCCGTACATCGTGATGGAGTACGTCGAGGGTCGCACCCTGCGCGAGTACATCGACCCCGAGCACCCGATGGACGTCATCCAGGCCGGGGAGATCATGGCCGCGCTGCTCAGCGCGCTGGAGTACTCCCACCGCGCCGGGATCGTGCACCGCGACATCAAGCCCGGCAACATCATGATCAACTCCGCGGGCGCCGTGAAGGTGATGGACTTCGGGATCGCCCGCGCGGTCGCCGACGCGACCAGCGCCATGACCGCGACCCAGGCCGTGATGGGCACGGCCCAGTACCTCTCCCCGAGCAGGCGCGCGGCCAGCTGGTCGATGCGCGCTCGGACATCTACTCCGCCGCCTGCGTCATGTTCGAGATGCTGACCGGGCGCCCGCCCTTCACCGGCGACACCCCGGTCTCGATCGCCTACCAGCACGTGCGGGAGGAGCCGCAGCCGCCCTCGGCCTTCAACCCGGCCGTCACCCCCGCGATGGATGCGGTGATCCTCACGGGACTGGCCAAGGACCGCGAGCAGCGCTACCCCAGCGCCGTCGCCTTCTCCCGCGACATCGCCGCCGTCGTCGCCGGGCGGGCCCCGGCGCTGGTCGCCGGCGCCCTGCCGGGGGCCGACGACCCCGAGGCCACGACCGTGCTCAGCCCGCTGGACGAGGCGACCGAGGCGCTGCCGGCGACGGCCGGTGCCCTGGGCGCGGGCGCGGCGGGCGCCGCCGCGATGCGTCCCCAGGACTGGCGCACCGGCTCCGCGCCCTCCCCCGCGACCGGGCCCCTCGCCCCGCGCTCGGGGGACGAGGTGGAGCCGGAGCAGAAGCGCAAGCGGCCGTGGTGGCTGATCATCCTCGTGACCCTCGTGGCCCTGGGACTGATCGCCGCGGCGCTCGCCTACTTCCGGCCGTGGGACCGGGGGCCGGAGACGATCGCGGTCCCGAACGTGGTGGGGCAGACGGAGGACCAGGCGCGCAGCGCGCTCACCGAGGCCGGACTCGACCCGACCTTCAAGCAGACGCCTTCCCAGGACGTCGACAAGGGCGAGGTCATGGAGACGGACCCTCCCGCCGGCCAGGAGGTCGAGGTGGGCAGCGCCATCACGGTCACGGTCTCCGGCGGCCCGGACGCGGTGACGGTGCCCGAAGACCTGCTGGAGATGACCCGCGAGGAGGCCCAGGCCGCGCTCGAGGCCGTCGGACTCACCATGACCGAGGGCGAGGCGGAGGACGTGCCGCAGGAGGCGGGGACGGTGGCGAGCACCTCTCCCCAGGGTGGGCAGTCGGTGGACCGGGGCTCCGCGGTCGAGGTGCGCTTCGCCTCCGGCAACGTGGAGGTCCCGAACGTCGAGGGCGTCCAGTTCGACAAGGCCAAGGAGACCCTCGAGGCGCGCGGCTTCGAGGTCCCGGACCCCGCGGAGCGCGAGGAGGCGGACGAGGACCCGGGCACCGTGCTCTCGCAGACGCCCTCGGCCGGCGGCAGCCCCGCCCGCTACGGCTCCACCGTCGACCTCGTGATCGCGGTCGCGCCCGGTCCCGTGGCGGTCCCGAACGTCGCCGGGCAGACCCTCGAGAACGCGCAGAAGACCCTGTCCGACGCCGGGTTCACGGGTACCACCCCGACCTCGGAGTTCTCGGACTCGGTACCCGAGGGGCAGGTCATCCGCACCGACCCCGCGGCGAACGAGCAGGTGGACCGCGGCACCACGATCACGATCGTCGTCTCCAAGGGCCCGGAGCCGACGCCGACACCCACCCCGACCGAGGAGCCGACCGAGACCGAGGAGCCGAGCCCGACCGAGGAGCCGAGCGACAGCCCCTCGCCGACCACGGACCCGCCGGAGGACGAGGCCGACGACGCCGCGCAGGGCGACGGCAACAACGGACGCGGCGCGGGCGCCGGGAACGGGAACGGCAACGGCAACGCGAACGGGAACGGGAACGGGAACGGCGATGGCTGAGCAGTCCGCAGCACGGATCCTCGTGATCGACAACTACGACAGCTTCGTCTACACGATCGTCGGCTACCTCCAGCAGATGGGCGCGGAGACGACGGTGGTCCGCAACGACGAGGTGCCCGCCGACGGTACGGGCGCGGTCGACCTCACCGGGTTCGACGGGGTGCTGGTCTCCCCCGGCCCCGGCAACCCGTCCACCGCCGGTCGCTCCCTGGACGTGATCGGCCGCTGCGCCGAGCAGCGGGTGCCGATGCTCGGGGTGTGCCTCGGGCACCAGGCGCTGGGCCAGCACTTCGGAGCGCGCGTGGACCACGCCCCGCAGCTGATGCACGGCCGCACCAGCGAGCTCACGCACGAGGGCAGGAGCGTCTTCGCCGGCGCCCCCTCCCCCATGACCGCGACCCGCTACCACTCCCTCACCGTGGTGCCGGAGACGATCCCGGCGGAGCTCGAGGTCACCGCCCGCACCGCCGACGGGATGGTGATGGGCCTGGTCCACCGGGAGCTTCCCCTGCACGGGGTGCAGTTCCATCCGGAGTCGGTGCTCACCGAGAACGGCCACCTGATGCTCGCGCGCTTCCTCGAGCTGTGTGACGGTCGCGACGCCCTCGAGCGCTCGGAGGGGCTGAAGCCCTTGATGACCGCGGGCTGAGGCCCGCCGCTCAGGAGCCGGCGGCCGCCGCCCCCACGACTCCGTCGTTGAAGGGCATGTGCGGCGCGATCGCGGGGAACACCCAGCCGAACAGGGCCACGACGATCGCGGCGAGCACCAGGACGGTCAGCAGGATCCGCATCCAGAGCGGTCCGGGCAGGTGACGGAACAGCCAGGCGTACATCAGCCCTCCTCGGCGGGGTCGGGGGCGGTCGCGAGCGCCTCGGGGATCCCGTCGGACCGGTCCGTCCAGTACGAGAACTCGGCGTGGACGATGTAGCGCTCCCGCGCGGAGTACATCGGATGGCAGGCGGTCAGGGTGAGCATCCGCTCGGTGGGCTCCACCCCGCTCTCGCCGGGCGTCGGGGCGATGACCCAGGCGTCCTCCGGCATCACCACGAGCGACTCGGTGACCTCGTAGACGTAGAACGCCTCGTCGGTCTCCACCACGATCGGGTCACCCTCCTCGAGGCCGGCGATGTCCTCGAGGACGCGGCCGTAGGTGTTGCGGTGGCCGGCGACGGAGAAGTTCCCGACCTGGCCGGGCAGCGCGGTCTGCGGGTAGTGGCCGGCTCCCTTGACGTTGAGGACCTGCTCGAGGTCCACGCCCTCGGCGAGCGGGAAGCGGTCGCGGTCGAAGGCAGGCACGTGCATGGTGCCGAAGACCATGGTGTCCTCGGGCGTGGTGGGGACGGGCGGCGGTCCGTCCTGGCGCGGGGCGATCCGCTCCTTGTCCACGGCGCCCCATTCCTGCTCGAGCCCGTCGAGGATCCCGGCCTGCTCGCGGTCGGCCATCACGTCGGTCCACCACAGCTGCCACACCAGGAACAGGCCCAGCAGCACCCCGGCGGTCAGCAGCAGCTCGCCGAGGACCCCGAGCACACCCGGCCCGCGGGGGCGGCCGCGGTGGGATCGTGCGACTCCTCGCCCCCGCTCGGTGCGGCCCGTGCTCACCGGCTCACCGCGGCGTCGACGGCGAGGGGGCCGACATAGGCGGGCAGGGTGGTGTCCTGGAGCGTCTCGACCTTCTCGCCGAGGCCGACGTGATCGACCCATTCGCGGTAGAGCTGCACGTTCTGGGAGGAGTCGAGCGCCTCGGTCATCTCCTCGACGGGGCCGATCACGGTGATGACGAAGGGCGGGGAGTAGACGCGGCCCTCGAGCAGCAGGGTGTTGCCGGCGCAGCGGAAGGCGCTGCCGTTGACCACGCGCTGGTCCTGCAGCATCATCGCCTCCGCGCCGCCGGCCCACAGGGCGTTGATGAACGACTCGAGGTCCTGCTGGTGGACGACGAGGTCGTCGGGCTCGGTGCCCGGGATCGCGCCGAGCGCGCTCGAGGGCGCATCGGTCAGGGTGATCCGCAGCCCGGGCCCGGAGACCTCGCTGAGGCCGACGGCGTCCTCGACCACGGCGGTGCGCTCGGCGGTCGCCGCGCCCGCGCCCTGGCCGCGCAGCTCCTCGATCTCGGCGCGCTTGTCGGCGTTGTCCTCGGTGAGCTCCTCGATGGTGCGGCCGCGGTCGGCGAGGACGCCGGCGACGTCGCTGCTCTCGTCGCGGATCGAGCCGCCTGCGGCGAGGCGGGAGGTGGTCGCGAAGAGCACGCCGCACAGCACCATCACCAGCGCCACCCCGACGCGCCCCCGGGCACCGCCGCGACGGCGCCCGGACGGGGTGTCCTGTGCTTCCATCGTCACTCCTCGCTTCGCGCGCGTCCCGGACGCCCATTACCCTAGGCCACGGTCCGCACCCGCGGATCCGCGCGGCACGGTCGCGCGACGGCCGCGTCGAGGGAGCATCGTTCCATGGCCAGGAGCAGGAAGAAGTCGTCCGCCCGGGCGACGTCGAGCGCGAAGGCCGCGAGCACGGACCCGAAGGACGTGACGCCGGACGCCGAGGACCCGACCGCGGAGGCCGAGGACGCCGCGACGGACCTCGAGGACACGATGGCGGACGCGGAGGACGCGACCGCGGAGGCCGAGGACTCGAAGCCCGCCGGGGGCTCCGCGAAGGACCCCGTGCGCCGCAGGGGCGCCGCGGGCAAGGACCCCGTCGGTCGCGGCGCGACGAAGGGCGCGTCCGGGAAGAAGAAGGGCGAGAGCGAGACCGGCAGGCCCGCCGGCGGCGAGGTTCCCGAGAAGGCGAAGGACTCCACGCGTGCCACCTCGGTGCGCCGGGCCGCCGCGGCCGAGACCTCCCGCACCACCGGACGGCGCGTCGCGGCCGCCGGGCAGAACCCGCGGTGGCTCGCCCCCGCCGCCGTGGTCTTCCTGATCCTGGGTCTCGCCTACCTGGTCACCTACTACATCACCGCCGGGCAGCTGCCCCTGCCGATCGGCGACTGGAACCTCGCCGTCGGCTTCGGCGTGCTGATGGTCGGCGGCGGCATGCTCATGTTCTGGAAGTAGCCGATTGCTCTGGAAGTAGCCGGTCGCCCCGGCTCCGATAAATCGGAGCCGTGCGACCGGACCGCACGCGATGGGAGTTCTCCCCACCGCGCGCTCTCGCCTGCGCAGGTACCCTGAACGGGAAGCGCGTCACACCCGGTGGCGCCACGCACCTCGGTGCGCGACCCGACGGGGGAACCGTGACCAGCATCTCCAGACGGCGCAGACTCCTCGCGCTCCTCCTCGTTCCCTTCATGATGGTCCTCGCGGGCTGCGGGAAGTTCGACGCGACCTTCGACATCAAGGACGCCGAGACCATCGACGTGGCGATGGACATCGGCCTGGACACCTCCCTCATCGGGTCCGAGTACTCCTCCGCCGAGGACATGTGCGCCGCGATGGAGGGCGAGGAGTCGGGCGTGGCCGGCGAGATCGCCCCGACCGTCGAGCCGTACGAGGCCGACGGCATGTACGGCTGCAAGATCACCGGCGTGGTCGACAATGAGGAGTTCGGCAACGGGCTGGACCTCGTCGAGGAGGACGGCGAGTACCACTTCACCCTCGATCCGGCCCAGGCCGGGCTGAGCGACCTCACCGACCCGACCCTGGCGGACTACGGCTTCGAGTTCTCGATGACCTTCATCTTCCCCGGCGAGATCATCGAGTCCTCCGGCGGCCAGATCGACGGCAGCACCGTCGTCTTCACGGATGCGTCCGAGATCGCGAACGGGATCGACATCCGCGCCGAGGCGAACAGCTTCCCCTGGGTCATCGTGATCATCGCCGTCGTCGTGATCGGCTTCCTCCTCCTGCTCGCCGCCGCCGTGGCCGTCTTCTTCGTGCTCCGCTCGCGGAAGAACAAGGCCGGCGCCTCCTCGGGCGTGCCCGGCGGCTACGGCGCCGGTGCGTCCGTCGGCGCCGCGTCCGGAGCGTCTCCGGCCGCTCCGCCGAGCGCGCAGTGGGACCAGAACTCGCCGCCGCCCGCGCCTCAGGGCGGTCAGGGCGTGCAGAGCGGCCAGGGCGGCCAGCAGTGGGGTCAGGCCTCGCCCCCGCCCGCCCCTCAGTCCGGTCAGCAGTGGGGGCAGGGCTCCCCGCCCGCGGCCCCGCAGAGCGATCAGCAGTGGGGCGCCCCGCAGCAGGGCGGCCAGGGCTCTCCGCAAGGCCAGCAGCAGCCTCCGTGGGCTCATCCCGACAGCGGCCAGAACCCCGGCGGGCCGCAGGGTCCCGGCTCCCCGCAGCCTCCTCAGCAGTCGGGCTGGTGACCGCTGCGGGCCGTGACCCCGCTCCTGTGAGCAGGCTCATGGCCCGCCGATTGGCGCCGGCCGCGAGGGCCCGCTAGAGTAGTCCAGGTCAGCGCAGCTGGCGAGCGCCCGTAGCTTAACGGATAGAGCATCTGACTACGGATCAGAAGGTTGGGGGTTCGAATCCCTCCGGGCGCGCAGAAGGAAAGGCCCCTCATCAGCGAGAACATCGCGATGAGGGGCCTTTCGCATGTCCGCGTGCGGTCACCTCGCCGCCGTGCCCCGGTGATCCCTCGGGGCGCGGCGGCTCGGCTCAGGACCCGGCGACGAGCGCCTCGCGCACGCTGCTCCAGGAGCGCATGATCTCGCGGGCCTGCTCGTCGGCCTCCGCGGCGATCGCCTCGACGCGCGCCTGCTCGAGCAGCTCGTCGATCTCGACCCGCTCCCCGCGCTCGACGGCGGTGACGGCCGCCTCGACCATGGCGAAGCTGAGCACGTTCTCGTGGATCTCGCACATCGGGGTGCGGCCCTCGCGCAGCGCGGAGACGCACTCGACCAGCGAGGCGGCGATCTGGTCGGGCTCGGGCGCGGTCTCGGCGTCGATCGCGGCCTGCAGGCGCGCGGTCTCCTCCTCGTCCTCGGTGCCGACGACCGGGGCGCCGGTGCCGTCCCAGGTGGCGGAGCCGTGCTGGGCACCGATCCGCCATTCGCTGTTCCACCAGGTCGGCAGGCCGCGGGCGTTCCAGGTGCCGTGGTAGACGAACAGGGACCCGTCGGACATCTCGAAGGTCGCGCTGACGGTCGCGTCGTGGTGGTAGACGCTCCACTCGGGGCGCGTCCCGCGGGCGGTGACCGCGACCGGGTCCGCGTCCAGGATGTAGCGCGCGGTGTCGAAGGCGTGGATGCCCATGTCCCGCAGCAGCGGGTGGTCCTGGGTACGGCGGAACCCGTCCATCTCCGTGAACAGGGAGAAGAACGCGCTGGTCATCACCGTCGGCCCGTGGGCGGCGACGAAGCTGCGCAGCTGGCGCACCTGGCGGAAGAAGCGCCGGGACTGGGAGACCATGAACGGCACGCCGGTGAGCTCGGCGTGCGCGAGCAGGCTGATCGCCTCGGGCAGCGTCTCGGTGACGGGCTTCTCGCCGAGCACCGGGATCCCCGCGTGCAGCGCCTTCACGGTGACGGGATGATGGGCGACCGGCACGGTCGGGTTCACGATCAGGTCAGCGCCGAGCTCGAGGGCGAGGTCGACCCCGTCGGCGCCGACGGCGACCGCCGCCGGATCGGCCGCGCCGGACTGGTCGATCACGCGCTGCGGCGCGCCCTCGACCAGGTCGGCGACGCCGACGAGCTCCGCGACCCCGCTCGCGACGATCTCCCGGGCCCACCAGCTGCCCATCGATCCGGCACCGACGACGACCACGCGTGCGGGACGCTCCGCGGGCAGGCGGGGGAAGCCGGTCAGGGAGGCCGACGGCGTCGGGGCGGCGGAGGTGTCGGTGAGCGTCCTGGTCTCAGATGACACGCGTGACTCCGTCCGCGTCGTCCCCGCGGAACCAGTCGCGCGGGGCGTTGGCGATCTTCACCGGTGCGGCCTCGCGCTCCTCGGGCCGGGCCCAGACCACGGCGTTGGCGAGGACGCGCTGGATCTCCGCCTGGCGGTAGACGGGGTACTCCTGGTCGCCGGGGCTGAAGTAGAAGACCTTGCCCTTGCCGCGGCGGAACACGGCGCCGGAGCGGAACACCTCGCCGCCGGCGAAGGAGGAGACGAAGACGAGCTCGTCGGGGGCGGGGATGTCGAACATCTCCCCGTACATCTCCTGCTCGGGGACGACGATCGGGTGCGGGACGCCGCGGGCGATCGGGTGGGAGCCGTTGACGGTCCAGACCCGCTCCTCCTCGCCCTCGTTGCGCCACAGCAGGTTGCAGGTGGTGCCCATGAGCTTCTTGAAGGGCTTGGAGTAGTGGGCGGAGTGCAGCGGGATCAGCCCCATGCCCTCGTGGACGCGGCGCACCACGCGCTCGGCGATCTCCTCGGGCACGTCCTCGTGCGCCATGTGGCCCCACCAGGTGAGCACGTCGGTCTCGGCGAGCGCCTCCTCGGAGAGGGACTCCTCGATGTCGTCGAGCAGGGCGATGCGCACCTCGGCCTCGACGCCGTCGGCCGCGAGGACGGTCCGCAGGGCCTCCGCGATCACGGTGTGCATGCCCTCGGGATAGATCTGCTGGACCTTCGGGTCGACCTTCTCGTGCCGGTTCTCGCCGAAGACGGCGATGCGCAGTGCCATGAATTCCCTCGTCCTGTCGCTGGTGGTTCGCGGGCCGCCGCTCCTCGGGCGACCCGGTCCATCGTAGGGGCGCACGGCCCCCGTCACCTCGGCGGACCCGCCGGGAGGCTGCTTCCCGGATCGGAACAGCCTCTCGAGGCAACCGTGACCCGCCTGTGACCCATTCCTCACGAGTAACTGAATATGGTCGACGTCAGGCTCCTTCAACGGCGAGGGAGCCTGCTCGCTCCGCTGCGGCGGAGGCCGGCCTCAGCGGTCGGGCGCGGCCTCGAGCAGGATGCCCCGCTCGCGCAGCTGCGCGGTGAGCAGCTCAGCCGTCTCGGCATGGCGCCTGCTCGCCCGCGCCCATCCGGCCACACCGCCCAGCGCGCGGCCGACGGTCGCACCCCAGAGATGACGGATCCGCGTCCCGCCCGGGACCTCGGCCAGCTCGAGCCGGGCCCGGAGGTGGAAGCGGCTCCCGGCCAGGGCGCCGAGCAGCACCGTGCGGCGCAGGCTCCCGGTCTCCACCTCCAGGCGCGCGGGCGTGGTCTCGTGGACGCGCCAGCCCTGGGCGGTGAAGAACTCGGCGAGCAGCGCCCGGGTCTCCTCGAGGTCCCCGCGCACGATCAGGCGCACCCCGCCGCCGCGGTCCGCGCTCAGCATGGCGCGCCCGCTGCGGCGGTGCGGTGCGGGCCGAGCGCGCGCAGCTGGGCGTTGCCCAGGTGCGGCACCTCGCGATGGTCGTGCGGGTCGCGGCCCGCGGCGAGCGCGAGCGCGATCTGCAGCACGTCCCCGTGGGCGACGAGCACCACGGGCGCGTCGGCGGCGAGCGCGTCGGCCGCCCGGAGCGCCGCGAGCACGCGCGCGGCGACCTCGGCGACGGGCTCGACCCCGTCGTCGTGCGCCCGACGGGCGCGGTCCCGCGCCCAGATGCTCTCGTAGGCGGTCGCGGGGCCCTCGTCGTGCGCGCCGAAGCAGCGCTCGCGCAGGCGCTCGTCGACCCGCGGCGCCCCGGCACCGAGACCGGCGGCGAACTCCTCGGCGGTCTGGCGGGCGCGGGCGAAGTCGCTCGTGACCACGACCGTGCCCGGCCCGAGGCCCTGCGCGGCCGCGTCCGTCGCCGCGGCGCGCGCCTGCTCCCTGCCGCGTGCGGTCAGCCCCACCGTCTCGAGCGCCCGCGGGCCGGGGACGGACACGATCTGCCCCTCGACGTTCGCGGTCGACTCCCCGTGCCGCAGCACGAGGACCGGATGCGCGGCCTGCATCGTCGCTCCCCCGCTCAGGAGGGGACGACCTTGCCGGGGTTGAGGTTCCGGCCCGGGTCGGTGTCGGCGAAAAGCCCCTGCACCATGCGGGTGCCGACCTCGCCGATGTCCTCGGTGATCCAGGGCTGGTGCTCGGTGCCCACCGCGTGATGGTGGGAGACCGTCGAGCCGAGGTCCACGAAGGTCTGCTGCACGGCGCTCTTGGCGGCGTAGTACTGCTCGAGCGCCTGCTCGTCGGTCGAGTAGGGGAAGGCGAAGGTGAAGTAGAGGCACGCCCCGGCGTGGTAGCTGTGCGACATGTGGCAGAACATGAAGCCGGGCAGGCCCTGCTCCTCCTGCACCGCGTAGAAGGCCTCGAACGCCCGGGCATGGACCTCGTTGATCTTCGACCAGGTCGCACCGGTGTCGCAGACGTCGCCGAAGACCTGGTAGTTCATCAGGAAGTCGCGCAGGTAGGGGGTGTCGAACTTCTTCTGGTCGTAGATCGCGCCGGGGCCCGCGCCGAGCGTGATGCCGCCGGCGTTCTTCACGATCTTCTTCACGATCGACTTCTGCTGCTCGACGGATTCCTTCGAGCCCTCGAAGCAGACGTAGGAGATCGACATCTCGTTCGTCGTGTCCCAGCCCTTGGAGCGCAGGTACGAGAACAGCCCGTCCTGCACCTTCGCGGCGACCTTCCCCTTGGTGGAGGTGGGCGCCTTGACCATGGCGAGGCTGAACTCGGTCTCCGGCCCGTCGGAGAGACGGGTGAAGGTCGGGGAGACGTCGGTGGAGCGGGCGATCGCGTGCATGCCGCGGATGCCGTGCTCCCAGTCCGGGTACATGTAGGCGATCACCTGACGGACCGGGGCGACGCGGTGCACCTGCACCGTGACCTCGGTGATCACGCCGAGGCGTCCCTCGCTGCCCAGGATCATCTCGTGCACGCTCGGCCCGGAGTCGCGGCCCGGGATCGGCTTGGTGACGGCCGTGCCTGCGGGATGGACCATCCGCAGGCCGCGGACGATGTCCTCGATGTCGCCGTACTTGTCCGACTGCATGCCGGAGGAGCGCGTCGCGGCCCAGCCGCCGACGGTCGAGTAGGTGAAGGAGTCGGGGAAGTGGCCGACGGTCCAGCCCAGCGCGTTCAGCTGCTCCTCGAGGTCCGGGCCGTACGCGCCCGCCTCCACGCGGGCGAGCCCCGCGGTGTCGTCGATCTCGAGGACCTCGCGCATGCGGCCGAGGTTCATGGTGAGGATCGGGCGCTGCTCGTCCACGTCGGGGGTGACGGAGCCGGAGATGGAGGAGCCGCCGCCGTAGGGGATCAGCACCATGTCGTGCTCGAGCACGAGACGCAGGACCGCGGCGACCTCGTCCTCGGAGGCGGGGTACACGATCGCGTCGACCAGGCGCTCGAAGCGGCCGCCCCGGACGCGGAACAGGTCCGGCAGGGAGCGGCCGAAGGAGTGGACGACCCGGTACTCGTCGTCGTCCAGCACGTTGTCGGCGCCGACGACGGCGACCAGCGCCTCGCGCGCCGGAGCGGGCAGCCGGCTCTCCGGCACCTCGACGTCGGACAGCTGCGGCTCGACCGGCTGCTTCGAGTCGAGGTCGACGCCGATCTTGTTCCGCGCGAGCGGGGCGAAGGCGGGCTTGTTGTCGTAGCGGAACGTGATGTCGTCCAGGCCCCAGCCCCACCACTTGTGCCGCTTGACCTCGCGTGCGCTCGGCCGATCGCTCATGCGTCCTCCTCCTCGTCCCGGACAGCACTGCCCAGGACCTCGTCGTGGTGCTCGTCGTACAGGTTCTTCACGCTGTCCCGGATGCGCGTGATGAAGTCGCCCGCGGACTCGTCCACCCCGCCCAGCAGCGGCTCGCCGAAGACGACCCGCACGGGCGGGCGCCCCGGCACGGGCCAGCTGCGCCCCTTGGGCATCGCCTCGTAGCCGCCGATGATCGCGGCGGGCACGACGGGGACGCCGACGCCGAGGGCGAGGGCGGCCGCGCCGGGCTTGAACTCCGCCATGGCGCCGGTCTGCTGGCGGCCGCCCTCGGGGAACACGAGGATCGGCACGCCGCTGCGCAGCAGCCTCTTCGAGGTGCCCGCGTGCTTGCGGGAGCCGCCGCGGTCGATCGGGAAGGCGTTCATCATCAGGCGCACGAAGAGGCGGCGGTGCCAGTGGTCGAACCAGTAGTCGGCGGCCACGCCCGTGGAGAGGAACCGGCCCTGGGTCCAGGGCAGGCTCATCGCCAGCAGCGGGCCGTCGACGTGGCTGGTGTGGTTGGCGACCAGCACGAACGGGCCGCGGATGCTCTTCACGCGGCGGTGCACCTGCACCTGCGGGCTCACGGCGGAGTTCACCACGCCCCGGAACAGCACCCGCTGCAGCACGAAGCGCATCCCGGCGCGCCAGGTGGAGCGGTACTTGGCCAGCTCGCCCGTCGGCTTCTCCCAGCCCTGCCCGCGCGAGCGCGCGGAGAGCGAGTCCAGCAGCCGACGGGAGCGGCCCTTGAGGTCGTCGGCGGCCTTCGCGGTGGCGTCCGCGGCGCGGCTAGAGGCCTCGGAGAGCCGTGCCGCGGCCTCGGCCCGTCGCGAGCTCCCCTGCTCCTCGGGCTCCTTCTCGCTGTCCTCGTCGGTCACGCGATCACTTCTCCCGGTTGCGGCGATGGCTGAGCAGCGCGCTGAGCCGCGCGACGAGGCCGCGCGGGGTGGTGCGCAGGACGGCGGAGATCAGCTTCCAGCGCTTCGAGGGGACCGAGACGGGCCGGCCGCGGGCGACGTCGCGCAGGCAGTCCTCGACCAGACGGTCCGCGTCCAGCCACAGCACGCCGGGGATCGAGGAGCCCTTGATCCCGGCGCGGGAGTGGAACTCGGTGCGGACCCAGCCCGGCATCAGGGCGGTGACCTGCACGCCGGTGCCTGCGAGCTGCACGCCGAGGGACTCGGAGTAGTTGCCCACCCACGCCTTGATCGCGGAGTAGTTGTTCTGCGTGACCAGCGCCGAGACCGAGCCGACGTTGATGATCCAGCCGCGGCCGCGGCGTCGCATCCCCCGACCCGCGGCGCCGCCGAGCTTGAGGACGGCGCGGATCATGACCTCGAAGCCGAGGTCGTGGGGGGTGAGGTCCTCGTCGAGCAGGCCGGCGCGGACGGAGAAGCCGGCGTTGTTCACGAGCACGTCGACGGGGTCGGTGTCGGACTCGAGGCGATCGGCGACCCGCTGCTGAGCGTCGCGGTCGGCGAGATCCGCGACGATCGTCTCGACGTCGACGCCGTGCTCGCGACGGAGCTGCGCGGCCGACTCCTCGAGGCGATCGGGGTCCCGCGCGACCAGCACGAGGGCGCTCCCCCGGCCGGCGAACGCTCTGGCGAAGGCCGCCCCGATGCCTGCGGTGCCGCCGGTGATCAGGGCCCTATGCATGGCGGCTACGATACACTAGCGCCGCCCTGACCAGCGCGGAGAAGCCGCCGGGCAGAGACATCGCGGGCGCGTCGCGCGCGCAGGCCCGGACCCTGCCGCTGACCTCCCCGGTCGGTCCGCCATCTCCGCTCCCGTCCCCAGAGGATCCCATGTCGCACACCTCCCCCGCCGCCGCCCCGTCCACCCCCGGGGGGACCGGGGGCCGACGGATCCTGCTCACCGGCGTCACCGGATTCCTCGGCCAGGCCGTCCTGCGCTCGCTGCTGGAGACCACCGAGGACGTGCACGTCACCGCCGTCGTGCGCCCCAAGGGCTCCGTGACGGGCCGCAGGCGCCTCGAGCAGCTGCTGCGCAAGCCCGTCTTCGCCTCCTGGGGCGAGCAGCTGGAGAAGGACGGCGCGCTCGGCGGCGCGGCCGACGGGAAGGCGCGCCTGAAGGAGATCTTCGACGCGCGCGTCGGCGTGCTCGAAGGCGACCTCACCGACATGCCCGCGATCACCGATCCCGTCGACACGGTGATCCACTCGGCCTCCTCCGTCTCCTTCGACCCGCCGATCGACGACGCCTTCCGCACCAACGTCGGCGGCGCCCGCAACCTCTACGAGGCGCTGCTGGCCTCGGGCCAGGACCCGCACGTCATCCATGTCTCCACCGCCTACGTCGGCGGCATCTCCAAGGGGCTGCGCCAGGAGGGCTCGCTGCGCTCCGACGTCGACTGGCGCGCCGAGTTCGACGCCGCCCTCGCCGCCCGCGAGCGCGTCGAGGCGGAGTCCCGCAAGCCCGAGACCCTCCGCTCCCAGATCCGCACCGCGAAGCTGCAGGTGGGCCGCATGGGCCCGAAGTCCGTGGCGAACGTCTCCGAGGAGGCGCGGCGCGACTGGGTCCAGCAGCGCCTGGTCGACTTCGGCCGCACCCGCGCCCAGTCCGTCGGCTGGACCGACATCTACACCTTCACCAAGGCGATGGCCGAGCAGGTCGCCGAGGAGCTGTGGGCCGGCAGCGGCCACCGCGTCTCCTTCGTGCGCCCCTCCATCATCGAGTCCGCCATGAAGAAGCCCTACCCGGGCTGGATCGACGGCTACAAGGTCGCCGACCCGCTGATCATGGCCTACGGCCGCGGCATGCTGCCGGAGTTCCCGGGCCTCGCGGACTCCATCCTCGACGTGATCCCCGTCGACCACGTCGTGAACGTCATCGTGGCGCTCGCGACCCAGGACGTCTCCCGCCGCGGCGACGACGCCTACTACCAGGTCGTCTCCGGCGCCTCGAACCCGCTGCCCTTCCACGAGATGGTCACCGCGGTGCGCGAGTACTTCACGAAGCACCCGCTCGAGGACGAGAAGGGCCGCCCGATCGAGGTGCCCGAGTGGTCCTTCCCGGCGGTGGAGATGGTCGAGCAGCGCTTCCGCGCCAAGGAGCTCACCGCGAAGATCGGCTCGACCGCGGTCGCCTATCTCCCGGCCACCAAGCGCACCCGCGAGTGGACCTCGAACCTGCACAAGGCCACCTCGGGGCTGACGATGCTGCGCAAGTACATCGAGCTGTACCGCCACTACACGAAGACCGAGATGGTCTTCGACGACGCGAACACGCGGGCGCTGCGGGCCGAGCTGCCGGAGGAGTTCCTCGCCACCCACGACTTCGACGTCACCGGGATCGTGTGGAAGGACTACTTCCAGCAGCAGCACCTGCCGGCCGTCACGGACCTCACCAAGGCCTACTCCCGCGCGAAGTCCGCCCAGAAGCGCCGCGCCTCCCGCCCGACGCCCGAGCTGAAGCAGTCCACGGACTCGCTCGCGGTCTTCGACCTCGACGGCACCGTGCTGGCGACGAACATCGTCCAGCAGTACTTCGCGGTGGTCCGCGCGACCCGCCCCCGCCGCACCTGGCCGGCCGAGATCGGCGGCCTGCTCGCCGCGGTGCCGGGCTACCTGCGCGCCGACCAGCGCGACCGCTCCGAGCTGATCCGCCTGGTCAACCGCCGCTACAAGGGATACCGCGCCGAGGAGCTGCGCACCCTCATGAAGGGCGAGGCCGGGCGCCGCATCCGTGCCTCGATCCGACCGGAGGCGCTGGAGACCATCGAGCGCCACCGCGCCGCCGGGCACCGCACCGTGCTCGTCTCCGGCGCGCTGGACGTGCTGGTCGAGCCGCTCGCGGACCTCTTCGACGAGGTCGTCGCCACCCACATGGACGAGGACAGCAGCGGGGTCATGACCGGCTATCTCGCCACTCCCCCGCTGGTCGACGAGGCACGCGCGAACTGGCTGCGGAAGTACGCGGACCTGCACGGCGCGGACCTGTCGACCTCCTACGGCTACGGCGACTCCCATGCGGACGCCGCCTGGCTCGAGCTCGTCGGCACCCCCGCCGCGGTCGCACCGGACCTCGGGCTGTTCTCCGTGGCGAAGAAGAAGCGCTGGCAGATCCTGGAGTGGTGACCCGGGGGCCAAGCCCGGCCTGACGTCCCGGCCCAGCGCCTGGCGTCCCAGCCCAGCGCGGCCCCCACACTTCTGCGTCCTGTGCGTGACCTCAGCCGTCTATAGCGCCTGAGGTCACGCACAGGACGGATTTGTGTGCGCCCCACCCCCGCATCGCAGCTTTCCCGGCCCTGTCCCTCCTCCCCAGCCCGGCAGCCTTCCCGGGCCCGCCTCTCCTCCCCATGCAGGAGCTGTCCACAGCTGGACCCAGGCCGCAGCAGTCGACCGCCGGTCCCGGCACTCTCGGGACATGCACCACGCCAGCGATCTCGCGCTCCCCGCGTCGGCATGGCCCTGGCCTCGTCCCGTCGGCCCGCCCCGGGGAACCCGGCGCCTCACTCAGCAGGAGCTCGGGCTCGCCTCGCGCCGGGAGCTGCTGGCGATGGGATACAGCGACTCCCGGCTGATCCGGTCCGTGCGCTCTGGACGGCTGCAGAGAGTGGCACGAGGCTGGTACGGAAACGCGGCGGCACTCCCGCCCGCCAGACTCGCTCTGCACCACGGGTGCCGTCTCACCTGCATCGACGCCGCCGCACTGCACGGCCTGTGGATCCCGTACCGCGACGAGGAGGAGCGACGGACGCTGCACGTCTACCGCCCGAACGACTCCGCGGGTGTGCCGGAGGACATGCTGGCCCACCCCTCCGGCTGCCGGTCGTGGCCGGAGCCGGATGCGGTCGCCTCCCTCCCGCTCGCCCTCGAGCACGCGATGCGATGCCAGAGCGGAGAGCGTGCGGCGATCCTGCTCGAGTCAGCGATCAATCGTCGGCTGATGGCGCCGGCGGAGGTGCAGCGGCTGCTGGACGCCGCCCCTGCATCGGTGCGCTCACGGATCGGCGCGCTGTCGACGGCGAGCGACTCGGGGTCCGAGACGCGGGTGGTCCGCTGGCTCCGCAGGCGGGGCTTCCGGGTGGAGCAGCAGGTGTTCGTCGACGGTGCGGGTTATGTGGACCTGTACGTCGGCGGGATCCTGATGGAGATCGACGGCCGCGACGGTCATTCCGGACCCGATGCCTTCGCGCTGGATCGACGCAGGGACCTGCGCACGGGCCGACATGGGCTGCAGACCCTGCGGCTGAGCTATGAGCAGGTCTGGCGGAACTGGGCCGACACCCAGGATGCGGCGCTCGAGACGATCGCCGAGGTCGGAGCGTTCGGCCGGCGGAAGGTGGAGCAGCTGCTGGCGAGCTGATCCCCAGCGCCGCTGCGCGGCCTGTCGTGCTTCCCCAGGTGTGCGCCGCCTCGGAGTGTTGGCCGTCGCCGCCGCTCCCCTGCCGCACACAAATGCGCTCCATGCGTGACCTCAGGCGCTATATGGCCTTGAGGTCACGCACAGGACGCAGATTCATGCGCGCGGCCGGCCCAGCGGGGCGGGGACGTCACGGCCGGGGCCCGGGGAGGGGCGGCGGGGGGCGGGCGGGGCAGGTCGCGGCCGGACAGGTCGGGGAGGGGCAGAGCCGCTCACAGCACCGAGGCGAGGAAGCCCTTCAGGCGCTCGGACTCGGGGTGGTCGATGACCTGCTCGGCCGTGCCGGACTCGAGGATCCGGCCCTCGTCCATGAACACGACCTGGTCGGCGACCTCGCGGGCGAAGCCCATCTCGTGGGTGACCACGACCATGGTCATCCCGTCGGCCGCAAGGTCCTTGAGCACGGTGAGCACCTCGGAGACCAGTTCGGGATCCAGGGCGCTGGTCGGCTCGTCGAAGAGCATCAGCTCGGGGTCCATGGCCAGCGCCCGGGCGATCGCGACGCGCTGCTGCTGCCCGCCGGAGAGCTCGGAGGGGTAGTGGTCGGCGCGGTCGCCGAGCCCCACCCGTTCCAGCAGCTCGCGTGCCTTCTTCTCCGCGGCGGCCTTCGGCAGGCCGCGCACCTGCACGGGCGCCTCCATCACATTGCCCAGCGCCGTGAGGTGCGGGAAGAGGTGGAAGCGCTGGAAGACCATGCCGATGCGGGAGCGCTGCGCGGCGATCTCGGCGGGACGGAGCTTCTGCCAGCGCCCGTCGGGCAGGGGCTCGGCGCGGTAGCCCTGGACGACCCCGTCGATCAGGACGCGGCCCGCGGTGGGCTCCTCGAGCTGGTTGATGCAGCGCAGCAGGGTGGACTTGCCGGAGCCGGAGGGGCCCACCAGCACGGCCACCTCGCCGGAGCGGACGGTGAGGTCGCAGCCCTTGAGGACGTGGAGGTCGCCGAAGGTCTTGTGGACGCCCTCGACCTGGATCACGACAGGGGTCTCGTCGTTCTGGGTCATCACAGCTCCACCTCCGGGAGCGGGTCCTGCGGGGTCGTGCCGGCGCTGTTCACGGCGGCCTGGCGGGAGCGTCCGCCGCTGCCGGGGCGGGCGGGGGTGCGGGCGTCGAAGCCGCGGCCGAAGTACCGCTCGAGGTAGTGCTGGCCCACCATCAGCACCGAGGTGATCGCGAGGTACCACAGCGCCGCGACGATCAGCAGCGGGATCGGGGTGAACAGCTTGTTGGCGATTCCGTTGGTGGCGAAGGTGAGGTCGAGGGTGAAGGGCACCGCGAGCACCAGCGAGGTGGTCTTCAGCATGCCGATGGTCTCGTTCCCGAGCGGCGGCACGATCACGCGCATGGCCTGCGGCACGATGATGCGTCGCAGGATGGTCCCATTGCCCATGCCGAGCGCCTTGGACGCCTCGGTCTGGCCCTTGTCCACGGAGTTCAGGCCGGAGCGGATGATCTCGGCGAGATAGGCGCCCTCGTTCAGGCCCAGGCCGATCACGGCCGCCCAGAAGGCGGTGAGCAGGTCGCGGGTGGAGAAGCTCCACAGCTCGGGTCCGAACGGCACCCCGACCACGATCTTGGGGACGATCACGGTGAACAGGCCCCAGAACACGAGCTGGGTGTACACCGGAATGCCGCGGAAGACGAAGATGTACGCCCAGCTCACGCCGCGCAGCACGGGGTTCTCGGAGCGGCGCATGATCGCGGCGGTGAGCGCGACGACGGTGCCGAGGATCATCGACAGCAGGGTCAGCAGCAGCGTCCAGCCGACGCCCTGGACCACCTTCACGTCGAGGAGATAGGTCGCGACGGTGCCCCATTCGAGGACGGGGTTGGTCACGAGGAAGCCGACGAGGCCCGCGGCCAGCAGGGCCACGATCACGGCGGAGATCCAGGTGCCGGGTCGCGGCGCGGCCTTCGCGCGGATCGGGGTGAAGCCGCCCTCGGTCGCGGGACCGGCGGGGCCGGGGGTCTGGGTGGTGGTCACGGCTGGGGGTTCACTTCCGCGGTCGGGATCATTCCTGCTTCGTTGCCCCATGCAGCGAGGATGCGCTCCATGTGGCCGTCGTCGATGAGGTGCTGCACGGCGGCGCGGATCGCCTCGGCCAGCTCGGGCTGGTCCTTGGCCACGACGATGCCGTTCAGCGCCGACTCCTCGATCTCGCCGATCGGCTCGAGGGTCCCGCGGGAGCGGGCCACGGCGTAGGCGGTGACCGGGGAGTCGGCCATGAGGATGTCGCCCTTGCCGCCGGCGACGTTGGTCGCGGCGTCGGAGTTCGAGGCGTAGGCGAGCATGTCGTAGGCGGGCAGGCCCTGGTCGCGGCATTCCTGGGAGCGCTCGATGGAGAGCTCCTCCTGGTAAGTGCCGACCTGGAGGGCGACGCGTTTGCCGCACAGGTCGTCGGGGTGGATGTCGTAGGGGTTCCCGGCCTTCACCGCGTAGGAGATGCCGGCCTGGAAGTAGGACACCATCGACACGGCCGCGAGACGCTCCTCGTTGACGGTGAAGCTCGACATGCCGACGTCGTAGGTGGAGCCGACGGCGGGGATGATCTGCGCGAACACCGCCGCCTCGGTGCGGGTGTCGAGGCCGAGGACGGCGCCGATCCCGGCGAGGATGTCGATGTCGTAGCCGATCGCCTTCCCGTTCGAGCCGACGAACTCGCCGGGGGCGTAGTTCAGGGCGGCGCCGTTGACCAGCTCGCCGCGCGCGCGGATGTCCGCGGGGACGAGGGAGGAGATCTCCGGGACCTCCTCGATGCCGGAGAGGTCCACCTCGGGCACGGCGTTCGACTCGGCGTCCAGGCGCTCGGAGGCGCGGGTGCAGGAGGCCAGCACCGGGGTGAGCGCGCCCGTGGCGAGGGCCAGGGGCGCGGCGCGCAGCAGGGTGCGGCGACGGGGTCGGGAGGAAGTCACCGATGAATAGTATTCATAACCCTGCATGACCACAACTCGGTGTCGGGTCCCTCACCCCATCGCGATCGGCCCGGTCGTCGTCGGCGCCTCCTCGCCCCCGGCATCCTGCGCGGCCAGCTCCTCCGCCGCGTCGAGGTCGACCGCCGCGCCCTCGAACTGGGAGCGGTACAGCCGCGCATAGGCGCCGCCGGCCGCGAGCAGCTCCTCGTGGGAGCCCTGCTCGACGATGTCCCCCGCCTCCATCACGAGGATCAGGTCCGCGTCGCGGATGGTGGAGAGGCGGTGGGCGATGACGAAGCTGGTGCGGCCCTCGCGCAGGCGGTTCATGGCCTGCTGGACGAGCACCTCGGTGCGGGTGTCCACGCTGGAGGTCGCCTCGTCCAGGATCAGCAGGCTGGGCCGGGCGAGGAAGGCGCGGGCGATGGTGACCAGCTGCTTCTCGCCGGCGGAGAGGGTCGATCCGTCGTCGTCCACGATCGTGTCGTAGCCGTCGGGCAGCTGGCGGGCGAAGTCGTCGACGTGGGTGGCGACGGCGGCCTCGACCACCTCCTCGTCGGTCGCGTCCAGCCGCCCGTAGCGAATGTTCTCGCGCAGGGTGCCCTTGAACAGCCAGGTGTCCTGGAGGACCATCCCGGTGCGCTCGCGCAGCTGGGCGCGGGTGAGGTCGCGGATGTCGATCCCGTCGACCGTGATCCGTCCGCCGTCGATCTCGTAGAACCGCATCACGAGGTTCACCAGCGTCGTCTTCCCGGCCCCCGTCGGTCCGACGATCGCGACGGTGTGGCCCGGGTCGGCGACGAGCGAGAGGTCCCGGATCAGCTCGCGGTCGGGGCTGTAGGAGAAGCGGACGTGCTCGAACTCCACGCGCCCCTCGCGGATCCCGGCCGCGGCGGTGGCCTCGGTGGTCTCGGGCTCCTGCTCCTCGGCGTCCAGCAGCTCGAAGACCCG
The DNA here is from genome assembly GCF_030866705.2 of Brachybacterium sp. GU-2. NCBI lineage: Bacteria > Bacillati > Actinomycetota > Actinomycetes > Micrococcales > Dermabacteraceae > Brachybacterium > Brachybacterium sp. GU-2. Next base: position 2,753,305 of record NZ_CP133037.2, on the reverse strand, counting down.
CTCGGCGCTGGCCACGCCGGACTGCAGCATCGTCGCCATCGAGGCGACCTGCGAGAGCGGCTGCGTGAACTGGCGCGAGTACTGGATGAAGGCCTGCACGTCGCCGAGGGTGAGCTGGCCGGAGATGATCCGCAGCCCGCCCACGATCGCGATGACGACATAGCTGAGGTTCCCCACGAACATCATCAGCGGCATGATCAGGGAGGAGACGAACTGGGCGCCGAAGGTGGCGCGGAACAGGCGGTCGTTGCGCTCCTCGAAGCGGGCGGCGACCTCCTCGCGGCGGCCGAAGACGGTCACCAGGGCGTGCCCGGTGTAGGCCTCCTCGACCTCGGAGTTCACCACACCCGTCGCATCCCACTGCTGGGCGAACAGCTTCTGCGCCCGCGACCCGACCACGCCGGTGAGCACGAGCGCCACGGGGATCACGGCGAGCGCGATCAGCGAGAGCTGCCAGGAGATCAGCAGCATCATCACCAGCACGCCGAGCACGGTGAGGATCGAGTTCACCAGCCCCGTGACGGTGTTCATCAGGGTGTTCTGGATGTTGTCGATGTCGTTGGTGACGCGGGAGAGGATCTCGCCGCGCTTCATCCGGTCGAAGTACTTCAGCGGCAGGCGGTGCAGCTTCTCCTCGACGTCACGGCGCAGCCGGGAGACCATCCGCACCAGGATCCGGTTCAGGGCCACGCCCTGCAGCCACATCAGCAGCGCGGAGACGGCGAAGAGGCCGACGGCCAGGCCGAGCGTCTGGTACAGCGCGCCGAAGTCGATGCCCTCGCCGGGGGTGAGGGTCATCCCCGAGAGCATGTCCGCGAACTGCTCCTCGCCCTGGGCGCGCAGCCCCTCGATCACCTGGTCGGGTTCGGCGCCGGCGGGCAGCCCCTTCGAGATCAGTCCCGTGAAGATGATGTCGGTGGCGTGGCCGAGGATCCTCGGCCCCACCACGGAGAAGCCCACGGACACGACGCCGACGAGGATCGCGGCGATCAGGTACGCCCGCTCGGGGCCCATCTCGCGCAGCAGGCGCTTGGTCGAGGGCCAGAAGTTCTTCGCGCTCTGGCCCGGACGCAGTCCGCGCTCGGCGTCCTTCTCCGCGGCGATCTCGTCGGCGGGGGTGCTCTCCTCGGTGCTGATCACGCCACCTCCTCCTCGATGCCCTGGCTGCGGACGATCTCGCGGTACGTCTCCGAGCTCTCCAGCAGCTCGGCATGGGTGCCCTGCCCGACGATCCGGCCGTTGTCCAGCACGAGGATCAGATCGGCGCCGGTGATGGTGGAGACGCGCTGGGCGACCACGAGCTGGAGCGCGTCGCGGGTCTCGGGCACGAGCGCGGCGCGCAGCCGGGCATCGGTGGTGAGGTCCAGCGCGCTGAAGGAGTCGTCGAAGAGGTACAGCGACGGCTGCGCGGCGAGCGCCCGCGCGATGCAGAGCCGCTGCCGCTGCCCGCCGGAGACGTTCGTGCCGCCCTGCGCGATCGGGGAGTCGAGCTGCTCGGGCATCGCGGCGACGAAGTCCCGGCCCTGGGCGACGGTGAGGGCGTGCCAGAGCTCCTGCTCGTCGGCGGTCGGGTTCCCGAAGCGGAGGTTCGTCGCGACGGTGCCGGAGAACAGGTAGGGCCGCTGCGGCACGAGGCCGACCCGGTCCCAGAGCACGCGGGCGTCGAGGTCGCGCACGTCATGGCCGTTCAGCAGCACGCGCCCCTCGGTCGCGTCCATGAGGCGCGGGACGAGGTTGATCAGGGTGGTCTTGCCGGCGCCGGTGCCGCCGATGATCGCGACGGTCTGTCCGGCGCGGGCGGTGAAGGAGATGTCCTGGAGCACGGGTCGCTCGGCGCCGGGATAGGTGAAGGAGACGTCCTCGAAGGTCAGCTCGATCGGGCCCTCGATCTCGCGGATCCCGTCGGTGCGCTGGTGGACGCTGGTCTCGGTCTCGAGCACCTCGGTGATGCGCTCGGCGGAGACCATGGCGCGCGGGATCATCATCGTCATGAAGGTCGCCATCATCACCGCGATGAGGATCTGCATGAGATAGGCGATGAAGGCGGTGATCGAGCCGATCTCCATCTGGCCGGAGTCGATGCGCGGCGCGGCGACCAGCAGCACGAGGACGCTGGACATGTTCAGGATGAACATGATGATCGGGTTGATGAGGATCATCAGCAGGCCGATGCGACGGTTCAGCTCGGTCAGCTCGCCGTTGACCACGGCGTAGCGCTCCCGCTCGCGGTCCTCGCGCACGAAGGCACGCAGCACGCGGATGCCGGTGATCTGCTCGCGCAGCACGCCGTTGATGTCGTCGATCTTGCCCTGCATCTGCTTGAACAGGGGCGCCGCGCGCGCGATGAGCAGGCCGACGGCCACGAGCATGACCGGCACCATCACCGCGATCAGCCAGGCCATCCCCGGCTCGACCCGCAGCGCGAGGATCACCCCGCCGATCCCCGTGACGGGGGCCTGGACCAGCATGTTCAGGGAGAAGAAGATCAGCATCTGCACCTGCTGCACGTCGTTCGTGGAGCGGGTGATGAGGGAGGGGGTGCCGAACTCGGCGAGCTCGCGCTGGGAGAAGGAGTTCACGCGACCGAAGACCCTCGAGCGCAGGTCCTTGCCGACCCGCATCGCGGAGCGGGCGGCGAAGAAGTTCGCCGCGACGAGCGCGATGATGTTCCCCAGCGAGATGACCAGCATGATCCGGCCGAGCTCCCAGATCACGGGGACGTCGGCCTTGGCGACGCCGTCGTCGATGATGTCGGCGTTGAGGGTGGGGAGGTAGAGGGCGGCCAGCACGCCGGCGATCTGGAAGAGCACCACGAGGAGCACCCAGAACGCGTACGGCTTCAGGCCCCCGAGCACGAGGCGCAGCAGGGTCACGAGAATCCTTCCGAAGGGCCGTCCGGGCCGGGCAGGATCCGGTCGGCCCCGGAAGCATAGGCACAGGCGCCTGACAGGGGCATCCGACTATCGACGGTTCCGCGCAGGGCGGAGCCGAGGAGCGTCGGGCGGGTCAGCCCGCGGCGCCGCCCGCATCGGAGGCCGCGCCCTCGGGCGGGGCGATGGACATGTCGGTCACGCGCCAGCGCTCCCCGTCCCAGGCGACCGTGGCGATCAGCTGCCCGGTGACCTCGTCGAGGGCGTTGGCCTGCAGGCTCGGGTCGTCGACGAGGATCGACGCCTCCTGCGTGAACTGCGCGGTGACGGTGCCGGTCGCGGGCGGCTCCCCGGTGCCCTCGAAGCTGGTGGAGTGGATCTCGAAGGCGCCGTCGACCAGGTACCCGTCCTGGGCGGCGAGCTGCTCGGCGTTCTGCAGGAAGGTGGTGCAGACCTGGCAGCCCGGGTCAACCTTGTCCTCCCAGACGGAGATGTCGCCGCTGCTCATCATGTAGTCGTAGGAGCCGAGCAGGTAGGTCAGGGTCGCCTCGGCCCCGGCCTCGCTCTGCTCGGTCAGCTCTGCCGGCTCCTCCGGGCGCGGCAGGTCCGGGCGGGGCGGCTGCTCGGCGGGGTCGGCCGTCGGCCGGTTCTCCGGGTTCCCGGGATCGCCGGCGCTCTCGCTCGCCTGCTCCTCCTGACCGCCGGGGTTCAGCAGCTGGGAGATCCCCAGCGCGCCGACGGGAACGAGGAGCACGAGGGCGAGGGCGACGACGATGAGGCGTTGGACGGGGCGGTTCACGGGCTCCACGGTAGAGGACGCGGCGGGGAGGTGCCTCAGCGGGTGGCGGTGCGCGTGGGGATCTCGGCCGGCAGTTCTCGTGCCGCCCCTGCTCCCGGCTCGATCTCTCCTCCCCATTGCCAACCTGCCTCGATGCTGTGGATGTCCCGCTGGACGTCCCTCGAGCTCGGGCACGCTGTGGAGGTGTCCCGTGCGCCCGCCCCGTTCCCGGCCTCCCTCCCCTGGCCGGTGGTGACGCGTGCCGAGGCGCTCCGTGCCGGCGTGAGCCCGGGGCGGCTCCGTGCGCCTGACCTCGCCCGGCTCCGTCCCGGGCTGCTGGTCCGCGGCGGCCGCACTGCAGGCGAGACCGAGATCGTCTCGGCGTATTGCCGCTCGGATCCCGAGGCGGTCGCCGTGGGGCTGACGGCCGCACGGATGCAGGGGATGCCGCTGCCCGAGCACCTGGAGCGCTCGCTGCCCCGGCCCAGGGTCCACATCTCGCTCCCGCAGGGCCGTGTCAGCTCGGACCCCGTCGTCCGCTGGCACCAGTTCGTGCTGCCACCCGACCAGGTGCGCGAGGCGCGCTTCGCGGTGGACCCGCCGGAGGACGGGTCCACCGTGCTCGAGGCCCCGGTCCGTCTCACCACCCGGGCCCGGACCTGGCGCGATCTCGCCCCGGACCTCTCGGAATTCTGGCTCATCGCGATCGGGGACCACCTCGTGCGCCACCCGCGCCCCGAGCTGGAGCACGGACGCACCGCGCCGTGGTGCACTCTCGAGGAGCTGCGCGAGCAGTGCACGGGCAGGCACGCGGCGATGCTCCGAGCCGCTCTCCGGGAAGTGCGCGTCGGGGCGGACTCGCCGCGCGAGACCATGCTCCGGCTCGCCTTCGCCCGTGCCGGGCTCCCGGACCCCCTGTTGAACACGCCTCTGATCGGGCCTGACGGCAGGCAGCTGCACGAGCCGGACTTCCAATGGCCCGCGCACCGGGTCTGCGCCGAGTACGACGGCCGCACTCACAGCACACCCGGCCAGGTCAGCCGCGACATCCGTCGTGCTCGACGGGTACAGGCCGCGGGGTGGACGGAGGTCCGCCTGCACTCCGATGACATCGTGCAGGAATGCGCCCCGGCCGTCGACCTGGTGCGCGCTGCGCTGGGCACGGGCCTCCGCGGCTCACACAGCGCAGGAGTCTGAGCACAGCGGGCGGCGACCCGCTCCGACCGGCGTCCATCCCGTCTCAGCTGTCGGAATCCGGCGCCGTGACGACAGCTGAGACCGGATACCTCCCGGTCACCTCGCGGGGCGTCCGCTCAGGCGGCCCGGTACAGGAACAGGTCGGTGCGGTAGGGCACGCCGACCCTCGCCCCGCGGGCGTGGCCGAGGTGGTCGTGGAGGTACCAGTCGAGGTTCGCGAGCACCTTCTGCCGCCGCTCCTCGGGGGCGGTGATCACGTAGCTGCGGGTGCGGGCGAGGTCGATGACGTCCTGGGTGGGCATCGGGTCCTCCCAGGTGAGCGCACGGCGCTCGGTGAGCTCGAGCCCGGGGCCGACGGTGGGGTGGAAGTCCTCGCGATGGATGTCGCCGGCGTGCATGATCCGCGACAGCCGGTGCACCCAGGGGATCGTCACGTCGAGCATGTTCCACACCAGGGCGAGCACTCCCCCGGGCGCGAGCAGCCGCAGCGCCTCGGCCGACGCCGCCTCCGCGTCGAACCAGTGCCACGCCTGGGCGACGGTGACCAGCTCCGCCGACGCCGCGGGCAGCCCGGTCGCCTCGGCGGGCGCGACGCGGGTGGCGAGCGCGCCACGGGCTCCGCGGCGACGGGCGGTCTCCAGCATCTCCGCGCTGGTGTCCACCGCGGTCACCTCGAATCCTCGCTCCACGAGCGCCCACGACAGCTTCCCCGTCCCCGCCCCCAGATCCACGGCGCGGAGCGACGAGGCGGCATCGGCCAGCGCCGCGAGCATCGCCTCCAGCGCCGCGGGCGGATACCCCGGCCGTAGCCGGTCGTAGTCCTCCCCCTGCCCCGCGAACGCCTCGGCGAGCTCCGTCTTCCGCTCCTCGCTCCCGAAACGTGGCTCGTCGCGGGCGGAGATCGGCGGCACAGGTGGGTGTTGCACAAGAAGAAGGGTACCGAGGTGCCCAAGTGCCGCAGTCCCCGCGATCCTCCTAGGCTAGTGCCGATCTCTCCCACTACTGAGGAGCACAGATGGATCGAGCGCTCGACGCGTACTTCAACGCGATCGCCATGGCGAACAGCTTGTTCAACCTGGACACGACAGACAGCGCCGGGGCCAGGTTCCTTTTCGCACTTATCCTCGCAGCATTGACGATTGCGATCCTGGCGATCTGCCTCCACATCATCCCTCGCGAGCTCGCGTTCCGAGTGAGAAGCGGAGCCGAAGCGATTGCTCGTGGAGGCTCCTTGGAGGCTGCACGCCGATTAGAGGCATACTCAGGTGCCTTGTTCCGGGGTCTGACCGCGTTCTCCCTCATTTGGGGACGCACAACCTACGGAGTACGGGACAGCCGTAGCGACCGCTTACCCCCTGCTACAGAGCACCCCCGCACGCACGTGCTGACTGGAGCCCTTCGTTCAATCCTCCTGGCCATCGGGCGCGCGTTCTCCATCCTTCGAGTCATCGGCCTCGCCGTACCCACCACGTTTGGTATCGCGTCTATTGCCATTGCGTTGACGCTCGCCTTCCCTCAGGGTTCAAAGCTTGCGATTGAACACAGTATCAGCAGCATTATTGATGCGACCCGACGACTCACCCACATCGGCATTTCACCACTCGCGATCCTCACCACCCTTTCAACCTTGATCGCACTACTAATCGTTGGCGCAAAGTTTCTACGCACCGACCGGATGCTTGCGAAAAGAAAGTACCGTCACGAACGAGAGGTCGAGACCATCGGCCTCCTGCATGAGATCACTCCCCTCGTGCACAATCTTGCCGAGGCGCTCGACGAGGACGTTACGAGACATGTGATAGCGCGGGAATCTGCGTACCTGAACTTTTTGGAATGGTGGCGCACGATGACTTCGTCAAGCGCTTCGTCTCCGCTTGGGCTCACCCTGGAAGACTCTCACCTGAAATGCACGGCTGAGTGCCAAGACGCGTTCGACCACTCGCCATCCCGCCGATCACCTTCCCCTGGCGTCACCGAAGCTCTTGGCGCTCTCGAGAGTCGATCGGATCTCTGCTCCGCTCTAGGTTCGCGACGTGTGGAGTGCGCTCGCCTCTTGTCATTGAAGGCTTGGCAGGGCTACACCACTGTCTTCCCAATGCCCTCGCTAGGGAGGCCGCGCAAGATCGCGGATCACATCCGGTTCCCGAACGCTAGCGCGTGGGAAAACCGCCGGATCGACATGCAACATGAGGCTCTTCGTCACCTACCGCTAGAGGAACAAGAGCGGCTAGACAACGCAGAGCCACTGGAGAACCTCGCCAAGCCCGACCAGACCTGGGAAGCAGAAAGGCTTACCAGCGAGTGCTGGGACATGTTCGAAGCTATCCGGTCCATCAGACAATTGGTGGACTACTCCGAGCGCCTTCTGGGGAGCACCCGGCTAGAGAAGATGCTCGCACGAATGACCGCATCATGAGAAATTTAGCCGCTATACCGGCTCTTCAGAGTTGAGTGTGGGGTGAGGCGTCGAGGCCGCCGGTGATGAGGAGCATTCGGAGGCGGTAGTGCTCGAAATTCCGGAAGCCGCGGGCGGTGCGGCGGCCGAGCTCGATGAGCCCGTTGACGGCCTCGGTGCCGCCGTTGCTCGCGCCGTTGGTGTCGAAGTAGGCCAGGAACGCTGTCCGCCAGCGGCGCAGAGTCTTCCCGAGCCTGGCGATCTCCGGGATCGGGCAGGACGGCAGGGAGGCGATGAGCTCCTCGGCGAGCTGTCGCCCTCGTGCGGGTGTGGGCTGGTGGAAGACGTCGCGGAGGTCTTGGGAGCAGTGGTAGGCGACCTCGACCGCGACATGCTCGGGATGCGCCGCGAACGCGCTGGCCAGCCGAGTCTGCTGGCGCGGGGTGAGGCGTTCGCGCCCCGCGCGGAGGATGTGGCGGATGCCGTAGAGGGGATCTCCCTTGCGGCCGCGGTGGCCGAGGGTCTCCTGCTGGATCCGGCGGCGAACGTCATCGACCGCCGCCCCGCCGAGCTTGACGATGTGGAAGGCGTCCAGCACGCAGGTCGCATCTTCGAGCTGGTCATCGATCGCGTTCTTATATCCCTGGAACGGGTCCAGCGTCGCGATCTCGACCCGCCGTCGGAACGTCTCGCCCCGCTCGTCCAGCCAGTCTCGGTAGGCCTTGCCGGATCGGCCGGGGACCAGGTCCAGCAGCCTGGCGGTGGGGTGGGGTCCTCGGGTCAGGTCGACCATCCCGGTGAGCTCCTTCGGGCCGCGCCGGCGCGGGTCGCGGTGGTGCCAGATGTGCTCGTCCACGCCCAGGACCTGCACTCCCTCGAACCGGGACGGGTCGTTCGCAGCCTCGATCAGGAGTGGTCGGACCTGGGACCAGACCGTGTTCCAGGTCGTGCCGAGCTGACGAGCAAGGCCCTGGATAGTCGCTCCCTCGCGGCGGAGCTGACCGATCGCCCAGCGGATCGCGCGCGTGCTCAGCAGGCCCCGCGGAGCGCAGACCTCCGGGTCCTGCTCCACGAACGAGACCACCTCGCAGAGGCCCTCGTGGCAGATCCAGCGGCGCTTGCGCCACCGGATCCGCACTGGACGGCCCGCCCAGGGCGCATCGATCACCTCGACCATCACTCGGCCGTGACCAGCGGCGATGACTCCGCAACCAGGGCATCCGGCCACTGGATCGCAGGACTCGACCTCGAGCACCAGGCCCGTACGGCCCTTCACCACCGAGGCCAGATGGAGGGTGGGGAAATCGAGGAGAAGATCGCAACGGTCGCAGCGGCCGAGCGCGTCAGAGCAGGCGCACGTAGAGTTGGGCATTGTCGAGGTCCTTGAGATTAGCGGGGGTAGAAGTCCGCTCATCATCGAGGACCTCGACGTCTATCCCCAGCTACCCGACGCCACCGGCGCGCCCACACTCAACTCTGAAGAGCCGCTATACCTCGGGCTTACTGATGCTCGGAGGAATGGATATGGAACTCGCACGGTCAATAGTCCGACGGCGGTACACGCAGCACCGTTGTCCTGGCTGGACGTTCAGCGCATCGGGCATGCCATCCGCTCGGAGTATCTGTTGACTCCATTGCGCGCCGAGGGTCGGCGACCGGATTTCTACCCGGCCTCACCATTCACCGCTCCGCCCGGTGTGCGACCCAGGACCTGTGCAGCCCGGCGTAGATCCCGCCCTCGAGGTCGACGAGCTCGGCGTGGGTGCCGTGCTCGACGAGGTCGCCGTGGTCCAGCACCATGATCCGGTCGGCGCGCTCGGCGGTGGAGAGCCGGTGGGCGATGGTGATCGTGGTGCGGCCGCGGGCGAGGCCGTCGATCGCCTGCTGCAGGCGCACGTCGGCGGCGGGGTCGACGGCGCTGGTCGCCTCGTCCAGGACGATGATGTCGGGGTCGGCGAGATAGGCGCGGGCGAGCGCGACGAGCTGCCGCTCCCCCGCGCTGAGGGACTCGCCGCGCTGGCCGACGGGGGTCTCCAGCCCCTCCGGCAGCTCCGCCGCCCAGGAGCCGAGCCCCAGCTCCTCCAGTGCCCGACGCATCTCCTCCTCGGTAGCGTCGGGACGGCCGTACCGCAGGTTCCCGGCGACGGTGGTGTCGAAGAGGAAGCCCTCCTGCGGCACCATGATCACGCGCGAGCGCAGCGAATCGTAGGGCACCAGGTGCAGGGGGATCCCCCCGATGAGGATCTCCCCGGAGGCGGGGTCCATCATGCGGGTGAGCAGCTTGGCGAAGGTGGTCTTGCCGCTGCCGGTCTCCCCCACGACCGCCATGCGGGAGCGGGCGGGGATGGTGACGTCCAGGCCGTGGATGACCTCGGGGCCGGTCGGGTAGCGGTAGCGCAGCTCGCGGATCTCGATGTCGAGCAGCCCGTCGGGCAGCGGCCGCGCCCCCGGCACGGACTCGCCGCGCCGGCCGGTGCGGGGGTCGATGGCGCCGCCGGGGTCGGCGACGTCGGCCGGGGTGTCGAGCACGCCGAGCACGCGCCGCCAGCCGGCCACGGCGTTCTGCGCCTCCGAGAGCATCTCGATGCCCATGCGGACGGGCTGGCTGAACAGGGAGACGAGGAAGACGAAGGCGACCACGCCGCCGGCGCTGAGGTCGGCGCCGGGCAGGTCGATCCCGAGCGCGCCGGTGCCGAGCACCACCCCGACCACGACCACGACGGCGGTCGCGAGTCCGTCGGCCGTCTCCGAGAGGAAGAAGGACGCGGACTGGGGGCGCAGCACCGCGAACTGGGCGTCGCGCACCGCGCCGATCCGGCGGACCTGGGCCTGGCGGGTGCGCTCCTCGGTGCCGTAGGCGCGCACGGTCGCGGAGCCGACGAGGGACTCCGAGACGGTGCCGAGCATCTCGCCGACCTTCGTGCGCACCACCTGGTAGCGAGCGCGGATCCGCTTCTGCAGGGAGCCCATGATCACGAGGATCGGGAGGTAGCAGAGCCACACCACGAGCGCGAGCGGCCAGGAGTAGAAGGCCATCACGGCGGTGGCGAGGACGAGCTGGAAGCTCATCACCACCAGCATGATCCCGCCGAAGCTCATGAACTGGCTGACGGTGTCGACGTCGCTGGTCACGCGGGAGACGAGGGCGCCGCGCTGCTCGGTGCCCTGGGTGAGCAGGGACAGGTCGTGGATGTGGCGGAAGGCGCGCTTGCGCAGGGTCGCCAGCGACGTCTCGGCCAGGCGGAACAGGCGCCGGTTCATGAGCACGTTGCAGGTCGCGGTGGCGAGCAGCACCAGTGCGGCGAGCCCCGCGGCGCCGGCGACGAAGGCGACGTCGGGGGTCTCGGGCGCGATGATGCCGCGGTCGAGGATGGCCTGGACGGCGATGGGCACGACCACCTTGCCGGCGGTCGCGATCACGGCCAGCAGCAGGGTGATCCACAGTCCGCGCAGCAGCTCGGGCGTGAGGGCGAGGCCGCGGCGGATGGTCGCGATCGCGCCCTCGTCGGCGGCGGCCTCCCCGCCGAGGGCGGAGGAGGTGCGGGCTGCGGGTGCGGCGGTCATCGCCCGGCCTCCTGGTCGGCGTCGACGGCGGGAACCCCGCCCGTGCGGGCGGGCGGCTCGCACTCGCCCTCGTCGGCGACCGACTCCTCGTGGCGGTGGCGTCCCGCGCTGTGGATCTCGATCGCGCCGGTGATCGGGTCGGGCTCCTCCTCGGGGGCGTCGCTGGGCGGAGGCTTGGAGGCCTCGAGCAGGCTGTGGGAGATCGCGGCCTCGTCGTAGGCGTCCACCAGCGCGCGGTAGCCGGCGCTGCGTCCGCGCAGCTCCTCGTGGGGGCCGATATCGGCGACGCGGCCGTGGTCGAGGAACACGACCTGGTCGGCGAGCGAGATCGTGGACTTGCGGTAGGCGATCAGCAGCAGCGTCGAGTCGGTCATCTCGCGGCGGATCCCGTCGAGGATGGCGAGCTCGACGCTGGGGTCGCAGGCGCTGGTGGCGTCGTCGAGGATCAGCAGGCGGGGCCGACGGGCCAGCGCCCGGGCGAGCGCGATGCGCTGGCGCTGCCCGCCGGAGAGGGAGCCGCCGCGCTCGCCGAGCTCGGTGTCGAGCCCGTCCGGCAGTGCGTCGACGAAGTCCTCGGCCTGGGCGACGCGCAGCGCCCAGCGCACGGTCTCCTCGTCGATGTCCTCGCCGAGGGTGACGTTCTCGCGCACGGTCGCGTCCATGACGAAGGCCTGCTGCAGCACGAGGGCGACGTCGACGGTGAGCGCCTCGGCGGTGAGGCTCTCGAGGCGGGCGCCGTCGAGGCTGATCGTGCCGCTGCTCGGCGTGACCAGGCCCGCGGCGAGCAGCGCGAGGGTGGACTTCCCGGAGCCGGTCGCGCCGACGACGGCCAGCACCCGGGTCCCGGCCGTGGGGTCGGCGCGCAGGGACACGTCGGTCAGGGCATGCCCCTCCCGCACGGCGAGGTCCTCGGAGCGGACGCCGCGGCCGAGGATCACGGCGGCGGGGTCGTCGCGGTAGACGAAGGAGACGCGATCGATCTCGAGCACGCCGGGCCCGTCCGGCAGGGCACGGTCGCCGTAGGTGCGCTCCTCGTCGACGTCGAGGATCTGCTGCACGCGGCCGCCGCCGACGACGGTGCGGGAGAGGTCCCCGAGCACCCAGCCGAAGGACCGGATCGGCAGGGACATCAGCGTGAACAGGTAGGCGACCTCGACGAGCTGCCCGGTGCTGAGGTGCCCCTCCCCGATCCGCCAGGCGCCGAGCACGGCGACGGCGAGGATGCCGAGGTCGGGGAGTGCGTCGATGGCGGGGTCGAACCAGCCGCGGATGTATCCGAAGCGGATCCCGGTCTCGCGCAGGTCGTCGGCGGCGCGGGCGAAGCGCCGCTCCTCGACGTCCTCGCGGCCCAGGGACTTCACGACGTTCGCGCCGTCGAAGGACTCGTGGGCGATCTCGGCGACCTCGGCGCGCAGCTGCTGGGAGCGCATCGCGATCGGGGTCGCGAAGCGCTGCAGGAGCACGTTGAGGACGATCAGGAGCACGATCAGCGCGAGCATGACCAGCAGGATCACCGGGTCGATCCGGGCGACGACCACGGTCGCGTAGGCCAGCATCACCAGGGTGGACAGCGCGAAGGGGAAGGGCGCCATCGCGAAGAAGGTCGCCTCGACGTCGGAGTAGACGGAGCTGAGCAGGGTGCCGGTGGCCTGGCGGCGGTGCCACAGCAGCGGCACCTTCGCGTAGACCTGGACGATCCGCTCGCGGTAGAGGCGGAAGAGGTCGAACTGGGCGGCGGCGGCGAAGACGCGCCGCGCCATGACGGTCACGGCGCGGGCGACAGCGATGCCGAGGATCGCCGCTCCCCCGCCGAGGACGAGCGCGGGGGCGACCTCGCCGCTGGCGAAGGAGGGGACGACGACGTGCTCGGTGACCCAGCCGATGATCGAGGAGGTCGCGATCTGGAGCAGCGCGAAGGCGGTCGCGCCGAGCACGGCGAAAACGAACCAGCGCTTCTGCTCCCAGGAGCCCTTCAGCAGGCGCTTGAGCCCGGGGACGAGGACGGCGGGGTGCTGCGAGGTGGTCATGCGGTGACGAAGTGCACGATGACCGCGATCGCGAAGGTGAACGTGGACAGCACCGCCAGGGAGAACTCGATGAGGATCCCGGTGCCGAGGGCCTTCAGCGCGATCCATGTGTTGTCCAGGCCCTTCCTCCAGTCCCTCAGCCGCAGCGACTCGGCGACGTACAGGCCGGCGAGGAACCCGATCGGGAGCCCGAGGAAGGGGATGACGAAGAAGCCGACGACCGCCGCGGCGATCGCGACGTAGACCGGCCACATCGGCACCTCGGCAGCGTGGAGGCGGCGGCCGGTGAGGACGTAGCTGGCGGTCATGCCGGCCGCGCCGAGCAGGAGCACGATCCCGAAGGCGACCCAGGCGGGCCAGCCGCCGATCAGGATCGCCCAGATCAGCGTCGCGATGACGATCGTGATGGTGCCGGGCAGGATCGGCACGATGATGCCGGTGAGGCCGACGGCGTAGGCGAGTCCGGCGAGGACCGTGACGATGATCTGGACGGTCAGGGAATCGACCACGAGGTCCTCCGGGGCGCGGGAGCGGATGGGGCCTCGTCGATCCTATCGGCAGCCCGTCAGGGCAGGCGCACCACCTGGCCCGCCCAGGAGAAGCCGCCGCCGAAGCCGACCAGCAGCGCGGTCGCGCCGGAGGGGATCCGCCCGGCCTCGCGCATCCGCGAGATCGCCAGCGGGATCGTCGCGGCGGAGGTGTTGCCGGAGGTGATGATGTCGTCGGCGACGATCGCATCCTCGCGCAGGCCGAGCGCGGCGGCGAGCGGCTCGATCATGCGCAGGTTCGCCTGGTGGGGCACGAACACGTCGATGTCCTCCATGGTGAGCCCGGCGGCCTCGACGATCTGCTTCGAGATCTTCGGCGCCTCGCGCAGCGCCCATCCGAGCACCTGCCGCCCCTGCTGGGCGAAGGCCGGGCCCTCGCCGTTGATGGTGACGGCATCGGCGAGCTCGGGGACGGTGCCCCAGACCACCGGCGCGATGCCCGGCTCCTCGCTCGCGGTCAGCACCATCGCGCCCGCCCCGTCGGCGGTGAGGATGCAGGTGGTGCGGTCGGTGTAGTCGGTGACGGCGGAGAGCTTCTCCGCCCCGATCACGAGGGTGGTGGTCGAGGCGCCGGTGCGGATCGACATGTCGGCGACGGCCAGGGCGTGCTCGAAGCCGGAGCAGGCCGCGCCCACGTCGAAGGCGGCGGGCGCGGGGATGCCGAGCTGCTGGGCGACGCGGCCCGCGGCGCTCGGGGAGCGCTCGTGGTTGGAGCAGGTCGCGACGATGACCTGCGTGATCTCGGAGGGGTCGACGCCCGCGTCGGCGAGCGCGTTGCGTCCGGCGATCGCGGCGAGGTCGCCGACGTCGACCCCGTCGGCCGCGATGCGCCGCTCCTCGATGCCGGTGCGCTGGCGGATCCACTCGTCGCTGGTCTCGACGAGCTGCTCGAGGTCGGCATTGGTCATCACGCGGTCGGGCCGGTGGTGGCCGGTGCCGAGGATCCTCGAGCCGGCCGCGGGGGCCTGGGCGGCGAAGGGACGGGGGCTCGTCGTCATGGCGGTCTCCTGACAGGGTCGGGCTGATCCTCACGATGGTAGTGCGGGCGGGGTGTGTACCGTTCCGCCCGTGAGCGAGCTGGCGAGCCTGGGCGTGGTGGGGGTGGTCGGAGGGCTCGGCGTGTTCGCCGTGATCCTCCTGCCCGCCTGTTGGCTGCAGCGCCGGCGCTTCGGCCGGGTGCAGCCGCAGCGGCTGCTCGGCATCGCCGTGATCTGCGTGTACACGATGACGCTCGCGGGGCTCACGATCGCCCCGGCCTACGACGTGGCGCTGACCTGTCGCTCCCGCACCGGCGGCGTGCTGCGCCTGGACCCCTTCCACACGCTCACGGCGAGGACGGGCTTCGCGCTGGTGCAGGCGGCGCTGAACACGGCGCTGTTCGTGCCGCTGGGGCTGATCCTGCGCGGGGTGCTCCGACTGGATGCGACGGCGTCGGTCGCCACCGGCATGCTGCTCTCGGCGCTGATCGAGCTCACCCAGTACACCGGCGCGTTCGGGATCTACCCCTGCGGGGTGCGGATCGCGGACATCGAGGACCTGCTGGCGAACACGCTCGGCGCCCTGGTGGGGGTCCTCCTCGCCCCGCTGCTGACCCGCTGGCGGGAGCTGTGGCACGGGGGCGAGGAGGACCCGGAGGTCACTGAGCGGACCAGCCCCCGTCGGAGGCGAGGACCTGGCCGTTGATGTTCTCGGCGTCGTCGCTGAGCAGCCAGGTGATCGAGCTCGCGACGGTCTCCGCGGTCGCGACCGGTGGGATGAGGCCGAAGAAGGGGCCCAGGCGCTCGGCGGCGAAGTCGGAGCGCATCCCGCCCTAGATGCCGGTGGCGGTGGGCCCGGGAGCGACGGCGTTGGTGCGGATCCCCTGCGGGGAGTGAGGTCGTGGCGCAGGCCGTGCTGCAGGGGACCTTCTCGCTGGGCGTCCTGCCGGTGCCGGAGACCGGCGATCTGCGCATCGATCTCGAGTCCTGGCTGACGGCGCGGGCGGAGGCGATCCTCGCCCCGGGTGGGCGTTCGGTGCCGCCGGCGCCGCCCGAGGTGGTCGCCGACCTGCTCACCGGCTATCTGTCGCTGGCGACTCTGGGCGCGGCGCCGCTCGATCCGGAGCGCCTGGGCGCCGTGGTCGACGCGGTGCTCCCGGCGCCGCGCTGAGCGCCTCGCCTCAGAGCAGGTCCACCAGCAGAAGGTGCTGAAGAGCCCTCGCCCCACGCGGGGTGGTCTCAGGCCGTGACCGTCAGGGTCGAGCGGGAGTCGGCGCCGCGGCGCACGTGGATCTGCTCGGCGATCTGGGACTTCATGTCGCCGACGTGGCTGACGATCCCGACGGTGCGGCCGTTCTCGGCGAGCCGCCCGATCTCCCGCACCACGGTCTCGAGCGTCTCGGGGTCCAGGGAGCCGAAGCCCTCGTCGATGAAGAGGGTCTCCATCTGCACCCCGCCGGCCTCCCCCATGACGATGTCGGCGAGGCCCAGCGCGAGCGCGAGGGAGACGAAGAAGGTCTCGCCGCCGGAGAGGGTCTCGGGCACGCGCACCTGGTCGGTGCGGCGGTCGAGGACCAGCAGGTCCAGTCCGGTCTTCCGCGCGCCGCGGGCGCCGCGGTCGCGCTGCAGCTCGAGCTCGGAGCCGGAGAAGAGCGCGAGGCGGGCGTTGGCCGCGTCGATCACGGCGTCCAGCCGCCACATGAGCACGTAGGTCGACAGCTGCACCCGCTCGCCGTCGGCGGAGCGGCCGGTGGCGAGGTCGGCGACGCGCACCACGACCCCGGCGTCCTCGCCGACGGCACGGACCTGCTCGGAGGCGGCGGCGAGGGCCTCGCGCGCAGAGCCGGCGCGCTGGGCCACGCCGGCGCTGCGGGCGGCGAGTCCAGCGGCCTCCCGGGCGGCGGCCTGCGCGGCGGTGAGGTGCTCCCCCGCGGCGAGCAGCGCCGCCTCGGCCTGCTCACGGGCCTCGTCGGTGGCGACGGTGTCCGCGATGCCGTCCTCGGCGAGACCGTCGGCGAGGCGGGTCTCGTCGACGGCGCGGGTCTGGACCTGCTTCTGCAGCCGGGTGCGCTCCGGGGCGGGCAGAACCGCGGCGCGGGCGGTCTCGGCGGTGGCGAGGCCGCTGGCGGCGAGGGCGCGGTCGGCCTCGGCGGCGAGCTCGGCGGCGGAGCTCTCGGCCTGGACGCGGCTGCGCAGCGCCTCGCGGAGCGCGGTCGCGGCGCGGGCGCGGGCGGTGTGGCCGCGGCGGCGCTCGGCGATGGAGCCGTCCTCGCCGCGGGCCTCGTCGATCCGGGTGCGGTCGGCGGCGAGCGTGCGGCCGGTCTCGTCGATGCCGGTGCGCTCGCGGGCGACGTCGAGGGCGAGCGCCTCCTTGGCGCGGGTGGCCTTCTCGGTCTCGGCGTCGAAGGCGTTCAGCTGCGTCTCGAGCTCGTCGGCGCGGGCGGCGGCGGTGGTCGCGGCGGTGACGGCGGAGGCGCGGGTCCCGACCTCGGCGTGGGCGGTGTCGGGGGTGTGCTCCCCGGCGCCCTCGCGCAGCGCGGCGAGCTCCCGCTCGGCGAGGGCGAGGGCCTGTGCGTCGGCGGCCTGCGCCTGCTCGGCGGCGCGGCGGGCGGCCTCGGCGGCCTCGACCTGCTCGGGGCTGACGGCGTCCTCGGAGGGGTCCGCGGGGTGGGGGTGCTCGTGGGAGCCGCAGACGGGGCAGGCGGCCTCGTCCTCGAGATCGGCGGCGAGCTCGGCGGCGATCCCGGCGAAGCGGCGCCGACGCAGCGCGGCCTCCTCCTCGGCGCGGGTGCGGGCGGTGCGCAGGGAGCGCTCGGCCGTCTCCTTGGCCTTCGCGACCGCTTTGACCTGGGCATCCGCGGCGGTCGCGGCCTTCAGCACGTCCTGCGCGGCGGCGAGGGCGAGCCGCGCCTCGGCGAGACCCGAGGCGGCGGTGCGGGCGGCATCGCGCTGCTCGAGGAGGGCGCTGCGGGCAGCGGGGCGCTCCTCGAGCCGGTCACTCGCGGCCTGGAGCTGCGTCTCGCGGGCCGTAAGCGCCTCACGCCGGGCGACCAGCCGCGTCTCCCGCTCGGGCAGCGCGGTCTCGAGATCGACGAGATCCTTCAGTTCGCCGGCGGCGCCGGTCGCCTCGTCGGCTGCGGCGGCGAGTGCGGCGGCGGGGTCCTCGGCCTGCTCCGCGAGGAGGTCGACGAGGTCGGGGTGCGCGGGTCGCGTCTCCTCGGCACGCGCGGCGAGGGCCTCGATCGCGGCGGAGGCGGCCTGGGCGGCGGTGTCGCGTCGCCGCAGCACCTCGACGACGGGGCGGGCGGTCTCGTCGCGCTCGAGCGCGACCGACGCCTTCGTGGCCTCGGGCTTCTCCGTCTCGAGGCGGGTCGCGAGCTGGTCGAGCTCACGGCGGCGGTCGATCCGGGTGCGGGCGGTGCGGGCGGCCTCGGCGGCGGTCCGCGCGGTCTGCTCCACCTCCTGCGCCGCGGCGGAGCCGGCGGCGGTCTCGGCCGCGCGGGCGGTGACCTGCCCGAGCTGGGCATCGGCCGCGGCGGCGAGGGACTCGAGGCGCAGTGCAGCGGCGTGCTCGGTGAGCGCGGCGCCCTCCTCGTCCTCGAGGGCGACGGCCTCGGTGAAGCGGGCCAGCGCCGTGCCGAGGGTCTGCTGGGCGGCGTCGACCTGGCGCTTGGCCTGTTTGCGCATCTCCTCGAGCTGCTTCTCGACGGCGGCGTAGGTCTCGGTGCCGAAGACGCGCTGCAGCACCTGCTGACGCTCCCCGGTGCCGGCGCGGAGGAAGCGGGCGAACTCGTTCTGGGGCAGCAGGACGGTCTGGGTGAACTGCTCGCGGGTGAGGCCGACGGCGCGCTGCACCTCGCGGCCCACCTCGTCGAGGCGGCTCGCGATCACCTCGCTGTCGTCGCCGGCGCCGGCGGTGTCGGCGATCGCGGCGGGCAGGGCCTGCGGAGACCCGATCCGCCACATCAGGGCCTTGGCCTGCTCCTTCGTGGTGCCGGTGCCGCGCAGCTTGGGGCGCTGGAACTCCGGGGAGCGCCGCACGCGGTGCAGTCCGGAGGGGGTCTCGAAGACGAGGTCGACGATGCTCGGCTCCGTCGGCGCGGCGAACTGGGAGCGGATCCGGTCGGCGCTGGTGGCGGAGCCGGCGACCTGCCCGTAGAGGGCGTAGACGATCGCGTCGAGGATCGTGGACTTGCCGGAGCCCGTCGGCCCCTCGAGCAGGAAGGTGCCGGAGGCGCCGAGGGCGGCGAAGTCGATCTCGACGGTGCCGGCGAAGGGGCCGATCCCGGTCATGCGGAGGTGGTGGAGCTTCACGAGGCCTCCTGCTGGCGGCGGACGGCGGAGTAGGCGCGCTCGAGCACGTCGTGCTCCGCCTCGGTGGGGTCTCCGCCGGTGACGTGGGCGAGGAACTCGTCCATCACCTCCAGTGGGTTCTGCTCCCGGCGCACCACCGGGGTGCCGGCGCTCGCGGCGCGGCCCTCCGGGGCGTACTCGGTCAGGAGCAGGTGGGGGTAGGCCTCGCGGAGCCGCTCCTGCAGGTGGGCGGGGCGGGCGGGGTCGGTGACGACGGCCTTCAGCCAGTCCCCGGCGTGCTCGTCCCGATGGGCGAGGATCTCCTCCAGGGTGCCGCGCAGCTCGGTGAGACGGCGTGGGACGGGGGTCTCGAGGCGGCGCACGGCGACCTCGGCCCGCTCCCCGTCGGCCCCGGGGGCGCCGAGCTCGACGAGGAGGACGGACTTGCGGTGGCTGCGCTCGGAGAAGGAGAAGGCGAGCGGGGAGCCGGAGTACCAGGCGGGGGCGCCGACGCTGCGGGTGAGGTCCTGGCAGCCGTGGAGGTGGCCGAGGGCGAGGTAGTCGATGCCGCCGAGCACTCCGGCGGGGACGGAGTCGACGCCGCCGACGGAGAGGTCACGCTCGGAATCGCTGGCCTCGCCGCCGGTGACGAAGGTGTGGGCGAGCACGACGGTGCGGGCACCGGGCCGGGCCGCGGCGCGCTCGCGCACCTGGTCGAGGGCGGCGCGGGTGACGGCCTCGTGGCTGCGGGGCAGCGGCTCCTCGCCCTCGCGGGCGAGCTCGGTGCGGGCGCGGTCCGGCTCGAGATAGGGCAGGCCGAAGAACAGCACCTCGCCGTGCTCGTCCTCGACGGAGACGGGATGCTCGATCCCGGGCAGGTCGGTGAGCAGGTGGATGCCGGCGCGCATCAGGGAGCGGCCGAAGCCGAGCCGCTCCGGGGAGTCGTGGTTCCCGCTGGTCAGCACCACGGTCGCGCCGGTGTCGGCGAGGCGGGCGAGGGCTCGGTCCAGCAGGGTCACGCTGCTCACCGCGGGCACGGCACGGTCGTAGACGTCGCCGGGGATCACGACCACGTCCACCCCCTCGGCCTCGACGAGGTCGACGAGCCAGTCGAGGAAGGCGGCCTGGTGCTCGTGCAGGTCGACCTTGTGCAGGGTGCGGCCAAGGTGCCAGTCCGAGGTGTGCAGGATCTTCATGTCATCGAGCCTAGGGGTGGGGTGCGACGGACGAGGGACGGGCGCGCGCGGGTGCGCCTGGCGGACAGCGGGGCGCCCGCGGACTGGGGCTCGCGGGCGGAGCGGGGTCCGTGCGCGATCAGAAGGGCGGCGGCCCGTAGTCGCCCCACCCCTCCGGCGGAGGATCCGGGGGTGCGGTGCGGGGCGGCGGAGCAGTGTCGGGGCGCGGAGCAGGGTGTGGTGGTGGATCCGCGTGAGCCCGTGCCTCCGCGCCGGGCTGCTGGTCCCGGGGAGCTGGCGGACCTGCCGTCGGCGGTGGTCCGGGCGGCACCTGGGTCCGCAGTGTCGGCTCCTCGACCAGCGATGCGGGGTGCATTCGCGGTTCGCCGGGGGTCTCCGGTGGGCTGTTCGGGCTGGTCGCGGGGCTGCCGGCGTGGGCGCCGCGCAGGAATCCGGTCCAGGCGGCGGTGAGCAGCTCGACCATCTCGAGGCTGGCGTGGTCGAGGTCGTCGAGGACGGTGACGGCGTCGCCGTGGCGGCCGATCGTCCAGCGCGTGCGGCCGGGCTTTCCTGCCTGCGTGGGGAGCCGAGTGGGGTCCAGCAGGCCGTTCGTCTTGTCGAGGTGGTGCTGCCAGCACAGGAGGTGCAGGTTCTCGACCTCGGTGGCGCCGCCCTCGCCCGGGGTGCCGCGCAGGCACTCCTCGATGTGGTCGCACTCGGAGGCCCAGGAGGTGGGGCGCGTGCACCCGGGGACGGCGCACTGCCCGTTGCGGAGCCGGAGGTGCTCGAGCATCGCGGGGGTGGGGGTGACGCGGTCGGCCGGGAGCGGGAGGAAGGCGCCGCTGCTCGCGCTGGTGAGGACGCGGTGCCAGACGGTGCAGCTGCCGGCGAGGGAACGCGCCATCGAGGGCGGCAGCGGGGTGACGCCGTCGAGCATGCCGGCCTGGTCGGAGGCGCCGAGCAGGGTCAGCACGGGCACGGTGACGTTGAGGCGGAACCGCTCGGCGGGGACGGCGACCCCGTCGACGTCGAGGTCGGCGGTGTCGATCAGGGCGTAGCGCAGCCGGGTGAGCGGAAGGGCCCTGCCGGTCCCGAGGACGACGCCGTCGGGGTCGTGCGGGATCGGGGTGCCGTCGCGGAGCGCCGCACGCTGCGCCGCCTGGACGGCGCGGGCGGACTCGTCGATCGACTTCCACCGGGCGAGGATCTCGGGGATCGGGCCCGTGATCCTCAGGGTCCCGGTGCCGGCCTCCGCGCCGGGAAGCAGCTCGACGGTGCGCTCGAGCGCGGCGACGGGATCGGGACGGCTCTCGCGCTCGGCGAGATGCTCGATGAGGGCGCGCAGGAGCGTGAAGAATCGTTCCGGGCTGATATCCGTGGACCATGTCGAGATCACGGCATCGAGATGCCTCCTGGAGGATTCGGAGAGCTTCTGCGAGGTCTTCAGCATCTTCTGGAACCAGGCCGACGGCATGCTTCCGGATTCGAGGTTCTCGAGGGTGCGCGGGAAATGGTTCACGGCCTGGTACGCGTCGCGCAGTCGCCAGCTCGCGGCACTGCGAGTGACCCGGAGGCCGAGTGCGGCGCAGAGCGTCTCGACCTCGTCGAGCTCGCAGGCATCCTCGTACTCGCCCTCGAACTCGTGCAGGGCGGCGAGAGCGCGGTACTGCGCAGCGAGCGCGAGGGCAGTGGCGCGCTCCGCACCCCACACGCGCTGCGCGGCCTCGCTCAGGGCGGGGTCGTCGGCGCAGCCGCCGAGATCGGGCAGCGCGTCACGAGTACGAGCCTGGCGTGCGCCGACCCGGCGGAAACGTGCAGGAAGCGCCGCGATCAGGGCATCGTCGGCGGGGTCCGGGGAGGTGGTGGCAGGGGCCGACGGCGATGCCGTCACCGCCGACGACGAGGCGAGAACCGAGGGCAGGGCGACCTCCAGTGCGGAGGTATCTGGTGCGGCGGCATCCGACCGCTCGGAACGCACCGCGTCGCGTGCGTCGTCGGCGATCTCATCGCCCGACGGATGCTCCGGCTGCGTAATGCTCATCGGCCCCTCCTTCCCCTCCGCGTCGGCGACGCATCGGTGCACCGCCCCTTTCGACCCGACCCCTTCACAGTAGTGACCGACACGGATGGAGGAAAGGTCCGGGAGGAATATGTGGATAACTTTCTGATCGAGTGGCGCATCTCGACCGCTATACGCCCCTCCATCCACACCTTCCCTCCACAGAACCCCCTTTTCCACAATGTCATCCACCGGTTCTCGAGGGGTTCGCATCGTCTGTCGGACCCCTGCGGTAGAGGGGCATCGGCTCCGGACGTCCCGGCCCTCCCCCACCGTTTGGCCTAGACTCGGCCACTGGACACGGGGTGCGCCCGAGGCGCTGAGATCACACCCGTGGAACCTGATCTAGTTCGTACTAGCGAAGGGATGTCCGCATGAGCTCGGATCCTTGCACCCTCTTTCCCGCTGCCCTCCCCCGCGTCGCCGCGCCGGGTCGACTCGCACCCGACCGCCCCGCACCGTCGGCCCCGCGCGTGCTCTCGATCGCGGGCACGGACCCGACGGGAGGCGCCGGCACCGCGGCGGACCTCAAGTCGATCGCCGCCGCGGGCGGCTTCGGCATGGCGGCGGTGACCGTGGTCGTCGCGCAGAACACCCACGGAGTGAGCGACATCCACGTCCCTCCTGCGGAGTTCCTCGCCGAGCAGCTCCGCGCGGTCTCCGACGACGTCGAGCTCGAGGCGGTCAAGACCGGCATGCTCGGCACCGCCGAGATCATCGAGGCCGTCCATACCTGGCTCTCCGCCCATCCGCCGCGAGTGCTCGTGGTCGACCCGGTGATGGTCGCGACCAGCGGCGACAGGCTGCTGGAGCCCGAGGCGGAGCAGGCGATGATCCGCTTCTGCTCCCTCGCCACCGTGGTCACCCCGAACATCGACGAGCTCGCCGTCCTCACCGGCGAGCCCCGCGCGCACGCCGAGGACGAGGCCCTCGCCCAAGCCGCCCGCTGGTCGGAGGCGACCGGCGTCGCGGTCGTGGTGAAGACCGGACACCTCGACAGCCGTGCGGTCACCAACACCTGGATCGGGGCCGACGGGACCCGCCACCGGGTGCACTCCACGCGGGTGGACACGACGAGCACGCACGGCACCGGCTGCTCCCTCGCGGCGGCGCTCGCGACCCGCCTCGGCGCCGGCGAGGACCCGGCCACGGCGCTCGCCTGGGTCACCGACTGGCTGCACGAGGCGATCGCGCACGGCGCGGCACTGCAGGTAGGGAGCGGGAACGGTCCCGTCGACCATGCGCACCGGGCACGGCGCCTCGCGGCGGCGGGATCGGCCGCGCCGTGGGTGGCAGCGGGCGCGGTGCCGGAGCGGTGGGAGCAACCGTCGCAGCTCGCCGCCCTGGTCACGGCCGACGGCCCCGCCGCCTCCGTCCCGCCCGTCGGCCCATGGACCGAGGCGCTGTGGGCGGCCGGGGCGCCGCTCGCCGGCGCGATCGAGGACTCCGGCTTCGTGGCGGCGCTCGTGGACGGGAGCCTGCCCGAGGGGCAGTTCTCGTTCTACCTCGCCCAGGACGCCCACTACCTGCAGCGCTACTCCCGCGCCCTCGCGACCCTGGCCGAGATCTCGGAAGCCCCTGCCGCGCGGGAGTTCTGGTCGGACTCCTCCCGGCACTGTGTGGACACCGAGCTCGAGCTGCACCGCGCCTGGCTCGCGGCCCGCCCCGACGCGGCGGAGGTGGCCGTCAGCCCGGTGACCAGCGCGTACACCGACTTCCTGCTCGCCCGGGCGCTCGGCGACCCGACGGCCGTCGGGGCGGCCGCGGCGCTGCCCTGCTTCTGGCTGTACGCGCAGGTCGGGGCGAGCCTGCCCGAGGTCCCGGACGAGCACCCCTACGCGGGGTGGCTCCTGACCTACCGCGACCCCACCTTCGTGGAGGGGGTGCGCGGGGCGCTCGGCGTCGTCGAGCGCGAGCTCGAGGGCGCCGACCCGGAGGTGCGGGCCGAGGCGGCCCGCGCCTTCCTCCTCGCCTGCCGCCACGAGCTGGAGTTCTTCGAACAGGCACGACGTGTGGACGCCGCCGCCTTCTCCCCGGCTCCGGCCCTCGCGGGGGCGACCCGATGACCGCCGCCTCGATCCCCGCGACCGGCACCCGCGCCCTGCCGCCCGAGGGCCGGGCCGCGCTGCGCGCCGGCGTGGTCGGAAACTTCATCGACAACATCCATGTGTTCCTGCCGGTCACGGCGCTGGCCCCGGCGATGCTCGTGATCGCGGGCCCGTCGGCGACCGCGTCGGCGGCGGCGCTGATCATCGTCGCGATGCTGCTGGGCCGGCCTGTCGGCGGGGTGGTGTTCGGGCGGATCGCGGACCGCATGGGGCGCACCCGCACCACCCGTCTTGCGATCGCGGGCACCGCGGCGTGCGCGCTCGCGATCGCCCTCGTCCCCACCCACCAGGTGCTCGGCCCGGGCACGGTCGCGCTGATCCTGGCGCTGCGCTTCCTCGGCGGGATCTTCGTGGCCGGCGAGTACTCGGCCGCGATCCCGCTGGCGATGGAGTGGTCGCGGCCGGGGCGGCGCGGACTGATGAGCGGGCTGATCCTCTCGATGGCGCCGTGGGCGCAGGCCACGATCGCCTTCGCCGTCGCGGCGCTGCTGGCGATGCTGGGACCGGAGCAGTACGCGGTCTGGGGCTGGCGGGCGCTGTTCGTCGCGGGCGCGGCGCTGTCGATCTCGATGATGCTCTACTACCGGCGGCACGTGGTCGATGCGCCGCAGGCCCGGCGAGCACCGGCGTCGGCCGCCCCGTCGGCCCCGCGACCGGGCCTCCGCAGCCTGCTCACCGGACGGTGGGCGTCCGCGTTCTGGGCGGCGTTCGTGCTGATGACGGGGCTGTGGCTGCTCACCGACTCGACCGTGCTGCTGCTGACGGCCCGGCTGTCCACCGACTCGCCGATCGCCCCGGAGGCGGTGCCGCTGGTGATGGGCGCGGCCTCGATCGCGCAGGCCCTCGTGATGGTGCTCGCGGGGCACCTCTCGAGCCTGGTCGGGAGGCGCCTCCTGTTCGTGGTGTGGGGCGCCGTCGCGGGGCTCGTCGGCCCGGTGCTGTGGTGGGCGGCGGTCACCGCGCCGACCCTCGCCGTCGCGGCGCTGCTCGCCGCGCTGCTGCAGGTCGCGACGGTCTCCGCCTACGGTCCGATCGCCTCCTATCTCTCCGAGCGGTTCCCCACCGCGATCCGCTCGACCGGCTACGGCTCCGCCTACAGCCTCTCCCTCGTGCTGCCGGCGCTGTACCCGTTCTACGTGCCGGCGCTCGAGCCGCTGCTCGGCCGGCACACGACGGTGATGGGGATGGTCGCGCTCGGCGGGCTGCTCGTGGTGGTCGGGGCGCTGCTCGGCCCGCGGCTCTCCCCGCGCGAGATCGACGCGGACCTCGACACGGTCGCCGAGCGGAGCACGCGATGAGCCCCGCCGATGACCGGGATCTCGCCCGCGCCCTGCCCGTCCTGGCGGCGGTGCGGGAGGCGGCGCCGCTGGTCCACTGCCTCACCGCGACCGTTTCGATGCAGCTGGTGGCCGACGGGCTGCTCGCCGCCGGGGCGCGGCCGATGATGACCGAGACCGTCGTCGAGGCGCCCGTCGTCTCGACCGTCGCGGACGCGCTGCTGATCAACCTCGGCACCCTCTCGACCGACGCGATGGACGGCATCCCCGCCACCGTCGCGGTCGCGCGGGAGGACGGCCGGCCGTGGGTGCTGGACCCGACGGCTATCGGGATCGCCCCGGTCCGCACCCCGCTCGCGCGGCGGCTGATCGAGCAGCGGCCGACGGCGGTGCGGGGCAACGCCTCCGAAGTCCTGTCCCTGGTGGGCGAAGCGGGAGGCGGGCGGGGCGCGGACTCGACCGCCGCCGCGGAGTCCGCCTCCGGCGCCGCCGCCGAGGTCGCCCGCCGCACCGGCGGGGCCGTCGCCGTCTCCGGCGCAGTGGATCTGGTGCTGGATGCGAGCCGCGAGGCCCGGCTCGCCCGCGGCTCCGCGCTGCTGCCGCGCGTGACCGGGACGGGCTGCCTGCTGGGTGCGCTGACCGCCGCCTGCACCGCCGTCTGGGAGGATCCCTTCGAGGCCGCGCTCGCCGCGACCACCTGGATGGCTCTGGCCGGGGAGCGCGCCGCGTCGCGCGCGACCGGACCCGGCAGCTTCCGCATGCACCTGCTCGACGCCCTCGACGAGATCGGAGACCTCCCGTGAACGCCCGCCCCCTCGACCTGCGCTGCTATCTCGTCACCTCCGGTACGGGCCCGCGCACCGTCGAGGTCGCCGCCGAGGTCGCGGCGGCCGGGGCCGGGGTCGTGCAGGTGCGGGCGAAGGAGGCGAGCACGCGGGAGCTGCTCGAGCTCGTCCTCGCCGTCGCCGAGGCCGTTCGCACGGCGAATCCCACGACGCGGGTGCTGGTCGACGATCGGGCCGACGTCGCCGCGGCGGCCCGGGCCCGCGGGGCGCACGTGCACGGGGTGCACCTCGGCCAGGACGACCTGCCCGTCCCCGACGCCCGCGCCCTGCTCGGCCACGACGCGGTCATCGGGCTGACCACGGGCACGCTCGACCTGGTCCGCGACTCGGCCGACGTCGCCTTCGACCTCGACTATCTCGGCGCCGGGCCGTTCCGCCGCACCCCCACGAAGGACTCCGGCCGGGAGCCGCTGGGGGTGGACGGCTATCCGGCGCTGGTGCGCGCGACGATGCTGCCGATCGTCGCGATCGGGGACGTCACCCCGGCCGACGCCCCGGCGCTGTCCCGAACGGGCGTCGCCGGGCTCGCGCTGGTGCGCGCGGTGATGGACTCCCCCGACCCCGCCGCGGCGGTGCGCGAGGTGCTCGACGGGATGGGCGGCCGGACCCGGCGCTGACGAGGCCGTGACAACGCCCGGGCTCCGGCGTAGCGTCGGACCATGACTGCTGATGCTCCCGCCCCCGATGCTGCGACCTCCTTCGACGTGATCGTTCTCGGCGGCGGGGCGGTCGGCGAGAACGTCGCCCAGTACGCGACCGAGGGCACCGACCTCACTGCAGCGATCGTCGAGGGCGAGCTGCTGGGCGGCGAGTGCTCCTACTACGCCTGCATGCCCTCGAAGGCGCTGCTGCGCCCCCTCGCCGTCGCCGACGCCGCCGCGCACCTGCCGGGCATCACCACCCCCGAGGTCGACGCCGAGGCGCTGCTGGCCCGGCGCGATACCTGGGTCTCCCACTACTCCGACGAGGGCCAGGTCTCCTGGGCCGAGGGCGCGGGGCTGCACGTGGTGCGCGGGCACGGCCGACTCGTGGGCGAGCGCGAGGTCGAGGTCGTCGGGGCCGACGGGCGCGCTCCGCAGCGCCTCGTCGCCGAGCGCGCCGTCGTCCTGGCCACCGGATCCGTGCCCAGGGTCCCCGCGGAGCTGCGGGACCTCGCGCCGTGGACCTCGCGCGATGCGACGGGCGTGGTGGAGGTGCCGGACGAGCTGGTGGTCGTCGGCGGCGGCGTGGTCGCGGTCGAGGCCGCGACCTGGATGGCCGCGCTCGGCACCCGGGTCACGATGCTGGCGCGCGGGGACGCGCTGCTGCGAGGACTGGAGCCGTTCGCCGGCGAGCACGTGCTCGAGGCGCTGCGGGGCCTCGGCGTCGACGTGCGTCTGGGGGCCTCCGTGCTCTCCGGATCGCGCGAGGACGCCCGGGAGACGGGGCTGGGACGTGTGCACGGCGGGCGGGTGAGGCTCGAGGTCGAGTCCGACGGCCGTCGCGACACCCTCGAGGCCGACGAGGTCCTCGTCGCGACCGGGCGCCATCCGCGGCTGGACAACGTGGGCCTCGAGACCGTCGGTCTGTTCCCCGAGGACGTCACCGGCGACGGGACGCTGCCGGACTGGCTGCACGCGGTGGGCGATGCGAGCGGGGAGGCGCAGCTGACCCACTGGGGGAAGTACCGCGCCCGCGTGATCGGGCAGCGGATCCTCGCCGCCGCGACCGGGGAGGCGGCGGAGCCGGTGCCTGACCAGGTGCCGGTGCCGCAGGTCGTGTTCACGGATCCGCAGGTCGCGGCCGTCGGCCTCACCGAGGCGGAGGCCCGCAAGGCCGGACACCGGGTGGCGACCGCGCAGGTGCCCTTCGGCGGGGCGGCCGGCTCCGCGCTGCTGCGCGACGACGTCACCGGCACCGCGCAGATCGTCGTCGACCTGGAGACCCGCACCCTGGTGGGTGCCACGTTCGTCGGCCCCGAGGCCTCCGAGCTGTTGCACGCCGCGACGATCGCGATCGTCGGCGCGGTGCCGGTGCACGTGCTGCGCCATGCGGTGCCGAGCTACCCGGCCGCCTCGGAGCTGTGGCTGCGGCTGCTCGAGGAGCTGCCGCGGGAGATGCGCGCCGGCTGAGCCGAATCCTCTCCCTTCCCCGTCGGCGCAGCTCCTCCCTTCGGAGGAGATGACAGATCGCACTGGCGTCCGGTGCGCCGAGTCCGATGGGATGGAGGCCATCGACGCCCCACGGCCCCGGGAGGACCATGTTCCAGCGACTGCGCCGACAGCGACAGCTCGGTCGCGCCAAGCCCGGCGACGGCAGCGCGCTGAAGGATCTGCGCTGGTGGCAGACGCTCACCCGCACCCAGTTCGCCCTGGACCCCGATGACAGGGCAGGCCGCGAGGCGTCGTACATCGTGGACGTGCGCTATCTGGCCACCGAGCTCGAGGGCGGGAAGATCGCCGAGGGCGCGCGGCACGCGCCGATCGCGATCTACCGCGACGGCCGACAGCTCCACATCGCGAACTCGCCGGTCGCCTTCGAGGTGCCGGGAGGGACGGTCGAGGTCGCGATCGGCAGCTACGGCCTCTCCCGGATGCACCTCGTCCCCTCGGACGACGGCCCGGCCAGGACCCTGCGCCCGCACCCCCGCTCGCTCGAGGGACTGCGCGCCCGCTTCGGCCGGCGCCACCCGGGCGCGAGCCGCATGCTCGGCGCGATGGCGATCGTGGTGCTGCTGATCGGGCTGGTGCTGATGGTGCCGCAGGCCGCGGAGTTGATCACGAGCATCCCGCCGGTCGCCGAGCGGGTCGGGACCTTCACCTCGCCGATCCAGCTGCCCGCCTGGCTGAACGTCACGGTCACCGTCGCCGGTGTGCTGGCCGCGGTCGAGCGCGCGCTCACCCTGCGCAACCACTGGCTGATCGACGCCGAGACCACCTGGACCTCGTTCGTGTGACCGCTGCGGAACGCTGCCGGGACGCGCCGGACCGCCCGGGCAGGGAGTTCGTGGTGATCGCCCGGGCGGTCTGAGCAGGGCTCCGCGGATCAGGCCTCGGTGCCGGTGTAGAAGCCGTAGGTCGCGTCGGCCCGCTGCTGGGCGACGGCGGGATCCGCGCCGGAAGCAGCGTGCGCGACGGCCCAGCCATCGGCGGCGCCGCGGTAGAAGGAGCGGCCCTCGTCGGTGCCCGCCCAGGCCTCCGCCTCGGCCGGGGAGAGCGAGCCCTCCACACCGCCGAGGTGGAGCGAGAGACCCAGCAGGCCGCCGTCCCAGCCGACCCCGGTCGCGCCCGGGCCGAAGGTCTCCCACATCTCGGCGGGGACGTCGGCGACGCGGCTGCTGTGCTCGAGCTCGAAGCTGGTGCGCTCGCCGTCGACCTCGGCCAGGCGCACAGTCAGCCACGACACGGAGCCCATGGCCTCCCAGGTCGCGGAGAACTCGGCGGCACCGTCCGACGGCGGCTCGCAGACGGTGATCTCGCCGCCCGCGTTGCCCTCGAACTGGTAGCGGCCGCCGAGGCGGAGGTCGCCGCTGACCGGCAGGAACCAGCGCTGGATGCGCTCGGCCGAGGTGACGGCCTCCCACACGTCGGCGAGGGCGGCGGGGTAGGTCTGCTCGAGGGACTGGACGTGCATCTGCTCGCCGTCGCGCTCCTCGGTGCGATAGGCGCGGGTGACTGACTGCAGCTGGGCGGGGACGTCGACCATGTCAGGTCTCCTTCTCGGTGGTGGGGGTCGTCGCGGCGGGCGGGGTGCCCGTCGCAGGGTCGGTGTGGGCGGGCGGGGTGCCCGTCGTCGCAGTGTCGGTGGAGTCGGCGGCGGGGCCGGAGGTCTCAGCGCGCTCGGCGGCGAGGCGACGCCCACGCTTGCCTCGGGCGAGCTCGGTGCCGAGAGCGTCGAGCTTCGGCAGCCAGAACCGCTCGAACGGGGTCAGCCACTCCCTCGCCTCGCGCGGGCCGCGGGGGTCGAGGGCGTAGAGGCGGCGTCGGCCCTCCGGCCGAACGGTGGCGAAGCCGTGCTCGCGCAGGACGCGCAGGTGCTGGGAGACGGCCGGCTGGCTGATCCCGAACTCCTGCTGCACGATCTCGCCGATCTCGCCCGCGCCGAGCTCCCCGTCGTCGGCGAGGAGCTCGAGGATCCGCCGCCGCACCGGGTCGCCGAGGACGTCGAGCGCGTGCATGCGCCCATGCTCCACCGTCGCGGTCATATAAGTCAACTCTTATGCGACAAGGAGGCCGGCGGCGGCCCGACCCGGCCCGGCCCTGTTCCGCTCTGCCCGCCCTGCTCCGCGATGCCCGCCGCCTTGCAGGCCACACCCGGCCAGTTGTTCGACCTCCAGTACCAGAAAAGTGGTACCGCGCGTCGACGAACTCGGCGGCCCGAGGGAGGTCGAGCAGTTGTTCGACCTCCGGTACCAGAAAAGTGGTACCGGACGTCGAACAACTCGGTGCTTCCGGGCCGCCGGGAGGCGGAGCGGCGGGCAGGGCAGCACGGTGCGGCGCGGTGCGGCGCGGCGGCAGCGCCGGTCAGCGGCGTCGCGCGGCGAGCACGAGGCCGCGGTAGGCGAGGCCGACGGCGACGAGCACCAGGCCCGCCACGATCGTGCGACCGGGCAGCGCGGCGACGAGCAGCACGCAGCCGGCGAGGCCGAGCCACTGCATCCCCTTCGGGAACAGCCGCCACTGCCCGGTCTGGGTGAGCGCGGCGAGGTTCGCGACCGCGTAGTAGAGCAGCACGCCGAAGGACGAGGCGGCGATCGCGACCAGCACGTCGGAGGCGAGCAGCACGAGCAGCACCACCGCGATGCCGGCCGCGGCCTCCGCCCGCTGCGGGACCGAGTACCGCTCGCTGACGTGCGCGAGCACGGGCGGCAGGTCCCGCTCGCGCGCCATGGCGAGCACGGTGCGGGAGATGCCTGCGACCAGGGCGAGGAGCGCACCGGAGGCCGCCGCGACCGCGCCGATGGTCACCACCACGACCCAGACCCCGCCCGCGCCGACGGCGTCCAGCGCCGCACGGAAGGGCGCCGGGCCCCAGCCCTGCTCGCCCGGCGCCGGACCCACCAGCACGAGGATCACCGACAGCACCAGGTAGAGCGCGCCGACCGCGGCGAGCGCGAGCAGGATCGCGCGGGGGATGGTGCGGCGCGGTGCGACGACCTCCTCGCCGAGGGTCGCCACTCGGGCGTAGCCGGCGAAGGCGAAGAACATCAGCGCCGCGGCCTGCGCGAGGGCGAGGACGATGCCGAGCGCGCCGCCCTCCCCCGCACCGGCGACGGCCGCGAGCCCGCCGTCCCATAGCCCGACGGCCTGCCCGGCGAGGGGACCGGGCACCTCCCACAACCCGGCACCGGCCCCGTCGCCCGCGCCTCCCGTCGGCCCGCCCGCCACGACCCCGGCGAGCAGCCGCACCCCGGTCAGCACGAGCGCGGCGAGCGCGACCGTGACCAGCACCCGGGCGAGCACCGCGGTGCGGGTGATGCCGACCAGGTTCACGGCCGTCAGCACCACGACCAGGAGCGCCGCGACGGGTCGCTGGAGCGGCTCGGGCACGAGATACGCGGCGACGACCAGCGCCATCGCGGCGCAGGAGGCGGTCTTGCCGATCACGAAGCACCAGCCGGCGAGGAACCCCCACCACGGTCCGAGTCGCTCGCGGCCGTAGTGGTAGGTGCCGCCCGCGGCGGGGTGCTGGGCGGCGAGCTGCGCGGTCGAGGTCGCATTGCACAGCGCGACCACGGCGGCGACCAGCACCGCCGCCGGGGCGAGCGATCCGGCGAGGTCCTGGGCGGCGCCGAGGGAGACGAAGGCACCGGCCCCGATCATCGAGGCGAGGCCGATCACCACCGCGTCGCGCAGTCCGAGGCGGCGGGAGAGTGCGGCGGGCACCGCCCCCGCGCTCACAGGCGGTCCAAACGGTACAGCCAGGCGGCGGTCTCGGCGCGGTCGACGCGGGAGTTCGGGCGGAGGTCGTCCCCGTCCACGATGCCCTCGTCGAGGCCCTCGGCCTGCAGCCACGCGATCGCGTCGGCCTGCACGTCACCGCTCGGCGAGCCTGCCGCGGGCGAGCCGGCCGCGGCGTACAGCGCCTCGGCGACCATGCCCCGGCTCAGCGCCGCGCTCGGGCGGAACGCGCCGCCCTTGTTGACGGTGAGCACGCCCTCGGACTCGGCCCACAGCATCGCCTCGTAGTGCGGGTGATCGGCCTTCACGTCCTTGAACGGCGAGCTCGCGGGGACCTCCACCTCGGGACGGCCCGCCAGCTCGTACAGGGCCGCGGCGAGGGTGACGCGGTCCGCGGCGCGGGTGGGACGGAAGGTGCCGTCCTCTCCACCGGGGACGATGCCGCTGCCGGCCGCCCACATGATCTCGTCGTAGTGCTCGTGGGTGGGTCGCACGTCGGTGAAGTCCGGGAGCGTCGGCGCCGCCTCGTACCCGGCGTCCAGGCCCACGATCATCGGGTCGTGGTCGGAGGACGCGAAGGCGCCCTCCTCGTAGAGGTTCACCGCGTTGTTGTTGTACCGGCCGTACTGGGCCATCACCGACTCGGGGCCGTTGATCTGCCAGTCGGTCGCGCCGGTGACGCGCTCGGCGGCCGACGGGGAGGCGATGACGTGGTCGAGCGAGCCGACCATGCCGCCGAAGCTGTAGGACCAGCCCTCCGGGTCGTGGGTCTCGCCGAGGTTGACGAAGCCCTGCTCGTAGAACTTCTGCAGCGGCTCCTCCTGGGTGTAGGAGTTGAAATCGCCGCCGTGCAGGACGTCCTCGACGCCGAGCTCCGCCGCGGTCTGCTCTCCCCAGGTCAGCAGCGCCTCGGCCTGCTGGAGGCGGGAGGTGCGGGCGTTGCCCTGGACCGGGTCGGCCGGGAGGCCGGAGTCCTCGGCGTCGGCCGAGCCCTTGGACTTGAAGTGGTTGATGGTGAAGAAGAACGGCTCGCCCTCGACCTGCTGGGCACCGCCGCCGTCGATCGGCACGAACACCTGGCCGAGCGGCTCGCGGGCGTTGTCGAAGGCGGGGTCGTCGGCGAGGATCTGCATCTGCCCCTCGGGGCGCACCTCGGCAGGCTTGAAGATGATCGCGTTGGTGATCACGTCCTGGCCGCCGTCCAGACCCTGCGCGGCGTAGGCCTCACCGGTGGGGACGTAGGCCCAGGTGCCCTCGCCGTCCTTCTCGTTCAGCGCGGCGACGAGGGTGGCGGTGGCCTCGTCGGCCTCCTCCCCGAGGCGGGCCGAGTTCTCGATCTCGGTCAGGCCCACCACGTCGGCGCCGGTGCCGGAGATCGCGTCGACGATCTTGGACTGCTGGCGCTCGAGGTCGTCGGCGCCCCACGCGCCGCGCAGATCGCAGCCGCCGCGCACGGTGGTGCCGTTGCCGTCGATGTCGGTATAGGGCTCGCAGCCGGGGGTGTCCTCGCCGAGGGTGGTGAAGTAGTTCAGCACGTTGAAGGTGCTGACCTGCAGGTCACCGCCGACGGGGTCGGGCGTGTCCTGGCGGGTGTTCTCGAAGTCGACGCCGTCGGTCGAGGCCGACTCCCACGGGGTGGTGGTGTTCAGGCGCCACTGGTCGAAGGAGTAGGCGACCACGACGGGCTCGGTGAAGGAGGGGGTGGCCCCGACCCGGACGGGCTCCTCGGTGGTCAGCCAGCTGATCGGCTGGGTGGAGTTGTTCTGGAAGTTCGTGGTGCGGCCGTCGTCCAGCAGCACCTTGAGCGCATCGCGGCTCTCGTAGTAGGCGGTGGCCTCCGCGCCGGGGCGCATGATGTCACCGGCCTGCTGCAGCGGCTGGTCGCCGATCGCGAGGCCCACCTCGCCGAAGCGGTTGGTGCTGTACACGTCGGTGACGGTGAACTCCTCCGCGCCGGGCAGGTAGAGCATGTGCTCGATGCTCTCGCGCTGCGCCTCCTCGGTGGGGAAGCCACCGGCGAGGGTCGCCGGCTCCACGGGCTCGAGCGCCTGATCGAGCTGCTCGAGGCCCTCGGCGCCGACGGAGATCTGGGTGGAGTCGTAGTACTCGGAGACCTCGCCGGTCACGCGCACCGAGTTGCCGATCGCGACCTGGGAGGCGATCTCCGGGGAGTGCACGAACACGGCGGTGGAGCCGGTGTGCGTGGAGAAGTCCAGCGCACCGCCGGTGCCGCCGGTCTGGATGACGTAGCCGTTCAGGCCGCCGGTCGCGTAGACCGCGGTGACCACGCCCTCGGTGACCACGTTCTTCCCGACCATCGGGCTCTGCGCGCCGGTGCCCTGGATCTCGGCGATGCTCGCCTCGACCGTCTCGCCGGGCTCCTCCGGCTCCTCGGGATCGGTGCTGCCGCCCGACGGGGTGGGCGTCGGGTCGCCGGCGACGAAGTCGGTGGAGTTCTCTCCGGTCGCGGCGACGCGCGCAATGGAGGTCGCGTTCGTGGTGCGCGGGGCGGGCGCGGCGCCGGAGAAGGTGGTCGCGCCGCCCCAGCCGACGAGGTCGACGACGGCGGGGTCATCGGCGCAGGTCGCACCGGTGCAGACCAGGCGGCCGTCGGAGTCCGAGAGGGCGAAGACGCCCTGGCTGCCGGAGACGGCGGTGGTGCCGGTGAGGTCCGGCTCGGGCAGCGCCTCGGTGCCGCCGGAGCCCCTCGCGAGCTGGATCAGGAAGGTGCCGCCGGCGGGGACGGTGCCCTCGAGGGCGAGCACGCCCGACGAGTTGAAGGTGCCGGTCGCGGAGGCGTACTGGAGGGACCAGCCGGCGAGGTCGATCGGCTCGTCGGAGGTGTTCACGAGCTCGACGAAGTCGTGGGTGAAGGTCGAGCCGGAGTTGCCGCCGCCGCCGTAGATCTCGTTGATCTGCAGGTCGCCCGGGGCGACGACGGCGGCGTCGGCGGCGGGGGTGAGGCCGGGCAGGGCGGAGGCTCCGAGGGCGAGAGCGGCGACGGCCACCCCGACCCGCGTGAAGCGGAGGCGGAGGGCGTCGCCCATGGTGCGCGGTGACATGCGGTTCTCCTTGGTGGGAGGGGCGGGGAGAGGAAGGCGGGTTGGCGGTGGGTCGAGGGGCGGACAGGAGAGGAGGGGCCGGATCTCCGAGGAGGTCCGGCCCCTCCGTGATCAGGAGCTCATCAGCGTCGGCCGACGCGATGTCGAAGGGCGATCGCGCCCGCTCCTGTGAGGGTCAGCGCGCCGGCGATCGCGGCGAGGACGCCCGCGTTCGTGCCGGTGCGGGCGAGGGCGGAGCGGCCGTCAGCGGTGGTGGGGGCGTCGCCGACGGGGTCGCCCGTGGTGGAGCTGCCGGAGGAGGCGCCTGCCCCGGTGGAGCCGCCGGTACTGGTGCCCTGGCTGTCTTCCGAGCCCTGGTCGTCAGAACCCTGGTCGTCAGAGCCCTGGTCGTCAGAACCCTGGTCGTCAGAGCCCTGGTCGTCAGAGCCCTGGTCGTCAGAACCCTGGTCGTCAGAGCCCTGGTCGTCAGAACCCTGGTCGTCGCCCGCGCCCTGGTCGTCATCTGAGCCCTGGTCATCATCCGAGCCCTGGTCGTCGCCCTCGTCGTCACCGGGTGGCGGGGTGGTGGTGTCGTCCCCGTCGTCGCCGTCGCCCGGGGGCGGGGTGGTCGAGCCGTCGTCGTCGCATCCCTCGGGGGCGTCGCCGGTGATCTCGGTGTAGGTGTCGAAGACGATCTCGGTGCCGGTCTCAGGGACGGCGGTGATGGTCAGCGGGACGACGGTGCCCTCGGCGGTGTCCGCCGGGACCTCGCAGTACCAGTCGGTGAGCGTGACCTCGGCGGCGAGGCCGTCCGAGGCGGCCATGGTGGAGGGCTGCTCGCCGTCGGCGGCGGCCTCGACGGGGCCGTAGGGCGCCTCGAAGGTGCCGTACTCCCCCGCGTCGACGGTCACCGAGGTGATCTCGGGGGCGCCGAGGCTCTGGGACTCGAGGCCGGAGAGGAGCAGCGTCGGGGAGCGCTCGTCATCGCCCTCGAGGAACTGCACGTCGATCTGGCGCTGCGAGTAGTCGGGCTCGAGCTCGGGGTTCGCCTCGAGATAGGAGATGAACGCGTCGCGGTCCAGCACGCCGGTGTCACGCACGTCCTGCGCCTCGGAGAGCGCCCACATGTTGTCGCCGCCCTCGAAGAGGAAGCTCGCGGTGACGATCGTGTAGGTCCCCTCGGGGTCGATCGGCTCGCCGTTCACGCGCACGTCGAAGACCCGCTCGTCCTGCGGGGCGCTGCTGTCGAAGGCGTACTCGACGTTCTCGGAGACGGAGAAGGCGAGGAAGGACTCGTCGCCCTCGTCCACGCCGCCGCCGTCGGCCGTGCGCTGCCACTGCTCCTCGAGCATCTGGGCGAACTGGGCGCCGGAGACCTCGCCGGAATTCAGGGTGTTGCCGAAGGGCACCATGCCGTTCGCCTCGGCGTAGGTGACCACGCCGTCGCCCTCGCCGGTGGGCGAGGAGGCGTCCCACAGCTCGGCGCGGATGCCGCCGGGATTCATGAACCCGATGACCTCGTTCTCCCCGTCCAGGCCCGCGTCCTCGAGGTACCACTTCATGGAGTCGGCGAGCATGTTGCCGGCCGCGGAGTGGCGGAAGCGGTTGTCGCCCTTGGTGGTGGCCTGGTTGGTGACCGGGTCGTTCGCGACGCGCACGCCATCGGTGTACGAGGCCTTGGAGTCGTCCCACGAGGTGGTGATGTCACCGGCGATCGAGCCGACGGGCTCGGCGCCGACGACGGCGGCCTCGTCGATCGCGGTCTGCGCGATCGAGGTGACCTCGGTGGTGACGTCGGTGGTGGTGCCGCACTCCTCGCCGGTGGGGCGCAGCGCCGGCTCGACGGCGACGTCCCAGTCGGTGTCCTCGCCCTCGCCGCGCTGCAGCGTGACGGTTCCGAGGTTCGCGGCGCTCGATCCGGTCTGGAGGATCGGGCGGGTCTCGCCCTCCTGGCCGGGGACCGGGGCCTGGTAGGCATAGGTGCGGTGCGAGTCGCCGTTGAAGATCGCGTCGACCTCGGGATCGGTCTCGGAGACGATCTTCTCGAAGATCGGATCGCTGTTCGAGGGGGCGGCACCGGGCTCGCCGCTGCCGGAGGCGCCCTCGTGGTAGAGCGCGACCGCGGCGTCGTACTCGACGCCCTCGGCCTCGAGCTCGTCCATCACGTCGTTGACCGCGTCGACGGGATCGCCGAACTCGAGCCCCTCGATCGCGGCGGGGCTGACCTTGCCGACGGTCTTCGTGGTGACAGCGCCGATCACGGCGACCTTCACGCCGTCGCGCTCGACGATCTGGTATGCGTCATGCGCCCGATTGCCCTCGGCGTCGTAGACGTTCGCGGCGAGGTCGGCGAACTCGGTGCGCGGCTCGATGCGATCGAAGAGGTCGTCCTGCCCCTGGTCGTACTCGTGGTTGCCGATCGCGGTCGCGTCGACGCCGAGGGCGTTGAGCACGTCGATCGTCGGCTCGTCGTTCTGCACCGCGGACTCGAAGGCGGAGCCGCCCACGTTGTCGCCGGCGGAGAAGAGGAACGAGGTGTCGCTCTCCGCCCGCACGGTCTCGACCTGGCAGGCCAGGGCCGAGGCGCCGCCGAGCGCGCCGTGGAAGTCGTTGAAGCCCATCAGGGTGATCTGCTGGCCGGGCTCGGCGGCGACCGCGCCCATCGGGACGAGGGCGCCGGAGACGGCGAGGGCGGCGGCGCCGAGGCCGACGGTCGCACCGCGGACGGCGCGGCGGGCGGGGTGGACACGCATGGAGGAGGCTCCCGGGGACGAGGCGGAGTCGAGGAGGGCGCACGTGTGCGCCATGTCATCTCACCCCATCGGGAAGCTCTAGAACCGGTTTTCCCGGAACCGGTATCGAGCCGTCACCGAAAGTTCATCAACTCCGCCCCTCTGCGCTGGCTTCTTGACCTGCATCGTTGCCGTGCTTGACGAACCCTTTGCCAACGGCGGAGACCGCTGCGTGCCCGTCGTCGGCGGTGTCGAGCAGAGAGACCGCGGCCGCCGAGAGCTCCGGGCAGGATGTGAGTCGTGACGACCTGTGCGGCGCTCGGCCGTGCTGTCGGGCGGGGAAATGGGTAGCATCGGTGAGGACTCTGGACGGACCGGGTCGCCCGCATTGCGGCATCGGCCCGACGATCTCGGACCGGCCGACGGACATCCCGCCTCCGCCCGAAGCCCGCTCACTCCGCCGCTCTCCCTCTCGATCAGACGCGGTGCACGACCCGGCCGGCCACCGCCGCGCCCCGTCGGCCGATGCGTCGCCCCTAGGAGTCCTTCCCATGTCGCTGCCCTTCCTCACCCGCCGTCCCACGGTCCCCGCGAAGGACGGCGCGAGCTGGCCCCACGTGGTCATCGTGGGCGGTGGATTCGCCGGTGCTAACGCCGTGCTGGGCCTGCGCGACGCCCGCGTGCGCGTCACCCTGATCGACCGCAACGTCTACAAGACCTTCCAGCCGTTGCTGTACCAGGTGGCGACCGCTGGTCTGAACCCGGGCGACGTCACCATGTTCCTGCGCGGCCTCTCGTTGAAGGTCCCCAACATGCGCTATCGCCAGGGCGAGGTGGTCGGCGTCGACCCCGAGCGGAAGGTCGTCACGCTCAACGAGGGCCAGCGCGGCGATCAGGAGCTCTCCTACGACTACCTCGTGCTCGCAAACGGCGCGACCACCACCTACTTCGGCACCCCCGGCGCCGAGGAGCACGCGATGCCGATGTACACGCGCGCGCAGGCCCTCGCCATCCGCGACCGGGTCTTCTCCGAGCTCGAGCGCTCCAGCCGCGAGGCCGGCGTCACCCACGACAAGCTCCACGTCTGCATCGTCGGCGGCGGGCCGACGGGCGTGGAGATCGCCGGCGCCCTGGCGGACTTCCGCATGCAGGAGCTGGACATCCTCTATCCCGAGATGGATCCGGGGACCCTGCAGCTCACGGTGCTGCAGCGCGGCGACGAGCTGCTCAAGGAGTTCAGCGACAAGTACCGCCAGTACGCCGCCGACGAGCTGCGCGACCGCGGGGTCGTGCTGCGCCTCGGCCACGGCGTGAAGGAGGTCGGCTACGACCACGTGATCCTCGACGACGGTTCGATCCTCGAGTCCGACATCACGATCTGGGCCGCCGGCGTCGCGATCCCCGAGACGGTCTCCCGGTGGGGCCTGCCGCAGGACAGGCGCGGCCGCATCGCCGTGGACGACCATCTGCAGGTCAAGGGCATGCCGGGGGTGTACGCCGCCGGCGACGTCGCCGCCCAGGACGAGGCCCTCCCCCAGCTCGCGCAGCCCGCGATCCAGACCGGCGCGGCCGTCGCGAAGTCCATCGCCGCCGACGTCGAGGGAAAGGCGCGCCCGAAGTTCTCGTACACGAACCTCGGCACGATGGCCACGATCGGCCGCCACGCCGCGATCGCGGAGATGCCGGTGCTCGGCGGGCTCTCCGGATCGCTCGGCTGGGCAGCCTGGCTCGGCGTGCACATCACGAAGATGCTCGGCCACCGCAACCAGCGCGCCGTCGCGATGAACCTCATCTCGCTGTACGGAGGCACCCGCGGCACCCACCAGCCGAACCCCGTGGTGGGCGAGGTCGACTCGCTGCGCGCGGCGAGGATCTTCGAGGAGCAGGCCCCGAACCGCCTCTTCGGTCTGAATGCCGGGGCGCGGGAGAACCGGGCGGCGGCCGAGGAAGCTCCCGGCGCGGCCGACGTCGCCGCCCCTTCCCAGGACTGATCCGGCGGGGCGTCACGCCGCGCCCCATCTGGGGTCACCCAGAGATCATGTGCAGCCCTGTTCCCGGTGCGGAACAGGGCTGCACATGACTTAGCCGTCACCCGGGTCTCGGTGAGAGCGGGAGCGTCGGGGGCCCGGCTCAGCGTGCGGTGCGGATGAGCTCGACGATGCGGTCGGCGTCGCGGCGCAGGGGATGCTGCGCCGTCCCGCCGGCGGCGTCGTCGCTCGATGATGCGGTGCCGCTCGGCGCGGAGACCGTGGCCGATGCGGGCAGCGGTGCGGCGTAGGCAGCGGCCGTATAGGCGTCGGCGAGGCGGGCGGCGGCGGCGCGGTCCTCGGCGGTGACCTCGGGCGTGCCCTCCGCGATGCGGTCCAGCAGCTGTTCGACGGCGCGGTGCGGGGGCAGCGCCGGGTCCATCGCGAGGCGCGTCGGCGGCCTCCCCCAGGCCCCGGTGAGGCCCAGCCAGCGGATCGCCGTCGCCCGCACCTCGAGCTCGTGGGTCAGCTCCGACCAGGCCAGCTCGCCGGCGGCGCGACGCAGCCGCTCGGCCTCGAGCGCGGCGACGGAGCCGTCGCTCGCCGCACCGGACGGGCCGTCCCTGCTCTCCGCAGCGGGCTCTCCGCTCCCGCCGTCTCCTGCGCCGCGCTCCCCCGCTCCGCCGCCGAGCGCCGCCCAGCGCTCCTCGCGGGAGCGGATCCGTCGGCGCCGGATCACCAGCACCACGGCGGCCGCGGCGGCGGCCAGGAGCGCGCCGAGGCCGAGCACGCTGACGGTGCCCCACTCGATGCGCTGGACCGTCTCCGGTGAGGGGCCCTGCTCGGCGGTCTCGTCCTCCTCGGTGCTCGCGCTGCTCTGCTCCTCGGTGGTGCCCTCCTCGCTGCTCGCGCTCTCCTCGTCGGCGGTCGGGGTGTCGGGGGTCGTCTCGGTGGTCTCGACGTCCTCCTCGCTCGCGGAGAGGTCGGTGACCTCGGGGGTGCGCACGCCGTTGTTCGCGGCGGCGGGGGTGGGCTCGAACTGGACCCAGCCGTGCTCGGGGCCGAACCACACCTCGGGCCAGGCATGGGCGTTGCGGGCGCTGACGGTGCGCTCGTCCCCGTCGGAGTCCCCGGCGGTGAAGCCGATGACGACCCGTGTGGGATACCCCTGCGCGGTCATCATCAGCGCGAAGGTCGAGGCGAACTGCTCGCAGTAGCCGATGCGGTCCTCGAGGAAGGACTCCAGCGGGTCCTCCCCCGGAGGGGTGTTCACGGTGAGGGAGTAGGCGAAGGCGGTGCGGAAGTAGTCCTGGAAGGCGACGGCCGCGTCGAAGCCGTTCTCCGCCCCGGCGTCTTGGACGAGCTGCTCGGCGAGGTCGGCCGCGACCTGCGGCACCTCGGCGCGGTCGGTGTAGCCGGTGTCGAAGGGGGCGCTCGCCGCGGCGGGCGTGACGGCGCGCAGCTGCTCAGGGGTGGAGGAGCGCGGCTCGGAGAGCACGGTGTACTGCTGCCCGGTCAGGCCCTCGGGGACGAACTCGAGCTCCGCCTCGCCGTCGACCGAGCGGAGGGTGAGCGCACGCTCCAGCGCCGGGGTCGGGGAGCTCACCTCGCGCACGTTCTCCGGCATCGGCAGCCGGTCCCCGCCCAGGCTCATCACCTCTACGTCGGTCTCCTCGAGATCGCCCGTGCCGCCGCTGACCGCCCTGCCGTCGTCGCGGGCGTCGGAGAAGGAGGAGACGAGGTCCGGCTCCTCCTCGTCGTCGGCGTGGAAGGTCTCCCCGTCGAAGCGGTTCAGGGTGCGCAGGCGCAGGTAGGAGGGGTCCTCGGCGGTGGTGGTAAAGCGCAGCACCTCGGTGTCGGACTGTTCGAGCAGGGAGCGGCGCACCGAGACGTCGTCGTCGATCATGACGGGGCCGAGCTGCGGGGTGTCGGGGTCCTGCCAGCGGTTCAGCACGTCGACGTTCAGCGCGATCCGCGGCGGGACCAGCTGGGGCAGGGCCGCGCCGAGCACGGGGGCGCCGGCGGCGACGAGCACGATGCACAGCACCGCGGCGCCGAGGGTGCGGCCCGGAGCGGGGACGGGTCCGGCCTGCGGGCGGCGGTCCCCCTCGAGATAGCGGGGGTCCCCGTGGACGGTGCGGACGGCGAGGACGGCGGCGCCGGCGGCGACCGGCGCGGCCACCTGCCACCACGCCCCGCCCGAGGGCTGCTGCAGCGCGGGCACCAGCACGGTGCCCATCAGCAGCAGGGCGGTGGGGGTGTGCCAGCCGAGGTCGAGGAACAGCAGGTCCAGCAGCAGGGCGAGCAGCGCGACGAGCACGACGATGATCACGGTCCCGGGCGCGCCGAGCACCAGCGGCGGCAGGCCGGACGCAAGCTCCTGGATTCCCCGCCGCAGCACCTCGGGCTGGGCGGCGAGGACCGCGACCGGCCCGTCGGACCACGGGGCGAGCCCCTGCGCCGTCTCGAC
Source organism: Brachybacterium sp. GU-2 (assembly GCF_030866705.2). Taxonomy (NCBI): domain Bacteria; kingdom Bacillati; phylum Actinomycetota; class Actinomycetes; order Micrococcales; family Dermabacteraceae; genus Brachybacterium; species Brachybacterium sp. GU-2. Next base: position 2,711,103 of record NZ_CP133037.2, on the reverse strand, counting down.
GACGAGCATCAGCACGCAGATCAGGCCCAGCTGGAGCAGCGGCACCAGCACGGTGCGGGAGAGCAGGTGGCGCAGCACGATCCCGCCGAGGATCACGGGGGCGGCGCCGGTCAGGGTCAGCACCAGCCAGAAGGTGCCGGCCAGCAGCTGGGAGGTGGGCGCGGCGGCGAGCAGCAGCGCGATCAGGAGCAGCAGGGCGCGGCCGGTGAGGTGGGGGCCCTCGAGGGAGGGGCGGCCCATCAGCGGGCTCATCGCTGCTCCTCCACGGCGGTGGTGAGCAGGTCGTCGAGGGTGTCGGCGGAGGAGCCGCGCACGAGGGCCCAGGTGCCCAGGCGCGAGCGGCGCGGCGGCCGCTGGGCGCGCGCAGCGGCGAGCTGCTCGGCGTGCTGCTCGTGGGCGTGGCCGAAGTCGTCGCCGTCGGCGGGGCCGATGCGGCGGGCTCGACGGGGCGTCTCGGGCTCCCCCTCGGGCAGCGCCGCCTCCAGCGCGATCGCGGTGCGGCGGGTGGCGCGGCCGGCGAAGCGGTCCAGCTCGAGGCCGGCGAAGGGCTCGCCCAGGTCGGGGCCGAGCGCGATGGCGAGCTCGGCATGGCCGGCGGCGTGGTCGCGGCCCACGCCGTCCTGCTCGTCGTCGTCGAAGTCGACCTCCGCGAGCGCGAGGAGGGAGGTGCGGCGCTCGAGCGCGTCGACCTCCCCACCCAGCAGGGACGGGCCGGGAACGCCGCGTCGGCGCTGGGTACGGGTGATCTCGTCGCCCGAGGCGTCCACGATCCGCACCTCCCAGCCGTTCCGGCCCAGGGAGTCCAGCACGGTCGCGGCATGGGAGACGAGCGCCTCCTCGACCTGCCCCCCGAGCCCGTCCCTCCGGGTCGTGTCCAGCACGACCACGGCGCTGCGGCCCGCGGTCGGCTCGTCCTCGCGGGTCATCAGCGTGCCGGTGCGGGCGCTGGCCCGCCAGTGGATGCGGCGGATGTCGTCGCCGGTGGCGTAGGGGCGGGCGATCGGGCCGATCTCCCCCACTCCCGCGACGGGCGCCGCGCCGGCCACCGCACTGTCGGCGATGCCGGTCGAGCGCTCCGCAGCGGTCGACATCTCGGCCACCACGGGCAGGCCGGTGATCCGCAGCCCGTCCTCGACGGTGCGGCGGAGGTGGAACAGCCCGAACACGTCGCGCACCAGGACCGAGTACGGGCCCAGCGCATGGCCGCCGCGCCGACTCACGCGCAGCACGTGCGGCATCCGCCTCGCCAGAGGTAGGTCGCCCTGGCCGCCGAGCTCCTCCGGAAGGTGCTCGCGCACCACCCCGCGGCCGAGCGGCACCACGGTGATCCACGGCCGGTCCTGCATCTCGAGCATCACGCGGGCGGAGCCGCCGACGGGCACCGCGTCGTCCACGACCCGGCGCCGCGGGGAGATGCCGCGGCCGGCGACGAGGATCCCGATCACGCCGACAACGAGGACCAGCACGAGGCCGGCGGCGAGCTGCCGGGCGGGCTCGATGCGGGTGAGGTCGCCCAGCAGCCACAGCGCCGCGCAGGCCACGAGCACGACGACGCCCCGCCCGGTGGGGCGGAGGATCGTGCGTGCGCGGCCCCTCACGTCTGCGGGGTGCTGCGCAGGACCTGGTCCACGAGCTCCCCGGCGCTCGCGCCGCGGGAGAGCGCCTGCGGGGTCAGGTGGAGCCGGTGGCGCCAGACGGGGAAGATGACGTCGGCGATGTCCTGGGGGGTGACGAAGGTGCGGGCGGCGAGCGCGGCGTTCGCCTTCGCCGCGCGCACCAGGTGCACGGCCGCGCGGGGCGAGGCGCCGAGGGTGACCTGGGGGTGGGAGCGGGTCGCCTCCGCCAGGCGCACCACGTACTGCAGGATCACGGGCGAGGCGTAGACGCTGCGCACCGCCCGCACCTGGTCGGCGATCCGCTCGGGGCTGGTGCGCCGGCGGACCGCGTCGACCACGTCCCGGTCCCCCTCGGCCACGGGCCCGGCCTGCGCCTCGAGCATCCGCGCCTCGGCGGAGGCGACGGGATAGCCCATCGAGGTCTGCGCGAGGAAGCGGTCGCGCTGCGCCTCGGGGAGGCGGTAGGTGCCCTCCATCTCGACGGGGTTGGCGGTGGCGACGACCATGAACGGCTCGGCGAGCGCGTAGGTGGTGCCGTCGACGCTGACCTGCCGCTCCTCCATCGCCTCGAGCAGCGCGGACTGGGTCTTCGGGGAGGCGCGGTTGATCTCGTCGGCCAGCAGGATCTGCGTGAACACGGCGCCGGGACGAAACTCGAACTCCCCGCTGGCCTGGTTGAACACGCTCGCACCGGTCACGTCTCCGGGCAGCAGGTCGGGGGTGAACTGGATGCGGTGGCGGTCCGCGCCGAGCGCGGCAGAGAGGGACTTGGCGAGCATCGTCTTGCCGACGCCGGGGATGTCCTCGATCAGCAGGTGCCCGCCGGCCAGGAGCACCAGCACCGCGATCCGGGCCACTTCCTCCTTGCCCTCGACGACGGTCGCGATCTCTCTCACCACCGCGGAGGCGTCCTCGGCGATCTGGTGCGCCCGCTGCTCCGACAGGACCTCGGGCGGCTCGCTCCCCTGCAGGTCAGGGGCGGTTCCAGCACCGGATTCTTCCAGGATCATCACAGGCTCCTCCGATGCGCACCCCAGCGGTGTTCATGAAAAGTTTGCCGGGGGATGAATTCGTCGAGGTCCCCCGGGGCGCCGTCGCCTCCTACAGTATGGCTGGTCCTCCACTGTCTCCGAAGGGTTCCGATGTCTGTCCGCCGTACCGTCGCCCAGTCCTCTGCCGGGCTGCTGCTGCTCGCGGCGTTCGCTGCCGGGCCGACTGCTGTGTATGCCGCGCCGGGCGGTCCGTCCGATGGCGGCGGGGACGGCGAACAGCCGACCGCCTGTGAAGAAAACGCCATCCCCCAGGTGACCATCACCCCCGGCGAACCGAAGGTTGGTGACGAAGTCACCTTCATCGGCCAGTGCTTCCCCATCAACTCACCAGCCCAAGTGACGGTCATCAACGACGAGACTCAGCCGCTCGCCGAGCTTGTAGCCGTTGGGAAAGACGGAAGCTTCAGCTACACCTACTCTGCCGCCATTGGAGGCGACCACCGCTACCAGATCGAGGTGAACGGCAGCCCCGTTGCCGACGGATCATTTGCCGTCGCGGGCGAGGACTCGGAAGACACCGGCGAGAACGAAGGCGGAGACTCCGACAACCCCGACGGCGGCGAGGGTGGCGGCTCCGACGGCGGCGAGGGTGGTGACGACAACGGCTCGGGTGACGATGGCGAGGACCCGTCGGACCCCGGTGACGGCGGAGAGCAAGGCGGCGAAGGCTCGGACTCGGGCGATGACGGCCAGGAGCCAGGCGACACCGGACAGAATCCGGGCGACGACGAGGCTTCCAGCGGCAACGACTCCGATACGGCGGACGACTCCAGCACCGGCGGCGGTTCCACCACCGACGACGACCAGGGACAGGACACCGGGAACGACGGCGAGTCCGGCAACACTGCAGGCTCCGACGAAGAGCAGCAGCAGGGCGGCAACGCCACTGACTCCAGCTCCCCCACCAAGCCCTTCCCCGGTGATGAGGAGGGCGGCGAGACCTCGGCGTCGTCGGCGAACGGCAACGCCGCGAGCAGGGGCAGCGCCCCTGCCCAGCCGCCGGCCGCGCCCGGCTCGGCAACCAATGACTTCCCGGCCGCCCAGCAGGAGGCGACCGCTGACCAGAAGCAGTCGGCCGCGCTCGCGGTGCTGATGACCAAGCTGTTCGCGGGCGGCGTGTCCTCGGGCTCGGTCGGCACGACTCCCGACCAGGCCCGCACGGTGATCGACCCGTCGGCCGACGCCTCCGAGATCGAGGTGCCCGCAGGCTCCGACAATGGCGGCTCGAGCGACGACGGTTCGGGCTCCGAGACCTCCGGCGGCGATGCGCTCGCCGCGACCGGGTCGAACATGCTGGTCCCCGCCGGGATCGCGGCCGCCGCGATCCTCCTCGGCGCCGGGCTGAAGATCCACCAGATCCGCCGCGGACTCTGACCCGTCGACGGGCACCGACCCGCACCTCCCGCGGCGGTGACTGCTCGGTCACCGGGCCGAGTCCCTCGACGACGCAGGTTTTGTGGCCTGGAGGACCGATGTCGGCCCCCGCATGAGTCGTGGGCTCACAAAAGGTGTGCTCCGCACCGGTCGGGTCGAGCGGCGCGGAGCCCGACGGCAGTCGGAACGCCGGATGCGGTGACCAGCGCCCGCCCGGGCGGATGGTGCGCCGGAGCCCGCGTCAGGCGGGGGCGCCGCGGCGGGTCTGCAGGGCGATGAGCACGCCGATCAGCAGCGCGCCGACCACGAGCGCGAGCCCACCCGCGGCGACCGCACCGCTGACGCCGAGCAGAGCGCCGAGCCAGCCGATCGTGATCCCGTTGCCGGTGCGCATGCCGCTGCCGATCATCGAGTAGACGCCGACGACGCGGCCGCGCTGGTCCTCCGGGGCGCGCAGCTGCACGAGCGTCTGCCCGATCGCGGTCGCGGCGAGGTTCGCGACGCCGCCGATCACCAGCGCGATCAGCGCGATCGGATAGCTGGTCGTGGTCGCGACGATCAGCGAGGTCAGCCCGAACATCACCGCCGCGATCACCGCGCCGCGCACGTCGACCTTCAGGATCCCGGTGGCCTCGAGCAGGAAGCCGCCCACCACTCCCCCGATCCCGTTGGCGAACAGGAGTGCGCCGTAGCCGAGGCCGCCCTCGTCCCCGGCGCCGAGCACCTGGGCGAAGTTCGGCATCGCCACCTGCAGCGACGCGCCGACGCACACCGCGATCAGGCCGGCGAGCGCGATCATCCCCACCAGCACCTTGTCGCTGCCGACGGTGCGCAGCACCCGCGGGGTGTCCAGGATCGAGACCCGCTCGCGGCGCACGAAGCCGCTGCGGGAGTGGCCGGTGAACGGGGTGCGCAGCATCAGCAGCGTCATCGGCAGGTAGAAGACGATGTTGGCGAGGATCCCCCACGTCGGCCCCAGGAGCAGCAGCAGGACCGAGCCGACGACCGGACCCGCGAGCACGCCGAGGGACTTGAACGTCGCGTTCAGCCGCACCGCGCTCGGCAGCTCGGCGGGCTCGGCGAAGTCGTGCAGCATCAGCTGCTCGGCCGGGCCCCACAGCGCCCCGGCGCAGCCGTGCAGCACCAGCAGCACGCAGGCGCTCCACATCTCCAGCGTGCCCGTCAGGAACAGCAGGCCCCAGCTCAGGGACACGAAGGCGAACAGGCCCTGGGCGATCTGGATGATGCGTCGGCAGTCGTACTTCTCCGCGAGACCGCCGAACAGCACCGAGAACAGCAGGAACGGCAGCCAGTGGCTGATCACCTGGAAGCCCACCAGCCACGGCGAGGCGAACACCTCCCACAGCACCCAGTAGGTGATCACGTGCTCGATGTTGTCGCCCATCATCGACAGACCGGCGGTCATCAGATAGGGGCGGGAGTGGCGGTCTCGGAGCGGGCCGAAGCGGCGCAGGGTCGGCGTGGCCGTGGGGATCGACCTTCTTCGTGGATCTCGTGGGCGGGACAGGCCTGTCGTGCGGAGCCCGTCTGCGCCGGAGAGGCGCTGGTCAGAGCGCCGGCGTCGGGCTCAGCCTACGGTCGGCCGCCGACAGCGGACCAGGGCGGCCCGATGGGAGAGACCCCGTGGGCCGACTGATGTCGGAGGTCGAAGAGAGCTGCCGAGTCGCTCGGCGGCGATCGGCGCCGAGATAACTCCTAAGGTGGCCCCCGTCGGCCATTCATCCAACTTTAAGGGTTATCCTTGGCTCCTTGAGCTCTACCCACCACCTTAGGGACTATCCATGGGGCACTACTCGAGCCACTACTGGGAGAACCCGCACGACTCCGGCATCCCTCGCTCCGATCGGCGTTCGGGCGACTACCGCGCCTACACGCCCACAGCGCTCGCGGGCATGCGCCTCGCCATCAGCCCCGCGGTGGACGCCGAGGTCGCCGCGGCTGAGCGGGCGGTCCGCTCACTGAACCGTGGCTCGTATGGAGATCTGGGACTGGTCTCGCGGTTCCTCCTGCGCTCAGAGGCAATCGCATCGTCCTACATCGAGGGGATCACTCCCAGTCCGCGGAACGTCGCCCTGGCAGAGCTCGCGCTCGACGAGGACGTCCGGGGCCTGACCGAGACGGCCCAGCAGGTCGCGCGGAACATGACGATCGTGCGGGCCGCCTCCGACGCGCTCTCGACGAAGGACGCGCTGACCATTGGCGATCTCGAGACCCTTCAGTCCTCCCTCATCACCGACCCCCCAGATCTGCAGGGGGTGCGCACTACGCAGAACTGGATCGGCGGTTCGCGCTACCACCCCCTCGACGCGGCGCATGTACCGCCTCCTCCGGAGCAGGTGCGGAGCCTGCTCGAGGACCTCGTGCTGTACATGGCCGGCGCCGCTCATTCCCCGATCGTGCAGGCCGCACTGGTCCACGCGCAGTTCGAGACGATCCACCCCTTCCCCGACGGGAACGGCCGTGTGGGCCGCGCACTGATCCACACCGTGCTCACCCGTCGCGGGCTCACCTCGGAAGCGATCCTCCCGGTGAGCTTGGTGCTCGCGACCCTCCACGAGGAGTACATCGCCGGCCTCGGCGCCTTCCGGATCGAGGGAGGGCCGGGATCCCCCGAGGTCTTCGCCGCGTACGAAGCCTGGATCAGCACCTTCGCCCAAGCCGTGCGCATCGCCGCCGAGCAGGCAGCGGACCTGGAGCGCCGACTCGCGGAGCTGCGTGAGGAGTGGGCCCGGATCATCAGCGACGCACGGCACCGCGAAGGCAGGGTGCGCGCCACCCGTCGGGACTCGGCCCTGTCAACCATCCTCGATGCCCTGCCCGGCACGCCCGTGCTCACCACCTCCACGGTGACACGGGTGCACGGCGTGACGACGACTGCGGCCCAGAACGCGCTGGCGCGCCTGGCGGAGTACGGCATCCTCGACCCGATCTCGATCGGGCGGGCGCAACGCGCCTATGTGTCGCTCGACGTACTGGACCTCATCACGCACAGCGAGCGGGCGATGGCGAGCCGAGACTTCGACACGGCGAGCTCACCACCAGTGCGTGCGGCGCCCGCTCGCCCTGAGCGATGAGTGCGCCGCGTCGCGATCACGCCTCGCCGCGCCGCCGGCCGACGGTGCGGAAGCCACCGTTTCCCATCGAGGAGTCGGGGGTGTTCTGGGAGCGGGCGGAGTTCCGGTAGCGGTTGCAGTAGGAGAAGTGGCACAGGTAGCTGCCGCCGCGCATGACCCGGGTCTGCCCGGTCTCGGGATTGACAGGATCCGTCGTCCACCTCCTGATCGCCCCAGGGGTTCTTTTCGCCGTCGATCCCGCCGCGGACGGCGTACTCCCATTCGGCCTCGGTGGGCAGTCGGCGCCCGGCCCAGTCGCAGTAGGCGATCGCGTCGTTCCAGCAGATGTGCACCGCCGGGTGATCGCCGAGGCCGTCGAGGTCGGAGAGGCGACCGCCCGGATGGGGCCAGTCCGCGCCCTTCACCCCGGACCACCAGGGCGTGCCGTCGGCCGCAGCCGCATCCGCTGGTCATCGGTGATTCTCCTGTAGTCGGTGCGCGTCCCCCGAACTGCCCCGTCAGCCCCTCACGGCTCCAGCAGCACCGCGAACAGCTCGAGGGTCTGCTGCAGCTGGATCGAGGGCTCGAGCAGCCATTGGATCTGCAAGCCGTCCGAGGCGGCGACGATCAGCGCCGCCATCTGCTCGGGGTCGACGTCGGCTCGCACCCGGCCGGCTGCCTGGTCCTCGCGCAGGCGGGTCGCGAGGCTGCCGCGAACGTTCTCGAAGCGGGCGGTGAAGAACTCCTTCGCCGGCCCGCGCTCGCTCTCCAGCGAGGTCGCCACCAGCGTCGAGTAGAGCTGGACGAGCCCCGGCACCTCGAGGTTCGCCATCGCGGCATTGGCCATCACCTCGACGGCGAGCTCGTCGTCGAGGGCGGCGGGACCTTCCCGCTCGAGCCGGTCGAGGTCGCGCCTGCGCTCGGCATGCTCGTAGACGGCGACCAGCAGCTCCTCACGGGAGGAGAAGTAGTGCAGCAGCGCACCGTGGGAGACGCCGATGGCCTCGGCGATCCGGCGCAGCGAGGTGCCGTCGGCCCCGCGGTCGCGGAACACCTCGATGGCGCGGTCGAGGATCTCCCGCCTCCGCGCGATGCCCTTGGAGTAGGAGCCCTGACGGCCGATGCCGCGCGCACGCGCCGTCCCGGCGGCCGACGGACCAGCCGGTCCGGCGGCGGCGTCGTCAGGGGTTTCGGGGCGGTCTGCCGAGGTCGCGGGATCTCCGGCGGGGCTCGATTCGGAGCTCGCGGCAGGGTTCGCGGGGTCCTCGGCGGGCTCGTCGTCGGTGCTCATGGCGCCACAGTATGCGCCGTCGGCCGCCGATCCGAGATAAAACCTCCAACTGGTGGGATCCGGTGCTACGCTGTCGCCCACGCACCGGCCCGTCCTCGCTCGAGGCGAGCAGGCGAGTGCGACCCGCCCTCTGACGACGACGTACCGAAAGCAGGTCACCCGTGGCATTGCCCCTCGCCTCCGTCCAGCTGTACACGCTGGCCGCGGAGTTCTCCGCAGACATGAACGGCTCCCTCGACAAGCTCGCCGGCATCGGCCTGAAGAACGTCGAGGCCTTCGACTTCGTGCGTCGGCCGAAGGAGATCCGTGCGGCGCTGGACGCCTCCGGCCTCGCCTCCCCCACCGGCCACGCCCCGCTGCTCTCCGACGAGCTGTGGACCCCGGACGGCTCCATCCCCACCCCCTCCAACGAGGTCGTGTTCGAGGCCGCCGCCGAGATCGGCATGAAGACCGTCATCGACCCGATGGTCCCCACCGAGCGCTGGCTCACCGAGGACGGCGTGAAGGACATCGCCGAGCGCCTCAACGCCGCCTCCGAGAAGGCCAAGGAGTTCGGGCTCGCGGTCGGCTACCACAACCACGCCCAGGAGTTCCTCGCGGACTTCGACGGCCAGACCGCCTACCAGCGCTTCCTGTCGCTGATCGATCCGTCGGTCGAGATCGAGCTGGACCTCTACTGGGCCCTCGTCGGCGGCCAGGACGTCGTCGCGCTGGTGCAGGAGCTCGGCGACCGCCTCGTCGCGATCCACGTCAAGGACGGCATCAAGCCCGAGTCCAACCCCTTCGCCCCCGGCGCCCCGAAGTTCAGCTCCTCGAGCCTGGACCAGCGCCACGCCGGCCAGGGCGAGGTGCCCACCGTCGAGGCGATGAACGCCGCGACGAACGTCAAGTACGCCGTCATCGAGTACGACAACGCCCCCGGCGACGTCTTCGCGGACGTCGAGAACAGCTACCGCTTCCTGATCGACGGAGGACTCGCAGCATGAGCACCCCTTTCAACGGCCCCGTGGGCGTCGGCTTCATCGGCACCGGAGTCATCTCCGACCAGTACCTGACGAACCTCACCACCTTCCCCGACCTCGAGGTCCTGATCCTCGGCGATCTCAACACCGAGGTCGCCGCGGCCCAGGCCGAGAAGTACGGCATCCCCGCCTCCGGCACCGCGCAGGACGTGCTGGACCACCCGGGCGTGCAGGTCGTCGTGAACCTGACCATCCCCGCCGTGCACACGGAGATCTCCTCGCAGGCGATCGCCGCGGGCAAGCACGTGTGGACCGAGAAGCCGCTGGGCCTGGACCGCGAGTCCACCGCCGCGCTGCTGAAGCAGGCCGACGAGGCCGGGCTGCGCATCGGCTGCGCCCCCGACACCGTGCTCGGCGCCGGCGTGCAGACCGCCAAGCGCGCGATCCTCGACGGCCTCATCGGCCGCCCGCTGTTCGCGCAGACCTCCATGCAGTGGCAGGGCCCGGAGGTCTTCCACCCGAACCCCGCCTTCCTGTTCGCCAAGGGCGCGGGCCCGCTGCTGGACATCGGCCCGTACTACTTCACCACCCTGGTCAGCCTCTTCGGCACCGTCGAGAAGGTCGCCGCGATGGGTCTGAAGGCGCAGGAGGAGCGCGAGATCCTCGTCGGCCCGAACAAGGGCCAGAAGTTCCCCGTCGAGCCGCCGTCGACCATCTCCGTGCTCACCCAGTTCGAGGGCGGCCAGACCGGCACGTCGCTGGTCAGCTTCGACTCGCCGCTGGCCCGTCAGGGCATCGTCGAGATCCACGGCACCGAGGGCTCGCTCTCGATCCCCGACCCGAACATGTTCGAGGGCCGCATCGCCTACGTGCGCCCCTTCGAGTCCTTCGGCGAGGCCCCGCCCGAGCAGGAGTGGATCGAGATCCAGCAGGAGGGTCCGGTCACCGGCCGCGGCCTGGGCCTGCTGGACATGGTCCGCGCCATCCAGGAGGACCGCCCGCACGTGGCGAGCGGCGAGGTGGGCTACCACGTGCTGGACATCATGCTCTCCGCGGAGGAGTCGGCCGAGCGCGGCGAGTTCGTCACCGTCGAGTCCTCGGTGGACACCGTGCCGGTGCTGCCCGAGGGCTTCGACCCGCTGGCGAAGACGCTCTGAGCAGGGTTTCTCGGCAGGGCGTCTGAGCAGGGCACCTCCGCAGTGCCTCCGCGAAGGAGGTCCGGGAAGGGGCCCGAGCAGGAGGTCCGCAGATTTCTGACCCGCCGGGGTCGGTGCGAGCGATCGCATCGGCCTCGGCGGGTTGTTGCGTGGGTGGGGGCAGGACGGGACGGCGCGGGGTGCGGGCTGGACGGGGCAGACCGGGCAACACGCGATCGAGACCTGAGTTTGTGACGGTATGAGGCCCAATACCGTCACATCTCCACGTCTCGGCGGCGGGAAGCGACGTCGTGGACCCGGCCGGCGCGGGGCCGGTGAGCTTTTGTGGCCGTGAGGACTCATCTGCGGGCTCGCATGAGTCGCCGCAGGCACAAAACTTTCGGCCCGAGCGAGGTCCTGCATGACGCGCCGTCGCAGGTCGGCCGGTCAGCAGACATGGGCTTTCGAGCACGCCATTCGCCCATGTTCGCTATCCCTGCGTCGTGGATCTGTCCACCGGCCTGCCCGCGGTCGGGCCGCGTCGACTCGGCGTCGGACCGCTCCCCTAGCCTGGGCGCCATGACGTCCCCGCAGCCTGCCGTCTCGCCCGACACCCCGCCGAGCGCCGCCCTGCACTCGAGAGATGAGGGCAAATCTGCGCACGCCGGGGCTGAGGGCAAATCTGCGCAGGCCGGGGACGAGAAGCTCTCGCGTCGGGTCGACCTCGTGATGGAGGGCGGCGGGGTCAAGGGCATCGCCCTGGCCGGCGCCCTCGAGGTGCTCGAGGAGCGCGGCTACCGGGTGAACCGGGTGGCGGGCTCCTCCGCCGGCGCGATCGCTGGAGCGCTGGCCACCTCTGGGATCGCCGGCACGGAGATGGTGGAGATCCTGCGCGGAACGGACTACCGCGAGTTCGAGGACGGCCCGTGGTGGACCCGGCCGATGCTGGGCAAGGGCCTGGCGATCCTCACGCACCTCGGTGTGCATCGCGGGGACGCGCTCGCGGCCTGGCTCGAGCAGCAGCTGGAAGAGCACGCAGGACCGGAATGGACCGGCACCTTCGCGGATCTGCGCTACCGCGACCCGGACCCGGCCCAGCAGCTGAGCGGAGCGCAGGCCTTCCGGCTGGTGGCGACCGCCTCGGATCTGAGCGCGGGCCGCCTGCGCTATCTGCCGACGGACGCTGACGCCTTCGGCACCGGGCCGGAGCAGCTGCGGGTGGTGGAGGCGGTGCGGGCCTCGGCCTCGATCCCGCTGTTCTTCCGCCCCGTGCGGTGGAAGAACACCCACGGCAGGACGTCCGTGCTGGTGGACGGCGGGATGCTCTCGAACTTCCCGACCTCGGTCTTCGACCGCCCAGGCGGCGAGCCGCCCCGCTGGCCCACCTTCGGCCTCAAGCTCTCCGCGAAGCCCGAGGCGGACTTCGGTGTGCGCAACCACATCCGGGGCCCGCTCTCCTTCGGCAAGGCAGTGGTGGACACCGTCACCGGGTTCTACGACCGGATGCACATCGACGCCACCCACGCCGTCGCCCGCACCATCTTCATCGACACCGCCGCGGTGCGTCCCACGCAGTTCGACCTCTCCGAGGACGAGCGTGAGCTGCTGTACCGCAAGGGTCGTGAAGCGGCGACGACGTTCCTCGACGGGGACGAGGCGCACGAGGCGTGGGACTTCGAGCGGTACGTGGCGCGGTTCCGGGCATAGGCGCCGGAGCCGGCTGCCGCGTGCCGCCATGCACACCGGCTCGGGGCGAGCGGCATCGAGACGCCGTGTCCGGGCTGCTCGCTGTGCGGGAGGATCGCACCGCTGCGACCTCCCGGATCCCTCCTGCGCGGAAGCATCCTTCTTCCCGCGGCATCGTTCCCGCACCGCCCGCTCATGCGGTTCTCCATGACCGCGGTGCGCAGCCAGGTGACGATGGCGATCCAGGTGGCGCCCGAAACCAGCCCCGCATCGGCGGAGGCCATGATGACGGAGAAGAACGTCAGCCCCCTCAGCACCGCGATACTGAGGTGCATGCCGAGCAGGATGATCAGCTGGGCGAGGATCTCGCGGCAGGGCTGCCAGCAGTGGGAGCCGAGTCATCACCTGGTTCATCGACGCCGACACTCCGACTACGGGGTCCCCATGATGCGCATCGCCACCGGAGAAGTACGGGCTCCACCGGCTCAGTCCCCGCCCCCGTCGGAGGGGGCCGAGGTTCTCGGGGCGACTCCACCTGATTCGACCAGTTCGGTCACCTCGTCGTCGTCGAGGATCCGCCAGGGCGAGGTGCTCGCGTCGGCGTGAGCGCTCTCGGGGCTGTCGCCCTGGGTCCACCAGCGGGCCTGGTAGAGGGTGCCGTCGAACAAGACGATCTCTCCGCCTTCATAGGTGGCGGATCCGGTCCATGCGGGCGCGATGTCGTCGGGCACCTCGAGGGTGGGGGCGGGGGTCTCCCCTGCGAGAACCGGCCCGATCAGGGTCCATGGCGTCTCGGAGTCCTGGAGCACGGGGTTGTCAGGCGCCTCGCCCTCGTTCCACCACTTGGCGATGTACACGTTGCCCCGCCACACCACCTTCGTGCCGGCGGTGTAGGCGTTGCGTTCGCTCCAGAACTGGTAGGGGCTGAATCGGGATGACAGAGCAGGAGCGCGGGCACGTGTTCGAGAACTTCTATCGCACCGAGCATGTGCGCAACGCCGCGGTCCCCGGCACCGGGCTGGGGCTCGCGATCTCCCGCGGATTCGTGCGCGCCCACGGGGGCGACATCACGGTCGCCTCGGAACGGGGCGTGGGTTCGAGCTTCACGGTGCGCCTGCCCGTCGAGGGACCTGCCGAGGAATGACCGCCGCCCGGAACTCCTGGCCTCTGCCGTAGTGCATTCCTCGCGGGAGGTCGACGTCGCCTCCATCGCCACTCCCACTCCTTCCACGGGGGTGCGCTTTCCTGCTCTCGGACGGCGTCACCGCACACGCGCCGAGACCCGCACTGCGGAGCCGCATGGGTTCTCGGAGATGTCCTCCACGAGTTCGAGCGAGAGCAGACGGTGATGCCTGTAGAGATCGATGCGATCGCGAGCCGTCGTCTCTGCACCAAGGACATCGCAGACGGCCCCGTCGGTGTCGAGCAGATCGGCACGAATCCGGGCGCTGGTGATGCTGCCCTCCTCGTCCAGCGCACCCTCGGCACACCAGGCGCGACCGTCCTTGCGAGAGCCGTTGGCAATGGTGCAGGTGGTCAAGTGAAGGGATGCGAGTGCTCGCACTTCGTCATCGGCATCACCCAACGGCATCTGCGCCACCAGGACTGCCTCGTCGGAGCCGTCCGCGAGAGTGCGCGGAAGGCCTTCCTCTTCGGCGGCGAGCGCACGGCCATGCACCGGTTCCGCGTGCCAGCTGGAGCACCCCTGGGACTGACGGCGCGCATCGCGCATGAGCGCCGCGCCGCCGCGAGAGCTGACGTCCGCTCTGCCATCTACGGTCTGCGCGATCTCCGTGCTGCTGCGGCGCTCTCGCACTCCGGTGCCCGCGGCTCAGGAGCGCCGGTCGGTTTCCGCGGAAAGATCGGCCGACGGGCTCGAGGGACCGGCGGCGGGGTCCTCCTGGCTGCGTCCGGCGCTCTCGCGCAGGTTCCGGCCGCGCTCGACGTCCGCCGCGTACTTCTTCGCCTTCTTGTCGCTGGCCTTGGTGTCGCGCGGCGGCAGCTGCAGCTCCTCCTCCGCGGGTATGCCGGCCTGCAGCTCGCGGCCGCGCTCGATCTCGCTGTCCACCTCGGCACCGAACAGCAGGATCACGTTGATCAGGTAGATCCACAACAGCAGGATGATCACGCCGGCCAGCGCGCCGTAGGTGGCGTCATAGCTGCCGAAGTTCGAGACGTAGAGGAAGAAGCCGACGCTCGCGAGCACGGCGACGGCGATCGCGATCAGCGCACCGAGGCTGACCCAGCGGAACCGGGGCTGCTGCACGTTGGGCGTCGCGTAGTAGAGCAGCGCCACCACCAGCACCACGATCGCGGCCAGCACGAACCACTTCGCGATATTCCACACCGTCACGGCGACCGAGCCCAGGCCGATGGCGCTGCCCACGGCCTCGGCGACGGGCCCGGAGAGCACGAAGATCAGCAGACCCACCGCACCGAGGATCAGGAACAGCGCGGTCAGCAGGTACATCTGCAGGTTGAGCGCGATCGCCCCGCGCCCCTCGGGCACGTCGTGGATGATGTTCATCGCCCGGCCGAAGGCCTTGGTGTAGGTCGAGGCCGACCACAGCGCCGTGATCAGGCCGATGATCAGGCCGAGCCCGGCGGCGGGCGCGGTGAGGATCGATTCGAGCGCGGGGCGCACCGTCTCCCAGGCGTCGGGCGGCACGATGCCCTCTGCCTGGTCGAGCACCGAGGTGACCGACTGCTCGTCCTGCCCGAAGAGGCTGAGGATCGACACCAGCGCGATCAGTGCGGGGAAGATCGACAGGACAGCGCGGTAGGTCAGGCCCGCGGCGAGGTCGGTGCAGGCGTCGGCCGAGAACTCTCGGATGGTGGTGCGCAGCACGTACTTCCACGACGGTGCGGTCACCTCCGCAGGCGAGTCCGGCTTGCGGGGATCCTCCGGGTCGGGTGCGTCGGCGGGGTGGGCGTCGGGCTCGGTGCTCTTCGCGGTCATGCTCGCTCCTCTTTCCTGCTCGCGAGCGCGGGCCGAGCCCTGGCGGGACCCGCACAGGCCCCTCGAGGCCCGCAGCGGGGCGCCCGCACTCCTGAAACGATCAGACCACGCGATCGGCGCTGCGGGCACGTCCTGGGCGACGCCACGGCGTGCAAGCGAGCGCACCCGCTGGTGGGGCGCGGTGCGACCACCGTGACCGTCCGGTCGGGTTCCTTCACAAGATGCCTGCGATCGCCGCAGCGTCGCAGGTGAGCGCCGGATGCTGTGGATCTCTGCGGCCCGTCCCGGCCGGCTCCCGACTGAGCGGACCGTGACGTCCCTAAGCTGTGGCCAGTACCACGGACGGGCCGGGCGCGCCTCGCCCCGGCCCCCGCGGCCCCCGCTCCGGGCGGGCGCCGCGGACACTGCGAAGGGAGCACGTTGTGACCACCTCTCGACCCCCGGGGAACCATCCGTCGCCGACCTCGTGGACCGATTGTCGGAGCAGACCGCACGACTGGTGCGGGACGAGCTGAAGCTCGCCCGCGCCGAGTACACCGAGAAGGCCAAGCAGGGCGGGACCGCCGCCGGACTGTTCGGCGCAGGCGCGATCCTCGCCTGGTTCGGCGTCGGCACGCTCCTGGCCACGCTGATCCTGGTCCTGGCGCTGTTCCTGCCGGCCTGGGCCGCGGCGTTGATCGTGACCGTCGCCGTGTTCATCGCGGCGGGGATCGCCGCACTGCTCGGCAAGAAGAAGGCCGAGGGCCTCACCCCCGCGCCGGAACGCACGGTCGAGACCGTGCGCCGCGACGCCCACGAGATCAAGGAGCGGATCTGACATGTCCCCCGCAGCTGCCACGCCCGGCCAAGACGAGAACGCCCGCGTGAACCCCGGCGCCGGCGAACCCCGCGAACCGGCCGACGACGCGAGCCCCGACGAGATCGAGGCCGACATCGCGCGCACCCGCCGCGAGCTGGGCGAGACGGTCGAGGCCCTCTCCGACAAGCTCGACCCGAAGGCGCAGGCCGATGAGCAGATCAACCGGCTCACGCACCGCGCCCGTGAGCAGGTCGACCACGCCCGCGAGAGCGCACAGTCCACGCTCGCCCACGCCCGGCACACAGCCACCGACCCGGACAGTCCCGTCCCGGCGCTGCTCGCCGCGGTCGCCGGCGCGAGCGTGTTCGCCGCCGTCGGCCTGCTGATCACCCGTCGGCGCTGACCCGGCCCCTCCCGGCCGCACCCGCCACACTGCACTGCACTGCGCGAAGGAGCACCTCATGGCCCATCGGAAACCCACCAGCACGTCCGCGAAGATCCTCTACCGGCCCGTCGGCCTGGCGAGCGGGATCCTCAGCGGCGCCCTCTCCGGAGTGCTGTTCAAACAGCTCTGGAAGGTCGCCTCTCCCTCACGGTCGAAGGACACCCCCAAGGCGCTCGAGTCCGAGTTCCCGCTGCGGGAGATCCTCATCGCCGCCGCGCTCCAGGGCGCGATCTACGCGACGGTCAAGGCGCTCGTGGACCGCGGCGGAGCCCGAGCCTTCGAGAAGACGTTCGGGGAATGGCCCGGCGACTGACCCGTCCGGAGACACCACCGGACCGATCGACCAGGAGACGAGGAACCGAGATGACCAGCACACCGATGCACCACCCTGACGACGAGGCGCGCCCCGACCCGGAGGTCCAGGGGGAGCAGAGCTCGTCGACGGACGAGACCGAGGACCTCGTCGACGAGCGCACCAAGAGGCTTTCCCGCGAAGAGGCCGAGCAGCACGACGACATCATCGAGGCGCAGCAGGACGAGATCGATGCGGAGGAGCGGACCGAGCCCGGAAGCGGCTACGGGCACTGACCCGTCGATCAGCGCGGCGCCGTCGGGCAGGCCGGGGGTTCGTGCCGGCTGAGCCCGACACTGCAGGCCCCGGCGGCGAGGCCCCCTCAGAGCGGTCGCGGAAGACCCGGGACGGACCGACCCGGCCGTGCGTACTATGGGGCCGTCTCCGCCCCTCACCGGCAAGGCTCCTCGATGTCCTCTCTGCTGCGACTGTCCGGACCGGCGCTCGCGCTCGGTGCGCTCCTGATCATCGCGACGGTCTCGCTGGGGCGCGGGATCGGCCCGCTGTACCTGCTGGGCGTGGCGCTGGTGGTGCTCGGGGTCGCAGGGCAGCTCCTGCAGGGCCGCCGTCAGCACCCCGCGACGGACCGGGAGCCGATCCCGGTCGCGCTGCCCGTGGCCGGGCGGTGGCGGGGCCTGAACTCGCCCGCC
Source organism: Brachybacterium sp. GU-2 (assembly GCF_030866705.2). Taxonomy (NCBI): domain Bacteria; kingdom Bacillati; phylum Actinomycetota; class Actinomycetes; order Micrococcales; family Dermabacteraceae; genus Brachybacterium; species Brachybacterium sp. GU-2. The sequence continues at coordinate 2,693,707 of NZ_CP133037.2, read as the reverse complement.
TCGAAGGTCCCCTCGCACACCCACAGGCTCGGCCAGACCTTCGCCATCGACATCACCTACGAGCCCGAGGGCGCCTCGCCCCGCGCCCTGGATCCTCTGTGGGCGCCGATGCGTCGGCCCGAGGGGTTCCCGTCCTTCGGGCAGGAGGTGCTCTCCCCGTTCGACGGCGAGGTGATCGCCGTGCACGGCACGAGCCGCGACCATCTCAGCCGCCTCTCCCTGCCGGGCATCGCGTACATGGTGCTCGAGGGGTTCGTGCGTAGCCTCGGCGCGCCGAGGCACCTGCTGGGCAACCACGTCATGGTCCGCGCGGCAAGCACCGGGGCGGCCGACGGGACGGTCGCGGTGCTCGCCCATCTCCGGCGCGGCTCGCCCACGGTGCGGGCGGGCGAGCGGGTGCGGGCCGGGCAGGTGCTCGGACAGTGCGGGAACTCCGGGAACTCCTCCGATCCGCACGTCCACTTCCAGCTCATGGACGGGCCCGACATCACCACTGCGAAGGGTGTGCCGTTCACCTGGCGCTATCTCGACGAGGAGGGCGCGGTGCGGACCGGGGTGCCCACGAACGAGGAGCTGTTCACCGCAGTCGCGGAGGAGGCCGCCCGCTGATCCCCGCGCGGCGCCCGTCGGTCACGGCTCGTCGCCCATGGCGCCAGCTCAGCGGCCGATGACTCCCAGGTATGCGGCGAGCGCCTCGGCCTGGTCCCTCACGACGAAGCCCGTCGCCTCGATCTTCGCGAGGTCCAGCACCGAGCTGCGGGGGCGCGGCGCGATGGTGCCGTCGCCCTCGGCGCGCCCCTGGGCGGCGTAGTACTCGGCCGTCGGCACCGGGGTGACGCGCTGCGGGTCGTGGCCGGTCAGCGCATAGACCTGGCGCGCGATCCCGGCCCAGCTCGTCGGCTCCCCGCCGGCGCTGAGGTTGTACACCCCGGGCTCGGGCCGCACCGTGAGCAGATGCTCGATCGCGGCGGCGAGGTCGGTCGTGAACGTGAGGCGGCCGACCTGGTCGTCGACCACGCTCGGGTCGATGCCGCGCTCGGCGAGGCTCGCCATGGTCGCGATGAAGTTCTTCCCCTCCCCCACCACCCAGCTGGTGCGCAGCACGAAGTGCCCCGGCAGGGTCGCCACCAGCCGGTCGCCGGCGGCCTTGGTCTGCCCGTAGACGCCGAGCGGGGTCAGCGGCTCCGCCTCGTCATGGACCTCCGCGGTGCCGTCGAAGACGTAGTCGCTCGAGACGAGCACGAGCGTCGCGCGCTGCGCGCGGGCGGCCTCGACGAGCCGGGCGACGCCGTCGACGTTCACGGCCCAGGCCTCGGCCCGGCCTTCCGGGGTTTCGGCGGCGTCGACGGCGGTGTGCGCGGCGGCGTTGACGATCGTGCCGTACGGGGTGAAGTCGAACCCCGCGACAGATTCCTCCGACGCGATGTCGAGCCGGTCGCGGCCGACGAGGTCCACGTCGGCCCGCCCGTGCCAGCGCGCGGCGAGCGCGCGGCCCAGCTGCCCGTTCGCGCCGACGACGAGGGTGCGGCGCGGCGGGACCGGGACGACGTCCGCCAGGCGCGGATGGGCGAGGTCCTTCTCGGAGAGCTCGGCCTCCGCGAGCGGGATCGGCCAGGGGATCGCGGCGGTCTCGTCGCCGAGGTTCAGGAAGGTGTACTGCGACTGCGCGGCCGCGGACCAGTGGTCGTTGACCAGGTAGGTGTAGGCCGAGGGCGCCTCGAGGGTCTGGAAGGCGTTACCCACTCCGCGCGGCACGAAGATCGCTACCTCGGGGGTGATCTCGTGCCAGTACACGGCGCCGAAGGAGTCGCCCTCGCGCAGGTCCACCCAGGCGCCGAAGACGCGCCCGGTGGCGACGGAGATGTACTTGTCCCAGGGCTCGGCGTGGATGCCGCGGGTGACGCCGGGGGCCTGGTTGAAGGAGATGTTGTTCTGGACGGGGCCGAAGTCCGGCAGCCCGGCGGCGAGCATCTTCTCGCGCTGCCAGTTCTCCTTGAACCAGCCTCGCGCATCCCCGTGGACGGGCAGGTCCACCACCAGGAGGCCGGGGATCGGGGTCTCGTGGACGACGGGCAGCGCGGTCACTGGCCCACCTGCGCGTACTTCGCCTCGGTCGCGGCCTTCTGCGGGCGCCACCAGTCCTCGTTCTCCCGGTACCAGTCGACGGTCGCGGCGAGGCCGGCGGCGAAGTCGCGGTACGCAGGCGCCCAGCCGAGCTCCTCGCGCAGCTTGGTGGAGTCGATCGCGTAGCGCAGGTCGTGGCCGGGACGGTCGGTGACGTGGTCGAAGTCATCGGCCTCCCGCGCCATCAGCTGCAGCAGCATCTGCACGACCTCGAGGTTGTTCCTCTCCCCGTCGGCGCCGATCAAGTAGGTCTCCCCGATGCGGCCCTTCTCCAGGATCGTCAGGACCGCGGAGGAGTGGTCGTCGGCGTGGATCCAGTCGCGCACGTTCTCGCCCTTGCCGTAGAGGCGGGGGCGGATCCCGTCGATCAGGTTTGTGATCTGGCGGGGGATGAACTTCTCCACGTGCTGGCGGGGGCCGTAGTTGTTGGAGCAGTTCGAGATCGTCGCTCGCACCCCGAAGGAGCGCACCCAGGCGCGGACCAGCAGGTCGCTGCCGGCCTTCGTCGAGGAGTACGGGCTCGAGGGGTTGTACGGGGTGCTCTCCGTGAACCGTTCGGGATCATCGAGCTCGAGGTCGCCGTAGACCTCGTCAGTCGAGATGTGGTGCAGGCGCGTGCCGTGCTTCCGCGCGGCCTCGAGCAGTGTGTACGTGCCGATGAGGTTCGTCTGCAGGAACGGGCTCGGGTCGTCGAGCGAGTTGTCGTTGTGAGACTCGGCGGCGTAGTGCACGATCGCGTCACCCTCGCCGGTGAGACCAGAGGCCAGCTCGTCCACGAGCGTGGCATCGGCGATGTCGCCCTGGACCAGGCGCACCCGATCCTCGGGGAGCCCGGCGATGGAGGCCGCGGAGCCGGCGTAGGTGAGCTTGTCCAGCACGGTCACGCGCGCGTCGGTATGCGCGAGGACGTGGTGGACGAAGTTGGAGCCGATGAAGCCGGCGCCGCCGGTGACGAGCAGGTGGGGGGACATCAGCGGGAACCTCCGAGGACGCGTTCGCGATCGAGGACGTCGAGCAGGTAGCGGCCGTAGCCGGACTTCACCAGCGGCTCCGCCCGCTCGCGCAGCTCCTCGTCGGAGAGGTGGCCCATCCGCCAGGCGACCTCCTCGGGGGAGCCGATGGACAGGCCCTGCCGCTTCTGGACGGTGGCGATGAACTCGCCGGCCGCGGCGAGGTCGTCGAAGGTGCCGGTGTCGAGCCAGGCGGTGCCGCGGGTGAGCACCTCGACCTGCAGCTGGCCGTCCTCGAGGTAGCCGCGGTTCAGGTCGGTGATCTCCAGCTCGCCGCGGTCCGAGGGCCGCAGCGCCTTCGCCCGCTCGACGACGGTGTGGTCGTAGAAGTACAGGCCCGGCACGGCGAGGTTCGAGCGGGGCGCGGCGGGCTTCTCCTCGAGCGAGAGCGCACGGCCGTCCTCGCCCATCTCCACCACGCCGTAGGAGCGCGGGTCGCTGACCCAGTAGCCGAACACCGCGGCGCCGTCGACCTCCGCGTAGCGGCGCAGCTGGGTGCCCATGCCCTGGCCGTAGAAGAGGTTGTCGCCGAGGATCAGCGCGCAGCGCTGCCCGTCCAGGAACTCCTCCCCCAGCACGAACGCCTGCGCGAGGCCGTCCGGGGAGGGCTGGACGGTGTACTCGAGCTCGACCCCGAAGCGGGACCCGTCGCCGAGGACGCGGTGGAAGGTGGCCTGGTCCTCGGGGGTGGTGATGATCAGGATCTCCCGGATCCCCGCGAGCATCAGGGTGCTCAGCGGGTAGTAGATCATCGGCTTGTCGTAGACGGGCATCAGCTGCTTGGAGACGCCGAGCGTGAGCGGGTGCAGCCGGGAGCCCGTGCCGCCCGCGAGGATGATTCCGCGCATGTGCTCATGATGGCAGGCAAGAGGCGGAATCCTTCGTCCGTTCCGCGGGATGTGGCCGACACGGCAGGGCGGCCGCGGCAGGCGGGCGCCGACGCCTTCGAGGACGTCGTGGGGGCGCCCCGCCGGTGCATCGCCCGGGGCTTCCCCCACCCCGGTCCGTGCAGGTCGTCCGGTCGTTCCGGTCCCCGGCACCTCATACGCTGGCCTCCATGACCTTAGCCGGCCTCCTCGCCTTCCTCGGCCTCGCCGTGGTGACGATGGACGTGCTCGGCGGCGTGCTCGCGATGGGGATGCTGCTGCGCGGCGGCACGATGCGGCACCTGCTGGCCTTCGCCGCGGGGTACGGCGCGGTCGTGGTCGCGGCGACGCTGGTGCTGCACCCGCTGCTGACCCTGCTGGGACGCTGGCTGCATCCCGTGCTGGAGTCGAACGGCGCGATCGGCGCGGTCGAGGCGGTCGTGGGCCTCGCGCTGATCGGGTTCGGCGTGCACCAGTTCCGCGCCGCCTCGCAGCCGCCCGGACCGCACGGCGCGCTCGAGGAGAGGGCCGCTCCGGCGCGTCTGGCCACCGTCCCGCTGGTCCTCGGCGGGGTGGCCTTCGCCGGGACCGCGCTGGCCGATCCGGCGTTCACGATCGCCGTCGGGATGGCGTCCCAGGAGCAGCACCTCACGCTGCGGATCGCGCTGCTGGTGGTGTGGAACCTCGTCTACCAGCTGCCGCTGGTGACGGTGGTCGTCGCCGCCGCCGTCGGCCGCCACGAGCAGGTCGTGGCGCGGCTGCTCGAGATCTTCTCCCCGCGCCGCCGGATGCTGCAGACAGTGCTGGCGACCGTGCTCGTCCTGGCCGGCCTCGCCGTGCTGGCCGACGGCGCGGTCGCCCTGCTGGGCGGGCACGTGCCGTGGCTGCGCCAGCTGATCATGCTGCGGTGAGCGGGGCCGGGCGCTCGGCAGCGGAGCCGCCGCGGACGACGCCCCGCCCCGCCCGATCTCATCCCCGCGCGAACAGCCCCAGCGCGTCCCAGGCGACCCAGCCGCCCTCGGCGAGCTCGAGCTCGATGACGTTCTGCCCCTCCTGCAGCGCGGCGGCCGGGACGGGCAGCTCGAGCAGGGCGCGGCGCAGCGGCGTGCCGGGCACGGTCGCGTCGCCCTCGCGGGAGCCGCGGGTCGCGCCGACCGGCAGCTCGAGCTCGGTGACGTGCTCGCCGTTCGCCGCGATGCGCAGCAGGCCGCCGAGGCGGGTGGTGTCCACGAGCCAGAGGGCCAGGTCGTGGTCCTCGCTCGGTGCGCTCTCGAGCGTGACGGTCCAGCGGGCGCGGTAGGCCTTGCTCCCGGCCCAGGCGTCTCCTGGGCCGGGCAGGAGGTAGGGCCAGGCCTCGCCGGGTGCGTCGGTCCCGTCCACGTACTCGATCAGCGCATCGGGGAACCGCTTGGGGATCTGCGCGTAGGAGGCGGGGGCGAGGAGGTGCTCGAGGGTGCGGCCGTCGAAGTCCCCGATGGTCGCGACCGGGGTCCCGGTCGCGGTGACCGAGGGCTCGGAGGCGGCGGTGACCGGGGCGGAGGGCTCGCCCCGCTCCCCCGCGTCGGTGACGGCGAGGACCGCGTAGGTCCAGGTCTCGCCGGCGACGTCGAGGCCGGTGTGCCGGAAGCGGGGGTAGACGGTCTTGGCCAGCAGCGCGGACTCATCGGCCGTGTCGGGGGCCGTCCCGCCGGGCAGGCCGTAGATGCGGTAGTGGTCGATCAGCGGGTCGAAGCCGAGCGAGTCCCAGGAAAGGGAGATCGCGACGAGGGCGGGCTCGGCGGCGAGGCCGGTGACGACGGCGGGGCGCGGGCTCATGGCGGTGCTCCTTCGTCCGGCTCAGGCCGGGATCAGGCGGGGCTCGCCCGCGGGGGTGGTGAAGCGGGCGGTGAGCTGCTTCGGGGCGGTGTCGTCGGCCTCGATCCAGTCGACGACGTGGAAGCTGGAGACCATCTCCTCGGGGGTGAGGCGCACGTGGACGTAGCCGCGTCGGCCGTCGTAGAGCTTCACGTGGTCGTGCCGGGTCCAGGTCTCGGGGCTGCCCGCGTCCTCGGCGCCGTCGCCGTCGGAGGCGACCGAGGTGCACACCAGCTCCACGCCGAGGCGCTCCTCGCCCGGGTCGTCGGGGTCGGCGGGGATCTCGGCGGCGACGTGCTTGTGGATGTCGCCGGTGAGCATCACCGGGTTCTGCGCCTCGGCCATCTGGGCGAGCAGGCGCCGGCGCGCCGCCGGATAGCCGTCCCACATGTCGGTGCTCTTCTCGTTGATCGGCACCAGCACCACGCCGTTGGCGAGCAGGTTCCAGGTCGCCTCGGAGCTCGCGAGCCGCTCCCCGACCCACTCCTCCTGCGCGGTGCCGAGGATGGTGCGGTCCTCGCGCTGCTGCTCGGCGGCGTCGGCCGGCTCCGCGTCGCGGAACTGGCGGGAGTCCAGCAGGGAGAGGCGGGCGAGCGTGCCGACGTCGAAGCCGGCGGTGATGTCGGTGTCCGGGCCCTCGGGCAGCGCGGCGACGTCCAGCGGCATGTTCTCGTAGAACGCGCGATAGGCGACCGCGATCCGGTGGGCGAAGTCCTCCTCGCCGATGCCGGTGTCGGAGAGGGGGCCGGTGTAGTTGTTCTGCACCTCGTGGTCGTCCCAGACGGCGACCGCCGCGGCACGGGCGTGCACGGCCTGCAGGTGCGGATCGGACTTGAACAAGGCGTAGCGCAGGCGGTACTGCTCGAGGGTCTCGATCTCGACGCGGTGCGCCTCGCCCACCTCGGCGCCCTGGCGCCACAGGTTCGTCTCCGTGATGCCGTACTCGTAGATGTAGTCGCCGACGAAGACGACCAGGTCGAGGTCCTCCTCCGCCGCGAGGTGGCGGTGGGCGGTGAAGTGGCCGTGGTACCAGGCCTGGCAGGAGACGAGCCCGAAGGAGAACGACTCCGGGGTCTCGCCCGCACCGGGCAGGGTGCGGAAGCGGCCGACGGGGCTGAGCTCGCGCCCCACCCGGAAGCGGTAGAAGTGCTCGGTGCCGGGCTCGAGCCCCTCGACGCGCGGGTGCACGGAGTGGGCGAGGCCGGGCTGGGCCAGCGCCCGGCCATGCGCGACGATGCCGCGGAAGTCCTGGTCGGTCGCGACCTCCCAGCGCACCGTCACCTCCTTCAGCGGCATCCCCCCGTGGCCGTCCTCGGCCAGCGGCTCGGGAGCCAGACGCGTCCACAGCACGGCCCCGTCGGGTCGCGGGGCGCCGGAGGCGACGCCGAGGGAGAACATCCCCTCGGTCCCCGGCGGCGGGGCGGCCTCGACGGAGGGGGCGTCGATGCCGAGCGCGAGCATGGCGGCGGAGGCGCCGCTGAGCTGGAGCAGGCGGCGACGGCTGACGGGGGCGGCGGTGGGCGCGCTGGGCATGGGGACTCCCGGTCGGGGGCAGGGGTGCTCCCTCACCGTCTCCGTCGCAGATGGACGCGGGATGAACCGCGGCGAACATCGGTCGGACGATCCCGCAACGCCTCGCCCGATTCCCGACACAGCGTGCTCAGGGCCCCGGAGGACTCAGCCGATCCCGTAGTGGGCGTGGAAGAGGCCGACAGTCAGGATCTGGCGACGTCGTCACGCGGCGGTCAGCTCGACGCTGCGCGTCCTGCGCGCCGGTGGTGCACGATCCGGTGCGGGTCACCCCGAGAGAACTGTCCGCAGAGAGGAATCGTCCGGCGAGCGCTGACCACTCGGCCGAACCCGCTCAGGCCGCTCGCGCACCCTCTCGCTCCCCCTGCAGGGCCGCCCCGGGCGGGACGGCGCCTTCGGCGAGATCCAGGAGCGCATCCAGCACCTCGTGCGCCACCCAGACCTGGCCCGCTCACCGACTGCGAACACTCGGAGTCGGCGGACCCTCGGTATGCCTCGCGCGAATGTACCGTTGATGTCAAGACCGTCGGTCGTCCCGGGCCACGGCCGATCACCCGCACGGCAGGAACGGAGCCGAGATGACCGATGACGTAGTCGCGATGGATCGACAGGAGCTCCAGGATCTCCTCCTGCACAGCGACGACATCTCCGCGTTCCTCGAGGACTTCACCGCGATGCTCGCTCGGGAGATCTCAGATGGCGACGCCCCGGCGTGGTGCGCGGTGACTCTGCTGCGGAAGAGGAAGGCGAGCACCGCCGCGGCCTCCGGGCTCGAGGCGCAAGCCCTCGACGAGCTGCAGAACAGCTTCACCGACGGGCCGTGCATGACGGCGATCCGGGAGGACACCGTGATCAGGGTGGGTCACGTGCGCGAGGACACGCGGTGGCCGGACTATCTCCCCGCGGCCGCGGAACAGGGCGTGCGCTCCATCCTCGGCGTCCCTTTCGAGGTGGACGACGATGCCTGGGCCGGCCTGAACGTCTACTCCCCCGCGCCCCACCATTTCGAGGCGGACGTGATCGCGAGCATCCAGCAGGAGGTCGACCGGGTCTCGGGCGCCCTGCGTCTCGCCATCCGCCTGGCCTCGCATCGCGAGGCCGAGCACGACCTGCACGCCGCGATGAGCTCCCGCACGGTGATCAGCCTCGCGGCGGGGATCATCATGGGCCAGAACCGCTGCACCCACGCCGAGGCGATGCGCATCCTCAAGGACGCCTCCAACCACCGCAACGTCAAGCTCCGCGAGCTCGCGGACGACCTCGTCTCCTCCCTGGACCCGGACTACCTCGAGAACCACTTCCGCGCGTAGGACGGCCCCTGCGGGTGCCCGAGGGACGCGGACGGCATGCGGTTCCGGGCCGGGCACCACGTGGTGGTCGACCGCACGCTCGATATCCATACGATCGGTCCGGCCTCTTCAGGTCGGGACCCGAGCGTGCCAGGGTGGGACGCACACACCGAGATTCCGAACATCGCCTCCTCGAGGAGGTGGGCGTGATGGCGAACCACATGTACGCCGCCGGCCTCGTCTCCATCGGCGTCTCCCTCGTCCACAGGGGGGATGTCGGCGATGAAGGCCGAGGCCTCCCGCGCACAGGCCGACCGCTGGGACCTGTTCGTCGGCGAGTGCGCACCGATCTCCTTCGCCATGGGCAGCGCGCTCGGGCTCGAGGAGCAGGGAGGCCTGCCGCACCGCGACAAGGGCTGACCGCAGGCGCCCATCGTCCCGTGCCGGAAGGCAGGCCTACCCTCCCGAACGTCCGCGCACCTCTGGACCGGGGAGAGTGGAAGCCTTCATGACACTTCACAAGCATCACAACTCCGAGATCTTCCCGCGCAGATGCGAGGTCCGTCGATGCACGGCACCACCGCAGACGTGGTACTCCGCCGGGAGCTTCGAGTACGAGATATGCGGCAGGCATGAACTCGAGCTGCGTGCCGGCGAGCCCTACTCGGTCGACGAGGGAGAGATCCTGGTGGGTCAGGACGCCACCGGCGAGCTCCTCGCTGTCGAGGTGGATCGGACGGCGGGCAGCGTTCTGCTGCGCCTCGGCCGGTTCGGTGCGGTGAACCAGGTGGTGCGCCTCGAGATGCCGTCGGGGCTGGGCTCCGCACTCGATGCTCTCGGCGCCGACGAGAGCGCCCTCTCCGACCGCTATCGGGACGACCGCTGAGTCACGTGGTCGAGGGCAGGGCGGCCCAGGACCACACCGTCGTCAGTCGGCCGAGAGCTGCTCCTCGAGGAAGAAGATGTCCACCTGCATGGCGAGGTCCTTCAGCGGCGCATCGTCATGTGAGCGGTGCTGCAGCGGCTGCACGGTCTTCTCACGAACGGCGAGGTTGAGCACCTGGGCGAACAGGGCGCGGCCCGCGAAAGCCGCATCCGTTCCGGCACGCAGGAGCCCCTGCTCGGCGAAGCTCGTGAAGCAATCCTCCAGGATGTGCTCGTGCACCTTCCGAAGCCTCGCCATCCGGAAGCGACCGGGGTGGTCCTCGCTGACGGATTCCGCGTCCAGCGTGGCGAGCAGACGAATGGGAAGAGCAGCGGGGTGCCAGAGCTCGACCAGCCCCTGCAGCAGCGCACGCCGGCTCGCGCGCAGCTCCGGAGCGCGGTCCAGGGCGCTCTGGGCGTGCTCCTCGAGTCGGTCGATCACGCCGTCGAGCAGCGCGGTCTTGCTGTCGAAGTGGTGCAGCATCCCGGAGTGGGAGATACCGATGTGCTTCGAGATCTCGCGCAGGCTGGAGCCGTTATAGCCGTGGTCCGCGAACATCTCCGCTGCACCGTCGATGATCTCCTCGCGGCGTCCTCGAGCACCGGTGCGGATCTCGGGGGGTTCCTCCCCTGCCGGTCTTGCCGACGTCGTGGCGCCCGACCCTTTCGCGATGGGCGGCGGGGCCTCCGCACTGTCGACCGTGGATCCTTGTGCAGACATCGTTCTCCTCATCTGTGGTCCCGCGGGGCCGAGGCGGCAGCCGACGACCTGGCTGCAGGCGCCGACCGCGAGCGGTGTCATGACGCCGTGACTGAAGATTACTGCACATCCGCCATGACGCAGCCCGTTCTCCGCGATCACCTGCACGGACGCTCGCGACTCCCGGGGCCGATGATCGGTTGCGCACACTCGCCGTCCACGCCGGTCCTTCCTGCGCACGTCCGACCCGGCCACGATCCGATCGGTCCGTGTCCTTCTCAGCGACCGAGTGCATGCGTAGCGTGCGAGACAGCGCACGACTCCGAGAGACCCGGCGGAGGTCGGGCCGACCGGTTCCCTACCGTCCCCCCTCAGCCTCACCCCGACGTCGACGCGCTGAGGACCAGCGGGCACCGCTCGGGGGCGATGCTGCTGGGCCTGGACCGGATCTCGCGCGTCCACAACGCCCCGCCCCTGCCCGACACGACCACCCGACACCGACAGGAGTCAGCACGATGACCGAGAACCAGCACGAGCACATCGACCCGAACCCGGCCCGCCCCTCCCAGGCGGAGGGCGAGGCGCAGGACGAGGAGAAGCCCTCGAGCGGCGCCGCTGAGGAAGCCGACGCCGCCCAGTCCGGCACCGAGCCCGACGATCCGAGCTCCCGCCGGCCCTCCCAGGCCGAGGGCGAGCCGAACGACTGAGGAGAGGAGGGCCCATGGGCATCGGCATCCCGCAACGGCCCCCACCGCTGCGTCCCCCGGGGACCGCGAAGGGCCTGAAGTTCGCCGCACTCCAGCTCGGCGCCAGAGCCCTCCAGTCCGCCGCGCCGCTGCGCGGGTTCGACGCCTACCTCGTCGGCTTCCATCCTGCGAAGGACTCGCCGGACATGCAGATGGAGGCCCATCACTACTGCAAGGTCGTCGACGACGACCTCATCCAGTGCGTCCTCTTCGACGGCAACACCTCCGAGGCGAATCTGATCGGCATCGAGTACATCGTCTCGGAGTCACTGTTCGACACCCTCCCCGAGGAGGAGTGCGGGTACTGGCACCCGCACAACTACGAGATCCTCTCCGGCCAGCTGATCGCTCCGGGTCTGCCGGCGTTCGCGGAGCAGCAGCTGATGGCCGAGCTGGTGAACTCGTACGGGAAGACCTGGCACACTTGGCACACGGGACGGCATGACAAGAGAGGCGGGCATCCGCTCCCCCTGGGCGACCCGATGCTGATGTGGTCGTTCAACCGCGACGGAGAGAGCGACCCCGACCTCGCCTCCGATCGCGCCCGGGTCCTGGGCCTGGACCCCGACGCGACCCGGGAGCGGCGGCAGCAGCTGCTCGACCGAGCGCATCCTCAACGCGGCGTCGACGCCCTCGCGTCCGAGTTCTCCGGCACGACCCCGATCCCCGGGGTGCGGGAGGCCGCGCCCGGGCACGGTCGTGACGAGGCACCGGACGCGTCACCGGCTCCCCGGCCCGATCGGGACGGCTGACGCCGGCGCGATCCCCGCGACGCCGATGCCCCTCACGACCGGAGGCTGCCCGCCGTCTCCGGCGACTGCGCGCCCCGGTGCCGCAGCGACAGCGCGCCGCCGACGGCGAGGGTGACGAGCACGCCCAGCAGCGGGTACCACTGCCAGGCGACCCACACCTCGCCGATCACGTATTTCTCCATCACGAAGAAGAACGCATTGACCGCGACGGCGAGCACGAAGGCGATGTTCGCGTCGGCCGACCGGGCCCGCCCGTTCACGATCCCGAGCACGAAGGCGCCCAGCAGCCCGCCGTAGGTGATGCCGGCGACGCCGAGGGCGAGCACCACGATGCTGCCCTCGTCGGAGCGGAAGATCGTGGCCGGGGCGATGAAGGCCAGGCCCCAGCAGATCGTGGCCCAGCGGCCGATCCGCAGGCCCTCTGCGTCGCTGAGCGGGGTGCGACGCAGCTTCGCGACCACGTCGGTGACGGTCGAGGAGCTCAGCGCGGACAGCGAGGAGGAGAGGGTCGACATCGCGGCGGCGAGGATCCCCGCGAGCAGCAGCCCGGACAGCCCCGTGGGCATCTCCTCGACGATGAACAGGGGGAAGATCTCGTCGTCGCGGGTCAGGCCCAGCTCCGCCGGGGCGGTGGCGCCGTACCAGCCCCACAGTGCGAGCCCCACCAGCAGGAAGATCCCGAACTGCACGGAGACGATCACGCCGGAGACGATGATCGCCTTCTGCGCCTCGGCCTTCGAGCGGCAGGCGAGCAGGCGCTGGACGACCAGCTGGTCGGAGCCGTGGGAGGCCATCGCGAACACCGCGCCGCCGAGCACGGAGACCAGGAAGGTGTCATCGCCGCTGAGCGGGCTGCCGGACCACACGAGGACCTGGGTCTTGCCGGCCTCGGCCGCCGCGCCCAGCCAGCCGGCGCCGATCGACGAGACCACGATGATGATCGCGATCAGGCCGCCGACCACGTAGAGCAGCATCTGCACCACGTCCACCCACACCACGGCCGTGATACCGCCGATGAAGGTGTAGAGGATCGTGACCACGGAGAGGATCACCGTGATCGCGAAGTAGGAGAGGTCCACTCCCAGCCCGTCGAGGATCACCTTCAGGGGGATCGCCGCGGCGATCACCCGGATCCCGTCGGCCATCAGACGGGTGATCAGGAAGGTGACCCCCGCGGTGGTCTGGGTGCTCGTCCCGAACCGCTTGCCGAGGTAGGCGTAGGCGGTGACCATCTCGCCGTCGTAGTAGCGCGGCAGCATGAAGAAGGCGACCACCACCCTGCCCAGGATGTAGCCGAGCCCGAGCTGCAGGTACGAGAGGTTGCCCAGGTAGCTCATCACCGGGATCCCGATGACGGTCAGGGCGCTGGTCTCGGTGGCGACGACGGACAGGCACACCGCCCACCACGGCAGATCTCGCCCGCCCAGGAAGTAGTCCTTGAGCCCGGTCTGCTTCCCGCTGAGCTTCAGGCCGAGCCAGGCGGTGGCGGCCAGATAGGCCGCGATCACCAGCAGGTCGATCGTCTGCATGTCCGCTCTCCTTCGAGGTCCGCTGTCGACGGCGGCCCCGTGGTGTCGGGCGGTCGGCGGACGATCCGTCGGCGCGAACGACGCGGGGCACGGCCGTCTATTGGTTCACACCCGGGCCGACGGGGCAAGCCCGGGACGATGCCGGGTCCGCGGCCCCCGACGGCCGAGCGCCCGGCTCCTGTCCGACGGGCACCCGGTCTCACGCGGCGGGGCACCCCTGCCCTCCTGAGCTCGCCGTCCTCGACATCACCGCCGACGGACTCGTCCGCACCCGCCCCCGGCGTCACCGAGGACGAGGTCCGTGAGGTCACCCAGCCGTTGTCCATCCTCCGCCTCGCCGGCTGAAGGCCGCCGCGCGCCCGGGCCGGGCCTGCACACGAGCCCGACCGGCGGGCCCGACCGGCGGGCCCGGCCGACGGGGCCGGACGCGGGTCAGCCCTCCTCGCGCTTCTCACCGCCGCCGGTCTCCCCGCCGCCGTCGCTGGACGGCGGGGAGTCGCTTGGCGGCGGGGAGTCGCTGGGCGGCGCGGTCGGGAGCGGTATCAGCACTCCCGGGCCCTGCGACGCCGGTGGCAGCGTGGGCCCGGGACCGGACCCCTGCTGCGGCGGCATCGGCCTGATGATGATCTGCCCGCTGTTGCCACCGGTGCCGCCCCCGGAGCCGTCCTGGAAGGGAGTGCTCTCCGTCGAGGTGCCGCCGCCGGGCCCTCCGAGGGCGCCCTCGCCGACCACGATCTCGGGGTCCGTGTCCCCGGGCGGGAGGGTCGGCCGGGGCAGGCCGGGCAGCGGGACCTGGGCGGGACGGTCCGGCGGGGTGGGGCGGGTCTCCGGGTCCTTCTCCGGGTCGTCCGTCGTGCCGCCGCCCGTCGGGGAGCCGCCCGTCGGCGTCTCGCCGCTCGAGGAGCCGTCCGTCGGGGCATCACCGGTCGGCGGCTCACCGGTCGTGGGGTCGCTCGTCGGAGTGCCGCCCGTCGCGGAGCCCCCGGTCGGGCCGTCAACGTCGGAAGAGTCCGGGGAATCGGTCGCGCCGGCCGCACCGGCCTCGCGCGCATCGCCCGTCGGGGCCTGCGGCACGTCGGGGTCGCCGGTCTCCTGCCCCGCCCCGGACGGTGCGAGACCGGTCGGCGAGTCGGGCAGCGCGGGGTCCTCGTCGGCGGTCCCGGTCGGCGTCGTCGTGGTGCCTGCCTGGTCCTCGCCCACCGCAGGGAGCTGCACCGGGGTGGCGGCGCCGTCGGCCGTGGAGGGCGTTGTTCCCGCCGTTCCCGTGCCGCCCTGGGAGGACGGGGAGGCGGTCGTCGCGGCATCGTCCTGCGCCTGGCCGGCCGCGGCCCCCTCGCCGTCCTCGGGCTCATCCTCGTCGGTCCAGGTCGCCGCGGTGCCCAGCACCGGGCCGCTCACGCTCGAGGGGTCCAGCAGCACCATGCCGCCGCCGACCGCGGCGGCGATGGCCACGGCGGTCGCGAGCGCCCCCGCGTGGGCGGAGACCGCGGACCGGAGAGCGCCGAGACCGCCTCCCCCGGCCCCGACCGGCTCCAGGGCGCGCAGCGCGGTGCGCGGTGCGGGCGTGCCGTCGGCCGCGGGGCCGACGGCGGCCACGTCGGAGGTCAGGTGCTCGAGCAGCAGCGGCGAGCCGAGCACCACCGGCAGCAGCACCGAGCGCATCTGCACGGCGAGGCCGCGCAGCTCCTCACGCGCGGCGGCGCAGCGCGGGCAGACCGCGAGGTGCCGCTCGACGCCCCCGGCCCGGGCGCGCGTGAGGCGACCGCGCTCGAGGTCGTCGAGATCCCGGGCGGTGCTGCGGCAGAGCGGGGACGCGTCGGCGGTGTCGAGATGGGCCTCGAGCCAGGCGGCGCGCAGCCCCTCGCGCGCCCGGCGCGAGAGCTGGGAGATCGCGTTCGGGCTGCGACCCAGCTGCGAAGCGAGGGCGCGGGGCGTCTCCCCCTCGACCTCGGTCAGCCACAGGATCCGCTGCCAGGTCTCGGGCAGGCGGGCGAAGGCGGTGCGGACCAGCTGGCGGTTCAGCAGCTCGTCCACGCCGTCGGAGGAGACGAGGCGGCCCGGCGCGGCGCGCTCGAGGTCCTCGACCGCATCCTCGTGGGCGCGGCGACCGCGGTCCACGGCCTCGTGGCGCACCACCCGCATGAGATAGGGCGCGAAGCCGCGGCGCGGGCCCGCTCCTCGCAGGATCGACTTGAGGATCTTCAAGAACGCCTCCTGCGCGACGTCGTCGGGGTCGTGATGACCGGGGAGGCTCCGCGCCAAGCGCAGCGCCTCGTGATGATGACGGTGGTACAGCTCCGCATAGGCGCCCGTGTCGCCTGCGCGCACGGCGTCGAGCAGGGCCTCCTCGGAGAGCGCCTCGGAGGCGCCGCCGCGGCGCCGAGGACCCGACTCCGACTCCGACTCCGTCATCTTTCGGCCCTTCCCTTCTCGGAGCCGCGACGTGCGGCTCCACCGGTGACGCCGCCGACGACCCTCACCGAGGACCACGGACGACTTGTCCCATTATGTCCTCTTTGTGTAGAAGATCACCAGTTGGTCACGAATCCGGCGACGCGCGTCATGAACCGGGTGCCGGCGCGTGGAATGGCCGGGCGCCCACCGGGGGCGCCCGGCCCTGAACCTGCGGAGAGTCATGAGCAATATCGAGCTGACGGATGTCGACGGGGACGCCCTGACGATCTACATCCGCGACGAGTCCACGTGGATCACGTGCACCAGCGGCGCCGAGGAGGTGACCGTCGGCCCCTTCCCCACCCATGTGGTGCGGTCCGTCGTGGACCGCGGCTTCGAGGTCGAGGGCGGGACCCTCTCCGCCCTGGTCCGCCGCACCTCGCAGGCGGGCATGCGCCTGACCGACCAGATGCGTGAGAGGGCCTGGGAGGCCTTCGCCCAGGAGAACGGCCTGCCTGGCGAGGCGGACCCCGCGACCCGCGAGGCGCTGGACCGGGCGCTCGAGGCCGCGCTCGCACCGCCGGTCCGCACCCCGGCAGCGGAGGCGCTGGTCGGCGACCTGCGCCGCGCCGCCGTCACGATCACGGACGTCGAGGGCCTCGCCGATCACCTGATGGCGAACGGCTACCGCAAGGGCGCCGCCTCCTGACGGGCGATTCCGCACCGGAGCGTCGACCCGGCCTCTGGATGGGGATCCGCCGGGGTCGACGGGAAGGGCCGGCCGGGCCACCACAGGGGCCCGGCCGGCCCGCTCCTCGCGCCGCGTATCCTGCGGGGATGCCGCTGCCCCGTGACCTCGTCCGCTCCCTGCCCAAGGTCGTCCTGCACGACCACCTCGACGGCGGGCTGCGCCCCGCGACCGTGATCGACCTGTGCCGCGAGCTGGGGATCGACCCGCCGGGCGCGGGCGCGCAGCAGGTCACCGAGCAGCAGGTCCCCGGTGAGCAGGTCACCGAGCAGCAGGTCGCGGACTGGTTCCACGACGCCGCGGACTCCGGCTCGCTGCCCGAGTACCTCTCGACCTTCGAGCGCACCGTCGCGCTCATGCAGTCCGCGGCGCAGCTGCGCCGGATCGCGCGCGAGTTCGTGGAGGACATGGCGGCCGACGGGGTCGTGTACGCGGAGACCCGCTGGGCGCCGCACCAGCACACGGAGGGCGGACTGTCCCTCGACGAGGCGGTCCAGGCCGTGCAGGACGGGCTCGACGAGGGCGTCTCGGCGGTCGAGGCCCGCGGAGGCCGGATCGTGGTCGGCCAGCTGCTGTGCTACCTGCGCCATCTCGAGCCGAGCGACGACCTGGTGGAGATCGCGCTCGCGCGGCGCACCGACGGCTCGCGCCCCGGGGCGCCCGTCGGCTCCGCGGGAGTGGTGGGGCTGGACCTCGCCGGCCCCGAGGCCGGCTTCCCCGCCTCCCGCTTCCGCGCGCAGTTCGCCCGCGCCCGGGCCGAGGGGCTGCGCGTCACCCTCCACGCCGGGGAGGGCGACGGCCCCGCCTCGATCGCCGACGCGCTGGAGACCGGTGCCGAGCGGCTCGGCCACGGGGTGCGCCTGGTCGAGGATTTCGACGGCGACGGCGGCGACGCCCTCGGTCCGGTCGCCGAGCGCGTGCACCGGGAGCAGATCTGCCTGGAGGTGTGCCCCAGCTCGAACCTGCAGACCGGGATCGCCCGGACGATCGCGGAGCATCCCGTCGGCCGCCTCCACGCGACCGGCTTCGCGCTCGCGCTCAGCAGCGACAACCGGCTGATGAGCCGCACCGGCACCACCCGCGAGACGGCGCTGGTCGCGGAGGCGCTGGACTGGGGCGTCGACGAGCTCGAGCAGGTCGCGCTCACCGCGCTCGCCAGCGGCTTCGCCCCGGCGGCTCAGCGGGAGGCGCTGCGCGAGGAGGGCGTGCGTCCCGCCTATGCGGCGGCGCGGCGAGCGGGCTGACCGGAACGCATCAGCCCGCGACGACCTCGCGCAGGATCTCCAGATAGGTGCGTGCGAGCTCGTCGTCATCGGCGTGCTCGCTCACCCAGTCCCGCCCGCTCGCCCGCACCGCGGTGCGGGAGCGGTCCGCGGCAAGTCCGCGCCACAGCTCCACCAACGCCGCCACGTCCTCGGGCGGCAGGACGTCCCCGGCCCCGGAATCCCGGACGATGTCCGCGGCCTCCCCCTCCAGAAGCGCGGTGACATGGCGGCCGGTCGCGAGGATCTCGTACAGCTTCGAGGGGACGGTCCAGGCGAACGGCGCCCACGACCGCAGCGACACCACGACCGAGTCCGCCCAGGCGTACTGCGCGCCGACCTCTCGGTGCGGGATCCGAGGCAGCACCTCGACCGGGGCCTCCAGCTCTCGGGCGAGTGCTGCGAGCGCGGGAGCGGCCACCCCGTGCCCTACCAGACGCACTCTCAGCGAAACCCCCTCGCGTGCGAGCACCGCCGCCGCCCGGACCACGGTCTCGAGCCCCTGGGAGCGGCCCATGTTCCCCAGGTACAGGCAGCGCAGCTCGGCGTGGTCGCCGGGGGAATGGTCCCGCTGGGCCCGGACGCGCGAGAGCTCGGTGCCGTTGCGGACCACGTGGACAGTCGAGACCCCGCGCTCGCGCAGCACCTCAGCGAAGCGGGAGGTGGTGGTGACCACCGCATACGCCTCGGTCTGCCAGTCGGTGACCTGACGGTGCACTACCCGCTTGGCGAGCGCCACGACGCTGCTGCGCAGACGTCCGAGGGAGAGGACGCGGGCCGCTCCCTCACGCCGTCCCGGCCGCTCTCCGGCGTCGCCAGCGGCGCGGACAGCGGCCACGACCGCCCCGGGCACGACCCGCGCGGCACCGCCGACCTGCGTGACCAGGTCCGGCCAGGCGTCGCGCATCTCCACCACCAGCGGCACACCCCACCGTGCGGACAGCAGTCTCCCGACGAGGAGGGTGGGGATCGCGGGGGCGGTCGCGACGATGACCTCCGGCCGGTCCTCCGGGCGGTCGAAGCGTCGACGCAGACGCCACAGGGCATCGAGGGCGGTGACCAGGTGGTCCGCGGTGCGGGTCCCGATGTCGCCTCGATGCGGCAGGTAGGCGGTGCGCAGCACGGTCTCGCCGTGCGCGCCGTGCTCCGCTCCGCCGACCCGGTGGTCACGCCGCTGCTCGACCGTCGGGCGACCGGAGGGATAGTGCGGGGCGGGGGCGGCGACCGTGACGCGATGACCCGCCGCGATGAAGCGGCTGACCAGCGCGGACCAGCGGCGCTGGGGAGCCCCGTACTCGGGGGCGTAGTAATGGGTCAGGACCAGGATCCTCATCCCGCTCCTGCACCTCGGAGCTCTCCGCGCACAGCCACGACCATGGAGTCTACTCATCATTCGGGCAGCCTCTGCGTCGGCACCCCGTCGGGCGCCCGGCTCAGCCCGCTCGTCCCGCCGCGCCAGGCTCAGCCCGCTCGACCCACCGAGCCCGGCTCAGCCCGCGACCGGCTCGACTCGCCGACCGGGAGCGCCGGGCCGCGTGACCAGCGCGCTCGCCGCCGATGAGGCCGTGCCCGCAGCGCGGTAGCGGTCCATCCAGTCCGCGGCGAAGGCGTCGGCCTCGAGCGTGGGGACGAGCGCCCAGACGCTCCCGCCGAACCCGGCGCCGAAGGAGGAGGCGGCCCGGGCGCCGAGCGCGGTCGCGTGCCGGACCAGCGCGATCGTCTCGGGGACCTGGTTCCCGAGGTGCGTCTCGGCGAGGCGCTGGGAGACGTCGACCGCGGCCGCGAAGGCGTCGAGGTCGCCGCCACGCAGGGCGCGATGGGCGCGGGGCACGAGCACCGCGGACTCGAGCAGGAACTGGTCCAGCCGGTCCCGCTCGGCGCCCTCGGCGGCGAGGCGGCGCAGCGGCTCCCAGCGGGTCTCGTCCTCGGCGAGCGGCGCCTCGAGATCCTCGCGGACGAGGGAGCGGAGCGCCCCCTGCAGCGAGTCGTCGGCCCGGCCGGTCTCCCGGTTCCAGCGCGCGAGGATCTGCCCGAGCAGGGCGGGGCCGCGGTTGTAGGAGGCCTGGGCGGCGCCCGTCTTCTCCGCGAGCACGCCGGAGACGGCGACGACGAAGGACCAGCCCTCCGGGAGGGCGACCTGGTCGAGGATCTGCATCGGGTCGAACTCGGCGTAGGAGATCATGCCGTCGTGGCCTGCGAGCATGCCGGTATGGTCCAGCGAGCCGCCGCTGGTGCCGACGCCGGGCCGTCCGGCGAGGGCCCCGAAAGTCTTCCCGTTCTCGATCGAGGCGGCGTAGCCGGCCAGCGCCACCCGGTCGGGGATCTGGGAGGTCCAGGCCTCGGTGGCGGGCAGGTCCGCGAGGTCGGCGAGCGCCAGCGCGGTGCCGGTCAGCAGCGCGGAGGAGCTGGACATGCCGGAGGCAGGCGGGAGGTCCGAGGTGATCGTGAGCCGCGCAGCGGGCAGCGGGCCGAAGTTCGCCCCCAGCCGCTCGACGACGGTGTGGACGTAGCGGCCCCAGTGCCCGGCGGGAAGGACCGGGGCGGTGCCGGCGGCGAGGAGGAGAGTGCCCGGGTAGGCGTCGGTGCTCGCCTGGAGGGTTCCCGTCGGCCCGTCGACCCGCTCGGCGTGCACGGTGACGCCGCGGTCCACGGCGCAGACCAGCACGCGGCCGCCGCCGTAGTCGGTGTGCTTGCCGAGCACCTCGATGCGGCCGGGCATGGTCCAGCGCGCCGTTGCGCTCACAGGGCGACCTCGACGCCGGCCAGGCGGCGCTCGACCTCGTCGATGTCGTCGCGGCGCGAGAGGTCCAGGACCCCGCCCGCGAAGGGCAGCACGCGCACGTCCGGCAGGGCGCGGACGGCATCGACGATCTCGAGCTCCCCGCGCGCCGAGGGCTCGATCGAGGCGCAGGCCTCGAAGATCTCCGGCTGGAAGGTGAAGGCGTTCATGCTGACCAGGGCTTCGGGGCCGGCGGCGGCGAGCTGCTCGGCCGACGGCTTCTCAAGGATCCGTCGCAGCGCGCCGTCCTCGTGCTCGACGATCGCGAAGGCCGCCACCCGGTCGGCGGCGATGTTGGAGTGCTCCACGAGCGCGGTCCGCCCGAAGCCGAGCAGGGTGGTGCGCTCCTGCTCCAGCAGAGCCGCGATCCCGTCGCGGGGGTAGAGGTTGTCGCCGTTGACCATCACGAAGGGCCGCTCGCCCACGGCGTCGCGGGCGGAGGCGACGGCGTCGGCGGTGCCGCGGGGCTCCGCCTGGACGGCGAAGCCGATCTCGAGCCGGCGCGGCGCGAGCTGCCGGGCGTGACGGGCGAACTCCTCGTGCTCCGGGGCGACCACCAGCACGGCGCGACGGATGCCGGCGTCGGCCAGGGCCGAGAGGGAGTAGTCGATCAGGCGGTGGGAGCCGATGGGCATCAGGGCCTTGTGGCCGGAGGCGGCGGCTTCGGCCTGCTCCGGGGTGAGTGCGCCGGTGCCCTCCTTGCGCATGCGGGAGCCGAGCCCCCGGGCCAGGACCACTGCGGTGTCGATCATCGTCATGCCCCCAGACGGTAGTGCTCGGCGACGGTGCGGGAGGCCGAGCTGCTCGATGATCGCGTCGAGAGACCGGTTGAACCAGGACTGCTGGGGGACGAGCTCCGAGTCACGCCCTCCTCGAAGCGCCGAACGTTCACGTTGCGAACAAACTAGGCCCAGGCGGCCGACGCGTCAACCGCGGGAGCCGGGCGGGCCGCCCGACGGCCGGGTCGCGCACCGGCTTGGCCGCACGTCGGCCGCCCGCCTTTTGTACCGCCACGACTCATGTGGGAGCCCGGATGAGTCGTCAGGGCAGCAAAACCTGCTGCGGACCCCGCGCGACGGGTGATCAGCGGGAGGCGCCGACGGGGAGGATCGGGGCGAGGAGCGGGTCCGCGAGCACGCGCTCGAGGGCCATGTCGGCGCCGCCGATCGCCGCCGCGTCGAGGCCGAGCGCGGAGGCGCTCACCTCCACCCGTCCGTCCGGGGTGAGCAGCCGCGCGTCCAGCGCCTCCTGCACCGGCTGCACGAGCACGTCGGCGAAGGCGCCGAAGAAGCCGCCCAGCACGATGGCCTGCGGGTTCAGCACGTCGACGAGCACCCCGGCCCCGCGCGCGAGATCGCCCGGCAGGGCCCGGAAGCGCTGCACGAGGCGCTCGTCCCCGGCGTCGAGCAGGTCGCGGAGCCGGCGGAGCCGCTCCTGCAGGGGCAGGTGGCCCGACCGCGCGGGATCGTCGGGGTCCAACACGGCCAGCACGGTGTCGAAGCCGACGAGGGTCTCCCAGCAGCCGCGCCGCCCGCACCGGCACGGCGCCCCGGCGTGGTCCAGGCCGATGTGGCCCACCTCGCCGGAGAACCCGGACCAGCCGCGGATCAGCCGTCCGTCGGCGATGATGCCGGCGCCCACGCCGATGTCGCCGATGAGATAGACGAGGTCGGTGATCCCCTGTCGGGCCAGGCGCGGTGCCTCGGCGAGCGCGGAGAGCTTGGCGTCGTTCTCGATCGAGAGCGGCGGCATGTCGGGGCCGAGGCGCCTCGCGAGCTCCTCACCGAGGGGGACGCCGGTCCAGCCGAGGTTCGAGGCGAAGCGGACGGTCGCGCCCGCGTAGTCCACGGGACCGGGCGGGGAGATGGTGGCCCCGGCGACCCAGAGGCCCTGCGCGGCGGCGGCCTCGAGCGTCTCGCGCAGCTGCTGCGCGACGAGGTCCAGGACGGGGGCGACCGGGTGGGAGCGGCCGTCCTGGCCGTCCACCACGGGCGTCGGCACGGAGGAGCGGAAGCGCACCTGGCCGCCGAGGTCCTGGAGGGTCACCGCGAGATGGTCAACGTTGAGCTCGAGGCCGATGCCGGCGACGTGGCCGGGGTCGATGCGCACCTCGGTGCCGGGTCGGCCCACGGTGCCGCGTCGCTCGACCTGCCCTTCCTGGACCAGTCCGCGCTCGGCGAGGTCACCGATCAGCGAGGTCACCGAGGCCTTGGACAGTCCGGTCTCCTGGGCGAGGGTGGCGCGGGAGCGGCCGCCGTGGGAGTGGAGGTGGCGCAGCAGCAGGCTCAGGTTCGCCGAGCGCATCGCGGCGTGTCCCACCGGGGCGGCGCGACCGGCCGAAGCGGCGGGGCCGGGCGTCCCGTCCGCCGCCCCGCGCACGGGTCGGCTCGGTGACGTCATGGCGGCCATCGTAGACGGGCCCGCCTCCGATCAGCGCGGCTCGGCCAGCTCGAGCAGGCGGGCATGGGCGAGCTCGCGCTCCTGCTCGGTCGCATAGGGCGTGCCCATGTTCATCGCGAGCCCCTCGCTGGCCAGGCGCACCACGAGGGCCTGCGCCGGGTCGAAGCCGTCGGCCGAGAGCGCCTCGCGCCAGCGTGCCGCGTCCTCGTCGACCAGCTCCTCCATGCCCGGGCGGTCGCCGAGGACGGTCAGCAGGGAGGACGGGGAGAAGATCTCGGCCGCCCGCGAGTCCGGTGCGGTCAGGGCGCGCACGTAGGCGCGCAGCAGCTTGCCGGGACGGTTCTCGGAGAGGTCGACGAGGGCGTGCACATCGGCCCAGAACTGCTCGTTGGAGCGGTGCACGAGGGCCTTCTCGAGCTCGAGTCGGTGCGGGAAGTGGTGGGTCAGCGCCCCCTTGGACACCCCGGCGCGTCGGGCGATGTCCGCGAGGCTCACCCCGCCGCCGTGCTCCACGATCATGCTCGCGGCGGCGTCGAGGATCGCGGCGCGGGTGCGCTCCTTGTCGCGCTGGGGCGCGGGCTGCGCGGCGGGCTCGTCGGC
This sequence comes from Brachybacterium sp. GU-2, assembly GCF_030866705.2. Classification (NCBI taxonomy): domain Bacteria; kingdom Bacillati; phylum Actinomycetota; class Actinomycetes; order Micrococcales; family Dermabacteraceae; genus Brachybacterium; species Brachybacterium sp. GU-2. The sequence goes on along the minus strand of NZ_CP133037.2, from coordinate 2,670,200 downwards.
GGTGACGGGCTCGTCGGCGGTGCCGGGGTCGTCGTTCTCCACGATCAGCTCCTGGGTGTCGTCTCGGAGGGGATGAGGCGCCAGGCGAGGAAGGCCGCGAGGGCCAGCAGCCCGGCGGCGACATAGGCGGTGGCCTGGGTGGCGTGCGTGAAGGCGTCCTGCGCGAGGTCGAGCAGGGGCGCCCCCTCCCCCATGATGCTCGATGTGTGGGCGAGGGAGTCCTCCATCGCCTCGGCCTGGGCGGCGGGTGTGCCGGAGGGGATCGTGAGGTCCGCACGGTAGATCGCGGTGTGCAGCGAGCCGAGCACCCCGATGCCGAGCGCGACGCCCAGCTCATAGGCGGTCTCCGAGATCGAGGAGGCGGCGCCGGCGCGCTCGGGCGGCACCGCGGAGACCACGGCGTCGGTGGACAGCGTCATCGACAGGCCCGTGCCGAGCCCGATCACGGCCAGGGCGATCCCGATCCCGAGATAGCCCGGCAGTCCCTCGGCGACGCCGAGTCCGGCCAGCCCCAGCGCCCCGACGGCGAGCCCGAGGGCGATCGCGCGGCCCCGTCCGAGCCGGGCGAGCGCCACGCCGACGACGACCACCACGACGAGGGAGGCCAGCGTCGCGGGCATCTCCGCGAGCCCGGCCACGAAGGGCGAGAAGCCGCGGACCAGCTGGAGGTATTGGGAGAAGAAGTAGAGCATCCCGAGGAAGGCGAAGATCGACAGGCCGTTCGCGGCGATCGCACCGCTGAAGGCGGGGATGCGGAAGAGCTCGACGTCGATCAGCGGGGTGGCCAGGCGTCGCTGGCGACGCACGAAGACGACGGCCGCGGCGGCGCCGACCAGGGCGGCCAGCAGGGCGGGCGCTCCGGCGCCGCCGCCGAGCACCTGCTTGATCGCGAAGACGACGGGCACCACGGCCAGCACCGACAGCAGTGCGGAGAGCAGGTCGATCCACCCCGCGACAGGGCTGCGCGACTCGGGCAGCAGCCAGGCGCCGAGCCCGACGACCGCCACGATCACCGGGACGTTGATGAGGAACACCGAGCCCCACCAGAACATCTCGAGCAGCGCCCCGCCGACCAGCGGGCCGACGGCGCCGCCGGCCATGGCGCCCGCGGACCACAGCGCGATCGCACGGGTGCGCTGGGCGGGGTCGTGGAACAGGTTGCGGATGATCGACAGGGTCGAGGGCATGATCGTGGCGCCCGCGAGTCCCAGCAGCGCACGGGCGGCGATCAGCATCCCGGCGCTCGGGGCGAAGGCCGCCAGCAGCGACGCTGCACCGAAGGCGACGGCACCGATCAGGAGCAGGCGCTTGCGGCCGATGCGGTCGGCGAGGTTGCCCATGGTGACCAGCAGTCCGGCCAGGACGAAGGAGTAGATGTCCCCGATCCACAGGATCTGCGTGGCCGTGGGGGCGAGGTCCGCGGTCAGCGAGGGGATCGCGAGGAAGAGCACCGTGCCGTCGACGACGAGGAGCGTCACCGCGAGCACGAGCACGATGAGCGCCGCCCACTCGCGGCGACCGGCCAGGGGCACGGTCGCGGGCGAGGGGACGGCGGAGGTCCGTGAGGTCGTCATGCCCCGGAGACTAACGAACCGATCGGTTCGTTGCCAGAGCCGTTCGGCTCGTGTGAGTCATCTGGCGCGGGATGTGACGCACGGAGCAGAACCCGCACGCTCCCGCCGGGTGCATCGGGCCGCAGCGGTGGCATGATTTCGCTCCGTGCACGAGGACACCTCGAGCTCGCCCCGCTCCGACGAGCCCCTCACCCCAGACCCCGAGCGAACCCCTCCGGCCGACGAGCCCGCCTCGCAGGCCCCTCCCCCATCGGCCGCGCCGCCCTCCCCGTCGGCCGGCCCGATCTGCCCGCCGGCCACGATCCCGCCGACCGGCACCGTGCCGCGCTCCCCCGCCGGGCCCCGCGACCACCCGCACAGCCATCACCATCTCGACCACCGCGGTATGCCCCGCTCCCGGACCCCGCTCGCCGCGGCCTCGCTCGGCGCGCTCGGCGTGGTCTTCGGCGACATCGGCACGAGCCCGCTGTACGCGCTGCAGACCGTGTTCAGCCTCCACCACCACGCCGTCGCCCCCACCGAGGCCGACGTGCTCGGGGTGATCTCGATGGTCGTGTGGTGCCTGCTGATCATCGTGACCTTCGCCTACATCGGCCTGATCATGCGGGCCGACAACCAGGGCGAGGGCGGCATCCTCGCCCTGACCGCGCTGGTGCTGCGCAAGCTGCACGGGCCCGGCGGGGTCGGTCCGCGCGAGGCGTCCGTCGCGCTGGTGCTCGGCGTGATCGGGGCGGCGCTGTTCTTCGGCGACTCGGTGATCACCCCGGCGATCTCCGTGCTCTCCGCCTTCGAGGGCATCGAGGTGGCCGCCGCGGTGCCCGACGCCGTGATCGTGCCCGGCGCGCTGATCGTGCTCACCGCGCTCTTCGCCGTGCAGCACCGCGGCACCGGCGGCATCGGGCGGTTCTTCGGCCCGGTGATGGCGCTGTGGTTCCTGACCCTCGCCGCGATCGGGCTGCCGCACCTGCTGGCCGGCCCCTCGATCCTGCGCGCCCTGTCCCCGCACCACGCGATCGCGTTCATGGCGGACCGTCCCTTCGTCGCGTTCATCGCGCTCGGCGCGGTGGTCCTCGCGATCACCGGTGCGGAGGCGCTGTACGCCGACATGGGCCACTTCGGGCGCCGCCCGATCGCGGTCGCCTGGCTCGCGCTGGTGCTCCCGGCGCTGGTGATCAACTACCTGGGCCAGGGCGCGCTGATCCTCGCCGACCCCGCCGCGATCGCGAACCCCTTCTTCACCCTCGTGCCCGAGGCGCTGCGGATCCCGCTGGTGGCGCTCTCGGCCGTCGCGACGGTGATCGCCTCCCAGGCCGTGATCTCCGGGGCGTTCTCGGTGGCGCGCCAGGCGACGCGGCTGTCGCTGCTGCCGCGGATGAAGGTCACCCAGACCTCCCTCGAGCACGGCGGCCAGGTCTACCTCCCCGCGATCAACCTGCTGCTCTTCGCAGGGGTGGTCACCCTGGTGCTCGTCTTCCGCCGCTCCGAGGCGCTCGCGGCGGCCTACGGCCTGGCCGTCACCGCGACGATCCTGCTGGTGCTCGCGCTGTACCTGCTGTACGCGCGACGGATCCTGCGCCGACCGCTGTGGCAGGTGGTGGCGCTCGCGGCGGTGGTCGGCGGGCTCGAGCTGCTGCTGCTCGCCGCGAACATCGTCAAGATCCCCGCCGGAGGCTGGATCTCCCTGGTCATCGCGGCGGCGCTCACCACGATCATGCTGGTGTGGCATCGCGGGGCGCGGATCCTCTTCGGCCGCCGACGGGAGCTCGAGGGGCCGCTCGAGCAGTTCGTCGCCGGTCCCGACTGCGCGGTGCGACGGGTGCCGGGCCTGGTCGTCTACCCGCACGGCGATCCGACCACCGTGCCGCTCGCGCTGCGCACCGGGGTGGAGATGAACCGGGTGCTCCACGAGCACGTCGTCATCGTGACGATGAAGCACATCGGGGTGCCGCACGCCCACCGCGACGACCGGGTCCACGCGCGCGAGATCGGGCCGGGGATCGTGCAGGTGACCTACCTGGTCGGCTTCCACGACTCGCAGGACGTCCCCGCCGCGCTGCGCACCGCGGTCGCGCTGCTCGGGCACCCGCACGAGGCGGACTGCGCCGACGACTGCCGGCGGCATCTGCCCGCGCTCGCGGTCGACGCGGACGAGGCGATGTACGTGCTGTCGGTGTTCCGCATCGAGGCCGGGCAGGAGCCCGTCATGCCGCGCTGGCAGAAGCGGCTCGTGCGCCTTCTCGAGAAGGGCTCCGCGAACCGCACCCAGGTGCTGCATCTGCCGCCGTCGCGCACCGTGGTGATGGGCGCCGAGACGGTGCTCTAGCGGGGCTCGTCCTCGGGGGCGGAGCTCTCGACGTGGTGCCCGCGGTCCGGGCCCGCGCCGTCGTCCGGGCCCGCCGCGTCCGCGGTGCCGGACCGGTGCACGGACCCGTCGGCCGTCCCCGGGCCGGCCGCGTCCTCGGGCCCCAGCCCGAGCGCCTCGGCGGCCTCGCGCAGCTCCTCGGGGCCGACGTGCGCGGTCGCGGGCGGGCGCCTCCCGGCCCGCGCCGTCGCCGCGTCCACGCGCAGGCGCACCACCGCGTCCTTGTCCGGCGCGGGGCTCGCCCCGGGCGGGGTCAGCCCCCCGATCGCCGCGGCCGGGATCATCACGGTGCGCGAGCTCAGCTGGCGGGGCATCACGGTGAGCGCGGCGAGCTCACCGCTCGCATCGTACTGGTAGACGTCGCGCACACGGCCGACGAACCGGTCGTCGCTGCCGCGCACCGTGAGCCCGGCGAGGGCCTGCAGGCCCGGCGCCCGGTGGTGGGTGAGGGGCTGGCCCCGCGCATCCCCGGTCTCCGGCCCGCCGGTGAGGCCGGAGGTGCGATCCTCCGGGGTGCGCTCGGCGCTCATCGGGTCTCCTCGCAGGGGGTCACGCCCACGGAGTCTACCGACGGGGTCCGGGCGCTCAGTCGGTCACGCAGCAGAGCCGCACGAACTCCTGCACGTCCGCGATCGGGTCCGCGTCGGAGGTCTTCTGCAGCTCGCGGACCGTGTGCTCGCGCACCGTCAGGCTCAGCAGCAGGGAGAACAGGGAGCGGGCGAGGAACTTCGGCGAGGTCCCGGCGACCAGGTGCCCCCGCTCGTCGAGGCCGTCGAACACGCGCTCCAGGACGTGCTCGTGGACCAGTCGGAGCCGGGCGATGCGGAAGCGGCCGGGATGGCCCGGGTCCACGATCTCCGCCGACAGCGTCGCCAGCAGCGCCATCGAGTGCTTGCGCGGATCCCACGGACCGCCGAGCGACGCGATCAGCGTCTCCGGCGAGGAGGCGATCGAGTCGGCCGAGTCCAGCAGACCCTGCGCATGCGCCTCGAGCCGGTCGATCACCGCACCGAGCAGCACCTCCTTCGACGAGAAGTGATGCAGCATGCCGGGATGCGAGATCCCGACGCGGCGCGAGATGTCGCGCAGGCTCGCGCCGTCGTAGCCGCGCTCGGCGAACAGGGCCGAGGCGGCGTCGAGGATCATCTCCCGCCGCGAGGGCTCGGCGGCGATCGAGCCCTCGACCATACCGGACCCGTCGGCCGTGCCGGAGCCGATGGCCGTACCGGAGCCGATGGTCGTGACTGCCCCGTCGGCCGCCCGTGCGGCCCCGTCGCTCGAGGCGCCGCGCGCGCCCTCGAGGCCCGCGCCGAGCCCGCCCTGGGACTCGGTGACGGTGTCGAGGTTGCGCAGCACCCGGCCCAGCGGCTCCTCGAGCGCCCCGCCGCCCGCGCGGCACGGCGCCTCCTCGCCGGCTCGATCGGAGAAGACCGCCGACGGCGGCACCGGTCCCGTCCCGGCCCCCTGCGACCCGTTGGTCACGACACCTGTCATCGGCGTTCCTCCTTCACCGTCGGCGGGAGACGATCAGCTCCGCGATCTCGATCGCGTTCAGAGCTGCTCCCTTGCGGAGATTATCGGCCACCGCGAAGAGGATCAGGCCCTTCCCGTCCGGCACCGAGGCGTCCTGTCGGATGCGGCCGACGAATGTGCCGTCCTTGCCGGCCGCCATCAGCGGGGTGGGCAGGTCCACGACGGTCACGCCCGGCGCCGCTTCGAGCAGCTCGCGGGCGCGCTCCGGGGTGATCGGCCGGTCGAACTCGGCATGGATCGCGAGGGCGTGGCCGCTCATCACCGGCACGCGCACGCAGGTGCCGGCCACGGGCAGGTCCGGCAGGCCCAGGATGCGGCGGGACTCGTTGCGGAGCTTCTGCTCCTCGTCGGTCTCGCCGGTGCCGTCGTCCATCAGGTTCCCGGCGAGCGCGACCACGTTGTACGCGATCGGCGCCTGGTACACGCCCGGCTCGCCGAGGTCCACCGAGGAGCCGTCCAGCGCGAGCTCCTCAACATGGTCGACACCCTTCCTGACCTGCGCGGCGAGCTCCGCGACACCCGCCACGCCGGAGCCGGAGACCGCCTGGTAGGTGGCGACCTTCAGCCGGGCCAGACCCGCCTCGTCGTGGAGGGCCTTCAGGGTCGGCATCGCGGCCATGGTGGTGCAGTTGGGGTTCGCGATGATGCCGCGCTTCGGGGCGGCGATCTGCTCCGGGTTCACCTCGGAGACCACCAGGGGCACCTCCTCGTCACGGCGCCAGGCCGAGGAGTTGTCGACGACCACGGCGCCCGCCTCGGCGAAGCGGGGCGCGAGCGCCTTCGAGGTCGAGCCGCCGGCGGAGAAGATCGCGACGTCCAGCCGCTGCCCCTCGGAGGTGATGTCGGCGGTCTCCGCGTCCTCGACCACGAGGTCGAGACCCGCATACGAGACGGTGCTGCCGGCGCTGCGGGCGGAGGCGAACACGCGGATCGCGGAGTGTGCGACCGAGCGGTCGGCGAGCAGGGCGAGCATCACACGCCCGACCTGGCCGGTCGCGCCGACGACGCCGAGGACGGGCCCGTCGGCCGCGTAGCCGGGAGTGCCCGAGAAGTCGGGCGCGGTGGTGGAGCTCGGGGTGCTGGTGGTGTTCATCGTCCGGTCCCTCCGTAGACCACGGCCTCGGTCTGCTCGGCGTCGAGGCCGAACGCCGTGTGGATCACGCGCACCGCGTCGTCGAGCCGCGACTGCTCGGTGACGACGGAGATGCGGATCTCCGAGGTTGAGATCATGTCGATGTTGATGCCCGCCTCGCCGAGCGAGCGGAACAGGGTCGCCGAGACGCCCGGGTGCGCGCGCATCCCGGCGCCGACGATGGAGACCTTCCCGATCTGGTCGTCGTAGCGGACCTCGGTGAAGCCGATCGCCTCGCGCGCCTTCTCGATCGCCTCGAGGGAGGCGGGGGCGTCGGACTCCGGGAGGGTCAGGGAGATCGCGACGGTGTCGTCGACCGTCGAGGAGTTCTGCACGATCATGTCGATGTTCGCGCCGGTCCCGGCGACCACGTCGAACAGCAGCGCCGCCTTGCCCGGCGCGTCCGGGACCTCGACGACGGTGATCTTGCCTTCGCTGCGGTCGTGGGCGACGCCCGAGATGATCGGCGCCTCGAGGCCCGGTGCTGCGATGTCGTCCATGGGGAGCTCCTTGGTCGGGTCGGCGGCGTCGCGACGGGCGGCGTCCGCGGGGCGGAGGGTGACGTCAGGGTCGATCGGGATCTCGCGGTCGGGCTCGTCGGTGACGATCGTGCCGAGCCGGCCCGAGTACGAGGAGCGCACGTGCAGCGGCACCCCGTAGCGGCGCGCGTACTCGACGCTGCGCGCCATGAGGATCTTCGAGCCGTTCGCGGCCATCTCCAGCATCTCCTCGCTGGAGATGACGGGGACGCGGCGCGCGGCGGGCGCGATCCGGGGATCGGCGGTGAACACGCCGTCGACGTCGGAGTAGATCTCGCAGACGTCCGCCTCGAGCGCCGCGGCGAGCGCGACGGCGGTCGTGTCCGAGCCGCCGCGGCCGAGGGTGGTGATGTCCTTCGTGGTCTGCGAGACGCCCTGGAATCCGGCGACGATCGCGACCGCGCCCTCCTCCAGCGCCTCCTCGATCCGGCCCGGGGTGACGCGCAGGATGTGCGCCTTGCCGTGCGCCTCGTCGGTGATCAGCCCGGCCTGCGAGCCGGTGTAGGCGCGGGCGTGCACGCCGGTGTCGTTCAGCGCCATCGACAGCACCGCCATCGAGATCCGCTCGCCGGCCGTGACCAGCATGTCCATCTCGCGCGGCGGCGGGTTCGGGCTCACCTGCTCGGCGAGGTCGATCAGGTCGTCGGTGGTGTCCCCCATCGCGGAGACCACCACCACCACCTTGTGGCCGGCCCTGGAGTACATCGAGATGCGGCGCGCGACGCGCTTGATCGAGTCGGCGTCAGCGACGGAGGATCCTCCGAATTTCTGGACGACCAGGCTCATGAGCGGTTTCCTTTGACTGTCGAGGACGGTGCGGATCGTGCGTGGGTGCGCGGACTTCCGCCGTCGCGGGTCCGCTCGAGCCGATCGGACGCCCCGTGCCGTGCGGTCCGAGCCGGCCTCGCGGGAGCGGCGCAGACGCACGCCTCCCGCCGGACACCGCTCGTCCCGGACGATCCGGTGACGCCGTCGCGACACGCAGGCCAGTCTACGAAGACGGCTCCCCGAAGCCCCAGTGACCTCGTCATTCGAGACAGCGGGCCAGGTCAGGACGGTTCGCGCACGTGACCGGCGCAACACCACCCCGGGCGCGCCGCGGCTGGGCCCCGCGGCCCGGTCACCGATCCTCGCTCCTCGACATCAGCACCGGAAGGCTCACAGAGACGTGGCTTTGTGCTCTTATGTGGGCCCATACCGTCACTCAGCCACGTCTCGCGTTGTGTGGGCACGCCGGGACCGCGGCGGCAGCTGCCCGGAGTGTGATGGCAGCGCGGCAGCGGCATCCACACCGGGAGCGCGCCGCCAGCTCACCGAGTCTGAGGCGACCTCTGGCCGAGGTGCTGTGGAGGAGCGGTCCGGGGTCATGACCTGGCGATCCATGCCGCCCGCCGAGGTGATGTGGAGGGCAGTGCGACGGGGCGGCACGTGCGGGGCATGCTCCCTGCATGCCGCGCCGCTTGCTCCCGCTCCCCGCCTCGCTCAGCAGGCCCGTGTTCACCGCCGCTGAAGCACGAGCCGCTGGAGTCTCGGGAGGCAGACTGCGCGCCGCCGACGTCTCACGCATCGACCGAGGGCTCTATGTCATGACGGAACAGTCGACCGGGGCCGCGAGCTCGCCCGAGAGCGACGGGACCCTGCACGAAGAGGGGGCGACCACGGTCCGCGAGGCCGACGTGATCCGTGCGCTGCAGCGCGCCGACCCGGACGCGGTCGCCTGCGGGCTCAGCGCGGCCAGGCTGTGGAACCTTCCCCTTCCGCTCTACCTCAGCTCCTGGGACGTCGACGACCCGGACTCGACGATCACCATGTCCCTCACCGGAGTCCATCGGCTCAACACGAAGCAGGTGACGTGGCGATCCAGCGACATCTCGTCTCGCGAGAGGACCCGCCTGCGCGGCATCGGCACCACCACGCGCCTGCGCACCTTCCTCGAGCTCGCCGAGGTGCTTCCCCAGGAAGACATGGTGGCGATCGGCGATCATCTCGTGCGCATGCCTCGTCCCTCCCTCGAGGGCCGCAGCCTGCCTCATGTCCCGATCGACGAGCTCTCCGACGACGTCGCTCGGTTCCGGGGCCGCGGGTCACGCCGGCTGCGCTCCGCGATGGCGGACGTCCGCGTCGGCGCCGACTCTCCTCAGGAGACGTTCCTCCGCCTCGCGCTCCTTCGGGCGGGCCTGCCCGAGCCCCTGTTGAACACGACGATCCGTCAGGACGGGCGATGGCTCGGGGAGCCGGACATGGCGTGGCCGCAGTGGAAGGTCTGCCTCGAGTACGACGGGAGGCACCACCGCAGCCGGACGCAGCAGGAGAAGGACATCCTGCGCGGGGAGCGACGACGGCTCGCGGGATGGACCGAGCTCGTGGTCTCCGTGGGCGACATGGACCATGGCGCAGCTCGGGCCATCGAGCGAGTGACGTCCGAGCTTCGCAGGCGCGGCCACACGGGATGAGCGCACCTCGAGTCGGCCGCACAGGATGAACTCGCGTCCGACCGGCCGTGCGCCGCGAGCACCCCGAGTCGGCCAGTCGATGCGAGGCTCCGAGCTGGCCGTGCGCGGCGGCCCCCGGACCAGGCCCGCGATGACGATGTGCCGAATCCTCCGCGGCGCAGGGGGCGAGACGTGGCTTTGTGCTCGAATGGCTCGCAATAACGACACAAAGCCACGTATCGCCGCACCGGGTCAGAGGCCGGCGGTGAGCTCGGTGAGGAGGGCGCGGGCGCCGTCGGTGCGGAGCACCTGGAGGGCGTGGAGGTAGGGCGTCGTGAACGCCTCGTGCTCGACGAGGTCGCCGAACAGCTCCTCGTCGCGGAGGAAGGCGAGCGGGTCCTCGTCGTGCTTCGCGGCGGCGGCCATGACGCGGTCGTGCAGGCGGTCCACCACCGGCCACTGCTCGCCGTTCTCCCCGGTGCCCTCGGCGTAGCGGGCCCAGGAGGCGACGATCGCGGCGGAGGCGGAGACGTCGCGGCCGGCCTCGAGGTTCTCCCGGATCACGGGCACGAGCCAGGTGGGGATGCGGTCGGAGGACTCGGCGGCGAGGCGGGCGAGGGTGTCCTTCACGCTCGTGTTCGCGAAGCGCGCCATGAGCTCGTCCTTGTAGGCGTCGAGGTCCATGCCGGGCACCTCGGGCACGGTCGGGGTGCCCTCGCGGTCCATGTACAGGGTGCGGGTGAAGGGGGCGAGGTGCGGATCGACGGCGGCCTCGTCAGCGTAGGTCTGCCCGAGCAGCAGACCGAAGTAGGCGATGGCCTGGTGGGAGCAGTTCAGCAGGCGCAGCTTCATCAGCTCGTACGGCTCGACGTCCTCGACCATCTGCACGCCGACCTCCTCCCAGGCGGGGCGGCCGGCGGGGAACTCGTCCTCGAGCACCCACTGCACGAAGTCCTCGCTCACCACCGGCCAGGCGTCCTCGATGCCGTAGTCCTCGGCGATCATCTCGATGTCCGACTCCGCGGTGACAGGGGTGATGCGGTCGACCATGCAGTTGGGGAACGCGACCTCGGAGGCGATCCAGTCCGCGATCGGGGCATCGCCGTGCAGGCCGTTCTCGTCGCGGCGGCGGGCATAGGCGAGGATCATGCGCTTGGCGAGGTCCCCGTTGCCGCGCACGTTGTCGCAGGACATGACCGTGAAAGGGGCGGTGCCGGCCTCGCGTCGGCGGCGCAGTGCCTCGACCACGTACCCGAACATCGTGCGGGGCTGACCCACCTGCTGCGCGGAGTTCGCGCCGCCGTCGTTCGAGCCCGCGAGGGCCGCCGCCTGGGCGTCGGCAGGATCGAACCGCGTGGCGAGGTCCGAGGCGACCGCCTCGGTCTCGTACTGGAACTCCCCGGTGGAGGGGTTGTAGTTGTAGCCGCCCTCGGTGACGGTGAGCGAGACGATCCGCACGGCCGGGTCGGTCATCTGCGCGAGCACGGCCTCGGGGTCGTCGGGCGCGAAGAGGTAGCGGGCGATCGAGCCGATGACGCGGGGGTCGCGCGTCCCGTCGGGTGCCTTCGTGACCAGGGTGTACAGGGAGTCCTGGGCGTCGAGCGCGTCGCGCATCCGGGCGTCGCCCGGCAGCAGGCCGACGCCGCAGAGCGCCCAGTCGAGGCCGCGTCCGGCGTTCATGAGGCGGTCGAGGTACATCGCCTGATGGGCGCGGTGGAAGCCGCCGACGCCGAAGTGGACGATGCCGACACGTCGCTCGTCCAGCGGCTGCTGCGGGGTGGCGACCTCGCCGCGGGCGGCGATCTCGGGGAGGGCGGCGGAGGTCAGGGCGGTCGGAGCGGTCATCGGCTCATCCTTCGACGAGGAATCGGGGGTGCGCCCGACGATACACACTCCGACGTCAAATGAGCAGAGGGTGGCGCTCACCTGTTCGACGCCGGGCTCACCGCGGACCCGAGGGCGCTGAGCGGAGGCGCGGTCGACCCGAGGTGACACGGCGGCGCAGCGCGCGACCGGATCGGCCAGCACAGCAGAGGCAGAGCGGCCGGCCGAGGATGGAGGGGCCGCGCTCAGCCCAGCAGCGCCTCGACCTGCTCGGCGAGCTCGGGGGCGAGGACGATGTCGTCGACGAGGCCGGAGCGGGCCGCGGCGAGCACCGCCTCGGGATGGCCGACGGCGGGGATCGCGGCGATGACGCGGGCGCGGCGCAGCTGATCGGGCCGCACCCCGATCACGCGGTCCTCGACGGCGGAGTGCCACACGGCACCGTTCTCGCCGAGCAGGATCCCGCAGATCTCGGCGACGACGCCGGCGTCGAGGGCGCGCTGCTGCTCGGCGGGGCGCAGCCGGCTCCAGAGGGTCGAGGCCCCGTCGGCCCAGGCGCCGACGGACACGGTCGCGACGTCGAGCCCGTCGGCCGCATCGAGCGCCGTGCGCACCTCGTCCATGGAGCGCAGCGAGGCCGCGACCTGCGGGGAGTCGACGATGAGCGGGGTGGGCAGGGCCCAGACCTGGCCGCCGGAGCGGGCGCCGAGCTCATGGACCAGCGCGGAGGACTGCGCGGTCGAGTGCCCGGCGGTGCTCACGGGGCCGACGAGCTGGACGATGTCGGCCGCGGGCAGCGCGTCGAGCGCGGCGGGCAGGTGCATGAGGGTGCGCGACCAGGCCACGCCGAGCCGCCCGCCCTCGCGCAGGTGACGCAGCAGCAGGCCCGCGACCTGGCGGGCGAGCGCGGCGCGGGGCACCTCGCCGGGACGGTCGATCGCGACGGTGACGGAGGAGATGCCCAGGCGCTCGGCGAGCGGGGAGAGGTCGCGGCCGGCGGCGGTCGGGTCGACGACCTCGATGCGGACGATGCCCTCGGCGCGCGCCTCGTCGAGCAGGCGCGCGACCTGGAAGCGGGAGAGTCCGTGGCGCCGGGCGAGCTCGATCTTCGGCACGCCCTCGAGGTGGTGCTCGCTCGCGAGGGTGACCTTGAGCGCGATCGCCTCGGGCGCACCGCCGCCGGCTCGCTCATCCGCCGTCCCGGCTGGCGCATCCGTCTTCCCGGCGCGGACGTCCGCAGTCCCGGCACGCGTGTCCGCCTTCCGGACTCCGACCTTCTCGCCCGCCGTCCGGGCCGCGGTCTGCTCGTCCACTCCCGACTCCTCCCTCCGCCCACTGCACAGATCCCCTCAGGTGAGGGCAGATGGTTGCTCGGCTGAGCGTATATGACTACGCTCACCCTCAGTTGAGAAGTCTCCCCGCTCATCTGAGCGAACGGTCGTCCCGTCGGCCGTGCCCTCCCGGGCACGCCCCCGAGGCGCCGACCGTGCCCGCCCTCCGCGACGACGCGCCCGAGCGGCCCGTCTCCGCGATGTTCACAGGAGAACAGCGCATGGGTCCCCGTCCCCACCCCTCTCCCCCGCCACGGCCCTCCCGTCCCCGACGGCGCACGGTCCTCGGCGCCGGGCTCGCCGCGGGCCTCGGTGCCGCCGGCCTCGCCGGATGCGGCGCCGGCTCCTCCGCCGGCGGGAAGGAGTCGATCGTCGTCGCGATCGTCTCGAACCCGCAGATGCAGGACGCGATCAGCCTCATCGACCGCTTCACCGCCCAGCATCCCGACATCGACGTGCGCTTCGTGTCCCTGCCGGAGAACGAGGCGCGCGCGAAGATCACCGCCTCGGTCGCCTCCGGCGGCGGCGAGTTCGACGTCGTGATGATCTCGAACTACGAGACCCCGCTGTGGGCCCCGAACGGCTGGCTCACCGACCTCGAGCCGTACATCGCCCGCACCGAGGGCTACGCGCCGGAGGACTTCGTCCCCACGATCAAGGACGCGCTCACCGTCGACGGCGCGATGTACTCCGTCCCCTTCTACGGCGAGAGCGCCTTCCTCGTCTACCGCCAGGACCTCTTCGACGAGGCGGGCCTGACCATGCCCGAACGTCCCGGCTGGGACGACATCCGCTCCTTCGCCCAGACCCTGCACGACCCCGAGGCGGGCATGAGCGGGATCGCGCTGCGCGGACTCGCGGGCTGGGGCGAGAACCTCGCCCCGATGAGCACCGTGATCAACACCTTCGGCGGCTGCTGGTTCGACATGGACTGGGCGCCGCGACTGGACTCCCCCGAGGTGCACGACGCCGTCGCGCTCTACGTCGACACCCTGCGCTCCTACGGCCAGCCCGGCGCCGCGACCTCCGGCTTCGGCGAGTGCCTGACCCAGTTCAGCCAGGGCAACGCCGCCATGTGGTTCGACGCCTCCTCGATGGTCTCCGGCGTCGAGAACCCCGACTCCTCGACCGTCGTCGGGAAGACCGGCTACGCGCTCGGGCCGACGAAGGACACCGAGTACGCCGGCTGGCTCTACTCCTGGGCGCTCGCGATCCCCGAGACCAGCCGCAAGAAGGACGCGGCCTGGGAGTTCATCGCCTGGATGACCCACCCCGACTACTTCCAGCTGGTGGGCCAGGAGATCGGCTGGGAGGCGCTGCCACCCGGGTCGCGCCTGTCCACCTACGAGATCCCCGAGTACGCGGAGCTCTCGAAGACCTACGCCGAGCCGACCCTCGACTCGATGGAGAACTCGACCCAGGAGAACTCGATGACCGTGGACGTCCCCTACGACGGACTGCAGAACGTCGTGATCCCCGAGTTCCAGGACCTCGGCACCCGCGTCGGCCAGCAGTTCTCCGCCGCGATCGCCGGGCAGAAGAGCGTCGAGGAGGCCCTCGACCAGGCGCAGGGCTTCGCCGAGTCCGTCGCCCGCACCTACGGCTGGGAGGGCTGAGCCATGACCGCACTGGACACCGCACCGGCGCCCGGAGGGCGCGCCCCGTCGGCCGACGGGCCCCGCTCCCGCGGCCGCGAGGACGGGGCCTCCCGCGCCGAGGGCTGGCGTCGTCGGCTCCCGCTGATGCCCGCCTTCGTGTTCGTCGTGATCTGCACCCAGATCCCGTTCCTGCTCACGATCTGGTACTCGCTGCGCTCACGGAACCTGCTGCGCCCCGAGGGAGAGACGTTCGTGGGGCTGCGGAACTACCTCGACCTCGCCGTCGACTCGACCTTCCGCACCGCGGCGCTGAACTCGATCCTCATCACGCTGGGCTGTGTGCTCGTCTCGCTGCTGCTGGGACTCGGGCTCGCGCTGCTGCTGGACCGGGAGTTCGTGGGCCGCGGGTTCATCCGCACCCTGCTGATCACGCCGTTCCTGATCATGCCGGTGGCCGGCGCGATGCTGTGGTCGATCTCGATGTTCGACCCCACTTACGGGCTCGTGAACTGGCTGATCGGCACCGTCGGCATCTCCCCGGTGGACTGGACCAGCCAGTTCCCGATGCTCTCGATCATCATCGCGCTGGTGTGGCAGTGGACGCCGTTCATGATGCTGCTGCTCCTGGCCGGCCTGCAGTCCCAGACCGGCGACGTGCTCGAGGCCGCGCAGATGGACGGGGCCGGGACGTGGACCACCTTCGTCCACGTCACCCTCCCCCACCTGCGGTTCTACCTCGAGCTGTCGGTGCTGCTGGGCGCGATCTACGTGGTCAACACCTTCGACCAGATCTACCTCATGACCGCGGGCGGGCCCGGCACGGCGTCCGCGAACCTGCCGTTCTACATCTACCAGCGCGCCTTCCTCGGCTTCGACATCGGGCAGTCCGCCGCGATGGGCGTGGTCACGGTGATCGCCACGATCATCATCGCGACCTTCGCGCTGCGCCTGATCTTCACGAGCATCAACTCCAAGGAGCAATCATGAGCACCTTCCTCGATCGACGAACTGCGAGGAACGAGCGGGAGGAGAGGGAGTCATGAGCACAGCGACAGTCTCCCCGTCGGCCGCTCCTGCCGCCGTGCGCGCTCCCCGCGCCCGTCGCGGGAAGGGCCGGATCGGCGGGCACCTGCTCTCCGTCCTCGCCTGGGCGGTCGGCCTGCTGTTCTTCGCCCCGGTGGCGTGGATGGTGCTGACCAGCTTCAAGCAGGAGTCGCAGGCCGCCTCGAACCCGCCCGCCTTCTTCTTCACCCCGACGCTCGAGCAGTACACCTCGATCGTCAGCTCCGCCCAGGTCGGCTCCTATGTGCTGAACTCGGTGCTCGCCACCGGCATCTCGACGCTGCTGGTGCTGGTCCTCGCGGTGCCGGCCGCGTACGCGGTGAGCATCCGGCCCGTGAAGCGCACGCAGGACGTGCTGTTCTTCTTCATCTCCACGAAGATGCTGCCGGTGGTCGCGGTGATCATGCCGATCTACGTGATCGCCGGGCAGATCCGGATGCTCGACAACATCCTCACGCTGATCGTTCTGTACACGGCGATGAACCTGCCGATCGCGGTGTGGATGATGCGCTCGTTCTTCCTCGAGGTGCCCGGCGAGGTGCTCGAGGCGGCCTCGATCGACGGCGCCTCGCTGCTGCGCACGATGCGCACGGTGCTGCTGCCAATGGTCGCCCCTGGCATCGCCGCGACGGCGCTGATCTGCGTGATCTTCGCGTGGAACGAGTTCTTCTTCGCCCTGAACCTCACCGCGGCGAACGCGGCGACCGTGCCGATCTTCCTGATGTCGACCATGACCTCGGAGGGCCTGTTCCTGGCCCGGCTCTCCGCCGCCTCGGTGCTCGCCTCGCTGCCGGTGGTGCTCGCCGGCTGGATCGCGCAGAAGCAGCTGGTGCGCGGCCTGTCGATGGGTGCGGTGAAGTAGGAGGGCCGGGGAGGCCGGTCGGGACCGTCGGCCGGACCGCTCACCTCTCACCGTCGGCCGGGCCCCGCCCCTCACCGCCGGGCGGACCGCTGAGAGACCTGGCTTTCTGCTCCTATCAGGCCCGATAGAGACAGAAAGCCACGTCTCGATGAGTGCCGGCGCCCGCGGCCCGGCCGCCGCTCAGTCCCCGGGGACGTCGCGCTCGATCTCGGCGAGCCAGGTGGTCGACGCGGCGTCCGAGGGCATCCGCCAGTCCCCGCGCGGGGAGAGCGAGCCGCCGGCCAGCACCTTCGGGGCGTTCGGCAGGGCGGAGCGCTTGAACTGATTGGAGAAGAAGCGCCTGGTGAACACGGTCAGCCAGTGCTTGATCTCCTCGCGGGAGTAGGCGCGGCGGTCGTCCTCGGCGTAGCCGGCCGGCCACTGACCCGCCTCCGCATCACCCCAGGCCTGATGGGCGAGATAGGCGATCTTGCCGGGGCCGTAGCCGCGGCGCAGCAGGTGGTAGAGCGCGAAGTCGTGCAGCGCGTAGGGGCCGATGGAGTCCTCGGTGGACTGCGCCTTCTGCCCGGGCGCGGTGGGGATCAGCTCCGGGGAGATCTGGGTGTCGAGCACGGCGCGCAGCACCTCGGCGGTCGCGGCGTCGAAGACCCCCTCGGAGATGACCCAGCGGATCAGGTGCTGGATGAGGGTCTTCGGCACGCCAGCGTTCACGCCGTAGTGGGACATGTGGTCGCCCACCCCGTAGGTGCACCAGCCCAGCGCCAGCTCGGAGAGATCGCCGGTGCCCACCACGATGCCGCCGTGGTGGTTCGCGAGGCGGAACAGGTAGTCGTAGCGCATCCCGGCCTGGACGTTCTCGAAGGTCACGTCGTACACCGGCTCACCCTCGCCGAAGGGGTGACCCATGTCCTTGAGCATCTGGGTGGAGGCGGGGCGGATGTCGATCGTCTCGAAGCTCGCGCCGATCGCCCTCGAGAGCAGCTCAGCGTTGGAGCGGGTGTGCTCGGTGGTGGCGAAGCCCGGCATCGTAAAGGCGAGGATCTCGGAGCGGTCTCGGCCCAGCAGGTCCATCGCGCGGGCGCACACGATGAGCGCGTGGGTGGAGTCGAGTCCCCCGGAGACGCCGATGACGGGGCGGGTGCCGCCGGGCTTGTCCCCGCCGATCTGCTTCAGGCGTCGCACCAGCCCTGCGACCTGGATGTTGTACGCCTCGTAGCAGTCCTGGGCGAGGCGCGCGGGGTCGTCGGGCACGAAGGGGAAGCGGTCGAGGTGGCGGCGCAGCGGGCCGGTGGCGGGGCGCGGCCGCTCCGCCAGGACGCCCTCGGGGTCATACGTGCTCCCGGAGTGCGGTGCGTACGCGAACCAGCCCGTCGTCCGTGCGTGCCGGCTCTCCGCCGTGGCGGAGTCCGCGGGCTGTGGCGAGGAGTGCTGGTCGACGCCGTCGGCCGACCCTGGACCGTCGGCCCAGGCCATCGCCCAGTCCGGGTCTCCGGCGACGATCTCGTCGCTCTCGAACGGACCGAACAGGCTCGTCTCCTCCCAGCCGTCGAACTTCTCGAGCGAGGCGGCGTGGGTGCGTCGGTTGTCGTCGAAGGTGTTCTGGCGACGCCGCTCGGCGACCAGCCGATCCAGGTCGACGTCGACGATCGTGGAGCGCACCCCCGTCGGGAACCGCTCGGACTCCCCCAGCAGGTCACCGCACTCGTAGACGAAGGTCTGTCCGTCCCAGGCGAGATCGGTCGTGGACTCCCCCTCGCCGGCGGCGGCGTAGATGTACGCGGCCTGGCCGCGGGCGGAGGCGGAGCGGGCCATGAGCTTGCGGTCCTCGGCGCGGCCGATCGTGATCGGGGAGCCCGACAGGTTCGCGATCACGGTCGCGCCGGCGAGCGCGGCCTCGGCCGACGGCGGGACCGGCACCCACATGTCCTCGCAGATCTCGACGAACAGGCGCAGCCCCGGCACGTCCTCGACGGTGATGATCGAGTGCGGCGACAGGGCGTGCTCCTCCCCGCCCAGGCGCACCGACTCGCCTGCCGCGTCGTCGCCCGGCGCGAACCAGCGCCGCTCGTAGAACTCGCGATAGGTGGGCAGGTTCTGCTTCGGCGTGACGCCGAGTACCCGCCCGCGATGGATCACGACGGCGCAATTGAAGATCCGCGAGCGGTCCTTCGCGCGCAGCGGGGCGCCGAACACGATGATCGGCATCAGATCCTCGCTCGCCTCGAGCACGGTGAGCACTGCCTGCTCGGCCGCGTCCAGCAGCGGCTCCTGCAGGACGAGATCGTCGAGGGAGTAGCCGGTCAGGGACAGCTCGGGGAAGACCGCGATCCCGACCTGCTGGTCGTGCAGGTCGCGCAGCACCTCGAGGTGGCGTTCGGCGTTCGCGGCCGGGTCGGCGAGCGCGACCGGCAGGGTCACCGCGGCGACGCGCACGAAGCCGTGGTCGTAGATCGAGGCATGGGGGTCCGTGGCCGCGGCCGCGTGACCGGCGGTGTCCGTCGCAGAGGTCATGGCCCGAGCGTAATGGGCCGTGTCCGCCGAGGGGACGTGAGCGGCACACGGCCTGTCATGTGCAGGCCCGGTGGCGCTCGGCGCCCTCTCGTGGACAGCTCCGCACCGACGGGGCAGGTCGGTGTCGACGGGGACGGACAGCGCCACGACCTGGGCGGCGCTGCGATAGTTTGACCCGGTGGAACATCGGCACGGCGCAGGCGGGAGGCATCGACGATGAGCTCCCGCAGACCCCTTCTCGGCTGGCTCCTGATCGCCCCGAGCCTGATCGGCGTCACCTGCTTCCTGATCCTGCCGGTGGTGCTCGCCTTCGTGGTGTCCCTGTTCCGCTGGGACCTGCTGGGCACGCGCACCTTCCTGGGCCTGGACAACTACGCCTCCCTGCTGTCCGACGGCGCGCTCGCGAACTCCCTGCTGGTCACGGGCGTGTTCACGCTGATCTCGGTGCCGGTCTCGCTCGCGATCGGGCTCGTGCTCGCCACGCAGCTGGTGCGGGCGCTGCCGGGCTCGGCGATCGTTCGGGTGATCGTGGTGATCCCGTGGGTGTGCGCGCCGCTCGCGCTCGGCGTGGTGTGGAAGTGGATCTTCCAGCCCTCGGTCGGCGCGCTGAACCAGATCCTCGGGGTGCGGATCGAGTGGCTGACCGATCCCTCGCTCGCCCTGCCCGCGGTCGCCTTCGTCGCGATCTGGCAGAACGTCGGCTACATCTCGCTGTTCTTCCAGGCGGGGCTGTCGCGGATCCCCGGCTCGATCTACGAGGCCGCCCGGATCGACGGCGCGAACGCCGGGCAGCAGCTGTGGTTCATGACGATCCCGCTGCTGCGCCCGACGACGTTCTTCCTCGCCGTCACCCAGGTGGTCGCCTCCTTCCAGGTGTTCGACATGGTCTTCGCCCTCACCGGCGGCGGCCCGCAGCACCGCACCGAGGTGATCGCCTCCCTGATCTACCACGAGGCCTTCGAGGCCAGCCGCCTGGGCCGCGCGAGCGCCGTCGCGGTGATCCTGTTCGTCCTGCTGGTGGTGATCACGGTGATCCAGCAGCGCTGGTTCTCCCAGCGCATCACCTACGACATGAGCTGAGAGGAGGGACGAGATGACTGCTCCCACCGCCCGCCGTCGGCCGCTGACCGGCTCGCTGCTCGCGCGCCGCGTGCTCGGCGTCGGCGCGACCTATCTCGTGCTGGTCGTCGCGGCCGCGCTCACGCTCGGGCCGTTCCTGTTCTCGGTGATGACCGCGCTGACCTCCACCACGCAGTTCGCGCAGGAGGGGCCGCTGTCGGTGCCCGCCCCGCCGGTGCTGGACAACTTCATCAGCCTGTTCACCTCGGCCGACGGCTTTGTCACACCCGTGGCGGTGACCGTGCAGATGGTCGCGGTGATCCTGGTGGGGCAGATGGTGTTCTCGGTGCTCGCCGCCTATGCCTTCGCCCAGCTCCGCTTCCCCGGCCGTGACCTGCTGTTCTGGGTGTACATCGCGACGCTGATGGTGCCGCAGGTGGTGGTCGTGGTGCCGCTGTACCTGATGCTCTCGGAGATGGGGCTGCGCAACACCTTCTGGGCGCTCGTGCTGCCCTTCGTGCTCGGCTCCCCCTACGCGATCTTCCTGCTGCGGGAGAACTTCCGCGGCATCCCCACCGAGCTGATGGACGCCATGCGGATCGACGGCGCCGGGACGCTGCGCCTGCTGTGGCACCTGGTGGTGCCGCTGAACCGGCCGATCATCGTCACCCTCGTGCTGATCACGGTGGTCACGCACTGGAACAGCTTCATGTGGCCGATGGTGATCACCTCCGGGCCCGAATGGCGGGTGATCACCGTGGCGACCTCCGCGCTGCAGTCGCAGTACAACAACAACTGGACCCTGGTGATGGCCGGGACGACGCTGGCGATGCTGCCGCTGGTGATCCTGATGATCGTCTTCCAGAAGCAGATCACCCGCTCGGTCGGCGACGCGACGCTGCGCTGAGGGCCGCGCCCCGCCCCGTCTCGGAAGGTCATACAGCGCCCCACGACGGGGCCGGCGGACGATAATGGGCAGGACATCACGTCCCGGAAGGACCTCCCATGCTGAAGCGTCGCACCCTCCTCTCCTCCTTCGCCGCCGCCGGCCTGCTCGGCACCGCGGCGGCCTGCTCCCCGTCGGGCGGCGGTGACAGCGGCTCCGACGGCGAGGGCGGCGGCAGCGACGCCGGCGGCAGCAGCGGCGGCGACAAGGGCACGCTGACCTTCCGTCTGTGGGACGAGAACGCGGTGGCCGCCTACGAGGAGTCCTTCGCCGCGTTCACCGAGCAGTCCGGCTGGAACGTGAAGATCGACGTGGTGCCGTGGGCGGACTACTGGACGCGCCTGCCGCTGGACGTCGCCAGCGGCGATGCAGCCGACGTGTACTGGATGAACTCCGCGAACTACGTGCTGTACAAGGACTCCGGCGACCTGCTGGACATCAACGAGGTCGTCCCCGACGGCGCCTCGCAGTGGGAGAAGGCCGTGGTGGACCTGTACTCGCGCGACGGCGGACTCTGGGGCGTGCCCCAGATCTGGGACTCGATCGCCGTGTTCTACAACAAGGCGCTGGTCGAGGAGGCCGGCGTGGATCCGTCGGCCCTCGCCTTCGACCCGGCCGCCGACACGGACTCCCTGCGCGAGGCGGGTCGGAAGCTCACGGTGGACGGCGAGGGCCGCCACCCGGGCGAGGACGGCTTCGACGTGGACTCCCGCGCACAGTTCGGCTTCAACTCGCAGGCCGACCGGCAGGCGATCATCGGCCCGATGCTCGCCTCCAACGGCGCGCAGTGGCAGGACGAGGACGAGTACACCTTCGCCTCCCCCGAGGGCATCGAGGCGTTCCAGTACATGGCCGACCTGATCAACGTCGAGAACATCGCGCCCAGCGCCGCGGACACCAACGAGAACGGCGACTTCACCCGCGATCTGTTCACCCAGGGCAAGCTCGCCCTGTTCCAGTCCGGACCCTACAACCTGCTGCCGATCTCCGACGGCGTCGCCGACTCCTTCGAGTGGGCGCTCGCCGCCCCGGTCGCCGGCCCCGACGGGGCGAAGTCGCTGGTCCACGGCGTGGTCGCCGTCGGCAACGCGAAGGCCGACGACGAGCAGCAGGCCGGCATCGCCGAGCTGCTGACCTGGCTCGGCTCGAAGGACGGACAGCTGCCGCTCGCGGAGCAGGGCGTCTCCTTCCCCGGCCACGTCGACGCCCAGGATGCGTACATCGAGTTCTGGAAGGGCAAGGGCGTGGACGTCAGCGTGTTCGTCGAGGCGGCGAAGAACCCCGCCGAGGCCGACACCGGCGCCCGCGCGAACGCCGGGCTGACCGCCGCGATGCCGATCTTCCAGGAGGTCTTCATCGGACGCCTCCCCGCCGCCGACGGGATCCCGCAGGCGCAGGAGGAGGGCAACGCCGCCATGGCGGAGTGAGCCGCGGGCTCTCCACCGCTCCCTCACAGTTCGTGCCCCGAACGTGCCCAGGAAGGGCTGTCGCGCCAGGTCAGGGCGTGGGAATGTAGCCCCATGACACAGAGCACACCCCCGGACGGCCCGCCTCCGCCCCTCCCGCCGGTCGACCATGCCTCCCCGCAGAGGGCTCCCGGTCCGGAGGGGCCAGGGATCGTCGCCGAGCACGTCAGCCGCGCCTTCGGCAGCGTGCAGGCGGTGGCGGACCTGAGCTTCACCGCGCCGCGCGGGGCGGTGACGGCGCTGGTCGGCCCGAACGGCTGCGGCAAGTCGACGCTGATGCTCATGCTCGCCTCGCTGCTGGCGCCCGATTCGGGCCGGGTGCTGGTCGGCGGCGTCGACCCCGCCGAGGACTCCGCCGCGGTGCGCGCGCAGGTGGGCTGGATGCCGGACCAGTTCGGGGCGTGGGACTCGCTGCGGGTCGCCGAGGTGCTCGAGGTGATGGGCCGTGCCTACTTCCTGCCCACCGCGCAGCTGCGCGGGAGGGTGGACGAGCTGCTGGAGCTGCTGGACCTCGTGCCACTCGCGCAGCAGCCCGCGCACGTGCTCTCCCGCGGGCAGAAGCAGCGCCTGGGCCTGGCTCGTGCGCTCGTGCACGACCCGCAGGTGCTGGTCCTCGACGAACCCGCCTCCGGCCTGGACCCCGCCTCGCGACGCCGCCTGCTGCAGGTGGTCCGCTCACGGGCGGGCGATGGAGCGACCGTGCTGGTCTCCAGCCACATCCTCGGCGAGCTCGAGGAGATGGCCGACCACGTCGTCTTCCTGGACGGCGGCCGCGCCGTGGACGCCTCGAGCCTCCGCGACCTCGCCGCCCGGCCGCGGCCGTGGCGGATCTCCTCGCTGCACCATCAGGCGCTCGTCGAGGCGCTCGATCACCTGCACGTGCGCCACGGTGAGGTGCTGCCCGGCGACCGCACCACCTCCGGTCATGCGGAGGCGGTGGTGGAGCTGCCCGACGACGCGACCGCCGCCCGCCTGCTCGCGGATCTCACCGCCGCGGGCGCCCGGATCATCGGCTTCGGCCCGACGACGGGCAGGCTCGAGGCCGCCTATCTCGCCTCCGACGCCGCCCAGCGAGAAGGAGCCCTGTGATGAGCACTCCCCAGACCCTCGAGGCCGGTCCCGGGACCGACCGCCCCCGCGGCCGGGGCAGCTATGCGCTGCGCTGGCGCGGACTGCGGCTGGTCACCTCGCTCGAGCTGCGCCAGCGCCTGCGCTCCAAGCGCTGGTACGTGGCACTGGCGGTGTGGACGCTGGTGATGATGGGCATCGGCGCGCTCGGCCTCGGCCCGACGCTGTACTCCGCGCAGTGGGAGGACGTCGGCCCGATCGCGGCGATGGTGTTCAGCCTGCAGATGATCCTGGTGCTCTTCGCGATGCTGCTGGTGGTGCCGGCGCTGTCGGCCGGCTCCATCAACGGCGACCGCACCGCCGGGACCCTCGCGACGCTGCAGGCCAGCCTGCTCAGCCCCACCGAGATCGTGCTCGGGAAGCTGCTCGCTGGCTTCCTCACCGGCCTCGCCTTCCTGGTCCTCGCCCTGCCCTCGCTGGTGCCGATCGCGCTGCTTGGCAGCATCGGGATCCTGTACATGCTGCGGCTGCTCGGGGTGATCGTGCTGCTCACCCTGTGCGTGACCGCGGTGGGGCTCGGGCTCTCGGCGCTCACCTCGCGGCAGCTCGGCTCGGTGGTGCTCGCCTACGTGATCGTGTTCGGGGTGACGGTGGTGCTGCCGATCGCGTGGGGCTCCACCGCCGTGGTGCTGAACGAGGAGCGGGAGGTCACGAACTACTACACCGTCTACGACGACGAGTACTCGATGGAGAAGGGCCGGTGCGCGGCGGAGCAGGTCGAGGAGACGGTGCCCCGGCTGGACCTCTCCCTGCCGCTGCTGTGGGGGAACCCGGTGGTGCTCCTGGCCGAGGCCGCGCCGACCCTCCCCGCGGACTACGACCCGCTCGAGGACCCGGACACGGATCTTCTGACGACGCTGAAGACCGGGATGCGCTCCGCCGCGACCACCACCCACCCCGTCCACTCCGTGTACTGCTCGCCGGACGACCCCGGCTACCCCACCGATCTCGGCACGCCGCCGAACCGTCCGGTGTGGCCGATGGGTCTCGGGCTGTGGCTGCTCGTCGGGGCGCTGTCGCTGCTGGTCGCGGTGCGGCGGCTCGCCGTGCCGGTCCGACGGCTCGGCGCAGGCACCCGGATCGCCTGAGGCGACGAGGCCGGTCGTGGCTAGGTGCTGGCGTCCCGCGTTCCGGTACGGCGATATATCCGTACCGGGACGCAGGGCGCCATCAGTCGACCACGCGTCGAGGGACAGTACGGGGCCGCCGGTTCAGCGCTCGCGCAGCCCGGTGACCGTGTCGGGGATGTCGTGCAGGTGCGAGGCCTGCTCGGAGGGGCTGTTCCCACCGCCGGTGAAGGCCGATCCCTCGGAGCCGAAGTCCGGCAGCACGCCCTGGGCGAGGTCCGCCTGCCGCACGGCGGTGTCGGAGGCGCCGGGGGCGTTCTCGTCCACCCACAGCCGCTCCCCCGCCGCGTCGAGGTCGAAGATCTCCAGCGCGTGGTCCCCGCCGTCGGCCTGGAGGCGCTTGCGCAGCGCGGCGCGCACCGCGGGGTCCTTCGCCCGGTCGGCGCGGGTGCCGAACTCGGGGGCGACCAGCGCGTACGGGGCCTGGCGGCGCATGTATCCGCCGGCCGGTCCGTAGAGCACGTCGCGCAGTCCGCTCTTCATCGCCTGCGTCGCCGCGAGGCCCAGCAGCGGCACGACCATGAGCGCGAGGAGGGTGAGGAACACCCAGGTCAGGGCCGTCCCGGCGCCGAGCAGCGGGAGCAGGACCGCGGCGAGGACGGTCCCGGCGAGCGCCCAGCCCGCGCAGAGCCAGCCGGTCAGCGCGCACGCCCGCGCCTCCCACGGGTTCACACGGGCCCGGTGCGCCCACTCGGCGTAGGTGCGCTGGTCGCGCTCCTGCGCGCGGTGGCCGGAGGAGAGCTGGATCGCGAGCGCGGGGGCGAGCGCGCAGCCGGCCGCGACGAGCACGAGCAGGGGGAGGCCGACGGCGAGGTGCTGCCAGCGCAGCGGGGTCTCGACCTGGGACAGTCCCGTCGCAGACAGGGAGCTCCAGACGGTGACGAGGTCCGCGATGCCGAGCACCAGCCAGGAGGTCCCGGCCAGGGCGGGCAGCACCCAGGTCAGTGCCGAGCGCGCGATGAGGGCGAGCGCGGTGAGGGCGCCGCGGGGGCTCCTCGCCCCGTCGGCTGCGGGGGTGCCGGGGTTCGGCGGCAGGTGCCGGCGGTCCTGGGCGAGGTGCTGCCGGGCAGCGGCGCGTCGGCGCTCCGGGTCGGTGCCGATGCGCGCCTCGGTGTGCAGCACCTCGTGGGAGGTGATCCCGAGCAGCCGCGCGGCGGGCACGGTGCGGCGCACGAGCACCCAGGCGATTTCGAGGGCGACCAGCCCGGCGCACCACACGGACAGCGGGCCCGCGCCGAGCCCGGTCCAGGGCTGGGGCAGGCCGAGCACGACCGTCAGCGGCAGGGCGAGGACGGTGAGCACCGGCAGCGCGAGGAGCATCGCGGTGGTGCGATCCTCGACGCCGCGCTGGAACTGCGTCTCTGAGAGGAAGCGGCGGGGCTGCAGAGGCGCGACCAGGCGCGGCACCAGCAGCGCCCCGAGCAGGCTCAGCATCGTCGCGCCGGCCGGGAGCAGCAGGAACGCGGTCCACAGGCCCTCGGAGGTGAAGTTCAGGGCGCTCAACGCCTGGCGCAGGTAGGCCGGATCGCCGAGGCCGGCGAGGAGGGAGAAGAACCAGAAGGTCGGCGAGGCGCCGACGACGTACAGGGTCAGCAGCACGTACCAGAGGCCGAGCAGCACGAGCGCCGGCGCCCAGAGGCGACGCAGCAGGCTGCGGAGGATCTCGCGTCGGGACTCGACCATGATCTCCCCCGGCGAGACCAGGTGCGTCTCCTCCTCCGGCAGCCGCGGTGGCGACGGCAGGTCCGTCAGCGGCGGCAGCGTCCGGGAGTGGGGAGAGGTCATCACGGGAACCGGCGGCGCCTCAGACGGTGCGGCGGCCGAGGAACGCGCGGCCCAGGGTCATCTCGTCGGCGTAGTCGAGGTCGCCGCCGACGGGCAGCCCGGAGGCCAGGCGCGTGACGGTCAGCTCGAGAGGGCCGAGCAGGCGGGAGAGATAGGCGGCGGTGGCCTCGCCCTCGATGTTCGGGTCCAGCGCGAGGATGACCTCCTGGGTCTCCCCGGAGCCGAGGCGGCTCATCAGCTGGGTGATGCGCAGGTCGTTCGGGCCGACGCCGCCGATCGGGTCGATCGCACCGCCGAGCACGTGGTAGCGGCCCTTGAACTCGCGGATCTTCTCGATCGCGACGATGTCCTTGGACTCCTCGACCACGCAGATCACCTCGTCGCTGCGGCGCGGGTCGGTGCAGATGCGGCACTTCTCCTCCGCCGAGACGTTCCCGCAGATCTCGCAGAAGCGGACGGTGTCCTTGACCTGGACGAGCACCTCGGCGAGTCGGCGCACGGCGGCGTCGTCGGCGTCCAGCAGATGGAATGCGATCCGCTGCGCCGACTTGGGGCCGATGCCCGGCAGCTTGCCGAGCTCGTCGATGAGGTCCTGGACGATGCCTTCGTACACGCGTCTCACTCTAGTTCCCGGGGCCGACGTGCGGCGACGGCGCCGAGGTGGTGTGGATCGCGGCGCGCGGTGCCGAGCGCGGCGCTCGGACGGTCGGCCGCCGCCGAGCCGTCGCTCCTGAGAGGTCGGGCCGTCGTTCCTGGTGGACGAGGGCCCCGTTCGCGTCGGCGATCGATACGCTGACGATCCCGACCCACTCTCGATGCGGAGAACCATGGCCAGGCTTCCCGACGCCCTGCTCGACGCGGTGCAGGCGCGCGTGCTCGAGGGACTCGCCGACCTCGGCGCCTCCGACGCGCTGGTCGGCGAGATCGCACGCCGCGTGATCGCGTACCTGCGCAACACCTCCGAGACCACGGTGAGCGTGGAGGAGGACGGCACCACCTTCGTGATCACCGGCGACATCCCCGCGATGTGGCTGCGGGACTCCGCCGCGCAGCTGACGCCGCTGCTGCGGCTCGTGGCCGCCGGGGTGGGGGCCGACGAGGACCGCGCCGAGCTGGTCGCGCTGCTCGCCGGGCTGCTGCGCCGTCATTGGCAGTATCTCGAGATCGACCCGTACGCCAACGCCTTCAACCGCGCCCCGGACTCCTCCCACTGGGACGCGGACGAGACCGAGCGCGACAACCCCTGGGCGTGGGAGCGGAAGTTCGAGCTCGACTCCCTCTCCTACGGCCCCGACCTCGCCTGGCGGCTGTGGCGGGCGACCGGCGACACCTGCTGGGCCGACGAGCGCTTCCTGCCCGCGGCCCGCGCGATCCTCTCCACCGTCGGGACAGAGCAGCACCACGAGGAGCGTTCCGCGTACTTCTTCCGACGCTCCGGCGTGCCCGCCCAGGACACCCTCGCCCGGGAGGGGCGCGGCTCCCTGACCACGCCGAACGGTCTGGTGTGGGCGGGCTTCCGCCCCTCGGACGACGCCTGCGAGCTGGGCTACAACATCCCCGGCAACCACTTCCTCGCCCTCGCCCTGGAACGGCTCGCGGAGCTGCTGGAGCAGGTCGCGGACGCCCCGGCGGAAGCGGACGAGGCGCGGAAGCGGGCGGAGCAGATCCGTGCGGCGCTGGTCGAGCACGGCACGATCGAGGGGCCGACGGGCGAGCGGGTCTGGGCCTACGAGATCGACGGCCGCGGCGAGCACCGGTTCCTGGACGACGCGAACGTGCCGAGCCTGCTCGCCCTGCCGTATCTGGGCTGTGTGGCGCAGGATGATCCGCTGTACCTGGCCACCCGCGCCGCGGTGCTCTCGCGCAGCAACCCCTGCTACTACGAGGGGCTGTACCTCGAGGGCGTCGGCTCCCCGCACACCCCGAAGGACCATGTGTGGCCGATCGCGCTCGCGGTCGAGGGTCTGACCAGCGCGGAGCGCGGCGAGAAGCTGCGTCTGCTCGAGCTGATGATCCGCACGGACGGCGGGACCGGGATGATGCACGAGGGCGTGCACGTGGACGACCCGACGGTGTTCACGCGGGAGTGGTTCTCCTGGTCGAACTCGATGTTCTGCGAGCTGGCGCTGGATCTGGCCGGTGTCCTGCGAGACCGGTCCGGCACGCACGAGGGGGCGGGGTCCCGCGCCTGAGCCCCGGGCATGACGGGGATCCACCGCAGAGGGCGGCAGTCTCTGGCGGTGCTGGTGGCGTCCAGCCTGCCGCGATAGCGTCTGACCGGGCCGCCGCCATCCTGCTCGGCCCCCCGCCGACCGCGAACAGGACGAGTCCCGATGTCGCCGATGCCCGCCCCGTACGACGCCGCCGAGCCCGCCACCTCCTGCCGGATCACGGAGGCTCCCGAGGTCATGACCGCGGTCGTGGTCCAGCACGACTTCCCGATGTACGACACGCCCGCCCTGATGGACGGCACGTTCTCCCATCTCGCCGAGGCGCTGGCGGCGCTGGGCATCCGCCCGATCGGCCCCGCGTTCTCCCTGCACCACCGGGCGCCGGTCGCGGCGGCCGATCTCGAGGTGGGCTTCCCGGTGGACGCCCCGCTGACCGAGCCCCTCGAGCTGCCCAGCGGCTACGAGGTCAGCGGGTCGAGCATCCCGGGCGGTCGCATCGCCTGGATCTCGCACATCGGCCCCTACGGCGGCCTCGCGGAGAAGTGGGGCGCGTTCACCGAGCAGGTCGGGGAGTCGGATGAGCAGATGACGTACCCGTTCTGGGAGTTCTACGTCACCGAGCCGCATCCCGACATGAACCCGGCGAAGCTGCGCACGGACCTGTTCTCCCTGCTCGAGCCGCGCGGCTGAGCGACGTCCGGAAGGGCGCGCGCCGCTTCGGTGCTCGCCCGCTCAGACGGTCCGCTCTGCGGTGCCGGCTCCGCTCGGCGCAATCCGGCACAACCTGCATCGGCTCAGCGCGGGCTGTCCCGCGTGCGCCGGGTCAGCGCGGGCGGTTCTCGTCGATGACCTCGAGGACCCTGCCGCCGAGCATCTTCTCGATCACCTCGCGGCCGTTCCGGGTCGCGACGACGGCGTCCTCGTCGTCCCGGGTCGCGCCGCCGGTCGGGTCCGGATCGGCCTGCGGGGCCTGATCCGCCTGGCCTCGCCCTCCTCGCAGGCGCTGACCGGCGGTGCGGGACGCCATCGCGGCCTCGCGGACGAGCGCGGCACCGCTGCGCGGCGCGTCCGCCGAGGGCGGTGCGGCGGGTGCGGTGGTGGGAGCTGCGGCGGGCGGGGCCGACGGTGCCGCAGACGCCGACGGGGCTGATCCCGAGGCGGTGCCGGTGACCGACGCCGCGGCGCCCCAGGAGCTCGTCGCGCGTGCGGCGGCGGAGCCGTCCGCGCCGCCCGGCACGACCTGACCGGAAGGCTGAGCTGGGTCGTCGTGTGGGACGGCACGGCCGAGTCCGGCCGGCGGAGCGGTGTCCGGCGAGGTGGGTGAGGCGACCTCGGGGGCCGCGGTGAACCCGCGCGGCATGTCACCGCCCTGCGCGACGTCCTCCGGCTCCTGGACCGGCGCCTCGCCCGGTCCTGAGGCGGAGGCGTCCGCCCCCTGCGCGAGGTGCGCGGCGGGCAGCGAGCGGACCACGCGACCCTCCGCGAGGGCACGCTTGAGCGCGTTCTGGCCGAAGGTGCGGGGCTCCTCCGCCGGCAGCCTGTCGCGTCCCTCGTCCTCGACCTCGAGCGGCGGGCCCGCCGACGCGGACCCCGGTCGCGCCTCGCCAGGAGCATCGCCCGCTGGCGACGCCGTGGGCGCGGAGGCCCCGGGCGCGGACGGGGCCGACGGGGCGGCCGCCGCGGCGGATCGGGACGGAGCGGAGGGGGCGCCTGCTCCCGCGTTTCGGTCCTCGAGCGCCTCCGACCAGCGACCTCCGCCCTGCGCCGCGGTGGGCGGCTGGTGCTGCGCGGGCGGGCCGTGCTCCTCGGGGTCCGGCGGGTAGGGGTCGTCGGGCTCCGGCGGGAAGTCGTCGGACGGGGCGTAGGAGGGTCCGGCCGGAGCGTTCCTCGCGGCGCGCGCAGCGGCGGCCATAGCCCGTTCCGAGGCGCGCTGGCCGACAGACGCGGGCTCCTGCAGCTCGGGACTGTCAGGACCAGCAGGCGCCGCCGACTGTGCGACCGACGACGCAGCCGAAGGAGCTGGCGACGGCGCTGCGGAGCCCGGCACGGAGGGTGCGCGGGCGGGCGCCGGGTCGCGCGGCGCCATCGCGGAGGCGGCGTCTCCCCACGGCGCTCCCCCGGTCCGCGGGGCCTGGCCGCCGGACGGGTCCTCCGCGGTCGGACCACCGGAGGCTCCGCCTCCCTGTCCGCCCGGGCCGGGAGCGTCCTGCCCGACAGGGCCCTGCCCGCGGGGAGCCCAGTCGCCCGAACCGCCCCGACCTCCCGGGCCGCCGAAGTCGGCAGGGCCACCGGGGCCGGCGTTCCCCGGCCCGGCACCGCCAGGCGCGTTCCCGCCAGGACCTCTGCCGGCGGAGCCCGGACCTGCGGGGCCGCCTCCGCCGGGGCCTGCACCACCGGGGCCAGCGCTGCCGGGGCCGGGATCCTCCCCGACGACGGCGTCGACCATGACGTCGATGTGCATGATGCGTCGGACAGCGTCGGCGAGGTTCTCCGCCGCCGTGCCGCGGCGGAAGGCGCTCACGAGGCCCTCTGTGCGGAAACCGAGCACGAGGGTGCTGCCGTTCACGCCGTTGACGTGCGCGTTCTGTGAGATCAGAGCCCAACTCGGGCGGCGGATCTGCTGCAGCTCGTCGAGGATCGCGGACCAGTGCCCGCGCACTGCGTCGGCATCGATCCCGCCGCCCGCGGCGGGGGCACCCTGCGGCGCCGCCGGAGCGTTCTGCGGTGCTCCCGACGCGCCCTGCGGTGCGGGGCCCGCACCCTGCAGCGTGGACTGGCCACCCTGTGGTCCGGCCGGTCCACCTTGCGGAGCCGTCGGGCCCCCGTGCGGAGACGACGGACCGCCTTGCGGACCCGACGGGCCGCTCTGCGGCGCGGTCGGGGCGTCGGCGGATGACGGAGCCGTCGGTGCCGACGCGCCCCGGCCGCCGGGCTCCCCCTGCCCGCCCTGCGACTCTCGACGCTCTTCGCCCGAGGCCTGGCCGGCACCGGCACCAGCACCAGCACCAGCACCGGCGAGCGCGCCCCAGGAGGAGTCCTGGGCGGGTGCCGTCCGCGTCGGCTCGCCCTGCGGGCTCCCGCTCTGCGCGGCGGCCGGGGCGTCCTGCGTCGGGGCAGGCGGCGCACTGGGGGCAGCCGCCGGGGCGGGGCGCCCGCCGCCGCGTGCCTGACGGGCCGCCTCGGCGCGCTCCTGGGCGATCCGTCGGGCCTCCTCGCGGCCTCCCCCGCCGCCGACCGACGCGGCACCGGAGCGGTCCTGCGCGCCACGGCCTGCACCCGCACCGCCCTGTGGCGCTCCGCCCTGCGGAGCCGGGGCATCGGCCGCGGCGAGCGCCGCCCGCTCGTCCCGCAGCACCAGCCGGGCCGCGAGCAGCTCGAGGTGGAGACGCGGCGAGGTCGCGCCGCTCATGGTCGAGAGGGTCTCGTGGACCAGGTCGCCGCACTGCGAGAGATCGGCCGGGGCGAACTGCGCGGCCTGGCCGAGCATCCGCTCGAGCTCTCCGGCCGGGACCTGCGGGAGCAGATCGGCGCCCTTGTCCGGCACGGCGGCGAGCACGATCAGGTCCCGCATCCGCTCCAGCAGGTCCTCGACGAAGCGGCGCGGCTCGTGGCCGGTGGCGAGCACGTGCTCGACCGCGGAGTAGAGCGCGGCCGCGTCCCGCTCGGCGATGGCGGTGACCGCCTGGTCGAGCAGGGCCGTGTCGGTGAAGCCGAGCAGCGCGATCGCGGTGGGGAAGTCCAAGCCGTCCTCGCCGGCGCCGGCCATCAGCTGGTCCAGCACCGACATCGAGTCACGGGCGGAGCCGCCGCCGGCGCGCACGACCAGCGGCATCACGCCCTCGCCGACCTGGACGTCCTCCGCGGCGCAGACCTCCTCGAGGTAGGGGCCGAGCACCTGCGGCGGGATGAGCCGGAAGGGGTAGTGGTGGGTGCGGGAGCGGATGGTGCCGATGACCTTATCCGGCTCGGTGGTCGCGAAGACGAACTTCACATGGTCCGGCGGCTCCTCGACGAGCTTGAGCAGCGCGTTGAAGCCGGCGGAGGTGACCATGTGGGCCTCGTCGATGATGAACACCTTGAAGCGGTCCCGCACCGGGGCGAAGGAGGCGCGCTCGCGCAGCTCGCGGGCGTCGTCCACGCCGCCGTGACTGGCCGCGTCGATCTCGACCACGTCGAGCGAGCCGGCGCCGCCGCGGGCGAGGTCGCGGCAGGAGTCGCAGGTCCCGCAGGGGGTGTCCGTCGGCCCCTGCTCGCAGTTCAGGCAGCGGGCGAGGATGCGGGCGGAGGTCGTCTTGCCGCAGCCGCGAGGCCCCGAGAACAGGTAGGCATGACCGACCCGGCCCGCGCGCAGCGCACGCCTCAGGGGCGTGGTGACGTGGTCCTGGCCGATCACCTCGGCGAAGGACTCCGGGCGGTAACGACGGTACAGAGCGGTGGCCACTCCAACAGGCTAGTCGAGGCCACCCACGCTCTCCCACCGTCGCGAGGATCCTCGTGGAGAACCCCGCACTGTGGAGGAGACGTCACGGCTTCCCTCGTCGACGCCGGGCGGCGGTCACATCGCGGAGGTCTTCCAGCGCCGGGCGACAGCCGTCCGCCATCCGCCATCCGCCATCCGCCATCCGCCATACACCATCCGCCATCCGCCATCCGCCATCCGCCAGTACATCCGCTAACAGTCGTCGGTCATGCGACGCGCTGCGGCGACATTCCGGCACCGCACCGCATGGGTACTGCGGAAAACTGCGTACATCACGTACGTCATGTACGTGCTTTTCCACAACAGACACCGCGTGCGGAGCCGATACCCCCAGATGGCCGAGACTCCCCCTCAGAGAAACGACGGATACGGGGGATGAGCGGCATGGCAGAGAGTGCATGGGACGCAGAGGTGGAGGTGTCGGATCGCCTCGACGCGGCAGACGAGTCGAATCGGGACGACACAGCGGACGAGCCGGATCGGGCTGACGAGACGAGCACGGCGGGCACTGGCCGTGCGAGGTCCGCGAGTGACGCGGTCGGGACCCCACCTGACGGGCCGGCGATGGGCCCGCCTGCACTGACCGCGATCGAGGCTGCGGTCACCACGAAGATCGTGACCGCTTCGGAGTTCCGCACGAGGCTGAGCGAGCTCCTCGAGCTCTCGCACCGTCAGCCCGTCACGGTGATGAGCCGCGGAGCACGGGCGCGCGGCGTGCTGGTCTCCGCCGACTTCTTCGACCGCGCCTGCACCGCTCTCGGGGACGAGCCGTACGCGCGGCCCCCGCGCACCCGACTCGAGGAGATCATGGCGGAGAACAGGCAGTTCCTCGAGTTCCTCTGACCAGGTCGCCGGACCTGCCTGCACGGTCCGGACGGGATTCAGCTCTGCGTGCTTCGCTCACCCGCGGACCGATCGTCGTCCTCGACCTCCGACGGCGACGGCCCCGAGGGCTCTGCGCCGTGGTCACCGTCTGCGACGTGCGCTCGGCTCCTCGGCGCGGCGTCCGCTTCCGCGCTTCTCGGCGTCTCGGCATCCGCCCCGTCCGCGGCGCCCGAATCTGCACCGCCCGTCCTCGCGGCATGCGCTCCGGCGTCGTCGTCTGAACCCGCGCCCCTGTCCGAACCCGTGCCGCTCGACGTCGCCGCGAGCTTCTCCCGGCGCGTACGCAGGGCGCGGTGGGTCGCCGTGAACACGGCGATGACGACGATCACCGGCACCAGCACGTCCACCAGCCAGCCGGGCACGGAGAACGGCAACCCGATCTCCGGCAGCAGGTCCAGCAGCCAGCGCACGGCGTCGCCGATCGGGCGGAGGATCGCGGCGATCAGCTCCTGGATCGGACTCAGCAGGGCGTCGAGGAACTCCCGCACCGGTCGCGTGACCTCTCCGATCCAGTCCCGGATCGGCTGGGTGGCTTGGGCGACCGCGGCGACGACGGGCCGGATCCGCGCCTCGATCCACTCCTCGACCGGGTCGAGCAGCCCGCCGAACAGCGCACCGAGGCCCAGCAGCGGGATGAGGAACTTCGCCGCCTTCGCCAGCGCCGCGATCAGCGCATAGCGGGTGGGGTGGGCGGTGCGCTTCTCGTCGCGCAGGGCCGACGGGGACCCCTCGGTCGGGACGAGCAGAGTTGTCCGGAACCCGTGCCGGACCTCGACCTCGCCGGCGCCGCCGAGTCCCGCGGTGCGGATCGTGAGCACCTCGCAGTCCTTGATCTCGCCGTCCTCGCGGCAGCGGCGCACGGTGCAGCGCAGCGTGGAGAACTCCTCGTCGAGGCCGAACTGCAGGTCGTCGTCGGCCGCGTTGTCATCAATCGCATCGTCGCGGGTCGCGTCGTCGCCGGTCGCGTCGTCGTCGCTCGCCTCGCGCTTCTCCCCGGCCTTCCGTGCCTTCTCCTCGGCCTTGGGATCGTGCTCGATCCCGTCGATGACCACGGTGAAGGAGGTGTCCAGCAGGCGATGGCGGACGCGGACGAGATAGTCGTGCTCGCCGGCACGGCCGCTGTACTCGACGTCGGCGGCGAAGCGGGTCGCCGGATGCTCGCCGAAGGGGGCCTCCTCCTTGACGGCGTCGGTCCTCCTGTCGCGCCCATCGGCCGCGCCGTCCACCCCGCCGGTTCCGTCGGCCCCGTCGACGGCACTGTGCGTCCCGTCCGTGCCCTCGGGCGTCCCGGCGGTGCCGTCCTCCACACCGGCAGCACTCGTCAGCGCCTCGTCCGGGGAGGCGGGATCGGCGTGGTCCACAGGTGTGCGAGACATGGTTCCAGCGTGCCAGGCCTGCTCGCGACCGACATCCTCCGCACGTCGGTTCCCGCCTTCTCGAGGTCCTCCGATCGGCCGAGGGCCGCACGGCTCCTGCCGATCCACCGACGGCGGCGTTCCCTCCGGTCGGCCGGGCCCTCACGGCTCCGCCGCAGCGCCGTCCCCGGGCACGCATCGCTCGGCCCCTCACCCCCTCCAGCGCCTGGCAGCAGCACACAACCCCATAGCTGCGCTAATGTGACCGCATAGCAATATAGTTGAACTTGGGAGCATGGGCGCGTAGCGTCCCGCTCGTGAGCACATCAACCACCTCCTCCTCGGCCTCGACGCGGTCGCGCAACCCGCTGACCGCGATCACCCGCATCCCCTTCGGCTGGCAGGTCCTGATCGGCCTCGTCCTCGGCATCGTCCTCGGCCTCGTCGCCGCCCAGATGGGCCCGGTCGCCGAGACCGAGGCGAACCCCGACGGCGCGAACTGGCTGACCACAACGCTGGACACCATCGGCACGATCTTCGTGACGCTGCTGAAGGCGCTGGTCCCGCCGCTGATCTTCCTCGCGATCGTCACCTCGATCGCGAACCTCCGCGGCGTCACGAACGCCGCGCGTCTGGCCGGCAAGACCCTGCTGTGGTTCGGGATCACCTCCCTGATCGCCGTGTCGATCGGCATCGCCCTCGGCGTGCTGACCACCCCCGGCGCGAACTCGCAGGTCTCCGCGGACTCCGCCGAGGCCTCCTCCACCCAGGGCGGCTGGCTCGACTTCCTCACCGGCCTGGTCCCCTCGAACTTCCTGGGCATCACCGGCTCGGCCGGCGACGACGGCTCCGTCTCCCTGAGCTTCAACGCCCTGCAGATCCTCGTCATCTCGATCGCCGTCGGCATCGCCGTGCTCTCCGTCGGCGAGAAGGCCGAGCCCTTCCTGAAGGTCACCGGCTCCGCGCTGGAGATCGTCCAGAAGCTGCTGTGGTGGGTCATCCGCCTCGCCCCGATCGGCACCATCGGCCTGCTCGGCAACGCCGTGGCCTCCTACGGCTGGGATGCGATCGGCCAGCTCGGCGTGTTCACCCTCGCCGTCTACGTGGGCATGCTGATCGTGCTGCTGGTCGTCTACCCGATCCTGCTGAAGGTCAACGGCCTGTCCATCGGCTCCTTCTTCCGCGGCGTGTGGCCGGCGACCTCGCTCGGCTTCGTCTCCCGCTCCTCGCTGGGCACCATGCCGATGACCCAGACCGTCACCGAGCGCATGGGCGTCCCGCGCCACTACGCCTCCTTCGCGATCCCGCTGGGCGCGACCACGAAGATGGACGGCTGCGCCGCGATCTACCCCTCGCTCGCCGCGATCTTCGTCGCGAACTTCTACGGCGTGCCGCTGGGCATCACCGACTACCTGCTGATCGTGCTCGTCTCCGTGCTCGGTTCCGCCGCGACCGCCGGCATGACCGGTGCGACCGTGATGCTCACCCTGACCCTGTCCACCCTGGGCCTCCCGCTCGAGGGCGTGGGCCTGCTGCTCGCGATCGACCCGATCCTCGACATGGGCCGCACCGCCCTGAACGTCACCGGGCAGTCGCTGGTGGGCGTGATCGTCGCCAAGCGCGAGAAGATCCTGGACCAGGACACCTACGCCGCTGCCGCCCGCACCTCCTTCCAGGCCATCCAGGCCGAGCAGAAGGCGGAGGCCGACGCGGCCGACGATGCTGAGCGCACGGAGCCCGACGACGCCGACGCCTCGGCCGGCTCTCACCAGACGGCCGGCGCCCGCGCCTGACCCATGCCGCGCCTGCACCGCCGGCGCACACTTTCGAGTCCCTGGCGTGACCTCAGCGCCCTCTGGCAGCTGAGGTCACGCCAGGGACTCCTTTGTTGTCAGGGGCGCTCAGGCCCGACGACGCCTGACCAGGGCGATCCCGGCACCGGTGAGGGCCAGTGCCAGGGCGGCGAGTCCCGCCGCCTCCACGCCCGTGCGGGCGAGCGATCCGTCGCTGACGGCACCGTCCTTCGCCTGCTCCTCGCCGGCCCTGTCCTCGGCGTTGCCGGCTCCGGTCGCACCGGAACCGCCGGCTGCTGCCGAGCGCTCGGAGCCGACGGCACCGGAGTCAGCATCGCCGGGATCGGACGCACCGGAGTCCGTCGCTCCGGAACCGGTCGCGCCCGGAGAGCCCGCGCCGTCCCCCTCGGCACCGTCCGCGCCGCCGCTCCCGCCAGGGCCGTCACCGGCGCCAGGCACGTAGGAGCCGCCGTTCCCGTCGGAGCCCTCCGAGCCGCCCGCGTTCCCGGAGCCGTCACCGGCACCCGGGGCCTGGCCGCCGCCACCCGGCTCGCCGGAGCCGTCGTCTCCGGAGCCGCCCTCGCTGCCGGAGCCGCCGTCGGCCCCGTCCCCGCCGTCGCCCGGTGTGCCGCCCTCGCAGCCAGCCGCGTCGCCGGTCAGCGTCAGCTCACGCACCTCGGAGCGGGCGATGCCACCGTGAGGGTCGGTGACGCGCACGTACCAGGAGTGGGTCCCGGCGCCGAGCACCGCGGAGTCCGCCTCGACGGTCTCGCCCGAGGCGACGTCCTGGACCTGCGCGAACTCCTCGGAGGAGAGCACGTCGGCGCGGAAGGCGTCGGTGGTGAGCTCCTTGTCGGCCGGCTCGATGCCGAGCTGCGCGTAGGAGACCTCGAAGTCCTGGTCCTCAGGGGTCAGGGTCGCGTCGTCGCTCGAGTACTGCTCGAGCGAGGGAGAGAAGGTGCGCACCATCATCCGCTCCCCCTCGTTGTCGAAGTGCAGTAGGCGCAGGAAGCCCTGACCTCCCTCCGGCAGGCCCTGGTAGTCGAACAGCATCTGCGTGACCTCGCGGTCCGCGGTGCCGTCACCGTCGTCGTCGAAGGAGTCCACGCGGGTGTGGGCGTCGTGGTAGTGCCCGCTCATCACCATGGACACGTTCGGGTTCGTGGCCACGACCTCGTCCTGGATCCGCTGCGGGATCGGGCCGAGACCGCCGGTGGTCAGCATGTACTCGTGGAGGTTGATGATCGCGGTGCGCTCCGGGTACTGGGCGAGCACCTCGTTCATCCAGTCGATCTCGGCATCGCCCGGACCCCAGCCCTGGGAGACCACGATGAAGTCGACGCCGCCGGCGCTGAACAGGGTGTAGGAGCCGCGGTTGTCCTCGTAGAACCCGCCGTACCAGGG
This sequence comes from Brachybacterium sp. GU-2, assembly GCF_030866705.2. Lineage (NCBI taxonomy): Bacteria > Bacillati > Actinomycetota > Actinomycetes > Micrococcales > Dermabacteraceae > Brachybacterium > Brachybacterium sp. GU-2. The sequence continues at coordinate 2,631,841 of NZ_CP133037.2, read as the reverse complement.
GTTGTCCTCAAAGCGGTGCTTGCCGAAGTGCGTCGAGTACTCGGTGTAGTCGCCGTCCATGTGGCCGACGTCGTGGTTGCCGGCGAGCACGTTGTAGGGCAGGCCCGCCTCGTCGAGCTGGGCGTAGGCGGGGTTCGCGTTCGCCCACTGCTCGGGCTTGTCGGACTCGTCCACGATGTCGCCGGTGTGGAAGAGGTACTGCAGGTTCATCGGCTCGCGCTGCTCGAGCAGGAACTCGTGGATGTTCAGCTGGTGCTCGTAGAACTCCTCGTTGTAGTACTGGGTGTCGGACTCCCAGGCCAGCGTGAAGTCGTACTCCGAGCGGTCGGTCGCCTCCGGATGGTGCGGGGCGGTCGCGTCGCCGCGGGAGGAGAGGTCTCCCCGGACCAGCCCACGGAGTGCTGGACGACGGCGCGCAGCTGACCGCCGGAGACGTGACCGGCGGCGGGGACCACCTCGTCGAAGGCGACGGAGCCGTCCTCGGCGGCGAAGGCGTGGGCGACCTCGATGAGCTGGCCGCCGGCGGTCTCCTCGACCAGCAGCCGCACCCGTGCGCCGGGATCGGCGCTCCCCTCCCAGGTCACATGCACCTCGGCGTCCTCTCCCGCCCCCTCGGGGACGTCGACGGCGAACTCGTGGAAGGGCAGGGCGTCCTCGGAGGCGGTGGTCTGCCCACCGGTGAGCGCCTCGCCCTCGCGCTCGGCGGCGTCGGCGTCGCGCACCTCGCCGGCGGTGCCCGCGACGGTCCCGTCGGTCAGAGATGCGCTGGTACCGGCGCGGAAGGAGACGTCCATCCGGTCGCCCGACGGGTCGGTGACGCGGGCGGAGAGCTCGGGCGCCTCGCACACCGGCACGCTCAGGCCGTCCTCGGTGAGGAGGGTCGCGGTCGGGTCCTCGACGGGGATGGTGAAGGCGAGGGTGCGCGTCGCCTCGTTGCCGAGCTCGTCGGCCGCGGTGATCTCCAGGGTGTGCTCGCCCGGGTCGAGGGTGAGGGAGGAGAGCTCCTCGCCCGGCTGGACCTCCTCGCCGTCCAGCAGCACGGTGAGGGAGGCGAGGCCGCTGCCTGCATCCTCCGCACTCACGTCCAGGGAGAAGCGGCCCTGGTAGTCGGCGCCGTCCTCGATCCCGGTGCTGATGGTCGGGGCGGTGTTGTCGACGAGCACGGTGCGCTCGACGCGGTTCCCGTCCCCGTCGGCGCCGACCAGCACGTGCTCGCCGTCGGCGACGGCGGTGGTGTCCCAGGCGACGGCCTGCGCGGTGAAGGCGTCCTCGGGTATCTCGAAGACGGCGTCGTAGAGGTCGTGCTTGCCGGCCGAGTCGCCCATCGCGATGATCTCGGCGGGGTCGACCCCGTCGACAGGTCGGAGGGTGCGGCCATCGGGCAGGATCAGGCGCAGGTTGCGGATCGAGAAGTCGTCGTTGTTCTCGTTCTCGTCGATGCCGGGATACGCCTTGGTGCCGGCGGCGACCGTGACGGTGAGCGGCTCGCCGCGCGTCACGTGCTGCAGCGGCACCTCGGCGTCGTGGCCGGTCCAGTTCGCGTAGGTGCCCTCGTCGAAGATCGAGATGACCTCGTCGCCCTCCAGCACGCCGTTGCGGAAGAAGGTGTCGGTCTGGGAGACGTCCATCGCGAAGACCGGTGCGGCCTCGAGCGCGGGGACGACGTCGCTGCGCTCGGTCCCATCGATGCTCACCGTCGCCTCGGCCGGGTACCGGTCGCCGGCCACCGAGACGGAGGTGGTGCCGGAGACGTACTGGCCCTCGGCGAGGTTCATGCGCAGCGCGGCCGCGTCCACGCCGGTCAGCGCCACGCGGGTGGGCTCGGTGCGGGTCTCGTGGGTGCCGTCGGAGGCGACGAGGTAGTACTCGAACCAGCGCTTGCCGGTGAGGTCCGCGGCGGGGATGGCGTGGTCGAAGCGGTCGCCCTCGGTGCGGCGCACGGTGATCGGGGTGAACTCGTCCTCGGCGCTGGAGCGGAGGTGGAGGGTGACGGTGCGGGCCTGCACGTCATCGGTGACCTCGTGGCTGATCACGGCATCGGCCGACGGGTCCAGCTCCGCTGGGCTGAGGTCGCGGACCTCGGGCGCCTGCGTATCGGCGGGGACGTCCACGAGTGCGGCGGGGACCTGGGAGGGGTCGACCGCGCCGGGGGTGGCCGGGGCGAGGCCGGTCCTCTCCGCGCGGGAGAAGTCGGGCTGCGCGCCGTCGGCGCCGTCGCCGGTGCGGTACTGGATGCCCTGGTCGGGCTGGGTGTCGTCGGCGCCGGAGAGGTTGTAGAAGGCGCGGTGGACGCTGTCGCCGGCGCGGGTGCGGATCTCCAGCCCGCGCCCGGAGCCGTTGGCCATCCCGGCGGTGGGGGTCTCGACGAGGTGCAGCGAGGCGGGGTCCGCGCCGTAGTTCGCGGCGAAGTCCTCGGCGGTGGCGGCGTCGTTGGAGCCGTTCCGCACCCAGATCACGAGGGTGCCGCCGGGCTCGATCACGGCGTCCGACGGGCTGAGCGGCCAGTCCGCGGCGTTGGTGATCGACTCGCCGTCGGCGGTGTAGAGGTAGCGCAGCTCGTAGTCCGCCATCGAGATCGGGGCGGTGGTCGCGTTGTACAGCTCGATGAACTCGTAGCCGTCGGCGCCGTCGATGTTGGTGGAGTCGGGGACCAGCTCGGTGATCTGCAGGTGGCCGACGAGGGAGTCGGCGGGCGGTGCGGCCGGCGGGTCCACGGGCTCGGCGGGCTGCTCGGGCTCGGCGGGCTCTTCCGGCTGCTCGGGCTGCTCGGGCTCGGCGGGCGTGAGCTGGGAGGGGTCGACGGCGCCCGGGGTGGGGGCGGCAGCGCTCGCGAACAGGGTCGCGGAGAGCGAATCGGCGGCGGGGAGTGCGAAGTGGGCACTGAGGTCCTGGCCGACGGAGCCGGCGGAGTAGAAGCTCCGGGAGACCTCGGCGCCGGCGCGGTCGAGCACGCGCACGCCGCGGCCGCCGCCGTTGGCCATGCCGGGCTGGCCGGTCACGCGCACGACGGGGACGTCCTCGGCGGCGCCCCAGTGGGTGCGGAACTCCTCCACGGTGCGGGCGAAGGAGTCCAGGTCCTTCGCCTCGTAGCTCAGCCACAGCACGAGCGAGTCGCCGGGGGCGATCTCGACCGTCTCCTCGAGGGTGAGCGGGACGTCGCGGGCCGTATCGGCGCTGTCGGCGTAGATGTAGCTCAGCGAGTGGCCGTCCTCGCCGCCGACGACGACCGGCTCGGTCGAGGTGTTGGTGAGCTCGACGAACTCGAACTCGTCGGCCCCGACGGTGTCCGGTGCGATCTCGGTGACCAGCAGCGGTCCGCCGGGGACGGGAGCGGCCTGCGCAGCGGGGATCGTGCTGCCGGCGAGGGCGCCGAGCGGTCCGGTCAGCGGCAGGACGGCGGGGCCGAGGGCGAGGGCGGTGCCGGCGAGCAGGGCGATGCCGGCGCGGCACAGCGGCGGGGAGCTGGGAGTGGGCATGGTGTCCGTTCTCATCGTGGGGAGCACTGTGTGGGAGCGCTCCCATAAGTACGTGGCGAAGGCGAACGGCGCATGACGCGAGGGTGTCCTGGACTCGGCGCGACCATTGCGGACCGGTCTCGATCCGGTCATCGGTGACTCCGCGCACCCCACCTGCCCCCTCCCTGGTCACGCCCCCGCGTCCCGCATAGGATCGATGCGTTCCCCACCCGCTCCGGCGGGTTCCCGGGTGCATCTACCTCGGATCCACGACGTGGATCGTCCAAGGCGGCACCACCGTCATGGAGGTTCGATGACCACGCCGCACACCGCCCCGCAGTTCCGCGCCGACGACGCCCGGCCCGTCGACGGCCCGACCCGGGGCATCCCCGCTCCCACCACGCTGCGCCGCGAGGCGGGCAGCGCCTACTTCCCCATCGCGTTCATCGCCCGCTTCCCCTTCGCGATGATGATCGTGGGCACCCTGACCCTGGTCGTCGCCGCGCGCGACTCGATCGCGCTGGGCGGGCTGAACTCGGCCGTGCTCGGCCTCGGCTCCGCGCTGGTGGGTCCGCTGCTGGGCGCCGCCGCGGACCGCTTCGGCCAGCGCCGCGTGATCCTGGTGGCCGGGATCGTGAACTCGCTGGCGCTGATGGGCCTGGCCTGGGTGGCCTTCAGCCCGCTGCCCGATGTCGCGGTGCTCGCCGTCGGCTTCGTGATCGGTGCGTCCTCCCCGCAGATCGGCCCGTTCTCCCGCACCCGCCTGGTGCACCTGATCCTCACCCGCCTGCCGGTCGCGCGCCGGGCGAAGAGCCTCAACGCCACGATGGGCTACGAGTCCGCGGCCGACGAGACCGCCTTCATGTTCGGCCCCGTGGTGGTGGGCCTGCTGGCCACCACGATGTCCCCGGCGGCGCCGATGATCGGCGCGGCCCTCCTGACCCTCGTGTTCGTCACCGCCTTCGCGCTGCATCCCACCGCGCGCGCCTCCGCGCCCAGCAGCGAGTCGCCGACCGAGCAGGCGCCCGCCGCGGAGCTGCGCACCGCGCGGGTGCTCGTGCTGGTCGCCGGGGCGCTCGGCGTCGGCCTGTTCTTCGGCACGGTGCTGACCTCGCTGACGGCCTTCCTCGACACCCGCGGCGCCGGCGACTCCGCAGGCCTGGTCTACGGGGTGATGGGCGTCGGCTCGACGATCCTGGCGCTGTCGATCTCGCTGTTCCCGGAGGCTTTCCGCCGCTCCCACCGCTGGCTGGTGTTCTCCGCGCTGATGCTCGCCTCGATGGTCGCCTTCGGCCTCGCCGGCGGGCTGTGGGGCCTGGTCGGGGCGATGGCCGTGGCGGGCATCGGCATCGGGCCGACGATCGTGACGATCTACAGCCTCGCCGCGGACCGCGCCCCGCAGGGCCGCTCGGCGACGCTGATGTCGATGCTCGGCTCGGCCACGATCGTCGGCCAGTCCGCGACCTCGGCGCTGACCGGCGCGGTCGCGGACGGCGTCGGGGCCGAGGCTGCGATGTGGCTGCCGACCGGAGCGGCGGCGTTCGTGGTCCTCGCCGCGCTGGTCAACGCAGCGCTCGGCGACCCCCGTGCCGCGGTCCCGTCGGCCCCGACCGTGGAGGAGCGGGCGAGCACCCTGGAGGAGCATCCGGCCGAGCATCTGTGAGCCTGCGCTGGGGCCCTCACCCCAGCAGCGGCATGATCCAGATGACCTCAATCGCCTCGACGATCGCGATGATCAGCAGAAGGGCGGCGATGACTGGATAGAGCCGCAGCATGTCCGCGACCCCGGCGCGATATCCCGCCCCCGCCGACGGGAGCTCGAGACGCCGGTGCCCGAACGTCGTGCGCCACAGCACCACGGTCCCCAGCGCCGTGAGGACATAGGCCTGCATCTCGATCACCAGCACGATCAGGTGGGGCAGGAGAGCGATCGCCTCACCGGGCGTCGTCGGGGTGAGCCAGACGCCGTTCATGCCGGTGCGCAGGACCGTCAGCACGACGCCCACGTACGGGATCAGCAGGGAGGGCAGCGTGGTGGTGAGCACGGCGGCGAACAGCAGGTTCGCCAGGAACGTGCCCACCGCCGCCGCCAGCACGTCGCCGTCGGTGTACGCCTCGGTCACGAGCGACAGGATCGGGAGGCCGCCGAAGGTCTCGACGTCCTGCGCAGCGCGTCCGCGCAGCCCGGGCAGCAGCAGGGTCATCACCGCCGACGCCACGAGGACGTCGTAGACGGCGAGGTTCAGCAGGAGGTAGGTCCTCCAGTGGTCGTGGAGGACGGTGCGGGCGTTCAGCCAGATCCTCATCGGCTGCTCCTTCCGGGAGCGGTGGTGGGCGACGGCGACGGGTGGGCACCGGCGCCGTCCGGTCGGGGACGCCGCGGCGAGGGATGCGCGCCAGGGTCCCCCAGGCGGCGCAGGCGCGGCGAGAGGAGCGTGGCGAGCGCCGCGAGGATCCACAGACCGGCCAGGACGGCGGTGGCGAGCGGGAGCCCGCCGAGCTCGATCAGCACGGAGGCCAGGCCGATCCCTCCGGCGGGGACCAGGGTCATCAGTGTGTTCTGGGCACCCAGCACCCTGCCCCGCCGGGCATCCAGGACGTTCTCGACGAACGCCAGGCCGATGACGGCGTTCATGCATCCTCCACCGAGGCCGATCACGGCCGCACCGAGGAAGACCGACCAGGTGGGACCCAGGACCGCGATCAGCACGACGCCGGTCGCGACGAGGACGAGCCCGGCGAGGAACCATCGGCGGTGCGGGATGCGGTGCCCGAGGGCGGCGAAGCAGCCCCCTCCTAGCAGCAGTCCGACGGCGAGCGCGCTGAGCACGAAGCCGACCAGCCCCGGCTCGCCCCGGAACGCGAAGTGGACGGGGACGACCATTCCCTGGGTGGCGGCGAGCACGACGGCCAGCACGAGCTGCAGCAGGACCAGCCCGCGCAGCAGCGGCGCGCGGAGGATCACGCCGAGGCCGGCGAAGATCGACGCGGGGGCGGGCGCGGACGCGGGATCGTCGGCGCGCCCGTCGCGCGCGACGGCCGCGGTCGCTGTCCGTGGGATCACGAGCGTGAGCAGGGCGGCCAGCGCTGCGAGCCCCGCGGTGAACCACAGCACCGTGACCGGCTGGAGCGCGGCGACGAGGATCCCGGCGACGGCGGGGCCGATCAGCAGCGCCACCCCCGACATCGACTCGCGCACACCGATGAGCCGGGAGGCGCCCACGCCCGCGGAGCGGGCGATCGCCGGCAGCATCGCCTCCCTCGCGGTGATCCCCGGGACGTCCCCGAAGGAGTTCAGCACGGCGGCGGCGATGAACCAGCCCAGCTCGAGCCCGACCGTGAGATGCACGATCGGCAGGACGAGCAGGGCGAGCGCGGAGATGACGTCGGCGAGGATCGCAACGGCGCGTCGGTCGAAGCGGTCCACGAGCGAACCCATGAGCAGCCCCGCGAAGGCGGCCGGCACCGCGGCGGCCATCGCGACGACGCCCGCTCCGAGCGGGCTGCCGGTGGTGAACAGCACCAGCAGGGGCAGGGCGATCGCGGTGATCGAGTTGCCCAGCAGCGAGGTGCCGTAGGAGGCCAGGTAGAACCGGATGATGCGTCTCATGGAGACCATTGCGGACCATGACGTCGCGTCAGGGTCAAGGCTCCTGTGCCGGACCGCGCCCTGCGCCGTCTGGGAGCATGGCGCTGTGCGCATCGGAGAGCTCGCGGATCTGGCCGGCGTGACCGTGCGCGCCGTCCGCCACTACCACCAGAAGGGGGTCCTGCCCGAGCCCGCGCGTCGCGCCAACGGCTACCGGGAGTACGAGGTCGAGCATCTCGTCGCCCTCGTGCGCCTCGGGCATCTGACCCGCTCCGGTCTGTCGCTCGCGCAGGCGGGGGCCGTCGTCGCGGAGTCCGAGGCGGCGACCGCGGAGGACGTCCTGGACGAGGTGGACGAGGCGCTGCGCCGGCAGATCGCCGCGCTCACGGCGCAGCGCAGGCGGCTCGCCGAGGCCCGCTCCGGAGCGCACCTCGGTCTGACGCGCCTGGCCGCCGCGCTGGTCACCAAGCCTGAGGACGTTCCGCTCTACACGCTCTACGCGCACCTGCACACCGACGAGGAGCAGGCCCAGCGGATGGCCGATGTCCTCCAGGATCCCCGGACGCGACCGCGGATCCTGGAGCTGCAGGACCGGTTCGACGCGGTCGACGAGCACACCGGCGCCGACGCCCTGGAGCAGCTGGTCGCGGACACGCGGCGGCTGCTGGAGGTCCTCGCGGAGCACGTCCCGGAGGTGACCGAGCAGCAGAGCCGGCTGATCATCGACCTGGCCGAGCGCGGCCTGAACCCGCAGCAGCGGGAAGTGCTGCGTCGGCTCTCCTGAGCGTCCCACCCAGTCGCAGCACCATCCATGCCGCCGCGATCCAGAGCGCCCAGCTGCTCAGATCCAGCAGCCAGGCGGTCTCGGGTTCGAGCGGGCCGAGCACGTTTTGCTCGATCGCGACACGGGCGCTGTTGAGCAGACCGTGGCCGAGCACGGCAACCCAGGCGGTGCCGGAGATCTCGCGCAGCGCGGACAGCAGCGGTGCGACGGCGACGATGGTGCCGAGATAGGTCACGGCCTCGCGCGGCGCGAGGCCGAGGGCGAGCACGATCGGCGCATGCCACACCGCCCACATCACCCCGACGAGCAGGGACATCGGCCAGAAGCCGAGCGGGCGGAGCTCGCCGTGCAGCCAGCCTCGCCACCCCGCCTCCTCGCCGATCGCGAACAGCGACTGCATCACCAGCACGGCCGGCACGGCGAGGAGCAGGGACGACAGCGGGAGGGCATCGGCCGACGGCGGCACCCCGGCGCCGAGCCCGATCAGCACCCTGGCCAGCGGCACCATGACGAATGCTGCGATCGCGGCGAGGGCGGCGATCCCGAGCGCCCGCCCGGACGGGACGCCGAGCGCGAGGGCGTGCCACCACGGCGCTCCGCGCCTGCGCACCAGCAGGGCGGCCAGCAGCGGGGAGAGCTGCGCGAGCGGCACGGCGAGGCCGACGGCCGCCGGCGGCAGGGCCCCGAACGCGAAGGGCAGGGAGAGGGCGGTCGAGACGGCGAGCGCAATGCCGAGGAAGGCGAGCACGCGGCGCAGCGAGGGGGCGAGGACGGGCTGGGCGACTGCCGGGGGCGTCGACATCGTGCGCTCCTGGGGAGGGATGCGCGGGTCCCGGGGCGGGCTCCGCATCGTCGTCCACGCTAGGGATCGTGCCCGGGGCGGCGGTACGGGGAGGACCGCCCGGCCGAGGTGGGGGCATCCCCCGTCGGCGGCGGGGGGCTCGGGGCGCGACAGGGGGCGCGCTCGTCGGCCGGAGGCGCCGCGTCGATGGCCGGACCTGCAGAGCCGGCGGCCGTCGGACCTCCTGCGTCCGGGCATGAAGCGACCCCTCGCGCACCTGCCAGAGCTCACCTGCCCTTGCTGCCGTCAAGCCCTGGGGGAGTTCAGCAAGATGACACCGCACGAGGGGTCGTCCACGAGTCTACAGACGAGCCCGGTCCGCGTCATGCCGGAGCGGTCGGATGTCGCCCGGCTCACCGCCTCCGCGCGCATTGCAGTCGGATAACGGACATCCCTTGAGGTGTCTGCGGGGCTGTGACGCGCTACTGTTCCTCCACGGCGATGTCGGTGACCGGGCTCACAGGCGAGCCCGATGTCCGTCCGCGACCATCCTTCCCCTCCCCATGGAGATCCCATGTTCTTCGACACCTTGATCACCGGGGCCAACAACCTCGTGTGGTCGCTCCCCCTGGTGGGGCTGCTGCTGCTGACCGGCCTCTACTTCTCCCTGCGCACGCTGTTCCTGCAGGTGCGCTGCATCCCCGACATGCTCAACCAGCTGAAGAAGGGCGAGGCCTCCCCCGACGGCACCTCGTCCTTCCAGTCGCTGATGATGTCCCTCGCAGGACGCGTCGGCATGGGCAACATCGGCGGTGTAGCCACCGCGATCGCGATCGGCGGCCCGGGCGCCGTGTTCTGGATGTGGCTGATCGCCTTCCTCGGCGCCGCGACCTCCTTCGTCGAGTGCACCCTCGGCCAGATCTACAAGGAGAAGGACAAGGACACCGGCGAGTACCGCGGCGGACCCGCGTACTACATCGAGAAGGCGTTCAAGCACACCACGGCCGCCCCGGTGTTCCTCGTCTACGCGATCGTGTTCTCGATCGTCACCGTCGTCGCGATGTGCTTCTTCCTACCGGGCGTGCAGGGCAACGGCATGGCCTCCGCGGCCTACGAGGCCTGGGGGCTGCCTCACTGGGTCTCCGCCGTGGGCGTGGTCATCCTGCTGGCCTTCATCATCATCGGCGGCGTCAAGCGCATCGCACACTTCGCCGTGCTGGTCGTGCCGATCATGGCGATCCTCTACATCATCGCCGCGCTGATCGTGTTCTTCGTGAACTTCGATCAGATCCCCCACGTCTTCGGACTGATCTTCTCGAGCGCCTTCGGCGCCCACGCCGTCTTCGGCGCGATCGTCGGCAAGGCCGTCGAGATGGGCGTCAAGCGCGGACTCTACTCCAACGAGGCCGGCCAGGGCACCGGTCCCCACGCCGCCGCGGCGGCGGAGGTCTCCCACCCCGCCAAGCAGGGCTTCGCGCAGTCCTTCGCGGTCTACATCGACACCCTCTTCGTGTGCACGGCGACCGCGTTCCTGATCATCTCCACCGACATGTACCAGGTGTTCCAGGGGCCCGACGAGGAGCTCATCTACGCCGGCTCGGTCCCCGAGGGCACCGACTACGGTCCCGAGTTCGCGCAGAACGGCTTCGAGTCCGTGTTCCACGGCCTGGGACCGACCTTCGTGGCGATCGCGCTGTTCTTCTTCGCCTTCACCACGATCGTGGCCTACTACTACATGGCCGAGGTCAACCTCACCTACCTCAACCGCTGGATCCCCAACCGCACCGCGCGACGCGTCCTGGTGCGCTTCCTGCAGGCACTGATCCTCGTGGCCGTCGTGTACGGCTCAGTGACCACCACGGGCAACGCCTGGGCGCTCGGCGACATCGGCGTCGGCGCGATGGCGTGGCTGAACGTGGTCGCGATCCTCATCCTCCAGGGACCTGCCCTCAAGGCGCTGAAGGACTACCAGCAGCAGAAGAAGGCCGGCAAGGACCCGCAGTTCGATCCGCGCCCGCTCGGCATCAAGAACGCCGAGTTCTGGGAGCTGCGGGCGGACGGCCTGGTCAGCCAGGGCGAGACCGGGGAGGACCTCGAGAAGAAGGTCTCCGGCCGCTGACGCGGACCATCACCCGCCCTCGCGCGGAGGAGCGGCCGGCCCCCGGGACCGGCCGCTCCTCCGTCCGTGCGGGGGCTTCCAGGAGTGCGGGCGATTTCCAGGAGTGCGGGGCGAGGCTCCCCGAGGCGATCTTCGCCTGATCCACTGAGCAGCGCCGCGCCTCGCCGCCCGCCCGACCGGCTGCGCCGCACACAGATGCGCTCCCTGCGTGACCTCGCGGCCGTATACGGCGTGAGCTCACGCAGGGAGCGCGGAATTGTGCGCAGCTGGCGCGCGACTGCCGGCTGCGCGCCGGATCAGGTCAGGACAGGCGGTGCGACGGGGACTGGGTCTTCGTCGGGTCGGTCTCGGGGATCTCGCCGAGGACCTCGTCGATCCGGGCCTTCACGTCGGCGTCGAGGATGACACCGGCGGCCTTGACGTTCTCGGTGACCTGCTCGGGGCGGGAGGCGCCGATGATGGCGCCGGCGACGTTGTCGTTGCTGAGCACCCAGGCGACGGCGAGCTGCGCCGGGGTGAGCCCCAGCTCCTCCGCGATCGGCAGCAGGCCCTGTACCGCGGTGAGCACCTCGTCGTTCAGGAAGCGCTTGATCATGTCCGCGCCGCCCTTCTCGTCGCGGGCGCGCGAGCCCTCGGGCGCCTCGGCCCCGGGCTTGTACTTGCCGGTGAGGATGCCCTGCGCGACCGGAGACCAGACGATCTGGGAGATCCCCAGCTCGCGCGAGGTCGGCACGACGCGCTCCTCGATGAGCCGCCACAGCATCGAGTACTGCGGCTGGTTGGAGACGAGCTGGATGCCGAGCTCGCGGGCGAGCTGGTGGCCGGCGCGCAGCTGGTCCGCGTTCCACTCGGAGACGCCGATGTAGAGGGCCTTGCCGGAGTGGACGACGTCGGCGAAGGCCTGCATCGTCTCCTCGAGCGGGGTCGCGTCGTCGTAGCGGTGCGCCTGGTAGAGGTCGACGTAGTCGGTGCCCAGGCGGCGCAGCGAGCCGTCGATCGACTCGCGGATGTGCTTGCGGGAGAGGCCGGTGTCGTTGTGCCCCTTCGGGCCGGTCGGGAAGTACACCTTGGTGAAGATCTCGAGCGACTCGCGGCGCTCGCCCTTCAGGGCCTCGCCGAGCACGACCTCCGCGGCGGTGTTGGCGTAGGTGTCGGCGGTGTCGAAGGTGGAGATGCCGGCGTCGAGAGCGGCGCGGACGCAGGCGCGGGCGCGGTCGTCCTCGACCTGGGAGGCGTGGGTGAGCCAGTTGCCGTAGATGATCTCGCTGATCTTGAGGCCGGAGCGGCCGAGGTGGCGATGTTCCATGCGTTCCACCCTATGTCCGCCGGCACGGGTCTATCCTGGTGGCCCGCGTCACACCGGCCGACGCCGGTCGTCGCACCCGCCGTCCGGGTGCCCGTGACGCCGAGGCCGATGATCGCCGCCGCGCACCCGGCCGGCCGCGCCGTCGGCCGCGCTGGAAGGAGAGCCCGATGACCGACACCTCCACCACCCCCGCCCCGCAGCCCGGACAGCCGCCGGCGCCGCCGCTGCCGGAGCCGACCGAGGCCGACGACGTCCTGGAGATGGAGCCGACGGTCGAGGGCGAGGACTTCTCCCGCGTCGCCTTCACCGGCGCGGCGGTCGCGCAGATCCAGCGGCTCATCGACCGCAACGGCCCGCTGATGTTCCACCAGTCCGGCGGCTGCTGCGACGGCTCCTCCCCCATGTGCTACCCGGAGGGCGACTTCATCACGGGGGACGCCGATGTGCGGATGGGCCACGTCGAGGTGCCGCTGCCCGACGGCAGCACCAGTCCGCTGGACTTCTGGATGAGCCGTGAGCAGTTCGCCTACTGGCGACACACGCACCTGACGATCGACCTGGTCGACGGGCGCGGCGGCGGGTTCAGCCTCGAGTCCCCCGACGGGAAGAGGTTCCTGACCCGGTCGCGGATGCTGGAGGACCGGGTGCCGGTCGAGGTCCCGGGAACGAGTCCGCGATGACCCGCCGTCCGCTCGAGGACCGCTCGGTCGGCCTCCCTGATGCCGAACGCGCGCCGAACGACTCGCTCGCGTCTGCGCCGTCCGGCGGCAGCCTGCCGCCGCCCAGCGAACCGCCGATGACCCCTCCCGGGAAGCCGCCCACGGCCCCGCCGACCGATCCGCCCACCGAGCCGCCGGGAGCGCCGCCCTCGGACCCGCCGGCCCCGATCCCCGGGCAACCGCCCGAGCCGTCGCCGGAGCCGCCACCGGAGCCGCTCCCCCAGCCCGACCAGCCCCCGCCGCCGGAGCCCCCGCCCGGGGCGCCGCCCACGACGCCGTACTGAGCCGCCGGGTCGCACGCTCGGCCGCTCGGAACGGGGCGGTGTTCATCGTCGAGGGTCGGTCCGGATCCGGCCCCCGTCGACGGTCTTCGCGCGACGCACGGAGAGCTCGCGCTGGGCGAGCAGGCGCAGCGTGAGCAGCACCGGCTCGAGCATCACGGTGCCGACGACCACGCGACGCACGGCCACGCCCGGGAAAATCATGGGCGTCCGAGTCCGGGGTGAGCCTCACCGAGCACGTGCGCCGGCGCTGAGCGAGCGAGGACCACGCCCTCGGCGGGGTCAGTGGCCGAGGACGCTCCGCGCGGCGAACAGGCTCGCCCCGGGCAGCGTGACCGCCCGGCGGGCGATCTGCTGGATCCGCAGCTGGACACGATTCGCGGGGGCGAAGAAGGAAGCGCTGCGACGGCCCGCGAGCTGCACCTGCTCGACCGTCGGCCGCCAGCGCCGTTCGTACTCGACCAGCCCCACCTCGACGTGCGGCCCGGCCGCACGGAGGCTCCGGGCCAGCGCCTCGGCCCCCGCGATCGCGAGCGAGGTGCCCTGCCCGGCCAGGAGCGAAGGGGCGTGGGCGGCGTCCCCGGCGAGGGCCACGCGCCCGCGGCTCCAGCGGGGCGCGATCGCCTGGGCGGCGAGGTCGTCGTAGAAGGACTCCGGGGCGTTCTCGAGGGCCCGGTCGACCTGCGGGTGGAGGCCGGCGAAGTCGCGCTGGAGCCGCTCCCGATCGGGGACGGGCCGCTCTGTGCTCGCGACATCGGTGCGCTCGGCGAACATCGCGCCCACCCGGCCGTCGCCGGCCGCGTACGCCCAGCCGACCCGGCCGACGGTGTCGGTCATGAGCATCCGCTCCCCCAGCTCGCCTGCGAGCTCCGGATCCGAGTAGAGGTAGCTCGCCACGCGGTAGCCCATCGGCACGATCTCCCCGTGACCGGGCGCGATCCTCTCCCGCACCGGGGAGCGCACGCCGTCGCAGGCCACGACGAGGTCGGAGGCGAGCGTGGTGCCCTCGGCGAGCTCGACCAGGGCGCCGCGCGGGGAGCCCCCGCCCTGCAGGCCGATGTCGCGCACCGCGACGACACGGGCCGTGTAGCGCAGGTCGACGGAGCGCGGCAGCACGGCGAGGAGCCCGAGCTCGACCTCCGGTCGCAGGATGGAGAAGTAGCGTCCGCCGAGGGCCGCGGCGAGGGGCCCGACGTCGATCCGGCCGGACTCGGCCCCGTCGGGCGTCCCGTAGCGCACGCCCTCGTAGACGTGGCCGCGGGCGCGCAGCTCGTCGATGATCCCCATCCGCTCGGCGGCGACGAAGCCGGCTCCGAAGAAGTCGATCATGTAGCCGCCGCCGCGGGGGCCCGGGGAGGCCTCGAGCACGGTGACGTCGTGGTCGGGGGCGAGCTGGTGGGCGAGGGCGAGGCCGGCGATGCCGCCTCCGATGACGGTGACGTCCATGCCTTCGACGCTACCTGCGACCGACGGAGCTGCCCAGGGGGATTCCCGGAGGCTCTCGAGCCGCGAGGCGAGCGGGACGGACGCGGCGGGATGCGGCGGAGCGGACCGGGATGCGGCGGGTCGGAGCGGGACGCGGCGGGATGGCAGAAGGTTTTGTGCCCGTGAGGACTCATGCGTGGGCCCACATGAGGCCTCACGGGCACAAAAGGTGCGGCCCGCGCGGCCTGGCCCGGTCGAGGCGGGGCGAGGTAGGGCGGGGCGGCGTGGCATGGCACGGCCGGCCGATGTGCCGACTCCGCCCCCTGCCCGCGCTACTCGCGCTCGGGCTCGGTCGCGGCGCCGGCCGGGATGGGGCCGGTGGTGGTGTCCACGGAGCTGGTGGCCCCGTAGAGGATCAGCAGCGCGGGGTCCGCGAGGAAGGCGCGGGCGATCGTGATCCGCTGACGCTCGCCGGCGGAGACGTTCGCGCCCTCGTCCTCGATGACGGTGTCGCAGCCGTCGGGGAGGGTGTGCACGAAGCGGTCCACGAAGCTGGGCCGGATCGCGCCATACTGGAGGCTCCCCGCGCGGAAGGACGGCCATGACCACGAGGACCCTGCTGGTGGGCTGCGGGCGCCTGGGCCTGCGGGTGGGCGAGCTGCTGCTCGCTGATCAGGACGAGAGAGGTCGTCACGAGGTGCTCGGGCTGCGCCGCGACCCGAGCTCCCTGCCGCCGGGGTTCGTGCCCGTCGCCGCCGATCTCTCCGCCGCCCTCCCCACCCCGCTGCCGCGGGTCGATGCCATGGTCATCACCCTCACCCCGTCGGCCGCCCCGAGCTATCGCGAGCCTCTCGCGCATCTCGCGGCCGCGCTGCCCGAGGTCCCACGGCGCACGGTGTTCGTCTCCTCCACCCGGGTCCTCGAGGGGTACGACGCCTCGCGTCCGCTCACCGAGGCGGATCCCGCGCGACCGCGCTCCGACCGCGCCCGCGTGCTGGTCGAGGGCGAGGAGACGGCGCGCGAGCTGTTCGGCGCGGTGATCCTGCGCCCGGCGGGGATCTACGGCCCCGGCCGGGACCGTCTGATCCGAACCGTCCTCGAGAGGCGCCCGGTCGAGCACGGTCGTCGGACGAACCGGATCCACGAGGTCGATCTCGCCCGCGCGATCCTCGCGCTGCTGTCCTCGCCCGCACCGCCGGCGCTGCTCCATGCGACGGACGGCGCACCCGCCCTGCTCGGCGAGGTTGTCACGCATCTCGCGCAGCGTCTCGGCGTGCCCGCGCCGCCGCGCACGTCACAGGATCCCGGGGCAGGCACCGTGCTGGATGCGACCGCGTTGCACGAGCTGCTGGGCGAGCTCGAGTTCCCGGACTTCCGGGCGGGGTACGACGCGATGCTCTGACCGCAGGCGCTCAGCGAGTCACCAGGTGCGCGACGACCGGCAGCGTCACCGTCATCGCGAGTGCGTTCAGCACCATCGCGGCGCTCGACCAGCCGCCGGAGACCGTCGACTCCCCCAGCACCCGCGAGGTGCCGATCCCGTGAGAGGTCAGGCCGATCGCGAAGCCGCGCGCCCGCTCGTCGCGGACACGCACCAGGCTCAGCAGCGCCGGCCCCACCACCGCGCCGAGCGTGCCGGAGACCAGGGTCAGCACCACCGCGAGCGGCATCGAAGCCCCGAGGCTCTCCGCGATCGTGAGGCCGACGGGCGAGGTGACCGAGCGCGGCAGCGCGGCGCGCAGCGTCGACTCGTCGGCTCCGAGCGCGACCATCGCGGCGACGGTCACCGAGATGCTCACGATCCCCGCGACCACGAGGGTTCCGAGCACGGCCGGCGCCGAGGCGAGCAGCGCGCGGCCGTTGCGCAGCAGCGGAAGGGCGAGGGCGACGGTCGCGGGGCCCAGCAGGAGCGTCAGCAGCGTGACCTGCTCGAGGTAGAGGGCGTAGGGCATCCCGGTCAGCTGCAGCACGGTCGCGATCATCACCACGCTGACCAGCACCGGGGAGAGCAGGCCGGGTCGGCCCAGCCGGTGGTACAGCCCGTAGGACAGCAGGTACACGGCGAGGGTCAGGGTGAGGCCGAAGACCGGCAGCTCGTACAGCGCGCTCATGCGGAGGCACCTCCCGTGGCCGCCGACGGCCCGGCCCCGCCGGGCCTCGGCGACCTGCCGGAGCCGTCCGGCCGGCCTGCCGGCGGCGCACCGTCCGGATCGTCCGCCGGTGGCGCACCGTCGGGCCCGCCCGCCGCGCCCCGTCGGCGGTCCTGGCGGCGCAGCAGCGCCTGGAGCAGCAGCCCGGAGACCACCAGCGCGAGCACGAAGGAGCCGCTCACGGCGAGCGCGAGTGGGAGCGCGTTCGCGGCGAGGGTGTCCAGCTCGAGCAGGATCCCCACGCCGGGCGGGACGAACAGCAGCTGCAGGTGGGCCAGCAGCGGGGTCGCCGCGGGCTCGGCGGCGCGGAGCACGCCTCGGGTGGGCCGGAGGATCCCCAGCAGCAGCAGCAGCACGATCCCGAGCACCACCCCGGGCACGGGCAGGTCGAGCAGGGCCGTCGCGGCCAGGCCCATCATCTGCGCGAGCAGCAGGACCACGAGGCCGAGCAGCACGGGAGGCAGGAGGGCGGCGCGTGACACCCGGCAAGGGTAGCCCGCAGCGGGGCGCCCGCCCCGATGTGGTCCGTGCCGCACGAGCGGTGGATCACGCACGTCTTGCCGCGCGCGGGGGCCCTGTCACACCGTGGAGGGCTCATTTCGGCGCATCGGTCGCGTCTCGCGGGGACGGTGCGCGATCGAGACCGCCCGCTGAGGCTCGCCCGGTCGCTCCCCACGACCCCTCGGAGGTGACCGGGTTGCCCAGCCCGCTCGACAGCACCCTCAGCCGACGCACCGCGCTCCGCGGCGTCGGCGCCCTCGGCCTCACCGCGGCCGGACTGCTCGCCTCCACGCAGGCCAATGCCTCCGGCGACCTCGTGGTCGTCGACCAGATCGGCACCGGCCCGTGGGACACGGAGAACTGCGGCCCCACCTCGACGGTCATCGCCATGGTCGCCGCGGGCCGGAAGGTCTCGCACTACGTCTCGGGCGAGAAGGGCACGACGGTGGGCGGCAACCGCAGGGCGGTCATCGAGATGCGGGCCCGCTGCGGTCTGTCCCCCTGGGGAGAGCCGGAGAAGAAGACCGTCGACTACACGGGCGCCTATCTCGGCGACCTCGAGAACGGCCTGCGCGATGCGGGCGCCCGCGCCACCCGCACCCGGTTCGAGGAGGGCCTGGAGGCCGCCGCGCGCGGCAAGGTGGTGATCCTGCACGTCCACCACGGCCGGCTGCTCGGCGAGGAGGGGGCCGACTACGGCCACTTCGTCGTCGCCCAGGGCGAGGACGAGAACGGGAACCTGCGCGTCTCCGATCCGGGCCGCGCCCAGGAGATCGGCATCACCGCCTACTCCCCCGACCGGCTGCGCCACGCACGCCAGGGCCTTGCCACGGTCGTCAGCTGACCTCCCGGCCGGGCCCGCCCCTCGCCATACTGGCGGGATGACCCTTCGGTTCCCCTTGCGCGGTCCGCGACTGGACCTGCGCCCGTTCACGGCCGACGACGCCTCGACCGCGCATCGCGTCTATGGCGATCCCGAGGTGATGCGCTTCGTCGGCGACGGCGAGCCCGCCTCCCCTGAGCGGACCGCGCAGATGCTCGTCGACTACGCCGCCCACCAGGCCCGGCACGGCTTCGCGTTCTGGGCCGTGATCGAGCGCGCGAGCGGCGAGCTGATCGGCGATGCGGGCCTGGAGGTCACCGACCAGGGCATCGAGCTCGGCTACACGCTGGCCCGGGGCCGGTGGGGCCGCGGTCTCGCGACCGAGGCGGGACGGCTGTGCGTGGAGGCGGCCGACGGACCGCTCGGGCTGCGCCGCCTCGTCGGCCTCTGCGACCTCGCGAACCCGGCCTCGGCCGCGGTGCTCGCCCGGCTCGGCTTCGCGGACGACGGGACCGTCGACGCCTACGGCCGCCCGCACCGGCGCTTCGTCCGGGAGCGATGAGGCGGGGGCCGGTCAGCCCGCCGGGGTGGTGACGCGCTCGTGCGCCCAGGCGCCGCCCTCGCGCCGGTAGCCGACGCGCACGTGCTTGCGATCCAGCCGCGACTGGGTGAACTCGTACCAGGCCGGCTGCAGCGCGTAGACCTGCCAGTCCGGGTTCGGGGAGCCGTCGTAGGAGGGGCGCGAGGCCCAGTCAGCCTGCGAGGTCGCCTCGTCCAGCGCCACGACCTCGCCGCCCACCTGCACCTGACGCCCGCTCTCGCGCCAGAAGAAGGTCATCGCGGCGCGAGGGTCCGCGGCGAGCTGCTCGCCCTTGCGGGAGGTGCGGTGCGTGGAGACGTGCAGGCCGCGTTCGTCGAGGTCCTTGAGGATGAGGGTGCGGCCGACGGGCGCGCCGCCGTCGAGGGTCTGGAAGGTCATGGCGTGCGGCTGGCGGGCGCCGCTCGCGATCGCGTCCTCGAGCCAGGCGAGGAAGAGCTCTGCCGGGTCCTCGGGGACGGAGTCCGGGTCGAGGCCGGGCATGTCCTCGGGGAAGGACGGCAGGGCGCGAAGGCGGTCGGCGAGCTCACTCATGGACGCCATCCTCGCGCCGACGGCCCCGCCGCTCAACCCGGGGAGCGACGGGGCCGTCGGAGGAGAGGCCGCGGGCGGGGATCAGCCGAGGAAGATGCCGTTGCCCGGGCCGAGCGGCAGGTCCGCGAAGAAGAAGACCGCCAGGATCACGGTCCACACGATCCAGAACGGGACCACGAAGGGCAGCATCCGCGCCATCAGCGAGCCGAGGCCCGCGCCGGGCTCGTACTTCCGCAGCATGCCCAGCAGCACGATCATGTACGGGTTCATCGGGGTGATGACCTGGGTGGCGGAGTCGCCCACGCGGAACGCGGCCTGGGTGAAGGCGGGCTCGTAGCCGATCAGCGCGAACATCGGCACGAACACGGCGGCCATGATCGCCCACATGCCGGAGCCGGAGATGATGAACAGGTTCAGGCAGCTGGCCAGCAGCATGAAGCCGAGCACCGCCGGGAAGCCGGTCAGGCCGATGCCCTCGAGGGCGGCGGCGCCGGTCACGGCGATCCAGGTGCCGATCCCGGACCAGTTGAACAGGGCGATGAAGTTGCCCAGGATGAAGGCGAGCACCACGAAGGGCAGCATCTCCTTGAGCGACTCGGTCATCATCGCGACCGCGTCCCTGGTGCTGCGCAGGGTGCCGACCACGATGCCGTAGGTCAGGCCCAGCACGATGAAGTAGGCGACGACCAGGAACACGATCGAGTCCAGCAGCGGGGACTTCGGCAGGAAGCCGCCGTCCTCGTTCCGCCACGGCGAGGCGGAGGCCAGCGTCGCCGCCAGCACGATCGCGGTGAGCACCGCCGCGGCGATCACGGCGGCGATCAGGCCCTTGTTCTCCGCCGGGGTGAGCTCGGCGCGCATCTGCTCGGCGCTCTCGCCGCTGGTGGCGACCTCGCCCTCCTCGGTGATCTCGTCGCGGCCGATGCCCTGGCGGTTCAGGCGCGGCTCCAGGATCCGGTCGATGATGAAGCCGGCGACGAAGCCGAGCACCAGCGACGAGGCGATGTTGAAGAACCAGTTCGAGACCGGGTTCACGGAGGTGAACTCGAAGTCCGGCAGCGCGTCCATCACGGAGGTGGTGATCCCCGCGAACAGCGCGTCCAGCGAGGTGGGGAAGATGTTGGTGGAGTAGCCGGCGCCGGCGGCCGCGAAGCCGCCCAGCAGGCCCGCGACGGGGTGTCGCCCGGCGGCCTTGAACACCAGCGCGGCCAGCGGCGGGACCACCACGAAGGCGGAGTCGGCCATGATCGAGGAGACCACGCCCACGAAGCCCACCACGTAGGGGAGCATCCACGACGGCGAGGAGCCGAACAGCTTGCGGATCGCGGCGGCGAGCAGCCCGGAGTGCTGCGAGATGCCGATCGCGAGCAGGATCGGCAGCACCGTCACCAGCGGCGGGAAGCCGATGTAGTTCTCGCCGAGGGTGGTGGTCAGCCAGGTCATGCCCTCACCGGTGAACAGGCCCTTGATGACGGTGGCCTCGTCCGAGCCGGGCACCGTCACCTCCACGTCCGCCCAGGCCATGGCCGTGGAGACCACGCCGGTGACGGCGAACAGGATGAGGAACAGCATGAAGGGCTCGGGCAGCTTGTTGCCCGCCCTCTCGACGCCGTTGAGGATCTTGTCGGTCAGGCCGGTCTTGGCCGGCGGAGCGGGTGTTGCGCTCATGGGTTCTCCAGACGGGGGTGGGGAGAGGCCTTCGGCCGTCGGCCGACGGGGTCGACGGCGGCAGCTGCGACGGGTCCGTCGGCGGATCAGTCGAAGAAGGAGGGGACGTCGATCGCACCGCCGGCGGCGGCGAACTCCTCGGCGACGGCGGCGGCGAGCGCCGGGTCGTGGAGGACGTCGAGCAGGGTCGCGGCGAGGCCGTAGGCCCCGTCGGTCGCGGCGGAGCGGGCGGCGGGCGAGGTGGACTCGGCCGCGAACTCGCGGGTGTGCAGGGCGACGTCGGCCGGGGCGATGCGGATCAGCGGATGCATGCCGGGCAGGCGGTAGCTGACGTTGCCGAAGTCGGTGGAGGCGGCGAGGGTCGTGGAGACCACGCCCAGCGGCAGCGGGTCGCGGCCGCGGCGGCGCTGCGCCTCGACCCAGCGGCCGGTCAGCGCCTCGTTGGTGCGCACCGGCAGGGAGGGCGGGTGGTGGTCCCAGGTGACGGTCACGCCGACGCCGGCCATCAGGGCCGCGCCGTGGGCGACGTCCTCGACCCGGCGGGAGAGGTCCTTGAGGGTCTCGGGCCGCTGGGAGCGCACGTACAGGTCGAGCTTCGCGTGGTCGGGGACGACGCTGGCCCGCTCGCCGCCCTCGCGGATCACGGCGTGGATGCGGTCGCTGGGCGGGGTCTGCTGGCGCATCAGGCCGATGCCCTGGTACATCAGGCTCGCGGCGTCCAGGGCGTTGCGTCCCATGAACGGCTGCGCGGAGGCGTGGGCGGTGTGGCCGTGGAACTCGACGGTGAGGGTGCGCCGGCCCAGCCACACCTGGTCGGCCAGGTCGTAGCCCGGGTAGCCGTGCGCCATGACCGCGGCGTCGAGCCCGTCGAAGGCGCCCTCGCGGGCCATGTACTCCTTGCCGGTGTGGCCCTCCTCGGCGGGGGTGCCGAGGTAGACGACGGTGCCGGGCACGGCCGAGGGGTCCCTCTTCGCGAGCTCCGCGAGGCCCAGGAAGGCGCCCAGTCCCATCACGGCGATGACGTTGTGGCCGCAGCCGTGGCCGATGCCGGGCAGGGCGTCGTACTCGGAGAGCACCGCGACGGTCGGCGCGTCGGCCGATCCGGCGCCCTCGCCGCGGATCTCGGCGCGGATCGCGGTGGCCAGGCCGTGGGCGCCGAGCTGGGCCTCGATGCCGTGGCCCTCGAGGATCCTCACGATCGCGGCGGCGGAGCGGTGCTCCTCGAAGGCGACCTCGGGATGCTCGGCGAGGTCGATCATCAGGTCGACGAGCTCGGGGCCGGCCTCGTCGACCTCCTCCTCGAGCCGGGAGCGCAGCGCCTCCGGGGCGCCGGTGTGCGAGGAGCCGGGGTGGCTCTGCGTGCGCAGAGCCGCCTCCCTCTCCTCGTCGAGCTGGTGCATGTAGGCGGTGGACGGCTCGGTCGAGGTGGACCCGAGCCGCACGGGGGACGGTTCAGACATGGGCCCGAGCGTAACGGTCGAGGCCCCTCGCCTCGTGCGCGCCTGCGGTCGGTTGCGGGGCCGTGACATGCAGGGCGGGTGGGCCTCGTCGCACCGGGACAGGCGCGCTCCCCCATCGCCGACGGCTCAGGCGTAGCGTTTCGATCACGCCCCGCGCCGCCCTCGTGAGAAGAGGCCCTTGACATGTCACAGCTCAGCGAACTGCTCTCCCCGTCCACGATCCTCCTGGACGCCGATGCCGCCGACTGGCGCGAGGCGATACGTCGCTCCGGCGAGCTGCTGGTCTCCACCGGCGCCACCGACCCCGCCTACACCGAGGCGATGATCCGCACCGTCGAGGAGCACGGCCCCTACATCGTCATCGCACCGGGATTCGCGCTCGCCCATTCCCGACCCGACGAGTCGGTGCATCGCACGGGGATGTCGTTCGTGCGCCTGGCGGAGCCGATCGCCTTCGGCAACGCGGCCAACGATCCCGTCACGCTGGTCA
Source organism: Brachybacterium sp. GU-2 (assembly GCF_030866705.2). Classification (NCBI taxonomy): domain Bacteria; kingdom Bacillati; phylum Actinomycetota; class Actinomycetes; order Micrococcales; family Dermabacteraceae; genus Brachybacterium; species Brachybacterium sp. GU-2. The sequence continues at coordinate 2,609,158 of NZ_CP133037.2, read as the reverse complement.
TGGCGCTGGCTGCGGCGGACAGCTCCGCACACCGCGAGGCGCTCGCGGCCCTCGCCGGGGTGCTCGCCGACCCGGCCCGCCGTTCCCTGCTCGACGAGGCGCGGACGCGAGAGGACGTGCTCGCAGCTCTCGCGGCCGACGGCGCTGGTCCGGGCGAGAGGTCGGCAGAGGACTCCCGGTCCGGCGCCGCTGCCCGGACCGACACCGGCTCCGGCACGGGCGCCATGGTCGATGCCCACGCCGTCCCCTCGAAGAAGCTCCTGCTCACGGTGTGCGGGAACGGGCTGGGCACCAGCCTGTTCCTGAAGAACACGGCCGAGCAGGTCCTGGAGCGCTGGGGCTGGTCCTCGCATCTGGACGTCCAGGCCACCGACACGATCTCTGCGAAGGGCCGCGCCAAGGACTCCGACGCGATCCTCACCTCCGGGGCGATCGCGGACACCCTCGGCGAGGTCGGCGTGCGCGTCGAGGTGATCGAGAACTTCACCTCGCAGGCGGAGATCGACGCGGCCCTGCGCCGTATCTACGCCGTCTGACGCGTCCGCCCTCTCCGACCTGTCAGCCACCCCTCCCCCGTCCCCCGATTCTCCGGAGAAGAACCATGAACGTGCTCGTCACGGTCGCCGAGTTCCTCGTCAACGAGGTGCTCTCCGTCCCCGCCTATCTCATCGGCATCATCACCGCGATCGGTCTGATCGCGCTGCGCAAGTCCGTCGGCCAGGTCGCGGGCGGCGCCCTGAAGGCCGTGCTCGGCTTCCTGCTCATCGGCGCGGGCGCCACGCTCGTCACCGCCTCCCTCACCCCGCTGGGCGTGATGATCCAGGGCGCGCTCGGTGCCCAGGGCGTGGTCCCCACCAACGAGGCGATCGCGGGCATCGCGCAGGAGGAGTTCGGCGCCCAGGTCGCCTGGCTGATGATCCTCGGCTTCGTGGTCGCGATCCTGCTCGCCCGCTTCACCCCGCTGCGCTACGTCTTCCTCACCGGCCACCACCTGCTGTTCATGGCCACCCTGATCACGATCGTGATGGCCTCGGCCGGGATGCCGACCGTGGTCGTGGTGGTGCTCGGCGCGGTGCTGCTGGGCATCCTCATGGTGGCCCTGCCCGCTCTCGCCCAGCCCTGGACCCGGCGGATCACCGGGGACGACTCGATCGCGATCGGTCACTTCGGCACGGCGGGCTACATCGCCGCCGGCGCCGTCGGCCGACTCGTCGACCCCAAGGGGCGCAGCCGCTCCACCGAGGACCTCAAGGTCCCCGAGTCGCTCCGCTTCCTGCGCGACTCCATGGTGGCCACCGCCCTGTCGATGGTGCTGATGTATCTCGTGGTCGCCGTCGCGTATCTCGCCCGGGCCGGACAGGAGACCGCCTTCGGCGCCTTCGAGAGCGGGGCGACGGGGGTGGGCAACTACCTCATGCAGTCGGTGACCCAGGGTCTCCAGTTCGGCATCGCGGTCGCCGTGATCCTCTTCGGCGTGCGCACGATCCTCGGCGAGCTCGTCCCCGCCTTCCAGGGCATTGCCGCGAAGGTCGTGCCCGGCGCGATCCCGGCCCTCGACGCCCCGATCGTGTTCCCCTACGCCCAGAACGCGGTGCTCATCGGGTTCCTGTCGAGCTTCGCGGGCGGTCTCGTGGGCCTGCTGGTGCTCGGCGTGTGGCTCGGCCCGGTGCTCGGCCTCGCGCTGATCCTGCCGGGCCTGGTCCCGCACTTCTTCACCGGCGGCGCGGCGGGCGTGTACGGCAACGCCACCGGCGGACGGCGCGGAGCGGTCGCGGGCGGATTCGTCAACGGCCTGCTGGTCACCTTCCTGCCGGCGCTGCTGCTGAAGGTGCTGGGCACCTTCGGCTCCGCGAACACCACCTTCGGCGACACCGACTTCGGCTGGTTCGGCATCCTCATCGGCTACTCGGCGCGCACCGGGGTGCTGCCCGGGATCGTGCTGCTGGTCGTCGTCGGCGCCCTGATCCTCGGCGGCGCGATCCTGATGCAGCGCCGCGTGGTCGACGGCGGCTGGGACCCCTCGCCCGCCCGCGTCCCCGTCGGTGCCGCTGCGGGGACGGGAGCGGACGGCCGTGCCGACGAGTCGTCGGGCGCCGCGGCCGACGGCCGCACCGCTGCCCGCTCGGGGACGACCCACCCCCGGGTCGCCCCGCCCGTCGGCGCGCCGACGCCCCCGCCGCCGCCCGCCGACTGACCCGGAGCAGGCCCGGTCCGTCGATGTCGCGACGCCCCGTCGCGCCCCGGGCCGGGCCGGTGCGGTGCGGTACCGCGCCCGATTCGCCGCACCGGGCACGACCCGGCGGTCGATTCCGCTCCGCGCGCGTCCATCCCTCGGGACGGTACGATCCCCCCACGGTGCCCCGCGGCGATCCCGCACCGCGCCGTGCATCGGACCGCCCATCCCTGCGGTCCAGGGCCGTCTCCCGCGGCCGCCGTGCCGTCGTCCCCCAGGCGGCGCATCTTCCCCGGGTCGCCGACGTCGTCGACCTCTCTCCCCCGCGCCGTGACCGGCGCAGCTCACCCGGAGGCTCATCGTGAGTGCACCAACCCCGTCCGCCGGCGCCGCCACCCAGAGCGCCGATCGCGGTGCGTTCCGCGGCCGCACCGCCTTCATCTTCGCGGCGATCGGCTCCGCCGTCGGCCTCGGCAACATCTGGCGCTTCCCCGCGGTCGCCTACGAGAACGGCGGCGGAGCGTTCATCCTGCCGTATCTCGTCGCGCTGCTGACCGCGGGCATCCCGCTGCTCTTCCTCGACTATGCGATCGGGCATCGCTGGCGCGGCTCCGCCCCCGCCGCCTGGCGCCGCTTCCGCCGCTGGACCGAGTTCATCGGCTGGTGGCAGGTGCTGATCGCCCTGATCATCGCCCTGTACTACGCGCTGATCCTGGCGTGGGCGACGAACTACACCATCTTCTCCCTCGACCAGCGCTGGGACGCCCACCCCGAGGGGGCGGCCGGCTTCTTCGGCGAGTACACCCAGGCCCTCGGCGGGGCCGACGTGGCGATCTCCTTCGACTACGTCCCCGCAGTGCTGATCTCCATGCTGGTGGTGTGGATCGCGGTGATCGTGGTGATGGCGCTCGGCGTGCAGAAGGGCATCTCCGCCGCCTCGGTCGTCTTCATCCCTCTGCTGATCATCATGTTCATCATCCTGGTGGTGCGCTCGCTGTTCCTGCCCGGCGCGGTCGACGGCCTGGACGCCTTCTTCCGCCCGAACTGGGCCGCGCTCGCCGATCCGGGCGTGTGGATCGCCGCCTACGGGCAGATCTTCTTCTCGCTCTCGGTGGCGTTCGGCATCATGCTCACCTACTCCTCCTACCTGAAGAAGAAGACCGACCTCACCGGCTCCGGCCTGGTGGTCGGGTTCGCGAACTCGAGCTTCGAGATCCTGTGCGGCATCGGCGTGTTCTCGGCGCTGGGCTTCATGGCGCAGGCCCAGGGCGTCGCGGTCGACGAGGTGGTCGTCGCCGGTGTGGGCCTGGCGTTCATCGCCTTCCCGACGATCATCTCCGAGGCCCCGGCCGGCGCGCTGATCGGCGTGCTGTTCTTCGGCTCGCTGGTGCTGGCGGGCTTCACCTCGCTGATCTCGATCGTGGAGGTCGTGATCGCCGCGGTCCAGGACAAGTTCGGCCTCGCCCGCGTGTCCTCGACCCTGCTGGTGTGCGTGCCGATCGCGGTGGTCTCCACGATCCTGTTCTCGACCACGATGGGGCTGCCGCTGCTGGACGTGATGGACAAGTGGGCCAACGAGTACGGCATCGTCGCGGCGGCGCTGGTCTCCTCGCTGATCGTCGCCTTCGTGGTCCGCGGCATGCCGACCCTCCGCGACCACCTGAACTTCCGCGGCTCCTTCCACATCGGCCGCTGGTGGTACCTGTGCGTGGCGATCATCGCCCCGCTCGTGCTCGGCGTCTCGCTGATCATCAGCACGATCAGCCTGCTCTCGGCCGACGGCACCTATGAGGGCTATCCGGGCTGGTTCGTGCTGACCTTCGGCTGGCTGATGGCGATCGGCCTGGTCGTGGTCGCGGTGATCCTCTCGCTGATCCCGTGGCCGGCCGGCTCCAACCTGTACAAGGACGATTCCGACGGCGACCCGATCGCCCCCGAGGTCGTCTCCGGCAAGGGCCTGGTGACCACGCCCGAGGCGACCACGCCGCACGAGCTGCGCTCCGCCGGACTCTGAGGTGCGAGGTGCCGGGCGGCGATCCGCCCGGCACCTCGTCCCCGGCGAGCTGCACTCGGCTCCCCCCCCCCGCACCACCGCTCGACCCGTCTTTCGCCGGCACCGCGCCGGCCCGCACGACTCACCGCCGGTCCCGCGCCGGCCCGTTCCCCAGGAGGGATCATGTCCGTCCCCGCCATCGTCATGATGATCGTCGCGATCGTCACCGTCTGGGGCGGCCTCGTCGCCGCCGTCGTCAACCTCCGCAGCCACCCCGAGGCGCCCGAGGAGGACTGAGCCTCACCCCCGGGATCCGTGCCCCGCGCCTCGGATCCCGTCGTGGCCCACGAGCATCCCGTCTGAGCTGTCGCAATGGTGACCCCATAGCGACAGCTCAGACGGGATGCCTCTGGGTAACCCCGGTCCTCCGAGGCCACGGCGACCGGGGCCGGGTACGGGCTCAGACGAGGCCGGAGATCCTCGCGCCGAGCGGGAAGGCGGCGACGACGAGCGCCGCGCTCACCAGCAGCACCACGAGGTCCAGCGCCGAGACGCGCAGGTAGGCCAGGCGCAGCGAGCGTCCGGCGGGGTTCGAGGCACCGTAGGTGAAGCCGCGCGTCTCGAGCGCCTCGACCGTCGTGCGCACGTTCTTGGCGGTGTTGAGCATGATCGGGTAGAACGCGGTGACGGCGAGGACGCACCACTGCCACACCACCCGCCAGCCCAGCAGGCCCGGCCTGTCCACCGGAGCGTGGCGCAGGCGCTGTCCCTCGAACACGGTCACGTACTCGTCCACAAGGATCGGCAGCATCCGGTAGCCGTAGCTGACACCGAAGGCGAGCAGCTCGGGGGCGTGGAACCACAGCAGCGCGTCGGAGAGCTTCTCCGGGTCCAGGGACACGAACGCGGCCATCGAGGCCATGGAGACGGCGCCGAGCTTGAGGTTCAGCTCGGCGAGCGCGACGAGGGTGTCGAGGTTCCCGCCGAACAGGAACGACGCCGCGAACAGGCCGATCACGTTGCCGAGCAGGCCGATGAGGAACAGCCCCAGCACCAGCGGCCCCACCCGGGCGAGGGCCACGGAGACGACGCCGAGCGCGAACAGCACCAGCAGCACGCCGGTGTCATGGGTGAGCCAGGGCGCGATCGCCATCAGCAGGTACCAGGCCAGCACGATCCGCGGATCCATCCTCGAGAACAGCCCGCCGCGGGTGGAGTACGCGGTGCGCAGCAGCTCGAGCCGGATCCAGTCGACGCTGAGCACGTCGTGGGTCTTGCGCGCCATCAGCGCACCTCCTTCGCGGTGGGGCCGACGGGGACGGCCGACAGGTCCGGCTCCGCGGGTGCAGACGGCGGTGCGGGCGCGGCTGGCGGGCCGGACTCGCGAGCGGCTCCGGCGGGCTCCGGCAGCCATTGCCGCAGCTCGGCCGCGGTCAGCGGCAGAGGATCCAGGCCCAGCTCGAGCGCGATGCGCGCGGCCTGCGGCGGGACCAGCCGGGTGCGGGCGGTGAGCTCGGGGCGGGAGAAGAGCTCGCGCGGGGTGACGTCGGCGAGCATCTTCCCCTGGTCGAGCACGAGGACGCGGCTCGCCCAGGTGGCGACGAGCTCCATGTCGTGGGTGGCGACGACGGCGCAGCGCACGGTCTCTGCGAGCGCGGCGAGCATGGCGGTGACGTCGTCGCGGGAGCGGATGTCGAGGCTCGAGGTCGGCTCGTCCAGGAGCAGCAGCGAGGGCCTCATGGCCAGGCCGATGCCGAGCGTCGCGCGGCGCTGCTGGCCGCCGGAGAGGGAGCGTCCGTCGCGGTCCGCGAGGGCGGAGAGTCCCACGTCCTCGATGATCCTCTCGACGATCGCCTCCGCGTCGGGCACCTTCCGCCCGCGCGGGAACAGGGCGATGTCCTCGCGCACGGTGTCCTTGAGGAACATCTGCTGGGGGTGCTGGTAGAGGTAGGAGACGTGGTCGGCCATCTTCGCGGCCGAGCGAGTGCGAGTGTCGATCCCGTCGACCGTGACGGTGCCCGCGCGCGGCACGATCAGGCCGGTCAGCAGCTTCATCAGCGTGGTCTTGCCGGCGCCGTTGGTGCCGACCAGCGCCACGCGCTCCCCCGCCCGGAGGTCGAGGTCGAGGTCGTCGAGCACGGTGGAGAGGTCGCCGGCGACGGAGCGGTAGCCGTGGCGGACCCCGCGCAGCGCGGCGACGACCTCGGCGGGCGCTGCGGACCCGTCGGCCGGTCGGTCGGCCGCAGCGTGCGCAGCAGCATCGGCGGCCCCGTCACGGGTCGGCGGTCGGCCGGGCCCGCCGGCGGCAGGCGCGTTTCCAGGGACGGCCTTCCCTGCCGGCCGCTCTCTCACCACCGGCCGCAGGGCCGCGGCGGCGGAGGGGACGTCGAGCGCGACCGGGCGCGCACCGACCGCGGAGGAGAGCGCGACCGCGTCCGGGGCGGGAACGCCGTGGGCGGCGAGGTCCGCGTGGCGGTCCATCGCCTCCTGGACGGGCAGGTGCCAGACGGGCGCGCCGTCGGCCATCAGCACCACGGTGCGGGCGAACTCCGCGATGAACTCGGCGTGGTGCTCGATGGTGATCACGGTGACGCCGTCGCGCTCGTTGAGCTCGCGCAGCCGCAGGTAGATCTCGCGGGCCCGGGCCGGATCGAGCTCGGCGACGGGTTCGTCGACGACGATCACCTCGGGGCGCAGGGCGAGCACCGCGGCGAGGGCCACGAGATGGGACTGGCCGCCGGAGAGCTGCCACACGAACTGGTCGCGCAGATGGGCGATGCCGAGATGCTCGAGGGCCTCGTCGGTGCGCTCGCGGTAGTCGGCGTGGCCGAAGTTGAGCGGGCCGAAGGCGACCTCGTCGCGGACCGTCGGCCGCACCAGCTGGTTCTGGAAGTCCTGGTAGACGTAGCCGACGCGGCTGGAGAGCTCCGCGACGGACGAGTCCCAGGTGTCGACCCCGTCCACGTGCACGCTTCCGGCGAAGTCGCCGTTCCAGTAGTGCGGGACCAGGCCGTTGAAGGTCTTGCACAGGGTGGTCTTGGCGGAGCCGTTGCCCCCGACCACCGCCACGAAGTCGCCGCGCTCGATGGTGAGGTCGACGTTGCGCAGGGTGTCGCGGTCGGTGCCCGGGTAGCGGAAGGACAGGTCCTTCACGCGGATCACGGGCTCCGCCCTCCCGTCGCCGGCGGGTGCCGGGGCGGGGGCGGTGGTCGGGGGAACGGTCTGCATCAGGGTCTCCGGGTTCTGGGGTCGTCGCTCAGGCGCGGTCCGCGGTCTCCCGCGAGGACTGCGCGCGGCGGAAGAGCAGGAACGCGATCCCCAGGACCACGGCGATCGCGAGCACGGAGACGAGGAGGAACCAGTCGCCGAACCGGTCGATGAAGTCCGGTTCGAAGGCGCCGGCGGAGATGTCGAACGCCTCGAGGAAGGCGAAGCCGAAGCTCGCCACTCCGAGCAGCACCGCGAAGCCGACGAAGGTGCCGGAGATCCGGGCCTGGCCGGGGATCGGCTCGCCGGGGACGCGGGGGCGCATGCCCATCAGCGGCTCGATCTTCCCGTGCAGCGCCGGGATCAGCCACATCGCGGGGATCGCGCCGAGCAGGATGCCGGACATCAGCACGTCCACGCCGAGGCCGAGGAGCTCGAGCGCCAGCATCGACTCGGGCAGGCCCTCGACGAACTCCGCGTCCTCCACGCCGATCCACACCTTGGAGAGGTCCACGATCGCGGAGAGGATCTTGTCCACGAGCACCAGCACGATCGCGCCGAGCGCGATCTGCCCCCTGGAGCGGGGGTTGCGGATCAGGGAGCCGGCGATGAACACGGCGAGGAACATCTGCAGGTAGCCCTCGACCTCGGCGAGGCCCGAGAAGTCACCCATCAGCAGGTCGGTGAACACGATCTCGCCGAGCGGGGCTCCGAGCGCGGCCCAGAACGGGGAGAACAGCGCCGCGATCGTCAGCGGCACGAACACCATGTAGGACACGGAGATGTCGACGGGGCCGATCGAGGGGTCCGGGATGATCTCCAGGATGATGTTCGACAGGCCGAACAGCGACATCGACAGCACGAAGATCATGAGCTTCTGCGAGGTGGACAGCTGGGCGCTGCGCACCCCGTCGATGGTGCCGCGGAGGGCGCCGCGGCGCTCGTCCTCGGCAGGACGGGGAGGGTTCTGGGTGGTCACGGGGGTCTCCTTCGAGTGGTTCGGGGCGAGCTGGACGGACTGCGGCCGGGGAAGCGGGTCGCAGGGAGGGTCGGCGAGGGGACGGGGGACGACGGTGCCGCGCGGGCACCGGGATCAGGGGGTGGTGCTGCGCGCTTCCGCCGCGGGCGACGGACGCGCGGCCTCGCGCAGGCGCTCGACGAGCAGCTCGATGAGCGCGTCCGGGGAGTCGAGGAGGTGGTCGGCGAGACCCTTCGCGAGCGCCTCCTCGAGCGACTCGTCGGAGTCCTTGCCGCCGCGCAGCAGGCAGACGGTGCCGATGCCGGCGTCCTTGCCGCCGCGGCCGTCGTTGACGGTCTTGTCGCCGACGTAGACGACATCGGCGGGGTCGGTCTCGAGCCCCGCGAGCGCGGCCTCGAAGATCTCGCGGCCGGGCTTGCGCACCCCGATCTCGTCGGAGTACGCGGAGGGGCCGAGGTCGGCGAGCACGCCGTAGCGGGCGAGGATCTCGCGCACGCCGCGGCCGGAGATCGTGTTGGAGACGATGCCGACGACGATGCCCTGCTCGCGGCACCAGCGGATCAGCTCGAGCGCGCCGGGGCGGGGTGCGGGCAGGGACTTCGCGCGGTGCAGGGCGAGGGAGAGCTGCGCGCCGTCCAGGCGCAGCGCAGCGCGCAGCGGCTCGGGCAGCCCCTCCCCCACGAGGTCGCCCCACAGCACGGCCGGGTCGATCTCGTCGTGGCGGTGCGCGGGGTCGGCGGCGGTGTCGAGGTCACGGGCGTCCAGGGCGCGGCCGTCGCGGGCGCGCTTGCGGGCGCGGTGCCGCTCCCAGCCGTCGGCCACGGCACGCGCGGCGGTGGGGAGGTCGATCGGGTGGCCGATGCGCTCGGAGAGCTCGACGATCAGCGCGCCGACCTCCTCGTTCCGGGAGGGCTTCGGGGTGGACAGCGTGATCACGCCGCCGTGGTCCAGGAGCACGGCGGGTCGCCCGCGGCGCGGGGCGGTGGGTGCGGCACCGGCCGAGGCGACCGACGGCGGCGCTGCGGCCGACGGGCCGCCGCCGGACGGGTCCGTACCCGGCGCGGTCGCCCTCGTCGGCCCGCCGGCCGCGCCGCGCTCGGACGCCGCGGAATCGAGCGCGGCGCGCAGCGGGACGATCAGCCCCTCCGGGGTCTCGAGCACGAGGTCGGGAGCCTCGGCGATGCGGAACGGCGGGGTGTCGGTGCGTCGGTCGCGGGTGATCACCACGGCGCCGACCCCGGCGCGGCGCCCGGCGACCACGTCGCGGTCGAGGGTGTCGCCGACGTACCAGGTCTGCTGCGGAGCGACGCCGAGCCCCTCCGCGGCCCGTCGGATCATGCCCGGGTGGGGCTTGCGGATCCCGACCTCGTCGGAATACACCTGCACGCCGAAGAAGCGGTCCAGTCCCAGGTCGGCGAGGATCGCGCGGTGCGCCCGGCCGGAGTGGGCGTTGGAGACGATCCCGAGCGGGAGGCGGCGCGTGGCGCATTCGGCGAGCAGCTCGTCGATGCCCGGGCGCTGGTGGTGCTCGGAGACCATCGTCGCCATCGTCGCGAGCAGCTCTCCGGCGTCGAGGGCGAGGGTGCGTCGCACCGGGTCCGGGAGGTCGGCGAGCAGGAAGTCGCCGACTATCTCGGCCGGGGCCAGCTCACGCGGGGCGAGGCGGCGGGAGGCGGCGTTCTTCCACATCGACAGGGCTGTGCGGCCCGCGCGCAGCGACTCCGCGACCGCCGCCGGATCGAGCCGGGCGCCGAGCGTCGCGGACCGGGCGACGACGGCCTCGGCGAGCTCCTGCGCCCAGGTCACGCGAGGGACAGTCGTGACGACCACGCCGCCGAAGTCCAGCAGCAGCGCCGCGGGGGCGGGCAGCGCCGGGACCCCGTCGCCGATGGGCAGCAGGACGGACGAGGCGGGATCGAGGGTGCGGGGCGCAGTGGTCACGGAGGTCCTTCGACGGGGAGGAGCGGGGCGGCGCAGGGCCGATGACCTCGACGCTAGGCGGCATCGGGGCGCACCCCGTGAACGGAAGGTGAACCCGTCGGCACGCCTTCGGGTCCGGGACTGAAAACCTTCAGACCCGCCGGTCAGCACCGCACTCGGCACTGCTAGACCGGTGTCGTGACCACTTCCGGGAAGCGCCCGAGCCTGGCCGACGTGGCGCGTGCGGCCGGGGTCTCCTCCGCCGCCGCGTCGATGGCGCTGAACGACCGCCCCGGCATCGCGCCGACGACCCGCCGGCGCGTGCGGGAGGCCGCGCGAGGTCTCGGCTACGGACGACGGAGGCGGGCGACGACGCTGTTCGGGGTGCTCCCCACGGACCTCGGGAACCCGTACCACACCGACGTCATCGCCGGGATCGAGGAGAGCGCCGAGATGCTCGGGGCGGGGGTCGTGATCGCCCACGGGAGGCGGGACACCGCGCACATGGAGCGGCAGCTGCAGCGCCTGCTGGACCTCGAGGTGGACGGGATCATCGCGGTGACCACGTGGCTGCCGCCGGAGGCGCTCGAGCAGGCGGCGCGCTCGGTGCCGGTGGTGGTGATCGGGCGGATGCAGGACCCGGTGCCGGGCACGGATGCGGTGATCACCGACGACACCGCCGGGGCCGCGCTCGCGGTGCGGCATCTCGTCACGGCCGGGCACCGTCGCCTCGCGCACGTGACCCTCTCCTCCCGGCCCGGACCCGCCGCGCGGCGCACCGGCTTCCTCGCCGAGACGGCGCGGCTCGGGCTCGCCGACGCGGTCGCTGCGATCGGCCCGGACTCGGCCGACGACGGCATCGACCTGCTGCTGCGCGAGCTGCGACGCGGCGCCGAGGACGCCCCGACGGCGGTGTTCGCCGCGAACGACATCGCCGCGGTGCGGGTGCTGCACCGCGCCGCCGATCTCGGGGTGGCGGTGCCGGAGCGGCTGAGCGTGGTGGGCTACGACTCCTCCGCCGTCGCACTCACCGTCCGGCCGCACCTGACCAGCGTGAACCAGCCCCGACCGGAGATGGGGCGGATCGCGGCGCGGATGCTGCAGGAGCGGCGCGAGGGCCGACGCACGGACTCCCGCAGCATCGCCGAGCCCGTGCTGCGCATCCGCGACTCCACCGGCCCCGGACCCGCCTCCCCATGAGTGTCGAGCACTGGCGCGTGGCGTGCCGCTATGCCTCTATAGGCGCATCGGCACACCACGCGCCGGTACCTGACCATCGCCGCGACGCCGTCGCGAACGAGCCGAATGTGACGTGTGCCCGCTCGGTTCGCGCAGGCCTGGGCTGTCGGGTACTCTGATCATCGCTCTTCACGAGCGCTGGAGGATTCGCCTAGCGGCCTATGGCGCACGCCTGGAACGCGTGTTGGGTTAACGCCCTCGGGGGTTCAAATCCCCCATCCTCCGCCGGAGAAAGACCCCTGATCAGCGAGTTCGCTCGCCGGGCAGGGGTCTTTCGGCATATGCGGCCGCCGTGGTCGCTCGGCCCGGGCACCGGCGGCCCTGCCCCTTCCCCCGCTCGTGGAACGCTCTCCCCTGGCGACTTGCCCGGATATCCTGCACACCAGCGGCGCGGTGGCAGTGCGGCGGCGGAGGCGAGGGGAACCAGATGTCGAACGCAGGATGGGGCGGCCCGGGAGACGGGGCCGGCCAGCACGGACAGGGGCCGGGCGGTCCCCAGGACGGCTCCGGGCATCCGAGCGGACCGCAGAACTCCCCCGGTCAGGGCGGCGCCGGTCAGCCGCAGAACACACCACCGTGGGCCCAGCCTCCGCATCAGTCGGCTCCCGGCCCGCAGCAGCCCGCCGCCTCGCCGTCGGGCGGCGCGCCCCAGGGCCCGTGGCAGTCGCCGCAGTGGCAGCAGCCGCCGTCGCAGCCGTCCCAGGGCCCCGGCTACGGGCAGGGCCCCGGCGTGCAGCCTCCCGCCCCGCACCAGAAGCGGCCGTGGGGGCTGATCGCGGTCGCGGCGAGCTGCATCGCGGCGATGATCCTCGTGGTCGGCGGAGGGATCGGGTTCCTCGTGCTCCGCCGCGGCGACCCGGAGCCCGTCGCCGGCGACCCCACGACGACGTCGGACTCCGTCGAGCCGAGCGATTCGGAGGCCTCCTCCAGCGACGAGGAGTCTGCCTCCGCCGAGGAGACCCCGACGACCGAGGCGTCCGACTACTCCGAGTTCAAGGTGCTGGGACTCGGGGAGTTCCCCGAGGCCACGCCCGAGGAGCTCCTGGGCGTCATGCAGGACAACCCCCTCACCGAGGGCGGCCTGCCGGACGTGGGCGAGTGCGAGCTGCCTGCCACCCCGACCTCGCCGTCGCAGGAGCAGCTCCAGGCCGTGCTCGATGCGGCCTCGGGGTGCCTGAACCAGGTGTGGTCGGTCGCGAGCTCCGACCGCGGGCTGCCCTGGACCGCGCCCGACGTGGTGGTCTACACCTGGCCGGACGTCCCCTCGTCCTCCAGCTGCGAGGCGGACACCTTCGCCGAGGACTTCCCGCGCATGTGCAACCTCGACTCCACGATCTACTGGCCCGTGGGCTACGGCACCGCGACGGACTTCGAGGACGAGGCGCACGTGCCCGGCGCCTACCTGTGGGACCTCGCCTACATGTACTCCAACGCCGCCAGCTGGAACAGCACGCTGGTGTTCTACCAGGGCGAACTGCGCAACCAGTACGAGGACACCGACCCGGAGGCGTTCGACGACGCCTGGCGCCGCAACTCGCTGCAGTGGATCTGCTGGGCCTCGGCCGCGTCGATGCAGGTCCCCCGCGCCGCACAGCCCAGCCAGGAGCTGCGGGACGCGCTCGGCTCGCCCGACGCCTGGGAGGCTGGGGAGCCGCCGAACGACATCACGCCGGAGACCCGGGCGCGCTGGATCTCGGCGGGCTTCGACTCGGGCGGCGACCTCGCGAAGTGCAACACCTGGACGGCGGAGACCGAGACGGTCTCCTGAGCGGACGGCTCGGCCACGGCGCCGGGCGTCCGGCGGAGGAGCCGCCGACCACCGGGCCCTGAGGGAAGGAGGACGATGAGCGATCAGCGCGGCGAGGCCGGGACCGGCTCCCCGGCGGATCCCGACCTCGAGGGCACCGTCCGAGGCACGCCCTCGGAATGGGCACCGACCGATCACCGCCCTGGCGACGCCGAGGGGGCCGGACCGGTCGGCTCCGGCGAGGACCTGCCCGAGGACGACACCGTGCTGCGCGAGGCACCACCCCGGGAGGCCGACGGGAACGCGCTGGTCCACGAGGTCCCGCTCTCGGACTCCGACGACGACACCGTGGTGCGCCGTCCCGGAGGCGGCCTGTTCGACCCCTCCCCCGGCGGCAGGCCCTTCCTGCCCGACACCGGCCCGATCCAGCGCTTCGACCAGCGGCCCCGCTTCGAATACCCCGCCGCGTCGACCGCCACGCCGTCGGCCGCGCGATCGACCGGCACGCCGCCGCCCGTCGCGCAGCCGCAGGGCTCGACCTCGCAGGGAGCGCAGCCGGCCGACGGGAGTCCGTCGGCCTCCTCCCCCACCCCGCCCGGCGCCCCGCCAGGCATCGACGCGACCGGTACGCGCCGGCGCGGACTGCTGGTGCCGGCGATCGCCTTCGGCTGCGCGATGCTCCTGCTGCTGGGAGTGGGCGGCGGCTTGACTGCGGTGTGGCTCGGCAACCGCGACAGCGACCCCGACCCCGTCGCGGAGTCCTCGAGCAGCTCCGCCCAGGCCGAGCCCGGCGTCTGGCAGCCGCTCGAGGAGGGGCAGCAGCCCACCGGCACCGCCGACGACCTCGAGCAGGTCCTCGCCGAGAACCCGCTGCAGGAGGCAACGCTGCAGGCCCCCACCGACTGCGAGCTGCCGCCGACCGACGGCGGCGCACTCGCATCGGAGGAGCTGACCGGCTATCTCGAGATCGGGGCTGACTGCCTCGAGTCCAGCTGGGGCGAGGCGCTCGGCGCGGTCGGGGTCGAGTTCACCGGTCCCGACGTCGTCGTCTACACCGTCGATGCGCTGCTCGAGGACTCGGCCTGCGATCCGGCACGCTTCTCCGAGGCGACGCCCGTCGTGTGCCAGGCCGACAACACGCTGTACTGGCCCGCGGCCTGGGATCCCGGCTTCTCGAACACCGCCGCGGAGGAGGTGCCGCAGCTGTACATGTGGCACCTCTCCTACTCCTACGCGCTGTTCGCGATGAGCGCCGCCTCGCTGGACGACTACTTCGGGACGCTGCTGATCTCCCTGGCCGACGAGCCGGAGCGCGCCGAGGAGTTCCAGCGCCGGTACGACCTGCAAGTCTCGTGCCTCGCCTCCGCGGCCGTCTACCGGATGCCCGAGGGGATCCGTCCCGCCGGCAGGGTGGAGAGCTTCGTGACCTCGGTCGACGCACAGGCCGCGCCCGCGACCGCCGGGGAGCCGAGCCCCGAGGCCCGTGCGGTGTGGGTGGGGCAGGGAAAGGGCAGCGAGGGCGTGCTGCGCAGCTGCGACACCTGGTCCGCCGCGCCCGACGCCGTCGCCTGAGTCGACCGGCCGGCGCGCCGCCGCTGCGGCGCAGGATCCGTGGCCGTGCACAGTGCGGGCCGGGGCTTCGGGGCCGAGTGCGGAGCGGGGAGAGTTGCCGAGGCGCGCCGAGACGGTCGCCTCCGTCAGAACAGGGCCGGCTGCGGCATCGGGTCGAGGGCGGACGGCGGCGAGGTGGGCCGACGTGCGGACCCACGGGTGAGGCGTCGCTGCTCCGGCTGGTCCTCGTCCTCCCGCGCGTCCAGGCCGTGCCGCCGCAGCAGGGGCCGCATGCGCCGGGCCAGCTGGGCGCGGTAGCTCGCCGGGGCGTAGGAGGAGCTGCCGTAGAAGCGGCGGTACCCGGTGGCCAGGTGCGGGTGCTCGCGCTGGATCCACTCGAGGAACCACTCCTTCGCCCCCGGCCGCAGATGCAGCTCCCCGAACACGACGCGAGAGGCGCCCGCCTCGGCGATCCGGGCGAGCGCGTCGTCGAGCTGCGCGTCCGAGTCGGTCAGCCAGGGCATGATCGGCATCAGGAAGACGGTGACGGCGAAGCCGGCGTCGGCCGCGGCGCGCACGGTCGCGAGCCGGGCCGCGGTGGTGGGGGTGCCGGGCTCGACGGCCTTCTGCAGCGCGTCGTCGAACACCGCGATCGACATCGAGAGGTCCACGGGGACGCGCCGGGCGACCTGCTCGAGCTGCGGCAGGTCACGGCGCAGCAGGGTGCCCTTGGTGAGGATCGACAGCGGCGTGCGCGACTCGGCGAGCGCGTCGATGATCCCTGGCATGAGCCGGTAGCGGCCCTCGGCGCGCTGGTAGGGGTCGGTGTTGGTGCCGAGCGCGACGAGGTCCCCGTTCCAGGAGCGGCGGGCGAGCTCGGCCCGCAGCACCTCGGCGACGTTGACCTTCACGATCACCTGCTGGTCGAAGTCGGCGCCCGCGTCGAGGTCGAGATAGCGGTGGGTGTTGCGCGCGAAGCAGTACACGCAGGCGTGGGAGCAGCCGCGATACGGGTTCACCGTCCACTCGAAGGGCATCGAGCTGGCGGCGGGAACACGGTTCAGCGCGGACTTCGCGGTGACCTCGTGGAAGGTGACGCCCTGGAACTCGGGCGTGGTCACGCTGCGCACCAGGCCCGACAGGCCCAGCAGCGCGGGCGCACCCGCCTGCCGCTCCGGCCCCGGGCCGATCTCCTGTCCGCTCCACCGCATGCCCGATAGTCGAACATGCGTTCGAACTGCAGTCAAGGCCGACGCGCACCGCGACCACCCGCCGCCCCTCCCCGCGGGACTAGCCTGGGACGATGGCGACCGATCCCACCCCGCAGAACGGAGCGCCCACGGCCGACGGCCCCGCGCCGCACGCCGCGCAGGCACCGCCCGCTCCGCCCGCACCGAGCGCCGCCGAGGAGGCGCTGTACACCGCACAGGTGCGCAACCGCGGCGGCACTGCGGGAGAGGTGGTCATCGAGGGCGCCGGAGCCGTCGAGCTCGCCGCGACCGCGGCCGGCCCGGACGGCGCGATCACGCTGCCGACGGGCGGCCCGTCGGCCGAGGCGGCCGGGTTCGACCCCGAGCAGCTGCTGGCGGCCTCCTGGTCCACCTGTCTCGGCGAGACGCTGAAGGTGGTGCTGCGCGAGCACGGGCACCGGGTGGCGAGCCGGGTGAGCGTCGAGGTGGACCTGCTGCGCGATCCCGCCGGCGGCTACCGCTTCGCGCCGCGCGCGGAGATCGGGATCGACGAACTGCCCGCCGAGGAGGCGCAGGCGCTGATCGAGGCGGCGCATGCCCGCTGCCCGGTCTCGAAGCTGCTCGCCGGCGGCGGGGACGTCTCGGTGACGAGGGTTCCGTGACGCACCGCATAACGCGCTGACCCACCGGCTGGATAGGCTTGATTCACCTTTCCCGTCGGGCGCTCTCCATGTCGAGCCCGCTCACGGGCCCTCCCCTCCCCCGAGAGCCGATGATCGAGTTCCGCCAGGTCAGCAAGACCTTCACCCAGGGCCGCACCACCGTGACCGCGCTGGACAACATCGACCTGACGATCGCGGAGAACGAGATGGTCGGAGTGGTGGGCGAATCCGGCTCCGGCAAGTCCACCCTGCTGCGGCTGATCAACCATCTCGAGGCGCCCACCTCCGGCACCGTCCTGGTCGACGGCGAGGACCAGGGCGCCCTGTCGGCCCGCGCGCAGCGCGAGCGGCGGCGGGACATCGGCATGGTGTTCCAGCAGTTCAACCTGCTCGCGAACTCGACCGTCCTCGGGAACGTCGCACTCCCGCTGCGCATGCAGGGCCGGCGCGGCCGCGAGCGGGCGATGCAGATGCTCGAGTTCGTGCGGATGACCGGCCACCGGGACACGCATCCCGCACGCCTCTCCGGCGGCGAGAAGCAGCGTGTCGCCATCGCGCGGGCCCTCGTGACCCAGCCGCGGATCCTGCTCTGCGACGAGCCGACCTCGGCCCTCGACTCCGGCCACACGGGCGAGGTGATGGACGTGCTGCGCGCGGTGCGCGACGAGCTCTCCACCACGATCGTGCTGGTCAGCCATGAGCTGGAGACCGTGAAGAGCTCCTGCGAGCGGGCCGTCGTGCTCGAGCGGGGCCGGATCGCCGCGCTCACCGACATCACTCCCCCGCCACCGCGCGAGCGCACCGGCAGCTACGCGGAGCGCGCCGCGGAGTTCCTCGCATGAACGACCTGCTCGCGCGCCTCTCCGAGTACCGCGGCGAGATCATCACCTCGATCGTCGAGACCGGGTACATGATCGGCAACTCTCTGCTCGCGGCGGTGCTCGTCGGCCTGCCGCTGGGGACGATGCTGTACCTGGCCCGCCCCGACGGCCCGTACGAGCGGCGCTGGCTGCACACGGCGCTGAACGTCTACGTCAACGTGGTGCGCTCGGTGCCCTTCCTGCTGTTCGTGGTCGCGCTGATCCCCTTCACCCGCTGGCTGGTGGGGACCTCCTTCGGCACCACCGCCGCCTCCGTGCCGCTCGCCTTCGTCGCCGCCGCGCTCTAAGCCCGTTTCTCGGAGCAGACCCTGCTGGACGTGCCCGAGCAGACCGTGGAGCTCGCCCGCTCCCTCGGTGCGAGCCCGCTGCAGCTGGTGACCCGCTTCCTGTACTCCGAGGCGCGCTCCGGTCTGGTGCTGAGCCTGACCACGGTGACGATCTCGATGGTCAGCTACTCCACGATCATGGGCGTCGTGGGCGGCGGCGGAGTGGGCGATTTCGCGATCCGCTACGGCTACCAGACCTACGAGTACGACCTCATGTACGCCACGATCGTGCTGATGATCGTGGCGGTGATGATCATCCAGGGCGCAGGGACACTGCTCTCCCGAGCCCTGGACCGACGGGGCGCTGACCGCGCCCCTCCGGCCGACGGGTCCGCCCGACGACCGCAGCGCTCGTGCCCGACAGCCGAGCAGCCCGCAGTCCCGCAGGCCCCGGCCTCACCTCCCCCGACCCCCACCTCCAGGAACGAGACATCCCGTGGCTCCCTCCGCTCGCCGCTCCCCCTCCCGCCGTGCCGAGGCGCCCCGGCCCGTCGGCAGCCCCTCCCCCTTCTCTCGCAGCGCCGTCCGCCCGTCCGGCGGCCTGCCGACCCGCCGCGCCGTCGGCCTGTCGGCCCTCGCCGGTGGCGCGGCGCTGGGCCTCGCGGCCTGCGGAGTCGGCGGCGGCTCCGACTCCGGTCAGGGCGGCGCGTCCGACGGCGGCGGCGACACCCCGATCAAGGTCGCCTCGCACCTCCCGCCGATGACCGACGTGGTCACCACCGCCGCGACCGTCGCCGCGGAGGAGGGCTACACCGTCGAGCTCGTGCAGGTCAGCGACAACGTGCAGTACAACCGGCTGCTCGCCGACGGAGAGGTCGATGCGAACTTCGCCCAGCACGAGCCGTACATGACCACCTTCAACGAGGAGAACGGCACGGAGCTGGTGAAGCTCGCCGCGATCTACGACGCGAAGGTCGGCTACTACTCCAAGGCGTACACGAGCACCGAGGAGATCCCCGAGGGCGCGAAGGTCGCGATCCCGAACGACTTCTCCAACGAGGGGCGCGCGCTCGCGATCCTGCACGAGCACGGCCTGCTCTCCCTCCCGGAGGACGCCGGCTTCGAGGGGAGGGTCGCCGACATCGTCGACAACCCCCTCGCGCTCGAGTTCGTGCAGGTGGACCTGCTGAACCTCGCCTCCGCCTATGACGAGGACGGGATCGCGCTCGTCTACAACTACCCCACCTACATCTCGAAGGTGGGCCTGACCCCGGCCGACGCCCTGCTGCTCGAGGAGACGGTGGACCAGCGCTTCGCGATCTCGCTCGTCGCCCGCGAGGACAACAGGGACTCCGCGAAGATCCAGGCGCTGCAGCGGGCGATGACCTCCGATGCGGTGCGCACCTTCCTCGAGGACGAGCACAGCGCCACGCTGATCCCCTCGTTCTGACCGGTGCCGGGGATCAGGCTCGTCGTCATCACGCCTCTCAGCCCAGCGTCGCCGGGCGCTCCCAGGCCGTCCCGCGCACGTGCGTATCGAGGAAGCCGAGGAAGGTCTCGTACCAGACCTGCGCGTTGCCGCGCCCCTGGATCCAGTGCCCCTCGTCGGGGAAGTAGAGGTAGCGGTGTAGACTGCGGCCCTGCGCGTCGCGCGGGGTGGCGGAGTACTCGTGCAGGTCGTGCCAGAGGGCGTGACCCTGCGCGATCGGGACGCGGTAGTCCTTGTCGCCGTGGATGACGAGCATCGGCGCCACGATCTCGCCCACGAAGTCGCGCGGGTTGAAGCGCGCGTTCTGGGCGAGCATCGGCCGGTGCCAGGCGGCGTTGTCGGTGGTGCGGCCCATGGACTCGGTGTCCCACAGCGAGGCGTGGGTGACGATGCAGCGGAACCGGTCGCCGGTGTGCCCGGCGACCCAGTTGGCCATGTATCCGCCGTACGAGCCGCCGGCGAAGGCCGTGCGGGCCTCGTCGATGTCCTCGCGCAAGATCGCCCGGTCGGTGAGCGCCATGATGTCGGTGAACGGGGCTCCGCCGAGCTCGTGCTGGCCGCGGTCGATCATGGACTGGCCGTAGCCGGTGGAGATCGCGGGGTCCGGCAGCAGCACCGCGTAGCCGGCATCGACGAAGGGGCCGGGGTTCCAGCGGTAGGTCCAGGCGTTCCAGGAGCCCCAGGGGCCGCCATGGGCGAAGACGACCAGCGGGTGCGGCCCCTCGCCGTCGGGCACGCGCAGCCAGGCCCGCAGCGCCGTGCCGTCCTCGGCCTGCGCGGTGACCTCGGTGAGCGTGCCCGACTGGACGAGGACGTCGGCCGGGTTCGGCAGCTCCTCGACGGCGCCGCTGCCGCGGTCGATCCGCACCGGGTGCGGGGCGACCCTGATGCCGGAGGCGGACGCGATGATCTCGCCGCCGGCGATGGAGAGACCGGAGAAGGCGAGGTCCTGGCCGGGGCCGCCGGCGAGGCGGCGCGGCGCGGCGTCGCTGACGTCACCGATCCAGACGGAGCCGCGACCGGTGTCGTCGGAGGTGGCGACCAGGGTGTTCTCGTCCAGCCAGACGGGGTCGACCCAGTGGTCCAGCTCCGGCCAGACGGGGGTTGACTCGCCGGTGGCGAGGTCGAGCAGCTCGACACCTGCGTGGAGCGAGGCGGTCTGCGTCCAGTGGCGGTGGCGGCCGATGAGGACCAGGTCGCCTGAGGGGCTGAACTCGCCAGGGCCGTACTCGACCTCGTTCGAGCCCTCCCGCAGCAGTCGCGGTGGCTGGGCGCCGACGAGGTCGAGGAGGTAGAGGTCGGTGACGGCGAGGCGGTCGTCGCGGGAGTCGGCCATGGCGACGAGGGCCTGCTCGCCGGTGCGGTCCGCGGTCCAGGCCTCGAGGCGTCCGGGCGGCATGGTGACGTGGCGGAAGTGGAGGACCTGGGTGGGGGCGTCCTCGTCCGCGTCGGCCCCGTCGGCCGTGGGCGCGGCGGTGCGTTCGGCGTCGGCGAGGTCCTCGGGCAGGGCGGCGATGGCGAGGACCGGGCGGGTGGGGCCGAGGTCGTGATCCCAGTAGCGGGTCGGGAAGCCGGCGTGGAAGGCGGCGCTGACCTTGGCCTTCTTCCGCGTCGCGGTGAGCTCGGCGTGCTCGGCCTCGTCGGCCGCCTGGGAGTGGACCTCGAGCTCGGTGACCAGGTGGCGTCCGGCGACGACGAGGCCGCCGAATCCGCCAGGACGGTTCGCGAGCTCGCGCGCCTCGCCGCGGGCGGGCAGCGCCCAGAGCTGCGGGTCCTCGGACTCCTCGCCGTCCTCGCCCGCGCGCTTCGCGGTGAAGTAGGTGGTGCCGTCCTCGTCGAGGGCCACGGCACCGACGGAGGCGCTTCCGCGAGTCAGAGGCACCAGGCGGTCCCCGTCGATCTCGACCAGGGAGCCGCGATAGGAGGTGCCCTTCTGGTCGAGGCCGGACACCTTCGCCACGATCCTGCCTCCCTCGGTGGTCTCGAGGGCGGCCAGTCGGGTCGCGTCCAGCAGGGTCTCGATACTCGTGGAGGTCATGGCTCGCCATCCTCGCACCTGCCCGTCGGCCGGTGGGCACTGACGCGCAGACCGCGGGCTCGCCGGAGTCCACAGGGCCCGCTCCGAGGCGACCGGGATCACCCCGTCCTTGCCAGCCCGTCCGAGATAGTTTAACTTTGCAGCATCTTCTCGGCGGGTCCGGGCGGAACCTCGCCACTGCCCTCTCGGATGCCCGCGACGCACCTCAAGGAGCCTGCCATGCAGTTCGGAATCTTCACCATCGCCGACATCACCCCCGATCCCATGACCGGGAAGGTGCCCACCGAGAACGAGCGCCTGAGGAACATGATCGAGATGGGCAGGCTCGCCGAGCAGGTGGGCCTGGACGTCTTCGCGATCGGCGAGCACCACAACCCGCCCTTCGTCACCTCCTCCCCCACCACCACCCTCGCCTACCTCGGCGCGCAGACCGAGAAGATCATCCTCTCCACCGCGACCACACTGATCACCACCAACGACCCGGTGAAGATCGCCGAGGACTACGCGATGCTGCAGCACCTCACCGGCGGCCGCGTGGACCTGGTGATGGGCCGCGGCAACACCGGCCCGGTCTACCCCTGGTTCGGGCAGGACATCCGCAAGGGCATCGAGATCGCGATCGAGAACTACGACCTGCTGCGCCGACTGTGGACCGAGGACGTCGTGAACTGGGAGGGCCAGTTCCGCACGCCGCTGCAGCAGTTCACCTCCACCCCGCGCCCGCTGGACGGCGTCGCGCCCTTCGTGTGGCACGGCTCGATCCGCTCCCCGCAGATCGCCGAGCAGGCCGCGTACTACGGCGACGGCTTCCTGCACAACAACATCTTCTGGCCCATGAGCCACACCAAGCAGATGGTGCAGCTGTACCGCGAGCGGTACGAGCACTACGGCCACGGCAAGGCGCACCAGGCCTACGTGGGCCTCGGCGGCCAGGCGTTCATGCGCAAGAACTCCCAGGACGCGTGGAACGAGTTCCGCCCCTACTTCGACAACGCCCCCGTCTACGGCGGCGGCCCCTCGATGGAGGATTTCACCGCGCAGACCCCGCTGACCGTCGGCTCCCCCGAGCAGGTCGTGGAGCGCTACCTGACCATGGCAGACCACGTCGGCGACTACCAGCGCCAGATGTTCCTCCTGGACCACGCGGGGCTGCCGCAGAAGACGGTCCTGGAGCAGATCGTGCTGCTGGGCACCGAGGTCGTCCCCGTGCTGCGCCGCGAGCTCGAGACCCGCAAGCCCGCCGACACCCCCGAGGCGCCCACCCACGCCAGCCGGGTCGCCGCCGCGGAGGCGGAGCACGGCGCCTTCGACGACAGCTACAAGTTCGAGACCGGCGACAACTGGACCGGCCTGCGCGCCGAGGACGCCCGACGCTGACCGGGCGCGGCCATCCGGGCCCGACGACCCCTGCGGTCGACCCCGGTCCGCCGTCCACGCAGCTTTTGCTGCCCGGAGGACCGATGCTCGGCCCGCCATCGGTCCTCGCGGGCGCAAAAGCTCCCGCCACGCTCCGCCCCATGCCCCCCGCCGCCCGGCGCTCCCCGAGAGAGACTCCCCATGACCGACACGTTCCGCCTGCTCGCCCTGTCCGCAGGGCTGTCCACTCCGAGCTCCACGCGCATGCTCGCCGACCAGCTGACCCGTGAGGCGTCGGCCGCGCTCGGGGCCGACGGCTCCGCGGTCGAGGTGACCACCGTCGAGCTGCGGGAGTACGCGCACGACCTCACCAATGCGCTGCTGACCCGCTTCCCCAGCGAGCGCCTCTCGACGGCGAGGGAGAAGGTCCGTGCGGCCGACGCCGTCATCGCGGTCACCCCGATCTTCAACGCGGGACCGGCCGGGTTGTTCAAGACGTTCTTCGACGCGCTGGACATCGAGCTGTGGAAGGACAAGCCGGTGCTGCTCGGCGCGACCGCCGGCACCGCCCGCCACTCCCTCGCGATCGACTACGCGGTCCGCCCGATGTTCGGCTACCTGAAGGCGGATCTCGTGCCGACCTCCGTGTTCGCGGCCTCGGCGGACTTCGGCGCGGACACCGAGGGCCAGGCCGACGAGCAGCCGCTCGCAGCGCGGGTGCGTCGCGCGACCGGTGAGCTCGCCACCATGCTGCTTGCCCGTCGCGGGACGGCGCTCCCGGTCGCCGGCGCCGCGGGCAAGGCTTCTGCGGCCGACGGCTCCGCCGAGACGCATTCCGTCGAGGACGCGTCGGCCGACGCCGCTCCCGCACGCCCCGGCCTGGACCCCGAGTTCACCGACTTCGTGCCGATGGGCGACCTGCTGCCCCGCCGCTGATCCGGCACGGCACCTGATCCGGCACGGCACCTCGACCGGCCCGGGACCGTCACGGCCCCGGGCCGGCCTGCGTCTCCCTGGCGGTGAGGCGACGGGCTTCGGCTGACCTGATCCGCCCATTCGCCGCGTGCCCAGATCGAGGCGGCCCTACGCTGAGCGCAGACGGCCCGCGGATCGCCGCGAACCCCACCGGGAGGAGCCCCGATGAAGTACATGCTGATCATGCGAGCGACCGATGCCGCGCTCGCCGCGAGCGCCGAGGTGGACTTCGAGGAGGTCGTCAACCAGATGGGCGCCTACAACGAGGCGATGCACGACGCGGGAGTGCTCGCCGGCGGCGAGGGACTCACCGACGCGGGCGCGGAGGAGAACTTCGTGCTCGACTTCTCCTCCACCCCGCCCACCCTCTCCGAGGAGCCCTACGGGCCGACGGAGTCCCTGTTCAACGGGTTCTGGATCCTCCAGGTCGCCTCGCGCGATGAGGCCCGGCAGTGGGCGGAGCGCTGCCCGCTCGGCCCCGGCATGAAGCTCGAAGTGCGCCGGATCCACGGCGACGAGGAGATCGCGGAGCTCGTCTCGGAGGACAACGAGTACATCGCCAAGGAGAAGGTCTGGCGGCAGGAGGAGGCCGAGCGGGCGCAGCGCGAGGGCTGATCCGGGCGGCCGGCCCCTCGGTTCCGACCCGTCGGGCGCCTGCCTTCCGGCCGCGTCGGACCGGACCCCACAGGTGACCCGTCGGGCACTTCGCGGACCTGCGATAGCCTGACCGCAACCGCTTTCCCGCCTCGTCGAGATCGGAGGGATCGTCATGATCCGCCCGGGCCTGTGCTCCGTCACCTTCCGCTCGCTGCCGGTCGAGGAGGTGGTGCGCCACGCCGCCTCCGCCGGACTCGAGGGCATCGAGTGGGCCGGGGACGCACACGTCCCGCCCGGCGACCTCGACGCGGCCACCCACGCCCGCACCGTCACCGAGGAGGCGGGCCTCGCGGTCACCTCCTACGGCTCGTACCTCACCTTCGTCGGCTCCGACGAGGAGGTGCACGCCGCGGGCGGGGCGGTGATCGCCGCGGCCCGCGCGCTCGGTGCCCCGCGGATCCGGGTGTGGGCGACCCGCACCGGCTCGGCGGAGACCTCCGCCGAGGACCGTGCCGTCACCGTCGGCCGGATCCGGGAGCTCGCCGACCGCGTCGCCGCCCACGGGCTGGAGCTCGGGCTCGAGTTCCACGGCGGCACCCTCACCGACGAGATCGGCTCGGCCCTGCGCCTGCTGGACGAGGTGGGACGCACGAACGTGCTCACCTACTGGCAGCCGCATCAGGACATGCCCGTCGAGCCGGCGCTGGACACGCTGCGCCAGGCGCTGCCCCGCACCTCCACGATCCACGTCTTCTCCTGGTGGCCGGACCACGAGCGCCTGCCGCTCGCCGAGCGCTCGGACCTGTGGGAGCCGGCCTTCGCGGTCCTCGCCGCGAACGGCGCGGACCGCGATGCGCTGCTGGAGTTCGTGCCGGGCGACGACCCCGCGCTGCTGCCCCGCGAGGCGGACACCCTGCGCACCCTGATCACCGCCGGCGAGGAGCTCGCGCGATGAGGACGCTGCTGGCGATGCCCGAGGACCTGCAGGACAGGATGTTCTCCCCCGCCCAGCGGGAGCGGCTCGCGGAGATCACCGGCATCGACGTCTCCCGCACCGTCCCGGACCTCGCCGCCGCGCCGGACGAGGAGCTCGCCGAGGTGGAGGTGCTGGTCACCGGCTGGGGCTCCCCCGCCGTCGACGCCGCGGCGCTCGCGCGGATGCCGCACCTGCGCGCGATCGTGCACACGGCCGGCACCGTCCGCTTCGTCGTCACCGACGCCGTGTGGGACAGGGGCGACATCGTGGTGACCTCCGCAACCGAGGCGAACGCCGTCCCGGTCGCCGAGTACGCGCTCGCGCAGATCCTGCTCGCCGGGAAGCGGACCCTCGCCCAGCAGGCACGCTACCAGCGCGAGCGCACCGTCGGCACGGCCACGGCCGCCGATCCCGGGATCGGGAACCACGGCGGGGTCGTCGGCCTGATCGGCGCCTCCCGGATCGGGACGCTGGTGGCCGAGCACCTGCGCCGCTTCGACCTCGAGGTGCTGGTCACCGACCCCTTCGCGAGCGCCGAGCAGATCGCGGAGCTCGGTGCGAGGAAGGTCGATCCGGAGGAGCTCTACGCCCGCAGCGACGTGGTGAGCCTGCACGCCCCGGACGTGCCCGCGACGAAGGGCATGGTCACTCGCGAACTGCTCGGCCTGATGCGCGAGGGCACCACCTTCCTCAACACCGCCCGGCCCGCGCTGGTGGACATCGACGCACTGCGGGACGAGGTGCTCTCGGGCCGGCTCAGCGCGGTCCTCGACGTGCACGACGACCTCGCCGACGACGACCCGCTGTGGGAGGCGGAGCTCGCGCAGCTCACCCCGCACATCGCGGGCTCCCAGGGCAACGAGCTGCACCGCATGGGCGAGGCCGCGCTCGAGGAGCTGCGACGCCTCTCCGCCGGGGAGCCGCCGCGCTATCCCGTGGACGGGAGCCGCCGGGACTCCATGGCCTGACCCGCATCCCGACCGGGATCACGTTCCCCGACCTGCCGTGCCGGCCTCGTGGCCGTGATCGCCTCGTTATGCTGACCTTCCCGGGACAGCGTTTCCCACCCCTCTCGTCGACCCACCCCGGCAGCCCCGTCGGGCCCTCCCGTCGGACCCGTCGGCCCCGACGGACCGCTCCGGTGCGCACCGCCCGGACGATCACCGACGGGAGGACCGCCTCACCACGAAGGAGCCCCCGATGCCCGCCGTGCGCCTCAGCGACGT
Organism: Brachybacterium sp. GU-2; assembly: GCF_030866705.2. Classification (NCBI taxonomy): domain Bacteria; kingdom Bacillati; phylum Actinomycetota; class Actinomycetes; order Micrococcales; family Dermabacteraceae; genus Brachybacterium; species Brachybacterium sp. GU-2. The sequence goes on along the minus strand of NZ_CP133037.2, from coordinate 2,582,693 downwards.
CGCCCAGGATGCGGGCGTCTCGCTCGCCACCGCCTCCCGCGTCCTCAACGGCTCGGCCCGCGTGCCCGGCAAGGAGGTCGCCGAACGGGTGCGCGCCTCCGCGGACCGCCTCGGCTACGTCCCCAACGCCCAGGCCCAGGCCCTGGCCCGCTCCCGCTCGGGGCTGATCGGCCTGGTCGTGCACGATCTCGCCGATCCGTACTTCGCGACCATCGCCGGCGAGGTCCAGCAGCAGCTGTTCGCCTCGCAGTCCCAGGTGCTGCTCACGCAGACCGATCGCCGGATCGACACCGAGGTGCGGGCGCTGCGCTCCCTGATCGCCCAGCAGGTCGACGCGCTCGTGCTGGTGGGCACGCACCGCTACGGCACCGAGGACGACACCGCGATCAGCACGCTGCTGCAGGGCTTCGAGCGCAACGGCGGGAAGGTCGTGGGGCTGGGCCAGTCTCTCGGCGTGGGCCGCACGATCATCTCCGACGACGCCGCGGACTCCCACGAGCTCGCCACCGCCCTGGTCGTCGAGGGGCATCGACGCTTCGCCGTGGTCGAGGGCATCCCCGGGATCCCGTCGGCCGGCTCCCGGACCAGCGGCTTCATCGCCGCGCTGACGGAGGCGGGGATCGAGCCCGAGCTGAGCATCGCCGCGGATCTCACCCGCGACGGCGGGATCGAGGCCGCCGCCCGCGTCCAGGAGCATCTCGAGGGAGCCGGCGGCTCCGACCAGGGCCCGCTGTGCCTGTTCGCGCCGGCCGACGTGATGGCCCTCGGCGCGCTCGGCGAGCTGCGCCGTCGCGGCCTGGACGTGCCCGGCCAGGTCGCGGTCGCCGGCTTCGGCGGGGTCACCGCCGCGGCGGACGCGAATCCCTCGCTGACCACGATCGCGCTGCCGCTGTCGGAGATGGCCGCACAGGCGACGGCGTGGGCGCTCGAGGGCGTCGCCCCCGCGCACCGGTCGGGGGATGAGGCGGAGGCCGCGAGCGGCTCCGACGAGGAGCCATCGGCCGAGGGCGCGGCCGACCCGGTGCGCGAGGTGCGGGTGCGCGGGGACGTGGCGCTGCGCGAATCGACGGGGATCGCACACCGCTGACCGCGAGACACGAGACCGCCTCAGGATCAGCGAGGCTCCGGCTGCGGCTGCGGCGGCGCCCGGAGGCGGAGGTCGAGGTGGGCCCGTGGCCCGCCGTGTCACGCGTACGGCAGCACGAGCTCCTGGTACCGCTCGGCGATGATCCGTGCGGACTCCTCGGCGGGGGTCGCCCACACGTCCTCGTTGAAGATCTCGACCTCGATGTCCCCGGTGTAGCCGGCGGACTTGATCATTCGGGTGATCGCGGGGAAGTCGATGAACCCGTCGCCCATGTAGCCGCGGGAGTGCAGCGGCTCAGCGGCGAGCGGCAGGTTCCAGTCGCACACCTGGTAGGCGAGCAGACGGTCCGAGGCCGCGGCGCGCTGGATGGCGTGCTCGAGGTACGGGTCCCACCACACGTGGTAGGTGTCCACGACGACGCCGACGGCGGAGCTGCCGGAGGCCTCGGCGATGTCGAGGGCCTGATCGATGGTGGAGAGCACCGCCCGGTCGGCGGCGAACATGGGGTGCATCGGCTCGAGGGAGAGGCTCACGCCGCGCTCCTCGGCGTGGGGGGCGAGCTCGGCGATCGCCTCCGTGACCCGGGCTCGGGCGCCGACGATGTCCTTGTCGGCGCGGTCCACGCCACCGACGACCATGACGAGCGTGGGAGCGCCGAGCGCCGCGGTCTCGTCGATGGCGCGGCGGTTGTCCTCGAGCGCCGCGGCGCGGTCGGCCTCGGCGGAGGCGGTGAGGAAGCCGCCGCGGCACAGGGAGCTGACGCGCAGTCCGGCGTCGTCCACGCGGCAGCGCAGCGCGTCCAGGCCCACCTCCTGGACGTCCTGGCGCCACAGGCCCACGGCGTCGATGCCGCGCGAGACGGTCGCCTCGAGGAAGTCCTGCACGGGCGTGGTGCGGAAGGTCCAGCGGTTCAGGGACAGGCGGGGGACGGTGCCGGCGGCGTCGGTCCCGGTCCGTGACGTGCTGGTCTGCGTGCTCATACGGGGTCTCCTGTCAGGGCGGCTGCCAGGTCGTCGTGCGCGGCGCTGTCGCGCGTCGCCGCGTCGGCCGGGATCTCGTAGCCGGCCATCCGCAGCATCCCGTGCCAGCGCTCGGCGGCGAGCGCCGGGTCCTCGAGGTTGCCGGTGGTGGCGGCGAGCTCGATGGTGCGCGAGAGGTGCGGGAGGCTGCGGGCGGAGTGCATCCCGCCCACCATCGTGAACGCCTGCTGGTGGCCGTTCAGCCAGGCCAGGAACGCGACTCCGGTCTTGTAGTGGTAGGTCGGGGCGGAGAAGACGTGCCGCCCCAGCTGCTCGGCGGCGTCCAGGATGCGCCGCGCCTCGTCCACGTCGCCGCGGTCCAGTGCTTGCACGGCGGCGGAGGCGGCGGGAGCGGTCGCGGCGAAGGCGCCGAGCAGCGCGTCGGAGTACTCCCCACGGACCTGCTGCTCGTCGGCCCCGGTCGTCACGGTGCCGTCGCCGACGATGAGGTGGGAGAAGTGGAAGTCGTCCCCGGTCAGCATGCGCACACCCTCCGGGAGGCGCTCGCGCACGGCGATCTCGGCGGCGTCGTCCAGCAGGCTCATCTTCACGCCGCGGATCTTCGCGGGGTCCTGCTCGATGATGCGCATCATGGTGTCTGCTGCGTCGGCGCTCCTCGTGCTGCCGAAGTAGCCCTCCAGCTGCGGGTCGAAGACGGTGCCGAGCCAGTGCAGGACCACCGGGGCGGTGGCCTCGGCGAGCACGCGGCGGTAGACCTCCTCGTAGTCCGGGGCGGAGCGCGCGGTGCGGGCGAGGTGGCGGGAGGCCATGAGCACGGCCCCGGCGCCGGCCCGCTCGGTCGCGCCGAGCTGCTCGACGTAGGCCTCGACGATCTCGTCGAGGCTCAGGTCCCGCTCCTCGCGCTGGTCGGTGTTCACCCCGGCGACGACGAGGTCGCTCACCGTGGCGCCGGCGGGGAAGACCGCGGCGATCTCGGGGTCCTCGAGCGCGGCGCGGGCGGCGTCGGCCGTGCGGGAGATGAGCTCGCGGGTCGCCGCGGGGTCCAGGCCCATGTTGCGCTGGGCGGTGTCCATTGCGTCGGCGACGCCGAGGCCGCGGGACCACATGGTGCGGCGGAACGCGAGGGTCGCGTCCCAGTCCACGTCCGCCGGGGCGCCGGGGGTGTTATCGCCGTGGACCTTCGGCACCACGTGCACCGCGGCATAGACGACGCGGGAGCGCAGCGGCGCGGTGGGCGGAGCGAACGCCGGGGCGGGGTCCACGTCCAGGCGGCGCAGCGACCCGTCCTCGTCGAGCAGGGTGAGCTGCAGGGACTCGCTCATGCTCACACCTCCGTCAGCGGAGTGAGGGAGATGCGGCGGCCCTCGGCGGAGCTGGCGAGGCCCACCTCGGCCAGCCGCACGCCGCGCGCGCCGGAGAGGAAGTCGTACGGATAGTCGGAACCCTCCTCAGCGCCTGCCACATGGCGCAGGAAGTCCTCCCACTGCACCTTGAAGCCATTGTCGAAGCCGTCGGGCCCGGCGTTGTCCGGGACCTCGATCCAGTCGTCGTAGTAGTTGTGGGGATCCTTGACGTCGGGGTTCCACACGGGCTTCGGGGTCGCCTCCCGCGGCTGGATGCGCGCGCCGTGGAGGCCCACGACGGCGGAGCCCTCGGTGCCGTCGACCTGGAACTCGACCAGCTCGTCGCGGTGGACGCGCACGTCCCAGCTGGAGTTCATCTGCACGACGGCGCCGCCCTCGAGGCGGAAGACGCCGTAGGCGGCGTCGTCGGCGGTGGCGGTGTACTCCTGACCCCTCTCGTCCCAGCGCGTCCCGATGTGCGTGGCGGTCTGGGCGTAGACGTCCTCGATGCGGCCGAAGAGCTCCTCGATGACGTAGTTCCAGTGCGGGAACATGTCCGCGACGATGCCGCCGCCGTCCTCGGAGCGGTAGTTCCAGGAGGGCCGCTGGGCACTCTGCCAGTCGCCCTCGTAGACCCAGTAGCCGAACTCGCCGCGAACGGAGAGGATCTCGCCGAAGAAGCCGGAGTCGATCAGGCGGCGCAGCTTGAGCAGGCCGGGGAGGTAGAGCTTGTCGTGGACGACGCCGTTCACGACTCCGGCCTCCTTCGCCAGGCGGGCGAGCTCGAGCGCGTCCTCGAAGGACTCGGCGGTGGGCTTCTCGGTGTAGATCGCCTTGCCGGCGGAGATCGCCTTCTTCAGGTTCGCCACTCGCAGGTTCGTCACCAGCGCATCGAAGTAGACCTCGTAGTCCGGGTTCGCGAGCGCCTCGTCGACGTCGGTGGTCCAGTTCTTCAGGCCGTGGCGCTCGGCGATCGTGCGCAGCTTCTCCTCGTTGCGGCCGACGAGCAGCAGGTCCGGCATGAGCCGGTCGCCGCCCTCGAGCTCGACACCGCCCTGGTCGCGGATGGCGAGGAGGGAGCGGACCAGGTGCTGGCGGTAGCCCATGCGCCCGGTCGCGCCGTTGACGATGATGCCGATCCTGCGTTCTGCCATGTGGCTGCTCTCCTTCGAGGTCCTTGGGCCGCACTCGCAACCCCTGCGGCGGTAACCGCTTTCCATCTCGAATGATTAGACCACGGAGCATCTCGGTCGGGCAAGCGCGTGCCGACCGCATCGGGTCCGCAGCGAGGAACGACGACCAGCCGGAGAGATCCGACCCGGGGTTCTCCGTGCCATCGGCCGTTCCGCGGCTCTGACAGCATGGGCACCATGCGACCGCACCAGCCCGGGCTCGGCCCGTACCGATCGCCGGCATTCGCCCGCATCGCAGAGGAGGTCACCGCCGTGACAGCACGAGACCGACGACCGGCGAGCATCACCCGGCGAACGTTCGCGGGCGCGACGGTGCTCGCGCTCGCGGGAGGCCTCGCGGCCTGCACCGGGGGCGATCTCTCCGTCGAGCGCACCGAGTCCCCCGAGACCACGGTGCTGCCGGGCGACGATCTCCCCGCGGCGTCCGCCGCCCTGAGCGCGGCACTCTTCACCTCCTCGGACGTCGCCGTCCTCGCCGACGAGGCCTCGCTCGAGGCGCTGCTGCCGACGCTCGAGGGCTTCCCCGCCCCGGTGCTGGCGGGCATCGATCAGGCGGTCGCCGATGAGATCGACCGGCTCGGCGCGGCCACGCTCGTCGTCCCGGCGGGCGTCGATCCCGGCGATCTCGGGGACGGTCGGGAGATCATAGAGATCGACCTCTCCGCCGAGAACCCCGACCTCCCGAAGGTCTCCGCCGGGGAGGCGACCGACGCCGTGACGCTGCTGGTCGACCCGGAGGCGGCTTCGCCCGCACAGTCACTTGCGAGCGCCGTGGTCACCGCCGCGGGCGGATCCGTCGTCGAGACGCCCGGCGGGGACGTCGGCCGCAGCGGCGAGAGCGTCGCCGCGGCGAAGGAGGCGGCCGGAGAGGACGCCTCGGTGGGCGTGCTCGCGCTCGGCGACTCCTTCGGGGACGCCTCGTCGCTGGTGGAGGCGCTGGGCCGGGCCGCGACCACGACCGAGCTGCCCGGCGGCGGCGTCACCGCCTTCCCCGGCCGGCGCATGATCGCGGCCTACGGCTCCCCCGCCGTGCCCTCGCTCGGGATCCTCGGCGAGCAGGACCTCGAGCAGACCCTCGAGCGGGTGCAGGAGATGGTCGCCGAGTACGACGGGCTCGCCGAGGAGCCGGCCGTCCCCGCCCTCGAGATCATCACGACCATCGCCTCCTCGGAGCCGGGCGGCGACGGCGACTTCTCCTCCGAGCTGGGCGTCGAGGGACTGCGCGAGTGGGTCGATGCGGCGGGCGGGGCCGGGGTGTACGTGGTGCTGGACCTGCAGCCGGGCACCACCGACTTCCTCACCCAGGCGAAGCGCTACGAGGAGCTGCTGACCGCCCCGCACGTCGGACTGGCACTGGATGCCGAGTGGCGGCTGGAGCCCGGGCAGAAGCATCTCGAGCAGATCGGCTCGGTCACCGCGGCGGAGATCAACGAGGTCTCCACCTGGCTCGCGGACCTCACGGCGGAGCACGGCCTGCCGCAGAAGGTGCTGATCCTGCACCAGTTCAACCTCTCGATGATCTCCGACCGTCAGGACGTGGACACCTCCCGCCCCGAGCTCGCGATCACCCTGCACGCCGACGGGCACGGCACCCCCGAGGACAAGCTCGCCACCTGGAACGCGCTCCAGCAGGACCTGCCGGGCGGGATCTTCATGGCGTGGAAGAACTTCCACGACGAGGACACCCCGATGTTCACCCCGGAGGAGACCTTCGCCCTCGAGCCCCGGCCCTGGTTCGTCTCGTACCAGTGAAGGAGGCGACGGCTCGAATCCGGCCTCAGCGGGCGCCTGGCGGCAGCCCCCGCGCCGCGCACGACGCTACGACAGGTCGCCGTCGGCGCCGACGGCGACGAGACGTCAACGGCGCGCCGCGAGGTGGTGCTCCCCGCCCCGAGCCGCACGCCGAGGGGCTGTCCGGACTCCATGAAGCTCTCGGCTACCGCACCCCGGCGAGCATCGAGGCGACCTGCACCCGACCCACTGCCTTCGCGCCCGCGACCGCCGAACCACGGGACGGAGCCCAGGGCGCTGCGGGCCAGACGCGCGCGAACGATTTACAGGATCCGGCGAAGATGAGCGAGCGAAGTATCAATACCCTCGAATATGTCTCCAGCGTAGTCGTCGAATTCGATCACGCCGTAGGCTGCTCCTGCCGCGGCCTGCAGCGTTCCCGCGAGCGGCATCGCTCCGGCACCTAAGGGCAACTGGTTTCCGGGGTCTGCGGACAGGTCGCCGTCTTTGAGGTGCACCAGCTGGACGCGGCTGCCCAGCGCGTCCAGCAGCACCGGGACATCGACTCCTGCCACGGCAGCCCAGTAGCTGTCGACTTCAAGGATGACCTGCGGATCGAGCTCTGCGGCGAAAAGTTCCAGGGCGCTGCGACCCTCGAGGCGCGAAGCAATCTCGAAGTGGTGGTTGTGGTATCCGACGCGGATGCCGTAAGCAGCGGCCGCCGCGGCTCGGTCGTTCAGTCGTGCGGACAGAGCGCGTACCTTACCGGCGTCGGTCCAATCCTCCCGTTCCCAATACGGGTCGATAAGGTACTGCACGCCGACGGCCTGGGCCGCCTCGAGCACTTCCTGGAAATCTCCGTCACCTAGAAACGACTGATGGGCGCTAGGGAAGGTGATCGGCACGGGGGCGCTCGCCTCAACGAGGTCCTCGCTGAACTGGAGGAGATTGAATGGCTCTGCATAACTAAATCCAAGGTCGACCAAGCGCTGCAAGGCTCCTTGAAAGTCTGTCGCGAGCGCATCGCGAACACTGTACAGCTGGATGGAGATCTGCATGGGTTTCCTCCACAGGGGTGGCGTTCATTCTTGGCGTATCGCCACCGAAACGGTCAAGCGATAATATCTGGAACCCCTGCTCATCAACTGACGAGACTGAATCCGGCTCTTCAGAGTTGAGTGTGGGCGCGCCGGTGGCGTCGGGTAGCTGGGGATAGACGTCGAGGTCCTCGATGATGAGCGGACTTCTACCCCCGCTAATCTCAAGGACCTCGACAATGCCCAACCATAGTTGCGTATGCCCTGACGCGCTTGACCGCTGCGACCGATGCGATCTTCTACTCGACTTCCCCAGCCTCCATCTGCTCACGGTCACGAAGGACCGGCGAGGTGGCCTGGCGCTCGAGGTGGAGTCCTGCGACTCGGTGACCGGTTGCCCTGGTTGCGGTGTCATTGCGACTGGTCACGGCCGAGTGGTGGTCGAGATGATCGACGCGCCATGGGCTGGCCGACCGGTGCGAATCCGGTGGCGCAAGCGCCGCTGGATCTGCCTCGAGCGCGTTTGCACGGTGACGACCTTCGCCGAGCAGAACCCGGAGGTCTGTGCACCGCGGGGCCTGCTGAGCACGCGCGCGATCCGCTGGGCGATCGGACAACTCCGGCGCGAGGGAGCGACGATCCAGGGCCTGGCCCGCCAGCTCGGCACGACCTGGAACACGCTCTGGTCCCAGGTCCGGCCAGTCCTGATCAAGGCCGCGAACGACCCGTCCCGGTTCGAGGGCGTGCAGGTCCTGGGCGTGGACGAACACATCTGGCACCACCGGGACCCGCGCCGGCGCGGACCGAAGGAGCTCACCGGGATGGTCGATCTGACTCGCGGCACCCACCCCACCGCCAGACTTCTCGACCTCGTCCCAGGCCGATCCGGCAAGGCCTACCGAGACTGGCTCGACGAGCGCGGCGACGAGTTCCGCAAGCGGGTCGAGATCGCGACGCTGGACCCGTTCCAGGGATACAAGAACGCGATCGATGACCAGCTCGAGGACGCCACCTGCGTGCTGGATGCGTTCCACATCGTGAAGCTCGCCGGGGCTGCAGTCGATGACGTTCGCCGCCGGATCCAGCAGGAGACTCTCGGCCACCGAGGCCGCAAGGGCGACCCCCTCTACGGGATCCGTCATGTTCTCCGCGCTGGACGGGAGCGCCTCACGCCGCGCCAGCAGACCCGCCTGGCCAGCGCATTCGCGGCCCATCCCGATCACGTCGCGGTCGAGGTCGCCTACCAGTGCGCCCAGGACCTCCGAGGCGTGTTCCACCAGCCCACGCCCGCCCAGGGACGCCGCCTCGCCGAGCGGCTGATCGCTGCGCTGCCATCCTGCCCGATCCCCGAGATCGCCAGGCTCGGGAAGACCCTGCGCCGCTGGCGGACGGCGTTCCTGGCCTACTTCGACACCGATGGCGCGAGCAACGGCGGCACAGAGGCCGTCAACGGGATCATCGAACTCGGCCGCCGCATCGCCCGCGGCTTCCGCAACTTCGAGCACTACCGCCTCCGAATGCTCCTCATCACCGGCGGCCTCGACGCCTCACCCCACACACAACTCTGAAGAGCCCTGAATCCGACACGGGGGCTGCCTGCGGGGCGCTCCACAAGCGAGATTCTGGTGATGGGAGGCGACGACCGGGGCGTTCGGTCAGGCAGGGCTCATCCCTTGATCGCCCCGAAAATGACCCCCTTGGTGAAGTGCCGCTGCACGAAGGGGTACACGAGCAGGATGGGCACGAGAGCGAACACCACGATCGCCATCTTCAGCGCAAGGCTGGCGGGCGGTCGAGCGCCGGCGACCCCGGCGGGGGTGAGCTCCGAGCCCGGCAGCTCGACGCCCTCGAGGACGTAGGATCGCAGCACCATCTGCAGGGGCCACTTGGCGCTGTCCTGGAGGTAGAGCATCGCGTTGAAGAAGGCGTTCCAGTACCCGACGCCGTAGAACAGCGCCACCACCGCGACCACTGCAGTGGACATCGGCAGCACGATGGTGCCGAGGATTCGGAACTCCCCGGCGCCGTCTATCCGCGCGGCCTCGAGGATGCCGGTGTCGATGCCCATGAAGAACGCTCTCAAGATGAGGATGTTGAACGCCGAGACGGCGCCCGGCAGGATCAGCGAGAGATATGTGTCGATCAGGCCCAGCTCTGAGACCACCAGGTAGGTGGGGATCATGCCGGCCGAGAAGAACATCGTGACGAGGAACAGGAACAGGATCGGTCGGTGCAGCAATGAGTCGGTCCGGCTGAGCCCATAGGCGGCCAGCACCGAGACGGCGGTCGACAACAGGGTGCCGGCTGCCGTCACGCCGACGCTGACCAGGATCGAGCGCGTCACCACTCCTCCGCTGAGGATCGCTGAGTACGCGGACAGGGTGAGCTCGCCGGGAACCAGCACCATGCCCCCGGCCTCGGTGATGGTGGCGTCCGAGGAGAGGGACGTCAGCACCACGGTGTACAGCGGGAGCAGCACGATGAGCACGATCAGGCTCAGTGCGAGCGCCTTCCCGGTCTTCTCGAGGACGGTCGGCTTCTCCGCCCAGGCCGGCCGCTGATTGCTGCCATGCGCCCGGCGCAGAGGTCCCCCGAGCCTGCCCAGCCAGCCCCTGCTGCCCTCCGGCCGGGGGGCCCCGAGGGCGCTCTGCGTCGCGGGGACGGTCTGATCGGCGATGCCGGATCCAGGTGCGCTCGTGCTCATCGGGCCTCCCTCTGATAGACGCCGGCCTCACCGAAGACGTGGGCCAGTTTGTTGGCGCCGAGCACCAGGATCAGCGAGACGACGCCCTTGATCAGGCCCGCTGCGGCCGCGTACGACCAGTCCCCACCGATGACGCCCTGATAATAGACATAGGTGTCGAGAACCTCTGCGGCGCCCTGTCCCACGGCGCCGCGCTGCAGGATCAGCTGCTCGAAGCCGACGGTGAGGGCATCGCCGAGGCGCAGGATCAGCAGCAGAATGATGGTAGGCCTGATAGCGGGCAGGGTGATCGACCACATCCTTCGCCACTTGCCGGCGCCGTCGACGGCCGCAGCCTCGTACTGTGCAGGGTCGATGGTGCTCAAGGCAGCGAGGAAGATGATCATGCCCCAGCCGGCGTCCTTCCACACCGCCTGCGACGTGACCAGGAGCAGGAAGGTATCCGGGTTGGTCATGATCTCGATGGGCGCCATGCCGGCATCACGCAGGATGCGGTTCAGCAGGCCGGCGCCGCCGAGGATCTGCTGGAAGATCGTCACGACGAGCACCCAGGAGAAGAAGTGGGGCAGGTAGACGATCGACTGGATGGTGGTACGGATCCACGGAGTCAGCACCGAGTTGAGCAACAGTGCCAGGGCGATCGGCACCGGGAAGAAGAACACCAGCTGGAACGTGGTGATCGTGAGGGTGTTGACCACCGCATCCCAGAAGGAGGGCGTGCGGAACACGCGCGCGAAGTTCTCCCAGCCCGCCCAGGGGTTCTCGAACAACGCGACGTACGGCGAGTAGTGCTGCCACGCGATCACGTTGCCGAACATCGGCACGTACATGAACACGATCATCAAAGCCACAGCGGGCAGGACCATCGCCAGCAGCGGCCAGTCACGCCGCAGCCGTTTACCAAGGGGGATCCGGCGGCGCTCGACCGGGGCGCCCGTGTCGCTTCGAGACGGCGGGTTCTCGTCGGCCCCCACCGGGGAAGTTCGGACTGAGCGGGGGGCGCCCGTGGCCCCCTGGTCGGCAGTCATGCGCCGAGCTCGTCGTAGATGGCCTGGTAGTACTCCCGCATACGATCACCTCCGGAGCTCCGCCAGGTCTCGACCGCCTGATCGAAGTCGTCCATCGACTTACGTCCTCGCGCCACGTCCTTCTCGAGGTCGTACATCGGCTGGTCGAGCGCCGCATACTCAACGGGGCGGGGGATCTGCCGGCCGTAGAAAGGTCCCTCGACCATGTGCTCGGTCTCCGCCGCCATCCACTCGCAGTACTCACGCACATGGTCCGGGTCGGTGAAGTCGAATTTGGCGACCGGTCCGGTGACGAGCGTGGACAGCACCCCCGGATGCTCCTCGGCGAGCTGGTCAGTGGCGACCGGGACCCCGCCCTCGCCACGCTCGAAGTGGACACCCTCCGTACCGAAGTTGACCCGCTCCCATTCCTTCGTGCCGAAAGGGGCGGCCAGATAGTTCGCGATACGAAGCAGCTCTTCGATGCGGGCCTCGTCGTCGACCTTCTTCAGAAAGCTGAAGAAGTTCGCCGCGTTACCCGCGTACCGGATCGGATCGGACCCTGTGGCCGACAGACCGCTCATCGGGACCTGCCGATAGTCGGGGTTCGAGGCTCGGACTCGCTTCGTGGACTCGCCCCATGCGCCTATCCCGTCGTAATGGATGGCGACCTGCCCGGATTCGAAGCGCTGCTTGGCGTCGCCAGAATCGGCAGCTACGTCGGGGTGGACCAGACCGTTCTCGAAAAGCTGGACCTGGAACTCGAGCGCATCGCGGTACTCCTGGGTCTCCCAGCGGTAGATCAGCGCACCGTCGTCATCCCTCCAGTCCGGCGGGGCTCCGAACAGCAGGTTGGGTGCTCCGACGTTCATGTCGTTGACCGCCCACCGATTGGCGCCGGGATCGGTCAGCTCCTCGCAGACCTGCAGGAACTCCTCGGCCGTGGTCGGGGGCTGGAGTCCGAGGGAGTCGAGGATATCGGCGCGGTAGAAGATCGCATCGGTGACGATCTCGCCCGGAACAGGAATCCCGTAGAGCTTGCCGCCGAACACCCCGAACTCCCACGCGGCGGTCGGGAGGTTGGCGAGGTTCGGCCAGCGCGAGATCTTGTCCCCGGCAAGGAACGGCGTGAGGTCCTGGAACACGGACTCGACGGCCTGCGCGAAGCGCGGGGGTGGGTTCCAGCCGAACACGGAGACCCAGTCCGCGACGTCATCGGGAGAGGCGAAGACAGCGGCCTGCTTGTCGCGATAATCGTTGCCTGTAGTCATCTGATACGTCAGCGTCGCGCCCAGAGCCTCGTCGAGCCCCTTGGTGAAGGAATTGTCGGGGCTGGACTGAACCGCGCTCCAGGTCGGAACCATCAGCGAGAAGGTGCCGCCCGATCCTGGCGGCGCCTCGACGGTCTGCGGCAGGTCGGCAGGATAGGTCGTATACCCAGGGGTGGAGCCGTTCCGGCCGGGGATGTCCGGAGTCACGGCAGTCTGCTCGGCGTAGGTGGGGAGCTCGACCTCCGCGGCGGCGGCGACGTCGTCGGCCGCCTGCTCGGAGGGCTCCTCCGCACCGCAGGCCGCAAGGACGGGGAACAGCGTGGCGGCGCCGAGGCCGGCGAGGACCATGCGACGTGAGGCGAAGTGGGGGGTGGGGCCGGGCCGGACGTTCATGAAGGGCTCCTTCGTTGCGAGCGGGCGCAGGCGACTCTGCCTACCTATAGACCTGATCCGTGTCGAGCGCTTAGCATCAGCCTGGTCACGGCGGGTTTACCGGTCCACTCGGGTCAGGGTAGGCCCCCCTCCGGCGCCGGTCAATGCGTCGACCAGTGTGTCGGCCGGGCCGAACAGGGAGAACCTATGAGCAGTCTGCGCGAGGTGGCGGCAGTCGCCGGCGTCAGTCGAATGACGGTCTCGAACGTGATCAACGGCCATCACCACAAAGTTTCCGCCGCGACGATCGCTCGGGTCCGCCAGGTCATCGCCGACCTGGAGTACGTCCCCGACGCGCAGGCTCGCTCCCTTGCCGCCAACCGATCACGGATGATCGGCATGGTCATCCACCACCCGGATGAGCGCCGCGACTTGCTCGAGAATCCGCATGACGCGATCCTGCTCGGGGCTGTCGAGCGGGCGGCCACCGCTCATGGCTTCTCCCTCATCACCGCCTCCAGCGCGGATGTCGTCACCACAGCCAGGGCTGTGGGCTCGTGGCGGACGGACGGTTTGATCGTCTACGGCTCGGTGGCCGACGAGATCAATGAGCTCGAGCGCACCCAGGCGCGGCCGCTCGTCTTCCTCGACAATTACTCGCGCCAGGCGCGGGTGCACGTCGTGGGGGTCGATGACCACCACGGAGGAAAGACGGCCGGTCAGCACCTCATCGAGCTCGGCCATCGACGTCTGGCCTTTGCGGGGCCGCTCGGCTCGACCGACGGCGTCGTCGCTCGACGATTAGCGGGACTGCGATCAGCGGTCGCCGCCGCCCCGCACGTTGAGATCACCCAGGTGGTGTCCGCTGACCATGGACCGTGCGCCGCCGCACGAGTGGCTGAGCGGCTCCTTACCGGAACCAACCGTCCGTCCGCAGTGATCGCTGCGAGCGACACGCTCGCAGGGGAACTCGTCGGCGAGCTGCTCGATCGCAGCGTGGACGTGCCCGGGCAGATGTCGGTCGTGGGCTTCGACGACACGGCCATCAGCCGGTGGATGCGCCCTCAGCTCACATCGGTCAGCCAGGACATCCCCGCAAAGGCCTCTATCGCAGTCGATCTGCTGATCCGCCTCATAGAAGGAGAGCCGCACGAAGAGGCCGGCTCCCCGGCCCGCCTACCAATGGTGCTGGTGCCGCGGCAGAGCACCGCTCCCCCGCCGACGACGTGAGCGTGACTGTCGCACGTGTCGGGGCCTCCGATCCGCGGCGCTTCTCGCGCCGCTTCTGGACGTTGCACAGGGCTGGACCCGTCGACCCGTCGTGCGCGATATCGGACGAGCTGACCACATGTTGACTCGAACAGCCCTTTCGCGCCCCCACGAGGCGGGCCGGAGGGCCCGTACCGGAGTGCCGACGCGCACGTCGGCTCGGCGGCTGTCGAGGAACAGGCCGATGTTGCTCGCGTCGGTCTCGGCGATGAGGGCGCGGGCGTCGGTGATGTCGTGGACGAAAGGGTCACGCTCGGTGGACCAGAAGGCCTTCGGCCCGATGTACTCCAGCCCGAGCCGCAGGTCGTGGTCGGCGAGGATCTCGGAGACCGGCGACAGACGTCCGGCGTGCAGGCGCCGGTTCGCGGCATGGTCGAGGGTCTGGTGCATGGGCCGGATCCACGTGCCCACGGCGGCGGTGAGCAGCTCGAGGATCTCAGGCAGGGGTCCGAGAGCAGTGCGGAATTCCTCGGCCGGGGAGTCCCAGCGCTCCGGGCGACTGGGAGAAGAACACCCTCGAAGCCCAGGTGTCGTTGGTCATGACCTTGTCGATGCTGGCGTGCAGATGTGAGGCCGGGGGTTGATCTGGGACACTTCGTGCACGGGGTTGGACGACGTGGTGGAGCGGTGCGCTCAGGCGCCGCAGCGGCCCCTCACCCCTCGGGGGCCCGCAGGGCGAGGACGGCGTCGGCCGGCCACACGTACTCGTCGTCGCAGCGGAAGCCCCGCAGCCAGGTGACGCCGTCGACGACACGCAGGTAGAAGCCCTTGGGGTAGTCGTGGTCCGCGCGGAGAGGTGCGGAGTGGACGTGCACGGCGCCGGTCGGTGCCCTCCCGGCGGAGAGGATCGAGTCCGGGGCCTGCCCCTGGTCCGTGATGGCGAGGCGGAGGTAAGGGCCGGCGTCCGGCGGCAGCGGGGCGAGACCCTGCGCCCGTGCCGCAGCGGTGATCTGCGGGAGGGTGCCGCCCGAGGCGAGGCCGAGCTGGTGGAGGCTGCGCTGCACGACCTCGAGCGTCTCCGGTGCGCGGGTGTCGAAGCACGAATCCTCGAGAAGCGTGCGCGCGCCGTCGTTCAGCTGGATGCAGAGCTTAGAGAGCCGGGTGCGCAGCTCCTCCCTGCTCGCCCCGCCGACCAGCAGCTGCAGCGGGGCGCGCCCGCCCGCAAGGCTCGGCTCGTCGCCGGCGCCGGATCCGCCGACGGCCGTCATCGCCCCACCTTCAGAGCCGTGTTCGTCGCTGTCATCACCCGTCCCTCCGCCCACCCCGCCCCGTCGGCCGGCACCGCCGTAGAGTCGCACACGACGAGACTCGGTGGGCGCAAGCTGTTCAGCGGCGGGTCCAGGGCGGCGGACAAGTACGGGCACGTGAAGCGGGTTCACTCAACCCGCCGTAACGCAACCTGTCGCGTTGAGGTGGCCGACGCACGGCTCGCGTGCACATCACCGGGGTGCTCGACAACGATCCAGTGGCCCTCGATGGGCTCCTCCATGTCGATCGAGTCGCCACCTTCACGCGCAGCAACATCTGCCAGATCTGGATCGACTGAGCCGACGGCCCCTCCCGCACCGCTGTGACGCGGGCCGGAGGGGCCGTCGTGCGGGGCCGACGACGGACGTCGGCCGCGCCGGGACTCAGGAGTCGATGACCACGGCCATCACCGCGGGCTCGCGGCGGTAGGTGCGGCGCAGGTGATTGGTGACGGTGTCGACCACGATCTGCTCGATCTCGGCGATGTCGTCGATCTTGTCAGCCTTCGACTGCGCGAGCGCCTTCTCGACCTGCGCGGCGGCGCCCTCGAAGGTCTTCTTGTCGTGCACGAAGCCCTTGGTGAGGAACTCGACCGGCTCGACCGGCTTGTGGGTCTTGGGGTCGATCAGCGCGACCACCGTGACCACGCCGCCGCCGGCGAGCATGCGGCGCTCGGCGAGGGTGTCCTCGGTGGCGGTGCCGATGGTCTGGCCGTCCACGTAGACGAGGCCTGCGTCGACCTTGCCGGCGACCTTGATCTTCCCGTCCACGAGGTCCACGACCACGCCGTCGAAGCCGACGACCACGCGGTCCTCGGGCACACCGGTCTTCCGGGCGAGGTCGGCGTTGGCGTGCAGGTGCTTGGACTCGCCGTGCACCGGCAGCACGTTCTTCGGCCCCACGATGTTGTAGCAGTACACGAGCTCGCCGGCGCTTGCGTGGCCGGAGACGTGCACCTTCGCGTTGCCCTTGTGGACGATGTTCGCGCCGAGGTCGATGAGCTTGTTGATGATCCCGTAGATCGCGTTCTCGTTGCCGGGGATCAGCGAGGAGGCCATCAGCACGGTGTCGCCCTCGCCCACCTGGATCTGGTGGTCGCCGTTGGCCATGCGCGCCAGCGCCGCCATCGGCTCGCCCTGGGAGCCGGTGCAGATCAGGGTGATCTTGTGATCGGGCATCGACTGGATCTTGCGGAAGTCGACGACCAGGCCCTTGGGGATGGAGAGGTAGCCGAGCTCGCGCGCGATCTTCATGTTGCGCACCATCGAGCGGCCCACGAAGGCGACCTTGCGGCCGTTGGCGTGGGCGGCGTCGAGCACCTGCTGGATGCGGTGGACGTGGCTGGCGAAGCTCGAGACGATCACGCGCCGCGGCGAGGTCGCGAAGACCCGGTCGATCGCGGGAGTGAGGTCCCGCTCGCTCATCGTGAAGCCGGGGACCTCGGCGTTGGTCGAGTCGGTGAGGAACACGTCCACGCCCTCCTCGCCGAGGCGCGCGAAGGCGCGCAGGTCGGTGATGCGACCGTCCAGCGGGAACTGGTCCATCTTGAAGTCGCCGGTGTGCAGCACGGAGCCGGCGGAGGTCCGGATGAACACCGCCAGGGAGTCCGGGATGGAGTGGTTCACCGCGACGAACTCGAGGTCGAAGGGCCCAGCCTTCTGGCGGTCCCCGGCCTTGACCTGCATGGTCTTCGGGGTGATGCGATGCTCCTTGAGCTTCGCGGTGATGAAGGCGAGGGTCAGCTCCGAGCCGTACAGCGGGATGTCGGCCCGCTCCTTGAGGAGGTACGGGACGCCGCCGATGTGGTCCTCATGGCCGTGGGTGAGCACGATGCCGACGATGTCGTCGAGGCGGTCGCGGATCGAGGCGAAGTCCGGCAGGATCACGTCGATGCCGGGCTGATGGTCCTCCGGGAAGAGCACGCCGATGTCGACGATGAGCAGCTTCCCGTGGTGCTCGAACACGGTCATGTTGCGGCCGACCTCGCCGAGGCCGCCGAGCGGGGTGATGCGCAGGCCGTTCTTGGCCAGGCGAGGAGGAGCGGACAGCTTGTTGCGGGCAGCTACCTGCATAAGGGATTCACAATCGTCGAAGGGACAGGGACTGAGGTCTCGGGCGCCGCGCGCGTCCCCTCGCGGGGTGCAGCGATCAGCACACGGTTCACCGTACGGCAGAAGAGGACATCTCCCCCACCCCTGGGCGCAAACACTCGATCTTGTCACTCTGACAGCGGGGGCCGACGGGGCAGGCCGATGGAGCGGGCCGAGGGGGCGACGGGGCAGACAGGGTGGTCTCAGCCGACAGGGCGGCGCGGGCCGAGAGGGCGACGGGGGCTTAGAGGGCGGCGCCGACCGACGGGCAGGGACGGCTGACAGGGCGGCGCCGGCCGACGGGGAAGGCGTCGGTCCGCCTCGTCGCCCCGCAGACAGCCCTTAGGTCAGCCCGTCAGCTGCTCGACCAGCGCCTCGAGGGAGCGCTCGGCGCGGAAGGCGTGACCACTGGGAGTGACGACGAGCTCGGGCGGGACGGCGTCGTGCGCCTCCCACACCGGTCCCAGCTGTGCGAAGGCTTCGCGGGTCGCTGCGATCGGGAAGATGTGGTCGCACTCCCCCGCCTCGATCACGAGCGCGCGGGGGGCGATGAGCGCGGCGATGTCCGCCATCTCCAGCCCGGGCAGCAGGCCGGGGACGATGTTGCAGGGGCAGTGTCGGATCGAGGCGATGCTCGCGGCGAAGCTGCTGAAATAGGTCGCGACCAGTGCCGCGGCGACCGTCTCGTCGACGGCGGCCAGCAGCAGCGCGACCGCTCCTCCGCCGGAGCCGCCGGCGACGGCGACCCGCTCTGGGTCCACGCCCGGCAGGGCGCGCAGCGCCTGGACGGCGGCGCGGGCGTCGGCGACGCGGCGGCCCATGACCGGCCGGCCGCGCAGCAGATGACGGGCGGCGTCGATCTCGCAGGTCTTCTCCTCGGGCGCCCAGGGGGCGCCGCCCGGCGGGGGCGGGACGCGGCGACGGCCGAAGCTGACCATCTCCGGGCACAGCACCGTCAGCCCGGCGCGGCCGAGCTTGAGGGCGAGGGCGTCGTGGTACTCGTCGGCCGGGTCGGTCGCGACGAGGTCGTCGATGCCGCGGCCGTGGCCGGCGATCAGGACGACGCCGGCGCCGGTGTCGCGCTCCGGGTCGGGGCGCAGGAGGAAGGCCGGGATCACGTCGGGATCGGCATCCGGCTCCACGCCGGGCTCCCCGCACGGGGCGAGCAGCTGCACTTCGACCGGGCCGCCGTCCGACGGGGCCGGCGGTACCTCGGCGAGGCGTCCCTCCGTCGTGGTGGGTTCGAGACCCAGCAGGATGCGGAGGCGCTCGCGGCGCTCCTCCGCACCACCGGCCGACGCACCGTGCCTCTCCGCTCTCGCGCTTTGCCGGGGCTCGTCGCCGCCGCGGTCAGGCGAGGTCAAGCCGCACCGTCGCGAAGGAGTGCGGCGGCAGGGTCACCTCGAGCCCGCGCTCGTGCTCGCGCACGTCCGTCAGCGGCGCCGGGGCGACCGCCTTAGGCCGCTCGGGGGTGTTGTGTGCGGCGGTCGACGCGCCGGTCAGCACGGTCGCCTCATGGCCTACGACCTCGCGGCCGCGCAGGTCCAGGACGAGGGTGCGAGGCTCGTCGGCCGAGAGGTTCGACAGCGAGACGAGCGCCGCCCCCTCGTCGGCCCGCAGCGAGGCGGAGGCGGAGACCAGCGGCAGCGGCCTGCCGTCGACCTCCTGCACCTCCTCGGGAAGCAGCAGGTGGGCGTCGAGCGCGGCGGCGTCCTGGTGCCCGGCGTTCATCGCGAAGACGTGGTACGTCGGGGTGAGCACGAGCGCGCCGGAGTCCGAGTCGGTGAGGATCATCGCCTGCAGCACGTTCACGGTCTGGGCGATGTTCGCCATGAGCAGCCGGTCCGCGTGGCGGTGGAAGCCGTCGAAGTGGATGCCCGCCACGAGCGCGTCTCGCACGGTGTTCTGCTGGTACAGGAAGCCGGGGTTCGTGCCGGGCTCGACGTTCCACCAGGTGCCCCATTCGTCGAACACCAGCCCGACCTTCTTGTGCGGGTCGTGGCGGTCCATGACGGTGGCGTGACGGGCCACCAGCTCCTCGGCGCGGACGGCGCGGGAGAGGGTGCGGTACCACTCCTGGTCGCTGAACTCGGTGGCGCTGCCCTTGTCCTCCCAGGGCCCGGACATCGTGTAGTAGTGCAGCGAGATCGCCTGGAAGGGACCGGGCCGGCCGTCACGGCCCTCGAGGCCGTCGATCGCGCGCATCAGCGCCTCGGTCCAGGCGTAGTCGTCCACGTTCGCGCCGGCGGCGATGCGGGTGACCTGGTTGTCGCCGTGGTCGCGCACATAGGTGGCGTACTGGCGAGCCAGCGCGGCGTAGTCCTCGCCGCGCATGTTCCCGCCGCAGCCCCAGGCCTCGTTGCCGATGCCCAAGAACGGCACCTGCCACGGCTCGTCGCGGCCGTTCTCACGCCGCAGCGCCGCCATCGGGGAGTCGTCGGCGCGGGTGAGGTACTCGATCCAGTCGCTCATCTCCCGCACCGTGCCGGAGCCGACGTTGCCGTTGACGTACGCCTCGGTGCCGAGCAGCTCGACGAGGTCCATGAACTCGTGGGTGCCGAAGGAGTTGTCCTCGACGATGTCGCCCCAGTGGGAGTTGACCATCCGCGGGCGGTCCTCGCGCGGGCCGATGCCGTCGCGCCAGTGGTAGTCGTCGGCGAAGCAGCCGCCGGGCCAGCGCAGGTTCGGGATCCGCAGGGCGCGCAGCGCCTCGACCACGTCGGTGCGGATGCCGCGCACGTTCGGGATCTCGGAGTCCTCGCCCACGTAGAAGCCGCCGTAGATGCAGCGTCCCAGGTGCTCGGCGAAGTGGCCGTAGAGGTGGCGGGAGATCGTGGCGCCGGGCAGGTCCAGGTCGATCACGACGCGGGCGGGCCCGTCGGTCGCTCCGGCGCGCGGGGCGAGCGGGCGGCTGCCGGTCGAGGTCGGGGCGAGGGCGCCGACCAGGCCGGTGGTCAGGGTGCGGGCGGTCATCGAGGGCTCCTCGGAGTGGCGGGGCGAGGTCGGTGGGGCGGAGCGTCTGCAGAAAGGGGACTCCAGCGGCACGCCGCGGCGCTCAGCGGCTCAGCGTGCCGCTCAGAGCCCACATCTGCAGACGCGGGGCGCGGACGGCGGGCTGTGGCGGACGGGTGGGTGGCGGCCCGGCCGGGGGCGCTCCACCCGGCCGGACCATGTCAGGAGGTCAGGCCCGGCGGGCCAGACGGATCATCGACCAGGAGATCGCCGGCAGCGCGCCGACGAGGCGGCCGCCGTCCAGCGCGACCGAGTCGTTCGGTGCGGGCACGACGGTCTCGGGCGCGTCCTGGGTGTTCGCGGCGTAGGGGTCCTCGTGGTGGAGGGTGACGGCCTCGACCAGCTCGAGATCGCCGAAGCCGGCGAGGTCCGCGTCCAGCACCTGCTCGCCCTCGGGTCCGCGGTTGACGACGAACAGGGTCAGCGCACCGCTGGCCTCGTCCCAGGTCGCCACCGCGTCGGCCGCGGAGCTCTCGCCGAAGCGGGTGTTCTCGAAGCTCGGCGCGGTCACGCGCACGTCGAGCACCTGCCCGGCCGCGTGACGGGAGGTGAGCGCGAAGGGGTGGAAGGTGGTCTGCTTCCAGGCCTCCCCGCCGGGCGCGGTCATGATCGGGGCGATGACATTGACCAGCTGGGCGAGGGACGCGGAGGCGACGCGGTCGCTGTGGCGCAGCAGGGAGATCAGCAGGTTCCCGAAGACGACGGCGTCCATCGCGCTGTAGGTGTCCTCGAGCAGCACGGGCGCGACCGGCCAGTCATCGCCGCTGGGCGGGCGGGACTCGGCGCGGTGCTGGTACCAGATGTTCCACTCGTCGAAGCTGATCATGATGCGCTTGTCGCGCTTGAGCTTGGCACGCACGTGATCGGCGGTCGCGACGACGGAGTCGATGAAGTGGTCCATGTCGTCGGCCGAGGCGAGGAAGGAGGCCTGGTCGCCGTCCTTCTCCGAGTAGTAGGCATGGGCGGAGATCATGTCGACCAGGTCGTAGGACTCGGTGAGGACGGTGTTCTCCCAGGCCGCGAAGGTCTCCATCTGCGAGCTGGAGGAGCCGCAGGCGATCAGCTCGAGCTCCGGGTCCTCCTGGCGCATGAGGCGGGCGGCCTCGGTGGCGATCCGCGCGTACTCCTCGGCGGTCTTGTGCCCGGCCTGCCAGGGACCGTCCATCTCGTTGCCGAGGCACCACATGCGGATGCCGTAGGGCTCGGCGTGGCCGTTATCGGCGCGCTGGTCCGAGTACGCGATGCCGCGGGGGGCGTTCGCGTACTGGAGCACGTCGAGCGCCTCCTCGATCCCGCGGGTGCCGAGGTTCACCGCGTACATCGGCTCGACCTCGGCCTTGCTCGCCCAGGCCATGAACTCGTCGAGCCCGACGGTGTTGGGCTCGGTGGAGTGCCAGGCGAGGTCGTGGCGGGCGGGGCGCACCTCGACCGGGCCCACGCCGTCCTCCCAGCGGTAGCCGGAGACGAAGTTGCCGCCCGGATAGCGCACGGAGCTCACGCCGAGCTCGCGGGTCAGGGCGAGCACGTCGGTGCGGAAGCCGTCCTCGTCGGCCGACGGATGATCCGGCTCGAAGATGCCGGTGTACACGCAGCGGCCGAGGTGCTCGACGAAGGCGCCGAAGGTGCGGCGGCGCACGGGCGCGACCTGGAAGGACGGGTGCAGGGTGAGGGTGACGGGCGAAGACATCGGTGTCGGCATCCTTGAGGTGGGGCGGGCCGGCGATGCGGCGCCGGAGCGGCGATCGACGGCGGAGCGAGGGAGCGGCGAGGTCGTGCGACCGGGCAGCTGCGCGCCGGTGCGACGACCGTTTCTACAACGTTGGAAACATGCTTCCACAGGCCCGCCTCCCCGTCAACGGCATCCCGCCGACACACCCCGCGGCCTCGACCCGCCGGCACACCCCTCCGCTCCCCGCTCTGCCGTCGCCCCCCTTCGGCCATTCCACCCCAACTGCGGCCGTCGGCCCGGTGCGTTCACTGGCGGAATACCGGACCCTCGCGTTATACGGCCGAGGCTCCCGGTATACGGCCAGTGAACGCAGAGCCCTCCACAGTGACGTCCGCACCAACCGCACACCGCCCGCCCTGGACGGTGCGAGAATCGACCTCATGCCCTCGAGCCCCGCGACCCGCCGCCGACGTCCGCCGTCGCTGCGCGACGTCGCCGAGCTCGCGGGAGTCTCGATCAAGACCGTCTCCAACGTGGTCAACGACTACCCCCACGTGAAGGACTCCACCCGCGAGAAGGTGCGCGAGGCGATCCTGCAGGTGGGCTACCGCCCCCAGGTCGCGGCGCAGCAACTGCGCACCGGGGCGAGCGGCATGATCACCCTCGCGGTCCCCTCGCTGGACTTCTCCTACTTCTCGAACCTCGCCCAGCAGTTCATCGAGGTGGCGCAGGAGCGGGGGCAGACGATCCTGCTGCACTCGACCTCCGGAGGGCGCGAGGCGGAGCGGACCGTGCTCGAGGGGTTCAAGCGCGTGCTCGGCGACGGGGTCATCTTCAACCCGCTGATGCTCGAGGAGGAGCTGTTCGCGCGGATGGAGCGCACCAGCCAGCCCACCGTGTTCATCGGCGAGCACCTCCCCGAGACCCTCCCCCAGGGCAGCGACTACGTGCGCATCGACAACGTCGGCGCCGCGTACGAGGCGACCTCGCACCTGATCGCGCAGGGCCGTCGGCGCCTGGCGTTCATCGGCGCGATCGACACCGCCCAGGGCAAGCAGCCCCACTCCTCCGGGACGTTGCGGCGCGACGGCTTCCTCGCGGCGCTGGATGCGCACGGCCTCGGCGGCGATCCCGCCCGGATCCAGGTGGTGGACGACTGGCGGCGCGAGGACGGCTTCGGCGGGGCGCGCGAGCTGCTCGCTCGCCATCCGAAGGTCGACGGGATCGTGTGCGGCAACGACGACCTCGCCACCGGCGCGCTCGCCATGCTGCGCCGCCTGGGCCAGCGCGTGCCCGAGGACGTCGCCGTGATCGGCTACGACGACGCCCCCGACAGCCCCTTCACCATCCCGTCGCTGTCCACCATCGCGCCGGACAAGCTCACCCTCGCCGCGACCGCGCTGGACCTGCTCGCCGAGCGGATCCAGGGCTACGACGGCCCGCCCCGCACGATCGACACGCCGTACTCGCTGGTCGTGCGCGAGTCCACGGTGCCGGTTGCCGTCGAGGCGTCGCCGGAGGCACCCACCCCGTCGGCGGCCGCCGGAGCCGCCCCGTCGGCCGCTCCCCCGGCTCCCGGCGCCGTCCTGCCCGAGCCCGAACCCACTGCCCGCCCCGAGAACGAGGAGCTCCCCCGGTGACGATCCCGACCCCCTACGAGGACCTGCTGCGCGAGGTCCTGGAGACCGGCCACGCCAAGGGCGACCGCACCGGCACCGGCACCCGCAGCCTCTTCGGCAAGCAGATCCGCTACGACCTCTCGCAGGGATTCCCGCTGGTCACGACTAAGCGCGTGCACACCCGCTCGATCATCGTGGAGCTGCTGTGGTTCCTGCGCGGGGACACGAACATCGGCTACCTCCACGAGCACGACGTGACGATCTGGGACGAGTGGGCCGACGAGAACGGCGACCTCGGCCCGATCTACGGGGCGCAGTGGCGCTCCTGGCCCACCCCCGACGGCGGCGTGATCGACCAGATCACCGAGGTGGTCGAGCAGATCCGCACGAACCCCGACTCGCGGCGCCTGATCGTCTCGGCCTGGAACCCGGCGGACATCCCCGCCATGGCGCTCGCGCCCTGCCACGCACTGTTCCAGTTCGAGGTGCACGACGGGAAGCTCTCCTGCCAGCTGTACCAGCGCAGCGCCGACCTCTTCCTCGGCGTGCCCTTCAACATCGCCAGCTACGCGCTGCTGACCCACATGGTCGCCCAGCAGACGGGCCTTGAGGTCGGCGACTTCGTGTGGACCGGCGGGGACTGCCACATCTACGACAACCACGTCGAGCAGGTGGAGCGGCAGCTCTCCCGTGAGCCGTTCCCCTACCCCGAGCTGCGGCTGAACCGTCGGCCGGACTCGATCCTCGAGTACGAGCCCGAGGACATCGAGATCGTCGGCTACCAGCACCACCCGGGAATCAAGGCACCGGTGGCGGTATGAGTGCGGCCGACGGGGCGAGCAGCACGGGCGCGGATCCCGGCGCCGGGCCGGCCGAGGCGCGCGCGTCGAGCGCGGCCGACGGCGTGCGCGGAACGGGCGCGGCCGACGATGCGGCCGCGCCGCGGATCGGCATGATCTGGGCACAGGCGCGCGGCGGAGTGATCGGCGCCGGCGGCGACATGCCCTGGCACCTGCCCGAGGACCTGAAGCACTTCAAGCGCACCACCTCCGGCTCCCCCGTCGTGATGGGACGCCGCACCTGGGAATCCTTCCCGCCGCGCTTCCGCCCCCTGCCTGGGCGGACGAACATCGTCATCACCCGCGACGACACCCTCGAGCTGCCCGGCGCGGTGCGCGCCCGCTCGCTGCCGGAGGCGCTCGAGCTCGCCGCGACCGAGTCGGGCCCGGCAGGGACCACCTGGGTGATCGGCGGCGGCTCGATCTACGCCGACGCGATCGAGGTCGCCGAGCAGCTGGTCGTCACCGAGATCGACCTCGAGGTCGACGGGGACACCCTCGCCCCCGAGATCCCCGCGGACTTCACGGTCACCGCTGCCGATCCTGCCGAGGGCTGGCACGAGGACGCGAACGGGCTGCGCTACCGGATCCTCACCTACTCGCGCTGAGCCGTGCAGGCCCGGTCAGCGCCGAGTCAGAGCCCGCGCCGCCGGCGTGTGCCCAGGGGACCGAGCTACTCGCCGGGCGCCGCGCCGACGAGCGGTCCCGGCGCCGGGAGCTCCTCGACCACCGCGCCGTCCACCAGCATCTCGGCGCCGGCGATCTGCGCGTCGCGGGAGGTGGTGATCTCCCAGGCGCGGTCGAGCAGGGCACCGAGCAGACGGGGGAAGCGGGCGGCGAGACCGTCGGCCCCGTCGTCCGCGAGCGTGTCCCGCAGCGCGACCGCGCCGACCGCGGCCATGGTCATGCCCTGGCCGTACAGCGGGGTGAACATCGCGGCGGAGTCGCCGACGTGGACGAGGCCCGCGGGCCCGTCGGTCGTCTCCTCCCACAGCTGGCGATGGGCGCCCGCGGCCTTGGCGACGGACGGCTCCCCCACCGGCTCCGCGCCCTCGAGCGCGCTGTCCAGGGCGTCGGCCGTCTCCCGCTCAGGCAGCAGCGCGACCATGTCCAGCAGACCCTCGAGGACCGCGGGCGGCTGGTGGCGGGCAGTGCCGGCGACGGAGAGGATGTGCTCCCCGGCCCCGCAGGGCTCGAGGTCGATCGTGAAGGGGCTGTTGCCGGTCGCCGGCTGCCCGAGAGACTCGGTGCCCTCGGGAAGCGCGCCCCCGCGCAGGCGCAGGCGCTGCGAGGTGTAGGCGACGTGGACGCGGGTGCCGAGGGTGCGCGGACGGGTGCCGCCGAGGCCCTCGACCCAGGTGGCGGCGCGGCTGCTGCGCCCGGTCGCATCGACGACGAGGTCGCCGTGCAGCTCGCCGGCGTCCCCGCCGCGGAGCTGCACGCCGGTGACGGTGCGCTTGTCGTCGCTGGTCAGGAGCCCTCCGACGGCGCCCTGGACCGCCTCGACGCCGGGCAGGGCGAGGACGCGGCGGCGCACCACGCCCTCGAGGACGGGGCGGGTGAGCCACAGGGTGCCTTGCTCGTCGATGCCCGGGGCGTCGTGCTCGTCGGTCCCGAGCGGGCCGTCGGCCGCGGCGGGGGCGCCTTCGTTCGGGGTCGCCTCCTCGAGCACGGGGTCCGCCTCGCGGGCGGCGCGCGAGGCGGCGCCGGCGGCGAGGAGATCCTCGCGCAGGCCCGGCAGGAGCTCCTCCATCCGCGCCTCGCCGAGGGCGAGCAGGCGGTGGACGGTCCCGCCCTGGGGGACGCCGCGGCGCGGGGCGAAGGCCTCAGGGCCGTCGACGTGCAGCGGGTCGCGGTCGACGACGGTGACGCGGGCGCTGTGCGGGGCGAGGGCCGCGGCGGCGAGCAGGCCGGCCATGCTCCCGCCCATCACGATCGAGTGCTCGAGAATCGTCATGGGCTGCCTCCTGCTGGGACGGGGTCGCCGCCCGCCGGCGGCCGTCCCTCCATCCCAGGCCAGGTGAGCGCGGGGAGGCAAACCCATGTGACCTATGCGGCCTCCCTGCTGGACACCGCCGCTCAGGTGCCGGCGATGCCGGTGGTGGCGATGCCCTTGATGATCTGGCGCTGGAAGAACATGAACACCACGATCAGCGGCAGCGCGGCGAGCATCGCCTGGGCCATGTTCTGCGCGTACTGGATGCCGTAGGCGCTGATCACGGTCTGCAGGCCCGTCGGCAGCGTCATCAGGTTCGAGTCGTTGACGACGATGAAGGGCCACAGGAAGTTGTTCCACGCGCCGATGAACACGAAGATCGCGACCGCGCCGAGGATCGGGCGGGACAGCGGCAGCACGATCGACCAGAAGATCCGCAGCCGGCTCGCGCCGTCCATCAGCGCGGCCTCCTCCAGCTCGAAGGGAATCTGGTCGAAGAACTTCTTGAGGATGAACACCATCGGGGCGGCGACCACCTGCGGCAGGATGATGCCCCAGTAGGTGTCCACCAGGTTCAGCGAGAGCATCAGCTGGAACAGCGGCACGATGAGGATCTGGCCGGGGATCATGATCGAGGCGACGATCAGCATGACCACCATCTGCCGCCCCGCGAAGCGCAGTCGGGAGAGGGCGTAGCCGGCCAGTGACGAGATCGCGACGGTGATCAGGGTGACCGCCGCGGAGGTGATCAGGCTGTTCCACGCCCAGCGGGGCACGAGACCCTCGCGCAGCACGTTCAGATAGGCCTCGAGGGTGAAGCCGTTCTCCGGCACGATCGTCACCGGCATCGCCGCGGCCTCCGCCTCCGTCTTGAAGGAGGTCAGCGCCGCCCACAGCACCGGCGTCAGCCAGGCGAGGGCGAACACGGCGAGGATCACGAAGGCCAGGATGCGGGCCGGGGTGGGGCCGCGGCGGCGTCGGCCTGCGACGGTCACCGGCTGGGCCTTCGCGGCCGCCTTGGCGCGCACGGGCATGGCGGGGGCGGCGGCGGGGTTCGCGGCGCTCATGAGCGGGACTCCTTCGACGTGGACGGGACCGGTGCGGGGCCCGGGAGCGCGGCCTGTGCCGGGCGGGCGGTCGGAGTCGGGGTCATGCCTTCACGCTCCGTCGGGAGGAGATCACCATGTAGGCGATCGAGATGATGATGATCAGGAAGAAGAAGATGTAGGAGATCGCCGAGGCGTAGCCCAGGCGGTACCCGGTGAAGCCGACCTCGTAGATGTACAGCAGCACCGGGCGGGTGGAGCCGCCGGGACCGCCGCCGGTCATCTGGTAGATCTGGTCGAAGACCTTCAGCGAGGCGAGCATCTGCAGCACCAGCACCAGCACCGTCGTCGGCGCGAGCTGCGGCAGGGTGATCGAGCGGAACTTCTGCCAGGCGCTGGCGCCGTCGAGGGAGGCGGCCTCGTAGAGCTGGTCGGGGATGTTCTGCAGCGCGGCGAGGTAGAGCAGGAAGTTGAAGCCGATGGTCCACCACACGGTGGTGATGACCACGGAGATCATCGCGGTGTTCGGGTCCTGCAGCCAGGCGGGCCCCGCGATCCCGAACCATCCCAGGATCGTGTTCACGAGCCCCAGCTGCGGGTTGTACATCCAGTTCCAGAACTGGGAGACGACGGTGGAGGCGAGCAGGAAGGGCATGAAGAAGCTCAGCCGCCAGAACCACTGCCCCGGCAGGCCGATGTTCACCAGCACCGCCAGCAGCATCGCCACCAGCACCAGCGGGATCGTGGAGAGCACGGTGAACCACACCGTGTTGCCCAGCGACGTCCACACCTGCGGGTCGCCGAGCGCCTCCTTCCAGTTCGCGAGCCCCACGAACTGGGTGTTCGTGCCCGCGAGCGAGGTGCCGGTGAAGCTCATCCACAGCCCGTAGACCGTCGGCCAGATGAGGAACAGGCCGAAGGCGAGCAGGAACGGGGCGAGGTAGAGCCAGCCGCGGAGGTTCTCGCTGCGGCGTCGGCGCCGACGGGCGGGACTCAGCGCCGGGGTGAGCGCGGGAGAGGGGGCGGCGGTCTTCCCCGGCGGGGTGACGAGGTCGTCTGCGGTGGTCATCGAACGTCTCCTTCGACGGGCGGACGGGGCAGGGACGGGCGGGGCCGACGGATCGGGTCGCGGAGCGCGCGGACGCCGGCGGGGGCTGGGGGTGTGTTGGCGGTCGCAGGCACAGAGGCTGCCGCGGGCGCGGTGGTGGCTTCGGGCATGAGGGGCACCGCGCTCACATCGGGCTGGGCTTCTGCAGCAGCGAGTTGATCCGCGCGACGAAGGCGTTCCAGCCGTCGAGCGGGTCGGTGCGCCTCGCCCACACGTTCTGCATGTCGTTGCCGAAGTAGGTGTGGAAGTCGCTGCCGGAGCCGGTGAACCAGGCCGGCGGGTCGTAGACCAGGTGGTCCACGGCGTCGGCATAGTGCGACTGCGGGACCAGCTCGCCGTAGGCCGGGTCCTCGACCACCGGGGAGTAGGCGGGGATGTGACCGGCCGCCGCCCAGTCGATCGAGTTTTTCAGCAGGTGCGCGACCACGGCGTGGACTGTGCGTCGGCGCTCCTCGTCGGGGCTCATCTGGTGGGGCAGGACGAAGGAGTGCGAATCGGCGTAGGCGACCGGCTCGCCGAAGACGCCGGGGATCATCGTCATGTCGAAGGGCAGGCCCTCGTTCTTGTAGCTGCCGGTCTCCCACACACCGCCGTAGAAGGCGCCGGAACCGCCGGTGGCGAACTCGGAGATGGCGGTGCCGCCGTCGTGGCCGCCGTTGCCGACCTCCCCGTCGATGAGCGAGAGGGTCCACTCGATCGCCTGGACGACGAGCTCCTCCTGGTACTGCATGGTCCCGCCCTCGGGCAGCTCGATCGTGCCGCCGAGCTGGGAGTAGTAGGTGGAGAACATGCGCCACTGGTTCGAGCCGTCGCCGAGATAGCCCCAGCTGAGGCCGAAGCCGCTGGGCGCCTTCCCGCCGAGCTCGAGGGCGAGGGCGCGGAAGTCCTCGGGGGTGTCGGTGGGCAGCAGCAGCCCGTCGCTGCCGAGCACCCCGGCGGCCTCGGCGATCTCGGTGTTGTAGTAGAGGACGAAGGGGTGGGAGTCCAGCGCGATCGCGGTGAGCTTGTCGTCGACGACCATCTTGTCCCAGATCAGCTCCGGGAAGTCCTCCTGGCGGATCCCGAACTCTCCCAGCAGGTCGAGGTCCCATTCGTCCAGGAGCCCGCCGGGCGCATAGCCGGGGACGCGCGCGGCATGCATGACCGCGAGGTCCGGGGCCCGGCCGCCGGCCGAGGCCATGGCGAGCTTCGTGTAGTACGGCGCGCCCCAGGCCAGGACGGTCTGGGTGACCTTCGCGGCGCCGTCGGTGGCCATGTAGCCGTCGAGCAGCTCGCCCATCGTCACCCCGTCGGGGCCGGAGAGCAGGTGCCAGAAGGCGATGTCGTCGCTGGGTCGGGCCGACGCGCCGGCGCAGCCGGCGAGCGCGCCGAGTGCGGCGAGCGCCCCGGCGCCCTGCATCAGGGAGCGCCTGCCCAGCACGGGGCCCGTCCGGGCACCGCCGCGGGGAGCGCGGGAAGAACCTTGCATCATGCGGGCCACCTCTTCGTGGTGGGCGGGGCGGGCGGCTCTGCCGCGGGCTCCCAGCCCGGATCTTCGTGTGCTGCTCCAGAATTTACATCGTTGTAACGTGAGCGTCAACACTCCGCCCGACCGATCTGCCGTGCGGCTCGGTCCGCCTCGGCCTCCCCATGGCGGCCGGCGGGCGGCAGGGTCGAAGATGGTGCAGTTCTGAGCCACGTCCGGGCCGGATCCGGCTCGGAATCACGCATTCCTCGGCTCGGGCCGCGACCGCGGTCGCGCGCGAGCGAGAGCCGCCGCGCACTTCCTCCGGTGAGGGGATGCGCGGCGGCTTGGATCCGCTCTCGCCAGCTGCGGCTCAGGCGCCGGCCTGCGAGCGCTTCTTGTTCCAGACGTCGAAGGCGACCGCGATCAGCAGCACCACGCCGCGCACCACGGACTGGGTGGACTGGTCGATGCCCATGATCTGCATGCCGTTGGACATCACCGCCATGATCAGGCCGCCGATGATCGCACCGTGCACCTTGCCGATGCCGCCGGTCACGGCCGCGCCGCCGATGAAGGCCGCGGCGATCGCGTCGAGCTCGAACATGTTGCCCGCGCCGGGCTGGGCCGAGTTCGAGCGGGCCGAGTAGACGATGCCCGCGACCGCGGAGAGCAGGCCCATGTTGATGAACAGCCACATGTTCACGCGGCGGACCTTCACGCCGGAGAGCTTCGCGGCCTGGAGGTTGCCGCCCATGGCGTAGATGTGCCGGCCGACGATCGTGCGCTGGCTGATGAAGCCGTAGACCAGCACCAGCGCCGCCAGCAGGATCAGCACCACCGGCAGGCCGCGCGAGTGCGCGAGCTGCCAGGCGAAGGCCATGACCACGACCGCGACCGCGGCGATCTTCACCCAGAACAGCGGGAACGCCTCGACCTGCTGCTTGTACCTCAGCTTCGCGAGGCGTCCGCGGTACTCCTGGATCGCGAAGACGACCACCAGCGCGGCGGCGAGGAACAGGGTGAAGGCGTCGAAGCCCTGGCCGCCCAGCAGTCCGTTGAGGAAGCCGCCGGAGATGAACTGGTACTCCTGCGGGAACGGCGAGAGCGACACGTTGCCGAGCACCTGCATGGTCAGGCCGCGGAAGATGAGCATGCCGGCCAGGGTCACGATGAACGCGGGGATCCCCACGTACGCGACCCAGAAGCCCTGCCACAGCCCCACCAGCACGCCGGTGCCGAGCGCGGCGAGCACGCCCAGCCACCAGGGCAGCCCGTTGCCGATCACCACCACCGCGGCGACCGCGCCGGTCAGCGCCACCACCGAGCCGACGGAGAGGTCGATGTGCCCGCCCACGATGATCAGCACCATGCCGATGGCGAGGATCAGGATGTAGGAGTACTGCAGCACGAGGTTCGTGAGGTTGCCGGGGCTGAGCAGCTGGCCGCCGGTGAGGATCGTGAACAGCAGGATGATGAATACGAACGCGATGTAGATGCCGCTGGTGCGCAGGTTGCGCGTGAGCAGCTCCTTGATGTCAGAAGTCCCGGCCATGAGCCGCGCTCACTCCCTCTCCATGGTCATGAGCTCCATGAGGCGCTCCTGGGTGGCGTCCTGGGCGGCGACCTCGCCGGTGACCCGGCCCGCGGACAGCGTAAAGATGCGATCGGCCAGCCCCATCACCTCGGGAAGCTCCGAGGAGATGACGATGATGGCCTTGCCCGCCTCGGCGAGCTCGTTGATGATCGTGTAGATCTCGAACTTGGCGCCGACGTCGACGCCGCGCGTGGGCTCGTCGAGGATCAGCAGGTCCGGCTCGGTGTACAGCCACTTGCTGAGCACGACCTTCTGCTGGTTGCCGCCCGAGAGCTTGCCGACGGTCGCCATGACCGTCGGCGTCTTGATGTTCAGCGAGGAGCGGTAGCGCTCGGCGACCGCGATCTCCTCGTTGCCGTTCAGCCAGCCGCCCGTGCGGATCTTCTTCAGCGCGGCGGCGGTGATGTTGGTGCGGATGTCCTGGATCAGGTTCAGCCCGTACCGCTTGCGGTCCTCGGAGACGTAGGCGATGCCGGCGTCGATCGCGTCGGCGACCGAGCGCAGCTGCACCTCCTTGCCGTGGATGAGGGCGCGGCCGGAGATGTCGCGGCCGTAGGACCGGCCGAACACGCTCATGGCGAGCTCGGTGCGGCCGGCGCCCATCAGCCCCGCGATGCCGACGACCTCGCCGGCGCGGACGGTCAGCGACGCCCCGTCCACGACGACGCGGCCGGGCTGGGTGGGGTGGCCGACGTGCCAGTCCTCGATCCGCAGGATCTCCTCGCCGATCTCGGCATTCCGCTCGGGGTAGAGGCTGTCGATGTCGCGCCCGACCATGCCGCGGATGATCCGCGGGACGAGCGTGCCCCGCTCCTGCTCGGGCACGCGCATGTCGATCGTCTCGATGGTGGAGCCGTCGCGGATCACGGTGGTGGCGTCGGCGACCGCGGCGATCTCCCCGAGCTTGTGGGAGATGATGATGCTGGTGACGCCGCTCTTCTCGCGCAGGTCGCGGATCAGCCCGAGCAGGTGCTCGGAGTCGTCGTCGTTCAGGGCGGCGGTGGGCTCGTCGAGGATCAGCAGGCTCACGTCCTTCGAGAGCGCCTTGGCGATCTCGACGAGCTGCTGCTTGCCCACGCCCAGTTGGCCGACGGGGGTGACGGGCTTCTCCTTCAGCCCCACGCGCTCGAGCAGCTCGGCGGCGCGGGCGTTGGTCTCGTGCCAGCTGATGACGCCGCCGCGGCTCTGCTCGTTGCCGAGGAAGATGTTCTCCGCGATGGAGAGGTGGGGGATCAGCGCGAGCTCCTGATGGATGATCACGATCCCCTCGGCCTCGGAGTCGTTGATGCTCGCGAAGCTGACGGGGCGTCCGCGGTAGTGGATCTCGCCCTCGTAGGTGCCGGCGGGCTCGACGCCCGAGAGGACTTTCATGAGCGTGGACTTGCCGGCGCCGTTCTCGCCGCAGATCGCGTGGATCTCCCCCTCGCCGACGGTCAGGGACACGTCCTTCAGGGCGACGACGCCGGGGAAGCGTTTGGTGATGGACCGCATCTCGAGGATGTTCTCGGCCACGGGGACCTCCTTCGGGCAGGGGGTCCCGACGGCACGACGGCGCGCCGGGACCCCACCGGTGGTTCGGTGCTTCTCGCCTGCGTCAGAGCTGGCCGGACTCCACCTGCTCCGCCGTGTAGTAGCCGGAGTCGACCATGATCTCCTCATAGTTGCTCTGCAGCACCATCTGCACCTCGAGCAGGTAGGAGGGGACGACGACCACTCCGTTGTCGTAGGTCTCGGTGTCGTTCGCCTCGGGCTCCTCGCCGTTCAGGATCGACTCGGCCGCGACGATCGCCTGCTCGGCGAGGTTGCGGGTGTCCTTGAAGATCGTGGAGGACTGGACCCCGTCGGCGATCAGCTTGATCGAGGCGATCTCGGCGTCCTGGCCGGTGACGATCGGCAGGCCCTCCTCGATGGTGGGGCCGAGGCCCGCGTTCTGCAGGGCGTTGATGATGCCGCGCGAGAGCGGATCGGCCGGGGCGAGCACGCCGGCGAGCTCCTCGCCGCCGTTGTAGTGGGTGGTCAGGAGGTTCTCCATGCGCTTCTGCGCGGTCTCCTGCTCCCAGCGCTGGGTGGCGGCCTGCTCGATGTCCATCTGCCCCGAGAGGACCTTCAGGGTCCCCTCGTCGAAGTAGGGCTGCAGGGTGTCGATCGCACCCTTCCAGAACAGGTGGGCGTTGTTGTCGTCCAGCGAGCCGGCGAACAGCTCGACGTTCAGCGGACCCTCGGGAGCATCGGCCGCGGGCTCGAAGGACTCGTCGAGCATTCCCAGGCCGAACAGGAGCGCGTTGGCCTGGTTCACGCCCACCTTGTAGTTGTCGAAGGTGACGTAGAAGTCGACGTTCTCGTTGTCGGTGAGCAGGCGGTCGTAGGCGATCACGGGGATCCCCGCGGCCTCGGCGGCGTCGAGCTGCGAGGAGAGCGAGGCGCCGTCGATCGAGGCGATCAGCAGCACGGAGACGCCGGAGTTGATCATCTGGTCGATCTGCTGCTGCTGGGTGGGGATGTCGTCGTCGGCGTACTGCATGTCGACGGTGAAGCCCTTGTCCTCCAGGCCCTTCTTGATGTTGTTCCCGTCGGCGACCCAGCGCTCGTAGGTCTGGGTCGGCATGGCGACGCCGACGGTCTGGTCCTCGGGGGCGGCGTCGGGGTCGGGGCCGCCGGAGCCGGCGCCGGTCCCGCCGCAGGCCGCGAGGCCGAGCGCTGCCGCGGCGGCGGTGCCGCCCAGGATGAAGCTTCTGCGGTTGTGCATGGATCTCTCCTCGTCGAAATCTCCGCCCGCTCCCCTCATCGGGAGCGGGACACCGCGTGCGGCACATCGGCTCCCTCGGGCACCTTCGCCGTGGGGACCGGCCGTTCGTCGGCGTGGACGTCGGGCCGACAGCGGCCCCGCGTCCGATTCGACCGATGCCCTCGATGGCATCGGTCGCCAGGATGATAACGTTCACATCAAGTCGCGTGTCAACCGACACCACCGCGCCGCGGGTCACGATGCCGCAACGCCGCCGATCGCGCCCCGCGCCGCACCCTGCCGGGAGCGCCCGCCACCACTGCCCGCCGAGCTCGGACCGGGCGATCCGTGCAGGTCATCGCCCTGTAGAGTGCCGCTCCACCGACCGTCAGCGAGGAGGACGCCATGAGTCCAGCGACGCGCCGCCCGTCGATGGCCGACGTCGCAGGCCGCGCCGGGGTCTCGTACCAGACGGTCTCCCGCGTGCTCAACCAGCCCGGCATCGTCCGCCCCGAGACCCGGGAGCGGGTGCTCGCGGCGATCGCGGAGACCGGCTACACCCCGAACCGCGCCGCCCGCGCCCTGAAGACCACCCGCTCCTCGCAGATCGGCCTGCTCACCGATGGCTCCTCGCTGTTCGGCCCCTCCGAGACGGTCACCGCGATCGAGGCCGCAGCCCGCGAGGCTGGCTACTCGGTGCTGCTGACGACGGTCCGCCCCGGGGACCCTGCGGGGGCCACGCCGGGCGCCGAGCTGATCGGCTCGGGCGTCGACGGGATCCTCGTGGTCGCGGCGCACGAGGGGATGCAGCCGGTGGTCGCGGCGGCGGCCTCCACGATCCCCGTCCTCGCCGTCTCCGCACAGCCTCCTGCGACCGCATCCACCCAGGTCGTGGGCGTGGACCAGCGCCTCGGCGCGCATGCGGTGGTCGAGCACCTCGCACGGACGGGCGTGCGCTCGGTCGCCCACCTGGCCGGCCCGACGGACTGGTACGACGCCCGCGCCCGCCTCGACGGCTTCCGCGAGGCGACTGCGGAGCTGGGCCTGGAGGGGACGACGACCGCGCCCGGCGACTGGACGCCGAGGTCCGGGTACGAGCTGACGCGCGCCCTGCTCGCGGGCGACGTGCCGGAGGCGATCTTCGCGGCGAACGACATGATGGCGATCGGGGCTCTGCACGCGCTGCACGAGCACGGCGCGCGCGTGCCGGTGGACGTCGCGGTGGCGGGCTTCGACGACACCGTCGGCGCCGAGTACCTGCTCCCCTCGCTGACCACGGTCTCTCAGCCGTTCGCGGAGCTGGGCCGGCTCGCGCTGCACCGGCTGCTGGAGCTGCTGGAGGATCCGGAGGACCCCGGCCCTCCCCCGCCACCCCTGTCGCCGCGCCTGGTGGTGCGCCGCTCGACCCGCCCCGAGCGGACCCACTGAGCGGCCCCTGTCCGGGAGTCGGGCTCTGCGATGTGAACGTTGACAGAGCGGTCGAAGACCTGGTTCAGTGACCCCATGACGCACGCTGACGTGTCCCCCGCCCAGTCCTCCTCCCCGCACCCGGAGGGGAGGACGCCGCGGCCCTGATCGCCGACGGCGGCGCCCATCTCGGGATCGAGCTGGGCTCCACCCGCATCAAGGCCGCCCTGGTCGACGGCACCGGCACCGTGCTCGCCACCGGCTCCCATGCCTGGGAAAACGAGCTGGTGGGCGAGATCTGGACCTACTCGCTGGACGCGGTGTGGGCCGGGGTCCGCGACTGCTACGCCGACCTCGCCCGCGACGTGCGCGCGCAGCACGGCGTCGAGCTCACGACCCTCGGCGGCCTCGGCATCTCCGCGATGATGCACGGCTATCTCGCCCTCGACGCGGACGGCGAGCAGCTCGCCGAGTTCCGCACCTGGCGCAACACCTTCACCACCGAAGCCGCGGCGCGGCTCAGCGAGACTCTCGAGCAGAACATCCCGCTGCGCTGGAGCATCTCCCACCTCCTGCACGCCGTGCAGCAGGGCGAGGAGCACGTGGAGCGCCTCGACTTCCTCACCACCCTCGCCGGCTACGTGCACTGGAAGCTCACCGGGAAGAAGGTGCTCGGCGTCGGCGATGCGAGCGGCATGTTCCCGATCGGCGCCTCGGGCGACTCCTTCGACGCCGAGCTGCTCGAGCGCACCGCCGCTCTCGACCCGATCGACGCGATGCCCTGGTCGCTGCCGGACCTGCTGCCCAAGGTGCTCGTCGCCGGGCAGGACGCCGGGCACCTGACCGCCGAGGGCGCCGCGTTGCTGGACCCGTCGGGGACGCTGCAGCCCGGGGCGATCACCGCCCCGCCCGAGGGCGACGCCGGCACCGGCATGGTCGCCACCCAGGCCGTCGAGCCCCGCACCGGCAACGTCTCGGCCGGCACCAGCGCCTTCGCGATGGTCGTCCTCGAGGGGCCGCTGTCCGGGCCGCGCGAGGAGATCGACCTGGTCACCACGCCGTCGGGTCACCCGGTCGCGATGATCCACACGAACAACTGCACCACCGATCTCGACGCCTGGTTGGGCCTGTTCTCGCAGTTCGCGGAGCTGATCGGGGCACCGCAGTCCGCCGAGGACCTCTACGGGACGCTGTTCTCCGCAGGGGCCGACGGGGACGCCGACGCCGGCGGCGTGCTGACCTACAACTACGTCTCCGGCGAGCACCAGACCGGGGTCGCCTCCGGCCGCCCGCTGCTGGTGCGCGAGCAGTCCGCCCGCTTCACGCTCGAGAACTTCATGCGCGCCCAGCTCTACGGCGCCTTCGGAGCCCTCGCCGTGGGGATGGACGCACTGCTGAGGGACGAGGGCGTCCGACTGGACGTCATGTACGCCCACGGCGGCATCTTCCGCACCCGGGGCGTCGCCCAGCAGGTGCTCGCCGACGCGCTCGGCGTGCCGGTCGCGCTCGGCGAGTCAGCCGGCGAGGGCGGCGCCTGGGGCATGGCGCTGCTCGCCGCGCACACCGCCCGCACCGCCGCGGCCGACGGAGCCGCCGGCGGAGCGGCTGACGGATCGGGTGCCACCGCCGTGGGTGACGCGCAGTCCCTCAGCGCCTACCTCGACAAGGTCGTCTTCGCCGGCCAGGACATCACCACCCGCTCCCCTGACGACGCCGGCCGCGAGGGCCACACGACCTGGCTGGACGCCTACCGCGACGGACTCCCGCTCGCCCGCCGGGCCGGAGACCTGCTCCGCTGATCCGGCGACCGGCGCGGCGCAGGAGCGGCCCGTCGGCCGACTGCTCGCGCGACCGTCACGACCACCTCGCCACCACAGCAGATCGGCCCGTCGGGACGCCTCCGACCTCGCCCGCCGACCGGGCGACATCGCCCTCGGCTCCATCTGTGAACGTTGACAACACTGCAGACCCCGCACCGGAAGGAAGCCCCATGACCCTGGTCCTGACCGACCTGCCCGACGCCGCCCAGCGCGCCGTCGCCGCGACGCGCGAGCGCGTCGCCGCCCTGCACGCCGAGCTGCCCCGCAACCAGCTGGTGGTGTGGACCGCCGGGAACGTCTCCGAGCGAGTCCCGGATCTGCCGGAGGGCGTCCCCGGCCTGTTCGTCATCAAGCCCTCCGGCGTCTCCTACGACGACCTGACCCCCGAGACGATGGTGGTGTGCACCCTCGACGGCGCGAAGATCGTCGACGGCACCCCGGATTCGCTCTCCCCCTCCTCGGATACGGCCGCCCATGCCTACGTCTACGAGCACATGGACCACGTGGGCGGGGTGGTGCACACCCACTCCACCTACGCGACCGCGTGGGCCGCGCGCGGGGAGGAGATCCCCTGCGTGCTGACGATGATGGCCGACGAGTTCGGCGGCCCGATCCCCGTGGGCCCCTTCGCCGTGATCGGCGACGACTCGATCGGCCGCGGCATCGTCGAGACGCTGGAGGGCTCCCGCTCCCCCGCCGTGCTCATGCAGAACCACGGCCCCTTCACCATCGGCAAGGACGCCCGCGCCGCGGTGAAGGCCGCCGTGATGTGCGAGGAGGTCGCACGCACCGTGCACGTCTCCCGCCAGCTCGGCGAGCCGCTGCCCATCGAGCAGTCGCTCGTCGACTCCCTCTTCGATCGCTACCAGAACGTCTACGGCCAGCGCTGACGCCGGCCCGCCCGCCAGGCGCACGCCCCGCCGCCTGCGCCACCAGCTCTCACCGACCCGCCGCCCCTGGGGCGCACCGATCCCACTCAGAGACGAGGACGCACCATGCACAACCCCTTCGAGACCCGCGAGATCTGGTTCCTCACCGGCAGCCAGGGGCTGTACGGCCCCGAGACCCTCGAGCAGGTCGCCACGCAGTCCCGCACCATCGCCGAGACCCTCGACGCCTCCGACATCCCGGTGCGGATCGTGTGGAAGCCCGTGCTCACCGACCGCGACGCGATCCGCGAGATGGCGCTGGCCGCGAACGCGGACCCGGCCTGCGTCGGCGTCATCACCTGGATGCACACCTTCTCCCCCGCGAAGATGTGGATCCAGGGCCTCGACGCGCTGGCCACCCCGCTGCTGCACCTGCACACGCAGGCGAACGTGGAGCTGCCCTGGTCCACGATCGACATGGACTTCATGAACCTCAACCAGGCCGCGCACGGCGACCGCGAGTTCGGGTACATCGCCACCCGTCTCGGCGTGGACCGCAAGACCGTGGTCGGCCACGCCTCGGAGGAGACGGTGCAGGCCAAGATCGGCCGCTGGGCCCGCGCCGCGACCGGCTGGGCGGAGATGCACTCCCTCAGGCTCGCCCGCTTCGGCGACAACATGCGCGGCGTCGCCGTCACCGAGGGCGACAAGACCGAGGCCGAGCTGCGGCTCGGCGTCTCCGTGAACACCTGGGGCGTCAACGACCTCGTCGAGGTGGTCGATGGGATCGAGGAGAGCGCGGTAGACGAGCTCGTCGCCGAGTACGAGGAGCTCTACGACGTGGTGCCCGAGCTGCGCCGCGGCGGCGAGCGCCACGAGTCGCTGCGCTACGGCGCCCGGCAGGAGCTGGGCCTGCGCCGCTTCCTCGAGGACGGCGGCTTCGGCGCGTTCACCACGAACTTCGAGGACCTCGGCGGGCTGCGCCAGCTGCCGGGCCTGGCCGTCCAGCGCCTCATGGCCGACGGCTACGGCTTCGGCGCCGAGGGCGACTGGAAGACCGCGATCCTGGTGCGGGTGGCCGCGGTGATGGGCTACGGCCTGCCCGGCGGCGCCTCGCTCATGGAGGACTACACCTACGACATGACGCCGGGCAGCGAGAAGATCCTCGGCGCGCACATGCTCGAGGTCTCCCCCACCCTCACCACCGCCAAGCCCTCGCTGGAGATCCACCCGCTGGGGATCGGGGACCGCGAGGACCCGGTGCGCCTGAAGTTCATGGCCGACGCGGGCCCCGCGGTGGTCGTGGCGCTGTCCGACATGCGCGAGCGGTTCCGCCTGGTCGCGAACGTCGTCGAGGTGGTCGAGCCCGACGAGGAGCTGCCGAAGCTGCCGGTCGCCTGCGCCGTGTGGGAGCCGCAGCCCGACTTCGCCACCTCCGCCGAGTGCTGGCTGACCGCCGGCGCCGCCCACCACACCGTGATGACCACGGCGGTGGGCCTGGAGGTGTGGGAGGACCTCGCCACGATCGCGGATATCGAGCTCGCGATCATCGACGAGACCACGACCGTGCGCTCCTTCGCCCAGGAGCTGCGCACCAACCAGGTATTCCACCGCCTCGCCCAGGGGTTCTGAGCGGCCCGGCCGACGGGGCGGGCTGGGGCAGCCGACGGGACGGGCCGCCCGTTCCGTCGGCCGCGCGGGCCCGGGTGACGGCCCCCTCTGCCGTGCGGGCCCGGCCCCGTCCGTGCGGCAGGGCCCGGCCGGCGGGCCCCGTCCGCCGGTGGTCGACAGCTTTTGCTGCCGCCAGGACTCATGCGGGGCCCCACATGGGTCCTGGCGGTACATTTCCTGCCATGCCGGCCCGACACGCGCGCCGGCCGCGCCGCACACAGCCCTGGCCCGTGCGCCGTCCGGCACCCCGTGACCGCGTCCCTCGACACCTCGGAGCGAAGATGCCCACCTCGAGCACCCCCGATCCCGCCCTCCACTCCCCCGGGCTGAGCTGGTCGGGCACCGTGGACTACGGGCCGGGACCGCTGCACGCCCCGACCTCGGTCACCGCGCTGCAACAGCTCGTCGCCGGCAGCGCGAGGCTGCGGGCGCTCGGCACCCGGCACTCCTTCTCCGAGGTCGCGGCGTCGAACGGGCCGCTGGTGACCCTCACGGCGATGCCGCCGGAGATCGAGATCGACATGGCCGCTGCGACGGTCCGCGTCGGCGCCGGGGTGCGCTACGGCGAGCTCGCTGTCGCCGCCCATGCGGCCGGGCTGGCACTTCCGAATATGGGCTCGCTGCCGCACATCTCGGTGGGCGGGGCGAGCGCGACCGGCACCCACGGCTCCGGGAACCGCTCGCGCTCCCTCGCCTCCTCGGTGCGGGAGATCGAGCTGGTCACGGCGGGCGGCGACCTGGTGACGCTGTCCCGCTACGCCGACCCCGACGTGTTCGACGGGGCGGTCCTCTCCCTCGGCACGCTCGGGATCGCCACGCACCTGACCCTCGACCTGGTGCCGGCCGCGCCGATGCGGCAGACGGTCCACCTCGACTTCCCCGCCGAGCGGATGGACGAGGGCAGCCTCGCCGAGATGCTCGGGGCGGGCGCGAGCGTGAGCCTGTTCCACCACTGGGACGGGCACATCGCCCAGGCCTGGGTGAAGCAGCGCCTGAGCGAGGACACTGACGAGGACGCGGCGCTGCCGGAGCACTGGCTCGGCGGCCGACGGGCGCCGGGTCCCGTGCACCCGCTGCCGGGGATGCCCGCCGACTTCTGCACCGACCAGACCGGCGAGCCGGGGCCGGCGCACGAGCGCCTGCCCCACTTCCGGCTCGAGTTCACCCCGTCCAGCGGCGAGGAGATCCAGTCGGAGTACTTCGTGCCGCGCGAGCGGATCGGCGAGGCGCTCGCGGCGGTGATGCCGCTCGGCGAGCGGATCCGTCCGCTGCTGCACGCCTCCGAGGTGAGGACCGTCGCGGCCGACGAGCTGTGGCTCTCCCCCGCCCAACACCGGGACAGCGCCTGCGTGCACTTCACCTGGAAGCAGCGGCCCGCCGAGGTCGCGGCGCTGCTGCCCGAGATCGAGGAGCGCCTCGCCCCTTTCGCGCCTCGGCCGCACTGGGGGAAGGTGTTCACGCTGGACCCGGAGGTGGTGCAGTCGCAGTATCCGGACCTGGAGCGCTTCCGGGCGCTGCGGGACCGGCTCGATCCCGAGCGGGTGTTCCGCAACGAGTACGTGGACCGGCTGCTGGGGGCGTGAGCAGGCCTGTGACAGAACGCTGACGCTCTCGGTTCCCCGGACGGACCGGGGACGGTGGTTGCCATCCACATCGACGCCCAGCACCTGGTGGCTGTCGAGGCGCGTCCCTACACTCGATGCATGGAACGCAGCGTCTCCGAGCTCCTGAGGGATGCTCAGCAGCTCAGCCACCAGGACTTGACCGATCTGGTCCATGAGCTGCTGCATGCCCTCGAAGCCTCCGACTCCGCCGACGAGGCGACGGATGCCGAGGGCGCCGAGAAGGCGTGGACGTCACAAGCGCTCCAGCGCCTTGAGGAGATCGAGGACGGCTCGGTGCACAGCGTCGATGGCCCGAACGCACTCGAGTCCGTGCGTGAGCAGCTGGCGGTCCACCGCCGATGACGCTTCCGTGGCGTGAGCACCCCGCCGCACACGAGGAGCTCCTCGCCGCCGCACTACATCTGGACGACCAGCGCCCTGGCCTGGGAGATCTCCTGCTCGACGCGGTCGAGCGGGCGATCCTGTCCGTCCGGCGATCGCCCCGATCGTGGCCTCCGCTGGCGTCTTCGACCCGAGGCACCGTGATCCGGTCGCGTGCTGTGCAACCGTTCCGACTCCGCATCGTGTACGCCGAGTCGGACGGCTCGATCCTCGTCCTCGCCTATGCGCATGAGAGCCGACGACCGGGTTACTGGAGTGCCCGTCTGGCCTCCGACGACTGAACGTGTCCGCACATCCTCGCGCCTCCCTCTTCGTCGCGGTGCCAGGGAGTCACCAGTCGGCCGTCCCGCCGCCTACCTGGCCGTCCCGTCGGCCATCCCCCGCGCCTCGAGCGCGGTGCGGGCCGGGTAGATCATCCCGGCCGAACGTGCGACCGCGACGGCGTGGGCGAGATGGAGCTCCTCGAAGATCAGCGCGTCGAGCAGCAGGCGCTCGTCGACCGTGCTGCCCGCGGCGACCAAGCGACGGACCGCCTCGGGGTCGACCAGCTGCTCCTCACGAGGATCATCCTCGCGCAGATGGTCCAGGGCGGCGACGTTCACGGCCTCCTCGACCGCCTCGCGCTGGACCGCCTCGGTGAAGGGCTGGAGGATCGAGACTAGGAAAGCGCTTCATCCCATTGTTGTCAACAGGTCGGTGCAAAGTTGCAGCACGCATCTGCAAGTCGGCTGGTGGGCGTGCGCCTCGTCTGTCGCCACGTGCCGTTCACCTGCCCTCCACTGTCCCCCGCTACGGTGCACGCGCCAGCCGATGCGCGAGGACGGGAGGCCCCTGTGGACGTCACGGCATGGGCGATCGCCCTGATGGAGATCCTGGGCGGTCCCGGCACCGCGCTCGTGATCGCCTCCGAGGCGCTGTTCCCGCCGATCCCCGGCGAGGTGCTGCTCCCCTTCGCCGGCGTCACCGCCGCGGCGAACGGCCAGCACGTGCTGGTGCCGATCTTCTGGACCACGCTCGGCTCCGTGCTCGGCGGGCTCGGCGTGTACACGGTGGGGCGCGCGCTCGGGCTGCGGCGCACCACGGCGCTCGTGCGGCGCCTCCCGCTGCTCGAGGAGAAGGACGTGACCATCGCGATGCGGTTCTTCGAGCGCTGGGGCTTCCCCGCCGTGGCGCTCGCGCGCTTCGTGCCGATGGTGCGCACCTTCATCTCGGTCCCGGCGGGGATCGAGAAGATGCCGGTGTGGCTGTTCGCCCTGGCCAC
The DNA here is from genome assembly GCF_030866705.2 of Brachybacterium sp. GU-2. Classification (NCBI taxonomy): domain Bacteria; kingdom Bacillati; phylum Actinomycetota; class Actinomycetes; order Micrococcales; family Dermabacteraceae; genus Brachybacterium; species Brachybacterium sp. GU-2. Next base: position 2,539,332 of record NZ_CP133037.2, on the reverse strand, counting down.
AGGGCTCGGCTCCGCGATCTGGAACGCGGTGTTCGTGGTCGCGGGCTATGCCTTCGGGCAGGCCGGCGGCGAGGCGCTCGAGGGCTTCGTGCGGATCTACTCCTCGATCGTGGCGGGGATCGGGATCCTCGCCCTGGTGGGCCTGGCGACCCAGCGGATCCGCTCCCGGCGCGACCGGGTCCACGAGGACGATGTGGTGACCTCGGGCGCCGACGGCTCCACGGCGACCGACACGCCCTCTACGCTCGAGGAATGAGCAGCGCCGAGGACCCCTCGCCCCGCTCCGGCCTCGCCGGGCCCGCGGCGGACGTCGGCCGCTGGTTCGCGACCGCGACCTCCCGCCCGCTGGACGGCCCGGGCCCGACCCGCGGCGGGCCGCGCCTGCCCGCCTGGGGGCCGATGGAGGGCGCGCGCTACGGCCTGCGCAGCAACGACCACGAGATCGACGAGGCGCTCGCGCTGCTGCGGGACCGGCCGGTCGCGGTGCTGACCGGGGCAGGGATGTCCACGGGCTCGGGCCTGCCGGACTACCGGGGCCGCGATGCGGTGCCCCGCTCCCCCATGACCTACCAGGAGTTCATGGGGCACGACCTCGCCCGACGCCGGTACTGGGCCCGCTCCACCGTCGGCTGGGAGCAGTTCCGCAGCGCCCGGCCCGGCCGCTCCCACCGACTGCTCGCGGTGCTGGCCCCCGCCGCCTTCCCCGTCACCGCCGTGATCACCCAGAACGTGGACGGCCTGCATGCCGCGGCGGGCTCGGATCCCGTGATCGACCTGCACGGGCGCCTGGACCGGGTGCGCTGTCAGCAGTGCGACGCCCTCTCCTCCCGCGCGGCCCTGCACGCCCGGATGCTCGCGATGAACCCCGAACTCGCAGCCCGCCTTCCCGAGCTCGCGGCCGATGCCGCCCAGGCGCCCGACGGGGACGCCGAGGTCGACCGCACCAGCTCCTTCCGCTACCCGCCGTGCCCGCTGTGCGGCGGGATCCTCAAGCCCGACGTGGTCTTCTTCGGCGAGTCCGCCCGGCGGGAGGTAGTCGCCTCCGCCTTCGCCGCGCTCGAGCAGGCGCGCGCCCTGCTGGTGCTGGGCTCCTCGCTGACCGTGCAGTCGGGGCTGCGCTTCGTGCGCGCCGCTCGAAAGCAGGACAAGCCGGTGGTAATCCTCAACGACGGTCCGACCCGCGCCGATCCCGACGCGTCCCTGCGCGTCCACGGCCGCCTCGAGGACGTGCTCGCGCAGTGGGCCGGCGCCGTCAGCGCGGACCTCGGCACGGCGGGCGACGCCCCGGGCGGCGTCGAGCACGGCACCGCGAGCTGATCCGCGCGCAGGTCAGTCCGGTCGGCGCCCCCTCGTCCGCACCGCGGCGGCCGTCCCGCCGGCCCCGCCCGGACCCTCAGGCCCCCCAGACGGTGCCGCGGCGGTGCGAGCCCAGCAGGTGGGTGTCGAGGATGCCGACGGCCTCCATCAGCGCGAACATCGTCGTCGGCCCCACGAAGGCGAACCCCTCCTTGCGCAGGGCCTTCGACAGCGCCGTCGACTCCGGCGAGCGGGTGGGGATCTCGGCGACGGTCCTCGGCGCGGGCGTCGTCCCCGGCTGGAAGGACCACACGAGGTCGACGAGCCCGCCCTTCTCCCGCAGCGCCAGGGTCGCCTTCGCGTTGGTGATGGTCGCGAGGATCTTCGCGCGGTTGCGCACGATGCCGGCGTCGGCCATGAGCCGCTCGACCTCCGCCTCGCCGTAGCGGGAGACGACCTCGGGGTCGAAGCCGTCGAAGGCGGTGCGGAAGGCAAGCCGCTTGCGCAGGATCGTCGCCCAGGACAGCCCGGCCTGGAAGGCCTCGAGGCTGATCCGCTCGTACATGCCCTGCTCGTCGCGGACGGGCATGCCCCACTCGGTGTCGTAGTACTCGCGCAGCATCGGGTCGCTCGCCGCCCAGGCGGGGCGGGCCAGGCCGTCCTCGCCGATCACGGCGTCGGGGTCGGGGCCGGTACGGGGGTCCGCGTCGGGGCGGGCGCCGGTGTCGGGGCCGGTGCGGGGGTCGGGGGCGGTCATGCGGTCCTCTCCAGGGTCAGCAGGGCGGTCTTCGCGTCGAGGCCGCCGATGTAGCCGCCGAGCGCGCCGTCGGTGCGCAGCACGCGATGGCACGGCACGACGATCGGCAGCGGGTTGGTGGCGCAGGCGGTGCCGACGGCGCGGACGGCCCGCGGGCTGCCCACGAGCTCGGCGATCTCCTTGTAGGAGCGGGTGGAGCCGTAGTCGATCTGCGGCAGGACGCGCTGGACCTTCTCGCGGAAGCCGGTGGACAGGGCGCGGTCCAGCGGCAGGTCGAAGCGGCGGCGGGTGCCGGTGAAGTACTCCTCCAGCTCGGCGGCCGCCTCGTCGAGCCGGCCCGGTGCCTCCAGCATGCGGGGGCTGACCCTCGTCGCGAGGGCGGAGAGCACGGCGTCGAAGCCCTCGCGCTCGAAGGCGACGCGGACCAGCCCCTGCGCGGTCGCGGCGAGCAGGAGCGGGCCGACGGGGGTGTCGAGCGTGCGATAGGCGATCTCGACGAGGCCGGCGTCGTCGGCCTGCTGCACGAGGCGGGCGCGGAGTCCTGCCAGGGCCGGGTCGGGGAGCGGGAAGAGCGCCTCCCGCTCGTTCGTCGTGAGGTGCTCGGGGAGGCTCGGGGTATCGGTCATCGCGCGGCTCCTTCCGTGTCGTCGCCTGCGGCGAAGGTCCGTCGCAGGGCTCGGATGCCGTCGGCCGAGGCGCGGCGGACGGCCTCGGTGCTCCCGCCGATCAGGGCGGCGGTCTCGGCGTGCGGGAGTCCGCCGAGGTAGTGATAGGCGACAGCTAGCCGCTGCCGCTCGGGCAGGGCCGCGACGGCGTTCCAGACCCCGTCGTCCCGGCCGGGGTTCCCGCGGCGGGAGGTCCGCTCGGGCAGGTCGTCCGTGGGCACGGCGTGCCGGGCCCGGCGGCGGGTGACGTCGATGGCCTTGCGGTGCGCGACGCGCACCAGCCAGGCCTCGACGTTGGTGTCCTCCGCGAGATCGGGCCAGGAGGTCAGCGCCGCCAGGAACGTCTCCGCCCAGGCGTCCTCGGCGTCGGGTCCCGGGCCGAGCACGGCGCAACACACCCGCAGCACGGTGGGGCCGTGCCGCTGGACCGCGGTCTCGTAGGGGATCTTCATGGTCATCACCCTGCAGACGCGCGGGCGGCCGGGGATGTGAGGTCCGGGTCCGATCGAGGCGCGGAGGGCGGTCCTGGGAGCGGCGTCGACCCCCGCGCCGATGACCGCGAGTGCTCACCCGCCGGCAGCGTCACTGCGGCGCGCCCTGGCCGCTGACCAGCACCGTCGCGGGCGCGCGCAGGGACACGGGGCCGACGCGGCGGAACTCGAGGCGGGGGTCCTCGACGCCGGGGTCGAGGGCCTCCATGGTGAGCATCCCGCCGGCGGTCGCGTAGGCGCTGAGCTGCTGGACGGTCCCGTCGGCCGTGCGCACGCGGGTCAGGACGGTCAGCGCCCGGGTCGCGGCGAGCTGCGCGGCGAGCGGGTGGGCGAGCAGCTCCGAGCCGCGCACGTGGACGCTCCCGCCGCCGGCGTCGGACTCGGCATCGGCGGCGGGATCGGCGAGGCCCGCGGGGTCGAGGAAGGCGGCCAGGCGCACGGTCGCCTCCTCGGCGCGGAGGACGGTGAAGCGGTGGAGGCCGTCGGCCGTCGTCTCCTCCTCGAGCACCCCGCCGGGGTGGCTGTAGCAGTGCAGGCGATGGACCTGCGGCCCGGCCTCGGTGCGGACGGTCCGCTCGGCGGTGGTGAACGACTCCGCGGTGCGACGCAGCACGAGGCAGCCGGAGATCTCGGGGACAGCCCGCCAGCGCGGCCCCTCCTCGTGCCGGGCGGTGCGGGTGAGGACCTGACCGCCGGCGATCATGCCGCGCAGCGCGACGGCCGCGGCGACGCGTCGCTGCTCGGGATGCGCGTCGAGCCAGGGCAGGGCCACGAACTGGCGGCGCTCGTACCCGTCGAGCGCGGCGATCTGCTCATCGCTCAGGGTCACCACCGGCGCGGGCTCCTGGGCGGCCGACGGGTCGGGCCGGCCGCCGTCGTCCTGTGCAGCGGGCGGGTCGGGCCGGGCGCCGTCGTCCTGTGAGACCGACGGGTCGGGATGGACGACGGCGGGCGGGCCGGAGGGGCGAGGCAGGCCATCCGGTCCCGTCGCCTCCCCTCTCCGCACCCGTTCGAGCAGGTCACGCGCGGCGGCGACGTCCTCGGCGGTGTACTGCAGCGGCGCGGTCGGATCGGTGCCGCCGATCCCGGCGGGGAGGTCGGGGATCCGTGTCGACGCATCGGTCGATGCGTCAGGGGCGGGGGACGCCGGGGTCGCGCTCATGCCCCGAGGCTATCGAGGGCCGAAGGTTCTGCGCCGCTGAGGACTCATCTCGTCGCCGGCACGGGTCCTCAGCGGTGCAGAACTTCGGCTCCGGCCCTCGATGCGGGGCCGCACCAGCCGCCGCCGCCCGGGCCCCGGCCGGCCAGGTTCTGTGCCGGTGGCGACGCATGTCGCGGCGTCCATGAGTCGTCCCAGGCGCATAAGGTCTGGGGAACGCATGCGCGCCGGGGCATGCGAACGCGCGGCATCTCGCCTGCGCGTCCCGTCGGACGCAGGGCGGGATGACGCCCGCGCGGTCGGGGCCGACAATGGGGAGGATCCCGCCGTCGGACGAAGGAGCCCGCCCATGACCCCCACCGCCGTCGTCGACCTCAACGCCGACCTCGGGGAGGGCTTCGGCGACTGGTCGATGGGCGACGACGCCGCGATGCTCGAGGTCGTCACCACCGCGAACGTCGCCTGCGGCGGCCACGCCGGGGACGGCTCGACGATGCGCGCCGCCTGCCGGGCCGCCGCCACACGCGGCGTCGCGATCACCGCGCACGTCGCCTATCCGGATCTGCAGGGCTTCGGCCGCCGCTTCCTCGACATCGACCCGGACGACCTCACGGACCAGGTGGTCGTGCAGGCCGGGGCGCTGCAGGCGATGGCCTGCGCGGAGGGGACGAGCGTGCGCGGGGTGAAGCCGCATGGTGCCCTGTACAACGCGCTCGCCCGTCACGAGGCGCAGGCCGGCGCGGTGGTGCGGGCGCTCGGCGAGCTCGGCGGCATGCCCCTGGTCGCGGCGCCCGGCGCCGTGGTCGTCCCCGCGGCGAAGGCGGCGGGGCTCGAAGTGGTGCTCGAGGGCTTCGCCGACCGCGCCTATCTCCCCGACGGCACCCTCACCCCGCGCACGCGGCCCGGCGCCGTGCTCACCGACCCCGAGGCGGTCACGGCCCAGGCGCAGTCGATCGCGACCGAGCGCGGGGTGCGCGCTTCCGACGGCACCTGGGTCGAACTGCCGGTGCGGTCGCTGTGCCTGCACGGGGACACCCCTGGCGCCGTCGAGCTGGCTCGGGCGGTGCGGGCCCGGCTCGCGGAGGCGGGCGTGACCCTGCAGGCGGCGCTGTGAGGGACGGGGCGAAGGGACCGCTCCCCGGCGTCGGCCGTCTCGCGGGGCGCGGCAGCACCGCCCCCGACGGCGGCACCGGCGCGCTCGGCGACGGTCACGACGGCGCGGCGCGTCCGGCCGATGCGCTCCCTCCCCCGCTGCGCGTGCACCGCGCCGGCGAGACGAGCATCCTCGCCGAGTACCCCGACACCGCCGCGGTGCTCGCCGCGGCCGCCGCCGTGCGCGCCCGCTCCCCCGCGCACCTGCTGGAGCTCGTGCCCGCCGAGCGCACCCTGCTGCTGCACGGCGCGGCGCCGCGCGACGTGCGCCTATTCGAGGACCTGCTCTTGCGACTCCCCCGCGCCGCGCGCGATGACAGCGGCGGCGGCGAGACCAGCATCGGCATCGTCTACGACGGCGAAGACCTGGAGGAGGTCGCGGAGCTGCTCGGCGTGAGCACGGACGCGCTGATCAGCGCGCACTCCGGAGCGACATGGACGGTCGCCTTCGGCGGCTTCGCCCCCGGCTTCCCCTATCTCGTCGCCGGCGATCCCCACGAGGCGTCCGGCCCGCCCTGGGAGGTGCCGCGCCGCGCCGAGCCCCGCACGTCGGTGCCCGCGGGCGCCGTCGGCCTCGCCTCCCGCTACTGCGGCATCTACCCTCGACCCTCCCCCGGCGGCTGGCAGCTGATCGGCCGCAGCGACGCGCCCCTGTTCGACGTGCACCGGGAGCCGCCCGCACTGCTCAGCCCGGGCACGCGCGTGCGCTTCACGCCGCAGCGCGCCGCCTCCCGTCCGACGGCCGCGACCGCCGCGGGCCTCACCCGCGCCGCGCGGGAGGCCGCCGCCGTCCCCGCCCGGCTCAGGCTCCATCGCGGCGCGGAGGTTGGCACGGACTCCCGCCCCGCGCTCGAAGTCCTCTCCCCCGGTCCGCTGGCCCTGATCGAGGACGCCGGCAGGCCCGGCCGGGCGGCGATCGGCGTGAGCCGGTCGGGGGCCTTCGACCGCGGCGCCCTGCAGCGCGCGAACCGTGCCGTCGGCAATCCCTCCGGCGCCGCCGCGCTCGAGATCCTGCTGGGACCGCTCGCGCTGCGCGCCGCCGCGCCGACGGTCGTCGCCGTCTCCGGCGCGCACGCCCCGGTGCGGATCGGGCGGGGCGACGACGAGGTCGGCGACGTGGAGCTGCCGGCCGGCGCCTCCCGCGAACGCGCCCTCGCGCTGGACCCCGGCGACCGGATCGAGGTGGGCCCGGCCGCGGACGGGCTGCGTCTGGTCCTCGCGGTCCGGGGCGGGATCACGCAGGTGAGGCGGCAGGACCCCGCCGACGACGAGCTGCTCGAGGTGCTCGGCGCACGCTCCCGGGACACCCTCTCCGGCCTCGGCCCGGATCCGCTGCAGGCCGGCGACCTGCTGGTCGTCGGCCCTGAGCGCGGCCTCGACGCGGTGCCGGCCGCCATCGCCCCGGCAGTGCCCGTGCCGGACGACCCCGACGGGACCGATGCTCCCGACCACGTCGCCGGCCCCGACGGCATCGACACCACGGCAGCGGAGGAGGACGGCCCGTCGGCCGCGGATCCCGATTCGTCGACATCGGACGGGCGCTCCGTCCGCATCCCCGTGCTCATCGGGCCGCGCGCCGAGCTGCTCGGCGACGAGGCGGTCGAGGCGCTGCTCGGCACGGACTGGACCGTGCGACCCGACTCGGACCGGGTCGGGGTGCGGCTCGACGGGCCGGCGATACCGGTCCCCTCGGGCGCGGCGTCCGTGCCGAGTGAACCGATGCTGCCCGGGGCGGTGCAGGTGCCGCCCTCGGGGCTCCCGGTCGTCTTCGGCCCCGACCACCCCACCACCGGCGGCTACCCGGTGATCGCCGTGGTCACGCAGGAGGGCCTTGACCGGCTCGCCCAGGCGGGGCCGGGCACGCGCCTGCGCCTGGTGCCCGTCGACGCTCCGTGAGCACATGGTCTCCCGCTCGGGACTGCGCAGGCGCGGCTGCATGGGACGACCGCTCCGTTCACCACGACGGGAACCTCCCGGTCCGGGGCCATGGGGAGGACTCCCCTGCGGAGCGGGACGCGAGTGCACCGGTGCACCGGCGATGACACGATGGGCGGCATGCCGCGCCTCCTCCCCGACCCCGCCTACTTCGCCTCCCTGCCCAAGGTCATCACCTCGGGAGCGGTGATCCTGCGCGACGAGGACGGCCGCTTCGTCGTCGAGAAGCCGAACTACCGTCCGCACTGGCTGCTGCCCGGCGGCGGCGTCGACCCCGGCGAGGACGCCCGGCAGTGCGCCCAGCGCGAGGTCATGGAGGAGCTGGGCCTGGACGTCGAGGTGGGTCGGCTGCTCACCGTGGACTGGCTGCCGGCGAGTCCGGTGCGCAGCGCGCCGATGGGCGTGCACTTCATCTTCGACGCCGGCGTGATCCCGCGCGCGCAGCTCGAGGCGGAGATCGTGCCGCAGGCCTCGGAGCTCGACGACTGGGCGCTCATCGAGGAGGACCGGGCGGAGCTGCTCTCGACCTGGGGCGCCGCCCGTGCCCGGCGCGCTCTCGCGGTGCTGCGCGGCGAGGCCGAGGTGGACCTCGCCTCCCATTCCCGGCGGTGACCTGTCGGTCCCGTCGGGAGGTCCCCGGCCGAGCGGCCGACGGGGCCCGTCGGCCGCGGCAGCTCGCCGGCGGCAATGCCCCTCGGCCGCGATGCCCGTCGGCCGCCGATCGTCCCGCGTGCCGAGACCACGCGAGACGGCCCCAGAACCGCAACCCTTCCGAGACGTCCCACTTTTTCTCACTCTGACCAGGAGTCATGCCTCCGGCGACGCACCGCGACGCCCGTCGGTGTGATCCACACCGCACGACGCGGCGGCCGCGGTGGGCCATGATGTGCGCACCCCGCCCCTCGTCGTCGGAGATGACATGAGCTCCTCCCCCTCGCCCCGGAGTCCGCGGCCCCGCTCGGCCGGCCGCTCACCCGCTCGCAGCGCCTGGACCGCCTCCCCTTCACCCGCAAGCACGGCAAACTGCTGGGCGCCTCCGGCATCGGCTGGGCGCTCGACGCCATGGACGTCGGCCTGATCTCCTTCGTCATCGCCGCGCTCACCGTCCACTGGGACCTCGCCAAGTCCGACGGCTCCCTCATCGCCTCCGCCGGCTTCGCCGGGATGGCGATCGGCGCGAGCCTCGGCGGGCTGCTGGCCGACAGGATCGGCCGACGCTCCGTCTTCGCCCTCACCCTGCTCGTCTACGGCCTGGCCACCGGCGCCTCGGCCCTGGCGTTGGGTGTCGGGACGCTGATCGCGCTGCGCTTCGTGGTGGGCCTGGGTCTCGGCGCCGAGCTGCCCGTCGCCTCGACGCTGATGAGCGAGTTCGCGCCCGCCCGGATCCGCGGCCGGATCATCGTGTGGCTCGAGGCGTTCTGGGCCGGCGGCTGGATCCTCGCCGCCGTGATCGGCACGTTCGTCGCGACCTCGGGGCCGGCCGGATGGCGCTGGGCGCTCGCGCTCGGCATGATCCCGGCCGTCTACTCGCTGGTGATCCGGCTCGGGATGCCCGAGTCCGTGCGCTTCCTGGAGACGAAGGGCCGCCACGAGGAGGCCGAGCGGATCGTCCGCGACTTCGAGGCCTCCGCCGGAATCGGCGCCGAGGAGCAGGCCGTCCCGCACTCCTCCGAGGCCCGCACCGCGCCCGACGCTCAGATCACCGGCGTCGGCGATCAGGGCCGTGTCTCCGCCGACGCGGTCGGCGTCGTGCCGGAGGCCGATCAGGTCGCGACCGGCGGAATCTGGTCGGCGTCCCTCCGCGCCCGCACCGCCGGGCTGTGGGTGGTGTGGTTCTGCATCAACCTCAGCTACTACGGCGCGTTCATCTGGATCCCGACACTGCTGGTGGACCGCGGATTCGACCTCACGAAGTCGTTCACCTTCACCCTGATCATCACGCTCGCCCAGATCCCCGGCTACGCCGCCGCGGCCTGGCTGATCGAGGTGCTGGGACGGCGCTGGACCCTCACGATCTTCCTCGCCGGCTCAGCGCTGTCCGCGGTGGGCTACGGCATGGCCGACTCCGAGGCGCTGATCCTGGTGGCCGGCTGCCTGCTGAGCTTCTTCAACCTCGGCGCCTGGGGCGCGCTGTACGCGATCGGCCCGGAGCTCTACCCCACCGCGGTGCGCGGCACGGGCACGGGCGCGGCCGCCGCCTTCGGCCGACTCGCCTCGATCATCGCCCCGTTCCTGGTGCCGGCGCTGGTGCTCGCCGGCGGGCAGTGGCTCGCCTTCGGGGTGTTCGCGCTCGCCTTCGCCGTCGCCGCCGCCGCGGCCTTCACCCTGCCCGAGCAGCGGGGGAAGGCGCTGGCGGAGTAGGCCTCCGGCGCTGTCGCGATGGCATGGGGCTGCGGCGATCAGCGCCACGCGTCACCAGGCACGTGTTGTTCGACGACCGGCACCACGCCGCGGGGGTTGTTCGACGTCCGGTTCCACGCTGCGGGGGTTGTTCGACGTCCGGTACCAGTTTCCTGGTACCGGACGTCGAACAACTGGCGGGGTCCTGGTACCCGACGTCGAACAACCGCCCGGTGGGGACGCGCAGGAGCGTCGGTGCGATGACTGCCCAGGTACCGAGCCCGACCCGGTGATATCGCGCCCGAGCGGCAGGCCCCGGGCGGGAGCCCGTTGCCGAGCCCGGGGCACCGTGCCGGGTCCGGGCTCAGCTCACTTCTCGAGGGAGCCGTCGTAGGCGCAGATCGCGTCGACCTTCGCCGCCGAGGACGACTCCGGATCGAACTCGAGGTGGAGCCACACCTTCACCAGCTCCTTCGCAAGCTCCAGCCCGATCACGCGCTCGCCCATGCACAGCACCTGCGCATTGTTCGACAGCACCGAGCGCTGCACCGAGTAGAGGTCGTGCGCGGTCACGGCGCGGACGCCGGAGACCTTGTTCGCCGAGATCGCGACACCCAGGCCCGTGCCGCAGATCAGCAGCGCACGGTCCGCCTCGCCCGCGGCGATCTTCTCCGCCGCCTCGACCGCGACGTTCGGGTAGTAGGTGCCGTCCTCGCGGCCGGTCACGCCCACGTCGATGACCTTCTCGACGCGGGGATCCTGCTCGAGCAGCTCCTTGAGCGCGGACTTGTGGCCGTAACCGGCGTTGTCGGAACCGGTGACGATGGTGAAACCCATGATGTCCTCCTGAGGTGGGTAGTACGAGCAGTGAAAGCCAGAGGGGCCCTCCGGGCCCGGCGATGACGAAGAATGTGCGATTCTGAGCCACTCTCGAGCCCGAAATGGCTCAGAATCGCTCATTTCTCGGAGCGCTCCGAGCCGGGAAGAGCCCGGCCGGCTCGGCCCGGGGATCAGGCCGAGAGCTTCTCGGCCAGCAGCGTGACGATCTTCGAGAACGAGATCGCGCCGGGGTCGGGGGTGCCCACGGACTTGTCGCCGTGGTTGCGGGCGCGGCCCAGGGTCGCGGAGATGTCCGCGGTGGCCTCGGCCGCCTCGACGGCGCGGGCGGCCGCGGTCTCGATCGTCCGGGAAGCGGAGGCGGCGGGGCCGTCGCCCCTCTCGGCGCCCGTGGCCCGGGCGAGGGCGATCGCCTCGCGGAAGGGCACGGCCGCATCGACCATGGTCTTACCGCCGGGCTTCGCCCCGCCGAGCCGCTCGACGGCCTCGACCGCCTGGACCAGGCCGGTGAGCAGGTGCTCGCCGGAGACGGGCGCGTTGTCGGAGAAGGCACTGCCGAGGCTGGTCAGCGCCGCGCCCCACAGCGCGCCGGAGGTGCCGCCGGCCTCGGCGGACCAGGCCGCACCGGCCTGGACCAGGACGGTGCGGGCACCCCCGTCGGACCCGACGACGCGGTCGGCTGCCGCGCGGGCTGCCTTCGCGCCGAGAACCATGCCCTGGCCGTGGTCGCCGTCGCCGGCGATCGCGTCCATCCGGCCGAGCTCCGGCTCGAGCTCGACCAGCAGCGCCTCGACGTCGGCGAGGATCCCGGCGATCCGCTGCGCCGACTCCTTCGACTCATCGGACGCGTCCGGGATCGGGTCCTCGCCGGGGGTGTAGATCTCGGTGCGCTCGGTGCCGAGGTCACCCTCGACGGTGCCGCCGCGACGGAAGGCGGGGGCGTCGGCCGCGGCGAGCCAGTGCTGCTCGAGCTCCTCGTCCAGGCGCATCACGGTCAGGGACAGTCCGGCCATGTCGAGGCTGGTGACGTGCTCGCCCACCTCGGGGCGCACGATGGTCAGGCCCGCCTCCAGCAGGAGCTGCGAGGCGTGCTTCCACACCACGAACATCTCCTCGTACTTCACGGTGCCCAGACCGTTCAGCACCACGGCGACGCGGTCCGAGTCGAGCTCGGGGGTCTCGCCCAGCACGCCGTCGACCAGCACCTTCGCGAGCTCCTTCGCGCTCGGCATGGGCTGCTCGTCGATGCCGGGCTCGCCGTGGATGCCCAGGCCGATCGCCATCCGCCCCTCGGGGACGTGGAAGAGCGCGTCCTCCGCGCCGGGCAGGGTGCAGCCGTCGAAGGCGACGCCGAGGGAGCGGGTGGCGTCGTTCGCCTTCCAGGCGAGGCGCTCGGCGTCGTCGAGGTCGGCGCCGGCCCGGATCGCAGCCCCGGCAACCTTGAAGACGGGCAGGTCGCCGGCGATGCCGCGGCGGTCGCGGTGCTCGCCCTCGCGGCCCGAGGCGATGTCGTCGCTGACGGCGACGATGCGCACGTCGATGCCCTCGGCGCGCAGCTTCTCGGCGGCGACGCCGAAGTGGAGCACGTCCCCGGCGTAGTGGCCGAATCCGAGGATCACGCCGCCGCCGTTCTCGGCGTTCTTCGCGACCGAGTACACCTGGTCGGAGGACGGCGAGGAGAAGATGTTCCCGCAGGGCGCGCCGTGGGCGAAGCCGGGACCGACCCAGCCGGCGAAGGCCGGGTAGTGCCCGGACCCGCCGCCGACGACGAGCGCAGGCTGCCCGGCGGGGGTCCGCTTCGCGCGCACCACGCCGCCGTGCACGCGCAGCAGCTCCTCGGGGTGCGCGGCGACCAGGCCCTCGACGGCGTCGGAGGGGAAGGTCTGGGGGTCATCGAAAAGGTAGGTCATCGGGTCTCTCCGGATCGGCGGGGTCGGTGCGGATGGGGGCAGGTGCGGCGGGCGTCGGGCCGGCGCCGGGCGGGCACGGCGGCCGCGGTGGCGGGCGCGGGGCCGGCAGCACGACCGCTGCCCCCACGGCGCCTCGGCCGCCGGGGCTCAGGCGGCGGTGTAGCCGCCGTCGATCGACAGGATCGAGCCTGTCACGAAGCTCGCGGCGTCGGAAGCGAGGTACACGGCGGCGCCGGCGAGCTCCTCCGGCTCGCCCGGGCGGGACATCGGGGTCATCGCGTTCCAGATGTCGATCTGCTCGCCGCCCTCCTCGTAGAAGTCGCGGGTCAGCTCGGTGCGCATGTAGCCGGGCGCGATCGCGTTCACGCGCACGCCGCGGGAGGCCCACTCGAGCGCGGCGGAGCGGGTGAGGTTGTGGACCGCGGCCTTGGAGGCGTTGTAGGAGGCCTGGGTCTGGGGCATGTTGGCGATGATGCCGCTCATGGAGCCGGTGTTGATGATGCTGCCGCGGCCCCGCTCGAGCATGGCCCGGCCGACGGCCGAGAGCACGTGGTAGACGCCGTCGAGGTTCAGGCTCATCACGGCCCGCCACTTCTCGCCGTCGCCGTCCTCGACCGGGTGGTGGATGGTGCGCCCGGCGTTGTTCAGCAGGATCTCGATCCCCCCGACCTCCTGGTCGATCTCGGCGACGACCTTCTCGACCATCGCCTGGTCGGTGACGTCGAGGTGACGGTAGGAGACCCCCACCCCGGTCTCGGCGGCGAGCTCCTTAGCGGCCTGCTCGCCGGTGGCGTCGTCGATGTCGGCCAGCACGATCGGGGCGCCGTGCTGGGCGAGACCCTTGGCCATCGCGAGGCCGAGGCCCTTCGCGCCGCCGGTGACGAGGGCGGTGCGCCCGGTGAGGTCGAACATGGGGCTGATGGCGGAGGTCATGGAGGACTCCTTCGAAGCAGTGGGCGGACGGGAGAGACGGGGCCGACGGGCGCTGCGCGCGGGTCGGGGCGCGCGGGTCGTGCGCGATGGACGAGCGGGCGGATCGGCCAGGACGAACGAGTCCCGGGGGCCGACGGTCCTTGCGTCGGCCCCCGGGGCGCGGATCAGGCCTCGGCGGCGGCGATGTTCTTCTTGCCGACGCGGGGCTGGTCGACCTTCAGCGCGAAGGTCATCAGGAAGGCGAGGGCGTACAGGGCCACGAAGGCCCAGACCACGCCGACGTTCCCGCCCCAGGGACGGACGATCGCGACCACGGCCGAGCCGAGGAAGGTCGCGCCGCCCGCGGCGGTCGTGTACATCGCCATCGCAGCACCCTTGTGGTCGGGGGCGAGCGCCGGCATGATCGCGCCGAGCGGCACGAATCCGGCCAGCAGGATGCCGAAGACGGTGCCCGCGATGACGGCGACGATGAAGCCCCAGTCGGAGCCGGCCGGCACCCAGTGCGGCACGTACCACCACAGCAGCAGGCCGATCGCGGAGCCGACGATGCCGAACCAGCGCACCGTGGTGGTCCAGCCGATGCGGTCGCCGAGGGCGCCGAAGGCGGCGTTGAACAGGATGTTGCCGGCGAAGACGATCGAGGTCATCAGCAGCCAGCGGCTCTGCCCCTAGCCGAGGGTCTCGGCGATGACGGTGGGCAGGATGATGAACATGCCGAACTGCGGGGCGGTGTTGATCAGGCGGGTCAGGAAGCCCATCATCACGCGCTTGTTGGTCAGCGAGAGCTTGACGCCGGAGAAGATCACCTGGCGGGAGGACTCGCCCTCGGGGGCCAGTCGCATCGAGCCGTGCTTCTCGCGCACGCCGAACCAGGCGATCAGGAAGCCGGCGATCACGATCAGCGAGGAGGCGGCCATGGCCCAGCGCTCACCGAAGAAGCCTCCGCCGAAGGCGGGGATCAGGCCGATCGCGACCAGCGAGCCGATGGTGGGCATGCCGCCGGTGAACATGACGTAGAACCAGCCGACGGCTGCGCCGTTGCGCTCCTTGGGGACCACGGCGTTCACCCAGACCAGGAAGGAGAAGGCGAACAGCGGGAAGCCGAAGCCGCGGAAGAAGTAGGTCGCGGCCACCAGCGGGATCGACTCGGTGGACAGCGCGCCCAGGAACGCGGCCTGGAACACCAGCCAGACGACGAGGCCGAGCAGCATCACCCTGCGCGGGCCCCACAGGTCCGAGAGGGCGCCGGCGAGGTACGAGCCGACCAGCGAGGCGAGGGAGTAGAAGGTGATGATGGTGGCGGCGAGGTTGATCATGTTGTCGCCGCCGCCGAAGACTTCGGCCATGTGCGGGGAGACGAAGTTGGTCTCCACGCCGTTGCCCGTCATGAAGACGAGCACGCCGAGGAAGCCCCATCGCAGCGGATGGGGGATGCCGAGTCGGTCCAGGAAGGTCTCCTGGGACGACCCGGCGGCCGGGACGGCGGGTCCGGGCTGGGTGGTCGAGGGTACGGCGCTCATAAGGGCACTCCTGTGTGCGAGGGGGAGAGGCTCGGGGCGGCCGGCGGCATCATCGAGGCGTCGGCCGCCCCGTCAGGGCTGATCCGGGATCAGCGGGGCCGTACTCAGCGGCCGGGGAGGATGGAGACCTTGACCGAGGCGCCGGCAGAGTCGGCGACCGAGTCGAGGGCCTTCTGGAAGTCGGCGAGGCCGAACTGGTGGGTGCAGATCTCGTCGAGGGGCAGGTCGCCCTTCTCGATGATCTTGATGGCGGCGGGCCAGGTGTGCGGGCCGAGGTGGGCGCCGCGCACGTCGAGCTCCTTGTCGTCGGAGATGATCGACCAGTCCACGGAGACGTTCTCCTTGAACACGGAGTACTCCACGAAGCGGCCGAGCTTGCGCAGCAGGTTCAACCCCTGCGGCACGGCGCTGGGGTGGCCGGTGCACTCGATGTAGACGTCGGCGCCGTAGCCGCCGGTGAGGCCGCGGATCTCCTCGTAGATGTCGACCTTCGAGGGGTTCAGGGTGAGGTCGGCGCCGCACTTCTTCGCGAGCTCGAGCTTGTCGTCGTCGAAGTCGAGGGCGATGACGAGCTTGGGGTTCTTGTGGGCCGCGCCGATGATCGCGCCGAGGCCGATGGGGCCGGCGCCGGCGATGACGACGACGTCGTCGAACTCCAGCTCGGCGCGCTCCACGGCGTGCATCGAGCAGGACAGCGGCTCGGCGTAGGCGGCGTGCTGCGGTGCGATGTCCTTGGAGATCCTGTGGGCGCGGGCGAGCTTCGGCACGATCATGTACTCGGCCATGCCGCCGTGGTAGTGCTTGAAGCCGAACATGTCGTGCGGGGCGCACATCCAGTACCAGCCGCGCTGGCAGTACATGCACTCGCCGCAGGGGACGATCTGCTCGACGACGATGCGGTCGCCGACGGAGACGTCGTGGTGGGCGAGGATCTCGTCGGAGCCCTGCACGACGGTGCCGGTGATCTCGTGGCCGGGGATGATGCCCGGCTCGACCCAGCGGTCGCGGTTCTCGTCGCCCCAGAACTTGGCGGCGCCGGCGTAGGCCTTGAGGTCGGACGCGCAGACGCCGACGGCCTCGACCTGGATCAGGAGCTCATCGGCGGCGGGGGTCGGGACCGGGCGCTCCTCGAGGCGGTAGTCCTCGGGGGCATGCATGACGACGGCCTGCATGGTGGCGGGCAGCTGGCTCACGTAAGACACATCTCCTTCGATACGTTCCGCCCGGCCTGGGGCGCCACAGCGCGCGCCGACGGGTCGGGCCTGACGAGGGACACTCTAGGCGAGCCGGGAACAAACGTCAAGCACAAATGTTCTACACCCGGGCGACGCAGTTCAGAGGTATGCCAGGGGTGGATCGGACGGGGTCAGCCCATCGAGGCGGCGAGCGCGAGCACGGCCTGGGCCGTCGGCTCGTCGGTCAGCAGCGTCGTGTACAGCCCGGCGCGGGCGCCGGCCAGGATCGAGGGCGCCTTGCGCTCCCCCGCCGCCATCGCGATCGAGGTCGGCAGCGCGGTGAGCAGCGCGCGCGGCGGGCGCACCAGCAGCTCCGAGCCGGGATAGCTCACCGGATGCCCGTCGATGTCGTAGAAGTGGAGGTTGATGTCGCCGACGGCCGGGAGCAGCGCCTTCTCGTCGCGCGGCACCACGGAGGTCAGCGCCGCGCGACCCTGGTACGGCTCGCCGATCCCGACCACCACGGCGCGGGCCCGCGCCCACAGGTCGGTGATCTCGCGGAAGCTGGGGTCGGCCTGGAGGGACTCCCAGAGCTGCTCCGAGGGGCTCGCCGGGGCGAACATGAACTTCGGCTCGGCCCGAGTGCGGTCCGCGAAGCGGCGCACGATCTCGTTGGTCTGGAAGGACGGGTCGGTCTCCTGCTGCCCCCCGACGGTCGGGGCGATCACCACTCCCGGCAGCTCGGGCAGCCCGGGCATGCCGCTGACGGCATAGGTGGTCTTGCCCGAGGAGATCAGCAGCACCTCGCCCCGCTGCAGGTCCAGCGAGCGCAGCTCCTCCCCCAGCAGGTCGCCGATGCCGCGGTAGTCGCGCTGGACCTGGTTGCCCGGGGCGATGCGCACGGAGCGGACGCCGAGCACGTCCTGCAGGCGGGCGCCGAGATCGGGCAGGTCGGCGGTGGGCGGCTCGAGCACCTCGAAGCGCACCATCCCGATCCGTCGCGCCTCGGCGAGGAGCTTGGAGACCGTGGGCCGGGAGACGCCCAGGCGCGCGGCGACCTCGGCCTGTCGCACCCCGTCGACGTAGTAGGCAGAGGCGGCGCGGTGGAGCAGCTGGAGGTCCATCGCGGTCTCGAGCATCGATGCTCCTTCCTCTCCGTGAAGGCCGTGTCCGGGCCCCGGGGCGGCGGGGCTCGCGCCGATGATCCTAGTGAACGCCGGGCGGTGCTGCGGAACAGGGGCCCATCCTGCGCCCCTGGCAGGGCGGACGGTGGCAGGATGGTCTGCGGCGATGACGGCACGGAGAGGCGGCGCGATGACGGCAGGCACGGGGGCGACGACCCCTGTTCCGCGGACCGCTCCGTCGGACTCCTCGGCAGCGTCGCCAGCGACCGCGGCGCCGACAGCGCAGCCCGCCCCGCGGGCGGCGGCGGCGACCACCGCTGGATCCGTCGCCCCCACCACCTCGTCCGCCCCGTCGACCGCGCCCCGAACGGCCGGAGCGCCAGCCGGCGCGACGATCCCCGCTGTGCTGGGCGTCGACGTCGGCACCTCGAGCACGAAGGGCACCCTCGTCGCGCTCGACGGGACCATTCTCGCCACCGCCGTGCGCGAGCACTCGGTCTCCCGCCCCGCACCGGGCCACGTCGAGATGGACGCGGAGATCTGGTGGGAGGAGTTCGTGGACATCGCCCGCGAGCTCACCGCGACCGGCGCCGCGGACGTCCCTGCGGAGGTCACCGCGATCGGCGTCTCGGGGATGGGCCCCTGCGTGCTGCTCACCGACGAGCGCGGCGAACCGGTGCGCCCGGCGATCCTCTACGGCGTGGACACCCGCGCGGGCGAGGAGATCCGCCACCTCACGAACGTGCTGGGCCGGGAGGAGATCGTCGCGCACTGCGGCGGGATGCTCACCTCGCAGGCGGCCGGGCCGAAGGTCGCCTGGGTCGCCCGGCACGAGCCGGAGGTCTATGCACGGGCGCGTCGGCTGTTCATGCCGGCCTCGTATCTCGCCTTCCGCCTCACCGGCGAGTACGTGCTCGACCACGTCAGCGCCAGCCAGTCCGCGCCGATGTACAGCCTGCGCCACCAGACGTGGCATCCCGAGTGGGCCGAGCGCGTCGGCCCCGGCCTCGAGCTCCCCGAGCTGCGCTGGGCGGGCGAGGCGGCGGGAACCGTGCAGAGCGCGATCGCGCGGCTCGTGCCCGGTCTGCGCGCCGGGATCCCGGTCATCACCGGCACCATCGACGCCTGGGCGGAGGCCGTCAGCGTCGGCGCCGCCTCCCCGGGAGACCTGATGCTGATGTACGGCACCACCACCTTCCTCGTCGCGACCACCGTCGAGCCCGTCGCGAGCCGCACCCTGTGGCCCACCTCCGGGGTGGAGCCGGGCGCCTACGCGCTCTCGGGCGGCATGGCGTCCTCCGGGGCGATCACCGGCTGGCTGCGCGAGCTGACCGGCTCCCCGGGGTTCGACGAGCTTCTGGTGGAGGCGGAGGCCAGCGGCCCCGGCGCGAACGGGCTGGTCATGCTCCCCTACTTCGCCGGCGAGCGCTCCCCCATCGCCGACCCCGGCGCCCGGGGCGTGATCGCGGGCCTGACCCTCTCCCACACCCGCGGGGACCTCTACCGCGCCGCGCTCGAGGCCGCCGCCTTCGGGGTGCGCCACCACCTCGAGACCCTCACCGCGGCCGAGCTCAGCCTGGACCGGGTCGTCGCCGTCGGCGGCGGGGCCCGCAGCGACCTGTGGCCGCAGATCGTCTCCGACGTGACGGGCCTGGTCCAGCGGATCCCGCGGCGCATCGTCGGCGCCTCCTACGGCGGCTCGATGCTCGCCGCGCGCCTCGCCCACGGCACCGACGTCTCCCGCTGGAACCCCACCGATCACGAGATCGTCCCGGACCCGTCGCGGCGCGAGCGCTACGACGAGCTGTACCGGCTCTACCGCGACCTCTACCCCGCGACCTCTCAGATCACCCACGCTCTCGCGGCGATGCAGGAGCACTGAGGCCGGGAGTCCGGCACGCCGCGTCGTCGTACCCCGTACGGTGGCCCTACCGGCACCTCCGCGCGCCGGTCGACCGCATCCAGCGCCCGGAAGGGGAGCCCCATGCATGCCGACCGACTCACCGAATCCCTCTGTCACCACGCGGAGGGTCCGTACTGGTCAAAGACCTGGGACGGCCTGCGCTGGGTGGACATGCTCGCCGGGGACATGCTGCATCTCGACGCCGACGGGACCGCCCGGCGCCTGCCCACCCCGAGCCCGGTCGTGGCCTGCGTGCGCCCCGCGGCGGACGGCGGGGCGGTGCTCGCCCTCGAGAAGGGCTTCGGCCTCGAGGACGCCGACGGGTCCATCCGCGCGCTGCCGCCGCTGTGGGACGAGGCCGTGCGCATGAACGAGGGCGCGATCGCGCCGGACGGCTCCTTCCTGTGCGGGTCGATGGCCTATGACCAGCGGCCCGGCGCCGCCGCGATGTGGCGCCTGATGCCCGACGGCACCACCACCCGGCAGTTCGGGGACCTCACGATCTCCAACGGCCTCGCCTTCACGGCCGACGGGACGCGCGCCTTCTACGTCGACACCCCCACCGGACGGGTCGACCTCTTCGACTGGTCCGACGCCGACGGGCTCGTCGAGCGCCGGCCCTTCGCCGACCTCTCCGGCGAGGACGGCAGCCCGGACGGGCTGTGCCTGGACGCCGAAGGCCGGGTGTGGGTGGCGATGTTCGGCGGCTCTCAGGTCCTGGGCCTGGACGAGCGCGGCGGGGTCGCCGAGCGGATCACGGTGGCGGCGCGCCAGGTCACGGCCTGCACCTTCGGCGGCGAGGACCGCGGGACCCTGTTCATCACCACCAGCCGGGAGAACGTGGCCGACGGGGACGATCCGGAAGCCGGCTCGCTGTTCTCGGTGCGTCCGGGCGTCGTCGGCCCCACCGAGGAGAACCTCTTCGGCGATCCCGACGAGGTCGATCCGGACGCCTGACCCCGACGGCCAGCCCCGTGCCCCGGGGCTGGCCGTGACAACAAATGCGCTCCTGGCGTGACCTGAGGGTCGTATAGTCGTTGAGGTCACGCCAGGAGCGCAGAAGTGTGCAGCGCCGGGGCCAGGGCGCCGGGGAAGGCACCGACGGCCTGGGCCGGGGATGGCGGCCTGAAGCCAGGGACGGCACCGCCGGCCGGGACGCCGACGGCTCAGGCCGCGGCGGGCTCCTCCGATGAGCGGGCCCGGGCCTCGCCCGTGGCGAGGGAGTCGAGCATGTCGTCGTACTCCTCCATCGCCTTGGCGGGCGGCTGCGGGGTGATCAGGCTGACCACGACCGCGAGCACCAGGCAGATCGCGAAGCCGGGGATGATCTCGTAGAGGTGCTCTCCGCCGAAGAGGCCCAGGGTGACATCGAGAGGCTGCTTCTCCGCACCCCAGGACTGGCCCCAGACGAAGGCGACCACCGCGCCGGAGATCATGCCCACCGCAGCGCCCGCCGTCGTCAGGCGACGCCAGAACAGCGACAGCAGCACGATCGGCCCGAAGGCGGCGCCGAAGCCCGCCCAGGCGAAGGCGACCAGGGCCAGCACCGAGCTCTCGGGATCCAGGGCGAGGATCACCGCGACGACGGAGACGACGAGCACGCCGATGCGGCCGCCCCACAGCTTGGCGCTGTCTCCGAGCTTCACGCCCACGCCGCCGACGATGTCCTCGACCAGCGCGGACGTGGTCACGATCAGCTGCGAGGAGATCGTGGACATGATCGCTGCGAGCACGGCCGCCAGCAGGATGCCGGCGATCAGCGGATGGAACAGGACCTGGGCGAGGTCGAGGAACACCGACTCGCCGTTGGTCGCGTCGGTGATCTGCACGTCGCGGTTCTGCTGGAAGTAGGCCAGACCCGCCATCGCGGTGAACACGGCGCCGGTCACGCACAGGATCATCCAGCTCATCCCGACGATCGTGCCGTACTTCGCGTCGCGCGAGGAGCGCAGCGCCATGAAGCGCACGATGATGTGGGGCTGGCCGAAGTAGCCCAGGCCCCAGGCGAGGGCGGAGAGGATCCCCACCCAGGTGCCGCCGGAGACGAGGGAGCCGAAGGAGGGGTCGACCTCGCGCACCGAGGCGAACATCGCCGTGGGCCCGCCGACGACGAACATCGCGGTGATCGGCACGATGATCAGGGAGACCAGCATGATCAGGCCCTGCACCACGTCGGTGTAGCTCGCGCCGAGGAAGCCGCCGAAGAGGGTGTACAGGATCGTCACGCCGCCCACGAGGAGCAGGCCGGTCAGATACGGCCCGCCGAACATCGACTGGAAGAACACGCCGCCGGCGACCATGCCGGAGGAGACGTAGAAGGTGAAGAACACCAGGATGATCAGGCCCGCCGCGATCCGCAGGATGTTCGTGCGGTCGTGGAGGCGGTTGCCGAAGTAGCTCGGCACCGTGATCGCGTTGCCGGCGATCTGGGTGTACTGGCGCAGGCGCGGGGCGACGAAGATCCAGTTCAGACCGGCGCCGACGGTCAGGCCGATCGCGATCCACGCCTCGACCATGCCGCTCATGTACAGCGCGCCGGGCAGGCCCATCAGCAGCCAGCCGGACATGTCCGAGGCCCCGGCGGAGAGCGCGGCGACGAAGGGGTGCAGCTGTCGGCCGCCGAGCATGTAGTCCTCGCCGCCCTTGGTCCTGCGGAAGGCGTAGAGGCCGATGCCGATCATGCCGCCGAAGTAGACGACGAGGGCGACCAGCTTGAAGGCGAGATCCATGGGTCTCTCCGATCTCTGGTGGGGAAGGGATGACGCTCCGGGGCCATGGCGACCTCGCACGCAGGGCCGACGGGTCGGACCGGGACGACGGGTCACCGTACCGGTGCTCGGCGGACGGGTGCCGACGAGCCTACGCCGAGGTGACCCCGATCACCCCACCCTGTGTCCGGAAGGTGACCTCGCCCCCGGACATGCGGGCGCCCGGCATCCCTCGAGATGCCGGGCGCCCGCAGATCGTCGATCCACTGCACTCTTGCGCTGATCTCCTCCCGCGGACGCTTCACGGGCGGCTCGTCCCTCGCCGACCGCTCCGCGCCCGCAGTTCGTCGGTCAGCCGATCAGCCGAACAGAGCGTCGGTGTCGTCGTCGACCCAGTCGAGGGTGCGCTCGACGGCCTTGCGCCACAGGCGCATGTACCGGTCGCGGGTCTCCTCGTCCATCTGGGGCTCCCAGCGCTTGTCCTCGGCCCAGTTGTCGATGACGTCCTGCTCGCCCTCCCAGTAGCCCACCGCGATGCCGGCCGCGTAGGCGGCGCCCAGCGCGGTGGTCTCGATGACCTTCGGGCGCACGACGGGCACTCCGAGGATGTCGGCCTGGAACTGCATGAGGGTCTCGTTCATGACCATGCCACCGTCGACCTTGAGCTCGGTGAGCTCCACGCCCTCCGAGGCCGCATCGGCGATCGCCGCATCGAGGACCTCCCGGGACTGGAAGGCCGTGGCCTCCAGGACCGCGCGGGCGATGTGGTTCTTGTTGTGGAAGCGGGTCATGCCGACCATCACGCCGCGGGCGTCGGAGCGCCAGTGCGGGGCGAACAGGCCCGAGAACGCCGGGACCACGAACAGGCCGCCGTTGTCGTCGACCTGCTTGGCGAGGTCCTCGATCTCCGGGGCGTCCTTGATCAGGCCGAGGTTGTCGCGGATCCACTGCACGAGCGAGCCGGTCACCGCGACCGAGCCCTCGAGGGCGTAGACGGGCTTGTTCTCGCCGATCTTGTAGGCGACGGTGGTGAGCAGCCCGTTCTCGCTGCGCACCAGGTCCTCGCCGGTGTTGACCAGCATGAAGTTGCCGGTGCCGTAGGTGTTCTTGCCCATGCCGATCTCGAAGCAGGCCTGGCCGAACGTGGCGGCCTGCTGGTCGCCGAGGATGCCGGCGATCGGGGTGTCGATGAGCAGATCGTTCTTGCGGCCGTGCCCGTACACCTCGGAGGAGGACTTGATCTCCGGGAGCATCGACATCGGGATGCCCATGTCCTTCGCGATGTCCTCGTTCCAGTCGAGGGTGTCGATGTTCATGAGCATGGTGCGCGAGGCGTTGGTGACGTCGGTGACGTGCACGCCGCCGTTGACGCCGCCGGTCAGGTTCCACACCAGCCAGGAGTCGGTGTTGCCGAACAGCAGATCGCCGGCCTCGGCCCTCTCGCGCGCGCCGTCGACGTTCTCGAGGATCCAGGCGATCTTGGGGCCGGAGAAGTAGGTCGCCAGCGGCAGGCCCACGCGCTCCTTGTACTTGTCGGCGCCCTCGTCGCCGGCGAGGCGGTCGCAGATCTTCTGGGTGCGGGTGTCCTGCCAGACGATCGCGTTGTAGACGGGCTCGCCGGTGTTCCTGTCCCACACCACCGCGGTCTCGCGCTGGTTGGTGATGCCGACGGCGGCGAGCTGGTGGCGGTTGATGTCCGCGCCGGTCAGCGCGGAGCCGACGACGGAGCGGGTGTTGCGCCAGATCTCCATCGGGTCGTGCTCGACCCAGCCGGACCTGGGGAAGATCTGCTCGTGCTCCTGCTGGCCGGTCGAGACGATCTGGCCGGCGTGGTCGAAGACGATCGCGCGGGTCGAGGTGGTGCCCTGGTCGATCGAGAGGATGTACTTCGTCGAGTCGGTCATCGGAACTCCTTCGTGGTGATGAACAGGTGGTGGTCATGGTGCCGGACAGCCCCGCGCGGCGCACGGGAACCGCTCGGCGGTGGAGCGGCGGGTCGGGTCAGAAGGCGAAGCTCGCCAGGCCCGCGAGGACGCCGCCGACGATCGGGCCGGCGATCGGGACCCACGAGTAGCCCCAGTCGCTGCCGCCCTTGTGCGGGATCGGGAGGATCGCGTGGGCGAGGCGGGGGCCGAGGTCACGGGCGGGGTTGATGGCGTAGCCGGTGGGCCCGCCGAGGGAGGCGCCGATCGAGACGACCAGCAGCGCGACCGCGAGGGGTCCGAGTCCGCTCGGCGTGCTGCCGAACATGATGATCACGAACACCAGCACGAAGGTCGCGATGACCTCGGTGACGAAGTTCCAGCCGTAGGAGCGGATCTCCGGACCGGTGGAGAAGGTGCCGAGGATCGTTCCGGCATCGGTCTCCTGGTCGTAGTGGGTCTTGTACGCGAGCCAGGCGACGATCGCGCCGAGGAAGGCGCCGATCATCTCCGCCAGGAGGTACGCGATCGTGTTGCCGACGGTGACGGCGATCCCGGGGGCGTACTCCGCGGCGCCGCTGGAGAGCAGGCCGAGGGTCACCGCGGGGTTCAGATGGGCGCCGGTCTTGTAGGCGACGTACACGCCGGCGAAGACCGCGAGGCCCCAGCCGAAGTTGATCATCAGCCAGCCGCCGCCGTTGCCCTTCGTCTTGCCGAGGATCGCGTTGGCGACGACGCCGCCGCCGAGCAGGGTGAGCATCGCCGTTCCGGCGATCTCGTACAGAAAGATGGTTGCCATGGGGCCTCCTCGTCGAGCGGTCCCGCAGCGTTGCGGGACCGGTGGCATCCAGTTGGTGGGGAGAGGGGCGGGTCCTGCCCGCCGATGGTCCGCGGGCGGAGTCGCCCGCGGAGGGCCTCCCCGGCCGGTTCACGACCGGGGAGGAGTTCTGGGTCAGCCGCGAGCGGGCACCTCCGCGGCGGCCGCGATGCGGGAGGCGGCCTCGGCGTCGGAGGCGGTGGCCTCCCCGGCGAGACGGGCCTCGATGTACCCGCGGTAGGCGTCGACCTCGGCGCGCACGGTCGTCTCGTCCCAGCCGAGCTCCGGCGCGAGCAGCGCGGCGACCTCGTCGGCCGCAGCGACCCCGCGGTCGCGGGTCTCGTAGTCCAGGCGGGTGCGGCGCTCGAGCACGTCGGCGAGATGCCGGGCCCCCTCGGCGCGGGCGGCATAGACCACCTCGGCGCGCAGGTAGCGCGGGGCATGCTCGAGCGGGGTGGCGAGGGACGGATCCTCGTCGATCAGGGCGAGCACGTCGGTGAGCAGGCTGCCGTAGCGGAACAGGAGCCGGTCCATGCGGATCTCGTCCGCGCCGATCCGTCGGCCGATCGCGGCCTTGTCCCGCACGAGCGCCTGGTAGCCCTGCGCGCCGATGACGGGGACCGAGCGGGTCAGCGACGGGCGGCCGGGCTCGGTGTCCTTGATCGCGAAGTCGACGACGTCCTCGGCCATCACGCGGTAGGTCGTGTACTTGCCGCCCGCGATAGCGCTCAGGCCGGGTTCGACCTGCATGACGGTGTGCTCGCGGGAGACCTTGGTCGAGCCCTTGTCCGAGCCCTTCTTCACGGGCTGCAGCAGGGGGCGGAGGCCCGAGTAGACGCCGATGACGTCCTCGCGGGTGAGGTCGTCGGCGAGCACGGCGTTGGCGTGCTCGAGGACGTAGTCGATGTCGTCCGAGGTGGCACCCACGTCGCGGGGGTCCTGGGTCCACGGGGTGTCGGTGGTGCCGATGACCCAGTACTCGTCCCACGGGATGATGAACAGCACCGACTTCTCGGTCTGGGTGATGATGCCGGTGTCGGGGACGGCGGGGATCCGGTCGCGGGCGACGGTGACGTGGATGCCCTTGGAGGCGAGGACCTCGAGGCCGCCGTCGGCCCCGGCGAGATCCTGCTGCTCCTGGGTCCAGACGCCGCCGGCGAGGATGACGTGGCGGGCGCGGACGTCGAACTCCTCGCCGCTCTCCTCGTCGCGCACCCGGGCGCCGACCACACGCTCGCCCTCGTGGAGGTAGTCGACGACGGTGGTGTAGTTCGCGACCGAGGCGTCGAGCTGGGCGGCGGAGCGCACCAGCATCATCACGAAGCGGGCGTCGTCGACCTGCGCGTCGTAGTACTCGAGCGCGCCGACGGCCTTGTCGCCGTCGAGTGCCGGGAACACCTCGAGCATCTTGTCGTGCAGGAGATGGCGGTGGAAGGGGACGGCGCGCTTGCGGCCCACCGACTGCATCGCGTCGTAGAGCATGACGCCGGAGCCGATGAAGCCGCGGTCGATGACCTTCTTGAAGAAGGGGAAGACGAACTTGATCGGCTTCACCAGGTGCGGGGCGGTGTGCTCGAGCAGCAGATCGCGCTCGCGCAGAGCCTCGGCGACCAGCTTGAAGTCGAGCATCTGCAGGTAGCGCAGGCCGCCGTGCATGAGCTTGGAGGAGCGGGAGGATGTGCCGGAGGCCCAGTCGTGGGACTCCACGAGGCCGACGGACAGGCCACGGGTGGCGGCGTCGAACGCGGCGCCCGCCCCGTTCACCCCGCCTCCGACGATGAGGACGTCCAGCGGGTTCTCGGCCGTCGTGGCGCGCAGGCGGGCGAGGTGCTCGCCGCGGCCCTCGGGGGTGAGTGCGGATCGCTGCTGTTCGGACACGCTGGCTGCTCCTTCGCATCGGCACCTGGTGATCCCGGCGCTCGCGGCCGGGCCCGTCGCGCTCTCCGCGGCGGTGACACGGCCATCCTGGGACGGGCGTGCAGCATCGCGCAAGCCAGGTGCACGAACGTGCAAGACTGGTGTCCATGACCCCCGCTTCCCGGCTCGAGGACCTCTTCACCGCTGCACGGATGTACTACGGGCAGAGCCAGACCATGGAGGCGATCGCCGGAGAGCTCGGGGTGTCCCGCTCGACCGTGTCACGAATGCTGCGGGACGCGCGCGAGGCCGGCCTGGTCCAGATCACCCTGCGCCCGCCCGAGGCGCATCGCGTCGAGGACCTCGGACGACGCATCGCCCGCCAGTACGGGGTGAAGGTGCACGTGGTGCCGGATCCGCCCGAGAGCGATCAGCGCGACCGCCTCGCCGCCGTGGTCGAGGAGGCCGCGGAGCTGCTCGATCAGATGCTCGAGCCCGGCTCCACGCTCGGCATCGCCTGGGGCACGACGGTCGCGGCACTGCTGGGCACGGTGCGGCCCCGCCCCGTGCCGGGGATGCGGATCGTGCAGCTCAACGGCGCGATCAACGTCGAGGGCTCGGGCCTGACCTATATCGCGACCGTGCTCGCCCGCGCGGCGGAGCGATGGGACGCGACGGTGCACCAGTTCCCGGTCCCGGCCTTCTTCGACTACGCCGCCACGCGCGAGGCCATGTGGCACGAGCGCTCGGTGCAGCGGGTGCTGGAGACGCAGACGCAGGCCACGGTCGCAGTGTTCAGCGTCGGCGCCTTCGACGCGGAGGTCCCCAGCCACGTCTACACCCACAACTACCTCACGGCCGCGGACCTGCGCTCGCTGCGGGCCGACGGCGCGGTGGGCGATGTGTGCACCGTGTTCCTGCGGGCCGACGGCACCTTCCGCGACATCGCCATGAACGCGCGCGGATCGGGCACCGCCCCGGACCGGCTGGCCCGGATCCCCCGCCGCCTGCTAGTCGCCTCCGGCTCCCGCAAGGCGCTGCCGTTGCGGGCGGCACTGCGGGCCGGGGTCGCGACGGACCTGGTCATCGACGCGGTCACCGCCACGGCGCTGCTGGCCCTGCGCTGAGGCGACCCGCCCTGCTCTGCACGGCAGCACCGCTGCCCTGCCCCAGCCCCACGACGCCGTCCTCCGGCTCCCATCCTCGCGACGCCGAGACGTGGCTATGTGTCGGTATGGCGGCGAATGACGACACAGATCCACGTCTCGATCGCGACCGGTCGGCGCCCGGGCGGGGCGACGCGGTCGGGAAGGGCTGCCGGACGGCGGGGCGAGCGGCCGCCGGCGGGGATCAGGCAATCACCCGAGTGATCATGCGGTCAGCGGGAGTGGATCAGGCGGAAGCGCTCGCAGACGACGGGCATGTCCGGGGCGAAGCCGCCGTCGGAGTGCTCGGTCCAGAAGCGCTCGTGGATCTGCCGCCAGGCCGCGAGGGTCCGGTCGCCCTCCCCCTCGGCGTGGGCGTGCTCGCCGGTGACCTGGTCGAAGGGGACGGTCACGACCTCCGTGGTCTCCAGCACCGCGCGGGGCGCGCCGCTGCCGTCGAGGATGATGGACAGCTCGCCGACCTCCGGGAGCGGGTCCCCGTCGGCCTCGTAGTCCCGAAGCGAGGAGGCGGTCCCCGTCTTCACGCCGTCGAGCACGAGGCGGAGCAGCCCGTCGGCGTGCTCAGGGGTGGCACCGAACGCCCAGGCCTCCGGCCTCTGCTCGGGCAGCTCGGGTCGGGCGGTGCGGGCCTCGGCCCAGTACTGCTGGAGGGCGGCGTCGTCGCTGTTCACCGCCGCACTCTACCGGGCACGGAGACGCAGAGTCGACCATCGGGCCCCGGCCGACGGGCCCGGCCGACGACGGGCCCGAGCGATCCGGTCAGGCCAGATCGCAGGAGCAGGCCGGACCCCTTGTCTGTCAGCCCTCGGCGGCGGAGAGGTCGAGGCGCTCGGGGTGGGTGTAGAGGTTCATGCGGCCGTCCCCGTCGTCCCCCGCGCGGGTGAAACCCACGAGCGTCTGGCCGAACTCGCGGGCGGTCTCGACGGCGAGGGAGCTCGCGGCGGAGACGCAGGCCACCAGCGGGATCCCGGCCATGCAGGCCTTCTGGACGATCTCGAAGCTGGCCCGGGAGGAGACCAGCAGGAAGCAGTCCCGCAGCGGCAGGCGGTCCTCGAGCAGGGCCCAGCCGATGACCTTGTCGACCGCGTTGTGCCGGCCGACGTCCTCCCGGACAACGAGCAGGTTCCCTTCGAGGTCCACGAGCGCGGCGGCATGGACGCCGCCGGTGCGGGCGAAGACGGCCTGCTGGTCGGAGAGCTCGCGGGCGGCGCGGAGGATCACGTGCGGGTCCGCCACCCAGGACTGCAGCAGCGTGTACCGGCTCTTCTGCCGGACGGCGTCGATGCTCTCTGCGCCGCACACCCCGCAGGCGGAGGTGGTGGTGAAGGCGCGGGCGACCTGCGGCAGCAGCTGCGGTCGGGTGGTCGTGAAGTCCATGACGTTGTAGGTGTTCTGGGCGAATCCGCTGCCGGCGTCGACGACGGCTCCGTCGCAGTAGCGGGCCTCGGCCACGTCCTCGCGGTCACGGATCAGGCCCTCCGCGTGCAGGAAGCCGTGGATCAGCTCGACGTCGTTGCCGGGGGTGCGCATGGTGAGGGAGAGCTGCTGCCCGTTCAGGCGGATGTCCAGCGGCTCCTCGACGGCGACATGGTCGCCCTTGCGTCCGGCGTAGAGCTTCCCGTCCCGCACCCGGACGGTGCGGATCCGCGTGCTGTCGGTGACCCTGCCCATCCCTCGAGGATAGCCCTCCCACCTGCGGTGCGGCGTGCCCTCAGCCGTGGGCGTCTTCGCCGGGTACCGACGCACCGGTGCCGTTGCGACCGTTCTCCGCAAGGCGCTTGGCGAGGTCGAGCTCCAGCTGCCAGCCGTGGAGGTTCTCCTCGTAGTTGCGCCGCCGCACCGCCTCGTCCAGGCCCAGCTTCGCGAATCCTCGCTCGCGCACGGTCAGCCGCACACGGTTCCGGGCCGCGGTGCCGGCGGGGTCGATGACGAACTCGACGGTGTTGTTCGGGGCGTCGGAGATCTCGCCGAGCCCGCCTCCGAGCCAGCGGAACGCGACGCGGTTCGGCGGCTCATGCGCCTCGATCGCGAGCTGGAAGCTGCCGTGGACGGGATCGACCACGTGCGTGACCGGGCCCGACGTGGTGATCTCGTGCTCGCGGTACTCGCCGTCGTTGATGAACCAGCCGGGTTCGCGGACGACCGCGAACACCTTCTCCGCGCTCGCGTCGATCAGCACGCTGTGCACGATCTCGTCGGGGACGGGGGCGTCGGCGGGGAGGGACTGTGCGTCGGCCATGGCGGTGCTCCTCGAGTCGGGGCGGCGTCGTCGCCGTCTGCACGAAGCGTGCCAGAGATCGGCGGCTCGGGCGAGGCTCCTCCTCCGGCCGACGGGTGCGGGCGGCCTGCGCGCACGAGGCCGCCCGCCCCGGCAGGAGGGCGGGCGTCCTGCGCGATCAGTCCTTCGTGACCGCGGCGGCGAGCAGGTTCAGCGACTGCTCGAGATCCTCCTCGGGGATCATCGGGAAGCGGATCTGCTTGAGCAGCTCGGGATCGGTGACGTCGGACCAGCTGTAGGTCAGCGACACCTCGGTCGCGTCCGAGCCCTGCGGGGTGAGCTCGTAGAGCCACTCCCAGCCCTTCGGGCCCTCGGGGGCGCTGCCGTCCTCCCCCTCGGGAGCCGGCTTCCAGCCCACCATCTTGTTCTCGTCGTATGCGGTGACGAAGTTGTGGGTTCGGTAGTCGCCGCCCATGTGGTCGCCGTGCATGTTCATCACGAACTTCTCGCCCGCGGCGGTGATCCGCTCGGTGTCGTCGGCGGCGCGGACGAAGCCAGAGCCGTCGAACTCGTGGTGGCGCGCGGGGAGCGTCAGCACGCCGAAGATGTCCTTCGAGGGGGCGTCGATCGTGCGGGTGACGGTCAGATGGGTCTGCTCTGTGTTCATCCCTCCACCCTGCCGCGGAAGCTCCGTGATGTCACGCCGCGACGACCGGGCGGTCGAACTCCCTGCTCACCGCGGCGCAGGGACGGCCGGGCACGGCGCGAGGGGCCGACGGACGGATCCCGTCGGCCCCTCGCGCCGTGCCGCGGGCGAGCTCAGGCGTGCTGGGCGGGGCGCACCGAGCGCTGCGCGGACTCCTCCTCCGGGCAGGCGGAGCCGAGCTCCGTCATGCCGTCGACGAGCCAGCGGACCATGTGGTCCGCGAAGGAGGCGCGGGGCAGGATCCGCCAGGTCTCCTCGCCGCTGCGCACGAGCACCACCGGGATGGTGCTCAGCAGCGTCGCCTCGGCCCGGCCGACGCCGAACACGCGCGGGTGCAGGTCCAGCGCGACGCTCTTCTCGAGCACCTCGCGGGCACCGGGGCCCTCGAGCACCAGCACGGTGCGGTTGGCGGAGAGGTCCACGGCCTGCCCAGGGACCCCTTCCTCGAGCGCCTCCTGGTACGGCGCCTCGACGCCGGGCTCCTGCCGGCGGGAGACGTCCACGGCGAGGAACTCGTCCGGCGAGAGGCGCAGGACGTGCAGGCCGTCCAGGTCGCCGGTCACCTCGCCGTGCGCCGTCGGCAGCGGCACGCCGAGCACGGACTCGAGCGCCGTCGCGCCCTGCTCGCCGGGCACGGCCCGCAGGCCGATCTGCACGGCGAACTCGTGCTCGCGCAGGGTCACGGCGCGCGCCCCGGTGACGGCGGCGCCCTCCATCAGGTCGGCCAGATGGCGGGCGGGGGCCGCGCGAAGCGGCTCCAGGACGTCCATCGAGGTGGTCAGGGTGGTGCTGTCAGCCGTCACGGCGGGCTCCTTCGGGGTCGACGAGCACGGGAGAGGTGATGGTCAGGTCGATGATCCGGTCCCCCTGCGGGGAGCGGACCTTCTCGCCGATGCGGCCGAGGCCGCCGTCGACCAGGGCGAGCGCGAACGGCTGGTCGAGAGCCGCCGAGAGGTACGAGGAGGAGACCCAGCCGATCATCGGCACGGGCCCGTCCTCGGGCGTGATCGGGGTGCTGGCGTCGACGATCTGCGCGCCCTCCTCGAGGCGCGTGGTGCCGTCGTCGCTGAGCAGGCCGACGAGCTGGCGGCGGTCCTCGCGCACGGAGTCCGGGCGGTCCAGGGACCGCTTGCCCACGAAGTCCTTCTTCTTCGCGCCGATGATCCACGACATGTTCGCGTCCTGCGGGGTGATCGTGCCGTCGGTGTCCTGGCCGACGATGATCAGGCCCTTCTCGGCGCGCAGCACGTGCATGGTCTCGGTGCCGTAGACGACGATGCCGAACTCCTGGCCGGCCTCGTGCACGGCCTCCCACACGGTCCGCCCGTAGAAGGCGTCGACGTTGATCTCGAAGGCGAGCTCGCCGGAGAACGAGATCCGCGGGATCCGGGCCGGGATGCCGCTGGCCAGGACCGTGTCGCGGAACTCCATGAACCCGAACGCCTCCTGGGAGACGTCGAGGTCGGGGGCGACCTTCGCGATCACGTCGCGGGAGCGGGGGCCGGCGACGGTGATCGTGGCCCACTGCTCGGTCACCGACGTCATGGACACGTCCAGCTCCGGCCACTCCGTCTGGTGCCACTCCTCGAGGTGGTCGAGCACCGCGGCGGCGCCCGAGGTCGTGGTGGTCATGAAGAAGTGGTCGTCGGCCACGCGCAGCGTGACGCCGTCGTCCATGATCATGCCGTCGGGTCCGCACATCACGCCGTAGCGGCCCTTGCCGACCGGCAGCTTGAGGAAGCCGTTGGTGTACATGCGGTTGAGGAACCGCGCCGCATCCGCGCCGCGGATCTCGATCTTGCCGAGGGTGGTGCCGTCCATCATGCCGACGGAGTCGCGCACGCCGGCGCACTCGCGCAGCACCGCCGCGTCCATGTCCTCCTCGCCCTGCGGGAAGTACCGCGGGCGCTTCCACTGGCCCACGTCCTCCCAGACGGCGCCGTGCTCGAGATGCCACTGGTGGATGGAGGTGATGCGGGCGGGGTCGAACATCTGCCCGCGGCGGCGTCCGGCGAGGGCGGCGAAGCTCACCGGGGCGTAGGGCGCCCGGTAGGTGGTGGTGCCGATGCCGCCGAGGTCCTCCTCCCCCAGCAGCACGCTCATCACGCCGATCGCGGCGACGCCGGAGGTCTTGCCCTGATCGGCGCCGGTGCTGATCGAGGTAAAGCGCTTGACGTGCTCGACGGCGCGCATGCCCGCGCCCAGCGCGCGCAGCACGTCGCGCACGGTCTGGTCGCGCTGCAGGTCCACGAAGTGCTCTCGCCAGCGCTCGGGGTCCTCGGTCGCCGCGGAGACGAGACCGCTGTCGGGGCTGGGCACGAGCCACAGCGGCCGGGCCGGCGCCACGGGGGCCGACGCCTCGGCCTGCGGGGCCTTCGCCGTGATCGGGTATCCGGCGGCGGTCGCGGCGGCGGCCCCGGCCTCGGCGCCCTGGGAGAGGGCGCCCGCGAGGTCGGCGGTGCCGAGCACGGAGCCGGCCAGGTGCTGGTCCTCGACCGAGGGGACGGCGACGAACGAGGTCAGCGCCTCGTCGTACTGGATCCGACCCTGGCGCTGGGAGTGCAGGTGCACGAGCGGGGAGAGCCCGCCGGAGACGGCGAGCAGGTCCGCGGCGACGGTCTCGACCTCGCCGGCGATCTCGCCGTCGGCGCCCAGCGGCGCGATCTGCACCGCGGTGAGGCGGTCCCCGTCGCCGCCGCCGACGGTGTCCACGACGGACCAGCCGAAGCGGGCGTCGACGCCGGTCGCCTCGAGGACGGCCGCGGCACGGGCGCTGGGCTCGGGGCGGGAGTCGAGCACGACGGGCAGGCGCACGCCCGCGTCGTGCAGATCCGCGACGAGCTCCCAGGCGGAGTCGTTCGTGGTCAGCACCGCGACGTCCTCGCCCGCGGCGACGCCGAAGCGGTTGAGGTAGGTCTGCACGGCCGCGGCGAGCATGACGCCCGGGCGGTCGTTGTGCGCGAACACGACGGGGCGGTCCATCGCGCCGGGGGCGAGCACGACCTGCTTCGCGCGGATGTGCCAGACGCGCTGGCGGGAGACGCCGGGACGGCCGCCGTCCGCACCCTCCGCGGGGAGTCCGAGGTGGTCGGTGCGCTTCTGCAGGGCGGTGATGTAGTTCGAGTCGTAGCTGCCGAAGACGTTCGTGCGCTCGAGCACGGTGACGTCCTCGGTGCGGCGCAGCTCGGCGACGGTCGCGTCGACCCAGTCCATGGCGTCCTGGTCGTCGATCCGCAGGCCCCGAGAGGACAGCAGCGAGCCGCCGGCGAGGGGCTGCTCGTCCAGAAGCATGACGCGGGCGCCGGAGCGGGCCGCCTCACGGGCGGCGGCGAGCCCGGCGGGGCCGGCGCCGACGACGAGCACGTCGGTGTGGACGTGCTTGTGGTCGTAGTAGGCGTGGTCCTCGCGCGGGTCGAGCGTGCCGAGCCCGCTGAGCAGGCTCGCCTCGAGCCCGTCGACGGCCTCGACCGCGGTGGCCGGAAGCATCGACTCGTCGGTCCCGTTCTCCCGTCGGTCGTGGACGGTGATCAGGGCGTTGGTCTCCTCGAGGCCGGCGGCCATGAGGCCGCGGGGACGGGCGAGGTAGATCGAGGGGGCCACGGCCAGACGACCGGCGGCCAGCAGGGCGCTGGCGACGGTGTCGCCGGCGAGCGCGGGCAGCGTCTCGCCCTCGACCGTGAGGGTCAGGGGCCGTGCGGGGTCGACCCCGTGGGCGGGGCCGCGGCGGGGGGTCTGGTTCTCAGGCATGGTCGTCCTCGTTCCCGGTGCGAGCCTCGGGGGCAGGGGTGGAGCCGTCGGCGGCGGTGCCGGCGGCGGAGGGGTCGGCGACGGAGCCGTCGGTGCGCCCCTCGGTGGTGGTCATCGAGGCGAAGCGGTCCGGCTCGGCGGCGTCGGCCGGGACCTTCTCGGGGTCCGGCAGGTCGGGGCGCGGGGAGCCCATCGGATAGATGCGCTCGAAGCGGTAGGTGCGGGTGTCGCGCAGGGCGTTGAACCACTTGCGGCAGCCGGCCGAGTGCTGCCAGCGCTCGGCGAGGATGCCCTTGGTGTTGGCGCGGTAGAAGAGGTAGCGGGACCACTCGCGGTCGTCGAGGGCCGAGGGGTCCTCGGGGTAGGGCACGTGGGCCTCGCCGCCGTAGTGGAACTCGACCTCGTTGCGGGGCCCGCAGTGGGGGCAGTCGATGAGGAGCATGGTGGCCTCCTGGGTTCGTGGCGCCGGGGCGCGGTCAGTGGGCGACGCCGGCGGCGCCGTGCTCGTCGATGAGGTGGCCCGTCTCGAAGCGGTCGAGGGTGAAGGGCGTATTGATCTCGTGCGGCTCGTCGTTGGCGATCGTGTGCGCGAGGGCGAAGCCGGCGCCGGGGGTGGCCTTGAAGCCGCCGGTGCCCCAGCCGCAGTTGACGTACAGCTGGTCCACCTCGGTCTTCGAGATGATCGGCGAGGCGTCGGCGGTGACGTCGACGATCCCACCCCAGGTGCGCAGCACGCGGGCCCGGGAGAAGATCGGGAACAGCTCCACGGCGGCGGCGAGCTGGTCCTCGACGACGTGGAAGGCGCCGCGCTGGCCGTAGCCGTTGTACTGGTCCACGCCCGCGCCCATCACGAGCTCCCCCTTGTGGGCCTGGGAGACGTAGACGTGCACGTGGTTGCTCATCACGACGGCGGGATGGACGGGCTCGAACAGCTCGCTGACCAGGGCCTGGAGGGGGCGGGACTGGACGGGGAGGCGCACGCCGGCGGTCTCGGAGACCTCGGTGGAGTGCCCGGCCGCGGCGAGCGCGACCTTCCCGGCGTCGATCCGGCCGCGGGTCGTCTCGACGCCGACGGCGCGGCCGTTCTCGACGATCACCTCGGTGACCTCGCAGTTCTGGATGATGTGCACGCCCATCTCGTCGGCCTTGCGGGCGAGCGCCCAGGCGACGTGGTCGTGCTTGGCGATGCCGGCGCGGGGCTGGTAGGTGCCGCCGAGGACGGGGTAGCGGATGTCCTCGGAGATGTTGAGGATCGGCACGACCTCCTTGACCTGCTTCGGGTCGAGCCACTCGGCGTCCACGCCGTTGAGCTTGTTGGCGTTGACGCGGCGCACGGAGCCGCGCACGTCGCCGAGGGTGTGGTCGAGGTTGAGCACGCCGCGCTGGCTGAACAGGAAGTCGTACTCGAGCTCCTCGGGCAGCTGCTCCCACAGCTTCAGCGAGGCCTCGTAGATCATCGCCGACTCGTCCCACAGGTAGTTCGAGCGGATGATCGTGGTGTTGCGGGCCATGTTGCCGCCGGCCAGCCAGCCGCGCTCGAGCACGGCGACGTTCGTGATGCCGTGGCGGGAGGCCAGGTAGTAGGCGGCCGCGAGGCCGTGGCCGCCGCCGCCGACGATCACGACGTCGTAGCCGGACCTCGGCTCGGGCGAGTGCCACAGGAAATCGGGATGCTCGGGAAGAAGGTCGGCCATGGAGGGTTCCTTCGCAGAGGGGGACGGGGCGCGCCGTCGTCGGCGGAGGGCCGGACGGAGCGTGTGTCGACCAGTCGACTGTGACTGATATATCACTGTTCGCTCACTGTAGGGTGGGACACATCCGGTGTCAATACCGGCCGCCCCGACGCTCAGGAGCAGAGATGACCACGCCCCTCGGCACCTCCCCCGCCTCGCTCGCCGAGCAGGCGTACCTGGCCCTGCGCGACCGGCTGATCATGCTCGAGATCGCCCCGGGCGAGCCGCTCCAGGAGGGCCGGATCGCCGAGGGGCTCGGCGTGGGCCGCACCCCGGTGCGTGAGGCGATCAAGCACCTCGAGCTCGACCACCTCGTGGTCACCTATCCCCGCCGCGGCACCTTCGCCACCACGGTCGACATCACGGCGCTGGCGGCGATCACCCAGGTGCGCGCGGCGCTCGAGCCGGTCGCGGTCCGCGCCGCGTCCGCGAACCAGGATCCCTCGGCCCGCGCCGCCCTCGAGGAGTCGCTGCGCTCCCTCGACGCGCTCGAGGCCGACCCCGAGACCGCGGACCCGCGCCACGCCCTGCAGGTCGACGTCAGCGTGCACCGTGCGATCTACCACGCCTGCGGGAACGTCTATCTCGCCGAGACCCTGCTGCGCCTGGACAATCTCTCCACCCGCATCTGGTGCGTGGCGATGCACCGCCTACCGGGCCTGACCTCGCACGTCACCGAGCTGCGGGAGATGCTCGACGCGATACTCGCGGGGAACGACGACCGCGCCGCCGAGCTCGTCACGCAGCACGTCGCGGAGTTCGAGTCCTCCATCCGCACGGTGCTCTGAAGCCAGCATCCGGCCGGGCGTGCAACGAGACGGTCACGGGCCGCCGATCCCCTTGACGTGACCCATCCCACAGGACATTCTGGCAACTCGGTTGTACTGAACGCAACTTACGAGTTCGCCGGCGCGCACCTCCTCCCGCGTCGCCCCGTGCGAGCCGACGGCCCCTCCCGGCGGCGGGAGGCAGACAGGAGCCCCGATGTCCAGCACCC
This sequence comes from Brachybacterium sp. GU-2, assembly GCF_030866705.2. Classification (NCBI taxonomy): domain Bacteria; kingdom Bacillati; phylum Actinomycetota; class Actinomycetes; order Micrococcales; family Dermabacteraceae; genus Brachybacterium; species Brachybacterium sp. GU-2. Next base: position 2,502,264 of record NZ_CP133037.2, on the reverse strand, counting down.
CCTCCCACGCGACCGCGGCCGCGGCGACACGGCTCGCGCGCGGCCAGGTCCGGCTGACGCTCAGCACCGTCGGCCTGGGCACGTTCATCGAGTGGTTCGAGTACGCCAGCTACGCCTATCTCGCCACCACCATCGCCCAGGTGTTCTTCCCGAGCACCGACCCGGGCATCGCGCTGATGCAGACCTTCGGCGTCTTCGCGCTGTCGTTCCTGGTCCGCCCCATCGGCGGGCTGTTCTGGGGCCACTTCGGAGACAAGATCGGTCCGAAGCGCACGCTCACCCTCACGATCGTGGGCATGGGGCTGGCGACCTTCGCCATCGGCGTGCTGCCCGGCTACGCCACGATCGGGCTCGCCGCCCCGATCCTGCTGCTCGCGGCCCGGATGCTGCAGAGCTTCTGCGCCGCGGGCGAGTACTCGGGCGCGGCGGTGCTGCTGGCCGAGCACGCACCGGCGCACAAGCGCGCCCGCTGGGTCTCGACCGTCCCGATCGCGACGTCGGCCGGCTTCCTCGGCGCGTCGGTGATGGCCTCGCTGCTGAACGGCCTGCTGCCCGAGGAGGCCGTGCAGGAGTGGGGCTGGAGGATCCCGTTCCTCGCCGCGGCGGTGCTCACGATCGTGGTGCGCTGGATCCGCCGCAAGGTCTCCGACTCGCCGGTGCGCGAGCAGATGGAGCAGGAGGAGGCGGTCGCGACCGCGCCGCTGCTCGAGCTGATCAAGGGCCACTGGCCCTCGATGCTGCGGATGCTCTTCATCATGGCCGTGAACGCGAGCGGCTACTACCTGGTGCTCACCTACATGGCCACCTACATCGAGGTGGAGCTGGGGCTGACGGCCTTCCAGTCCAGCCTGATCCTCTCGCTCGCGCTGGTGCTCTACCTGCCGCTGATCTTCGTGGGCGCCTGGCTCTCGGACACCTTCGGCAGGCGTCGACTGCTGCTGATCAACGCGATCGGGTTCATCCTGCTGAGCTATCCGGCCTTCGTGCTGCTGGGGCAGTCCGGCTTCCTCGGCGTGCTGCTGATCCAGATCTCGCTGGTGGCGCTGTTCAGCCTCAACGACTCGACCTTCGCCGTCTACTTCGTCGAGGCGGTGCCGCCGCAGGTGCGCCTCTCCGGCTTCGCGATCCCCTTCAACTTCGGCAATGCGATCTTCGGCGGCACCGCGCCGTTCATCGCGACCTGGCTGATCTCGGTCACGGACAACTCGTACTCGCCGGCCTTCCTGATCATGGGGCTCTCGCTGCTCGGGCTGGTCGCGTTGATCCTCCAGGGCGACTCGTACGATCCGAAGGCCGCCCGGGAGCAGGCCGCCCGCGAGGAGCAGGAGCAGCTCGCCGCCCCCTGAGCGCCCGACACGTCGCGTGGGCGCCTCACAGGTGTCGCGCGGCGCGCCGCGCCCCAGAACCCCCTTGACTGTGACCGCCGCCACGTGAATGCTTGAGCAACCACGTTGCGGTAAACGCAACAGTGCAGGGGAATCAGTCCCGCGGACCGTCGAGCGATCGAGAACGATCGCCGTAGGCCCGGCCGCACCGACCATCCCGAGGGGTGTCCCATGACGACCACAGAGACGAACCATCCCGGCGCCGAGGACCCGTCCTCGCCCCCTGAGCCCGAGAACCGCGACGGTGCGGCGGAGACGCCCGAGGGCGCCTCCCGCGCCGACGAGCGCACGGTCGACCTCCCCCGCTTCCGCGGATTCCAGATCCCGGCGCTGGACCGCACGATCATCATGGTGCTGCCGCCGCTGCTGATCGTCGGCGTCGTCATCGCGGTGATCCTCGCACCCGACGCCTCCGCGAACCTCATCTCGAACCTGCGCTCCTTCGTCACCGGCGGATTCACCTGGTGGTTCGTGCTCTACTCGCTGATCGCCGTGGCGGTCTGCGTGTGGCTGTGCATCAGCCCGCTGGGCCGCATCCGCCTGGGCGGCCCGAAGGCCCGGCCGGCCCACGGCAACTTCGCCTGGTACTCGATGCTCTTCGCCTGCGGGCAGGGCGTGGGCCTGATCTTCTGGTCCCTCGCCGAGCCGATGATGCTGCGCGACGGCGCCCCGGTGGCCTCGGACATGGGCAACGCCGGCCAGTCCGGCATCATCTGGACCTACTTCCACTGGGGACCCACCGCCTGGGCGATGTACTGCGTGGTCGCGATCTGCCTGGCCTACTCGCACCACAACCTCGGCAAGACCCTCACCTTCCGCGAGGCGACCGTCGACATCCTCCCCGCGGCCGTGCGCCGCCCCGCCGGCGTGGTCATCGAGCTGCTCGCGATCATCGCGACCGTGCTGGGGCTGGCGACCTCCTTCGGCTTCGCGGCGATGCAGTTCTCCTCGGGCCTGAACGCCTTCACCGGGGTCACCTCCGGCCCCCTGGTCTGGATGATCGTGATCGTCGTGCTCGGCACGCTCACCGCCATCTCCGCCTTCATGGGCGTGAACAAGGGCATGAAGCGGATCAGCGAGCTGAACTCCGTGCTCAGCATCGTGCTGGTGGTCGGCGTGTTCGTCTTCGGGCCGACGATCTTCATCCTCTCGAACATGTTCCAGACCTTCGGCGGCTTCTTCGCCTCCTTCCCGGCCATGAGCTTCTGGACCGAGGCCGAGGCCGCCGGCAGCGGAGCCCCCTGGGACGAGCTCTGGAACGGCCCGTGGACCGTGTTCATCTGGTGCTGGGTGATCGCGTTCTCGCCCTTCGTCGCCGGCTTCATCGCCCGGATCTCCCGCGGCCGCACGCTCCGCGAGTTCGTGCTCGGCGTGACCATCGTGCCCTCTCTGATCGTCATGGTGTGGACCGCGGTCATCGCCTCGGCCGGCATCCGCTACGACGACCAGAACGGCCTGGTGATCTCCGAGGCAGTGAACGAGGACCTCTCGGTGGCGCTGTTCCGGATGCTGGAGATGGTGCCGGGCATCGGCATCCTGCTCATCATCATGGCGACCGTTCTGGTCGCGACCTACTACGTGACCAGCCTCGACTCCGGCACCTACGCGCTGGCGGAGTTCGTCTCGGCCCCCAAGAAGTCCGGCCCCGCCTTCCGCGTGGTGCTCGTGATCTCGATCGCGACCGTCGCGGCGGTGCTGCTGTCCCTCGGCGGCGCGGCCGTGGTGGACACCGTCCAGACCGGCACGATCATCGGCGCCTTCCCGTTCTCCTTCGTGATCATCCTGATGATCGCGAACCTGATCCGGCGACTGCGCAGCCGCAACGCCGCAGTCGTGCGGACCGAGCGCGAGATCAACGACCCCGAGCCCCGCCCCGAGGACGAGTTCGTCGACGAGGACGGGATCCCCGACCCCAAGCGCGGCGTCGGCGAGGGCACCTTCGTGCCCCCGCAGACGTTACGCCGGCACGACGACCGAAGGGATGACTACCGATGACAGAGCCACCCACGCCCGACGCCTCGTCGGCCGACGGGCCCGCCCGCACCGTGCGCCTGGCGACGATGACCGCCCGGGAGTACGAGGAGTGGGTGGGCGGCGGGAGCGCCGTCGCGATCCTGCCCACCGGGGCCTTCGAGCAGCACGGCCCGCACCTGCCGCTGGGGACCGACGCGATCCTCTCCACCGCGGTCGCGACCGCCGTCGCCGAGCAGACCGGGGCGAAGGTGCTCGAGCCGTTCACGCTCGGATACAAGTCCCAGCAGCGCTCGGGCGGCGGGAACCACCTGCCCGGCACGCTCAGCCTCGACGCCGATACGCTCATCGCCCAGGCGCGCCAGCTGATCCGGGGCCTGCTCGCCCAGGGCGTGCGGCACGTGGTGGTGCTCAACGGCCACTACGAGAACACGCAGTTCCTCTACGAGGGCGCGGACCTGGCGCTGCGCGACCTGGGCCTGGCCCCGGGCGCGGAGCAGTCGGTGATGCTGCTGTCCTACTGGGACTACGTCTCTGCGCCGACTCTCGAGGTCGTCTACCCGGGCGGGTTCCCCGGCTGGGACGTGGAGCACGGCGGGGTGCTGGAGACCGCGCTGTTGCTGCACCTGCGGCCGGAGCTGGTGCACATGGACCGCGCGGTGAGCCATCCGCCCGCCGCGCCGTACCGCTTCGACCGCCTGCCGGTCGTGCCCGAGCGGACGCCGGAGACCGGCTGCCTCTCGGCGCCCGACGGCGCGAGCGCCGAGAAGGGCGAGCTGCTGTTCACGCAGACCGTCGCGGACCTCGCCGCGGAGCTGCACACCGAGCTCGGGCTCTGACCTCGACGAGCCTCGCTCCGCGTCCGCCTCGGGCGAGGGGCAGGGCTCGTCGTCCGACCGGCGGCCCCGTCGGCCCCGCCTGCATCGCCGATCCCGCCTCCGCCCGCCCCACCATCACGGGTCAGCAACTTCCTCCCCGAACCGCTTGACGTGACACCCCTCACGCGCAACACTGACGCAACAGGGTTGCATTCAAGGCAACCACCAAGGCCACGTACCGTGCCGTGCCCCGCCGAAGGAGACAATCATGACCGCGACCACCGCAACCTCCGTCAACGACCTCGAGCGCCTCAAGGTCCTCCACAACGGCGAGAAGCAGCAGCTGACCTTCTCCGACGCCGAGTTCGAGCGCCGCCTCAGCGGGCTGCGCAGGATCATGGCCGAGAAGAACCTCGACGCCGTGATCCTCACCAGCTACCAGGGAATCAAGTACTCCTCGGACTTCCTGTTCACGTACTTCGGACGCTCCTACGGCATGGTCGTCACCGCCGACGACACCTGCACCATCACCGCGAACATCGACGCGGGCATGCCCTGGCGCACCAGCTACGGCGAGAACATCGTCTACACCGACTGGAACCGCGACAACTTCTACTACGCGCTCCAGCAGGCCCTGGCCCAGCGCGGGATCACCGACCCGAAGCGCCTGGGCATCGAGGACGACACCGTCACGCTGCAGATCCTCCGCCGCCTCCAGGACGCCTTCCCCGGCGCCGAGCTGGTCGACGTCTCCCAGGACGCGATGCGCCAGCGCATGATCAAGTCCGCCGAGGAGATCGCGGTGATCAAGGAGAGCGCGCGGATCGGCGACATCGGCGGCGAGGCGATCAAGAACGCCGTCCACGCCGGTGTGCAGGAGTTCGAGGTGGCGCTGGCCGGCACCGAGGCCATGACCCGCGAGATCGCGAAGACCTTCCCGCACCGCGAGGTGCGCGACACCTGGGTGTGGTTCCAGTCCGGCATCAACACCGACGGCGCCCACAACTGGGCCACCACGCGGAAGGTGCAGGAGCACGACATCCTGTCGCTGAACGCCTTCCCGATGCCCACCGGCTACTACACCGCCCTCGAGCGCACGCTGTTCTTCGGCGAGCCCGACGAGGAGTCGCTGCGTCTGTGGAACATCAACGTCGAGGTGCACCGCGCCGGCATCGAGCTGATCAAGCCCGGCGCCGTGTGCAAGGACATCGCCCATGAGCTGAACAAGATCTACATCGGCTACGGCCTGCTGCCGAACCGCACCTTCGGCTACGGCCACTCCTTCGGCGTCCTCTCGCACTACTACGGACGCGAGGCCGGCCTGGAGCTGCGCGAGGACATCGACACGGTGCTCGAGCCGGGCATGGTCGTCTCGATGGAGCCGATGATCACCGTGCCCGAGGGCCAGCCCGGCGCGGGCGGCTACCGCGAGCACGACATCCTCGTGGTCGGCGAGGACGGCGCCGAGAACATCACGAAGTTCCCCTTCGGCCCGGAGCACAACATCATCCCGGCCTGATCAGGCACGGGGGACGCCGGCCGACATCACCGCACCCGCGGACGATGCCGGCCGGCGTCCTCGTCCCCGCCGCGTCCGCCCGGCACGTGCGGCGCCGACCCGACCCGACCCGACCCGACCCGACCCGACCCGACCCGACCCGAGCGGCATGATCGGTCATGGTCGATCACGGGCGCTGGGCGTGCCACTACGCCTACATAGGCGTACTGGTACGCCCTGAGCCGTCTCACGACCATCTTCACCGCCTGCCGGCCCGATCCCCGACCCCAGGAGCCCCGCATGAGCAGCCCGGAGACACCGCAGCACCGGCCCGCAGCCCCCGACCAGCCCGACGGGCCCGTCGAGCGGGCCGGCGAGCACGAATTCGCGCACACCCTGCACAAGGGGTCCGGCGACCTGCGCATCCGCCATCACTTCGCCCGCAGCTCGCAGCTGCCCGTCGCGCTGCAGACCTGGACCCTCGCCCCAGGCGCCTACGAGGGCATGCACGCCCATGACGAGCCGGCGCTCGAGGAGATCTACCTGGTCCTCTCCGGCCGGGCCCGCATCCGCCAGGACGGCGAGACGCATCTGCTGGGTCCCGGGGATGCGCTGCGCGCCCCTGCCGGCATCGAGCACGACCTGGCCTGCGAGGGCGACGAGCCGCTGCAGGTGCTCGTGGCATGGGGGCCGACGGGGCACTTCGACATGACCGCCTTCGGCTCGTACCGCAAGGCCCTCGCCGCACGCGACGCCGCTTCGGCCTCCCGCGACGAGCCCTCCACCGACACGGTCTCCCGCGGCGAGGCCCCTGGGGACGACAGCGCCGATAGGATTCGAGGATGACCAGCACCAACGAGCAGGAGCGCTCCGAGAGCGGCCGCGGCGCCTCCGTCATCGTCAACGTCCTGCGGATCATCCGCTGCTTCACCGTGGAGCATCCGCAGCAGGGCGTCACCGAGATCGCGGAGCAGGTCGGCCTGCACAAGTCGAGCGTCTCGCGGATCCTGTCGACCCTCGAGCAGGAGCGGGTGGTCGAGCGCGACGAGGCCTCCCGCCGCTACCGGCTGGGCCTGGGCCTGATCGCCGTGGCCGGGCCGCTGCTGGCGGAGCTCGACGTGCGCCGGGTCGCGCTCGAGGACCTGCAGGAGCTCGCCGAGCGCACCGGGGAGACCTCCGCGCTCGCGGTCTGGAACGGCGCGGCGTCGGTGACGGTGGAGCAGGTCCCGAGCCGACATCAGATCAAGCACACCTCGGTGCTCGGCAGCCACTACCGCACGGCGCTGAGCTCGACCGTGCAGGTGCTCCTGGCAGCCCTCGAGCCCGCCGAAGCGGAGGCCCTGGTCGTTGCCGGCACGATCCGGCTCGAGGAGGGCTGGGAGACCGGCGACTACATGGAGCGGCTCGCCCGGGTGCGGGAGCAGGGGTACGCGCTCAACGACCGCGAGACCTCCGAGGACGAGGTCTCCCTCGCCGCGCCGGTGCGCGACCACCGCGGGGAGGTCGCCGGCGCCGTGCTCCTCGCGGCGCCGTTCTACCGCGCCGGGGCCGAGCAGCTCCCGGAGCTCGCCGCCCGGACCCGTGCCGCGGCCGACGCGATCTCGCGCCGGCTCGGCGCGGTGAGCCCGGGCTGAGGAGCCCCTCCCCCGCTCACAGCGGGTCGGCGACCGCCTCCTCGAGGCCGAGCGGTGCCCGCCCCAGGACCTCCTGGACGTGCCCGGAGACGAGATCGAGCTCGCCGTCGCGGATCGCGGTGTAGGTGCTGATCCACGCCTCGACCTGCCAGTCCGGTGCGCCGTAGGGGGCACGGGAAGCACGGGCCTCGGCGGTCGACTCGTCGACGTACTCGTACTCCTCCCCCGTCGCGCGCGTCATCAGCAGCGCCGCCTCGGCGAGGCTGACCGCGACCGGGCCGGTCAGGTCCAGCGCCCGACCGGCGTAGGGGGCGGGGTCGCGCAGGATCCGGGCGGCGACCTCGGCCACGTCGCGTCGCGCGACAAAGGCGCAGCGTCCTGTGCCGCCCGGGCCGCGGATCACCCGGTCGTCCCCGGCGAAGTCGAGCAGCACGTCGGCGTAGAAGCTGTCGCGCAGGAACGTCCAGGCCATCCCCGAGCCGCGCAGCATCTCCTCGGTCGCGCCGTGGTCGCGGGCGAGGGTGAAGCCGGCGTCGTCGGACGCGCCGAGGAAGGACGTGTAGACCACGTGCCGCACCCCGGCCCGGGCCGCGGCGTCGATCGCGGTGCGGTGCTGGTCGAGCCGGTCGGCGGCCTCGCCGGCGGAGACCAGCAGCAGCGCGTCGGCCCCGTCGAAGGCGGCGGCGCAGGCGTCCGCGTCGCCGAACCCGGCCTGCGCCTGCTCGACGCCCTCGAGCGCGGGGAGGCGTTCGAGGCTCCGGCCGACCAGGCGCAGCGTGACCCCGGGGGCCCCGTGGAGCAGGCGGGCGACCTCGCCGCCCACCTTCCCGCTCGCGCCGGTGAGGACGATGCGCATCAGAGCAGGCCCTTCTCCGTCAGCCAGCCGGTGGCGATGTCGGCGCTGGAGGCCTGGTCCACGACGCTCTGCCGGTTCAGCTCGACGAGGTCGTCGGCGCTGAGCTCGGCGATCACGCCCTCGATCGCCTCGGCCGCCTGCTCGTCGATCTTCTCGGAGACGACGGGGACCACGTTCTGCGGCAGGATCATCGACTCGGGGTCCTCGAGCACCACCAGGTCGTTCTCGGCGATGGAGGGATCGGCGCTGTAGATGTCGGCGAGCTGGACGTCCCCGTCCAGGAGGGCCTGGACGGTCAGCGGGCCGCCGGAGTCCTCCACGGGCACCACCGCGATGTCCACGTCGTACACCGCCTTCGCGCCCTCGGGACCGTAGGGCCGCGTCTCGAACTCGCTGTTCGCGGCGATCTTCAGGTCCTCCTCGACGCCTGCGAGGTCGCCGATCGCGCTGAGGGAGTGCGTGGAGGCGAAGTCGGAGGTGGTGGTGTACGAGTCCTGGTCGGAGGCCTCGGCGAAGGACAGCACGCGCAGCCCCTCCGGCAGGGCCTCCTCGAGGGAGGAGCTGATCTCCTCGGGGCTCGCGGAGCCCGCGTCGGGCTGGTAGTGCTGCAGGAGGTTCCCGAGGTACTCAGGCAGCAGGTCCAGCGACCCGGCCTCGAGCTCGGGCATGTACACCTCGCGCTGGCCGATCTGGTACTGGCGGTCGACGGTGAATCCCGCCTTCTCGAGCACCTGCGCGAACAGCTCGGCGATGATCTCGTTGGAGTAGTAGGCCTGGGAGCCGATGGCGAGCGTGCCCGCGGGGGCCTCGCCGCCGCCGTCGGAGCCGGCGGCGCCGGAGCCGCCGTCCTCCTCGAAGGGGTCGGAGCTGCCGCAGGCCGCGGCGCCGAGGGCGAGCCCGCCCGCGCCGAGGGCGCCCAGCAGGTGACGACGGGTGCTGTGGATGCTCATGAGGGTTCTCCTGGGAGGTGAGGTCGGACGGAGCGTGCGGCGGGGAGGGAACAGTCGGGACTCATGCGGCGGCCGTCCCGCGCGGTGCGGTGGCGCGCTGGAGCAGCAGCAGGGCCAGGTCGAGCACGAGGGCGAGCACGATGACCAGCAGGGACCCGGCGATCATCTGCGGGTAGTCCTGCGAGCCGAGGCCCTGGAAGATGTACCGGCCCAGGCCGCCGCTGCCCACATAGGCGGCGAGCATGGCAGTGGCGACGACCTGCACGGTCGCGCCGCGCACCCCGCCCACCAGCAGCGGCATCCCCAGCGGGAGCTCGACCCGGGTGAGGATCTGCCATTCGGTCATGCCCTGGGCGCGGGCGGCGTCGACTGTCGCTGGATCTGCGGACTCGACGGCGGAGTAGGCCCCGGCCAGCAGCGACGGGATCGCCAGGATCACGAAGGAGAGCAGCGGCGCGGTGAGCCCGATCCCCACCAGCAGCGCGAACAGGGTCACCAGCCCCAGGGTGGGCAGGGCGCGGGCCACGCCCGCGGCGCCGACGGCGAGGCCCTTGAACCGGCCGGTGTGGCCGACGTACAGCCCGACGGGCACGGCGATCAGCGCCGCGACCAGCACGCCGAGTGCTGTGTAGCCGAGATGCTCGGCGGCACGGACGGGGATCCCGGACGGCCCGGTCCAGCGCGCCGGGTCGGAGAGCCACTCGAGGGCTCCGGCGAAGGGGTTCTCGTTCACGGCCTGCCCTCCTTCCGCCCGCGGTGCCAGGGCATCAGCAGGCGGCCCAGCAGCACCAGCAGCGCATCGATGAGCAGCGCGAGGGCGGCGGTCGCGACGACGCCGGCGGCGATCTCGGCGACGATCCCGCGCCGCACCCCGTCCACGAACAGCATCCCCAGGCTCGGCACGCCGAGCACACCGCCGACGGTGACCAGCGAGATCGTGCTGACCGCGACGACCCGCACCCCGCCCAGCAGCACCGGCCCGGCCAGCGGCAGCTCGACCCGCCAGAAGCGGGCGGCCGGGGCGAAGCCCTGGGCCGTCGCGGAGCCGAGCACGTCGCGGGAGACGGAGCGGAAGCCGTCGGAGGCGGTGGGGACCATGAGCGCGAGGCCGTAGAGGGTCAGGGCGACGACGATGTTCAGCGGACTGCGCACGCCGGTGCCGATCAAGCCCGGCAGCAGCACGAACAGCGGCAGGGACGGGATCGCGTACATCAGCCCGGAGGTGGTGGTCACGCCGGTGCGCAGCCAGCCGCGGGAGTTCGCGAGCTTCGCCAGCGGCAGGGAGAGCGCGAAGGCGAGCAGGATCGGCGGCAGCGCCTGGACCAGGTGCGCGCCGGTGTATCCCGCGATCACGTCGAGATTGTCGAGGACCCAGCTCACCGGGGCCGCTCCTGCCCGCGCTCGCCCTCGCGTCCCCCGTCGGCTGCGGGAGCGCCGGCGAGCACCCCGGCAGCGCGTCCGTCCGCGTCGACGACGACGTCGCGGCCGTCGACATGCTCGACGTGCAGGGTGCGGGTGCCGCGGTCGGCGCCGACGAAGCTGGCCACAAAGTCGTCGGCCGGGTCGGCGAGGATCTCCTGCGGGGTGCCGACCTGGGCGATCCGGCCGCCGGGGCGGAGGATCACGACGCGGTCGCCGATGCGGAAGGCCTCGTCGATGTCGTGGGTGACGAAGACGATCGTCTTGCGCAGCTCGCGCTGGAGGCGCTGCAGCTCGCTCTGCAGCTCCTCGCGCACGATCGGGTCGACGGCGCCGAAGGGCTCGTCCATGAGCAGGATGTTCGGGTCGGCGGCGAGGCCGCGGGCGACGCCGACGCGCTGCTGCTGGCCGCCGGAGAGCTGGGCCGGATAGCGGGAGGCGAGCTCCGGGTCGAGGCCCACGGTGTCCATGAGCTCGCGGGCCCGTTCGCGCGCGGCGCCCTTCGCGGTGCCGCGCAGCACGGGGACGGTGGTGATGTTGTCCAGCACGGTGCGATGGGGCAGCAGGCCCGAGGCCTGCATGACGTAGCCGATGGAGCGGCGCAGCGCCACGGGATCCATCCCCGCGACGTCCTCGCCGTCGATCGTGACGCGTCCAGAGGTGGGGTCGACCATCCGGTTGATCATGCGCATGAGGGTGGTCTTGCCGGAGCCGGAGGTGCCCACGAGCGCGACCGCCTCGTGGGAGGCGATCTCGAGGGTGAAGTCCTCGACTGCGAGCGTGCCGCCCGGATACTCCTTGCGGACGTTCTCGAAACCGATCACGGGGCCTCCCAGGGCGGTCGGGCCGACGAGCTGTCACTGCCGGAGGGACCAACCCTATCGAGTGGCCTGACGCGCGGGGTCGCGCCAGGCCGTTCGGTCCGCCGCGTCCACCGACCCAGCGGCGGATTCTCCTCGACGCGGAGGCTGCCGCGGTGCACGGTCAGCGCCGCCCCCTGTGTGAGGGTCGCGAAGCCCGCCTGCGGGTAGCCGGTCGAGGAGACGAGCACCCGGTCGTGGTCGGCGCGCCAGCGCAGGTCGTACACCTCCGCCGGCTGATCGGCCGGGGCCTGGGGCGGGTCGTGCTGGGCGAAGGCGACGAGCGTGCCGGGCGTGGTGAGCAGGCAGTTCAGCGACTCGGGCGGGCGGCCGAAGAGCTCCGTGGTCAGCGCGGTGAGCTCGGCGGCCGCGTGCTGGATCGCGGGCGCCCAGTCCGTCTGCCCCTCCCGCGGCGGGAGCTCGCCCGCCCAGGCGGTGATCAGCGCGAGGAACAGCTCGGAGTCGGTGGTGCCGAGCGGGGTGCGGCCGCCGCGGGCGAGGATCCGCTCGCGCAGCTCGTCGGAGAGGTCGAACTGGCCGTTGTGGCTGAAGGTCATCTCCCCCTCGACGAAGGGGTGGGTGTTCTCGGGGGTCAGCGCGAGGCCCACGCTCGCCCGACGCAGGTGCACCACGATCACCTCGCCGCGCGCCTCCGCGACCGCGTCCCCGTAGTCGTTCGAGGCGAGGGCGGTGTCGGTGCCGCGGCGCAGCAGCGGGAGCATCGGGGCGGGGTCGTCGCCCCCGTCGGCCCCCGAGCCCGCGGGGTAGGAGGCCACGCCCCAGCCGTCCTTGTGCCGCTCGGAGAGGGCCGTGAACAGCGGCAGCTCGTCGGGCACCGCCTCGGGCAGCGGGAGCGCGCCGCGGGAGACGACGCCGAGCAGACGGCACATGGGGCTACTCCTTCTGCGCTCAGCCCGCGGCCGCGCGGGCCTTCATCCGCGCGTCCAGCGCGAGAGCGATCCGGGTGAGCAGGAAGTTGATGACGATGTAGATCACCGAGACCACCAGGTAGGTCTGCACGAGATAGCGGGTGATCGACACGAGCGTCTTGCCCTGGAACTGCAGCTCGTTGTAGCTGACCACGTAGCCGAGCGTGGAGTCCTTCAGCAGCGTGACCAGGGCGAGGATGAGGCTCGGCAGCACCAGGCGCACCGCCTGCGGCAGGATCACGGAGGTCATCGCATCGCGGCGCGAGAGCCCGATCGCGGCGGCCGCCTCGTGCTGTCCGCGGTCCACGGCGTTGATCCCGGCGCGGAACACCTCGGCCGTGGTGGCGGAGGAGACGAGGATCATCGGGATCACCAGCATCCAGAACCGCGGGAAGGTCACGCCGAAGGCGGGCAGGGCCAGCAGGAACGCGTAGACCACCAGCAGCATCGGAATGCCGCGGTAGAACTCGATCCACACCGCTGCGAGCGTGCTCAGCACCCGGAAGCGGGACAGGCGCGCCAGGGCCAGCAGCAGGCCGAGCGGGAAGGCGACCACGGCGGCGAGCGCCGTGACCTTGAGGGTTCCCCACAGGCCCTGGCCGAGGAAGGCGAGGTAGTCCACCCGCAGGTAGACGATCCACTTGCCCGGATCGAGCTGGCCGTTGGACTGGAACTGCCACAGCGCCCCGGCGAGCAGCGCGAGGATCGCGACCACGCTGAGGACCGACAGCAGCAGGATGCGCCGACGACCCTTCGGACCGGGCGCGTCGAAGAGGACCTGGGTGGCGCTCGTGCTCATCAGCGCATCTCCTCCCGCTCGTTCCTCGCAGTTCGTCGACGCGCGGAACCCATCGAGCGCATCTCCTCCCGCTCGTTCCTCGCAGTTCGTCGACGCGCGGAACCCATCGAGCGCATCTCCTCCCGCTCGTTCCTCGCAGTTCGTCGACGCGCGATCATGCCTGGGCTCCTGCCGTCACGTCGAGCGCCTTGCTCGCGCGCGAGCGGTCGCGACCGCCCGGGGACACGGCCCGCTCGATCGCCCCGCCGATCGCCGCACCGCCGAGGGAGAGGACGAGATAGACGGCGCCGGCGATGAGGAACATCAGCACCGCCTGGGCGTAGCGGATGTTCAGCGTCTGCGTCACCCAGGTGACCTCCTGCACCGCGATCGCCGAGCACAGCGCCGAGCCGATCACGGTGCCGATGAATACGTTGACCAGCGGCTGCACCATGGACCGGAACGCCTGCGGCAGCACCACGTAGCGCAGCGTGCCGAAGAACCCGAGCCCGATCGATCGGGCCGCCTCGGCATGGCCGACGGGCACGGTGTTGATGCCCGAGCGCACGTTCTCGCACACGAACGCGGCCGACGAGAGCGTCAGTCCCAGCACGCCGCACCAGAAGTAGGGCAGGCGCAGCCCCACGTCCGGCAGGCCGAAGGAGATGAGGATCAGCAGGCTCAGCAGCGGGATGTTGCGGAAGATCTCGACGTACACGGTCGCCGCCCAGCGCAGCGGCGGGATCGGGCTGACCCTCGCCACCGCCATCACGGTGCCGACGACGAGCGCGAACACGTAGCCGAGCACCGTCAGGGCGACGGTCGTCCCGATGCCCTGCAGCAGCAGCGGGATGTTCTCGCGGATGGCGTCCATCTGGGGCCTCTCGGTGCGATCGGGGACTGGGGATCAGGGACGGCCGACGGGCCGGCGGCCTGCCTGCGGGCGGCTCATCGGCCGCCGGGCCGGCGGCCCGCCCGTCGGCCGGGCGGCTCAGCCGATCAGGAGGGGAGGTCGCCGGGGGTGGGCGGCTCGGGGGCCTCGGTGTCCATGACCTCGCCGATCGTGGCGGTCCACAGCTGTTCCCAGGCGCCGGAGTCGATGATCTCCTGCAGGAACGTGTTCACGAAGTCGACCGCGCCCTCGGCATCCTTCGCGAGGCCTACGCCGTAGGGGTCGTCGACGAAAGGCTCGCCCACGACGGTGACCTCGGGGTCCGCGGCGGAGTTGCCGAGCAGCACGCCCTGGTCGAGCACGTAGGCGTCGGCCCGGCCCTGCTTGAGCGCGGCGACGCAGGACTCGTTGTCCGGGAGGGTCTGGACGAGGGAGGCGTCGTAGTCCGGGATGAACTCCTCCGCGGCCTGGATGCCGGTCGAGTTCGCCTGGGTGACCACCTTCTTGCCGGTGAGGTCCTCGGGCCCGGAGATAGACTCCGCGTCCTCCGTGCGGACCTGGACCGCGGTGCCGGAGAGGTAGTAGGGGCCGGCGAAGTCGATGACCTCGAGGCGCTCGGGGGTGATCGAGTAGGTCGCGATCACGCAGTCCACGGTCCCGTTCTGCACCAGCGTCTCGCGGGTCTCGACGGTGGTGTCGATGTACTCGACCTTCTCCTCGCCGCCCTCGCCGAGGATGTACTTCGCCAGCAGCTGGGTGATGCCCGCGTCGAAGCCGGTGGGCTGCCCGCCGGTGGTCGAGGCGAGGGAGAAGACCTGGTTGGCGACGGTGCCGCCGCGGATCAGCTGGTCCTTCTCCTTGATCGCGGCGGCCCAGGCGCTGCCGGCGATCGCGTCGTCGGCGGCGACGGGGCCGGAGGCGATCACGTCGGCGAAGGCCGAGCCCTCGCCGCCGCCGTCGGAGCCGCCGTCCGCGCCGCCGCCGAGGTCGGGACCGTCACCGGTGTCGGAGGCGCAGGCGGCCAGGCCCACCAGGGGCAGGGCGGCCGCCGCGGCGACGACGGCCCGGCGGCGAGGGCGGAAGCTCGTGGGGTTCATGGGTCTCTCCGGTTTCTGCGTGCGCTCCGGACGGAGCGGGGGTCGGGGTGTGCGGGAGGGGGGTGCGGAGGTCGGGGTCAGTGCGCGAGGATCTTGGACAGGAAGGCCTTGGCGCGGTCGCTGCGGGGAGCGGTGAAGAACTGCTCGGGCTCGCCCTCCTCGACGATCTCGCCGGCGTCCATGTAGACCACGCGGTCGCAGACGTGGCGGGCGAAGCCCATCTCGTGGGTGACCACGAGCATCGTCATCCCTGCCTCCGCGAGCTCCGCCATGACGTCCAGGACCTCGTTGATCACCTCAGGGTCCAGGGCCGAGGTCGGCTCGTCGAAGAGCAGCGCCTTCGGCTTCATCGCCAGTGCGCGGGCGATCGCCACGCGCTGCTGCTGACCTCCGGACAGCGCCGTGGGCAGGGAGTTCGCCTTGTCGGCGAGGCCCACGCGCTCCAGCAGCTCCATCGCCTGCTGGTCCGCTTCGGCCTTGGGCACGCCGCGCACCTTTCGCGGGCCGAGGGTCACGTTGTCGATCGCCTTGAGGTGCGGGAAGAGGTTGAAGCTCTGGAACACCATGCCGACGTCGGCGCGCAGGCGGGTGAGCTCCCGGCCCTCCTCGGGCAGCCGCTCCCCGTCGATGGTGATCTCACCGGCGCTGATGGTCTCCAGCCGGTTCAGGCAGCGGCACAGGGTCGACTTGCCGGAGCCGGAGGCGCCGATCAGGGCGACGACCTCGCCGCGGTGGATGTCGAGGTCGATGCCCTTCAGCGCCTGGAAGTCGCCGAAGAGCTTGTCGACGCCGCGCACGGAGATCAGGGGCTCGCCGGTGCGGGGAGCCCCCTCGGGGCGGGTCGGGTCCTGACCCGCGACGTCGGCGTCGGGCGGCGTGGTGCGCTCGTTCATGCTCCGAGAATGCTTCCCCCGGCGACATCTGTCCACATGAGGGGAGCGCTGATCGGATGTCGGGATGCATTCGTGACCGTTCCGGGACCGTCTGCTGGACCTCTCCCACGGCTCCTCCGCCCGCTCCGGGCCCGTCTCCCCGCGCTGCGGCCGCGTATCACCACGCCGCAGCCGCGGCCGAGCGCCCTGTCGGTCACCCGACCCGAACTGCTCTGCCCGCCGCGGCCCGACGCGGCCCGGCGCGGCGATTCGCCTGCCCGGCCCCGGGACCCGTCAGCCCTGGTACTTGCCCTGGTAGACGGAGTCGAAGGGGGTGTGGCCCTTCTGGCGGTTCTCGATGGAGCTGGTGACCACGGCCTTCGCGGTCCGGGCCGCCTCGAGCGGGGTGGCGCCCTTGGCGAGCTCGGCGGTGACGGCGGCGGCGAGGGTGCAGCCGGCGCCGTTGACGCGCTCCTGGCCGATCTTTGGGCTGCGCAGCTCGACGGTCTGCTCGCCGTCGTAGAACACGTCCACCGCCTCCTCGCCCTCGAGCATGACCCCGCCCTTGGCCAGCACGATCACGTCGAAGGCATCGTGGATGCGCTTCGCGGCCTCGGCCAGCTCCTCGACCGTTTCGATGCTCTCCATGCCGGAGAGCGCCAGGGTCTCGAAGTGGTTGGGGGTGACGAAGGTGGCCAGCGGCAGGATCTTCGCCTTCAGCGCGTCGTCGGTGTCCTGGGCGAAGCCGCCCTCGTTGCCCTTGCAGATCAGCACCGGGTCGAGGACGACGTTCCTGAAGGAGCGCTCGGCGAGCGCGCCGGCGACGGTCTCGATCGTGGCGGGAGTGCCGAGCATGCCGATCTTCGTGGTGTCGATGTCGTGCACCGCGGTGCTCGCCTCGATCTGGTCGAGGATCAGCTGCGGCTCCAGCGGCACGAAGCGGTGGCTCCAGTCGTTCTTCGGGTCGAAGGAGACGATGCAGGTCAGCGCCGCAGCGCCGAAGGTGCCCAGCTGGTGGAAGGTCTTGATGTCCGCCTGGGCACCGGCACCTCCGGAGGCCTCGGAGCCGGCGATGGTCAGGGCGACGTGAGTCATGGGGGCCTTTCTCGTGGTGTGTGCGTCGGCGTCGCCGGAGCGGTCCGCGGCGCGGGGGCCGACGGGCTCCGCCTCGTGACGGGTGCCGTCCGGGGACGGGCGCCGTCGGGGCGACGTGACCGCGCGCTCCCAGGGCCGGCGCACCTCTCGGAGGCGCCTCCCGTCGCAGCGGTCGGTGCCGCGCGCTCCCAGGGCCGGGCGCCCCGTGAGGCGCCGCCGACCCGTCGCTGCGGCAGGTCCACGATGGTACCGGGTCCGGTACAGTGCCGGGCGTGCTGTCGCCGGACGAGACGACGGGGCGCAGCGCTCCGTCCACCACGCTCCGCGACACCTCCCTGTCCGAGGACGGGACGGCCGAGCACTCCCCCGCGAGGCCGGCCGGGACCCGCCGCACCCTCCGTGGCCGCGCCGGCGCGCTGGTCGACGATCACCTCCGCTCGACGCTGAAGTTCCTGGTCGTCGGCGGTCTGGTGTTCCTGCTGGACGCCGCGATGTACAACCTGCTGGTGTTCTGGCATCCCGCGCAGGGCTGGGGCGAGGGCATCATGCACGGCAGCCCGCTCACGGCGAAGGTGCTCACGATCGCGGTCGCCTCGTGCCTGACCTATCTGGGCAACCGGCTCTGGACCTTCGGGGACCGGCCCCGCCCGGACACGACCCGCTCGATCATGCTGTTCATCCTGGTCAACGTGATCGCGACGGGACTGCAGCTCGCCTGCCTCGCTTTCTCGCGGTACGTGCTGGGGCTGGACTCCCCGCTCGCGGACAACATCTCCGGCACCTTCATCGGCCAGATCGTCTCGACCTCCTTCCGCTACGTCACCTACGGGCGGCTGGTCTTCCCCCGCCGATGAGCATCGGGCCGCTCGTCACCCCGGCGATCGCTGCCGCACCGCTCCGCAGCTTTGAGAGACTCGGACCCATGAACTCCTCCGGTCCCTGGACCCGTGCCGCCGCCGCTGCCGGCCTGCTCGTGGGCGGGCAGGCCCGTCCCACCGTGTTCGCGCAGATGTCGGCGAAGGCCGCCGCGCACGACGCGCTGAACCTCGGGCAGGGCTATCCCGACGACGACCCGCCCGCGCTGGTCGCCGAGGCGGCGATCGACGCGATCCGTCGCGGCCGCAACCAGTACCCGCCGGGTGCGGGCGAGGCGGAGCTGCGCGAGGCCGTGGCCGAGCACCAGGCGAGCTGGTACGGACTGCGCTGGGACCCCGCCACGGAGGTGCTGGTCACGACCGGGGCGACGGAGGCGCTGGCCGCGACGATCCTGGCGCTGGTCGAGCCGGGCGACGAGGTGATCACCCTCGAGCCCTTCTACGACCAGTACGCGGCGCTGATCGCGCTCGCGGGCGGCGTGCACCGCACCGTCCCGATCACCTCCCGGCCGGGCTCCGCCACAGACACCGGCTCGGCGGCCGACGACGGGGACCTGGTGCTGGACGTGGACCGGGACGCGCTGCGCGCGGCGTTCTCCGAGCGCACCCGCCTGGTGCTCGTGAACACGCCGCACAACCCCACCGGACTGATGCTGTGGGTGGAGGCGCTGCAGACGATCGTCGAGGAGGCGGAGCGGCACGATGCGCTGATCGTCACCGACGAGGTCTACGAGCACCTCACCTTCGGCCCCGCCCATCTGCCGCCGGCGACGCTGCCCGGGGCGCAGGACCGCACGATCTCGATCTCCTCGGCAAGCAAGACCTTCGCCGTGACCGGGTGGAAGATCGGCTGGATCACGGCGCGGCCCGAGCTGATCACCGCGATCACCGGGGTCAAGCAGTGGCTGACCTACGCCTCGGGCGCCCCCTTCCAGCCCGCGGTCGCCGCCGGGCTGCGGATGGATCCGACGGTCTTCCACGACCTCGCCGCCGACCTGCGCGCACGACGCGACCTGCTCACCGACGGGCTGCGCCGGATCGGCTTCCGGGTGAGCGTGCCGGAGGCCGGATACTTCACCGTCGCCGACGCGGGCCCGCTCGGCGAGCGCGACGCCCGCGCCCTGGCCGCGCGCCTCCCCGAGGAGGCCGGGGTGGTCGCGATCCCGCTGTCGGCCTTCTACCGCGACGGCGAGGCGGGCGACGCCTCGTCCCATCTGCGGCTCGCCTTCTGCAAGTCGCGCGCGACGATCGAGCAGGCGATGGAGCGGCTCGAGAGCTGGGCGGCGCCCCGCCGCTGAGCGGTCGACGGCCCGGTGGGTCGACGCCGCCGACCCGGCCGCGCTCCGACGCCGGCCCGTGCTGACGGCGCTCCCGGCCCATCGTCCGGGCATGCGCGGCCGACGGTCCGGAGCCGTACGGCCGACGGCCCGCCTGCCGCCCGGAGAGCTCCGGGGGCGGGCGGGCCGTCGTGGTCGCGGGCGGGCCTCAGGAGGCCTTGACCCAGACGGGGTCGGCGCTGAAGTTCATCAGCGTCGAGACGGTGAAGCTGCCTGTCCTCGCCTGGTCCTCGGGGATGATGATCCCGTACTGCCACTCGCCGGTGTCGCCATCATGGAGCGTTCCGGTGTCGAGCCAGCTCTGCGGTGTCAGGGTGCCCTCGTCGCTGAAGGTGTCGCCGCTCTCGCCCACGTAGTCGGCCGTGAGGGCGAAGTAGCCCGGCTCCGCAGAGCCGTCACCGTGGTACGTCATCGACACGGGGACGAGGATGTAGGTCTCGCCCTCGCCGGGCTGCTCGTTGGCCGAACTGGCTTCCATGACCGCATCGGTCGCATCCCAGTCCACCTCTCCGATGACGACCTCGAGCGTGCCGCCGCTGCCATCGTCGAGCGTGAACTTCTCGCCGATCGCGTAGGGGGCGTCCTCGGTGCCCTTGCCGTCGGCGGCGGCCTCGGTCGCCTCCTCCGAGGTGGCCTCCTCGGTCGTGGCGTCCTCCTCGGTCGGCTCCTCGCCGTCCTCGGTGGTGGCCTGCTCCGAGGTGGTCCGGTCGTCCGTGGGCTCCCCGCCGTCGCGGGTGAACAGGAAGATGCCGCCGCCGACGAGGAGCACGATCAGGGCGAGCACCGCACAGCCCGCGCAGATGAGCAGCGGCGTCTTCGAGGACTTCTTCGGCGGTTCGGCGTGCTGGGCGTGAGGCTGCTGGCCGTCGGCCCCGAAGGCAGGCGCGGAGGCCGGCGCCTGGGCCCAGCCCTGCGGGTCCTGACCGTAGCCGGAGTTCGGCGAGGGCTGCCCGTAAGCACCGCTCGGCGAGCCCTGGCCGTACGCCTGCTGCCCGTACCCCTCCTCGCCGTAGCCCTGCTGCTGGCCATAGGGCTGTGGTCCCTGCCCGTAGCCGGCGTTCGCGGACTGCTGCCCGTACTGGTCATCGGACGGGGGCTGACCCCACGGGTTCTGCGGTGGCTGCGACATGGTCCGTTCCGGCGCCGACTCTGGCGCCGACCCCTCTCTGCTGGCGGGACGTGCTCTGCACGAACCCGCGCGGGCCCGTGCGCGTCATCGTAGAGCGCGTCCAGGCTCCGTTCAGCATCCGTCATGTCGCAGTCGGGTCACGATGCCGGGCGCAGCCGTTCCGCGCTCCCGTCGACGGTCACGCTGCGTCGTCCTCGCCGGCCGCACCCGTCGACGGGCCGGGCGGCCGCACCCCATGACGGGACGGGGCGACCGCGCACGTCGTCACCGTGCGTCGGCCGCCCCCGTCGGGACCGGGCTCAGCGCCCCGCGGTGAAGCGCTCCCCGTGGAAGGCGCTGCCGGTGGTGCGCTCGGAGGTGCCGGAGGCGTCGAGATAGGGGGTGATCCCGCCGCGGTGGCGGGGGAAGCCCGCGCCGAGGATCAGCGCGAGGTCCACCTGCTCGGGCTGCTCGACCACGCCCTCCTCGATCATCAGCTGGATCTCCTCGGCCAGGCCCGCCCGCACCTTCTCCAGCAGCGCCTCGCCGACCAGCGGCTCGATGCCGGCGGGGCGCTCGCGCTCGCCGAAGACCTGCGCGACCGTCGGGGAGACCGGCGGGTGCACGGAGGTGCGGCTGCGCTCGGTGAAGTGGACGCCGCCCTGCGCCATGACGCCGAGTCCGGGCGAGGCGTGGAAGCGGTCGCCGAGCTCCTCGCGCAGCACCTGGCCCACGTGGTCGGCGACGCCGAGCCCCACCAGGTCCAGCAGCTCGAAGGGTCGCATCGGCATGCCGAGCGCGTCGAGGGAGGCGTCGACCTCCGTCGGGTCCGCGCCGGCGTCGAGGGAGGCGAGCACGCCGCCGAGCACGCGGAAGAGCAGGCGGTTGACGATGAAGCCGGGCGCGTCGGCGCTGCGCACCGCGAACTTCCGCAGGCGGCGCACCACCTCGAGACCGGTGGCGAGAGTCTGCGCGTCGGTCTTCTCGGTGTGGATCACCTCGACCAGCGGCATCTTCGCGACGGGATTGAAGAAGTGCAGGCCGACGACCCGCTCGGGGCGGGCGAGGTCCTCGGCCATCTTCGACACGGAGAGCGAGGAGGTGTTGGTGACCAGCAGCGCGTCCTCGGCGAGGACGCCCTCGAGCTCGGCGAAGACGGACTTCTTGATCGCGAGCACCTCCGGCACCGCCTCGATCACGAGGTCGCAGCCGGCGAGCTCCTGCAGGTCGGTGGTGGCGGAGAGGTTCTCGGCGATCGCGGTCGCGGTCGGCTCGTCGAGATGTCCGCGGGCGGCGGTCTGGGCGATCACGTCGCGGGCGGCGGCCAGGCCCTTCTCGGCGATGGACTCGTCGAGGTCGCGCATCACGACGGGGACCTCCAGGCCGAGCGCGAGCTGCGCCGCGATCTGGGAGGCCATCAGCCCGGCGCCGGCGACGCCGACGCGCGTGATCTCCCGCGCGCCCTCGACCGGGGTGCGGCCGGGCTTGCCGCGGCGCAGCAGCTCGGCGGAGTAGAGGGACGCGGAGGCGGCATCGCTGCGGACGAGCTCGGCGAGCGCGTCGCCCTCGCGGGCCAGGGCGTCCTCGAGCGTGGAGCCGGGCAGCTGCTGCAGCAGGATCAGGGCGCGGCCGACGGCGGGGGCGCCCTGCGCCTCGAGCCGCTGCGCCCAGGCGCGGCGGGTCTCGGCGGGGCTGTGCGGGGCGTCGAGCGCGTCCAGCAGCTCCTCGGCCTCGGGCGAGTCGGCGGCGGGCAGGGCCGGGGCGCGGCCGCCCCAGGCGCCGGCCGCTTCGGCCGGGGCAGTCTCGCCGACGACGGCGGGGTCGACCACGTCGGTGTCGGTCTCGTCGACGTCGACGTGGGCGGCGACCAGGGCGGCGAACTGCTCGAGGGCCTCGTCGAGGTCGGCGGCGATCTCGTCGACGAGCCCGGCCTCCTGGGCCTTCTCGGCGGTGAGCTGGCGGTCGCGGGCGGGGTCCTCGAGGATCATCCGCACAGCGGTCTCCGCGCCGACGACGGACTGAAGCAGCGTCGTACCGCCCCAGCCGGGGAGGATGCCGAGGCTGGTCTCGGGCAGGCCGATGCCGCGCACGCCGGGGGCGGCGGTGCGCACGTCGGCCATGAGCGCGACCTCGAGGCCACCGCCGAGGGCGACGCCGTTGAGGTGGGCCAGGATCGGGACGGGGCTGGTGCGCACGCGGACCTGCAGGTCGTGGGCGGCGCGGGTCATCGCGCGGACGTTCTCGGCGGCAGTGGGGTCGGCGAACATCGACAGGTCGGCGCCGGCGAGGAAGGTGCGGCCGGTGCCGGTCAGGGCGATCGCACGGATCTCCCCGGCCTCGGCGCGGTCGAGCGCGGCGGCGATCGCGCCGGTGACGGCGTCGATGGAGCGGGGGCCGAGGGTCGCGGGGCGGCGCTCCTCGCCCTCTGGCGGGGCGAAGGTCAGAACAGCCACGGTGCCGAGTCCGGGATGCTCGCGATCCTCCGTGACGACTCGGGTGACGTGCTCGGTGTAGCTGCTCATCAGGGGCCTTTCGCGTTCTCGTCGTCGAGTGCCGCACAGTTGTCTGATACTGCGGGTTTCAGGTAGATCATGCCCCAGGTCGGGGCCGGGTGTCCACCGGGGCCGCTCCGTCCGACCGCCTCAGCTCGCGCGGAGCCAGATGCCCTCCTGGACATCGCCAGCGCGCTGGGTAAGCACGAAGTGCCCGCCGCCCTGGAGGTCCTCGGGAACCACGAAGGCCTGCTGGGAGAGGATCTCGTCGGTCGCGTCCCAGTCCACGGCGGTGATCCGCACGTCGACGCGGCCGCTGTCCTCGGTCGGCTCGAAGGAGGTGCGGGGGCGGTGTTCGGGCAGGGGCTGGGTGGGCGGCGTGGGCTGCATGTCGACTCCTCCTGCGGCGCGTCGCTCCGCGGCCGTCGCCGCCCCTCCCCCGGTGCGGTGCGCTGCCCCTGCGCGGGGCACCCTGACGCTAGCGCACGCGGCCCGCGACTTCCGTCCCGCCCATCCGTCCCACGCCCCTCCGGTCTGCGAGTCCCCGGCTCGCGGCCGACGCGCCGGCGCCCGGGCGGCCGGCGACCACCCGCCGACGGCGCGCTCAGGCGGTCGCGAAGTAGAGGACCTCTCCGCTGAACGTCTCGACCCCGAGCCGGAAGCTCTCCATCTCCGCCTCGGGCACCACGAAGGCGCTGTGGAAGCGGGCACTGGCCCCGTCGGCGAGCGGGGTGATGCGCTTCATCGGGTCAGGGACGAGGCCTTCGCCGACGTCCGGGAAGTAGGTGCGCGAGGACTCACCGGTCAGCCACAGCTCCTCGGCGGGCGCGAGATGCCCGGTCCCGTCGTAGCGCACCTCGTACTCGACCAGGACCAGGCGATAGCCCTCCTGGATGGCGCCCTCGCCGCTCGCGCCGGGCAGGGTCGCGTCGAGGTCGACCGCCAGCGGGGTGACGCTGAGCGTCCCGCCGGTCCAGACGCTCCAGGCGACGGAGTGCTCGCCGACGGTCGCGGGCCGGTCGTAGCCGCCGGTGCCGTCGGTGACCTCGCGCCCCTGCGAGTCGAGGACGGTGCCGGGCTCGCGCGGCTGCTCGGTCTGCGCGGGCGGGGCGGAGCGGGTGGCGGGCGCGGAGGGCGGCGCGGCCGACGGGTCCGCCGCCCCGCCGCCGAGCAGGTTCTGCCCGGCGCCCAGCACGAGGGCGACGATCGCGACGGCGGCCGCGCCCTGCACGGCGACCATGGCGAGGATGGCCCAGGCGGGCAGGCGGCCGTCGCGGCGCTCCTCGTCGGGTGTCTCCTCCGGGGCGTCGTCGGTGAAGGACGGCGCGCCGGAGGGGCCCTCGGCGGGAGCGTCGAAGAGGCCGTCGGGGATGCCGGAGGGCTCCTCGGAGGCCGCACCGGTCGCGTCGGGCTCGGCCCCCGTCCCGGACCAGGCGGAGACGTCGGCCGTGAGGTCGCGCGACGGGACGGCGCGTGCGCGCCGACGGGGAAGCGCGGGCAGCGCGGCGGGGGTGCGCGCGGACGGGTCGGAGGCGTCCGGCGCGTCGGCGCCGTCCTCCCAGTCGTAGTCGGAGGGCGTCCCCCGTCCCGTGCTCATGCCTCGAGCCTAGAGGACGGACACGACGGAGCGGCGGGGTCGCAGACCCTTGCCGACGACGGCGCGGAGGGCTCAGCCGAGCCAGGCGGTGACCAGCGCGTACGCTCCGATCGAGAGGAGCAGGATGATCCCGAGCAGCACCAGCGCGACGGCCCTCGGGGCCGGGCGACGGGATGCGCGGCGGTCTGGGTCCGGGCTGCTGGGGTCCTGGGCGTTCGGCACGTGCCGTGCTCCTTCCGGGGCTGGTCGAGGCCCGGCGGGGCGGGCACGGCCACGGTAGTCGACCTCCCCGGGGCAGGGCGGAGCGAGGAGAACCGCGTCGAGCTCCTCTCGCGCCTCGCCCGTCGGACGGGCTCTGTCGCCGGTCAGGGAGACTCGCTAGCGTGGTGGGCGCACCGGCCGGCCACCGCCGCGCCCGCAGCCTGAGAGCCGATGGGCGCGGACGGACCCGGCCCCACCCCGCCACGAGGAGTGCTCCATGACCTCTGCTCCGACCGCATCCCTGACCCGCCTGCCCCGCACCGACCTGGAGGTGCTCCCGCTGAACCTCGGCGGGAACACCTTCGGCTGGACCTCGGACCGCGAGACGTCCTTCGCCGTGCTGGACGCCTTCGTCGCCGCCGGCGGCAGCTTCATCGACACCGCCGACGTCTACGCCGCCTGGGCCGAGGGCAGCGAGGGCGGCGACTCCGAGACGGTGCTCGGCGAATGGTTCGAGGCGCGCGGGAATCGCAAGGAGATCGTGCTGGCCACCAAGGTCGGCGCGAAGCCGTCGCGCACGGGCCTGTCGGCCGCGAACGTCGAGGCGGCGCTGGACGAGTCGCTCGAGCGGCTGCGCACCGACCGCATCGACCTGTACTACGCCCACTACGACGACGAGGCGGTCTCGATCGAGGAGCAGGTGCGGATCGGCGACGGCCTGGTCCGCTCCGGCAGGGTGCGCCACCTGGGCCTGTCGAACTACTCGCCGGAGCGGATGCGGGAGTGGTTCGAGGTCGCGACCCGCGAGGGCCTCACCGTGCCGGTCGCTATCCAGCCGCACTACAACCTGCTGGCCCGCGCCGCGTACGAGAAGGACTACGCCCCGATCGCGCGCGAGTTCGACGCGGCCGTCATGCCCTACTTCTCGCTCGCCTCCGGCCTGCTGACCGGCAAGTACCGCACGAAGGAGGACCTCGAGGGCCGCGCCCGCAAGGGCATGGTCCAGGACCAGCTCACCGAGGACGCCCTGGCCGTGGTGGACGTGCTCACCGAGGTCGCCGCGACGCACGACGCGGAGCCGGCGTCCGTCGCGATCGCCTGGCTGCTGGCCAAGGGCACGACCGCCCCGATCGCCTCGGCGAGCACGCCCGAGCAGCTGCCCGCCCTCCTCGCAGGCACGAGTCTCGAGCTCTCCGCGCAGGACGTCGCCGCCCTGGACGAGGCCTCGGCGCCCTTCGCCTGAGCAGCGCCGGCGGCCCGACGGTGTCAGGTCAGGCGGGCAGCTTCGTGGCGAGCACGACGTAGTTGCCGTAGCCGGGCTGCAGCGTGCCGTACCAGCTGCCGTCGCCGCCGCCGCCGGGGGTGCCGACGATCTCGCACAGCGCGTGCCGGCCGCCGTCGCGCAGCTCGCATCGCGCGTCGAGCTCCTCGGGCAGCGGACCCTCGGGGCTGTCGGCCATCATCACCGCGGTGACCATGGCGCCCTCGACCTCCTCCAGAGTGACCTCGCTCGGCACCGCCGCGCTCAGGCCGCCGATGCCCTGCGGGGCCTCGGCGACGGCGAGGCCGTCCGTGACGCCGACCTCGACGAGCAGCGAGGTCGCGCCGAACGCCGCGGGGACGAGGTGGACGACGGCGGTCTGCTCTCCCATGCCTCGGCCGTCGCCGGGCAGGACGCAGTCGGCGGTGTCGCCGGCGAGGGTCGCCGCGCCCTCGCAGGTCGCTCCGCTGCTCGCGAAGAACTCCTGGCCGGCGATGTCGGAGGCCTCCATGGACGTGGCCCCGCGGTGCTCGCCGTAGAGGTTCTGCACGACGAGATACCCGCTGCCGAGAGGAAGGCTCTCGGCAGAGTAGGTGCCGGCCCACGAGGCGGGCAGCTCTGCCGCGGACGGGCCCGGGGCGTCCTCGCCCTGGTCGTCGTCCTCACCCTGATCGTCGCCGCCCTGGCCCTGGTCGTCGCCGCTCTGGCCCTCGTCGCCCTGGTCCTGGTCGCCCTCGCCCTGGTCGCCCGCGGTCGTCACGATGCCGGAGGCGTTCCCCGCCGCGTCGTCCGCCGCCGCGCCGTCCTGCTCCGGCTCGGCCGGGGCCGGGATCGCGACCGCGGCCGGCTCCGGGTCCTCGGCGTCAGCCGCCTTGGGCGCGGCCGTGCCGCAGCCCGCCAGCAGCGCGCCGGCGGCGAGCAGCGCCGCGAGGGACGCTCCTCCGCGCCGCCGCGTGCCGCGGCGATCCCCTCGTGCCCCGTTGTCCCCCGACACCGCCGCGCCCACCCCTGCTGTCCTCGACATCCCGGCCTCCCCTGGGGTTCCCCGTCGCCGTGCGCTCCACAGCGGCCGTCCGGGTCGCGGTCGCGAGGACCGCTCGGCGATGACTTTACGATCTCTTTACCTCAATGACAACTCGCCTTGCATCACGAAAGGGTGGGCATCGCCCTCGTCGGCCGCGCCCCATCACCCCCGGGCCCCGCCGGCCCGCGCCGTTCACGTGGAGTGACAGAGCTGCGCACCCGATGCCCCGCCGGGAGTAGCGTGGCCCGGTCACGCCCGCTCCGCCGCACGAGGTCACCGCATGCCACTGGACGAACAGCCCCATGTCGGGAGCGCCGACGCCCCCTCGGACGCGGAGCATCCGGTGCTCGACAACCCCGCCTGGTCCTCGCTCACCGGCTCCCACCGCGAGCTCGCGATCGGCAACGAGCACGTGCTGCGCTATCCGGAGGACGTCTCCCCCTTCGTGGGAGTGCGCGACTGGGAGCACCCCGACGTGTGGGACGCGATCCTGGACGTGTTCGGGCACGACGCCGTGGTCTCCGTCTCGCACGCCGATCCGCTGCTGCCGGACGGCTGGGCGCCGGAGTTCCAGATCCCGGGCGTGCAGCTCGTCCAGACCGACCGTCTCGCCCCGCGCCCCGAGCCGGAGGCGGTCGAGCTCGGAGCGGCCGACGCCGACGAGATGCTCGCCCTGATCGCGCAGACCAGGCCCGGCCCCTTCGAGGCGCGCACGCACGAGATGGGCCGCTACGTGGGGATCCGGCGGGCCGGACAGCTGATCGCGATGGCCGGCGAGCGCCTCCACCCCGTGGGCTGGACCGAGATCAGCGCGGTCGCGGTCCATCCCGACCATCGCCGGCAGGGTCTCGCCTCCCGCCTCGTGCTCGACGTCGCCCACCACATCCAGCGCCGCGGTGACAGGGCGCTGCTGCACGCCTCCGCGGCGAACACCGCCGCGATCGCGGGCTACGAGAAGCTCGGCTTCGAACTGCGGCGCCGCCTCACCTTCGGGGCGCTGCGCACACCCTGAGCGGCAGCGCCGTTCTTCCGCCCGGCCGTCTCGCGCGGGTCCCGGACGGCCCACCAGCCTTGGAAGGGCTCGTGCGGCATGGGCGGTCCCGCCGCCCTTCGACAGGACGCGACCCCCGCCGACACGGTCGAGAAGCTGCGGGAGCAGAGCGGGACGCGGCCCGGCGACACCGGGGCAGTCGCCGGCCACGCCTGACCCCGCCCGCCGGCCCACCCGCCGCCTCGGCCGGCCGTGCCCGGGTCGTAGACCGACACAGGCGAAGATCCACCGCGCCCGTCCTGCCCCCGACACCCGACTCGGTACGGTCTCCCCATGACCATCGATGCGCGCTGGCCCGACCCCCTGCAGGACGTCGACCGCAGCGACGAGGACCTGCGGGCCTGGGTCGCCGAGCGGATCCACCGCCTGGACGCCGACGGGCGCCGCAGCGCCGACACCCACCTGGTGCGCCTGGACCTGCCCGAGGACTGGGACATCCATCTCTACCTCAAGGACGAGACGACCCACTCCTCCGGCAGCCTCAAGCACCGACTGGCCCGCTCGCTGTTCCTGTTCGCGCTGGTCAACGGCCAGCTGCGGCCGGGGATGCCGGTGGTCGAGGCGTCGTCGGGCTCGACCGCGGTGAGTGAGGCGCATGTGGCGCGGATGCTCGACATCCCCTTCGTCGCCGTGGTCCCGCGCGGCACGAGCGCGCGGAAGATCGCGCTGATCGAGTTCGCCGGCGGGCGGTGCCACGTCGTCGACGGCGCGGCGGACATGAGCCGGGAGGCGCAGCGCCTGGCCGATGAGCTCGGCGGGCTCTTCCTGGACCAGTTCACCCACGCCGAGCGCGCCACCGACTGGCGCGGCAACAACTCCATCGCCGTCAGCGCCCTCGCCCAGCTCGAGCTGGAGCCGCACCCGGTGCCGCGCTGGATCGTGGTCGGCGCCGGGACCGGCGGGACCAGCGCGACCTTCGGACGCCTGCTGCGCTACCGGTCCCTGCCCACCTCCCTGTGCGTCGCGGACGTGGAGAACTCCGCGTTCTTCCCCGGATGGGTGCAGGAGGATCCGCAGCTCACCACCGGGTCCGGCTCGCGGATCGAAGGCATCGGCCGCCCGCAGGTCGAGCCGAGCTTCGTGCCCGGGGTCGTGGACCGGATGATCCGGGTGCCGGATGCCGCCTCGGTCGCCGCGGCCCGACATCTCTCCGAGGTGCTCGGGCGGCGCGTCGGCGCCTCGACCGGCACGAACCTCATCGCCGCGGCGCAGCTGATCACGCAGATGCGCGAGAGGGGCGAGAGCGGCTCGGTGCTGACGCTGCTGTGCGATCCGGGCGACCGCTACACCGACACCTACTTCGACGACGACTGGGTCGCCGCGCAGGGCTGGGACCTCGCGCACTGGCGCGACGCGCTCACGAAGCTACTGCCGCTCGGGGTGCGCTGACACCCGGCCCACCCCGCCCGCGGAGGGCCAGGTCGCACTCAGCTCCAGGCACCCTGCAACCCTCAGCCCACAGCCCGCAGCCCGCAGCCCGCAGCCCGCAGCCCGCAGAGCATGGTCGACTACTGGCGCAGGGCGTACCTCTATGCCTATATAGGCATAGAGGTACGCCAGACGCCCGTGACCGACCATGCCACCGACGGTCCCGGGCCTCGGATCGGGGGAACCGGACCCGGCAGCGCTCGGGATGCCGCGGCGGGAGGCTCAGCGCCCGGGCAGCTCGAGCGCCCACGCCTCGGCGAGCGCTCCGCGCACGCGGACCCGATCGCCATCTGCCGGATAGAAGCGCAGAGTGCACGGGGACACCGCGTCCGGGAGGTGCTCGAGGAGGCTCGCGTCGAGGAACAGCGTCGCGGGTCCGTCATCGGCCGAGAGAACCTCGCGCGCAGTGCCGTCGGCCCCGAGGATCTCGACCGTGACGGCCCCGCGAGTGCGCACCTCGGCCCGCGCGGGAGTCTCGAGCAGGAGCTCGACAGTGCCGCCGGCCCCGGTGGCCCCGGGCACGTCGACGTCGTCCGCCGCCTCCAGCGGCAGCGCCTCGGCCCGCAGCGCGCGCAGCTCCGGGACCGGCGCGCTGCGCAGCTCCTCCCCGTCGAGCCGCAGCTCCCGCGGGAAGGTCAGCGCTCCGGCCCAGCCCTGGGCGTCGGTCTGCTCCTGGCTGCGCTGCTGCCCCTCCCATGACCAGCCCCACAGCAGCACCCGTCCGCCCTCGGCGTCGACGACGGCCTGGGGTGCGTAGAAGTCGGGACCGATGTCGACCTGCCCCCCGGCGGTCGGAGCGAAGCGCGGCGCGCCGTCCGGGCCGTCGACGAGGTCCCCCACCAGGTAGTCGACCTGGAGGGTGGAGCGCTCGTGGGTGGAAGGGTGCCCCCAGCGGGACAGCAGCAGCACCCAGCGCCCGCCGACGGGCACGAGCTGCGGGCACTCCCAGAGATCGGCGGGCGAGTGCTCGGCGGCGACAGGGTCGTCCCCGTGCAGCAGCGTGCCGACGAGCTCCCAGTTCTCGAGGTCCTCGCACGAGTACAGCAGCAGAGTCGGCACGAAGCGACCGCCCTCGCGCACCCCGGCGCCTTGGATCCCCCAGCGCTTCCCGCCGTAGGTGAACACGAAGGGGTCGCGGATCCCGATCAGTCCGGGCACCTCGGGCACCTCGGCGGCGACCACGCCGGTGCGGACCAGCTCGGTGCCGCTCTCATCGAGGCGGGTGACGAGCACGCGGGCGAGCTGGTTGTCGATCCCGTCGACCCCAGAGTAGACGAGAGTGGGGACGACGGGAGCACCGGGCCCGCCGGCGACAGTTCCGGCGGACAGCTCGGCACCCTCGGCGGCGCTCGCGTCGGGCGCGTGGTCGAGGAGTCCGACGCCGCTCCAGCAGCCGTCCTGGTCGGCCTCTCCCGGGCGGGGCACGGGGCCCAGCGGCTCCTCGCGCCAGCTCACCAGATCCGGGGAGGACATGTGGCCCCAGTGGATGAGCTCGTGCCGGGCAGAGTCTGGGTTGTACTGGAAGAAGACGTGCCAGCGCCCGTCGGCCGTGCGGTGGATGCCGTTGGGGTCGTTGATCCAGCCGCGCGGGTGGACACGGTGGAGGGCGGGCAGGTGGGGGTCCGTCATGGGGTGCTCGTTCCTGGTCGGGAGGGACATGAGGCGGGGAAGGTTCCGGATCGGGCCGGGATCAGGCAGGGCAGGTCATTTCGAGGACCCGGCGGTGAGGCCCTCTCGCAGATAGCGCTGTCCGAAGAGGAACACCACCACGGCGGGCACCATCGAGAGGATCACGCCTGCCAGCACGACCGAGATCGAACCCGTGCCGAGGTTCCCCTGGAGGGTCACGAGGCCGAGCGGCAGGGTGTAGTTCTGCTCGGAGATCATGAAGATCAGCGGGCGGAAGAACTCGTTCCAGTGGTAGTTGAAGGCGAGGACGCCCACGATCGCCATGCCGGACAGCGCCAGCGGCGCATAGATCGAGAAGAACGTGCGCCAGGGGCTCGCGCCGTCGAGCGCCGCGGCCTCCCCCAGCTCCAGTGGGAGGCCCAGGAAGTACTGGCGCATCAGGAAGGTCCCGAAGGCGGTGGGGATCGCGGGGAGGATCAGCGCGAGCAGCGTGTCGGAGAGCCCCATGCCGCGGATGATCATGAACACCGGCACGATCGTGACCTGCACCGGGACCATCATCGTCGACAGCACGATCGCGAACAGGGCGTTCTTTCCCCGGAACTCCATACGGGCGAAGACGTATCCCGCCATCGCGGCGGTGAGCATCTGCCCGATCGCGACGACGCCCGTGACCAGGGCGCTGTTGAGCACCAGCAGCGGCACCGCGATCTGTTCGAACACCGCGGTGTAGCTCGAGAAGTCCGGTGACGTGGGGAAGAAGCTCGGGGGAGGCTGAAGGACTCCGCGGCGGGCCGGAGCGAGGTGGTGAACGTCCACCACACCGGACCGAGGGTGAGCACGGCGGCGACGAACAGGGCGGAGTATTTGGCGAGGGCGGGCAGACGGCGTGTCATCGGGGGTCCTTCCGGACGGGGACAGGGGCGCTCGCGACGGCGGGAGCGCGGCTCACTGATAGAAGACGAAGCGTCGGGCGAGGCGGAACTGGGCGGCGGTGACGAGCATGATCAGGACCATGAGGACCAGGCCGATCGCGCTGGCACGCCCGAACTCGAGCTCGCGGAAGGCGCTCTCGTAGATGACCATCACGACCGTGCGGGTGGAGTCCCCGGGCCCGCCGCGCGTGAGCACGTAGGGCTGGTCGAAGACCTGCAGCGCGGAGATGATCGCCATCACCGAGGCCACCAGCACGGTGGGACTCACCAGCGGCAGGGTGAGATGGCGGAACTGGCGCCAGCCGGTCGCCCCGTCGATGGAGCCGGCCTCGTAGATCTCGGTGGGGATCGAGCTCAGGCCCCCGATGAACAGCAGGAACGAGAAGCCGAAGTTCTGCCACACGTACACCGCGATCACCACGACCATGGCCCACTGCGGGCTGGTCAGCCAGGGCACGGCCGGGATCCCCACCAGCGAGAGCAGCCAGTTGATGACGCCGTAGCTCTCGTTGAACAGGTACTTCATGAGGATCGAGACGCTCGCCGCGGACAGCACGAGGGGGAAGAAGAAGGTCGAGCGGAAGAACACTCGCAGCCACGGAGGCATCCGGGAGCTGACCAGCACGGCGAGCAGCATCGCGATGACGAGCTGGGCGGCGACCGCGACGATGACGAACACGGCGGTGTTCAGGAAGGAGATGCCGACGGTGCGGTCGGTGGCGAGGTCGGCGAAGTTCTCCAGCCCCACGAACTGCGGGGAGGTGATGATGTCCCAGCGGAAGAAGGCGAGAGCGAGCGAGCCGACGATCGGCAGCACCACGAAGATGCCGATGCCGAGCATCGTCGGGGCGAGGAAGAGCCAACGCAGCAGGGCGCTGTCGCGATCGGCGGTCATGAGGGGTCCTCCTCGGAGAAGACGGCGCGCAGGTCGGCGTCCAGAGCCGCGAGCGACCGCGCGACCTGGTCGGGGCCGCCGGACAGCGCGGTGGAGACATTGCGGATGAGCGCCGTCTCGACGGCGGCCTGCTGCGGCGGGGCGGGGATCGGACCGGTGGACGGGAAGCGGTCGAGGGTCTCGTAGAAGCGTGACCAGTGCTCCGGACCGATGCCGGTGTACAGGGAATCGTTCACCATCGAGCGCCGGGTCGGAGTGGTCGACGGGGTCGGGAAGGCGAGCTCCATCGCCTCCTTCGAGGCGGTGTACTTGATCCACTCCCAGGCCTGGTCCGGCTTGTCGGTGGTCTTCATGACCGCGTATCCGGCGCCTCCGAACTGGTGACGCTGGGACTTCCAGCGCGGGAAGAACTGCACGTCGTACTGCTCGGGACGCATGCCGCCCTCGGCGAGGCCCTGCACCCAGTAGCCGCCCGCGGGGGTGGTGCTGATGCGACCGGAGGCGAACAGGCCGACGAGGGTGTTGCCGCCGCCCTCCTCGGGACGCACGGCGAGGCCCTCGCCGACGAGGCCGCGCAGGTGCTCGAAGCTCTCGTGGACGCGGTCGTCGGTGGCATTGGAGCCGGTCCAGAGATAACCGCCGGAGCGCTGCTCGCCCGGATAGAAGATGGACCAGAAGTCCTCGCCGCCGCTCGCCCGCTCCTCGATCAGGAAGGAGGTGTCGTTGACGTAGAGCCAGGGCACGATCCCGCCGAAGAGACGATTGGTCCAGTAGTAGGGGGTGGCGTCGCCCTTCATCCCGCGCAGCAGCTCGGTGAAGTCGTCCTTCGTCCAGTCCTCCCCCGGCATCTCGAGCCCGTTGCGCTCGAGCACGTCGAGGTTGAGGTACATGTTCGCGGCGTTGAAGTCGAGCGGGAGCTGGTAGAGGGAGCCCTTGTACATGAAGGCCTCGATGAGGCTGGGGTGGACGTCCTCGAAGTAGTCCTTCATCTCCTCCGCGTCGCGGCGGAGGTAGTCGTCCAGCGGCAGCGCGAGGCGCTCGGCGAAGAGCTGCGCGCCTTCGGTCGCGGTGTAGACGATGTCGGGCTGGGTGCCGGAGGCGACCATCGTGAGGATCTTCGCGAAGAAGTCTCCCCAGTCGGTGGCCTGCACGGACTGGATCAGGACAGGGATGTCGGGGTGGGTCTCCATGAACGCATCGGCGATCGCCTGGCGACCGGCTGCGTCCTGGGAGGTGCCGAGGATCAGGATCGTCAGGGCGTCCTGGCCGCGGCCGGGGATGTCGGCGCCGGTGAGGCGGGGCCAGGCGGCGACGGTGCCCGCGAGGGCTGCCGCGCCGCCGGCGCCGAGGAGGGCGCGGCGGGTGAGGGTGGAGGGGCTGGCCATGCGGTCCTCTTCGTCGAGAGTCGGGACAGTCGAAGCGGGTTGAGGGAGGAGGTGCGAGTCGATGCGGCTGTCCGGCGTCATCGCCGACACACCGCTTTCACACGTGTCCAAGTCGTGCGAGACCAGTATGGAGCGCAGCTTTCACACGTGTCAACCCTGATCCCGCGTCAGCGCCCCGAAGCCATGACGCGGACCGGTTCGCCCAGCCCGGGACCAGCCCGGAGCCGGCCTAGACCCGGCCGGAGCACCACCGGTCCCACCTCGACCAGCCCGCGCAGCGGACGTCGAGCGAGGTCAGCGCTCGCGAGCGATCCCCACCGACTCCCGCTCGACGAGCGGGCACTCGACGACCACGAGACCCGCATCGTCGCCCGCCGCCTCGCCCTCCAGTCGCGCGAACAGCGCACCCATCGCCCGGCGTCCCATCTCCTCGTGGGGCAGGGCGATCGTCGTGAGCTTCGGAACGAGCCGCTCGGCGAAGAAGTCCTCGTCATCGAAGCCGATCACCGAGAGATCCCCCGGAACGGCGATGCCCGCCGCGGCCGCGGCCTGGAGCACCCCGGCAGCGACCCGGTCACGGATGCAGAACACACCCGTCGGCGGGTCCTCCCCCGCGAACAGCCGGGCGGCGGCCCGGTAGCCATCGTCGATCTGCCACCCCGCCTTCACTATCCGCGGTTCGAGGCCTGCGTCCGCCAGCTCGTCACGAAAGCCGGCCTCGCGCTCGAGAACGGCCACGGAGCGATCGTCGCCGGAGAGCATGGCGATACGCCGATGACCGGTCTCGATCAGGCGACGAGCAGCACGTCGGGCGCCGCCGTAGTCGTCGGGCACGAAGGTGGGCGGCAGCTCGGCACTCTCGCCGCGCTCGTCCGCCCCGGGCGGCACCGGTTCGTGGTTCGCCAGCACCAGCGGGATCCCCGGCGGCACGACGGGGAGGGGGCCCCTCATGCGGCCCATGGTCGCGTAGAGCAGTCCGTCCACCTGGCGCTCGGCAAGGAGGCGAGCGGCATCCTCGACGGTGTGGTCGCGCAGCGAGAGGTCCACGGTGATCACGAGGTGATCGTGCCGGGCGGCGACCATCGAGGCGGCGCGCGCCATACGGCCGGCGAAGGGCGAGGTCGCGATCTCGTCGGTGATGAGACCGATCGTGCGCGAGCGACGCTCCTTGAGGGAGATCGCGAGGGCCGAGCGGGTGTAGCCGAGCTCGGCGGCGGCGGCGAGCACGCGCTGCTGGGTGGCCGCGGCGACCGTCCCCTCCACACGTCCGTTGAGCACCATCGAGACGGTGGCCCGCGAGACGCCCGCACGCGCCGCGACGTCGGCGGAGGTGGGGCGACGGGACGAGGAGCTCACAGCTCGTAGGGTACGCGGCTCCTCCGACCGGCGGCGGGGCGGCGCCTGCAGCTCCTTCCCCGCGTTCCCGGCCAGTCGTCGTGTGCCCGCCCGGCGGCTCACACCACCGCGGTCATCCCGCCGTCGACGTGGAGGGTCTGGCCGTTGACGAAGCGGCTCGCGTCGGAGGCGAGGAACACCAGTGGGCCGATGAGGTCCTCGACGTCGCCCCAGTGCCCGTCGGGAGTGCGGCGGGCGACCCAGGCGGAGAACTCCTCGTCCTCGACCAGGGCCTTGGTGAGCTCGGTGGCGAAGTAGCCGGGGGCGAGGGTGTTGACCTGGATGCCGTGCGGGGCGAGGTCCGCGGCGAGGCCCTTGGTGAACATCGCGATCCAGCCCTTGGTCGCGCTGTACGCGGCGATGGAGGGGCGGGCGAGCTGGGACTGGACCGAGCCGATCTGCACGATCTTCCCGCTGCCGCGCGCGATCATGCCGCGGGCGACGCGGCGGGCGCAGTAGAAGGCGGCGGAGAGGTTCGTGGCCAGCAGCGCGTCCCAGTCCTCGTCGGCGAACTCCGCGATCGGCGCCCGACGCTGGATGCCGGCGTTGTTGACCAGCACGTCCGGGGTGCCGTGCGCGGCCTCGATCGCGGTGAGCGCCGCGTCGACGGCGGCGGGGTCGGTGACGTCGAAGCCGGCCGAGAGGACCTCCGGCACCTCGCCGGCCCCGCCCGGGGCCTCGTCGCCGACGGCGGTCCCGTCGGCGGTGGTCGACCCGTCGGCCGCGCCCGCGCGCTCGGCGACGACGGCGGCGATCTCCTCGGCCGCGGCAGCAGCGCGCCCCGCGTCCCGGCCGTGGACGATCACCCGCGCCCCGGCCCGGACCAGACCGGTGGCGAGCGCACGGCCGATGCCGCGGGTGGAACCGGTCACCAGAGCGGTGCGGCCGGTGAGGTCGAACAGGTCGGACACGATGTCTCTCCTTCGTGCGGGACGTGCGGGGGCGTGGTCGGACGAGGAGGCCCGGGCCGTGGAGCGGGCCCGGGCCTCCTCGGAGGATCTCAGGCCGGTGCGGGGCGCGACGTCTCGTCCGCGCCGCCGGAGCCGGGGACGACGGCCGCCTCGGCCTCGTAGGCGGAGTCCTTCTCGGTGGTGGACAGCCGGATCGCGTCCTCGGTGCGCAGCAGGTCGCGGCCGCGGGTCTCGGGGACCAGGAAGGTGGAGGCGGTGGTGATCGCGGCGAGGGTCGCCATGTACAGGCCCAGCACGATCCAGTTGCCGTCGGTCCAGGCCATCAGGGAGGCGCCGAGCACGCCGGCGAGACCGCCGGCCAGCACTGCGGAGAGCTCGCGGGCCATCGCGACGCCGAGATAGCGGTGGCGGTTGCCGAAGAGCTCGGGGAGCATCGCGCACTGCGGGCCGAGCATGGAGTTCACGGCCACGCCGATGCCGATCGCGACCACGGCGATCGAGAGGCCGGTGCTGCCCAGCGACAGCATCCACCAGGCCGGGAAGCTGTACAGCAGCATGAACACGGCGCCGAAGCGGTAGACGGGAACTCGGCCCACCTTGTCGGAGAGCGCGCCGGTCAGCGGCACGGAGAAGACGCCGATGAGGCTGCCGAGTGTCACGCCCCAGGCGACGGAGCCGCGGTCCAGGCCGATCGCGGCGGAGGTGACGAAGGCGAGGGAGACGGACTGGAAGAGGTAGGAGCCGCCGTTCTCGGCCATGCGCAGGCCGATGCCGGTGACGACGCCCGGCAGGCCCTTGGTGAAGATGTCGCGCAGCGGCCGCTCGGCGGTCTGCTCGCGCTTCTCGAGGTGGACGAAGGTGGGGGTCTCCTCGAGCTTCGCCCGGATCCACAGCGCCACCAGGATCAGCACCACGGAGGCGAGGAACGGCAGGCGCCAGCCCCAGGAGAGGAACTGCTCCTCGGGCAGCAGCGTCAGGGCGGAGAAGGCGAGGCCGGCCAGCAGGGTGCCGGCCTGGATGCCGACGAAGGGCAGGGCGGAGAAGAAGCCGCGCCGCTTCACGGGGGCGTACTCGGCCATCAGCACGGTGGAGCCGGCCTGTTCGGCGCCTGCGCCGAAGCCCTGGGCGAGCCGCAGGATCACGAGCAGCGCGGGGGCGAGGGCGCCGACGGACTCGTAGGTGGGCAGCACGCCGATCAGCATGGACGAGCCGCCCATCAGCACGATCGTGGTGACGAGCACGAAGCGTCGGCCGACCTTGTCGCCGAGCATGCCGAAGACGAGCCCGCCGATGGGGCGGGCCGCGAAGCCGACGCCGTAGACGCCGAAGGCGGCGATGAGCGCCATCGCGGGGTTCGACTGGTCGAAGAACAGCTGGTTGAAGACCAGGGCGGTCATCAGGCCGTACATCGCGAAGTCGAAGTACTCCAGCGCGCTGCCGACGCTCGAGGAGAGCGTGGCCCGGCGCAGGTTCGCCTGGTACTCGCGGTCCGCGTCCGCGGCGACCGCATCCGGCGGGGTCGTGGGGTGGGGGGTGGAGCTCATGGGACATCTCCTTCGATGGCTCAGAGAGGGGCCGACGGGCCCCGGGGGCGTTCTTGCGCCGGGTCAGCCGGCGGGTCGGAGGAACGGGTTGGTGAGCTGGGCGGCGACGCCGAGGGAGGCGCGGCCGAGGCGCTCGATGGTCTGCTCGTCGGCCTCCGCGGCGGGGAGTGCGACGCCGAGGGCGAGGGGCGGGTCGGTGGGTCGCCAGGGCTCCAGCGGCACGGCCACGCCCCAGATCCCGGACAGCCCGCGGCCGGGGTCGACGGACCAGCCGCGTTCGCGGGTCTCGGTGATCTGGGTGCGGATCTGCTCCGCGGACGGCAGGTCGGGCGCCTCGGTGCGGGCGATGGCCTCGTCGATGCGGGCGTCGTCCAGCCGCGAGAGCATCGCGAGCCCTGCGCCGGTGGTGACGGCCGCGAGGCGGGAGCCGAGCGGGGTGCCGAGCCGGTGGGCGCGGCCCTCGTGCCGGGCGAGGTAGAGGGAGTACTCCCCGTCGAGCATCGCGACCTGCACCACCTCCCCGCGCAGCACCGGGTCGTTCTCGACGACGCCGTAGAACTCGCGGATCTGGTTGAACTCGTGGGCGAAGGCGCCGCCGAGCTCGGCGGTGCGTCGGCCCAGGCGGTACCCGGCCTCGACGCGGCGGATCATCCCGCCGTCCTCGAGGACGGCGCAGATGTTGGAGGTGGAGGACTTCGCGGCGCCGAGGGCGCGGGCGAGGTCGGAGAGGGTCAGCGGGGCGCCGCCCGACTGCTCGAGCAGCTCGAGCACGCGCAGCGCGCGGGTGACGGCGGGGGCGGGATCGCGGGCGGTGTCGTTCATCGTCTCGGCCTCCCCCGGCTCAGTAGAACTCGACGGTGTCGACCCGGTTGGCGAGCTCCTCGCCGTGCAGGAAGCGGCGGAGGTTCTCGATGAACTGGGCGACGATCCGCTCCTCCTCGCGCCGGTCGAGCGCCGCGGTGTGCGGGCTGATCAGCACGTTCGGGTGGTCCCAGAGGGGACTGTCGGCCGTGAGCGGCTCGCGGGCGACGACGTCGAGGGCGGCGAAGCCGATCCGGCCGGTCTCGAGGGCGTCCAGCAGCGCCGGCTCGTCGACGACGGTGCCGCGGCCGACGTTGACCAGGATCGTCCCGGGCCGCACGGCGCCGAGCACCTCCTGGCCGACGAGGCCGACGGTGGCGTCGGTGCCGGGCAGGGTCACGACGATCGCGTCGGCGTCGCCGGCCGCGCTCGCGAGGTCCTCGATCGGGACGAGCTCGTCGACGCCCTCCACG
This sequence comes from Brachybacterium sp. GU-2, assembly GCF_030866705.2. NCBI lineage: Bacteria > Bacillati > Actinomycetota > Actinomycetes > Micrococcales > Dermabacteraceae > Brachybacterium > Brachybacterium sp. GU-2. The sequence continues at coordinate 2,462,868 of NZ_CP133037.2, read as the reverse complement.
GGGGCGCCGGAGCGGGTGGTGCCCAGCACGGTCGCGCCGACGGCGTGGAACAGGGCCGCGCAGGCCTTCCCGATCCCGCCGAGGCCGACGACGAGCACCCGCATGGTGTCCAGCTGGCGCATCTCCCAGCGCGGGGACCAGTCGTGGTCGCGCTGCTGGGCGAGGAGGCGGGGCAGGGTCTTCGCGCCGGCGAGCACGCCGAGCAGGGCGAACTCGGCCAGCGGGCCGCCATGGGTGCCGGCGCTGGTGGTGACGGCGATGCGCTCGAGCTGCTCGGGCGCGAGGCCCGCGGCGCGCAGCTGGGAGCCGCCGCCGGCGGCCATGGTCATCACCCAGCGCAGGCGCGGGTTGGCGCTCGCGGTGCGGGCGAGCTGGGAGGGGTCGACGTCGGGGAGCGAGAAGAGCACGTCGGCGCTGTCGACCATCTCCTCGAAGCGGCGCTGCTGCTCCGCGGTGCGCTGGTGGGCGGGGTCGCCGTCCCAGTCGGCCGGGAAGCGGCGGGGGCGGTAGAGCTCGTGGTCGCGGACCACCTCGACGCGGGGCTCGGCCTGCTCGATGCGGGCGCAGAGCTCCTCGGGGAGGTCCACGCCGATCACGACGCGGGGGCGGGCGGCATCGGCGGGGGCCGGCTGCTCGGGGGTGGTCGTCATCGACGCTCCTTCGCTCGGACGGGGACGGTCTGCGGTGACTGCGGGGCGAGCGTACCCCAGATTCAGAGGAGTGAACAGTGTCCACTCCAGTGGACTGCCGTAGTCTGTCGCCATGCGAATCGACGACGCTTCCTCCACGCCCTGGCCCGCCCGCGCACGCCTGGGGGTGATTGGCCTGGGCTCGATGGGAGAGCCGATGGCCGGCCACCTGCTCGCCGCGCACGGCGCCCTCGTGATCCACTCCCGCAGCCGCAGGGAGTCGCTGATCGAGGCCGGTGCGATCTGGGCGGACACCCCTCGCGAGCTGGCCGAGCAGGTCGATGCCGTGCTCGTGATGCTCCCTGATCTGCCCCAGCTCGCCTCGATGCTCGAGGGCCCGGACTCACTGCTCGCCGCGGGTACGGAGCTGCTGCTCATGATCGGCTCGACGAGCTCCCCGCGCGGGGTGCGCGAGCTCGCGGACCGGCTGGTCGGCGAGTGGGGCGGCCGGGTGCGCCTCGTGGACGTGCCGGTCTCCGGCGGGGAGGCCGGGGCGCGGGCGGGGACGCTGTCGATCATGGCCGGCGGCGAGTCGGCCGACGTCGAGCGGGCGCGCACGCTGCTGGCCCCCTGCGGGACGGTGCGCCACCTCGGCCCGCTCGGAGCGGGCGAGGTCGCGAAGGCGTGCAACCAGATGATCGTCGGCGCGACGATGATGGCGATCGCCGAGGCGACCGTCCTCGCCGAACGCAGCGGCATCGCCCCGGCGGACCTGCTCGAGGTGCTCTCGGGCGGCTACGCGGGCTCGACGCTGCTGGCGGACAAGCGCGACAAGCTCGTCGCCGGCGACTACTCCCCCGGCGGCATCGCCGCGTACATGACCAAGGACCTCGGCTTCGCGGCCGACGTCGCCGAGGACACCGGCACCTCCCCCGCCCTGCTCGGTGCGCTGCGGGGCGCGTACGACGAGCTGGTCGCGGCGGGGCTCGGCGAGGAGGACCTGTCGGTGGCACGGCGCTTCGTCGCCGAGCGCGGCGCCTGACATCTCTCGCAGCTTAGGCAAGCCCCGAGGCCCATGCGATCTTCGTCGGCCTCGCCCACAACCCGAAGGTCGCGGCGCTCTGCGAGCGCCTCGCCGCCCAGCACCCGACGCTGCACATGCACCGCCCGAACCACACGCACTCGGTGCGCTGAGCGCTCGGACTACGCCGGACCACGACCGTCGGCCGCCCGCCCGGCCCCTCCGTACCACGATCGTCGGCCGCCGCCTCGGTCCCTCCGTCCTGCGCGGCGGCGCGCTGCGCGCCGATACTGGCCGCATCGGGCGGCCTCCCCGCCCGCCCCACACCCGACCACCAGGAGGACCCTGTGACCGTCGTGAAGATCAACCGCCTCGCCGTCCCCGGCGGGCAGGCGGCCGAGCTCGAGAAGCGCTTCGCCGCCCGGAAGCACTCCGTGGACGGGGCGCCCGGCTTCGAGGGCTTCGAGCTGCTGCGCCCGGTCGCGGGCGAGGAGCGTTACTTCGTCCTGACCCGCTGGGCGGACGAGGAGAGCTTCCGGGCCTGGGCCGAGCAGCGCGAGGCGCGCGATCCGTCGACCACGGTCTCCCGGGCCGAGGGCATGCTCGAGTTCGAGGTCGTGGACCTCGACTGATGACGGCCCGCGCCTGCGTCGCACCGCCGACTCAGCGCTCCGCGAGGTACAGCGGCTCGCCGTCGATCGTCTCGACGGAGAACAAGGCGGAGCCCCGCTCACCCTCGGCCAGCTCGAGGGCGACGATCGCGGTCGCCCGGTCACCGTCGGTGAGGGCGCCGATGTCCCGGAGCGGGGCGGCGGTCGCGACGTCGAGGTCCATGTGGCAGCTGGCCCAGGACGTCGACTCGAGGCAGAGGTAGAGGTCCTCGGTCGGGACCGTGCCGCCGGGACCCGTGTACGCGACGTCGACCGTGGCCAGCACGTATCCCGCGCTCGGGTCGGGCGGAGGGTTCGAGGGGTCCGCCGCGACGGCGGCGTCCGCCTCCCAGTCGACCTCGGTGACGGTCACCTCGACGATCCCGCCGCTCACCGTCGGCCAGGACAGGGTGTGCTCCCCGAGCGTGGCGGGACGGTCGTAGGTGCCGACGTCCGTGACGACCGCGCCGGAGGCATCGGTGACCCTGCCCGGCGTGTACATGCTCGAGTACCCGCCGACGGGATCGCTCATCACGTACGGCGCACCGCCGTAGATGTACGTCAGCCCGCCGAGGACGAGCACCAGCACGAGCACGAGGCCCGACACGGCGAGCGCCAGGGAGGACAGCACGATCGCGACGATCGGCAGCGCGCTGCTCCGGGCACGCTCCGGCGGCGCCGACGGGGGCGGGAGCAGCGAGGGGTCGGACCAGGTGTCCACCTGCGCAGGCTCGGCCTGCGCGGTGTCGGCATGCGCGGTGCCCGCCTGCGGGTCATCACGTCGCGCGGGCGCGAGCAGCGCCCACGGAGCAGGAGCAGGGTCTGCCGCGCCGCCGGGGGCGAGGGCAGGCAGGGGCTGAGGCGTGGAGCCGTCGGACATCGGTGACCGCCAGGGGTGCAGAAGGGACCAGGAGCCCGCGCTTCCGGTGGCCCGTGCGGCAGCGGTGAGCGGAATGTAGCAGGGCGCACCGTGATTCCCGCATTCTCGTCACCGACTCGTGACCGTGGGGGCCGGCGGGCGGGGCGGGGCGTCCCGCTACGCTCGCCGACATGGCCGCGACATCGCCCGTTCCGGCCCCTCCCGGGAGGCTTCGCCGGGTGGGGACGGTCCTCGCGGTGCTCGCCGGCGGGCAGCTGCTCGCCGGCGTGCTCGTGGCGCTGCTCGTCGCTCCCGCCTCGAGGCTCCTCGCCCTCGCAGCGGTGCTGGTCGCTCTCGCGACGTGGCCCGTGGCGGCCTCGACGCTGCGTCCGCGCGCCCCGGGTGCGGTGACGGCGGCGGACGCGCTGACACTGCTCCGCCATCTCGGGGCGGGTGCGCTCGCGGTGGCGGCGGTGCTGGTCCTCGGCGGGGAGCTGGCCGCGCGGTCATGGCCGCTGGTCGCGCTGACCGCGACGACCCTGGCCACGGACGCCCTGGACGGTCCTGTCGCGCGGCGCACCGGGAGCGCGGGTCCGATCGGCGCGCGGATCGACATGGAGGCCGACGCGGCGCTGGTGATGGTGCTGTCCGTGCTCGCCGCGACGGTGGTGGGACCGTGGGCGCTCGCGATCGGGCTGATGCGCTTTGCCTTCGTGGCAGTCTCGTGGGTGCGGCCTGCGTTGCGGCAGCCGCTGGCCTTCAGCCAGTTCCGGCGGCTCGTCGGCGGCGGTCAGGGGGTGGCGCTGCTGATCGCACTGGTCCCCGCCGTCCCCGTCCCGGCGGCGGCCGCGGTGGTCGCCCTCGCCCTGGCCCTGCTCGTGGTCTCCTTCGGACGGGACGTCTTCCGCCTCGAGCGTGCGCAGCGGACCGCACTACGCTGAGGGGGCGGCAGCGACGCCTGTCGCGCACCCGGAGACCTCGACCCGGCACCGCACCTGCGGCGCCACGACGGGAGATCTCGCATGTCGCTCCAGAATCCTCCGGCCGGCTACCCCGTGATGAGCGGGATCATCCTGACCACCCTGATCACCGCGATCGTCCACCTCTCCTTCGGCATCCCCCTGTTCGTCCTCAACGGCCTCGGCTACCTGGGCCTGCTGGTGCTGCTGTACGCGCCACTGGCAGCGCTGGAGCGGTTCCGGCCCGCGGTCCGCTACATCCTGATCGGCTACACGGTCCTCACGATCGTCCTGTACTTCGTCATGGGTCCGCCGTTCATGGCGGTCGGCCTGCTGACGAAGGCGGTCGAGCTGGCGCTCGTGGTCCTTCTGGTTGTCGAGGCGAGCCGCGCACAGAAAGCTGCCCGCTGAGCCCTTGCGCGCTCGGCCAGCGCCGTAGACCTGAACGTCTCAACGATCTCCTGGTTTGCGGCGGCAATGCGCATAAGGGAGTGCTGCGACGCAGCATCCAGCAGGATCGAGACACCCGCAACAAAAGCTGCTAGACCGTCCCTCCTGCAGCTGGGGGCAACAATCCGGGACCCACCCGGCCACCCCTGCGAGCGCCCTGTAAGCGCGCACCTACCGAGCAGACAATGCCCCCCGACGTCACACTCCTCGCCTAAAGTGACGGGCACTGACACTCATCGACGGAAGCGAGCCGCGCTCCTGTGTTCAATCACGCCTCGTTCATCTGGTCCGCCGCAGACATCCTGCGCGGCACCTTCAAGCAGCACCAGTACGGGGACGTGATCCTGCCGTTCACGGTGCTCGCTCGCCTAGACGCCGTGCTGGCGCCGACGAAGCAGGCGGTGATCGCGGCGGTCGACGGGTTCGAGGCCGGGGAGCGCGTGCCCGAGGCGTACCTGCGCCGCAAGGCGGGCCACGAGTACTCCTTTTTCAACCGATCCCGCCATGATCTGCAGTCGCTGCAGGGCGATGCGGACAACCTCGAGGAGAACCTCCGCGACTACGTCAACGCGTTCTCGCCGAACGTCCGGGACATCTTCGAGCAGTACAAGATCGAGGACACGATCGTGGATCTGTCGCGGCACGACCTGCTGCTGCAGATCCTGCAGCACTTCGCGAAGGTTGACCTCCATCCCAATATCGTCTCGAACGAGCAGATGGGGCACATCTTCGAGGAGCTGATCCGACGCTTCGCCGAGGCCAGCAACGAGACCGCTGGTGAGCACTTCACGCCGCGCGAGGTCATCGAGCTGATGGTGACCCTGCTGGTCGCGGGCGACCAGGACCTCGGCAAAGACCATGTGGTGCGGAGCGTCTACGACCCGACGGCGGGCACCGGCGGAATGCTCTCGACGGCCGACGACAAGATCAAGGCCCACAACACCACCGCGCAGGTGAACCTGCTGGGACAGGAAATCAATCCCGCCTCGTACGCGATCTGCAAGGCCGACATGGTGGTGAAGGGCCAGCCGATCGAGAACATCGTGCTCGGCAACACCCTCACCCACCCCGCCTTCCGCGGGCAGACCTTCCACTACGGCCTCTCGAACCCGCCTTTCGGCGTGGACTGGAAGCAGTCCCAGAAGGTGGTGAAGGAGGAACACGAGGTGCGCGGCTTCGCCGGCCGGTTCGGTCCTGGCCTGCCGCGCGTCTCCGACGGGTCGCTGTTGTTCCTGATGCACCTGCTCGCCTCGCTGCGGGATCCGCGGCCGGAGGAGGACAACCATTCGGCGGGTCGGGGCGCGATCGTCCTGAACGGCTCGCCACTGTTCACGGGCGGTGCGGGGTCCGGGGAGTCGAACATCCGCAAGTGGGTGCTGGAGAACGACTATCTCGAGGCGATCATCGGCCTGCCCACCGACATGTTCTACAACACCGGCATCGCCACGTACGTGTGGATCCTGTCGAAGGACAAGACTCCGGAGCGTCGCGGCAAGGTGCAGCTGATCGACGCGACCGACATGTTCGCGAAGATGCGCAAGTCCGTCGGGTCCAAGCGACGGATGCTCTCCGCCGACAACATCCGCACGATCTCCGAGCTGTACAGCGACTTCTCGGAGTCGAAGCACTCGAAGATATTCGCCACGACGGACTTCTTCTACCGGACGATCACGGTGGAGCGGCCGCTGCGCCTGAGTTACGCCGTCACGCCCGAGCGGATCGTGCGGGTCATGGCGGCGCGCCAGGTCGCGAAGCTGAAGGAGCCCGAGCAGGCTGCGCTGCGTGCCGCACTGCAGGCCGCCGCCGAGGAGCCCGCGGGGGCGGTGTCGACCAGCCGCGCCGAGTTCACGGCGTCTCTGAAGACAGCGCTCGCCATGCACAACTCCACCCTCTCCCCCGCCCTACTCAAGGTCGTTCTCGCCGAGCTGGGTGAGCACGACGACGCGGGCGAGCTGGTCACAAAGGCGGGCAAGCCCGAGCCGGACGCCTCCCTGCGCGACACTGAGAATGTGCCGTGGGATGAGGATGTGGAGGAGTACCTGCAGCGCGAGGTGATCCCGTTCGTGCCGGATGCCTGGGTCGACCACGCCAAGACCAAGGAGGGCGCCGAGATCCCCTTCACCCGCCACTTCTACGAATACGTGCCCCCCAGGCCGCTCGAGGAGATCGACCGCGACCTCGACGAGGTGCTGGGACGGATCAGGAAGCGGCTGGAAGAGGTGAAGGCGTGAGCAACTACCAGTGGCTCGAACAGTTGCCTTCAAACTGGACGACCTACTCACTCGGTCACGTCGCCAGAGTCAGCACCGGAACAGCTGACGTTCAGGACGCAGAACCCGACGGGCACTTCCCCTTCTACGTGCGCTCTCCCCACATCCTCCGCTTGGATCGCTACACCAACGACACCGAAGCCGTCATCACTGCAGGCGACGGGAATGTCGGGGATATTTTCCACATCGCCCGGGGACGGTTCGCCGCTCACCAGCGCGTGTACGTCATTGAGCCTGGGAGCCGCCTAGAAATCCGTTTCCTCGCCTACGTAATGGCCGCAACCTTCAAAGCATCCCTGTCGGGCAACACGGCCAAGTCCACGGTCGAGTCCCTGCGGCGCCCCATGCTCACAGGCTTTCGGATGCCCGGCCCGCCGCTGTCAGCTCAGCGCGTAATCGCCGACTACCTCGACCGCGAGACTTCCGAGATCGACACCCTCATTACCGAGCTGTCCTCAGCCCAAGATCTGGCTCGAGAGCGCCACAGTGCAGCGCTTGAGAGACTCATCGTCAACGATGGACCAATTCCATCCGAGTTACGTCGCCATAACCCACATCGAAAGTCCGGAACGAGTGTCAACGGCGCTCCCTGGCCCGCCGAGGCAGGTGAGCCGGGCGTACTGAAGACAGGGGCCGCCTCGCAGCGCGAATATCGACCCCACGAGAACAAGGCCGTCATAGATCCGGTCGAGCAAGCGCGACTCTCGACGCCCGTCGAAGCTGACCGTGTACTCGTCAATCGCGCCAACACTCCGTCGAACGTCGGTGCCGCCGCTTACGTAGAGCGCAGTAACGACAATCTGTTCCTCTCCGACAAGCTTTGGTCGATCGACTTCCAAGGCGTCAACGAGTACTTTGCATTCGCGATGCAGACCCGCCTGTACCAGGATCAGGCGAGTCAGCGAGCTGTCGGTACGAGTCTGTCCATGCAGAACCTTCCCTATGACGAGTTCTTGTCGATCAGGCTCCCCGCCCCATCGGTTGAGAGGCAGCTTTCCATCTGCGCGACCCTCCGAGAGGAGCAGCGTTCGATCAGCGCATCAGTGTCCGATCTCGACCGCGCCATCACCATCGCCAAGGAGCGCCGCGCCGCGCTGATCACCGCCGCGGTCACCGGCCGGATCGACGTCACCGCCAAGCGCCGCCCCGCGGCAGAGCAACTCGAGGACGACATCAAGGAGCTGTCATGACCGTCTCGGGTCTGCACCAGGAGCTCGCCTTCCAGGACGAGATCGCCTCAAGTCTGGAGAAGAACGGCTGGTGGCGTTCCCGGGACTCCTCCGGGTACGACAAGAAGCGGGCCCTGTTCCCCGAGGACCTCCTCGCCTGGCTCGACGAGACGAGCCCGGAGGACTTCGAACGCGCCATCCCGTCAGCCGCCGACCCTGCTACCCGGCAGAAGCACGTGGACCGTCTGCTGGACCGCGTGGTGAAGGTGCTGGGCGCCGATGAGGCGCACGGCGGCGGGACGCTGAACCTGCTGCGCAAGGGGTTCGACGTCGTCGGCGCCCGCGCGCCGTTCAAGCTGCTGCAGATGCCACCCGCGGACGACCGCAACCCCGCCCTCACCGAGCGGTATCGGCGCAACCGCCTGCGGGTGGTGCAGGAGGTCGTCTACTCACAGAAGAAGGCCGACCGCATCGACCTCGTGCTGTTCTGCAACGGCCTGCCGGTCGCGACGATCGAGCTGAAGACCGAGTTCACGCAGGGACTCGAGGAGGGCAAGACCCAGTACAAGCGCGACCGCTCCCCGAAAGGCGAGCCGCTGCTGACCCCGTTCCGCGGGGCGCTCGTGCACTTCGTGGTCACCCCGCGCGAGGTCGCGATGGCCACCAAGCTCGACGGGCCGGCCACCACGTTCCTGCCGTTCAACATGGGCGACGCCAACGGCGCGGGAAACCCGCCGGAGATCGGCGCCCGGTTTTTCTGGGAGCAGGTGCTGGACCGCGACGCGTGGCTGACGATCCTGGCGAAGTTCGTCTACGTCAACCACGAGACGCAGGAAGATCCTCTCACCGGAGCGGTCACCGAGAAGCACCAGATCCGCTTCCCCCGCTTCCACCAGTGGCGGGCCGTCACCAAGCTCGTCGACGCGGCCCGCGAGGAGGGCTCCGGGCACCACTACCTGATCCAGCACTCCGCCGGATCGGGGAAGACCGACTCGATCGCGTGGACGGCGCACCGCCTCGCCTCCCTCCACCGGGCCGACGGGCAGAAGGTGTTCGACACCGTCATCGTGATCGCCGACCGGCAGGTGCTCGACCGTCAGCTGCAGGACGCCGTCGACCAGCTCGTTACCGCGACCGGCACCTTCCAGGCCGTCACCCGCGGCTCCGGATCCTCGAAGACCGAGCAGCTCCGCGAGGCGCTCACCGCCAGCGTGCCGATCATCGGCGTCACGCTACAGACGTTCCCGTACGCCCTCAAGGCGATGCAGGAGAAGGGCGGCACCTTGGCGGCCAAGCGGTTCGCCGTCATCGCCGACGAGGCGCACTCCTCGCAGTCCGGCCAGGCCTCCGCCGCGGTGCGGAAGGTCGTCTACCTCAACGACCCGCCCGCCGGGACCGAGGAGATGGAGCCCGGCGCCGACCAGGACGCGCTGGTCGAGATGGCGGCACAGGCGGACCAGGACCAGCGGATCAGCTTCTTCGCCTTCACCGCCACCCCGAAGGCGAAGACCCTCGAACAGTTCGGCCGACGCGACAGCTCCGGGCAGCTCGTCCCCCTCGACCTGTACTCGATGAAGCAAGCGATCGAGGAGGGCTTCATCCTCGACGTGCTGAAGAACTACACGAGCTACGAGCAGGCCGCCCGGATCAAGCTCGCCGCGGAGAGCGAGGACGTCGACGTGGACGTCCGCACCGGCACCTCCGCCTACCTCCACGCCGTCGAGATGCACCCCACGAACATCTCGACCAAGGTCCGCGAGATCATCCGCCACTTCCAGGCCGCGGTACAGCCCCACCTCGGCGGGCGCGCAAAGGCCATGGTCGTCACCAGCTCCCGCGCGAGCGCGGTGCTGTACGCGCGGGAGTTCGAGCGGATCAGCGAGTCCGAGGGCCTCGGCCTGCAGGCACTTGTCGCGTTCTCCGGCGAGGTGCCCGACCCCGAGGTCAAGCCCCTTCCCGGCGCGACGGTGCCGACGGTCACCGAGACTTCCATGAACCCGCGCCTGAAGGGTCGGGACCTCGCGAAGGTGTTCGCCCTGCCGGACGAGCACGTGCTGATCGTCGCGAACAAGTACCAGACGGGCTTCGACCAACCGCTCCTGGTGGGGATGTATGTCGACAAGCAGCTCTCCGGCATCGCCGCAGTGCAGACCCTGTCGCGTCTGAACCGTCGGGCCCCTGGTAAGACGGACACCTTCGTCCTCGACTTCATCAACGATCCCGAGCAGATTCTCGCCGCCTTCCGCGAGTATTACGAGGAAGCCGAGATCCACCAGGAGTCCGATCCGTATCTCGTGGTCGACATGCTCGCCAAGCTCGATTCCGTCGGGATCTACACCCCCACCGAGGTCGACCTGGTGTGGGAGGTCTGGTCGGCGCAAGGAGCGAAGCACTCTTCGCTCGCTGACCGTCTTCGGCCCGCGCTGGACCGTTTCGGGAACCGGTGGCGGCGCGCGCTGCTCGAGGGTGACACGGAGGAACGCGAGGTCCTCCTCGACTTCCGCTCCACCCTCGCCCAGTACGTGAAGGCGTACGCCTTCTTCGCCCAGCTCATCGACTACGGCAATCCGCGCTACCTGAAGTTCTCCGTCTACGCCGATCTGCTCGCCCGCCAGCTACGGGCGTTCACGACCGAGGTCACCGACCCCGGCGAGGTGGACGTCTCCGACATCGTCCTGACCCACTACAAGCTCGAGACGCTACGCACCGAGGACCTCGCCCTCAACGAGGGCGAGCCGCAGGGGCTCGACGGGCTCACCGAGGCGGGCATGGCGAAGGTCCGGGAGCGTGAGCGCACCGCGAAGTCCGAGATCGTCGAGAAGGTCAACAAGTACCTCGGCGACCTCGACGTCGACGACCGCTACAAGGTCGACAAGATCGAGAGCCTCCTCGCCGAGGTCGCCGCCGACGACAACCTCCGCGCGATCGCCGGCGCGAACTCCCGCGCAGACTTCGCGTTCGCCCCCGGCCTGCAGATGGTCACTGAGGATGCCGTGTGGCAGGTGGAGGATTCTTCAAATGCCGTGCTCAAGGAGCTGCAAGGCATGCCGTGGGAGAGATTGCGGGAGATGCTGCTCGAGTGCGGGTTGTACGAGAGGCTGCGGGAGACCGCGACATGAACGGCGACGGATCCGCCCCGTTCTGGGAACGTATCGACGTGAGCTCGTGGCTGGTCCTCGACTCCGAGCAGACAGGCTCTCACGAGACCACCTGGCTGCTCGACGAACGGGATGGAACCACCCGGTGGCTGCACAAGAACACCACGATGCACGAGGATCGGGAGCAGGGAGAAGACTGGGCGGAGATCATCGCGACCCAGGTCGGCATGCGGCTTGGGGTCCCTGTCGCCCTCACATTGCTCTGCTCGCGAGCCGGGCATCGAGGTTCCGTAAGCCGGGATGTGAGGCCCCGGCAGCTTGACCTCTTCAGCGGTCATCTCGTACTCGAGGACTGTCCTGACGTCGACGACTACATCGCGCATCTCGAAGGCGACCCTGCGCATGACCCCCAGCGACCCAACGTCAAACGGCCTGGCCACTCGATCGCAAACATCCGCAGGGCACTGGATGGCAGTGGGGCGCCGCCCGGGTTCGAAGGTCCCGAAACCATGGACGCCTTCGACGTCTTCGCCGGATACCTCCTGTTCGACGCACTGGTAGCGAATCGTGACCGGCACGAACAGAACTGGGCGCAGCTCAGGCCACAGCTCACCACTATGGCGCCGTGTCTGTGCCCGTCGTACGATCATTCCAGCAGCCTCGGCTTCGCCGAGACCGAAGCGAAGATGGCTCTCCGTGCCGGTGACCGACAAGCCCTGCGGGCGTGGGCGCGTCGAGGCACAGCCGGACGATTCGAGCACACTGAGAAGGCAGACTCACTGGTGACGCTTGCTGTGGAGGGGCTGGCGCTGACCTCGAGCGTTGCCCAAGCCCACTGGCGCCGCCGCATCGACGAGATCGACCTCACGGCAGTCACAGCCCCGCTTCTCCGCGGAGAGATCCCCGAAATGTCAGTGTCCACTACTAGATTCGTCATCGAACTACTCACCCTGAACCTGGAAAGGATCCGCCATGAGCTCGGCCCACGTCGCTGACCGCGTGCACCATGCCTCGCTGGACGCAGCGGTCGACGATCTGCTCGTCCTGTGGCAGCACCCCGAGTCCCGGCAGATCCACCCTATCGGCCGGTTCTCGTTCGACGGTGAGGTCTATACCTTCTCGTACACCCGGCGGGCACACCAGATCCCGGATTTCCGTCCCTTGCCTGGCCTCCCCCTCGATGGTGTGCCCTACTGCAGTACTCGCATGCCGACCCTGTTCCAACAGCGCACGATGTCGCCGCGCAGGCCCGACTTCGATTTGGCGATGCAGCACCTCGGTATCGCGCCTCGAGAGGCCACACCGTGGGAGCAGATTGTACACTCGGGCGGCCACCGTGCAGGTGACACGTTGCAGTTCATGGAGATGCCAACTGTGGCGGACGGCCACGTGCGAGCCCGGTTCCTCACCAACGGCATCCGATACATCCCGAACGGGTCGATTCGAATGCTCGGAGGTGAGCCGGTCCAGGTGACCGAAGGCGAGCACGAGAGTGCGCTCAGCACCCTGGCTCCTGGCGATGATCTCGACCTCTCTCTAGAGACCAGCAACCCGAAAGACCCCGATGCTGTCGTCGTCACGTTTTCCGACGTGCCTTTGGGCTGGGTGCCCCGCATCCTGTCCACCGGGGTCCGCGCACTGGTCGAGAGCGCTCGGTACGTGCGAGCTTCCGTGCACCGTGTCGCCGGTCCCTCGGCTCCGCCGCATGTCCGGCTCGTAGTGGATCTCGAGGGCGAGGCGCCAGCCGGATTCACGTTCGACACGACCGGAGAGTGGGAACCGTACCGCAGCTGAACTGCGACATCGGCATCAATGCACGAGAGGGTTCGGCACGCCGATCAACTCCCTGTGTGCATCACTCGGGAGGTATGCGCAGATTCCTTCGTACAGGTCACGCTGCTCCGAGGACATGCTTGACGTGAGGTCATCATGCAGGGCAAGTAGATGAAGGACATCATCGATCGCGTACTCGACTTGCTCAGCACTGAGCTCGTCGGCACCCCAGTCGCTGGTCCGCACAGCACCCTTGCCCACCCGAATGCCGAGGCGACGCTCCAAAAGCGGTTTGAGGCTGTACTCCGCGCTCGGGCGTTCCGGCTCGAGAACACGTGACGCCGTCTTCGTGCACCGAACACTCTGAGCCCTGATCCTCCACCAGAACTCGAGGAACCGCAGATCGAACGGCGCGAAGTGGAGGACCTTCTGGACCGTGGGCGATTCGATGATCATCGCGAGGTTCTCCGGCGTGCGACCCGTGTTCCGGATGATCACCGGTCCGCAGTCTGGTGAGAAAATCTGACAGATCTCCAAGCGGTCCGTACGCCAATCGAGCCCCGATGTCTCCGTGTCCACAGCGCAACTGCCGGATTGCAGGATGTGCAGGGCAAGCTCGGCAGGGAGATCCTCCAGGACGCGTACAGGCATGCACCAAGAGTAGAGGTTCTCCGGCGTACCCCACTTGGCCGTTGTGGATAGCATCGGTCAACCGCGCAAGTCCGGCCGAAAAGGGACGTCGAGAATGGCCTGTGACCTGCGATCTTCTCCACGGCCAGCTAGGAATGGTTCCACAGTGAGAACACCTCCCAGCCCCTCTGGGGTCGGATCTTTCCTGCCCAAGCGGCAGGGTCTCCAGCCTGAGCCAGCAGGCAGGCTGCGGCGGAGCTCCCGCTCCGCCGCCGCATCCTACCGACCTGTCTCGAACAGGCCGCTCACGCGAACGCGCTGGTCCCGGTGATCGACCGGCCGACGATCAGCGACTGCATCGTGTCGGTGCCCTCGTAGGTGTGCAGCGCCTCGATGTCGCTGCGGTGGCGGATCACGCGGTTCTCGAGCAGGATCCCGGAGCCGCCGAGGAGGTCGCGGGCGTTCGAGGCGATCTCGCGGGCGGCGCGGGTGTTGTGCACCTTCGCGAGCGAGGCCTGCTCGGGCCGGATGGTGCCGGCCGCCTCGAGGTCGGCGAGGCGGCGGCAGTACAGCTGCATCGAGGTGAGGGTCTGCAGCATGTCCGAGAGCCGCACCTGGACGTGCTGGGCCTTGGCGAGCGGGCGCCCGAACTGGATGCGGGTGGTGGCGTGCTCGAGCGCGGCCTCGTAGCAGGCGATCGCGTGGCCGAGCGCGCCCCAGGCGACCCCGGCGCGGGTCGCGAACAGGACCTTGGAGGTGTCCTTGAAGGTGCGGGCGCCGGGCAGGCGCTGATCCAGCCCCACCCGCACCTCGTTCAGCGTGATGTGGGCCTGGTGGATGGCGCGCAGCGCGACCTTGCCGCGGATCACCTCGGCCTCGTAGCCGGGCAGGGACTGGTCCACGAGAAAGCCGCTGACCTGGCCGTGAAGGGCGGGATCCGCTGCGTCATCAATCCGCGCCCACACCACCGAGAGATGGCAGCCGGCGCCGTTGCCGATCCAGCGCTTCTCGCCCGTCAGCACCCACTCGTCACCCTCGCGGCGCGCGATCGTCTCGAGGGAGACGGAATCGGAGCCGTGGTCGGGCTCGGTGAGGGCGAAGGCGGCGTGCTCGGCGCCGGTGGCGAGGGAGTCGCCCCAGCGCTGCTTCTGCTCCTCGGAGCCCAGCAGCATGATCGAGCGCAGCGCGAGCCCGCCCTGCACGCCGACCATGGTGCCGACGCTGCCGTCGATCCGGGAGAGCTCCATGTTCACCAGGCCCGTCGCGAGCGGGGAGAGGGTGCGGTGGCCGGGCACGTCCAGGCCGTCGGTGAGCAGGTCGAGCTCGCCGAGGCGGGCGACGAGCTCGATCGGGTACTCGCCGCGGTCCCACCAGTCGTTGATCCGCGGCAGGACCTCGTCGGCGAGCGAGCGGGCATCGGCCCAGGCCTTCAGGTCCTCGCCCTCGACGTCCTGGAAGAGCGCGAAGTGGTCCGCGGTTGCGGGCAGGAGCGCCTCGGGGGTGGCGGCCGCCGCGTCGGGCGCGGAGACGACGGCGCGCTCGGTGACCACCGAGTCGAGGCGATCGCGGTTCTCATCGGTGCCGGGGTTGCCCCCGAGGGAGATGTGGCCGGGCGCCGGGGCGTCCCAGCTGCTGGTGTCGGTGGTGGTGCGGGTGTCGTTGCTGGTCATCACTTGATCCTCTCGACGATGAGGGCCATGCCCTGGCCGCCGCCGACGCAGAGGGTGGCGAGGCCGTAGCGGCCGTCGCGCTCGGCGAGGCCGTTCAGGAGCGTGGTGGTGAGTCGGGCGCCGGTGGAGCCCCAGGGGTGGCCGAGCGCGATCGCTCCGCCGTGGACGTTGAGCTTGTCGTGGTCGATGCCAAGGTCCTCCGCGGAGGGGAGCACCTGGGCGGCGAAGGCCTCGTTGAGCTCGACGAGGTCGATGTCCTCGATGGTGAGCCCGGCGAGGTCGAGGGCCTTCTTCGTCGCCTCGACGGGACCGAGGCCCATGATCTCGGGGCTGAGGCCGGAGACGCCGGTGGCGACGACGCGGGCGAGCGGGGTGATTCCCAGCTCCTTCGCATACTCCGCCTCCATCAGCACGAGCGCCGCGGCGCCGTCGTTCAAGGGGCAGCAGTTGCCGGCGGTGACGGTGCCGCCCGGGCGGAAGACGGGGTCGAGACCGGCGACGGCCTCGTAGGTGACGCCGGCACGCGGGGAGTCGTCGGTGTCGACGACGGTGCCGTCGGGCAGGGTGATCGGGGTGATCTCGCGGGCGAAGAAGCCGGAGGCCTGCGCGGCCTCGGCCCGGTTCTGGGAGCGGGTGGCGAACTCGTCCTGCGCCTGACGGGGCACACCGCGCAGCTCGGCGACGTTCTCGGCGGTCTGGCCCATCTGGATGTACGCGTCGGGCAGCTCGCCGTCCTCGCGCGGATCGTGCCAGGGGGCGGGGATCTCGCGGGAGGCGCGCTTCTCGGTGCGCTCCCACGCAGTCCTGAACTCCGGGTCGCGGGCGTCCTCCTCCATGAGCTTGCCGGTGCTCAGCGAGATCGACTCGACGCCGGCGGAGATCACGGCGCGCGCCTCACCGGAGGCGATGGCGTGGAAGGCGGCGCGGGTGGTCTGGATCGAGGAGGCGCAGAAGCGGGTGACGGTCGCGCCGGGCACGGTGTCCAGGCCGAGCTTCACGGCGACGGTGCGGGCGAGGTTCCCGCCCTGGTAGCCCTCGGGGATCGCGCAGCCCAGCTGCAGGTCGTCGATGGTGGCGGGGTCGAGCTGCGGGACCTGGTCGAGGGCGGCGCGGATGGTCTGCGCGGCGAGATCGTCGGGCCGGACGTCCTTCAGCGAGCCCTTACGGGCGCGCCCGATGGGTGAGCGGGTGGCGGCGACGATGACGGCTTCGGGCACGGGTTCCTCCTGGGACGGCGGTGTCTTCGGGCGGGCCGGAGTCGCGGCGCGGCCGCAGGGATCCGCGCCCGCGGGACCTGCGGCCGACGTCGGCTCCGGACGCCGGCGTTAGTGATACTACGGGTTGCAGGTACCTGGTGGGAAGCGGACCCGTGCTAGGCGCCCCGGGGCGCCGCCCGGATCATCCCCGGCGCGGGGTCAGGAGGAGGCGCGCGAGCAGGTCGATCGCGGCGCCGAGCACGCCGATCACGAGGATCACCACGAGCATCTCGTCGTAGGCGAGGCGGTCGCGGGCGTTGAGGATCTCGTAGCCGAGCCCGCTGGTCACGCCCAGCATCTCGGCGGGCACCAGCACCACCCAGGCGATGCCGAGGGCGAGCCGGATCGACTGCAGCACGGCCGGCCGCACCGAGGGGACGAGCACCGTGCGCAGCATCTCGCGCCGGTTCGCGCCGAGGGTGTGGGCGACGGCGACGTAGCGCGGGTCGATCGCGGCGACCGCCGCCGCGGTGCCCAGCAGGATCGGCCAGATCGCCGCGGCCGTGACGAGGAAGACCACCGGCGCCGAGCCGACCCCCAGCAGCGCCACGGCCACCGGCGCCCAGGACAGCGGGGAGATCATGCGCACGAACTGGACGGGCAGCGCGCTCGCCCAGCGGGTCGGCCGGTGCAGGCCGATCAGCACCCCGGCGGGGATGCCGAGCGCGGCGGCGATCCCCATGCCGAGCAGGAGGCGGAGGGTGCTGGTGACGAGATCCTGGACGAGCACGCCGGTGTCGAGCAGGGAGGCGAGGGCGGAGGGCACGCCCAGGGGGTCCAGCGCCGCGAGCATGGGACTGCCCGCCCCGCCGACGGCGGTGAGCGCCCACCACGCGAGCCCCACGGCGAGCACGCCGAGCACTCCCCAGGCCAGGGCCGGGCCGCGCTCCGCACGCACGCCGGGTCGACGGCCGGGGCGCCGCGACGCCCCGTCGGCCCCGCGCCCCGCGGGATCGCGGGGACGAGCCTCGAGGGTGGCGTCGTCCCGGGGCTCGGGGCGGCCGGGGTCCTCGGAGTCGAGATCTGCGGGGACGAGGCTCATGGGGCGATCTCCTCGGGGTCGTCGAGGCCGACGAGCGAGCCGGGGTCGATCCGCCGGGCGGCGTCGCGCAGCGCGGTGTCGTCGACGACCAGGTCGTGGGCGTCCTCGGGGTCGATCTCGGCGAGCGCGCCGAGGGGTGCGTCGAGCACGGCGGTGCGCATCTCGCGGACCAGCCGGGCGGTGAAGCCGGGCCTGAGCACGGGGGTGAAGTCGATGGTCTCCCCGTGCCATTCGGGATGGGCGACGTGCGCGTGGCCGGCGCCCTCGCGGTGCATCGCCGCGGCGATCGCGGGGGGCGGCTGGGGGAGGTAGGTCCCGGCGAGCTCGGCGGCGACGCCCGCGCGGTCCTCCCGGCAGGCGATCTGGGCCTGCACGAGGGCTTCGGCGACGCCGGCGATCTGCTCGGGCGGGCGGCGCAGGAGCGCTCGGGAGGCGACGGTGACGCAGCAGGGATGGGAGCGCCACACGTCGCCGAGGAAGCGGCCGATGGTGCCGGCTCCCGTCGTCTCGCCCATCGCGTTGAAGGGGTCCGCCACGGTGTATGCGCTGATCGATCCGGCGTCCAGCGCCGGGATCATGTCCGAGGGCGCCATCGGCACCAGGGTGACCTCGCCGCGGTCGCGGGAGGCGGTGCGTCGCACGACGGGGGTGAGTCCCTCGGCGCGCAGCATCTGCTGGACGATGATGCTGTGGATCGAGAACCAGCTGGGCACGGCGAGGGTGGAGCCGGCGAGAGCGCCGAGCTCGGGCACGTCCCGGCCTAGGGTGAGGGCGGAGCCGCCCGAATGGTTGGCGCCGAGCACGGTGATGTCGGCGCCGAGGTCCAGACGCATCTGCAGCGCCATCGGGAACAGCAGGTGGACGAGGTCGACGCTCCCGGCCAGCAGGGCCTCGCCCATCGTGGCCCAGGAGCGCAGCCGCACGGGCTCGGCCACCTCGACCCCCGCCTCGGCGAAGAGGCCGCGGGAGTGGGCGACCAGCAGCGGGGCGGCGTCGGTGATGGGGAGATAGGCGATCCGCAGCGGGCGCTGCGAGGCCGTCCCCTCGCGTCCCGCGCCGCCCGACCCGCTCCCGGCCTGCCCTCCGCGGGACTCGGGGACCTCGCCGCGGGCGGCGAGGCCGAGCCCGGCGCCGGCGAGGCCGGACAGCGCGAGCGCTCCTCCTCCGCCGAGGACGGCGCGTCGGCTCGGACCCCGCGCGCCCGACGGCGTGCGCGAGGACCGCCGAGGGCTCACGCGTCCGCCTCGGCGATGGCCCCGCGCCGGTAGTGGGCGAGCACCTCCTCGCGGGTGGTGCCGTCCTCCCGCGGGGTCCAGTCGGCGGTGATCCCGCGAGGCCCGTCGAGGTAGACGATGCGGTCGGCGACCACGAGCGCCTCGTCGACGTCGTGGGTGACCAGCACCGCCGAGATCCGCACGCGGGTGAGCACGTCGCGCAGCCAGGTCTGCAGGTCGGCACGGATCGCGGGGTCCAGGGCGGAGAACGGCTCGTCGAGCAGGACCACGGAGGGGTCCACGGCGAGCGCCCGGCCGAGGGCGACGCGCTGGGCCTGCCCTCCGGAGAGCTCGGCGGGCAGGGCGCCTGCGAGCTCGGCGATGCCGAGGTCGGCCATCAGCTCGGGGACCCGTTCGGCGCGGAAGCGGCCGGCGTTGGCGCAGTAGCGGCCGCCGAGGGCGATGTTCTCAGCGACGGTGAGCCAGGGGAAGAGGTCCGGGGACTGCGGGACGAGCGCCGGCAGGCGCGGATCCGCGCCGCGGTCGATGCGCCCGGACTGCGGCTGGTCGAGGTCGGCCAGCAGCCGCACCAGGGTCGACTTCCCCGCCCCGGAGGCGCCGAGCACGCACAGGGTCTCGTGCTCTGCGACCTCGAGGTCCAGGTCCTGCAGCACGGGGCCGGCGCCGCCGGGATAGCGGTGGGTGACCCCGTGGAGCGCGAGGCTGCTCATGCGCGCCCGTCCGTCGGGACCGGGACGCCGGCGCGGGCCAGCAGATGGCGCAGGTGCGTCTCGGTCGGGGACTGGACGGGCAGGAACGCCGCCTCGCGGGCGCGCCGCGAGGTGTCGGAGGCGAGCGCGTAGCCGCGACCGCCGACGATCTTCTGCTCGAGCCGGGTGGCACGGCCGGTGAGCAGCGCGGCCTCGAGCCGCACCCGCACCAGCTCGGCCGGCCGCACGGGGGCCGACGGCGCGGCGCCCGCCGGAGATCCGCCCGCCGCAGACGCCCCCGACGGAGACGCCCCCGACGACGCGTCGTCCGAGGGACCGCCCGCGCCGCCCGCGCGCACCGCGGAGGCCGCGCGCACGCCCGCGGCGAGCGCTCCGCGGAGGCGCTGCCAGTCCTCGGCGGCCGTGGAGAGCTCCTCGGCGAGGACCTCGCGGGCCACGTCGTCGGCCCCGGCCTCGGCTGCGTCCAGCGCCGCCCCGGCGAGGCCGAGGCACATGGCGGTCTGGATCTGCAGGAACGTGGCGCGGACCCGGTCGCGGAAGGCGGGCAGGTCGCGGGTGAGGACGTCCTGTGCGGGGATGCGCACCTCGTCCAGGAGCAGCACGCCGGAGGCGGTGGCGTCCAGGGCGGTGAGGCCGGTGAGCTCCTTGACCCGCACCCCGTCGGCGTCGCGCCGGTGGCGGACGACCGCGCGCCGGCCGTCCTCGAAGCGGACGGGGGTGACGACCCAGCCTCCCGGTCGGAGGTTCGAGCACCAGGGCAGCACGCCGGAGACGGCGATCGCGCCGTCCGGGGAGTCGGTCGCGAGCAGCGGGATCTCGCCGAGGCCGGCCTCCTCCTTGAAGGCGGGGGCCATGCCGGAGGCGAGGGCCACGGCGCCGGAGGCGGCGCCGTCCGGCGGCGGGGTGCCGGTCGCCTCGTGGTACGCGATCGCGGAGCGGTGGCCCCACAGCGCGAAGGCGCTCGCGGTGCAGCGGCGGGCGAGGGCATGGGTGAGCTCCGCGGCCAGGGGCAGCGGTGCGGCGAGGAGGTCGAGCTCCCCGAGCGCGGCGAGCTCGTCCCAGAGGTCCGCCTCGGCCCGGTCGACCTCCCCGGCCCGCTCGGCGACGCGGGCGAGCACGGGCTCCGTCGCCGCGGGCAGCACGGCGAGGCCGAGCCCGTCACGGGTCGCGGGATCCGTGCCGGCCGCAGGCTCGGGGGCACGCTCGGAGGTGGCGGTCATCAGGCGCCGGTGGTGTCGAGCTCGATCGCGCCGAGCGCCCAGATGCGGTCGATCGGGGTGGAGACCGCCTCGCGGGCGCGCACCACGGCGGCCTCGTCGGGAGCGTCGTAGAAGCAGAGGCACTTGGCGGTGTCCTCGCGCACGTAGGTGCGCAGGAAGCTGGTCTCGGGGACCTCGGCGTACTTCGGGGCGTTCGCCTTCTTGCGGGCGAGGTACTGGTCCATCGTGATCTCGGCGGGGATGTCCCACTCCACCAGGTAGCCGGCACCGCGGCGCAGGGCCTTGATCTCGTCGAGCTCGGCGCCGACCAGCCGCACCTCGTCGGGACCGTGGACGGCTCCGGCGACCTCGCGCAGCTCGGCGACGACCGTCCCGGCCCCTTCGGCGTCGTCCGCCTCGAGGATCGTGAACAGGCGGGAATGGTCCGCGGCGACCTGGGACTCGATCAGCTCCGCCGGGGCCGTGTCGCCCGCTGCGGCGCGCAGGGCGTCGAGCACGGCCTGGCTGCCCTCGCGAGTGGTGGTGGCGGGCTCGATCTCGAGGAGGAAGAGCGACATGGTGCACCTTTCGTCGTCCGCTCCGACGCCCTGACGGGTCGAAGCATTGCTTATGGCATCCATCAGCATCGCACAGGGTGGGGCGCCCTGTCGTCCCCGTGCCCGCAGGCGTCCCGCTCCGCGGCGAGCGGGGGCGGCAGGTAGCCTCGCGGCCATGTGCGCGCTCCGACCCGCCGGCTCGACCGCTCCCGATCCCGCGCCGGACCCGGCCTCCGGCTTCACGATCGACGCCCCGACCCTGGCCGACGTCCCGGGCCTCGCCCGGGTCCACGTGCGCGGCTGGGAGGTCGCCTACGGGCACGCCCTCTCGGGCGAGGGGTGGTTCGGCGAGCCCGCGATCGCGCGGCGCCTCGAGCATTGGACCTGCTGGCTGACCCCGGGCACGCCGGATGCCGACGAGGGCATCTTCCGGGTGGGCCGCGACGGGGACGGCATCCCCGTCGGCCTCGCCGCCTCCTGGCCGCCCCGCGATCCGCAGCCGGTGCGGGACCGGGAGCTGTCGGTGCTCTACGTGCTGCCGGAGTGGCACGGCACCGGCATGGCGCGCGCGCTGGTCACAGCGCTGATCGGCGAGGAGCCGGCGAGCCTGTGGGTCGCCGAGGACAACCCCCGCGCACAGCGCTTCTACGCGAAGCTCGGCTTTGCGCCCGACGGGGCCCGGCACGTGGATCCGCGGTGGCCGGCACTGCCCGACATCCGCATGGTGCGCTGAGTCCAGGCTGCAGAGCCCGGGCCCGGCGCTCGATCACGGCACTGGCCTGCCGGTCAGCGCGCCGATCCGTGCTCGGCGCCCGAGCGGCAGGCCCCGCGTTCAGACCCAGAGCACGACAGGGTCCGCGGTGAGGGCGCGGCAGCGCTCGGACAGCGTGATGCCGAGCCCCGGCCGGTCCGGGACCAGCATCCGGCCCTCGCGCGTCTCCAGCCGCTCCTCGAACAGCGGGTCGAGCCAGTCGACCATCTCGACACCGTCGAGTCGCGCGAGTACCCGCGGGTCGTGCCTCGCGTCGGCCGGCGCCTGCCCGCCGTGCACACCGCGCTGGGCCGCGCGATCCTCGCCGAGAGCCCCGCGCACGAGGCGGAGATCCTCGCCGCCCTGCGCGCGGCGCGGGACCGCATCGCGAAGTCCGCGCCGGCCCCGGCCCGAGCCGTCGGCCCACGGTCCATGCCGCGGTCCGTCCCTCCGGCCTCGCTCCTCCCCTCCGCCGGGACCTCACCCCCGCGCCGCGGGTCGGACCGTGCCCGCTCGAAGATCCTCCCCCAGGTGGACGGCGCCGCCCGCCCGGGCGGACGCGCCCGCCGCACCCCTCGACGGATCGTAGAGGCATGAAGAACGCGACCATCGCCACCAGCCGCACCCGAGCCACCTCCGACCACCTCATCGCCTACCGACCCCTCCCCAGCGCCTGGGGCGACGTCGACGCGCTGCACGCCGTGCGCGAGCGCCGGGCGCTCGCCGCCGCCCAGGGGCTCGACCCGAGCACGCTGGAGCTCCCGGCCCTGCTCGCCACGACGCGCGATTCGGCCGACGGCTCCGCGGTCGCTCCGCGCCGGGCCCCTGCTCACCGCGCCACGCGTCGGGGCCTGTGGGCCCGTCTGCTGGGCGGCGACGGGACCCCGCGCCAGGTCCGCGGCGGAGGCCAGCACCTGGCGGCCGCCTGAGCCGGCCGTCGACGTCGCCCTCAGCTCCCCGTGCGTCCCGACGCCATGGTCGGCGCGGGGAGGACGGGGCATGGGCCCGCGCCGTGCGACGGCCTAGGATCAGTGCCATGACCAGCGCCTCGGACCGTCTCGCCGGCGAACGACTCGACTACCTCGCCGGCTCCCTCGCGGACGCCGCCCCCGCGGACCCGCTCGCCCTGTGCGACGCCTGGCTGCAGGACGCCTTCGCCCGCCGCGACTCCCACGGCGACATCTCGGACCCGACCGCAGTGGTGCTCTCCACCGTTGCACTCGACGCCGACGGCGCACCCCGGCCGCGCTCGCGGACCGTGCTGCTGAAGGGCCTGGACGAGCACGGTGCAGTGGTCTATACGAACCTCGGCTCCGACAAGGCCCGCGAGCTGCGGGCGACGCCGCGGGCCGCTCTGCTCATGCCCTGGTACCCGCTGCAGCGGCAGGTGCGTGTCGAGGGGCCCGTCGAGGAGGTCCCCGCGGCTGAGTCCGACGCCTACTGGGCCACGCGTCCGCGCGGCTCCCAGCTCGGCGCCTGGGCCTCGCACCAGTCCCGCCGGATCGACTCGCGGGAATCGCTCGAGGCGCAGTACGACGAGGTCGAGGCACGTTTCGAGGGCGCCGAGGTGCCGCGTCCGGAGTTCTGGGGCGGGCTGCGGATCCGTCCGGAGCGGATCGAGTTCTGGCAGGGCCGGGCGCACCGGGTCCACGACCGGATCGTCTACGAGCGGTCGGGCGACGACGCGGGCGCCGGTGACTGGGAGCGGCACCGCCTGCAGCCCTGAGACCGCGACCCGACGCCGGCACGGCGGCACGCGATGCCGGTGCCGCGGGCGCCGCCGCGCGATGCCGTCGCGCGCAGCGCCCGCTCACCCCCGGTGGCGCAGGAACCGCTCCGGCGCCTCGAGGAAGCTGCGCCAGGTGCGGACCAGGTCGAGGTCGTCGTAGTCGGCACGGCGCAGCCCCCACTCCCCCAGCTCGTACAGGTCGGCATCGGGCAGCGCGGCCAGGACCGGTGAGTGGGTGGACAGCACGATCTGCGAGCCGGCGTCGGCGATGTGCTGCAGCAGGTCGAGCAGGGCGAGGCAGCCGCTGAGGGACAGCGCCGACTCGGGCTCGTCCAGCAGCCACAGCCCGCGGATCCTCGAACGCTCCTCGACGAGCGCGAGGAAGGACTCGCCGTGGCTGCGCTCGTGCATCATCCCGCCGACGCCGATCTCCTCGTAGTACGTGAACAGGGAGTGCATCGTCTCGGCGCGCAGGAAGAAGCCAGAGCGCGGGGCGCCGGCGCCGCGCACGAGCTGGAGATGCTCGACCAGCGGCGACTCGGTCCGACGGGTCGCATGCATCGCTCCGGTCCCGCCGCCCTCCGGATTCAGCCCGAACGCGCCGGCGAGCCCCTCCACGAGGGTGGACTTCCCGGC
This sequence comes from Brachybacterium sp. GU-2, assembly GCF_030866705.2. Lineage (NCBI taxonomy): Bacteria > Bacillati > Actinomycetota > Actinomycetes > Micrococcales > Dermabacteraceae > Brachybacterium > Brachybacterium sp. GU-2. The sequence continues at coordinate 2,438,575 of NZ_CP133037.2, read as the reverse complement.
GCCGTTGTCGCCGGTCAGCACAGTGATCGGGCCGAGCTCGAGGCCGTCGCGGAGCACCTGGCGGATCGGGGCGAGGGTCGCCGGCCACGCCGCGTGGTCCGCGGGGGCGAGGGGGTGCTCGCGCAGCTCCCGCACCGGCAGGACCGGGGTGTCGAAGGGCGAGCGCGGGAGCCCGGGCTCGTCGAAGTCGTCGCCGAAGAGGCCGTCCATCAGCTGCTGCTCACCTCCGCTCTGCTGTCCGTGGCACTATCCGTCGGCTCGGCTGGCCGGGCCGCTCCCTCGGGGCCGTCCCGTCACACGCCGAAGGCGGGCGGGTAGGCGATCTCGCCGCGCGGCGTCGGGGCGTCGTCGGGCCGCTCCGGGCGGGTGCGCCATGCGGCGGGGGCGTCGGGCACCTGGGCGGAGTCGTGAGAGCTCATGCCCCCAGCATGCACCGTCGTCGGGACATCCCTCCCGAGGACCGCTACCCTCGTGCACGCCCCTCCCTCCCCCCGATCCTCGCGAGGTCCTCCATGTCCCAGCCACGCTCCCGCACCCCGCTCGTGCTCGGCATCATCGGCGGCGTCGCATGCCTGGGCCTCGTCCTGGTGCTGGTGCTCGGCGGCATCGTCGGCTTCCTGGTCCTTCGCGAGGGCTCGGACCCCGGCTCCGCCACCGCCACCGAGGAAGGCCCGACGGAGGGCGCGGAGGGCTCGACGGGCTCCGGCGAGGTCGTGGCACCGCCCGGGGCGTCGGCCGACCAGCCCTATCTCGAGCTCAGCACCAGCGACGACGGCCCCGAGGTCGACGTCTACCTGGACTTCCTGTGCCCGCACTGCCAGACCTTCGACGCGGCCCAGGGACCGGACCTGCAGGAGATGGCCGAGGCCGGGGAGATCACGCTGCGGATGCACCCCCGTCCGATGCTCGATGCGACCTCCTCCCCCGCCGGCTACTCGGGCCGCGCCGCCAATGCCGCGCTCTGCGCCGCCGCGGAGGACCCCGCGAACTGGTACCCGGCGTCGGCCGCGCTGTTCGCGCAGCAGCCCGGCTCCGCGGGGCTCCCCGACGAGGAGCTCATCGGCATCGTCGAGGAGGCCACGTCGGTCGACATCTCCGGCTGCCAGGCCGAGGGCACCTACCTGCCCTGGCTGGAGCAGGTCGTCGAGCCGGAGGCCCAGCAGGCCGTGCCGGGCACGCCGGCCGTGCTCATCGACGGCGAGCAGATCAACGGCGACCTCACGAGCTCGGGGTCCGTGCGGAAGGCCGTCGAAGCGGCCTGAGCACCGCGCGCCCAACCGACCGCTCGGGAGCGCGCGAGCACCGCAGGAGATGTCCCCGGTCACTCCCCGCAGCCCGTTGGGTGTCCCCCTGGCGACGCCCGGGCGAACACCTGAGGACAGTCCAGCTCCCGCCCTGGGTTCTCTCCAGGACCGGTCCTACCGTGGAATCATGCAGAGCGAGACCTGGCACTCCCCCGTCGGCCTCACGCACGACGCCGGGTGGGAGCTCGACGTCCGACGCACCCTTCCCGCCCCGCCCTCCGAGATCTGGCAGCGACTGCTCGCCGAGTGGCTCCCGCAGTGGCTGGGCGTCGAGTCCGTCCCTCAGATGGTCGGTGCGCCAGTGCGCCGCGGGGGCCGGGTCCACGGCCGTGTCATCGGCTGCCACGTCGGCCGCCGCGTCCGCCTGCGCTGGACCCCGGACACCCTGGACCACGAGACGGTGTTCCAAGTGACGCTCCAGGAGGTGCCGGAGTCCTTCGGCCACGCCACGATCCTCGAGATCCACCAGGAGCGCCTGCTCGGGGCCGCCGAGCGTCAGGGCCTGCTTGACCACTGGAACCTCGTCCTGGACGACGTCGTCGCCGCCCACGGGCGCGAGCTCGCCATGGGACGTCTCGACCTGCAGGGCTGAGCGCCCCCGGGTCGACCGCCGCAGGTGCGAACGCGCCGGGCGTTGGCCGCCGCGCACGGCTCGGCCCTGTCCGGTCGGCCGCCCTCGCTCTCCCGGGCCGAGGTTCCAGTCACCCTGACGAGGACGCGACCAGCCCCGCCCGCCCTCGCTCTCCCGGGCCGAGGCCCGCCGGTCAGCTCTTCTCTTCCACCTCGTGCCCGATCGCACCCTCGCCGTCGGGGATCGCGGAGTGCTCGCGCAGCACCTCGATGCGCGCGACGTCGATGTCGACGCCGCCGGAGACGCCGGAGACCGTCCCGTCGAAGCGCAGCTGCCACACGGCCCAGTCGCCCTGCTTCGGGCGGCTGCCCGCCGAGAACAGCCAGTCGGGGCGGGAGTCCGTGACCGGCAGCCCGTAGTGGTCGCGCCACTCCGAGGAGGAGTAGATCAACAGACGACGGCCCCAGGCCTCCTCGACGATCGCCGTGAACGCGTCGACCTCGGCCTGCGCGTCGACCGCGCCGGGCCGCTCCTCGCAGGCGCCGTCGAACTCGAGGTCGAGAGCGGGCGGCAGCGCCGAGTCGTCGGGCGGGGCCGCGGCGAGGAAGTCCTGGGCCTGGTCCGCGCCGGAGGAGCAGAGCGTGAAGTAGTGGTAGGCGCCGGGCACCACCCCGGCCGCCTGCGCGCCGTCCCAGTTCTCCTGGAAGCGGGAGTCGACGAAGCCCGCGCCCTCGGTCGCCTTGATGTACGCGAAGCCGTACCCGTCGGAGGCGACCGCGGCCCAGTCGATCTCCTCCTGGTGGGCGGAGACGTCGATGCCCATCACCTCGTCGGGCGCGAGCGTCGTCTCCGCGGGCAGGTTCTCGAGCGCGGCGGCGTCGGTCGAGGTCGCGGCGACCTCCATCGCCGCGTCGTCGGCGGCGAAGGGCGCCGGATCGCTCTTTGCCGCCTCCTGCCCGCCCCCGCCGAGGCCGCGGATCACCGAGACGGAGCATCCGCCGATGACCAGCACGAGCAGCAGCGCGAGGGAGCCCGCGACGATCTGACGTCGGCGGACCTGCTCAGGCGTGAATCGTGGCACGCACCGGACGCTACCGGAGCAGGCCAGGCCGTCGCGGGAGACGTGCCGGTCGGGAGCGGAGGAAGGACAACGCTTCCCGGCTCCCGGCGGGGTCAGCACGCGAGCCGCGTCGGCGTCCGAGCCGCGTCGGCGTCCGTGCCGGGTCAGTGTGCGAGCCGCGCCGGCATGTGAGCCGCGTCAGCGCGCGAACCGGGTCAGCGCGCGAAAAGCTCCGCGAAGGCGCGCAGGAGCCGCGGCGGCTGGTCGGCTTCGACGTGCCGCAGCTCGGTGAAGATCTCCTCCATCTCGTCGGGCGAGAAGTAGCCATGGTCGCGATAGGCGCGGGCCCGTTCGATGATCGAGGGGACGTCCAGCTCGGGGTGGAACTGGGTGGCGTACTGCCTGGTCCCGACGCGGAACATCTGCACCGGTGCGGTGCGTCCGCTCGCGAGCGCGGTGGCGTGCGGGGGCAGCGTGTGCACTGCCTCCTTGTGGCCGACGAGCCCGAGGAAGGTGTCCTCCAGCTGCGCGGCGCGGACCAGGGGGTCCTCGCGACCGGCATCGGTGAGGGTGACCTCGACGGCGCCGAGCGGCTCGCCGTGGGTGCGGTCGATCAGCGCGCCCTGGTGGGTGCCGAGGGTGCCGATGCCGTAGCAGGCGCCGAGGAAGGGGACGTCGTGGGCGATGACCTGGTCGAGGACGCGGTCGATCTCCGCCTCGGCCCGCAGCTGCGCCTCGCTCTTGGAGTCGACGGGGTCGGAGACGGTGAAGGGGCTGCCGCACAGGATGATGCCGGAGATGTCGTCCATCGCGAGGTCCGGGAAGGGGTCGCGGTCCAGGCGCGCCCAGAGCAGGTCCTGCTCCTGGAGGCCGGTGAAGTCGAGCACGGCGGCGCGCTCGGTGACGGCGACGTCGTCCTCGGGACGGGTGGCGATCTGCACGAACGGTTTCACCAGCGCATCGTATCCACTGGCGCGCGGTGCTCCCGGCCGCCGGGGCAGGCCCTTGCATCGCCGGTGATGGACGGCTCAGCGGACGTGCCGCAGGACCGTGCCGCGGCATGTCGGCGCGCTGCGGTCCTGTCGGCGCGCACCGCTGTCCTTTCGGCGCGCACTGCTGTCCTGTCGGCGCGCACCGCGGTCCCGACGGTCGGGCCGGCCTCTCCCGTAGTCTGCGGGGCGTCGACGACGCTCATCGAGGAGATCCCGTGGCCGCATTCCCTGCTCCCTTTCCCGCGCTGCCATTCGGGACCGTCGAACGCGTCGCCCCGCTGATCGCAGAGCGGGCGCTCACCTGGTGACCGCACCGGATGCGCTGGTCGCGGGGCATCCGCTACCGGAAGGCCTGCGGGCTGCGGAGGATCCCGCTCTGCGGGCGTGGCTCGCGGGGCTCCCCGCTCTGGTCGCGGAGGTGCTGGAGCGCTGGGAGCTGACGGCGCTGCCGCCCTTCCGACCGGGCGGTTCGAGCGCCTGGGTGGCGCCGGTGCGCACCGCCGACGGGGCCGAGCGGGTGCTGAAGGTGGCGTGGGCGCACGAGGAGTCCCGCGACGAGGCCGCCGGGATGCGGGCCTGGCAGGGCCGTGGGGTCGCGGCACTGTTCCGCAGCGAACGAAGCGGCAACACGGCGGCGCTGCTGATGGAGCGTGTACAGCCCGGGGTGCCCCTCGCGAGCTGCCTGACCTGGCCCGAGCGGGACGAGGTGACCGCGGCGGTGCTGCGCCGGCTGCGCGTCCCGGTCGAGGAGCTGCTCTCCGGGGACGACGATCCGGCACCTGACTGCGACGCTCCGACAGCGGACTCCGGCGTCCCGTGCGCGGACCCGAGTGCGACGGCACCGAGCCCGAGGACCCCGGCACCTCACTCCGGCGACCCGACGCTCTTCTCGTTCCGGCCGCTCGCCGACATGTGCGCGTGGTGGGCCGACAGCGCCGCCCGGCGGCAGGCCGAGGCAGTCCCGTCGCTGCTGCCGCCGGGGCTCGTCGAGCACGGCCTCGGTCTGTTCCGCGAGTTGCCCCGGGAGTGGGACGGGGAGCAGGTCCTGCTGGTCACGGACCTGAACCCGGGCAATATCCTCACCCATGACGGGCCGGAGCGGTGGCTGATGATCGATCCGAAGCCGTACATCGGCGATCCGCACTACGACGTGCTGCAGCACATGCTCAACGGCGGGGAGCGCCTGGTCGCCGATCCGGAGGCGTTCGCCGATCGGATGGCTGATCTCGCGGGGCTGGACCGTCGGCGGACCCGGCGGTGGCTGCTGGCCCGCTGCGTGCAGGAGGCGGCGCAGTTCGATGGGGCGGCGTCGGCCGCGCTCCGGCTCGCGGCCGACGGGGTCGAGTGACCGCTGCGGTTCGCTGATCCTCGACGTGGTCCGTCGTGGGAGCCGCACGGGCCTTTCCCTCAGGTCCCGCACCGGGCCCGCCTTCACGTGCCGCCACTGTCGGACCACCTGCCGGGCACGCCGTCGGATCCGGTCGCCGGGCCGTCAGCTGCTCCCGGTGCCCCGGCCTACCCTCAGCTCCCACCGTCGTCGGATCCGCTGCTCGGTCCGTCTCCGTGGCCGCCCTCGGGGCCAGCCGCCGATCCGTCGTGTCCCGCTGCTGGCGCGTCGTCTGCTCCCGGCGCCCTGGCCCGGTCTGTCGGGCCCAGCAGCGGCGTCGGCCCGGTCTCCCGCACTGCACCGGAGTGTCCGGTCCAGCGCACCCGGTGCCCGGGCAGGGCGGGGTTCTCGACCCGTTCGACGCGGGCGGCGAGCTGCTCCTTCTTGTTGCAGTGGGCGCAGGCGCCCTGTCCGTTGTCGAGACTGGTGGGTCCGCCGCGGGAGACGGGGACGATGTGGTCGTACTGACGGATCGCGGCGTTGCAGAACGGTCCGCGGCAGGTGGTGTCGCGCCGGCTGAGGAAGCGTCGCATCGCGGGCGGGAAGGGCCGCGAGGCGGAGTCCATCGCGATGAGCTCGTCGGCCGTGGGGTGGGCGTAGAGGCGTCGCAGCGTCGCCCGCACCTCTTCGCCGTCGGAGCCGAAGGGATCGCGCTCCCCCTCAGCAGGCGGGGTCGTGCAGGCCAGGAGCTGCTCGCGCACCGCCTCGGACGGCACCGCGCCGTAGCCCTCGAGATGGGCGACGTCGCCCGCATCGGGACGGAACAGGGCACGGTCGGTGATGATCACGCCGACCTCGAGCGTGACGGGCGGCGGCGCCCCCTCGCCGGGGCGGAGCACGGTGTCGACCAGGACGTCCGCCATCACCGCGGAGTGGCCGCTGCGGTCCCCGGCGGCGCGGCGACGCTCCGCCTGGCGGCTGAGGTGGCGGTGGATCTGCTGGGCGTCGAGCGCGGTGAGCCGCGCCGTGAGGGTCGCCATCCCGTGCTGACCGGGGGTCATCGTCACGTGACGGTCGCTGCGCGCCCGCCGGTGGCGGAGCGTTGAGCCTTCGGGGTCGACGTCCCCGGCGACGGTCGCGACCGCGTCCCGCCACCTGCGAGTGCCGGCGCCGTCGAGCTCGGGCAGCCGCTCGCCGAGGATCCTGTCGACCTCGCGGGCGAGGTCCGGGTCCAGCACGGCCGAGGCGCCCGCGACGGCGTAGGCGGAGTCCCCGGCGATCCGGCCCCCGGCCAGCGCCGACATGATCCGCGGGAGCGTCTCGACGAGGCGGCGGGCGGAGGCGAGGGTGCGGCCGGCCATGTGCGGGGAGCGGCGGGTGATCAGGGAGATGTCGGTGACGGTGGAGCCGTCGGCCTCCTGCTCGATGCGGCTGCGCGAGGGGGTGGCGGCGTCCTCGTGGGCGGCGTCGGCCCGCGCCTGCTCCCAGCGTTCGCGGCGCGTGGTGTCCTGCAGCGCGATCAGTGCGCGGGCCTCGAGCGAGTCGAGCGCCCCGCGGGAGGCCTGGATCGCGCCGAGCAGGTCGGAGAACTCGCGACGGGACCTGCCTTCGGTCGCGAACAGCTCGGCGGGGTCGCCGGCGATCCCCTGGAGGAGGAACGCCAGGTCACCGAGGTGCTGGGCGAGCCCGACCGGGTCGGTGCGGCGCAGCGCGGCGAGGACCTCCTCGGGGGTGTCCTCCCCGAGGAACCCGGGAACCACGGCGCGCTCGTCATGCCTCCATGCTTCCGGCGCCCGCGGCAGATCACCAGGCAGAGACGGGAAATGGGGACGGCGGGGCGGTGTGGAGGAACGGTCGGCGTCGAGGGAGCGGGCACCTGGTGGGGAGGGCGGTGTGGAGTAACGGTCACCGTCGAGGGGCCGGGCACCAGGTGGAGTGCGGGCGCGTCCCTGCGCCGGGGAAGCCCCGCCCTCGACCTCCGCCCAGCCTCGGCACCCACAATGGAGGCATGACGACTCTCGCCGACTTCACCGCCACCACCCTCTCCGGCACCGAGCAGGACCTCTCCGAGCACCTCGGCTCCGTCGTGCTCGTGGTCAACACCGCCAGCAAGTGCGGACTCACTCCGCAGTACGAGGGCCTGCAGGCCCTCCACGAGCGCTTCGGCGACCGCGGCCTCACCGTGCTGGGCTTCCCCTGCGACCAGTTCAACAATCAGGAGCCCGGGACCGACGACGAGATCTCCGAGTTCTGCCAGGTCAACTACGGCGTCACCTTCCCGATGTTCTCGAAGATCGAGGTCAACGGCGAGGGCGCGCACCCGCTGTACAAGTGGCTCACCGGCGAGCACGAGCTCGAGGGCGGGCTGAAGATCCCCGCCGGGGACATCGAGTGGAACTTCGGCAAGTTCCTGCTGGACCGGGACGGGCAGGTCCTGCGTCGTTGGTCGCCGCAGACCACTCCCGAGGAGATCGCGGACGACATCGAGGCCGCGCTCGGCGCCTGAGCGGCCGACGGCCGGCCGGGGTGCCGGCCGGGGTGCCGGCCGGGGTGCCGGCCGGGGTGCCGGGCCCGACGGCTCCGGGCGCGACGGCTCGGGGCGCGATGACGTCGGGTGCGGACCCCGCGGTCGCGCCCCGAGGCCGTCGGCCCGGCGCCGCCGGCCTCACCCGGGAAGCGACCACCCGTCGGCGACGACGGCTTCGCGATCCGCGGCGCGATCGGTGTCCACGAGCACCTGACGCCGGTCCAGCACCCGCAGCCTCCCCACCCACGCGCCGAGCCCGCGGGTGGAGCCGTCGGTGGTCAGGGCGAGCCGCACCTGCACCTCGCCCGAGAGCGGACCCGACGCGTCCACCAGCGGGAACGTCCCCGTCCATGCCACGCGTCGGCCCCAGCCGGTGATCGTCCCGTCGGGGATCTCGACCGGCTCCTGGTGGCGGGCGGTGAGTCGGCCCGGCAGGGGCTTCCAGCTCTCTCCCCCGTCGGCCGATACCTCGAGGACCAGCAGGTCGTAGGCGGTCTCGAGGTGCGCGAACAGCTCCACCTCGAGCACGGGCTCACGGCCGGGCAGGTCCGCGGAGATCTCCAGGGTCGCCGTGGCGGCGTCACGGTCCCCGGCGCGCCAGCCGGACCGCACGCTCTCGGGGACGATCCCGAGCGCATGGGCCACGCAGGTGGAGACCTCGCGACGGGTGACCGAGGTGGTGGACCACTCGCGGGTGGGGTGCACCGAGTTCGTCAGCAGCACCACGACGGTCTCCGTGAGCGGGTCGATGACCAGCGAGGTGCCGGTGAATCCGGTGTGCACGCCGCTGTACGGGCTGGTCAGGCCGGCGTGATAGAACCAGGCCTCGAGCTCGGGCCCCAGGCCGCGCCGCGCGCCGCCCACCCCGGTGATCTCGGCGATGCGGTCGGTGAACATGGACTCGACGGTGTCGGGCTGGAGGATGCGAGCGCCGCCGTAGATGCCGCCGTGCAGGAACATCTGCGCGAACACGGCGAGGTCGCGGGCGGTGGAGAACACCCCGGCGTGCCCGGCGACGCCGCCGAGGGAGTAGGCGTTCTCGTCGTGGACGTGCCCGTGGACGAGCCGGCCGTAGTGCTCCACGTACTCGGTCGCGGCGATGCGAGCCTTCAGCTCCGCGGGCGGGTTGTACATCGTCTCGTCCATGCCGAGCGGGCCGGTGATGTGATCGCGCACGTACGCGTCGAGGCTCGTCCCGGAGAGCTTCTCGACGATGAGCCCGAGCGTGATCAGGCCCAGGTCGGAGTAGACGTACTTCGTGCCGGGCGGGGTGCTCGGCGCGACGGTGAGCACCGCGTCGATCCTCGAGGGGACGTCGGGGTGGGCGGAGTAGAGGTTGATGAAGGCGGGCAGTCCGCCGACGTGGGTGAGCAGGTGCTGGACCGTGACCTCACCCTTCCCGTTCTCGGCGAAGCGCGGGAGGTGGTCGGCGACGCGGTCCTCGAGCGCGAGCAGTCCCGCCTCGACGTGCTGCATGACGGCGGTGGCGGTGAAGATCTTCGAGATCGAGGCGAGGTCGTAGATGGTGTCGACGCGGGCGGGGATCCGCTCGGCCTCGGGCAGCTCGGTGCTCGCGTCCTGCCAGCGCAGCGCGTACCCGTCGGCGTGCTCGTAGGCGATGCCGCGCTGCGAGGCGATCAGGAGCGTGGCGCCGGAGAAGCGGGGCGGGTCGTTGTCGAGGCCGGCGCGGAGGATGCCGGGCAGCTGGGCGAGCACGTCGGCGTCCAGGCCGACGTCGGCGGGCTCGACGTCCTCGAGCGTCTTCGAGGAGCCGCGCCGGTTCCAGGGGTGGGGGTGGGGTCCGCCGGGCCGCCAGCCGGGGGCGGAGGCGGCGGCCTGCTTCTCGGGGCGCTCTTTGCGCGGCGCGGGATCGCCCATGGCGTGCGCGGCGGCGGGGAGGCCGACGGCTCCGGCGCAGGCCGCGAGGGCTCCCGCTGCGAGGCCGGTGCGCCGGGTGAGGCCGGGCTGGTCGGTGCCGGGCTGGTCGGGGCGGGGCCGATCGTCGCGGGGCTGGTCGGTGCCGGGCTGGTCCATGGGGCTCCTTCGCATCGGGTCCGTCGCGCGGCCGGGGGCGTCCTCGATGACGCCGCACCTCCGTCTCCGCTGGTCGGACCGGGAGGCACACAGGCTCCGCTCCCCCTGGTCGGGAGCCTCGCGCACCGCCCACCAACCTATCCCCGGCCCCTTCCTATGGCAACCGTCACAGGACGGGCTGGGGCGGCCGCGGGCATGGGGGCGGTGGGGCAGGTCAGCGACCGCCGACGCGGCCGCTGCCCCGTCGAGCCGCCCGCACCTCGCGCAGGCCGAGCACCAGCAGGACGATCGAGGCCGCCCTCAGCCCCGCCACCACCAGCGCCCCGAGGATGCCGAGCAGCCGGGCGACGAGCACGAGACCGTCGGGGAGCGTGTCCAGATCGCCGGAGACGTCGATGCCGAAGAGCAGACCGAGCAGGACCGGGGCGATGGCGAGCACCCCGCCGGTCCAGAGCCGGCTGCCGCGACGGGCGCGCACGATCACGACGATCGACAGCACCAACGCCGCGACCCAGAGCGCCAGGTTCCCGAGCAGCAGGAGCACCATGACGGCCACCACCGCGGACCGACCGCCGGGTTCGGTCAGCAGCCCGGTCCACGTCACGAGAGGCAGTCCCGCCCCGAACAGCTCCAGGAGCAGGCCGACGAGGCCGCTGAGCACCATCACGACCATCACCGCGATCAGGGCGTACGCCGTGCGGACCGGTGGCACGGAGGGTGCGGGCGGGACGGGTGAGCGCGGCGGCCACGACCCGCCGTCGGCCGGAGGCACGGGAGCGGGACCGCCCGGGTTCTGCCCGCCCGCTCCCGGCCCGTAGGCCCGGTGCCCTTGGGCTCCCGGACCGACCGGTCCCGGCCAGCCCGATCCCGGCCCGTGGGCACCCGGGTCCCCGACTCCCGGCCAGGGAGCTCCCGACCCGTATGCCCCGGGGCCTTCGCCGTTCGTGCTCGGATCCATCGTCATCTCCCCCGCCCCCGGCTCCCGGTCACCGCACCCTCAGCTCCTCTCCAGCGCGAGCACCGGCACGCAGGCGGGGCTGAAGCCGAGCACCTGCCCGTAGAAGGACAGCGACGCCTCGGTCGCCGTCACGATCGTCTCCGCTTTGCGGAATCCGTGCTGCTCCCCCTCGAACAGGAGGTAGGCGTGCGGGATGCCCTTGGCGGCGAGCGCGTCGCGGAACGCCTCGGACTGGCTGGGCGGGACGATCCGGTCCTCGTCGCCCTGCAGCAGCAGCACCGGCACCTCGAGCTCGTCGACGTGGTTGAGCGGGGCGCGCTCGACGTACAGATCGCGCCGCTCGGGATAGGGGCCGACGAGCCCGTCGATGTAGCGGGACTCGAAGTCGTGCGTGTCCAGGCGGAACTGCTCGAGCTCGGCGACGCCGAAGCTGGAGACCCCGGCCGCGAAGGCGTCCGTGCGGGTCAGGCACGCCAGCGTGGTCCAGCCGCCGGCGCTGCCTCCCTCGATCGCGAGCCGCTTGCCGTCGGCGATCCCCTCGGCGACCAGGTGCTCCATCACCGCGACGGTGTCCTGCACGTCGACCACGCCCCACTGGCCCTTGAGCCGGTCGCGGTAGGCGCGGCCGTAGCCGCTGGAGCCTCCGTAGTTCACGACCACCACGCCGAGCCCGCGGGAGGTGTAGTAGGCGACCGGCAGCGAGAGCACCGGCGGGACGTGCGCGGTGGGACCGCCGTGGACCTGCGCGATGAACGGCGGCAGCTCGCCCTCGCGCCCGGCGAGGCCCTCCTGGCGGGGGCGGTGCACGATCGCGTGGACCACTCCGCCGTCCGCCAGCGGCACCTCGATGCTCTCCGCCTCCGGCAGGAGGCCGGGGTCCGGGGCGTCGTCGCGGGAGGAGCGCAGCAGGGTGAGCGGGGAGAGGGACGGCGCGGCCGACGGGGTCCGTCCGGCCGACGGCGCGCCACCGGTCGAGGCGGCCGCGGGCGCGGCGTCGGACGGGTCGGCCGACAGATCGGCCTGCGCGCTCCCTTCCTCGAGCCGCAGCTCGGCGAGATGTATCGCGCCGAACGCCGTCGGGGAGGCGCCGGCGAGCACGAGCAGCCCGTCCTCGCGGCGCTGCATGCCGCCGACCTCGGTGAGCGGGCAGTCCAGCGGGGCGAGCTCGCCGGTGCTGATCCGCAGCACGGACAGCGAGGTCGCGGCGCGGCCGTGCTGGACGAGGGCCCGGTCGGCGTCGAGCACCTGGTACCAGGTGGTGCCCAGCGCCCACATCGGCCCGGCGAACTCCTCCTCGCGCGCGAGGACCTGACGGGCGCCGTCGGCCGACGACCAGGTCCAGGGGTTCCACCAGCCGGTGACGTCGGAGAGGAACAGGAGGCGCTCGTCGTCGAGCCATTCGGGCTGGAGCACCGAGACGTCGGTGCCGCCGGCGATGATCTCGCCCTCCCCGGCGCTGCCGCCGAGCAGCGGAGCGACGTGAAGCTCGGTGCCGTCCCACGGCATCTGCGGGTGCTCCCAGCTGATCCACGCCAGGCGCGTGCCGTCGGGGCTGAGGCGCGGGTGGGCGACGAAGCGGGAGGCGGGGGTGATGCGGCGCAGGGCGGCAGGATCCTCTGCGGCGGAGCCGTCCAGCGGCACGGCGACGATGCTGCGCTCGATGTGCGGGGCGCCGTCGGCGTCGGTGCGCGGACCCTCCTCGCCGCCTGTGTGGTCCTCGCACACCCACCACACCTCGGTCGTGCCGTCCGCGAGGGTGACGACGGTGGGGTCCGCCCAGCGCAGCGAGGGTCCGTGCGCGGACTCGACCGCGGGGCCGACGGGGGTGAGCGGGCGGGGCTGCTGCCCCTCGCGCAGCGCGTAGGCGCGCTGGTCGGCGAAGTTCACGAAGACGACCAGCGGCCCCTGCCCGTCCGGCCCCGGCGCGGGGACGACGCTCCAGCTCGATCCGCCGTACTCGTGCACGCGCGAGCGGGCGTTGAAGGGGGCGGGCAGGACGGTGACGCGGTCGGCCGCGCCGTTCGCAGCGGGTGGTCCCTCGGCACCCTCGGCCGGCGGGAGCGCGACGGGACCCGCGGTGCGGACGATCGCCTGGCGGCCGCCCTCGGTCGCGATCCCCTCGCTCCACCACACCTCCCGGCCGACGAGGCGCGGCGAGCCCAGGCGGGTGCCGCCGGTCGCGAGGAGGTCGGCGGTCAGGGGCGAGGGCCAGGAGCCGTACGGGAGAGTCGTCACCATGCGTCCAGCCTATGCAGGCGAACGGTCCCGGGAGGTCGAGTCGTGCGTCCGGATCCAGCGGCCGGATCATGGACTCGTTCCTCCCGCGGAGAGCAGACAGGGTCGGGCGCGACGGTCATGGGCCCATCCTCCGCCGGTCGATTCTCTGCACGTCGCCGGAGCGGGCCCTGTCCTGCCGAGGCGGCAGGACACGGCTCCGCGTCTCCCTCACCACGTACCGCGCAGCACCCGCAGCGCGTCCTCGAGCGAGAGGCCCTCGTCGCGCGCGGCGGTCGCCAGATGGCGCGCCGCCTGCGCGACGGCCGAGGAGACCGGGGCCGCCTCGTCGCTGACCCGAGTGCCCGAGCCCACCCGGGTCACCAGGAGGCCGTCCGCCTCCAGCGAGCGGTAGGCCTTCGCCACGGTTCCAGGGGCGACGGCGAGGTCGGCGGCGAGCTGCCGGACCGAGGGCAGGCGCTCGCCCCGGCCCAGCCGACCCATGGTGATCAGGCCGCTGATCTGATCGTGGATCTGCCGGGCGGGGCTCCCGTCCTCGTGGCTCAGGGCGAGGATCACGACGGGACCGCGCTGCGTCGCGAGCGGGAGAGGGACCGCGCGGGCACGGCGGTCAGGGCCGTGAACACCCACAGCGCACAGCCCGCGCAGGCGGCCACCGCCCCAAGCACGTCGAGCGCGCCCGAGAGGGCGGCGAACGGCGTGCTGATCGAGAACTGCCCACGATCCCCGCCGGAGAAGGTGCCGGAGAGCCGCGAGGTGTTCGCCAGCGAGGTCAGGATCGTGCCGAGGTGCAGCAGCAGCGCCCCGAGCGCGACCCGCGCCACGTTCGCGCTGCGACGCCGACGCTTCGCCGTGTCGGCGGGCTCCGCCTCGGCCAGCGGCGGGCGCGCGATCCTGGACAGGGCCCACCAGGTGGCCGCACCCAGCGGCATCAGCAGCACCAGCGGGAGGGCGGAGTGGTGCCATCCGTAGATGCCCGTGCCGAGCGTGCCCGAGCCGACGTCGACCACGTAACGGGTGTACTCGCCGTCCTCGTCCGGCCGGGAGGCAGTGCCTGCGGGGAGCGTGAGCACGATAACGAGCACGAGGGTGAGGAGGACAGCGGAGAGCCAGCGGACCTCGAGGAAGGAGCGCCAGGTGCGGGGCGCGAGCGTCGCCCAAGCAATCGGCGCGCGGTGCGGGCGGACGGCGCCCAGCGCGATCATGACGGCCAGCCCGAGCACCAGCGGCAGCGCGTAGCGGGCCCGGAAGACGGCCGACCAGACCTCCCGGGGCGCCTCGACCCATAGCGGCATCGCCCCGAGCCCGGAGTAGGCCGCCAGGAGCACCACGGCCCCTCCGGCTGCCGCCGCCGTGACGGCAAGACCTGCCTCCAGCGCTGGGAGCCCGCGACGGCGCACCGCCCATGCGAGCGCACCGAGCACGATCCCGGCCGGGTGTCGCCAGAGCAGCATCCACAACATCGTCCAGGTCATGCCAAACCTCCGCGGTGCACCAGTGCAGTGTCACACACCGTATCAGCCGCTTGATACACCTGGGGTGTCGCGCGCGCCGCTGCCGTCCCTGCGGACTGCTCGCTCAGCGCTCCTCGCTGTGCGGCTCCTGCTCCCCCTCGCCCGGCGCCCGGGCGAGGTCCTGCGGGGCCGTGCGCGGATCCACCGGCGAGCCGGAGAGGTAGGCGGCTCGCGCCAGCACGTTCGAGGCGATCGAAGAGACGATGATCAGTGCCAGCACGGTGAGCAGCGTCTTCACCAGCACGACGGGGTCCAGCCCGCTGGTGCGGGTGTGCTGCAGGAAGGCGCCGGTCACGATCATCGGCAGGCCCAGGCCGGTGGCCGGGGAGAGCACGTTGATGCGGCTGAACGAGTCGCGGGCGTGGAACATCGACAGCGCGGCGGTGAGCATCCAGAACGCGCCGCCGATCAGCAGCACGCCGATCAGCACGGTGAGGGCGAGGTCGAGCACGGGGTTCATCGGCGCCCCTTCGTGAGGATGCGGGCCAGGGCCACGGTGGCGAGGATCCCCAGCACGGAGGCGATCAGCGCGGCGTCCACCGCCGCGGCGGAGGAGTTCACCAGGCCGATCAGCACGATCACCCCGATGCCGGAGAAGAACACCAGATCCCCCACGACGGCGCGGCTGGCCGGGTCCGGTGCTGTCGCCACCCGGAACAGGCCCACCAGGATCGCGGCGCCCAGCAGCACCACGGTGGTCCACAGGATGATGGTCATCGCTCGTCCTCCTCCTGCTCGCGGGGCTGCTCGTGCGAGGACCCGCCCGCTCCGGCGTGCCCGCCCGGCACGGAGTGCGCACCGGCTTCGGAGCGCCCGCCGGGACCCGTCCGATGGCCCGCGGCGCGGATCCGACGCACGGCGCGCCCGTCCGCGAAGCGCTCGTCGGCCGCACTGCGCGACCGGCGCGGGAGCAGCGCCGCCTCGGCCCCGCCCGGCCCGCGGGAGGCGCGCAGCAGGCGCTGCTCCATCTCGCGCAGGTCCTCGACCACCTGCTCGCGCGACTGGGCGAACAGCACATGCACGAACAGGCTCGGGCCCTCCTCGAGGGTGCCGTGGGCGGTACCCACCACCAGCGTGCCCGGGGTGATCGTGATCGAGGAGGCCATCGCGATGATCTCCAGGTCCGTGGCGGCACGCAGCGGGTACTCCACGATCGCGGGCGAGCTGCGGGTGCGCGGGCTGTACACCCCGCCGGCCACCGCGAAGGAGCCCTTCACGATCTCGCCGATGATCCACAGCACGTAGGTGAACGTGTACCAGGCGCGCATCAGCCGATCACCGCCTCGACGTAGGCCTCGACATCCAGCAGGTCCGTGGCGGCCGCGTCGATGCTGGGCAGCACGGCGCCGATCCCCGCGAACAGCGCCAGCGACAGCGCGATCATGGCCGCGCCCGGGGCCAGCAGCCGCCGCGGCACCCGCACCTCGTCCGGCAGCGGCTGCTCCTCGCCGCGACCCGTGGTCGGATCGTCCGGCCGGTAGGTGGTCATGTCCTCACCCCAGGCCAGGCGGCGCCACACCCGCTGCAGGCCCAGCATCGAGCCCGCGGAGGCGAGCACCACCGCGCACAGCGCCGCCCAGCCCAGCACGGCGTCCCCGCCGGTGATCTGCTGGGAGGGGGCCTGCAGCAGGCCCACCTTGCCCCACAGGCCGGAGGTGGGCGGCAGGCCCACCAGGCTGAACATGCCCAGCGCCATCACCGCCATCACCCACGGCTCGCGCCGGGCCAGGCCGCTGAGGCGGTCCAGGCGGCCCGAGCCGTAGGTGTGCTCGAGCGCGCCGGTGGTGAGCAGCAAGGAGGACATCGAGATCACGTGGTGGACCAGGTAGAGGATGCCCGCGGTCACCGAGAGCTGGGTGAGCAGCACCAGGCCCAGCAGGATGTGGCCCACGCCGGTGACCATCTGATGGCCCATCGCGGTGCGCACCCGGGTGGCGGCGGCGGTGGAGAACGCGCCCACCAGGATCGTGGCCAGCACCAGCACCGCGAACACGGTGAGGAACGGGAGCTCGTCGCCGAAGGCGACCGCGACGATGCGGTAGATCGCGTACAGCGCCACCTTGGTGTGCAGGGCGGAGAACAGCGCCATGATCCCGGCCGACGTCGCGGGGTAGGCGCGCGGCAGCCAGGAGTGCACCGGCACCATGCCGCCCTTGACGGCCAGGGCCAGCAGCACCACGGCCAGGGCCGCGGCGGTGACCCGGTTCTCGCCGCCGGCACCGGCCAGCGCGGCGAGGTTCACGGTGCCGGCGGTGCCGTACACGAACCCCACGCCGATCAGCAGCACCGTCGAGGTGAGCAGGTTGACCAGCACGAACAGTCGGCCGATACCGAGGCGACGCCAGGTGCCCGTCAGCGCGATCAGCGCGTAGGAGGGCATCAGCATCACCTCCACCCACACGAACAGGTTGAACAGGTCGCCGGTGAGCAGCGCGCCGTTCACGCCGGCGCTCAGCAGCAGCACCAGCGGCGGCACGAAACGGTACCGCGCCTCCCCCGTGAGCACGAGGAACACGCTGGCGGCGAGCGTGGACAGCGCCGTCACCAGCAGCATCACGGCGCTGAGGGTGTCGGAGACGAAGGGGATCGCCAGCACGTCGGAGAAGCCGCCGACGGCGTGGGAGAGCACCGGCACGGTGCGGTGGAAGGCCAGCAGCCACAGCGCGCCGAGCGCCACCAGCAGCGGGGCGCCCAGCATCACCGCGACCTCCACGGGGCGGCGGCGCACCACCACCAGCGCGGCGGCGCCCAGCAGGGGCACCACCACGAACAGCGGCAGCAGGGCGGGGTTCACGGCGGGGATCATCAGTCGTGGGTCTCCCCGGTGTCGGGATAGGCGGTCATGTCGTCGTCCCGGCCGATCACCGCGAGGGTGAGCATGAAGATCGTGACCGCCATCGTGATCACGATCGCGGTGAGCACGAACGCCTGGGGCAGCGGATCGGCCATGTCGGCGCGGGAGGAGAGGTCGGTGAGCGGCTCGGCCCGCCAGCCGGGCACGCCGGTGGCCAGCAGGGCGAAGTTCGCGGCGTGGCTGAGCAGGGTCATCCCGAACACGGCGCGCACCATGCTGCGCTGCAGCAGCAGGTACACACCGCCGGTGACGAGCACGGCCACGGTCAGGGCGAGGATCATCGGCGTCCGGCCTCCCTCGGCTTCGTTCCGGCGGTCAGGTGCGCGGTGCCCACCCCGACCCGTCGGCGGCGCGCGGGCTCGCCGCGGGTGGTGTCCAGCGGGCCGGGCAGCTCGCCCTCCACCGCCTCGTCCGTGCGCTCACGGGTGCCCTCGCCGGACTTCTCGCCCGTGGTGGCGCCGGCCCCCAGCAGGTTCACGGCCACCATCACCAGGCCCAGCACCGCCAGGTACACGCCCAGGTCGAAGATCATCGAGGTGGAGACGTGCTGGCCCAGCAGGTAGCCGTGCAGCGGCTCGAGGAAGCCCTCGTGGAGGAAGCCCAGCACCCCGGAGCCGAGCGCCACCAGCACGCCCCCGCCGATCAGCAGCAGCGGCAGGCGCGGCGGGCCGATCTGGCGGTCCCGCGAGGTGGACAGGTACAGCAGCGCCACGATCGCGGAGCCCACCAGGGCGGCGATGAAGCCGCCGCCGGGGGCGTTGTGGCCGCGCAGGAACAGCATCAGCGACAGCAGCGCGAGGATCGGGCCCACCACGCGCACCATCAGCTGCAGCGCGGCGGCGTTGCCCCAGGCCGAGGAGATGGCACGGTGCGCGGAGGTGCCCTCCTCGCGCAGCTGGGGCGTGTCGACATCTTCGTCAGCACGGGCCGGGTCGATGAACATGTGACGCACGCTGGAGAGCACGGCCACGATCGCCACGCCCGCCATGCCCAGCACGGAGAGCTCGCCGAGCGTGTCCAGCGCACGGAACTCCACCAGGATCACATTGACGATGTTGTGGCCGCCGGTGATCTCCTCGGCGTGGTCGATGTAGTACTCGGCGACTTCGCTGCGGCCGCGCCGGCCCATGAACAGGAACACGCCGGCGCCGGCGCCGAGGCCCACCGCGATCGCGACCAGCAGCGCGCCTGCCCGGCGGGAGCGGCGCGGGGCGCCGTCCCGCTCCGGGGCCTCGAAGCGCTGCGGCAGCCGCTGCAGCACCAGCATGATCACGATGATCGTCAGCGACTCCACCAGCAGCTGGGTGAGGGCGACGTCCGGGGCGCCCAACGCCAGGATCTGCGCGGTGGCGAGGATGCCGACGGCGGAGAGCGCCACTGCCGCACCCAGCCGGTCCCGCCGCGTGCACACCACGATCACGGCGACGGTGACCAGCACCAGCAGGATCACGTCGATGCCGCGGTTCATGCCCTGCTGCAGCGGGGCGAGGTCCCCCCACAGCACAGCGAGGGAGCCCAGCATCACCGCGGCGAAGGCCAGCAGGATCGCGCCCAGGTGGCGCATCGGGTCGTCGGAGGCGATGGGGCGCACCAGCCACGCGGCGACGCGCTCGGCAAGGCGGTCCACCGTCGTGAGCACGCGGGCGCCGTCCACGGGGAAGGGTCGCGCCTCCAGGGCGGGCAGCACCCGCTCCCGCGCCAGCGCGATCAGGGTGCCCAGCGCGATGATGGCGGCGGTGAGGCCCAGCTCCGGGGTGATCCCGTGCCAGAAGGCCAGGTGGGGGTGGAACTCGCCGCCGAGGGCGGCGTCCATCGCGCGGCCGACGGGGGTGTCCAGCACCCCCACCACCAGCGCGAGCGGCAGGCCCACCAGGATCGGCAGCGCGGCCGGGCCCAGGAACAGCAGGCCGGGGGCGTGGGCGTCCTCGGCGCGCACAAGCGCGCCGGTGGCGTCGTGCGCGTCGGGGGCCGAGGGCGCCCGCTCCCCGTCCACGCGAGCCAGGAGCTCCTCGTCGCGGCCGTCCACGAAGGCGCCCAGCACGATCTTCGCGCAGTAGGCGAAGGTCAGCACGCTGGCGCCGGCGATGCCGAGCGCCACCGCCCAGGGAGCCCAGGCAGGGCCGCCGGTCTCGAGCGCGCCGGTGAGCAGCGACTCCTTGGAGACGAAGCCGAGCATCGGCGGCAGGCCCGCCATCGACATGCAGCCCAGCACGGTCACCGCGAAGGAGCCGGGCATCGTGCGCCACAGCGCCGGCATGCGACGCAGCTCGCGGGTGTGCACGGCGTGGTCCACCACGCCCACCATCATGAACAGCCCGGACTTGAACAGGGCGTGCGCGATGGTGTGGAGCACGGCGGCGAGGATCGCGTACTCGGTGCCCACGCCGATGAGGGCGACGATGAGCCCCAGCTGGCTCACCGTCGAATAGGCCATCAGCTTCTTCAGATCGCCCTGTTGCAGGGCCAGGACGCCGCCGACGAAGGCGGTGACGATCCCCGCCACGATCAGCAGCACGTTCCAGGCGGGGACGTCGTGGAAGGCGGGGCTGAAGCGCAGCAGCAGGAAGATGCCGGCCTTCACCACGGCGGCCGCGTGCAGGTAGGCGGAGACCGGCGTGATCGCGGCCATCGCATCCGGCAGCCACACGTGGAACGGGAACTGGGCGGACTTCGTGCACGCCGCGAGCGCGACCAGGAGGGCGACCAGCGTGGTGAACGCCGGGTCCTGCTGCCAGATCTCATCGGCCAGGACCTCGCTGAGGGAGGTGGTGCCCAGGCGCAGCACCATCAGCGTGACGGCGCTGAGCAGGGCCAGGCCACCCAGGAAGGTGATCAGCAGGGTGCGCATCGAGGCGGCCTGCCCAGCCGCGCCGGAGCGGGCGATCAGCAGGAACGACGCGATCGAGGTGAGCTCCCAGGCGATGAACAGCAGCACCAGGTCGTCGGCGAGCACCAGGGTCACCATCGACAGGGTGAACAGCGCCATCACCAGGGAGAAGCTGAGATTGCGGCCCACTGGGAGGTATCGCGCCGAGTAGGCGAGCACCACCGCGCCGATCACCAGCGCGATCATCGAGAAGACGATGCCGATCCCGTCGGCCCGCAGCGCGAGCTCCACGCCCCACTGCGGCGCCCACGGGACGGCGAAGGTGGTGGCCGGGCCACCGGCCCCGCCCGCCATCACGGCGGCGGCGGCGGGCAGCAGCGCCGCGGCGGCGGCCAGGTAGAGGGCGGCGAGAACCCAGCAGGCCGTGCGGCCCATCAGCCGGTCCAGCACCGGGGTGACGGCGACGGTCGCGGCGAGGAGCAGCAGGGTCCACAGCACTGACACCGTCAGCACCCCGGACGTGCGTGGGCGGCGGCGTCACGGCGGGTCATGGCGGGGAGTCTAGCGAAGCGGACTGAGGGCTCCAACGCGCCGCCACCTCTCCGGCCGGGCGGGCTCTCGCGCGCGCGTGCGAGAGAAACTCGTCTCCGCCCCGGCCGCGCGCCGCGGGCGAGGACGGAATCCGGTGAGCAGGCTCACAGCGAGGCCGCGGGGCAGGGCGGCCGACGGGCCGCGCGCGGGGCTGTCGGGCCGGGCGCGGGCCGTCGGATCCGGTGCGGCCCCGCCGGCCGCCGTTCCCGAGCGCACGCGGGCACCACGAGGGCCCCGCACGACGCGAGGGTTCTCGCGGGGCGCGCGGGGCCGTTCAGGCGTGGTGCGGGGCCGACGTCGCAGCGACGCCGACCCCGCACCGGCGGAGCACCGGATCAGCGGCAGATCAGTGCGAGTTCAGGGCCAGATCAGCACGGGGTCAGCCGCGCTGGGGCAGCACCTGCACGACCGTGGGCTTCGGGCCCTGGCCGTCGTAGTCCGGGAAGTAGGAGCGCTGGGCGCCGAACTCGCCGTCCTCGCCCGGGTGCTGGACGGAGACGAACGCCGAGCGGTCCTCGTCGCGGATGATCGGGCCGCAGGTCTCGCCGTCGATCGGGACGGAGAGGAACTGCTCGACGCGGCCGCGGGCCTCGCCCTCCAGGGTGACGCGGAACAGGCCGTCGTTGTAGCCGATGCCGGAGGGGGCGCCGTCGGTGGAGATCCAGAGGTTGCCCACCGAGTCGAAGGCGAGGTTGTCCGGGCAGGAGATCGGGGAGACCTTCTCGACCGGGAAGCCGGAGAAGTAGGTCTGATCGCCCTGCGCGGGGTCGCCGGCCACCAGCAGCAGGTTCCATGCGAAGGCGGTGGAGGTCTGGTCGCCCTGCTCGTCGATCTCGACGACGTGGCCGTCGCGGTTCTGGGTGCGGGGGTTGGCCTCGTCGGCCGCGGCCTTGCCGTCGGTGCCGCGATCGGAGTTGTTGGTGCAGGCCACGTACACGCGGCGGCTGTGCAGCGAGGGCTCGACGTCCTCGCAGCGGTCCATCTTGGTGGGGCCGACGGCGTCCGCCGCGAGGCGGGTGTGCACGAGGACCTCCTCGATCGTGAAGCCGGGGACCTTGGACTCGCCGTCGACCACGAGCGGCAGCCACTCGCCGGAGCCGTCGAAGGCGCCGTCGGCGGGGACCTCGCCGGAGCCGTCGATCTCGGCGGCGGGCGAGTTGCCGGTGAACCTCGCGACGTAGAGGTCGCCGTTCTCCAGCAGGGTCAGGTTGTGCTCGCGATCGCCCTCGACGTAGCGGTCTCGGGAGACGAACTTGTACAGGTAGTCGAAGCGCTCGTCGTCGCCGGAGTAGGCGACCGCGTGGCCGTCCTCGGCGATGATGATGTTCGCGCCCTCGTGCTTGAAGCGGCCCAGCGAGGTGTGCTTGCGCGGGGTGGAGGTGGGGTCGAAGGGGTCGACCTCGACGATGTAGCCGAAGCGGTTGATCTCGTTCTCGTAGCCCTCGTTGCGGGCGTCGTAGCGGTCGTGGGCGTTCTCCCAGCCGCGGGCGGTGGCCGCGTCGCGCAGGCCGTACCGCTTCTCCGCGTCGGAGGTGCCGGCGGAGCGGAAGTAGCCGTGGAAGTTCTCCTCGCCGGAGACGAGGGTGCCCCACGGGGTGAGCCCGCCGGCGCAGTTGCCGAGGGTGCCCAGGACCGTGCGTCCCTCGGGGTCCTCGACGGTCCTGACCAGGTCGGAGCCGGCGGCGGGGCCGGTCAGCGCGAACTCGTCGTCCAGCAGGATGCGACGGTTGAGCTCCGCGCCCTGCACGTGCCGGTAGGGGAAGTTCTTGTTCTTGCGCTCGAGCTCCACGACGGTGAGGCCGTGGGCGGCGCGGCCGATCTCGATCGCCTCCTCGGCGTCGGTGTCGGCCGGCAGCATGATGTTCTCGTTGGTGTACTCGTGGTTCACGAACATCACCGCGCGCTTGCCGGCGCTGCCCGGGATCTCCTGGATCTCGGTGTAGTCGTTGTTGTAGCCGAACTGTCGCTTCTGCGCCTCGGCGCTCTGGGCGTTCCAGTCGAACTCGGGCGCGTCGTCGAACAGCGGGTCGCCCCAGCGGATGATCGGGTACCAGGCGAAGCCCCGGGGCACGGTGAACTCGTCGACGGCCGCGTCGACAGGCTCGATCGGCGTGAAGGTGAGCTTGGTGCCGTTCGGGGGGCGGTGACCACCGCGTCCGTTGCCGTTGCCCTGCCCCTTGCCCTTCCCGCTGCCGGGATCAGCGAGGGCGCCCTGGGTGCCGGCGAGGCCGATCGCGAGCGCAGCGGTGGAGCCGCCGATCACGGCGCGACGGGACAGCGCGCTGGAGGCGATGTCGCGGAAGGTGGGGTTGTCCGAGTGGTTGCAGTCTCCGAAGGCGCACTGGCTGGCGCACTTGAGCTGGCAGGTCACGGCGGAGCGCTTGCCGCGCACCGCGTCCTTCATGAGCAGGGGCAGGTCGATCAGAGCCATGGCTGACATCCTTCGCTGGTGTACTCGTCTCCCCGCGCATCACGATGCGCAGGACCAGATGACGGTGCGTCACGAAGGTGAGTCGCTCCCGGCATGCGGGGAACGGGCAGATGAACACCGGGCGAAGGAAGGCCCCCGAGCCCGGAGGAATCGGAAGGACGCGGCGTAGCTGCCCCGGACGCCCGACGGCGCCGCCGCGCAGGGCACCGCCGCCGTCTCCCGGCGAGGAGCAGGGCCGACGGGCCCCGCTCAGGGTCTCCTCAGAACCTCGTCGGCGCGACGAAGCCCTCGGGCTTGACCATCACCACCGGCACGGGCGCCTCGATCGCGACCCGCTGCGAGGTCGAGCCCAGCAGGATCTTCCCGATCGGGGTGCGCTTGCGGATGCCGAGGATCACGAGATCGACGTCGTCGTGCTCGACCGCGTCGAGGATGTCGTCGGCCGGATCGTCGCGCTTGGGGACCGTGCGCAGCTCGAAGGCGAGGCCGGTCTCCTCCAGACGCTCCTGGAGGGGGCGATGGTCCGTGACGCCGCGCGCCTTGCGCGGGTCGGGGGCGCGCTCCGAGGCGAGCACGAGCAGCGAGGCGCCGCGGAGCTCGGCCTCCTCGACCGCGAAGGCGAACGCGGCCTCGCTGGTGGCGCTGGGGACGTAGGCCAGCAGGATCTTCGACATGGGTTCTCCCTCGGGGTGCGGGTCTCAGGGAACGGGGCGGGACGGCAGGCCGACGGCGGGGTCAGTCCTTGCCGAGGTCGTCGGGGTGGCGGAAGCGGGTGCGGCGTGCCCGCACAGCGCTGTTGTAGAACCAGGTGATCACGTACAGCACGAGCCCGACCACGAGCAGACCGCCGCCGATCACGTAGTTCTCCCGCGGCTGCGCGATCGGCGAGACCAGCGCGAAGGACGTGATCGCACCGATGATCGGCAGCACCGTCGGGGTGCGGAAGTGGCGCACGTCCACCTTGTCCTTGCGCAGCACCAGCACCGAGATGTTCACCAGGCCGAAGACCGTCAGCAGCAGCAGGGCGGTGGTGCCGCCGAGCGCCGAGATGGTCTCGTCGGCGAGCACGTAGCGCACCGAGAGCACCAGCGCGAAGGCCAGCACGGTGGAGAAGACGATGCCGGCCCACGGGGTGCGCTGCTTCTGCAGCACGCCGCGCAGGAAGCCCGGCAGCACTCCCTGCTTCGCCATGCCGTAGAGCAGACGGGAGGCCATCATCATGTTGATCAGCACCGTGTTCGCGACCGCGAAGATCGAGATGAACGCGAAGATCGTGTCGATCGGGATCGCCGGGGCGCCCTCCTTGACCACCTCGAGCAGCGGGGTGGTCGACTCGGTGAGCTGGCCGATCGGGACCACCGCGACGGCGAGGATCGAGATCAGCACGTAGATCACGCCCGTGACCGACAGGCCCGCGATGAGGGCACGGGGGAAGTTCTTGACCGGGTCGACGGTCTCCTCGGCCATGTTCACCGAGTCCTCGAAACCGACCATCGAGAAGAACGCGAGCGCGGTCGCGCCGATCACGGCCATGAAGATGCTCTTGTCGTCCTGGGTCTCGAAGAGGACCACGCGCGAGAGGTCCGCATCGCCGCTGCCGACGGCGAAGAAGCCGACGACGATCACGAGCGCCAGACCGGTCAGCTCGATGCAGGTCAGGACCACGTTGGCCTTGACCGACTCGGAGACTCCGCGCAGGTTGATCAGGGCCACCAGGGCCAGGAACAGCAGCGCGATGGTGGTGGCGACGGCTCCGGCGGAGTCGCCCAGCGGCTCCTCCAGCGAGAAGGCCTTCAGCACGTTCTCCGAGAGGAAGATCGCGCTGGTGGAGGCCGAGGTGATGCCGGAGGAGAGCACCGCGAAGGTGACCATGAAGGTCAGGAAGTGGATGCCGAAGGCCTTGTGGACGTAGAGCGCGGCGCCCGCGGCCTGCGGGTACTTCGTGACCATCTCGACGTAGGACAGGGCCGACACCATCGCGACGCCGAAGGCGATGATGATCGGCAGCCAGCCGGCGCCGCCGACCTCGCCGGCGACCTTGCCGGTCAGCGAGTAGACGCCGGTGCCGAGGATGTCGCCGACGATGAACAGCAGCAGGAGCTTGGGCGTGATCGCCTTCTTGAGCTCGGGCTGATCGGAGCCGTGATCGGTGCCGGGGTCGCCGGCGTTCGCCGGGGCGGTCTCGTGGGACTCGCTCATGGGGATTCCTCCCGGGAAGACTGGGATAGAGACCGCCGACGGCAGCAGGGCGAGCACGAGGTCGGTGCACGCCGGTGCGGGGATCACCGGACGGCGGTGCACGCACTCTACTCTCCGGTGACCGCCCTCACAGCGCGGGCGCGGCCTCGCGCTCCTCCTCCGGGTCCTCGTCGGCCCGACGCTCGCGGGGGTCCAGGCGCAGGGTCTGGACCCACTGGCGGGAGGCATCGGAGCTGATCGCCATCACGCCGAGCGCGGAGGCGCCGGCGCCCACCAGCAGCGAGTGGGCGACGTCCCCAGTCATCGAGGTCGCCACGGCCAGGCGGGCGAAGGCGTCGGCCGTGAAGAGCGCCATCAGCGCGATGCGGGCCCAGCGGCTGCGGCGCAGCACCCCGATCTGGAGCAGCAGCAGCGCGGCCGCGAACGCGGTGGCGCCCCAGATCGTGCCCTGCTCGGGCAGGATCAGCGACGCGTCGGGGAAGCGCTCGGTGAGGTCGACACCGGAGCCGAGCGTGAACCACTGGATCGCCACGATCGCCGCCTGCAGCAGCGCGAGGAAGCCGGTGAAGATCACCGAGGGCGGCGGGAGGTGGTGGTCCGCGGCGCGGGCGAGCACCTCGTGGAAGTCCCCGACCGTGCCGTGCCACTGCGCGGTCAGCTCGTCGGCCACCTCGGTGCGGCGCCCGCCGAAGCGGGTCGCGCTCAGAGCCGTCTGCGTCGCTGCGCGGGCGCGGGACTTCATCACCGAGCTGCCGGTGGGGCGGTGTCGCGGCAGCATGATCGCGCTCGCCCCGTCGGAGCGGGAGGCCGCGCCGGTCACGTCGATCACCGGCAGGTCGCCGTCGGTGCGGAACCGGTCGCCCTGCCCGTTGCGGTCGTGGTACGAGGTGGAGAACTCCTCGATGACCTCGACCTCCACCTCCGGATCCGCGAAGCGGACCGTGTCCACGAGGTAGTCCCGCTCCACGTCGATGTTCTCGTCGATGCGGTGGGTGATCTGCAGGGTGAAGAAGGAGAAGCCGACGGCGCGGTCGTAGGTGCCCGCCGCGAGCCAGTCCGAGCGGTACCCGCCCGGCAGCACGAAGTCGGGCGGCATCCGCCAGAAGCGCACGTGATGGCGCTTGGTGGTGGTGCCGCCCACCTCCTGCTGATAGGTGAAGTCGTGGCGGCGCCCCATCAGGTACAGGTCCGAGACGGGGGCCGACGGGTAGGAGCGTCGCAGCAGCGTCGAGCGCACCATCGACCAGGCCGAGGAGAGGGTCCGCTCCTCCGCGAGCACCCAGCCGGCCCGCCGCATCGCCACGTGGAGGTCCCACTCGGGGCCGTCCAGGGCGATGTTGATCGGGTCCGAGAGCACGCCCTCGGTGGTGCGGGTGCGGCCGAAGAAGTAGTCCGGCAGGTAGATCCAGGTCATCAGCTGGTGCAGTCGCGGCAGCGTGATGTAGGTCAGCAGGATCCAGAAGCCCAGCAGGTACAGGAGCCGCACCGGCGTCAGCGAGAAGCCCTCGACCAGGTACAGCAGCGCGAGCCAGATCGCGACGACCACGCCCGCGGCGATGAAGAGGTTGTCCAGCAGTGCGTAGAGCTCGAACCGTCGGCCGCGCGGGGTGTGCCCGCGGGAGTGGTCGTAGCCCGGCGGCTCCGCGGGCACCGGACGGCCCAGCGGCACCAGTCGGGCGGACCGCGCCGGGGTCACCTCCGGCGTCCCGTGCTCGGCGACGTCATGCCGCCATCGTAGAGGGACGGGCTGGGAGGGCCGCGGGCCGGTCCGCCTCCGTCGGCCGCCCGCCGTAGGCTGGAGCGAGTCCGTCCCGAGGAGAGGAACTCCATGTCCACCACGCAGAACGCAGAGCAGCCCGCCGTCCCGACGCTCGAGATCCGCGGCGCCGCCCCGATCCCCCAGCTCGGCTACGGCGTGTTCAAGGTCGACCCGGACATCGCGGCCGACGTCACCGCCCAGGCCCTCGCCGCCGGCTACCGCCACATCGACACTGCGAAGATCTACGGCAACGAGGAGGGCGTGGGCTGGGCGATCGCCGAGTCCGGGATTCCGCGCGAGGAGCTGTTCGTGACCACGAAACTGTGGGACGACGCCCACGCCTTCGACGACGCGATCGCCGCCTGCGAGGCCTCCCTCGAACGGCTCGGCCTGGACTACGTGGACCTCTACCTCATCCACTGGGCGGTGCCCTCGCAGGGGCAGTACGTCGAGGCGTGGAAGGCGCTGCTCGCCCTGCAGGAGCGCGGCCTGGTCCGCGCGATCGGCGTCTCGAACTTCCCGAAGGAGCAGCTCGCGGAGATCATCGAGGCGACCGGCGTAGCCCCGGCGATCCACCAGATCGAGCTGCACCCCTACTTCCAGCAGCGTGAGCTGCGCGGGATCCACGAGGAGAAGGGGATCCTCACGGAGTCGTGGGGGCCGCTGGGCCAGGGCAAGTCGGACCTGCTCGAGAACCCGGCGGTCACCGCGATCGCCGAGGCGCACGGGGCCTCCCCCGCCCAGGTGGTGCTCGCCTGGCATCTCGCGCACGGCATCGTGACGATCCCGAAGTCCGTCACGCCCTCGCGGATCGTGGAGAACCTCGCCGCGGTGGAGCTTCAGCTCACGGCCGACGAGGTCGCCGCGATCGACGCGCTGGACCGCAAGGACGGCCGCGGCGGGACGGACCCCGCCACCAAGTGACCCGCTGAGGGCAGGCGAGCCGCCGGCCGAGTAAAGCAGCTGGACCGCCGCTGCGCCCCGGTGACGGTCCACATGCAGTACTCGGCACCGGATCCCGCGCGCAGACGGTGCGGCCCCCTCCCCGCACACAGCCGGGCCGGGGCCCCGGGGGCAACGGGGCTCGGCCGGGGCCGACGGGCCCGGGCTCAGTAGTAGACCGCGAGCGGGCCCGTCGGCCCGTCGATGACCTGCACCGGGGTGTCGAACACGCGCGAGAGCACCTCGCCGTCCATGATCCGCGCGACGGGCCCGGCCTCGACGACCTCGCCCTCCTTCATCGCGATGATGTGGTCGGCGTAGTGGGCGGCGAAGTTGATGTCGTGCAGCACCACCACGACCGTGCGGCCCAGCTCGCGGGCCGCATCGCGCAGGCGCCCCATCATCTGGACGCTGTGTCGCATATCGAGGTTGTTCAGCGGCTCGTCCAGCAGCACGTACTCGGTGTCCTGGGCCAGCACCATCGCCACGTACGCCCGCTGGCGCTGCCCGCCGGAGAGCTGGTCGAGATAGCGGTCCTCGAGGTCGTCGAGGTTCAGGAAGTCGATCGCCTCGGAGATCTTCTGCTCGTCGAGCCGGGTCAGGCGCCCCTTGGAGTAGGGGAATCGGCCGAATCCGACCAGCTGGCGCACCGTGAGCCGGGTGATGAAGTGGTTCTCCTGGCGCAGCACCGAGAGGATCTTGGCGAGGTCCTTCGAGGCGGTGGAGGCGATGTCGTAGCCCGCCACCTCGATCTGGCCCTCGTCGATGTCCAGCAGTCGCCCCACCATGGTCAGCAGCGTCGACTTGCCGGCGCCGTTCGGGCCCACCAGCGCCGTCACCCCGCCGGAGGGGATGTCGGTGGTGACCGGCCCGATCTGCACGGTCCCGGTCGCGGACCGGTACTCCTTCCGCACCTTGTCGATGGTGATCACAGGCGCCCCTTCCGCATGATGACGACGAGGAACACGGTCCCGCCGACGAGCTCGATGATGATGGAGACGACGCCCTGCGCGTAGAACACGTGGTTCATGACGAAGTAGGCGCCGGCGAGGACCACGAAGCCGGTGAGCGCCCCGAGGGGCAGCAGGCGGCGGTGGTCGTGGGTCCCGGCGAGCTGGTAGGTCAGCGTCGCGACGAGGAAGCCGAAGAAGGTCATGGGGCCGACGAGCGCGGTGGAGACCGCCATCAGCACCGAGACCAGGACGAGGGAGTAGATGGTGTGGCGGCCGTGGTCCACGCCCACGTTGATGCACACGTCCCGGCCCATCGCGATGACGTTCAGCGTGCGGGCGTTGAGCCAGATCAGCGTCGTCGCCACGATCACCAGCGGGATCGCGAAGGGCAGGTACTCGGCGCTCGCATTGGTCACCGAGCCGAACAGCCGGGCGCTGAGCACGTCGAACTCGCTGGGTGAGAGCAGGCGCTGCATGAAGGTCGAGACCGCGCCGAGCCCGCCGCCCATGATGATGCCCACCAGGAGCATGACCTGGATGTTCGCGTAGCGGCCGCGCAGCAGCCAGCCGTACAGCAGCACCGAGAGCCCCACCATCGCCGCGACCTGCGCGAGGAACTGGCCCGGCCCCTGCAGGGCGACGACGCCGGCCACGCCGAGGGTGTACACCGCGGCCGTCTGGATGACGGTGTACAGCGACTCGAAGCCCATGATCGAGGGGGTGATGATGCGGTTGTTGGTGACGGTCTGGAAGGTGATCGTGGCGACCGCCTGGCAGATCGCCACGACCGCCATCACCACCAGGGAGGTCACGCGCATCTCGGCGATCAGCCAGAAGCCGCGAGAGCCCACCGGCATGGGGTTCCCGATCGCGAGCAGCCCGAGCGCCGCGCCCGCGGCCAGGACCACGAGGACGGCCAGCACGATCCAGTAGCGGCGCTGGGAGACGGCGTCGGGGAAGGCGCCGGAGCGGGCGCGCACGCGCCGCGGGGCGGAGAGCGCGCCGAGCTCACCTGCGGCGTCGGCCGGGGCGGTGGAGAGCTCGACCGGGGCGGCCTCGTCGGCGACCGCCTCGAGGCGG
Organism: Brachybacterium sp. GU-2; assembly: GCF_030866705.2. Lineage (NCBI taxonomy): Bacteria > Bacillati > Actinomycetota > Actinomycetes > Micrococcales > Dermabacteraceae > Brachybacterium > Brachybacterium sp. GU-2. The sequence goes on along the minus strand of NZ_CP133037.2, from coordinate 2,408,417 downwards.
CGCCCGTCGTGGGTCGTCGTGCGCTCAGCCATGTCGGCGCTGCCTCAGCAGGAGGGCGATGAACACGGCCGCGCCCACGATCCCGAGGATCAGGGAGACCGGGACCTCGAAGGGCATGATGATGGTGCGGCCGATCAGGTCGCAGATCGTGACGATCGCGATGCCGAGCAGGCACACCCAGGGCAGGTTCGAGCGCAGGTCGTCGCCGCGGATCATCGAGACCACGTTCGGGACGATCAGGCCCAGGAAGGGCAGGTTCCCGACCACCACGGTGACCACTCCGGTCGCGATCGCGACCAGTCCCGTGCCCAGCAGCACCACGCGGCGGTAGTTCACCCCGACGTTGGTGGCGATGTCCTCGCCGAGGCCCGCGACGGTCAGCCGGTCGGCGACGACGAACACGGCCACGCCCACGGCGAGCACGATCCACAGCACCTCGTAGCTGCCGCGCAGCACGGAGGTGAAGGAGCCGGCGAACCACACCCCGAGGTTCTGCAGCGCGTCGAACTGGAGGGCGACGAAGGTGGAGACGGAGCCGACGACGGCCCCGAGCATGATCCCGATGATCGGCACGATCAGGGAGCTGCGCAGCGTGACCCGGCGCAGGAACAGGAAGAACACCATCGTGCCGACGAAGGAGAAGACGATCGCCACGCCCATCTTCGTCAGCAGCCCCGCCGACGGGACCAGCACCATCACCAGGATCAGGCCGAGCCCCGCCCACTCCGTGGTGCCGGTGGTGGACGGCTCGACGAAGCGGTTCTGCGTCATCAGCTGCATGATCAGGCCCGACATCGACATCGCGGCGCCGGCGAGGACCAGCGCGATGGTGCGGGGGACGCGGGTGATGGCGAACATTTCGCCGCCGTTCTCGGCGCCGAGCACGTCGTAGACGCCGGTGAACAGGGAGACGACCAGCAGCAGCGCGACCGCGCCGATGCCGATCAGGAGCTTGCCGTCGACGAGGCGCTCGCGCCCGCGGGTGCGGGGCGGGGGCGCCTCGGAGGTGAGCTGGGGGGCGGTCATTCAGGACTCCTGGGAGGGGCGATGGGCGCAGCGGCGCACGGCCGCCGGAGGCGACGCGACGCACCGGGCCGACGGATGCTCCGACGACACGACGCACGGCGGGCGGGGCACGCAGGCCCTGCCCGCCGTGCGGCGGTCAGCGGTGACGGACGTGGCTCAGGCCTTGCCCTCGAGCGCATCGGCGAAGGTGGTGAAGAACTCCGTGTAGGTCTGGATGCCCTCGTTGGTGTAGGTGTCCGCGGGCATGTAGACGACATTGCCCTCGGCCACGGCGGTCACGCCGGCGAGCGCCTCGGAGGAGTCCAGCAGCTCGTTCGCGGGCGTGTACTCGGGGTCATCGGCCGAGACGGCCGCGTCGCGGTCCATCACCAGGATCCAGTCGGGGTTGGAGTCGGCGATCGCCTCGACGGAGATGTCATCGCCCTCGTGGTCGTCGCTGGCACCCTCGACCTCGAGCGCGGGCACCAGGCCGAGCGCCTCGAAGGCCCAGCCCAGCGTTCGCCCCTGACCGGGAGCGATGTAGCCGATCTCGCCGCCGGAGGTGTTCACGGCCATGACGGTGGAGGAGCCGTCGTAGGCGCTCTTCACGCGCTCCATCGCGGCGTCGAGGTCGGCGCCGAGGGTCTCGGCCTCGGTCTGCTTGCCGAAGATCTCGCCGAGCACGGAGACCTGACGCTTGAGCTCGTCGGCGAAGGGCTGGTCGTCCCGCGGGTCGAGCTCGAGGATGGTGGCCTCGGGCGCGTACTTCACGAAGTCGTCGTGGTACTGGGCGAAGCGCTGGCCGTTGATGATCAGGGTCGGCTCGGCGGCGACGACGGCCTCGAGGTCGGGCTCGCGGTGGTTGCCGAGGTCGACGATCGACTCGTCGTCCTTGTACCCGATGGTGGTGGGCATGAGCGCGCGGGCCGCGGCGGTGAGGGTGACGCCCCAGTCCTCGAGGGTCTCGAAGGTGCGGTTGTCCGTCGCGACCACGGAGGCCGGCGGGACCTGCACGGTCTGGGTGCCGTTGTTGTCCTCGACCTCGACGGTGTCCGCCTCGGCGCCGCCCGCGGCGGAGGCGCCGGCGCCCGTCGCGTCGTCCTCTCCGGAGCCGCCGCAGGCGGTGAGGGCCAGGCCGAGGAGGCCGGCGGCGGAGAAGGCGCCGAGGCTGCGGCGGGTGAAGGAGGTCATGGGAAGTCTTTCTCTCGGCGGGATCCAGGGGTGCGCGGCGATGTTCCGACCTGCGACAGAACTGAGGCTAGCCTCACCTGCTCGGTTAATGCCACTCGTCGCTTGCTTTATTCACCTTGTGGAGGTGTGATCGCGGCTACATTCGCTGACCTGCGGGGACCTTCGGCGCGGTGCCGATGGAAGCCGGCGAAGGCCGGCGGATGGATGACAGGGGCGGGCCGGCATCGTCGGCAGGCGGGTGGACGACTGGTGCGGGCCGGCGACCTCGGGCGGCGGGTCGCGGACATCGCGGCTGCGCTGCATCCCCTGGCGCTGCGCGTGCGTCGGGGCCGGTATGCGCGGTCGGCTGCGGGCTGAGCGCCTGCGGTGCAACGGCCCGGCGGGGAGCAGGGCATGGCAGTGAGCACGGGGCCGGCAGGGGGCGCGGGGACGGAGCGGCGGCCCGCTAGGGTGGGCCCGGTCGTCGGGGGACGGCGGCCGGGGACGAGGGGACGAACGATGAACGACCACAGGGGCGGTCAGGGACCGCAGCTGCCGGACTTCTCCGCGCCCGGCGGCGGGCAGGGCGCAGACGCGTACGACGTCGGAGGGCACGACGTCAGCGCACAGGGCGCCGGCGGCCCAGGCACCGGGGGCGCCGGCGGCTCCTCCCTGCCGGACTTCTCCGGCGGCCCCTCAGACAGCCCCGCCGAGCCGGGCGGGTCCGGTGCCGTCGGCCCGGGCGTTCCCGTCGGCCCCGGGTCGCCCGGCGGATCGGGTGGCGGCCGCGGCCCGCTGCTCGCGCTGCTGCTCGGCGGCGGCGGATGCCTGGTGGTTATCATCGCCGTGATCGCGCTGGTGCTCTCGCAGACCGTGCTGAGCGGCGGCGGGGACGAGCCGGGCGACGGGCCGACCACGAGCGCGGCGGAGCCCTCGGGCGGGACCCACCCCTCGGACTCGCCGGATCCGTCCGATGGCGGGGGCGCCTCCGACGGCGGGGGCGCGGGCGGCGCCACGGCGCCGACCGACGAGGAGCCCGAGACCGAGGCGGAGGCGTCGGGCACCGCCTGCACCATGCACGGGGACGGGGCCGGGACCGAGCAGGTCGAGGGCGAGGTGCGCGGCGGCGGCCTCGCGTTCCCACAGCCCGAGGGCTGGAAGGTCGGCACCGGCTGGGGCAACCAGAGCGCCTACGTCACCGACCAGCACCACGCCGACCAGCCCGTGGAGGCGGGCTGGTACACGCTCGCCGGCGTCGGGAAGGTCGAGTTCCCCGAGGAGGAGGGCGGCTATCCCGGCGCCGAGGAGGCCGCGCGCGCGATCTTCCTGTGCGCGCTCGAGCCCGAGCAGGGCGAGGAGCTCTACGGCGACCCGGCCATGCTGCGCGACTTCCGCTCCGAGGCGACCACGGTCGACGGGCACGACGCCTGGGTCGTCTCGGCCGACGTGGTGATCTCCGATCTGGCCCTGCTCCACTCCACCGACTCCTGGCGCCGCGTGGTGATCGTGGTGGACACCCCGGACGGTCCCGCGGCCTTCGACGGCGGCGCGGCGCTCGGCCACGACCAGCAGGTCGCGGACCTCGAAGCGATGGTCGAGGGGCTCACGGTCCTCTGAGCGGGTCCGCCCGGGGCTTCTCGGCCGGCGCGGCCGGGGCTCAGGCCTTGTCGGCCTTGGGCTTCTTCACGGACTCGCCGCCGGCGACGATCAGCGCCGCGGCGATCGCGAGCAGCCAGGTGTCCTTCGCGACGGCGGTGCCCTCCTGGGTGGGGCGCACGCCGTCCTCCTCGGTCATGCCGGGGGTGCGCAGGTACATCGAGACCAGCGAGCCGGAGAAGCCGGCGAGTGCGAGGCCCGCGACCTTCGAGGGGACGAAGGGCAGCAGCAGCGAGGTGCCCACGGCGATCTCGCCGTAGCTGAGGAACTTCGCGAACTGCTCGGGGGTGAGCTTGCCGAGCACCGGCACACCGTGGGCGGCCATGCCGCGCAGGTGCTCCGCGGTGCCCGCGTCCATGCCGAGCTTGCCGATGCCGGAGTTGAGGATGAACGCGCCGGGGACGGCGCGGAGGATAGCGGTGCTGAGGCTCATGGTGACTCCCGGTTCAGATCGTTGTACTTTCAACCACACAGTACGCGCCCCGAGGGGTGCCTGTCGAGAGGGTACGGCGAGGACGCGTCCCACGCGATGGTCGACGGGGCCTGCGCGGACTCGGACAGCCGAGATGCGTCCACCGCTCGACGTGCCGCGGCCGACCGACCGGCAGACCGTTCTCAGACCCGGGCGAGGATCTCGCCGTGCAGCAGGCTGAACCACCCGTCGGGATCCTCCGACCAGGCGCGGAAGGCCGCGGCGATCTCCTCCCGCTCGGCGGCGTCGGCCCAGCCCTCGCGCTCGAGCTGGTCGGCGAAGGGCGCGGAGGTGATCCGGCCCGACCAGGTGTCCGCCCAGGCCGCACGGCTCTCGGGCGTGGCGTGCAGCCAGGTGGAGCTGCCGGGGACGACGTCCGCCAGCCCTGCCTCGTGCGCCCAGGCCAGCAGGCGCCGGCCGGCGTCGGGGGTGCCGCCGTTGGCGCGGGCGGCGCGGAGGTAGAGCGCGAGCCAGCGGTCGAAGGCGGGCGTCTCCGGCCACCAGCGGAAGCCCTCGTAGTCGCTGTCCCGCACCGCGATCAGCCCGTCGGGGCGCGCGACGCGCCGCATCTCAGCGAGGACCTGCACCGGGTCGTGGACGTGCTGGAGCACCTGGTGGGCGTGGACCACGTCCACGCTGCCGTCCTCGAGCGGCAGGGCGTGCGCATCGCCGACCAGCACCCGGACCTGCTCGAGCCCCTGACGGGCGAGCTCGGCACGGGTGAGCGCCGCGGACTCCTCCGCCACCTCGAGCGCCGTGACGTTCTCCGGGCCGACGATCCGGGCGAGGTCCGCGGTGATCGTGCCGGCGCCGCTGCCCACGTCCAGCAGGCGCTGCCCGGGGCGCAGATGCGGCAGGAGGTGCGCGGCGGAGTTCGCGGCGGTGCGGGCGCGGTGGCTGCCGAGCACCGCGTCGCCGTAGCCGTGGGTGTACGGGGTCGGATCGCTCATGGGCCGACGGTACGTCCACCGCGGCGGCCGGTCCTCGCCCGGTCGCCTGGCGGAACGGGCTCAGAGGGGCGGGGCGCCGCCGGCGGCGAGGTGCTGCAGCAGCTCGACGACCTCCTGGCTGCGCTGCTGCTCGGTGACCTTCATCGTCAGGTCCCTGCCGTCTCGCACATGGACGCGGAGCCGGCCGGAGAGCAGCCACTCCTCGCGCTCGGCCCCCGTGATCGATGCGGCTGGCGCCTCCTCGAGCACGGTCCAGCCGCGCAGGCGGTCCATGACGTGAAGGACCCGCTGGTCGGTGACGATCAGCAGCGGGAAGGTGTCCGAGCGCTGGGCGCCCACCGCGACCTCGTACACCGTCTCCTCGGGGCAGAGGACCTGCTCGGGCAGGGTCAGGTCCGACGCCCGGAAGCGCAGGCTCTGGTTGCGGCGCATCGCGCGGCGGTAGGTGGTCTCAGCCCTGCTCGCGCCGGGCCGGCCGGCGACCGTCTCCGCCATCTCGGCGTCGGCGTCCTCGCCGTGCCGGGCGCGGATCTGCTCCTGCAGAGCGGCGGCGTCCCGCAGTCGATCGATTCCCTTCCCCATGCCCTCGAGACTACTGACCACGAGCGCTGCGCACGAGGCGCGAGTCGCCTCAGAGAGGCGGCGCTCCCGCGGCGGCGAGGTGCTGCAGCAGGGCGGCGACCTCGGCGGAGCGGGTCCGCTCGTTGACCCGGAAGGAGATGTCCCGGCCCTGATGGAGCCGCACCCGGATCCGGCCCGACAGCAGACGGGTCTCGAGCTCGGCCCCGGCGATCTGGGCGGCGGGCACCTCGCGCTGGATCTTCCAGCGCCTCCAGGGCAGGTCCTTCGTCACGAGCACCCGGCGGTCGGTGACGATCAGCAGCGGGAAGGTGTCATCGCTCTGCCCTCCGACGGCGACGTCGTACACGGTCTCCTCGGGGTCGAGGATCCGCTCGGGCAGGTCGATGTCGTGCAGGCCCCCGCCGATGCCGGCATTGCGTGCCATCGCCGCACGGTAGGTCTGTGCGCTGCGCGTCGGCCCTGCCTGCGCCCACCGCTCGGCGAGGGCGTCGACGAGGTCGTCGCCGTGCTCGGCCTTCAGCTGTCGCCGCAGCTCGGCGGCCTGCTCCAGGCTCTCGCGTCGTCCTCGCACCATGGCGCCACCCTAGCGGCGTCGGCCGTGCGGGCGGCCCGTCGGCCCCTGCACGGCCCCCCGGTCAGCCCGCCGTCGCGCTCCGCCGCTCCCGTGCGTAACGGCCGAGGACCAGTGCGAGCCCGACGACCACGCCGATCGCGGTCTCCAGAACGCGGGCCTCGAGCATCGGGCCGGCGGGCTGGGGGTGGCCCAGCTGCACCATCAGCAGCGCGAGCGGCGTGATGAACAGCAGCGCGATCGAGTAGTTGCGCAGGATGAACATCTCGGCGAGGAACTGCAGCAGCACCACCCAGACCACCAGCTGCCAGGGCTCGACCGGGAAGGACAGCAGGAACGCGGTCACGCCCACGCCGAGGATCGTGCCGACGAGGCGGTGGACGCCCTTCTCGATCCGCGCCCCGTGGCCGGGCGAGGCCAGCGGTGCGACGGCCGCGACCTGGGCCCAGTACGGGAAGGGCAGCCCGGAGGCGAGACCCATCCCGCCCGCGACCAGGGCGGCGACGAAGTAGCGGGTGAACTCGGCGCCGAGCTCGGCGCGGGTGACGTCCTCGTGGTCGCGGCCCAGCACCACGTCCGGATGCCGCTCCCCCGCCCAGTGGCCCAGCAGCCCCAGCAGCACGCACAGGGCGACCACGGAGGCCGCGATCAGCCCCGCGAGCCAGAACGGAGCGGCGGGCGGCGCGGAGGCGACCGCCGCGGTCGCGAAGACGGGGAAGATCGCCCCACCCGGCTTCAGCCCGTGCGAGGTCACGAAGATCGCCGAGCCGCCGGCGACCAGCGCGCCGACGAGGATCACGATCCAGGAGGAGAGCGTCTCGGGCATCCTCGGCGCGAGCTGCGCGACGGCCGCGCCGATCGTCACGCAGACGGTGAGCATGGCGCCGGCCAGCAGCTGGCGACGGAAACGCGCCCGGGTCGGCTCGTAGCGGGAGTAGATGCCGGTGAACGCACCGAAGCCCACGTACATCGCGAACTCGATGCGGTCTGTCAGCAGCAGCACCGCCAGCGGGATCGCCAGGCCCACCGCGATGCGGAAGGCGGGGATGTGGTCGACGCGGGCGGGGGCGATGGCGAGCAGACGTCGGGCTTGCGCGAGGGGGGACGGGGTCCGGGGCACGCGGCTCCTTCCAGGAGGGGGCGCGACCGCGGTCGGGGCGCACGAGGAGGAGGCACGACCGGGGTCGTCGTCGAACGGGGACCCGGCCGGGGCGGGGCAGCGGCGGATCGCGCGCGCCGGGGCAGGGGAGGTCGGGGCCAGGCTATCCCCGCCCGTCGTCGGCCGCCATGGTGCGCGAGACATCCTGCGGGGCTGTGACGTGGGAGACTCTGCCCATGTCCACCTCCCCCGCCGCGCCCGAGGGCGCCCGCACCGCCCCGCTCGTCGAGACCACCGGCATCGAGATCATCGCCGAGTCGGAGCGCACCGCCCGGCCGCGCGACCTGTTCTGGCCGTGGTTCGCCGCGAACGTGTCCGTGTTCGGGATGAGCTACGGCTCCTACCTGCTCGGCTTCGGGATCAGCTTCTGGCAGGCGACGATCGTCGCGGTCCTCGGCATCGTCATCAGCTTCGCGCTGTGCGGGCTGGTCGCGATCGCGGGCAAGCGCGGCTCCGCGCCGACGATGGTGCTCTCCCGCGCCGCCTTCGGCGTGCACGGCCAGAAGGTGCCGGGCATCATCTCGTGGCTGACCTCGATCGGCTGGGAGACCTCGCTGGCGATCTCCGCGGTGCTCGCCACCGCCACCGTCTTCGAGATCCTCGGGATCGGGGCGGGCAGCGCCGTCACCGTCATCGCGGCGCTCGCGATCGCGGCCCTGATCGTCGGCGCCTCCGTGCTCGGCTATCACACGATCATGAAGCTGCAGTCGATCCTGACCTGGGCGACCGGCGCGATGACGATCCTCTTCATGATCCTCACGATCCCCCACATCGACCTCGCCGCGGTGATGAGCGCCCCGTCGGGCCCGCCGCAGGCGATGATCGGCGCGCTGGTGATGGTGATGACCGGCTTCGGCCTGGGCTGGATCAACATCTCCGCGGACTGGTCGCGCTACCAGAAGCGCACCGCGTCCGACGGGTCCATCATCCTGTGGAACACGATCGGCGGCGCGGCCGCCCCGGTGGTGCTGGTGATCTTCGGCCTGCTCCTGGCCGGCTCCGACCCCACGCTGAACACGGCCATCGAGTCCGACCCGATCGGCGCGCTGATCACGATCCTGCCGCTGTGGGCGCTGGTGCCCTTCTGGATCGTGGCGGTGCTGACCCTGGTCTCCGGCGCGGTGCTCGGCATCTACTCCTCGGGTCTGACCCTGATCAGCCTCGGCATCCGGATCCCCCGCCCGGCCGCCGCCGCGGTCGACGGGGTGATCCTCACGGCCGGCACGATCTGGGTGGCGTTCTTCGCGCAGAACTTCATCGGCCCCTTCCAGAGCTTCCTGATCACCCTCGGCGTCCCGATCGCGGCCTGGGCCGGGATCCTCATCGCCGACGTGCTCTCCCGCCGCGCCGACTACGACGAGCAGGCCCTGTTCGATCCGAAGGGCCGCTACGGCTCGGTCGACTGGATCTCCGTGGGCACCATGGTCGTCGCCTCCGTGATCGGCTGGGGCCTGGTGGTGAACTCCTTCGCGGAGGCCGCGCCGTGGAACAACTGGCAGGGCTACCTGCTCGAGCCGCTGGGCCTGGGCACCTTCGTCGAGGACCCGGCCGGCGCCTATTGGGACGGGAACTGGGCCTACGCGAACATCGGCGTCCTCTTCGCGCTCGTGTTCGGCTTCGCGGTGACCTGGTTCGCGCGCCGCTCGCGGATCCGCGCGCAGGAGCGGACGGCGTGAACGCTCCGCGCCTGCTGATCGTCGACCCGCAGCGGATCTTCGCCGATCCCGGATCGGACTGGGCCTCCCCGTTCTGGGGCGAGGCCTGGGAGCGGATCCGCGAGCTCGCCGCGCGCGTCGGCCCCGAGCGCACGCTGGTCAGCCGCTGGCTCCCGACGGCGGACCGCACCACCTCCTGGGGCGAGTACTTCCGTGCCTGGCCCTTCGCGGACGTGCCCGCCACGGATCCGCTGTACGACCTGGTCGACGGCGCGGCGGAGCTCACCGCCCATCCCACGATCGACGAGCCGACCTTCGGCAAGTGGGGGCCGCAGCTGCGCGCGAGCCTCGGCGAGGCGGCGACGGGTGCGCCGCTGCTGATCGCCGGGGTCTCGACCGACTGCTGCGTGATCGCGACCGTGCTCGCCGCCGCCGACGCGGGCGCGCACCTGACGGTGGTGACCGACGCCTGCGCCGCCTCGGACGAGGCGAACGGGGCGGCGGCCCTGCACACGATGAGCCTGTTCGGACCGCAGGTCACGCTCGCCGGCACCGCCGAGGTCCTCGCGGGCGCCGAAGAGCCGCGCTGATCGACGGCCCCGCGACCGACTCTCCACGCAGCGGCACCGCCCTCACGCCGTGACCCGCCCGGCGGCGTGGCACCCGAGGCGCACGCGCCGAGACCGGGACAGGGAAACCGCTGGCCATGGCGAGGCCCGCCTCCGTAGTCTGCGCTCATGCACCGCCGCGCCCCCGCCCTTCCCCGCACCGCACTGCTCACCGGCGTCGGCCGACGTCGCGGGATCGGCGCCGCGATCGCGCGCGGCCTCGCCGAGGACGGCTACGACCTCGCGCTCTCCTTCCACGGCGAGTACGACCGGCGCGTGCTCGGCGAGGACGCCGACGTCGAGCTGCTGGCCGAGGAGCTGCGCGGCCTGGGCCGGCGGGTCGTGCTGCTGCCCGGCGATCTCGCCGATCCCGCCGTTCCGGAGCGTCTCGTCCACGAGGCCCGCGAGGCGCTCGGCCCGCTCGGCGCCCTGGTGATGAGCCACTGCGAGTCGGTGGACTCCTCGATCCTGGACACGACGGTGGAGAGCTTCGACCGGCACTACGCGGTCAACGTGCGGGCGAGCTGGCTGCTGCTCCGCGCCTTCGCCGAGCAGGTGCCCGTCGCGACCGACCCGCCCGGCGGAGCTGCATCCCCGAACGGAGCTGCGTCTCCGGGCGGCGCGGTGATCGCCCTGACCAGCGACCACACCGCCCACAACCTGCCCTACGGGGCGACGAAGGGCGCGCTGGATCGCCTGGTGCTGGCCGGCGCCCACGAGCTCGCCGACCGCGGCATCCGCGCCAACGTGATCAACCCCGGCCCGATCGACACCGGCTGGATGGACGACGAGGTCCGTGCCGCCTGCGCGGCGCAGACGCCCGGCGGGGAGCTCGGCGCGCCGGGCACCGTCGCGGACCTGGTGCGCTTCCTGCTGTCCCCGCAGGGCGGGTGGATCCGCGGTCAGCTGCTGCTGTCCAACGGTGGCTTCGCGACGCCCGCGGTCTGAGCGTCGCCGGCGCCGCCCCCGCCCTGCACCGGCACCGCCCCGCAGCGCCAGCAGGGCAACGTCGCGTCCTGCGCCCCCGCCCCCTCTGGAACGGCCCCGCACTCCGGGCACAGCTGCCCGAGCCAGCAGGCGTCGTCCCCCGCCGCCACCTCGGTCACCGGCACGATCCGGTCCGCGGCGCGTCCCTCGTCCCTCATCCCTCCCCCTCGAGCACGCCGACCGTGCGCCACGCCTCCGCGACGGCCGCGCGCTCGGCCGAGTCCGCGCCGTGGCGGGCCTCGGCGGCGGCGAGCGTCGCGGCGGCGAAGGACGCGAAGTCCGCGTCCCGGGGCAGACCACCGCGGGTGAGCGCGTCGTACCAGAGCAGCCCCGCCCCTTCCTCGGTCCGCCCGCCGATCCCGGTCGCGGCCAGGTAGAACGCCCGGTTGGGGATGCCGGAGTTGATGTGCACCCCGCCGTTGTCGTTCTCGGCGTCGTGCGGGAGGTCGGCGTAGTGCGCCATCGAGTCCGGCTGCGGGTCCTTCCCGAGCACCGGGTCGTCGTAGGCGGTGCCGGGCGCCTTCATCGAGCGCAGCGCCACCCCGTGCACGGCGTCGGTGAACAGGCCTGCGCCGATCAGCCAGTCCGCCTCCTCGGCTCTCTGGCCCCGCTGGTGCTGCGCGGTCATCGCGCCGAAGCAGTCCGCGATCGACTCGTGCAGCGCCCCGGGCTGGGCGAGGTAGATCAGGCCCGCGGTGTGCTGGACGACGCCGTGGGTGAGCTCGTGGCCGATCACGTCCACCGCGCCGGTGAACGAGGTGAAGTAGACCCCGTCGCCGTCGCCGAAGACCATCTGCTCGCCGTCCCAGTAGGCGTTGGCGAAGTCCTGGCCGTAGTGGACGCTCGCCACCAGCTCCATCCCCGCGCCGTCGAGCGAGTCGCGGCCGAACGCCCGCGCGTACAGCTCCCAGGTCGCGCCGAGCCCGTCATAGGCCTCGTCGGCCGACGGATCCCCGGTGAGGTCCGCGCCCTCGACGCGCACGAGCCGGCCGGGCAGCGCGGTGCCGCCCGCGGCGTCGTGGATGCTGCGGCGCGGGCCGAGCCCCGTCTCCGGCGCGGCCGACGTCGCCGCTCCCGGAGCGGTCGACGGCATCGCACCCGCCGCGGACGCGCGTCCGCCCGGCGCCGAAGAGCGGGCGGCGGAGTCCGGGCGAGGGAGCCGCTGCGCGACGTACGGCGGCAGCAGGCCCGCCGGGGCGCTCGGAGCGTCCGGCGAGGACTGCGGCCGCATGCCCGTCGGGGCGTCCGTCCGTCCGGTCCGAGCGGCTCGCACCTCCCTGGTCGCGGTCGTGCGGGCGCCGAGGGCGAGGGTCCGTCGCGCCGCGTCCGCGCTCGGCCCCGTCGGCCCGTCGGCGATCCTGCGCAGCAGGTGCGGGGGCACGATCCCGTGCACGGGTCCCGGGACCGGGATGCGTGCCGTCGACCGCGGCAGGAGGCGCTCCGCCCCCTGCCGAGGCGGGGGCGGGAGAGGGTCCTGCGGGGCCGGGCTCATGCCCCCATCCTCGCCCTGCACCCCGACGAAGGGAAGCGCCCCCGAGGTGCAGGACCTTCGGGGGCGCAGTGCGGGAGCGGTGCCCGGGGGTGCCTGAGCAGCGCCCGTCGGGCGGCGGCGCGGGGGGCGAGCCGCCCCGGCGGGATCACTTCGAGGTGATCTCCTCGTCCTCCTTCTTCCGGGCGACCACGAGCGAGGCGATGATCGCCACGCCCATCGCGACCACGATGAAGCTCAGCGAGAGCCAGATCGGCACCTCGGGAATCTTCTGCAGGGTGGAGAAGCCGGGGATGAAGCCCAGCGGCGCCTCGTGGATCGCGTGGATCAGCAGCTTCACGCCGATGAAGCCGAGGATCGCGGCGATGCCGTAGTGCAGGTAGGCCAGGCGGTCCAGCATGCCGCCGAGCAGGAAGTACAGCTGGCGCAGGCCCATCAGCGCGAAGATGTTCGCGGTGAACACCAGGAACGGGTTGCGGGTCACGCCGAAGATCGCGGGGATCGAGTCCAGCGCGAACATGACGTCGGTGATGCCGAGGGTGATGAACACCAGCAGCATCGGGGTGAACACCTTCTTGCCGTCCACGACGGTGCGGATCTTGTTGCCGTCGTACTCCTCGGAGACCGGGATGACCCGGCGCACCAGGCGCATGATCGGCGACTCCGCGTCGTCGTCCTCGTCGCCGAAGGCCTGCTTCCAGGCCGTGTACAGCAGGAACAGGCCGAAGAGGTAGAAGACGCCGACGAAGTGCTCGATGATCACGGAGCCGGCGAGGATGAACAGGCCGCGCGCGATGAGCGCGATGATGATGCCCACCATCAGCGCTTCCTGCTGGTACTTACGCGGGACCCCGAACTTCGCCATGATCAGGATGAAGACGAAGAGGTTGTCGATGCTCAGCGAGTACTCGAGCAGCCAGCCGGTGAGGAACTCCGAGGACGGCTTCGAGCCGCCCACGAAGAAGAGCACCACCGCGAAGACGAGCGCGAGGCCGACGTAGAAGCCGATCCAGCCTGCGCACTCCTTCATCGAGGGGAGGTGGGGCCGCTTGATCACGAGCAGGAGGTCGGCGAGCAGGATCGCGCAGAGCACGACCAGCGCGACGATCTCGAAGCCGAGGTGCAGTTCTCCCATGGGACTTCTTTCAGGGGGCGCCGGAGGCAGGGATCCGGGCGGTGGGCGGGGAAAGGGCGGCCGTCCCCGGCTCCCATGGGGGCCGGAGGGCGTGCCTCAGGCTACCGCTCCGCCGCCTGCTGCGACCGCTCAGGCCGGGGTGAAGATCGTCATCGCAGGTCGCCGACGACGCCCTCCACTGCGGCGAGCAGCGTCCCGTCGGCCAGACGCGCCTCCGCCTCGGCGATGTCGGGGGCGAGGAAGCGGTCCGGGCCGGGCCCGTCGACACTCTCCCGCAGCACCGCGATCGCGGCGGCGCAGCCGGCCGACGGGCTCAGCGGCGCCCGCAGGTCGATCGCGCGGGCGGCGGTGAGCAGCTCGATCGCGAGGACCCGGCGGAGGTTCTCGACGGAGGTGCGGAGCTTGCGGGCGGCGTGCCAGCCCATCGAGACGTGATCCTCCTGCATCGCGGAGGAGGGGATCGAGTCCACGCTCGCCGGCACCGCCAGGCGCTTCATCTCGGAGACGAGGCCGGCCTGGGTGTACTGGGCGATCATGAAGCCGGAGTCCACGCCGGGGTCGTCCGCGAGGAAGGGCGGCAGGCCGTGGGAGCGGGACTTGTCGAGCATCCGGTCGGTGCGGCGCTCCGCGATCGAGGCGAGGTCCGCGGAGACGACGGCGAGGAAGTCCAGCACGTACGCGACCGGGGCGCCGTGGAAGTTGCCGTTGGAGGTGACGGTGCCGTCCTCGAGCACGACGGGGTTGTCGATCGCAGAGGCGAGCTCGCGCTCGGCGACGGTGCGGGCGTGCTCGATCGTGTCCCGCACGCCGCCCGCGACCTGCGGGGCGCAGCGCAGCGAGTAGGCGTCCTGCACGCGAGAGCCCTCGGCGGCGACGTCGGCGATGATCCCGGAGCCCTCGAGCAGGGCGAGGATGTTCGCGGCCGACGCCTCCTGGCCCGGGTGGGGGCGCAGCGGGGCGTGCAGCTCGGGGTGGAAGACCGTGTCGCGGCCGCGCAGGGCCTGCACGGACAGGGCCGTGGTGACGTCGGCGGCGCGCACCAGCTCGTCGAGGTCGGCCAGGGCCATCAGCAGCATGCCGAGCATGCCGTCGGTGCCGTTGATGAGGGCCAGGCCCTCCTTCTCCTCGAGCAGCACCGGCTCGATCCCCGCCTCGGCGAGCAGCTCGGGCACGGGCCGCTCCACGCCGTCGCGATCGCGGGCGCGCCCCTCCCCCATCAGCACGATCGCGCAGTGGGAGAGCGGGGCGAGGTCGCCGGAGCAGCCGAGCGAGCCGTACTCGTGGACGATCGGGGTGATACCGGCGTTCAGCAGCGCGAGCATCGTCTCGACGACGACGGGGCGCACGCCGGTGCGGCCCGAGGCGAGGGTGCGGGCGCGCAGCAGCATCAGGGCGCGCGCCACCTCGGTCTCGACCTCGGGGCCGGCGCCTGCGGCGTGGGAGCGGATCAGGGAGCGCTGCAGGGCGTGGCGCATCGAGGGCGGGATGGACGTGTCGGCCAGCGCCCCGAAGCCGGTGGAGACGCCGTAGACGGGGGTCTCGCCCGCGGCGAGCGCGTCGATGTGGGCGCGGACGGAGGCGACCTGCTCGCGGGCGGCGGGGTCGAGCTCGACGCGGGCCCCGCGGCGGGCGACGGCGAGCACATCGGCGGCCGTGATCCCCTCGGCGCAGAGGGTGACGACGGGGGCGGAGCCGGTGCTGGTGGTCATGAGGGTCCTTTCGGGGCGCGAGCGGCGCGGGTGGGGGAGGTCGGAAGGGCGGGCAGGGTCGGGAGAGCGTCTGCGGCGCGGAGGGGCGGGCGGGCTACAGCAGCAGGTGCGCGAGCGGGGCGGCGATCAGGATCGTCAGCACCACGCGCACGAACCACAGCACCACCAGCTGGCCGACGTTCACGGGGATGCGGGTGGCCAGGACCGAGGGGACCAGCGCCGAGAAGAACACAATCTGGGAGACGGCGGTGACGCCGACGGTGAAGCGCAGCACCTCGGACTCGTGCCCGGCGACCACGGTGGCGGGCAGGAACATCTCCGCGATGCCGACGGAGACGGCCTTCCCGGCCAGCGCCGGGTCCGGCAGCTGCACGAGCCAGGCGAAGGGCACGAACAGCCAGCCCAGCAGGTCGAACACCGGGGTGTAGGTGGCCAGCAGCAGCCCGGCGAGCCCGACGGAGAGGATCGAGGGGACGATCGCGGCGGCCATCAGCACGCCGTCCTTGAAGGTGTCCCAGGTGCCGCGGATCAGGCCGGGCGCCCCGTCCAGGGCGCGCATAGCCTCGTCCCAGGCATGGCGCAGCCGGTTCCCGGTGGAGACCGGCTCCGCCTGGTGCTCCACGCCCTCGAAGGTCACGTCCGGCACGCGGCTGAGCGGCGGGATCCGCACCGTGATCGCGGTGACTGCGAAGGTCACCACCAGGGTGAGGAAGAAGTACAGGGTCCAGTGGTGCATGATCTCGAGCGTGCTCGCGACGATGACCATGAAGGTCGCCGAGACGGTCGAGAAGCCGGTGGCGATGATCGCGGCCTCGCGGCCGGTGTAGCGGCCCTCGCGGTAGACCCGGTCGGTGATCAGCAGGGCCAGGGAGTAGGAGCCGACGAAGGAGGCGACGGCGTCGACCGCGGCGCGGCCGGGCACCTTCCACAGCGGGCGCATGATCGGCTGGACCAGCACGCCGATGAACTCCATCAGCCCGTAGTTGATCAGCAGGGCGAGGAACACGGCGCCGACGGGCACGATGAGGCCGACGGGGATGCCGAGCTTCTCCCACAGGAACGGGCCGATGTCGGGGTTGCCGAGCGGTCCCGGGTAGTAGCCGAGCGCCGCGCAGACCGCGACGACCAGGCCGATCACGTTCGCGACCGCGAAGACGGTGCGCAGCGCGCCGCGGCGCCAGGAGCCGGTGACGAAGGGCCGCACGGTGCCCAGCAGCACCAGCGCCACCACCACCCACGGCACGGCCGGGCCCAGCACCCAGCGCACGAAGGTGAGGGCGTGGTCGACGAGGATCGTGGACTTCCCGCCGATCTCGACGGACACGAAGAACATCACCAGGCCGATGGCGCTGTAGACGAAGAAGCGCCAGCGGTGCGGTGGGACGGGCCGCTCGGTGCCGTCGGCGGCGGTGACGGAGCGGGCGCGCGCGGCGGCGGAGCGGTCGAAGGGCTGGTGGTCGAGGTCGCGGCGGGGGCCGCTTGCTGCGTCGGACGTCGTCATCATCGAGATCGTCCTTTCGGGAGGAGGGGCGGTGAGGCGGCGGGGCGGGGCCGGGTCAGGTGATCCGCCGGCCGCGGCGGCGCACCTGGTGGGTCAGCGGCATGCCGGGGCGGTAGGCGAGGTGGATCGCGGCAGGGGCGTCGAGCACGTGCAGGTCGGCGCGGGCGCCGATCCCGAGGTGACCGACGTCGCTGCGGCGCAGGGCGAGGGCCCCGCCGCGGGTCGCGGCGCGCACGGCCTCGGCGAGGGAGAGGTGCATCTGCAGCACGGCGGTCGCGACGCAGAAGCTCATGGAGCTGGTGTAGCTGGTGCCGGGGTTGCAGTTCGAGGCGATCGCGAGGGCGGCGCCGGCGTCGAGCAGCTCCCGGGCCGGGGCGAGCGGGGCGCGGGTGGAGAGGTCGCAGGCGGGCAGCACGGTCGCGACCGTCGGCCCCGTGTCGACGGCGAGGAGGCCGGAGACGCGGCCCGCGGCCCTCTCCGCGCCGGCTCCGTCGGCCGACGGCGCCGCGGCGTCCGCGGGCGCCACGGGCCGGGCGGCGGTCGCGGCGAGCACTTCGATGTCGGCCGGCGAGAGGTGGTTGAGGTGGTCGACGCTGGCGGCGCCGAGCTCGGCGGCGAGCGCGACCCCGCCGCTGCGGCCCAGCTGGTTGCCGTGGACGCGCAGGCCGAGGCCCGCTGCGGCGCCGGCGCGCAGCACCCGCTCGGACTGGGCGGGGTCGAAGGCTCCCTCCTCGCAGAACACGTCGATCCAGCGCACGTGCGGCGCGACCGCCTCGAGCATCTCCCCCGCGACGAGGTCGACGTACGCCTCCGCCCCGGGCCGGCCGTCCCGGCCGTCGTACTCGGAGGGCACCAGGTGCGCGCCGAGGAAGGTGACCTCGTCGAGCTCCCCCGCCTCGGCGAGCGCGGCCAGCAGCCGGGCGGCCCGGGCCTCGTCGGCGACGGTGAGCCCGTAGCCGGTCTTGGTCTCCAGCGTGGTGGTGCCGCCGGCGGCGGCCTCCGCGAGCCGGGCCCGGACGAGGGTGCGCAGGCGCTCGTCGGATGCCTCCCGGGTCGCCGAGGTGCTCACGCCGATGCCGCCTGCGGCATAGGCGTGCCCCGCCATCCGGGCCTCGAACTCGGCGGCGCGGTCGCCGTCGAAGACGAGGTGGGAGTGGGAGTCGACCCAGCCGGGAAGCACGGCCCGTCCTCCCAGGTCCTCGCTCTCGTCGGCCGACGGGGCCTGCGAGGCGGGGCCGGTCCAGGCCACGCGGCCGTCCTCGATCACGAGGGCGGCCTCGCGCAGCACCTGCTCCTCGGTGACCTGCCCGGGGCGGGCGGGGTCGTCGAGGGCGGGGTCGAGGGTCCAGAGCTCGGAGATGCCGGTGAGCAGGGTCGAGGTCATGGCGTGCCTCCTCAGTCCCGGCGCACCGGGGTCATCGGGATCCGGACCCCGCGCTCGTGGGCGACCTGGTCGGCGCGGGAGTAGCCGGCGTCGACGTGGCGGATCACGCCCATGGCGGGGTCGTTGGTGAGCAGGCGCTCGAGCTTGCGGCGGGCGAGCTCGGTGCCGTCGGCGACGCCGACCTGGCCGGCGTGGATCGAGCGGCCGATGCCGACGCCGCCGCCGTGGTGGATCGAGACCCAGGTGGCACCGGAGCTGGTGGCGGTCAGTGCGTTCAGCAGCGGCCAGTCGGCGATCGCGTCGGAGCCGTCGAGCATCGACTCGGTCTCCCGGTAGGGGGAGGCGACGGAGCCGGAGTCGAGATGGTCGCGGCCGATGACGATCGGGGCCTTGACCTTCCCGTCGCGCACGAGGTCGTTGAAGAGCATCCCGGCCTTGTGCCGCTCGCCGTATCCCAGCCAGCAGATGCGGGCGGGCAGGCCCTCGAACTCGACGAACTCGTCGGCGGCGTCGAGCCAGCGGTGCAGGTGCTCGTTCTCGGGGAACAGCTCCTTCAGCGCAGCGTCGGTGACCTTGATGTCCTCGGGGTCGCCGGACAGCGCCACCCAGCGGAACGGGCCGAGGCCCTCGCAGAACAGGGGTCGGATGTAGGCGGGGACGAAGCCGGGGAACTCGAAGGCGCGATCGTAGCCGGCGTGTCGCGCCTCGTCGCGGATGGAGTTGCCGTAGTCGAACACCTCGGCGCCCTCGTCCTGGAACTCGACCATGGCCTGGACCTGGCGGGCCATCGCCTCGCGGGCCTTCTTGGTGAAGCCCTCCTCGTCGGCGGCGGCCTCGCGCTGCCAGTCCTCGACGGCGACCTCGGTGGGCAGGTAGCTCAGCGGGTCATGGGCGGAGGTCTGGTCGGTGACCACGTCGATCTGCAGGTCGCCGGCCCGGTGCCGCTCGAGCAGGGCGGGGAAGACGTCGGCCGCGTTGCCGACGATGCCGATGGACAGCCCCCGCTTCTCGGCCTTTGCCGCATTGGCGCGGGCGATCGCGTCGTCGAGGTCATCGGCGATCTCGTGGCAGTAGCGCTTGGCGACGCGGCGCTCGAGGCGCGTGCGGTCCACGTCCACGATCAGGCAGACGCCGTCGTTGAGGGTGACGGCCAGCGGCTGCGCGCCGCCCATGCCGCCGCAGCCGCCGGTCAGAGTGATGGTGCCGGCCAGCGTGCCGCCGAAGCGCTTCCGGGCCACGGCCGCGAAGGTCTCGAAGGTGCCCTGGAGGATGCCCTGGGTGGCGATGTAGATCCAGGACCCGGCGGTCATCTGGCCGTACATCATCAGGCCCTCGGCCTCGAGCCGGCGGAACTCGGGCCAGGTCGCCCAGTCGCCGACGAGGTTGGAGTTCGCCAGCAGCACGCGCGGCGCCCACTCGTTGGTGCGCAGCACGCCGACGGGCTTGCCGGACTGGACCAGCAGGGTCTCGTCGTCCTCGAGGTCCTTGAGGGTGTCGACGATCGCGTCGAAGGCCTCCCAGGAGCGGGCGGCGCGGCCGGTGCCGCCGTAGACGACGAGGTCGTCGGGCCGCTCGGCGACCTCCGGGTCGAGGTTGTTCATGAGCATGCGCAGCGGCGCCTCGGTCTGCCAGGACCTGGCGGTGAGGTCGGTGCCGCGGTCGGCGCGGACGGGACGGGCTCCGGGGAGGGACATCTTCGGCTCCTGGGTCGAGGGCGGTGCGCCACGAGGGCGGGACTGCTCGGGGCCCCCTCAGGACACCACCACCCCGGCCAGCGGTCGAGAGGCGCAGAGGGAGTCCCGTCCGGTATACCGGACGTCGCGGGTCTGTTCCTCGGCCCCGGGCCGCCGTGGACCGGGATCGCTGCCGAGGCGCCCGGTCACCTGCCGGTCAGGGGAGCCCGCGTCATCTCCGCCCGCCCGCCGAGGCGGCGGGTGATCTCCTCCGCGCCGCTGCGCACGGCGGCGCCGAAGCGCTCGCGCTCCTGGGGGCCGACGCGGGACTCGACGAAGGTCAGCGCCACGGCGGCGGCGGGCCAGCTCGCGTGGTCGCGCACCACGGCGGCGACCGAGCCCATCTCGTCGCTGACCTCGCCGGACTCGCTCGCGATGCCCTCGGCGCGCACGGTCGTCAGCAGCTCCCGCAGCTGCTTCGGAGTGGCGGGCGCGGGGGCGTCGGTGCGGGCGGAGAAGTCGGCGGCGGTGCCGTAGAGGGCGCGCAGTTGCGCGGAGGGCAGGTGGGCGAGCAGCGCGCGGCCGCTCGCGGTGAGATGCGCGGGGATCCGCACGCCGACGTCGGTGACGAGGCTGGGCCGGTTCCGGGCGCGCTCCTCGACCACGTAGAGCACGTCGCGGCCATGCAGGACCGCGAGGTGGCCGCTCTCCCCCACCGCGTCGACCATCTGCTCGACGACGCGCCGGCCGATCCGGGCCAGCGGCTCCTGACGCACGTACGCGCCGGAGAGCTCATGGGCCGACGGGCCCAGCCCATACAGCCGCTCCTGGTCCAGGTGGAGGACGTATCCGTGCTCGACGAGGGTGGCGAGCAGGTCGTAGGTGCGCGAGCGGGGCAGGTCCAGCTCCTCGGCGATCCGTGCGGCGGCGACGGGGGCGCGGCGCGAGGCGAGGAAGGTCAGCAGACGCAGCGTCGCGTCGGCCGCCGGGACTTTCGGGGTGGGCATGGCCGAAGCATGCCACCGACGGGACCGCGGATCACCGGGACGGGGCCGGAGGACGCCGAGCCGGGGCCGGAGGTCACCGCTCCGGGGTCGGCTCCGCGCCGCCCGTCCCGTCGGCCGACTGCCCACCCGACCGCTTCCGGCGCTGGGCCTCCCGTTCTGCGGCGACCAGCTCCCAGGTGCGCACGAGCCGCGGCAGGGTGATGATCACGAGACCCCCGGCAATGTTCAGCGGGATCACCCACGCGCACCAGACCAGCCACTGGAGGTAGGTGGTCTCGGCACCGGCGTGCATCGCCGCGAAGATCACCGCGGAGCTCAGCGCGCCGTGGAACATGCCCAGCCCCACCACGAGCAGTCCGGAGATGAAGGAGTTGGCGAGGGTGGCGATGCCCTCGCTGGAGCCCTGGCTCATTCGTGTCACGAGCGTGATGGTGAACCCGGCGAGGATCGCGAGGCTCGCCGTCTCGAGGGTGAGCCCGGGCTCCATGTACTGCGTGGTCGACTCCAGCAGCACGTCCTCGAAGCGAGGGAACGCCGCGACGACCAGCCAGGCCAGCGCCCAGCCGCCGGCGAGGTTGGTCACCAGCGTCACGGCCCACAGCCGCAACAGCTGCCACCAGGTGCCGTGCCCGGCCACGATGGCGTTGATCGGGACCAGGAACTCCTCGGTGAACAGCTCCGAGTGCGCCAGCCGCAGCGCGTACAGCCCCACGCCGAAGGCGAGTCCGCCCAGCAGCTTCGAGCCGGTCGCGTCCATCACCGCGAGCATCGCCAGCAGGCCCAGCCCGACGTCGATGCCGCCGAAGAGCCCCGTGACCGCGAGCGCTCGCCAGGTGCGGTTCAACCGGTTCGCGCCCTCGGTGACGGTGTTCTCGAACTCCTGGACGAGCGCGTCCTCGACCGCGTCGTCGCTCGCGCCGAGACGTCGGCGCTCCTCGGCCTCGCCGTGGGGGTCCTCGCGCGGCGGATCCGAGCGCGGCGACTTGTCGGCCTGTGGGGCGGTGCCTGCCATCGTGCCTCCTCGTGGTGGGGTCCCGGCCCGTCGTGACGCCGCATTCGGCGCTCCGGCCAGGGGGAACGCGGTCGACGAGCCGTGCTGCACGCGGTGTCCGGTGGGCCGGACGGCTGTGCCGCCGCGGCCGGGGACGGTCACGCGCACGATGCCATGATGGAGCGAACCTACCCCTTGGAGAGCCGACGAGGAGCCCTCGATGACGACCTCTTCCACCCCCGCGTCCCTGTGGACGGGCCGACACGACGGCGACGGCCCGGAGCATGCCCGCTGGCATCAGGCGGTGCAGGTCGGGGAGACGGGAACGGCCGACGGCGCGGCGGGTGCGGCGGGCGCAGCGCCGGGAGCGCCCGGCGCCGGCTCCCCGGACCCGGCCGCAGACCATGTGGCCCTGCTCGGATTCCGCTCCGACGAGGGCGTGCGGCGCAACCGCGGTCGCGTCGGCGCGGTCGACGGTCCCGCGGCCCTGCGCCGCGCGCTCGCCCCGCTCGCCCTGCACGGGCCGCTCGCGCACGGCGAGGTCCAGCTGCACGACCTCGGCGATGCGGAGACCGTCGGCGAGGGCCTCGAGGCAGGGCAGGCCGCGGCCGCGGCCCTGACCGCCCACGGCCTGGACCGGGCCGGATCACGCCTGACCGTGGTGCTCGGCGGCGGGCACGAGACCGCCTGGTCCTCGTATCTGGGACTGATGGGCTCCGGCTTCGGCCCGCGGGCCGGGCAGCGCTGGGGCGTGCTGAACCTCGATGCGCACTTCGACCTGCGCAGCGAGCCGCGCCCCACCTCCGGCACGCCCTTCGCGCAGATGGCCGAGGCGGAGCACGCCGCAGGCCGGGAGCTGCGCTATGCGGTGCTCGGGATCGCGGAGCCCTCGAACACCGGCGCGCTGTTCGAGAGGGCGCGGGAGCTGGGCGTCACCTGGTGGACCGACGAGCAGTGCCTCGCCGCCGGCGCCGAGGGGATCACCCGCTTCGTGGAGCAGTTCGCCGCGGAGCTCGACGTCCTCTATCTGACGATCGACCTGGACGTGCTCCCGGCCGCGGTCGCGCCGGGCGTCTCGGCGCCGGCCGCGCACGGGGTGCCGCTGCCGCTGATCGCCGCGGCCGTCCGCACCGCGGCGGGCTCGGGGAAGCTGGCGCTGCTGGACGTGGTGGAGCTGAACCCGTCCCTCGACATCGACTCCCGCACGGCGCGCACGGCCGCGCGGCTCATCGACGACGCGGTGCGCACGGTGACCGGCGCGAGCGCCTGACCTCCCCGACGCTCCGCGGGTCGGCGCGACGGGCGGCCGCGGCGCGCCGCGTCGGTCCTGCGCTCAGCGCAGCCGCACGAAGGAGCGCAGGCCGGGGTCGTGATCGTGGGCCTCCACGAAGCCGAGCGCCTCGTAGAACGTGCGCTGACCCGGTTCCGCGTCGGTGAGCAGCACCTGCTGACGCACCGTGTCGAAGGGGGCCAGGGCCTCCTCGACGAGGCGGCGCCCGATGCCCCGGCCCTGCGCCTCGGGGCGCACCAGCACGTCCTGCAGATAGGCGATGACGGCGCCGTCGCCGACCACGCGGGCGAGGCCGAGCAGCACCCCGTCCCGTCGGGCGGTGACGACGTGCCGGCTGCCGGCGAGCGCCTGCTCGAGGATCGCCGGCTCCTGCGTGTAGGCGCCCCAGCCCACGGCGTCGTACAGGGCCAGTGCCTCGGCGAGCGCCGGCACCCCGGCACTGACCTCCACGTCGGCCTCGCTCACTCCCCGGTCCTCCCGTCGATCGCCTCGCGCAGGAGGTCGAGGTGGCCGGCGTGCCGGGCGTACTCGTCGATCAGGTGCGTGAGGATCCAGCGGAGGTTCAGCTCGCGACGTCCGAGGAGCCCGCGCACGGGAGCGTCGAGATCGGTCCAGCCCGCCTGCGCGTCGCGGGCCGCGGCGACCCGCTCCCGGTAGACGGCGACGTCGGCGAGCGCGGTCTCCGGGGTGCCGTCCAGCAGGTCGCCGTCGGGGTTCTCCGGCGTGCAGTACGGGTCGGGACGCTCCTCGCCGAGCAGCACCTCCCCCAGCCAGTACTCCTCGACGACGCCGAGGTGGCGCACGACGCCCAGCGGGCTGAGGGTCGAGGGCGGCACGGAGCGGCGGCACAGCTGCTCGGCGTCCAGCCCCTCGATCTTCTGCAGCACGGTCGCGCGATGGAACTCGAGCCAGGCGTCGAGGGACTCGCGCTCGGCGGCGAGGAGGGGCGGCTCGATGCGGGCGTCGGCGGGGGTGTCCGTCATGGGCGCACCCTCTCACGGCGCCCCGTCGGACGACGCGCCTGACGACGCAGCGCCCTCCGCTCCGTGCGGGGCGGTCGGGCCGGGATCTCAGCCCCGACGGCGGCACCGCCGGCGCAAACTCAGAGCAGCAGCGTCCCGACCAGCGTCACCGCGGCGACGCCCGCGAGCAGCGCCGCGAACAGCAGGGTCAGCGTCGAGGGGCGCGCCCTCGCCGAGAGCGGCCCGCCGAGCACGCCGCCGACGGCGGAGCCGGCCGCGAAGATCAGGGTGGTCGCCCAGGCGACCTGCACGTCGGTGCCGAGGCGGGCCAGCAGGCTCACGGTCGTCGCGATGATCATGACCAGCAGGCTCGTGCCGGAGGCACGGCGCATCGCGAGCCCCAGCGCGATCACCAGCATGGGCACGACGATGAACCCGCCGCCAACGCCGAAGAAACCGGTGAGGAAGCCGGTGAGCGAGGCGGCGGCGATCACGGATCCCCACCGCGGGGAGGGCGACGCGGCCGGTGCGAACGGCAGGTCGAGCTCGCCGTGATGGTGCTGCAGCCCGTCGGCCGTCTCGACCGTGTCGGGGCCGGGCTGGTCCAGGACGGGGTCGTCGTGGGAGGCGATGGGGGCGTCCGCGTCGGCGAGCGGGACGGTGCCGAGCGCGGCGGCCTCCGCGTCCTCCGTCCGACGGGTGCGCAGGCCTCGGCGCAGCATCGCCGCGGCGACGACCGCGAGCATGACCCCGAACAGGGTCAGCAGCACATCGGGCGGGACCAGGGCCGACAGCCGCGAGCCGAGGACGGCGCCGACCACCGACACCCCCGCGAACACGAGCCCCGCCCGCCACTCCACGTTCCGCTGCCGCGCATGGTGGGGCAGGCTCGCCAGCGCCGTGATCAGCACGATCACGAGGCTCGAGGCGGTCGCGGCATGCGGCGGCATGCCCAGCAGGAACACCAGCACCGGCACCGCGAGGATCCCCCCGCCCGCACCGAGCGCCCCGACCACGATCCCGACCCCGAGGCCGACGCCGATCGCGAGCAGGACGAGCTCCATCGGGGGTCTCCTTCGGGCGGGGGCGCGGGCCGGCTCATCGTATCCGCGGGGAGGGGCAGGGCGCGGGCCTGCGGCGATAGACTCGCACCACCCCTCGGAGAGGAGCGGACATGATCCCGGACCCGCGCACCGGCACCCCGGCGCCGCTGGACCCTGCCTCGCCCGCGATGGGCGAGCGGATCGTGGAGGCGTGGCGGCGCGGCGCGCTCGTGCTCCCGCTCGGGGAGGACGACGCCACTCCCCTGCGCCTGCCCGGCCTGCACAGGTCCGCCCTGCCTCCCTCCCTCTCGGGCCAGGCGCGGGTGTCGCTGGCCGGGGTGGGCGAGCGCTTCGCCGCCTGGCGCGTGACCCCGCAGGAGAACGCGCCGGTCATCGTGCGGATCGCGCATGTCGCTCCCGAGGAGCTGCACCAGGACCTGGGCCACGAGATTGCGGCGCTGACCCTGATCCCGCCGGAGGCCGGCCCCGCTCCGATCGCCGTGCACGACGACGCCGCGACCAGCCCGCTCGGCCACCCCTGCGTCGTCACCACCGAGATCCCGGGCGTGGCCGCCGCGCCCGAGGCCTGGACGGGCGCGCACCTGCGCTCCCATGCCCGGCTCCTCGCCCGCCTCCACGCCGTGCCCGCCCCGGGCCGCGGGCCGGTGAGCTTCGGGGAGGACCCGTGGGCGGCGGTCCCCGTCGGCCCCCAGGCGCTGCTGCCCGAGGTGGAGGCCGAGGTCGAGTCCTGGCGCGCCCGGCACGGCGCGCTGCTCGCCGAGCACGGGCTCGAGCCCTTCCTCGAGGCGGCGCTCGCCCGCATCGCCGGCATCGAGGACCAGATCGCGCAGCTGGACGGCTTCGCGCTCTGCCACGGCGACCTGTGCTCGACGAACATCCTGTGGGACGGCATCGACCCGTCGACCGGCCTGCCGCGCGTGCAGTACATCGACTACGAGTGGGCGCAGGGCGACGACCCCGCCCGCGATCTCGCGATCATCGGCGGACCCGTGCACGGCGGGCCCTGGTACGTGCCGCTCGCGGAGGAGCAGGTGACGGCCTTCGTCGACGAGTACGTGCGGGCGCGCGGCGAGCTCGGCGAGGTGCCCGCGGGGATCGCCGACGTCGGTGCGCTGCGCGAGCGGATGCGGGCGTGGACCGCCTACGAGCGCACCGCGATGCTCGTGCACGTCGCCTCGCGCGCCGCGACCCGCGCCTCCCACCGCCAGGTGCTGCCGGTGCTGCAGAGCACCCTCGCCGCGGAGCTCGGCCTGGACGGCTGAGCCGCCCGCCGCGCCCTGCGGCTGTCCTCCCCACCACATCGCCCACCTGCACAGTGGCGCGATCACGTCACCCTCTGCTTACGGTGGGCCCATGAGCGACTTCGTGAAGAACGCACCGAACGCCCCCAAGGGGCACATCGCGGCCGAGGCCGCGGGCCTGCGCTGGCTCGCCGAGCCCGGTGCCGTCCCCGTGGTCGAGGTGCTCGAGGAGGAGAAGGACTCCCTGCGCCTGGCACGCCTGGAGCCCGTCGGCCCGACCCCCGAGGCGGCCCGCGAGTTCGGCCGACGCCTCGCCCGCCTGCACGACGCCGGCGCGCCCGGCTTCGGCTGGTCCCCCGCCGACCCCGCCTTCTTCGGCCCGCCGGAGAACCCCTTCCCCGTCTCGACCCGCGTCGAGGAGGAGTTCGCGGTGTACTGGGCCGAGGAGCGCCTGCGCCCCCTGGCCGACAAGGTCACCCGCAGCCTCGGCGCCGACGGGCACGACACCGTCGACGAGGCGATCGACGTGATCGCCGACGGCGCCTACGACGGCATCAGCGGCCAGGGCACGGAGGAGCCGAGCCGCGTGCACGGCGACCTGTGGTCCGGGAACCTTATGTGGACGGCCGACGGGGTGACCCTTATCGACCCCTCCGCGCACGGCGGCCACCGCCTCGAGGACCTCGCGATGCTCTCCCTCTTCGACGCCCCGCACCTCGAGGAGATCTTCGAGGGTTACACCGAGGAGCACCCGCTGCCCGGCGACTGGGAGCAGGACCTGCCCGCGCACCTCTTCTTCGGCCTGCTCGCCCACGTGCACCTCTTCGGCGAGGCGTACGTGGACCAGGCGATCTCCACCGCCGGGGCGATCATCGCCCGGGCGGACGAGCTGGGGTTCTGAGCGGCGAGGAAGAGTCCTGACCCGCTTGCCGGGCGGAGCACCTCACCACGCGATCGAAACGTGGCCCTGTGCCGGAATGAGTCGTCGTTCCAGCGCAGGGCCACGTATCGGTGGTGGTCCGGGGCATCGCCCCCGGCCCGGTGGTCGCGGTTCAGCGGCGTGGGCTCAGTGGTCGTGGCCCTCGTGACCCTCCTCGGCGCCCCCGGCATCGCTGGCGCCGTGGTCGTGGCCCTCGTCGGCGTGGTCGTGGCCCTCATGGCCCTCCTCGCCCTTCGACTCGCTCGCGCCCGGGGAGACCTCGTACTCGCCGGAGGCGGTGCCGGTGGTCACCTGGATCTCGTGCGGGACGACGGGCAGGTCGAGCTCACGGTAGACCTCGCCGCTGGCGACGTCGACCATGCTGAGCTTCTTCGCCTCGGGGTCGACGACGAAGGCGGTGCCGTCGGCGACCGAGAGCATCGGGCCGGCCTCCTGCCAGTTCTCGCCCTCCTCCCACTCACCGGTCACGGGGACCTCGTGGAGGATCTCGCCGCTCTCGGGGTCCAGGATGTTCAGCTCCCCGTCGTAGGTGAGCACGAGCGCCTCGCCGTCGGGGCCGCGGTCGAGGCTGCGGAACCAGTACGTGGAACCGAGGTCGATGAGCTGCTGGGTCGCGTCGCGCGTGTCGATCAGCGCGATCTCGGTGGGGCGCTCGATGCCGCCGGCGGGCTCGGCCTCGACCTTGTGGTCCGCGAGCACGATCGGGGAGTCCTCGTGGCCCTTCTGGTTGCCGGAGCGCTGGTAGTCGCCGTCGATCGCGACCTTGTGGAACTCGCCGTCGCGGTAGATCACCGAGCCGTTCTCGCAGCCCAGCGAGATCACGTTGCCGGACTCGGTGGGCTGCGCGGCGGCCTCGCCGTGCACGCCGGGGCAGTCGTCGGTCTCGGCGACGACCTTCCCGTCGGAGTCGAGAACCTGCACGGTGCTGCGCGCATCCTCGGTGCCCTGTGTGGTGAGCAGCCCGTCGTCGGACAACGGCACGGCGACGCCATGGTGCGGGTCCTCGGTCGCGGTCTCCTCGAGCACGCCGAGCTCGCCCTCGTCGAGGGCGGTCGGGTCGAACAGGGTGATCTCGCCGCTGCCGTCGGCGAAGATCGCAGTGCGGTCGCCGTGAGAGACGACGTGGCCGGGCATCGGCGCCTCGACGGAGAAGTCGGTGAGCGCCGGGTCCTGGACGTAGTAGTGGAAGTGGTCGCCGTGCCCCTGGGCGAGCAGGCCGGTGTCGTACATGGTCACGGCGTCGGACGCGCTGACCGCGACGTGGCGACCGTCGCCGGCCGGGTTCAGCCGCACGTAGCCCTCGACGGGGGTCTCGTTCAGCACGGAGCCGTCGGCCGAGTCGAGGGTGACGACGCCGCCCTCATGGGCCAGGACGATCCGGGGGCTGAGCGCGCCGACCTCGGTGCGGTCCGAGGACGGGGCCTCGGTCGCGCCGGTGTCGTCACCGCCGCCGTCGGAGGCTCCCCCGTCGACGCCCGAGCCGCAGGCGGCGAGCGCGAGCACGCCCGCGCCGAGGAGGGCGGCAGCGCGCCGCTTCATGACAATGCTTCTCATCAGGTGCATGCCAGGAAGCTACCAGCGAATGAGAATCTTTCGCAATTGGGGACGGATGGCGCGGGCCACCCAGAGCCGGGCGTCACCCCGTGGTCGCGAGCTCGGCGACCTGCCCGCCCGTCCGCTCCGGCCCTGGACCTCCGACCCGACTCCACCCCGGGACTCAGTGCGCCGAGGCCTCACGCCCCTGCATCGGCACCGCCAGCGCCACAGATCATGTGACACCTACACGTGCGTCAGTCCCTATGGCTATGGTGATCGCTTCTATGTCGTACCAAAAACGAAAGTAGTAGCTCGTTGACGGATCCCTCAGCGGGCATTCATTCGGGCAGGGCTTACGTACGCCAAGAGCTTCAGCCCCACCATCCACCGCCGACCTATTGCCTCCTCAGTGGTCCGGGCCTGCATCGGAGTCCTCTGCACGAGATGTGTCGTCGTTCTGCGCCGCGTCGTGGACCGCGCTGTTATTGTTCTCTGCGCTGCGTGAGCGGCGCCGCGCCTCGCGCCGTGCACGCTCCCGGTAGCTATAGGCGGCCTCGTGCACCGACTCTTCACTTTCGAAGCCAGACCCAATCGCACCCGCGATCGTCGCAGCAGCGGTCGCGAACAGGGTCACCAGGAGATACTCGCCCAGTCCGTATTCGTCTCCGGCGTACTGGCTGAACACCTCCGGAGTGAAAACGATCAGCGCGGCAGTCAGGTTCAGGACGAACAGCCCCGCATAGCCGCACGTCAGCCCAATAGCGAGGGTCAAGACAGTCGACGCGTTGAACAGCGCCGTTCGCTCACGTTCCTGCGGCGGCAGATCTTTGGCTCGTTCCCAGAGGCGGTGATAGACGATGAGCCAAGTGATCATCACCGCAATTGAGGCGACGACGACGGCGACCAGCTGCCACGCAGCCATGGTGAGTGCTAGTTCCCACAGCGTGGTGTTCAACAGATAGAACGCGCTGAACGCGAACGCTCCCACCAACGCCCCTCGGAGACCGGAGACCAGCCGCCACGGACGATTATCCCGGACCATTCCCACGAGCAGCCGCAGACGCCCGCGGTTCGCGAAGATACTGACGTCGACCCCGTCTTGGTCTGGGGTCGTCCGCTCGAAGGCGCCGCCCAGAGCCGGGACCCGTGACCGCCGATGCGCCTGGGACCCGTCCTCCGGAATGGTCCCGCCGCGCATGTCCCCAATGAGCTGTGTCACCACCTCTGAAACTCGCCTTCGCAGGCGCATGGCCCCGAAGGCCGGCAGTGAAACCACCGCCACGTTCCGAGTGTGGTCGGCGTCAGCGACGACGGGGCGCCGGTCGATCATCAGTGGGAGGTCGGTCACGCATACCGCGAGGTCCCAGCCATGTTCCCGCTTACGCTCGGCTGCCAGGTCCATCATCTCGTACCGCTTCTCGTCACTGGGAGGCAGCCTCTCTCGGTGCACCTCCACTCTCCAGGGACCGTCAGAGAGCTGCTCGGCGAGTAGGCCAGGCAGTTCCCGTTCGAGATGCTTCGCGACGGTCAGGGCGGTGGCGACCGGATCGGCCACCACTCCGACCACTACCTCCCCCGTCGGGCTTTGCGTCGTCCCGATGGGTTCACTCTTGTGAGTCGTCAAAAGTCGACTCCTTCCGCGTTGTCAGTGAATCGTCCCGGGTTCTCTGCCGCTACTTCGTGGGTGCGGGCTCTCGGGTGAGGGCCTCGTTGTGCAGCGTCTCGAACTCTATCGGGGTGAGCATCTCGAGGGAGCCGTGGCGGCGTCGGTTGTTGTACCAGTCGACCCAGCCGGCAGTCGCGAACTCGACGTCTGAGAGGGTCCGGAACGGCCCGGCGTGGAAGACGGTGGTGCGGATGCACTCGGTCGTGAACAGGCCGTTGACACTCTTCATGAGGGCGTTGTCGAAGGCATCGCCGACGGTGCCGATCGACGAAGCGATGCCCTCGAGGGCGAGGTGCTCGGTGCACCGGATCGACGGGTACTGCGATCCGGCATCGCTGTGCGCCACCAAAGAGCCTGGTGATACCTGGTTTCCCTCGCGTTCCCGCTGCCACAGCGCGATCCGCAGTGGCGTCATGACGAGATCGCTGCGCATGCTCGAGGACGCGTGCCGGTCCACGATCCGCTGAGCGAACACGTCGACGACGAACGCGACGTACACGAACCGAGCCCAGGTGCGCACGTAAGTGAAATCGGTGACCCAGACCAGGTTCGGAGCCGGGGCCGTGGAGTCGCGATTGAGCAGGTCACCCGCCCGTTTCCCATCAGGCTTCGGGGTGGTGCGCAGCTTCTTCGCCCGCCGGAGATCTTCGAGGCCGAGGGTCCGCATCGCCCGGTCCACCGCCCCGCGGGACGTGCTCGCGAGGCCTTCCCGGCGGCGGAGCAGCGCGACCCACTTCCGACGTCCATACAGGCCCTCGGGCGTCATCTGAACCTTCCCGGTGACGGGGTTGGCCCTCCAGGCGAGGTCGCGGATCTTGTCCTCGACCAGGGCATCTGTGATGGTGCGCTCAGCGATGCGGGCCGGCTGCTTCCAAGACCGCTAGGAGGCCGCATCACGACGACGGTGATGGAAACGCCGGAAAACAGCGTCGACACCCGTCGGTCGCCAAGGCGGCATCGACCGAGCGCCGGCGACCGCGGTCGCCGGCGCTCCATCGATGTGCAAGGCGGCTCCGACGGACCACCAGGTATCGGCTCCCAACTCTGCCCGGCGGGCAGGAGCCTCCGTGGGGCCAGGCCCGGCGGGGCTCAGATCACGCCGAAGGCGATCATCGCATCGGCCACCTTGCGGAAGCCGGCGACGTTCGCGCCGAGCACGTAGTCGCCGGGGCGACCCATGTCCTCGGCAGTCTCGAGGCAGGTGGTGTGGATGTTCTTCATGATCTGCGTGAGGCGCTCCTCGGTGTGCTCGAAGCTCCACGCATCGCGGCTCGCATTCTGCTGCATCTCGAGCGCGCTGGTCGCGACGCCGCCGGCGTTCGCGGCCTTGCCGGGGCCGAAGGCGACCTCGGCCTCGCGGAACACGGTGACGGCCTCGGGGGTGCAGGGCATGTTCGCGCCCTCGGAGACGGCGAGCACGCCGTTCTTCACGAGGGTCCGAGCGGCGTCCGCGTCGAGCTCGTTCTGGGTGGCGCTGGGCAGGGCGATGTCGGCCGGGACGTCCCAGACGCCGCCGCCCTTGACGAAGCGGGCGCCCTCGCCGCGACGGTCGGCATACTCGTGGATGCGACCGCGCTCGACCTCCTTGATCTGCTGGAGCAGCTCGAGGTCGATGCCGTTCTCGTCCACGACGTAGCCGGAGGAGTCGGAGGCGGTGATGGGGATGCCGCCGAGCTGGCGGGACTTCTCGATCGCGTAGAGCGCGACGTTGCCGGAACCGGAGACGGCGACGCGACGGCCCTCGAAGGACTTCCCGCGGGCCTTGAGCATCTCGTCGGCGAAGATGGCCGCGCCGTAGCCGGTGGCCTCCTTGCGCACGAGAGAGCCGCCCCAGTCCAGGCCCTTGCCCGTGAGCACACC
Organism: Brachybacterium sp. GU-2; assembly: GCF_030866705.2. Classification (NCBI taxonomy): domain Bacteria; kingdom Bacillati; phylum Actinomycetota; class Actinomycetes; order Micrococcales; family Dermabacteraceae; genus Brachybacterium; species Brachybacterium sp. GU-2. The sequence continues at coordinate 2,376,153 of NZ_CP133037.2, read as the reverse complement.
CGCCTCGTACTTGTTGGTCAGGCGCTTGTACTGACCGAAGAGGTAGCCGATCTCGCGGGCGCCCACGCCGATGTCGCCGGCGGGGACGTCGGTGTACTCGCCCATGTGGCGGTGCAGCTCGGTCATGAAGGACTGGCAGAAGCGCATGACCTCGCCGTCGGAGCGGCCGTGCGGATCGAAGTCCGAGCCGCCCTTGCCGCCGCCGATGGGCAGACCGGTCAGGGAGTTCTTGAAGATCTGCTCGAAGCCGAGGAACTTCACGATGCCGAGGTTGACGCTCGGGTGGAAGCGCAGACCGCCCTTGTACGGGCCGAGCGCGGAGTTGTACTCGACGCGGAAGCCACGGTTGACCTGCACGACACCCTCGTCATCGACCCACGGGACGCGGAAGATGATCTGGCGCTCGGGCTCGCACAGCCGCATCAGGATCTCGTGGTCCTGGTACTCGGGGTGCCGGGACTGCACGACCTCGAGGGACTCGAACACCTCCCGGACGGCCTGGTGGAACTCGGGCTCGCCGGGGTTGCGGCGAAGCACGCGGTCGAAGGTGTCCTGGAGCGTCGAGTCGAGCATCGCAGTCCTTTCAGGGGCCCGGAGGCCCGATGTCGCGGGGCCCTCGGGGTCGGAGGGCGGAGCGGGGACAGCGTACGCGTACGGAGTCGGGCGGTCACGGGACGTTCAGTGAGTGAACATGCACGTGCCTGTCTCGCCATGCATCGGCGAGACGGGGGTCACAGCCGAGCGTCGTCGCGACGACCCTCGAGGGCCCTCTCGTAGGCGGCGAGGGTCTCGTCGTCGAAGAGCACCAGGCGCAGCTCCCAGCGCCCGCCGAGCCGCGCCGCCCTCTCGCGCAGGCTCGCGATCGCGATGCGCGCGGCGCGGTCGAGGGGGAAGCGGTAGGCGCCGGTGGAGATCGAGGGGAAGGCGAGACGGTGCAGATCGTGCTCGTGCGCGACCTCGAGGCAGCGTCGGTAGCAGGAGGCGAGCTCGGCGTCGCGGCGGGCGCGACCGGCCTCGTCGGCGCGGGCGGACCAGATGGGGCCGACAGTGTGCAGGACGTACGGGACAGGCAGGTCGTGCCCGCCGGTGAGCTTCGCGTCCCCGGTCTCGCAGCCGCCCAGGGTGCGGCATTCGGCGAGCAGGCCGGGGCCGGCGGCGCGGTGGATCGCGCCGTCAACCCCGCCGCCGCCGAGCAGGGTGGAGTTCGCGGCGTTGACGATCGCGTCGACGTCGTCCACCTGGGTGATGTCGCCGCGACGCAGGCTGATCAGCGAGGATCCGTCGACGGTCGTCATGGCATTCCTCCTCAGCGTGTCGGGCTCGGCAATGCCGGCGAGGGAGTCATCGAGTCCCGCGATCCGCCCGCGCCCGCGACGGCCCGCCGCGGATACCTCACTCCCCGACGGTCACCACGATCTTCCCGCTCGTGTGCCCCTCCATGCTCGCGCGGAACGCATCGGCGGCGTCGGCGAGGTCGAAGGTGCGCTCGACGTCGACGCGCAGCGAGCCGGCCTCGACCAGCTCGGCGAGCGCGGCGAGGTCCCCGGCGTCGGGCCGCACCCACAGGTAGGCGCCGCCCGCCTCGGCGACGGAGTCGTCGGCGATCGAGGCGTGGCGACCGCCGGGGGCGAGCACGGCGAGGGTCTGCTCGAGCACGCCGCCCACGTAGTCCACGACGAGGTCGGCGCCCCCGGGGGCCATTGCGCGGACCCGCTCCTCGAGCCCGTCCCCGTAGGTCACCGGCTCGGCGCCGAGGCCGCGGATCCGCTCGTGACTGCGCTCGGAGGCGGTGCCGATCACGCGGGCGCCGGCCGCGGCGGCGATCTGCACGGCGAAGGAGCCCACGCCGCCGTTCGCGCCGTGGACCAGCACCGTCTGCCCGGCGGTGAGGCCGAGACGGTGCAGGGACTGGTAGGCGGTGAGGCCGGCGAGAGGCAGCGCGCCGGCCTGGGCGAAGGAGAGGGAGTCGGGCTTGCGAGCGGCGGCGCGCACCGGGACCATCATCTTCTCGGCGAAGGAGCCGGCCTGGACCCAGTCCTTGCGGGCGTAGGCCATGACCTCGTCGCCGACGGAGAACTCCGGGACGTCCAGGCCCACCGCCGTGACGACGCCCGCGACGTCCCAGCCGGGGATCACGGGGAAGATGGTGGTCATCAGCGGGTCGAGGCCGCCGGAGAGGACCTTCCAATCGACGGGATTCACTCCCGCGGCGCGTACGTCGACCAGGATCTCGCCAGGGCCGACCTTCGGGTCCTCGAGCTCGGAGAGGGTGAGGACCTCGGGGCCCCCGTAGCTACTGTAGGTGATGGCCTTCATGCGGGTGTGCAACGCGCGGCGCCCTCCCCGTATTCCCGCGGGACGCGCGCGATCACGACCTCCACCGGCCGCAGGAGCTCCATTAGGCTGCCGGGCTCGGCGATGCCTCGGGCGGCGAGGCCGGGGCGGCGCAGGAGGCGCCCCGGACGTCAGCTCCGCACATCGAGCTCGCGCTGCACCCAGGCCGGGTCGTCGGTGGTGATCGTGTCGACGCCGCAGGCGAGGGCCACCTCGAGCTGCGCGGCGCTGTTCACGGTCCACGGGTTCAGGCGCAGACCGGCCTCGTGCGCGGCGCGGGCGGCGCGGAGGGCGAGCCCGTCGATCGCCGGGCCGATCCCCGCGGCGCCGAGGTCCTTCGCGGTCCGGATCGTCTGCTCGGTGATCTGCTCGACGAGATACGAGACCGGTGTGGCAGGGCTGCCCCGACGGATCGTCTCGAGCGCCTCGGCATGGAAGGAGATGACGGTCGAGGCCTTCGCCGGGGAGTCCTCCGGGAGCGCGGCGAGCTGCGCGGCCACTGCCTCGCCGGCACCGGCGACCTTGACCTCGATGAACAGGGGCACGGTGGTCGTCTCCAGCAGCTCGGCGAGCGAGGGGACCTTCTCCCCCTCCTCGAGCAGCACCGTGTCGAGCTCGCCGCGGGTCAGGTCGCCGATCGCGCCGCTGCGCAGGGGCGAGTCCGCCGCGGCGGTGCGATCGATGGTCTCGTCGTGCATGACGATCACCTCGTCGTCGGCGCTGAGATGGACGTCGCACTCGAGCAGCTGGGCGCCGTCCTCGATCGCGCGGCGGAACGCGGCGAGCGAGTTCTCGGGGGCGTGCGCGCTGGCACCGCGGTGGCCGACGATCGCGGGACGGGCGGGATGCTGCGGGGTCATGGTGCTCCTGTCGGAGGAGAGGGACGAGCGGAGGCGGTCGATGGGGACAGTCTGCCCCGCTCAGGCCGGGAGCGGCTTCGCGATCAGCGCCGCCGCCCAGACCGGGTCGTCGACGGTGAGGGTGTCGCAGCCGAGCTCGAGGGCCCGCTCGAGCTCCTCCTCGGTGCGTGCGGTCCACAGGTTCAGTGCCGCGCCCAGCTCGGCCGCACGCTCGACGTCCGCCTGGCGGGCGTCGGCGATCCGCACGCCGACGTGGACGACGCCGAGCTCTCGGCACGAGTCCCACCACTCGGGGCTGGTCGCGGTCGTGGTGCGCATCCGCGGGATCCACGGCGCGACCTCCTGCGCACGGCGCAGCGGCTCCTCATGGAAGGACAGCAGCACCGCCGGGGCGGCCGTCGGATCCGTCCAGGCCTCCGCGCCGCCGTCGCCGAACTCCTCGGCGAGGATCTCGAGCACCCGCTCCACGGCGCCCGGCGCCTTGATCTCCACCAGCAGCGGCACCCGGGTGCCGTCCTCGCGCACCGCCGCCTCGAGCACCTCGGAAAGGGTCGGGATGTGCTCGCCCTCCCCCACCAGCACACGGTCCAGCTGGGCACGGGGCAGGTCGGCGACCGCGCCGGTGCGCAGCGGAGAATCGGCCTGCGCGGTGCGGTCCAGGGTCGCGTCGTGGAGGATCACGTCCTGGCCGTCGGCGCTGAGGTGGACGTCGCACTCGAGCAGCGTCGAGCCCTCGGCGACGCCGCGCCGGAAGGAGCGCACGGTGTTCTCGGGGTCGAGGGCGGCGGCGCCCCGGTGTCCGACGAGGGCGGGCTGCGTGGGGGTCATGAGGGGTGGTTCTCCTGGGTGGGATGGTCGGCCGGGCGAACGGCCGGGGGCCGTCGCGTGCAGGCGGCCGGGTGGGCCGACGGGTCGTGCGGGCCGGGTGGCCTCGGGGCGGGCCGGCACGACCCGCCCCGGGAGGGCGGGGTCCCGGCCGCCGCGGCGGCCGGGGCCCGCTCAGGTCCGGGGGCTCAGTTCCAGCCCTCGAACTCGACGGCCTCGTAGTCCTCGCGGTTGTCGTCGAGGGTCTCCTGGAGGGTGGTCGCGAGCGCGTCGAGCACCTTCTTCGGATCGGCGCCGTCGCCGTAGACCTGCGCCTGCGCGGCGCCGATCTCGGTGACGGAGCCCTGGTCCCAGTTGGTGTAGTCCGCGGTGCGGGCGTTCTCGAGCTGGGCGAGCGCGACGCCGTAGTTGGGGTTCTCCGCGACGAGGTCCTTGACCGTCTGGGTGTCGGCCGCGGCCTTCACGATCGGGACGTAGCCGGTGCCCGCATGCCACTCGGCGGACTTCTCCGGCTGGGCGAGGAAGCGGAACAGCTCGGCGCAGGCGTCCTGGCGGTCCTGGGAGTCGCTGCGCACGATCGAGAGGCCGGAGCCGCCGGTCGGGACCTGCTTCTCCTGGCCCTCCTTGGAGAGCATGAACGCGGTGCCCACCTCGAAGACGCCCTCGGTGGCGGCGGTGGTGCCGGTCAGCCCGGCGGTCGAGCCGCGCATCCCGGCGGTGATGCCGGAGGCGAAGTCGGTCCCGGCGGCCTGCGCCATGTAGCCGAACTTGTCCTCGTGGATGAACTTGCGCTGCCACTCCAGCCACTCCACGCCGGCGTCCTCGTTGATCGTGACCGCGAAGTCCTCGTTCGCGTTCGCGCCGCCGAAGCCCCAGATGTCGGCCTGCGCGTGCCAGGCGTCGTCGGCCCCGACCGCGAGCGCCGCCAGCGGGCGGCCCTCGACCTCGATCTTCGCCAGCTCGGGCGCGAACTCGGCGAGGTCCTCCCAGGTCTCGGGGCCCTCCTCGGGCAGGCCCGCCTCGATGTAGCGGGTCTTGTTGTAGTAGAAGAGCGGGGTGGAGCGGGCGAAGGGCACCACGAAGGTCTCGCCGGCGGCCTTGCCCTCGGCGACGTAGTTGTCGATGTAGACGTCGAGGTTCCACTCGTCGTCGAAGTAGCTGTCCAGCGGGGCGAGCGCGTCGGAGTTGTGGAACTGGAGCCACTGCATCTCGGGGAAGCAGACGATGTCCGGGACGGTGCGGGCCTGGAGGGCCGCGGTGAACTTCTGGTTGAGGTCGGCGTAGCCGCCGACGGACTCGGCGATCGCGACGATCTCGTCCTGGGACTCGTTGAAGGCCGCGAACTGCTTGGCGAGGACCTCGTAGTTCACGCCGGTGAAGGGCGCCCAGAACAGGATCGGGGTGCGGCCCTCGTACTCGGAGGGGACGGTGAGATCGGCCTGCGAGAAGCCGTCACGGATGTTGCTCTCGGAGTCACCACCGCCGCCCCCGCCGTTCGGGGCGCCGCAGGCGGCGAGGCCGGCGGCGCCGGCACCCAGGCCGAGGGCCGCCATCATCGTGCGGCGGGAGAGGTTCAGCGGGCTGCGGGACATGTGCATCGCTCCTTGGAGACGGGCCGGACCGGAGGGCTCCGGTGCGGTCGGGTGGGGTCGTCGGGTCGTGCGGGACCGGGGCCGGGCGCTCGTGCGCCCGGTCCGGCGGGTTCGGGGGTCGGGCCGGAGTGGCCCGGGACGGTCTAGACGGCGCGGAGCCGTCCCGTCGGCCTCACTTCATGGCGCCGGCGGCGAGGCCGCCGATGATGCGCTTCTGGGCGAGGAAGAAGAGGATCAGCATCGGCAGGGAGACGAACACGGCGCCGGCCATGATCACGCCCCAGTTGCTGTAGCCCTCCTGGCTGCGCAGGAACAGCAGCCCGATGGGGAGGGTGCGCATGTCCTCGGTCGAGGTGACGATCAGCGGCCACACGTACTCGTTCCACTTCCCGACCATGACGATCAGGGTGGCGGTGAGGATCATGGGGCTCGACAGCGGCACCACGATGGTGAGCATGCGGCGGATGTGGCCGGCGCCGTCGATCTCCGCGGCCTGCAGGATGTCCTTGTCGATCATGCGCATGTGCTGGTAGATCAGGAACATCGCGAAGGCGCTGGCGATGCCGGGCAGGATGATCCCGGCGTAGGTGTTCAGCCAGCCGAGGTTCGCCACGGTGATGTAGTTGACGATCAGCGTCACGTGGCCCGGCAGCATCAGCGAGGCGACGATCAGGCCGAACACGATCTTCTTGAACCGGAACTCGACGAACACGAAGGCGTAGGCGCACAGGATCGCGAGCACGATCTCGAGCACGGTGCCGACGCCGGTGGTGATGATCGAGTTCAGGAAGAAGCGGTCGAACGCCGCGGCCTCCCAGGCGCCGACGAAGTTCGAGAACGTCAGCTCGGTGGGGATCCACTGCAGCGGCCAGCTGTAGATGTCCTGGTGCGGCTTCAGGGCCGAGGAGAACAGCCAGTACAGCGGCACCAGGAATACCGCGATCGTGGCGAGGACGCCGGCGATCAGCAGCGCGGTGACCCAGGGTCGACGGCGGGGGCCGCGGCGTCGGCCGGTGTTGCGCGGCACGGAGGTGCCCGCGGGGGCGGCCGTCCCGTCGGGGAGCTGGGCGGAGGGGGCGGAGCTCAGGGTGCTCATGAGTCGTAGTTCACCTTCTTCTCGCCGTAGCGGACCTGCACGTAGGTGATGACCAGGAGGATCGCGAGCAGCACGGTCGCGGCGGCCGAGGCGCTGCCGATGTCGAACTTCTGGAAGGCCTCCTCGTAGACCATCCAGCTCAGCGTGCTGGAAGAGGTCCCGGGGCCGCCGTCGGTCATGATCGAGATGATGTCGAAGGCCTGTGCGGCGGAGATGATGCCTGTGATCGAGAGGAAGAACGTGATCGGGCTCAGCAGCGGCAGGGTCAGGTGGCGGAAGAGCTTCCAGCCGTGCGCGCCGTCGAGGGCCGCGGCCTCGTAGAGGTCCTTCGGCAGGTCGAGGATCGCGGTGTAGCAGATGACCGTGACGAAGCCGAGGCGCTGCCAGGTGTAGGCGATGGTGATCGACCACAGCGACCAGTCCGATGTCGTGGTCCACGCCGGGGAGTCCGCGCCGAACAGCGAGAACGCCCAGCGGGAGAGGCCGTAGTTCGGGTCGAACATGAACAGCCACAGGATGCCGACGGCGGCGCCGGGCAGCATGTGCGGCGCGAACGCCATGGTCTGCGCGAAGCCCGTGAACGGGACCTTCGTGGCCAGCAGGCTGCCCAGCAGCAGGCCGAGCACGAGGGAGCCGATCACGCTGACCCCGGTGAAGATCAGCGTGTTCATCAGGACCTGGCCGAAGCTCGCCGAGGTGAACAGGTCGACGTAGTTCTGCGCGCCCACCCACTCGGGGACGGGCTCGACGAAGTCCCACTCGAAGAAGCTCAGCCCGATGTTGTACAGCGCCGGGTAGTACGAGAAGACGATGATCGCGAGGAAGTTCGGGGCGATCAGCGCGAGGAAGAGCAGCGCGTCGCGACGGGCGCGGCGGCGGCGCTGGGGGGAGCGCCGACGGGCGGGCCGCTGCGCGGCGGGGGTCGCGCCGGCGGGCGCGGACTCGGTGGTCGCCTCGCTCGGCGACTCACCGGCAGCGGCGGCGGCCGTGCGGTCCGGGCCGTGGGTGCGGACGGGGGTTGTCATGGGAGCGCTCCCAGCTTCCTGGTCGGGACGGCCCGGAGGGCTGTCGGGGGACGACGGGCTGCGCGACGGACGCGCCCTGCCCAGGGCGGGCGGCCGTCGGCGGACCCGCGGGTCCGCCTCGCCCGCTGCGCAGGACCGGGATCCGGGAGCGGGCACATCGAGGATCCCTGCGACCACGGGGGCGGGCGCCGGCGTCCTCGACGAGGCCACCGTAGGAAGGTGCGGGACGATCCGCCAAGGAGCCGTCGAGCTCGGTGAACCGACCGTGAACAGCGCCTGACCTTGCAGGTGGGAGCGCTCCCATGCCGTGCTCATCCGGTCTCCGGGTACTCCTGAGCACCGTCGGTCCGCCGCGCGTCCACCGGAAGTTCATCGTCCCGGTGCCGATTGTTCGCCGTCGGCCCGGTCGCGCTCCGGCCCCCTTCCCCCGGTCTTCACCTGCAGGTCACCTGGGCGGTCCGCGGCGCCTTTCCGGCCGGGCTATCCTGCCCCGGACCAGCCGCCGACGCGACGCGCACCGGAGCGCTCGTGCAGCACCCCGAGGCATTCGGGACCGGGAGGAGCCGCCATGCCGCGCCAGCCCACCATGGAGGACGTCGCCCGCGCGGCCGGAGTCTCCCGCTCCACGGTCTCGCGGGTCTTCCAGAACGACGGGGAGCGGGTCTCCCCCGACACCCTCATCGCCGTGCACGAGGCCGCCACGCGCCTGGGCTACGTGCACAACCTCGTCGCCAGCGGACTCGCCATGCGCCACGGACGCCAGCTGGGCCTGCTGATCCGCGACAGCACGAACCCCGCCTACGGGCATCTGCTCTCCGAGACGAACCGGGCGGTCGAGCGCGCGGGGCGCACCCTCATCTCCGTGACCGCCTCCCGCCACGACTACGGCACCGCCGAGGTGGCCGGGCTGCGGCGCCTGCTCGGTCAGCGCGTCGCCGGGGTGTTCGTCGGCACCGGCGTGACCGCCGCCGAGGACCTCGTGGAGACCGTGACCTCGGTGCCGCTGATGATCGTCGGCCGCCCCAACGACCACCCCCGCATCGAGTCCATCAGCTACGACGAGCGCGCCCACGGCCGCGCGGTCGCCGACGAGATCGCCGTGCACGGGCACCGACGGGTCGTCGTGCTCACCGCGCCGCTGCTCTACTCGCGCGTGTTCGACCTGCGGATCCGCAGCCTGGTGGAGCGGTGCGCGGAGCTCGGCATCGCTACCCTCCCCGTGGACCTGCTGCCGGTGGAGCAGGGCGTGGTGCGCGCCCTGGACACCGCGCGCGAGGAGCGCGCGAGCTGCATCGTCTGCCCCGTGGACTACGTCGCCCTCGACCTGCTGCGAGCCGCCGCCGAGCGGGGCGTGCGCATCCCCGAGGACGTCAGCACCCTCGGCTTCGACGGGCTCGGCGACGGCCTGGACCTGGTGGGGCTCGCGACGGTGCGCCTGCCCGTCGAGGAGGTCGCCGCCCGGGCGGTCGAGCGGATGGAGGAGCTGCTCGTCGCCGCGCAGGACGACCCCGAGGGCCCGCTCGCCGTCGCCCCGCCGCCCGCGCAGCACACGCTCGTCGAGGGGGAGCTCGTGCCCGGACCCACCCTCGGACCCGTGCCCGCTCACCTGCGGAGCTGAGCTGGCCGCGCACGGTCAGGAAAGCCTGCCCGAAGTACATCACTGCAGGTCAGGGAAGGCTTGCCAGGGGTGACAACGACCGGTCGGAGGACTACCGTCGCCCTCATGAAGATGAGCAACGATCTCGAGAAGAAGTTCCAGGACCAGATCACCCTGGAGTTCGCCGCATCGATCACCTACCGCCAGCTCGCCATCGAGGCCGATGAGCAGGACCTCCCCGGCATCGCCGCGTGGCTGCGCCACCAGGCCGACGAGGAGATCGTCCACGCCAACAAGTTCATCCAGCACGTCTCGGACCGCGGCAACCACGCCGCGATCGGCGCCCTCTCCGAGCCCGGTGTGAAGCCCGGCCTCTCGGTGCTGGAGATCTTCGAGGCCGCCCTCGCCCACGAGGAGAAGGTCTCCGAGGCGATCCGCGAGCTCTACCGCAGCGCTGACAAGGAGGGCGACTACGACTCCCGCCCGCTGCTGAACTGGTTCGTCGACGAACAGATCGAGGAGGAGGCCACCGTCTCCGAGATCATCGGGCGCGTGAAGCTGATCGGCGAGGACGGCTCCGGCCTGCTGCGCCTGGACGCCGAGCTCGGCGCCCGTCCCACCGAGTCCACCGAGGCCCACGAGGACTGAGCCTCCCCTCGCGGCCCGGGGCGTGGAAGACTGACGCCCCGGGCCGCGACGTCGCCGCCCGCCGACGAACCCGGAGGTCAGGATGCCGCAGCCGCAGAACTCGCCCTACATCGCCTTCCCCGGCAATGGCCAGGAGGTCCTCACCCACTGGCAGGAGCTGTTCGGCGGCGAGCTGGAGATGATGACCTACGACGAGATCCCGGATCTCTCGGGCTTCCCCTTCACCCCGCCTCGCGGCGCGGTCGCCCACGCCACCCTCACCGGCGGCCTCTTCACCGTCTCGGGCGGCGACGCGATCGGCGGGCCCGGTGACGAGCTGCCGCCGCTGGGCTCGGACGTCTACTCCTTCCTCATCGGGCTCGAGGACGTGGAGTCGGCGAAGTCCCTGTTCGCACGGATCGCCGAGGGCGGCGGGAAGGTCGCGATGCCCTTCGAGCTCGCACCCTGGGGCGACCACTACGGCCAGGTCGTCGACCGCTTCGGCGTGATGTTCGCGCTGGTCGTGGGCGGCAGCTCGACGCAGAGCTGATCGCAGGGCGTCGTCGGGCGCTCGACTCGAAGGCGAGCGCCCCTCGCGGCCGCACGACGGTCGCGGCGCCCCGCGGGCGCGCCGGGCACGATGCGCGTCGGCACCTCGCGGTGCCCCCTCAGCGCGCGCAGGAGCCATTCGCCGTCGCCACGGCCCTCGTGCGCGAGGAGCCAGTCGTGCCAGGCGGAGGAGTCGGCCAGCACGAGAGCCTTCTCGGGGCGCTCACGGTCATGGCGGCCCCCTTCCCTCACCGCTGGTTCTGTTTTCAACTAGTTGATAGGGTGCGGCCATGCGTGCCTTCGGATTCCTCAGCTTCGGCCACTACGGCGGCAACCCCGCCCAGGGCGGGATCACCGCCCGCCAGATGCTCCACGACGCGATCGACATCTCGGTCGGCGCCGACGAGCTCGGCGTGAACGGCGCCTACTTCCGCGTCCACCACTACGCCCGCCAGTCCGCCGCACCGATGCCGCTGCTGTCGGCGGTCGCCGCGCGCACGCAGCGGATCGAGGTGGGAACGGGCGTGATCGACATGCGCTACGAGAACCCGCTCTACCTCGCCGAGGAGGCCGCGGCCCTCGACCACATCGCCGACGGGCGGGTGGCGCTCGGCATCTCCCGCGGCGCGCCCGAGGCGGCGGACCGCGGCTGGGAGTCCTTCGGCTACACCGGCTCGACCGACCCGCGCGGCGCGGACATCGCCGCGGCGAAGTTCGAGACCTTCCTGCAGGCCATCCAGGGCCACCCGATGACCCGTGCGGCGGCGCAGCCCTACATGTCCGATGCCGCCCCGCACGCCCCGCTCGCGATCGAGCCGCAGTCCGAGGAGCTCATCCGCCACATCTGGTGGGGCTCCGGCTCCCGAGCGACCGCCGAGCGCACCGGGCAGCAGGGCCTGAACATGATGAGCTCGACCCTGCTCACCGAGGCGAACGGCTCGGCCTTCGGCGACCTCCAGGCCGAGCAGATCGACGTCTTCCGCGAGGCGTTCCGCGAGGCCGGGCACACCCACGTCCCGCGCGTCTCCGTCTCCCGCAGCGTCTTCCCGATCCTCTCGGACCGCGACCGGGTGCTGTTCGGCTCCGGCGGCGGCAGCGGCGGCGACCAGATCGGGATCATCGACGGGACCCGCTCCACCTTCGGCCGCACCTACGTGGGCGAGCCCGACCGGCTGATCGAGGAGCTGAAGGCCGACGCCGCCGTGATGTCCGCCGACACCCTGCTGCTGACGATCCCGAGCCAGGCCGGGGTCGACCTGAACCTCGAGATCCTCGAGAACTTCGCGACGCACGTCGCGCCGGCGCTCGGCTGGAAGCCGAACACCGAGGGCCCCGTCGTCGGCGACCCCGTCACCGCCTGAGGCGACGGTCCGGCGACCGAGCAGACTCGGCGCGGACGGGCGGACCCGGCGGACGAGCGGCCCCGGCGGACGGGCGGCCCCGGCGGACGAGCGGCCGCGGCGGACGAGCGGCCCCGGCGGACGGGCGGCCCCGGCGGACGAGCGGCCGGGCGGCCCCAGCACGTACCGGCGCTATACGGCACGCAATGGCGATATCGCCACGACGTGCCGTATAACGCCCGCGCAGACCATCCTGCGACGACGAGCCCGAGGCGGCACGGCACCGCGTAGCCTGCGGGGATGCTCCGCATCGCCTCGGCCAACGTCAACGGGATCCGCGCCGCCCATCGTCGGGGCTTCGGCGACTGGCTCGCCGCGCGCGGCTGCGACGTGGTCGCGCTGCAGGAGGTGCGGGCACAGGCGTCGAAGCTGCCCGAGGGGGCCTTCGGCGACTTCCACGTCGCCCTGGAGACCGGGACGCTGCCGGGTCGGAACGGGGTCGCGGTGCTGACCCGTCGGCCGCCCGCGGCGGTGCGCACCTGGTCCGGGGCGGCGCTGCTCGGCGCGCCCGACGAGGCGCTCACCCCGATCCCCGCCGAGGACCGGGTGCCGCTCGCCCGCGGACTCTCGCGCTTCGTCGCCGAGGGTCGCTACCTCGAGGTGGACCTCGCGGACACTCCGGTCACGATCGCCTGCCTCTACCTGCCCAAGGGCGGGCTGCCCGCGCACCTGCAGCGGCCCGAGCGGATGCGGGAGGCGCCCGACGGCGGTGCGAAGTACGCGCGGAAGATGCAGTTCATGGACGGCTTCGCCCGCTACCTGACCCGCACGCGCCGTGCCGCCGCGGCCGCGGGGCGAGAGTTCCTGCTGATGGGCGACCTGAACATCGCCCACACCCGGCAGGACCTCGCCGCCTGGCGCCGCAACCAGCAGACCGACGGATTCCTGCCCGAGGAGCGGGAGTGGCTCGGACAGCAGCTCTCCCCGCGCACGCTCGTGGACGTGGTGCGCCGCCTGCACCCCGACGAGGACGGCCCCTACTCGTGGTGGTCCTGGCTCGGGCAGTCCTTCGCGAACGACGCCGGCTGGCGGATCGACTACCACCTGGCCACGCCGCGCCTGGCGCGTTCGGCGGTGCGCGCGGCCGTGGACCGGGAGCACGAGGGCACGCGCCTGTCGGACCACTCCCCCGTCGTCGTCGACTACGAGCTGGGCTGACCCTGCACCCGGTCAGGACGGAAACGCACGCCGCCGCCCGCAGGCCGTCCGTCGGCCGACGGGCCGGGCCCCGCGGGCCCGCCACGAGACCCGGTGGTCCGTCTCCGCGCCCCTTCCGCTGAAGTTCCCGTCGAGTAAGCTGGGCGCCGTGAGCGTCGGTGGGGCGCTCGCCCCACAGACCAGCACGGAGGACCGTGATGCCGCAGCATGCCGCCGCCCCGGCCGCGCCTGCTGCACCCGTCTCCCCGTCCTCCACCCTGACCGGCACCGAGGCCGCGCGCCGCCTGCTGCATCCGGAGTCCGAGGCCCCTGCGCTGACGCTGTGGGGCTCCTCCTCGATGAGCTCCGAGGGCGGCGACGAGGCGACCGCCGTGCCGGTGCGCATCCACGAGCACCTCGCGCTCGCGGCGGCCCCCGCTCCCGTGCATCCCTTCGGCGTGGGCGCGACCCGGTCCTGGCACACCCTGCTCCAGCGCGGCTTGGACACCCCGACGCTGATCGGCCGGGGCGATCCCGAGCCGGACACCTCCCGCCTCGAGGTCACGCTCGACTCCGACCTCGTCCCGTCCGGCCCGATCCGGGTGCCGGGCCGGGTGGACGGGGTCGACGGGATCCTCGACGGCAGCTCGGGGACCTGGTACTTCACCCCCACGGACCCGGCGGAGCCGGTCACCGGCGGCGTGTTCGTCTCCTCGCTCGCCGAGATCGCGGAGGGATCGCGGCAGGTGCTGTGGATGGGGAAGAACAACATCCGCGACGTCGAGGGGGTGCTCGAGCACACCGCCCGGATGGCCGAGGCCGCCGCGCCCGGTGACACGCTCGTCCTCGGCCACTGGTGCACGGAGCACGACGAGGCCGGCTCGGCGACGGGAGCGGCGGTCGCGGAGGTCAACGCCGGGCTCGCGGAAGCTCATCGCGATCACTTCCTGGACGTGCAGCAGCTGCTGACCGGGGAGGAGGGCCTGGCCAGCTCCCCGCTCGCGCCGCTGCAGCTGCTCGAGCAGGGCACCACCCACGACGCCCTCGCCCGAGCCGTGGTGCCGCCGCTGCTGATCGCCTCCGACGGCATCCACCTCAACGGCTGGGGGAACCTGGTGCTGAGCTGGGCGATCGTGCGACGGATGCAGGAGCTGCGGTGGCTCTGAGACGACCTGCGGCGCCTCGCGTGCGCCCCGACCGGCCCGGTGCCCCCACCCCGGCCGCCGCCCGCGCCGTGCTCGTGACCCCCACGGCACCCGCACCGGCGCCGGTCGAGGCCCCGACGACCGTGCAGCCGCCCTCCCCCGCCGCCGCACCGGCCCTGCCGGAGGTGCAGCCAGGCGCCTTCCCGGCCGCGCCGCGGACCGTCGCGCGAGCGCCGGAGCCGCGCCCCGTCGGCCCCGCCCCTGCCAGGTCCGTGCCGCCGCGCCGCACCCTGCTGCTCGCGGGCGCCGCGGCCGCCGCCGTGGTCGGCGCGATCTCCGCGGGGGTCGCGCTCCCGCGGGTGCTCGGCCCTGCCACCAGCCCGTTCTCCGATGTGGCCGACGGCGATGCCGGGCTCGAGGCGATGGTCTGGGCGGAGGAGACCGGCGTGCTGCCCGCGGCCGGCGGCGCCTTCTCGCCGGAGGCGGTCGTGACCCGGGGCGAGGTCGCCGCGGCCCTGCACCGCTTCGCGGGCACCCCGGCGGTGCCGCTCGAGGACGTGCCGGTGCTCATCGTCGACCTCGGCGAGGACCCGGCGCAGGCCTCCGCGCTGCTGTGGCTGCACGGCCGCGGTGCGCTCTGGGGCGATGCCGAGCTGAAGGTCCATCCCGAGGATCCCGCGAGCCGGGAGGGCGCCTCGGGGATGCTCGCCGCGCTGCTGCGTCCCGCGCTCGCGGGGATCGGCGCGGTCTGGCCCTCCGGCGGGGCCGACGGGTCCGGCGCGGCCGAGGGGAAGGACATCCCTGGGGGAATCTCGCCGGACGCGGCCTGGCTGACCAGCGCCGGGATGGCTCCCGACGGGTCGACGCACTGGCAGGGCGAGCAGGCGGTGACCCGCGCCGAGCTCGCGGCCGTGCTGCACCGCGCGGACGGCGTCATCGCCGGCGCGCTCGGCTGAGCGACCCACCCGCGCCGAGCGCTCCCGCCCGGCGACGTCGGCCCCGAGGCATAAGGTGGAAACCATGCCGACGACGCCTGCTCATGCCGCTTATCTCCGCCACCCCGACGTCCGGGGCGAGCTGATCACCTTCACCGCCGCGAACGACGTATGGCTCGCCCCGCTCGAGGGAGGCCGCGCCTGGCGCCTCACCGACGAGGGTGCGCCCGTCTCGTACCCGCGCTTCTCCCCCGACGGCGCCAGCATCGCCTTCACCTCCCGCGCCTCGGGCGGGCCGGAGGTGTGGGTCGCGGATGTCGCCGGCGAGTCCGCACCGCGGCGCCTGACCTTCTGGGGCCGCCCCGCCACGAAGGTCGTCGGCTGGCTGCCCGACGGCCGCATCGTCGCGACCACCAGCTATGCCGCGCCGGTCGCACGCGATGCCCAGCTGTGGGCCGTCGACCTCGAGGGCACCACCACGCTGCTGCCGCTGGGCCGCAGCGGCGAGGTCGCGATCCATCCGTCGGGCACCACCGTCGTCGCGACGCCCTGGCGCCGCGACCAGGCCTCCTGGAAGCACTACCAGGGAGGCACGGCCGTGAAGCTGTGGCTCTCGCGCGAGGACGTGCCGCTGGACGCACCCACCGAGGCGCATGCGGCCCGCACCTGGGAGCCGCTGCTCGACGAGATCCTCGCCTCGAAGCTGCGGATCGCCTGGTACGGGGACCGGCTGCTGTTCGCCTCCGACACCCCCGGCCCCGGCGCGGCGCTCACCGATCGCGCCTCGGCGAACCTGTGGTCGGTCGCCGCCGACGGCACGGACCTGCGCTCCCACACCTCCCTCACCTCCGAGGAGGGCTACCTGCGCGAACCCGCGACCGACGGAAGCGCGATCGTGTTCAGCTCCCGCGGGCGCCTGTTCGCGATGGACTCCCTCGAGGCCGCGCCGCGGGAGATCGAGGTGCTCGCCTCCGGCGTCGGCGCCGCCCGACTGCCGCGCCCCGCCTCGGCGAGCGAGAACCTGCTGGCCATGCGGCCGCTCCACGACGCGCGCGCGAGCGTCGTCGAGTGGCGCGGCTCCGCGCACGCCCTCACCCATCGCGGCGGTCCGGCGCGGCTGCTCGTCGGGGCCTGCGGGCTGCGGCTGCGCGAGGTGCGGCCGCTCGGCCGCTCGCCCTTCGCCCTGTTCGTCTCCGATGCGGAGGCCCTCTCCGATCGTGAGCTGGGCGGCGTCGGCTCCGACGTGCTGGCGCTGGCACGGCTGGACGGCGGCGGCGAGGAGATCCGCCTGGCCGTGGGCGAGGTGGGCCGGATCCTGCACGCCATCCCCTCGCCCGACGGCTCCCGCATCGCGATCGTCAGCCACGACAACGTGGTGCGCCTGGTGACCCTGCGCGGCCTCGAGGACCCGGCCAAGGAGACGCACGGGAAGGGCGCGCACACCGCGCCGGGCGTCGACGCCGGCTGGGAGGCCGACGCCGACCGCTCCGTCGCGGCGCCGCGCCTGGACCACGTGCGCGAGATCGGCCGCAGCAGCGGCGGCGAGGTCAGCGACCTGGCATGGTCGCCGGACGGCCGCTGGCTGGTGTGGGCCGAGCCGAACTCCTGGCAGCTCTCGCGCCTGATGATCTCGGACACCGAGGCCCAGGAACCGACGGGCCGCGCCCTCACCTCCGGGAAGTTCCAGGACTCCGCCCCCGCGTTCAGCGCCGACGGCAAGCACCTGGCGCTGCTGAGCCTGCGCACCTTCGAGACGGTCTACGACGACATGGTCTTCGACCTCGGGTTCGTCAACGCCGAGCGGCCCTTCCTGCTGCCGCTCGAGCGCACCACCCCCGACCCCTTCGGCCCGCACCCCGACGGCTGGGGCCCCGCCCCGGAGAAGCCTGCGGCCGACGGCGCCTCCGGCTCCGCGGACGCCGGCACCGGCCGCGGCACGGCGGGCGGCGAAGGATCGGGGGCCCCGTCGGGCGCGGCCGCCGGAACCTCGGCGAGCGCCGCCGCGACCGCCGCGGCCGAGGCCTCCTCCCGCCCCGCGACCTCGCACTCCGCCGCCGGGGCGGAGGACGCGCACCGCGCGCCGGCCACCCGCATCGACCTCGAGCAGGTCGAGTCGCGCCTGGTGCCCTTCCCCGTCGTCTCCGGCTATTACTCGCATCTCACCGCCGTGACCGGCGGCTTCGTCTGGCTCCGCCACCCCCAGCAGGGGGTGCTGGGCTCGGCCCGCGCCGGTGTCGAGGGCGAGGCCCCCTCGCCGACCCTCGAGCACTGGTCGCTCGTGGACCGCAAGCTCACTGTCCTCGCCGAGGACGTCACCGACCTGTCCGTCTCCGGGGACGGCGAGACCCTGGTGATCCGGCAGGGCGAGCACTGGGTGCAGGTCCCCGCGACTCGCAAGGCCGAGGACGAGGACCCCGCCCGGATCGTCATCGACACGGGGCGCCTGCGCCTGACCGTAGACCCGGTCAAGGAGCGGCGCGGCATGCTCTGGGACAACTACCGGATCATGGCCCAGCAGTACTGGCGCGCGGACATGGACGGCATGGACTGGCACGCGATGACCTCCTGGTACGACCCGGTCATCGAGCGCCTGGTCACCGAGGACGACTTCCAGGACATGATGTGGGAGGTCCAGGGCGAGCTCGGCACCTCGCACGCCTACGTGCAGGGCGGGGTGTACAAGGCCGATCCGCCGATGCTGCCGGCCCATCTCGGCGCGGACATCGAGCGCCGGGACGGGCGCTGGGTGATCACCCGGATCCTGCCGGGCGACTCCTCCGACCCGGACGCCCGCTCCCCGCTGCTCACGCCGGGCGTCGATGCGCGCGTGGGCGATGCGGTGCTGCGCGTGGACGGCCGGGACGTCGGCCCCGAGGGGATCGAGGCGGCGCTCGTCGGCTCCGCCGGGAAGGCGACCGAGCTGGTCCTCGGGCGCGACGGCGCCGAGCACCGGGTGGCGGTCACGCCGCTCGGCGACGACTCGGAGCTGCGCTACCAGGCGTGGGTCGAGTCGCGCCGCGCCCTGGTCGCCGAGCTCTCCGGCGGCCGGCTCGGCTATCTGCACATCCCCGACATGGTCTCCTCCGGCTGGGCGCAGATGCACCGCGACCTGCGCGAGGCGACGACGAAGGAGGGCCTGGTCGTGGACGTGCGCTACAACAGCGGCGGCCACACCTCGCAGCTGGTCACCGACCGGATCGCGCGTCGGGTGCTGTCCTGGGACTACCCGCGCCACGAGCGGCCGGGCACCTACCCCGCCTTCGCACCGCGCGGCGCGGTGGTGCTGGTGACGAACCAGGAGGCCGGCTCCGACGGTGACATCGTGAACGCCGTCTCCCGCGCCCTGGAGGTCGGGCCGATCATCGGCACCCGCACCTGGGGCGGTGTGATCGGGATCGACGGCCGCTACGACCTGGTCGACGGCACCGGCGTCACCCAGCCGAAGTACGCGAGCTGGTTCGAGGGCGAGGACTGGGCGATCGAGAACTACGGCGTCGAGCCCGACATCGAGGTGCCGCTGCCACCGAACGCGTGGGTGGCGGGCGACGACCCGCAGCTCGCCCGCGGCGTCACCGAGGCGCTCGCGCTGCTGGAGAAGGCCCCGGCCGCGGTCGCGCCGCCCCTGCCCGCCCCGCGCTTCGGGACGCCGAGGGGCTGAGCCTCCCGGCGGTCGCTCCGCGGCGTCTCGCCCGGCCGCGCGCCTCCGCGGCCGGGCGGTGTGCGGCCGGGGCGAGGTCAGGGCGCGTCCGGGTCAGGGCCAGGGACTTCGGCCCTGGCCGCGCATGCCGGACGGTCGTACCCTCGGAGGTACCGACGGCGGGCGCGACCGATGGGGGCATCCCGTCGACGGTCGCACCGCGCCCCCGGAACGGAGACCCCGATGCGCGCCGACGACGACAGCTCCACTCCCCCGCTCTTCGATCCCGAGTCCCGACCGGTCGGGGTGCTCGTCGGCTACGACGGCTCCGACCAGGCGATCCAGGCCCTCCACTACGCCGCGACGATGGCGCTGGGGATCGGCTGCCGCCTCACGGTGGTCTCCGCGTTCACGGTGCCCGTGATGGTCTACCCGAACCTGGCCTCGCTGCCGCCGGTGCGCGAGGACGAGGCCCGTGCGGCCGCGTCCCGACAGGTCGCCGCGGGCGCCCTCCCGCACCTGGAGGGCTATCCGGGCGAGGTCGAGCTCGAGTCCGTCCAGGGCGACGCGGCCGGCGTGCTCGTCGAGCTCTCCGCGCTCGCCCGCCTCGCCGTCGTCGGCTCCCGCGGCCGGGGCGGCTTCCTGGGGCGCCTGCTGGGCTCGGTCTCCGAGGCACTGCCCGCCCACGCGCACTGCCCGACGGTCGTGGTCCCCTCGAACTACGAGGTGCCCGAGACCACCGGTCGCGAGCGCTTCACCGAGGTGCCGGGCACGGAGCCCGTGGTGGTGGGGCTGGACGGCAGCGAGGACAGCACGCTGACCACCCTCGCGCAGCGGGCGGCGGCGGCTGCCGGGGCGCCGCTGCATCTGCTGCAGGCGGTCCCGCCGCTGGACACCTGGTCCGCCTCCGCGCTCGCCACGGTGCCCGACCAGCAGTTCCTGGACCGGCAGCTCGAGGAGCTCCTGGCCCTGCTCGAGGGGGAGGCCCGGGCGCTGCGCGACCGGAACCCCGAGGTGGCGGTCACCGCCTCGGTCGAGGTCGGCGATCCCGTCGCTCTGCTCGTGGAGCGCTCGCGCGACGCGCGGCTGACGGTGGTGGGGACCCGTGGACGGGGCCGCACGATCAGCGCCCTGCTCGGCTCGGTCTCCCGCGGCCTCCTGGAGCGGGCGCAGGGCCCGGTGATGGTGGTGCCGGACCTGGACATCTCGCGTATCGGCCGCGACCGTCGGCGCCCCCGCTGAGCCGGGGTCAGTGGCCTCCGCCGGTGTAGAGCTCGGGCTCGGGCAGGCCATGCTCCCGGCGCACGCGGCGCGACAGCCCTTCGAGGGCCGTGAGCGCGGCCAGGACGTCGTCGGCCGTCACCGGGAAGGGCATCGAGTGGATCGTCTCGCCCTCCACCGTCGCGGCCTCGGCGACCGCGCGGAGCTCCTTCCGGTCCTCGGGGGTCAGCCCGATCTCGGTGAGGGTGTTCGGCAGGCCCACCTTCGTCGTGAACACGATGAAGTCCTCGATCTCCTGAGCGGGGGCACCCTCGAGGACGAGCTGGGCGAGGGAGCCGATGTTGACCTTCTGGCCATGGGTGAGCCCGTGCGTCTGCGGGGCGGCAGTCAGCCCGTTGTGGATCGCGTGCGCGGCGGCGAGGCCCCCGGACTCGAAGCCCAGCCCGGACAGCAGCGTGTTCGCCTCGACCACGGCCTCCAGGGCCGGGGTCACCACGCGCGCGGCGACCGCGTCGAGCGCCGGCAGCGCGTTCTCCCACAGGATGTCCCAGCTCAGCTCCGCCAGCGCGGTGCCGGCAAGGGTGGGGCGACCGCCGGCCATCGCCGTGCCGGTGCCGCGGCGGGTGGCGCGCGCCTCGAGCCAGGTGGCCAGCGCGTCGCCGATCCCGGCGGCGAGGAAGCGCACCGGCGCCTCGGCAACCACCTGGGTGTCGATGAGGACGAGGTCCGGGTTGCGGGGGAAGAAGCGGTACTCGTGGAACTCGCCCTCGGCCGTGTAGATCACCGCGAGCGCGGAGGTCGGCGCATCGGAGGAGGCCGCCGTGGGCACGCTCGCCCAGCGGATCCCGGCGAGGTGCCCGGCCGCCTTCGCGGCGTCGATGCTCGATCCGCCGCCGAAGCCCACGACCACGTCATGGCCGCCGGCGGCGATCGCGGCGACCAGCGCGTCGACAGCATCCGTCGTCGCGAAGCGCTCGAAGCCGACGCGCTCGAGGGGCAGACCCGCCGCGGCGAAGGAGGCACCGACCTGCTCGGAGAAGAGCCCCCAGACGATGTCGTCGGCGACGAGCAGCGGGCTGCTCCCGAGGGCGGCGAGATGGGTGCCCAGCGCGTCGAGCGCCCCCTTCCCCTGGACATAGCGGCTCGGGCTGGCGAGGACGGGGAGCTCGGACATGGCGTAGCGCTCCTTCGGACCGGCGGGCGGGCTCGCGACCACGAGTCCGCCCTGCATTGTCGTCCCGTCCCGGGTGCGCGGCAACGAGGGTTCTGATCGGTCGAGACGTCCGGCCGTCCCGCTCCGCCGACGGCGGACCCGGCGACGCCCGACCGCGGCGCTCGCCCCCGCCGCGGGACCTCGGCCCCGCGCGGGCCGGTCCGGCCGTGACTACGATCGACGGACCGGCGGAGGAGACCCACGGGGGCGGCTCCGTCGGCCCAGGGAGCCCCCGACCCAGGAGGTCGAGATGCCCGACGACGTCACCGCCCAGCCCGCCCGGACCAGCCCCGCCGGCACCTCCGCACCGACCGGTCGCGCCCCGGCACCCAGTGTCTCCCACGCTCCTGGCACCTCGCCGGACGGGGAGCGGCCGCTCGGCGTGCTGATCGGCTACGACGGCTCCGGGCAGGCCGTCCAGGCGCTGCACTACGCCGCCCGCGCCGCGCTGCGCCAGGACCTGCCGCTCACCGTGGTCACCGCCTACACCGTGCCGACCATGGCCTACGCCGAGGCGGCCCTCACCCCGGTCGTCCCGGCCGAGGTCGCGCGGCTGAACGCCGCCAACGAGCTGCTCGAGGAGGCGCGGGAGCACCTGCGCGACTACAGCGGAGCCGTCGACCTGCGCGCCGAGTGGGGCGATGCCGCAGGCGTGCTCGTGAAGCTGTCGGCCCAGGCCGCTGTGGCCGTCGTCGGAGCGCGCGGACGCGGCGGCTTCATGGGCCGGCTGCTCGGCTCGGTCTCCGCGGCGCTCCCCGCCCATGCGCACTGCCCCACGGTCGTGGTGCATCGCGGCTACGAGCTCGGCGAGGGTGCGCACCGCTTCGAGCCGCTCGAGGAGGACGCCCCCGTGACCGTGGGCACCGACGGCTCCGCCCGGGCCGAGGCGGCGCTGGACGCGGCCGCGCAGGCGGCGCTGTCCCGCGGCACCTCGCTGCGCGTGCTGATGGTGCTCCCGTCCCTGGAGGACTGGGGCGGCTCCTATGCGGCCTGGCGCCCGGACCCCGACGTGGTCCGGACCCATCGCTCACGGGCCGCGGCCCGGCTCGAACGAGGCCTGGAGCAGCGTCGCCGGAAGCAGCCAGAGCTGACGATCACCAGCGAGGTCCTGTTCGGCGACCCCGTACGGCTGCTGCTCGCGGAGTCGGTCGATGCGCAGCTCACCGTGGTCGGCACCCGCGGGCACGGGCGCGTGATGAGCACTCTGCTCGGCTCGGTCTCCCGCGGCCTGCTCCAGCACGCCGAGGGGCCGGTGATGGTGGTGCCGTCCCACGCCACGTAGTGCGCGCGGGCCCCGGCCGGTCGCGCCGACGAGGGGCATCTCGCGCCGCGCCGCGCGGCCCGACGGGGCAGAATGGGGACATGTCCGCCTCCCGCTCGCCGCTGCGCCTCGTGCGCGGAGGCACCGCCGCCTCGATCGCGACCGCCGTCGCGCTCGGCGGCCACCTCGCGGGCGGCGGGGCGATGCCGGCCTGGCTCGGGATCCTCGTGCCCTGGTGGCTCGCGGTCGCCGTGTGCACGCTGCTGGCGGGCACGCAGTTCTCCCTGGCCCGCATGGGCGTCGCGGTGCTGGCCAGCCAGGCGCTGTTCCACGGACTGTTCAGCGCGGGTACGCCCGGTGACCCCGGGCGGGCCCTCGTGGACCCGCCGGGCTCCCATCTGGGCCACGGCGCGGGCCACGCAGGGCACGGCAACGGGGGCGTCGCCGGGCACGGCGCCCTGGGCAGCGGTGGCGAGGGCGTCGCGTCGGTCGCCGACCATGCCCTGCACGGCAGCCATTCCGACCTGCGGATGCTCCTGCTGCACGTGCTCGCCGCGACGGTGACCGCGGTGCTGCTGCAGCACGGCGAGTCGGTGCTGATGCGCTGCGCGCGCCTGGCGCTGAGCGTCCTCGCGGTGCTCGCGCATCCGCCGCTTCTCCTGCTGATCACGCTGCTGGTGCCCGAGCGGCCGGCCCGGCCCCTGCCCGCGGCGCCCCATCTCCTGCACGCCCAGCGTGCCGTCCTCACCCCGCAGCTGCGCCGGGGCCCTCCGGAGGTCCTCGCGGCCTGAGCAGGGACGACGCGCCCGCTCAGACCCTCCCCGATCGACCATCACCCGTCCGGCATCCCTGCCGCACGGGTCCGCGCCGACCGCTGCCCGCGCGCCCCTGCGCCGCGGACCGTCGGCCCTTCGAGAGGACCTTCGATGTCTCAGCGTTCCACGACCCAGCGTTCCTTCCTGCCCTCTGCCGCCCGCCCCACCCGCCGGGCCGCCCTGGCCGCAGCCCTGCTCCTGCCGCTCGCCGCCTGCGGCTCCGACCCCTCCGACGGCTCCGAGACGGGTGGCGCCGCCTCGGACGGCGGCGGCATGAGCGCCGAGGGGCTCACCCTCGTCGACCCGTGGGTGAAGGCCGCCGAGGAGGGCATGACCTCCGCCTTCGGCACCCTCACCAATGCGACCGGCCGCGATCTGCAGCTGATCGCGGCGAGCACCCCGTCGGCGGGGACGGTCGAGCTGCACGAGACCATGGGCGACGGCTCCGGCGGCATGAGCATGCAGGAGAAGGAGGGCGGCTTCCCCGTCCCCGACGGCGGCGAGCTCGTGCTCGAGCCCGGCGGGGACCACCTCATGCTCATGGACCTCGCCGCCCCGCTGCGGCCCGGCGACGAGGTGGAGCTGACGCTGCAGTGCGAGGACGGCACCGAGCTGGTCGTCACCGCCACGGTGAAGGACTTCGCCGGCGCGCAGGAGCACTACGAGCCCGAGGGCTCGGCCGGCTCCGGTGCCTCCGACGACGGCGGCGAGCACGACGCCGACGGACACGGCGACCACGGCGGCCACAGCGCCGACGAGCCCGCGGAGGGCTCCGAGGCCGAGGACGGCGCCGAGTGACCGCCCCCGACGACCGCACCCCCGCCCGCCCCGGCCGTCGCCACCTGCTGCGGGCCGGCACCCTCGGTGCCGGAGCGCTCGGCATCGGCGCCGCGGGGGTCGGGCTCGGCCGCTCCCTCGGCGACCCCGCCGCCCCTGCTGACTCCGCGGAGGAGGCTTCGACCCACCAGGCGCCCTACGGCGCCCCGACCGTCCCCTTCCACGGCGCGCACCAGGCCGGGATCGAGACGCCCGCCCCGGCGTCGGCCAAGCTCCTGGCCCTGGACCTGCGTGAGGACGTGGACCGCGACGGGGTGCTGCGGATGCTGCGCCTGCTCACCGACGACGCCGCCCGCCTCACCCAGGGCGAGCCCGCGCTCGCGGACACCGAGCCGGAGCTCGCGACCGAGCCCGCCTCCCTCACGGTCACCGTCGGCTTCGGCCCGGGGCTGATGTCCCGGGCCGAGCGCCCGGCGCCGGACTGGCTCGCGCCCCTGCCCGCCTTCGGCATCGACGAGCTCGAGGAGCAGTGGTCGGGCGGGGACCTGCTGCTGCAGGTCGCGGCCGACGATCCGCTGACGGTCTCCCACGCCGCACGGATGCTGCTGAAGGACGCCCGCGCCTTCACGACCCTCCGGTGGGGGCAGACGGGATTCCGCCGCTCCCCCGGCGTCGTGAGACCCGGCAGGCCCCTGCGGAACCTCTTCGGCCAGCTCGACGGCACCGCGAACCCCGCCCCCGGCAGCGAGCACTTCGCGAAGGTGGTCTGGATCGAGGACGGCCCCTTCGCGGGCGGCACCTCGATGGTGGTGCGTCGGATCCGTATGGACCTCGACGGCTGGGACGAGGCCGACCGCGGCGCGCGGGACGCCGCGACCGGCACCCGGCAGGACGACGGCGCGCCGCTGTCGGGCGGGGACGAGAGCACCCCGCCGGACTTCGAGAAGGTCTCCGCGAACGGCTTCCCGGTGATCGGGGAGTTCTCGCACATGCGTCGGGCCCGCGGGGTCGACGACGGCGAGCACCAGGAGATCTACCGCCGGCCGTACAACTACGAGCACGCGCCGGCGCCAGGCTCGGGGCTGCTGTCCGAGGCGGGGGAGGTGTTCGTGTCCTTCCAGGCCGATCCGCTCGCGCAGTTCCTGCCGATCCAGCGCCGCCTGGACGAGCTGGACCTGCTGAACCAGTGGACGACACCGATCGGCTCGGCCGTGTTCGCGATCCCGCCCGGCTGCGCCGAGGGCGAGTTCCTGGGGCAGTCCGTGCTGGAGTAGCCGAGCCGCCGCCGGCCCGTCCGGCCGCGACCGAGCGCCGTCAGCACAGAAGGGACTCCAGCGGCACGGTGCGGAGCTGAGCTCCTCACCGTGCCGCTGGAGTCCCCTTCTGCCGGGCCCTCCGCGACGAACCGACGAGGAGGGCGGCGAGTGCGGGAGATCGACAGCCGGCAGGTGGCAACCCGTGGCGAGCCCGTCGGCCTTGCGCGAGGGCCTCGTATGCTGGCCGGAACCCCCTGCGCCCCGGCACGACCGCCCGGACCGTCGTGCTCGCACGCGCAGGCCCCGACGACCGCAGGAGATCATCCATGCCCCGCTTCAACATCCCGGCCGAGGACGCCCAGGGACCCCTGGTCGTCGGGATCGACATCGGCTCGGGCGGCACCCGCGCCGCCGTGTACGACGTCTCGGGCCGCGAGGTCGGCAAGCTCCAGCACAAGGAGATCCATGCCTTCACGGTCGACGACGACGGCACCAGCACGATCGACGCCGACCAGATCGTCGCGGAGATCCGCACCGCCCTCTCCGCCGTGCTCGGCCATGGCGAGCTGCCCGGCGACGTGCGCGCGATCGGCTTCGACACCTTCGCCTCCTCGCTGATCGCGGTCGACACGAGCGGCAACGCGCTGACCCCGTGCATCACCTACGCAGATACCCGCTGCCACGCCCAGGTGGGCGAGCTCGCCTCCCGGATCGACGTCGAGGACCTGCACGAGCGCACCGGCGCCCGCCTCCACTCCTCCTACACCGCGCCGCGGCTGCTGTGGCTGCGCAAGGAGCACCCCGAGGTCTTCGCCCGCACGGAGCGGTTCATGGCGCTCGGCGAGTACGTGGCCTTCAAGCTGCTGGGCACGCCCGCGCTCGGCACCGCCTCCGCCGCCTGGTCCGGCATGATCGACAGGCGCACCGGGCAGTACGTGCCCGAGCTGCTCGACGCCGTGGGCGTGGACGAGGCCGCGATGGGCCCCGCGATCGACCCCGACGACGCCCTGCCCGTCGCCGGCACCCCGCTGGCCTCCGAGTTCCCGCAGCTGGCAGAGGCCGTGTGGCTGCCCGTGATCGGCGACGGCCTCGCCGCGAACCTCGGCATCGGCGCGCTCGGGACCGGCACCTGGGGCATCTCCACCGCCACCTCCGGTGCGATCCGCCAGCTCCTGGACACCGACATCCCCGCCCTCCCCTCGGGGCTGTGGGCGTACCGCGTGGACCAGCGCCGCACCCTCGTCGGCTCCGCCATGAGTGACTGCGGGCGCGTGCTGGACTGGTGCCGCAACGAGCTCGCGATGCCCTTCGACATCGACGCGACCGACACCGCGACCCTGTTCTCCGGCCCGCCCTCCCAGGGCACGCCGCTGGTGGTCCCCTTCTTCTCCGGCGAGCGCGGCACCAAGTGGCGCGGCAGCTCCCGGGCGATGTTCACGAACGTCGGCGCCTCCACGACCTGGAAGGACATGCTGCTCGGCGCGATGGAGGGCGTGGCTGTGTCGTTCCTGCGCATCGCCGACCAGATGCGCGAGGCCGGCGGCGAGCCCGAGCGGATCGTGCTCTCGGGCGGGATGACCGGCGCGATCCCCGGCTGGCTGCACCTGCTCTCCGACGCGCTCGCCATGCCGATCGACCACGTCGCCGTCTCCCGCTCGACAATGCGCGGCGCGGCCGTGATGGCCCTCGAGCAGGCCGCACCCGAGATCCCTGTCGCGGAGGCGCCGGTGCTCGCCCGGGTCGAGCCGGTGCTCGCCCACCAGGACTATTACCGCGAACGCCTCGAGCGCTTCGAGAAGCTCGCCGACCTGGCCTGAGGCGAGGCGGCTCGCTCCCACGAGCACCGCATGCGCTGCCCGCGGTGCATGGTCTGCAGATGGCGCATGGTGTGCCTCTGTGCCTATATAGGCACCGGGCCTCAGGGCCGGGGCAGGCGCTGCTCCTCGGCGACGACGGCAGCGACCAGCGGGTCGCCGGCGGCCACGTCGAGCAGGGCGAGCAAGGCGGTGACCCGCTCGGAAGCCTCTCCGAGCCCGGCCGCCTCGGCGATCTCGGAGCTCTTCGGGTCCTGCACCTCGTGGCCGCCCTGCACGCGGTCGGTGACCCAGGCGGTCCAGGCGGCGACGGCCGAGACCTCACCGGGGGCCTTGTCCGGGCCGCCGAGATCGGCGATCACGGGCAGCGCGCGCACCGGCAGCTTCGCGGTGCCGTCGGCGGCGATGCGGATCAGGTTGTCCGCGAGACGCGGGTTGCGGAAGCGCTCCTCGAGGGCGGCGGTGTAGGCGTCGAGCTCGTCGGCCGGCAGCGGCAGCGTCTCCCGCGCCTCGCTCCAAAGCTGTTCGACCAGGGCCCGCACCTCGCGGTGGCCGATCGCCTCGTCCACGCGCTCCACACCGGCGACCTGGCCGGCGTAGGCCATCAGGGTGTGGGCGCCGTTGAGCAGGCGCAGCTTGCGGCGCTCGTGCACCTCGATGTCGTCGCTGAACTGCACCCCGGCCTTCTCCCACTCGGGGCGACGGCCGCGGAAGCGGTCCTCGATGACCCACTCGGTGAAGGGCTCGGTGACCACCGAGACGGCGTCGGCGAAGCCGGTCTGCTCGCGCACCGTGTCCGCGGCGCCCTCGTCGGCCGACGGGGTGATGCGGTCGACCATGGAGGAGATGACGTCGACGTGGTCCTCGAACCAGGCGGCGGTCTCCTCGTCGAGCTCGGCGCGGACGGCCTTCCCGAGCACCTCGCCGTTGCCGGTGAGGTTGTCGCAGGAGACCAGCGCGATCGGCTCGTCGACGCCGGCCTCGCGGCGGGCCTTCAGCCCCAGCGCGATGCGGGCGGGGGCGGAGGTGGCCAGATCCGACCCGGCGGCGTAGCCCTTCTCGGTGATGGTCAGGGTGACCACGGCGGTGAAGGGGTCGGCGAGCAGCTGGACCAGCGCGTCGACGTCGGCGACGGGGTGGACCTCGTCGATCACGTCCAGGACGCTGACCTCGTCGGCCTCAGGGCCGCGCACGATCAGGCCGTACTTCCCGCCCTGGGCGTTCAGCGCGTCGGCCATCGCGGCGGAGCGGCCGGTGAAGGCGACCACGGACCAGCCGCCGGCCACGGCGGTGGCGGGCAGGGTATGGGCGCGGGCGAAGTTGCCGATCCCGAGGTGGACCAGGCGGCCGACGTCGGAGGGGGCGGGGGCGTTCATCGGGGCGGTTCCTCTCACGCGGACTCGCCGAGGCGGAATACCTCGCGAGGCTGCTGGGTGGGCAGGGTGGCGACGAGCGCCTCGGCGTCCTCGAGACGCATCCGGTGCTCGGCGACCAGGCCGGCCAGGTGGCTCGCGTCGATGCGGCGCGACATGTCGTGGCGCGCCGGGATCGAGCAGAAGGCGCGGGTGTCGTCGATGAATCCACTGGTGCGCGTATAGCCGAGCGTCTCGGAGACGGCGCGGCGGAAGCGCAGGATCGCATCGGGCGAGTCGATGAACCACCACGGCGCGCCTGCGTAGACCGAGGGGTACACGCCGGCCAGCGGCGCGATCTCGCGGGAGAACACGGTCTCGTCGATCGTGAACAGCACGGTGCGGAAGCCCTCCGCGTGGCCCACGTCGTTGAGCATGGGGCGGAGGTGGTGGACGAAGTCGACGGCGACGGGGATGTCGAAGCCGACGTCCGCCCCGAACTGCTCGAACATCGCATCGGAGTGGTTGCGGGAGACGGCCGGGTGGAGAGTCATCACGAGCCCGTCCTCGGCGGCCAGACCGGCCTGATCGGCGAGCAGGTGGCGGCGCAGCGCCACGGCCTCGTCGGCCCCGATCGTGCCCTCGAGCGCGGCGGAGTAGAGGCGGCGAGCGTCCTCGAGCGCGAGCCGCTCGGTGCCGGGGTCGATGTGGGCGTGGTCGGAGGAGACGGCGCCGTGGTCGCGGAAGTAGAGGCGGCGGGTGCGCATCGCCTCGAGGTGACCGTCGTAGGTGCCGGTGTCGACGCCGGCGGACTCGCCGAGGGCGGCGACCAGCTCGGGGAAGTCGGCGCGGGCGGGCTCGAGGTACTTGTCGGGCCGGAAGGTGGGGATCACGCGGCCGGTGAAGGAGGCGTCGGCGGCGAGCGCGTCGTGCGGCGAGAGGTCATCGACCGGGTCGTCCGTGGTCGCCATGACCTCGATCCTGAACTGGTCGAACAGGGCGCGGGGACGGAACTCGGGGCGGGTGAGCCTGTCCGCGATCTCGTCGTACATCGCGTCGGCCGTGCGCGGGTTCAGCACGGTCTCCAGGCCGAAGACCTCGGAGAACTCGTGCTCCATCCAGTAGCGCGAGGGGGTGCCGGCGTAGGCGTGCCAGTGCTCGGCCAGCAGGTGCCAGGCCGTGCGGGAGGCCTTCTCGTCCAGGGGCCCCTGTCCCACGCCCAGGTCGGCGAGGTCCACGCCGCGCGCGTGCATCAGGCGGTTGACGTAGTGGTCCGGGGTGATGAACAGCGAGGTCGGATCGCGGAAGGGCTCGTCGTCGAGCAGAAGGCGAGGATCGACGTGCCCGTGGGGCGAGACGATCGGCTGGTCCTTCTCGAGCTCGTAGAGGCTGCGCGCGATCTCGCGGACGGCCGGGTCCGCGGGCAGGAGGCGGTCGGGGTGCGGGACGAAGGCGTCGTTGCTCATGCGGCCATCCTCGCAACCTTTCGCCGGAGCGTCGGACGGTTGTCACGGGTTGCCGGGGAAAGCGCCCTCCATCAGGTTGATCGGCTCCCCGGCGAGTGGCCGGGGACCGCGACGGGCGCGCCGCCTCAGGGGGTCTCGCGCGGTCCCGTGCTGCCGCGGGGCACGAGCCGCACGGGCAGCGAGCCCTCGACCGGGGTGCGGTGGGCGGAAGGGTTCTCGATGCGGCGGATGAGGCGCTCGACGGCGGCACGGCCCTGCGCGCGCTTGGGGCTGACGACGGTGGTGAGCCCGCCGCCGACGAGCCGGGAGAGCTGGATGTCATCGTGCCCCATCACCGACAGCTCCTCGGGTACGCGGATGCCGGCGCGCAGGGCGGAGACCAGGAAGCCGAAGGCCACCAGGTCGTTGTAGCAGATCACCGCGTGGGGCAGGGAGTCGCGCATCTCCTCGAAGGCCTGCTCGCCGCCCGCGATGGTGGGGGCGAAGGGGCCGTGGCGCTGGATCTGCATCCCGTGCCGGCGGGCGGCGACGCGGACGGCTCGCCAGCGCTCCCCGTCCGACCACGAGTTCACGGGCCCGGCCACGTAGGTGACGGTGCGCAGGCCGTTCTCGGCCAGGTGGGCGATCGCCTGGCCCATGCCGTCCTCGAACTCGGGGGTGACGGAATCCAGGCCTGCCACGCGCCGGTTCATCACGACGACGGGGATGCGCTTCGAGAGGTGGTTGAGCATCGCGTCGGACTGCCGGGTGCCCGAGAGCACGATCCCGTCGACGACGTCGACGGCGCTCTCGAGGCTCGCGCGCTCGCGCGCCTCGTCCTCGACGGCGTCCAGCAGGAGCAGCAGGAAGCCCTGCTCCTGGGCGGCCTCCTGCATGCCGGAGACGAGCTCGGCGAAGTAGGGGTTGGTGAGGTCCGGGACCTCGATGCCGAGGCGCTGGTGTCGGTGGCCGCGCTCCTGCGAGGGCGGGGCGGAGGTGCGGTAGTCCAGGACCTTCGCAGCCGCCATCACCTTGGCATGGGTCGCGGCGCTGACCCGGCCGGGGCGGGAGAAGGCGCGCGAGACGGTGGAGGGGGCGACACCTGCCTCCTTGGCGACGTCGTAGATCGTCACGCGCGCGTCCGCCACTCGGCCGGCTCCGTCCCGCACCCACCGGGCGCTGTCCTCGCGGGCGCTGCCACCCGCTGTCATCGGCAGAGCTTATCCCGAGCCGAAGGCAACCGGCGGCAACCGTCCGCCCGTCACTCTGAGGGGTCCAGCTGCTTGATCACGGTCGCAGGCACGCCGCCGACGACGCAGTAGTCGGGGATGTCCCTGGTGACGACGGCGCCGGCGGCGATGACGACGTCGCTGCCGATCGTGACGCCGGGCAGGATCGTGCAGTGCGCGCCGATCCAGACGTCGTCGCCCAGGGTGACGGGCTCGCCGAGTCCGAGGTGGGCGCGTCGGCCGGCGGCGGTCAGCGGGTGGCCGACGGTGGAGATCACGGTGCCTGGACCGATCATGCAGTGGTCGCCGATGCGCACGGGGGCGATGTCGAGGATGGTCACGTCGTAGTTCGCCAGGAAGTTCTCGCCGACGTGGATGTTCGCGCCGTGGTCGCAGCGAAAGCCGGGCTGGACGTCGACGACCTCGCCGCAGGAGCCGAGCAGGGCGCGCAGCGCCGCATCGCGCGCCTGGGCATCGCGCGGGTCGATCGCGTCGAGCTCCCGGCAGGCCAGCAGCGCGGCCTGCTTGCGGGCCGCGACCTCCGGGTCGTCGAAGCAGTACTCGAGCCCGGCGTCGAGCTTCTCGAGCTCGGTCATCGCCGGGGCGGCTTCATCCGGGGTGCGAGTCATGGGGACCAGTCTCCCAGGCCCGCGGTCCGGGAGCCGCACCCCGTCAGTGCACCCCTCCGTCAGTGCACCCCTCCGAGCTCGACGAGCAGGACGCCCGCGACGATCAGCCCCATACCGCCGAGCATCATCGGCGTGAGCGGCTCGCGGAACAGGATCCGGGAGAGCACGGCGGTCAGGACGATGCCGACCGCCACCCAGACGCCGTAGGCGACGCCGAGGGGCATGCCGAGCGAGAGAGCGCCGGAGATCAGGGAGAAGGCGAGCACGTAGCCGAACACGAGCGGCACGTACCAGCGGCGGTCGCCGCCGGTCGAGGCCATCCGGAGGGACAGCGTCCCGCCGACCTCGGCGAGGACGGCTCCGGCGAGCAGCAGCCAGGTCATCGGGACTCCTCTCCGGTGGCGGGGACGGCGTCGGCGCCCGTCGCGGTGTCGGGCGCGGCCGCGTCGGCGGTTGCCTGGTGGGCGCGCTGGGAGCCGATCTCGACGACGACCACGCCGGCGGCGACCAGCACGAAGCCGACGATCTTGAGGACGGTGAGCACCTCCCCGAACAGGATCGCGGAGCCGGCGGCGGCGAGGACCACCCCGGAGGCGCCCCAGATGCCGTAGGCGACGCCGAGGGACATGCCTCGCCGCAGCACCTGGCCCAGCAGGGTGAAGGCGAGGACGTAGCCGGCGACGACGAGCACGTACAGCGCAGGGTTGTCGAGCGCTCCGCGCAGGGCGAGCGTGGCGGTGACCTCGCTGAGGATCGCGCCGATGAGCAGCAGCCAGGCGGTCATGCGTCACCTCCGAGCAGGTCGCGGGCGAGCTCGCGCGCCTGGTCCAGCTGCTCCTCGGAGCCGGCGTCCATTCCGCTGGCGCGGTCGAACCAGAGGCCGTCGGCCATCAGCCGCACGGCCAGGAGGCGTGCGCTGCGGCCGGCGTCGACCCCGACGGGGAGGCCGAGCCAGCGGGAGAGCTGGTCCTCCCAGCGCTCGGTGAGGGCGACGCGCAGGTTCGGGTCGGCGAAGATCACGAGGTCGGCAGCATCCAGCGCGCCGGTGCAGGCCCAGTCGAGATAGGCGAGCACGCGATGCTCGGCGGGCGCCTCGGCGAAGTCCTCGATCTCGGCGCCGTGGCGCGCGGCGACCAGGGCGAGCATCTCGCGCTCGTAGCGCGCAGTCATCCGGTCGAGGATCGCGCCGAGCAGCTGCTCCTTGGTGGCGAAGTGGTACATCAGCCCCGGCTTGGTGACGCCGGCGGCGCGGGCGGCGGAGTCGAGGGTGAGCGTGCCACCCTCGCCGAGATGGGCCTCGGCGGCGTCGAGCATCGCCTCGCGGGCCGAGGGGCGGTGCGCGGGGCGTGCGGGCGGTGTGGAGCGTGCGGGTGGTGTGGAGCGTGCGGGTGGCATGGAACCTCCGAGTCCGAGGGAGCACTCGTTACTTTACCAACCGGATGGCCAAGTAACACAAGCCTGAGTCACCTCCTGCATGAGCCGCTTCTCCCCCTGCTACTCCCCCGGCGCAGGGGCCCAGCGGGCGATCTGCGCGGCGAGGTGCCCGGCGCCGTAGCCGTTGTCGATGTTGACCACGCCGATGCCCGGCGCGCAGGCGGAGAGCATCGTGAGCGCCGCGGTGACGCCGCCGGCGGCGACTCCGTAGCCGACGGAGGTGGGCAGCGCGACGACGGGCGCGGGGATCTGCCCGGCGATCACGGTGGGCAGCGCACCGTCCATCCCGGCGGCGACGACCACACAGGCCGCCTCCCGCAGCTCGGGCAGTCGGGATTGCAGGCGGTGCAGCCCCGCGATGCCGATGTCGGCGATGAGCTTGGTGGGCCGGCCGAGGTGGC
Organism: Brachybacterium sp. GU-2; assembly: GCF_030866705.2. Taxonomy (NCBI): domain Bacteria; kingdom Bacillati; phylum Actinomycetota; class Actinomycetes; order Micrococcales; family Dermabacteraceae; genus Brachybacterium; species Brachybacterium sp. GU-2. The sequence goes on along the minus strand of NZ_CP133037.2, from coordinate 2,342,547 downwards.
GGGCGGTGAGCTCGGCCTCGCGGGCTACGGGCAGGTCGCTGGTGCCGGCGCAGGCCACGATCACGAGGCCGCCGCTCGGCGCGGGCGGTTCGGCGGGCCAGGCGAGGAAGCGGGCCGACGGATCGTGCGAGGCGTCCGGCAGGGCGGCGAGCACGGCCTCGGCGCGGGCCTCGTCGGCGCGGGTGAACAGCACCGGGCCGAGGTCCTCGCGGCCCTCGGCGGCGAGGCGCACATAGGTCGCAGCGATCTGGCCGACCTGCTCGACGGACTTCGCGTCGCAGAGCACGGCCTCGGGCGCGCCGCGGCGGGAGGCGCGGTCGAGGTCAAGGTCGAGGAAGCCCTCGATCCTGCCGGCCCCGCCGGCCGTTCCTGCCCCGTCGGCCGCTCCCGGTGCCTCAGCCACGCGCGTCCCTCCCGGCGATCTGCAGGGAGAACAGGCCCGAGCGGATCCCGTCGAGGTCGATGGTGACGTGCTGGAAGCCGGTCTCCTTGCCGGCGGCGACGAGCGCCTCGCGGATCTCGGGCTCCATCGCGCGCGCCAGCTCATCGGTGGGCAGCTCGATCCGGCCGACGCTGCCGTGGTGGCGCACCCGGCAGTCGCTGAAGCCCTGCTCGTAGACGGCGTCCTCGAGGTCGTCGATCTGGCGCAGCTTCTCCGGGGTGACCTCCTGCCCGAAGGGGATGCGGGAGGCGAGGCAGGGGGCGGCGGGCTTGTCCGCGACGGGCAGGGACAGCTGCCGCGCCACCTCGCGGACCTGAGACTTCGTCATGCCGACGACGGACAGCGGCCGCAGCACCTGGTGCCGGGTAGCGGCGAAGGCGCCGGGGCGGTCGTGGCGGGTCGCGTCGTCGGCGTTCTCCCCGTAGGCGACCGCGTCGAGCTGCTGCTCGCCGACGACGTCCTCGCCGATGCGGGTGAACAGCTCGTCCTTGCAATGAAAACACCTGGCAGCGTCGTTCTTCTGGTAGTCGGGGTTCTCGCCCTCGTGGGTGGGGACCTCGACGACGTCCGCGCCGATCACGCGCGCGACCTGGTGGGCGAGGCGCCGCTCGCGCCGGGCGAGGGACGGGGAGACGCCCAGCAGCGCGACCACGTTCTCGGCGCCGAGCGCGCGCACGGCGAGCGCGAGCAGGGTCGCGGAGTCGACGCCGCCGGAGTAGGCGACGCCGAGCTTCTTCACGCCCGCGAGCTCGGCGGAGACCGCGTCGGCGAGCTCGAGCGCCTCGCCCTGCAGGGCGTCGGGCGTCATCTCCTCGGCCTCGAAGCCGGGGTGGCCGGGCGCGAAGAGCGAGGTGGGGGCCTGCGGGGCGGTCCCGAGCGTGAGCGGGACGGGCTGGCGGAGGCTGGTCACTTGACCTGCTCCGCGGCGCCGTCGCGCTCGGAGGCGAGGCGGAAGAGGACCTCGCCCGCGTGGTCGATCACCAGGGTGTCGGGGTCATCGCGCAGCGCCTCGAGGTCGAGGGAGGCGGGGTCCATGTACAGCACGTTGTACGCCTCGGTCTCCTCCTTGGAGATGGAGGTGGCGAAGTAGCGGTTCACGCGCTGCTTCTCCTCGCCCGTCTCGGGGTCGTAGGTGCCGAGGCCCGTGACGTGGGTGGAGTGGGCGAGCTCGCCCCAGGGGTGGTCCTTGAAGCGGTCCCACTGCTTTGTGAAGTACTCGATGTTGTGGTACCCGATCTCGCGGATGCCGGGATGCATCTCGGCGACCGCGGTGATGTGCGGGGCGTAGATGATCACGTCGCCGCCGTCGGCGCAGACGGGCTCGGACTTGTAGAAGCCCTTCGCCCCGGTCCACATGTCCTCGTACATCTCCGGGACGAGGGCGACGATCCGCTTATAGGGCTTCTCGACGTAGGTGATGTGGGTCTGTGCGGAGATCCTCGCCATCGCCGCCCAGGCGGCCTGCGGGTCGCCGAACGCGATCGCGCCGAGGTCCGCTCCGCCCTCGGCGACGTCCATGGTGAAGGCGAGCTTCTCGGTGGGGATGAGCTCGCTCGCGGCGTCGATGAGCTGGCGCACGGGGGTGATGCCGAGGGTGCCGATGATGCGGCTGGCGGTGATCAGCGCACCCACCCAGTGGGAGATGTCGATGACGTCGTGCACCGAGCAGCCGGGGAAGAAGTACTTGTTGCCGCCGGAGAAGCCGACGACCTCGTGGGGAAAGACGGGGCCGACGATCAGGTTCACGTCGGACTCGACGCAGAGCCTGTTGATCTGCACGTGCATGGGCACGTCGGTGAGCAGGCCGCCCGTGAGCTCGGCGATCTGCTCGGCGGGGATGACGCCGAGGTCCGCGATCTGGGAGGGGTCGTCCCAGGCATGGTTCAGGACGGTCCACTCCGGGTAGGTCGCCTTCGCCCCGCGCTCGGTGGAGCCGAGCAGCTGATCGATCGCCTGCTCGCTCATCGCGGCATGGGTGCCGAGCGCGATGAGCACAGTGACGGAGGAGGCGCGGCCGGCGAGCGCGTCGTGGATCGCGGGGAGCACCTTCGGGAGGGGGACGGAGCGGGTGCCGTCCGGGATGATCAGGCAGACGCTCTTGCCGTCGAGGTCGGCGGCGGCGAGCTGCTCGGCGACGAAACCGGCGACCTGCTCGTCGGTGAGGTTGCCTCCCGGGCCGCCGAGGAGGGCGGCCCGTTCGGCCAGGCCCTCGGGGATCGGGTGGATCGTGGGCAGCTGGGTCGCCGTCGTCGTCTGGCTCATGGCCCCATGATGCTCGGTGCGACCAGACCCGAACAAGGATGGCCAGGCTGTTGCCACGGGGGTCGACCGAGTCGATCTGGGCGTCGGCCGCATCCTCCCCCGCGGGCTGAGCCGGTCCGTCGCCGCGCCGTTCCCGGCGCCGGGCCGCCAGCGCGTAGCGGGGCGCGAACAGGTGGACCAGCGCGAACAGCAACCCCTGTACGAGCACGATCAGCCCGCCGGAGGCGGCATCGAGCCAGCAGCTGTGTGCCGATCGGCGGGTATTCCGATCCGTCCCGTCGGCTCCCCCGCAGTTCCACCGCCGAAGATTTCTGTCTCCTGCCCCGGTGATCCGCTGACGCGTAGGGTCGAACCATGGGAATCACGGGAGTGTTGGGGCTCGGGGGCTGGGAGATCATCATGCTGCTCGCGGCGGTCGCCGCCGCGGTGCTGGTCCTCGCCGTGCTCTTCGCGGTCGTCCGGGCGGCCGCCGCCTCCGGCGTCCGACGAGCGCAGCGGGAGACGGAGCCGAGGCGCGAGGATCGACTGGACTGACTCTCTCGCCACACGGCACGGCACCCTGCCCAGGGCACCGCCCTTCCTGGCACGCCGCGCTCGCGCGACTCCGCTGCCTGCGACGACGGGGTGGTGAAGCTCGTCGACGACGTGGCGCTTCGGGCAGCCGGGGCAGGTGAGAACCGCGCCGCGGACACGATTTGCATCCATTGATGCATGCATTAGCCTGTGCGGCATGCCTTCCCCCACCCTCCCCTGGCTCGATGACCGCGAGAACCGTCCGATCGCGACGCAGATCGCCGCCGCAACCGCCCGCCGGATCGCCGAGGGCGCGATCGACCCGGGCGCCCTGCTGCGTGAGGTCGACGTCGCCGAGGAGCACGGCGCGAGCCGCACCCCGGCGCGCGAGGCGATGCTGCAGCTGGAGACCTGGGGGCTGGTGCGCCTCCTGCCGAAGAAGGGCGCCCAGGTCACGACCCCGACCGCCCGGGAGCGGGAGGAGCTGCTCTCTGTCCGCGCGATGCTCGAGGGGCACGCCGTCTCCCGCATCGCGCCCGACGAGACCCGTCGCACCTCCCTCGTCGAGGCGCTCGCGCCAGTGCTTGCGGCGCAGGAGGCCGCGACCGATCGTCCCGCGGACTTCGCCGTCCACGACTACGCTTTCCACCTCACCCTCGCCTCCCACGATGGCAACCGCGTGGTCGAGGAGGTGCTGCGCGCGCTCGGACCGCGACTGTTCCGCCTCACGCACCTGGCCGTCCTCTCCCCCACCGCGGGCCTGCCCGCCCTGCACCGCGAGCACATCGAGCTCACCGATGCGGTGGCGCGCGGGGACGTCGCCGGCTTCCGCGAGATGATCGAGGGCCACCTGCACACCGGCCACGACGCCTACTCGGTGGTGTCCGAGTGATGCGCGCACGGATCCCGGCCTGGCTCGCCGTCGCCCCGACCGGCTTCCTCCTCGCCTGGGGCGGCAACCACTTCACGCCGCTGCTGCACGTGTACGAGACCGTCGGCGGCTATGCGCCCTGGCAGGCGAACCTGCTGCTGGGGATGTACGTCGCCGGCCTCGTCCCCGGGATGCTGCTGGCCGCAGGGCTCTCGGACCATCACGGCCGTCGGCCGATCGCGATCGCGGGCCTGCTCGCCGGGGCGCTCGGCAGCGTGGTGCTCGGAGCGAGCATGTCGAGCTTCGTGCTGCTGTGCGCCGGCCGCGTCCTCGCCGGGATCGGCGTGGGGGTCGGCATGTCGGTCTGCTCGACCTGGATCAAGGAGCTCTCCTCCGCCCCGCACGACCCGCGCGCGACGCCGACCGCCGGGGCGCGACGCTCCTCGATGATCCTCACCCTCGGCTTCGCGCTCGGCGCGGGCGCGACGGGCTCGCTCGCCCAGTGGGCGCCGCTGCCGGGGCAGCTTCCCTTCCTCGTCCATCTCGGGCTGTGCCTGCTGGCCGGGATCGCGCTGCTCGCGGCGCCGGAGAGCCTGCCGCGCGAGCTGCGGGCCCGCGGCGCGCTGCGCGATGACCTGAGGGTCTCCTCGGTAAGGCATCCCGTCTTCGCGCGGATCGTGCTGCCGGCCGCGCCGTGGGTGTTCGCCGCCGCCGGGGTCGCCTACGCCATCCTGCCTGCGACGGTCGAGGCGCAGATCGGGGACTCCGCGACGATCTACGCGACGGGCCTGACGGTGCTCACCCTGGGCGTCGGCGCGATCACCCAGGGCACCGTGGGCCTGATCGACCGCCTCACCCGCGGCCGCGCGCTGGTCGTGGGCCTGAGCGGCATGAGCGCGGGGATGATCCTCGCCGCCGTCGCCGCGGATCTGCGCCGCCCGGTGCTGGTTGTAGGCGTCGCGGCACTGCTCGGCGCGTCCTACGGGGTGTGCGTGGTGGCGGGCCTCGTCATCGCGCAGTCCCTCGCCTCCCCGCGGGAGCTCGCCGGGATGACCGGCGTGTACTACTCCCTCGCCTATCTCGGGTTCCTGCTGCCGACGATCCTCGCCGCCCTCACCCCGGTCCTGCCCTACACGGGAGGTCTCGTGATCGTCGCGGCGGTGTGCGTGCTGTGCCTCGCGACCGTCGCCTGGGGTCTGCGCCGCCCGCTCCCGACGCCGACGGCCGACGCGGTGGAGGACGAGCTCGTCGACCCCGAGGTCGCCTCGGTCGCCGCCTCCTGAGCAGTCCTCACCGCATGGTCGCGGCGAGCTCCGACTCGCTCAGGGCGCGGTCAGCGAAGACCAGGCGCTGGGCAGGTGCGTCCACGTGCGGGCGTCGGAGTAGATCCGGTGGAGGTCCTCGAGGTCGCTCTCCCGGGGAGGGTCGAGCTGCAGGCGGGCATCGGTGGTCATCAGGACAGCATGACCGACCGGGCCGACACCGGGCGCGCAGCTCCCCGGCCGGCCGCGGTGGCACCCCCGTCGTCCGGCCCCGCACTCCGCCGGACGTGGCCGGACACACGTGGCCGCGCGCCACCCCGCCCCGTACCGTGTCAGAAGCACAAGAAGCGCCTGCCCGCCTGCGCCGCCTCCCTCCCCGCCCCCTCGGAGCCACCCCTCGATCAGCACGTCCACGCAGCCGACCGACACCCCCGCGACCACGCGTCGCCGCCCCGGGCTCTCGGCGCGACACCTCCACTTCATCGCCCTCGGCTCCGCGATCGGGACGGGCCTGTTCTACGGCTCGGCCGGCGCGATCCAGGCCGCGGGGCCCTCGGTGCTGCTGGTGTACCTCCTCGGCGGCGCGGTCGTGTACTTCATGCTCCGCGCGCTCGGCGAGATGGCGGTGCGGATGCCGATCTCCGGCTCCTTCGCCGAGTACACGCGACGCTTCCTGGGCCCCTGGGCCGGGTACATCACCGGCTGGATGTTCGCCTTCGAGATGCTGATCGTGTGCCTCGCGGACCTCACCGCGATCGCGATCTACATGCGCTTCTGGTTCCCGGACACCGCCCAGTGGATCTGGGTGGCCCTCACGCTGCTGATCGTGGGCGCCGCGAACCTCGCCAGCGTGCGCTGGTTCGGCGAGCTCGAGTTCGTCTTCACGATCGTGAAGGTCGCCGCGGTGGTCGCGATGATCGTCGGCGGCGCGGCGATCCTCGCCTTCGGGCTCGGGGATCCCACGACGCCGACGGGACCCGCGAACCTCACGGCCGACGGGGGCTTCTTCCCCAACGGGCCCGGCGGGATGATCAGCGCGTTCATCCTGGTGCTCTTCGCCTTCGGCGGCACCGAGATCATCGGCGTGGCCGGCACCGAGGCAGACGATCCCGCCCAGGCCATCCCGAAGGCCGTGAACACGGTCCCGGTGCGGATCCTGCTGTTCTACGTCCTCGCGATCGGCGTGATCCTGCTGCTCACCCCGTGGCAGCAGATCACCGGCGAAGAGTCCCCCTTCGTGCAGATCTTCGACACCCTCGGCGTGAACTGGGCGGCGGCGCTGCTGAACATCGTGGTGATCACCGCGGCGCTCTCCGCGATCAACGCCGACCTCTTCGGCGCCGGCCGCGTCGTCGCCGGCATGGCCCGTCAGCGCCTGGCCCCGTCGGCCCTGTCCCGCACCCTGCGCGGGGTGCCGGTCGTGACCACGCTCGCGATGCTGGGCGTGCTCGTCGTCGGCGTGGCGGTGAACTGGATCCTGCCGGACGAGGTGTTCACGATCGTCGCGTCGCTGGCGACCTTCGCGACCGTCTTCGTGTGGCTGATGATCCTGCTCGCGCAGGTCGCCTCCCGCCGCGGGATGAGCCGGCAGGAGCGGGACGCGCTGCAGTTCCCGGTCCCCTTCTGGCCCTACGGGCAGGCGTTCGCGATCGCGTTCATCCTGTTCACCTTCGGGATCATGGTGTGGCAGTCCGAGTACCACACGGCCCTGCTGGTGGGCGTCGGGTTCCTCGCGGTGATGTCGCTGCTCTACGCGGCGACAGGAGGGCAGCGGCGCCCGGTCCGGTCCTGACGCGGCACTGCCCGGCTCCCCACACGGGGACCCGGGCAGCGTCGAGATCTCGGCACGGCCGAGGCGGCCGGCTGCTCAGGCCTGCGTCACCCGCGCAGCGCGAACCCGCCGGTCCAGCCGATGATCTCGCGGGCGGCGAGGGTCATCTGCAGGAAGCCGACGGCCTCCATCTCGCGGGCGCGCTTGAGGGAGCCCGCGTCGACGCCCTTCACGCCGCCGGCGGTGACCAGCTCGATGAGTGCGGACTTCGCGGACTCGTCGTCGCCGGCGACCAGCACGACGGCGGGGACGTCGCCGCCCACCTGACCCGCGGCGAGGACGCCTGCGAACAGCGTGTTGAAGGCCTTGACGACCTTGGCGCCGGGGAGCTTCGCCTGCAGCTCGGCGGCGGCGGAGGAGTCCGCGGGGACGGTGAGGGAGTCGAAGGTCGCGAAGTCGACGGGGTTGGTGACGTCGACGACGACCTTGCCCTCGAGCTGAGCGCCGTAGGCGGCGACGAGCTCGTCGAAGGCGGTGACCGGGACGGCGAGGACGACGATCTCGCCGGTGATCGCCTCGCCGATGGCGCCGGCGGTGCCGGAGACCTCGGCGGCGAGCGCGGCGGCCTTGTCCTGGTCGCGGCCCAGGACCTGGACCTGCGCCCCACCCTTGGCGGCGAGCGCGGCGACGGCGGAGCCGACGTTGCCGGATCCGATGACGGTGACGGTGGTGCTCATGGGGTTCTCCTTGCGGTCGTGGTGGGCGGGACACCGATCTTGTTGCCCGTTCAACTACATCATACACACATAGTTGCCTGGGAAACAACCCCTAGGATGGAGGCATGTCCGCCGACGAATCCGCAGCACCCCGCGTCCCCCGGATGGATCCCGTGCACGCCCGTGCGTGGCGGGCGCTGGTGACCGTCGGCCAGCAGCTCCCCGCCCGGCTCGACGCCCAGCTCACGGACGACGCCGGGATCATCAACATCGAGTACGCGATCCTCGGCGCCCTCGCCGCCGCCCCGGACTCGACGCTGCGCATGGGAGCCCTCGCCGACGGGGCGTCGTCGTCCACCCCCCGGACCTCCAAGGCCGTCACGCGGCTGCAGAAGCGCGGACTCGTCGAACGGACCTCCTGCGCGGGCGACGGTCGCGCCATCAACGTCCGCCTCACGCGCGAGGGACTGCGCACCTATCTCCGCGCCACCCCTCCGCACATCGCGCTCGCCCGCGACACGATCCTCGGCGACCTCTCCGACGAGGAGCTGACCACCCTGGCCGGCCTGCTCGAACGGGTCACCGACCGGCTCGACGGCCCCTGATCGACGCGGTCTCCGCGATTCCCGCCGGGCGCGTGCTCGTGCAGGCGCGACGCCTCACAGCCCCCTGGCCCTGACGCGCGACGCGGTGCGGCACGGTGCGGTGCGGTGCGGTGCGACACAATGACGGCAGACACCGTCGTCGCCGCCGGGAGGCACCCCATGTCCGAGATCGTCATCGTCGCCGCCGCCCGCACCGCGCAGGGCCGGCTCCAGGGGGCGCTGTCCTCCTTCTCCGCCCCGGAGCTCGGCTCCGCCGCGATCGCCGGGGCGCTCGAGCGCGGAGGCGTGGAACCCGCCGCGGTCGACGCCGTGGTCATGGGGCAGGTGCTGCCGGCTGGCTCCGGCCAGAACCCCGCCCGACAGGCAGCGCTCGGCGCGGGCATCCCGTGGTCCACCCCCGCCAGCAGCGTGAACAAGGTGTGCCTCTCGGGCCTGACCGCCGTGATCGACGCGTCGCGGATGATCGCCTCCGGGGACGCGGAGGTCGTGGTGGCCGGCGGCATGGAGTCGATGTCCCAGGCGCCGCACCTGCTGATGGGCTCCCGCGCGGGGTGGAAGTACGGGGCGGTCGAGGCGCTGGACCATATGGCGCACGACGGCCTCACCGATGCCCACGACCAGGTGAGCATGGGCGAATCCACCGAGCGGCACAACCCGCGCTTCGAGGTCACGCGCGAGGACCAGGACCGGGTCGCGGCGCTGTCCCATCAGCGCGCGGCCGCCGCGGCCGAGCTGCTGGCAGAGGAGATCGTGCCGGTCTCGGCGCCGCAGCGCCGCGGGGTGTCGGTCGAGGTCACGGCCGACGAGGGCATCCGCCCCGACACCACCGAGGAGTCCCTCGCCCGCCTGCGCCCCGCCTTCGCCGAGGGCGGCACGATCACGGCCGGGAGCTCCTCGCAGATCTCCGACGGCGCGGCCGCCCTCGTGCTCACCACCTCGGCCCGAGCCGATGCGGAGGGATGGCAGGTCATGGCCCGGATCGGCGCGAACGGGCAGACCGCGGGACCGGACAGCTCCCTGCAGGCCCAGCCGGCCGACGCGATCGCCCGGGCGCTGACGAAGCAGCAGATCACCGCCGCGGAGCTCGACGTCGTCGAGATCAACGAGGCCTTCGGCGCCGTCGTCGCCCATTCGCAGCGCGCGCTCGGCGTCTCCGAGGAGATCGTGAACGTCCACGGCGGCGGGATCGCGCTCGGCCACCCGATCGGCGCCTCCGGAGCCCGTCTCGTGGTGCACATGGCACATGAGCTGGCCCGACGCGGCACCGGCACGGCCGCCGTGGGCCTCTGCGGCGGAGGCGGGCAGGGCGAGGCGCTCGTGCTCCTGCGGTGACCGGGCCGGCGGCGAATCGGCCGACGGGGTCCGGGCCGGGGCGCACCGGCCCGGACCACCGTCAGCGGCCGGCGGAGCCCTCCTCCGCGGGCGGGGCCTGATCGAGGACCAGCTGGAGGAAGGCGAGGTCGAGCCAGCGACCGAACTTGGTGCCCACCTGCGGCAGGACGCCCACACGGGTGAAGCCGAACCGCTCGTGCAGGCGCACGGACCCCTCGTTGCTCGCGTCGATCCCGGCGACCATCACGTGGATCCCCTGCGCGCGGGCGCGCTCGAGCAGGGCAGTGAGCAGTGCCGAGCCGGTGCCGCGGCCGCGCAGTCCCTCGCGCACATAGAGAGAGTGCTCGACGGTGTGGCGGTAGCCGTCGTGCGGCCGCCAAGGGCCGTAGGTCGCGTAGCCGAGCACGGTGCCGTCGGCCTCGAGGGCGACCAGCACCGGGAAGCCGCTCCCCTGCCGCTCGGCGAGCCAGGCGGCGCGGTCGGCGGCGTCGACGAGACGCTCGTTCCAGATCGCGGTGGTGTGCTCGACGGCGTGGTTGTAGATCGCGGCGATGCCGCCGGCGTGCTGCGCGGTCGCGTCGAGGATCTGCATCGGGGCCTCCCGGGACGTGGGGAACGCGCAGAGACTACGCCGCCGCACGGGCTCCCGGACGCGGTGCCCGCGCTCCGCGGCCGGAGGGTCCGCCCGGGACTCCTGTCCCGGGCCCTGCATACCCCGCTGGGGTACGGTCGGGGCGGCCCCGCCGTCGTCCCGAAGGATCCTCATGCCCTCCGCCCTTCCGCGCCGCGCCCTTCTCGCCGCGCTCGCCGCGACCCCGCTGGTCCTCACCGGCTGCTCCCGGCCCTCCGCGGCCGCGGAGGAGATGCTGGCCGCTCACGGCCAGCCCGCCGGCTCGGCCCGCGAGGTGATCGACGCGCTCGAGGCACTGCCGCTCGCGCAGCGGCCTCAGGAGCTGCTCGCCTCCGTGGGCACCGAGGTGCTTACCCTCACCGACGCCTCCGGGCGCGAGGCGAGCCTCGAGCTGCCCGCGGAGGAGCTGTACGTCTCGGTCGCGCCCTTCGTGACCGGCACCCACGAGTGCTTCTTCCACAGCCTCACCACGTGCCGGGGCGAGCTGGCGGACGAGGAGCTCGAGGTGCGGGTCGAGGACGCCTCCGGCACCGTGCTGATCGACGAAGCCCGCACCACCGCCCCGAACGGGTTCCTGGGCCTGTGGCTGCCGCGGGACGAGGAGCTCACCCTCCGCCTGGCCGGTACGGCGGGCGAGGCGACCACGACCCTGCGCACCGACGCGGAGGCCCCCACCTGCCTCACCACGATGCAGCTGGGGGCCTGAGCGCACCGAGGGCTCAGCGCCGGTCGCCGCTCGCCTCCGGCCGCAGATCCAGGCGGCGCAGCAGCTGCGCGTTCAGCGCCACCACCACGGTGGAGGCGCTCATCAGCAGCGCCCCCACGCTCATCGGCATCACGAACCCGATCGGGGCGAGCACGCCCGCCGCGAGCGGGACGGAGAGCAGGTTGTAGCCGGCCGCCCACCCCAGGTTCTGCCGCATCTTGCGGTACGCGGCATGGGAGAGGTCGATCACCGAGAGCACGGAGCGGGGATCCGAGGAAGCGAGCACCACGCCGGCGGAGCCGATCGCGACGTCGGTGCCGGCGCCGATCGCGAGGCCCACGTCGGCCTGGGCGAGGGCGGGGGCGTCGTTGACGCCGTCACCCACCATCGCGACCCGTCGACCCTCCTGCTGCAGATCGGCCACTCGGGCGGACTTGTCCTCGGGACGGACTTGCGCGAAGACCCGGTCGATGCCGAGCTCGGCGGCGACGTGGTCGGCGACGTTCTGCGCGTCGCCGGTGATCATGACGACCTGGAGGCCGCGCGCGTGCATCGCGTCGATCGCCTCGCGGGACTCCTCCCGCACGGCGTCGGCCAGCTTCAGCACGCCGACGGCCTCGCCGTCGCGCAGCACGTGCAGCACGATCGCGCCCTCGTCGCGCCAGGTCGCGGCCTGCTCGAGCTCGTCCGCCCCGCTCTCCTCGAGCAGGCGGGGCCCGCCCACCCGGATCTCGCGGCCGTCCACCTGGGCGCTGACGCCGAGCGCCGGGGAGGAGGAGACCTCGGAGGCGCCGGGCACGTCCACGCCGTCGGCCTCCGCTCGCCGACGGATCGCGCCGGCCAGAGGGTGCTCGCTCTCGGACTCCGCGGCGGCGGCGAGGCCCAGCAGCTCCTGCTCCCCGATACCTGCGCCCGGGGCGACCTCGAGCTGCGAGAGCTCCGGCTCGCCGCGGGTGAGGGTGCCGGTCTTGTCCAGCAGCACGGTGTCCACGGTGCGCATGCCCTCGAGCGCGAGACGGTCGGTGACCAGCACCCCGGCCCGGGCCGCGCGCTCGGTCGCGATCGAGACGACCAGCGGGATCGCCAGCCCCAGTGCGTGGGGGCAGGCGATGACCAGCACGGTCACGGTGCGGACCACGGCCTGGTCGGGCATGCCCAGCAGCGTCCAGACCAGAGCGGTGAGCACCGCGGCGCCGAGAGCGAACCAGAACAGCCAGGCGGCGGCGCGGTCGGCGATCCGCTGAGCGCGGGAGGAGGAGCTCTGGGCGTCCGAGACCAGGCGCTGGATCCCGGCGAGCGCGGTCTCCTCCCCGGTGGCGGTGACCTCGACGCGCAGGCTCGAATCGGTCGCGACGGTGCCGGCGACCACGCGGTCATCCGCGCTGCGGGTCACGGGGCGGGACTCGCCGGTGATCATCGACTCGTCGACGTCCGCGCTGCCCTCCACGATGGTGCCGTCCGCGGGGACGGAGGCGCCGGGGCGCACCAGCACGAGGTCTCCGGCGCGCAGGTCCGCGGGGGCGACGGTGACCAGCTGGTCCCCCTCGATCCGCTCGGCCTCATCGGGCAGCAGCGCGGCCAGCGAGTCCAGCGCGGAGGAGGTCTGCGCGAGCGAACGCATCTCGATCCAGTGCCCCAGCAGCATGATCACGATCAGCAGCGCGAGCTCCCACCAGAACTCGAGCTCGCGATCGAGCAGTCCCAGCCGGGAGCCCCAGGAGGCGAGGAACGCGACGGTGATGCCGAGGCTGATCAGCAGCATCATCCCCGGTGCGCGGGAGCGGAGCTCGGAGAGCCCGCCGCTGAGGAACGGCTTCCCGCCCCAGACGTACATGACGGTGCCGAGGATCGGTGCGATCCAGCCGAGGCCCGGCACGTCCGGGATCGTGTAGCCGATCAGGTCCGCGAACATCGGCGAGAGCCCGACGACCGGCACCGCGAACACCAGCATGATCCAGAACAGCCGGCGGAACTGGGCGACATGATCACCGTGACCGCTGTGACCGCTGTGACCGCTGTGACCGCTGTGACCGCTGTGACCATGCTCGTGGTGGCCTTGTTCGTGGTGCTCACCCTGGTCGTGGTGTTCACCCTGTTCGTGGTGCTCGTCCTGGCCGTGATGATCCCGGTGGTCGACGTGGCCCTCATGATGGGTACTCATGCCTCGACGGTATACCCCTAGGGGGTATTAGGGAAGGGGTGTTCGCCGCGCGTCTCCATCGTCACCCACCCCTCCCTTTCATCGCCATTTGACGATATGATCGCCGCATGGCGATGCCGATGGAATCCTCTCCCCCGCTCTTCGACGTGGACGAGTCCCAGGCCGCGCTCTTCCACGCGCTGGCCGAGCCGACCCGGCTCACCCTGCTCCAGCACCTCTCCACCGGCGAGCACCGGGTGCGGGATCTGGTCGACCACCTGCACCTGGCCCAGTCCACGGTCAGCAAGCACCTCGCCTGCCTGCGAGACTGCGGCCTGATCAGCTTGCGCAGCGAGGGCCGCGCCTCGTGGTTCTCGCTCACCGACCCGGGGCGCCTGCACTCCCTGCTCGGCCTCGCGAGCGCGATGCTCTCCGGCGCGGGCGCGTCACCGACGGTCCACGAGCACCTGCACGATCCGCGCGTCGGCGGCGGCCCCGCCGGCACGGAACGCACGCCCGACGCGGGCACCATGCGCGACGTGGGCGACCCGCTCGACGGGGACGGTCCGCGATGACCGCCTCGCACACCCACGGCCACGGCCACAGCCACGCCTCCCCGACGACCGGCCGCACCCGCCTCGCGATCGCCTTCGGGCTGACGGCGCTGATCGTCCTTGCCCAGGCGGTCGGCAGCGTGGTCACCGGCTCCCTCGCCCTGCTCACCGACACCGCGCACGCGCTCGTGGACGCCTCCGGCCTGCTCGTCGCGCTGATCGCGGCGACGATGCTGCTGCGCCCCGCGAGCCCCACCCGCACCTGGGGCTTCGCCCGGATCGAGGTGCTCGCGGCGCTGGCTCAGGCGACGCTCCTGATCGTCGTCGGCACCTACACCGCGGTCGAGGGGCTGCGCCGCCTCGCCTCCCCGCCCGAGATCGCCTCGACGGAGCTGCTCGTCTTCGGCGCGGTCGGCCTCGCGGTGAACCTGGTGGCGATCCTCGTGCTCGCCGGCGGCAAGGACGCGAGCCTGAACATGAAGGCGGCCTTCCTCGAGGTCGCGAACGATGCGCTCGGCTCCCTCGGCGTGATCGTCGCGGCGCTCGTCATCCGCTTCACCGGCTTCCAGCAGGCCGACGCGCTCGCGGGCCTGTTCATCGCGGCGCTGATCGTGCCGCGCGCGGTGCGGATCCTGCGCGACACCCTGCGGATCCTCATGGAGTACACCCCCGAGGGCGTCGACCTCGACGAGGTGCGCGAGCACCTGCTCGCCCTCGAGCACGTCCAGGACGTCCACGACCTGCACGCCTCCAACGTCGGCAGCAGCCTGCCGATCCTCTCCGCCCACGTGGTGGTGGCCGAGGAGTGCTTCGGCTCGGCGCATGCGATGGAGATCCTCGAGGAGGTCCACGAGTGCGTGCGGACCCACTTCCCCGTCGCCTTCGAGCACGCCACCATCCAGATGGAGAGCCCCGTCGTGCAGGCCCGCGAGGCCGCCCGCCCCCTGCATGCCTGAGCCGCGCACGGTCGAGCCGGCAGCTCGACGCGCCGACACCCCTTGACCGACCGCACCGCGTGGAGTGTCCTGGCCGCATGACATCGCTGAGCGCACGCGCCGACACCCTCCTCGCCCTCCACCACAAGCCCGCCCCTGTCGTGCTCCCCACTGTGTGGGACGCCTGGTCCGCCCGTGCCGCCGTCGAGGCCGGCTTCGAGGCGCTGACCATCGGCAGCCACCCTCTCGCCGACTCGCTGGGCTCCGGCGACGGCGAGCAGATGAGCCTCGCCGAGGCCCTCGCCGGCATCGCCCGCATCGCCGGGGCTGTGGACGTCCCCGTCTCGGCGGACATGGAGTCCGGCTACGACACCGCCCCCGCCGAACTCGTCGAGCGAGTGCTGGAGGCGGGCGCCGTCGGCGTCAACATCGAGGACACCGTCCACTCGGAGGACCGGCTGCGCGGAGCGCAGGAGCATGCCGACTACATCGCGGGGATCCGCCGGGCGGCCGACGAGGCCGGGGTGCGCCTGGTGATCAACGCCCGCACCGACGTGTTCGCGACCGACGAGCAGATCCCGGATCGGCTCGCCGAGGCGATCACGCGGCTGAACCTGCTCGAGAAGGCGGGGGCGGACTCGCTCTACCCGGTGGGCGTGCCGGACACCGCGACGCTCGAGGCGCTGCTCGCCGCCGTGAGCACGCCGCTGAACGTCACCGCCCATCCGGCGAAGGGCGCGATCCCGGACGGCCTGGCCCTCGCCCGACTGTCGGAGCTCGGCGTGCGCCGCGTCAGCTTCGGCCCGCTGCTGCAGGCCGCCCTGGCCGCCCACCTCGACGAGGTCACCGCGGCCTGGCGCTGAGCGGCCCCCCACGGACCGGGCGGCCCTGGTCCTCCACCACCCTCCGGGAACAGGGTTTCCTGCCGCGGATCCTGCTCGCGATCGCGACGCCACAAAGGACCACAAGGTCCGCACCGAGGAGATCGTCGGCCGCCGGCTCCAGCGCTCCGGGAAGCGCGAAGAGATCGTGCTGGCCACCAAGGTGTTCGGCGAGAAGGGTCCCGGGGCGAACGACCGCGACCTCTCCGCGCTGAACATCCGCCGCGCGGTCGACGCGTCCCTGCGCCGCCTGCAGACCGACCACATCGACCTCCACCAGGTGCACCACGTGGACCGCTCCGCGCGCTGCACCGACCGGGCGCGCTCGGTCCGATCATCGGCCCGCGCACCATGGAGCAGCTGGACTCCGCGATCGAGACGGTCGACATCGCGCTGTCCGAGGACGACCTCGCGGCTCTCGACGAGATCCTCCCCGGCCCGGGCGGTCCGGCCCCGGAGGACTGCGCTTGGTGACGACGGCTCACCCCACCGGCAGGCAGAACGGGCGTTGCCCTCCGGGTCGGCGAGGACGTAGAGCGGCACGTCCGGAACCTGGGTGCGATCCATGAGCAGCGGCCTCCTGGTCGGTCCCGTCACGGCAGTACGACGACCCCGCGGCGACCACGGCCCTCGTGGAGATCAGACCGCAGGGGGACCCTTCGCCATCCCGCGGTCCGATCCGTCGGCCCCCGCCCCGTTCCTACGCTGGCGACCACGCTCAGGCATCTGGGCGCGCATCGACCACGAGGAGGGCATTCCCGTGACCGCCACGTACGCACCCGCCGTCCACCACGGCACCGGCAAGGGCACCGCGAGCCTGCTGCTCGGGATCTGCTCGCTGCTGGCGGGATGGACGCTGATCGCTCCGGTCCTCGGGCTGGTCCTCGGGTTCATGTCCCGCGGGGACGAGCCCTTCGCCCGCGGCCGCGCCGGCTGGGGGATCCTCCTGAACCTGCTGGCCATGCTGGGCTGGATCCTCGCAGGCATGCTCCTCCTGACCACCAGCGCCGGATGGATCGTCTCGGAGGTCGAACTCAGCGGGCTGTTCGGGGGCTGAGGTGAGCTCGCGACAGTACAGGCATTGCTGTACTGTCGTGGCATGCTGGAGACCGTGACCCTCAGCCACACCGCGTCCCTCGCACGCCTCGGCCACGCCCTGTCCGACGACACCCGGGCGCGCGTGCTGCTGGCGCTTCGCGAGGCGCCGGCCCTCCCCTCCGAGCTCGCCGACGCCCTCGGCGTCTCCCGGCAGAAGCTCTCGAACCACCTCTCCTGCCTGCGCGGATGCGGGCTCGTGACGGCCGAGCGGGAGGGCCGCACCGCCCGCTACCGACTGAGCGAACCCCTGCTGGGCGAGGCTCTCGGCGACCTCATGCGCCTGACCCTCGTGGTCGATCCGGAGTGCTGCACCGGCGAGGAGTGCCGATGCCTCTGACGCCCGCCCTCGCCCCGGACCGCCGACGGATCCTCCAGCGCCGCATCCGCCTGATCGTCGCCGCGACGATCACCTACAACGTGATCGAGGCGGTCATCGCCCTGGCCGCGGGCCGTGCCGCGTCCTCCGCGGCGCTGATCGGCTTCGGCCTCGACTCGCTCGTCGAGGTGCTCTCCGCCGCGGCCGTCGCCTGGCAGTTCGCGGGCCCCGATCCGCACCGTCGTGAACGGGTGGCGCTGAAGGTCATCGCCCTCTCGTTCTTCGGCCTCGCCGCCGTCGTCACCGTCGATGCGCTGCGCTCGCTGCTGGGCGGGGAGGCGGCCGACCGCTCCCTGGTCGGCATCGCCCTGGCCGCGGTGAGCGTGGCGATCATGCCAGCGTTCTCCTGGTTCGAGCGACGCACGGGGCTCGAGCTCGGCTCGGCCAGCGCCGTGGCCGACTCGAAGCAGACACTGATCTGCTCCTATCTCTCCGGAGCCGTGCTGCTGGGCCTGCTGGCGAACAGCCTGTTGGGCTGGGCCTGGGCCGATTCGGTCGCCGCTCTTGTCATCGCCGCCTTCGCGGTGAGGGAGGGGCTCGAGGCGTGGCGCGGCGAGGCCTGCGCACAGCCCGTCTCCGCCCTCGTGGGCGACAGGGAGAGCGGGAGCGACTGCTGCTGACGTCGCGGGATCGCCCGAAGGCGTAGGCGCCGAGCGGCCCTCACCGCCCGGACATGGACTCCAGCTGCTCCTCCGCCGTCGTCCTGCGCGTCGCGGTGGCGGGGCTGAGCACCGCCGCGAGGAGCGCGACCGCGAGGGGGACGACGAGCGCGCCGCGCAGCCCGTTCTCCTCGCCGAGGAATCCGAGCGTCGGCGGGCCGACGAGGAAGGCGAGATAGCCGATCACCGAGGCGAGGGCGACGCGCGCGGCGGAGTCCGGGCCGGAGTCCCCGGCGGCGGAGAGCGCGAGGGGGAAGCCGAGGGAGGCGCCGAGCCCCCAGAGCACGACGGCGACGACGGCCACGGCCTGGCTGTCCACGTAGGCGATGAGCGCGAGGCCGGTCGCGGCGAACAGGGCGCTGACCAGGAGCACGCGGGAGCGGCCGACGCGCTCCACGATCGGCCCGCCGGAGAAGCGGCCGATCGTCATCGAGGCCGCGAACAGCGCGAACACGAGCGAGCCCATGGTCGCGCCGACGCCGTGCCCGTCGACCATGATCAGCGGCAGCCAGTCGTTGGCGGTGCCCTCGGCGAGCGCCATCGCGAGCACGACCCCACCGATGCACACCAGCCGCAGGTCCTTCCAGATCGCGGGCCGCGGCGTCGCCGCCTGCGCGGCGCGCTCGTCGGCGGTGACCTTCCCGGTCCCGACGGGGATCGCGCGCATGGCCCAGAGCAGCAGCCCCGCGCCGACGGCGGCGGTCGCCACCAGATGCGGCACCACCGGGAAGCCCGCACCGTTGGCGAGGATGCCGAGCACCGCCCCGATCACGGTGCCGAGGCTGAAGCAGCCGTGCAGGGAGGGGAGGAAGGAGCGCCCGCCGAGCCTCTCGACGTCGGCGCCCTCGACGTTCATGGCGACCTCGCCGCCGCCCATCCCGCCGCCGAACAGCGCGAGCCCGAAGGCGGTGAGGAGCGGCTGTCCCATCGAGGCGCCGAGCGCGATCGTGGGCAGCGCGACGACCACCAGCGTCGAGCCCGCGAGCACCACGGGCCGGGTGCCGAACCGCATCACGAGCGGTCCGGAGGAGAGGATCCCGAGCATCGACCCGATCGAGAGGCCGAAGAGCACCAACCCCATCTGCGCAGTGGAGGCATCCAGCAGGTCCCGCACCGCGGGGGTGCGGGTGACCCAGGCGGACATGCTCAGCCCCGGCAGCAGGAACAGGGCATACAGCGCGAAGCGGCGTCGGCGCAGGGAGAGCGGGGGCGAGGAGGTCACGCGGACGAGCGTACGCAGGGGGCGACCGCAGGTCAGGGGCTGTCCGTCGCATCACCCGTGGCGGACTGTCGGCCCCTGTGCCTACGCTCTCCCCGAGCGCCCGGCACCGCGCCGACGCCGACGACGAGGAGGACGTCCGCCATGCCCGCCGCACTGCACCCCTACCTCAACTTCGACGGCAACGCCCGCGAGGCGTTCGAGTTCTACGGCGAGGCCCTCGGGGCCACGCCCCAGTTCGCCACCTTCGGGGAGTTCCAGGCGGTCCCCGAGGGCGACCCCGCAGCCGACAAGATCATGCACGGTTCTCTCGAGGTCACCGACCTGATCCGCCTGTACGTCTCCGACGTCGTCGAGGGGATGGGCGAGTACACCCGCGGCACCAACGTCACCCTCTCCCTGATGGGCGATGACGAGGCGGTGCTGCGCAGCGCCTACGAGAAGCTGTCCGTGGGCGGCGAGATCACGATGCCGCTCGAGAATCAGATGTGGGGCGATGTCTACGGCGCCTTCACCGACCGCTTCGGCGTCGTGTGGCAGGTCAACATCTCCGGCAGCGAGGGCTGAGTGGTCTCCGACGACCTCCGCGGCCTGCTCGAGGCCGAACGCACCCGCACCCGCGAGCGGATCGAGGCGCTCCGGCGCGACTACGCCGCGATCCTCGACGGGATGGCGCTGACCTCGACCGACGATGAGCACGACCCCGAGGGGCAGACCACCGCCGTGGACCGCTCCCGCACCGAGGCCCTGCTGGCCGGTGCCGAGCAGCACCTCGTCGATCTCGACGCCGCCGAGCAGCGGCTCGAGGACGGCAGCTACGGCATCTGCGAGGTGTGCGGGCGGCCGATCCCGCGCGCCCGCCTCGAGGTCCGGCCGACGGCGAGGACCTGCGTAGACCACGCCGCCTGACCGTAGGCTTCCCGTCATGACCGCTGCGACCGCCTCCTCGCCCGACGGCACGATCGTCGTCGTCGGCTCCGTGAACGTCGACCTCCTCGCGCAGGTGCAGCGCCATCCCCGGCCCGGGGAGACGCTGCACGGCACGGGCGGGCAGATGCTGCCCGGCGGCAAGGGAGCGAACCAGGCCGTCGCCGCCGCGCGCCTCGGCGCACGGGTCGCGATGGTGGGTGCCGTCGGCTCCGACGTCCAGGCGGAGGCGGCGGTGTCCGCGCTGCGCGAGGCCGGCGTCGACCTCGGCCATGTCGCGGAGATCGAGGGGCCGACGGGACTGGCGATCGTGACGGTCGCGGAGGACGGCGAGAACTCGATCGTCGTCATCGCGGGAGCGAACGACGCCATGGACGCCGCCCGCGTCCGGGCCGCGGCCGAGGTCATCTCCGCAGCGCGCATCGTCGTGTGCCAGGGGGAGATCCCGCGGGACGGCATCGAGGCGCTGCCCGCGCTGGTCACGGGCCGGTTCCTCCACAACCCCGCCCCGGTGATGGAGCTGGATCCGGCGGTGCTGCGCGCCTCGGACCCGCTGGTCGTGAACCAGCACGAGGCCGGGCTCGTCCTCGCCCAGCTCGCCCCCGGCCAGGAGGCACCCGAGGATCCCGAGGCCGTCGTCGCCGCCCTGCGCGCGGCGGGGATCCCCTCGGCCGTCCTCACCCTCGGCGCGGACGGTTCGCTGGTCGCCGACCAGGCCGGCGTGCGCCGCATCCCGCCCGCCCCGGTCGAGGCCGTGGACACCACCGGCTCCGGCGACGCCTTCATCGGCGCGCTCGCCCTCGGACTCGCGCGCGGCGACGATCTCGCCACCGCCGCCCGCCTCGCCTCCCGCGTCGGCGCCTTCGCGGCGACCGGCGAGGGCGCCCAGCCGAGCTATCCCACCGCGGCCGACGCGCTTCCGCCGCTGCACGAGGCCTGAGGCGACGCCCTCACGGCGGACGCCACGGAGCCGGAGCGGACGCGGGAGTATCCTGCGGCGGGGCGTGAGCCCGCGAGGTCGCGCCCCTGCGCCGAGCGGACCCGCCCGGCGGACCCCACCACGAAGGATCGCCCCCATGACTACTCCCCGCGTCACCGTCCAGCAGGCCTGGGATGCCCTCGCCGAGGGGAACGAGAGGTTCATGGCCGGGGAGCTGCGCCACCCGCAGCAGAACGCGGCCCGTCGCTCCGAGCTGACCGGGGCGCAGGCGCCGAACGCGGCGTTCCTGGGCTGCTCCGACTCGCGCGTCGCAGCGGAGATCCTCTTCGACTGCGGCCTGGGCGACCTCTTCGTGGTGCGCAACATCGGCCAGATCGCGAACGAGAACACGGTCGCGACCATGGAGTTCGCGGTCGCGGAGCTCGGCGTCGCCGTCATCGTGGTGCTCGCCCACGGCTCCTGCGGCGCGGTGAAGGCCGCGATCGACCAGACCACCGCGAACCCCAGCGAGGTCACCCCCGCGATCCGCAAGGAGCTCGAGGAGATCCGCCCGGCCGTGCAGCAGGAGTGGTTCGCGACCCAGCAGGTCAGCCCCTACGTCGAGCCGACGCTGATCGATGTGGACGCCGTGGGCCGTCGCCACCTCGACGAGACGGTCAACGCCCTCATGCGCCAGTCCACCGTCATCTCCGACGCGGTCGCCGAGGGGCGGCTGGGGATCGTCGGCTGCCAGTACCAGCTCGAGGAGGGCCGGGTCTCCCCGATCTCCTGGGTCGGGCAGCTCGACATCGCCCGCTGACCGGCACCGCTTCTGACCGGCACCGCCAGCTGAGCAGAGCGTTCAGCCGCCGAGCTGCGCCTCGAGGTCGTCGGTGGTGACGTTCGCGCCGGAGGCCGGCTCGACGACGTCCGCGGCGAGCACCCGCAGGGCGGCATCGCCCTCGGGATGCGCCTCGATCCGCACGAAGGCCCGTCGCACCCCGGGCTGCTCGCGGTAGGTGCGGGAGACGGTCTCCAGCACCGTGAGCAGGGACTTCTCGACGCCGGCCCGGTCCTCCCCCTCCAGCACGAGCACCCCGCCGATGGTGGTGCCGGCGCTGGTGGAGTCCTGGAACTGCACGAGGCCATCCAGGTGCTCGGGCAGCGCCTCGACGGCGGTGCGCAGCGCGTCCTGCACGGCGCCGACGTCGCTGCGCCCGCCGAGTCCGCAGGCGGCGAGCAGGCTTCCCACGATCCCCACGAGCACTCCTCTGCGGCCGACGCCTCTCATCGGCCCATCATCCCCCACCGTCACCGCGCGCCGCCTCAGTTCTCACGGTGCACGCCAGAGCTGTAGTGCTGGACGTTGCCGGGATCTCCGGTGAGGAAGGGTGCGAGGCTCGGGTCCCGGTTGTACTGGGAGAGCGCCGAGTTCGGGTCCTGCAGCTGGGTCTGGACGGAGTTCTGGTACTCGGCGCCGCTGTGGTTGGTGCCGACGTCGAAGATGTTCGAGCCGGGGCTGTCGAGCGTCACCGTGGTGGTGCTGCCGGAGCCGATGTTCTGGTTCGCGAGCAGCTCGGAGGGGCTCGGGACCGGCAGCGGGATCGGGATGCCCTTGGGCCCCGGCACGATCGGCCCCATGTACGAGCCCTCGGCGTCGATGCGGGGCACGAGGTCCGACCCGTGCTGGATGTTCAGCTGGTTCACGGACGAGGGGACCGAGTAGTTGTCCACCGGCGAACCGTAGGTCATGACGTTCGTGACGTTGTACTGCGAGGCGAAGTCCTCGTTCGCGGCGAGACTCGAGGCGATCATGCCGCCCTGCGAATGGCCGCCCAGCATCAGCGGGGTGCCGGGCGGGATGTCGTTGTCCGCATAGAGCTGCGCAATCGCGTCGGCCGTCGCCTGGGAGCCGGCGGACCAGCCGCCGGAGCCCGCCTGCAGCGCATTGCCGGTGAGGTCCATCGGGTTGTCCCCGGCACGCAGCCCCCACTGCTCCGTGCCGGGGATGTTGACGATCACGCCGGTGGGCGGGTTGCCGACCACGCTCATCGAGACCTCGCCGGTCTCCTTGTCGCCGTAGGTCTGCTGGGTGTTCGCGATGATCTGGGAGAGGTCGCTCGGGGGCACCAGGCCGGACTCCTCGCCGGTGACCGGGACGGGCGCGTCCGCGTAGCCGGTGCCGTCGTCGCCCCAGTGGTGGTCCACCCCGGTCACGAGTTCGACCAGTCCGTTCGCCCCGCGGACCAGCCCCGTGGCCCCGTCGACCAGCACCTCGGTGAAGCGCGGCCACTCGAAGTCCCGCACGGCGTCGATCGCGGTGCTGACCAGGTCCTTCCCGTCCTGGACGCGATCGCCCAACCAGTCCAGGCCCTCGCCGACCCGGTCGCCGAGCCAGTCCGCGCCGTCGGAGATGCGGTTCCCGAGCCAGTCGAACCCGTCGCCGATCGCGTCGACGACGTCGCCGGCGTTGTCCCCCAGCCAGTCCATCATGTCGCCGAACCAGCCGCCGTCGCCGTCCTCGGAGGCCCGGTCCTGCTCCTCGACGTGCTGCTGCAGCTCGCGGGAGCGGTCCTCGAGCCCGGGCATCACGAGCGACTCGCCCTCGCGGCGGGTGCTCCCCCACTGCTCGCGGAAGGCGTCGGCGTCGGGGCCGACCCAGGCGACCGACCGGACGCTGCCGTCGAGGTCGCCGAGCAGTCCCTCGAGGCGCTGCGCCGCCCGGGCGAGCGCTTCGGACTGTCCGGTGACCTGCTCGGTGTCCATGCCCTGGAAGCTCATCAGGCGGCCCTCCCCGCGGCGTGAGCGGTGACATGGTCGATCGCGCCGATGACCTTCGCGCACAGCGCGTCGGCGAGGGAGCCGGGTGCGGCCTCGCGCACTTCGGCGCCGTCCTCGCCGGGGACCAGCAGGGCGAGCTGCTCGCCGTGCTGTCCGAGCGCGTACCAGGAGCCGCCGCCGACGGTGGTCTCCTCCGGGGTCGGGGAGGAGACGACGACCATCTGCACCTGCGCGGTCGACGGGGCGTCGGCGAGGTGCTCCGGGGCGGGGGCGGGCTCCGCGTCGGTGAAGGCGGGGCGCTGCGGGACCAGGGCCCGCACGAGCGCGCCGAGGTGCTCGATGGTCGCCAGGCCCAGCAGCACGGCGTTCGAGCGTCGGCCGAGCCGCATCGTCGTCTCGTCGGCGCTGACCTCGTGCTCCTGGTCGATGACCAGCACGAACCGTCCGGCGATCCGCAGCGTGGTGGTCCAGCCGCGGTCCCCGTCGACGCAGACGAGCTCGGCGCCGACCGGCGAGCGCAGCCCGCTGCGCAGCAGCTGCTCCCAGTGCTGGTCGAGGACGAGCGCATCCTCGTCGTCCGGGGAGTCGACGAGGAGCCCGGCGAGCTCGAGCTCGACGACCTGCTCCTCGGTGAGCTCAGGCGCGGGCTCCTCCCCGAGCGCGAGCGCACGCACCCGGTCGAAGGCCCCCTCGGTGATCCGCACCAGCCGCGAGGGCCCGGGCAGCGCGGTCACCCGCGGCCCCGCCCCTGGCGTCCTCGCCTGCTCCGACTCGTCCCGATTCCCCATGACCGTCCCCCTCGCCCGTCGTCACACCACTCCTCCGCGCACGTTAGGCGCGGCCGACGGGGGTGGGAATGGGGAGGACTCCCCATGGACAGGCGGCGGGCAGTCGTCGTCAGCCCTCCCGCAGCACCGCCCGACGCCACCCGCGTGCGGAGCTGATGACCGCGATCTCCTCCGCCCGTCGCAGATCCTCCACCGTCAGCTCCCGCTCCACGAGCTCCCCGCCCTCGAGCGCGAGGCGCCGCCCCACCCCCTCGAGGCAGCCGTCGACGAGCGGCGGGGTGCACCAGGTGCCGTCCAAGCGCAGGGCGAGGCTCGCGATGGTGGTCTCGACCAGCCGGCCGTGAGCCCCGCGGAGGATGACATCATCGGCCTCCGGGTGCCGTTCACGCGCCGCGTCGAGATGATCGCGCACTGTGGTCTTGTGGGCGCTGAGCCCGGCGGGGAAGACCGTCGGCACCGTGTCGAGCGCGAGCCGCACCGGCTCCGGCGCGGGAGTGAGCGGGCGGGGCTCGACGGAGAGGCTCCCGTCGCGCCGCAGCCGCAGCCGCACCAGCTGCTCGCCCTCGAGCGCGGCGACCTGCCCGAGCGCGGCCTGCAGCGCCTCCTCGTCGATCCCGATCCCGAAGCGCTCGGCCGAGCCGCGCAGTCGCTCGAGATGGGGCTCGAGGTGCTGCGCACGACCGTCCCTCACGGCGAAGGTCTCCAGCAGCGCGAAGGGCTCGCGCTGCCCCGTCGGCAGCACGGCGGCCTTGACCAGCAGCTCGTCGTACTCCCCGTCCGCCGTGGATCCCCAGGTCACGCCGCCGCCCGCTCCGTAGACGGCAGCACCGCCGGCCTCGTGGTCGATGACGACGGTGCGGATCGCGACGGAGAGGCTCGCCCGCGGGGGCTCCCCCTCGCGGCCCGGGGCGATGACGCCGATCGCGCCGCAGTACACGCCGCGCGGGGTGTGCTCGAGGCGGGTGATCAGCTCCATCGTGGAGAGCTTCGGGGCGCCGGTGATCGAGCCACAGGGGAACATCGCGCCGAGCACGCCCGCGAGCCCGGTGCCGGGCAGGGGCCGGGAGCGCAGGCGGGAGACGAGCTGGAACAGCGTCGGGTACTCCTCGACGCCGAGCAGCTCGGTGACCTCGACGCTGCCGGGCTCGCTGATCCGGGCCATGTCGTTGCGCAGCAGGTCCACGATCATGACGTTCTCGGCGCGGTCCTTCTCCCCCGTCGCGAGCGTCTCCCGCGCCGCCTGGTCCGTCGCGGGATCGCCGGTGCGCGGGGCGGTGCCCTTCATCGGCGCGGTGGTGATCTCGTTCCCGTCCCAGGTCAGGAAGGTCTCGGGGCTCGCCGAGACGACCGTGTGGCGGCCGATCTCGAGATAGGCGTGGTGGGCGCCGCGCTGACGGTGGGCGAGGTCGCCGTAGAGGCCGTAGGGGTCGCCGACGAGGCGCGAGCGGAGCCTGGTGGTGAGGTTCGTCTGGTAGGTGTCGCCCTCGGCGATCGCCGCCCGCACGGCCGCGATCGCCTCGGCGTGCTCCTCGCGGGTCCAGTCCGGCCGCCACGGCTCGAGCGCGTACCCGCCCGCGGGGGTGAGCGGGGCGGGGTCGGGGTCCGGGGCCTCCGCGATCCCCGCCCACACCAGCGGCAGTCCGTCCTGCCCGGCATGGACCTGTGCGTCGGGGTCGAGCCCGGCGACGGCCTCGTAGGCGATCATCACCACTGCCCACGCGCCGTCGGCGACGGCCTGCTCGATCTCGGCGAGCGCGAGCCGCACATCCCCCGGCCGCTCCGCCCGGATCTCCCGCGCGAAGCGGCCGAACTGCAGCGTCGTGCCCGCGACGAGGTCGTCGAGCCGGGCGCGCGGCGCGGGAGCGGAAGCGGAGGTCATCCCCGCATTCTGCCCGATCCGGGGCTCGTCGTCGTGGTGGTCCGAGGAGGCGGTGCCGATACGATCCGGTCATGGATCCCGCCACCCCCCGCACCGCCTTTGTCGACGCGACCGCCGGGATCGCCGGCGACATGCTGCTGGCCGCGCTCGTCGACGCCGGCGCGGACCTCGCGGGCGTCCAGCAGGTGCTCGACGCGCTGGTCCCGGACTCGGTGCGCTTCCTCCGCTCCGACGTGGACCGCGGCGGGCAGCGCGCGGTGAAGGTCGACGTGGAGGTGCTGGTCGACGACCCGCCGCATCGCACCTGGGCCTCGATCCGGGACCTGCTCGAGGAGGCGCGGGGCCGCGACGTCCCCGAGCGCACGATCGACCTGGCGCTGGCGGTCTTCGGCCGTCTCGCCGAGGCGGAGGGCGCGACCCACGGGGTCCCGGCCGACGAGGTCCACTTCCACGAGGTGGGGGCGCTGGACTCCCTGGCCGACGTGATCGGGGCCTGCGAGGCGTGGCGGCAGCTCGGCATCGAGGAGGCGACGGGCAGTGTGCTCGCCGTCGGCTCGGGTCGGATCCGCGCCGCGCACGGCGACATCCCCGTCCCGGTCCCCGCGGTCGCCCGCCTCGCCCTCGGCTGGCCGACGATCGCCGGCGAGATCCTCCCCCGCGCGGGCACGCGCACTCCCACAGCCACGACCACGCGCACGACCATCCCCATTCCCACGACCCGGTCCCCGTCCCCGACTCCGACGCAGCCCTGCCCGCCCACGCCCAGGGCGGTCCGCACGAGCACGGCGGCCGGCGCGTCCCCTCCGGTGTCGCCCCCGGCATCGGCGAGCTCGCGACCCCCACCGGCGTCGCCCTCCTGCGCGGCCTCGCCGCGACTGCCGGCCCCCAGCCGATGATCGCCACCGAAGCGCTCGGCGTCGGCGCCGGCACCAAGGACACCCCCGGCCGCCCGAACGTCGTCCGAGTCCTCGTCGGCCGCCCGTTCACCCCCGAGCCGCACGCCGCCGGGCGGCCTTCCACCGCGCTCCCGACGACCGCACCCCGGTCCACGGCGCCGCAGGTGACCGCGCCCTCCCCGGCCGATCCCGCGGCAGCGGACCCCGCCCCCGCCCCCAGCACCCTCGCCGCGAACGAGCTGGCTGCCGACGATCTCCCGCCCGACGCCCACGCCACCCCCACCTCCGCCCTCCAGCTCGAGGCGAACGTCGACGACCTCGACCCTCGTCTCTGGCCCCGCGTCCTTGAGGAGCTCCTGGACGCGGGCGCTCTGGACGCCTGGCTCGTCCCGATCTCGATGAAGCACGGCCGCCCTGCCGTCACGATCCACGCACTGATACGCGAGGGCTCCGAAGGCCCCGCCGCGGCCCTGCTCATGGACCGCACCGGCACCCTCGGCGTGCGGATGCACCGGGTCGACCGGGTCATCCGCACTCGCGAGTTCACCGAGGTCGAGGTGCGCGGCCAGCGCATCGCCGTGAAGATCGCCCGCGACCAGCACGGCACCGTCGTGCGCCGCGAACCCGAGTTCCGCGACGTCGCCGCCGCGGCCCGCGTGCTCGGCATCAGCGAGCGCACCATGCTCGACCTCGCCAAGGAAGCCGCCGCAGGTCTCGCGACCAGCTGACACGGCCCGTGCCGACGCTCTCCCGGCCCCCACGCGACGACAACGGCACCGGCGACCGCAGCGACCGGCGGGGCTGCTGCAGAAAAGCACGTACATCACGTACATCACGTACGCCGATTTCTTCGACAGCACCGCTGCTCGCTCCCGGCACACCGTTCTGCCGACGGTCATGACCAGCGGCCCTCGGGCCGCGCCCGGCCGATCGCCCGGCTCGACTTCCCCCGTTCCACAGCGGCACCCCGCCCCCCGCGAGATACTGGGAAGGGACCGACGCCGCTCCCGAGGAGGAGGACCTCATGCCTGCCCTGCCCGACGCGATCACCAAGGCCATGACCATGGCCCGCACCGCCGAGAACGGACGCCACGCGGAGGTCCTGGTGAGCGACGGCCCGTTGCGCCAGAGCGTCATCGCGCTGCGCCGCGGCGTGCGCCTGCCCGAGCACAACTCCCCGCCCGCCGCGTCGATCCAGGTGGTGCGCGGCAGCGTGCGCGTGACCGGTCAGGAGGAGGCGGAGCTGCGCGCCGGCGACCTCGATGCGCTCACCCACTTCCGCCACGCCGTCGAGGCGCTCGAGGACTGCGCCTTCCTGCTCACCACCGTCACCTCGCAGCCTAGCGGCGGCAGCCACGCCACCCGCACCGGCGAGATGCCGGTGATGAAGGACGAGGACCGCGCCTGACGGAGCGGCCTGACGGAGCAGCCTGACGGAGCAGGGCCCGACCGCGCCCGGCAACGCTCCTCGCCCACCATGCCGCGAGCTCCCCGCGCGACGGATCGCCGGGGAGCTCGCGACGCGTCAGAGCGTCAGCCCACCTCGCCGCCGCCCTGCCCGCCGCTCAGCTTCGCCAGCCGCAGCCAGGTGTCCACCACCGTGTCCGGGTTCAGGGACATCGAGGCGATGCCCTGCTCGAGCAGCCATTCGGCGAGATCCGGATGGTCCGACGGGCCCTGCCCGCAGATGCCGACGTACTTCCCCGCCGCCCGGCACGCCTCGATCGCACGGCCCAGCATGAACTTCACCGCCGGGTCCCGCTCGTCGAAGGCGTCGGCGACCAGCGCCGAGTCGCGGTCGAGGCCCAGCGTCAGCTGCGTCATGTCGTTCGAGCCGATCGAGAAGCCGTCGAAGTGCTCGAGGAACAGCTCCGGCACCGCGGCGTTCGAGGGGATCTCGCACATCATGATCACCTCGAGCCCGTTCTCCCCGCGCACCAGCCCGTGGCTCGCGAGCAGGTCGATCACGCCCTTGCCCTCGGCGGGGGTGCGCACGAAGGGGATCATGAGCTTCACGTTGGTCAGCCCCATGTCCTCGCGCACGTACCGCAGCGCCTCGCACTCCATCGCGAAGCAGTCGGCGAAGTCCTCCGAGAGGTACCGCGAGGCGCCGCGGTAGCCGATCATCGGGTTCTCCTCCTCCGGCTCGAACAGCGTGCCGGCCAGGAGGTTCGCGTACTCGTTGGACTTGAAGTCGCTCATCCGCACGATCACCGGCTCCGGATGGAAGGCCGCGGCGATGGTCGCCACGCCCTCGGCGACGCGCTGGACGAAGAACTCGCGCGGCCCTGCGTAGGCGCCGATCCGTTCCTTGACCTGCGCGGCGATCTCCGGCTCGTCCTTCTCCAGCCGGTCCAGCTCGAGCAGGGCACGCGGGTGGATGCCGATCTGGCGGTTCACGATGAACTCCAGCCGCGCCAGACCCACGCCCGCGTTCGGCAGGCGGGAGAAGGAGAACGCCTGCTCGGGGTTGCCGACGTTCATCATGATCTTCGTGGGCAGCGCCGGCATCGAGTCGACCTCGGAGGAGGAGACCGAGTAGTCGAGGATCCCCTCGTACACGTAGCCGGTGTCGCCCTCGGCGGCGGAGACGGTCACCTCGTCCCCGTCGGCCAGGTCGCGGGAGGCGGTGCCGGTGCCGACCACGGCCGGGATCCCCAGCTCGCGGGCGATGATCGCGGCGTGGCAGGTGCGCCCGCCGCGGTCGGTGACGATGGCGCTGGCGCGCTTCATGATCGGCTCCCAGTCGGGGTCGGTCATGTCGGCGACGAGCACCTCGCCGGGCTGGAACTCGTGCATGCGGTCGATCGTGTCGAGCACCCGGACGGGGCCGGCGCCGATCCGGGCGCCGATCGCGCGACCCTCGACCCGGACGGGGCCGCGGGAGGCCAGGAGGTACTTCTCCACGGTGTTCCCGGCGCGGGACTGCACGGTCTCGGGGCGGGCCTGGAGGATGTACAGCTTCCCGTCGGCCCCGTCGAGGCCCCACTCGATGTCCATCGCTCGCCCGTAGTGCTCCTCGATGACCAGCGCCTGGGTCGCGAGCTCGGTGACCTGCTCGTCGGTCAGGGACAGCCGCACCCGCTCGGCGGGATCCACCTCGACGAAGGCGGTGGTGCGGCCGACGGCCGTGTCGGTCGTGTAGATCATCTTGGTGGCCTTCTCGCCCACCTGCCGCTTGAGGATCGCGGGCCGGCCCTCGCGCAGCCCGGGCTTGTGGACGTAGAACTCGTCGGGGTTGACCGCGCCCTGGACCACGCCCTCGCCGAGCCCGAAGGCGGAGGTGATGAACACGGCCTGGTCGAAGCCGGACTCGGTGTCGACGGTGAACATGACGCCGGAGGAGCCGATGTCGGAGCGGACCATCTTCTGCACGCCGGCGCTGAGCGCGACCGCGGCGTGCTCGAAGTCGTGGTGGACGCGGTAGGCGATCGCCCGGTCGTTGTAGAGCGAGGCGAACACCTCCCGGATCGCGAGCAGCACGTCGTCGATGCCGCGCACGTTCAGGAAGGTCTCCTGCTGCCCGGCGAAGGACGCGTCCGGCAGGTCCTCGGCGGTCGCGGAGGAGCGCACCGCGAAGGACGCCTCCTCGCCGCTGCCGGCGGCGAGCGTCGAGTACGCCTCGCGGATCCCCTCCTCGAGGGCGGAGGGGAAGGGCTGCTCGATGACCAGCGCCCGGATCTCGCGGCCCGCCTCGGCGAGCGCCATCGTGTCGTCGGTGTCCAGGCCCTGCAGCCGCTGATCGATCCGCTCCGCCAGGCCCGTCGCGCCGAGGAACTCCCGATAGGCGTCGGCGGTGGTCGCGAAGCCGTCGGGCACCGCGACGCCGAGGGCGGAGAGGTTCGAGACCATCTCGCCCAGGGAGGCGTTCTTGCCTCCGACCTGCTCGAGATCGGCCATGCCGAGCTCGGAGAACCATCGGATGCTCTGCGTCATTGCTGCTCCTTCGGGGTGGGGACGCTCACCGGGCGGTGGTGCCGCGGCGAGCCAGGGACTGGAGGATCAGGGTGGACATCTCCTCGACCGATTTGCTGGAGGAGTCGACGAAGTCGATGCCGTGCGTGTCGTACACGCGGCGGGCCCTCGACAGCTCCCAGCGGGTCTGCTCGAGGGAGGCGTAGCGGGAGGAGGCGCGGCGCTCGGAGCGCACGGCGGTCAGCCGCTCCGGCGAGGTCAGCAGGCCGAAGCAGCGGTCCGCGACGGCGGAGATCGAGCCGGGCAGCACCTCGCCGGCGAGGTCCTCGTCCACCAGCGGGTAGTTCGCCACGAAGATCCCGTGCATCAGCGCGAGGTACATCGAGGTGGGGGTCTTGCCGCAGCGGGACGGCGCGATGAGGACGACATCCGCCTTCTCGATCGCGCGCACGGACTGCCCGTCGTCGTGCTCGATGGCGAACTCGACCGCCTGCATGCGGCGGTTGTAGCGGCGGGAGTCGCCGACACCGTGGAGCCGGGCGGGGGCGTGATCGCCGGTGACGCCGAGCTGCGCCTCGAGCTGGGCGAGATGGCCGCTGACGAAGTCGATCACGGGTGCGCGGGTGCGCAGCAGCTCCTGGCGCACCGACTCGTCGACGACGGTGAGGAACACCAGCGGCGCGATCTCGCTGTCCGCCGCCGCATCGAGGTCCTCGCGCACCTCCCGAGCCTCCTCGACGGTCCGGAGGAAGGGGATCAGCCGACGTTCGAAGGGGACCGACGGGAACTGCAGCAGCAGCGCGTTGCCCATGGTCTCGGCGCTGATGCCGGTGGAGTCGGAGATGAAGAAGACGGGGACCGCATCGGCCGCAGGACGCTCCGCGGCGGGGCGCTGGCGGGGGCTCGCGGACGTCTGCCGGCCAGCGGCCGGCAGCGGCGGGGGAATCGGAAGCGATGCGTTCATTCGGCGCCCCTTGCGATGGGCCCGGCCGGGGCCGGGGACACGTCGGTGTGCTGGGGCCACCGTAGCCGCGAGCGCCGTCGCCGCGTGCGCCCGACCACGAAGGTGGCGCGGCTCACCTCCTCGCTGCGCGAGATCGCCGAGGTGCGCGTTCACCCGAGCGTGATCGTGCACGAGCAGTCGAGGTGGTCAGGCCTTCTCGAGCACCCCCACCAGGAAGCCGTCCGCGGCGGGGCGGAGGTCCCAGGTGGAGAAGCGCTGGGCGAGCACGAGCCCGGCCGCGGCGGCGTCGGCCGTGAAGTCCTCGATCGCGTAGCCGCGGTCGAGCCCGAACCCGACCACCAGGCGACCCTCCGGCGCAAGTTGCGCGGCCAGCGCCGTGAGCGCCGGCCGGCGCTCCGCCCCCGCGAGGAAGGTCAGCACGTTCCCCGCACACACCTCGAGATCGAACTGCTCGCGCTCCCCATGCCCATCGACCAGGTCCAGCTCCGCGAGGTTCCCCACCTCCCACCGGCCCCGGGGCTGCTCGGACCGTGCCACTTCGATCAGATCCGCATCCAGATCCACACCGACGACCTCATGCCCGGCCCGCGCCAGGCGCCCGCCGACCCGCCCCGTGCCGCACCCGGCATCGAGGATCCGCGAGCCGCGCGGCACCATGGCGTCGATCAGCCGCGCCTCGCCGTCCAGGTCCTGACCGGCCGCGGCGAGGCGCTTCCAGCGTGCGGCGTAGCCGGCCGCATGCTCAGGATCGCGCCGCACCGCGGCCGTCCACAGGTTCTCGTCAGGGCCGATGCCGGGGGTCGTCATGACCCCATTGTCGGGCCCGTCCTCAGGCGTACGCGCGCGAGTCGTCTCGGATCTGGCCCACGAGCTCCTCGAGCATGTCCTCGAGGGTGACCACGCCGATCACCTCGCCGCCGGGACCGGTCGCCGCACCGAGGTGCGCGCCGGAGCCCTGCATCTCGGCGAGCGCGTCGCGCAGCGGCTGGTCGCCGCCGATCCGGGGCAGCGCCCGGATCCGCTCCGCGGGGATCGGCTCGTCGCGCGTGGCCTGGACGGCGTCGAGCAGGTCCTTGATGTGGACGTAGCCGGTCAGGCGCCCGTCGGCCGCCTTCACGGGGAAGCGGGAGTAGCCCTCGACGGCCGCGGCCTCCGCCTGGGCGGCGGTGGCGCCCTCGGGCAGGGTCGAGACCTTCTCGAGCGGGATGACCAGGTTCGCGACCGAGCGGGCCTCGAAGCGCAGGGCGCCCAGCAGCAGCGCCTCGTCGTTGTCCTCGAGCAGTCCGCCCTCGCGGGACTCGCTCACCATCGCCGCGACCTCGTTGCGGGTGAAGGCGCTGGTGACCTCGTCCTTCGGCTCGATGCCCATCATCCGCAGCACGAGGTTGCCGATGGAGTTCAGCAGCCACAGCAGCGGCCGCAGCACGGTGACGATGCCCATCAGCACCGGCGCCAGGATCAGCGCCATCCGCTCGGGGCCGGCGAGCGCGATGTTCTTGGGCACCATCTCGCCGAAGACGACGTGGAGATAGGTGACCAGGGACAGCGCGATCACGAAGCTGATCGGGTGGGTGAGCGCGCCCGGCACGCCGATCGCCTCGAAGGGGCCCTCGAGCAGGTGCGCGATCGCGGGCTCGCTGATCGCGCCGAGCGCGAGGGAGCAGACGGTGATGCCCATCTGGGCGCCCGCCATCATGAGGGAGACCTGCTCCATCGCGGAGATCGTGACCTTCGCGGCCCAGTTCCCCTCGAGCGCCTTCGGCTCGATGACGGAGCGCCTCGCGGAGATCAGCGCGAACTCCGCGCCGACGAAGAAGGCGTTCAGGAGCAGCAGGACCAGGGTGGCCAGCAGGCCGACGTAGTCGCTCATCGGGCCACCTCCTCGTCCTCGGCCCGCACATCCGTCTCGTCGGGCACCGCCTCAACGATCACGTGCACGGTCTCGATCCGCATCCCGTCGATCTCGACGACGACGATCCGCAGGCGCGCCGGCTCCTCGCCGGGCGCCGGGTCGGTGTCCACGACGATCTCGTCGCCGACCTCGGCCAGGCGGCCGAGCTCCATCGTGACCAGGCCGCCGAGGGTGTCGTAGTCCTCGTGCTCGGGCACGGTGACGCCGAGCCGCTCGGTCGCCTCGTCGGGACGCATGCGCGCGTCGAGGTCCCAGGAGCCGTCGGGCTCGGGGGTGTCGTCCATCTCCTCGTCGTGCTCGTCGCGGACCTCGCCGACGATCTCCTCGACGAGGTCCTCGAGGGTGATGAGGCCGGCGTGGTCGCCGAACTCGTCGACGACGACGGCCATCTGCAGGCCGCCGGCGCGGAGGGTGTCCATCAGGTCGTCCAGCGGCACCGTGTCCGGCACGAACGTCGCCGGTCCCATCACGGCGTCGACCCTCGTGGTGGGCCGCTCATCGAAGGGGACGGCGAGGCCGTGGCGGATGTGCGCGACGCCCGCGATCTCGTTCTCCTCGTCCTGCACGGGGAAGCGGGAGTGCCCGGTCTCGCGGGCGAGCTCCAGCAGGTCGGCGACCGTCTGGTCGACCTCCAGGGAGTCGACCCTGCCGCGGGGCACCATCGCGTCGTGCGCGCGACGGTCGCCGAAGGCGAGAGTGCGCTGCACCAGCGAGGCGGTCTCCTCGGCGAGGGCGCCCTCGTCGGCAGAGCGCTTGACCAGGACGGACAGCTCGTCGGCGCTGCGGGCGGAGCTCAGCTCCTCCTGCGGCTCGACGCCGAGCGCCCGCACCACCGCGTTCGCGTTGCCGTTGAACAGGCGGATCGGGAGGGCGAAGATCGTGCTGAACAGGCGTTGGAAGCCGACGACCAGCTTCGCGGTGCGCAGCGGCTGTGCGATCGCCATGTTCTTGGGGACCAGCTCGCCGAAGATCATGGTCATGCCGGTGGCGAGGACCAGGGCGAGGGCGACCGACGCGGAGCGGGCCGCGACCTCGCTGAGCCCGGCGTCCACGAGCGGCGGGCCGACGAGGGCCGCGATCGCGGGCTCGGCGAGGAAGCCGATGCCGAGGTTGGTGACCGTGATCCCCAGCTGCGCTCCGGAGAGCTGCGTGGAGAGGGTCTTCATTCCCCGCAGGACACCGCCGGCGCGCTTGTCGCCGCTCTCGGCGGCGGCCTCCACGTCATTGCGGTTGACCGTGATCAGGGAGAACTCCGCGGCGACGAAGGCGCCGCAGGCCAGCACGAGCAGGAGCCCGATCGCCAGCGAGACGAGGGGACCGATCAGATCCATGGACGGATCCCCCCGTGGGAAGTGAATGAGTGCAGGCCCGAAGGCCTGGGACTGTCACTGGGGGCGTCGCTGGCGGCGCTCATGATCTCCTGGTGCTCCTGGGGAACCCCGCCGTCTCTCGGCGGGGAATGCAGGAATGCTACAGCCCGCCCCCTGGACGGCGGGAGGGAATGCGGGCGAGCGCTCAGCGACCGTCAACGTCGGCGGTCCGACGCTGCAGGAAGGCGGCGACGGCCCGCAGCTCGATCTCGTCGACCGCGTGCCCGAGCTGCGGGCGGCGCTCCTCCTCGAGCGTGGTGTGCGCGCTCATGAACTCGCGGACCGCCTGCTCCCGCTCGGGGTCGTAGAGGGGGTCCATCCCGCCGTGGCCCCACAGCGCGGGCGGACGCACCTCGGCGAGCGCGGCATCGCCCTCCATCGCGGCGGGGAACGGGAAGCCTGAGAGGTTCACGACGAACCGGAGCGCATGCGGATCGCGGCGCAGGAGCTGGAGGGCGACCGCACCGCCCTGGGAGAAACCGATCGCCCCGACGACGGGGCGCTCCTGCGCGGCGATCCACTCCTCGACGGCCGCGGCCGAGGACTCGATCGCCTCGGGCCGATCCGGGTCCAGGGGCATGTCGAACCAGGCATAGCCCTGCACGTACCGGAAGATCCCGCGCACGGAGACGTACTCGAAGACGGGCGGGAGGAAGGGCACGAGGCTCGCGAGGTCGCGCTCGTCGCTGCCGAGCCCGTGCATCAGCAGCACGATCGGGGCGTCCTGCGCGCCGCCGCGCACCACGGCGCTCTGGTCGAGGTGCGGGGAGATCAGCTCCACGGAGCCGTACTGGGGCGAGGTCGTCATGGCACGAGGCTATCGACTCGCAGGCGTCGGGGCAGGGAAGAACCCCCAGGTCGCGCGGTGCGCTGGTCGGAAGGACGAGGTCCGACCCCTGGGGGTCCCGGCAGCTCGGTGGTATTCGCTGCGCGTCCGGATGAACGGTCGCCTCAGCGGCGAGCCACCTCACATGTCCGATAAGAAATCACTTCTCGGATCACCTCCTTCCCTGTGTGCTCACAACGTAGACCCGTCGACACCCGCGAGCAACGGATTAAACGGGGACGGCGTCGCCGCAGGTCAGGGCAGGGGCGGTTCCTGCTCGGGGAGGATCTCGTCCAGCCCGCCGTCCTCGCGGGCGAGCTGGTCTAGCTGCTCGTCGTCGACGTCGGCCTCCATGCGGTCCTCGTCGCGGTTGCCCTGCTCGGCGGCGGCGGACTCGTCGGCTCCGCGCGCGACGTCCTCGTCGAAGCCGTATCCATCAGCGTTGCGGGAGTCGCGCCCCTCGGAGACGACGCGGTCCGTCTCCAGGGCGTCGTCGATGCTCGTCTCGTCGGGCTCGGCGGCAGTCGGATCGAAGCTCTCGGTCATGGGCTTCCTCCTAGGCGGTGAGCGCGTCGATGATCGCGGCGTTGAAGGCGTCGAGATCATCGGGGGTGCGCGAGGTAATCAGGCGATAGCCACCCGCCTCGTCGACGACGACCTCCTGATCGGTCCAGTTCGCGCCGGCGTTGACCAGGTCGGCGCGGATCGTGGGAACCGACGTGAGGTCGCGACCCTCGGCGAGGCCGGCGTCCACGAGCAGCCAGGGGGCGTGGCAGATCGCGGCGACGGGCTTGGCGTCCGCGGCGAAGGCCCGCGTGACCTGCTGGACGGTCTCGTCGGCGCGCAGCTGGTCGCCGTTGAGGGTGCCACCGGGGAGGACGAGGGCGTCGAAGTCGGAGGCCTTCACCTGGTCGTAGGTGGTATCCACCGGGACCTCGGGGCCGGGGTCCCGATCACCGGCGAGCGTCTTCACGACGCCGGGCTCCGTCGCCGCGACCGTCACGGTCGCTCCCGCTTCCCGCAGCGCGGCGATCGGCTTCGTCAGCTCGTCGGACTCGGTGCCGAAGTTGGTGGTCATCACGAGGATGCGTCGATCGTTCAGGGCAGCCATGGGGGCTCTCCTTCCATCGGGAACACCGTCGACGCTAGCACCGCCGGGCAGTCGTCGCCCTCCCGCTCGACCGACCGTTCGGGGGCGCCCCTCAGGTGCCGCAGAAGGTCAGGAAGGCATCGCCCCCGTCGCCCGGCCCCTCGAGATCCTCGAGCCCCTCCCGCCGTTCGAAGGGCGAGCCCACGGCGTCGAGCATCCTCAGCACCGGTGCCGTGTCCCCCAGGTGCGCGGCCCGCAGCGCCGCCTCGAGATGGACGTTGCGCGGGACGTACAGCGGGTTCGCGCGGCACATCGCCGCACGGGCCTCGTCGGCCGATTCCCCGTCGCTCCGCAGCGCTTCCCAGCGCCGCGACCAGTCCTCGAACGGCGCCGGCTCCGCGAACAGCCCCGCGGCCGTGCCCCCGCCGAGCTCCCGGAAGAACCCCGTGTGGTCCACCCGCTGCTCCTCGAGCAGGGTGAACAGCGCCTCCCCGAGCTCCCGCACCTCGCCCCACTCCCCGCGGACGCCGAGCTTCGCCGCGAGCCCGTCGGCGTACGCGTCGAGATACCTGCTCTCGAACCCCTCGAGCACCGTCGTCGCCCTGGCCACCGCGGCATTCGGCTCCTCATCGATCACCGGCAGCAGCGCCTCGGCGAAGCGGGAGAGGTTCCACAGCGCGATGCCGGGCTGGTTGCCGTAGGCGTAGCGGCCGCCGCGGTCGATCGAGCTGAACACGGCACCGCGGCGGTGCACGTCCAGCACGGCGCAGGGCCCGTAGTCGATGCCCTCGCCGGACAACGCCACGTTGTCGGTGTTCATCACCCCGTGCACGAAGCCGAGCAGCATCCACTGCGCCACCAGCTCCGCCTGCGCCTCGGACACGGCCTGCAGCAGTCCCAGCGGCCCGTCAGCCGACGGGTGGTGCCGGGTGATCGCGTGGTCGACGAGCCGCCCCGTCACCTCGGGCCCCAGGTGCCAGGAGGCGTACTCGACGGTCCCCACCCGCAGGTGGCTCGCGGCGACCCGCACCAGCAGCGCCCCGGGCTCGTCGGTGACGCCCTGGCGCGGCGCGATCCGCTCCCCGGTGGTGAGCACGGCGAGGGCGCGCGTGGTGGGGACGCCGCAGGCGTGCAGCCAGCGTCCGATCACGGCTTCGCGCAGCATCGGCCCGAGCGGCGCCTTCCCGTCCCCGCCCCGCGCGAAGGGCGTCCTGCCCGCCCCCTTCAGATGCAGGTCCCGGATCCTGCCCCGGGCGTCGACGATCTCCCCCAGCAGCACCGCTCGGCCGTCGCCGAGCTGAGGGTTCGCGGTGCCGAACTGGTGGCCGGCGTAGGCCTGCGCGACGGTGCCCTCGATCTGCCCGGTCAGCAGCGCCATCCCGTCCTCGCCCCGCAGCCAGTCGGGGTCCAGGCCCAGCTCGCGCGCCAGCTCCTCGTCGAGCCAGACGAGCTCGGGGCGCGGTGGGACGTCGGCCCGCCACGGCGTCGAGAGCTCGGGCAGCGCGGCGGCGTAGTTCTGATGGATCTCGGGCACGGCTCACCTCTTCCGCCCCAGGCTACGCCGCGACCCCCCGGCACGCTCGCCGGGAACGGCCTGGGCCAGCTCGAGATGCTCGAGGAGCAGCTGGGCGAGGTGGCGGAGTCCGACGCGCTCACCGGGGCGGTCGTGCTCTTCCACCACCCGACCGCCGATCCGCTGCCGAGCGAGTCGAGCCAGCTGTCCGACCAGCGGGAGGCGCGGGCGATCGAGGAGCAGCTCGCCGAGTTCCGGCGCACGACGGGCAAGTCCGTCGCACTGGTGAACGCCCATGCGGGCGTGTTCCACGTCGCCGCGGTCGAGGGCGTGACCACGCTGGTGAACGGCAACTCGGGCAAGTCCCCGGCGGGCACGCCGGCGACGGGTGGCTTCACGGGCTGGACGATGCTGGGCATCGATCCGACCTCGGGCGTCGTCGGCCGGAATCCCGCCACGCCGGATCGGGTCGACTGGCTCGCGGCGGAGACCCGCCCGTGGGTCGACTCCCTCGCGATCGAGGGCCGGGACCAGCTGGCGGCGGGCGAGGTCGGGGAGGTCTCGGCGACGCTCACGCAGGACGGCCGGGAGGTGCCGGTCGCGTGGCCGGTCACCGCCCAGTGGGGCGGCACCGGGGTGCATATCGCGACCGGCGGAGCGGGCGACGAGCAGCCGGACCGGCGTGACGTCGTCCGGGTCGATCCGCGCACCGGCGAGATGACCGGGCTGCGCCGCGGCGCCGCGACCGTGACGGTCACGGTGAACGGCGAGACGGCACGGCTGACGGTGAAGGTCGCCGGCGAGGGCCGGTGAGCTAGAACGGCGGGTCGCCGAGCGCGGCGATCGCGTCGGGGTCCGGCGGCCGGAGCCTGCTGCGCAGGTGGGGGTGGGCGATGGCCATCGCCTCGCGACGCTGCTCGTCGACCCGTTCTCGTCGTGGCCTGGCCCGCTCGGCGGCGGCGTGGCGCTCCGCCTCGGCGTGGAGTCGCTGGTGGATCCGCCAGGCGGCTTCGAGTGCCTCGGCGGTGACCGGGGTGACGAGGTCGGTGTGTTCGACGGTGCGGGCACGGATCCCGCCGTCGATCTCCCAGTCGGTGGCGACCGGTCCGGGTGAGCCGCCGAGCTCGCGGCTGGAGTCGGGAATTCGGGTGGGGTCGAGGAGCCCGGCGGTCTTGAGCTGGTGGTGGCGCCAGCAGAGCCGGTGCAGGTTCGCGAGCGAGGTATGCCCGCCCTCGTCGGGATGGTCGTGGTCGTACTCGAGGATGTGGTCGTCCTCTGCGGCGAGCCGGGTGGGCCTCCCGCATCCGGGCACGGCGCAGACGGGGTGGCGCATCCGCAGCTGGAGCCTCATCTGTGCGGTCGGCGCATAGGACTCGGCGACCGCGTCGCAGGGGGCGCCGGTGATCGGGTCGGTGAGGATCCTCAGCCAGGTCGGCGCACCGGCTGCGAGGTCCCGGGCGAGCTCGGCCGGGATCGGGGTGAGCCCGTCGAGCATCGCGGGGGTCTCCTCCAGTCCCAGCAGCGTCGTGACCGGCACGGTGACGAGGATCTTGTAGGGGCTGCGGGTCTCCTGGACCGGGTCGATGTCCAGCACGGAGTGGGTGAGGATCGCGTAGCGCAGTGTCGCGAGGGAGAGGGCGCGGCCACGCTCGGCGAGGTCGCCGTCGATGTCGAAGGGCAGCGGCCCCTCCTCGCCGTCGCGCAGGGCGGCGCGCTGCGCCTTCTGGACGGTGCGCGCGGCGACGTCGAGCCGGTGCGCGAGGCCCTGGATCTCGGGGATCGGGCCGGTGACGTAGAGCGAGGCGGTGCCGGCCTTTGTGTCGACGTCGAGCAGCTCGACGGAGCGGGATGCCCGCGGCGGCTCGGGCACGGTGCCCGCGGTCGCGAGTCGCACGGCGAGGCGGACCTGTGCCTCGAAGGTGGCCTTCGAGACCGCGGGGATCTCCACCCCGGCGAGGTGGCGGTCCACGGCCTCCTTCTGCGCATCGTCCAGCCGCCGCACCTGGCGCAGCAGGTAGCGGTGGAACTCCTCGGGCATGTCGCCGCGCGCGAGGTGGACGAAGGTCGCCGGCATGAGGTCCACGGAGGTGCGGGCGTCCAGCACCATCGACCAGGCGCGGACGGCGGAGGTGCGCAGGCCCACGGCGACCTTCACACCGGTCATGTCCGCGTTCTCGGGGATGCCGCCGGTCTCGGGATCCTCGCGGAAGAACACCGCCAGCTGTCGCAGTTGGTGGGCGTAGAGGCGGGCCCTGGTCTGCATCGTGCGGTGCAGGGCGAGCACCCGCGACGCCTCGATCGTGCCGGGCTCCACCTCGGCGAGCAGCTGCTCCTGATCCAACGGCCGACGGGCTCGCACTCTCCAGCGCGGGGCGGTGGGCTCCGTCGCGTCGTCGGTCACGGCGGGTGTCTCGGCTGTGGCGATGCTGCCCTGGGAGGCTTCGTCGGCGGTCGCCGCATCTGCAGCGCTGCCGGCGCCCGTTCCCGTGCCGCAGTCGGACTCGGACTCGAACGGGGCCTCCGGCCCCTCGTCGAACTCACCCATCACGCCCTCCTCCCCCGATCCGTGGACGGGACGGCCTCGGTGCCGTCCGCTGCCGAGACAGAGAATCTCGTTCAAGACTCCCAACGCCTCATACAATACCGTCGAAACGGACATTTCAGAAGGACTCAGGCGCAATGGGGATGAATTTGTGGATAACTCACGTGCGGGGAGGAGAGGTCGCGGCCGGCGCGTCATGCGACGGTCACTCGACGGCGGGAGCAGGGCGCCGCGGAAGTGGGAGCGGAGGCAGGGGCAGGGATGGGAGCAGGGTGCTCCGAGGCTGGAGCGTGGGCGCGAGCAGGGGTGCTGCGGGGACGGGAACACGTGCCCGACGTGAACGGGTCCCGAACGGTGACGGCACCGGAGAGGACGTGCGCGGGACAGGGCCATCCTCGAGAACACCGAAATCGTCGCCATCCCCGCTCGTCGTGAATTGTCAAGAGCACCCTCAAGAATGTGGAAAAGCGCGACTGGGGAGGAGCCGTCGGAATTGAATCTCGCGGCGACGGCGACGTCGTGCGGAGCTCATCGGCGCGCGCGGCGGGCGCCCGCACGCACCAGCCGCGCCGGCGACCGCGCGCCCGGCACCGAGTAGGGTCATCCTCATGACCGCACGCACCACGTATCTCCTGGTGGACGGTGAGAACATCGACGCCACCCTCGGCGTCTCGGTGCTCGGCCGACGACCCCAGTCCGACGAGCGCCCCCGCTGGAACAAGCTGCTCCAGCACGCCGAGCACGCCTGGCGCCAGCCGGTGCGGGGCCTGTTCTTCCTCGCCGTCGGCGACAGCCTCCCCTCCGGGTTCGTGCAGGCCCTGATCGCACTGGGGTACAAGGCGATCCCGCTGCGCGGCGAGGGCAAGGTCGTGGACATCGCGATCCAGCGCACCGCCGAGGCGCTGCAGGACCGCCCGGCGGACGTCATGCTGGTCAGCCACGACAAGGACTTCGTCCCGCAGATGACGGACCTCGCGGCGACCCCGGACCGGCGCACGGCGCTGGTCGGGTTCCGCGAGTTCATGGCCACGGACCTGCAGGACATCCCCGGGATCGAGTTCCACGACCTCGAGTACGACGTGCACGCCTTCACGAGCCGTCTGCCGCGCGTGCGGATCATCGACATCGACGAGTTCGACCCGCTGGAGTTCATCCTCTGACAGATCGACGACCGATCGGTCCTCGGACTGTACACACCACGGGGTGGGCGCCCAGGGTGGGGACATGGCTGGATACACCACGACCAACCCGACCACGGGACGCACCGACAAGCAGTTCCCTGCTCTGGACTCCGCGGGCGTGGAGGACGTGCTCCGACGGACGCACGCCGCCTTCCCGGACTGGCGGGGGACGCCCCCGGAGCGACGCGCCGAGATCCTCGAGCGCGTCGCCGACGCCTACGACTCCCGCTCAGAGGAGCTGGGACGACTGATCGCCACCGAGATGGGCAAGCCCCTGGCACAGGGGATCGGCGAGGCCGAGCTGGCCGGATCGATCTACCGGTGGTACGCGACGCACGGCCCCGAGCTGCTCCAGGACGAGCTGCTGGACCCGCAGGGAGCGCAGGAGTCGCTCGTGCAGACCGAGCCGATCGGCCCGCTGGTCGGCGTGATGCCCTGGAACTTCCCGTACTACCAGGTGGCCCGCTTCGTCGCCCCCAACCTGATGACCGGCAACACGATCATCCTCAAGCACGCGGAGATCTGCGCCGGCTCCGCCGAGGTGATGGCCGGGATCCTGCACGACGCCGGGGTCCCCGACGACGCCTACGTCAATGTCTTCGCCGATCACGACCAGATCGCCGAGATGATCGCCGATCCGCGCGTGCGCGGGGTGTCCCTCACCGGCAGCGAGCGAGCAGGGGCCGCCGTCGCCCGGACTGCGGCGGAGCACCTCAAGAAGTCCGTGCTGGAGCTGGGCGGCTCGGACCCGCTGATCGTGCTCGAGGACGCCGACATCGCCCGGGTCGCCCGCGCGGCGGCCACCGCGCGGCTGTCGAACGCGGGCCAGGCCTGCAACTCCCCCAAGCGCATGATCGTCCCGAGCGCACGGCTCGACGAGTTCGTCGCGGCGATCGTCGAGGAGTTCGAGGGCGCGACGCTCGGGGACCCGCTGGACGAGGGCGTCGACGTCGGTCCGCTCTCCTCGCTCGGCGCGCGCGACGGCGTCGTCGAGCAGGTCGCCCGCGCCGTCGAGCAGGGAGCGACTCTGCACACGGGAGGCGACGCGCTGGACCGGGAGGGCGCGTTCATGCGACCCGCCGTGCTCACGGGGGTCACCCCCGACATGGACGCCTACTCCGAGGAGATCTTCGGCCCGGTGGCGGTCATCTACGGTGCGGAGTCCGTCGATCACGCCGTGGAGCTGGCGAACGACGTGTCGTTCGGGCTGAGCGGCTCCGTCTGGAGCGAGGACCTGGCCCGGGCGCAGGAGGTCGCCGACCGCCTGGACGTGGGGATGGCGTACGTCAACGAGCACGGGACGACGCTGCCCGGGCTGCCCTTCGGCGGGGTGAAGCGCTCCGGCTACGGCCGCGAGCTCGGCCGCTGGGGCATGGGCGAGTTCGTCAACGTCCGCCTGCGCCGCACCGCCGTGCGCTGAGCGCGGCCGGGGGACGCACTCCGCGGCGGCGATCGACGGCAAGTGCTCAGCCCGTCGTCACCGGCTGGTCACTTCCCGGTGCTGGGGTGGAGCGCATGCTCCACGCACCCCGGACCCCAGCCCGCCGACACGACTCATCGCTCGCCCTCCCTCCCCTCGGCCGACGCACCCTCCTGGTCGGGGCGGGCCTCGCTATCGGCGGCACCGCCGCCTCGGCCCTCCCCGACCAGCGCGCCTTCGCGGAGGACGCGGGCCTGGACCCCACCGGCACCACCCTCGAGGCCGCCGCGGTGCCCGAGGCCGGGGAGAACGACTCCTACCGTCGTCTCACCGCCGGCCCCGGCTACGCCTTCGAGGTGCGCGAGGACGCGCTGGACCGCGCCCCGCAGGCCTCCCGTGCCGACACCCGCGTGCCGCTGGCGGCCTTCGTCCAGTTCACCGACCTGCACGTGCTCGACGCCCAGTCCCCGATGCGCTTCGAGTTCCTCCACGACATCACCGGCTCCGCCTTCCGCCCGCAGGAGTCGCTGACCACCCAGGGCGCCGTCTCCCTC
This sequence comes from Brachybacterium sp. GU-2, assembly GCF_030866705.2. Lineage (NCBI taxonomy): Bacteria > Bacillati > Actinomycetota > Actinomycetes > Micrococcales > Dermabacteraceae > Brachybacterium > Brachybacterium sp. GU-2. Next base: position 2,298,097 of record NZ_CP133037.2, on the reverse strand, counting down.
ATCGAGCGGGTCAACGAGCTGCGCCGCGGCCCCCACACCGGGCGCGACCTCGACTGCGTGGTCACCACCGGCGACAACACCGACAACCACGAGCACGTGGAGCTCGACTGGTTCCTCGCCCTCATGAACGGCGGGGAGATCACCGCGAACACCGGGGCCGACGGGACCTGGGAGGGCGTGCAGACGGGCGGCTCGACCCACTACTGGCATCCAGGCGGCGAGGTCGAGGACCGCTACGCCGAAGCCGGTTTCCCGCAGCTGCCCGAGCTGCTCGCGGGCGCCATGACCACCCACACGAGCCCCGGCCTGGACATCCCCTGGTTCAGCGTCTTCGGCAACCACGACGACTCGATCAGCGGAACCCTCCCCACGGACTGGGACGTCCTGCGGGAGATGTACACCGGCTCGTGGAAGTTCACCGGCTTCGCCTCGGAGACCGCGAACCGGCAGCTCGAGGCGCAGGTGCGCACCGCGGAGGCCGGCGGCACCGGCGAGGCGCAGCGCCAGGCGCTCTCCAGCTCCTTCGACCCCGAGCGCCGGTACGAGGTCACGCCCGACGAGCGCCGCGAGCCCTTCACCCCCGAGGAGTACATCCGCGCCCATCTGGGCCAGACCCCGCGCGTCGGCACCCCCGGGCACGGCTTCACCGAGGAGAACGCGGTCGAGTCGACCGGCTACTACACCTTCGAGATCGCGCCGGGCGTGGTCGGCATCGCGCTGGACTCCACCAACCGTGCCGGCTTCACGCAGGGCTCCCTGGGCCACGCCCAGTACCGCTGGCTCGAGGAGACCCTCGAGGAGGGCTCCAGCCGCTACTACGACGGGATCGGGCGCCTGCAGCGCACGCAGTCCGAGGACACGTACTTCGTGGTCTTCAGCCACCACACCCCGGACACGATGAACAACCTGCTGCTCGAGCCCGGCGTCGGTGAGCTGCGCCATGCCGGCTGGGACGTGGAGAACCTGCTGGGCCGCTTCCCGAACGTGCTCGCGTGGGTCAACGGCCACACGCACACCAACACGATCGCGCTGCACGGCGACGACGTCGCCGAGCGCCGCTACTGGAAGATCACCACCGCCTCGCACGTGGACTTCCCGCAGCAGGCGCGGGTGCTCGAGGTGGTCGACAACCGCGACGGGACGCTCTCTCTGCTCAGCACCCTGATCGAGGCGAAGGCCCCGTACCAGGGCGAGGGCCTGGCGAGCCTGTACCGGGAGCTGTCCTTCAACGACCTCCACGCCGAGCGGGCCCAGGAGGGCGAGGGGAAGGACCGCAACGTCGAGCTGCTGCTGGCGGCGCCGGGGCACTGAGAGCGGGCCGGCCCGGTCCTGCGGGACCGGGCGCTCCGCCCGCCGCCCTGAGACGGAGAATCCCCTCTGACCTGCTGGTCAGAGGGGATCTCTCGCGGTGCGCAAGGGGGGACTTGAACCCCCACGCTGTTGCCAGCACACGGACCTGAACCGTGCGCGTCTACCAATTCCGCCACTTGCGCGTATCTCCGGCACCGGGTCTCGTGGCGCCGAGGCCGAAGGTTCCCTCAGGTTACCCCCGCCGAACCCTGAGCCCAAGCCGACATCCTGCACAGTAACGAACGCCACTCCGGGCCGGTTCGGCGCTCGACGCTCAGCGCATCGACTCGGCCTCCTCGAAGGCGGCGTCGATGTCGGCCGGATCGATGCGGCGACGGCCCACCACCACGTAGAGGACGGTCGCGACGATCACCGCGGGGATGCCGACCATCGCGGCGACCTGCATGCTGGGCCGCACGAACACGGTCGCGAAGACGGCGGCGAGGCCCACCAGGCCGACGCCCGCGGTGACCACGCCGCCCGGCATGCGGAAGGTGCCGCCCCGCTCGCCGCGTCGGCGGAAGGCGATGTAGGTCGCGAGGATCAGCGCCCACACCATGATCACCGAGAACACCACGAGGCTCATCATGTAGCCGAACACCCCGCCCACGCCGCTGAAGGCCAGCAGCGCGGCACCGATCAGTCCGATCGAGCTCAGGGCGATGCCGACGGCGGGGACGCGCCGGGCAGTGACGTGCCCGGCGAAGCGCGGCGCGAGCCCGTCGGAGGCGAGGGAGTGCAGGATCCGGCTGCCGGCGTAGAGGTTCGCGTTCGCGGCCGACAGCGCCGCGACCAGCACCAGCAGGTTCGTGATGTGGGCGGCGCCGGGGATGCCGATCCGGTCGAAGACCATCACGAAGGGCGAGGTGGCGACGTCCTCGCCGGTGCCGGCGGCCTGCTGCCAGGGGACCAGGCACACGACGATCCCGATGCACAGCACGTAGAAGAAGGCCAGGCGCACGATCGTGGTGCGCGCGGCGGTGCGGATCGAACGAGCGGGATCCTTCGCCTCGGCGGCGGTGATCGAGAGCAGCTCGATGCCCCCGAAGGAGAACATCACCACCGACAGCGCGACCCACACCGCGGCCCAGCCCATCGGGGCGAAGCCGCCGTCGGCCGTGAGCTCGACGAAGCCTGGCGCGCCCTGGCCGGGCATCCCGAAGAGCACCAGGACGGCGCCGATCAGGATGAACACGAACACCGCGATCACCTTGATCGAGGACAGGAGGAACTCGATCACGCCGAAGGAGCCGACGCTGGAGAGGTTGATCGCGATGATCAGCGCCGCGAACAGCAGGATCCCGGCCCAGATCGGCACCGCGGGCACCCAGTAGGCGAGATAGGCGGCGCAGGCCACCAGCTCCGCGCCGGTCACGCAGACGGTGACGATCCAGTACAGCCAGCGGCTGAGATAACCCCAGAACGGGGAGAGATAGCGGGCGGCGAGGGTGCCGAAGCCGCCGCGCACAGGGTGGCGCGAGGCCATCTCGCCCATCGCCAGCGCGATCGTCGCGGCGATCATGGCCCCGAGCGCGAAGGAGATGATCACGGCGGGACCGGCGATGCCGATCGCCTCGCCGGAGCCGAGGAACAGGCCGGTGCCGAGCGCGGAGCCCATGGCGATCATCGCCATCTGGCCGTGGCCGAGCGAGCGGGCGAGCTGCCCGCCCGAGCGCTGGTCGGAGGAGGAGGTCTGGGTGGTCACCCGTCGAGGGTAGCCCCGTCCGGCGGCGGTGCCGGGGACCTGTCAGCCCTCGGTGTCGAGGTCGTCGCGCACGGTGGCGTTCACCCCGACGAGCAGCAGCGCCCCGCACCGTGACGGTGCGGGGCGCTGAAGGGGGACCGCGCGGATCGTTGATCAGACCGGGTCAGGCGCTGCCTGCTTCCCTGATCTCCTACCGCTCGTACCTCGCAGTACGTCGATCAGGCCTTGGCGGCACCCTTGGCGGCGACGACCTGGATGACGAGGTTCGCGAAGATCTCGTCGTGCAGGCGCACGGTCGCCTTGTGCTCGCCGAGCGAGCGGATCGGGGTGGCGAACTCGACGGTGCGACGGTCGATGTCCTTGTCGAACGTCGCCTTGACGCCCTCGGCGACCTCCTTGGAGGAGACCGCACCGAACAGACGGCCGTTCTGGCCGGCGCGCTCGGCGATGACGACGGGCTTCGACTCGAGCGTCGCCTTCAGGGCCTGCGCCTCCTCGATGTTCGCGATGGCGCGCTTGCCGCGGGCCGCACGGATCTGGTCGAGCTGACGCTGACCGCCCTTGGTCCACGGGGTCGCGAGACCGCGGGGCAGGAGGAAGTTGCGGGCGTAGCCGTCCTTGACCTCGACGACATCGCCGGCGGCGCCGAGGCCGGTGACCTCGTTGGTGAGGATGAGCTTGCTGGTCATGTGCTTCCCTTCCTCGCTCAGCGACCGGAGGTCGAGTACGGCAGCAGGGCGATCTCGCGGGCGTTCTTCACGGCCTTCGCGATCTTGCGCTGCTCCTGGACGGAGACGCCGGTGACCCGACGGGCGCGGATCTTTCCGCGGTCGGAGATGAACTTGCGCAGCAGCGCGGCGTCCTTGTAGTCGACGGTCTCGAGACCGGCGGCCTTCAGCGGGTTCTGCTTCTTCTTCGGCTTGCGAAGAACAGGCTTGGCCATCGTGGTGCTCCTTCTTTCTGAGGGGAGCCCGGGCATGCACCCGGGATGGGGTTGTTCTTAGGGGTTCTCTGCGCGGGGTGCCGGGATCCGACGCGCCGATCAGAAGGGCGGGTCGTCGTACCCGCCCTGGTTGCCTCCGCCGGCCCACGGGTCGGCGTTGGGAGCGCCCTGCGGCGCGTTGTAGCCGCCCTGACCGCCCTGGTTGCCGTATCCGCCCTGGCCGCCGAAGCCGCCCTGGCCGCCGCCCTGCGGGGCGCCGCCGCCGAAACCGCCTCGGCCGCCGCCACCGCCGCCGCGCTGGACCTTGGTGGCCTTCGCGGTCGCGTAGCGGAGGGAGGGGCCGATCTCGTCGACGTCCAGCTCGATGCTGGTGCGGTTGTTGCCCTCGCGGTCGGTGAAGGAGCGCTGCTTGAGGCGGCCCTGTGCGATCACGCGGGAACCCTTCTCGAGCGACTCAGCCACGTTCTCCGCGGCGTCGCGCCAGATGGAGCAGCGGAGGAACAGCGCCTCGCCGTCCTTCCACTCGTTCGACTGACGGTCGAAGGTGCGGGGGGTGGACGCGATGGTGAACGACGCGACCGCGACGCCGGACTGCGTGAAGCGCAGCTCGGGGTCCGCGGTGAGGTTGCCGATCACCGTGATGACGGTGTCATTCGCCATGGGTGCTCCTCTGCTCCGGGGGTGTGGTGGATCGTGCGGGGGTCAGAGACGGCAGATCACTCGGCGTCGAGACGCATGAGCTTGGTGCGCATGACGGACTCGTTGAGCCCGAGCTGACGGTCCAGCTCCTGCGCGGTGGACGCCTTCGCGGTGAACTGCAGGACGATGTAGATGCCCTCGGACTTCTTGTCGATCTCGTAGGCGAACTTCCGCTTGCCCCAGACGTCGACGTTGTCGATGGTGCCGCCCTCGGTCGGGACGACCTGGACGAGCTTCTCGAAGGTTCCGGTGACGGTCCGCTCATCGACGGACGGGTCGAGGATCACGACCATTTCGTACTTGCGCATGTTCTGGTACCCACCTCCTGTGGTCTCTGCGGCCACGGTCTCTCCGTGGCAGGAGGGTTCATGCCGCCCGTGCGGGCATCGGCGATGCACGTCACGGACCGCAACATCCTACCCGTGCCCTGGAGCATCGGCCAGGGAGTGCCCGCCGGTGCGCGGCGCATCACAGGGCGTGCGCGAGCGGAGCCGCACGGCGCGGCACGACCGATCGGTCCGTCCGCACCACCGCGCCCGCCCTACCGTGGGTGGATGACCAGCACCGATGAGCGCCCCACGCTGCGCCGCACCGTCACCACCACCGGGCTCTTCCTGTTCATCCTCGGGGACGTGCTCGGGGCGGGGGTGTACGTGCTGGCCGGGGAGATCGCGGGCATCGCCGGCGGCGCCCTGTGGGTGCCGCTCGTGGTGGCGCTGCTGCTGGCCCTGCTGACCGCCGGCTCCTACGCCGAGCTCGCGACGAAGTACCCCCGGGCGGGAGGCTCCTCCCACTACGCCACCCGCGCGTTCGGCCCCTTCGCGGGGTTCCTCGTCGGGTTCTGCATGCTCTCGGCCGGAATCGTGTCCGTCGGCGCGCTCGCGCTGGGCTTCGCCGGGGACTATCTCGGCGCCTTCGTCAGTCTGCCCGTCGTGCTCGTGGTGGTCGTGTTCCTCGCCCTGCTCGCGGCGCTGAACACCCGCGGCATCTCCGAGTCGCTGGGCGCGAACCGCGTGGCCACCCTGATCGAGGTGGGCGGCCTGCTGCTGGTGATCGTGCTGGGCGGAATCGTGATCGGCCGGGGCGAGGGCGACCTGGGCCGGCTCACGGAGCTCGGGACCCCCGAGAACGGACCGGTCGCGGCGGTGCTGGCCGGCACCGTCCTCGCGTTCTACTCCTACGTCGGCTTCGAGACCAGCGTGAACATCGCCGAGGAGACGAAGGACCCCTCGCGCTCCTACCCCCGCGCCCTGTTCGGTGCGCTGATCGTCACCGGTGTGGTCTATGCGCTGATCGGGGTGGTCGCCTCCGCCGTCGTGCCCACCGAGGAGCTCGCGGGCTCCTCCGCACCGCTGGCCCTCGTGGTCGAGGCGGCGGGCATCGTGCCGCCGGTCGTGTTCAGCGCGATCGCGCTGATCGCGGTGGCGAACGGTGCGCTGCTGACGGGCATCATGAGCTCCCGCCTCGCCTACGGCATGGCGTCCGACGGACTCCTGCCGCGGGTGCTCGCACGGGTCCTCCCCGGGCGCCGCACCCCGTGGGTCGCGATCCTCGTGACCACGGCGCTGTCGCTCCTGCTCGCCCTCACCGGGACCATCGACGTGCTCGCGGGCACCATGGTGCTGCTCCTGCTGGTGGTCTTCCTCTCCGTGAACGCGGCCGTGCTGGTGCTGCGCCGCGACCGGCCGGAGCACCGTCACTTCCGCGTCCCGGCCGTGCTCCCGGTCGGGGGCCTGGTCTCGTGCCTGCTGCTGATGACGCAGGTCGAGTGGGCGGTGTGGCGGCTGGGGCTCCCGTTCCTCGTCGTGGCGGCGCTGCTCGCGGGCCTCGCCGCATGGCGGCGGCGCCGGGCCGGTGAGCTCACCGGCGCCGGCGCCGCCTGAGGCTCAGGCCCCCGCGGGGAACCGCTCCCAGACGCGGTGGCTCCCGAGCAGGGCGATGATCTCGCCGAGCACGCTCTCGCCGTCCTCGCCGGCGACGAGCCCTGCGCCGCCGGGGGCGGTGCGCGCCTCGAGCGCCTCGCGGCCGGGGCCCCAGGCGCCGATCGCCTTCGCGTGGCGCCAGCACTCGTCGATCAGCTTGCCCACCCGCGGCTCGACCTCGCCGTTCCCGGGCGCGCCGGCCTTCGAGTCCACCGACGGGCGGGAGTCCGGGGCCAGGAGCGGGTTGCCGGCGAGCAGCAGGGCGTCCACCTCGACGGAGGCGGCGGTGCCGAGCGTGCGAGCCACCGGCACTCCGGCGACCTCGCCGCCGCGGGGCGCAATGACCAGCGGGGTCATCGAGGCGGCGACGATCGCCTCGTGCAGCTCCAGCAGGCCCGCGTTGTCCGCCTCGGGGTCGACGACGATGCCGATCTTCCTGCCGTCGACGGGCCAGCTGCCGCCGAGCTGGGACAGCGGTGTGCTGGTGGCCGGCCCCTCCTCGGACCCGTCGGCCGGGACCGTCGGCTCCGGGGCGGGCAGGCCGAGGGCCGAGGCGACCCGTGCGCAGAGCTCGCCGTCGATGTTCGCCAGGCTCTGCAGCTGGCGCTCCTTGATCGTGTTCTCGTAGCACTTGCCGAGCTCGAAGGAGTACGCGTCGACGATGTGGTCCTTCTCGACCGGCGTCATGCTGCGCCAGAACAGGCGGGCCTGGCTGAAGTGGTCCTCGAAGGTGGCCGAGAGCTCCCGCTCCTTCACCCCCTCGGGCACCCGGACCGGCAGGTCCTCGAAGGCGCCGTCCATCTCGCCCGCCATGAACGGGCAGCCCCCGTCCAGGGAGTTCGGCTGATAGGGCGCGACACCGGCGTGGTCGCCCTGCTGGCCGTAGCCGTCCCGGAGCATGTCGTTGACCGGGGCGTGCGCACGGTTGATCGGCAGCTGCGCGAAGTTCGGCCCGCCGAGCCGGGTGAGCTGGGTGTCGACGTAGGAGAACAGCCGCACCTGCAGCAGCGGATCATCGGTGACGTCGATGCCCGGCACCAGATGGCCGGGGTTGAAGGCGACCTGCTCGGTCTCGGCGAAGTAGTTGCTGGGGTTGCGGTCCAGGGTGAGCCGGCCGATGGGCTGCACCGGCGCCAGCTCCTCGGGCACGAACTTCGTGGGGTCCAGCAGATCGATGCCCTCGAAGCTCTGCTCCTCGTTGTCGGGGAACACCTGGATCCCGAGCTCCCAGCTGGGGTGGGCGGCGGACTCGATCGCATCGGCGAGGTCGCGGCGGTGGAAGTCCGGGTCGTTGCCGCCCAGGAGCTGCGCCTCCTCCCAGGTCAGCGAGTGCACGCCGAGCTGAGGCTTCCAATGGAACTTCACCAGCGAGGTCTCCCCGGCGGCGTTCGCGAGCCGGAAGGTGTGGATCCCGAAGCCCTCCATCATCCGGTAGGAGCGCGGGATGCCGCGGTCGCCCATGAACCACAGGGTGTGGTGCTGGGCCTCGGTGTGCAGGGAGACGAAGTCCCAGAAGGTGTCGTGCGCGCTCTGGGCCTGGGGGATCTCCCGATCAGGATGGGGCTTGGCGGCGTGGACGACGTCGGGGAACTTGATGCCGTCCTGGATGAAGAACACCGGGATGTTGTTGGCGACCAGGTCGAAGGTGCCCTCGTCGGTGTAGAACTTCGTGGCGAAGCCGCGCGTGTCCCGGGCAGTGTCCATCGAGCCGCGCGAGCCGACGACGGTGGAGAAGCGGGTGAACACCTCGGTGCGCTTCCCCTTGGCGAGGAATCCGGCGCGGCACACGGGCTCCGCGGTGCCGTACCCCTCGAAAACGCCGTGGGCGGCGGCGCCGCGGGCGTGGACCACTCGTTCGGGGATCCGCTCGTGGTCGAAGTGGGTGATCTTCTCGCGCAGGTGGTGGTCCTGCAGCAGCACGGGGCCGCGTCTTCCCGCCTTCAGCGAGTGGTCGGTGTCGCGCAGCCGCGCTCCCTGCGAGGTGGTCAGGAAGGCGCCCTGCTGGGCGTTCGTGCTGTGCGCCGGTCCCGGCTCGGCGCCGGTGGGCGTGCGCGGCTGCGCACCCTGCTGATCGGGCTTCGGCGGGAGGGGCCCGTCCGGTGTGGTCGGCTCCTCGAGCTGGGGCGGGCGGCTGCCGGGTCGGCCGGGAGCTGGGGTCGGGGTCTTCTTCGGAGGGGTCATGACGTGTCTCCTCGGGGGGCTCGCGCGGGTCATCGCTGACGCAGGTCACGGTAGGCGTGCACGCGGCGGACCGACAGTCGCCCGAGCGTTCGTGCAGGGCACTGCGCAGAACGATCGGTCCGTGCGGCCGGGCCGATCGGTCCGAGGAGATCAGCAGGCGCCTGCCTGGCCGACCTCGCGATCAGCCCTTCGACCGGTTTCCGCGCATGGCGCGCTTGGCACGGGCGAACCAGCCTCCGGTGGAGATCGCGTTCGGGACGCCGCCGCCGGCCATGAAGCCGGCGGTCTGCCCCATCAGGCGGGTGTGGCAGCTCTCGCACAGTCGACGGCCCGTGATCGAGCGGTGCACCCTCCCGCGGATCCGGTTGCGGCACTGCTCGCAGCGGGCGGCCACAGTCAGTCCCCTTCTCGGCTGCCGCTGCGGCCCTCGCGGCCGCCTCCGGCCCCCTGGCCCTCGCCGGGCAGCAGGTCCTCGACCTCGGGGAGACCGGCGTCGGCCTCCTCGTCGCCACCCTGCTCGTCGGCCGACGGCTCCTCGGTGGGCTGGTCCGCAGGAGGCTCCTCGTCCGCGGGCGGCTCCTCCGACGAGGGCTCCTCGGTGGGCTCGGGCTCCTCCGTCGTCGGCTCCTCCGTGGTCGGCTCCTCGGTCGTGGGCTCCTCCGTCGTCGGTTCCTCGGTGGTGGGCTCCTCCGTGGTGGGCTCCTCGCTGGGCTCCTCCTGCGTCGGCTCCGGGGCCTGGGTCGGCTCGGGCTCCTGCGTGGGCGGCGGGACGTAGCTGCGCTCCTGCGTCTCGTTGTCCAGCTGCACCTCCTCGGGGAACTCGAGGTACTCCTCGCCCTCCAGGGAGGTCGACATGATGTCGCCCCAGATCTGGGTGGGGAAGGTGCCGCCGGTGATGTTCTGCTCCCCGCCGAAGGGGGTCAGGGTCTCCTCTGAGGTGCCGTCGGCCGAGGGCTGGAACATGCCCACGGCGGTGACCAGCTGCGGGGTGAAGCCCACGAACCAGGCCGAGCGGAACCGCTCGGAGGTGCCGGTCTTGCCGGCGACCGGGCGGCCGCCCATGACGTTCTGCAGGTCGCGCGCGGAGCCCTGGGTGGGCGGGCCCTGCAGGGCGACGGTCGCGTTGATCGCGACCTCCTCGTCCATGCCCTGGGTGTCCGTGGTCTCGTGCTCGTAGCGCGAGGAGCCGTCGGGCCGGGTCACGGACTGCACGACGTAGCTGTCGCGGTGCACACCGCCGGACGCGATCGAGCCGTACACCTCGGCCATCTCCGCGACCGTCGGGGAGGCGGAGCCGAGCACGTTCGCGGCGTCGTCGGTCAGGCCCGGGGTGTCCTCCGGCAGGCCCAGGGAGATCGCGGTCTGCTGGGTCCGCTCGGGGCCGATCTCGAGGTTCGCCTCCGCATAGGCGGTGTTGATCGAGTTGGTGGTCGCCGTCTCGAGGGTGACCCGTCCGTAGTCGGTGTCATTGAAGTTCTTCACCGTCCAGCCGCCGCGGAAGGTCTTCGGCGAGTTGCCGTCCCAGCGGGAGTCCAGCGGGTAGCCGTCCTCGAGCGCGGCGATCAGGGTGAAGGTCTTGAAGATCGACCCGGCCTGCATGCGGGACTGGGTGGCGTCGTTCTGCGCCTGGGTGACGTAGTCCGCGCCGCCGTACATGCCGCGGATCGCGCCGGTGGAGGGGTCCATCGTCACGGTGCCCACGCGGTTGTTCTCGGGCCGATCCTCGGGCAGTTTCTCGACGGCCTGGACGGTGTTCTCCTGGATCGCGGGGTCGATCGTGGAGACGATGGTGAAGCCGCCGGTGTTGATCTCGTCCTCGGTGAAGCCCTCGGCGATCAGCTCGTTGCGCACCTGCGACAGGAGATAGCCGTTGGTGCCGCCGAGGGAGTTCTCGGAGTTCGGCTCGACCGTCTTCGGGAACTCGAGGGCGTCCGCCTCGGCGGGGGTCATCTGCTCCTCGGCGACCTGGCGGGTGATCACCCGGTCCCACAGCTGAGTGGCGCCCTCGAGGTCGTTCGCGGGGTCGTAGGTGGAGGGGCTCGGGATCACCGCGACCAGCAGCGCGGCCTCGGCGTCGGTGAGCTCGGAGGCGTCCTTGTCGAAGTAGGCCTGGGAGGCCTCCTGCACGCCGTAGGCGCCGCGGCCGAAGTAGATGGTGTTGAGGTAGCGGGAGAGGATCTCGTCCTTGGAGAGCTCCTGATCCGCCTTCAGCGCCATGACCGCCTCCTTCGCCTTGCCGACGTAGGAGGTCTCGGTGCCGGTGTAGTACCGCTCCACGTACTGCATGGTGATGGTGGAGCCTCCCTGGCGGGCCCCGCCCTGGAGGTTGTTGACGAAGGCGCGGACGATGCCGCGCGGGGAGACGCCGCGGTTCTCGTAGAAGCTCGAGTCCTCGCTCGCGACGACGGCCTGCTTGACGTTGTCGGGGATCTCGTCGGCCGGGAGCTCGGTGCGGTTGATCTCGCTGAACTTGCCCATCTCGGTCTCGCCGTCGGCGAAGTAGACGCGGGAGGTCTGGGCGAGGGCGAAGTCGGAGGGCTCGGGCACCTCGGTGTCGTTGTACAGCCACACCGCGAAGCCGAGCCCGGCCAGCACGAACAGCGCCATGGCGCCGACGATCATGCGCAGCGAGGGAATCCAGCGCCAGGGGTTCTTCTTCCCGGCGCGGGGGTAGTTCAGGAAGTTCGTCGCCGCGACCTTCTTCCCGCGACCCTTCCCCGCGCCCTTCGGGGCGGCGCCGGCGTGGCGGGCGCTCACGGAGGTGCGGGAGGTGGGGCGCTTCGCGGAGCTCGCGGAGGCGGCCGACGTGCTGGCGGCGGCGCCTGTCCTTGCGCCGGAGGTCCCCTTCGACGAGGTGCGGCTGGTGCCCTTGGCGCTGCCGGTGCTCTTCGAGGAGCCGCTGCGGCTGCTGCCCTTGGCGGCGCCGCCCGCGGCGGACTTTCCCGAGGGCGTGCGCTTCCCCGAAGGCGTGCGGCGCACACCCGCGGCGCGGCGGTTGCCGCCGCCGCTCGACGGGCGTCGGGACTCGCTCATGGCTGCTCCTGGTCCTTCGGGGGCATGGACGGATGAGGGCGCCGCAGCGTCCAGCTCCCCAGTATGAGCACGCTCCCGGTCCCGACGGAACGATCCGGCGGCGAAACACACAGGGTGTGCACGAGCCGTGCGGCCTCGCTCACACCGCCCCCGGGCGACGCGCCGAGCGCCCTACCCCTCGGTCCGGGCCTCCCACCAGGCACGCAGCTCCTGCTCGGCGCGCTCCTCGCCGAGCGGACCGTGCTCCATCCGCAGCTCGAGCAGATGCTTGTACGCCTCGCCCACCTCGCGGCCGGGCGGCAGGTCGAGGATCTCCATGATCCGGTTGCCGTCGAGGTCGGGACGGATCCGCCCGATCTCCTCCTGCTCGGCGAGATGGTCGATGCGGGCCTCGAGCTCGTCGTAGGCGCGGGCGAGGGTGCGGGCCTTGCGCTTGTTGCGGGTGGTGACGTCGGCGCGGGTGAGACGGTGGAGGTGCTGCAGCAGGTCGCCGGCGTCGGTGACATAGCGGCGCACGGCGGAGTCGGTCCATGGGGAGTCGACGTAGCCGTGGAAGCGCAGGTGCAGCTCCACCAGGCGCGCCACCTTCTTGGTGGTGTCCTTGTCGAAGGTCAGGGCCTTCATCCGCTTCGCGGTCATCTTCGCGCCGACGGTCTCGTGGAAGCGGAAGGTCACCGCGCCGCCGTCCTCGAAGCGGCGCGTGGCCGGCTTGCCCACGTCGTGCATGAGCGCGGCGAGGCGCAGCACCAGGTCCGGGCTCTCGCAGGGGCCTCCCGAGCCGGCAGGGCTCTCGAGGTCGATGGCCTGGTCGAGCACGGTGAGGGTGTGCTCGTAGACGTCCTTGTGGTGGTGGTGCTCGTCGATCTCGAGCTGCAGGGCCGGCAGCTCGGGCAGCACGTGCGCGGCAAGGCCAAGCTCGGTCATCAGCTCGAGGCCGCCGCGGGGGTGGGCGCCGAGCATGAGCTTCACGAGCTCCTCCCGCACCCGCTCGGCGGAGACGATGGTGATCCGCTCGGCGAGCCGCTCGATCGCGTCGGCTGTGGCGTCCTCGATGCGGAAGCCGAGCTGGGCGACGAAGCGGACCGCGCGCATCATCCGCAGCGGGTCGTCGTCGAAGGACTGCCCGGGCGCGACCGGGGTGCGCAGCAGGGTGCGGGCGAGGTCGGCGAGCCCGTCGAAGGGGTCGACCAGCTCGAGGGAGGGCAGGCGCACCGCCATCGCGTTGACGGTGAAGTCGCGGCGCGAGAGATCGCCTTCGAGGGTATCGCCGTACTCGACCTGCGGCTTGCGGGAGGCCGGGTCGTAGGACTCGGTGCGATAGGTCGTGATCTCGACCTTCACCCCGTCGCGCACCCCGCCGAGGGTGCCGAAGTCGCGCCCCATGTCCCAGATCGCGCCGTCCCGCGTCCAGGAGCGGAGGATCGCCTCGGTCTGCTCGGGGCGGGCGGAGGTGGTGAAGTCGAGGTCGGCGCTCGAGCGGCCCAGCACCGCGTCCCGCACCGGCCCGCCCACCAGGGCGAGCTCGTGGCCGGCGGCCTCGAACAGCCTGCCCAGCTCGTGGACCTCCTCGGGCAGCGCCCGGAACATCGAGGCGGCACGGGTGCGGGCGGTCGCGAGGCGCTCGGCGGTCTCGTCGGCGGGGTCGGTCACGGGCGGTCCTGTCCGGGGGAGGAGGGGATGGAGATGTCGTGGAGGCGGGCGCGCCTCCTCGGGGCCTCTACGGTAGCGGCCGCTTACAGTGTCCCCATGCCGTCGTCCCTTCCCGCCGCGCGCCCGGTGCTCGCGGCACTGCTGACGGTGCTGGTCATCGCCTCGTCAGTGCTGGTCAGCGGCCCGGCAACCCTTCTCCCGGCGGCGCAGGCCGCGCCCGCGGCGAGCCCGTCGGCCCCGCCCGTCCCGGCCGAGGACGCACCGGTGACCATGGACCTCGTCTCATTGACCCCCACCTCCCTCGCCCCCGGCGGCACGCTGCGGGCCGAGGTCGAGGTGATCAACGCCTCCTCCGAACCGCTGACGGACCTCGACCTCGAGCTGCGCACCCGCAGCTCCCGGGTCACCGACCGGGAGGTCCTCGCGAGCTGGCAGGCGGACACCGCCCCCGACACCGAGGGCCCGGCGATCGCCACCTCCTCCGGGACCCCGCCCGCGAGCCTCGCGCCCGGAGAGAGCACCACCCTGGTCGTCGAGGCCACCGCCGAGCAGCTCGGCTACTCGGAGGAGACCTACTACTGGGGGACCCGCCGCGTCTCCCTCACCGCCGTCGCGGACGACGAGCCCCTCGCGGGCCTGCGCACCTTCGCGGTGTGGCGCCCCGACGGCGCCGACGCGAGAATCACCCAGTCCACGCTGCTGCCGCTGTCCGAGGCCGACGCCGCCTCCGCGGTGCTCGCCCCGGAGGAGCACGCGGCCTCCGCCGAGCAGGGGCGGCTCGACGCTCTGCGGGCCCTCGCCGCCCGCGAGGACGTCGACTGGTGGCTGGATCCCGCGCTGATGGATCCGCCGACCCTGCCCGAGCCCGCGGCCGATGGCGAGGAGGGGCAGGACGGCGAGGGGTCCGCGGCCTCCTCCGCGCTCCGCCCCGACCCGGCATCCACCGCGATCGCCGACGAGCTCGACGCCGCCGTCGGCGAGCGCACCGTGCTCGCCGCCCCCTACGCGGGCGCCGATCTGGTGAGCCTGCGGGAGTCCGGGGCGCTGCTGCTCGAGGGCGCCGCCCGGGACGCGGCCGACGGGGTGTGGGAGGCCCGCGGCATCTCCCCCCGCGCCCAGGTCCTCGGCGTCCCCGGCGCAGAGGCGGATGCCGAGGCCCTCGAGGACATGATCGAGGTCGGCGCGACCGCGGCCGTGGTGCCCTCCAGCTCGCTGCGCCCCGACCCGAGCTCCGCGGTGACCCCGAGCTCGGTGGGCGTGTACGAGTCCTCCCGCACCGAGGGCGCGCAGCTCTCCGTGCTCGCCCCGGATCCCGTGCTCTCCGGGGAGTTCTCGCAGCTGACCGGGAACTCGGACGCGGAGCAGACCCGTCAGCGGCTGCTCGCCGAGACCGCCACGATCGCCTCCGAGTACACCGACGCGCCCCGCCACCTGCTGATCTCCCCGTCGGCCGGGAAGGACCTCGACCCCGCGGCCGCCGGGTCGGTGCTCGACGCCCTCGCCGAGGCGCCGTGGATCGAGTCGGGCCGCACCTCGACGCTGCTGGACACCGCGGACCAGCAGGCCTGGACCACCGACCCGAGCGCCGACGGCGAGGAGCCGTACGCCCTCGGCCGGCTGCAGGACGAGGACGTGCATCCCAGCGGCCCGACCGACGACGGCACCTGGCGGGTGCTCGAGGAGACGGTCGAGGCGCAGGCACCGGACCCGGCGGTCCTCGAGGACCTCGAGGGCACCTGGCGCCGGCTCGACGCGCTCGGCGCGGCGATGGAGGACGACGCCCCGCTGGACGCCGCGCGACGCGAGATCCTCGGTGCGACCTCCGTCGCCTGGCGCGACGACCCCGAGACCCCGGCCGCGCGGGCGCAGGACGCCTCCGAGCGGGCCGACGCCCTGCAGGACCGGATCCAGGTGGTCCCCGCCTCCGGCTACAACGTCGTCTCCGACTCCGCGGCCGTGCCGATCACGATCACCAACGGCCTGGACACGCCGATCACGGTGAAGGTCACGGTCACCTCCGACCGGCCTCTGGTCCAGGTCGGGGAGCCGGCCGTGGTCACGGTCCCGGCGCACGGCCAGACCACCGCGAGCGTGGACGTGACGGCGATCGCCAACGGCTCCGTCACCCTCACCACCGCCCTCACCACCGAGGACGACCGGCAGCTGACCGACCCCGTCGACGTGCCGCTGACGGTGAACCCGTCGTGGGAGAACTGGACCACGCTCCTGCTGGTGATCGCGATGGGCCTGCTGGTCGTCGTCGGCGTCGCCCGCGCGCGCCGCACCGGCTCCAGCACCCGCGCCCCCGCGATCCGGGGCCCCGAGGACCCGGAGGAGCTCGCCCGCACGGGCCGCACCACGCTGGACACCTCGGTGCCGGAGCGGGCCTGGGTCGAGCGGGCGAGGCACCGCGCCCCGGACCCGGCCGACGATCCCGACTCCGACGACGCCACAGCCCCCGACGACACCCCCGAGGAGGACCCCCGATGAGCACCACCCGCCGGGTCCACAGGGTTCATCACATTCCCCGCCATCGCCGCCACGGCAGCCCCTCCAGCCGCTCGCGGCTGCTGCAGGCGAGCGTGCTCATGGCCTCGGGCTCGATGGTCTCCCGCCTGCTCGGCTTCGTGCGGAACTTCCTGTTCGGCGCGATCCTCGGCGGCTCCATGTCCTCGGCGGCCAACGCCTTCTCCGCCGCGAACACCCTGCCCAACACCATCTGGCTGCTCGTGGGCGGCGGCACCCTGAACGCGATCCTGGTGCCCGCGATCGTGCGCGCCGTGAAACGGCCCGACCGCGGCAGCGACTACATCTCGCGCCTGATGACCCTGGTCGCGGTGCTGTCCCTCGGCGTGACCGTCGTGTGCATGGTGGCGGTGCCGCTGCTGCTCACCCTCACCAGCGGCGTGCTGCCGCCGGCGACCTATGCGCTCGCGGTCCAGCTGGGCTACTGGATGATGCCGCAGATCTTCTTCTCGGCCCTGTACGTGATGTGCGGGCAGCTGCTGAACGCCCACGACTCATTCGGCCCGTACCAGTGGGCGCCGGTGCTCAACAACCTCGTCGGCATCGTCGGGGCGGCGCTGTTCCTGGGTCTGTGGGGCACCGTCGGCGATCCCGCGCAGTGGACGATCCCGATGATCGCGGCGATGGCGCTGATCAACGTCGGCGGCTCCGCGGCGCAGGTCGTGTTCCTGTTCTGGTACGTCAAGAAGCTCGACCTGCGTCTGCGCCCGAAGTGGGGGCTGCGCGGCCTGGGGCTCGGCAAGCTCTCCCGGATCGGGCTGTGGTCGCTGGCGATGCTGGGGCTCGGGCAGCTGGGCATCTGGGCGTCCCGCTGGGCGACCGGCGGCGCGGTGCGGATGACCGAGCAGCTGCAGGGCCAACCCGAGCTCGCGGCCCGCTATCCGGCGCTGCTGACCCTGGAGTGGGCCTATCTCGCGTTCATGATCCCGCAGGGCATCATCGCGGTCACCCTGGTCACCGCCGCGTTCCCGTCCATCTCCCGCAGCGCCGCCGCGGAGGACCATGCCGGGGCGCTGGCCCGCTACACGGACACCAACCGGATGCTGTCGGTGCCGATGGTGCTGTGCACGGCAGTGTTCGTCGCGCTGTCCGGGCCGATCATGTGGGTGATCGGCGGCGGCACCGGCGAGATCGGCGCCCGCGCCAACGGCAGCGTGCTGGTCGCCTACATGCTGGGGCTCATGCCCTTCGCGTCCCTGTACCTGATCAAGCGGCTGTTCTACGCCTACGAGGATGCGCGCACCCCGTTCCTCGCGCAGATCCCGATCGCCGCGGTCACGCTGATCTCCGTGCCGGTGATCCTCACGCTCGTGGATCCGCAGTACGCGGCGATCAGCGCGGCGGGCGCGACCAGCCTCGGCAACCTGCTGGCCTGGCTGTTCGGTCTGTGGCAGCTGCGCCGGCACGCGGCACGGCACGAGGTGGCGCCGCCGAGCCTGCGCGCCGAGGCGCTGCTGCTCGGGAAGCTGATCGCCGCCGGCGCGGTGAGCTGGGCGGCCGGCACGGGCCTCGTGGCCCTGCTCGACGGCCTGATCTGGCAGCACCGCGCGCTCGCGGTGGTGCTCGGCATGGTGATCGGCGCGGTGATGATCGTGGTGTTCACGGCGGCGGGGCACGTGCTGCGCGTGCCGGAGGTGCGCCAGCTGGTCGGCACGACGCGACGCCTGGTCCTGAGGCTGCGCCGTCGCGGAGCGGGGGCGACCTCGTAGCATGGTCGACGCAGATGACGGGCACCGACCCGCCGGACGAGGAGAGGGAGGGTCCGTGAGCACGAACCCCGAGCAGGATGCACTGCACGCGAGGTGGACCCTCGAGGGCAGGATCCCGCTGTCCGGTGTGGCCGACGGCGCCGTCTGGCGCCGCGCTCGCTCCGTCGCGACCGGCGAGTCCGTGGTGCTGTTCATCGTCCGCGGCGAGGCCGCGCTCGAGGCGGCCGATGCGGTGCGCCGCGCCTATCTCGTCGAGGAGCCCCGTCTGCTGCCCGTCCGGGAGATCGTCGTGCTCGACGACCCCCGGGAGGAGTCCGACACCACCGCGACCGGCGCGCCCGAGGACGGGCCGACGACGGTCGTGGAGTACCCCATGCCTCCCGCCCCGCCGCTCGCGGCGCTGCTGACCGATGGTCCGATGCACCCCGAGACGGCGCGCGCGATCATCGGCGAGGCGGCGACCGGTCTCGAGGCCGCGAGGCGCCGCGGCGTGCGCCATCAGTTCCTCGACTCCAACCGCGTCTTCGTCGACACCCGCTCCGGCGGCGTGCACATCCTCGGCATCGGCGTCGAGGCCGCCTCGCACCCCGGTCTGGACCGCTCCCGGGAGGTCGCCTCCTTCCAGGACACCGCGGCGCTGGTCGCGCTGCTCTACCGGGCGCTCACGGGCCGCACCCCCCAGCACGACGGCACCGGCACCGTGCCGCGGCCCTCGACGCTGGTGGACACCGACATCCCCGCGGACCTCGACCTGCTGTGCGACCTGGTGCTCAACGAGTCCGCCGACGACATCCCCGAGACCACCCGCGGGCTGATCGAGGCGCTCGAGCCGTGGCAGTCCATCCCGGTGACCTTCGAGGCGTATCCGCGCGGCACCGCAGGCGGCGACGCGTCCGGCGCCGGAGAAGCACCGGCCGACCGCGCTGCCTCGGGCGCCAGCGCGGCCTCGGGCGGCGGCGATCACCAGGAGGCCGAGGCGGAGGCCGCGTCCCAGGCCGCGCGCGAGGACGAGGAGCGGGGCGCCGCGGGCCCGGCCGTCGCCGCAGGGGCTGCCGGAGCGGCGGCGGGTGCAGCCGCGGCCGCAGGCACGTCGGCGGCGCAGGGGCCTTCGGGCGCGGGTGCCGGGGTGACGACCGGTGGCGACGCCGGCTCCCTCCCGGATGCGGACGGCGCCGGCGATGCCGGCGCCGCTGATCGCGCCGTCGGCCCCGCTTCGACCGATGCCACCTCGGCTGATGCTGCCTCGACCGAGAACGGCCCTGACGACGCCGGACCTGCTGACGTGGAGCCGGGCGACGTCGGCGAGAGGACGCCGGCCCTTCCACCCGTCGACGACTCCGCGGAGCGCGCAGGCGCGGAGCAGGTCGTCGACGTGCAGTCGGCGGCCGCTCGACCCGACAAGGCGCAGGCCGCGGCGAGCGAGAACGCTTCCGTCCCCGCTGCGAGCGCAGCCACCACGGACGAGGAGCTGTCCACTGAGGACGGCTCCTCCTCGAGCCAGGACGCCCCTGCCGGCGAGGAGACGCCTGCGGAGACCTCCGGGGAGAGCCCTGCGGCGCCGCGGGAGGACCACTCCGCGGCGGCCGCGACCCTCGTGAAGGACCTGCATCTCGACGAGAAGCGGGGCACCAGCCCATTCCCGGGCCACCTCGACATCACCCAGCCCCGTCGGCCCCAGGCGGAGGCCGCCCAGGCGACCGACGCGGAGCAGGACTCCGCCGTGTCGGGAACCGGTGCGCCGGCCGCGGCGGGCCTCGTCGGAGCGGCCGGCGCAGCGGGAGCCGCAGGCGCCGCCGCAGCGCAGTCCCCGTCGGCCGGGCAGTCCGCGTCGGCCGAGCCCGAGGCGACGCAGCAGATCCCCTCGCGCACCTCGGGGACGCACTGGCCGCTGAGCCCCGCCGGTTCGCCCGCGGGCAGCGACGGGCGCGCCGAGCAGCCGGGGGTCGGCGCGATCGCGCCGACGGCGGACCATGCCGCCCCCACCCCGTCGGTCGCTCCCCAGCAGGCCAGCGCCGCGGAGCAGAGCGGGACCGCGGGCGAGGACGAGCCCACCGCGGCGATGCCCGCCGTCGGCGCCGCCGCAGGCCCCGCAGCCCATGAGACCGGCCCGATCGTGGTCCAGGGCCGCCGCACCTCCTACCTGGACGAGACCCCCGAGGAGACGACGGTCCCGCACTCGCGCGGCTCCCTGCTGCGCGACGTGGTCGGCGTCGCCGTCGACGCCGACGATCCGGACACCTTCGCCCTCGGCCCCCGGGACCGGGAGAAGCGCTCCCTGCAGTCGCAGTGGATCGTCGTCGGCGGCGTCATCGTGGTGATGCTCGCGCTGGTCTTCGCGGTCACCGCGATCACCCGCGACCTCCGCGAGATCATCGCCGACCCGCTGGCGACCGCCACGCCCCAGACCAGCGCCCCAGTCGAGGAGGACACCGGCGAGGCGCCCGCCGAGCCGACCCCGACGGACACGGAGGAGCCGGAGCTGCCCGCCCCCGAGCTCACCGGCGTCGAGGTGTTCACCCAGGGCACCGACCTCGAGCCCGACAACGCCGATCAGCAGGACCGCATGACCGACGGCGACCCGGGGACCTTCTGGTCGACCAAGCACTACCAGAGCGCCGACTACGGCGGTCTCAAGGAGGGTGCGGGCGTGCGCCTGACCTTCGCCGAGCAGTCCACGCTCAGGAGCGTCAAGGTCACCACCGCGCGCAACACCGGCGGGCTGATCGAGCTGCGGGCCGTGCACGACGACGGCTCCCTCGGCGACGTGCTCGCCAGCGGCGAGCTCGCCGGCGACGGCGAGGTGCTGCTGGAGACCCCGGAGCCCGTCGAGGCCGACAAGGTCGCGCTGTGGATCCCGGAGCTGCCGCCGGACAGCAACGAGCAGGGCCGCTACCGCGCCCGCATCGCGGAGATCCAGGTCGGATGACCCCCGCACTGTGCGCCGGGGCCCTGCACGACGTGGGGGCCCCGGCAGGCCGCGCATCCGCTCGGTGCTCGGCATCCCGCTGCCGATGATGATCCTCGCCCTGGTCATCGCGGCACTGCTCGGCGTGCAGCTCGCCACCGCTCTGGAGCAGTCCACGACCAGCGCCTCCCACATGGCCGGGGCCTCCGTCGACTCCGCCTCGGGCACCGGGAAGAATTCGACCGGTCTCCCCGTTGTCACTGAGGCGACCCTCGGCACCGAGGTCCAACGGCTCGTCGACACCGGCACGATCCAGCCGATGACCAGCTTCGATGCCGCGCAGTGCCTGCAGGAGCAGGGCATCACCGAATCGATCCTGATCATGGAGGAGGTCTCATGGGGCGGGGAGGACACCACCGGCTGGCTGCTCGTCCACGGCCCCGTGGACCGCGACACCCTGCGCGCGAACGGCGGCATCATCTCCGCGACGGTCGTGCTTCCCACCTGCGGGACCGGCGCGAACGACGAGGACCCCGGACAGGACCGCCTCTGGGCCGGGCACGTGATGATCGGCTCGCTCTGACCCCGTCGGCCGCTCCCCAGCCCCCATACTGGACGACGGTCCTCCCGCCGACCGCCTCCGCCCCATTCCACGGAAGGACACCCTCATGACCCAGCCGATCCAGGCCCTCAACATCCTCGGCGGCCCCGCACCGGCCGCGCAGCCGCTCGTGCAGCCCGTCGCGAACGACGACGGCACCGTGCACGAGGTCGTCATCGTCGGCTCCGGCCCGGCCGGCTACACCGCCGCGATCTACACGGCGCGCGCCGAGATGAAGCCGATCGTCATCGCGGGCGCCCTCGACGCGGGCGGTGCGCTCATGACCACCACCGACGTCGAGAACTTCCCCGGCTTCCCCGAGGGCGTGCAGGGTCCCGAGCTGATGGCCTCCTTCCAGGAGCAGGCCGAGCGCTTCGGCGCCGAGGTCGTCTACGAGGATGCCGTGGATCTGCAGCTCGACGGCGACGTGAAGAAGGTGACTCTCGAGGACGGCACCGTGTACCGCGCGAAGTCGCTGATCATCACGACCGGCTCCGCCTATCGCAAGCTCGGCATCGACGGCGAGGCGGACCTCTCCGGCAAGGGCGTCAGCTGGTGCGCGACCTGCGACGGCTTCTTCTTCAAGAACCAGGACATCGTCGTGGTCGGCGGCGGCGACAGCGCCGTCGAGGAGGCCACCTTCCTCACGCGCTTCGGCAAGTCGGTCACCCTCGTCCACCGCCGCGACGAGCTGCGCGCCTCGAAGATCATGGCGCGCCGCGCCGAGGCCGATCCGAAGCTCTCCTTCGCGTGGAACAGCGAGATCGTGCGGATCAACGGCCGGGACAAGGTCGAGTCCGTGACCCTGCGCGACACCGTCACCGGGGAGGAGCGCGACCTCGTGACCTCCGCGGTGTTCGAGGCGATCGGGCACCTGCCCCGCACCGACCTGGTGCGCGGCAAGCTCGAGCTCGACGACGAGGGATACATCGTCTGCCAGGGCCGCAGCACGTTCACCTCCGTGCCCGGCGTCTTCGCCGCCGGCGACGTCGTGGACCACACCTACCGCCAGGCCATCACCGCCGCCGGCACCGGCTGCCAGGCCGCGCTGGACGCCGAGCGCTGGCTCGCCGACCGCGCCGCCGGCATCGACGCCGCGGCCGACGCCGAGCAGCCCGTGGTGGAGGCCGTCTCGCAGTGACCGTCCCGGCGGTGCCCGAGCCGGCAGTGCCCGAGGCCGAGTCGCCCGTCCGCCCTCCTCGCGTCCCCTCCCGGGGGACCGCGGGGAGGGCGGACGTCGTCCTGCCCGCGCAGCAGCGCGCCCACGGCGAGGGCCCGCCTGACGCATCGCGGGACGCGGAGCGGGTGCCGGTGCTCGTGCTGGTGAGCGCGCACTGGGCGGCGCCGTCCCGTCCCGCCCCCACGCTGCTCAGGGAGCTGTCCCGGCGCTGGGGGACCTCCATGCAGTGCCTCCTCGTCGAGGACCCGGAGGACGCCTTCCTGGACCGCTGGGCTATCGAGCACCTTCCCACCTGGCTCCGCTTCGTCACCGACGACGAAGACGGCGAGCAGAGCGAGCTGCACGGCCTCACCCCCGGGGAGAGGAGCTCGTCGTGGACGGCCCGTGGCGGCTCACGCACCGGCGCAGCGGAGCGCTGCCCAAGCACGTCGTGCACGCAGAGCTCGGGCCCGAGGCGAGCTGAGGGGGAGCCTCTGCGGCCGCGGGATCGCCCGCGGCAGCACCGGTGTCTCGAGACCGTGCCTTCGCGCCCGCGGGCAGGACGAGCTGTCGGCGGCGACGTCCCGACGACATGCTGCCGTGTCCGCATCTGGCTGCACCCAGCGAGGTGGACGCCGCGGCCGACGCGACGGACTCGCGCTGAGCCCGACGATGCGTGTCATCCAAGGCGTTGTCCACGTCGTGTCAACCTAGGTGCAACCGCACTCGCTGACGTGCACGGACGGTATGTCCACATCGATATCCACATGGCTATCCACAGAACTGTCCTCGTCTTTCCACAAGGTTATCCACAACTGGGTGTGGATGACGGTGGAACTTCTCTGACCACGACCTTCGTCACGGAAATGCCCCTGACCTGCGGGTCCAGCAGATCTGCAGTTCAGCTGACGTCCGCTCCAGGATGTGCTGCAGGGCCCGATGTATCTTAGGTCATATTCTGGGAGGTTGGTCTGCTGCAGTTGTCCACAGGGTTCTGCACACTGTGCATGAATGCCGATGGTGCACGTGAATCACAAGGCAGGCGGAGGGGGACGCGCGCCGCACCACTCCGCTCCCGTGGGCATCCGCCGCCATCATGCAGACATCAAGACGACGAACACCACTCCAAGCTCGGTGCCGCACTGCTTCCGCGCGGAAGGCCACTGACTCGCCCGGTGCACGGGAAGCAGCGCTCCATGCCCGATCCACAGGAGCAGTGCCGCCCGGAAAAGCACAGGGGTTGGCGGTGGGAGGAGAGTGAGCACGTCACGTGTGACTCGACCGGCCAGGCCCCCTGGCCCGTCGACCATCACCGCGCAGTGTTTACCGTGAAACTCTCCTGATCAGTTCAGTCAGGCGTCCGCGGACCGCGAAGGCGTTCGCTCAGCGATCCGCTGGGCGGGACGTGCGCTTCCCGGCGGTTTCACGACGAACGGTGTCTCGCAGGAGACACACTCGCTTGGGCGGAATACGTGTGCGCTCAGAGCTGCTGGCTGAGGACGCATCCACGTCAGGGGGGTAGCGCGTCAGTCGTTGGTCATGAGGTACTGGAGTTGCCGCCGCCCCTCCGATGTTCTCCGCGCGGCTGGATAGTCCACACAGCCGTTCCATGTGCAACGAACAGGTCCAAGACTGCACAGAGCGCAGTACAAGTTCGACGTGACGCCGAGCCCACCACCTCAGGGGACCAGCCACTTCTGGCGAGACGGAGCCGCACAGTCGACAGCACGGGATGGGAAGGCGAAGCAGGGTTTGCAACTGACGACCTGCAGAGCCCCCGCGCGCGCCGTTTCACGGGAAACTGCCAGTCGTGCTGCGGGTGTAGTGACCGCCCCGACGCACTGCCGTCGTGCGGGTTTCACGTGAAGCAGGCTCTGTCCAGGGGACAGCGGATCGCACGCCTCTAGGCTGCGGCACACGATGCCGGAGTCGGTACCCATCAGCGTTCCACGGGGAACTCATCCACATCCCACTGAACGCGAGCCGCGGCCCGCAATCGTCAGGTGCTCCTTGGCGTCGCGCGGTCCACGTAGATCCACAGAGGGAAGCGGCCTTCGCAGACCTATCCGGGGAGTTCCCACACCATGTTTCACAGCAAAAGCTGCCATAGGACCGACGGTTGAGAGGTCATCCGGCTAAGCGTGCATACGGCCACATGGGATGCGCACACGAAGCGACGAGCCCAAGGCCGGACGCTTCATCGAGGCCCGGTGCAGCCGGACGCGCGGCCGTACAGCATCACCGTCACAACCAGCAGTTCCACGCGAAACCTCAAAGGCCGAGTTCCGGCAACGCACATGCGGTTGCTCGATCGCATTCGGCCGGACACGCCATACAGTCGTCGCGAGCGGCTTCGCCTGCCAAGCCGATGTTTCACGCGAAACGAGGTGCAGGTCCACTTCCCGTTCACTTCTGATGCGGGTCGCGCCACGCACTCACTGCGATCGGGAGAGTGAACGCGTCCTACCCGGGTCGGTCTCGATCCTGCTGCACCCACAAGAGAAGGGCTCACCAGCTTGTTTCACGTGGATCACTAGTTCACGATGCACCCTCGCCGCGGACTAGGGCGCCCGCCGCGATGGAGTCAATCGTGCCCGGACACGTGTGTTTCGCGGGAAACGTCAGCGGCCCGAGGGTTGTGCGGTCCTCCAGAGCGGGCTCTGCCCCGCTGCGCTGACGTCGATCGTAGTGCGTAGAGTGGGCGACGTTGACACCTCGGAGAGGGAAGCGACCCAGTGACGGTTCACGTAAAACTACTTCCTACCGCGGCTTCGACCACAGACGCGACACCGGAACTCTGCCTATGACACGTCCCATGTCGCGCGAAGTGACAGACGAGCGGTCAGAAGGCCTTGGTCGGCGGACTTCGGCCAGCGTTTCGCGTGAAACAGAGCGGTGGGTAAGGCGGCATGACGGGGGCACTGCAACAGATTCGGCATTCGTCCCCGCGACAGTCCGGTTCCACGTGGGAGCCACAGGCACGGCAGAGGCGAGGCAGCCCGTCCCCCGGAAGCGGCGGACTCTCCTCCTTCGAAGATCATCCACTGCGAGCTCTGGAATGCTCGTCCCAGGACCATTCGACTCGGTTTCCCGTGGAACTCCACAGGGGAGGGAGTCAGCCGAAGCCGGCGCTGCATAAATGGCATCATATGCTCGCGCAGGCATTCGCGGGACGCGGAGCATCTCTGCGCCGACCGCTGAGGCCGTTGAGAATCTGCCGCGAGGAGCTAGATGTTTCCCGCGAAACCACGAGGAACAGCGGCGCCTACTGACTCCGCTTCCACAAGGGTGCACACAACTGTGGACATCCGCTCCCCGATGGAGCAGCGCAGTCCACAGAGTTGTGCACAACGGTGGACAAGCTCCGCTCAGCACTCTGGCCTGCACCGATGGCACGGGCAACACGCCCCGGTGCGGGGTGATGTGAGGCTGCGGGGGAAATGGAGGACGCGTGCGTCCACACCGCGTGCACCGACCGGAGATGGCACATGCAGCGGCCATGTCAGATCCGTTTGAACTGTGACGCCGCTCACGCTAGAGCGGGGGCCCTTTCATTGAAGGGCCCCCTCGGCGTGCTGGTGCTCTTACGGGCGAACGGGGAGTTCGACCGGCGAGGGGGACGGGACGAGCACGCTATTGTCGGTCAGGAGAGGAACGCCCTCGTCATCGGGACGACGGCATGGCGCACGTTTCACGCCGCAGCACGTCAGCGCTCCAGCGAGCGGGTGCGGGCCGGACCCCGCACTCCCCGACTCACTCCGAGGCCGGGAGCTCCAGGCCCATGTTCTCCATGAGGCGTTCGAGGTCCTCGAGGTTCGTGAACTCGAGGGTGATCTTGCCCTTGCGCTTGCCCACATCGATGCGCACGGGCGCCTCGAGACGGTTCGACAGCCGGCTCGTCAGGTCCACGACGTGCGGGTCGTAGGTGCTGCGGCGAACGGTGCGGGGAGCCTGCTGCTGCCCGCCTTGTGCCACCAGACGCTCCACGGCGCGCACGGAGAGCCCCTCGCTCACGATCCGCTGGGCGAGCTCCTCCATGAGGGCCGGGTCGTCAAGCGACAGCAGCGCACGGGCGTGGCCGGCGCTGATCGCCCCGCTGACGAGACGTCGCTGCACGAGGGCGGGGAGCCGCAGCAGGCGGAGCGTGTTCGTGATCTGGGGGCGAGAGCGGCCGATGCGCTCTCCCAGCTCGTCCTGCGTGCAGCCGAAGTCGTCGAGCAGCTGCTGGTAGGCGTTGGCCTCCTCCAGCGGGTTCAGCTGGGTGCGGTGCAGGTTCTCGAGGAGCGCGTCGCGCAGGAGGTCGTCGTCGCTGGTCTCGCGGATGATCGCGGGGATGGCGGTGAGGCCGGCACGGCGAGCGGCGCGCCAGCGGCGCTCGCCCATGACGAGCTCGAAGGACTCCCCGTCCTCGGTGACCGGGATCGGGCGCACCACGACGGGCTGAAGCACGCCGACCTCGCGAAGCGAGTGCGCGAGCTCGTCGAGCTCCTCCTCGTCGAACATGGTGCGCGGGTTGCGGGGGTTCTCCCGGACCTCGTGGATCGGAATCTCCGCGAATTCCGCGCCCGGGACGCTGACGAGGCCCTGGCTCTCGAGAGGAGCTCGTTCCGAGCCGGCGTCGGACTGTCCGGCAGCGTCGGAAGGCGTTTCCCCGCCATCGTCGCGCGCATCCTCATCGGGTACGACCGCAGCTGTGGGCTCGGCGTCCGTCCCAGAGGACTCATCGGTCGCAGAGGGCTCGTCGGCCGGCGCGGAGCTGTTCTCAGGGGCAGGGGCTTCCTGAGGGGTGGCAGTAGACTGCTCGGTCGTGGAGGGCTCGGCAGGCGCTGCCGGCTCGGCGTCCTCCGACGGGGCGGTGTCGCGCACTCGGGTGTACTCGACCGCCTCGACGTCGACGACCGGGCTGTCCTCGCCGCGCGCGGGGGTCTCCGACTCCGCGGAGGCGGCCCGCGGGGCCTCCTCCGGCGCGTCAGCGGTCTCGGGCTGCGCATCCTGCGCGCTCGACGCCGGGACCGTCGCCTCGTTCTCCGCGGCGGCAGGAGCGGCCTGCGAAGAAGCCTGCTCCTGCTCGGTCGTCGAGGAGGCGGCTCTCGGGACCTCGTCGGTCCTGATCGCAGCGGTCTCGTCGACCGCTCCGCCCGTCGCGGGGGCGGGGGTGGGAGCGGTCGGCGCCGAGGTGGTCCGAGGGGTCGTGCTCGCGTCCTTCGAGGCGGCGGTGCCCTCCGCGGGGCCGGTCGACTCGGCGGCGGCCGTGGGCGCGGCCGCGCTCTTCGCGCCGGCCTTGCTGTTAGCGCCGGTGGATCCCTTCGCCGGGGAGGAGGCGCCCTTCGAGCTGGAGGTGCTCCTCGCGGGCGAGGAGGTCCTGGACGAGGGGGTGCTCTTGGCAGTCCCGGTGCTCTTCGCGGCTCCCGAGCCCTTCGCGGTCGTCGACGGCTCGGACGTCGCCGAGGTGCCCTTCGACGCAGTGCCCTTCGACGCGGTGTTCTTCGTCGTCGTGCTCTTCGACGCAGTGCCCTTCGACGCGGTGCTCTTCGACGTGGTGCCCTTCGCGGCGGTGCCGGTCCCCTTGGACGCGGTGCGCCTGGACGCGGTCGAACGGGACCCGGTGCCCGCAGAGCTCGACGCGCCGCGCTTCGCCGCGGTGCCCTTGGAGGTCGTCGAGGCTTCGGTGGCCGTCCCGGCGGCGGAACCGCCGGCGTCCGCGCCACCGGAGGAGGTCGCGGCGCCGGAGCGCTTCGCGGTCGACGAGCTGCCGGAGCGGCCCGCGGTGCGGCCGCGTCGCTCGGCGGCGGCGCGCGCCATGCCAGTCGCCAGGTCACGGGCGCCGCCCCGCTGGGGGCGTCCTCGGAGGAGACCTTCTCGCCGGAGAAGAACATGTCCACGGGGCGAGTGCTCGACGCGGCGGAGCCGCCCTCCTCCTGCGGACGGGAGCGCGTGCGCAGCTCCTGCTCAGGAGCGGGCGAGGAGCCTGCCCCGGGATCAGGGCGCCGAGACCTCTGCCGAGTCCTCGCTTCTGCGTCATGGCCGTTGTCCTTCCGAGAAATGTCGTCACCGTCGGGGTGACCTCCGTGCCGGGCGCGACATCGCGCGGTGAGGGGAGGTCGAGGTCAGGGAGCGGGGCGGGAGTTCAGCTCGAAGGCCGCCGCCCGGTAGGCGAGCGCCCCGCTGGAGCCGGGATCGTAGGTGAGCACGGTCTGGCCGTAGCTCGGCGCCTCGGAGATCCTCACCGATCGCGGGATCGTGGTCTCGAGGGTCTGGTCGGGGAAGTGGTCCCGCACGTCCTGGGCGACCTGTGCGGCGAGCCGCGTGCGCGCGTCGTACATGGTCAGCAGGATGGTGGAGACCACGAGATCCGGGTTCAGGTGCTGCCGGATCAGGTCGATGTTGTTCAACAGCAGCGTCAGGCCCTCGAGCGCGTAGTACTCGGCCTGGATCGGGATCATCACCTCACGGGCCGCGACCAGCGCGTTGACCGTGAGCAGGCCGAGGGAGGGCGGGCAGTCGACGAGCACGTAGTCCAGGCGGGGCAGGCCCTGGGCCTCCCGCTCCTCGAGGTGCTCGCGGATGGCGTTGCGCAGCCGGTTCTCGCGGGCGACGAGGGAGACCAGCTCGATCTCGGCGCCGGAGAGGTTGATCGTCGCGGGGGCGCACTGCAGGCGCTCCATGTCCGGGACGTCCTGGACCACCTCGTACAGCGGCGCCGACTCGACCAGCACCTCGTACATGCTGGGCACCTCGGCATGGTGCTCGATGTTCAGCGCCGTGGAGGTGTTGCCCTGCGGGTCGGCGTCGATCACGAGCACGTGCAGGCCGCCCATGGTCAGCGCGGCCGCGAGGTTCACGGTGGTGGAGGTCTTCCCCACCCCGCCCTTCTGGTTCGCGATGGTCACGATCCTGGTGTGCTCGGGGGAGGTGAACTCGACCTCCTCCAGCTGCCGGCGGCGGGCGTGGTCCCGGGTGAGCTCGCGCATCAGCGGGGTGTCGTCCATCGACCCCGCCCCCTGGGAGGAGCCCTCGCGCTTCTCAGCCACGCGCATCTCCCTTCCTGCTCGCCTTCGGCCGGCGACGCACTTGGACCACTGTAGTGGGAACCTCGACCTCGCCCATCCCGTACCGGGTGATGGTGGGGTCGATCCCGCCGAGCTTCGTGAGCACCTTCTCGGCCTTCTCGATCTCGTCAGCGGCCGACGAGCCCTTCATCGCCAGCAGCAGCCCCTCCTCCTGCACCAGAGGGAGGGTCCAGCGGGCCAGCTTGTCCAGCGCCGCGACGGCCCGGGCGGTGACCACCTCGAACTCCCGCTCACCGTGCAGCTCCTCGGCACGGGCGCGGACGACCTCCAGGCCGAGGCCGAGCTCGGCGTCGACCTCCTCGAGCCAGGTGGTGCGACGTTGCATCGTCTCGATCAGCGTCACCTTCAGCTCGGGGCGGGCGATCGCGATCACGACGCCGGGCAGCCCGGCCCCGGAGCCGACGTCGGCCAGGGTCCTGACCGACGGGTCGATGGCGTCGGCCATCAGCGCACAGTTGAGCAGGTGGCGCTCCCAGAGTCGCTCCACCTCGCGCGGTCCGATCAGACCGCGCTCGGCACCCTGCTCGGCGAGCAGGGCGGCGAAGCGCTCGGCGAGCTGGAGCCGGTCGCCGAAGAGGCGCCCGGCCAGGGGCCGGAGCGATGCGGGGAGCGTCGTCACGGCAGGCCTCAGGACGCCGGGTAGATCACGACGTGACGGCCCTTGCCGTCGCCGTCGGACTCGGAGCGCAGCCCCTCGCGCTTGGCGACGTCGTGGACGACCTTGCGCTCGAAGGGGTTCATCGGCCGCAGCGGGACCGGCTGCCCGGACTCCTTCGCCTCGGCGATCGCGGAGGCGGCGAGCTCCTCGAGCCCGCCCTTGTGCTCGGCGCGGAAGCCGCCGATGTCCAGCATCAGGCGCGACCGGGCACCGGTGCGGGTCTGGACCGCGAGGCGCGCCAGCTCCTGCAGGGCGTCCAGCAGCTCGCCCTTGGGGCGGTTCAGCTGCGCGAGACGGTCCGCGCCGCGGATCTCCACGGAGGCGCGGTCGCCGTCCACGTCGATGTCGATGTCGCCGTCGAGGTCCGCGATGTCCAGCAGCTCCTCGAGGTAGTCGGCGGCGATGTCGCCCTCCTCCTCGAGGCGGCGCAGGCGCTCCTCGTCGGATTCTGCGTCGGACTCGGCGCCGTCCTCGTCCTCGGACCCGCTCTCGCCCGCGTGCTGCGGCTCGGCGGCCTCGCCGGAGCCGGCGGTCTCCGCGGAGCCGGCGGTCTCCGCCGCCTCGGCGGCCGGGGCGTCCGTGGCCTCGTGCGCCTGCTCGGCGGCGGTCTCGTCGGCCGACGACGGATCGGTGATGGTCTCGTTCATTCAGGGTCCTCCGGGAATGCAGGGATGGACGACCCGGGAGCGACCGTGCTCCCGGGCCGTGAGGTCACTTCTTCCGCTTCTTATTGCCCTTCTCCAGGGGAGAGCTCTTCGGCGAGGGCACCGGGAAGTCACCGGACTCCTCCTGCGCCCTGCGCCGCTCCTCGGCGGCCTTGGCGCGGGCCTCGCGGGCGCGCTGCAGCTTCTCCTCGTCGGAGAGCTTCCTGCCGCCCTTGTTCTTCGCGGAGGGCTGGACGCGGATCTGCCGCTCGGGCTCGGGATCAGGCTCCGAGACCTTCTTCGGCGGGGTGAAGTCCAGCGGCTCCAGACCCTTCCGCTCGCGCTTGGCGTTGATGCGCTCGTGGCGCTCCTTCTCCGCGTCGGAGCCGGGGGTGGGGGTCGCGCGGATGACGATGTACTGCTGGACGAAGGTCCACACGTTGGTGGTCAGCCAGTAGATGAGCACACCGATCGGCATGCCCGGCCCCGTGATCACGTAGATGAACGGGAGCATGTACAGCATCATCTTCTGGGTGCTGGCCATGGGGCCCTCGAGGGCGGCCTTGGGCATGTTCTTCATCGTCAGCTGCTTCTGCGTGATGAAGGTGACCGCGCACATCGCCGCGATGATGATGCCGGCGACGATCTTGGTGGTGATCCCGCCGTCGCCGGAGTTCAGGAAGCTGTCGGCGATCGTGACGTCGCCGACGATCGTCGAGTTGCTCGCGCTCTGCGCCAGCTCGGTGGTCAGCGGCCCGAAGGGCTCGCCCTCGGCGGCGTCGGGCAGCTTGTTGTAGAGCACTCGGAACAGGCCGAAGAAGATCGGCATCTGCAGCAGCACGGGCAGGCAGGAGGAGAACGGGCTGGCGCCGGCCTCCTTGTAGACCGCCATGGTCTCCTCGGCCATCTTCTGCCGGGACTCCTGGTCGGTCTTGCCCTTGTACTTCTTCTGCACGGCCTGCAGCTCGGGCGAGACCATCTGCATCGCGCGCGAGGCGCGGATCTGGCGCACGAACAGCGGGATGATCAGGGTGCGGACCACCGCGGTGAGGCCGACGATGGACAGCACCCAGGTGATGCCGGAGTCCGCCTCCATGAACAGCGAGAGGAGCGCATGGAACTTCACCATGAGCCATGCGACGGCCCACTCGATCGGGTACAGGGGATTCATCGGCCTGGTCTTCCTGCCGCACGGATGCGCATGTCGTTCATGCGAGGTGCCGGCTGTGGTCGGGAGTCTCGGTCAAGGGTAGGCCCTAGGGGGCCGGGTGCCGCAGTCGGCGTGGATTGCTCCACATGCCCGGCGCCGGGACCGGATCGAGCCCGCCGCGGGTGAGGGGATTGCAGCGGAGGATCCGCCAGGTGGTCAGCAGCGTCCCCTTCAGGGCTCCGTGCGTGCGCAGGGCGTCCATGCCGTACTGCGAGCAGACGGGGTCGTAGCGGCAGGCGGGCGGGGTGTAGGGCGAGATGCCCACCTGGTAGCCGCGCACCGGCAGCATCAGCAGCCGGCGCGGCAGGCGTCCCAATCGGCGCAGCGCGTTCTCGCGACCTCGCGCGCGCTCCGGCGGGCCGGCGCTCACCGCGACCGCTCCTCGCGGCGGGCGAGCTTGCGGGAGGCGGAGGCGAGCGCCGAGTCCACGTCCTCGCGGAGCTCGGCGAAGGGCTGCGCCTCGATGCCCGGCAGCGCCCGCAGCACGATCGCGCTGCCGGCGGGGAGGGTCTCGAGATGCGGGCGCACGATCTCGCGCAGGCGCCGGGTGACGCGGTTGCGCACCACGGCGTTGCCGATCTTCTTGGACACGACGAATCCCACGCGGGGTGCCTCCTCGCCCTGCGTGAGCAGGGTCAGGTGCACGACCACGTGGGATCGAGCGCTGCGCGCGCCACCGCGGGTGACCGCACGGAACTCGTCGCCGCTGTGGAGCCGGCGACTAGACCAGTACACGACGACGTGACGCCTCGGCCCTGGTCACCGTCGTCTCAGGCGGAGAGCTCGGCGCGGCCCTTGGCGCGGCGGGCGTTCAGGATGCTGCGGCCGGCGCGGGTGCGCATGCGGGCGCGGAAGCCGTGCTTCTTGGCGCGGCGGCGGTTGTTCGGCTGGAACGTGCGCTTGCTCATGGTTCTCCTCGATCGTGGGCACGGGCGTGCCCCTCGCGGTGGCGTGTGGTCTGCTGCGCGAACGGATGTCCGGGCGCACCCGCCGGGGCGGGGCGGCTGCCGTGTCCCACATCGGGACGGTGCCGTCGGGCGGCGCGCAGCGCTGACTGCACGATTTTAGGCGCGGGGGTGCACGGGGTCAACGGAGGAGCCCCGCTGAGGGCCGGTTGTGGCCCGATTCTCACTTCCGGGGGCGTGTCGTGACGGCCCCGAGAGCCCGTCGTGCCCTTCGGGTCCTGCCCCTCCGGCCCGGGGGCGCCCGGCGGGGCGGCGCCGCTCACATCGTCGCGGTCGTCCCGGTCACGTCGGAGGCGGAACCCCGACCTGTTGTCCACATCGGCGATCCACAGCGGTGAGGATAATGTGGAAAACTGTGGCGACCCGCGCCCGAGACCTGAGGGGGACACCTGATGCCGGAGGCGAACGCCGACGCGATCTGGGACAGCACGCTGAGCATCCTGCGCCGCGACGACACCGTCTCCCAGCGCGTGATGGCCCTGCTCACCCTCTCCCGCCTGATGGCCGTGGTCGCGGACACCGCCTTGCTCGCCGTGCCCTCCACCTCGGCGAAGGAGCTGATCGAGAACCGGATCGCGGGCTCGCTGAAGGCCGCCCTCAGCGAGGCCACCGGCAAGGACCTTCGCTTCGCCGTGACGGTCGACGAGTCGCTGCTGCTGGAGGGGGACGACGAGGACGAGGCCCCTGCAACGCCGCTGACCTCCTCCTCCACCGACCGCAGTGCACATCCTGTGGACAGCGATGTGGACAGTTCCACGGGGGATGTCCACACCCCGCCCTTCCGTCGTGGACGCGGCACCGTGCTCCCGTCCGAGTCCGCCTCCGGCCGGCCCGCGTTGCCCTCGAGCAGCACCTCGGACTCGGCCGCCTCCGCCGCCTCGCACTTCGGCCGGGGGAGGACGAGTTCCACGGCTCCGCGGCCGACGATCCCAGCGCCTACGCGGGGATGTCCGCGCTCAGCGGCGCCTCCGCCCCCTCCCCGGGCCCGGCCCCGCGCCGACCCACCCCCGTCGGCGGCTCGACCCTCGGCGAGGACTCGCGCCTGAACAGCAAGTACACCTTCGACACCTTCGTGATCGGCTCCTCGAACCGCTTCGCGCAGGCGGCCGCGTCGGCCGTGGCGGAGACGCCGGCGAAGGCGTACAACCCGCTGTTCATCTACGGCGGATCCGGTCTGGGGAAGACCCACCTGCTGCACGCGGTGGGCCACTACGCCCAGAGCCTCTACCCCGACGTCGTGGTGCGCTATGTGAACTCC
Organism: Brachybacterium sp. GU-2; assembly: GCF_030866705.2. Classification (NCBI taxonomy): domain Bacteria; kingdom Bacillati; phylum Actinomycetota; class Actinomycetes; order Micrococcales; family Dermabacteraceae; genus Brachybacterium; species Brachybacterium sp. GU-2. The sequence goes on along the minus strand of NZ_CP133037.2, from coordinate 2,263,909 downwards.
GAGGAGTTCACCAACGAGTTCATCAACTCGGTGCAGTCCGGCCAGTTCGGCAAGGCGCAGGAGTTCCAGCGCCGCTATCGCGACATCGACATCCTGCTCATCGACGACATCCAGTTCCTGCAGCGGGCACCGGAGACGATGGAGGCGTTCTTCCACACCTTCAACACGCTCTACAACTCGGACAAGCAGATCGTGATCACCTCGGACCTGCCGCCGAAGGAGCTCGGCGGCTTCGAGGACCGGATGCGCTCCCGCTTCGAGATGGGCCTGATGACGGACGTGCAGCCGCCGGACCTCGAGACCCGCATCGCGATCCTGCGCAAGAAGGTCGCCCAGGAGAACACCGGCGAGGTGCCGCACGACGTGCTGGAGTACATCGCCAGCCACATCGCCACCAACATCCGCGAGCTCGAGGGCGCGCTGATCCGCGTGCAGGCGCTGCACTCCCTCTCCCGCCAGCCGATGGACGTCACCCTCGCCGAGTCCGTGCTGAAGGATCTGCTCTCCCACGACGACGGCGCGCAGATCACGGCCTCGACGATCATCGCCCAGACCGCGACCTACTTCGGGCTGTCGGTGGAGGAGATCGTGGGCACCGGCCGCAGCCGGCGCCTCGTCTCCGCGCGGCAGATCGGCATGTACCTGTGCCGGGAGCTGACGGACATGCCGCTGATCCGCATCGGCGAGGAGTTCGGCGGCCGCGACCACACCACCGTCATGCACGCGAACAAGAAGATCAGCGAGCTGATGAAGGAGCGTCGGGCGATCTTCAACCAGGTCACGGAGCTCACGGCGAGGATCAAGAGCTCGAGCTCCTCGGCCCGGCAGTGACTCGGGATTGACGCGGCAGTGACGCAGCCGACCGCGTGAGCGCGCCGGAAAATGTCATCCCAGGTGAGGCCGACGTTCTCCCCAATTGTGGATAACTCTGTGGACAGTGTGGAAAGGCGAGCATCTGCGCAGGAGGCGATGTGCACGGAGGAATGACAGGAATCTGACGGCGGCGGCGATCCGTGCACAGGTCGTGCACGAGCTTCCTGTGATTGTCGACGAGTCGTCCACGTCGACAGTGTCGGCTGTGACCTGCTGAGATGTCGGTTATCCACGAGATCCACAGCCGTGATGATGAGGTCTGTAGTTTCTTGCTCGTCGTGGATGTGGAGGGCGGGGGCCGGCAGCAGCGGCCGAGGAGCACGGAGGAGCAGGGGCGGAAGTCAAGGATCTGCGGCGGTGTGTCGTCGGAGGGCTCCGGGAACCGATACGCTGTCCACCGTTCGATCACGATCAGGCTTTCGACCACTGCGAAGGAGTGGCAACGGTGAAGTTCCACCTCGACCGCGGCGTCCTCGGCGACGCCGTCTCCTGGGCCACCCGCACCCTCCCTGTCCGTCCGGCGATGCCGATCCTGCAGGGCGTGCGCATCGTCGCCGATGCGGGCGGCGAGCTGCAGCTCTCGACCTTCGACTACGAGGTCAGCGCCCAGATCCGTCTCGAGGCGGAGATCGAGCAGCCGGGCGAGGTGCTGGTCCAGGGGCGCATGCTCTCGGACATCGTCCGTGCCCTGCCGAACAAGGACGTCACCGTCGCGCGCGAGGGCACGAAGCTCCAGGTCCGCTGCGGCAGCGCCCGCTTCGCGCTCGCGACCCTCCCGGTCGAGGAGTACCCGCAGCTGCCCACCATGCCCCCGGTCGCCGGCACCGTCGCGGCCGACGTGTTCTCCGAGGCGATCTCGCAGGTCACCGTCGCGGCCTCGAAGGACGACACCCTCCCGCTGCTGACCGGTGTGAAGGTCGAGATCAGCGGCGAGACCATGACCCTGATGGCCACCGACCGCTACCGCCTGGCGCTGCGCGAGCTGACCTGGAACCCCTCGTCGCCCGGCGCCGAGCTCACCGCCCTGGTCCGCGGCCGCACCCTCCATGAGGTCGCCCGCTCGCTCGCGACCGGCGGCGGCGTCGAGATCGCGCTGTCCGACGAGGACTCCGCGCACCTGATCGGCTTCGAGGCCGGCGGCCGCCGCACCACCTCCACCCTCGTCGACGGCGACTACCCGCCGGTGCGACGACTGTTCCCCGAGACCACCGCGATCACCGCCGTCGTCTCCACCGGCGCGCTGATCGACGCGGTCAAGCGCGTCTCCCTGGTCGCCGAGCGGAACACCCCGGTGCGCCTGTCGTTCTCCGAGGGCCAGGTCGCGCTCGAGGCCGGCGCCGGCGACGACGCTCAGGCCAGCGAGGTGCTCGAGGCGCAGCTCGAGGGCGAGGACCTCGTCGTCGGCTTCAACTCGGGCTTCCTGCTCGACGGCCTCGGCGCGCTCGGCAGCGAGTTCGCCCGCCTGACCTTCACCGACTCGATCAAGCCCTCGGTGATGACCGGGCAGGACTCGCTCGAGGGCGAGCCCGACAACTCCTACCGGTACCTCATCATGCCGATGCGGATCTGAGGGAGGGAGAGCTCCCTCCGTGCACCTGACCGCCCTCGAACTCACCGACTTCCGCTCCTACCGGCAGCTGAGCCTGCCCGTCCGTCCCGGCATCACCGTCATGGTGGGCCCGAACGGGCAGGGCAAGACCAACATCGTCGAGGCGCTGTGGTACCTCGCGACGCTCTCGAGCCACCGCGTCCCCCACGACGCCGCGCTCGTGCACCGCGGCGAGTCCACCGCGATCGTCCGTGCGAGCTTCGAACGCGCCGGCCGGCCCCTTCAGATCGACCTCGAGATCACCCCCGGCAAGGCGAACCGCGCCCGGCTCCAGGGGCAGAACGTCTCCCGGCTGCGCGACCTGCTCGGCGAGGTGCGGGCAGTGCTCTTCGCCCCGGAGGACCTGGGACTGGTCAAGGCCGATCCGGAGGGCAGGCGCCGCTTCCTCGACGAGCTCCTGTTCGAGATCGCGCCCCGCTTCGCGTCGATCAAGGCCGACTACGACCGGGTCCTCAAGCAGCGCGGCAACCTGCTCAAGCAGATGCGCTCGATGCGGCGGGGTGGCTCGGGGCGCAGCGTCGGCGGGCTGGACCCGGCCGAGTCCGCGGCCTCCACGCTCGAGGTCTGGGACCAGCAGCTCGCCCGTCACGGCGCCGAGCTGCTGCGTGCCCGGCTCCACCTCGTGAACCGTCTGCGCCCGCACCTGGGGTACTCCTACCTGCGGGTCTCGACCGACGAGGGGGCCGAGCAGGCGCTCGACCTGCCCCCTGACCAGCGCGGCGAGGTCGCCTCCCCGGCGGACGTCCGCTACCGTTCCGACGTGCTCGACGAGCTCGGCGCCGCGCCCGGGGAGCTGCCCGGCACCCGCGACATCCACGACGTCCTGCTCGCCCTGGTCTCCGCACGCCACGACGAGGAGATCGACCGCGGCACGAACCTCACCGGGCCGCACCGCGACGACCTCGAGATCCGCCTGCACGACTTCCCCGCGAAGGGCTACGCGAGCCACGGCGAGTCCTGGTCTCTCGCGCTCGCCCTGCGCCTGGCCAGCTACGACCTGCTGCGTCTCGAGGAGGGCGACCTCGGCGACGGCGAGCCGATTCTCATCCTCGACGACGTCTTCAGCGAGCTGGACGTGCATCGCCGCGAGCGGCTCGGCCGGATCGTCACCGACGCCTCGCAGGTGCTGATCACGACCGCGAACGACACCGACATCCCCGCCTCCCTCGACGGCGAGATCCACGTGGTCGACGTGACGCTCGGCGAGGCGGTCCCGCGCAGCGGGGGCGGGCTGCGATGAACGGCGGTGCTCCGCGCCCGAGGATCGCGAACCCGTACGGGCTCGGCACCTGGAGTGGGGCAGCGGCGGGGTCCGAGGAGCAGGCGTCCTCGCCGACGGCTCCGGCCGCCGCGCCCCCGCGGGGTGGTGCCCGCGGCGGGGACGGTGCCGAGCGGGCCCGCGGTGGAGCGCGGCCGGGCGCCGAGGGGGCTGGTGGGCCCGTCGCGTCCCGCTCCGGGGCACGGACGCCCGTCGCCCCCGGGGATCCCGACCGCGAGGAGCAGGTGCTCTACGATCCGCCGGACCTGCCGGCGCCGGTGGATCCCTTCGAGCTCGCCCGCCGCACCGTCAACCGCTCCCGTGCTGCCGCCCGTGACCGCGGCCTCTTCCCGATCTCCGCGAAGACGCAGGCCAGGGATGTGCGCGACCGGTCCGGCCGGGCGCCGGGCTACTCCGGGTCGCGCCCGGACCCGCGGGACCCGCAGGGCATCGAGCTGGTGCTGAAGAAGGTGCTGGGGAACCTCGGCTGGAACGCCGGGATGAGCACCGGACGGGTGCTGGACGAGTGGGACGTGATCGTCGGCGAGAGGCTCGCGACGCACTGCCGGCCGGTCTCCTTCGAGGACGGGGTGCTCGTGGTCAGCGCCTCCTCCTCGGCGTGGGCGGCGCAGCTGCGGATGCTCACCCCGCAGTTGATCACCACCATCGAGGAGCACGTCGGCTCCCACGTCGTCTCGGAGCTGAAGGTCACCGGCCCGGCCGCCGCCGAGCGCAGCTGGAAGAAGGGTCGACGGACGGTGACCTGGCGCGGCCCCCGGGATACGTATGGCTGATCGACGTGCTGCGAGGGACGAGCGGTAGGAGGTCAGCGGGTGGGTGGAGCCTGAGCGACGTGCTGCGATGGACGAGCGGTAGGAGGTCAGCGGGTGGGTGGAGCCCGAGCGACGTGCTGCGAGGGACGAGCGGTAGGAGGTCAGCGGGTGGGTGGAGCCTGATCGGGCGTTCATCCGCCGTCATCCTCCCGGCCGCCCCTGCTACGGTGTGCTCTCGACGAGCTGATGATGCTCGCGTGCACTGGGGTCGGTGAAATTCCGAGCCGGCGGTGACAGTCCGCGACCCGAGGGCCCATGGCCCGAGGCTGACCAGGTGGAACTCCTGGACCGACGGTGAGAGTCCGGATGGGAAGCGCACGCGGTCGACGTCGCCTGGCGTACCTGCCGACCCTCTGGGCCCGGCCGGCGCCCCCGGTGACGTCGTCCCCTCTCTTCCTCTCCCTCCGGGATCGCGAGCAGCGGACGGAGGAGAGGCCATGGACCCCGGCACCACGCAGGACGCCCCGCCAAGCGACCGGCCAGGGATCACCTCCGCGGAGACCGCCGCGCTGCGCCGCGCGCTCGAGATCGCCGCGGACCCCGCCGTGCCGTTCGGCCCGAATCCCCGCGTCGGCTGCGTGCTCCTCGCCGCCGACGGGACGGTCCTCGCCGAGGGCCGTCACCGCGGGGCCGGCACCGCCCACGCCGAGGCCGACGCCCTCGCCCGCGCCCGGCAGCTGCCGGGAGCCGCCGCGACTCTGCGCGGCGCGACGGCAGTGGTCACCCTCGAGCCCTGCGACCACACCGGCCGCACCGGTCCCTGCACCCAGGCGCTCCTCGAGGCCGGGATCTCCCGCGTCGTCGTCGCGAGGCAGGACCCGAACCCGCAGGCCGCGGGCGGCATCGACCGCCTGCGCGCGGCCGGGGTCGAGGTCGTCGGCGACGTCCCCGCCGAGCTCTCCGCGGCCGCCGCGGCCCTGAACCGTGGCTGGGAGCACGGCCTCGGCGCGTCCCGGCCGCTGGTCACGGCGAAGACCGCGCTCACCCTCGACGGGTGCGCCGCCGCCGCCGACGGCACCAGCCAGTGGATCACCGGCCCCGCCGCCCGCGAGGAGGTCCACCGGCTGCGCACCACCTGCGACGCCGTCCTCGTCGGCACCGGCACCGCCCGCAGCGACCGCCCGACGCTGACGGCCCGTCGGCCGGACGGCACCCTCCACGCCCGCCAGCCGCTGCGCGTCGTGATGGGCACCTCCGAGGTGGAGGACCTCCCCGCGATAGAGGGCGCCGGGGAGGCGCTGCACCTGCCCACGCGCGACCCGTCGGCCGCGCTTGCGACGCTCTTCGACCGCGGGATCCGGCACGTGCTGCTCGAGGGAGGGCCCACCCTCGCCGCCGCCTTCCTCCGCGCCGGGCTCGTCGACGAGCTGATCGTGCACCTCGCTCCCACCCTGCTCGGCGCCGGCCGCCCCGGCGTCGCCGACCTCGGGATCACCACCCTCGCCGAGCGGCTCGACCTCGAACTGGTCGACGTCGCCCCGCTGCCCACGCCGGGCGGCGCGAGGGACCTCCGCCTCACCCTCCGCCCCCTCACCACTCCCACCCCGGCCTGACCAGGAAGGACACCACCATGTTCACCGGAATCATCGAGGAGCTCGGCGCCGTCGAAGCCCTCGACCTCGGCGCCGACCCCGCCGCCCTGCGGATCCGCTCCCCGCGCGTGCTCGAGGGCATCGCGCTCGGCGACTCGATCGCCGTCAACGGCTGCTGCCTCACCGTCACCGCCGTCGTCGGGGAGACGTGGACCGCCGACGTCATCGCCACCACCCTCGCCGCCACCACGCTCGGCACGCTCCGCCCCGGCGACCGCGTGAACCTCGAGCGCTGCGTGCGGGCCGACGGCCGCCTGGACGGGCACATCGTGCAGGGCCACGTCGACGGCGTCGGCGAGATCCTCTCCCGCGACGAGCAGGACGGCACCACCCTGCTGCGCCTGCGCCTGCCGGGCGGCCTCGTCCGCTACGTGGCGCCCAAGGGCTCCCTCGCCGTGGACGGCGTCAGCCTCACCGTCGCCGCGATCGACGGCGACGAGGTCACCATCGGCCTGATCCCCGAGACCCTCGAGCGCACCACCCTGGGCACCCGCTCCGTCGGCGAGGGCGTGGACCTCGAGGTCGACGTGCTCGCGAAGTACGTCGAGAAGCTCACCGCCGGTCTGCTGCCCGCGCGCGCCCCGGAGGCCGTGACCGGGACGGAGCAGGGACGATGACCGGCCTGCGCCTGGATCCCGTGCCCGCCGCGATCGCGGAGATCGCCGCCGGCCGGCCCGTCGTGGTGGTGGACGACGAGGACCGCGAGAACGAGGGCGACCTGATCCTCGCCGCCGCGACCGCCACCCCCGAGCAGGTCGCCTTCGCGGTCCGGCACTCGAGCGGGCTGCTGTGCGCGCCGATGAGCGCCGAGCGGGCCGACGCCCTCGAGCTGCCGCTGATGGTCGCCGACAACGCGGACCCCTTCCGCACCGCGTACACCCTGACCGTCGACGCGGCCGAGGGGGTCACCACCGGCATCTCCGCCGCGGACCGGGCCCGCACCCTCACCGTCCTCGCCGATCCCGCCGCAGTCCCGACCGACCTGATCCGGCCCGGGCACGTGCTGCCGCTGCGGGCGAAGGCCAGCGGCGTGCTCGAGCGGCGCGGCCACACCGAGGCCGCCGTGGACCTCACACGGATGGCAGGTCTGCCCGCGGTCGGGATGATCGTCGAGCTCGTCCACGACGACGGCACCATGCAGCGCGGCCCAGCGCTGCGCGCCTTCGCCGACCAGCACGGACTGGCCATGATCTCCATCGAGGACCTCGCCGCGCACCGGCGGGAGATCGGTGAGGCGGCGGCGCCGCTCCTGCCGGCAGTGCCGTCCGCCGCACCGGCCGACCCGTCGTCGGGCGCGTTGGCCGGGTCGGTCCCCGCGCTGCTCGAGTTCACCGAGGCGGTGCCGCTGCCCTCCGCCCACGGCGCATTCCGCGCCCTCGCCGTGCGGGAGGGGACGGCGGAGCACCTGGTGCTCGTGGCCGGGGACGTCACCGGGGAGGAGCCCGTGCTCACGCGCGTCCACTCCGAGTGCGTGACCGGTGACGTGATCGGCTCGCTGCGCTGCGACTGCGGACCCCAGCTGCAGGAGTCCCTCGCCCGGATCTCCACCGCCGGCCGCGGCGTGCTGGTGCTGCTGCGCGGGCACGAGGGCCGCGGCATCGGCCTGGTCCAGAAGCTGCGCGCCTACGCCCTGCAGGACGCGGGCCGCGACACCGTCGAGGCGAACCTCGACCTCGGACTGCCCGTGGACGAGCGCAGCTTCGCCGCGGTTCCGCGGATCCTCGAGCACCTCGGCGTCACCGCGATCGACCTGCTCACCCACAACCCCGAGAAGGCCGACGCCCTGCGCGCCGGCGGCACGCGCGTGCACCGGGTCCTCGACCTCGAGGCCCACCCCACTGCCGAGAACCTCGCGTATCTCACCACCAAGCGGGACCGGCTGGGCCACCACCTGACCGGGCTTCCCGCGCTCGACCCCACCACTACCACCGCCCCTGTCACGACCCCCGGAGGAACCTCATGAGCGGCCACGGCGCCCCCACCCCGCAGATCACCGCCCGCCCCGACGCCCGCGTCGCGATCGTCGCCGCGTCCTGGCACGAGGAGGTGATGGACGGCCTGGTCGCCGGCGCCCTGCGCGCCTGCGCCGAGGCCGGCATCGACAGGCCCACCCTGGTGCGCGTGCCCGGCTCCTTCGAGCTGCCCGTGGTGGCGGACCGCCTCGCCCGCGGCCACGAGGCAGTGATCGCCCTCGGCGTCGTCATCCGCGGCGGCACCCCGCACTTCGACTACGTCTGCTCCGCGGCGACCGACGGGCTGAACCGGGTGTCCCTCGACCACGGCGTCCCCGTCGGCTTCGGGCTCCTGACCTGCGACTCCGACGAGCAGGCGCGGGATCGGGCCGGCCTGCCCGGCTCCGTGGAGGACAAGGGGCACGAGGCGGCCGCGGCGGCGCTCGCCACCGCCGAGGTGCTCGCGGGGCTCCCGGACGCCGCCCGCTGAGCCCCGTCGCGGGACTCCCGGGAGCGGACATCCCAGGCGCGCCCGTGCCGCCTCCGGACCCCCTCGGGCGTACCCGCCCCCATCCGAGGCTCCCGGAGCGCGTTGAAGAGGCCGTCACGGAGCGTCTGGGACGGGGTCAGCGTCGCGTCGTCCACAGGAACGGGGCGTCGAATAGGCCCAGCACCCGTTCTCCGATAGAATGACGGCGGTTCGGCCGACGTCGACCGGGGTCGAAGCAGCCCGGTCACCTCGATGCCGTCGGCCCGATCGCCGAGGCCTGCGGGTGCCGCTCGCGCGCGTGCGCGAGGAGCTCCCGTGGATCCCGCACGCGTCGGGCCGCAGGGACACCGCCGCACGGTGCCGCCGGACCACCCTCGGTCCGTCCGACCGAGGGACGACCGGACTGCGAGGAGCCACATCAGGTGAGCGACAGCGACCGCCCCATGCCCGACCAGGACCTGCCCGAGGGCACCTCGGACCCGTCACCGGGAGCGGACGGCGCAGCACCGGCTCCCGAGGCGGAGACGGCCCCCGCGGCCCCGGCGCCGACCACCGCGGGCGAGAAGGCGGCTCGTGCGCCCGAGCACTACGAGGCCTCGGACATCACCGTCCTCGAGGGCCTCGAGGCGGTCCGCAAGCGCCCCGGCATGTACATCGGCTCCACCGGTGAGCGCGGCCTGCACCACATGGTCCAGGAGATCGTCGACAACTCCGTGGACGAGGCGATGGCCGGCCACGGCGACACCATCGAGGTCACCCTCCTCGCCGACGGCGGCGTGCGCGTCGTCGACCACGCCCGCGGCATCCCCGTGGACATGCACCCCACCGAGAACAAGCCCGCCGTCGAGCTGGTGCTCACCGTGCTGCACGCGGGCGGCAAGTTCGGCGGCGGCGGCTACGCCGTCTCCGGCGGTCTGCACGGCGTCGGCTCCTCCGTGGTCAACGCCCTCTCCGTCCGCATGGAGGTCGAGATCCGCCGCCAGGGCCACGTCTGGCGCCAGGCCTACTCCCGCGGCGTCCCCGTCGCCCCGCTCGAGAAGGGCGAGGAGACCGACGAGACCGGCACCACCATCACCTTCTGGGCCGACGGCGAGATCTTCGACTCGACCGTGTACGACTTCGAGACGCTGCGCAAGCGGTTCCAGCAGATGGCCTTCCTCAACAAGGGCCTGCGCATCACGCTGACCGACGAGCGCGCCGACGAGGCCGACGAGGCCGAGGAGGACCAGGAGGTCGACGTCGAGCTCGAGGCCGAGAAGGCCGAGCAGGGCGAGACCTCGGGCGGCCCCCGCACGGTCTCCTACCTCTACGAGCGCGGCCTGCAGGACTTCGTCGAGTTCATCAACTCGGCCAAGCGCGCCGAGGTGATCCACCCCGACATCATCTCCTTCGAGTCCGAGGACACGGACGCGAAGATCTCCGTCGAGGTCGCGATGCAGTGGACCGGCGCGTACACCGACTCCGTTCACACCTACGCCAACACGATCAACACCCACGAGGGCGGCACCCACGAGGAGGGCTTCCGCTCCTCGCTCACCTCGATCGTGAACCGCTACGGCCGCGCCCAGGGCCTGCTCAAGGAGAAGGACGCCAACCTCACCGGCGAGGACATCCGCGAGGGCCTCACCGCGGTGATCTCCGTGAAGCTCGGCGAGCCGCAGTTCGAGGGCCAGACCAAGACCAAGCTCGGCAACACCATCGCCCGCACCTTCATGGTCAAGGTGATGACCGACCAGCTCACCGACTGGTTCGAGTCCCACCCGAACGAGGCCAAGGCGATCGTGCTGAAGGGCCAGGCCGCGGCGATGGCCCGCGAGGCGGCCCGCAAGGCCCGCGACGCGACCCGTCGGAAGTCCCCGCTGGAGACCGGCGGCATGCCCGGCAAGCTGCGCGACTGCTCCTCCCGCAACCCCGCCGAGTCCGAGATCTTCATCGTCGAGGGCGACTCCGCCGGCGGCTCCGCCGTGCAGGGCCGCGACCCGCGCACCCAGGCGATCCTCCCCATCCGCGGCAAGATCCTGAACGTGGAGAAGGCGCGGCTCGACCGGGCGCTCGACAACCAGGAGGTCCGCTCGCTGATCACCGCCTTCGGCACCGGCATCGGCGAGGACTTCGACGCGACCAAGCTGCGGTACCACAAGATCATCCTGATGGCCGACGCGGACGTCGACGGCCAGCACATCTGCACCCTGCTGCTGACGCTGCTGTTCCGCTACATGCGGCCGCTGATCGAGCTGGGCCACGTGTTCATCGCGATGCCGCCGCTGTACCGCCTGAAGTGGTCCAACGCCCCGCACGAGTACGTCTTCAGCGACGAGGAGCGCGACGAGCGCCTCGCCGCCGGGCAGTCCGCCGGGCGCCGCATCCCCAAGGACAACGGCATCCAGCGCTACAAGGGCCTCGGCGAGATGGACTGGAAGGAGCTGCAGTCCACCACCATGGACCCCTCCTCCCGCACCCTCAAGCAGGTCACGGTCGACGAGGCCGCCGACGCGGACACCATCTTCTCCGTCCTGATGGGCGACGACGTCGAGTCCCGGCGCCGCTTCATCCAGGAGAACGCCAAGGACGTCCGCTTCCTCGACATCTGAGCGGGCCCCGGGGCGGCGCCGACCCCTCTCGCGCACCCCCGGGGCCCCCACGACCCACCGGCCCCACCCGAAAGGCCCTCCCCGCCATGAGCGACACCCCGAACGACCCCACCGGCCCCGAGGACGACCAGCCGTCGGCCGAGACCCCGACCCCCGCCGAGAGCGCCGGGATCGGCGGTCAGGAGATGCCCGAGGGCTCCAGCGAGCTCTCGGCCGACGAGGCCGCCTCCCGCACCGTCACGCTCGTCGACCCCCTCGACGAGGACGAGGTCGACCGCATCACCCAGGTCGACCTCAACCAGGAGATGCAGCGCTCCTATCTCGACTACGCGATGAGCGTCATCGTCTCGCGCGCCCTCCCGGACGTGCGCGACGGCCTCAAGCCCGTCCACCGCCGCATCGTCTACGCCATGTACGACGGCGGCTACCGCCCCGACCGCTCCTTCTCCAAGTGCGCGAAGGTCGTCGGCGAGGTCATGGGCAACTACCACCCCCACGGCGACTCCGCGATCTACGACGCGATGGTCCGCCTGGTCCAGCCCTGGAACATGCGCTACCCGCTGATCCTGGGCCAGGGCAACTTCGGCTCCGCCGGCGACGACGGCGCGGCCGCCCCCCGGTACACCGAGTGCAAGATGGCGCCGCTGGCCCTCGAGCTGGTCCGCGACATCGAGCAGGACACCGTGGACATGCAGGGCAACTACGACAACACCGTCGACGAGCCCTCCGTCCTCCCTGCCCGCTTCCCGAACCTCCTGGTCAACGGCTCCGCCGGCATCGCCGTCGGCATGGCCACGAACATCCCGCCGCACAACCTGCGCGAGGTGGCCGACGCCGTCCAGTGGCTGCTGACGAACCACGAGGCGACCAAGCCCGAGCTGCTCGAAGCGTGCATGAAGTTCATCAAGGGCCCCGACTTCCCCTCCGGCGCCACGATCGTCGGCACCGACGGGATCGAGGACGCCTATCGCACCGGCCGCGGCTCGATCACCCAGCGCGCCGTCGTCTCCACCGAGGAGATCGGTGGCCGCATGGCGCTCGTCGTCACCGAGCTGCCCTACCAGGTCAATCCCGACAACCTCGCCCGCAAGATCGCGGAGATGGTCAAGCTCGGCAAGATCCAGGGCATCGCCGACATCACCGACGAGACCTCCGGCCGCACCGGCCAGCGCCTGGTCATCACCCTCAAGCGCGACGCCGTGGCGAAGGTGGTGCTGAACAACCTCTACAAGCACACCCAGCTGCAGGAGAACTTCTCCGCGAACATGCTCGCCCTCTCCGGCGGCGTGCCCCGCACCCTCTCGATCGACTCCTTCGTGCGCGAGTGGACGAAGCACCAGATCGACGTCATCGTGCGCCGCACCAAGTTCCGCCTGAAGAAGGCCGAGGAGCAGATCCACATCTACCGCGGCTACCTCAAGGCGCTGGACGCGCTGGACGAGGTCATCGCGCTGATCCGCCGCTCCCCGGACGTCGACGAGGCCCGCACCGGGCTGATCGACCTGCTCGAGATCGACGAGATCCAGGCCAACGCCATCCTCGCGATGCAGCTGCGCCGCCTGGCCGCCCTGGAGCGCCAGAAGATCATCGAGGAGCACGACCGGCTCCAGGCCCTCATCGAGGAGTACCGGGCGATTCTCGCCGACCCGGCGCGGCAGCGGCAGATCGTCTCCGAGGAGCTCGGCGAGCTGGTCGACAAGTACGGCGACGACCGTCGGACCCAGATCCTCCCCTTCCACGGCGACATGTCGATGGAGGACCTCATCCCCGAGGAGGACGTGGTCGTCACGATCACGCGCGGCGGCTACGTCAAGCGCACCCGCGAGGACCAGTACCGGGCCCAGAAGCGCGGCGGCAAGGGCGTGCGCGGCGCGTCCCTGCGCGAGGACGACGTGGTCGAGCACTTCTTCACCACGACCACCCACCGCTGGCTGCTGTTCTTCACCAACCAGGGCCGGGTCTACCGCGCCAAGGGCTACGAGCTGCCCGAGGCGCCGCGGGACGCGAAGGGCCAGCACGTGGCGAACCTGATGGCCTTCCAGCCCGACGAGCGCATCGCCTCCGTCCTCGCGATCGGCTCCTACGAGGACGCCGAGTACCTGGTGCTCGCCACCGAGTCCGGCCTGGTCAAGAAGACGGCGATGACCGCCTTCGACTCCAACCGCACCGGCGGCATCATCGCGATCAACCTGCGCGACGTCGACGGCATCGACGGCACCCGCCCCGACCGCGTCATCGCCGCCCGCGCCGTGAACGGCGACGACGAGCTGCTGCTCGTCTCCCGCAACGGCCAGAGCGTGCGCATGCCCGCCGCGGACAACGTGCTGCGCCCGACGGGCCGCGCCACCAGCGGCGTCACCGGTATGAAGTTCCGCCACGACGACCAGCTGCTGGCGATGGACGTGGTGCGCCCCGGCACCTTCGTGGTCACCGTGACCGACGGCGGCTTCGCCAAGCGCACCAGCATCGACGAGTACCGGCTCCAGGGCCGCGGCGGCCTCGGCATCCGCGTCGCGAAGCTGCCCGACGACCGCGGCCACCTCGCCGGCGCCGCCGTCGTCGAGGAGACCGACGAGCTGCTGGTCGTGATGGAGCGCGGCCGCGTGGTCCGCTCGAAGGTCTCCGAGGTGCCGCCGAAGGGCCGCACCACCATGGGCGTCACCTTCGCCAAGCCCGACAAGGGCGACCGCATCCTGCTGGTCACCACCGGCCCGGAGAGCGAGCTCGACGAGGACGAGGCCGAGAAGCCGGTCCTCGAGGACGCCGGCGACGGCGGTGAGGGCTCCGCGGACAGCGCGGCGAGCCCCGCCTCGGCCGACGAGGCCGCAGGCGAGGAGGATGTGGAGAACTCCGACACCGCCGGCCCCGCGACCGAGGACGGGCAGGGCGATGCTCTAGGCTCTGACGAGTCCGAGACCTCGCCCGACGACGCAGACCAGAACGAGGAGTGACCCGTGAGCACCAGTGACTCCAGGACCGGCACCGGGAAGACCGACGCCGCCGAGTCCACCTCGAAGCTCCCGGCCTTCGACAGCGCCTCCTCGCCGTCGGAGCAGGGGCTCGGCTCCGGCAAGGGCTCCGCGGCCCGCGGCGCGAGCCGCAGCCCGAAGAAGTCGGCACCGACCGGCGGGGTGGAGAAGGAGCGCCGCGGCCCGCGCCGGGTGCGCCTGACCCTGGCCCGCCTGGACCCGTTCTCGGTGATGAAGCTGTCCTTCCTCGTCGCGATCGCCGTCGGCATCGCGACCGTGATCGCGGTCGTGCTGCTGTGGAACCTCGTCGAGGCGATCGGCCTGTGGGGCAAGATCGACCAGCTGGGCCGCGACCTGAACGGCGGCAACCCGCTGCCCTTCATGGAGTTCTTCAGCTTCTCGAAGATGACCAGCTACGGCACCATCGTCGCGGTGGTGAACGTCGTGATCATCACCGCGCTCGGCACCCTGGGCGCCTTCCTCTACAACCTCGTCGCCGCGCTGCTGGGCGGGCTGAAGATGACCTTCACCGACGAGTGAGTCCCCGGCCGGCGGGCATGCCCTCCGCGATGCCCGCCCGCCCTGCTCGCCCTGCCGGGCACTGACCCGCCCGGCCGCAGGTGACAGGCTCGCCCGCAGGGCACGGGCGACTCCATCGACGCCGCCGCGCCTCCCCGAGGCCGGCGGCGTCGTCGTCTCCGGGACCATCCGACCCTCGCCCCGTGCCCCGAGGGGCCGGCAGGGGAGACGTGGCTCTGTGGCGGAATACCCTCATTCCGGCTCAGAGCCACGCCTCGGGTGGGCGCGGCCTCCTGGTGAGCACCTTTTGTGGCCCGGAGGATTCATGCGGGGGTCGCCATGAGTCGCCAGCGCAGCAAACATTGGCGAATGGCGGTCCCAAAGACCCTGGTTCGCTAGGGACGGGGGATCCGCCGGCCAGTGTCGAGCGTCGAGTGTCGGATGTCGGGTGTCGGGTGTCGGTGGTCCAGGGCGGGGTGCCGGATACCTGCCGTCCGCCCGGGGTCAGGGCTGATGGAGCTCGGTGACGTCGGCGACCTGGGCGTCGAGGCGGGCGAGGGTCTCCTCGGCGGGGACGGTCGCGGCGACGCCGTGCGCGCCGGCGCCCATCGAGATCCGCCGCTCGGGATCCCCGGCCAGGGACGCGTCGGCCACCACCGGCCAGGCCGTGGCCGCGCCGAAGGGCGTGATCGTGCCGCGCTCGTAGCCGGTGACCTCCTTGGCGACCTCCTTGTCCGGCATCGACAAGCGGTTCACGCCCAGCAGCGCGCGCAGCTTCGGCCAGGAGATCTCCCGGTCCCCGGGCACCAGCACGAAGAGGAAGTCGCCCTCGCCGCGTCGCACCACGAGGGTCTTGACGATGTCGCGGGGTTCGACGCCGCGGGCCGCAGCGGCTTCGGCGAGGGAGCCGACCCTCCCGTGCCGGGTGATCTCGTGGGGCAGGCCCAGGGCCTCCAGGGCGTCGGTCGCACGCTGCTCGCTCATAGGGCCAGCGTAGGCCCCGACCCCGGGAGTGCAGTGACCGGGCGCGCAGTCTCCGGGAGCGCAGCTCCATCCGGCCGTCGGGACCCTCGAGCGGCGTCCAGCCCGCCCTCTCGTACAGCGGCCGGACCGCCTCGGACACGCCTGCAGCACGATCCGCTTCGGCCTCATCGGCTCCAGGTCCTCCCGGACGTGGTCGACCAGGGCGGCGCCCAGTCGTCGTCCCCTGTGCGCGGGAGCCACGATCGACTCGGCGAGCCTGGCCAAAGTGACGCCGTCGGCGGCGGACGTGAGCGCGGTCGAGCTGACCTGGGGAGCTCGCGGGCGCCGCGCTACGGTCGAGGGATGTCCGTCGCGTGTCCCGATTCCCTGCCTGCCGCCGTCGCCCCCGAGGAGTACCCGTGGCTTGGGCCGTCGGCGACCTCCGCTCTCCTGCTGGCCGACGGGGTGGTGGGTCTCGAACCGGGCGCGGACGGCGGCGGGCGGCACGACGACGCCGCGGACGACGGCGGATCGGCCGGGGACGGCCTGCACCACGCCGGTCGGGAGGCCGACCGCGTCGCCCGGGAGCGTCCGGCCGAGGACCAGGACCGCCCGTTCGTGGACCGCCGGGAGATCGAGCGGGCCCTCGCCGCGGCGGGCGCCGCGCCGCTGGCCGAACGGACCCTGGTCCTCGCCGTCGGCTCCAACCAGACTCCCCGGACCATCGCGCGGAAGTACCGACGCGCTGGGCGCGAGCTGGACGTGACCACGCCCTTCGTGCGCTGCACCGTGCACGGCCTCGCCGTCGGCCATGTCGCGCGGGCCGCCGCTCCCGGCTACGTGCCCGCCGCCCCGTACCGCGCCGAGGGTGAGCGGATGGAGCTGGTCGCGACCTGGTTCGACGAGGAGCAGCTGGCTGTCGTCGACCAGACCGAGCCGAACTACGACCGGCTGCGGCTCGGCGCGGCGGACGTCCCGCTCGTGCTCGCGACGGGTGAGCGTCCGGAGCACGTGGACGTCTACGCCTCGCGATGGGGCGTGCTGGCCCGCGATGGGGTGCCGATCCCGCTGCGGCACCGGCAGCAGGAGCTGTTCGACGAGCTCCAGGGACTCACCGGCGAGACGCGCCTGATCGGCGACGCTGCGGAGGTCTGCGGCCGGCTCGCCGCGCAGCCGGACCTGGTGCACGACCTCGCCCGCGAGCACCGCCTCGTGGTCGCCGACGGGCTGCCGAGGCGCTGAGCTCCGCACCAGCCCGGGCAGTCAGGGCACAGGCGGCGGCGGATGTTTCACGGCGATCATTCGCTAGCTAGGCTACGGAATGACGGGCCCCTCGCCCACCCGTGATCCGTCGAGGACAGGAGCACCTCCGATGACCGCTCTCTGGTGGGTGCGCGACGACCTGCGCCTGCACGACAATCCCGCGCTCGCCGCCGCCGCGGAGGACGGCGCCGTCATCGCCGTGCACGTCGACGAGCGCATCGAGGGCGTGCGGGACCTGGGCGGGGCGACCCTGTGGTGGCTGCACCACTCGCTGGCGCGCCTCGGCGCTGCGCTGCGCGCACTGGGCGTCCCGCTGGTGCTCGTCAGCGGGGACCCCGAGGAGCTGATCCCCCAGCTGGTGCGTGATAGCGGCGCCGACTCCGTGCTGTGGAACCGCCGGTACCACGCCCCCCGCAGGGCCGTGGATGCTCGGCTGAAGAGCGCGCTGCGCGAGCAGGGCCTGCGGGCGGAGAGCTTCGACGGCTATCTGCTACACGAACCCTGGACGATCACCACGCAGTCCGGCGACCCGTACAAGGTGTACTCGGCCTTCGCCCGCGCCTGCGGCGAGGCGGGTCCGCCCCGCGCCGCCGCCGGCCTCCCGCCGCGTCTGGCCGGACCGCCCGACGGAGTGCGCGCCGGCGGGCACGAGATGCGCACCTGGCTCCGCGAGGAGCACCTCGAGCGGGTCCTCGACCGTCGGGGCTGGATCCCGACGTCGCCGGACTGGGCGGGTGGGCTGCGCGAGGCCTGGTCCCCGGGGGAGCAGGGCGCCCGGCAGCGCCTCGAGGACCTCGACGGGGTGCTGGGCGCGTACGCGGAGGACCGGGAACGGCCCGCCACGGAGGGGACCACCCGTCTGTCCCCGCATCTGCGCTTCGGCGAGGTCTCGCCCCACGAGGTGTGGCATCGGAGCGTGGAGTGCGGCCGCGGCACGGGCCCGGAGTCCTTCCGCAGGGAGCTGCTGTGGCGGGAGTTCGCCTGGCACCGGCTGTTCCACCTGCCGGATCTCGCGATCCGCAACGTCCGTCGACAGTTCGACCGCTTCGACTGGCGGGAGGACGCGAAGGAGCTCCGCGCCTGGCAGCGGGGACGCACCGGCATCGACCTCGTCGACGCCGGAATGCGACAGCTCTGGGAGACCGGGTGGATGCACAACCGGGTGCGGCTCGTGACCGGCTCCTTCCTCACCAAGAATCTCCGGCAGCACTGGCGGCGCGGCGAGGAGTGGTTCTGGGACACGCTAGTGGACGCCGACGAGGCCTCGAACCCGTTCAACTGGCAGTGGGTGGCGGGGAGCGGGGACGACGCCGCGCCGTACTTCCGCGTGTTCAACCCTGCCCGTCAGCAGGAGCGCTTCGACCCCGACGGCGACTACGTGCGACGGTGGGTGCCCGAGATCGGCACCGAGCGCCGGGACGACCCGATCGTGGACCTGCGCGACTCGCGGCGAGACGCACTGGCCGCCTACGAGGAGGTCAGGGGCTCGCCGGACGGGGTGTGACCTCGCGAACAGCGGTCCGGGTCGGTTGGACGGGGTGGGGCTGTTCGGGGTAGCGTTATGCGTCGGCGGAGATCCCCGGGATTCGTCCCGAGATCGCCCTGCACGGGCCTATAGCTCAGTCGGTTAGAGCGCTGTCCTGATAAGACAGAGGTCGCTGGTTCAAGTCCAGCTAGGCCCACTTCGAGGATCGGAGGAACTCATGAAGAAGTTCATCGCGACCACCGCTGTCGTGCTCACCACGGCTGTCGCGGGGATCCTCACCTGGCGGAAGGTCGAGTCCGACCGGATCCGCAACGATCTGTGGAACGAGGCGGAGCGCGTCTCCGTCGAGCAGGACATGGCGGCGCAGAAGCAGGCGCAGCACTCCTGATCCGCACCGGTGCCGCAGCGAGTACGATCGGCACCACCCACGGGGACTTAGCTCAGTTGGTAGAGCGGTAGCTTTGCAAGCTTCAGGTCAGGGGTTCGACCCCCCTAGTCTCCACCAGGCAGGACAGACGAAGGCCCCTCCCCCGGGAGGGGCCTTCTGCGTGTCCAGTCGTGTCCGCACCGCCGTCGGCTCGGGCCGGCCTCACTGCCGCGCCGTGGTCTCCGCGACCGTCCCGTCGACGCCCACGAGCGTGACGACGTCGTCGTCGCCCAGACGGGCCCCGGGCGGGACCTGCGCATCGTCCTGCACGAGACAGCCGCGCAGACGGGCTCCGGCACCCACGTGCGCACCGTCGAGGACGACGCACTCCACCAGCTCGGCACCGGCCTCGACGACCGCGCCGGGACTGATCACGCTGCGGGTCACGCTGCCGGCCACGTCGCTGCCCTGGGCGAGCAGGGAGGTGCTCACCGCGGCGCCGTCCCGGACTCGGGCGGGCAGCAGCTGAGGCTGGGCGGAGAAGATCGGCCAGTCGGGATCGTCGAGGGTCACGCCGTCGCCGTCGAGCAGGTGCATGTGCGCCTCCCAGTACGAGGCGAGGGTGCCGATGTCTCTCCAGTACCCCTCGAGGCGGTGCTCGACGGTCCGGTGCCGCTCGACGAAGTGGGGGATGAGGTCGTCGCCCCAGTCCTGCAGCTCGCCGACCTGCTCCGGCAGAGTCTGCAGGGCCTCGAGCAGCGCGGGGGCGTCGAAGCAGAAGATCTCGGTCGCGACGAGATCGGTGGGCGGGTCCTCCGGCTTGTACCAGAACTCCTCGACGATGCCGCCCTCCCCGGTGCGCACCACGCCGTGGCGGGAGGCGTCCTGCGGGAGGCGGGTGGTGACCATGGTGAGCTCGGCGTCGGCGGCCGCGTGCGTGTCCAGCACGTCCAGCAGATCGATGGTGTAGAGGTGATCGGCGCTGAGCACCAGCACGATCTCCGGGGCGAACTCGGCGATGAGCTCCTTCTGCCTCCACAGGGTGTCGCTGTTGCCGGTGGCGAAGCCTTCGCCCTCGGCGCCCTCGAAGGGGGTGAGGGTGCGCAGCCCGTCGTGGGTGCGGTCGAGGTCCCAGGGCCGGCCGGCCGACAGGTGCTCGTTCAGCGAGTGCGGGAGATACTGCTCGACCACCCACACCGCCCTGAGGTGGCTGTTGGCGAGATTGGACAGGGCGATGTCGATCAGTCGGTAGGAGCCGCCCACGCGGAGGGCGGGCTTGGCCTGCTCGTCGGTGAGCGCTCCCATCCGGGAGCCCTGTCCGCCGGCGAGGACGATCGCGAGGGTGCGGGGGATGCGCATACGGGCCAGGGTACGGCCGTGACGCGCGAGGGGGGAGTGGACCGACCGGCGGGTCCAGCCCGTCGGCCGCCCCGCCGAGACGCCGCCGGTCCGCGATCCGGTCGCGCGGAGTCCGTGGCCGCGCCCCTCCCGTTCCGGTGGACGGTCGGCTAGATTCTCCGTTCATGACACTCGACCCCGTCATCCGCCTCCGACTCTCGACGATGATGTTCCTGGAGTTCTTCGTGTGGGGCGCCTGGTTCGTCACGCTCGGCACGTACCTCGCCGCGGATCTCGGTGCGAGCGGCAGCCAGATCGCCCTGGCCTTCCTCACCCAGTCCCTCGGTGCGATCCTCGCCCCCTTCATCGTGGGGTTGATCGCGGACCGCTGGTTCGCCGCGCAGCGCATCCTCGGCGTGCTGCACCTGTTCAGCGCCGTGATGCTCTTCCTCGCCGGCCGGCAGGGCGAGTTCGGGGCGTTCTTCGTGTTCGCGCTGCTGGCGATGATCTCCTTCATGCCGACGCTCGCGCTCGCGAACTCGATCTCCTTCCGCCGCCTGACCAGCCCCGAGCGGCAGTTCCCGGCGATCCGCGTGTTCGGCACCATCGGCTGGATCGTCGCGGGACTCCTCATCGGCTGGCTCGGCTGGGAGGCCGGGGGAGCGCTCGAGAACACCTTCGTCATGGCCGCGATCGGCTCGGCGCTGCTGGGCGTCTACGCCTTCACCCTCCCGCACACCCCGCCGGAGACGACGGGCGAGCGCGTCACCGTGCGCGACGTGCTGGGCCTCGACGCCCTCGCGCTGCTGAAGTCCCGCTCCTACCTGGTCTTCTTCCTCGCCTCGATCCTGATCTGCATCCCGCTGGCCTTCTACTACAACTTCACCAACCTCTACCTCAACGAGATCGGGGTGCAGTCCGCCGCGGCCGTGCAGTCCCTCGGGCAGGTCTCCGAGGCGCTGTTCCTGCTGATCATGCCGCTGATGCTGAAGAAGCTCGGCGTGAAGTGGACGCTGCTGATCGGCATGCTCGCCTGGGCGCTGCGCTACGCCCTGTTCGCGTTCGGGGACGCCGGCTCCCTGCTGTGGCTGGTGATCATCGGCCTCGTGCTGCACGGGGTCTGCTACGACTTCTTCTTCGTCGCCGGGCAGATCTACACCGACCGCTTCGCCCCGAAGCATGTGCGCAGCGCCGCCCAGGGCCTGATCTCGCTCGCGACCTACGGCGTCGGCCTGCTGATCGGCTCCCTGATCTCCGGCCCGATCGTCGACGCCTTCCTCGCGGCAGACGGCACGCACGACTGGCGCATCGTCTGGCTCATCCCGGCCGCGCTCGCCGTCGGCGTCGCGCTGTTCTTCGCCGCGCTCTTCCGGGAGCGGGAGACGGTCGAGGCGGCGGAGGTGCCGCAGGGGGCCTGAGGCGGCCCGGAGTCCGGGGGGAGCCCTGCGTCACACCGTCCGCAGCGAGCTGAACAGCAGGTTCGTCTGCGTGGTGCGCACGCCCGGGATCGCCCGGACCCGCTCGAGGACGAGGTCGAACTCGGCGAGGTTCCGCGCCCGGATCTGCAGCACGAGGTCCCAGGTGCCGGTGGTGGAGTGGAACTGCTCGAGCTCGGGATAGCCGCGCAGCTCGCGCACGATCTCGGGGCTGCGGCTGTTCTCGGTCGCGACGAGCATCACGCCCTGGACCGAGTCGTGCTCGATGTCGCCGCTGACCCGGATCGTGAACCCCTCGATCACGCCGTTGTCCACGAGGCGGTCGATCCGCGAGGTGACGGTGGAGCGGTTGACCCCGAGCTCGCGGGCGAGGACGGCCACCGGGGTGCGGCTGTTCGCGCGGAGGAGGGCGATGAGGCGGTAGTCGAGATCGTCGAGCACGCAGACAGCGTAATACCGCCCAGCAGAGTGCTCCCCATGGTGCCGTTCTGTCCGGCATCTCGATCGTTGCGACGCCGCATCGCCGCCTCCTAGAGTCACTACCGGCCCAGGTGAGGGCGTGATTCCGGGAGCTCCTCCCGCAGTGAGATCAAGGTGGTGAGAAGTGCTCGACGTGTCCGTCCTGCCCGCTTTCCTGCTGGCCGTCACGGTCATCCTCGTGACTCCTGGACCGGACATGGCGTTCATGGTCGCCACCGGCATCAACCAGGGCAGGCGCGCCGCCGTCCAGGGCGCCTTCGGGGTCACCTCGGCGATGACGATCTGGGTGCTCGTCGCGGCGACGGGGCTCGGCGTCGCCCTGACCCAGCTGCCGGCCGCGCTCGACGCGATCCGCCTGGCCGGCGCCGGCTACCTGGCGTTCCTCGCGATCACGACCTGGCGCCGCGCCGGCGCACCGCTCGCGGAGGCCTCGGTCGTGCCGAACGTCTTCCGCCGCGGCTTCGTCGTCAACATCACCAACCCCAAGATCGCGCTGTTCTTCGTCGCCTTCCTGCCCCAGTTCCTGGGCACGACGGGCGGCTCCGGGGAGAACCCCTTCGCGCAGATCCTCATGCTGGGCCTGCTGCTGCAGCTGACCGGCCTGCTCACCGATCTCGCGATCGGCAGCGCCGCGGGGCTCTTCCGCGACGCCGTGCTCAGCCGGCCGCGCGTGCGCTACCTGCTCGACGGCGCGGCCGGCACCGTCTACGGCGCGCTCGCGGTGCTGCTCGTGCTCGGGGTCGTGCACGGCTAGACCCGCGCCGCCGGTCGGCAGCAGACTGGACGCATGACCACCGCCGAACAGCACAGCACCACCCCTCGCACGGCTCTCGTCACCGGCGCGACCAGCGGGATCGGCCGCGAGGTCGCCCTGCAGCTCGCCGAGCTCGGCTGGAGGGTGATCGCCGTCGGCCGCGACCGCGAGGCCCTCGGGCAGCTCGAGGAGGCCTCCGCGCTGATCACCCCGCGCGCCGCGGACCTGCTCACGGGCGACCTCGCCGCGCTCATGCCCGACCGCGTGGACGCCCTGGTCCACGCCGCCGGGATCTCTCCGTCGACCCGGGTCGAGGACACGGCCGATGCGGACTGGGAACGGGTCTTCGCCCTCAACGTCACCGCCGGTGCGGCGCTCGTCCGGCACGCCCTGCCGGCCCTGCGCGACGCGCGCGGCACCGTGGTGCTCGTGAACTCGGGCGCCGGCACCGCCGCCCGTCCCCGCAATGCCCCGTACGCCGCGAGCAAGCACGCGCTCCGGGCGCTCGCGAACGGCCTGCGCGCCGAGGAGGAGGGGAACGGAGTGCGGGTCTCGACCGTGTACCCCGGCCCCACGGACACCCCGATGTTCGGAGGGGACGTCGACCGGGGCGAGCTGATCCGCCCCTCCTCCGTCGCGAGAGCGGTGGTCATGGCCATCACCGCGAGCGAGGACGTGCAGCTCACGGACATCCACGTCCGACCCCGCCGTGAGCTGACCTGGTGAGCAGGCCGACGGCCCCGGGGCCGGTGCGCTCCGCGCGGTCCCGGGGTTGTCGTGCGTCGTGGCGGAGGTGCGTGACAACTCCCGGGCCTCGGCGCTGTTCCGGCTGTGCGCGAGGTTCGAGAATGGGGTGCGGATCGGGGATCCGGACTGGCCGGCCTGGGCGCCCGACGAGCTCCGAGGGATCCCGGGACCGCCCTGACCGGCGCGTTCGATCGACCCGGTCCGGCGACGTCTCCGAGCCGGTCCCTGCGCCCAGTCCCCGTCTGCTCAGCTCCCGTCGGCCGACTGCGCCTGCGGCTGTGCCGGCGCCTGCGGCTCCGAGGGTGCGTGCCGCTCGAGGAACTCGAGCATCGCCACCCGGTCCACTCCGGTGAAGGTGCCCGTCGGCATCGCGGCGAGCAGCGAGGCGTGCAGTCGCGCGACCGGCCACACCGAGCCGTGCCAGCGCTCGACCAGCTCGGGCGCGGGGCGCCGGCAGCAGTCCGGGTCGGGGCAGCTCGAGGAGTGGCGCACGCTCGTCTCTCGGCCCCGAAACCACTTCGTGTGCGCGAAGTCGGTGCCCACCGAGATGGAGAACTCCCCGCCGGAGCCGGACTCGATGCGGGAGGTGCACCAGTAGGTGCCGCCGGGCTTGTCGGTGTACTGGCTGTACTGCCGCATCCGGTCCTCGGAGCGGAACACCCGCCGCGCGCTCCACCAGCGGCACACCAGCTGCCCCTCCACCGCGCCGAGCGCATCGGTGGGGAAGCGGACGTGGTCGTTCTGGTAGGCCTTCACGATCGCGCCCGAGGAGTGCACCTTGAGGAAGTGCACCGGGATGTCGAGGTGATGGGTGGCGAGGTTCGTGAAGCGGTGCGCGGCCAGCTCGTAGGTGACGGCGAACTCGTCGCGCAGATCCTCGACCGACAGCTCCCGCTGCGCCTTCGCCCGCTGCAGGAGCTCGCTCGCCCCCGCCTCCGGCACCAGCATCGCCGCGGCCAGATAGTTCACCTCCACCCGCTGGCGCAGCAGCTCCCCGTAGTCGGCCGGCTCGCCCATCCCCAGCACGTGCGCGGCCAGGGCCTGCAGCACCGTGGTGCGGGGGTCGGCGGCATCGCGCCCGAGCGGCAGGTAGATCCGCATCGAGGACGCATCGGTGATCGAGCGGGCCGAGTGGGGGAGGTCCGGCACCGAGTGGAGGGAGAAGCCGAGCTCCTCGGCCAGCAACGAGACCTTGCGGTGCGAGAGCGGGCCGCCGCTGTGCCCGATCCGGGCCAGCAGCTCCCGCGCCGTCTCCTCGAGGGCGGGGTAGTAGTTGCCGGCCTCGGACTGCTCCTGGCGCAGCTGTCCGTTGACGCGCCGTGCCTCCTCCGGGGTCGCGGCCCGCTGCTCGTGCAGGCGCCGCAGCTCCTCGTGCAGGGTCAGGATCGTCTCGATCGCCGCGTCGGAGAGGGTCTTGCGCACGGGCAGGTCCGGTAGGCCGAGCCCCTGGTAGAGGGCTCCGGCCTGCGCCTTCTCGAGCGCGATCTCGAGCGCCGCCCGACGCGACGGGGGCTCGGGGTCCAGCAGGTCCTCGACCCCCACCTCGAGCACGCGCGCGATCCGGCGCAGCTCCCCGAGGCGCAGCTCGCGCTTGCCGTTCTGGATCACGGACAGCTGCGAGGGTGCGCGGTCCAGGGCCGTGGCGAGCTCGGCGAGGGAGAGGCCGCGTGCGGTGCGCGCGGCACGGATCCTTCGGCCGATGAGCAGCGGGTCGACCTCGTCGTCGGGATCGGGCGCGAGCGCTCCGGGAGCAGGTGCGCCGGGGGCGCCGGTGCTGGAGCCGGTGCTGGCAGCGGGCCGTCGTGCGGCGTCGTCGGGACGTCGGCCGGAGGTGCGGGGCTGAGCGGTCATGCGGGCCACAGTGACACAGATTACTTCTGAAGAACAGAAATATCGCGGAAGTTCTTCGCTATCGGACCTTCTGAGGGGGTTGCGGAGCGGCAAGAGTGTGACCACTCGACGAAGTTCGTCGAGGACGGCAGCCCCACCGGCCGCCGGACCAGCCCGAGGAGCCGATGATGACCACCCCGACCCCCTCCGCCCCGCGCAGCGCCACCCGCCCCGGGGACCCGACCATGACCGCCGAGGAGCTCGCCCGCGACTGGGAGATCGACCCGCGCTGGGCGGGGGTCCGCCGCGACCACAGCGCCGAGGACGTCCTCTCCCTCACCGGCCCCGTCCGCGAGGAGCACACCCTCGCACGCCGCGGCGCCGAGCGCCTCTGGGAGTTGATCCGCGAGAACGACGAGGACCCCGGCTCCTGGATCTCCGCCCTCGGCGCGCTCACCGGCAACCAGGCCGTCCAGCAGGTCCGCGCCGGGCTGAAGGCGATCTACCTCTCCGGCTGGCAGGTCGCCGCCGACGCCAACCTCTCCGGCCAGACCTATCCCGACCAGTCGCTCTACCCCGCCAACTCCGTCCCCTCCGTCGTGCGCCGGATCAACAACGCGCTGCTGCGCGCCGGACAGATCGAGTTCGCCGAGACCGGCACCACCAGCCGCGACTGGCAGGCGCCGATCGTCGCCGACGCCGAGGCCGGCTTCGGAGGCGCCCTGAACGCCTACGAGCTGATGCGCTCGATGATCGAGGCGGGCGCCGCGGGCGTGCACTGGGAGGACCAGCTGGCGAGCGAGAAGAAGTGCGGCCACCTGGGCGGGAAGGTGCTCATCCCGACCTCCCAGCACGTGCGCACCCTGAACGCCGCCCGCCTTGCCGCGGACGTCTCCGGCACCCCGACGGTGATCATCGCGCGCACCGACGCGCTCGCCGCGACCCTGCTGACCAGCGACGTCGACGAGCGCGACCGCCCCTTCCTCACCGGGGAGCGCACCGCGGAGGGCTTCTACGAGATCACCCCCGGGATCGAGCCCGTCATCGCGCGAGGTCTGGCGTATGCGGAGTACGCGGATCTGCTGTGGGTCGAGTCCTCCACCCCGGACCTCGAGCTCGCCCGCCGCTTCGCCGAGGCGATCCACGCGCGGTTCCCGCACCAGAAGCTCGCCTACAACTGCTCGCCGAGCTTCAACTGGAAGCGTCACCTGGACGATGCGCAGATCGCCCGCTTCCAGCGCGAGCTCGCCGCGATGGGCTACGCCTTCCAGTTCATCACCCTGGCCGGCTTCCACTCCCTGAACCACGCCATGTTCGAGCTGGCCAGCGGCTACCGCGACCGGCAGATGAGCGCCTTCGTCGAGCTGCAGGAGGCGGAGTTCGCCTCGGCCGAGCACGGCTTCACCGCCCACCGTCACCAGGCCGAGGTGGGCACCGGCTACTTCGACCGGGTCGCCACCGCCCTGAACCCCACCTCGTCCACGCTCGCCCTCGCGGGCTCCACCGAGACGGCCCAGTTCCACTGAGCGCCGTCGGCCCCGTTCCCGGGGCCGCGAGCGGAGACCCCGCCGCCCCCGGGCGAAGAACCAGCGTCCACCTGACCCGTTCCCTCGGCCCGCCACCCCGCGCCGGACCCCTTCGACCCTCCTGACCAGCCACGTGTCCCGGAAGGACCTCCCCATGACCCTCATCGACTACCGCCGCCCCCTCTCCGAGCAGCGCCCCGCCGCCGGCACCTCGACCGACCCGTCGGCCCCCGACCGCAGCACCCCGCGCGGACGCCTCGAGGTCGTCGGCCCCCTGGGGCCCCGCTTCGAGGAGATCCTCACCCCCGAGGCGCTCGACTTCCTCGCCCTGCTGCACGACCGCTTCGCGAGCCGACGCACCGAGCTGCTCACCGCCCGCACCCTGCGCCGGGAGTCCATCGCGGGCGGGGCCATGTTCGACTTCCTCCCCGCCACCCGTGCGATCCGCGAGGACCGCAGCTGGCGCGTCGCAGGCCCCGGGCCGGGCCTCGAGGACCGGCGCGTCGAGATCACCGGCCCCACCGACCGGAAGATGACGATCAACGCCCTGAACTCCGGGGCGAGGGTGTGGCTCGCCGACCACGAGGATGCGCTGAGCCCCACCTGGGACGCGGTCATCGACGGGCAGCTGAACCTGCACGACGCGATTCGTCGGCAGATCGACTTCACCGGCGAGAACGGCAAGGAGTACCGCCTGGCCGAGGAGACCGCGACGATCGTGTTCCGGCCCCGCGGCTGGCACCTGCCCGAGCAGCATCTGCGCTGGGTGAGGGCCGACGGCCGCTCGATGCGGGCCTCCGCCTCGCTGGTCGACGCGGGGCTGTACCTCTTCCACAACGCGCGCGAGCTGATCGAGCGCGGCTCCGGCCCCTATCTCTACCTGCCCAAGCTCGAGTCCCATCTCGAGGCGCGGCTGTGGGACGAGGTGTTCACGACCGCCGAGCGCCGGCTCGGCATCGAGCACGGCACGATCCGCGCGACCGTGCTCATCGAGACCCTGCCCGCGGCCTTCGAGATGGAGGAGATCCTCTACGAGCTGCGCGATCACTGCGCGGGGCTGAACGCGGGACGCTGGGACTATCTCTTCTCGATCATCAAGATGTTCCGCGACCGGGGCCGACGCCGCGTGCTCCCGGACCGCTCGCAGCTGACGATGACGGTGCCGTTCATGCGGGCGTACACCGAGCTGCTGGTCGCGACCTGCCACCGCCGCGGCGCGCATGCGATCGGCGGGATGAGCGCCTTCATCCCCGACCGCCACGACCCCGAGGTGACGCGGCAGGCGCTGGTCATGGTGGCCGAGGACAAGCAGCGCGAGGCGAGCGACGGCTTCGACGGCACCTGGGTGGCGCATCCGGACCTGGTTCCGGCCGCGCAGGCGGAGTTCGACGCGGTCCTGGGCGAGCGCCCGCACCAGGTGGACCGGCTGCGCGAGGACGTGCACGTGACCGCCGAGGACCTGCTCGATCTCGAGGTCGAGGGCGGGGCCATCACCGCCCAGGGGATCCGGCAGAACATCCGCGTGTCCCTCCGCTACCTGGACGCGTGGCTGCGCGGCTCGGGCGCCGTCGCGATCGACCACCTGATGGAGGACGCGGCGACCGTGGAGATCTCCCGCTCGCAGCTGTGGCAGTGGATCACCCAGGGGATGCTCACCGACGAGGGCATGCCGGTGACGCGGGAGCGGGTCGAGTACTTCATCGACCGGGCCGTGCTCGAGCTCGACACCGAGCAGGGCAGCCGCATCGCCGAGGCGGCCGAGCTGCTCAAGGAGGCGGTCCTCGGCGACGAGTTCCCGGCCTTCCTCACGAACGGCGCGTACGAGCGCCACCTGGGGTGATGCTGGGCAGGTGACGGTGCGCCGGGTCGGTGCACGGGTGAGGTCCGGAGGGCGCTCGGTCGAGCGTTCCGGACAGATCGGACACCCGTGCGCCGACCCGGCTATGTTCGGGCCATGCGCATCGGCATCGACATGGGCACCACCCGCACCATCGCGGCGGGCGTGGACCGCGGCAACTATCCCGTCCTCCCGTTCACGGACCCCGACGGGGACGAGCACGGCCACTTCCCCTCCGTGATCGCCGAGGTCGACGGGCGGCTCGTCCACGGCTTCGAGGCGGAGCGCGCAGCCCGCGCCGGCGCCCCTCACCTGCGCTCCTTCAAGCGACTGCTCGGCGACCCGGATACGCACCCCGGCACGACGGTCCGGCTCGGCGGGCGCGAGCACCTGCTGCTGGACCTCATCACCGCCTATCTCACCGCGGTGCGGGAGGCGCTGCCGGTCCCGGTCGGCCAGGTCGCCGCCTCGGTCCCCGCCCACGCCCACTCCGCCCAGCGGATCATGACGCTCGAGGCCTTCCGGCGCGCCGGCACCGACGTGGTCGCCCTGCTCAACGAGCCCTCCGCGGCCGGCTTCGAGTACACCCACCACCAGTCCCGCAGCCTCACCGCCCGACGCACCCGCATCGCGGTCTACGACCTCGGCGGCGGCACCTTCGACAGCTCGCTGGTGGAGGCCGACGGCGGCGGGCACGCCGTGCTCGGCAGCCACGGCGTCAGCCGTCTCGGCGGCGACGACGTCGACCAGGTGCTGCTCGAGCTGGTGCTGGAGCGGGCAGGGCTGACCGTGGAGGAGCTCGGGGCGCCTGCCGTGGACGCGCTGCGCGAGGAGTGCCGCGCGGCGAAGGAGCGTCTGCTGCCGCAGACGCGTCGGATGATGATCGACCTCGGCGAGGAGCACGACCCCGTGATCCTCCCGGTCGAGGACTTCTACGCCGCGGCCGCGCCGCTGATCGAGCGGACCCTCGAGGTCATGGCCCCGCTGGTGGGGGAGCTCGATGCGGAGTCCGGCATCGCCGGGATCTATCTCGTCGGCGGCGGGTCCGGTCTGCCGCTGGTGGGACGGATGCTGCGCGAGCGCTTCGGCCGCCGCGTGCACCGCTCCCCGTACCCGGCGGCCTCCACCGCGATCGGCCTCGCGATCGCCGCGGACCCGGACTCCGGGGTCACCCTCGCCGACCGCCTCTCCCGCGGCATCGGCGTGTTCCGCGAGGTCAGAGCGGGGGAGGGGGTCTCCTTCGACCAGGTCCTCACCCCCGACGCGCCCCTGCCGACCAGCGGCGCCACAACCGTGACCCGGAGCTACACCGCCGCGCACGACCTGGGCTGGTTCCGCGTCGTGGAGCATGCGGCGCTGGATGCGAGCGGCGAGCCGCGCGGGGACCTGGTCCCGTTCGCGGACGTGCTCTTCCCCTTCGCCCCGGCGCTGCGTTCGCTCGACGAGGCGGCGCTCGCCGAGGTGGAGGTGACGCGCCGCGAGGGCGGGCCCCGCATCGAGGAGCGCTACGAGCTGCACCCCTCCGGAGCGGTGACGCTGCGGATAACGGACCTGGACAGCGGGTTCAGCCG
The DNA here is from genome assembly GCF_030866705.2 of Brachybacterium sp. GU-2. Taxonomy (NCBI): domain Bacteria; kingdom Bacillati; phylum Actinomycetota; class Actinomycetes; order Micrococcales; family Dermabacteraceae; genus Brachybacterium; species Brachybacterium sp. GU-2. Next base: position 2,233,625 of record NZ_CP133037.2, on the reverse strand, counting down.
GGAGTACGGCCTCGCCCGACGGGGGTGACGGCGGCGGGAGATGCGGAACGGTGCTGGGCAGAGTCGCGCTGACCGTCCCTCCACGCCGGGGTCCGGGCGTGGCCCCGCGAGTCGGGGCACATCTGCGTTCCGGTCCGGGCGCGCTCAGCGGGCGCCGGGGAACTCCTCGAGCACCTCGTCGAGGATCTCCGCCGTGTCGCGGAGGCGGGCGATCCGTCCCTCGAGCTCGCGTCGGTGGACGCGCAGCGAGTTGATCCCGTCGGCCGCGCCGTCGGACCTCCCCAGCAGCGGCGGCAGCAGCGGTGCGATCTCGGTGCTCGTGAGGCCGGCGGCGAAGAGCCGCTGCACGAGCAGCACGCGGTCCACCGCCTCGGCGTCGAAGCGTCGGTGGCCGGCGGCGGTGCGGGCCGGGGTCAGCAGGCCCTGCTCCTCGTAGTAGCGCAGTGAGCGGGCGCTCACGCCAGTGCGCGCGGACAGCTCGCCGATGCCGAAGCGTGCGGGAGCACCGGTGCTCACAGCAGGGTTCACACGGGTGTAAACAGCGGTCATGGCGCCACAGTATGCCTGAGTCGCCGTCAGATCATGCAGGTCAGGGGCGTGTCGCGATAAATGACATGGATGTGACGCCCTGCTCCGATCTGTGCGGTCTCCGGATCAGTGCGCTGGGGGCTCGGGAGCGTCCGTCGGTCCAGGTGGCTGCGACGGTCTCGGAGCACTGCCCCTGGCCATGTCGTCCAGCAGGACGAGGACGCCGTCGCTGACAGGGCGGGGCCGGATGATCGGCAGGTCCGTGATCCGCAGCTGCAGGCGGTCGAAGGCGCGGTAGATCGTCGACCATCCCTTCGCCGACGAGCCCTCGTCCAACGCTGGTTCCTCTCCGGTCGCTCCGGTGCCGTGCGCCGATGCGACGGGCGGGGTCGCCGTCTCGAGGGAGCCCTCGACGACGGGAGGAGTCTCGGCAGCGGACAGCAGGACGCCATCGGCGGCGGTGGCTGCGGGGAGAGCAGGACGGGCCGAGATGGGCGAGCCTGCGGTGTGAGGCGCCGGCAGGCCTGCGATGCCGGACTCCGCCAGCTGCCGACGGCGCTGCCGTCGGTAGGTGCCGACCGGGTCGAAGTTGATGCCGCCCCGCCGTGCCTTCTGGCCGTAGCGGGTGGTCCACTCGACTGTGCGCCGCGTCCCGTCCTCGTCGTGGATGACGCGGACGCTCTCCCCGAAATCCTCCTTCTGGTTGTCCCCTCCGCAGGTGCCGTTCCCGTTGTCGAGGCTGGTCGCACCACCCTGCGACCAGGGCACGATGTGGTCCATCTGGCGGATCGGGGCATTGCAGAACGGTGCACGGCAGGTCTGGTGGGCGAGCGTGAGGAAGCGCCTCAGGGAGGCGGGGAAGGCTCTGGACCTCGCCTCGACACCGACGAGCTGGCCGGTGTCGAGGTCGGCGTAGAGGTTCCGGATCGTCAGCGCGAGGTCGGTGTCCTCGCCCCCGGAGTCCAGGGCCCGCAGCATCGCCTCGCGGACGTGGTCGTAGGGGACCGGCCCGAATCCCTCGATCGTCGCCGCGTCGGCGTGCGCCGGGGCGAGCAGTGACCGGTCGGTGATGATGATCCCGATGTCCAGGGTGGTCGGATCGATGCCGTCGCCCCGGCCGACCAGGGCGTCGGCGAACATGTCCGCCATGATCTGCTGGTGGCCGCGCCGGTCGCCGGCGGCGCGGGCGCCCTCCGCCGCGACGGACAGCCCCTTCCGGATCCGGGCGGCGTCGATCGCCGGGATCAGCGCCCGCACCGAGGCCATGCCGTGGTCCTCGCGCGTGATCGTGACGTGCCGATCCTTCATCGCCCGACGATGGCGCTCCGCCGCCCCCTCCGGATCCAGCGCATGGAGCAAACGCGCGACGTGGTCGGAGATCTCCCGGGTGCCGCAGTCCTGCAGGTCGGGGAGCTGTGCGGTGAGCATCGTGTCGACCAGTTCCCGCACATGCGGCGGCACCGGCCCCATGGCCGAGCCGACGGTGTGCACCGAGCGGGGGTTCAGCGTGCCCTCGGCCAGGGCGGTGAGCATGCCCGGCATGCTCTGGACCAGCCGACGGCAGGTCGCCAGGCTCCGACCGGCCACGGACCGCGACTCCTTGAGCATCCGCGAGGCCTCGGAGCGGGCGACCTGCATCGCCTGTCGCGGGCTCTCCTCGCCCTGCAGGCAGTCCTCCTTCCCCGCGGCCTCGAGGCGCACCAGCGCACGAGCTCGCACCGCATCCAGAGCAGCTTCGATCCCGACGATGCTCGACAGGAGTGTCTTGGTCTCGGCCACGGACAGACGGTCGAGCGACGGGGAGCCCTGCACGCCGAGCGTCATGAGGGCTGACCGGGCCGCCGCGACATCGACCTCTCCGACGAGGACCGCTCTCTCCTCCACACGCACGGGTACGTCCACCGGCACCGGCGCGCCCTCAGCGGCGTCATCCGCAGGCGGGACGTCGTTCACCGGACGGTGGCCGTCGTCGGCCTCCCCGGTGTCGTCGCGTCGCTGCGGATCCTCTGTCATGTGACCAGTATCGCATGTCAGTTTGATAGAGGGAAGAGTCCGGTAGAAACCCTCCACAGCTGTGCACAGAATGTGGAAAAGCGGGGCGTGTGGAGGAACAGTGGGGAGGGTGGTCCTGTCCGGATGCGGCGGCAGCGGCGGGATGCGCGTCAGGAGAGTGCGGCCGGCGAGCTGCTCCGACGTGCGATGCTTCGGACACATCGTCCTGTTCACCCTGGGCCGATGCCGAATGCCACAGCTGCGGGGGAGTCGTCCCGCGAGAGGCAGAGAGAAACGGGGTTCAGGGAGGTCGCACTGCTCACGAAGCAGGAACGGTCGCCGCCGTCGGCTCGGAGAGAATCCGAGTCACGCGCCCGGAGGTTGCTTTTCGTTTATCGACGATGGTGTCACCCGAGAAACTGTCGAGTCTCCGTGGTCACCCAATCGCACAGACGTACGAGGCGACGGTGAGTGCTGCGCGAGCATGCCGAACCGGTCCGCGCGAGCGCACCCCACCCGCCCCGGCGACTCGCGGGATGGCCGGAGGTCGAGGCCGTCCCGTCGGCCTCAGGCGGTGTCGTGCGTGGCGATGAGCGAGACCGCCACGAGGAACAGGGCGGTCGCGCCGAATCCCGCGCCGGCACAGGCGGGCAGCGCGCGGTGCTCCAGACCGCGGTCGTGGCGGCTGACCCCGGCATATCCGAGGACGACGGCGGCGAGGCCCGGCGGCACGGCGAGCACGTCGCCGATGATCGGGATCAGGGCGCAGAGCAGCGCGATCAGGCCGAGGGCGAGGGAGAGGTCCCCGGGGGAGCGCCGCCCGCGTCGGGGCGGACGGGCGTCGTCCATGCTTGCATCGTAGAGGGGAGTGTGCGACGTGGCCCGGGTGTCGCACCTGCTCGCGCTCCTGCTGGGCACTGCGCGGGTGCTCGGCCCCCGGAGGTGCGTCCGGCGGTGCTCGCGCTGGCGGGCCGTGCTCGCGGCACCTGGGGAGAGCAGTGCGCTCCGCGGTGACGAACTGGTGCGCCGCGGCATACCGGACGCGGGAAGGGCCGACGGCGAGGGGACACGGGATGAACGCATTGCGACGGGTCGAAGCAGACCAGCCGCACCGCTTCCGCGGCACCGCGCCGGGCACCCGCTGACCTCACTCCAGCGGGTTCTCCTGCGGAGGCAGCGCCGCGACCAGCGGGTGGTCCTTCTCGATAACGCCCATCTTCGCCGCGCCGCCGGGCGCTCCGAGCTCGTCGAAGAACTCGACGTTGGCGTTGTAGTACTCCGCCCACTCGTCCGGGGTGTCGTCCTCGTAGAAGATCGCCTCGACCGGGCAGACCGGTTCGCAGGCGCCGCAGTCCACGCACTCGTCCGGTTGGATGTAGAGCATCCGGCTGCCTTCATAGATGCAGTCGACGGGACACTCGTCGACGCAGGCGCGGTCCTTCACGTCGACGCAGGGCAGGGCGATCACGTAGGTCATCGGAGGCGGTCCTCCCAGGAGCGGTGGGGCGGTGCGGGTCCTTCCCGCGGTGCTGCGAGCACCGTAGGATCTCAAGTGCACTTGAGGTCAAGGCGGAGGGAGGGGATGCTCGTGAATGCGCCCCACGAGCCCGAGCAGCTCATGACCATCGGTGAGATGGGCCGACGCACCGGCGTCGCCCCGAGCGCCCTGCGCTACTACGAGGACCTGGGGCTCATCGCCTCCGTGCGCACCGCCGGGAACCAGCGACGCTACGCCCGGCACATGCTGCGCCGCGTCTCCCTGGTCTCGGTCGCCAAGCGCCTCGGGATCCCGCTGGCCGACGTCGGCGCCGCCTTCGGCGACGTCCCCATGGACCGCACACCCTCCCACGCCGACTGGCAGCGGGCCTCCCGCCGCTGGCGCCGCACCCTCGAGGAGCGTCGACGCGCGATCGAGCGGCTCGAGCACGAGCTGACCGGCTGCATCGGCTGCGGCTGCCTCTCGCTGAAGGCCTGCGCGCTGCTGAACCCCGACGACGCGCTCGCTGCGACCGGCGCCGGGCCCCGCCGGCTCGAGGACGTCATCGAGGACGACGAAGGAGACGACGGCGCCGACGAGCGGACGTGAGTGCAGGGCGGGCGGCCGACGCCGCGCAGTCGCGCGAGACGGCCGCCGGGTGCGGGGCGTCGGCCGCCGGGACGTCGCGCGCCAGTCCACAGCCGTCCGCTGATGGCGAAGTATGACGCCCCGGTTTGCCCTCTAGTGGACTTGAGGTTCTATGGTCGAGCTGTTGCTCGCCGGGCGGACCGGCGGGGTTCGACGAAAGGAAGGACTGATCATGGCTGAGTACACGCTTCCCGATCTCGACTACGACTACGGCGCGCTGGATCCCTCGATCTCGGGGAAGATCATGGAGCTGCACCACTCCAAGCACCACGCGACCTACGTCAAGGGCGCGAACACGGCGCTGGAGAAGCTCGCCGCGGCGCGTGAGGCCGGGGACTTCGGGTCGATCAACCAGTTCTCGAAGGACCTGGCGTTCAACCTCGGCGGTCACACGAACCACTCGATCTTCTGGAAGAACCTCTCCCCGGAGGGCGGCGACAAGCCGACCGGTGAGCTCGCGCAGGCGATCGATGAGTACTTCGGCTCGTTCGACTCCTTCCGTGCGCACTTCACGGCGGCGGCGCTGGGCATCCAGGGCTCGGGCTGGGCGGTGCTCGCCTACGAGCCGATCGGCGGGAACCTGGTGATCGAGCAGTTCTACGATCAGCAGAACGGTGTGCCGGTCGCGACGATCCCGCTGTTCCAGCTGGACATGTGGGAGCACGCCTTCTACCTGGACTACCAGAACGTGAAGGCGGACTACGTCAAGGCGATCTGGAACATCGTGAACTGGGCCGACGTGCAGGCCCGCTTCGAGGCCGCGCGCTCCTCGGCGTCCGGTCTCGTCGCGCCCCAGGCCTGATTCCGCAGTCTTCATCCCGGGGCCTCATGCCCTGAGTGCTGACGGCCCGTGTCCCCTGACGCAGGGGGACGCGGGCCGTCCTCATGCCGGGGACCCCCGCACAGCCGCGTCCAGCGTCGGGCGAACTCGCTCGCGCCGATCCGGCAGGCCGCCGACACCCCGTCCGGACCAGGCCGCCGACACCCCGTCCCGACCAGGCCTCCTGCAAACCGTTCGCGGACCCTCCTGACGCCGGGGACGCGCTGGAGTAGGGTCACCGGCACCTCGCCGACGCACGGCGGCCCGGACACGTCGTGCGTCGGCGTCGGCATGTCCGAGGGGCGGCGGGACCTGCGCGGCGCCGTGGCTCAGGCGTCCGGCTCCTCCACCCGCCCGTCGCGCAGGGTGATCACACGGTCCGCGTCCTCGGCGAACTCGCGGTCGTGGGTGACCATCACTGTCGCGACCTTCAGCTCGCGGGTGATCCCCACCAGCAGGTCCACGACCTCGCGGGAGCGCTCGTGGTCCAGGGCGCTGGTCGGCTCGTCCACCAGCAGCACCGCCGGATCGGTGAACAGAGCGCGGGCGATGTTGACCCGCTGGCGCTGACCGCCGGAGAGCTCGTGCGGTCGACGGTCCGCGTACTGGCCCATCCCGACGCGCTCGAGCATCGCCTCGGCACGGGACCGCTCGGCGCGCAGTCGCCGGCCGCGCACGCCCGCGAGGTGCTTCGTGACCAGCAGCTGGTCGCGCACGGTGAGGGCGGGCAGCAGGTTCGGCTGCTGGAAGACGACGCTGATCCGATCCCGGCGCATCGCGGTGCGGCGCTTCTCGTCCAGCGCGGTGAGGTCCGTGCCCTCGATCAGGACGCTGCCGGAGCCCGGGACGACGAGCCCCGCGGCGACGCTGAGCAGAGTGGACTTGCCCGAGCCGGAGGGGCCGAGGATCACAGCGAACTCGCCGCGGGCCACGTCCAGGCTCGCCTGGTGCAGGACGGTGTTCAGGCGCTCGCTGCCGTCGGGGTTCCTGCCGTCGGGGTAGGTGACGGTGACGTCCCGGGCCGAGAGCGCGGGGGCGGTCGTCGTGATGTCGGGGGCGATGTTCGTGGCGGTGGTGGTCATGGGGTTCAGTTCCCTCCGAGGGCGAGCAGCGGATCGACGCGGGTGACGCGCCGGGTGGCGAGGACGGAGCCGAGCAGGCCGATCACGAGCACCCCGGCGACGGGCAGCAGCACGGTCACCGCCGAGGACTCGAACGGGGCGAGGGTCGCGAGCACCGCACCGCCGGCCCCGCCGACGACCCCGCCGACGGCCGCGCCGACGGCGAGCAGGATCGCGGCCTGGCCGACGGTGTCGCGCAGGACGTAGCGGGCGGTCGCGCCGAGGGCGCGCAGCACGGCGATGTCGCGGGTGCGCTGGATCGTCCAGACGGACAGGAACGCGATCGTGACCAGGGCGGAGATGCCGTAGAGGAATCCCTGGATGAGGGTCAGCGAGCCGTTCTCCGAGGAATAGGACGGCAGCGCGGCGAGTGAGTCGGAGACGCTCACGGCGCGGGTGCCGGAGTCCCAGGCGGCCTGCTCGACGACGGCGTCGTCCGGTCCGGCGCCGTGGACCAGCAGCGCGGAGCCCGCGGTGTCCTCAGCCTGATGGGCGAGGTCCTTGGAGGTGGTGACGTCGACGTAGCCGACGGGGGAGTGGGAGTACCAGGAGGTCGGGGCGGTGCCGACGACGGTGAGGTCCTGGCCGTTGACCTGCACCGTGTCCCCGGCCGTGACGCCGAGGTCCGCGGCGACGTCCTCGGGCAGCAGCGCCTCGCCCGGGGCGGGCGCCGAGGGCAGCGCCTGCGCGGCCTCGCCGTCGGGGGCGATGCCGAACAGGGCCAGCGAGGTCACCGCCTCGCCGGCCTCGATGCGCATCTGGCCGACGGACAGCGGCTCGGCGGTGATTCCGTCGGCCGCCTCCCAGGTCGAGGCCTGCTCGGTCGAGACCTGCGAGTCGGACCAGGAGATCTCGTCGCCGAGGGTGGGGGTGAGCACGACCGCGTCGGCCGGGAGGTCCTCGATGGCGGAGATGTTCTGGTGGGCGAGGCCGCGGGTGAGGCCGGTCAGCAGCACCAGCAGCAGGGTGAGCAGGGCGATCACCCCGATCATGAGGGTGAATCGGCCCTTGGCGTGGACGATGTCCTTGAGTGCGACGAACATGGCTCCATGCCATCGCGGATCCCGGCCCGCGACATCGCCTGCGCGGGATGGTCCCCGCTGACCCGAAGGACGAGCGCGGAGTCGTCCTTTCGGACGATGCCGTGTGCGGGGGTGCGCGGCGGGCCTGCCCCTAGAGTGTCGAGGGTGAACGCAGAGCCAGTCCCGGAGCAGGAGTCGGACCGTCCCCGGATCGGGGAGGACCCCGCGCCGACGGGCGACACCTCCACCGCGCTCGCCGCGACGCTGCGCGGCGCGATGCACGTCGCGTTCCTGGTGCTGCCGGTGGTGGGCGCGGTCCGCGCGGTCACGGCCGACGGGGTCTCCGCGCCGCTCGCGATCCTGTGCGCCGCCGTGCTCGCCGTGATCTACCTGCTCGGCTCGCAACGGGCCCTGCGCCGCGGCGATGCCGGACGCGCCGACACCACCGACCTGCTGCTCCCGTCGGCGCCGTGGGTGCTCGCGCTGACCGCCGCCTGGATGGCGACCACCTTCGTCTCCCCGTCGTTCGTGTGGATCGCGTTCACGCTGTTCTTCCTGGTCTTGTTCGCGCTGGGACCCGTCGGCGGGCCCCTCGCGCTCGCGCTGGTGACCCTGTGGGCGATCGTCTCCCCGGTGCTCGGGCGGGACGAGGCCCTGCTGGGCGTCGGCGAGATCCTCGGACCGCTGATCGGCGCCGTGTTCTCCCTGGTCGCGCACGCCGTCTACCGGCGCCTGCTGCGCGAGACGGATCGCAGCCGGGTGCTGGTCGCGCATCTCCGCGCCGCCCAGGCCGAGCTCGCCGACTCCGAGCGGCGGAAGGGCGTGGCTGAGGAGCGGCAGCGCCTGGCCAGCGACATCCACGACTCCCTCGCCCAGGGCCTGAACTCGATCGTGATGCTCTCCCGCGCCGCGGGCGCCGCTCACCCGTCGGCCGCCGAGGAGTTCTCCCGCATCGAGCGCACCGCCCGCGAGAACCTCGCTGACGCACGCGGCCTGGTCCGCGATCTCGCGGACCGCGCCCCGCGCACCACCCTCGAGCAGGCGCTGCGCGAGGTGATCGCCCGAGCCGAGGCGCTCGGCGGGCCCACCCGCTGGGAGCTGCGGATCGACGGGACCCCGATCGAGCTCGCGCCCGAGCAGGTGGAGACGCTGCACCGGGCCGCGCAGTCCCTGGTCGCGAACGTGCAGCGGCATGCCCAGGCGCAGCGCTGCGTGCTCACGCTGGCCTGGTGGCCGGACCGGGTGAGCCTCGACGTGGTCGACGACGGGCGCGGCTTCGACCCGTCGGCCGTGGGTCGGGCGGCCGGCGGCGCTGCCACCGGCGACGCCGCGCGCACCAGTGGTGGCGCGCGCATCGCCCCCGCCGCCGGGCCGGCCGTCGACGCCCCTGCCCTCGATCGTGCCGAGGGCGGCGACGGGCTGCGTCTGCTGCGCGCCCGGATGGACCGCGCCGGGGGTACCGTGACGATCGACTCGACCCCGGGGGAGGGCACCGCCGTCGGCCTGACCCTTCCGCTGCGCGACCAGGAGGTCCGATCGTGAGCATCCGACTGATGATGGTCGACGACCACCCCGTCGTCCGCGCCGGGCTGCGCGCCCTGCTCGAGGCCGATGCGGAGGTCGAGGTCGTCGCCGACGTCGGCTCGGGCGACGAGGCGCTGCAGGCGCTGGACCGGCTGGTGACCACCGGCGAGGGCGTCCCCGACCTGGTGCTGATGGACCTGAACCTCGGCGACGGGATCGGCGGGATCGAGACCACGCGGAGACTCCGCGCGCAGCACCCGGGCGTGCAGGTCCTCGCCGTGACCACCTTCGACGCCGAGGCCGACGTGGTCGGCGCGCTCGAGGCCGGCGCGACCGGCTACGTGCTCAAGGACGCGCCCACCGAGACGCTGCTGGACGCCGTGCGCGAGGCCGCCGCCGGACGCTCCGTGCTCTCCCCGAGGTGCAGCAGCTGCTGGTGCGGCGCATGGCCGAGCCCCGCACCGTCCTGTCCCCGCGCGAGACCGAGATCCTCGAGGTGCTCGCAACCGGTGCGACGAACCGCGAGGCGGCCAAGCGCCTGTTCATCTCCGAGTCGACGGTGAAGACCCACCTCGTCCACCTCTACGAGAAGCTCGGCGTCGAGAGCCGCACCGCGGCGCTGCGGGTGGCGCGGGAGCGTCGGCTGATCCGCTGAGAGGGCGGACGACGGCAGGTCATGCCGGGAGCAGGGCGCCGGAAGCAGGGAGTGCCGGCGGATTCTGACCGTCGGGCACGACGTCTGCGCAGGTCGCAGCCGTGGACGCCCGGGTCGGCCCCGGGGGCTGCGCCCTATCCTGAGCAGCTGCGCCCGCCCCGGGGCGCCCGTGGACGGAAAGAGGTGGCCCTGTGCGCACCGAGATGACGCGATCGCTGGGAGTGGCCGGCATCGTGCTGATGGTGGTCGCCGCCGCGGCCCCGATCACCGTGGTGGTCGCGAACTTCCCGCTGATCCTGCTGGAGTCCGGGAGCATCGGCGCGCCGCTGATGATCCTCGCGGCCACGCTCATCCTGCTGCTCTTCGCCGTCGGCTTCACCTGGATGACCCCGCACGTCCCCGACGCCGGCGCCTTCTACGCCTACGTCCACGAGGGCCTCGGCCGACGGGCCGGCCTCGGCACCGCGGCGGTCGCCCTGCTCAGCTATGTGCTGCTGACCGTGTCGATGACCTGCTATCTCGGCGTGCAGGCCGGGAACCTGCTCGCCCTGTGGACCGGGATCGAGCTGCCGTGGTGGCTGATCTCCGCGGTGATGATCGCGGTGGTGGGCGTGCTCGCGCATCGCCGCATCGACCTCTCCGCCGCGGTGCTCGGCGTGGTGCTGGTGCTGGAGATCCTCGCGGTGCTCGCGATCGACCTCGGCGTGCTCGCCTCCGGCCGCGAGCTCACCCCGGTCCCGTTCAGTCCCGCCGAGGCGCTCTCGGGCGCGCCGGGCCTCGGGCTCCTCTTCGCGTTCCTCGGCTTCTTCGGCTTCGAGGCGACCGCCGTGTTCCGCCACGAGGCCCGCGACCCGCTGCGCACCATCCCGCGCGCCACCTACGTCGCGGTGCTGCTGATCGGCGTGCTCTACACCGTCTCCTCGTGGCTGGTGATCTCCGGGCTCGGCGCCGAGGACGCCCTCGACGCCGCCGCGGCGAGCCCCGACTCGGTCGTGGTCGCGCTCGCCGGGGACGTGGTCGCGCCGATCATGCGCGACGTGACCCAGGTCCTGGTTGTGACCAGCATGTTCGCCTGCATGCTGGGGTTCCACAACATCGTCGCCCGCTACCTGTTCACCCTCGGTCGGCGCGGGGTGCTGCCCTCCGCGCTCGGGCAGGTGCACCCGGTGCACCGCGCCCCCTCCCGCGCCTCGCTCACCGTCACCGGCATCACCGCCGTGATCGTGCTGGTCTCGGCGCTCGCGCAGCTGGACCCCGTGGTCGAGATCTACACCTGGTACTCGGGCCTCGGCGCGATCGGGGTGATCGCGATGATGGCGCTGACCGCGCTCGCGGTGCTCCGCTTCGGCGGCCGACGGGGTCCAGGCGATCGCTCGGCTCCCGGCGTGCGATCGGCTCCCGGCGAGGCCCGCGACGCGGGCGGCCGACGGGCAGGAGCCGTCACCCTCGCCGCGACCGGACTCGGCGGGCTGGGCCTGCTCGTCGTGCTCGGCATCTCGCTGGCGAACTTCCCGCTGATGGTGGGCGGGACGGTCGCGGCGATCGTGTGCGCCGCGCTCCTCGTCGGCGCCTTTGTGCTCGGTGCCGTCGCCGGCCCGACGCGCAGCACCGGCGCCCCCGAGGACGGGGACGCCGGTGCGGAGCGGGCCGTCGGCGAGGGTGAGGACCCTCAGGTCACCACCGATGGGCGACGTCGATGACCAGGCGCGAGCCGTCTCCGGGGCCTTCGAGCACGAAGGCCCTCATCGGGAGCCGGGCGCGGACGCCGAGCCCGATCAGGGTCTGTCCCTCGAAGCTGCCGGTGAAGGCGACCTGGCGGAAGGTGCGATAGCCGGTCACGTCCACCGCGCGCGACGGGGTGCGCGGCGAGTAGGTCGCCTCGCCGCGGTCGTCGTAGGCCGCGGCCTCGACCAGGACCTGCAGGTCCGCCGCGCCCGAGAGCGGGACGACCTGCCCTGAGCCGAGCTGCTCCACACGGCTCACATAGGAGACGGAGTACCCGGTGACGGTGCCGTCCAGGTCCACGACGAGCCGGTCGAAGCAGTCGTGGCGGCCGGAGCGGAGGTTCTCGACCTGGGCCGAGGTGGTGGCGGTGATCGACTCGGGGAGCGACCCCCAGCGGATCCCGCAGTACGGCGCGGCCGACGCGGTGGCCGGGGCGACGGCGCCCAGTCCCACCAGCAGCGCGCCCGAGGCGAGGACGGACAGGATTCTCTTCTTCACGGCTGCCTCCTCCAGGCGACGGCGAAGGCCACGGCGGCCAGGGCCGTATGACGGGATTCTCCGCTCCCGTGCGAGCGCGTTCCAGTGACCGGCAGGTCATGACCACCGAATCGTGATCTGGGGATGACCTGCGGGAGCGGAACTCTCCGCAGCCATCGCGTCGGCCGGTGCCGAGGGTGATCGACACCTGATGCCCGATGGACGGCACGAGCGGCTGCAGGCGGCGGACTTCGGTCCCGCATGTCGCGGCCGTGGGGCTGGCACGATGCCTCGTATGACAGCGCTCGTCGCCTATGCGACCCACTCCGGAGCCACCCGCACCCTCGCCGAGACCCTCGCCGACGCCCTGCGCGGGGCAGGTCTCGACTGCGAGCTCGTCGACATCGAGGACGCGCCGGACCCGGCCGGCTACGACGCCGTGGTGCTCGGCTCGGGCGTGCGCGTCGAGTCCATCGAGAAGAGCGCCGCGAACTGGGCGAAGCAGCACGCCGCGGCCCTCGCGACCAGGCCCTTCGCCTTCTTCTCCTGCTCCGGCTCCGCCTCCGACCCCGCCAAGGGCGGGAAGCAGAAGGCGACCGACGCGTTCCTCGCGACCCTTTCGCACACTCCTGTCGCGACCGCGAACTTCCCCGGCTGGGTGCTCATGGACCGCATCCCGCTGCACGAGCGCGTGCTGCTGAAGTCCATGCGCACCCCCACCGGGGACTTCCGCGACCTGCCCGCCGTCGCGGCGTGGGGGAGGGAGATAGCGCCGTTGCTGCGGGGGTGAGGTGCGGCAGCGGGCGTCAGCCCTCCCGCACGACCCGCAGGAACAACTCATGGAAGCGTGTCTCGCCGGTGGACTCGGGATGGAACGCGAGACCCATGACCCGGCCCTGCCGCGACGCGACCGCGCGGCCGTCCGGCAGCGAGGCGAGCAGCTCCGCGGCCGGCCCGATCTCCTCGATCAGCGGGGCGCGGATGAACGCGGCCCGCACCGGCGCCCCGTCGGCCCCGGGCCCCTCGAGCGCGGGCACCACGAGATCCGTCTCGAAGGACTCCGTCTGCCGGCCGAAGGCGTTGCGGCGCACGGTCACGTCCATCCCGCCGAAGGTCTCCTGACCGGGGCCGCCGTCCCGCAGCCGCTCGGCCAGCAGGATCAGCCCCGCGCAGGTGCCGAGCACCGGCAGGCCGTCCGCGATCGCCTCCCGCAGCGGCTCGCGCAGCCCGGTGATCCGGGCGAGGCGATCGATGACCGTGGACTCCCCGCCGGGGATCACCAGGCCGTCGACCACTGCGAGCTCGGCGGGTCGCCGCACCGCGGTGACGTGCGCACCGAGCTGCTCGAGCATGCGCGCGTGCTCGCGCACGTCGCCCTGCAGGGCGAGCACCCCGATGCGCGGGCCGGAGGTCGCGCCCCCGCTCACCACCCGCGCTCGGCGAGGCGGTGCGGAGCGGGGAGGTCGGCGACGTTGATGCCCACCATCGCCTCGCCGAGGCCCCGCGAGACCTCCGCGATCACGGCGGCGTCGTCGTAGGAGACCGTCGCGCGCACGACGGCGGCCGCGCGCTTCGCCGGCTCGCCGGACTTGAAGATCCCGGAGCCGACGAACACCCCGTCGGCCCCGAGCTGCATCATCATCGCGGCGTCCGCCGGGGTCGCGACCCCGCCCGCGGTGAACATCGGCACGGGCAGCGCACCGGCCTCCGCGACCTCCTTGACCAGCGCGTACGGAGCCTGGAGCTCCTTCGCGGCGAGGTAGAGCTCGTCCTCCGAGCGGGCGGACAGGGCCCGGATCTCGGCGCTGATGGTGCGGATGTGCTTGGTCGCCTCGGAGACGTCGCCGGTGCCGGCCTCGCCCTTGGAGCGGATCATCGCCGCGCCCTCGGTGATGCGGCGCAGCGCCTCCCCGAGGTTCGTCGCCCCGCACACGAAGGGCACGGTGAAGCGGTGCTTGTCGATGTGGTGGACGTAGTCGGCGGGGGAGAGCACCTCGGACTCGTCGATGAAGTCCACGCCCAGCTGCTGCAGCACCTGCGCTTCGACGAAGTGGCCGATCCGCGCCTTGGCCATCACCGGGATGGAGACCGCCTCGATGATCCCGTCGATCATGTCGGGGTCGGACATGCGCGAGACGCCGCCCTGGGCGCGGATGTCGGCGGGCACTCGCTCGAGCGCCATGACGGCGACCGCGCCGGCGTCCTCGGCGATCCTCGCCTGCTCGGGGGTGACGACGTCCATGATCACGCCGCCCTTGAGCATCTCGGCGAGGCCGCGCTTGACGGTGCCGGTGCCGGTGGAGGGGGCGGCGCTGGTGGACGGAGTGGGGGCAGGGGCGCTCATGGGAGCTCCTTCGCAGCTCGCGCGGCGCGGGCCGACGGCTCCTGACGCCGCGACCCTCCCTGCACCACTTTGATCTAGGCCAAAACGTAGCACGGCCTCGCGCGGGTGTCTTCGGGGGTCCACAGGGCGGGCGGGGCTCGGGCCGGGGCTGGCAATGCGAAGAGTGGCGCCCAGCGCGCAGGGAGCTCGTCTACGCGGAGGGATCCGGGCTGAGCGCCACTCTTCGCAGTCGCCCTTCTGAGAGGGCCCGTCTCCACCCCGGCCGCCGTCCGACGCTCGCCCTAGACTCAGGCGCGTGGAGACCTCCTCGACCGCGCAGATCACCGGCACCACCGCCGCGGAGATCGCCGGCAGCGTGCGCGACCTGGTCGACCGCGGCGAGCTGGTCCCCGGTGACCTGCTCCCGCCGGTGCGCACCCTCGCCGAGCAGCTGGGCGTCAACCGCAACACCGCCGTCGCCGCGTACCGGAAGCTCGCGCGTGACGGTGCCGTCATCGCGCAGGGCCGGGCCGGGACCCGCATCGCCGGGCCGCGGGCGGTGGCGCAGGAGGGTTACGCCGCCCCGGAGGCGCTCACAGGGAACACCGAACCCGCCGGTCGCGCAGGCGCCGCAGGCCCCGGTGGTTCTGGCGGTCTCGGAGACCCTGGCGGTTCCGGGGAGTCCGCCGCTCCTGCGAGAGCCGGCCGGGGCGCCGGGGACGTTTCCGCGGGAACGCTCCGCGACCTCGGCACCGGCAATCCCGACCCCGCCCTCATCCCGGACCTCGCCCCGGCGCTCGCCGGCGCCGTCGGCCGCCCCGTGCTCTACGGCGAACCGGTGATCGACCCCGGCTTCGAGGCCTGGGCACGGGAATGGGTCGCGCCCGACGTGCCCACCGGCGCCGACGCCGATCTGACGCTGACCAGCGGCGCCGTCGACGCGATCGAGCGGCTGCTGGCGCAGTCCCTGGTCCGCGACGACGCCGTGGCGCTCGAGGACCCGTGCTTCCTGGCCAGCATCCAGACGGTCCGCCACGCCGGCTACCGGACCCTGCCCGTCCCCGTCGACGCCGAGGGCATGACCCCGGGCGGGCTCCGCGCCGCGCTCGAGGCCGGGGCCCGCGCCGTCGTGCTCACGCCCCGGGCCCAGAATCCCACGGGCGCCTCGCTCAGCGCCCGCCGGGCCGAGGAGCTGCGGGCCGTGCTCGCCGAGCACCCCTACGTGCTCGTAGTCGTCGACGACTACTTCTCGTTCCTGTCCCGTCGGCCCTTCCGCTCGCCGCTGCCGCCCGGGCACCGCCGCTGGGCGCTCGTGCGCTCGGTCTCGAAGTTCCTCGGTCCCGACCTGTGCCTCGCGGTCACCGCGACCGACCCCCAGACCGCCGGCAGGCTCGCTCTGCGGCTCAGCCCCGGCACTACCTGGGTCAGCCACCTCCTGCAGCGACTCGCCCACGGGGTGCTCGCCGACGACGCGTCCCGCGCCCTCGTCGAGCGCGCTGGAGAGCACTACGCCACCCGGAACGCGCAGGTCGCCGCGCTGCTCACGGCTCGAGGCCTGCCCGTCCGTGCGGCCGACGGGATGAGCCTGTGGGTCCCCGTGCCGCGCCCCGCGCGGGAGGTCGCGGCGGAGCTCGCCCGTCGGGGATGGCGGGTGCGGACCGAGGACGAGTTCCACCTCGCCCAGGGCGGGTCCGGCGTCGAGGCCTCCCGGCACCTGCGCCTGACGGTCCACGACCTCACCGGCGCCGAGGCGCAGCGGTTCTCGACGGACCTCGTCGGTGCGTCCGGCGGAGCGCCTGCGGCGGCCGACAGGGCATAGGCCGAGCCTCGGCGCGGCGGGGATCGCCCGCGGGCCGGTGCTCCGAGAGCCGTGCCGCCGCCCGATCGTCCCGGGGAAGGCCGACGGGCGACGCTCCGGCGTCAGTCGCGCTGCAGGACGGCAAAGGTCGTGTTCGAGAGCTGCTCGTTGACGCCTAGGTTCGAGATCCGCGCATCGGTGATCCCGAAGGAGCCCAGCCGCTGGGTGTGCTTGCGGATGTAGCGCTCGGCGGAGTCCTCGTCGGCGAACAGATAGGCGCCGCCGGCCACGGACGTCCGCGGGTCCTCGGTCCAGACCTTCCAGATCAGACCGTCCTCCGCGGCGATGTCGTCGGCCAGCTCTGCGTAGGCGGCAGCGGCCTCCGCGCCGAAGGGGCCGTCGGACGAGAACTCGATGGAGACGAGGCGAGGCATGGGGATCACTCCTGGAGGTCGAGGATGAGCTGACCCCTACCGCACCACGGCTTCGGGGGCTGCGCCGAGTGATGGCTGACGAATGCCCACCGGGCCGAGTCCTACCGGCGTTCCTCGATCGTCCCGACGATCCGCTCGGCGATCTCCCGCATCGCGCGGTGCTGGTCGGGGCTGAGCGGGTCGATCGCGAGGTCAAGCACCTCGGCGGCATGGCCCGGCGCGGTCGCCACGACCTTCTCGAAGCCGGCATCGGTGAGCACGGCGAGCGTGGTGCGGCCGTCGGCCGGGTCGGGGACGCGCTCCACCCAGCCCTTCGTCTCCAGCCGGGTGACCACTTGGGAGAGGCGCTGGAGGCTCGAGTCCACGAGCGTCGCGAGCTCGCGCAGGCGCAGGCGACGGCCCGGCTGCTCGGAGAGCTGCGAGAGCACCTGGTAGTCGAAGTGGGTGATCCCGGCGTCGCGACGCAGCTGGGCGTCGAGCGCCGCGGGCAGGCGCACGAGGAGGCTCGTGAGAGCCCGCCAGGTGGCCTGCTCCTCGGGCGTCAGCCAGCGCGGGTCCTGGTCGGTGGTCATCCGTCAGATCCTACGGGCCCCGGGGCGAGCATTGGCCGCCGCCGCGACGCCGTGACTAGGATCGACGGCGACCGTGACCGCTCCGACGACGGAGAGCACCCATGTCCCTGCAGCACCCGCCGGCCGCGCTGCGCGTCGGTATCGTCGGCACCGGGGGGATCTCCCGGGCCCATCTTCCCGGCTGGCAGGCGCTCGGCGCCGAGCTGCACTGCACCAGCCCGGAGGGCGCCGAGGCGTTCGCCGCCGAGGCCGGGGCGCGCGTGCACCCGGACCTCGACGCACTGCTCGCGGCGGTGGACGTCGTGGACGTCTGCACCCCCACTCCCTCGCACCCCGGCATCGTCCGCGCCGCCCTCGACGCGGGGAAGGACGTGCTCTGCGAGAAGCCGCTCGCGCTGACCGGTGAGGAGGCGCGAGAGCTGGCCCGGCACGCCGAGAACGTCGGCCGCCTGCTGTTCCCCGCGCACGTCGTGCGCTACTTCCCGCAGTACGCCGCGGCCAAGCGCGCCGTCGACACCGGCGCGATCGGCACCCCCGCCGTGCTGCGCTTCGAGCGCACCGGCGCCCTGCCGGACCGGGACTGGTACGCCGACGAGGAGCGCTCCGGCGGCATCGTGATGGACCAGATGATCCACGACATCGACCAGGCGCTCTGGCTCGCCGGCGACGTGGAGTCGGTCCACGCCCGCCAGCACGTCGCCGCCTCCGACCCGACTGTGCGCACCGCCCACGTGGTCCTCACCCACCGCTCCGGCGCGCTCAGCCACTGCCGCGGATTCTGGGGTCCCGAGGGCACCCGGTTCCGCTACACCTTCGACCTCGCCGGCGACCGCGGCCGCCTCCGGTACGACAGCGCCGGCGACGCCGGCATCACCTTCGACGACGTCGCCTCCGCCCGGCAGGCGAGCGGCGACGGCTTCCTGCCCGACGTCTCCACCATGGAGGACCCCTACGCCGCCGAGATCGCCGAGTTCGCCCGCGCGGTCACCGTCGGCGGCGCCACCCGCGTCGAGGCGGCCGACGGCGCCCGCGCCGTGGAGGTCTCCCGCGCCGCCCTCGACTCCCTGCGCACCGGACGGAGCAGACCATGCTGAACGCCCCAGGTCAGGACCCCGCGAACACATCGGCCGACGCCCCGCTGCGCGTGGCGCTGATGAGCTGCGCCCACACCCACGCCTTCTCCTACGCGGCGCTGCTCGAGGCCCGCGCCGACGTGGACCTCGTCGTCGCCGACCCCGACGGCTACGGGGACGTGCGCGGGGTGCGGGTCGTCGGCAGCTACCAGGACGCCTGGGAGGCCTGGCCGGAAGGCCCCGACGCCATCGTCGTCACCAGTGCGAACGCCCACCACCGCGAGCTCGTCCTCGAGGCCGCCCGCCGCGGCGTGCACGTGCTGTGCGAGAAGCCGCTCGCGACCACCGTGGCGGACGCCGAGGAGATGGTCGCCGCCTGCCGTGAGGCGGGCGTGGTGCTGATGACCGCCTTCCCCGTCCACTTCTCGCCCGCCGTCCAGGCGCTGCGCGCCGCGGTCGCCGACGGCACCCTCGGCGAGATCGTCGGCCTCACCGGCACGAACAACGGCAAGCTCCCCGCCGGCCGCGACTGGTTCACCGACGTCGCGCTCGCCGGCGGCGGCTCCCTCGTGGACCACACCGTGCACCTCGCCGAGATCCTCGACTCCGTGCTCGGGGAGCCCGAGAGCGTCCACGCCGTCTCCAACCGGATCCTGTACGCCGACCGCGCGGGGGATGGCGCCGAGACCGGCGGGCTCGTCACCCTGACCTATGCCTCCGGCGTCGTCGCCACCATCGACTGCTCCTGGTCGATGCCGGCCGACGCGCCGACCTGGGGCGGGCTCACCCTCCAGGCCCTCGGCACCGGCGGCCAGCTCCAGATCGACGCCTTCGCCCAGCACGTGGGCGGGCCCGGCCAGTGGCTGCCCTACGGCACCGACCTCGACGCCCTGCTGCTGGACGCCTTCCTCGACGCGGTCCGCGCGGGCGAGGCGGCCGCGCCGACGGGCGAGGTGGGGCTGCGGACCGTCCGCGTCGTCGCCGCCGCGCAGGAGTCCGTGCGGGCCGGGCAGCCGGTGGCGCTGGCGGGATAAGGGGAGCGGCGCCGGGGAACGTGCGGTGGTGAGAGACCAGCGGTGCCGAGGGCCGCACGGCGCCGGGGAACGTGCGGTGCTGCGAGCCCAGCGGTGCCGAGGGCCGCACGGCGCCGGGGTGTGAGGTGCCGGGGCGTGAGGTGCCGGGTCGCAGCGATCCGTCGGCCCCGCAGCCACACTTCCTATAGGGTGCCGGTCGAGCGGGTACGTCGCCGGGAGCGTCCCGCCCGTGCGACGAGCGACGCCGCCGGGACAGGCGATGACGCCGGGCCCGGGAAGAGAGAGGAGTGCCGTGATGGCTGTGCGACGGCAGGTGCTGCGCGCCGAGGTCGAGGAGCTGATCCTGCAGCGGCTGCTGGAGGCCCGCTGGCCCCCGGGGGCGCGTCTGAGCATCGACGGGCTGGCCCGCGACCTCGAGGTCTCCCCGACCCCGGTGCGGGAGGCGATGGTGTCCCTCGAGCGCTCCGGGCTGGTGGAGTACGTGGCGCTGCGCGGGTACGTCGTCGCGCCGATGCTCGACGCCGAGCAGATGACCGAGCTGCTCGATGCCCGACGCGTCGTCGAGACCGCCGCGCTCGGCCGGGCCTTCGAGGACGTGGATGCGCTGCTCGCCGCCCTCGAGGAGGCGCACGCCGCCCACGGCGCCGTCATCGCCCGGATCGAGGCCGCCGGCGAGGTGAGCATCGAGCTTCTCCAGGAGCACTTCCACGCCGACTGGTCCTTCCACCAGGCCCTCTTCGACCACTCCGGGAACCGCTACCTCTCCACGATGGTCGAAACGGTCCGCGCCCACACCCACCGCATGCGGCAGACCTGGGTGGGCGGCCCCGCCGCGCTCGACGTCCACGAGGCCTATACCGAGCACGGAAGGATCCTCGAGAAGGTGCGCCGCCACCACCACGACGGCGCGCTGCAGGCCCTGGACGAGCACCTCGCCGCCGTTCTCGAGCGCTCCCACGCCGTCGCCGAGGCGGAGGCGGCGAAACAGGACGCGGACGCGGCGACCTGAGACGCGGCGCGAGCCGGGGGTCCGCACGCCCGGGCGCGCGCCGAGATGAACTGTCCTGCGCGACGGCCGTCGCCTCCCGTCGGGCGGCGGCGCTCGACGGAGAGTCCGGGGACCTGGTGCGCGCGCTGTCTCGGCCGGGGCTCAGCGGTCGGCGGCCGGATCCGCCGACGGCTCCGAGAAGCGGGCGCGCAGGAACTCCGAGTGCACGTCGAGGGTGCGCGAGACGCCGGAGACGACTTCGTGCTCGAGCCGGTCCAGGCGCCCGTCCAGCACCGCGAGCTGCTCGTCGATGCGCTGCAGGTTCCCCGCCGCGCGGGCGCGGGTGTCCTCCGTCGACCCGGGGGTCAGGAAGCCGACCGTGTCCTCGAGCGCGCCCACCAGCTCGGGGACGTAGCGCTCGGTCATGCCCTCCAGCAGCATCACGTCGGGGTCCGAGGCGCGACGGGACTGCAGGGCCGCCGAGCCCAGCAGTGCGTCGACCCGCAGCAGGAGGGTCTCGGCGCGGTCCAGCAGGCGCTTCTCCGTCGGCCCCTGGATCCCGCGGCGCATCCGATGGATGCGCCGGCGCTGCTGGGTGGAGTCCTTGACGATCTTCTCCAGCATCGCCCGGGTGCCGGAGGAGATCTCCTCCGCGGAGCGGCCCAGGCGCGTCGGCCTCGGTCGACGATTGCGCAGCAGGAAGGCGCTGCCGCCGCCCGCGACCGCGGCGATGCCGAGGCTCGCCAGGAACGGGGTGAGCAGACCGGCCCCGCCCACCAGGGCGCTCACGCCGAGAAGCATGAAGCTGCTGATCCCGAGCACTCCCGCGAGCACCACCGGCACGCCGACGGTCAGCCAGCGCCCGCGCCTGCGGGGCAGCGAGACCGAGCGGGAGCGCGGGGCATGGACCGTGCCCTCGAGGGGTGCGGTGCCGGCGGCCCATGACCCGGGCGCGGGCGGCGCCGGGGCGCGCAGGCCGGGGTGCGCCCGCGGGCCGGGGCGCGAGGGCGTCCCGCCGGGACGTTCCGGGTGCTGGCGGGGCGAGGGGCTCTGGGGGCTCATGGGAACCGCGGACCTCTCTGTGGACGGAGCTGAGGTCTCGACGGGGAGGGCCCTGCGGTCGGGCCTCGAGGCGATCGCGGGAGGCGACCTGCGCGGCCGCGGACCCGGCGTGGGCCCTCGTCGTCGACGGCTCCCAGGCTATCGCGGCACCGTGAGGATCCCCTGGGGGATGTCCCCCTGATCCTGGGAGGGAGGCCCGGGGCAGGCGGCGTCCTCGGGGAGGGCGGAGGAGGTGTCCATGCCCCCACCGCAGCACATCCCGGCGCGGGGTGAGGGATCAGGCCGCCGCGTGCGCCTCGGCGATCCGCAGCAGCTCGAGGTAGCCCTCCAGCTTCCACGCGGTGCGGCCGACGAAAAGGCCGGTCACGTGCTCGATCCCGAGCAAGCCGGCGGCGTTGTCGAGGTTGACCGATCCGCCGTAGAGCAGCCCCGTGACCTTCCCCGAGTACCGTCCTCCGAGCGCGGCGAAGGGCTCGACGAGCTCATCGACCGTCGCGGGGCGGCCCTTCTCGCCGATCGCCCAGATCGGCTCGTAGGCGATCACCACGCGGGCGAGCTCTTCGGCGGAGAGCCCCTCGAGCGCGCCCGCGGCCTGCTCGAGGATGAACGCGCTCGAGTCGCCGGCCTCCTTCACCTCGGCGCTCTCGCCGATGCACAGCAGCGGGGTGAGGCCGTGACGGAGCGCCGCGGCGACCTTGAGGCGCGTGGTCTCCACGGTCTCGCCGAAGTGCTCGCGACGCTCCGAGTGCCCGATCTCGACGACCTGGGCGCCGGCGTCCTTCGCCTGCGGCACGGAGATCTCGCCGGTCCACGCGCCCTCGTCCTCCCAGTGCGCGTTCTGCACGCCGAGCAGCACGGGGGAGTCCTCGCCGAGGACCTCCCGCACCGTGGTGGTGGCGGTGAAGGAGGGGATCACGAAGGGCTGGACGCCGGCAGGGGCCTGCCGGCTGTGCTCGCTCGCGAGGTGATCGCGCAGGCCCTCGGCCCAGGCGCGGCCCTCGGCGAGAGTCTTGGTCATCTTCCAGCTGGTGCCGATCCAGAGGGGGGACATGATGCTCCTTCGACGAGACGTGCCATGGGGGGTGTTCGACGTCCGGTACCAGTTTCCTGGTACCGGACGTCGAACAACTGGTCGGGTCCTGGTACCGGACGTCGAACAACTGGCCTGTGGGGGCGCGCTCGGGGTGAGAGTGCGCCGCCGGCCCGGGTGCCCAGCCCGAGCCGGTCATCCCGAGCCCGAGCCCGGGGTTCTGAGCCGGGGCCCGGGCTCAGCTCACTTCTCGAGGGAGCCGTCGTAGGCGCAGATCGCGTCGACCTTCGCCGCCGAGGACGACTCGGGGTCGAACTCGAGGTCGAGCCACACCTTCACCAGCTCCTTCGCGAGCTCCAGCCCGATCACGCGCTCGCCCATGCACAGCACCTGCGCGTTGTTCGAGAGCACGGAGCGCTGCACGGAGTAGAGGTCGTGCGCGGTGACGGCGCGGACGCCGGAGACCTTGTTCGCCGCGATCGCGACGCCGAGGCCGGTGCCGCAGATCAGCAGCGCACGGTCCGCCTCGCCCGCGGCGATCTTCTCCGCCGCCTCGACGGCGACGTTGGGGTAGTAGGTGCCGTCCTCGCGGCCGGTCACGCCCACGTCGATGACCTTCTCGACGCGGGGATCGTTCTCGAGCAGCTCCTTGAGCGCGGACTTGTGGCCGTAGCCGGCGTTGTCGGAACCGGTGACGATGGTTAGAGCCATGATGTTCTCCTTCGGAGTCGAGGGGTAGGGGTCGGTGGAGCTGTTCCAGGGGTGATGGAACGCGGTCAGGTGGCAGCAGGCCGGGGGCGGGTCGAGTCGGGTGCGATTCTGAGCCGCTTCGGGGCCCGAACTGGTTCAGAACTGCACACTTTCGAGGGTAGGCCTCTGCCCGGGTCAGGACAGGTGCTGGCCGAGCTCGCGCATGAGGATCGAGAAGGAGATCGCCCCCGGGTCCGGGGTGCCGACAGACTTCTCGCCGAGCACGCGGGCACGGCCGAGGGTCGCGGTGATCTCGGCGGTCGCCTCGGCCGCCTCGCGGGCCACCTCCGCGGCCTGCAGGATCGCCTCGGCCGCGTTCTCGCCGGTGAAGGCTTTCGCGAGCTCCTCGCGGAAGGGCGCGGCGGCGTCGACCATGGTCTTGTCGCCCACCTGGGCTCCACCGAGGCGCTGGACCGCGTCGATCCCGGCGTCCACCGCGTCCACGACGGTGCGCGCCTCCGAACCGGCCTGGTCGTCGTAGACGGCGCCGGCCGCGATGAGGGCCGCGCCCCAGAGCGCGCCGGAGGTGCCGCCGGCGGACTCGGACCAGGCCTCACCGGCGCGGACCAGCAGGGTGCGAGCCCCTGCGCCGTCCTCGAGCGCCTGGCGTGCGGCGGCCGCGGCGCCCTTGGAGCCGTAGGCCATGCCCTGGCCGTGGTCGCCGTCGCCCGCGATCGCGTCGATGCGGCCCAGCTCGGCCTCCTCGCGCGCGCACACGCCCGCGAACAGGTCCAGTACGCCGGCGACCTTCTCGGCGACCTCGCGGGACTCGCTGCTCGCCGCAGGGGTCTCGTCGGCCCCGGCCTCCCAGAAGGAGGTGCGGCGCGGGCGCTCCGCCGCGCCGGTCATCGCGCCGCGGTGGAAGGCGGGGGTGTCGACGGGCGCGAGCCAGTGCTGCTCGAGCTCCTCGTCGAGGAACACCAGGGTCAGCGACAGGCCGGCCATGTCGAGGCTGGTCACGAGCTCGCCCACCTCGGGGCGGACGGGGGTGATGCCCGCGTCCTCGAGCAGCGCGGCGACCTTCGCGTAGACGACGAAGAGCTCCTCGTACTTCACGGTGCCGAGGCCGTTGACCAGCACCGCGGCGCGGCCCTGGTAGCCGCCCTCCGTGCGCTCGGGCTGTTCGGCGAGGACGCCCTCGACCAGCATCGTCGCGATCTCGTCAGCGGTGCCGATCGGCTCGTCGCGCACGCCGGGCTCGCCGTGGATGCCCAGGCCCACGCCCATCTGCCCCTCGGGCACATGGAAGAGGGCCTCGCCGGCGCCGGGGAGGGTGGGGCCGTCGAAGGCGACACCGAAGGAACGCGTAGCGTCGTTGGCCTTCCAGGCGATCCGCTCGGCCGTATCGAGGTCGGCGCCGGCCTCGATCGCGGCGCCCGCGATCTTGAAGACGGGCAGGTCGCCGGCGATGCCGCGGCGGTCGCGGTGGTTCTCGGGGGTGTTGGAGACGATGTCGTCGCTGACCTTGATGATGCGCACGTCGATCCCCTCGGCGCGCAGCTTCTCGGCCGCGGCGCCGAAGTGCAGCACGTCCCCGGCATAGTTGCCGAAGCCGAGGACCACGCCCCCGCCGTTCTCGGCGTTGCGCGCGACGGAGTACACCTGCGAGGCCGACGGGGAGGCGAACACGTTGCCGCAGGGGGCGCCGTGGCCCATGCCCGGGCCCACCCAGCCGGCGAAGGCGGGGTAGTGGCCGGAGCCGCCGCCGATCACGAGGGCGGGCTGGCCGGCGGGGGTCTCGGTCGCGCGGACCACGCCGCCGTGGACCACGGCCACATGGTCGGGATGGGACAGGGCCAGGCCCTGGACCGCGTCGGCGGCGAAGGCGGCCGGGTCGTTGAAGAGGTACGTCATCGTGTATTCCTCCGGGAGCTGCCGTGCGGGGTCGACGGCGCGGGGTCGTGGGGGAGCCGGGCGCACCGCGCCGCAGCAGAATGATCCTATAGGAAAACTACGCGATAGGGCAGGGGGTGCCGATCGGCAGGAGAGGCCCGTCGGCCGCTGCGCCGTCAAACGCACCGACGGCCGCCCTGACGGCGGCGAGGCGACCATGCCCACCGCTGCCGAGCTCGGCGGCGCCGGTGCCGGCGTACTTCTCCCCGATCTCCGGGGAGAGCGCGAAGCCCTTCGAGGTCGCGCGCTTGCCGACGAGGCGGACGAGCAGACACATCGGGATCGCGAGCACGATGCGGAGAGGGTCACCAGGGCGGGGTCGGGCGCCCGCTGATCATCAGCCCCAGCTGAAGGACTGGAGGAGCAGCTCGCTCGCTCGGCCTCGCAGTGAGGTGCCCGAGCCGCGGCGCACGGCGAGGATCCCGAGGATCTCGAACACCGCGAGCTCCCCGCTCACCGCCGAGCGGCCCACGCCGAGCGCGCTCGCAAGCTTCCGCTCCGGGGAAGGCGGGTACCCGGCTCAAGGCCCCCGCCCGTGAACTGCTCGAGCATCCGGCCCGTGACGCCGGAGATCGGTGAACCCGCGGGGACGGCCGACAGCGCCTCGGCGAAGGTGTCGGAGGCGTCGTCGGAGAGAGCGGGCATGCCAGAAGAGGTGCCGAGCGGACGGGGCTCCCGATCCGCGGACGGCACGGGTCCGCCGGCGCCCCTCCCTTCGCTCTTCCCATCGGTCGTAAGTTCCTATAGGATCGATGGCACGAGTGACCCCGTGAAAGGACGACGATGTTCACCGCAGAGACCTGGCCGATCGGCGCCAACATGCTCTCGTTCGGCAGCACCACGCCGGACGGCACTCCCACCCTTGAGGCCTCCTCGAGCGTCTGGGCCTCGCAGCTGCGACAGGTCAAGGAGCTCGGCGTCGACCAGATCGACCCCACCGACGCCTGGCTGCCGCTGGCGAAGCTCAGCGACGATCGCGTCGAGGAGTTCCGTCGGGTGCTCGACGGCGAGGGGCTGACCCTCTCCTCGATCTCCATGACCCGCAACTCCGTCGTCGACGTCGAGAACGGCGAGGAGAACCTCGCCGACGCGCTGCGCTTCATCGAGCTGGCCCCGAGCTTCGGCGTGACCGTCGTGAACACCGGCTTCATGCAGGCACTCACCGAGGAGCAGTCCCGCGCCATCTGGTTCTGGCTCGCCGACGGGCACGTCGACGACCCGGCGCTGCGCGACCTCGCGATCGAGCGGATCCGCACCCTCGGCGACGCCGCGAAGGCGCAGGGCATCGAGGTCAGCCTCGAGATGTACGAGGACACTTACATCGGCACCGCCGACGAGGCCGTCGCCTTCCTGCGCGACGTCGACCACGACGCCGTGGGCCTGAACCCGGACCTCGGCAACCTGGTGCGCCTGCACCGCGAGGTCGAGCCGTGGCCGGACATGTTCGAGAAGGTGCTGCCGCACTCGAACTTCTGGCACATCAAGAACTACACCCGCGACTTGGACCCGGTCACCGGCGCCTACTCGAGCGCGCCCATGCCGCTGAAGTACGGCTACATCAACTACCGCCAGGTCATCCGCCGAGCCCTCGACCTCGGCTACACCGGCCCTTTCTGCTGCGAGCACTACGGCTCCGACTCCCTCGGCGTGATCGCCGAGAACGTCCAGTACATCCGGCAGGTGCTGAGCTCGGCGCTGGCCGAGGACGCCTGAGCCCCGTTCCGCACCTCGTTCGAAGGAGAACCTCCAGATGACCATCGAGACCCGCACCATCCAGCCCTTCCCCTCTCGCCGCACCGCAGTCGTCACCGGCGCCGGCGCGCCCCGCGGCATCGGCCGACGCGTCGTCCGCAAGCTGCTCGTCGAGGGGTGGAGCGTCGCCGCGGCCGACATCGACGGCACGGCCGTCGAGGAGTTCGCCGCCGGGCTGAGCGCCGAGCTGCCCGCCGATTCGGAGCAGAAGGTGATCGGGGTCGGCGTCGACATCTCCGACCAGGCCTCGGTCGACGCCGCCTTCGCCCGCATCGACGCGGAGCTGCCGCAGGTGGTGGGCCTGGTGAACCTCGCCGGGATCCCCAGCCCCCACTCGTTCTTCGAGCTCACCTCGGAGATCTGGGACCGCGTCATGGACGTCAACGCCAAGGGCACGCTGCTGATGACCCAGGCCGCGGCGACGCGCATGATCGAGGGCGAGGTCGGCGGGCGCATCGTCAACACGGCCTCGATCACCGCCCTCGACGGCGGCGGCACCTTCTCCAAGACCGGCTACGCCGCCGCGAAGGCCGCCGTGCAGGGCCTGACCCGCGGCTTCGCGCGCGAGCTCGGCCAGTACGGGATCACCGCGAACGTCATCCTCCCCGGCCCGATCGACACCGACATCATGGGCGGCACCCTCACCGACGAGCGCAAGGAGGGCATGAGCTCGAACATCCCGCTGCAGCGCGTGGGCCAGCCCGAGGAGGTCGCCGGCCTGATCGCGTTCCTCGTCGGCGAGGACTCGAGTTTCGTCAGCGGCACGTCGATCAACGTCGACGGCGGCAAGCACATGCACTGACCTTCGCGACAGGCAGGGGCAAGGCGCCCATAAGGCGCCTCGGTCCTCGGTTCTGCGGCTGTATCGCGTCGCAGGACCACCCCTAGTCAATATCCAATAGGATAGCTACCATGGCTGTCACGAGCCCACGGAACGTCTCCACGAAGACGGCGTCGGGCGTGGCAGCGCCGGCGCCCTCGTCCGAGAGGCGCCCCCGGACGAAGGAGTTCCCCGAATGACCATCTCGACCGTCACCATCGTCGGCGCCGGATACATGGGCGGCGGCATCGCCCAGGTCCTCGCCATCGCCGGTTTCGACGTGACCATCGCCGACGTCAGCGTCGACACTGCGAACGCCTCCCTCGAGCGCCTGCAGCGCGAGGCGCGCGAGTTCGAGGAGCAGGGCCTGTTCTCGCCGGGCTCCGCCGACCTCGTCGCGAAGAACATCTCCGCGGGCAAGAGCCTCGAGGACGCCGTGGCGGACGTCGACTTCGTCGAGGAGGCCGTCTTCGAGCGCCTCGACGTCAAGCGCGACGTGCTCGGCACCATCTCGCAGCACGCCCGCCCCGACGCGATCATCGGCACCAACACCTCGACCATCCCGGTCAAGGAGCTGGTCAGCGCGGTGAAGAACCCTGAGCGCTTCCTCACCGTCCACTTCTCCAACCCCGCCCCCTTCATCCCCGGCGTCGAGCTCGTCGCGGGCGAGGCCACGACGCCCGAGACCGTCGCCGCGGTCAAGGAGCTGCTGGAGAAGTCGGGGAACGAGGGCGCCCAGGTCGCCGACACCCCCGGCATGGTCCTGAACCGCCTCCAGTACGC
Source organism: Brachybacterium sp. GU-2 (assembly GCF_030866705.2). NCBI lineage: Bacteria > Bacillati > Actinomycetota > Actinomycetes > Micrococcales > Dermabacteraceae > Brachybacterium > Brachybacterium sp. GU-2. Next base: position 2,205,324 of record NZ_CP133037.2, on the reverse strand, counting down.
GCTGCTGAAGGAGGCGACCTCCATCGTCGAGGAGGGCGTCGCCACCGCCGAGGACGTCGACACCATCGTTCGCACCACCTTCGGCTTCCGCCTGGGCTTCTTCGGCCCCTTCGCGATCGCCGACCAGGCGGGCCTGGACGTCTACGCGAACTGCTTCGTGACTTTCGAGGACGCCTTCGGCGACCGCCTCGCCACCCCGACGATCCTCACCGACGCCGTCGCGGCGGACCGCAAGGGCGTCAAGAACGGCAAGGGCCTGCTCGGCGACTACGACGAGAAGACCGCCGCTGAGCTGATCGCCTACCGCAACAAGGCCTACGCGAAGATGTCGCAGCTCCTGGCCGAGCTCGGTCCCGCGCCGAAGGCGACGCCGAAGGACTCCTGACGACGGGGGCCGGCCGACACCACATCGGCCGGGCCCGCGCCGCACCTCTTCGATCAGTCCTGCGGGCTCTGCCCGTCGGACAGGATCACGCCGTAACCCACCCATCCATCCTGCGGGCTCCGCCCGTCGGCCGGGCATCGACGCCCGGGACTCGAGCGAGCGCTCGGGACCCGCGCGTCGGCCCGGGTCCCGAGCGCTCCGGCGTGACGGCACCCGACGAGCACCGCCACCACACCCCTGGAGACACTCCCGTGGAAGAACTCGTCCTCGCGGAGCGGCCTGTCTGGCTGCTCCTGACGATCGCCGTCGTCGCGATCGCCTTCCTGCTGTTCCTGATCATCAAGACCCGCCTGCACGCCTTCTTCTCGCTGCTGATCGTCGCCGTTCTGACCGGCCTCGCCGCCGGCATCGGCGTCGCCGACGTGATCGACGTGGTCATCGCCGGCTTCAGCAGCACCGTGGGCACAGTCGCCCTGCTCGTGGGCTTCGGTGCGGTCCTCGGACGCATCATCGAGGTCACCGGCGGCGCGCAGGTGCTCGCCGACAAGATGCTGGACACCTTCGGGGAGAAGCGGGCGCCGCTCGCCCTCTCGGTCGCCTCGCTGTTCTACGCGTTCCCGATCTTCCTGGACGCCGGCTTCATCGTGATGCTGCCGGTCATCTACACGGTCGCCCGACGCCTCGGCGGCTCGTTCATGCTCTACGTGCTCCCCTCGATCGCGTCGTTCATGATGATGCACGCGCTGCTGCCGCCCCACCCCGGGCCCACGGCCGCCGCGACGGTGATGGGCGCGGACATCGGTCTCGTGATCCTCGTCGGGCTTCTGATCGGGCTTCCCACCTGGTACTTCGGCGGCTACCTGGTCGCCCGGGCGATCTCGAAGCGCTTCCCGAACACCCCGGTGCCGGCCCTGCTCGGCGAGCCGCGCGAGGTCCCGGTCGAGGAACGGCCCGCCTTCGGGGCGATCCTGCTGGTCCTCCTCATGCCGCTGGTGCTGATCTTCTTCAACACCGGGCTCTCGACCATGGAGGCCTCCGGCTCCGTCTCCGACCAGAACGTCCTCTACCAGCTCTCCCGGCTAGTGGGGGCGACCCCGGTCGCGATGGCCTTGTCCGCGCTGACCGCGATGGTGCTGCTCTATGTGATCCCGCGCCGTCGCTCCGGTCAGCAGGTGGGCGGACTTCTCGAGGAGCTCGTGGACGACGCGCTCGCCCCCGTCTGCTCGATCATCCTGATCACCGGCGCCGGCGGCGCCTTCGGCCGCGTCCTCACCGAGACCGGCATCGGCGGACAGGTCGCCGAGGGCCTGGATGCGATGGGGCTCCCGCTGATCATCGCCGCGTACCTGGTGACCATGGCGATGCGCATCGCCCAGGGCTCGGCGACCGTCGCCGCGACCACCGGCGCCTCGATCATGGCGCCGGCGATCATGGCCGGCGACTTCGGGGCCATCGCGGTCGCCGCCGTCGTCATCGCGATCGGCGCCGCGTCCATCGGCTGGTCGCACGTGAACGACTCCGGCTTCTGGCTGATCGGCAAGTTCTGCGGCTTCGACACGATCACCACGTTCAAGACCTGGTCGCTGGTCGGCACCACGATCTCGCTGCTCGGCTTCGCGCTGTCCTCGGTCGTGTTTGTGATCGCCGCGTAGACGACCGGTGCAGATCTGACAAGGTGGAAGCAGGGGCGCTCGTCGTCCCTGCTTCGCCTTGTCCCGGCCCTGCTCGTGAAGCGGAATCTGCCCCGTGCTGCCCGCCTCGTCCCGCCTCCTGGAAGAAGGACCCGTGACCGCCACCTCGCCCTCCGACCGTCGCCTGCTGATCCTCGACGACGACCCCACCGGCTCGCAGTGCGTCGCCGGGATCGACGTCGCCTTCGACCTCGATCCGGCGCTCCCCGTCGGCGTGCTCGAGGGCCCCGGCAGCGCCTGCTTCGTGCTGACGAACACGCGCGCGCTCGACGAGCAGGAGGCGGTCTCGCTGAACCGGCGGGTCCTCGCCGGGGTGCTCGACGGGGGTGTGCCGGCCGCCGGGCTGCACGTCGTCTCCCGCTCCGACTCGACCCTGCGCGGGCACGTGATCGCCGAACCGGTCGCGATCGCTGACGAGCTGGCCGCGCGCGGCATCGACGTCGACGCCTTCGTGCTCTGCCCCGCGATGCTCGAGGCGGGCCGCTTCACGGAGGGCGACGTCCACTACGCCACCGTCGGCGGGGAGGCCGTCGAGGTCGCCGAGACGGACTTCGCCCGCGACGCCACCTTCGGGTTCACCAGCTCCGACCTGCGCGCCTTCCTCGAAGAGCGCTCCGGGGGAGCGGTGCGCGCGGACGACGTCCTCTCCCTCTCCCTCGAGGACATCCGTGCCGGCGCAGGCCGGGTGCGGGAGATCCTCTCCGGGGCCTGCGACCGACGCTGGGTGGTCGTCAACGCCACCGAGTACACCGACCTCGAGGTCGTCGCCGAGGCCATGGCGCTGCTGGAGGCGGAGGGGCGCACCTTCGTCACCCGCTGCGCGCCCTCCTTCGTGCGGCCGCTCGTCGGACAGCAGGGCGCACGCGTCGTCGACCCCGACTCGATCACGATCCCGGAGGGGCGGCTCGACCACGGCCTCGTCGTCGTCGGCTCCCACGTCGGCCTCACCACCACGCAGCTGCGCGCCGTCCAGGCGCGCGGCACCCTCGCCGAGCTCGAGATCCACGTCCCCTCCGTGCTCGACGAGCGCCGCGAGCAGCACCTCGCGGGCGTCGCCGGGCGGGTGGCGGAGACCCTCCGCAGCTCCGACTGCGTCGTCTTCACCAGCCGCGACCTGGTGCGCACCGACGATCCCGCTGAGTCCCTCGCCATCGCCCGCAGCGTCTCCGACGCCGTGGTCGAGGTGGTGCGCCGGGTGCGCGAGGCGAAGCCCGCCTGGGTGGTCGCCAAGGGCGGGATCACCTCCCACGAGGTCGCCGAGAACGGCCTCGGGATCCGTCGCGCCCGCGTCGAGGGGCAGTTCTGGCCCGGGCAGGTCTCGCTGTTCTCCGCCCAGGAGGCGCCCGACGAGGTCATGGGTGCGCCCTACGTCGTCTTCCCCGGCAACGTCGGCGGCGAGCAGGCCCTCGCCGACGTGGTCGACGTGCTCACGGCCGCGGTGAGCGCCCCGTGATCCCCGCCGACACCGCCGCGCACGCCGCATCACCCGCCGCCGACCCGACTCCGAGGAGCCCCCGATGACCACCACCCCCGCAGTCGCCTGGATCGGACTGGGCGCGATCGGCGCCCCCATGGCCCGCGCCCTCGCCGGCGCCGGGCTGCCCGTGACCGCCTACGACCTCTTCCCCGCCGCCCGCGAGGCGATCGCCGAGGCCGCCGCCACGACGGAGACAGCGCGCGAGGCCGCGCGAGGCGCCGACGTCGTCGCCGTCATGGTCGCGACCCCCGACCAGCTGGACGCCGTCCTCTTCGGCGAGGAGGACGGGATCGCCAGGGAGCTCGCCGACGGGACCATCCTGCTGATCATGTCGACCGTCGGCCCCGCCGCTCTCGACGCGACCGCGGCCCGCCTCGAGGGCACGGGCGTGCGGATCGTCGATGCGCCCGTCTCGGGCGGGGCCGCCCGCGCGGCCGACGGCGACCTGCTGGTCATGGTCGGCGGCGCCGAGGCCGACGTCGCCGCCGCGCGCCCCGTCCTGGACGTCCTCGCGTCGAACGCCCCCGTCGTCGGCCCGCGGCCCGGGGACGGGCAGCGCTTCAAGATCGTCAACCAGCTGCTGTGCGGTGTGCACATCGCCGCCGCCGGCGAGGCGCTCGCGCTCGCCGATTCGATGGGACTCGACCTCCGCCAGGTCCACGAGGTGCTCGGCACCGGCGCGGCCGCGTCCTTCATGTTCGCCGACCGCGGCGCGCGCATGGTCGACGGCGCCTACGACGATGTCCGCTCCGCGCTCACCATCTTCGTCAAGGACATGGGGCTGGTGGCCGAGGCCGCCGACGAGGTGCGGCAGCAGGTGCCGCTTGCGACCGCCGCCCAGCAGCTCTACCAGCGGGGCAGCGAGCTCGGCTGGGACCGCCGAGACGACTCGATCGTGCACGAGGTGCTGCGGGAGGGCTGATCGGGGAGGACACTCGGAACGGACCTCCCCCGCGACAGACCGGAGGCCCTCGCCAGAAGGAGAGCCCCATCGCCATGAGCGGCCCCTCGACCTGGGGTTCCCTCCCGCAGCGACTGCCCGACTGGTTCCGCGACGCGCCGCTCGCCGTACTCCGTGCCCGCCTGGGCCGAGCCCGCCGCAGAGCTCGGTGCGGTCCCCGCACATGCTGTGCGCCACGTCGTCGACGCGGTCCCCAAGGACGGCCGGGTGCTGGAAACGTCGGCCCTACGCCGACGGCTCCTTCCACGAGCTGCGGGTCGCGGCGCTGGAGTCCCTCGGCGAGTTCATGGCCGAGCACAAGGTGCACCTGGCCGGTCCCGCGGCCTCGGCGAGCTGTCGCTCGAAGGCTTCGACCGGCCGACGGGCGGGGTCGAGGTGAGCCTCGTCGGCGAGGACGCCGGGCCGGCCGCGGTCGCGTCGTCCGCTCGAGCAGGCAGGCGACCTCCTCCGTCATCGTGGCCGGGGCGGGTCCCGGATGGTGCGATACTGTCAATCGCTCAAGTTTGCACGGATGAAGGTTCTAGTGATGGCACCTAGCGATGCTCTTCCGACGGAAGCGGCCGTCTTGCCGGACGAGCGTCCCTCCCGTCCGGGAGTGTGGCGCGCATTCCTCCGCCCTGTTCCGCTTGCAGCCGCAGTCCTTGTGGCGATGAGCCTGCTGGCAGCCGTCTTCGCCGGTCAGCTCTCCGCGCTCAGCGGCAACGACCCCTTCACCTATCACCCTGAAGCTCTCGGACCGGATACCGCCCCCGCGGGATCCCTGGGCGGCGTGAGCGCACAGCACTGGTTCGGCGTGGAGCCCGGGACGGGCCGTGACCTCTTCTCGCTCGTGGTCCACGGAGCCCGTGTCTCCCTCCTGGTGGGCATCGCCTCGACGATCCTCGCCACGATCATCGGCGTCGTCCTGGGCATCGTCGCCGGTGCCGTCGGCGGAGCGGTGGAGAAGCTCGTGGACTTCGCCACCGACGTCACCCTCGGCTTCCCCTTCCTGATCTTCGCCATCGCGCTCAGCGCGCTGTTCCCCCTCGAGGCCCCCAGGGCGCTGCTGCTCACGCTGGTGATCGGCATGTTCGGCTGGCCCGGGATCGCCCGCGTGGTCGCCGCCGAGACCCGGGTCATCGTGCGCCAGCCCTACGTGGTCGCCTCCCGCGTGATGGGGGCCCGCTTCTTCCACGTGTTTCGCCACCAGGTGCTGCCCAACGTCGCCTCGACCGTGATCGTCTTCTCCTGCATCTCGCTGCCGGGCAGGATCAGCGCCGAGGCCACGCTGTCCTTCCTCGGCGTCGGCGTGCTGCCGCCCACCCCGTCCTGGGGGCGGTCGATCGGCGACGCGATCAGCTGGCTGCTGGTGGATCCGGCCTTCCTGCTGTTCCCTGCCGCGGCGCTGTTCCTGGTCACCTTCTCCTTCAACATCCTCGGTGACACCCTGCGCGACGCCCTGGACCCGCGAGGAGGGCGCTCATGATCTCCGCTCTCCGGCGCGTGGGCCGCAGCCTCGGCGTGCTCCTGGTCGTCGTCGGCCTCACCTTCGCGATCTTCTACGTCGCCCCCATCGACCCCGCCCTGCAGATGTGCGGCAAGCCCTGCTCGCCCGAGGACCTCGAGGCCGCCCGCGGTTTCATGGGCTTCGACCAGCCGTGGTGGATCCAGCTGGCCACCTTCCTCGGCGCCATCGTCACCGGGCGCACCTTCGGATCGGCCGACGTGGTCGTCGAGTGCGCGGCCCCGTGCCTGGGCTACTCCTTCCAGCTCCACGAGAGCGTCACCGCCCTGGTCGCCGACCGGTTCCCGGTCTCCTTCTCGATCGCGATCGGCGCCGTCGCCCTGCAGGCCCTGTTCGGGATCGCCGCCGGCGCCCTGGCCGCCCGACGCCAGGGCGGGCTCCTGGACCGGGTGGTGACCGGCGTGTCCGTCATCGCCGCCTCCGCCCCCGCCTTCGTGGTGGGCCTGCTGGTCCTGGTGGTCTTCTCGCTGCGTCTGGACCTCCTGCCCAGCGGCGGGTACGTGCCCTTCTCCGAGGGGCCGCTGGAGTGGGCGCGTCACCTGGTGCTGCCCTGGGCGACCCTCGCCTTCCTCAACGGCGCGATCTACGCCCGCCTGGTGCGCTCCTCGATGATCGAGCAGCTCGGACTGGACTACGTGCGCACCGCACGTGCCTCCGGGCTCCCCGAGCGGCGCATCGACCGCTACGCGCTGCGCAACCTCGCCCTGCCGCTGACCACCCTCATCGCCCTGGACATCGGGGCGCTGTTGGGCGGCACGGTCATCACCGAGCGCATCTTCGGCCAGCCGGGCCTCGGCGCCCTGCTGCTGGATGCGACCTCGACCGCCGACCTGCCCGTCATCGTCGGCACCACCCTCGTCGGCTCGCTGCTGATCGTACTCGCGAACCTCGGTGCCGACCTCGCCCGCCCTCTGCTGGACCGCCGCCTCGCCGTCGGCGGCCGATCCCTGCGCCGACCCACCGCCCAGACCGTCCCGTCCGATCCGGATCCCCAGGAGACCACGCCATGACCCCGACACCCTTCACCCGACGCGGCGTCCTCGCCGCCACGCCGCTCGTGCTGGCAACCGGCGCGCTCGCCGCCTGCTCGAGCGACGGCTCCGGCAGCGGCTCCGGATCCGACGGCGACGGCGAGAGCGGCGGCACGCTGACCATCTTCTCCACCGGCGAGGAGATGAGCTTCGACCCGGCGACCAGTCAGAACCTTGCGATCACCACGCTGGGCCTGACGGCCCGTCGGCTCACCGCGTGGAAGACCTCCGCGGACGCCCCCACCGAGCTGATCCCGGATCTCGCCACCGATGTCGGCACCCCGTCCGACGACGGTGCGACCTGGACCTTCACCCTCCAGGAGGGGCTGCAGTTCGAGGACGGCACCCCGATCACCGCGGCGACGGTCAAGTACGGCCTGGAGCGTTCCTTCGCCTCCGAGCTCACCGGCGGTCTGACCTACCACAAGGTGCTCCTCGAGGGCGGGCAGGACTACTCCGGCCCGTTCTCCGGAGAGCATCTCGACTCCATCGAGACGCCCGACGACCTGACGCTCGTCTTCCATCTGAACCGTCCCTACGGCGACTTCGGCTGGATTGCCTCCACGCCCGCCTTCGCCCCGGTCCCCGAGGAGTCCGGGGAGCCCGAGACCTACGCGACCGAGCCCGTGACCAGCGGCCCGTACCGCCTGGAGTCCTACGCCCCCGGCAGCCGCGCCGTGCTCGTGCGCAACGAGAACTGGGATCCGGCCACCGACCAGGCCCGCACCGGCGGCCCGGACCGGATCGAGTTCGCCCTCGCCCAGGACGCGAGCGTGGTCGCGCAGTCGCTCATCGCCGACCGGTCCGATGCGCAGGACGCGTTCCTGTCCACCTTCGTGCCCACCGCCCAGCTGGTCCAGGCGCAGAACGACCCGAACGTGGGGGACCGGCTGGTCACCTCCGGGCCGGGAGCGCTGGAGTACCTGGCCCTGAACACCGAGTCCGAGGCGCTGAAGGACCCGGCCGTGCGCCGCGCGATCCAGTACGCCGTGGACAAGCAGGCCTACCTGACCGCCAAGGGCGGTGAGATCTCCGGCGACTACGCCACCACGCTGATCACCCCCGGCATCGCCGGCCGCGAGGAGTACTCGCTGTACGCGGACGAGCCCGCGGGCGATCCCGAGGAGGCCGAGCGCCTGCTCAAGGAGGCGGGCGCCGGGGAGCTGAACCTGCGCCTGGTCATCACCGACGACCAGACCGGGGCCGCCGAGGCGATCCAGCAGGGCCTCTCCCGCGCTGGCATCACGGTGACGATCCAGCCGCTGGACGAGAACGCGTACTCCTCCGAGGTGACCGCGGGCGACGGCAGCGGCTACGACCTGGTGCTCAGCTCCTGGCAGCCGGACGTCCCCTCCCCGAACGCGAACCTCACTCCGCTGTTCCACTCGAGCCAGATCGGCGGCGGCAACTACAACCTCGCCCGCTTCGACGACCCCGAGGTGGACGAGGCGCTCCTCGAGGCCTCCTCGACCGTCGATCCCGAGGAGGCGCACGCCCTGTGGGCCGCCGTGGACAAGCAGATCCTTGAGCAGTCGCCGGTGGTGCCGCTGATCTACTCGAAGAACTCCTTCCTCCACGGATCGGGCGTCGAGAACTTCGTGATCGGCGAGTTCCCGGCCTACCCGAACTACCTCACGGTCACGCTGAGCGCATGAGCCGCCCCGATCCCATGAGCCTCCCGTCATGACCACCGATCAGCTCCTCGTCCTCGACGGCCTGCGGGTGACGATCGGGGGCCGCGCCGTGGTGGCCGGGCTGGACCTCGCCGTGCGGGCCGGGCGGATCACCGCCCTGGTGGGCGAGTCCGGGTCCGGCAAGTCGATGACGGCCCTGGCCACGATCGGCCTGCAGCCGCGCGTCGCCGAGGTGAGCGGCAGCGCCCTGCTGGACGGCGAGCAGCTCGTGGGCCGGCCCGCGCAGGAGATGCGCCGGATCCGGTCCGGGAGGATCGGGATGGTCTTCCAGGAGCCCTCGCAGTCGCTGTCCCCGGTCATGAAGGTCTCCGCTGTGTTCCGGGACGTGCTGGCCCAGCGCGAGGGGCTGCGTGGCGGGGCGCGGGCTGCCGAGCGCACCCGGGAGCTGCTGACCGCGGTGGGTCTGCCCGATCCCGAGCGCACCGCCCGCTCCTACCCGCACGAGCTCTCCGGCGGGGAGATGCAGCGCGTGATGATCGCGCTGGCCCTCAGCGGAGACCCCTCGCTGCTCATCGCCGACGAGCCGACCACCGCCCTGGACGTCACCGTGCAGCGCGGGATCCTGGACCTCCTGGTGCGGATCGTGCAGGAGCGCCGGATCGGGATCCTGCTGATCACGCACGACATGGGCGTGGTGGGCGAGATCGCCGACGAGGTGGTTGTGCTCAAGGACGGGGACGCGGTCGAGCAGGGCGGCTACCGCCGGGTCCTCTCCGCCGCCTCGGAGCCCTACACGCAGGAGCTGCTCTCCGCCGTGCCGCGCCTGGCCGAGAGCCTCGAGCGGAGCGCGCCGGACGAGGGCGCGGAGACCTCCGGCGCCGCCGTCGAGACCGCGGGGGCGAGCGCCCCCGAGCCGCCGGCGGTGCTGGTCGAGGGGCTGTCGGTGGAGTACCGCCGCCGCGGCGGTGCGCACCTCGCCCTGGAGGACGTGTCCATGAAGATCCGCCGCGGGCAGATCCACGGCCTGGTCGGTGAGTCCGGGTCCGGGAAGTCCACCTGGGGCAAGGCCCTGGCGGGACTGGTCCCCTTCGAGGCGGGGAGGCTCGAGCTCGACGGCGTGGACCCGCGCACCCTGTCGGCCGCGGAGCGTCGTGCTGCCTATGCGCGCGTGGGTCTGGTGTTCCAGGACCCCGCCTCCTCGCTGAACCCGCGACGCACCGTGGGCTGGAGCATCGGGGAGCCGCTGAAGCTGGCCGGTCGCACCTCCCGAGCGGAGATCGGCCGACGGGTGCGACACGCCCTCGAGGTGGTGCGCCTGCCCGCCTCCTATGCGAGCCGGCTCCCGCACGAGCTCTCCGGCGGGCAGCGCCAGCGCGTCTCGATCGCCCGCGCGCTCATCCTCGAGCCGGCACTGCTCATCGCCGACGAGCCCACCAGCGCCCTGGACGTCACCATCCAGGCCCACGTGATCGAGGTGCTCCGCGACGCGATCGAGGAGGCCCGCTTCGCCTGCGTGTTCATCAGCCACGACCTCGCCGTGGTCGGCTCCCTCGCGGACCACGTCACGGTGCTGCGCCAGGGGAGGGCCGTCGAGCAGGGCAGCGCTCAGCAGGTGCTCGGGAATCCGCAGCGCGAGTACACCCGCGCCCTGCTCGCGAGCGTCCCGGACCCCGAACGGCGGCTGCGCGGCGACGAGGGACGGGCGGCGTAGGACGCACCGCTCTCAGGCCCTCTCATCCTGCGCGACGTCTTCCCAGGCCCGGCTCGCCGCCGAGCGCACGATCGCCTCGCAGATCTCGGCGGCGCTGACCCCGTCCTCGGCGCTCGGGGCGCGGTGCGTGCCGTCCACGACGTCGGAGAGGAAGGCGGCGCCCTCGATGGTCTTGAGGTCGTCGAAGCTCATGGGGATGCCAGGGCCGGGCTGGAAGCGAGCGTAATCCCCGTGGCCGGGACCGGCGAGCACGGTGGTGTAGCCGTGCTCGGTGCCGCCCTCGCCGATCATCACCTCGAACTCGTTCATGCGGGTGAAGGACCAGCGGGCCGAGCCCTCGGTGCCGAACACCTCCAGCGCGTAGTCGCTGCGATGGCCGCGGGCGACGCGGGAGGACTCCAGCGTCGCGTGCGCCCCGCCGTCGAGCCGGGCGAGCGCCGCGACCCAGTCCTCGTTCTCGACCTCCCCGCGCTCCTCGCCGACCTCGAAGCCGCCGTGGCCCACGCCGAGCTTCGTCGGGATCGGCCGGTCGCGGACGAAGATGTCGGTGGTCGCGGAGACCTCGGCGATCCGCTGTCCGGTGACGTGCTGGACCAGGTCCGCGCCGTGGGAGAGCAGGTCGCCGATCACGCCGCTGCCGCCCTTGTCCCGGTCGTATCGCCAGGTCAGCGGCCCCTCGGGGGAGGAGGCGTAGTCGGCGATCAGCCAGCAGCGCACGTTCGTGATCCGGCCCAGACGCCCGCCGGCGACGAGCTCGCGCAGGTGCGCGATCGCGGGGGCGTGGCGGTAGTTGAAGCCCACCGCGGTCGCGATGCCGGCGCCGTCCCGGGCCGCCGCCGCAGCGTCGCGGATCTCGCGGGACTGCGCGGCGGAGACGCCCATCGGCTTCTCGATCCAGAACGGCTTGCCCGCCGCGGCCGCCTTCACCGCGAAGTCGCGGTGGAGGAAGTTCGGGGAGCAGATCGAGATCGCCTCGACCTCCGGATCAGCGAGGACCTCGTCGATCGAGGCGACGGCCCTCTCGAAGCCGAACTGCTCGACGGCGGCCTTCTGGTTCTCCTCGATCGGGTCCGCCGCGACGACGAGCCGCGGGCGGATGCCCAGCTCGGGGAAGCGGGAGGGGATCCGCTGGTAGGACGCGGAGTGCAGCCGCCCCATCCAGCCGAGGCTCACCACGCCGATGCCGATCTCACGCATGAGCGCCTCCTTGGCCGAGCTCCTTCTGGATCCGCTCGCGCATCCGCACGTTGATCGCGTCGGCCTCCTCCTCCCAGCCGAACACGCACACGGACACGGGCCCGTCGTACTCGCGCTCGCGCAGGTAGGCGAAGGCGGCGTCCCAGTCGATCTCGCCGTTGCCGATCTCGTTGTGCTGGTGGATGCGGGCGTCGACCCCGGGCGGGTTCATGATGTAGCGGTTGCCGACGTTCGCGGTGTGGTCGAAGACGTCCGCGATGTGCAGGTGCTTCAGCCGGTCCCCGGCGTAGTCCATCATCTCGCGCGGGTCCCTCGCGCCCTGGCCGAGGTGGTAGGCGTGGGGGAAGCAGAACTCGTAGTTCAGCCAGTCCCGGTCCACGCCGCGGATGATCTGCACGGCCCGGTCGTTCTCCTCGACGAAGTCGTAGGGGTGCGCCTCGATCGTGCACTCCAGGCCGTACCTCTCGAAGACGGGGATCAGCTCCTCCATCGACCTGTAGAACTGGCCCTCGCTCTGCCGGGGACGGTTCGGGTCGCCGGAGAACTCGGTCGCGATCAGCGGCACCTCGAGGGCGTCGGCGATCTCCAGCAGCCGCTTCCAGTTGCGCACCTGCGCCTGGCGCTCCTGCTCGTCGGGGCTCGCCCAGTCGAAGACGGGGTTGAAGGTCCAGATCTTCACCCCGGTGTCCTTCATCGCCTGCTTCACCTCGGCGATCTGGTGGCTGTCCACCTTGGGGTAGTGGTGCCACTCGTGGAAGTCGGCGCGGGGCGAGAGCTCGAGGTACTCGTAGCCGAGCTCGGCGGCCTTCGCGAGCTCCTCCGCGACGCTGAGGTGCGGGTGGTACATGGACGGGTCCAGCAGGATCTTCACCATGGGAGGTCTCCTCTCACTTCACGCCCAGGCCGCACTCGGCCAGGAACTCGCGGGTCGCGATGGCGTTGGGCAGCGGGAGCGACGGATCGCAGGGGTAGAGGTCCTGCTCGCAGATCACGTACAGCTCCTTGTCGAGGGTCACCAGCTTCTCGACCAGGTCCTTCATGTCCGGCAGCCCGGCCGGCGGCTTCACCGACGCGCCCTTGGCGACGGCCTCGCCGAAGGGCCAGTCCTTCTCGTGCGCCTCGCGGGTGATGTCCGGGTCGAAGGCCTTGATATGCACGTAGCCGATCCGCTCGGGGTACTCGTCGATCATCGAGATCGGGTCGCCGCCGCCGTAGACGATGTGGCCGGTGTCCAGGCAGAAGCTGACCAGCTCCGGGTCGGTCGCCTCGAAGACGCGGGCGATCTCCTCGGGCGTCTCGATGTGGGAGTCGCCGTGGGGGTGCAGCACCATCGTCAGGCCGTAGTCCTGCTTCATGATGCGGCCCAGCTCGTTGGCGTTCTCGACGTAGCGCCGCCACGCCTCGCCGGTCAGCTCCCGGTCGTCGGTGAACTGCCAGGTCTTCTCGTCGCGGTACATCGGCGGCAGGTGCACCATGTACTCCGCGCCGACGGCGGCGTGGGTCTCGGCGATCGCGCGGAAGGTCTTCTCCGTCTCCGGCCAGGCCTCCTCCTTGTGCAGGATGCCCCAGCCGGTCCCGGCCACGACGCGGAAGCCGTGCTCGTCCATCACGGACCGCAGCTCCTTCGCGTCCTTCGGGAAGTAGCCCCAGGGCCCGGTCTCCATCACGGAGAAGCCGGCCTCGGCCATCTCGCCGAGCGCGGTGCGCCACGGGATCTGCTTCTCGTCCTCGGGGAACCACACGCCCCACTGGTCGGGACAGACGCCGATGGTGAGCTTGTCGTAGGGCGCCTGCGGGTTGCGCGACTTGTCGCCGGCGGCGGGGCCGGGTGCGGGGGAGGACGAGGTGGTGGTCAAGACTCTGCTCCTTCGGAGGTCATGCGGGGCGTGGGGCCGGGGGGCCGGCCGTGGAGCCGGCGGCGGCGCGGCTGCTGATGAGGTTTTGCTGTCGCTACGACTCATGCTGGCGCTGCCATGAGTCGTCACGGGTGCAAAACCTGCCGGGAACGGGAAGCCGGGGCCGACGGGGCGGGCGGCGACGGGACGGCCAGGCGGCCGACGGGACGGGCGGCCGACGGGCCGGGTGGCCGACGGGCCGGGTGGCCGACGGGCCGGGGCCGACGGGGCTGTCCGGCCCCGTCGGCCGCCCGTGCGGCTGCTCAGTCGTGGGTCGGGAAGCTCATCGAGGACTCGACCGTCTCGTTCTGGGAGGGCCAGCGGGTGGTGACGGCCTTCTGGCGGGTGTAGAAGGAGACGCCCTCGGGGCCGTGGGCGTGGTGCTCGCCGAACAGCGAGTCCTTCCATCCGCCGAAGGAGTAGTAGCCCACCGGGGTCGGGATCGGCACGTTGATGCCGATCATGCCCACCTGGATCTCGTCCTCGAAGCGGCGCGCGTAGTGGCCGGAGTCGGTGAAGATCGCGGTGCCGTTGCCGAACGGCGAGGCGTTGACCAGGTCGACCGCCTCGTCGAAGTTGTTCACGTGCATCACCACGAGCAGCGGGCCGAAGACCTCCTCGGTGTAGGTCGGGTGGTCCGCGACGAGATCGGTGATGACCGTCGGCCCCACGAAGTTGCCGTTCTCGAAGCCCTCGACCACGAGCCCGCGGCCGTCGACGACGATGGTGGCGCCGGCCTGCTCGGCCTCGTCGGTCATGCGGATCACGCGCGCCTTCGCGTCGGGCGTGATGACCGGCGGCATGTCGGTCTTCTCGTCGTCGCCCGGACCGACCACGAGCTTCTCCGCCTCGGCCTTGATCGCGGCGAGGAACTCCTCGTGGACGTCGCCCACGGTCACCGCGACCGGGACGGCCATGCAGCGCTCGCCGGCGGAGCCGAAGGCGCCCGAGGCGACCTGCGCGGCGGCGAACTCGATGTTCGCATCCGGCATCACCACGGCGTGGTTGTTCGCGCCGCCCAGGGCCTGGACGCGCTTGCCGGCCGCGGAGGCGGTGGCGTGGACGTGCTTGGCGATCGGGGTGGAGCCGACGAAGGAGACCCCGGAGATCCCGTCGTGCTCGCACAGCGCGTCGACGACGGTCTTGCCGCCGTGGACCACCTGGAACACGCCGTCGGGCAGGCCGGCCTCCTGGTAGAGGCGGGCGACGATGTTCGAGGCGGAGGGGTCGCGCTCGGAGGGCTTGAGGATGAAGGCGTTGCCGGTCGCGATCGCGATCGGGTGCATCCAGAAGGGCACCATCGCCGGGAAGTTGAAGGGGGTGATCCCGGCGACGACGCCGAGCGGCTGGCGCAGGGTGTGGCCGTCCACGCCGGTGGAGATGTTCTGGGAGAAGCCGCCCTTGAGGTCCTGCGTGATGGAGGTGGCGAACTCGAGCGTCTCCAGGCCGCGGGCGATCTCGCCCTTCGCATCGCCGACGGTCTTGCCGTGCTCGCGGGAGATCACGACGGCGATCTCGTCGGTGTGCTCGATCATCAGCTGCCGCATGCGGTAGAGGATCTGGGTGCGCTTGGCGAGCGAGACCTTCGCCCACTCCTTCTGCGCGCGCTGGGCGACCTCGACGGCCTGGTCGACGGTGGAGGCGTCGCCGAGCTGCAGCGTGCCGACCTCGCCGCCGGTGGCGGGGTTCATGATCGGCTGGGTGGAGCCGGCGCCGGCGACCTCGCGGCCGTCGATCCAGTGAGTGATCTCGTATCCCATGGTGTCTCTCCTCGGGGGTGGGGGTGTCGTGGTGGTCTTGTGGTGTGTCAGAGGGGGCGCTGCGCGAACTTCTGCGCTCCAGGCGTGACCTCAGGACGTATATGGAGTTGAGGTCACGCACAGGACGCAGAATTGTGCGCGGCCTGGAACGGTTCAGAGGTAGTGGCGCTGCGGGACGAGGTCCTGCTCGTACTGGGCGCGGGCCTGCTGGGTGGACTCCAGGCGGGAGACGGCGCTGACCGGCACGTCCCACCAGCCGATCCCGGGCGGGTTCGGGCCGTACAGGTTCGTGTTGACCACGATCGCGGTCGCCTCCTCGGACTGCTCCGCGCGGCGGTACGCCTCGCGGAAGGACTGGGTGTCGGAGACCTCCTGCACCTCGAGCCCGTAGGAGCGGATGTTCGCGGGGATGTCGAAGGGCAGCTTGTCGCCGTCGAGCATCCCGCTCTGCTCGTCGCGCATGCGGTACTTGGTGCCGAAGCGCTGGCTGCCGTGGGACTCCGAGAGGGAGCCGATCGAGGACCAGCCGTGGTTCTGCAGGATCACCAGGATGACCTTGATCCGCTCGGCGACGATGGTCGCGATCTCCTGCGGCGCCATCTGGAAGGTGCCGTCGCCGATGATCGCGACGACCTCCGACTCCGGCGCGGCCATCTTCGCTCCCAGCGAGGCCGGCAGCTCGTAGCCCATGCAGGAGTAGCCGTACTCGAGGTGGTACTGCTGCGGGGAGCGGGCCTTCCACAGCGCCTGCAGGTCGCCGGGCATGGACCCGGCGGCGTTGATGACGATGTCGGTGTCGCCCATCAGCTCGTTCAGCGCGCCGAAGATCTCGGTCTGGGCGGGCAGCTCCTGGTCATGGGGCTGGAAGCAGGGCTCGACGAGCCGCTCCCAGTCGGCGCGGAGCTGCCTGGCCCGCTCGCCGTGCGCGGCGGGGGCCTGCCAGTCGGAGAGCCCGGCCTGCAGCGCGGCGAGGCCCTCGCGGGCGTCGGCCACCAGCATGGTCGCTGAGTGCTTCGCGGCGTCGAAGGCCTTGACGTTGAGGTTCACGAAGCGCACGTCGGGGTTGCGGAAGGCGGTGTGCGAGGCGGTGGTGAAGTCGGTGTAGCGGGTGCCCACGCCGATCACCACGTCGGCCTCGGCCGCGAGCGTGTTCGCCGCGTCGTTGCCGGTCGCGCCGACGCCGCCGATGCACAGCGGGTGGTCGGCGCTCAGCGCGCCCTTGCCGGCCTGGGTGTCCAGCACCGGGATGCCGGTCGCGTCGGTGAAGGCCGCGAGCGCCTCGCTCGCCTCGGAGTAGATCGCGCCGCCGCCGGCGATGACGACGGGGCGCTGCGCCCCGCGGATCACCTCGAGCGCGCGGTCGAGCGCCGCGGGCTCCGGCACGGGGCGGCCGACGTGCCAGGTGCGCTCGGCGAACAGCTCTGCGGGCCAGTCGTGCGCCTCGGCCTGCACGTCCTGGGGGAGGCAGATCGTCACGGCGCCGGTCTCGGCGGGGTCGGTGAGCACGCGCATCGCGGCCAGCAGCGAGGGGATCAGCTGCTCGGGCCGCCAGATGCGGTCGAAGTAGCGCGAGACGGGGCGGAAGGCGTCGTTGACGGTGACGTCCATGGCCCGCTCGTCCTCGAGCTGCTGCAGCACGGGGTCCACGGCGCGGTTGGCGAAGACATCGCTGGGCAGGATCAGCACGGGGATCCGGTCGATGGTCGCCAGCGCCGCGCCGGTGACCATGTTCGTCGAGCCCGGGCCGATCGAGGCGGTGCATGCCATGGCCTGCAGACGGTTCTTCGTGCGCGCGTAGGCCACGGCCGTGTGGACCATGTTCTGCTCGTTGCGGGCCTGGTAGTAGGGCATCTCCGCCTCGGCGGGGATAGCAGCCTCGACGGGCGCGGCGGCCTCGGCGGGAGCGGGAGCCAGCGCGTTCTGCAGGAGCGCCTGACCGACGCCCGCCACGTTGCCGTGGCCGAAGATGCCGAAGGCGCCGGGGATCAGACGCTGCCGCACGCCGTCGCGCTCGCTGTGCTGAGCGGCGAGGAAGCGCACCAGGGCCTGGGCGACGGTGAGCCGGATCGTGCCGGCGGGGACTGACGATGCGGTGGGCGCCGACGATGCGCCGACGGCCGATGCCGCGACCTGGGCCGAAGGGGTCTCGCTCATGCTGCCTCCGTGATGCAGGCCCGCCGCACGATGGGGCGGGGAGGTCGGACCCGCCGTGCACGCCGGCGGGCGGATTCGTCGTCACCGCCGGGGCCCGCGCGGGGCCACTCGACGATGAGCTCGTGGGACAAGCATGGCCCGCCGGGCGACCCATGTCAACACTTTGTCATGACAAGAATGCCTGCAGGTGTCTGCGGTAAAGCTACTGGTGGGCGCGATCTGCGCTCGGGATCTCGGGCCGAACAGCCCTTCCCGGCGCCAGGATCCTGTGTTAGCTTGCCGTCTCGTCAGTGTTGTTCGGTCATTAAGACAGGACAATCAAGCCTCTCCAGCGCTCCTCCGTCCTGACATATCAGGACGCCGCGGATCGACGGGGAGCGACCCCGCACAGCGCGCAGGTGCCCGGCGGCACCGCGCACCGGCGCCCCGGCGTCGGTCTCAGGTTCCAAGGAGGGAACATGAGCCTCACCCCGTCGCAATCCACCGAGAGATTACGCGAGCTGGTCGCGAAGACCCCCGCCTCCGGGAAGAAGCGCTCGATCGGATTCCTCGCCGTGGTCGCGTGTCTCGGTGGCTTCCTCTTCGGCTACGACACCGGCGTGATCTCCGGCGCCCTGCCCTACATGCACCTGCCCTACGAGGCGGGCGGCCTCGCCCTGACCTCCCTCGAGGAGGGTCTGATCGGTGGCTTCCTGCTGTTCGGGTGCGCCGTCGGCGCGGTCCTCGGCGGCCGGCTCTCGGACCGCTACGGCCGACGCCACAACATCCTGCTGCTCGCGGTGCTCTTCTTCGTCGGCGCCGTCGGCTGCGCCCTCGCCCCGAACATCGTCCTGATGTACATCGCCCGCTTCGTGCTGGGCCTCGCCGTCGGCGGCGCCTCCACCACCGTGCCGGTCTACCTCTCCGAGTCCGCGCCCAAGGAGCAGCGCGGCATGCTCGTCGCGGTCGACCAGCTCATGATCGTCACCGGCCAGCTCGCCGCCTTCGCCTTCAACGCCGTGATCGCCTCGCTGCAGGGCGGGCCCCAGGCCGTCGTCGAGAACGACCCCTCCGGCACCTACCAGGCGGGGGAGACGGTCTCCTGGGACCTGCTCGCCGGCATCGCCGGGGTCAGCGTCTCCGAGGGCAACGGCCACGCCTGGCGCTACATGCTCGTGCTCTGCTC
The DNA here is from genome assembly GCF_030866705.2 of Brachybacterium sp. GU-2. NCBI lineage: Bacteria > Bacillati > Actinomycetota > Actinomycetes > Micrococcales > Dermabacteraceae > Brachybacterium > Brachybacterium sp. GU-2. Next base: position 2,186,759 of record NZ_CP133037.2, on the reverse strand, counting down.
GGTCCCCGCGATCGCGCTGTGGATCGGGATCCGTCTGATGCCGGAGTCCGCCCGCTGGCACGTCAGCCGCGGCGAGATCAAGGAGGCGATCGGCTCCCTCAAGCGCCTGCGCGTCGAGGGCAAGCACGACGTCCTCACCGAGGTCGCCGAGATGGAGGAGGCTCGTCGCCTCGAGGCCAAGCGGCGGAAGCTCAGCCTGCGCGACGGTTTCAAGGTGCCCTGGCTGCGCTCGATCATCGTCTTCGGCGGGACGTTCGCGATCCTGCAGCAGCTCACCGGCGTGAACACGATGATGTACTACGCCCCTAAGGTGCTGATGGCGGCCGGCTTCGACTCGCAGGCCTCGATCATCCTCAACGTCTTCACCGGCGTCGCCTCCGTGATCGGCTCCGCCGCGGGCCTGCTCGCGCTGCGCCGCTTCGGCCGACGCCAGGTGCTGCTCGTGGGCCAGGTGATCCTCACCCTGTCCCTCATCGCGATGACCGCGATCTTCCTGCTCGGCATCAACCCGTACATCAACCTCGACGGCACCGTCTCGCCGGACATCCCCGGTTTCCTCCCCTATCTCGTCGTCGTCGTGATCGTGCTGTTCATGCTCGGCATGCAGTCGGGCCCCGGCCCGGTCATGTGGGTGATGCTCTCGGAGATCTTTCCGGCCTCGATCCGCGGCGCCGCCAACGGATTCGCCGTCATGCTCCTGTGGCTCGCGAACATGACGGTCACCGTCGTCTTCCCGGTCCTGATGGACGGTGTCGGCCCGGCGTTCACCTACGGCCTGTTCGCGGCGATCAACATCTTCGCCGTCATCTGGTACTTCCTGCGGGTGCCGGAGACGCGGAAGTTCAGCCTCGAGCGCATCGAGTGGGAGTTCCGCGAGGCCGGCGGCGTCATCCGCCTGCGCTGATCGCGCCGCCGTCGGCCCCGCCCGCCGGCTTTGTCAGCACCCCGCCGCGGCTCCGCCCCGTGGTTCGCACCGTCGCCGAGCGCTGCATCTGGACCGCCACAGCGGCTCGGTGACGGTCCAGATGGAGATCTCGGTGCGGGGCGGAGGCCCCGTGGTCGGTGCAGCCGCCTCTTCGCAGTTCCCCACTTCGCAGGCCCCCTCTTCGCAGCCCCCGTCGTCGCAGTCCCCCGCACCGCAGTCCCCCAGCCGCTGTTCCCCGATCTGCAGTTCCCAGTCCCCAGAAGGAGCACCCCCATGCCGCTCGTGCGCATCACCCAGCAGGACGTCCGCATCCCCGAGCAGTCCCGACAGATGGCCGACATCGTCCAGGACGTCATGCTCGAGCTGTTCGCCGCCCCGCCCGGCGACCGCTACCAGATCCTCGAGACCCTGCCCGTCGGCTCGATCATCGCCGAGGACACCGGTCTCGGCCTCGAGCGCAGCGACGGCGTGGTCATCATCCACATCACCCAGCAGGGGAGGGGCGAGAAGCAGAAGACGGCGATCTACGCGGCGCTGTCGGAGCGTCTCGCCGCCGCAGGTCTCGTGCGCGAGGATGACCTGATCATCTCCGTCGTGGAGAACGGCCACGAGGACTGGTCCTTCGGCCGGGGCCGTGCGCAGTTCCTCACCGGGGAGCTCTGAGGCCGGGCGCCCGGCTGCCGAGCATCTGCCCTCGGCCTCACTCGAAGTGGTCGAGATCCGCCACTCGATCCGGCGGGCCGTCGGCCGGGGACGTCCGCTCAGGCCGACGGGCCGCTCGGGCGGCCGGCGGGACGGCGGGCGCCCGAGGGCGGCCGACGGGCGGGCTCAGGCAGCGGGAGGCCCCCGGATCGCCGCCGTGGGCACACCCGCCCGACAATCACCGATATTTGTATGGACAAAGACCGTTCCCCATGTGATCATGGGTGGTGACCGGAGGGTCGTGGGGCAGAGCGGCCCGCGACACCGCACCAGGTTCTGACGCAGGGAGGCATGGAGAGCCATGGCATCTGATCTCGACATCATCACGTTCGGCCGCAGCGGCGTGGACATCTACCCCTTGGAGATCGAGAAGGGTCTCGAGGACATCCACAGCTTCGGCAAGTTCCTCGGCGGCAGCCCCACCAACGTCGCCGTCGCCGCGGCCCGGCTCGGGCACACGCCCGCCGTGATCACGGGCGTGGGCGATGACCCCTTCGGCCGCTACGTGGTCAAGGAGATGGAGCGACTGGGCGTCTCCGGCCGCTTCGTCGTGAAGAACGACGAGCTGAACACCCCGATCACGCTGTGCGAGATCTTCCCGCCGGACGACTTCCCGCTGTACTTCTACCGCAAGCCCAGCGCCCCCGACCTGCAGGTCGCGCCCGAGCACCTCGACCTCGACGCGATCCGCGAGGTGCCGCTGTTCTGGTTCTCCGGCACCGGTCTGTCCGAGGAGCCCAGCCGCTCCGCCCACCACGCGGCGCTCGAGGCGCGCGGCGCGGACGGCGGTCCCGAGGGCGGGCACACCGTCTTCGACCTCGACTACCGGCCCATGTTCTGGTCCTCGATCGAGGAAGCCCGGGAGCAGTACCGCGAGGCGCTGCAGTACGCGACGGTTGCCGTCGGCAATAAGGAGGAGTGCGAGGTCGCCGTCGGCGAGACCGAGCCTGAGCGCGCCGCCGACGCGCTGCTCGAGGCCGGCGTGAAGATCGCGATCGTCAAGCAGGGCCCCAAGGGCGTGCTCGGCAAGACCGCCGACGAGCGCGTGGTGGTCGCCCCGAACCTGATCCAGGTGATCAACGGCCTCGGCGCCGGCGACAGCTTCGGCGGCTCGCTCTGCCACGGCCTTCTCACCGGCCAGTCCCTCGAGGAGACGCTGACCCGCTGCAACGCGGCCGGCGCCATCGTGACCTCGCGCCTCGAGTGCTCCACCGCCATGCCCACCACCAAGGAGATCGACCTGCTGATCGCGGGCGGCGACCCCAACCACGGCCAGACGGTCGACGAGATGCTCGGCGCCCTGCGGGGTCGCGGCACCGTCGGGGCGGAGCAGCGATGACCACCAGCGCCACCAGCACCGCTGCCACCGGCCCCAGCACCGGCGCCGACGGCTTCGTCTCGACCTACGACGAGGTCACGCGCGTGCGGATCGAGGATCCGGGCCGCTTCGCCCGCCTGGCCGCGACCCGCTCCCGCCGCACCGTCGCCGACACCGACGGCACGATGATGATCATCGCCGCCGACCACCCGGCCCGCGGCGCGCTCGGCGTCGGCTCCCGCGCCGACGCCATGGCCTCCCGCACCGAGCTACTGGACCGCATGCGCGAGGCGCTCGCCGTGCCCGGCGTGGACGGGGTGCTCGGCACCGCCGACATCCTCGAGGACCTGCTGGTCATGGGCGCGCTCGAGGACAAGGTCGTGTTCGCCTCGATGAACCGCGGCGGCCTGCAGGGCGGGTCCTGGGAGATCGAGGACCGCTTCACCGCCTACGACGCGGCCTCGATCAAGCAGGCCGGCTTCGACGGCGGGAAGATGCTCACCCGCATCGACCTCGACGACGACCGCACCTCCTTCATCCTCGAGGCGAGCGCGAACGCGGTCACCGACCTCGCCCGCCACGAGCTGATCGCCATGGTCGAGCCGTTCATGTCGTCCCGTCCCGGCGGGCCGGGCACGAAGGTCGTCAACGACCTCTCCCCGGAGGCGGTCATCAAGTCCATCCACATCGCTCAGGGCCTCGGCGCGACCAGCGCCTACACCTGGCTGAAGCTGCCCGCGGTCGAGGACATGGAGCGAGTCATGGACGCGACCACCATGCCCACCCTGATCCTCGGCGGCGACCCGGTGGACGATGATCCCGAGACGATCCGCGCCTCGTGGGGGAGGGCTCTGGCCCGCCCGAACGTGCGCGGCCTCGTCGTCGGACGGACCCTGCTGTACCCGGCGGGCGGCGACGTCACCGCGGCGGTCTCCGCCTCGGTCGACATGATCCGCTCCGCGAGCGCGTCCTGACGGTCCCGCCCGCAGCATCGAGAACAGGAGAGCATCCATGAGCACCACCGAGCAGCTCCACCTGCCGGCCGGGTCCACCGGCCGCGGCAACTACGAGACGATCATCGACCCGGGCGCCCGCGAGGGCTGGGTTCACACCGGCCTGCGCGTCCTCGCCCTCGCCCCGGGCGGCAGCGAGCTGGTCACCGCGGGCGGCGTCGAGGCGATGGTCGTGCCGCTGAACGGGGCGTGCGACGTCACCGTGGCCGGTGAGACCCACCACCTGCGCGGCCGCGAGGACGTCTTCGCCTCCGCGACCGACGTGCTCTACGTCCCCGTCGGCTCCCAGCTGACGATCTCCTCGAAGGACGGGGGCCGCTTCGCGCTCGCCACCGCCGTCGCCACCGGCGCCCACCCCGTCGCGCTGATCCGCGCCGAGGACGTCCCCGTCGAGATCCGCGGCGGCGGGAACATGACCCGCAAGGTGCGCAACTTCGGCACCGTCGGCGCCTTCGACCAGATGGACTCCCTCATCGCCTGCGAGGTCATCACCCCCGGCGGGAACTGGTCCAGCTACCCCGCGCACAAGCACGACGAGACCACCGAGACGGAATCGGAGCTCGAGGAGATCTACTACTACGAGATCCAGGACGGCCCGGCCGGACCCGGCTTCGGCTTCCACCAGACCACCTCCAGCGGCGAGGACAAGCCGATCGACGTGCTCACCGAGGTGCGCAGCGGCGACACCGTCCTGGTTCCGCACGGCTGGCACGGCCCCTGCGCCGCCGCGCCCGGCCACGACATGTACTACCTCAACGTCATGGCCGGCCCCGAGGCGGAGCGGGCCTGGAACATCACCGACCATCCCGAGCAGGGCTGGGTGCGCGACACCTGGGCCGACGCCGGGATCGACCCCCGACTCGAAGGAGAGGCCCGATGACCGCAGAGCAGGACGCACCCGTGCAGCCCGGCCCGCAGACCGCACCCCCGCAGGACGTCCGCGTCGGCGTGATCGGCGTGGGCCGCATGGGCGCCGACCACGTCGAGCGCATCACGCGCCGCATCAAGGGCGCGCGCGTCAGCGTGCTTAGCGACTACCTGCGCGAGACCGCCGAGAAGGTCTCCGCCACGGCCGCCGGCTCCCGCGTCGTCGACACCTGGCAGGAGGTCGTCGCGGCAGGCGACGTCGACGCCGTGCTCATCGCCAGCCCCGGCGAGTTCCACCGCGAGCAGGTCCTGGCCTGCATCGAGGCGGGCAAGCCGGTGCTCTGCGAGAAGCCGCTGGCGATGAACCCCTCCGACGCCTACGACGTGGTCCGCGCCGAGGCCGAGGCCGGCACCCCGCTGGTCTCCCTCGGCTTCATGCGCCGCTTCGACGTCGGCTACGGCGAGCTGAAGGACGCCCTCGAGGCCGGCGAGCTCGGCACGCCGATGCTGCTGAACTGCAAGCACCGCAACGCCTCGGTGCTGCCCGGCTTCACCGACACCCACATGGTCTACGACTCGGCCGTGCACGAGATCGACGCGATCTCCTTCTTCCTCGAGGAGCCGGTGGTCTCGGTGCAGACCGTCATGCCGCGCAGCACCGAGAAGGCGCCCGAGGGGCTGCACGACCCGCTGCTGTTCCTGTTCCGCACCGCCTCCGGCACCGTGGTCACCGACGAGCTGTGGGTCAGCACGGATGCCGGCTACGAGGTTCGCACCGAGCTCGTCGGCTCGAAGGGCGCGGCGACCGTGGGCCAGGAGTCCGGGATGGTCACCACCCAGCAGGCGGGTTCCCGCTGGGGCGGGCAGGTGCCGCTGGACTTCCGCCCCCGCTTCATCGCCGCGTACGACGCGGAGGTGCAGGCGTGGGTCGCCGCGGTGGCCGACGGCAGCAACATCGCGCCCCGCTCGGCGACCGCCTGGGACGGCTATGCCGCCGCGGCGGTGTGCGAGGCGGCGGAGCGGTCGCTCACGGCCGAGGGCGCCGTGGACGTGACCCTGCAGGAGCGCCCCGCCTGAGGCGGCGTGGTCGAGGAGCCCTGCCCGCGGCACCACGGCTCGGCCCGCCCCGTATCCTGCGGGGCGGGCCAGCGCCGCGGCGGGGGAGGACCCGGAACTCGATGGGGAGACCCGGAGGACGAGGAGACAGACGTGGACAGCGAGAGCACGAGCGACGCGGTCGAGAGCACGACGGAGCACGCGGCGCCGGGGAACGGCGCGGCGGGTGGCGCCGCGTCGGAGAACGGCGCGATCACCCTGGACCTCACGATCGAGCGCGATACCAGCACCCCGCTGTACCTGCAGCTCGCCGGCGGCATCGAGGACGCGATCCGCTCCGGCGTGCTGCCCCCGGGCAGCCGCCTCGAGAACGAGCTGGCCCTGTCCAAGCGGCTGAAGCTGTCCCGGCCCACCGTGCGCCAGGGCATCCAGGAGCTCGTGGACAAGGGGATGCTGGTGCGCAAGCGCGGCGTCGGCACCCAGGTGGTGCAGGCCCCCGTGAACCGGCAGGTCGCGCTGACCTCGCTGTACGACGACCTGCGCACCGCCGGGAAGGCTCCGCGCACCGAGATCATCGAGTACCGCATCGGCCGGCCCTCCCCGGAGGCGCTGGACCGTTTGCAGCTCTCCCCGGGCGAGCAGGTGCTGGACCTGATCCGCGTCCGCTACGCCGACGGGGAGCCCCTCGCCGTCATGCGCAACACGATCCCCGAGCGGATCGCGCCCTCGCGCGAGGCGCTCGCCGCCTCCGGTCTGTATGCCTGCCTGCGCGAGCGCGGCATCACGACCGTCCTCGCCCATGAGCGGATCGGCGCGACCGTCGCCGACGAGGAGCACGCCGAGCTGCTCGAGGAGGAGATCGGCGCGGCGCTGCTGACCATGGAGCGCAAGTCCTTCGCGAACGACGGCGGCGTGATCGAGTTCGGCTACCACGTGTATCGCGCCTCGCGGTACTCGTTCGAGGTCACGCTCGTCGATTCCTGAGCTGCCCGGCGCCGCCTCCGATCGGTCGGCGTCTCCGCATGCAGCTCGTCGTGCGCTCGAGAGCGGGACCGGTGCCGGTGAACGGCCGCACTCGCCCGACTGAGGGACCGAGTGGCCGCTCGCTCCCGCCGGGGCCCGAGGCGCGGATCCGATCACCGTCCCCGCTCGGCCGTCGATGGCCCATCGCCGGGCGATCACGGACTGTCGGTCCGTTGCTCACCGGCATAGGCTGAGTTGGCAAACGCATACCGAGGAGGCTCCGCCCATGACCGCTGTTCCCGCACTGCCCTTCCACGACGGCAGGTCCGTCCCCCAGCTCGGCTACGGCGTCTGGCAGGTCGAGGACGATGTCGCGGCCGATGTCGTCCGCCAGGCGATCGACGCCGGCTACCGGCACATCGACACCGCGGCCGGCTACCAGAACGAAGGCGGCGTGGGCCGCGCCGTGAAGGCCGCGGACGTCCCGCGCGAGGACCTGTTCATCACCACCAAGCTCGCCAACGAGGATCAGGGATTCGACTCTGCGAAGGCGGCTCTCGACGCCTCGCTCGAGAAGCTCGACACGGACTACGTGGACCTCTATCTCATCCACTGGGCCAGCCCCCAGCGCGGGCAGTACCTCGAGTCCTGGAAGGCCCTGATCGAGCTGCAGCAGGAGGGGAAGGCGAAGTCCATCGGTGTCTCGAACTTCCCGATCCCGCAGCTCGAGGAGATCATCGCCGAGACCGGGGTGGTCCCCGTGATGCACCAGATCGAGCTGCACCCGGAGTTCCAGCAGTCCGAGCTGCGCCGCTACCACGCCGAGAAGGGCATCCTCACCGAGGCGTGGTCGCCGCTCGGGCAGGGCGGCGACATCCTGAAGGATCCGGTGATCACCGCGATCGCCGAGGCCCACGGCGTCGATGCCGGGCAGGTGATCATCGCCTGGCACCTGGCGATCGGGAACGTCGTGATCCCGAAGACCGTCACGCCCGGGCGGATCGTCTCGAACCTCGCCGCCGCGCAGCTCGTCCTCACCGAGGAGGAGGTCGAGCGCATCGAGGGCCTGGACCGCGCGGACGGACGGATCGGCGCGGACCCCGCGAACCCCGGGTTCTGACTCGCCCGGTCCCGACCGGCGGGGCCCCTGTGAGGGATCGGCCCCAGCCTCAGCGGCCGGAGAACAGCGCCGCGATCTGCGGGTGCCCGGCCTCGTACCCGTCGAGCAGCCTCCGGCCGAGCTCAGGCGAGCTGACCAGCGGATGCGTGGCGAAGCCCTGCCAGGCCGCCTCGCGGGAGCCGGTGGTCGCGGCCTCGAGGATCTTCCGTTCGGCGGCGCGGAGGGTCGACATCATCCCGAGCCTCCCCAGCTCCACCGGCGCGATCGGCAGGGGGTGCACCCCCTCGCCGTCCACCTCGCAGAGCACCTCGAGCACGCAGTCCGCGGGCAGCTCGGGCACGATCCGCTCGCTCGCGGGGGCGTCCTCGCGGCCGGCGGCGATGTTGCCGACGTCGAGGATCATCCGCTCGCTCCGGCCGGTGGCGAGCGCGGTCATCAGCCGCATGGCGACCTCCTGGTAGCCGCCGCCTGCGACGTCCTCCTCGCGTCGCTCCTCGTCCCGGGACTCGGCCATGTAGGTCGCCTCCCGCTCGTGGAGCGTCTCGCGCCAGAGGTCCAGCGGGGAGGTGCAGCAGGAGTCGGCGGCGCGCGTCTCCGGTCCCCGCCCGTCGGCCTCTGCGGCGGCGAGGTAGAAGTCGCCCTGCTGCTTGGCGAGGAACTCCCCGCGCGTGGTCGCGGCGCCGGTGATCCGTTCGATCGCGTCGGCGGTGTGCAGGTAGTAGAAGAGGTACTCGTTGGGCAGCGCGCCGTCGGCCCGCACCCAGTCCTTGCCGATCAGCCGCGCCTCCTCGATCTCCTCGAGCGCCGCGTCGTCGGCCAGCAGGCCCGGGAGGCGGTCGGTGCCCTCCAGCCGCACCGAGCGCAGCCAGCCGAGGTGGTTCAGGCCCACGTAGTCGACCTCCGCGCCGCGCTCGCCGGCGACGAGATCCGCGCCGAGCAGCCGGCCGACGCGTCGGACCAGCCCGATCGGGGTGTCGCAGATGCCGACCACGCGGTCTCCGAGCACGGAGCGCATCGCCTCGGTGACGATCCCGGCGGGGTTGGTGAAGTTGATGGTCCACGCCGACGGGGCGAGCTCGGCGATGGTCCGCGCGATCTCGAGGGCGACGGGGATCGTGCGCAGCGCGTAGGCGAGGCCGCCGGGGCCGATCGTCTCCTGGCCCAGCAGGCCGAGGCCGAGTGCGACCCGCTCGTCGACGGTCCGGGCCTCCGCCCCGCCCACGCGCACGGCGCTGAACACGAAGTCCGCGCCGGTCACGGCCTCGCGCATGTCGGTGGTGGAGATCAGGCGGGGGAGGGCGACGGCCCGTCCCTCGGCTGCGAGGCGCTGGCCCTGCTCCTCGACGACCGCGCTGATGGTCGCCAGGCGCTCGGGGTCGACGTCGTGCAGCGCGATCTCGTCGACGGTGAGGCCGGTGGCGGCGGTGGCGACCGCCTCGTGGACGAGGGGGACGCGGAACCCGCCGCCTCCCAGGATGGTGAGCTTCATGGCAGCAGGACCTCCACGTCCTCCCCCTCGGGGAGGTCGATCTCGATGGGCAGGGGACGGTCGGTGAGCAGGGCGGTGAAGCGCGGCAGGCGGGCGACCTCAAGGAAGCCGGTGCCGGGGAACTTCTCGTGGTCGGCGAGCAGGTAGGAGCAGGTGGCGACGTCGAGCAGGCCCCGCTTCACCGGGACCTCGCTGGGGGTGGAGTCGAGCACCGCGCCGTCGGCCCGCACCCCGGCGGTGCCGAGGAAGGCGCGGTCCACGCGCAGCTGGCGCAGCGCCGACTCGGTGAGGGTGCCGACGAGGGAGTCGTAGTTGGGGCGCAGCAGCCCGCCGAGCACGACGATGTCGATCGCCGGCGCGCTCGCGAGCGCCCGCACCACCGCGAGGGAGGCGGTGACGACGGTGAGGGAGCGCTCGGCCAGCAGCGGGCACATCGCGGCGACGGTGGTGCCGATGTCCAGCGCGATCACCTCGCCGTCGCGGATCTGGGTGCAGGCCAGCGCCGCGATCGCCTGCTTCGCGGCGGGGGCGGAGGCGGCGACGTCCGCGAAGGAGCGCGGATCGGCCTCGGGGCGCACGGAGCCGCGGGGGTCGGTGGCGCCGCCGCGGACCCGTCGGACCAGGCTCTGCTCGGCGAGCACGTCGAGGTCCCGACGGATCGTCGCCTCGGAGACGTGCAGGTCAGCGCTGAGTCCGGCGACGGTCGCCGCACCGCTGCGGCGGATCGCCGACACGATCGCCCGGTGGCGCTCCTCGCTCAGCATGGCGATACCGTAGCACCGAGCGCGCAACTTCACGCAGCTTCGACCAAGAACGTGCAGTGGCGCGCAGGTCGTGGCATCATGGTGGTGCGCACCACACCCCGGTGCCCAGTCGGGCGGACGCGACGGAGCGGCCCCGCCGATCTTTCAGGAGGACACCATGCGACGACGTCATTTCCTCGGGACCAGCGCAGCGCTCGGCGGCCTGGGTCTCCTCGCGGCCTGCGCCCCCGGCTCGGACGGCGGCGGCTCCGGCGCCTCCGACGGCGGCGGCCCGGCTGCCGACGAGGTCGAGACCGACATCGCCTCCCTCGGCGACGTGACCCTCACGGTCTGGGACCAGGAGGTGCGCGGCGCGCAGAACGACGCGATCGAAGCGCTGATCACCGCGTTCCAGGAGAAGTACCCCAACGTCACCGTCGACCGGCAGAGCCAGTCCTTCGACGACCTCCAGCAGCAGACGGGCCTGGCCCTGTCCGGCAACGACGTGCCCGACGTGCTCCAGGTCAACAACGCCCGCGGCGACATGGGCGCCTACGTCGCCGACCAGCTGCTCACCGATCTCACCGGCTACGCCGAGGCCTACGGCTGGGAGGACCGCTTCAGCGACAGCGTGCTGGCGAAGATGCGCTACTCGGCCGACGGGGTCACCTTCGGCGAGGGGGCCCTCTACGGCCTCGCCCAGACCGGCGAGATCTGCGGCATCTACTACTCCCAGAAGAAGCTCGACGAGCTCGGCCTCGAGGCCCCCACCACCTGGGACGATCTCTTCGCCCTGGTCGACGCCGCGAAGGAGGCCGGGGAGCAGCCGATCGTGCTCGGCAACCTCGACCAGTGGCCGGCACTGCACGTCTTCGGCCCGCTGCAGGCGAACTTCGTGCCCGCCGAGGAGATCGTCACCCTCGGCATGGGCAACGCCGGCGCCGACTGGACCACCGAGCAGAACGTCGCCGCCCTCACCCAGCTCGCCGAATGGGGCACCACCGGCGCGATGGGCGACTCCCCCAACGGCCTCGCCTACGACGACGCCTGGCCGCTGTACACGAAGGGCACCGGCGTGCTGCTCATCGGCGGCTCCTGGCTCGCCCCCGACATGGAGGCCGTGATGGGCGAGGACCTGCGCTTCATGGCCCCGCCGCCCGGGGTCGACGGCGCGGTCGCCACCACCGGCGGCACCGGCATCCCCTTCTCCATCCCGGCCGCCGCCGAGAACAAGGACGTCGCCGCCGCGTACATCGACTTCCTCACCAGTGACGAGGCGATGCAGCTGATCGCCGACAACGGCGGCATGCCCGTGAACCGCACCGCCGAGCTCGCGCCGGAGTCCGGGGTGAACAAGGACGTCTACGAGGCCTTCGACGCGGTCTCCACCGACGGCACCCTGCTGCCCTATCTCGACTACGCGACCCCGTCCTTCGCCGACACCGCCGGTGCCGCCCTGCAGGAGGTGATCGGCGGGCAGACCGATCCCGAGGCCGCCGCCGACGCGCTGCAGGAGGACTACGCCGCGTTCACCGAGGGGTCCTGACCCCATGGCGTCAGGGAAGCGACGGAGCAGGCCCTCGGCCGTGGCCCGCTCGTGGGTCACGCCGCTGCTGTTCCTGCTGCCCGCCTTCGCGGTCTACGCCGCGTTCGCGCTCTACCCGCTGGGCCGCGCCGCGCAGTTCTCCCTCTTCGAGTGGCGCGGCTTCGGCGCCTCCACCTTCGTGGGCCTCCAGAACTACGTCGACCTCGCCGGGGACGCCGCCTTCCGCGCCGCGATCGGGAACGCCCTGGTCCTGATCGTGTTCTACGCGGTGATCCCACTGGTCGTCGGCCTCGTGCTCGCCGCGATCCTGCGCCGCGGCCAGGTGCGCGGGATGGGCTTCTTCCGCACCGTGATCTTCCTGCCGCAGGTGATCGCGCTGGTCGTCGTCGCGGTCGCGTGGCGGCAGATCTACTCGCCCGTCGGCCCGCTGAACCAGATCCTGGAGGCCGTCGGCCTCGGCGGACTCACCCGCGGCTGGCTCGGCGACCCGGGCACGGCGCTCGCGTCCGTCGGTTTCATCGGCACCTGGGTCGAGATGGGGCTGGTGATGCTGCTGATGCTGTCCGGGATGAGCCGCATCCCCGCCGAGCTGTTCGAGGCGGCGCGGCTGGACGGCGCCGGCCCCGTGAAGGAGTTCTTCGCGATCACCCTGCCCGCGGTGCGCGGCGAGATCACGGTCGCGCTCGTGCTGACCATCATCGCGGCGCTGAAGACCTTCGACCTCGTCTACATGACCACCTCCGGCGGCCCCGGCAACTCCACCACCGTGCCCAGCTACGAGGTGTACTTCCGCGCCTTCGACCTGCGCGAGGTCGGGTCCGCGAGCGCCGTCGCGATCGTGCTGACGCTGCTGATCTTCGCGATCAACGTGGGCGTCACCCGCATCGGGGAGCGTGAGTCATGAGGGTCACCCGCGGCGAGGTCGTGATGAACTACGTCCTCCTGATCGCCTTCGCGCTGTTCGCGCTCGCACCGGTGATGACGATCCTGATCGGCTCCGTCTCGGCGCCGCTGGGGGAGCCGGCCGGCTTCTACCCCGGCAACTACGTCGAGGCGTGGACCGTCGGCGGCTTCGGCCACTCGCTCGGGAACTCCGTCGTGGTCGCCGCGATCGTGGTGGGCCTGGCGACCGTGCTCTCGATCGGCTCCGGCTACGCGCTGGGGACCATGCGCTTCCCCGGCGCGACGATCATCTTCTACCTGTTCCTGCTGGGCATGATGATCCCCGCCGAGGCGACGATCATCCCGCTGTTCTTCGACCTGCGCACCCTGGGTCTGACCGACACCTATCTCGCGATCGCCCTGCCGCAGGTCGCGCAGTCCATCGCCTTCGGCACGTTCTGGCTGCGGGCGCAGTTCCGCTCGATGCCGACGAGCCTGCTCGAAGCCGCCGCGCTCGACGGCGCCGGCCCCCTGCGCGCGCTGCGCAGCATCCTCGTGCCCGCCTCGCGGCCCGCGATCGTGACGCTCGTGGTGCTGGTGTTCATGTGGACGTGGAACGAGTTCCTCATCGCCCTGATCATGACCCCGAGCGGCAGCCGACGCACCGCCCCGCTGGGCCTGGCGACCTTCCAGGGCCAGTACACCTCCGAGACCGCGCTGCTCGCCGCGGCCGCCGTGATCATCGCCCTGCCCACCGTGATCCTGTTCCTGTTCCTCCAGCGCCACTTCATCCGCGGGATGCTCGAAGGAGTCGCCAAGTGATGACCGACCGCCCCGACGCCCTGACCGACGGGCCCGCCGCCACCTCGCACGCCCCTGGCGCCGCGACCCCCGCCCCGCCGCACGCCGCCGAGAGGCAGGACTGGGACCCGCTGGCCGCGCTGCGCAGCCCGTCGGACCCGCCGCTGGACGTGCTGCTCTCCGGCACCGTCTTCTTCGACATCGTCTTCACCGGCCTGGACCGCCTGCCCCAGCCCGGCGAGGAGCTGTGGTCCAAGGGGATGGGCTCGAGCCCCGGCGGCATCGCGAACCTCGCCACCGCCGCCGCCCGGCTCGGCCTGCGCACGGGCCTGGTCGCCGGCTTCGGCGACGACGCCTACGGCGACTGGATGTGGCAGACCCTCTCCGAGGAGGAGGGCATCGATCTGTCCGCCTCGCGACGCTTCGACGACTTCCACTCGGCGCTGACCGTCTCCATCGCCGCCCACGGCGACCGGGCCATGGCCACCCACGGCCACGACCTGCCCGAGCCGCTGTCGTCGATGATCGCCCGCGCCCCCGCCGCCCGCGCCGCCGTCGTGGACCTCGCGGGGGAGACCTCCTGGTGGGCGGAGCTCGCCCGCGGCGGCGCGCTGATCTTCGCCGACATCGGCTTCGACGCGACCGGCCGCTGGGACCCCGCGGACCTCGCCCCGCTCGCCCACTGCCACGCCTTCACCCCCAACGCTCTCGAGGCCACGGCCTACACCCGCACCGACAGCCCCGGCCGCGCCGTGCGGGCGCTCGCCGAGATGGTGCCGCTGGCGGTGGTGACCGACGGGGTCGACGGCGCCTACGCGATCGACGCCTCCACCGGCGAGGAGGCGTTCTGCCCCGCGGTGCCCGTCCACGCCATCGACACCACCGGGGCCGGGGACGTGTTCGCCGCTGGGCTGGTGCTGGGCACCCTCGCGGAGTGGCCGCTCGAGCAGCGGCTTCGCTTCGCGTCCCTGTGCTCGGCGCTGGCAGTGCAGCAGTTCGGCGGGTCGCTGGCCGCACCGGGCTGGGGCGACATCACCGACTGGTGGCGCCAGCTCAGCGATGCCTCCGCCGACGGGGACCTCCGCGCCGCCTACACCCGCGGCGGCTACGAGTTCCTCGACGACGTCGTCCCCGACCGCCCCGTCCTCGGCCGACGCCGCGCCCAGGGCACCTTCGCCCTCCGCTCCGACGCCGGCCGGCACTGACGCCGCAGGCCCGAGCGACCCCGACCCATCCATCGGTGCATCGACGCACCGCCGCACGAGAGAAGTCAGGAATCATGTCGCACCATCCCCTCCCCGCCCGCCCCGCCTCTGCCGCGCCCGTCACCGACGCCTCCGCCCCGCGCGGGCTCTCCCGCCGCCGCCTCCTGCAGGGCTCGGCCGTGCTCGGCCTCGCCGCCGGCGCCACCGCCCTGGACCTCAGCGGGCTGCCGCCGATGGAGCGCGCCCTCGCCGACGGCGGCGTCGACCTCGACATCCTCTACATCGGCGCCCACCCCGACGACGAGGCCTGGACGCTGGCCGCCTTCGGGCAGTGGAACGAGTACGAGGACCAGACTGCCGGGGTCATCACGATCACCCGCGGCGAGGGCGGCGGGAACGCCGTCGGCCTCGAGGAGGGCCCGGCGCTGGGCCTGATCCGCGAGGGCGAGGAGCGCACCGCCGTCGGCTTCGCCGGGATCGAGCACGTCTTCAACCTCGACGCGGTCGACTTCTTCTACACCCTCTCCGCCCCGCTCAGCCACGAGGTGTGGGGCGGGCGGGACGTGCTCAGCCGCGTGATCCGCGTCGTGCGCGCGACCCGGCCGGACGTGATCGTGACGATGAACCCCTCGGCCGTGCAGGGCAACCACGGCAACCACCAGCAGGCCGCGATGTTCGCCGTGGAGGCGTACCTCCTGGCCGGCCGCGAGGACGTCTTCCCCGAGCACTTCGACGAGGGGCTGACGCCCTTCGCGCCGAAGCGGCTGCTGCGCTCCGGCTCCGACGGGCAGGCGCCGACCGGGCCCGACGCCGTCGCGACCGGGTTCACCCCGCTCGTGGCGAGCGACGTCGTGTTCGGGGCGTGGAACGGCACCGAGTCCGAGAAGCACGGCAAGCGCTGGTCGGCCGTGCGCGACGACTCGATCCACGCCTACCGCACCCAGGGCTGGCACGTCTTCCCGCCCACCACCACGGACCCCGCGAAGATCCCCGCCGCCTGGTTCACGCTGATCGACTCCCGCACCCCGTTCCCGGACCCGACCAGCGGAGACACCGCCGCGCTCGGCGGGGCGAGCATCCCGGTCGAGGGCGGGCTGCCGCTCGGCACCACCGTCGAGCTGCGCAGCGAGCTGTTCGCCGTGCAGACCGGCGGCAGCGTCGAGGTCGAGGTGGAGATCGGCTCCCCGGGCAGCGCCCTGCCCGGCGTGCAGGTCGAGCTCGAGGTCCCGGACGGCTGGGACGCCGGGCGCCGGCAGGTCCTCGGCACGATACCCGCGAAGCAGTCCCGCACCGTGACCTTCACCGTCGAGGTGCCGGAGAGCGCGACCCCCGGCGAGCACGTGCTGCTGCGCGCCCGCGTCACCTCCCGCAAGGGCAGCGGCGAGAACGTGCTCCCGCTGCGCACCGCGGGCGTCGTCGAGGCCGGGATCGCCGACCGCGCCGAGATCGCCGCGTTCCTGGACTGGACCGAGGAGCTCGGCATGCAGCGCCTCGACGCGCTCGTGCCCACCCGTCGCTCGCTCGGGCAGGGCCGCGCCGAGGAGTTCGAGCTCGTGGTGCGCAACCGCTCCGAGCAGGTGCAGGACGCGGAGGTCACCCTCGCCCTGCCCGACGGCTTCACCGCCGAGCCGGCTCAGCTGCTGGTCGAGCAGGTGCCCGCGCTCGGCGAGGCGACGGCGACGGTGCGGATCGAGAACACCGATCCCGCGCTGCCGACGGCGAACCGCGCCCCGGACGGCGGGGTCTACGCCGTCACGGTCACCGCGTCGGCCGGAGGCGTCGCCGCCCCGACCGCGCAGGGCCTCCACCTGGTGCCGCGGCTGGTCGCCTCCCGCACCGAGGGCGTCGAGGTCGATGCGGCGCGCGGGACGGGGGAGTACCCCGGCGACCCGATCGACATCGGCACCCTGTGGGAGGGCTCGGAGGTCACCCCCGAGGACGCCTCCGGCTCCACCTGGGTCACCTACGACGACGCGGCGCTGCACGTATTCGTGCAGGTCACCGACGACGTGCTCGGTACGCTGCTGCCGGCGGAGGACAACAAGCAGCGCTTCCGCACCGACTCGGTCGAGATCATGATCGACCCGCGCGGCACCTCCGACAACACCTCCACCACCTTCATCCTCGGCGTGCTGCCCGGCACGGACGACGGCGCGGGCGGCGTGGGCGGACCGGTCGCCGGCCGCGACCACGACAACCGCCAGGGCCCGATCGAGGAGGTCGCGCCCTCGGTGCGGATCGCCGCCGAGATCTCCGAGCCCTACCAGGGCTACGTGCTCGAGGCGACGATCCCCTTCGCGGAGCTGCCCGACGGCATCGACCCCGCCCGGATGGGCTTCAACGTGGTCGTCTACGACTCGGACACCCAGGACCGCACCGGCCAGTCCCGCATCGGCTGGTCCACCTTCCCCGGCGTGCAGGCCGACCCCTTCCGCTGGGGCGTGCTCGAGCTGCCGGAGCTCGAGGCCCAGCCGTCGGCCCCGGTCGAGCCCAGGATCCCGAACACCTCGGCCCGCTCCGTCGCCTCGCCCCAGTCGATCCTGCAGTCCGCGGCCGACGGGGTGGGGCTCGGCGGCTTCCCCTCCCTCGGCCTGGACGCGGTGCGGGTGGACAAGGCGACCCGCCGACGCGGCGAGGTCAGCGCCGTGGTGCGCACCGCGGCGCCAGGCACCCGGCGTGTGTTTGTCTGGGACGGGGAGCGGACCGTCGGCGAGCTCGAGGCGACCGACGTCCGCTCCGCCCGCGAGGTCGTGACGATCCCGCTGGTCGGGGACGTTCCGGCCGGTGCGACGCTGACGGTGGCCGTCTCGCTGGAGAACGAGGACGGCGCCGGGGCGGGTGCCGCGACGGTGCGCTGAGCGGGCGAGCGTCGGCTACTCCGCCGTGACCGCTCGCTCGAGCGCGGCCAGGGACTCCTCCAGGAAGCTCGGCGGGAACGGCGGCAGGCCGAACTCCTCCCGGAGCGGGTCGGGCACGGCGCTCCAGTCGTAGATGAGCGTGACCTCGGTGGCTGAGCTCCCGTCGCCCTGCCCGCCTGCCGGGGCGAGGTCGTAGCGCCAGGTCCAGCCGCCCGTGCCGAGCTCGCCGTCTGGGCCGTACTGCCCCGGCTCCCACGCGATCGTCCGGTCCCGCTCGAAGGCGATCACGCGGTTGTGCATGTCGTAGCGGCCGGGGGTGTTCACATGGAACATCTCGATGCCGAACACCTGGCCGACCTCCGTCAGCGGGGCGGGGTCCTCCTCGAGGGAGCCGCGCACCCAGTCCGTCGGCTCGGTCTCGTGGTGCCGGGCCGGGTCGGCGAGCAGGGCGAACACCTGCTGCGGGGCGGCGGGGATCGTGCGGGAGACGACGTAGCGGCCGGGATCCTTTCCCTGCGCGGCGGTGGACTCGGCGGTCATGAGAGGTCCTTCCGGGAGGTCCAGCGGGTGTAGGTGACACCGGAGGCGAAGGAGAGGTGCTCGACGAGCTCGAGCCACTCGCTGTGCCCGGCGGGGAAGAGGCGGCGCCCGCGCCCCTGCACGTACGGGTAGGTCCACAGGCAGTAGGCGTCCACGAGTCCGGCCGCGATCAGCGCATGGCACAGCATGATCGAGCCGGTCAGGGAGATCTCCGCGCCCTCCGACTCCTTCAGCGCGCGCACCTGCTCGACGGGGTCGCCGGTGAGGATCGTGGAGTTCTGCCAGGCGGGATCCGTCATCGTGGAGCTGACCACGTACTTCTGCAGGGCGTTCAGCTCGTCGGAGACCCCGGTGGTGTCCTCGGTCTGCTGCGGCCAGAAGCCGCGGAATTCCTCGAAGGTCCGCCGGCCCAGCAGGATCGCGTCGCAGGCGGCGCTGTCGCGATTCAGGATCTCGAGCTGGTCGGCGTCCTGGGCCATCGGGTCGAACCAGTCGTCGAGCATCTCGATGCTGCCGTCGGCGGTGATGTTCTGGGTGAGGATCAAGGGGCGCACGGGATCTCCTCCGTCGGGGTTCCTCGGGGTGACCACGCTAGACCGCGGTGCGCGGCGGCGATGGTCCGATCCTGCGCAGTCCGACGCCAGGCCGCTGGAGCGCTCCACTGCTACTGTCGGCCGGGTGACCAGGAGTTCCGACGGGGCCCAGCGCCGAGCCCGCCCGCGCCGCATCACCATGGAGGACAACGCCCGCGAGGCCGGGGTCTCCCGCGCCCTCGTCTCGATCGCGATGCGCGACGCCCACGGGGTCAGCGCCGCCACCCGCGAGCACATCCTCGAGGTCGCGCGCCGCCTCGGCTACCGCCACAACCGCGTCGCCGCCGACCTCGCCGGGCGCGGCGCCGGCGCGATCGGCGTCTTCGTCGCCGACCTGCACAACGACCTCTACGCCGACGTGTTCGACGGGATCCGCGAGATCCTCGACCCCTCGGGGCGGCGGATCGTGCTCACCGTCGGGGCGGCCGACGGGTCCCGCGACACCGCGGGCCTGGACGGGCTGCTCGAGGCGCGCGTCGGGGCCTCGATCGGACTCGGCGTGCGACTGCCGGATGCGGAGCTGCACGAGCGCGCCGGACTCGGCCCCCTCGTCGTCGCGACCCGCACGGTGTCCGGGATGCTCTCCGCCTCCTCCGACGACGTCGCAGGGGCACGGATGGCGACCGAGCACCTCCTCGGCCTCGGCCACCGCCGCCTCGCCTTCCTCGCGAACCCGCCCGGGGACGGCTATCTCGGGCGCCGCCGCGGCTTCGAGCAGGCGATGACCGAGGCCGGCCTCGCGCCGCAGGTGCACGTCACCAGCTACGATCCCGACGAGGTGCGGGCCGATGCCCGTTCTCTGCTGGCAGGAGAGGGACCGACGGGGGAGGGGCGGCCCTCCGCGATCCTCGTCCACAACGACCGCGCCGCCGTCGCGGTGCTCGGCGCGCTCGCCGACCTCGGCCTGCGCTGCCCCGAGGACGTCTCCGTGGTCGGCTACGACGAGGCGGAGGCCGCCGGGCTCCGCGGCATCGAGCTGACCACCGTCGACGGCCGCGCCCACGAGGTCGGCCGCCTCGCCGCCCGGACCGCGCTCGCCCAGGTCGACGCGGGCGATGCGGGCGGTGAGGCCGACGGGAGCACCGATGCCCCGTCGGTCGCACCGATCGCGCCGAGGCTGATCACCCGACGCACTACCGCTGGGCAGAGGCGTGCATGAATGGAAAGGAGAACTCGGCCGCAACCAGGGACAGTCGATCCTCAACGCCAGGAAGGATGCATTTCAAAGCACACTAGGAGGCCGGAACAATTATTAGGGGCCAGAGCTAGGAGGCGCCTGGTGTAAAATGCAGAGAGTAGAATTTACAGGCTACCTCTCCCCATGAACTATGGAAAGTGCTTCGGCTGCGAATCCGCGAATCTCCACTGTGCTCAATCCTGCCCATATTGCGTCCGGACTGGTGTCGTGATGGCTGTCGTTTCCGAAGTAGGCAACGCGACGTAGATCTGGAACGAGATGCTGCGCACTGACAAGTGGGGATGGATGGGTCGCATTCTCAATCGCGCTAACCGCTTTTCCAAACATGCAGTTCTCTGGCAATAGCTTTGGGTACCTGCGATGTAGGAAGCCTTCGAGAAGCGGGCGAATCGCTGTAGCGGCCGCGTATCCATCGCCTACGGGGTTAGTGACGAAATCAGAAACGGTCCGGTAGTTTCTCGCGTACTTAGACTCGCACTCTCGCGCGAGATCGCACTCGGCGAAGTCGGTGTAGGGCTCGAGGGTAGGATCCAGTACTTTCTGCACCAGCTTGAGGTGGGCACGCTCGATTGGACTTTTCTTGCCCGACGAATCCACTACTTTGGCGCGCTCCAACCCACTGTCTAGATCTAAGAGGAACTGTGGGTCATGGGCAATGACGATTAGTTGGGCGCACTTCGGTGCAAGCTCCTGGAGAAGCTTGACGGTGGTCGAGCGTCTATTTCGGTCCAAGCTGCTCATGGGGTCGTCTACCACGACAATTCTCTCGTGCAACCTGCTATCCGAGAGGGTCGATGCTAAGAAGAATGCGAACGCCATGGTTCGCTTGTCGCTTTCACTTAAAGCCGTCCGAAATGACTTACTGACTCCTGTAAGGCCTACCTCACGCTCTCGTAAGAGGATCCCGTAGTTTGTGCGAGGGGAACCACCCATGAAGTTCGAAGAGAGGCGATCAATCCTGAATGACGCAAACTGCATCGCAAGATACTTGTTTATATCTTCTCCAAAAGTAGATAGGGTGTGATTCATCTGTTTCTTAAGGTCCTCACGCGCAGTTCGCCTCTCAGTGTCGGCCCTGTCGCGACCCTTACGAAGAGAGCTAATGCGTTCAACCTTCGCGGCGATCACCTCACTATGGCGGAGCTTTGAAAGCCGCAGTCGTCGCAAATTTCGCCTCTCGACGTCGACGTCGGAAGCCTCGAGGGTCCGCTTAAAATCGGTAATAGCCGTAAGGGTTTGACCTATGACATGCGCTTCGGCGCGAACTGCCGCACCGAACCTTTCCCAGGTGCGTCGCGTTTCGCCCTCGACCTCAGAATCGAAGCCCTTCCAGTCTAAATCAGATTGCTTTCTGTTGAGAAGTTCAAGAAGATTAGTTCGCACAGCCGAAAGATCCTTCGTCATTTCTTTCTGGTTTGCAACACCGGGAGAATGTACCGCGACCCCACACTCTTCCCAGATGGTTGTCGCCTCCCGGGCAGAGTTGATTGCGGCCGCAAAATTCTCCATGACCGTAGGGCTCGTTGCAGACTCTACGTCATTGATCGCGCCCTCGATGTCTGCCTTTAGATCTCGATAAGCTTTATTGAAGTGAAGCTTGTAGGCATCCAAAAGCGAGCGATCCTCGACAACTTGACCGCAATAGGGGCAAGTCTCAGAATCGTCGTATGGTTGACCTGCCGAGACCCAATCTTCAAAGCTGTGATTACTTCTTGATGAGAAGTGATCGAGGACGAGCCGCGACGCAGATGCGTGCGCCGATTCGAGAGTCTTGTTCAATAGGTCGAAGATGTAATCAAGATCCAAGTCTTCTGTGTCTGGCGGGGCGGGAAGAGATTGATTCATGATGGAGCGCCGAGATATGGCGTTCTCGACCGAAGCCTCGGCAGCCTTAATCTTTTCATCGATGCCCTCGACGAGGGTAAGGGCGGTGAATTCAGGCTCGGCCATCCCGTCAGTCTCAGTCAGCAGCTCCTGGACCGCGAGTTCAAGCTGGGCGCTGATTTCCTTGTGGGACGAAGTTGCGCGCCGCTCGCGAGCCTCCGCTTCGACAGCCTTCTCGCCGAGGGCAAACGCAAGTAGGTTCTTTCGATGGTCGGAAGTTATCTCGTGTCCTGAATGCACATTGTTTTCAATGAACTCAGAGTCGAAGACCCGGATATTGTTGTTATTCCCCGACCATGCGCCGTCCTTGAATGAAAGGCGAGTTCCGTCGCTTCTAGTTATGGAAACGTGTTGACCGCTGTCCGTGTCGATCGTTGCTCGGTCTGTGACGATCGTGGGGTCGTTATTTTGGGCTGAGCCGAGAGTTGCGGCAAGGGTTGATTTGCCGCGAGCATTTTCCCCGTAGATCAGTGTGACGCGTTTGAGTGGTAGATTGCGACCTCCCGTGGCGTCACGAAAGAGTCCGATCCCACTGATCCTCTGAAATGACTCGAGCATGTCAACTCTCAATTCCATAGGTTGCAATCTACAGGCCTGAAATGACACTTGTTCAAAGCTTAGCGGACTTGCCGTTGCTGGGGAGGGCGATGTTGCGTGTTGGCACAGCGTTGAGCGGTCAGCTACCCCGGCGTCCCGTCCCGCTCTGCGGGCTGCAGTGAAGTTGCTGGTCGCTGAGAATCGGATCTGGAGAGCAGTTGCATTAATCGACCGGTAATTCGATCCTGATCTGAGGTGGGGTGGGCGAAGCTCCTCGGTTGGATGCAAGCGAGGTGGGCCAGACGGGTGGTGTCCCCGTCCGGCCGACTCGCCCCGCAGCCCCCTCACGCCGTCTGCGCCGCCCTGCCCAGCTCGTGCTCGAGCGCCTCGAGCTCGGCGCCGCCGGCCATCTCCTGGGCGAGACCGCCGAGGGTGGTCTCCTCCCGGGTCATGTCCGAGACGGTCTGGCCGCGCTTGAGCAGCACGAAGTGGTCCCCGACCAGGTAGGCGTGGTTGGGGTTGTGGGTGATGAAGATGACCCCGAGGCCGCGCTCGCGGGCTCGCATCACGTACTTCAGCACCACGCCGGACTGGCGCACGCCGAGCGCCGCCGTCGGCTCGTCGAGGATCAGCACGCGCGCCCCGAAGTAGACCGCGCGGGCGATCGCGACGCACTGCCGCTCACCGCCGGACATGGTGCCGATGGGCTGGTCGGGATCCCGCACGGAGATGCCCATCTTCGCCATCTCCTCGACCACGATCCGCTTCGCCTCCCGGGTGCGGATCATGCCGAATCTCGTCGGCTCCGAGCCGAGGAAGAAGTTGCGCCACACCGGCATCAGCGGCGCGATCGCGAGGTCCTGGTAGACGGTCGCGATGCCGCGGTCCAGGGCGTCGCGCGGGCTGGTGAAGCGCACCGGCTCCCCGTCGATCAGCATCTCGCCGGAGTCGGGGGAGTGGTAGCCCGAGAGGGTCTTGATGAACGTGGACTTGCCGGCGCCGTTGTCGCCGAGCACGCACGTCACCTCCCCCTCGCGCACCGCGCAGGTCACGTCGCGCAGGGCCGTGACCCGGCCGAAGCTCTTGGTGATCGCGCGGACCTCGAGCACCGGGGTGGTGGTCCGATGGTCCGGCGGGGCCGTGAGGGCGGGGTTGTCGCTCATGAGGTCACCTTCATCGCTCGCTTCTTGATCCACAGGTTCACCAGCACCGCCGCCAGCAGCACGAGGCCGAGGATGGTGCGGAAGAACTCGCTGGGTAGGCCCACCAGCGGCATGCCCTGCTGGACCATGCCGAAGATGAGCGCGCCGATCGACGCGCCGATCACGGAGCCGGCGCCGCCGGTGAGGAGGCAGCCGCCGATCACCGCGGCGATGATGAAGTAGAACTCCAGCCCGATGCCGCTGGTCACGGTCGCGTTGCCGTAGCGGATCACGGTCAGGGTCCCCACCAGCCAGGCCGCGGCCGCGGTGGTCATGAACAGCCCCACCCGCACCCGCATCACGGGCACGCCCACGGCGCGGGCGGCGTCGGAGTTGCCGCCGAGGGCGAAGATCCAGTTGCCCCAGCGGGACTTCAACAGGATCACGGCGCCGACGGCGGTGAGCACCAGCCACCACACCAGCGAGATCTGGAACGGGCCGACGGCGCTGCCGAACAGCGCATGCGCACTGTCGTAGCCGGCGTACTCCCGCACCCCGGAGACGGTGACCTGGCCGGTCAGCCGCTGGGTGACGGCGTAGTTCAGGCCCCACAGCACGAACATCATGCCGAGGGTGACGATGAAGCTGGGCAGCTTCGTCAGGTGCACCATCACGCCGTTGATCGCGCCGACCACCAGGGCGAAGCCGAGCGAGAGCAGCATCCCGAGCCACACGTTCATGTTCAGCTCGGTGACCGCGAGCGCCGTGACCAGGGCGGTGGAGCCGGTGAGGACACCAGTGGAGAGGTCGAACTCCCCGCCGATCATCAGCAGCGCCACCGCGATCGCCATGATGCCCATGGTCGCGGCGGGGTCGAGAAAGTTCGCGATCCCCGCCTGGG
The DNA here is from genome assembly GCF_030866705.2 of Brachybacterium sp. GU-2. Lineage (NCBI taxonomy): Bacteria > Bacillati > Actinomycetota > Actinomycetes > Micrococcales > Dermabacteraceae > Brachybacterium > Brachybacterium sp. GU-2. Next base: position 2,162,476 of record NZ_CP133037.2, on the reverse strand, counting down.
AGGCGAAGACGGGCGAGATCAGGGTGAAGCCGATGAACACCAGGATCGCGGCGCCACCGGCGCCGACCTCCGGGGTCATCAGCAGGCGGCGCACTCGTCCGACGGAGACCAGGCGGTCGTCCTTCTCGTCGCCGGGCGCGGGGTTTCCGGGCGTCGGCGCCGAGGCTCCGGGCGCGGCCGACGGGGACGCGGCGGACGGCGACGGCGCTGTCGGGGAGCCGGCTGACGCCGCGGCGCTCGACGACACGGGGCCCGTCGGCACGGACTTCGACGAGGAGTCGGCCGACCGGCCTGCTGCCGACGAACGGGCGGACGAGCCCGCGCCCGCCTCGCCCGTCGGCGTCCGGGACGGTGGGGTGGTCGGGTTTACCGGCTCCCGGGCCGGTCGATCCGGGGCTGCGGCGCTCATCGGGTCCCGGCCTCCACGAACTCGGCGACCTGGTCCACGTTCTCGGAGTCCACGAAGGCGGGGCCGGTGAGGACGGGGTGCCCGCCGCCGAGGGTGTTGCCGTTGTCGTGGTACAGCACGAGCATGGCGATCGGCAGATAGCCCTGCAGGTACTGCTGCTGGTCGACGGTGAACAGGATCGAGCCGTCCTGGATGCCGGCGAGCACGTCGGTGTCGATGTCGAAGCTCGCGACCTTGATGTCCTTGCCGGTCTCGGTGACGCCCGCGAGCGCCGCGGTGGTGACCGAGGGGTTCAGGCCCACGACGGTGTCGATCGACTCGTCGCCCATCAGGGTGGACTCGACGGTGGCCTGAATGCCCTGGGGGTTGTTGAGGTCGACCTGAAGGTTCTGGACCTCACCGCCGAAGCCGTCGGCCACGCCCTGGCAGCGCTGCTCGAGGCCGACGTTGCCCGCCTCGTGGATCAGGCAGACGACCTTCTTCGCGCCCTCCTCCTTCAGCCGCTCGCCGACGCCCTCGCCGGCCACGCCCTCGGACTGGCCGAAGTGGGCGATCGCGCCGAACTCGGCCGAGCGGTCCTCGCCGGAGTTGATGGTGACCACCGGGATGCCGGCGTCGCGGGCGGCCTGGATCGAGCCCTGCAGCGCGTCGGGGTTCGCCATGGACACGACGATGCCGTCGGGGTCGCCCGCGACCGCGGAGTCGATCAGCTGCGCCTGGCGCGAGCCCTCGGGGTCGCCGGTGACGTCGACGTTCACGCCGTACTGGGTGCCGCCGTCCTCCGCGCCCTTCTTCACGACGTTCCAGAACGAGCCGTCGGGGACGCCGTGGATGATCACGGCGTAGTTCAGATCACGGGCCGCGCCGCCGGCGGCATCGCCGTTCCCGGCGGCCTCCTCGGGGGCCTTGCCGCCGGTGCCGCAGGCGGTGAGGACCAGTGCGAGCGCCGCGGCGCCGACGGCCATCTTCTTCAGGGATCTCATCATGGGGATCACGCCCTCTCTGGGATGGGGGCCGGGCGGCGTCCTCGCCGGTCGGCCGGGTCGGCTCCATCGCCGACTCGAGCACAGAGTGACACCGGCCACACAGTCCGTCAAGGCAATGTCTGGACAAGATTTGGTCACGACGCCTGGCTGCTCAGGAGCAGGCCGGGAACGACTTGTATGCCGGGTGGCTCGACGTGAGCATTCGAGGGGAATGTCCTCCAACTTTCGAAGGGGTTGCCCTGGACAAAGCATCTGGAGCAGTAGGACAAATGGCGATACTGTGCGGGGACGCGCTCGCGACACGCGGGCCGACGGACTCGAGGAGGAGCCATGCGACTGGGACTGGTGGGCTACGGCAACGGCGGGCGGCACTTCCACGCCCCATTCCTCGAAGCCGCCCGCGGCGTGGAGATCGCCGGGGTGGTGGCCCGGGCCGAGGCCACCCGCGCCGCCGTCGAGGAGGACCTGCCGGGCGTGCCGACCTTCGCGTCCCTCACCGAGATGCTCGAAGCCGGGGTCGATGCCGTCACCATCACCACTCCGCCGCAGACCCGCCGTGACCTGGTGCTCGAGGCGATCGCGGCGGGCGTGCACGTCGTCGCGGACAAGCCCTTCGCCCCGTCGGCCGAGGTCGCCCGCGAGATGCAGGACGCCGCGCGCGAGGCGGGTGTGGTGCTCTCCGCGTTCCACAACCGACGCTTCGACGCGGACATCCGCACCCTCGCCGGTGTGCTCGAGGGCGGGAGGCTCGGGCGGCTGTGGCGCGTCCACTCCCGCTTCGACCTCGACCAGCCCGAGCAGCTCGAGGCCGGCCCCCACGGCGGGCTGCTGCGCGACCTCGGCACCCACCTCGTGGATCAGCTGATGTGGCTGCTCGGTCCGGTCACCGCGGTCAGCGCGCGGCTGGACCACGTGGACCTGCCCGAGGGACGCACCGACGCCGCGTTCATGGTGACGTTGCAGCACGCCTCCGGCGTCACCTCGACCGCGAGCTCGACCAAGCTGAACCACGTCCAGCGCCGCACCCTGCTCGCCTACGGCAGCGAGGGCGCCTACGAGGTGGCCAGCACCGACGTGCAGGCCGACGCGATCTTCGCCGGGAAGCGCCCGGCGGACGACCCCGTGGCCTGGGGGCACGACGCCCCCGAGCACTGGGGCACGCTCCATACCGCCGACGGTGAGGAGATCGTGCCCTCCGCGCAGGGCAGCTACGTCGCGTTCTACGAGCAGTTCGCCGCGGCCTGCGCCGGGCAGGGCCCCGTCCCGTCGCCCGCCGAGGAGGGCGTGGCCGTGCTCGAGGTGCTCGATGCCGCCCGCCGTGCCGCCGAGACTGGGGAGACGGTGCGGCTGGGCTGAGGCCCGTCAGCAGAATGGGGCTCCCAGCGGCACGCCGCGGAGCTCAGCTCCTCAGCGTGCCGCTGGGAGCCCCTTTGTGCGGATCCCCCTCCCGGCCCCGCCCGGGCTCAGCGGTCCTCGATCTCCAGCAGGCTCGCGGCGCTCTCGATCTCCTCGTGCTCCGGGCGCTCCTTCTGCATCCGCTCCATGTACGGCCGCGCCCGCTCGACCTGCTGCTCCAGGTTCGTCACCGTGGTGAGGAAGTTCTGGTTGGCCTGGGTGCGGAAGGAGTCGATGCCGTCCATCGTGGTGAACAGGTTGTCGAAGGCCTTCTGCAGCGTCTCGGCGGAGACGCCGGAGTTCGCGGCCTGCTGCTGCACCTTCACCGAGTTGTCGGCGAGCATCTTCGAGGTCGAGGAGATGAGGTTGTCGGTGGTGGCGTTGACCGCGTCGATCTGGTCGAGCACGAGCTTCTGGTTCTCGAGCGCCTGGGCGGTGATCACGGCGGTGCGCAGCGCGGTGACGGTGGTGGTGCGGGCCCGCTCCACGCCCTGCTGGAGCTTGGTGTTGTTGTCCTCGATGACGCCCATCGAGAGGTAGGCCTGCACGGTCACGGCGATCTGGGTGGCGACGTCCTGACGGCGCTGGCGCACGGCGAAGAGCACGTCCCGCTCGAGCGCGTCGGCGTCGGCCTGCTTGCCGGAGGCGCGCATCTCCTCGGCCTTGCGCACGGCCCGATCGTCGAGCAGCCCCAGCAGGTGGGAGGCCTTCTGGAGGGCGCCGAGGTCCTCCCAGAGGGCGCGGCGCTCCACGGCGAGCTCCGCGTTGTCGCGCTGGAGCCCCTCCTGGCCGCGGGAGAGCGCGCCGAGGACGTGGTCGAGCTGGTCCTGATTCGACTCGAAGCTGCGGAAGTAGCGCTTGGCGCGGTTGCGGCCGGGCAGGAAGCCGAGCGCCTTGTCGGCGAAGGTCTCCTCCTTCGGCGCGAGCTCCTCCATGGTGGTGCGCAGCTCGGTGAGCGACTTCGCGACGTTCTCCTGGGCGCTGCCCTTCTTGTCCTTCGCGTCGCGCAGCGACTGCTCCATGAAGCGCGAGGAGGTCTGCGAGGTGCGCTCGAAGGTGCGCCGCGCGACCGCGCCGAGGGCGTTGACCTGCGCGGTGAACTCCTGGGAGTGGGGGTTCAGCTGGGAGACCTGGTCGACCCAGGCGTCGGCCCGCTGCTCGAGCTCCTGCTGCTGCTCGGCAGGGAGGTCGGGAAGCACGGAGACGGCGTCGTCGTCGCTGATCTCCTCGACCGGCTCGGCCGGGGTGATGTCCTGGGCGGGGGTGGGCGGCTGGAGCTTGTCCATCGGTGCCTCCTGGGCGGGTCGCGGGTGATGGCTGGTGGTCGATGCCGGCGGGACGGGTCAGACGTCGATGATCGGGTCCAGGTGCTGGTCGGCGAAGCGCCGGCGCAGGAACTCGGAGTGCACCTCGAGGGAGTGGGAGACGCCGCCGACGAGGTCGCTCTCGATGCGTTCGACGCCCTCGCCGAGCACGTCGAGCTGCCGGTCGATCGAGGCGAGGTTCGCCAGCGCCTCCTCGCGGGCGCTCCCGGCGAAGGTGCGCAGGAAGCCGATGATGTCCGCGGCGGCGTCGACGAGGTCGGGCACGTAACGGGTGGCGATGCCCTCCAGCATCGACACCTCGCCGGCCGACGGTCGCAGCTCCTGCAGCTGCTCCGCCCTGACGAGCGCGTCGATCCTGGTCAGCAGCGAGTCGACGTCGTCGAGCACCTGCATCGCCGGGGCCGCGGCGGCCTGCGGGCGCAGCTGCTCGACCGTGCCGCTGGTGGTGCGGTTCGCGGCGAGGATCCGCTCGAGCACCTCGCGGGTGCCGTCGGGAGCCGACGCATCGATCACGGGGCGCTCCTCCGCGGCCCGACGCGGACGGTTCACGGCCGCCCCCACCCCGCCGAGGGCGAGGACGCCGACGCCGGCCGCCGCGCCGAGGGCCAGCACGGGCCCGCCGAGGCCGGTGCCGAGCACGACGAGCAGCGTCGCGAGACCGGCCAGTCCGCCGAGGACGACGGGCGCCCCGAGCCGCACCAGCCACGACGGGCGCGGCGCGGACACCTCGCGGGAGGCGGGGCCGCGGACCGTGCCCTCGAGCGCCGTCTGCTTCGGGCCCCACAGATCACGACGCTCCGCGGTCGCCTTCCACGGCAGGTCCTGGTCGCCAGGGGCGGAGGGGGCCTGCGAGTCGGGCGTGGACGGATCCGGGAGGCGGCTGCTCCCGCTGCTCGGCTGCTCGGCCGAGGGTGTCTCTCCTGCGCTCACTGCGATTCGCGGTCCTCCCCGGGACGGTGACGAGGCCCGAGCGTCGGCCCGTGCAGGCGGGGGACCGCCTCGAGGGCCGTGCGCACGCCTCGTCCTGGGCGTGCTGGAAGGCTACCGCGAGCAGCTGGACCGCAGGTGGGCGCGGGCTGGATTGGGGGGATGGCCGGGGGAGGGGATGGGCGTTCTCGGATCGGCGTTGGGCGGGCGGCCGGGGTGGGGATGGACGGGTACTGGCGCAGGGCGTACCTCTATGCCTATATCGGCGTAGTGGTACGCCCTGAGCCAGTTCTCGACCATCGTGCGGGTGCGGGTGCGGGTGCGGGTGCGGGTGCGGGTGCGGGTGCGGGTGCGGGTACGGGTACGGGTGCGGGTGCAGGCGCGGGATTCCCGGAGCGTGCGGGTGCGGGGGAGCGGCTGGAGCATCGGTGAGAGGCAGTGCACCGAGCACGGGTGCACGTCCCGACCGGGCCTCGGCATGGGGAGTTCTCCCCAGGGAGTTCGCCCCATCGCGCATTCCGGGCGCCCCGCATAGATTTCAGGCACTGGGTGCGGGACTCTCGGGGAGAGGGATGATGGCCCTCCGCGGGGGCGGAGGCCGGCGCAGGGCCCGTGGCCCAGCGGAGGCGGGAGACGGATCGGGGGATCCGCTCCCGCCTTCATGCCGTCCGTGCTGTGCAGGTCATCGCACAGCGGCGCTGCCACTCGGCGGCATCGTCGAGGGCGCCGCGCAGATGCTCGGGCAGGCCGCGGTGGGATCGGCCGCGTCCGTCTCGTCGGTCATGGGACCCTCTTCCGACGTCAACGGTGACCGTCGGCGGCCGACGGGGCGGGCGAGGCGTGGGGTGTGCGGGCAGGTCGGACCGACTGAAGGCCCCGGGCACCGGCGCCGTGCGGGAAGGGCGCAGGACAGGGCGACGAGCAGTGCGCCCGGGGCCGTGTGATCCCGCTGACGGGTGCTGGACAGCTCTTTCGCGCGCGCCCGCGAGGACCCTAGTCTTGACCGGTGCGCCGAGGCGCACGATTTCCCCGACTGACCTGGCAGGACGCGTCTTGCACCAGGCGCGTCCCACACACCGCTGAAGGAGGCCTCCGGCATGGATCCTCGCCCTGACATCCACCTCGGTCACGAGATGACCTCGACGACGCATACCGGGCCCATCTCGGTCGTGTCCAGGAACGCGGACGCCGGGCAGAGCGACAGCTCCGCGCGCACCACCGCCGCCGTGGTCGCGGCGCTCGTGCTCGCCTTCATCGGCATCGTGCTGATGGGGCTCTGAGAGGCGGGTCCCTCGCCGGGAACGGCCCGGGAAGGATCCGCGAGCCCGCGGCGTTGCCCCCTGGCACCCCGGGGGGCGAGGCCCCCGGGACACGAGGAGAGGACCATCCCATGATCGACCTGGACCTGACCGGCAGGACGGCCTTCGTCAGCGGTTCCACGCAGGGCATCGGCCTCGCGATCGCGCAGCGGCTCGCGCTCGCCGGTGCGCGGGTGGCGGTCAACGGCCGCAGTGCAGAGCGGGTGCAGGAGGCGCTCGATGCCCTGGTCGGCGCCGGGGTCGACCCGTCGCGGCTGATCGCGGCGCCCGGCGACGTCACCGCCGAGGACGGTCTCGCCGCCGCGCTCGAGGCCGCCGGCGAGGTGGACGTGCTGGTGAACAACCTCGGCATCTTCGGCGCCGCGCCGGCGCTCGAGATCACCGACGAGCAGTGGCAGCGCTACTGGGACGTGAACGTGATGGCCGCGGTGCGCCTGATCCGCGCGACCCTGCCGGGCATGAAGGAGCGCGGCTGGGGGAGGGTGCTGAACATCGCGAGCGACTCCGCGATCGTCACCCCGGCCGAGATGATCCACTACGGCGTCTCCAAGACGGCGCTGCTGGCCGTCTCCCGCGGCTTCGCGAAGGACGCCGCCGGCACCGGCGTCACCGTGAACTCCGTGATCGCCGGGCCCACGTACACCGAGGGCGTGCAGGACTTCGTCTACGAGCTGGTGGACCCGTCCCTGCCCTGGGAGGAGGCGGAGTTCGAGTTCATGCGCCTGCACCGCCCGCAGTCGCTGCTGCAGCGCCTGATCCGGCCCGAGGAGATCGCCAACATGGTCGTCTACCTCGCCTCGCCGCTGGCGTCGGCGACGACGGGCGGGGCGCTGCGCGTGGACGGCGGGTACACGGACGCGATCCTGCCGTGAGGCCGGCGCCCCGGCGCGCGTGTACGTTGCCCCGCAGGACCGACGACGACGTGACGACCGAGGAGACGACATGGCCGACGACCCGCTGACGCTCGGCGCGCTGCTCGCCCTGGAGCACCGCGGCTGGGAGTCCCTCACCCGGCACGAGGGCGGCCGCTTCTATGGCGCGCTGATGACGGTCGACGCGGTGATGATCCTCGTCAACGGTACGGTCCTGGACCGCGCGACCATCGCCGCGACCCTCGACGACTCGCCCGCCTGGAGCACCTTCACCCTCGAGGACGCACGCCTGGTGCCGACGGGAGAGACCAGCGCGGCGCTGGTCTATCGGGCGACCGCCGCCCGTGACGGCGAGGAGGCCTTCGTGGCCCTGATGTCGAGCCACTACACGCTGGTGGGCGGCCGGCCGGCGCTCACGCTGTACCAGCAGACGACGGTGACGCACTGATCGGTCCCGTCGTCGACGGGTAGACGGACGATTCCCGAGGTCGCGCGGGCCAGGGGTCCGGGAGGACGCCCTGCATTTTTCCGCACATCCGCGTGATGTCGGCGGCATCGGACGAAAGTCCTGCTCATTCGTGGTCGTTGAATCGTAATCTTCAAGAGTCTCTGCTGTGGAGACACAGGGGACGGGCGACTGCCGCCGACGCCCCGGTCCGTGCCGCGCACGGACATCGGTGACGATCACGAAGGATGGGCATGAACGCTCAGAACCCGACTCCGCCGCGCCCGGACGGGAGCCAGAACTGGCCCTCGGCGCCCACGTACGGCCAGAGCCCGCAGGCCGGACTGCCCTTCGAGCCGGCCACTTCGGCGCGGCAGCCGCAGCGCCCCGTGCAGGCCCCGGCCAAGAGCTTCCCGATCGCCTGGGTGCTCTCGCTGTTCCTCGGGGTGTGGGGCGTGGACCGCTTCTACCTCGGCAAGTGGAAGACCGGCCTGCTGAAGTTCTTCACCGCAGGCGGGTTCTTCATCTGGTGGCTGGTCGACCTGGTGCTGCTGAGCATCGGCCGGATGAAAGACGCCAAGGGCGGGCCCCTGCGTCAGTTCGAGACGATGAAGTGGCCCGCGCGGGCGATCTCCGGCGTGGTCGCGCTCGGTTTCGTCGCGATGATCGCGGGCGGCGTCACGGTCGAGACGCCCCCGGCCGACGAGGTCGCCGCGGGTGAGACCGCCCTCGAGGAGACCGCCGTCCTGGCGGACGAGCCGACAACGGAGGCGCCGACGTCGGCCGCTCCCACGACGGAGGCGCCGACCACTCCGGCGCCCACCACCACGGTCACCCCGACGCCCACCCCGACCCCGGAGCCCGTCGCGGCCGAGGGCACGGCGCTCGCGGTCCTCGCCGGACTCGACGAGAAGGGACGCGGCCCGAAGACCGACTACGACCGCGAGCTGTTCGGCTGGCGCGACGACATGGACCGCAACGGCTGCGACACCCGCAACGACATCCTGCGCCGCGACCTCACCGCGATCACCCTCAAGGGCGGCACGAACGGCTGCGTCGTCCAGCGCGGCACCCTCGATTCCCCGTACAGCGGCGACACCGTCGACTTCGACCGCGAGAACAGCACCGTCGACATCGACCACGTCGTCGCGCTCTCCGACGCCTGGCAGACCGGCGCCGCGAGCTGGGACGAGCAGACCCGCCGCGAGTTCGCCAACGACCCGCTGAACCTGCTCGCCGTCGAGTCGAGCCTGAACCGGCAGAAGGGTGACGGCGACGCCGCCACCTGGCTCCCGCCGAAGAAGGACTACCGCTGCGAGTACGTGGCCCGGCAGATCGCCGTGAAGGACAAGTACGACCTGTGGGTCAAGCCCGCCGAGGCCGACGCTATGGAGCGCGTGCTCAGCAGCTGCGAGGACTTCCTCGCGATCGAGGACGATGACCAGTGGCCCGCGACCGGCGAGGGCGACGTCGTCGCGACCGAGGAGGAGCCCGCGCCGGAGCCTGAACCTGAGCCGGCCCCTGAGCCCGAGCCTGCTCCGGAACCCGAGCCCGAGCCCGCTCCCGCGTACGAGCCTGCCCCGAAGGAGGAGTCGAACGACAGCAGCTCCGGCGGCGGCAGCGTCTACTACAAGAACTGCGACGCAGCGCGCGCGGCCGGTGCGGCCCCCGTGCACGCCGGCGACCCCGGCTACAGCAGGAAGCTGGACCGCGACGGCGACGGGGTCGGCTGCGAGTGACGCCTCGCGAAGGATTCCCGCTCCAGTCCGCTATACCCGCTGAGGGTGGGCGGCCGTCAGCGCCGGCGCAGCACCAGCACCGCGTCGCGGTGCTCGCCCGCCGACCCGTCGGGGGCGGTCGCGGCGCGGGGCCGCTCCTCGGCGAGCTCGATCACCCACTCCGACGCCGGGGTGCCGAGCTGCACCGCCTCCTCCTGCACTGAAACCATCGTTGCCGGATGCTCCTTCGCCCAGGACGGCGGTGCCGCGTGCGAAACGGTGACCAGGCGCCCGCCGGGGCGCAGCGCCGTCATGGCCCGGCGCAGGATCGCGGTGCGGTCCAGCGCCACGTTCGACTGGAAGAAGTTCGCGGTGACCAGCTCGACCGTTCCCGGTTCCGGCTGCCAGGCGTCGAGGTCTACGGCCTCGAAGCTCGCCCCGTCGAGCCCCCGCGCGGCGGCCTCGTCACGGGCCCGGCCGACGGCGGTGGCGGAGATGTCGAGACCGAGTGCGGTCCAGCCCTGCTCGGCGAGCCACAGCACGTCCCCGCCCTCCCCGCAGCCGAGGTCGATGGCCGTGCCTGGCGTGAGCTCGGCGACGACCGAGGCCACGGTCGCGTTCACCTTCCCGGACCAGATGCGCTCGCTGCCGGAGTAGCGCTGCTCCCAGTACTCGGTGGGGGAGAGATCGGGGGCCGGCTCGGCGTGCGAGGGCGCGTGGGCGTGCGAGGCGTGGTGGTGAGCAGTCATGGGCTGAGCCTCGCAGACCCTCCCGCAGCGCGGAAGCGCTCTTGCCGGGGACGCCGGAGCGAGCCGGTCCCGCGTGCGGAGTGCGGAGCTCGGGGTAGATTGTCGCCACTTCCAGCGGCTCCGCCGCCGGGTTGAGGGGAGGGGACCCGATGACGAGCACGCGCCCGAGCCGCGCCGAGAAGGTCGACGCCGCGACCCCTGCCTCCCGCAACCGGGTCGTCGACTTCCTGCGCGCCGCCGCGATCACCGTGGTGGTCCTCGGGCACTGGACGATCATCGCCGTCGACCCCGACGGCGGGATCCTCCCGCACGGCGTGCTCGACGGCGCGCGGTGGACCCACCCGCTGACCTGGGTTTTCCAGGTCATGCCGATCTTCTTCCTCGTCGGCGGCTACTCCAACGGACTCTCCTGGCGCTCTGCGAGGCGCAAGGAGATCGGCTACGCCGAATGGCTGCGCACCAGACTCCGACGCCTGGGCATCCCGCTGATCCCGCTGCTGCTCGCCTGGCTCGTGATCGGCGTGGTCGCGGTCGCGCTCGGCGCCCCGCATGCGACCGTGCAGCTCGCCTCCCAGATGGCGCTGATCCCCACCTGGTTCCTCGCCGCGTACCTGATGGTGATCCTCGTGGGCCCGCCGTGCCTGTGGCTGTGGGAGCGCTTCGGGTGGTGGTCGATCGTGGGCGGCATCGCGCTCGCCGGGATCGTCGACGCGATCAGCATCGCCGCCGACCAGCCGCTGCTCGGCTACCCGAACTACCTGCTCGTCTGGGCGGCGTTCCACCAGGTCGGCTACGCCTGGCTCGACGGCCGGCTCTCGGGCATCGGCCGACGGATGCTGCTGGCCGGGATCGGTCTTGTCGGCCTGCTGCTGCTCGTGCTGGTGGGCCCGTATCCGGTCTCGATGATCACTGCCGGGGGAGATGCGATCTCCAACTCGAGCCCGACGCGCGTGACGATGGCGTTCCTGGGCATGCTCCAGGCATGGCTCGTGCTCTCGCTGGAGAAGCCGCTCGAGGCGCTGCTGCGGCGGCCGAGGCTGTGGTTCGTGACCGTGCTCGTGAACCAGCGGATCATGACTTGGTTCCTGTGGCACCTCACCGTCATGGTGGGGGTGGCGCATCTGCTGCTCGCACTCGCCGCCCGGGCGCTGCTGCCCGAGCCGCTGACCGGGCTGTGGTGGGCAACGCGGCCGCTGTGGGTGCTCGTGCTGTTGGGCCTGACCGGAGTGGTCGTACTGGTGATGGGTCGCTTCGAGACGCCACGCCCCGACGAGCGGCCGGCGCCGCCGCTGTGGAAGCCGATCGCCGCGGCCGTGTGTGTCGTGGTGGGCCTCGCCGTCATGGCCTCCGTGGGCGTGGTGGGGGAGAGCGGCGTGACCTGGTGGTGGCCGCTGCTGCCGGTGGTGGGGCTGTGGGGGTTTGGGGTGGCGTCTGTCGCTCGTCGTCGCGGCCTTTAAGACCCGGACGGTTGGACGTGCCTACGCCACCGCCCGGGCTTCCATGAAGAGGTCTGCCGGCATCGTCCTGTCCAGCCGCCACACGATCTGCATCGGACGTGACCCCGTCGCCTGCTGGAACTGGGCTGTACCGAGGCAGGTGTAGGGCTCGGTGCCGATGTCGCCGGTCTTCGCGCGCCGTACGAAGAGGACGACACTGGAGCCGCGCGTTGCGTGGTTGATGTATCGCTGCCCCGTGGGGCTCTCCACGCTTGTCGTGCTCTGGGACTCCCAGTGGAAGAGCTCCTGATTGATCGCGTAGTCGCGGTACATCGTGGTGGGGGAGTAGTCCGCTTCCGACTTCTTCAGCGTCACCAGCAAGGCGTCCACGCTCATGCTGGGCAACCACTTCACGCCTTCGCGAATCGAGCCCGGCGCGCCGGTATCCAGAGTGCCAAGCCCCAGTCCGGCCAGAAGTTCCTCACGCGAGTACCTCGCGTGCGATCGCAGCGGAGAGCGCGCGACAGAGCCCGTCAGTGCCTCCGGTCGCACTCTCGAGGACTGCTCTTGGTACGTCAGCAGCTGCAGGAGCTCCTCCACGACAACGGGGCGGGAACGCAGCTGCTCGAGTCCTTCGCGGATGCTCCGCTCGCCAGTAGGCCAGAAGGAGTACACGAGCATCGCTGCGTAGAGGTCCGTCTCGACATCTGAGGGAAGAGACGGTGCCGTAAGTAGACGCCGATACGCCTGAATTCGCTCCGGATCGTCGACGTGAGTCAGCGTGACGACTCGTCGAAGGAGCGCGTCGGCTGCTTCCGTCGAATCTTTCGTTCCGCTGGCAGGGAAGGCCCAGTCTACGAGTGCGGACCAGCTCGCCGAGCGTTTCTCCCCGCTCAGGCTGCGCGTCCCCGGCCCGTAAATGTCCGCGAGGGATCGCTCTGCCGCGTGCAGGTATGAGCCCAAGGCGTAGTCGCCGGGGGTGTCGTCCTCTGGCTTGTGCTGGCGCACGTCTGCCACGAGGTCCCGCGTCGAAAGCTTGAGCTGCTTCTTGACGTTCGACAGCACGATGTCCTGTGCGACGCGGTCGAAGACGATCTGTGTTCCAGGAGGGAGGAACGGAAATCCGTCCCGGATGCTCCGCTCGAGCTTGTTCCGGGAGAGCCCGGTCAGCGCGCGGTACTTCAGGTCGAAGCGGAAGTTCGTGTGCTGGAGGCCGACGAAGTCGAGCACGGTGAGTACGGCCTTGTTGTCCGCTCGACGGAGTCCGCGGCCCAGCTGTTGGAGGAAGATTGTGGCGGACTGCGTGGGGCGCAGCATGAGGACCGTGTCGATCATGGGGATGTCGAGACCCTCATTGAACAGATCGACGGCGAACAGGCAGACGATCTCGCCGCGCCGCAGCTTCGCGAGTCCTTCCTGGCGCTCGTCAGAACCGGACGCGCCGCTGAGCGCAAGCGACGGCAGCCCGGCGCGACGGAACAACTCGGCCATGTAGTGCGCGTGCTCGACGCTCACGCAGAAGCCGAGCGCTCTCATGCGACTCGGATCCGTGACCTTGTCTCGCAGGGCCTGCAGCACCTTCGCTGCTCGAGCGTCGTTGCCGGTGTACAGGGAGTTCAGCTGGTCAGTGTTGTACGCACCGCGGGTGAACCGCAGCCCGCTGAGGTCCACTCCATCGGCGATCCCGAAGTAGTGGAAAGGCACGAGCAGGTCGGCGGTAAGGGCGTCCCAGAGCCGCAGCTCGCTCGCGATCCGCCCCTCAAAGAACTCCTGGGCAACGTCGACTCCGTCGGCCCGTTCCGGTGTTGCCGTGAGCCCAAGCAGCTCGCGCGGGGTGAAGTAGTCGAGGACCTTTCGATACGTCGCTGCTTCGGCGTGATGGAACTCGTCGATGACGATGACGTCGAAGTGATCGCGCGTCCACCGCTCAAGCTCTCCCGCCTGCTGCAGCGACTGGATCGACGCGAAGACGTGCCGCCGTCGGACGGGCTTTCGTCCATCGACGAACAACTCTCCGAACGCGCCGTCTTTCAGGGCGTCGCGGTAGGTCCTCAGAGACTGCTCGAGGATCTCCTTGCGATGCGCAACGAAGAGGATCGTCGGCTGATCGGCGTCCGACGTCCGCAAGCGCTTGTAGTCCAGAGCGGCAACCACGGTCTTGCCCGTGCCTGTCGCCGCGACAAGCAGGTTGCGATGCCGGTCGTGCACCTCCCGCTCGGCGGCGAGATCATCGAGCATCTCCGTCTGATGTGGGTATGGACGCACATCGAGGTGACTGATGGACAGGTCTGCCGAGGAGGCGCGGCCGCTGTTCTTCGCGAGGAGCGCGTCGAGGTACTCGGCGTCCTCGTCCGGGTCGTAGGGCGCGAACGCCGCATCGTCCCAGTACGTCTCGAAGGTCGACTCAAACTTGTCGACCAGGCTCGGGGTCGCCAGGTGGGAGAGACGGACGTTCCACTCCAGGCCGTCGACGAGCGCTGCGCGGCTCATGTTCGAGCTGCCCACATATGCCGTCGTGTACCCACTGGACCGATGGAACATCCACGCCTTCGCATGAAGGTGCGTGGATTGCGCGTCGTAGTTGACCCGCACCTCGGCGTGCAGCGACCGCACGAAGTAGTCCAGCGCCTTGCGGTCCGTGGCACCGATGTACGTCGTCGTGAGGACGCGGATCGGGACGCCCCGTTCGGCTGCTTCTCTTAATGCCGACTCCAGTACGCGGATCCCGCTCCACTGGACGAACGCGCACAGCAGATCAATGCGATCCGCGCTCGCCATCTCGAGGCGCAGTTCCGAGCCGAGCTGCGGATCCATTCGCGAGTTCGTGAAAAGCGCGACGTCGCTGAGCGGCGTCGACGGACGGGGCAGGGGCGGTGTTTCTGGTGCCGTCACCGAGGTGAGGAGGCGCGGTCCAGGTGACACTTCGGGGTCCGGGGCAGCGGAGGACAGCGCGGAGAGGAGGCGGTTCACGAGGGCGATGCGCTCCTCGCGGGGTGCAGTTTTCAACGCCTGCTCGACGGTCCGTGCGACGTGCTGAGTGAGGACGTGCGCGACGTCTGCGTCGTCGACGTCTTCCGTCGGGGTGAGTAAGCCCTGCTCTTCGGTCAACCGCACTGCATCGGTAAGGCCCGTGGTGAGGAGCAGTTCGTAGAGGCCGGGGTCTAGGGCCTGCTGCCCCTCCATCACTCCGCCTCGGGCTCGCGGCGAAGGGAGGCGAGCCGGTCTGGCAAACCGTCAAGGAGCGGAACATCGCCAGGCGCCCACTGAAGCGAGGACAGCTCCGTGAGCGGCACCCACTGCATCGCGTCGTGGTCGCTGCTGGCGATGGGATCCTCGCCCGTGAACTGTGCGGCGTAGCAGGAGAGCTCGATGCGCGCAGTGCCGACATCGCTCAGGCTCCGGTCGACGAACGGGCCGACGGCGACGTCGACGCTCAACTCCTCCTGGAGCTCGCGGCGCAGCGCGTCCTCAGCGGTCTCTCCCGCTTCGATCTTCCCGCCGGGGAACTCCCACAGCCCGCCAGCACTGCGCTCGGCGTTGCGTCGGGCGGCGAAGACCGCACCGTCTCGTTCGATGATGGCGCCAACGACTCGGATGACTGGACTCTCCACCGCGAATGCTCCTCTTGCTGGGCCGACACCGTCGATCGTACGAAGAGCCGGTGACAGGCGCAGCGAAAGCCGCAGGACGGATGGGGGCTTATGCGGCGGGGGTGAGCTCTCGCTTCGCCCGCACCCCCAACACCCACGCCCCCACCAGCGCCACGACGATCCCGTTCAGCGGCGCGATCCCGATCCCGTACTCGTTCGACACCCACGCCACCACGCACCCGGCCACGTACGGCACGAGCGCCTGCCAGCGCACCTTCTCGGTCAGCGTCGACAGCGCCGGCTGCCCACCCCGCCACCGGGCGATCCAGTCGCCGATCAGCACGCCGCCCACCGGCGGGATCAAGATCCCGATGAGGCTGAGGTAGCCCACGATGTGCCCCTCCACGCCGAGGAGCGCCAGCACGGTGCCGATCGCGACGCCGCCGATGATGAACGGGCCCTTGCGCCGGGCGTTGGCGAGCTCGGCCCCGGCGACGCCGAAGGCGTAGGCGGCATCCGCGTTGGACTTCCACAGGTTCCCGAACAGGAAGAACAGGCCCCAGCCGATCATGCCCATGCCCAGCAGCAGGGTGGTGAAGTCGCCCTCGCCGAACGCGAGCGCGGAGACGGCGCCGAAGAACACCATCAGGCCGTTGCCGATCACGAAGCCGAGCCCGCAGGCGATCACGGCGTCTCGGCCGCGCTTTGCGAAGCGGGTCCAGTTCGCGGCCTGCGTGCCGGCGGAGGCGAAGGTGCCCACCACGGTCGTCACGGCCGCGGCCCAGGTCATGGAGGTGGTGGGGGCGATGTCGAACAGGCCCCGCCAGCCGCCCACCTCTCCGAGCGCGAGCGCGGTGATCCAGAAGGCGAGCACCAGGATCAGCGGCGTCGAGATCAGCGAGACCCAGTACATGCCCTCGTAGCCGTACAGCGCGGTGAGCATCATCAGGGCGGAGACGCCGATCATCACCAGCGCCGGGGCCCAGGCGCTCTCCCATCCGAAGGCGAGCGCGGTCATCTGCCCGATCGAGCCGACCGCCACCCCGTACCAGCCGATCTGCGTGCCGCCCAGCAGCACCGAGACGAGCTTCGACCCGGCGGTGCCGAACGTATATCTCGACATGACCACCGTGGTCAGCCCGGTGCGGGCGCCGAGGAAGCCGATCGCGGCGACGTACGCGCCGAGCACCACCGAGCCCACCAGCAGCACGGCCAGGAACTCGCTGAAGCGGAAGGCCGCGCCGATGGATGCGCCGGCCATGAGCGTCGGCGCGAAGACGGTGAACCCGATCAGCACCACCGAGATCGAGACGACGCCGCGCCGCGCCGAGGCGGGGACGGGGGTGACCGGGTAGTCGGGGTCGACGGGCTCGGTGCCCGCCTCCTCGCGCAGCTCGGCCGCGGTCACCGGCCGGCGCCGTCGACGTCGGAGTCCTCGGCGCCTGCAGCGCGCGCGCCGTCGGCCGACGTGCTGAGCTCGCCCGTCTCCACGCCGATGTCCTCGCTCCAGATCTCGGGACGCTCGGCGATCATCCGCTCCATCAGCGCGATGCAGTCGGGGTCGTCGAGCACGTCCACGGTGACGCCCCGCTCGCGCAGCAGGTCCTCGGCCATCTCGAAGGTGCGGTTCTCGCCCACCACGATCCGCGGGATCTCGTACAGCAGCGCGGTGCCGGAGCACATGATGCACGGCGACAGGGTCGTGTACAGCACCGACTCCCGGTACACGCTTGCGCGCAGACGCCCGGCCTTCTCGATCGTGTCGGTCTCGCCGTGGAGGATCGCGGAGTCCTTCTGCACGCGCTGGTTGTGACCGGCGGCGAGCACCTGCCCGTCGTGGACCAGCACCGCGCCGATCGGCACCCCGCCCTCGTCCCAGCTCTTCCGCGCCTGCTCGATCGCGAGGGAGAGGAAGCGACGGTCGTCCTCGGCAGTGGGGGTCCAGGTCATGGCGGAGTGCTCCTGCAGGGTGGGGGAGGGGTCGCAGGAGATCGTAGAGCCGATCCGCCCGACGCCGCGTGCCCCGCGCCGGCGGCGAGACCCGGTGCGGGCCACGTCACCGCGGCACGTAGACCCGTTTCGGCCAGAACTCGTCCGAATCGTCCCTTGAAACCTGTGCGGCCGCTCTGCTTGGGTCAGAACATGACCCACCTCATACGACGACGTGTCATCGGCGCCCTGACGGCGCTGCCCCTCCTCTCCGTGCCGGTGGCGGCCGGAGCCGTCGGCAAGGGCCCCGAATGGGGCGGCAACGGCAACATCACCACCGCCCACCTCTCCACCTACGACGACCTCGCCGCATTCCTGCAGAAGCAGGCCGACAAGCAGCCCGCGATGGAGCTGAGCGTCATCGGGCAGTCGGTGAAGGGGCGGGACCTCTACCTCGCCTCGTGGATCGGCGACCCCGCGAACCCCACGGTCCTCTTCCTCACCCAGCAGCACGGCAACGAGCAGCTCACCACCGAAGGGGCGCTCGAGTTCATCAAGCACCTCGGCACCGGCCGCAACCGCGATGTGCTCGACGGCGTCAACGTGCTCGTCGGCCCGATGCTCAACCCCGACGGCGCGATGGGCGACGTCGACTTCTCCCTGGACGGCTACATCGCCCACGGCGACCGCCATCTCACCCGCTACAACGCCCGCGAGGTGGACCTCAACCGCGACCACGTCGACCGGCTCCAGCCGGAGACGCAGGCGCTGCACGAGAACGTGCTGGGCGCCTACGACATCGACTACATGATCGACCTCCACCACCAGGGCGCCTACAGCGCGATCGGCGAGGACTGGGTCTCCGGCTCGATCCTGTACCCCACCACCCCGAACGCCTCCGCCGAGCTCGTCGAGCGCTCGAAGCAGCTCGGCGCCGTCGTGTACGAGGCGGTCGACTCGACCGGCTGGGGGCTGATCGGCAAGTACAACGGCGGCTCCGCCGAGACCATCAGTCGCAACGGCCTCGCCGTCGAGTACGACATCGCCACGCTCCTGTTCGAGATGCGCGGCATGGCCGACCACTCCGGCGAGAGCTACGTGCTCGGTGCCCGCAGCAGCGGCTACCTCATCCGGCAGACGGTCATCACCCTCGAGGAGACGACCCGCGCGATCGCCGACGGGTCCATCCAGGCCGCCGACACCTCCTTCTGGGACACCCTCCCCACCCAGGGGCGGTACGACCCCGACGAGTGAGGGCGGCGGCGCACGTCGCGGCCGAGGGCGACCCTCACCGCATGTACGCCTCCGCCAGCAGCTCCGCCGACCGCAGCCGCTGCTCCACCCGCGGGCCCTGGTGGGCGATGATCAGCTCGTCGGCGCCGGTGGCATCGGCGAACTCGGCGACCTGGTCCCGCACCACGTCGGGGGTGCCGACGGCGCTGTAGGTCGCCATCTGGTGCAGGTGCTGGGCCTGCGGGGCGGCGAGCAGCTCGTCGGCCTGCTCGTCGGTGTACTCGGTGCCCGGGCGCAGCAGCAGCGCCACCCGGCTGCGCATCATCTCGTGCTGCTGGCGCTCGGCGTCGGTCCGATCGTCGGCGGCGATCACGTTGAAGCCGGCGATGACGTGGGGCTTCTCGAGCTGCTCGGAGGGCTGGAACTCGCGGCGGTAGAGCGCGATCGCCTCGTGGAGAGCGCCGGGGGAGAAGTGCGAGGCGAAGGCATAGGGCAGCCCGAGCGCGGCGGCGAGGCCCGCGCCGAACAGCGAGGAGCCGAGGATGAACAGCGGGACGTCGGTGCCCTTGCCCGGGTAGGCGTCCACGCCCGGGATCCGGGACCGGCCCTGCAGGTAGCCCTGCAGCTCCATGACGTCTTCGGGGAAGGAGTCGGCGGAGGCGGCGCTGCGGCGCAGCGCGCGCATCGTGTTCTGGTCGGTGCCCGGCGCACGGCCGAGGCCCAGGTCGATCCGGCCCGGGTGGAGCGTCTCGAGGGTGCCGTACTGCTCGGCGATCACGAGCGGGGAGTGGTTGGGCAGCATGACGCCGCCCGCTCCGAGCCGGATGGTGCTGGTGTGCGCGGCGACGTGGGCGATCAGCACCGAGGTCGCGGAGGACGCGATCGACGCCATGTTGTGGTGCTCGGCGTACCAGACCCGCCGGTACCCGGCCTCCTCCGCCTTTCGGGCCAGGGCGACCGTGCCCTCGAGCGCGTCCGCCGGGGTCTGGTCGCGCGCGGCGGTCGCGAGGTCGAGGATCGAGAGCGGGACGGCCATGGGGGCACCTTTCGTCGAGTGAGGGTGCCGGCCGGCTCGCCCGGCACCCATGGGGTCAACGCCTCACGTGCCGTTCCTCTTCCCGGGCGCCGGGGACTGCGTGGAGTCCGCGCCCCGCTCGGCCTGGCGGACCGTCTCACCGCCGCCGGCGCCGCGAACGCCTCCTGCTCCACCGGCGCCACCATCCTCCGCGCCGCCCGGGGTCCACCCTGGTGCCGTGCGCGGCGCGCGAGGACGGCTGCGGGAACGCACTGAGGTCGAGGGACGTGTGCTCGGACGTTCCCGTGGGAACGCCCCGCCGTGTCCGCGCCGCCTGAGACTTCGGATCACGAGAAGGTCACGGGCCCCTCCGGGGCTTCGCCCGGGCCGCCGCACCGGACACGATGGCCGTACCCCGCTGCAGGCGCACGGGACATGACCCACCCCTCCCACCCCAGGAGCTGCCATGTCCTACGTCCAGCCCGCCGATCTGGTGGACCGCCTCACCGCTGCCGGCGCCGCGAAGGCCTCCTACTCCACCGGAACCACCCTCCTCCGCGCAGCCATGGGTGGGGCGATCCTCGCGCTGGCCGCCGCCTTCGCCGTCACCGTCTCCACCCAGACCGGCCAGCCGCTGCTCGGCGCGATGCTGTTCCCCGTCGGCTTCATCATGCTGTACCTGATGGGCTTCGACCTGCTCACCGGGGTGTTCACCCTGGTGCCGCTCGCCTGGCTCGCCCGCCGCGACGGCGTCACCCTCCCCGCGATGCTGCGCAACTGGGGCCTGGTGTTCCTGGGGAACCTGATCGGCGCGGTCGCCGTCGCGGTGCTGATGGCCATCTACTTCACCTACGGCTTCTCCACCGAGCCCAGCGCCGTGGGGGAGGCGATCTCCGAGATCGGGCACGGCCGCACCGTCGGCTACGCCGAGTACGGCGCGGCCGGGATGCTCACCCTGTTCGTGCGCGGGGTGCTGTGCAACTGGATGGTCTCCACCGGGGTGGTCGGCGCGTTCATCTCCGACAGCATCCTCGGGAAGATCGCCTGCATGTGGATGCCCGTGATGCTCTTCTTCTACATGGGCTTCGAGCACTCCATCGTGAACATGTTCCTGTTCCCCTCGGGCCTGCTGCTCGGCGCGGACTTCACCCTCATGGACTACCTGATCTGGAACGAGATCCCCACCGTGATCGGCAACCTCGTGGGCGGCCTGACCTTCGTGGGCCTGCCGCTCTACCTCGCCCACCGCCGCCGCTCCGCCCCGACGGCCGATGCCGCGGTCCCGGCGGCCGTCCCCTCCGTCCCGGTCGAGGCGCCCGAGCTGGCGGGAGCGAGCCGATGAGCCCCCGCATCGTCGTGATCGGCGCCGGGATGGCGGCGCACCGCCTGGTCGACTCCCTGGTCACCCGCTCGGAGGGCCACCTGACGATCACCGTCCTCGGTGACGAGGCCCGCCGCCCCTACGACCGGGTGGGCCTGACCCGCTTCTTCGACGGGGACAGCCCCGAGGAGCTCGCGCTCCCGGACACGATCTTCGCCGACCCCCGCGTCACCCTCCACGAGGACGATGCGGCCACCGCCATCGACCGCGCAGCCCGCACCGTCACCACCGCCTCCGGCGCCGTCCACCCTTACGACCACCTCGTCCTCGCCACCGGCTCGGTCGCCGCGCGGCCCCCGGTCGACGGTGCGGAGCTGCCCGGCAGCTTCGTCTACCGCACCCTCGACGACGTGGACTCCCTGCAGCGCCACGTGCAGGAACGGGCCGCGGCGCTGGGACGCCCGGTGCGCGGCGTCGTCGTCGGCGGCGGACTGCTGGGCCTCGAGGCCGCCGGCGCGCTGCAGGGCATGGACGCCGAGGCGACCGTGCTCCAGTCCAGCGACCGGCTCATGTCCGCGCAGCTGGACCTGCCCGCCGGGACCGTGCTGCGCCGCCTCATCGAGGCCCGCGGCATCGCCGTGCGCACCGACGCCCGCACCACCGCGCTCCGCCCCGGCCCCGACGGGGCCGTCGAGGCCGTCCTCCTCCGCGACGGCACCGAGCTGCCCGCGGACCTCGTCGTCCTCACCGTCGGCGTGCGTCCCCGCGACGAGCTCGCCCGCGCGGCGGGCCTCGCCTGCGAGGAGCGCGGCGGGGTGCGGATCGACGCGGCCTGCACCACCTCCGACCCCTCCGTCCACGCCATCGGCGAGGTCGCCGCCTTCGAAGGGCAGTGCGTGGGCCTCGTCGCCCCCGGCTACGCCATGGCCGAGGTGGTCAGCGACAGGATCCTCGGCGGGAGCGCGACCTTCGACGGCTACGACCTCTCCACCAAGCTCAAGCTCTCCGGAGTGGACGTCGCCAGCTTCGGCGACGCCTTCGCCACCACCCCCGGCGCCCTCGACGTCGTCTACACCGACCCCGTCAGCGGCGTGCACAAGAAGCTCGTCCTCTCCGACGATGCGAAGACCCTGCTCGGCGGGATGCTCGTCGGCGACGCGAGCGCGTACGGCGCGCTGCGCCCGCTGGTGGGCGGTCCCCTCGGCGGCGACCCCGCCGCGCACCTCCTGCCCGCCGGCGGCGTCGACGCCCCGATTCCCGAGCTGCCCGACGAGGCGATCGTGTGCTCCTGCTCCTCGGTGAGCGCCGGCGCGATCCGTCACGCCGTGCGCGAGCAGGGCTGCACCGACGCCGCCGAGGTCACCGCCTGCACCAAGGCCGGCGCCACCTGCGGCTCCTGCACCGTCATGGTGAAGTCCCTGGTGGGCGGCGAGCTCGCGAAGCTCGGGAAGGCCGTGTCCACCGGGCTGTGCGAGCACTTCGAGCTCTCCCGCCGCCAGCTCTTCGACGCCATCCACGTCTCGGGCCTGACCACCTTCAGCGCCGTCATCGAGCGGTTCGGCCGCGGCCGCGGCTGCGACGTCTGCAAGCCCGTGCTCGCCAGCATCCTCGCCGTCCTCGGCGGGGAGCACGTGCTCGACGGCGAGAACGCGACCCTGCAGGACACCAACGACCACGTCATGGCGAACCTGCAGAAGGACGGCACCTACTCGGTCGTCCCGCGCATGCCCGGCGGCGAGGTCACCCCCGAGGGCCTGATCGTGGTGGGGGAGGTCGCCCGGGACTTCGGCCTCTACACGAAGATCACCGGCGGCCAGCGCGTGGACATGTTCGGCGCCCGCCTCGAGCAGCTGCCCCTGATCTGGCAGCGCCTGGTGGACGCGGGCTTCGAGTCCGGCCACGCCTACGGCAAGTCCCTGCGCACCGTGAAGTCCTGCGTGGGCTCCGCCTGGTGCCGCTACGGCGTGCTGGACTCCACGGACATGGCGGTGCGGCTCGAGCTGCGCTACCGGGGCCTGCGCGCCCCGCACAAGTTCAAGCTCGGCGTCTCCGGCTGCGCCCGCGAGTGCGCCGAGGCCCGCTCCAAGGACGCCGGCATCATCGCCACCGCCCAGGGCTGGAACCTGTACGTCGGCGGGAACGGCGGCGCGACCCCGCGCCACGCCGAGCTGCTCGCCGAGGGCCTGGACGACGACACCCTGATCCGCACGCTGGATCGGTACTTCATGTACTACATCCGCACCGCGGACAAGCTCCAGCGCACCGCCCCCTGGGTCGAGTCCCTCGACGGCGGGATCGACTCCCTGCGCGAGGTGATCATGGAGGACTCCCTGGGCCTGGCCGCCGACCTCGACGCGGCGATGGCCCGCCACGTCGAGGGCTACCGCGACGAATGGGCCGCGACGCTCGCCGATCCCGCCAAGCTCGCCCGCTTCCGCTCCTTCGTGAACGCCCCCGCCACCCCCGACCCCGGCCTCGCCCACGTCCCCGAGCGCGGTCAGATCCGTCCCGCCCGGCCCGAGGAGCGCGGCAGCGACTCCGTCCTGATCGCCGGCACGACCCTGGAGGTACGACGATGACCACGACCCTCACCACCCCCACCCTCGCCCCGCAGCTCGCCGCGAACTGGGAGCGGCTGTGCCCGCTGGAGGACCTCGAGGTCGAGCGCGGCCGCGCCGCCCTCCTCGGGGACGAGCAGGTCGCCCTGTTCCTGCTGCCGGACGGGGACGTCCGCGCGGTCGACAACCACGACCCCTACTCGGGCGCGAACGTCATCTCCCGCGGCATCGTCGGCTCCCGCGCGGGACGCCCCACCGTCGCCTCCCCGATGTACAAGCAGGTCTTCGACCTGCGCTCCGGCACCTGCGTCGACACCCGCGGGAAGGCCGTGGAGCGGCTGCGCGTCTGGCCCGTGCGGACCCTCGACGGGGACCTGTACGTGCTGCGCGGGGGCGCGCGATGAGCGGCGCCGTCCCCGGCCGCGTCGCCCTCATCGGCGGCGGGCCCGGTCCGCTGGACCTGCTCACCGTGCGCGCCCTGCGCCTGCTGCGCGCGGCCGACGTGGTGATCGCCGACCGGCTCGGCCCCGCCGCCGAGATCCGCGCGGAGCTGCGTCCCGACGCGCTGCTGGTCGACGTGGGCAAGCGCCCCGGCCATCACCCCGTCCCGCAGGAGCGGATCAGCGCGCTCCTGGTCGAGCACGCCCTCGCGGGGCGTGCGGTCGTGCGGCTCAAGGGCGGCGACCCCTTCGTGCTCGGCCGCGGCGGGGAGGAGGTGCTCGCCTGCCGGGCGGCGGGGATCGAGGTCGAGGTGGTCCCCGGGATCTCCAGTTCCCTCGCCGTGCCCCAGGCCGCCGGTATCCCCGTCACCCATCGCGGCACCTCGGCAGGCGTGCACGTGGTCAGCGGTCACGACGCCGCCGGGCCGCACGGCCCGTCCCCGGCGACCCTCGCCGCGCTCGCCGACGACAGCATCACCACCGTGGTGCTGATGGGGGTGCGGACCCTGCCCGCCCTCGTCGCCGCCGCCCGCGCCCACGGCGTGCCGGGGGAGAGGCCCGTCGCGATCGTCGAGAACGGGCACACCCCGCGCCAGCGCACCACCCGCACCACCCTCGAGCGCGCCGTGCGCGCGGCGGAGGAGGCGCAGGTGCGCAGCCCGGCCGTGATCGTGATCGGCGAGGTCGCCCGGCCCGGCCTGCTCGGCGAGGAGCCGCCGGCGCTCGACGCGCGCGTCCTCACGGCTGCTCCGTCCGGCTGCTCTCCCGCGCCCCTCGCCCCGCCGATGGAGTCCGCCGGCTCCGCGGCACCGACCGCACGGCCGCCCGTCGCGGGACCCGGGGCGTGAGCGCCCCCGCGAGCCTCTCGTCCGCGCTCGAGGGGCGTCGCCTCGTCCTGGCCCTGGACCGACGGGCCGACGAGCTCGCCGCCGCGCTCCGGCGGCACGGCGCCGCGATCCAGCACGCCCCCGCGATGAGCATGATCCCGCACGTCGACGACCCGCTGCTGCTGGAGCGCACCGCCGAGCTCGTCGCCCGGCCGCCGCAGCTCCTGATCGCGACCACCGGGGTGGGGATGCGCGGCTGGTTCGAGGCGGCCGAGGCCGCCGGCATCGCCCCCGCCCTGCGCGCCGCGCTCGCCAGCACCCGCGTCCTCGCCCGCGGTCCGAAGGCCCGCGGCGCCGCCCAGAGCGTCGGCCTCACCGTCGACTGGGTCGCGGCCGACGGCACCTCCGCCGAGATCATCGAGCACCTCGCGGGCCGTGACCTGCACGGGATCCGCGCCGCGGTCCAGCACCACGGCTCCGGCGCCGACGGCCTCGACGAGGCGCTCGAACAGGCCGGCGCCCAGGTCACGGCCCTGACCGTCTACCGCTGGGGACCGCCCCGGGACCCGGCGGCCGTGCACCGCTCCGCGCTCGCCGCCGCCGCCGGCGAGGTCGATGCGGTGCTTTTCACCGCCGCACCCGGCACCGAGAACTGGCTCGCCGCGGCCGAACGGGCCGGTGCCCTGCCCGGCATCGCCGCGCACGCCCGCGCCGGGCGCCTGCTGATGGCGGCCGTCGGCCCCCTCACCGCCGGGCCGCTCGAGGCGCGCGGCATCCCCGCGCTGCTGCCCGCCCGCAGCCGGATGGGCGCGCTCGTGCGCACCGTCGTCCAGCACTTCGATCCCGCCGACGCCGGCCGTCGCCTCCAGGAGGACGCCTCATGACCACCCTCGTCGCCTGCTCGCACGGAACCCGCTTCCCGGCCGGCCGCGCCGCCGTCGCCCGGATCCGCGCCGCCCTCGCCGACGCGGTCCCCGGGACCGAGGTGCGGGAGGCCTACGTCGACGTCGAGCAGCCCGAGGTCGCCGGCGTCGTCGCCGAGGCCGCCGCGCACGGGCCCGTCGTGGTGCTGCCGCTGCTGCTCTCGACCGGATTCCACACCTCCGTGGACATCGCCGCCGCCGTCGCCCCGCACCCCGGCGCCGCGGCCGCCGAGCCGCTGGGCCCGCACGAGCTGCTGGTGCGGTCCCTGTGCGACCGTCTGGCCGCGGTGAGCGGGGGCGACGCCGGCCACCGGCCGGGCGATCACGTGGTGCTCGCCGCGGCCGGCTCCTCCGACCCCGCCGCCGCCCGCGCCGTGGAGCGGATGCGGGACCTCCTCGCCTCGCGACTGCCCGCCCCGGTCACCGTCGGCTACGGGGCCGGCTGCGCCCCCACGATCCCGGACGCGGTGGCCTCGGCCCGCGCTGCGGGGGCGCGCCGCGTCATCGCCGCGAGCTACGTGCTCGCCCCGGGGCACTTCGCGGACCTCGTGGAGCGGGCCGGGGCGGATCTCGTCTCCGCCCCTCTCGGCGACCACCCGGCGGTGATCGCCGTGGCCGCGGCCCGCTTCCGGCAGGCGCGTCCCGCGCTCGAGGCCGCCGCCGTCCGCTGACACCGACGCCCGGACGGCGTCGCCTGCGAGACTGCGCAGCGAGGGCATGGAGTCCCGGCGACCCGAGCCGGCCCGTCGCCGATCCGCCGGAGATGACCGACGCGGCAGGCGATCCCGCCTACGCGCAGGCGCTCGCCGAGATGCAGGAGCTGACCGCGCGGATGCAGGCCGAGGTCGGGGACGCGCCCTACGAGGGCCCGGACACCCCGGGCCTGGAGTGGCCGACGGCGCGATGACCTGCGGCGGCCCTCAGGCCTTCGCGTCGGCCGCGTCGTCGGCGGTCACGTCGTGCTCGGCATCGCGAAGCAGGTGCTCGCCGCCGACGGGACTGGAAACCCAGTCCTCGACGCGCCAGCCCGCCGCCGGGTCCCCCACCAGGGTGACCAGGCCCGTGTTGTACAGCGGCCGCTCGGACAGCGAGGCGGCGCCGAGCCCGCCGGCGACCGAGGCGAACACGCGGATCGCGGCGCCGTGGCTGACCACGACAACGGTCGCGTCCTCGGCGTGCTGATCCGCGATGTGCCGCAGCGCCCGGGTCCAGCGGTCCCAGAACTCCCGCCCGGTCTCACCGCCGGGCAGCCCGCCCTCGAGCTCGCCCGCGCTCCAGCGCTGGTGGTTGTCCTGATAGGCGTCGACGGCCTCCGCGTCCTGCCGGCCCTGGTGGATCCCGGCGCGGATCTCCTCGATCCCCTCGGTCAGGCGCGGGCTGAGCCCGCGCGAGGCGGCGAGCGGGGCCGCGGTCTCGTGGGTGCGCAGCAGGCGGGAGACGTGGATGGCGGCGATGTCCTCGTGCGCGAGCGCGGCGGGGACCGCGCGAGCCTGGGCGTGGCCGAGCGTGGTCAGCCCCGGCCCGGGATAGGCGGCGTCGAGGATCCCCTCGACGTTGGAGGGCGTCTGGCCGTGGCGGAGAAGGAGGAGTCGCATGCTCAGCACCGTACGAGATCCGCCGGGAGGGTGCAGGATCGGTCGCCGAGCGGCGGTCTGCGTCACAGCGGGCCCTGTCACGGGCAGTCCCCGGCCAGCCGCGGGGAGCGCCGGGGATCTGAGCGCCGACCGACGTTCCCTGCCTCGATGCCGCAGGTCAAAGGCCCTGCACGTCGTCCCGCTCGCCCTGCGGACGCGTCGTCGACCGCGCGGCGAGGCGCCCGGTCTCCCAGGAAGTTCCCGGCCACTCTTCCGAGAGGTCACGGAAAGGCTCAAGTGGCCGCACAGCCTGCGTCCTTAGGTTTCCGGCTTCACCGCAGGAGACCGAGAGGACCCGCCATGGACACCACCGACCCCCGCCGCGTCGGCCGCCCCTATCCCGAGGCGCGCGAGCACACCGCCGCACAGAACTCCGCCGGAGCGGTCCCCTCGGGCACCGCACCGCGCAACAGCTTCGAGGGCCGGCCCCTCCACCACCCGGACGAGGATGTCGAGGACCAGGGCCTCGCCTTCGACGTCGGCACTCTGGTCTCCCGCCGCGGCGCGCTCGGCGTGCTCGGCGCGGGCAGCGTCGCCGCCGTCCTCGCCGCCTGCTCGAGCGGCTCCGCGACCAGCACCGGCGCCGCGAGCGACGGGGGAGGGGCGAGCGACGCCGGCGGCTCCAGCGCCTCCAGCGAGCTCACCGAGATGCCGGGCGAGACCGCCGGCCCCTACCCGGGCGACGGCTCCAACGGCGCCGACGTGCTCGAGACCAGCGGCGTGGAGCGGTCCGACATCCGCTCCTCCATCGACTCGGACACCACGGCCGAGGGCGTCCCCCTCGACATCACCATGACCATCATTGACATGGCCGGCGGCGACGTGCCGATGGAGGGCGCGGCCGTGTACCTGTGGCAGTGCGACGCCGCCGGAGAGTACTCGATGTACTCCGAGGGGGTGGAGGAGGAGACCTACCTGCGCGGCGTGCAGATCGCCGACGCGCAGGGCAAGGTCACCTTCACCTCCATCTTCCCCGGCTGCTACACCGGCCGCTGGCCCCACCTCCACTTCGAGGTGTTCCCCGACGCGGAGTCCATCGTCGATGCGACCAACGCGATCCTCACCTCGCAGATCGCGCTGCCCCAGACGGAGGCGGACGGCGTCTACGAGCTCACCGAGTACGCGGGCAGCGCCGAGAACCTCTCCGAGCTCACCCTCGAGACCGACGGGATCTTCTCCGACGGCTACGAGCAGCAGCTCGCGGCCCTCTCCGGCGACCTGGATTCCGGCTACTCCTTCGCCATCGACGTCCCTATCGACACCACCACGGAGCCCGAGGCCGGCGGGATGGGCGGCGGAGAGGGCGGTGCGGGCGGCCAGCCGCCGGCCGATGGAGAGGGCGGTCCCGGCGGTGAGGGCGGCACCCCGCCCGAGGGTGCGCCGGGCGAGGGCGGCGAGCCCCCGGCGGATGCGCCGTCCGACGGCGGCGGAGACATGCAGAGCTGATCCGGCGACCTGCACGGCCCGGCGATCGCGCGGCCCGGCGCAGAGCTGACGCGGCATCGGCAGAGCTGATGCGTGCGGACGGATACGGCGCCGGGAGGGGGCTCAGCAGAAAAGGGACTCCTGCGGCACACGGCGGAGCTCAGCGCCGTGCCGTGGCGCTGGAGTCCCCTTTCTGCAGGTGCCGCCCCAGCCGGCACCGCCTCAGAAGAAGGGGAGCTGGCCGAGGATCATCCAGCCGCCGTTCACGATGATCCCGATGACGGCCAGGAACACCAGGGCGAAGCCGATCCGCATCACCGGGCCCCTTGCGGAGATGCCGCGCCCGTTCTGCGGGGCGATGAAGCGCTCGGGCCGGTCGCGGTCGTGGAGCACGGTCACGCTCATGCCGCTGCGGTCCACGGTCCCGGCGTCCGTGACCACCGGATTCGCCCGGACCGTCTGCCCGCGATCGGTGGTGAACTCGATCGTCTCGACGACGCGGCTGGAGCGGTCCTCCCGGGTGCCGCTGTAGTGCACGTGCGAGGAGATCACCCGCCCCTCGGTCCGGATGCCGCTCGAGGCCAGACGCCGCGCCCGCAGCAGGTCCCGCACGGCCGAGAACATCATCCACAGCGCCACCAGCACCAGCAGCAGCACGACCAGCGCGAAGAGCGTCGCGAACACGCCGAAGCCCAGGCGCACCCCGTCCATGGTCCCCCCCTCGTCCTCACCCGTCGGCCCCCGCCGACGTGTCCCTCCGACCGAGCGTACCGGGCACGGCGCGGCAAGGAGCGTCGCGGGCTAGAGTCGGGACGGAGCATCCGCCCGCGGGAAGGACCCTCATGCGACGCAGCATCGTCAACGACCCCGACCAGCTCGTCCCCGAGGCGCTGGAGGGCTTCGTCCTGAGCCATCCGGGCCGTCTCGCCCTCGACGCCGAGCACCGCTTCGTCCGACGTGCCGAGCCCGCCACGGGCAAGGTCGGCCTCGTCTCCGGCGGCGGCTCCGGCCACGAACCGCTGCACGCCGGCTTCGTCGGGAAGGGCATGCTCGACGTCGCGGTCGCCGGTGCCGTCTTCGCGAGCCCGACCGCGCTGCAGGTCCTCGAGGCGACCAAGGCCGCGGACTCGGGCCGCGGCGTCGTCCAGATCGTCAAGAACTACACCGGCGACGTGCTGAACTTCCGCATCGCCGGCGAGATCAGCGGCGACGACCAGGTCGAGACCGAGATCGTGCTGGTGGACGACGACCTCGC
Source organism: Brachybacterium sp. GU-2 (assembly GCF_030866705.2). Classification (NCBI taxonomy): domain Bacteria; kingdom Bacillati; phylum Actinomycetota; class Actinomycetes; order Micrococcales; family Dermabacteraceae; genus Brachybacterium; species Brachybacterium sp. GU-2. Next base: position 2,132,745 of record NZ_CP133037.2, on the reverse strand, counting down.
CACCGACACGGCGGACGGGGGAGGCCCGGGCCGCCGCGGCACCGCCGCCACCGTGATCGTCGAGAAGGTGTGCGGAGCCGCCGCCGAGGAGGGCCAGGACCTCGCCGCGGTCGCCGAGGTAGGCCGACGCGTCGCCGCCTCCGCCCGCACCATGAGCCTCGCGCTGACCGCCGGCACCCACCCCGGCGACGACGAGCCGCAGTTCACACTCGGCGACGACGAGGTCGAGCTCGGCGTCGGCATCCACGGTGAGCGCGCCGCCCAGCGCGTCCCCTTCACCACGGCCGACGGCCTCACCGACCTGCTCCTGGACCCACTGCTCGAGGAGCTCGGCCTGGAGCGCGGCACTGAGGTGCTCGCCATCGTCAATGGCCTCGGGGGCACCTACCCGCTCGAGCTGAACCTCGTCGCCCGCCGCCTCCACCACCGCCTGGGCGACGCCGGCCTCGCTGTTGGCCGCAGCCTCGTCGGCTCCTACGTGACCAGCCTCGACATGCACGGCATCTCGCTGACGCTGATGCCGCTGGACGACGAGCTGCGCCGCCTCTGGGACGCGCCCGTCCAGACCCCTGCCCTGACCTGGTGAGGAGCACTCCGATGACCGACCACGCCCTGCCCGAAGACCTCGGCCGCCTCGTCGTCACGACCCTTCGCGAGACCCTCGAGGACGCCGCGCCAGCGCTCGGCGACCTCGACCGCCGCGCCGGTGACGGCGACTTCGGCGACAACGTCCGCACCGCCATGAAGAACCTCGGCCGCGAGCTCGAGGGCGGCGAGCCCGCCGACTACCGCGGCTGGGTCACCGCCATGTCCCGCGCCTGGCTCGGCGTGGGCGGCACCTCCGGCCCCCTGTTCGGCATGTTCTACCGCGACCTCGCCAAGGCCGCCGACGACGGCGAGGTCCCGGACCTCGCCGCGCTCGCCGAGGCGCTCGCCGCCGGCCAGGCCGTGATCCAGAAGTACGGCGAGGCCGAGGTGGGGGACCGCACCATGGTCGACGCCCTCGCCCCCGCCGTCGCCGCGCTCCGCGAGGCCGCCGGCTCCGGGGCCGATGCCGCGCACGCGCTCGGCGCCGCCGAGAAGGCCGCGATCGACGCCGCGAAGGGCACCGCTGAGCTCACCGCCCGCCGCGGCCGCGCCAGCTACGTCGGCGACAGCGCCAAGGGCGTCATGGACCCCGGCGCCTGCGCGATGGCGCTGGTCGTCGGCGCGCTGCGCGCCGCGGTCGGGGCCGACGGGGGAGAGGTCCGCGCCGACTGGATCGGGTGAAGCCCGCGCATCGTCTCGTGCCCTTCCGAGGAGCCCCGCACGGCCGGCAGGGATGGCGGGCGGCGCCGGCACGCTCCGGGACATCTCGAGGATCTCCTGGATGAAGATCTCTTTCCGCAGGACTGTGGATGACGGCTCCGGACACCGCGCGCACCGCAGACTCGCCCGCTGGTAGGTTCGCTCTTCGTGTCCGACCTCGCCGCCCTGCTCCCCGATCTCAGCACCACCTCCTGGCTGCTGGTGGTGCTCGGCGCGCTGATCGTCGGCTTCTCCAAGACCGCGCTGCCCGGCGCAGCGACCCTCGCCGCGGGCGCGTTCGCGCTGGCCATGCCCGCGAAGGAGTCGACCGCCGCGCTCCTGCTGCTGCTGATCCTCGGCGACATGACGGCGCTGTGGGTGTACCGGCGCGAACCGGACTGGCGCACCCTCGTGCGCCTCCTGCCCAGCGCCATGGTCGGCGTGATCATCGGGGTGTTCTTCTTCGCTGCGGTCGACGACGTGACCGTGCGCGTCACCATCGGCGTGATCCTGCTGGCGCTGGTCACCCTCACCCTCGTCCGCCGCGCTCAGGCCGCCCGGCGCACCGCCGCACAGGCCGAGGCCTCCGACACTCCGCCTGCGACCCGCGCCGAGTCCGAGCGCGGCAGCCGCAAGGGCGCCGCCGCGACCGCACAGGGCATCGGCTACGGCCTGCTCGGCGGCTTCACCACCATGGTCGCCAACGCCGCCGGGCCCGTCATGTCGCTGTACCTGCTGATGATGCGGATGCCGGTGCTGACCTTCCTGGGCACCTCGGCGTGGTTCTTCGCCGTGATCAACCTGTTCAAGCTGCCCTTCTCCGCAGGGCTGGGCCTGTTCACCGCCGAGACCCTCGCGATGGACGCGTTGCTCGTGCCGGTCGTGCTGCTGGCCGCCTTCGCTGGCGCGAAGGTCGCCCGCCGCATCTCCCAGTCGGTCTTCGACAAGCTGGTGCTGGGCCTGACGGTCCTCGCCGCGATCGGCCTGCTCATCCCCTGACCAGGGTCCGGTTGTTCGCGGAGGCCCCGGCCCTCACGGGATCTCATCGGCCGTCAGGCCGGCGGTGAAGCCCCACTCTCGCAGGTCCTCGTCGCTCGCGGCGAAGAGCACCTCCCGCACCTCGACCCGTCGCGGCTCCCCGCCGTGCTCCTCGAGCTCGGCCGTCCACACCGGCTCCTCGCGGTCGAAGTAGAGGGTCGCGGTGGTCTGGTCCAGCAGCAGCGCCGAGTCCGCGCCGCAGTGGAGCCAGGACTGCCGGCCCGCGTGGTGCTCGAGGTCGTCGCGCGGCACGGCTCCGCACTGCGTCCCGTCGGCCAGCACCACGACCAGCGGGTTCGGCATCTCCGAGGCGTGAGAGGTGAAGCCGACGAGCATCGAGGAGCGGATCCGGGCCGCGGAGCGGGTGAGCGGATCGCGCACGCACAGCGCCTCGCCGACCTGCCCTCCCTCGACGGCGCGGCAGACCAGCAGGCGCTTGTCCGCGCTGCCGCAACGGAAGTAGTCCTCGCCGATGGCCCAGTCGGTCGCCTCTGGCAGACTTCCCGCGCAGGCGTTCCCGGGAAGGTCGACGATCTCCCAGTCCTCGTCAGGCCAGATCCCGGCCACCCGGGTGCGGGTCAGCGGCGGGTCCTCTGCGGAGGTCCTCCCGCTCACGGCGGGGTCCTCATGCTGTCCGGCCGACGGGGTCGTCGGGGACGGGTCGGGGGCGAGCGGCACTTCCTGGGGCGCGTCCTGGCGGACGGCGATCGTCGCCGGGGCGGACGTGGACTCGGTCGCCTCCGGGGCCGCAGGCCCCGCGAGGCACCCCGTGAGCACGGCCCCCAGCAGCAGCGCACCGCTCAGCGCGAGGGCGCGCTCGGCGGCGGCAGGGTGCCTGGCGGCGAGGCGCCGGGGCGCGGCCGGACGTCGGGACGCGGCGGGGGACGGCGAGGAGCGGCGCGGGGTCATGGCGCATCGAGTCCGTTCGGAGGGTCCGCTCCCTCGGGGAGGAGCGATCCGCTGCCCGCCCCCGGGGATCACTGCCAGGATAGAGCGCGCACGCCGCAGGACACAGGGGTCCTACCGCTCGGGCGCCGGCCTGGTCGACCCCGGCCCGGCCGACGCCGCCCAGCGGCCGAGCCGCCGGATCTCCTCCAGCAGCTCGGGCGGGTCGATGACCTCCACCGGCGCGCCGACCCGGGCCAGGTGCAGCGCCACCCAGGTCAGCTCGTCGGCGCCGGCGCGGAGCACGCAGGATCCCTCCCCGTCGGCCTCGAGCGTGCCGGAGCGTGCCGGGATGTGGGGTGCGATCTCGTCGTACGGGGCCAGGATCCGCACGGTGCAGGCGGTGGGATAGGCGCTGAGGGTGATCGACTCCCGCACCGCGGCCTCGATGTCCGGGACGGGGCGGTCGGTGATCGGCAGGGTCGAGGCGCTCACCTCGTGCATGCGGTCCAGGCGGAAGGTGCGCCAGTCCTCCCGCTCCAGGTCCCAGGCGAAGAGGTACCAGCGCCCCTCCATCGACAGCACCCGGCGCGGCTCGAGCCGCCGCTCGAACCGCTCGCCGTCGGCCCGTTCGTAGTCCACCCGCACCCGCACCCCGTCCCGCACCGCGGTGACCAGGGACAGCAGCACCTCCGAGCGGGCGCCGGGAGCGTGACGGGAGATCACGCCCATCGCCTCGGAGACCGCGCCGACCTCCGCGCGCACGGACGCCGGCAGGATCCGGTCCAGCGCCGCCAGCGCCCGCAGCGCCTCCTCGTCAAGCCCCTCGAGGCCGGACGAGGCGGCGAGCCGCAGGCCGACGGCGACCGCGACCGCCTCCGGGGAGCTCAGCAGCAGCGGCGGCAGGGCCCGGCCCGCGCCGAGCTGGTAGCCGCCGCCGTGCCCGGCCGAGGTCAGCACCGGATAGCCCATCTGCCGCAGCCGATCCACGTCCCGGCGGACGGTCCGCGTGGTCACGCCCATCTCGTCGGCCAGCTCGGGCCCGGTCCACACCGAGCGGGACTGCAGCAGCGCCAGCAGACGCAGCGCCCTCGTGGTCACGTCGCTCAAAGTGCCTCCTCTCCTCGCCGCGACCGGTGCGCGGTCCTGGTGATGCACAGTCTGCCCCGCTTCGCGGACAGGACCTGTCCGCACCGGTGCGGAGGGTGGGTCCTGTCAGCATCCGCACCCACCGAGGAGCACCCCATGCCTTTCCTGACCCCCGAGGCCACCGGCGAGCACGACAGCCTCGCCACCTTCGCCCAGCAGCAGATCGAGCAGGTCGCCACCGCCCTGCACGGGCTCGACCAGGAGCAGCTCGCCCTAGTCCCGAGCGCCTCCGGGATGAGCCTCGGCGCGCTCGCCCGCCACGTGCTGTTCATCGCGGGCGGCGCGGCGCTGTCCATCGCCGCCGCCCCCGGACCGGGCGCCGACCCCGAGCGCACCCCGGAGCAGCTGCAGGCCGAGGGTGGGCTCGCCCCCGACGCCCTGCGCCCCGAGGACACCCCCAAGTCCCTCATCGCGCAGCTGCACCAGGTGGGGGAGGAGCTCGCCGCCGCGATCCGCGCCGCCGACCTCGACATGCTCGCGCCCGTCCCCGACGCGCCCTGGTTCGAGGGCCGCACCCGCTGGAGCCTGCGCTGGTACGCCCTGCACCAGATCGAGGAGAACGCCCGGCACGCCGGCCACGCCGACATCCTGCGCGAGAGCATCGACGGGAAGGGCGCCTACGAGCTCAACGCGCTCGCCGCCGGCCAGGAGTGGCCGCCGGCCGGGTGGTGAGCCCGTCCCCGGACCCGCTCCCCGGCCGACCAGGCCAGACCGACCACACCGGACCAGACCGCCACGACTCCCGAAGGAGCATTGCCAGGTTCCACGACGAGACTGCACCCACGCCCGACGGCGCCGCGCCCCGCGGACGCGACGGCGACCTGCCCACCCTCCTCGTCGACCAGATCGAGTTCCACATGCGCGAGCAGGTGCGCCCGCGGCTCGAGGGGCTCACCGACGAGGAGGACTTCTACGACCCGATCGGCGACGGCGACACCTGGGCCGTCCATCCCCGCGCACCTGAGGGCGGCACGGCGCCAACCTCGATCCAGGGCGGGTCCGGGGAGAAGGTCATCGACTTCGAGTTCCCCGAGCCCGACCCCGCCCCGTTCACCACCATCGCCTGACGTCTCGGCCACGTCATCGTGGGCGTGCTCGCCGTGCGCAGCCACTCCGGACGGCCAGGGCGTGGACCCCCTGGGCAGGGAAAACGCCTGACCATAGGCTCGGCAGGGCCCCGCCGTATGAGCCGACAGGTCGACGGGCGTGCTCGTCGCCGCGCGGGGATCTACCCCGCTCCGTCCCCGGGCTACTGTGGTGCCGCCACCGCGCCGGCCCGGCCGCGACCGACCTCGGGAGAGCACATGAGCATCACCGGACGACTCGACGGCGGCGACCTCGTGCTGCGCCGCACCGTCCCCGCCTCGCGGACGCGGATCTGGCAGCACCTCACCGACCCGGACCACCTCGCCACCTGGTACGGGCCCTATTCCGGCGATCCCGCGAGCGGCGTCGTCGAGGTGACCATGACCGCCGAGCCCGGCGAGCCCTCCACCTCCCCGTGGAGCATCCACGCCTGCGAGCGCGAGCGCCTGCTCACCGTCAGCTCCGCACTCGGGGACCAGGTCTGGAAGCTCTCGCTCGAGCTCGAGGGCGGCTCCGACGGGGCCGGCGGCGCCGCGGGCGATCTCACCCATCTCGCGCTGCGCCACCACGACGTGCCCGCCGACATGGTCGAGCACATCGGGCCCGGCTGGGAGTGGTACCTCGACCGGCTCGTCGGCGCCGTCACCGGCACCCGGATCCTGGGTATGGATGTGTGGGACGCGGAGTACATGAGCCGAGCCCCCGAGTACGCCGCGCTCGCCGGCTGAGGCGCCCCGCGCTCGCAGGAGCCGGAGGAGGCTCCGGTCGAGCGCGATCAGCGCCCCGGCCGCGAGCGCGGTCACCACGATCGCTGGGCGTCGGCGCCCGCGATCGTCGGGACATCGATCAGAAGAAGCGCCCCAGGGCGTCACGGAGGTCCTCGGCGGTGTGCTGGAGGAATCTGGTCACGACCTCGCGCTCGTCGGCGGTCAGGCTCGCCGCCGCGTGGAATCGTTGCGCCTGAGCCCTGCCCATCGACGCCATGGCCGCGGCCTTCGTCTGCTCGGAGAGTCGAATGGTGCGAGACCTGCGGTCGGTCGGGTGCGCCAGACGTTCGATGTGGCCACCGCGCTCGAGACGGTCGAGCAGCTTCGTCACCGAGGCGTTCGATATCCCCAGGTGCGCGGAGAGGGTGCTCGCCGTGGGCGCCTCGCCCTTGTTCGCGGAGACGATCAGGAACTGGATCGCCTTCATGTCGGTCGTCCCGAGCCGCATGTACTCGCGGCCGGCGAGGGACAGTGCCTCCTCGGCCCGGCGCAGATCCGCCATCGCACCCATCAGGCGACCGATCTGGACGATGTCCTCACGGCTCACGTGGTCGCGGGAGATCAGCTCGGACAGCGGATCGGTCGCGTCGAGGTCGTACAGCCAGCGATGCGACCCGTCGCCCTCGGCGCCGCCGCTCGCCCCCTCGCCGTCCTCCCGATCGTCCATCCGTAAACCGTACACCAGAGAATATGTATGCTGAGCGAATAACTTCCTCAGCTAACCAGTTCCAGGAGACCCCCTGTGCCTCGCTCTCTCGCCCGCTGGCTGCGGGTTCTCGTACCGGCCGCGCTGATCGTCGCCTGGCTTGCCGCGGCCGCGGTGGGCGGGCCCTACTTCGGCCGGGTCGAGGAGGTCTCCTCGAACGATCAGACGACCTTCCTGCCGGAATCGGCCGATGCCACGGTCGTCCAGAGCCGGCTCGATGAGTTCCAGGACAGCGACTCCCTGCCCGCGATCCTCGTCTTCACCTCGGACGAGAAGCTGTCGAAGAGCGCGCTCGGCGAGCTGCAGGAGAGCCTCGACCGGGCCGCCGGCGTCGACGGGGTGCTGGAGGGCGGCTCACCGGCCATACCCTCCGAGGACGGGCTCGCCGTCCAGGCGATCCTGCCGCTGGACCCGGATGCCGAGACCGGCGAGGTGCTCGCGGAGGTCGAGGACGCGGCCACGGAGGGCATGCCGGAGGGGGTTCGCCTCCACATCACCGGCCCTGCCGGATTCTCCGCCGAGCTGAGCGAGGCGTTCGCCGGGATCGACGGCGTGCTGCTGCTGGTCGCACTCGCGGCGGTGCTGGTCATCCTGGTGCTCGTCTACCGCTCGGTGATCCTCCCCGTCGCGGTCCTGCTGACCAGCGTCCTCGCGCTCTCCGCCGCGCTGCTCGCCATCTGGTGGCTCGCCAAAGCCGGAGTCCTCCTCCTCAGCGGACAGACGCAGGGGATCCTGTTCATCCTGGTCATCGGCGCGGCGACCGACTACTCCCTTCTCTACGTCGCGCGATATCGCGAGGCTCTGCGGGAGAACCGGAGCAAGCGCATCGCCACCGGCGTCGCGCTGCGCGGCACCATCGAACCGGTGCTGGCGTCCGGCGGCACCGTGATCGCCGGCCTGCTGTGCCTGCTGCTGAGCGACCTGCGGTCGAACAGCACCCTCGGGCCGGTCGCGGCGATCGGCATCGCGTTCGCGATGCTGGCTGCTCTGACGTTCCTCCCGGCAGTCCTCTACGCGCTGGGGCGGGTCGCGTTCTGGCCGCGGCGTCCGCACTACGATCCCGAGCTGTCCGCCTCCGGCACCCAGGCCACCGCACGAGGGGTGTGGGCCGCCGTGGCACGCTTCGTGCGCCGCCACCCCCGACCGATCTGGATCATCACGACTCTGCTGCTGGTCGTCGGTGCATCCGGTCTGACGCAGCTGCGCGCCGACGGCGTCCCGCAGTCGGACCTGGTCCTCGGCGAGTCCCAGGCGCGAGATGGTCAGGTCGCGCTCGGCGAGCACTTCCCCGGAGGATCCGGCTCGCCGGTGTACGTCCTCACGCCCGAAGAGGACATGGAGGAGGTGGCGGGGGTGCTCGCCGGGAGCGAGGCGATCGATGGAGTGTCGATCACGGTCGACGGCTCCTCGTCCACCACCGCGACCCTGAGCGCTGACGGCGGCATCGAGTCGTTCGTCCCCGGCGAATCCCCGGCGGCGAGGGTCTCCCAGGGCGACGTGCTGATCCAGGCCACCCTGGTGGAAGCGGCGGACTCCGAGCAGGCCGCGGAGGACGTGCGCGCGCTCCGCGGGCCGCTGCACGAGATCTCTGAGCAGGTGTACGTGGGAGGGGTCACGGCCACCGCGGTCGACACGAACGACGCGGCCGTCCACGACCGCGATCTCATCATCCCCCTGGTCCTCGGAGTGATCTTCGTGATCCTCGTGCTCCTGCTGCGCTCCCTGCTCGCTCCCTTCCTCCTGATCCTCACGACCGTGCTCTCCTTCGCGACGGCGCTGGGCGTCTCGGCGATCGTCTTCAACCAGATCCTCGACTTCCCGGGCGCGGACGCGGCCGTGCCGCTGTACGGCTTCGTCTTCCTGGTGGCGCTGGGCATCGACTACAACATCTTCCTGATGACACGGGTCAGGGAGGAGGCCAAGGCGCACGGCACACGGGACGGCATCACGCGAGGTCTCGCCATCACCGGCGGCGTGATCACGTCGGCCGGGGTCGTGCTGGCCGCCACGTTCTCAGCGCTCGCCGTCATCCCGATCCTGTTCCTCGTGCAGCTCGCCTTCATCGTCGCGTTCGGAGTGCTGCTCGACACCTTCGTCGTGCGCTCCCTCCTGGTCCCGGCGCTGGCCGACGACATCGGCAAGAGGATCTGGTGGCCGTCTCGCCTCGCGCGCGGGGACGACTAGGCGCATCGCCCACCGCGCTCGAGGGGGCGCGGGGCCGGCCCTCGGCCACCTCGGACACAATGGCTCCGTGACCTCCACCGCCGCTCTCGACACCGTCCTCGACCTCCTGCGCACCGATCCGCAGAGCGAGGCCGAGCTCGAGCACCTCGCCCGCGAGGCGCAGCTCCTGCCCACCGGCGAGCTCGTCTACCTCGTCGGCGCCCGCCCCGCGACCGAGGCCGCCCTGCTCTTCCGTGTGCTGGACAAGGCCCGCGCTCTCGCCGTCTTCGAGGGCCTCAGCTCCGACCACCAGGCCGAGCTGATCTCCGCCCTGCGCACCCCGCAGGTCGCCGAGATCATCGGCGACCTCGACCCCGACGACCGCGCCTCGCTGTTCGACGAGCTGCCCGCCTCCGTCGCCGAGCGCCTCATGCACGGCCTGGACGCCGACGAGCGGGCGATGACCACCGCGGTGCTCGGCTACCCGCGCCACGCCATCGGGCGCTACATGTCCCCGGAGGTGCTCGCGCTGCGCCCCGAGCAGACCGTCGCCGAGGCGCTCGCCGAGGTGCGCGAGCGCGGCGAGGACGCGGAGACCGTGTACCTCCTGCCCGTCGTGGACTCCTCCCGGGTGCTGCTGGGGGTGGTGGGCCTGCGCCGTCTGCTGCTGACCGATCCGGAGGAGCGCGTGGGCGACCTCGCCCACGAGGCGGTCCGCGCCCTGGCGACCGACGACCGGGAGGAGGCCGCCCGGCGCTTCTTCGCCGCGAAGCTGCTGGCCATGCCGATCGTCGACGCGGAGGAGCGGCTCGTGGGAGTGCTCACTGTCGATGACGCGGTGGAGATCATCGAGCGGGAGAACGCCGAGGACTCCGCCCGCACCAGCGGCTCCGAGCCGCTGACCCGCTCCTATCTCGCCACCCCGATCCTGCGTGTGGTCCGCTCGCGCATCGTGTGGCTGCTGGTGCTGGCGATCTCCGCGATCCTCACCGTGCAGGTGCTGGAGATCTTCGAGGACCGGCTCGATCAGGTGGTCGTGCTCGCCCTGTTCATCCCGCTGCTGACCGGCACGGGAGGCAACACCGGCAACCAGGCCGCGACCACGGTCACCCGCGCCCTCGCCGTGGGGGAGGTGCGCGTGCGGGACCTGCCGCGGGTGGTGTGGAGGGAGCTGCGCGTCGGCGCCGTGCTCGGGGCGGTGCTCGGATCCCTCGGCTTCGTGGTCTCCGGGCTCGTCTACGGCCTGTCGATCGGGATCGTGATGGGGCTGACGCTGCTGTCGATCTGCATCATGGCCGCGATCGTCGGCGGGCTGATGCCGCTGCTCGCGAAGAGGATCGGCGCGGACCCGGCCGTGTTCTCCAACCCGTTCATCTCGACCTTCTGCGACGCGACGGGACTGATCATCTACTTCACGATCGCGACGGTGGTGCTGGGGCTGTGAGACGCGGGTTCAGCCGAGCTCCGCGACGGTGAACCCCGTCGGCGCGAGCGCCGCCACGTGCTCCCGCAGGAGCGCACCGACCTCCTCGCGCCGCGCCGCATCCATCCGCTCGATCGGTCCGGTCACGCTCACCGCGAGCGACCGCCCGCCGGGGCGCACCAGCGCGACGCCGACGCAGGCGATCCCCGCCTCGTTCTCCTCGATCTCGGAGGCCCAGCCGCGCTGCTCCGCCTCGGCGATGACCGCCGCGAGATGGGCAGATGTCACGGCGCGGCCGTCGTCGTCCCGTTCGGTGGCTCGGGCGTAGGACTCCAGGCCCGCGCCGCGGACCCCGTCGGCCGTGAGGATCGCCCGGCCCATCGCGGTGCGGGCCGCGGGCTCCCGGCTGCCCACCCGTGACCACACCCGCAGGGCGCGCTCGGGCTCGACCTTGTCGAGGTAGAGCACGTGCGGCCCGTCCAGGCGGCCCAGGTGCACCAGCTCCTGGACCTCCTGCGAGATCGCGGCGAGGGCCGGCGCCATGAGGACGGGGAGGTTCTCCTCCCGCTCGAAGCTGCTCGCGAGCAGCGGGAGCGCAGCCCCCAGGCGGTAGGTCTGGTCCGTGACGGCCTGCTCGGCGAAGCCCCGATGCATCAGCGCGCGCAGCAGCCGGTGCGCCGAGGCCTTGTTCAGGCCGCTCTCGGCGGAGATGTCGCGCAGGGTCATCCCCTCGGGCCCCGCCTCGGCGAGGACCTCGAGCAGGGACAGCGCCTTGTCGACGCTGCCGACGGGGGAAGGGCCGGGGGAGGGCGTCGTCGTCATGGGGTCCATTCTCTCCGGGGCTGCCCCCGCTGCCTCGACGTCGAGAGCTGGATCCTCGAGAGTCGTTGCCGACGGGGTCCCGCGCTGTCCGTGTGTGTCACGCCTAATGAAGCTAGCGTTTCGAAGAGTGGAACGCAAAGCAGTGGAGCCACGCTGACAACTGCGTCGGGCCGGTGCGAAGCCGTTGCATCCCCAATGACCGCATCAACTAGCTGTCGGTTCCGGACGTCGTCTACTGATCGAGGACGCATCCCCTCGATGGACACGAACATCGCGATGCTGCGACTCATGGGCGGTTCGGGCGCGCCGATGGGACAGGGCGAGGTCTGCACGGCGATGCAGTCCGGGATCCTCGAGGGCGGCGAGAACAACGAGTCCATCTACGCGAGCCTCTCGCACGACGAGGTCGCGCCGTACTACTCGTGCACACCGCACCTGATGTTCCTTGACTACCTCATCTCCAGCCCGGGAACGCTCGACCGGATGGAGCCGCAGTGCCGCGACTTCCTCGAGCGGGACATCCTCGCCACCACCGAGGAGGAGGGCGAGTTCTGGCGGGGCGGCGGCCGAAGCGCGCTTCTCCGTCTTCTCCGCGCCCGCCCATGCCTCGTCGTACCGAGTGCTACCTCTACTCTGACCTCCCCCAGGAGCCGCTGCCGGCGACGCACCCGATCACCGCGCTCGACAACGTCGTGCTCACGCCCCATGCCGCTTGGTACACGGAGCAGTCCTACACCGAGCTCAAGCGACGCGCCCTGGAGGGCGTCGCCGATGTGCTCGCCGGGCGCAGTCCCAGGAACCTCGTGAACCCCGACGTCCTCGAGCATCCGCGATTCGCGCGGGTCGACGCGCAGGACTGATCTCGCCGTGTAGGCGACGGTGAAGAGAGAGGCGCCTCCGCGGTTTCCGCGGAGGCGCCTCTTCCTGTGCGCAGCAGGTCAGACGAGGGAGATGATCCCGTAGATGACCAGGACCAGCACGAACCCGGTGAGGGACTCGATGGTCTGCTGCACGGTCCAGGTGCGGAGGGTCGTCTTCACGTCCATCCGAAGGAGCCTGGAGACCAGCCAGAACCCTGAATCGTTGACGTGTCCCGCCAGCACGGAGCCGGCGGCCAGGGCGAGCACGATGCACGCCACCTGCAGCTGACTCAGATCGCTCGCGAGCACTCCGGGCGCGACCAGCGCTGCAGCTGTGGTCAGGGCGACCGTGGCCGATCCCTGGGCGACGCGGATCGCCGCGGCGATGATGTAGGCCGCGAGGATCAGCGGAATGCCGAGCGCCGAGAGCGAGTCGGCGATCGCGTCACCGATCCCGGTGGCTCGCAGCACGCCGCCGAACATGCCTCCCGCGCCGGTGATGAGGATGACCGAGCAGACCGGGCCGAGCGCGTTGTCCAGCGTCCGCTCGATCGCCGTGCCGCTCTTTCCGCGGCGGAAGCCGAGCAGGGCCGTCGTGGCGATCACCGCGATCAGCAGGGCCACCGGGGTCTGGCCGAGCATGCGCAGAGCCTCGACCCAGCCGGCCTCGGCATCCACCACGCCGGCGGTGCCCAGGGCGTCCAGGCCGGTGTTGAGGAGGATCAGGAAGAGCGGGAGCAGCAGGAGGAACACCACGGTCCCCGGTCCCGGGGGATTCTCGATCTCCTCCTCCTCGCCGGTCAGCTCGCCGAACACTGCATCCGGGACGTCCACGAAGAAGCGCCTGGCGGCGACCTTGCCCCAGAGATGGCCGGAGACCCACCAGATCGGGAACACGACCAGGAGGCCGAGCAGCAGCACGTACCCGAGGTTCGCCTCGACGAACTCCGTCGCGGCGACAGGGCCCGGGTGCGGCGGCAGGAACACGTGCATGGTGGACAGCGCTGCCGCGACCGGAAGTCCGACGGCGATCAGGTTCATCCCGAGCCGCCGCGCGACGGCGTAGACGATCGGGATCATCAGCACGAAACCGGCATCCATGAAGATGGGGAAGCCGATGAACAGCGAGGCGACGCCGAGGGCGAAGGGAGCGCGGTGCTCGCCGAAGACGTCGATCATCTTCTCGGCGAGGGCGCGTGCTCCCCCTGAGGTCTCCACGAGCGCGCCGAGCATCGCTCCGATCGCCACGAGGAGCGCGACGTTCCCGAGGGTGCTGCCGAAGCCGGCGACGAGCGTGTCCACGACGTTGCCGACGGGAATGCCGGCTGCGAGCGCGGTCAGGAGGCTGACGATGATGAGCGCCAGGAAGGCATGCACCTTGAAGTGCATCACCATCAGCAGAAGCAGGAGGACGGCGACGACTGCGACGCCGATGAGGCCGCCGGTGCCGAGCCAGCTCTCCCAGCCGGTCTCTTCTATCCACTCCATCGTGGTTCCTTTCTGTCGGGCAGGACAGAAGCGCCTGCCCAGGTGGGATGGGGAGGTCGGTCAGGCGATGTGGGAGCCGCCGTTGACGTCGTAGGTCACGCCGGTGAGATAGCCGCCCTCGCGACCGAGGAGGAAGTTGATGACACCGGCGACGTCGTCGACGGTGCCGACTCGTCCCACAGGGAGCTCCTTCAGGAGGAACTCCTTGCGCTCGTCGGTCAGTCGGCCGCCCATGATGTCGGTGTCGATCGAGCCGGGGGAGACGGTGTTGGCCGTGATCCCGTAGGGGCCGAGCTCCCGCGCGAGGGTCTTGGCGATCCCCATGAGCGCGGCCTTGGACCCGGAGTACGCCGCACGGCCGTACACCCCGCCGCCCCGCTGCGCAGAGGCGCTAGCGATGTTCACGATACGACCGAGGGAATGCTCCACCATGATCGGAGCGACGGCACGGGTCACGTAGAAGGTGCCGTTGACGTTGATGTCGATGACCCGCTTCCACTCCTCCGAGGTGACCTCGAGGAACGGGACGGGCGAGGAGACTCCCGCGTTGTTCACGAGGCCGACGATCTGCGGCAGCTCGGCCTCGATGCGGGAGACGGCCTCGACCACCGCCTTCTCGTCGCTGATGTCGACCCCGAGGCCGAGGGTGGGAACGCCGTGCCGATCGGCGACCTCCGCCGCGACGCCCTCACTGGCCGCCTGGTCGAGATCGATCACCGCGACGGCCCAGCCGTCCTTTGCGAGTCGATGTGCGGTCGCGCGGCCGATGCCGCGCGGGGACGCGGCCCCGGTGACGATCGCCGTGGGGGTGGTGGGGAAATCGGATGCCGGGTAGGGCGTCAGCGCCATCGGGGCTGCCTCCTCGCAGTGGGACGTCTGGCCGGACCAGATAGTACACAATATATAATCAGGCCGGAGTGTTCCCGCAACCATCGACGACAAGGTGTGTATGTCATGGCCAGCACGACAGCGGTCCTCGGGCTCGGTCCGATGGGCGCACCGATCGCTCGGAACCTGCTGCGCACCGGGATCCCGCTCCAGGTGTGGAACAGGACCCGCGAGATCGCTCGGCCGTTCGCGGACGAGGGCGCCGAGGTCCGCGACGAGCTGGCCAGGATCGACGCGGCCGTGATCCTGTCGGTCCTCCCCGATGTGCCCCATCTGCGCGGGAACCTCACCGAGGAGGTCCTGGAGGCATGGAGCCGCGTCCGGCCGCTCCTGGTGATCATGTCGACGACGTCGCCTGCGCAGGTGGAGGAGCTCGCCTCCGACCTCGCGCCGTGGGGCATCCGCGTGGCCGACGCACCGATGTCCGGCGGGGATCGCGGGGCGCGGGAGGCGACCCTCAGCCTCATGGTCGGTGCCGAGGAGCGGGACTTCGTCGAGCTCGAACCCGTCCTGCGAGCGCTCGGCCGCACTGTCGTCCGCTTCGGGGATCCCGGCACCGGGTCGCTGGTGAAGCTCGCGAACCAGGTCGTCGTGGCCGGAACGCTGAGCGCGATCGGCGAGGCCATCGCCCTGGCGGAGCGGGCAGAGGTGGACCCGAGGCTGCTCGTGGAGGTGTTCGAGGGAGGACTCGCCTCCAGCGCAGTGCTCTCCCTGAAGAAGGAGAAGCTGCTCGACGGCGACTACAGCCTGGGCGGGAGCGCCGCCAATCAGCTCAAGGATCTCGTCTACGCCTCCGATGCCGCTGAGCGGCTCGAGGCACACGCTCCGCTGACGCGCATGCTGAAGGGAGTCTTCGACGAGATCGTGCAGTCCGGAGAAGGGGAGCAGGACCACGGCGTCGTGCTCGAGCATTTTCGCCGAGGCGCAGGCCGGCGCAGCAGAGCATCAGCTGTCGCCGAAGACGAGGAGAATCATGGTGGATGAGACAGTCGCGCGAGTCCCGCTGACCGACGCCGTCCACGATCGACTCCTGGAGATGATCATGGACGGGTCCCTCGCCCCCGGGGCGCCGCTTCGCGTCCAGGCCCTGGCGGCACGCCTCGGCGTGAGCCAGACCCCGATCAGGGAATCCCTCGGTCGACTGGCCGGATCTCAGCTGGTGGTCCGGGCGCCGATGCGCGGCTACGCGGTCGCGCCACTCCTCTCCGACAAGGAGGTCGTCGAGCTCATGCATGCGCGGCTGCTCCTCGAATCGGAGATCGCCGCCCAGGCCGCAGGCGCAGAGGGGCTCGACAACGCCCTTCGGGAGAACCTGGAGCGCTCGCGCCGAGTGGAGGTCGGGCCGGCCTACGAGCACTATCGCGAGTACCTGGAGCTGAGCGCCGAGTTCCACACCCTCATCGGGCAGGCGTGCGAGAACAGGTTCCTCCGCTCCGCGCTGGATTCGCTGCCCGTCCACGTGCAGCGCTTCCGTCTCTTCGGCCCCGAGGGTGTCGATGACGTCCAGGTGTCCCTCGCCGAACACGACGCGGTGCGGCGCGCGCTCGCCACCGGCGACCCGGAGAGCGCCCGGCGCGCTGTGGAGGAGCACATCCGAGGAGTCGAGGCGAGGTCGAGACACTCCCTCGAGCGCTGACCGGCGCACGGGATCCGGCGTGGAGTCCTCGCGCCGCCCCGCTCACCGCGAGACCGGATCCGCCTCCCCGCCGTGCAGGAACGCCTCCAGCGCCGCGCCGTCGGGCGCCCCCTCCCAGTCCCCGGGAGCGGTGCAGGCCAGCGCCCCGCAGGCGTTCGCGCGCTCGAGCCGGCCTGCCACGTCCTGTCCGTCCAGCCGCGCGCTGAGATAGCCGGCGACGAAGGCGTCCCCGGCGCCGACCGTGTCGACCACGTCCACGCGGTGCCCGGCGGCCTCGTGCAGCTGCCCGTCCACGAGCGCGGCCGCGCCGTCGGGGCCGAGCTTCGCGACCACCTCGCGGCCGGGCCGGGCGAGCGCGGCCAGGAGCGCGCGGGCGTCACTCCCGTCGATCTGCGGGGCCAGCAGCGCGAGCTCCTCGGTGCCGCCGAAGAGGACGTCCACGTGCTCGAGCACGTCCTCCAGCAGCTCGGCGAGATGCTCGGCGGAGCCCAGGCGGGAGCGGTGGTTCACGTCGAGGCTCACCGTGGTGCCCGCCGCGACCGCGCGCTCCACGGCGACGCGCACGGCCTCCCGCGCGGAGGGGGACAGCAGCGGGGTGATGCCGCTGACGTGCAGGATCTCCGCCTCCTCGATCAGCCCGTCGGGAAGATCCGCGGGGGAGAGGGTGGAGGCCGCGGAGCCGGCGCGGTAGTAGTCCACACGGGTGGTCGTGCCCGTCGGGCGGGACTTCAGCATCAGCCCCGTCGGCCGCTCGGGATCCACCGCGCAGCGCACCTCGACGCCCTCGCCCCGGATCTCCCGCACCACCCGCGTGCCCAGCGGATCGGCCCCGACCCGGCTGATCCAGGCGGCCTGCACCCCCAGCCGCTGCAGCCCGATGGCGAGGTTCGACTCGGCGCCGCCCAGGGAGATGTCGACCGACGGGAGATGCGCGAGCGAGCCGATCATGCTGCTGCGCAGCAGCGCCATGGTCTCGCCGACGGTCACCACACGGGCGCGTGCGCTCATGCCCCGGCCTCTCGCGTGGTCACGGCGACGAACTGCGCCGCCCGCTCCGCGAGCGCCTCGAGGCTCCCGCCGGAGAGCGCATCTCCCAGCAGCGGCCCGCCGACGGAGACCGCGTCGGCCCCGGCGCGCAGCCAGGCCTGCGCGGCCTCGAGGTCCACGCCGCCCGAGGGCACCACGCGGATCCCCGGGAAGGGGCCGCGCAGGTCCTTCACGTAGCCGGGCCCCACGACCGAGGCGGGGAACACCTTCACCGCCGCCGCCCCCGCGGCCCAGCCCGCGTGCAGCTCGGACGGGGTCAGCCCGCCGGGCACGATCGCGATGCCGGCCTCGGCGGCCACCTCGAGCAGGTCCGCACGGGTGATCGGGGTGACGATGTAGTGCGCGCCCTGCCGCACGGCCGTGGCCAGGTCCGACGGATCGGTGACGGTGCCGATCCCGATGTCCATCCGGTCGCCGAAGCGCTCGAGCAGCTCCGGCAGCGCCTCGAGTGTGCCGGGCGTGGACAGCGTCAGCTCGACCGAGCGGATGCCGGCGCCCGCGAGGGTCTCGAGCACAGGGGCGTACTGGTCCGCCTCACGGCCACGGATCACGACGATCAGGCGGGCGGCGGCGGTGCGCTCGGGGAGCGGGGGACGGGCGGTGTCGGTCATGCGGGTCTCCTGGGAGGTCGGGCGGGCGGCGGACGGGCTCAGAGGGCCAGCAGCACCTTGGCGGAGCGGGAGGCGTCCCGCGCGGTGGCGAAGGCCTCTGCCGCCTTCTCGAGCGGGATCGTCTGGGTGACCACGGCGTCGAAGCGCGCATCGCCCTCGAGCAGCGTGATCGCCTCGTCGATCTCGACGTCGAAGCGCTGGGTGCCGCGCAGCTGGACCTCCTTGGACACGAGCGCGGCGAGGTTCACCGGGATGTCCTGGTCCGGGAGGATCGCGACCTGCACGATGATCCCCGCGGGACGCACGGCCTTGACCGCGGAGGACAGCGAGACCGGCGCGGCCGAGCACTCGAGGACCACGTCGTAGGAGTTCGCCTCGGGCGTCTCCTCGGTGACCAGGATCGTGCGCTGCGCGCCGAGGGCGGCGGCGCGCTCGAGCGGCTCGGGACGCACGTCGGTGACGTGCACGGAGGCGGCGCCGCGGTGCAGCAGCGAGGCGACGGCGAGCAGACCGATCGGCCCCGCGCCCAGCACGAGGCAGTCCTTGCCCGCCACGTCGCCCGCGATCGTGACCGCGTGCAGGGACACGGCCAGCGGCTCGGCCAGGGCGCCCCGCTCCAGCGGCAGCGACTCCGGCAGCACGCGCAGGTTCGCGCGGTCGATCACGAGGTATTCGGCGGCGGCGCCCTGACGGTGCGGGGTCACCGAGGCGCTGCCCAGGTAGTCGCCGCCCGGCCACAGGTGGGGGCGGTCCTCGATGCCGCGGGCGCTGGTGCCGTAGCGGGCGGGGTGCACGGTGACGGGGGTGCCCGGGGCGAGCTCGCCGCTGGGGTCCAGGTCCACCACGGCCGAGAGCTCGTGGCCCGGGATCAGCGGCTCGGTGATGACAAAGGCGCCGTTCGCGCCGTTGTAGTAGTAGTGCAGGTCGGAGCCGCAGATGCCGACGTAGGCGACCTTCAGCCGCACCTGGCCCTCCGCGGGTTCGACGGTCGGGACGTCCTCGAGGCGGGCGTCCTCGGCGGCGTGGATGAACAGGGCCTTCATCAGCGGTTCTCCTTCAGGGATGCGTCCAGGGCCTCGGCGGCTGCGGCGCGCGGACCCGAGGTGAGGAGGGTGGTCAGCAGTGCGCCGACCAGGTCGGTGAACTCCTCGCGGGCGGCGAGCTCCTCGGTGAGGCAGCCGCTCTCGAGCAGGATCCTCGCATGCTCCGCCGGGGTGGTCGCCTGGGCGGCGACCTCCTGCAGACGGGCCTGCGCGGGGTCGGTCATCGCGCGCGCCTGCTCGCCCGGGTCGAACCCGCGCGGCGGGACGACGCAGGCGAACCAGGCGGCGACGGTGAGGGCGAGCAGCGCGGGCGTGCGGCCGGCCTCGAGATGGTGCAGGGCCGGGACGGGGATCCGCTGCGGCAGCCGCATCGACCCGTCGGACCCCACCTGGCGGGTGCGGTGGCCGAGGTCGTGGTTGTGCCAGCGGTGCGCGAGGTCCTCGAGATAGGCGTCGGGGTCGAAGCCCGCGGGCTGGTCGACGGTGGGCAGCATCTCGTCGCGGATCAGGCGCATCGTCGCCTCCGCGATCCAGTCCTGGTCGAAGGCCTCGGGGATGATGACCCGGCCGTCGAGCGCCCCGAGATAGGCGATCAGGGAGTGGGGGCCGTTGAGCAGGCGGAGCTTCACCTGCTCGTAGCGCTCGACCTCGGAGGCGTCGGGCGTGAGGATCGCGCCGCCGCGCTCCCAGGCGGGGCGTCCCGCGGCGAAGTCGTCCTCGACCACCCACATCGAGAACCGCTCGGCGCGCACCGGGGCCTCGTCCCGCACGCCCAGCAGCGCGGCGACCTCGTCGCTCGTCGCCGCGGTGGTGGCCGGGACGATCCGGTCCACCATCGCGTCGGGGAAGGAGACGTGCTCCCGCACGTAGCGCAGCACGTCCTCGGGGGCGCTCGAGATCTCGAGGAACTCCTCCACCATCCGCCGTGCGGTGCGGCCGGCGGCGGAGACGTTGTCGCAGGGCAGCACGGTGAACGGCTCCCCGCCCTCGGCGCGGGAGGCGAGGCCCCGGGCGAGCAGGCCGATCACGGTGCGCGGCGTGCCGGCGCCCTCGAGGTCGGCGCGCAGGGCGGGGTCGTCCGCGTCCAGCCGGCCGGTGCGCGGGGAGACGTAGTAGCCGCCCTCGGAGACGGTGAGGGTCAGCAGGCGGCGCTGCGGGTCCGCGATCTCGCGCACCACCCGGTCCGGCTCCTCGGTCATCACGCCGAACCCGCGGTGCACGTCCACCAGGTCCGCGCGGGTGCCCGCGTCGGACATCTCGAGGACGGAGTAGATCCCGTCCTGCCTGGCCATCGGTTCGATCACCGAGCGCGAGCGGTTCGCGAAGCCGATGATGCCCCAGTCGCCCTCCTCCGCGGCGAGGGCGCGGGCCGTGTGCACAGCGGCGTGCGCGCGGTGGAAGGCGCCGAGGCCCAGGTGGATGATGCCGGCACGCGCCGGGTCCAGCGGGGCGGAGGCCCCGAGCTGCGGCTGGGAGCCGAGGCGGGAGCGGTCGAGCCGGGGTGCGGGGGCGACGTCGGACACGGGACCTCCTGGTCGATGCGAGATCGCGGGGACGCCGCGATGCGATGCCCCGAGGGTGGCGAGGGCAGCTGCTCGAGCATCGCACCCCGTCGTGCGTTTTGCATAGCAGAACGCATGTTTTGGAACACGCAACAGCTTAGCAAGGTGGGCGTCCGACGGGAACCTTCGCGCAGGTTGCCGGATGGACGAGGGCCCCGGGATGCCTCCTCGCGTCCCGGGGCCCCACCCGTCGGCCGATCGCCCGTCGGCCGACCCGATCGCCGGCCAGCCCGACCGCCCGTCGGCCCGCCGGCTGTCAGACCTCGTCGCCGGCGGTGATCGCCTCGGCCTCCTCGGCGGCGCTCAGATGGTGCTCCTGGCCGACCGCGGCGAGGTGCCGTCGGCCGATCGTCAGCATGGCCATGCTGAGCGCGAGGGCGAGCGCCGCGAGCAGGTAGGGGGCGCCGGCGGTGGTCGCCGCCGCGAGGGGGCCCGCCACGGCCGGCGCGATCGCGCCGCCCAGGAAGCGCACGCCCGAGTACGCCGAGCTCGCCACGCCGCGCGGCAGGTCGGTGGCCTCCATGACCGTCTCGGTCAGCGCCGTGTTCATGATGCCCAGCAGCAGCCCGCCGATCACGATCAGCACGATCATCGCGGCCATCGAGGTGTGCACCAGGGCGAGCACCGCCATCAGCACGGTGAGCAGGCCGAGCGTGGTCAGCAGCGTCGGGATCAGGCCCAGGCGGCGCGTCAGCACGGGCGCGGCGAACACCGAGGTGATCGCGAGCGCGAGGCCCCAGCCGAAGAACACCCCGCCGATGCCCATCGCGCCGAACTCCATGCCGTGCGCGGCCGCGGCGGCCTCGAGCGGGAAGGGGGAGTAGGCCAGCAGTGTGAAGAAGCCGAAGTTGTAGAAGATCGCGGTCAGCGCCAGGGTGCGCAGCGCCGGATTCCCCAGCGCCCGCAGGGCCGCGAGCGGCGAGACGTGCGCGGGCTTCGCCTCGCGCTGCAGCAGCACCGCGATCGCAAGCGCGCCGATGCCCATCAGTGTCGCGGTGCCGGCGAAGGGGGCGCGCCAGGAGACGGAGCCGAGCAGGCCGCCGAGCAGCGGCCCGAGCGCCATGCCGATCCCGAGCGCGGTCTCGTAGAGGATGATCGCGCCGCCGCTCGGGCCCGCGGTCGCGCCGACGATCGCGGCGAGCGCGGTCGAGATGAACAGGGCGTTGCCGAGGCCCCAGCCCGCCCGCAGGCCGATGATCTCGTTGACGGAGCCCGCCCCGGCGGCGAGCGCCGCGAAGAGCACCACGAGCACGAGGCCGATCATCAGCGTGCGCTTCACACCGACGGCGGAGGCGAACCAGCTGGTGAAGAACATGGCGATCGCGGTGATGAAGAGATAGCTGGTGAACAGCAGCATCGCCTGCGAGGGGGAGGCGTCCAGCTGCGTGCTGATCGCGGGGAGGATCGGGTCCACCAGGCCGATGCCCATGAAGGACACGGTCGCGGCGAAGGCGATCGCCCACACCGCGCGCGGCTGGTGGAAGGCGTCGCGCAGGGTGGGCGCGGAGGAGCTTGCGCCCGTGGAGGGGGATGTCGAGGGATCGGTGTCCGTCGAGGTCATGCGGTGCTTCTTCCGGGGAGAGGAGGGATGGTCGGTGACGCGGCCGGTCCGCCCGAGGGGCGTCGCCGACGGGTCAGCGGTCGTGGGACTCGAGGAGGTCCGCGAGGATCTCGGAGGCGCGGGCCAGGGTCGCGAGATCCTCGGTCGCCAGGGGCTCGAGGAGGGAGCCGACGCCGGTGGCGAGCTGCCCGCGCCAGGCGGCCAGCTGCGCGGAGCCGGCCTCGGTGGTGCTGACCAGCGAGGAGCGGGAGTCGGTCGGGTCCGCCTCGCGGCGCACCAGCCCCTCCTCCTCGAGCCGCTTGATCACAGTGGTGGCCGTCGGGCGGGAGACCCGCTCGCGCTCGGCGATCTCGCTCAGGCGCAGCGGCCCGAGACGCTCGATCGTCGCCACCACCCGCCAGGACACCGTGCCGACGCCGACGTCAGAGCGCCGCGCGGCGAGCCGGGCGAACTGGCTGCACACGAGCGCGAGGTGCTGAGGGAGCTCGGCGAGGGCGGGGTCGGCGGCCGACGGGTCCTGGTGGGGCGGCGGTGTTCTGGTCACGGCGACCGATAGTAGTTCGCATTGCTAACTATGACAAGAGGGCGTCGCGTTCCGCCGCCTCGTGCTCCCACGTCATCTCGTCGTCCCTCACCCCGCACCCTCCCGACCTCTTCGCCCCGTCGGCCCCCTCCGCGCCTGCGCGACCGTTCCTCCACACCGCGTACCGATCCACATCCGTGCAGCTGAGGGTGCATTCCGCGGCGGTCTCGGCTGGACTGGGGAGCCGCACTCCCGTCACCCGGTCGGAGGACGTCATGACCCTCATCGCCCCACCACCGCCCAGCCCCGACATCGACCCGCCCCCGTCCGGCTCCGCTCCGCCCGCGCGGCTCGACCGTGACGGCGCCGAGCGGCTCGGCCGACGGATCCAGAGCCAGGCCGCGGTGATCGCCCAGGCCACGTGCGAGTTCCTGCTGATGCTCGCGGAGTTCGACGCGCGCGAGGGAGTGCGGTTCTACGAGGGGCTGAAGTCGACCGCGCACTGGCTCGGCTGGGCCTGCTCGATGGCCGCCGGCACCGCCCGGGAGCACCTCCGCGTCGCCCGCGCACTGCCCGAGCTGCCGCTGACCGTCGCCGAGTTCCGCGCCGGGCGGCTCTCCTTCTCCAAGGTCCGGGAGATCACCCGCGTCGCGGATCGCGTCGAGGAGGAGGTCCTGGTCGAGATGGCCCGCGCGATGACCGCCTCCCAGCTCGCGCGCACGGTCTCCTCGTTCCGGGCGGTCGACGGCTCCCGGCTCGACCAGGACTCGCGCCGCGAGGCGCGCTGGCATGTGCGGGAGGACGGCATGGTCGAGATCCGCGCGGTGCTGCCCGCGGAGACCGGCGCCGAGCTCCTTTCCGCCCTCGAACTGGCGCTGGACCGCGACGGCACGGCCCCGCCGTCGAGCACGGAACCGGTCGCGAGCATCGAGGCGGCCACTCGCTCCGCATCGTCGTCGCGCGCGGCGGACCGAGGCGCCTTCGCCGAGGCTCGCGGCACCGCCGGACCCGCCGAGTCCGGACCCGCCTTAACTGCCGCCGTTACTGGGCGTGGCCCCGTCGGCCAAGAGGCTCCCGACGCGATCGCCGAGCGCTGCGCCGAGATCACCGCTGAGGCGACTCTCGAACAGCGTCGGGCCGATGCCCTCCACGACATCGCCCGCACCTATCTCGACGCCGAGCCCGACGACCGCTCCGGCGAGGACCGCCACCTCGTGGTCGTGCAGGTCAGCGCCGAGTCGCTCGTCGAGGACGTTCCCGCGGGAACGCTTCCGCGCTGCGGCGTCGTCGGCGGCGGGCCCCTCGAGCCCCGCACCGCCGAGCGACTCGCCTGCACCGGGAAGGTCTCGCTCGCCATCTCCGACGTCCACGGGGAGATCCTCCACCTCGGACGCGCCCGGCGCCTCGCCTCCCGGGCCCAGCGTCGCGCCCTTCGGCTCCGCGACGGGACCTGCGTGTTCCCCGGCTGCCACCAGAGCAAGCACCTGGACGCCCACCACCTCACGCCCTGGTCAGAAGGGGGGGTCGACGGATCTTGACGAGCTCGCGCTGCTGTGTCGGCGCCACCACGTGATGGTCCACGAGGGCGGGCTGCGGCTGGTCCATAGCCGGTCCGCGTCCTCGGGCAGCAGGGCTCAGCCGGCAGCGTCCCGGGAGCTCGCTCCGTCAGCAGTCTCATCGGCGGCCGCGTCGACGGGCGCAACGGCGGCCCCGTCGGCCTGGACGCCGCGCTTCCAGGTGCTCGACGAGGCCGGCCGCCCGGTCCAGGCACGATGGCCCGCGATGCTCGAGCGGCTGATCCTCCGCCCGGATGTGCCGACGGACGACACGGCACCCTGCACCGAGGGAGGAGCCGGAGCGGCGGCGGCTGACGAAGCCGAGGGTGACGGTCCGGTCGGCGAGGATCACTCCACGACGGCTGGCAGAGCTCCCGGCACGCCAGACGGCCAAGACCCCGAACGGATCGCCGCCACCACGGGCGGGGAGGGCTTCCGCCTCGCCGACTGCGTGCAGGCGCTGTGCGAGAGCGTGCTGGTCAGAGCGGCGTGAGCACCCCGAGCATGACGGAGGGGCCCGACGCGCGTGTGCGCATCAGGCCCCTCGTGTCGGACTCGACGAGACGTCGGGCTCAGCGGCCGGTGAGCTCCTTCGCCGCCTCCTGCGCCTTCAGCGCCAGCTCGACGGCCTTGAAGGCGTGCTCCTGGGTCATCGCGTTCTCGGTGCGGTGTAGCACGTCGAGCACCAGCTCGCCGAAGAAGGGGTAGCCGACGTTCCCGTCGGCCTCGAGGCGGTGCTCGCCCTCGGAGTCCACCAGGATGACCTGGTTGGGGCCGTTGTCGGTGGTGACGTCGACGTACTTGCGCAGCTCGAGGTAGCCCTCGGTGCCGACCACGAAGGTGCGGCCGTCGCCCCAGGTGCGCAGGCCCGACGGGGTGAACCAGTCCACGCGGACGAAGCCCGTGGCCCCGGAGGACAGCGCGACGTGCGCGTCGCCGAAGTCGTCGAGCTCGGGATGCTCGGGGTGGCCGAAATTGCCGATCGAGGAGGAGAGGATCTCCGCGTCCTCGGAGCCGGTGAAGGTGAGCATCTGCTCGAAGTTGTGCGAGCCGATGTCGGTGAGGATGCCGCCGTAGCGGGCCCGCTCGAAGAACCAGTCGGGACGGGTCGAGGGATCGCCCAAGCGGTGCGGGCCCATGCCGGTGACCTGCAGGACCTTGCCGATCGCACCCTTCTGGATGAGCTGGGTGGCGAGCACCGCGGCCTCCACGTGGATGCGCTCGGAGTAGTAGACCATGTACTTCTTCCCGGTCCGCGCGACGGCCGCCTTCGCCTCGGCGAGCTGCTCGAGGGAGATCAGCGGGGTCTTGTCCGTGAAGTAGTCCTTGCCGGCCTCCATCACGCGGATGCCGAGCGGGGCCCGGTCCACGGGGACGGCCGCCGCGGCGACCAGATGCACCTCCGGATCGGCGAGCACCTCCTCCTCGCTCGAGGCGATGGTGACCTCGGGGAACTGCTCCTTGAACGCGGCGGCGCGCTCGGGCTGCGGGTCGTACACCCACTTCAGCGTGCCGCCCGCGCCGAGCAGGCCCTGGGTCATGCCGCCGATGTGGCCGTGGTCGAGATGCATCGCGGCGAACACGAACTCGCCGGGCTCGACCACCGGCTTCGGCATCGCGGCGGGGGCGTAGTTCGCGCCTTCGGAGACGGCCATCGACAGTCCTTTCGGTCGAGAGTGCGGGCTGGGGCCCGGTCGTGGTCGCCATCAGTGTCGTGCATCACGAGGTGCGATGGCGCGGAGTGCCGGGGGTTGCCAGGCGCGCGGGGCGGCGCCGGCCGCGCGGGCCGCGACCTCCGTCGAACCTCCCCTCCGGCGTGACCTCGGACAACCCCGGCTCGCCGGGCACGGCCGACGGGCCTATCGTGGACCTGAACCCCACACTGCGGTGCCCGTGCACGAGCGCGCCCGTCCCGCTCGACGGCGGGCCCGGGAAGGACCCCCGTGATCGACGCCCTCGCGAACAGCCCCCTGCTCACGCTGTTCCTGGTCGTCGCGACCGGGGCCGTGCTCGGCGCGATCCCGTTCGGCCGGATGCGCTTCGGTGCCGCGGGCGCCCTGTTCACGGGCCTGGCACTGTCCGCGCTCGCCCCGCAGCTCGGCGACGGCATGCAGATCGTGCAGACCCTCGGGCTCGCGCTGTTCGTCTACACCGTCGGCATCTCCGCCGGCGCCACCTTCTTCGCCACCCTGAACAAGCAGCTGCCGCTGCTCGGGGCCGCGACCGTCGCCACCGTCGTCGCCGCGATCGCGACGATCCTGCTCGGCAGCGTGCTCGGGATCGAGAAGGACCTGGGACTGGGCCTGTTCACCGGCGCGCTCACCGCCGCGCCCGCGCTCGACGCCGCCTCACGCCTGACCGGCACGACGGGCCCGTCCGTCGGCTACTCCTTCGGCTACCCGATCGGCGTGATCGTCGGGATCGCGATGGTCTCCGTGGTCGTGGGCCGCGCCTGGCCGGGTAGGCGCGACACCCCCGCGCTCGCCGGGACCAGCCTCACCTCCACCACCGTGCGCGTCCACCGCGACGTGAACCTGCGCGACGTGCCGCAGTGGTACGAGCAGCGGGTCCGCTTCTCCTACCTGCGCCGCGACGGGAAGGTGCGCGTGATCGTGCCCGGCGAGGACCTGCTGGCCGGGGACGAGGTGGTCGCCGTCGGGATGCCCGAGGTGGTCGAGGAGGTCGTCGCCGAGCTCGGCGAGCGCTCGGACCGGCACATCGCCCACGACCGCTCCCTGGTCGAGTTCACGCGCATGACCGTCTCGAACCCGGATCTCGCCTCCCGCTCCATCGCCGAGCTGAACCTGCCCGTCCGCTTCGGCGCCGTGGTCACCCGGGTGCGGCGCGGCGACCTCGAGCTGGTCGCTCGCGACGACCTGATCCTCGAGCCGGGGGACCGCATTGCCGTGGTCGTGGACCGCGGCGAGCTCGACGCCGTGCACCGCTTCCTCGGCGACTCGGACCGCAAGGCCAGCGAGCTCGACGTGCTCTCCCTGGGCCTCGGGCTCATGCTCGGCGTCGCGCTCGGCATGATCACCGTGCCGCTCCCCGGCGGGGGCGCCTTCGCCCTCGGCCCGGCGGCCGGCCCGCTGATCGTCGGCATGGCGCTCGGCGCGCTGCGCCGCACCGGCCCGATCGTCTGGTCCCTGCCCGGCGGCGCGAACACGACCGTGCGCCAGCTCGGGCTGCTGCTGTTCCTCGCCGCGCTCGGCCTCACCGCCGGGCCCGAGGTCGCCTCCGTGCTCGCCTCGCCGACGGCCTGGCGCGCCGCGCTGCTCTCCGTGGTCGTCGCCGCGCTCTCCTGCGTGGTGCTGCTGCTGGCCGCCCGCTGGGTGCTGGACCTCTCCGCCGCCCGCGCCGCCGGCGCGGTCGCCGGCTTCCTCGGCCAGCCCGCGGTGCTGGACGCCGCGAACTCCCGGAAGGCCGACGAACGGATCGAGACCGCCTACGCCACCCTCTTCGCCTTCGCGATGGTGGTGAAGATCCTGCTGGTCCCGGTCATCTGGAACGTGTGACATAGCGTTCGCCCATGGAGCTGTTCACCACGACCTGGTCCGCGCTGCGTCGCGCGGTCGGCGACCTGCCGGCGGGCGCCTTCGATCTTCCCTCGGGATGCCGTGGCTGGCTGGTGCGCGACCTCGCCTCTCATCTCGTGATCGCCGCGCAGGACGTGCTGACCACGCTGGCTACCCCCGCCGAGGACGCCCCGACGGCGGACGCGCTGAGCTACTGGACCCCGACGCCCACCCCGCCCGACCGCACCGACCCGCACGACGCCCTCACCGTGCGCCTCGCCGCCGCCTACCAGGACCCGGACCTGCTGAAGGGCCACCTCGAGGACCTCGGCGGCGCCGCCGAGCGCGCCGCGCTGCTCGCCGAGCCGGACCTGCCCGTCGCCACCCAGGGCATGAGCCTGACCGTGCGGGACTTTCTGCACGCCTATGTGCTCGAGTGGACGCTGCATCATCTCGACCTCGTCGCCCACCTCGACCCCGAGGACGCCCCCGCCCCTCCTCCCGTCGAGGGCCTCGCCGAGGCCCGCGACATGGTCGAGCGCCGACTGCGGCTGCGCCTGCCTGCGGGATGGGCCGACGCCGACGCGCTGCGCCTCGCGACTGGGCGCGAGACGCTCACCGACGCGCAGCGGGCCGAGCTCTCAGAGCTCGGCCCGCGCGGGGAGATGCTGCCGCTGTCCTTCGGGTGAGCGGCCCCGTCGTCAGCCGGCGACCACCGCGCCGTCGGCCGCGGTCAGCGGCACCGCCGCCGGACGCTCGACGGTGCTCGCGATCTCTACGCGCGCCCCGCCGTGAGCGGCCTCGAGCACCCCGTTCATCACCTCGAGCACGTGCTGGCCGAGCTCGCCGGAGGCCCGCAGGTCCGCGCCGCGCACGGCCATGTCCTGCAGCCCGATCCCGCGCCCGGCCTGCTCGAACCCGCCGGTCACGGGCAGGGTCTCCCAGCCCTCGCCGCCGAGCGGGTGCAGGCGCACGTCCCCGTCGAAGCGGTTCGGATCCGGGACGGCGAGGGACCCGGCGGTGCCGTGGATCTCGATCGGGTGGGCGGCGGTCGCGACCGCGTCGAAGCTGATCACGAGCGTGGACAGCACCCCGGACTCGTGCACCAGCACCCCGGTGACGTGCGTGTCCGTGGTGACGGGGATGGTCTCGCCCTCGCGGGGGCCGGAGCCGATGGTGCGCTCGGTGCGCAGCCGGCTCGTCGCACCGATCACGGCCTCGACCGGGCCCAGCAGCGTGACCAGGGCGTGGATGTAGTAGGGGCCCATGTCCAGCAGCGGGCCGCCGCCGGGGACGTAGTAGAAGTCCGGCTGCGGGTGCCAGCGCTCATGCCCAGGGGTGACCATGGTGGCGGTCGCCGCGATCGGGGTGCCGATCACGCCGTCGTCGATCACCGCGCGGGCGGTCTGCGTGCCGGTGCCGAGCACGGTGTCCGGGGCGGAGCCGGTGAGCACCCCCGCCTCGGCGGCCGCGGCGAGCACGCGGGCGCCCTCCTCGGTGGTGACGGCGAAGGGCTTCTCCGAGTAGACGTTCTTGCCTGCGGCGATCGCGCGCAGGTCCACCTCGGCGTGCGCGGCGGGGATCGTGAGGTTCAGGACGGTGTCCACCTCGGCGTCGGCGATCAGCTCGTCGACGCTCAGCACCCGCACCCCCTCGCGTCCCTCGGCCGCGGCCTCCGCGCGGGCGCGGTCGAGGTCCGCGACGGCGACCAGCTGCACGTCGGGCAGACGGTCGAAGCTCTCCAGGTACTGGCGCGAGATGACCCCGCAGCCGATCATGCCGACCTTCATCGGGTCGCCTCCTTCGCACGGGTCCTGCCGTGGTCGCCGTAGGGCATCTCGCTGCCGCGCGCGGCCCAGAGCAGGCCGCGCTCGACGATGGTGCGGACGTTCGGATCCTCGAGCACCTCGACGCGGTGCCCGGGCGTGGTCACGAAGATCCGGCCCTTGCCCCACAGCCGCGTCCACAGCGCCGGGGAGGTGATCTCGCGGTGCCACGGGTCCCAGTCGCGCACCTTCTGCGTGGTGGTGGCGAGCACGTCGCAGTAGTCGTCGGCCAGCACCCAGTACTGCTCGGTGACCAGGTCGAAGTCGCTGATCCCGGCGGTGATCGGGTGGTCCGCGGCCTCCGGGAGCATGTTCACGGTGTAGGGGACGTAGTTGTCGGCCTGCTCGCCCTTGCGCTCGTCGGGGTGCTTGCCGGGGTGGCAGCCGAACTGTCCGCCGATGAGGGTGAGGTAGTCGGACTCGTTGCGGTAGCTGTCGGCGATCCCGCCGTGCCATCCGGCCATGCCGGTGCCGGCCTCGATCGCGGCGCGCAGCCCCTCGAACTGGGGCCGCTCGATGGTGTTCATGGTGTTGCACTGGACGATCAGGTCGACCGTGGCCATGTGCTCGGCGTCGGCGTAGATCGCGGGGGACTCCTCGATGCGGACGCTGAAGCCGTTCTCCTCGAGGAAGGGGAGGAACATGTCGGTCGCCTCGACGGGCTGGTGGCCGTCCCAGCCGCCGCGGACGACGAGGGCGACTCGGGTGGGGGCGGTGCTCATGCGGTGGTCTCCTCGGTGGTGGGGTGCTGGGGGCCGACGGGGGTCCAGCGCGAGCCGTCGGCGTCGCTCGCCTCGACGGCGGCGAGGACGCGCTGGACGTGCAGCGCCTCGGCGAAGGACGGCGAGGGGTCGGTGCCCTCGCCGATCGCGCGGACCAGGTCGGCGATCTCGTGGGTGAAGGTGTGCTCGTAGCCGAGGCCGTGGCCGGTGGGCCACCAGGCCGCGGCGTAGGGGTGCTCCGGCTCGGTGGTGAGCACGCGGGTGAAGCCCTGGCGGCCGGCCGGGGCGGTGGCGTCGTAGATCTCCAGCTCGTTCATCCGCTCGAAGTCGAAGGCGACTGACCCGTTCGCGCCGTTGATCTCCACGCGCATGGCGTTCTTGCGCCCCTGCGCCATGCGGGTCGCCTCGAAGGCGCCGAGCACGCCGCCCGAGAAGCGGGCGGAGAACAGGGCGACGTCGTCGACCGTGACCCTGCCCCGCTCGCCGGAGGCATCGCCCTTCCCGCCGAGGCCCTGCGCGGTCCCGGCCGCGGGACGGGTGGGGACGACGGTGGCGAGGGTGCCGGAGACCTGCTCGATCTGGGTGCCGGTGATCCACTGGGTCAGGTCGATGACGTGCGCGCCGATGTCGCCGAGCGCCCCGGAGCCGGCCTTGTCCTTGTCGAGCCGCCAGGTCATCGGGGCGTCGGCGTCGGAGAGCCAGTCCTGCAGGTACTGGGCGCGGACCTGCCGGATGTCGCCGACGAAGCCCTCCTTGACCAGCTGGCGGGCGTAGGCGAGGGCGGGGGTGCGGCGGTAGGAGAAGCCGCAGATCGAGCGGATCCCTCGGGCTGCGGCGTCGGCCGCCGCAGCCGCCATCTCCTCGGACTCCGCGACCGAGTTCGCCAGCGGCTTCTCGCACAGCACGTGCTTGCCCGCCGCGAGCGCCGCGAGCGCGATCTCGTGGTGGGTGTCGCCCGGGGTGCAGATGTCGATGACATGGATCTCGGGGTCCTCGATCAGGTCCTGCCAGCGCGTGGTGTGCCGGGCGAAGCCGTACCGCTCGGCGGCATCGGCGACCGCGGAGGCGGTGCGGCCCGCGATGGTGTGCAGCACCGGGGTGGCGGGCAGGTCGAAGAAGCGGTGCGCGGTGCGCCAGGCGTGGGAGTGGGCGGCGCCCATGAAGCCGTAGCCGATCAGGCCGACGTTCAGGGGGGTCGAGCGGGCAGGCGTCGAGGTCACGACGGGGACGTCTCCTTGCAGTTCGCGAGCGGGGTCGGGGGTCACTTGCCGGAGCCGGCGGTCATGCCGCTGACCAGGTAGCGGCGGCCGAAGGCGTACAGGATCACGATCGGGATCGAGGACAGCACCACGGCGGCCATCACGACCGGGACGTTGGTGGCGTACTCGCCCTGGAAGCTCCACAGTGCCAGCGGCAGGGTGCGCTTGTCCGGGCTCTGAGTGAGGATCAGCGGGAACAGAAAGCCGTTCCAGGACATCAGCGCCTGGTACACCGCGACCGTCACGAGCGCCGGGCGCACGATCGGGAAGGCGAGGCGCCACATCTTCTGCCACTCGGTGGAGCCGTCGACGTCCATCGCCTCGAAGAGCTCCTTGGGCACATCCCGCAGGGAGTTCGAGATGATCAGGATGCTCAGCGGCAGACCGAAGGCGATCGCCGGGATCATCAGCGCGGCCAGGGAGTCGTACATCCGCATCGAGATGATCATCAGGTAGATCGGCACGATGGTGGCCTGCACGGGGATCGCCAGTCCCAGCAGGAACAGACTCCGCATCGGGCTGAACACCCGGCGGGTCCCGCGCACGAGGGAGTAGCTGGCCATGAAGGCCATCAGGACCAGGGGGATCACGGTGCCCACGGCGACCAGCACGCTGTTGAGCAGGTACTGGGTGAAGTCTGCCTCGAGGACCGCGGTGACGTTCTCGAACGCCAGCGGCAGCGAGGGCAGCACCGGGTTGGAGCCGAAGTAGGTCGAGATCGACTTGAGGCTGGTGATCAGCACGAAGTAGATCGGGAGCAGCACGACGGCGAGCCACAGCCAGCCGAAGGCCCCACCTATCCAGTTGCGCTTCATGTCAGGCTCCTTCCATCTGACTGGCGGCGGAGTCCTTGCCGCCGAGGCGCTGCACGCCGAGGGCGAGACCCAGCCCGAGCACCACGAGCATCACGGCCAGAGCGCTCGCGACGCCCATCTCGTTGCCGCGGAAGCCGGTGAGGTACATGTCCAAGGGCAGGATCCGGGTGGCGGCGCCCGGGCCGCCCTGGGTGAGCACGAAGATGATGTCGAAGTAGGTCAGGGCGCCCACCACCATCAGGGTCGAGCTGGTGATCAGGGTGTATTTCAGCTGGGGCAGGGTGATCGAGAAGAACTGCCGCACGCGGCCCGCCCCGTCGATCTCCGCCGCTTCGTACATCGAGCGGGGGATCTGCCGCACCGCGCCCTGGTAGATGAGGGTGTGGAAGGGGATGAACTGCCACGCGATGATGAACAGCAGCACCACCCAGACCAGCACGGAGTCGCCCAGCCAGTTCTGCTTGAGCAGCGGCATGTCCAGGCCGTTGGCGAGGCCGAAGTTGGGGTCCAGCAGCGACTTGAAGGTGATCGCGATCGCCGCGGAGGAGAGCAGCAGCGGCAGGAAGTACAGGATCGCGAGCACGTTGCGGTACCGCTGCGGGCCCGCCAGGAAGGCTCCGAGCAGGATGCTCATCGGGGTCTGCAGCAGCCAGGTCGCGACGATCATGAGCAGGACCAGCCCGAGGCCGTTCCAGGTGCTGGACCTCCCGAGCGCTTCGATCCAGCTGGTCAGTCCGGTGAACTGGATGGCGCCGATCCCGTTCCAGGTGGTGAAGGAGAGCGCCACGACCCCCACCAGCGGCAGCAGCGCGAACACCGCGAAGAACAGCAGTGCCGGCAGGACGAAGAGGAGGTGGGAGATCTTCACCCGGTCCTCGCGAGGACGACGGACCGACGGGGTCGAGCGCGCCGACTCCGCGCGCTGGACCCCCGCCCCGGTGGCGGGGAGGGCGGACTCCCTGGACAGGGCCGTCATGCTCAGGCCCCCTTGCCGGTGCTCATGTTCTCGGCGAACTGCTCGGCGGTAATCGCGCCGAGGAAGAGCTGCTCGGTGTTCACCAGCAGAGTCTCGGCGTCAGTGGGCTGAAGGGCCTGGTCCCAGGACTGCGTGAAGGCGGGGGCCTCCTGGATCGAGGAGTAGACCCACTGGAGGTACTCGGCGTCCTCGCTCGCGGCGAGGGCCTCGTCCTGGCCGACGATCACGGGGACCGAGCCGGAGGCGATGAGGTCGGAGGCGACCTGGTCGGACATCGCCCCGTCCTTGAGGAACGCCTTGGCCACCTCGACGGACGTGTCGTCCGCCGCCGAGGAGAGCGAGAGGTAGTTGCAGGGGTTGCCGACCAGGTTCTTCAGCTCGCCGGCACCGCCCTCGATCGTGGGGAACGGGCCGAAGCCCAGATTGCCGCTCGGTACGAACTCCCCGCCGCTGGCCTTCATGCTGCCGAAGGTCCAGCCGCCGTGGAGCATGAGGGCGGCCTGGTCGGTCCAGAGCAGGGCCTGGTCCGTGTTGGAGTCGGCGGCCATGGACTCGAAGCCGTCGGCGAAGGCCTTGATCTCGAGCAGCTCGTGGACCTTCTCGCCCATCGCGAGGACGGCGTCGTCGAGCCACGCCTCCTTGTCGCCGGCGGCGATCTTCGCGAAGACCTCGGGGCCGCCGACGCGGTCCAGGAGGTACTCGAGCCACATCATCGAGGTCCACCTCGACTGCCCGGCGAGCGAGATCGGCGCGATGCCGGCGGACTTCGCCTTCTCGACCACGCCCAGGAGGTCCTCCCAGGTCTCCGGCGCCTCGGCGCCGATGTCGCCGAGCACCTTCTTGTTGTGGAACAGGATGATGGGCTGAGTGGCGCCCTGGGGGAGGGCGTAGATCTTGTCGTCCACCGTCGCGGCGTCCCAGACGGACTCGACGAATCGGTTCTTGTAGTCCGCCTCCTCGTCCAGCCAGGCGGTGACGTCCAGGACCTGCGACTCCTCGGCGTACGTGCGCAGACCGCCGCCGCCCCAGCCGTAGATGATCGTCGGCGCCTCACCCGCGCCGATCGCGGTGCGGATCTTCTGCTTGTAGGCGTCGTTCTGGAAGAACGTGACCTCGACCGATCCCTGGTCGCCCTCGTTGAAGGCATCCACGGCATCGCCGTAGATCGTCTCGTTGGGCTCGCCGGACAGGGCCCAGTAGGAGGCGCTGTCGCCGCCTCCGCCGCCGCCGGCGCCGCCGGGTCCGGAGGTGCCGCAGGCGCCGAGGGTGAGGGCGGAGAGCCCGGCGGTCGCGCCGAGCATGCCCCGACGGGTGAGTGAAATGTTTCGCATGACCTGCTCCTGGTGTCGACGTTGACGGGGTCGTGCTCGGCGGGGGCCATGGGGGCGCCGCCGGTAAGTAAGCGCAATTTACCAATCGGGATGGTGTGGGTCAACAGGGTGGCCGGATCGAGACATGGGTCGGCAGAGATGCTTTGCGACCTGGTGGTATACGGATGTACGCGGAGATCCGCGGGCGACGGTGTGTGCCATGGCGCGTCCCCCTGCCGGCTCGGGGCGGTGATGGCCGCCGACCGCCGGGGTCGACGGGCGGGCGTGACGCGGACGGCAGAAAGTTTCTATCGCGGTAGTAATATGTGCACCATGGGGAGCACACGGAGGTCGCGCGGGCAGGTCACGCTCGCGCAGGTGGCAGAGGCGGCCGGGGTGTCCCTCGCGACGGCGTCCAAGGCGATGAACGGCCGCGGCACGGTCAGCGCCTCCACCGCCGAACGGGTGGCCGATGCCGCGCAATCCCTCGGCTATGCGTTGCGCCCGCGCCGTGCGCAGGGCAGGCGCCGCATCGCCCTCCATCTCGAGGTCGCCGACAGCCCCTATGTGATGGGGGTTCTGGCCGGGGCGGAGTCCGCTGCGCGAGGCGCCGGCGCGGACCTGCTCGTGATCAGCTCCGAGAAGCAGGGGCTCTCCCGGGCCTGGATGGCGCAGGCCGCCGGCGACGGGGTCGAGGGCATCGTCGCCCTCACCGCCCCGATCGACTCCCGCCACGTGCGCTGGAGCCGGAGCCTGAACCTGCCGCTGATCGTGATCGACCCGATCCTGCGCGAGGACGAGGTCGACGGGCTCCTCGCCGTCTCCGCCACCAACTGGGAGGGCGGCCGCAGCGCCGTCCAGCACCTGCTAGACCTCGGGCATCGCCGGATCGGCCTTCTCAACGGCCCCGCCGGTTCGGTACCCGGCCGCCAGCGCGCCGAGGGCTATCGCAGCGCGCTCGCCGCCGCCGGCATCCCCGTCGACGAGCAGCTCGTCCACGGCGGAGACTTCAGCGCGGAGCTCGGCGAGGAGGGCGCGGCGCGGATGCTCGCCCTGCCCGACCCGCCGACGGCGCTCTTCGCGGCCTCCGACAACCTCGCCCACGGCGCGATGCGCGCCGCCCGCGCCCATGGCCTCGAGATCCCGGCGCAGCTCAGCATCATCGGCTTCGACGACACAATGATCACCCGCTGGACCCAGCCGCAGCTCACCGCCATCAGCCAGCCGCTGTTCGAGATGGGGCAGGTCGCGGTCGAACGACTGCTCGCCCTGCTCGACGATCCGCGCCGCTTCGCCCACCCCTTCGAGCTGCGCACCCGCCTGGTGGTGCGGGGAACCACGGCGGGGCCGCCGAAACCCGGCCGGGCCGAGCAGGGCTGAGGTGCGGGCTCAGCGCTCCTTCTCGATCCAGCTCCCCGGCGCATCGAACACCGGCTGCAGCGCCGCGCGCGCCGCGCCGTGCAGCGCGGGGTCCGCGAGACCGTCGGCCCGCTCGATCGCGACGGGGCCGGCCTCGGCGGCCAGGGCGTGGCGGTCCACGGTCTCCTGCACCACCGGGGTGATCTCCTCCGCGATCGGTGCGAGATAGCCGGAGAGCACCACGGTGGACAGGTCCAGCACGTTCAGGGCGTTGGCGATCGCGAGGCCGAGCGAGCGGCCGATCACCCCGATCACCTCGACGCGGCTCGAGCTGCGCGCGAGCTCCTCGACGAGGTCCTCGATCCGCACCTCGTCGGAGAGGCCGGCCTGGCGCACCAGCGAGAGGTAGGAGATGTAGGCCTCGAGGCAGCCGCGCCGCCCGCAGCGGCACTGCCGCCCATCGGGCGCGACGACCGTGTGCCCGAACTCGCCGGCCCAGCCGTGCGCGCCCTCGAGGATCGCGCCGTCCAGCACCACCGCGCCGCCGACGCCCGTCGAGCCGCGCACGTAGAGGAACGACTCGCCGGGGCGGCGGTCGATCTCGGTGAGAACCGAGAGGCGGTTGTCGTTCTGGGCGCCGACGGGCCAGGCCGCGGGCGCCAGCAGATCCCGCAGGCGAGCGACGACGGGGACGTCCGCCCAGTCCAGGCCCGGGGCGGAGAGGATCCGGCCGTCCTCGGGGAGAGGCGTCCCGGGATCGCGGCGGTCACGCCGACCACCGGCAGCTCCGGCGCCTCCTCCCGCACCTCGTGGACGAGCTGCGCGGCCAGCGCCAGTGCGTCCTCGGCCGTGCCCTCGGCGACCCGGTGGTAGGTGGTGCGGCGCGCGAGCTCGGAGCCGGTGAGGTCGATGCCGAGGCAGGAGATATGGTCCGCGGCGATCTCGAGCCCGATCGCGAGCAGGGTGCCGGAGGCGGTGCGCAGCGGCACCATCGGCCGCCCGGCGCCCGCGGCGATCGGCTCGCCCTCGGTGACCAGGCCCGCGCCGATCAGCTCCTCGACGAGCTTGGAGACGGTGGGTTTGGTGAGCTGCGTGAGCGTCGCGAGGCCCGCGCGGGAGGTGGGGGAGGGGGCGGTCTGCAGGGCGCGCAGCACGGCGGAGAGGTTGTGCTCGCGCAGGTGGGTGGACTGCATCGCGTCCGTCCTCTCGTGCTCGTCCGTGCTCGTCGCCGTCGTCGGCGTTCGGGGTTCGTCGGCTCCCCGGCTTGTGCAGGACAGCTTCCCATGAGTAGATTAGTAACGGAAACTTACTAAGGAGAGGGGTGCCCCCCGCCATGGCGGACCGCCGCCGCGCGCAGCACCCCCGACGATGCCGTCGACCACCACCGAGGAGCACCCCATGACCGCACCCACCCCCACCCGTGACGACAAGTTCTCCTTCGGCCTGTGGACCACGGGCTGGCAGGCGCAGGACCAGTTCGGCTCCGCCACCCGTCCGCCGCTCGAGCTGACCGCCCACACCCACCGCCTCGCCGAGCTCGGCGCCTGGGGCTTCACCTTCCACGACAACGACGTGATCCCCTTCGACGCCACCCCCGAGGAGCGCTCGCGGATCATCGACCAGCTCAAGTCCGTCACCGAGGAGACCGGCCTGGTGATCGAGATGGTCACCACCGACACCTTCGCCCACCCCGTCTTCAAGGACGGCGCCTTCACCTCCAACGACCGCTCCGTGCGCCGCTTCGGCCTGCGCAAGGTGCTCGCCAACGTCGACCTCGCCGCCGAGCTGGGCGCGAGCACCTTCGTGATGTGGGGCGGGCGCGAGGGCTCCGAGTACGACGGCTCCAAGGACCTCCACGCCGCGCTCGAGCGCTACCGCGAGGGCCTCGACACCGTCGCCGGCTACATCAAGGACAAGGGCTACGACCTGCGCATCGGCCTCGAGCCCAAGCCCAACGAGCCCCGCGGCAACATCTTCCTGCCCACCGTCGGCCACGCGCTGGCCTTCATCGAGCAGCTCGAGCACGGCGACATCGTCGGCATCAACCCCGAGACCGGCCACGAGCAGATGGCGACCCTGAACTACACCCACGGCCTCGCCCAGGCGCTGTGGAGCGACAAGCTCTTCCACATCGACCTCAACGGCCAGCACGGGCCGATGTACGACCAGGACCTCGTGTTCGGCCACGGGGACCTGATCAGCGCCTTCTTCACCGTGGACCTGCTCGAGAACGGCTTCCCCTCGAAGCCCGGCGCCTACGAGGGCGCCCGCCACTTCGACTTCAAGCCCTCCCGCACCGAGCACGAGCAGGGTCAGTACGACTCCGCGGCCGCGAACATGGAGATGTACCTGATGCTCAAGGAGCGCGCGATCGCGTTCCGCCAGGACTCCGAGGTGCAGGAGGCCATGGCCTACTCCGGCATCGAGGAGCTCGCCCAGCCCACCCTCGGCGAGGGCGAGACCCTCGAGGACCTGCTCGCGGATCGCTCCACCTTCGAGGACTTCGACGCCGATGCGGCAGGGGAGCGGAACTACGGCTTCGTGCGCCTGCAGCAGCTGGCCATGCAGCACCTCCTCGGCTTCCGCGCCTGACGCCTGCCTCCGGGTTACCCGCGGGTTATGTGCACTGGGGTTCCACATCTGGAACTCTGGTGCACATGACTTCCCGGTAGCCCGCAGGGTGGGGTCGTGGGGCATCGCCGCTCGTCGGCCCCACCCCGCGACTTCGCCCCGCGCTCCGCCCACCTCGCAAAGGACCCCTCATGGCCCCGCCTGTCCTCGGCATCGACTCCTCCACCCAGTCCACGAAGGCCCTGCTCGTCGACGCCGAGACCGGGCAGGTGCTCGAGGAGCGCCGTGCCTCCCATCCCGACGGCACGGAGGTCGACCCCCGCGCGTGGCTCGACGCGGTCGACGAGGCCGCCGGCCCTCTGCTCGAGCGGGCCGACGCCCTCGCCGTCGGCGGCCAGCAGCACGGCATGGTGCTGCTCGACGGGGCGGGCGAGGTGGTGCGTGATGCGCTGCTGTGGAACGACACCCGCTCCGCCGACGCCGCGACCGCGCTGATCGAGGAGATGGGCGGAGCGCAGGCGAGCGTCGAGGAGATCGGCAGCCTCATGGTCGCCTCCTTCACCGCGTCCAAGCTGCGCTGGGTGCGCGACGAGGAGCCCGAGAATGCGCAGCGAGCCGTGAGCGTGCTGCTCCCGCACGACTTTGTCTCCCTCCACCTCGCCGAGAAGGGCACCGCCCCGTTCACCGATCGCGGCGATGCCTCCGGCACCGGCTACTACTCCACCCGCGAGGAGGCATGGAAGCCCGAGCTCGTCGAGGCCGCGCTCGGGAAGAGCCTCGACCTGCCGCGCCTGCCCGAGGCCCCGAACGAGGTCATGGCCCGCACTGTCTCGGGAGCCGCGATCGCGGCCGGCACCGGCGACAACATGGGCGCCGCGCTCGGCCTGTCGCTGGGCCCCGGCGACGTCTCCGTCTCGATCGGCACCTCCGGCGTGTGCGCGATGGTCAGCGATACCAGGCCCGGCGACGCCTCTGGGACGGTGACCGGGTTCGCCGACGCGACAGGCCGCTTCCTGCCGATGACCACCACCATCAACGCCTCCCGCATCCTCGAGGCCGGCCGCGCCCTGCTCGGCGTCAGCCACGAGGAGATGGCCGAGCTGGCGCTCGCCTCCGAGCCCGGCGCGCGCGGCGTGACCCTGCTGCCCTACTTCGACGGGGAGCGCACCCCGAACCGTCCCCACGCCCGCGCAACCCTGACCGGCATGAGCAGCTCCACCACCCGCGAGGACGTGGCCCGCGCCTACGTCGAGGGGCTGCTGTGCTCGCTGGCCGACGGCATCACCTCCCTCGAGGAGCGCACCGGCACGGCCGCCCGCCGCATCACCCTGATCGGCGGCGGCGCCCGCTCCCGCGCCGTCCAGCAGCTCGCTCCCGCGATCTTCGGCCGCGAGGTCACGATCGCGCCCGACGGGGAGTACGTCGCACTCGGCGCCGCGCGTCAGGCCGCCTGGGCGCTCGCCGGCACCGAGGAGCCCCCGGCCTGGGAGATCAGCGGCTCTAGCGTCGTCACGGCCGACGCGACGCCGCAGGTGCTGGAGGCGTACCGGGAGCTGAAGGAGCGCACCGCGGACTGGAGCTGAGGGCGCGGAGGCGTTCCCGCGGGAACGCCCCGGCGTCCTGAACGGTGATTCCGGAGAGACCTGGGGTCGGGCGACGCTCAGCTGCTCAGTCGGGTGAGCCAGTACCCGGGTTCCCGTCGCTCGTGCGCGTACGCCAGGATGTGGATCACGGTCGGGTCGACGACGTAGACGATGCGCAACGGGAAGTCGCGGACTGATCGCATCCGGAAGACCGTGCCGTCGTCGACAGTCATGACAGGAACGCCGGACTCCGGCCACTCGGCGATTCTGGCCCGCGCCTCCACAGCGTGATCGATGAGCGTGTGGCCCGCTCCGGGGCTCTGCTCCTCGTACCAGTGCACCGCGGCGTCGAACTCGGCAGCAGCCTCCGGATGCTCGAGCTGGTGGAGGGTCACCGAGTGATGGAGGTGCGCAGGCGGGAGTAGTGCTCGTCGGCGTCCACCAGCTCGACAGCGTCACTCCGCACGTCGTCCAATCTCCGCTCGACCTCCGCGCGCCATGCGTCGTCGAGGTCGCTCGCCTCTTCGGAGCCGTGGAGGCTCTTGAGCAGTGCGTTCGCGACGACCGCGCGCTGATCGGCATCGAGTGCGAGCACGTCGCGGAGCAGAGCAGCGGTTTCCTCGGTCATGCATCAAGGGTACGTCGCGGGGGCGATGTCGCTCCAGGGATGTGGATGACCGCACCGCCGGCCGGCCACACCTCGCCCGCTGCACCCGCGCGAGGTTCGCGTCGACGAAGGGCTCGGTCACCTCGGGGCGAGGGGCCGGGTGACCGCGCCCGACGGGGAGTTCGTCGCCCTCGGCGCCGCCCGTCAGACCGCCTGGGCGCTCGCCGGTACCGAGGAGCCCCCGGCCTGGGAGACCAGCGGCTCGCGCGTCGTCACGGCCGACGCGACGCCGCCGGTGAGACGCATCCGTCGCCGTGCGGTGCCTGCGGTTAGAGTCGCCGACAGACACGGGGTGCCCTGCCAGGGGCTGAGAACACACCCGGAGAACCTGATCGAGTTCATGCTCGCGGAGGGATGTCGTCGATGCGCTGTGCGCTGTCGCCCTGCAGGCCACGGTCCTGCAGGCCAGGGTCGTTCTGGTCGCGGACCAGCACGCCGGTGCCCTGCATGCCGTCGCCCTGCACGTCGTCATCCCCTCTCCCGGTCCTCGTGTCGCCTCCCGCGCAGCGCCGCGCCCCGATGCGGCCCTGCTCCGACCGCGACGCGTCCCTCCCGCTCGGCGGCGGGCGTGCTCGCATGCCCTGAAAGGACCGCACGGCCATGACCGTCACTTCCTCCCTTCCCGCCTCCCGCACCGCCCCGCCGCTCTCGACGCAGATCGTGCTCGTCACCGGGGGCGCCCGCGGCCTCGGCCGGGCCCTCACCGAGGCGTTCCTGCGTGAAGGCGCCCGGGTCGTCATCGACCACCTCACCAGCGAGGCCGCAGCCCGGGAGATCGCCGACGCGCACCCCGGCCGGGCGATCGCCGTGCGCGCCGACGTGCGCGAGCGCGACCAGGTCCAGGCC
The DNA here is from genome assembly GCF_030866705.2 of Brachybacterium sp. GU-2. Lineage (NCBI taxonomy): Bacteria > Bacillati > Actinomycetota > Actinomycetes > Micrococcales > Dermabacteraceae > Brachybacterium > Brachybacterium sp. GU-2. The sequence goes on along the minus strand of NZ_CP133037.2, from coordinate 2,091,195 downwards.
CTGTTCTCCCAGGCCGAGGCCGAGTTCGGCGACCCCGTCGACACCGTCGTGAACAACGCGCTGAACGGCTTCTCCTTCGACGGGGACGCCCGTGCGAAGGCGCACGAGATTGGCTACGAGGCCTTCGCGGGACAGTTCTCCGGCGCTGTGCAGGGCGCGCTGCACACGATCCAGTCCGCCCTGCCCGGCTTCGACCGCGCCGGCTCGGGACGCGTCGTCAACATCGGCACCAACCTCCTCCAGCACCCCGTCGTGCCCTACCACGATTACACCGCGGCGAAGGCGGCGCTGCTGGCCCTGACCCGCACCTTCGCCGCCGACCTCGGCCCCCGCGGCATCACGGTGAACATGGTCAGCGGCGGCCTGCTGCGCACCACCGACGCGAGCTCCGCGACCCCGGAGGCGGTGTTCGACGCGATCGCCGCGAGCACCCCGCTGCGCTCTGTGACCACGCCCGCCGAGCTCGCCGACGCCGTGCTACTCCTCGCCTCGCCCTGGGCACGGGCGATCACCGGGCAGAACCTCGTCGTCGACGGCGGGCTGGTGATGGACTGATGGCCGCCCACGCCCATGCAACCGTGACCGGCGCCGCCCGCCGCCCGGTGCGGCTGAACCTCTTCGCCCATGCCTGCGGCCACCACTCCGCGGCCTGGCGCGCGCCCGGCTCCTCGGTGGCGCGCCTCGCGGACATCACGTACTGGGAGGAGCTCGCCCGGCTCGCGGAGCGGGGCCGGCTGGATGCGGTCTTCCTCGCCGACGGCCAGTCGATCGGCACGGCCGGCGTCGAGAGCGGCCCCGTCTGGATGCTCGAGCCGCTCACCGTGCTCACCGCGATGGCCCGTGCCACGGAGCGGATCGGGCTGGTCACGACGGTCTCCAGCACCTTCTGGGATCCGTTCCACGCTGCCCGGCTGCTGGCGAGCCTGGACCACATCTCCCGCGGCCGGGCCGGAGTCAACGTCGTCACCTCGATGACCGACGAGGAGGCCCGCAACCACTCCATGACCGCCCTGCCGGGTCATACGCAGCGCTACGCCACGGCGGGGGAGTTCCTCGAGGTGCTCCAGGGGCTGTGGGCGTCCTGGCCGATGGACAGCATCCTCGCCGACCCGGACGGCGCCTACGTCGACCCCGCGCTCCTGCGTCCCCCGCACCATCGCGGCGAGGAGTTCGTGGTCGACGGCCCCCTCAACGTGCCGACCCCGCCGCAGGGACGACCGGTCCTCTTCCAGGCCGGCGCCTCCGAGCCAGGGCGCGCGCTCGCCGCCCGTCACGCCGAGGGGGTCTACGCCGTGGCCTGGGACCTCGCCTCCGCCCGCGACTACCGCAGCGACATCCGCGCTCGCGCCGCAGTGCTCGGGCGCGACCCCGATGCCATCTCGGTCATGCCGGGGCTGGTCCCCTACGTCGCCTCGACCGAGCAGGAGGCACGACGCCGCAAGGCCGAGCTCGACGCCCTGCTGCCCGTGCAGGACTCGCTGCGCCAGCTCTCCTTCTTCGTCGGCCAGGACACGTCGGACTGGGAGCTCGACGCCCCGGTCCCGCCGCTGCCGCCGCTGGAGGAGTTCACCGGGCCGAAGGGCCGCTACGCCACCGTGCTTCGCATCGTCGAGACCGCCCGCCCGACCGTCCGCGAGCTGCTGGGGCTCCTCGCCGCCGGTGGCGGTCACGGGACCGTGATCGGCACTCCGGAGCAGGTGGCCGACGAGATCGAGCGCTGGGTCGACGCAGGAGCGGCCGACGGCTTCAACCTCATGCCTCCCACCCTGCCGGGCGGCATCGAGGAGTTCGTCGACCAGGTGGTGCCGGTGCTGCAGCGGCGTGGGCGGTTCCGCCGCGAGTACGAGGGGACGACTCTGCGCGACCATCTCGGCCTGCCGCGGCCGCGGCAGGGGATGCCGGCGCCGGCGGGGAGCTGACCGATCCTGGCGGGCGTCCGGCGGAACGGGACCGCTGAGGGAGGGGGTCTGTTCGCGGCGCCTGCCCCTCGCGCGGGAGGGGCGTCCCTGTGAGCGCTCAGAGGGAGCGCTCGGGCTCCCTGGCTCGGACCCGCCCCAGGATGGCGTCGGCGAAGAGCTCCGTCACCTCCGGGGCGAGGTGCAGGTTGTAGGTCGGCTCGAACAGCTCCGCCTCGATCAGCACCCGCCCGTGCTCGGCGGAGTCGACCAGGTCGATCCGTCCGTACAGCGGCGTGCCGAGCCCGGTCACGTCGGCGACCGCCGCGAGCACCCGCTCGGCGAAGGCCTGCTCGTCGGCCGAGGCGCCGACCAGCTGGGGGTTCTCCTGATACTGGCCGCCGCGCAGCCCACCGCCGCGGGCGAGCAGCGCGCCCTTGGCGACTGCGTGGGTGAAGCGGCCGTCGAGGGTGTAGACCGCCTTCTCCAGCCCGTCGGAGAGCTCGGGCACCTCGGGCTGCAGCATGACGGTCCCGCCCGTGTCGAGGATCTGCCGAGCGAGGGCGAGCGCGGCGGGGTCCTCGCGCGTGAACAGGCCCGTGCGCTGCGATCCCGCGCCGACGGCGGGCTTCACGACCACGTGAGCGGCCTGCGTCGGCGCCGCGAGCGCCTCGCGGACGGAGTCGAGCGAGCGGTGGTAGCTGGTGGGGATCACGGGGATCCCCGCCGCCTCGAGCTCGAGGAGATAGTGCTTGTCCATGTTCCAGCGGACCAGCTCCGGCTCGTTCAGCACCCGGGTCTGCGCCTCCGCGCGCTCCAGCCAGGCCGCGAACTCGGCGGGGTGCTGGGCGTAGTCCCAGGGGCTGCGGAGCACGACGAGGTCCCAGGAGGCCCAGTCGACCGACGCGTCATGCCAGTCCAGCGACGCCGCCTCGACGCCGCGGTCGCGCAGCGCGGTGACCAGCGGGGCGCAGTCGCGGTCGGGATCGGCGGAGGTGAAGGCGCCGGGGGAGGTGGTCACGATGCCGATTCGCGTCATGGCATCGAGGGTAGGACGCACGGTGGGCGGCCCGACGCCGCGTCCGCCGGCGGGGACGACTCATCTGCATCTGTATGCGACGCATGTAGCCCTGGTGTCCCGATCGCTCCGCTTTGAATGTCCGACAATCGGCAATCGCGCGTGACCTGCAAAAGTTACTCGCCCGTTATCGACTGCCTGGCAATCCCCTGAGGGTTGTGCGAGTATCTATGCGACTCCACGCGTGATCGAGGGCGGGGTAGCGGCCCGGGAGGGCCCACCCGTCCCCGCCGTCAGGGCGCGCCCCATGCGGCGCTGAGGCGAGGCCTCGCCCGGGCGAGATTCGACGCGATCCGCGACGGGGTCGATCGCCGGTCGGCCCCGCGAGGGGCCCCGTCTGGCCCGACGCGCCCCGCGGCGCGGGGGACCGGCCGCACGTGACCGGTCCACCGCGACGAGAGGAAGTCCATGCCGCCCGCTCCCTCAGGCGAGATCATCCAGCTCGGGATCATCGGGATCGCCCTGCTCCTGCTCCTGTTCTACGGGGGCACGATGTGGATGTCCGTGGCGATCTCCCGCAAGCAGGAGAACGCCGACGACTACATGACCGCCGGCAACCGCATCGGCTTCGGCGTCTCCGCCGCCTCCATGACGGCCACCTGGATCTGGGCGTCCTCGATGTACGCCTCGGTGACCGCCGGATACACCTACGGCGTCTCCGGCCCCATCCACTACGGGCTCTGGGGCGCGCTGATGATCCTGTTCATCTACCCCTTCGGCAAGCGGATCCGGAAGGTCGCCCCGCGAGCCCACACCCTCGCCGAGGTGATGTACGCCCGCCACGGCCGCTCCTCGCAGCTGATGCTCGCCGGCTCCAACGTGCTCGGCTCCGTCATCTCGCTGACCTCGAACTTCATCGCCGGCGGCGCGATCATCTCGATGCTCTCCCCGCTCAGCTTCGGGGCGGGCATCCTCATCATCGCCGGCGGCGTGCTGCTGTACACGCTGTGGTCCGGCTTCCGCGCCTCCGTCCTGACCGACTTCACTCAGGTCATGGCGATGCTCGGCGCGGCCGTCGTGATCATCCCGGCGGTGTTCTTCCTCGCCGGCGGGCCCTCGATGTTCGCCGAGGGGGTCGCGGCCGGGAACGTCACCCCGCAGCAGGAGAGCTTCTTCTCCTCCGACGCCTTCATGAACCAGGGCGCCCCTTACATCGCCGCGGTGCTCGCCTACGCGATCGGCAACCAGACCATCGCCCAGCGCCTCTTCGCCGTGCGCGAGGACCTGATCAAGCCCACCTTCGTCACCGCGACCATCGGCTACGGCGCGACCGTGATCGGCGTGGGCATGCTCGGCGTGATGGCGCTGTACCTGGGCGTGGAGCCCATGGGCGGCGACGTGAACAACCTGATGCCGCAGATGGTGGGCACCTACCTGCCCGTCGCCCTGGTCGCGCTCGCCTTCGTCATGATCATCGGCTCGCTGTCCTCCACCGCGGACTCCGACCTCGCGGCGCTGAGCTCGATCGTGATGACCGACGTCTACGGCCAGTCCGTCGGCCGGAAGAACGTCGACCCGAAGCTCATGCTGCTCATCGGTCGGATCACGATGATCGTCGCGACGGGCCTCGCGCTCTACTTCGCCACCGCTCGCTTCAACATCCTGGACCTGCTGGTGTTCGTGGGTGCCCTGTGGGGCTGCCTCGTGTTCCCGGTGATCGCCTCCTTCTACTGGAAGAAGGTCACCAACCGCGCCTTCACCCTCTCCGTGATCGCCGCGCTCGTGGTGTTCCTGCCGGTGCGCTTCGAGCTCCTCCCGCTCGAGGGCGTCTGGGCGCTGGTGGTCGAGCTGCTGGCGATCGTCGGCGTGGGCGTGGTGCTGGGGATCATGGCGTTCGGCTTCTTCGGGCTGCGCGCCGCGATCGTGATCGGCGCGACGGCGACCATCGCGGTGCTGCCCTTCGGGTCCGGATACCTGCGTGACTACGAGACCCTCTCGGGATCGCTCGTCGCCTACGCCGTCTCGTTCCTGGTGTGCTGGGGGCTCAGCGTCCGCTCCTCGAAGGACTTCGACTTCTCGGTGATCCGCAGGGTCACCGGGGACTTCGACGAGGAGACGCCCGCCTCCGACCTCGAGGACCTCGCCGACGACGATCGCGTCGCGGGCCGCGGCCCCGCCCGCTGACCCGTCGGCCGCTCTGACCCGTCGGCTGCTCTGCCCGCCGGACGTGTCGGTCCTGCCGGCCCCGGTGCCGCGGGCGGCCCCGCCTCGACGGGGCCGCCCCGCCCCTCGTCCCTGCCGGCCGTGCGTCGGCCCCGCTCCCCGAAGGAGAGAACCATGACCGCTCTGCTGACCGCCTACGTGCTCATGTGGCCCGTGCTCGTGCTCGGGATCCTCGTCACGATTACCCGCGGCTTCGCCAAGGACGTGCGCGAGGCCCGCAAGGAGGGCCGCCCGATCATCTGAGGCGCCCGATCGCCTGACCTGTTCACCGGCCCGTGCAGCCGGTGCGACGCGGGCATCTGCAGAAAGGGGCCTCCAGCGGCACGGTGCGACGACAGTCGTCGCGGCGTGCTGCTGGGGGCCCCTTCGTGCCGACGGGCCGGCAGCCGATGGTCCGGCGGCCGACGGCCCGGGTGCGTCCGCCGCCGGGCCGGGCGGCTCAGTTCCCGACGCCGGAGTTGCGGTAGGCGGCCTTGAGGATCCGCAGTGAGTCCATCGCCTCGGCGGGTCCGATCCAGAACGGCCCCTCGGAGTCCAGTCCCGCGTAGAAGTCGCGGATCAGCTCCTCGTGGGAGACGCCCCAGTAGGAGCGGCCTCCCGCGGTCGCGACCCGGTCGGAGAAGCTGTCCACCCGGCCGTCCTTCCAGCGCACGGTGAGCCCGCCGACGCTGCCGGAGCGGACCTCGAGGTAGGCGTTGTCGGTCTCGACCTCGAGCTCGACCGGCCGGGCGACCGGCGCGGTGAGCGTCGCGTAGAAGGTGGTGGTGGTGCCGGAGGCGTGATGGAGCACGAGGTCGGTGGTGTCCTCGGTCTCGACGACGCCCGCGAACTTCTTCTGCGAGACCAGGCCCTCGGTCCGCTCGACCGGGCCCAGCAGCCACTGCACGAGGTCGAGGGTGTGGATCGCCTGGTTGATCAGCAGCCCGCCGCCCGCGGTCTCCCAGCGGCCGCGCCACGGCTTGGCCGCGTAGTACTCCGCCGTGCGCGACCAGACCACCGACGCATAGGCGCCGCGGACCGCGCCGAGGTCCCCGCTCGCCAGCAGCCGGTGCAGCTCCTGGCTGCCGCGGTTGTAGCGGTTCTGGAAGCAGATCGCGACCTTCGGCGCGCCCGCACCGCCGTCGGCCCGCGGGGCGGAGACTGCGGCCAGCGCCTCGACCAGTCGCTCGCCCTCGGCGAGCGTGTGCGCGAGCGGCTTCTCCTGGAGCACGTGCACCCCTCGCTCGAGCGCGGCGAGGGAGGGGCCGACGTGCTGGTCGTGCGGCGTGGTGACGTGCACGGCGTCGGGGCCGAGGGCGTCGATCAGCTCCTCGGCGCTCGCGAAGGTCGGCAGTCCGGTGTCCGCGGCGGCGCGCTCCCGCGCGGCGGGGTCGACGTCCGCGATCCCGACGAGCTCGAGCCCTTCGATCGCCTCGATCGCCCCGATGTGGACGACGGAGACGTCCCCGTAGCCGATCAGACCGATGCGACGCTGCGCCATGAGCGGTGCCTCCTCGCCGCTCCGCTGCGGCACCTGGGTGGACAGAATGAATCCCGGCCATTCTCCCCGGTGGGGTGACGCAGCGGTATCCGTTGCCATGCGATGCCCGTCATCGCCTGCCCGTGCCCGGGGACTTCTCCCCCTCGACGGCGGCGCGGGGAGCCGCCGCGGGCTCGGCTCAGGGCACGATCCACCCGGCCGCGCGGAACAGCTCGTACCACTCGGCGCGGGTCAGCGGCACCTCGGAGCCGGCGGCGGAGTCCGCGACGCGCTGCGGGGTGGTGGTGCCGAGCACGACCTGCATCTGCGCGGGGTGGCGGGTGATCCATGCGGTGGCGATGCCCTCGGGGGCCACGTCGTACTTCGCGGCCAGGCGGTCGATGACGGCATTGAGCTCGGCATGCTCCGGATGGCCGAGGAAGACCCCGTCGAAGAAGCCCGCCTGGAACGGGGACCAGGCCTGGATCGTGATGTCGTGCAGGCGGCAGAAGTCGAGGATCCCGCCGCCGTCGCGCACCAGCGCCTGGTCGGTGCCCTGCATGTTCGAGGCCACCCCCTGCGCGACGATCGTCGAGTGCGTGATCGACAGCTGCAGCTGGTTCGCGACGATCGGCTGATCCAGGTGCTTCTGCAGCAGCTCGATCTGGCGCGGGGTGTGGTTGGAGACGCCGAAGTGGCGCACCTTGCCGCTCGCGTGCAGCTCGTCGAACGCGCGCGCGACCTCCTCCGGCTCGACCAGGGCGTCGGGGCGGTGCAGCAGCAGGATGTCGATGCGGTCCGTGCGCAGCGCCTTCAGCGACCCCTCGACCGACTCGACCAGGTGCTCGTAGCTGTAGTCGAAGTACGGGCCGTCGGTGACGATCCCGGCCTTGGTCTGGATGGTGACCTGGTCGCGCTCCGACGGGGTGAGCGCGAGAGCCTCGGCGAAGCGCTCCTCGCAGCGGTGCTTCTGCCCGCCGTAGATGTCGGCGTGGTCGAGGAAGTCGATGCCGGCGTCGCGGGCCGTGCGGACCAGGGTGCGGATCTCCTCGTCGGACTTCTCGGCGATCCGCATCAGGCCGAGCACGACGTTCGGGGCGGTGATGTCGGTGTGGGGGAGGGTGAACTGCTTCATGGCATGACCTCGTCGGCATTCTGGGCGGGGCGCCGCGGCATCGCGCGGCGCAGGACGCCCGTGCGGCGCCGCCGCGCAGAAGCCTAGTCCTCGAGGAGCGTCACGCGCCTGTGGGGACGGGTCCGGGAGCCCGCGGGGCCGAGGCGAGGATCGATCTTTCGGTGGATACGCCGGGCCCGGCCCTTTCCTAGGCTCGAGAGCATGAACCGCCTGATGAACACCGCTTTCGCCTACATGATCCTCGGCCTCGTCTCGGGGCTGTTCTACCGCGAGTGCACGAAGGCCACCGACACCCTCGGTATGGACACCCAGCTCGCCACCCTCCACACGCACTTCCTCGCGCTCGGGATGATCGTCTTCCTCGTGGTCCTCGCCCTCGACGCGCTCTTCGGTCTCAGCGGCCGACGCTCCTTCTCCGTCTTCTACTGGACCTACAACATCGGCCTGGTGATGACGGTGGTGATGCAGGCCGTGCGCGGCGTCCTCACCCTCGACGGGCAGGACCCCTCGACCACCACGGCCGCGATCCCGGGCATCGCCGGGCTCGGCCACATCGTCCTGACCGTCGGCCTGGTCGCACTCTTCGTCGCCCTGCGCGCCGGGATCAAGGACCGGGCCGCCCGCGACAACCTCACTCCCGTCGCGTCCTGACCCGGCTGGGCCCCAGTCGGACACCAGCCACCCGGGCCTTCCCCGTCGGCCGCCAGCAGGCCCGCCCCGTCGGCCGCCCCCGCATAATTCTGCGCTCTCTGCGTGACCTCAGCTGTTCTAGGGACTTGAGGTCGCGAAGAGAGCGCATTTGTGTGCGGCTGGATCCGCACACGCGCCGACGCCAATGCTCACCGCCGAGCCAACCCTGCCGTGGAGGCAGGCCGCCGCGGGCGCGGGAGGGTTTCCCGGGCGGAGCAGCCCGCCGGGCGGCGTCGGTCGGCTACAGTCGGAGACGCACGTCAGGCACCGATCGGCCCGTCGCTCCGGCAGGTCAGGACGCCCGGCGTACGAATGCGACGACCCGCACTCGACGACGAGGGAGACCCCCATGACCCCGCCCGCCGCCACGCCGCCCTCCGCGACCTCCACCGCCCCCGATCGCAACCTCGCCCTCGAGCTCGTGCGCGTCACCGAGGCCGCCGCCATCGCCGGCGGCCGCTGGGTGGGCGCGGGCGACAAGAACCGGGCCGACGGCGCCGCGGTCGACGCCATGCGCTCCTTCATGGACACCGTCCGGATGAACGGCACGGTCGTGATCGGCGAGGGCGAGAAGGACGAGGCCCCGATGCTGTTCAACGGGGAGCAGGTCGGCGACGGCACCGGCCCGGACGTCGACGTCGCGGTCGACCCGATCGACGGCACCCGCCTCACCGCGCTCGGCTACGACAACGCCCTCGCCGTCTTCGCGGTCGCCGAGAAGGGCAGCATGTACGACCCCTCGGCCGTGTTCTACATGGAGAAGATGGTGGTGGGGCCCGAGGCGGCGGAGTACGTGGACCTCCGCCTGCCGATCGAGCAGAACATCAAGCTCGTCGCCAAGGCGCTGGACAAGCCCGTCAACCAGGTCACCGTGTGCGTGCTCGAGCGGCCGCGCCACGAGGCGCTGGTCAGCGAGATCCGCGCCGCCGGGGCGCGCGTCAAGTTCATCATGGACGGCGACGTGGCCGGCGCGATCGCCGCCGCCCGCGGTGCCGGGGTGGACATGCTGCTGGGCACCGGCGGCACCCCCGAGGGCATCATCGCCGCCTGCGCGGTGAAGGCCACCGGCGGCATGATCCAGGGCCGCCTCGCCCCGACCGACGACGAGGAGCGGCAGAGGGCGATCGACGCCGGCCACGACCTGGACCGCGTGCTGACCACGGACGACCTGGTCACCTCCGACAACTGCTACTTCGCGGCGACCGGCATCACCGACGGCGACCTGCTGCGCGGCGTGCGCTACCGCCACGACCGCATCGTCACCGAGTCGATCGTCATGCGCTCCACCTCCGGGACGGTCCGCCTGGTCGAGGCCGAGCACCGCGCCCACAAGTGGGACCGCTGGCTCTCCGAGTGAGCCGGCCGGGCCGACGGGCGACGCGCCGGGGCGCGCTTCCCGTCGGCCACTGTTGGTGCAGTTCATGCGCCTGCGCGGAGTGCACCTGCAAGTCGCTCGGCCATCTGGTGTCACTGTGACCAGAACCCCGCCTATCGTGGACGCATGTCCTCCTCGCCCCAGAGCAGCGCCCCCGCCATCCACGTCGCGGTCGATCTGATCGTCCTGACGCTCCGTGACGGCGCGCTGAGCGTGCTGCTGATCCAGCGCCACGACGAGCCGCACAAGGGGGCGTGGGCGCTCCCGGGCGGCTTCATCGAGTACGGCGAGGACCTGGACGGCGCCGCCTACCGGGTGCTCTCCGACGAAGCGTCGCTGGGCAGCGGCGCCGTGCACCTCGAGCAGGTGCGCACCTTCGGCACCCCGGGCCGTGACCCGCGCGGGCACGTCGTCTCCGTCGCGTTCATGGCCCTCGGCGCGGACCTGCCCGACCCCCGCCGCGGCGAGGACGTGGCCGACGCGCGCTGGTGGTCGATCGCCGACCTCGACGGCATCTCCCTCGCCTTCGACCACGCCACCGTGCTCGAGGCCTCGATCGAGCGGGCGCGCAGCAAGCTCGAGTACACGACCCTGGCGGTGACCTTCCTGCCCGAGGAGTTCACGATCTCGCAGCTGCGCGGGGTGTACGAGAGCGTCTGGGGCCGTTCGCTGGACGCCGGGAACTTCCACCGCAAGGCCACCCGCTCCGAAGGCTTCCTGATGGAGCTGGACCGCCACGCGGCGCCGACGGGCGGACGCCCGGCCCGGCTGTACCGCGCGGGCTCCGGCACCTCGCTCGTCCCGCCGCTGCTGCGCGCCGGGGACTGATCCGGACCGGCGCTGCAACCGGGAGCCTCCGTGTCGACGGGCCGAAGGTGGTGCGAGCAGGCCATGTATGCACCTCGCCCCATCATCGGCCCGTGCGCGACACCGCCGGCAGAGCGGTGTCCGCTCGACGGGACCTGAGTCCCCCGGGACGAGCCCTCGACGGGCCTACTGTCTATTCATCGCCTCCCCTCGGCAACGGGGGTCGAGGCGGGAGGACCCCGGGTCGGCAGGGGAGAGCGGACTCGGCACGAGGGCGGTGGGCAGTGCTCACCGCCCTCGGTCCTGTCCGGGGATGCCCAGCACCTGCCCGTCGGCCCGCCACCTCATCGGCCCCACGCGCTCCGTGGGCCCGCAGCTGTGGCGTGGCGCACCCACGAACAGTTAATGCTTGAAGTTTATATTAACCCGGCGCATGCTGGTCCCAACGCCCGCCGCACGAAAGGCACATCATGACCGTCGCTCCCCAGACCTCCACCTCCGCCTCCGCCCGGACCGTCGGCGAGCAGCACCTCTCCGCCGACCTCGCCATGGACGCCGTCACCCTGCGCGTCGGCGACCTCGAGCTGATGAGCTCCTACTACGAGAACGCCCTCGCGCTGCAGCCGATCGAGGAGCGCACCCGCGTGGGCGGCGAGGTCCACCGCGTGCTCGGCCGCGGCGACGCCCCCATCTTCCGCCTCGTCGCGACCCCGGGGCTGCCCGGCGTCGACCCGAGCCAGGCCGGCCTGTTCCACACCGCGATCCTCTTCGAGGACCAGGCCTCCCTCGCCGGCACCGTGCTCCGCGCCGCGCAGGACCCCCGCTCCCGCTTCGCCGGCACCGGCGACCACCTCGTCTCTGAGGCCTTCTACTTCACCGACCCCGAGGGCAACGGCATCGAGCTGTACTGGGATCGCCCCCGCGACCAGTGGCAGTGGACCAACGGCCAGGTCGCGATGGACACCCTGTTCATCGACCCGAACAAGTACCTCGCCGAGCACCTGACTGACGAGGCCGGCGCCACCCCGGGCATGCGCCCCGGCATCGTCGGCCACGTCCACCTGCAGGTGGGCGACGTGGACGCCGCTCGACACTTCTATGTCGACACCCTCGGCTTCGAGACCACCGTCGGCTCCCACCCGGGCGCCCTGTTCGCCGCGGCCGGCGGCTACCACCACCATGTCGCGATGAACAGCTGGAACAGCCGCGGCGCCGGCCCCCGCGCGACCTCCCTGGGCCTCGCCGACGTGGCGATCACCCTCCCCGGCCGCGAGGACCTCGACGCACTGACCGCCCGTCTCAGCCGCGCGGGCCTGTCCTTCGCCGACACCGGCCGCTCGGTCCGGGTCGAGGACCCGTGGGGCACCCCGGTCACCCTGAGCCTGCCGGGCACCGGCACCGAGGAGCTGCTGGCCCGCTGAGCATCGCTGCAGACGAGCACGGCGCCGACCTCGTAGGAGGTCGGCGCCGTGCTGTGTGTGCGGGGCGGAGGGGTGTTCGGCGTGCGATGCGTGGGGCGTGCAGTGCGTGGAGCTTGCGGCGCTCGCGGCGGACGGCGCGCCCCGGACCCGCGACGCCTCACGCCGCCCGGACGCGCACCGTCAGTCGCAGTTCCCGTCGGCGTCGCAGGCCTGTCCGCCCGCGAAGGAGCCGCCCAGCAGCGAGGAGAGCGAGGTCAGGGGCTGGGGTGCTGTCTCGGGCTTCGTCGAGTCGGATCGGGCGACCTCCGATGGTGCGGCGTCCGCCGTCGCGGCGTCCACCAGTGCGTCGACAGGGCGCGCGGCGGAGCCCGCGGCCGTGTGGCCTGCCGTCGCGTCGGCGTCGTCGTGCGTGCGGTCGATGTCGCTCATGCCTTCTCCGCCTCGCCGCGCTCGGCCCGCGCCTCCTCGGCGATCTGCCGCAGCGCCTGGCGGAAGGCGTCCGTCGGCAGTGCGCCGGGCGCCGTGTACTTGTCGTTGAACAGGAAGAACGGCACGCCGCGGGCACCCATCGACGCCGCCTCCCGCACCTCCGCCTCGACCGCCTCGTCGTGCGCGCCGCCCTCGAGCGCCTCGCGCGCGACCTGCTCCTCGAGCCCGGCGGAGACGGCGTGGGCGATGACCACGTCGGCTTCGAAGGGGTTCAGTGCTCCGGTGAAATAGCCGCGCTGCAGCTCGAGGAAGAACGCGGTCGCGGCGTCGGCCCCGTGCTCCGCGCCGACGGCCTGCATCACGCGGTGCACGCCGCGGGTGTTCGCCATCGGCCGCTCGGTGGTGTACTCGCGGCCGATCTCCTCGGCCATCGCCTTGATCTGCGCCTCCATCTCGCGCACCTGCTCGGCCGGCATGCCCTTGGCGCGGACGAGGTGCTCGATGTTGTCCTGCGTGCCGCCGACGGGGGAGCTGGGGTCGAGCTCGAAGGAATGCGCGCGCACGTGCACCTGGCCGGTCAGCCCCTCGGCCTCGATCGCATCGTGGAGGCGGGCCTCACCGACGTAGCACCACGGGCAGACCACGTCGGTCCACACGTCGACCGTGATTAGCGGGGCGGCGTCGGTCGGGGCGTCCTGGGACGTGGTCATCGGATCCTCCGGAGGGAGTGGGTGCAGTCGGAGCGCGGGAACGGCGGCCGACGGGGCGGCGTGGAAGCTGTGTCCTTGAAAACTGTACTGGTGGGATCCGGGGGCGGCCAGGGGAGAGGGTCGGGTTTCGCTCGGGGCGCAGGGGGAGAGGGCGTAGGGGAGGCGATGCGGGGCGTGGCGCTCCGGGGGCGGGACCCGGCCGCGAGGCGCGGCCGACGGCGCGACGGCGTCGTGATGCCACACTGGAGGACGCCCGCGGCAGCGCGGGGCGCACCAGAGGAGCAGGAGACGAGCCGATGACCGCGCATGCCACCCCCGAGCAGCCGGGCCCCGAGCCGGCCGACGCGCCGGACCCGCCCGGCCCCGCAGCCGGGACCGTCTCGGAGCGGCCCTCGCACCCCGTGTGGTCCGCGGCCGAGGCGGAGGACGCCTGGGCCGTGCAGGGCGTCGACGATCCCTCGGGGGAGCGGCCGGACGGCGGCTCGAGCGCGGAGGAGTGGCTGCAGGGCCCGGTGGAGTCGCGCGCCGGCCACGAACCGCTTCCGCAGCATCCCGCCGTCGGGGCCGAGCCGCCCACCGACGAGCTGCCAGTCACCGACCCCTCCCCGGCCGAGCCCGTCCTCGCTCATCCCTCCGTCGCGATCGCCGCGGACGGCCCGGCCCCCGCGGAGCAGGCCCCGGCCGAGCTCTCCGCGGACGAGGCCTTCGTCGACGCCCCGACCGCGCCGGAGGCCGATCCCGACCGCGACCCCGAGTCCGGGGAGCACTGGCACGTGGTGGACCAGCCGCTCGGCGCCGACCCGCAGACCGCCGCGTCGCAGGATTCCGCCCCGCAGGTCGGCGCCGCGCAGGTCGCTGCCGCATCGTCCGACGTTCCGCCCGTCACGGGCGCTCCCCTCGGCACGGCAGGAGCGGACCTGCAGCGCGCGGCCTCCGAGAACGACAGCGCCGCCGGGTCGACGCGCGCCCCGCACCGCCCGCCGCACGGCCCCTCGCAGCCCGGCGCGGCCGCGGCCCGCCACGACGAGGCGCAGCCCGCACCGCAGCGACCGACCGAGCCCGCCCCCGAACCCGCTTCCGAGTCCGCTCCCACTCCGCCCGCACGGCCCGGCGGCACCCTCGCCGCGACGCTCGAGCTGCTCGCCCCGCACCTCCGCCCCCAGCGACCCGCCCTGGCCACGGGCGGGATCACCCTGGTCCTCGGCACGATCGCCCTGGCCCTGTCGCCCCTCGCCCTGCGCAGCGGCCTCGATGCCGCGAGCAGCACCGGCGCGGCCTCCGCCCTCCCCGCCGCGTTCGGGCTCGCCGCGGCCGCCCTGATCGGGGTGGGACTGCGCGCGCTCGCGTCCACATCCCTGGACGGCGCCGGCTCCCGCGCCGCGACCGGACTGCGCTCCCGCCTGCTCCACCACCTCCATCGCCTCAGCCCCGGCCGGGACATCGAGGACCTCGAGGGCGCCGCGACCCCGCTGCTCGAGGACGTGGCGAGCCTGCGCGACCTCGTCGGCCGTGCCGGACCACGCCTCCTCGGCGCCGTGATCGCACTGGTCACGCTGCTGATCACGGTGCTCGTGATCGCCCCGACCCTGGCTCCCGTGCCGATCCTGGCCGCAGTCCTCGCCGCCCTGGTCAGCATCCTGACCGGACGCAGCGGGGCACGCCGCGAGACCGCCGCCAGGACGGACGCCGCCGCCCTCGCGGACACCGCCCAGGAGCTCCTCGCCGCGACCCGAACCGTGCAGTCCTACGGCCTCGAGGACCGCGCCGCCGGCACCCTCGCCGAGGTCGGGGCCCGTGCCGCCCGTTCCCGTTCCGCCGCCCGCCGCGGCCGGGTGCTGGGCCTGGCCGCGCACGCCCTCATCGGCGCGGCCGGTGCGGTCGCCGTGCTCCTGCTCGGCGGCGGCGAGAGCGCCGGCGACCTCGTCGTCGTGCTCGCCGCGACCCTCGCCGCGGTCCCCCTGGCCGGCGCGATCGTCCGCTCCCGCGTCGAGATCGCCGCCGCCGTCGCCGCCGCGTCCGGGCTCTCCGACCTCCTCTCCCGCACCGCCGCGATCGGCGAGCCGCCCCGCACCCTCGGCGTCGGCCGCCTGCGCGGCGAGGTCGTGTTCTCCGCGATCACCGCGCACGCCGAGCGCGGCCCCCGCTTCGACGGCATCTCCGTCGTCATCCCCGCCGGTCAGCGCGTCGCGCTCATGGACCGCAGCGGCGCCGAGGCCTCCGCCCTGCTGTCCTACCTGCTGCGCTTCGACCAGCCCGAGACCGGGCGGGTGCTGCTGGACCGCTACGACACCCGCTCCCTGTCGCTGGCGGACCTGCGCGGCGCCCTCGCCGTCGTCCAGCGCGAGCCGGCGCTGTTCTCCGAGACCGTGCGCGAGAACATCCGCGCCGGCCGGCCCGAGGCGGACGACCTGGAGGTCGCCGAGGCCGCACGCCGCAGCGGCGCCGACGTCCTCCACTCCGAGCTGCCGAACGGGTACGAGACGCTGCTGGTGCGCCGCGGGGCCGCGCTCACCGACGGGCGCCGGCGCCGCATCGCGATCGCCCGCGCCCTGCTGCGCGATGCGCCGGTGGTGTTGTTGGACCGCGCCGACGCCGAGCTCGCCCCGCGCGAGCGCGCCGAGGTGCTCGCCGCGCTCGATGCGCTGGGGGAGGGCCGCACCGTGCTGATCCACAGCCGCGACCCCGAGACCGTGCGCGGCGCCGACCGGGTGCTGTGGTTCGAGGACGGGCGCCTGGTCGAGGACGGCCACCCCGACCGCCTCGCCGACGACCCCGACAGCCGCCTGGCGACCTGGCTGCTGGAGGCCGACGACCCCGAGGCCTGACCCGCGCCCCGCCGGGCACCTGCTCCTCTCCTGCCCTCGCCGACCCTGGTCGTCGGCAAGTCCAACGTCCCTGTCGGCACCGCCCGCCGACTGCGCGCCCAGCTCACCGCGGTGCCCGGCGCGGACCTGATGTGGAAGCCCGAGTTCCTGCGCGAGGGCTTCGCCGTCCAGGACACCCTCGCCCCCGACCGCCTCGTCTACGGCGTGGCCGAGCCCGGCACCCCCGCGGCCGATGCGCAGATCGCGCTGCTGGATGCGGTCTACGCGCGGCTGATCGCCGGCGAGGTGCCGCGCCTGCTGATGGGCTTCGAGACCTCGGAGCTGGTGAAGGTCTCCGCCAACGCCTTCCTCGCCACCAAGATCTCCTTCATCAACGCGATCGCGGACTGTGTGAGGCCACCGGCGGCGACGTCACCGACCTCGCCCGCGCCATCGGCATGGACGACCGCATCGGCGGGCCCGTCGGAGCCGAGGGGAATGGACGGGTGCTGGCGCAGGGCGTACCTCTATGCCTATATAGGCATAGAGGTACGCCCTGCGCCATGACCTGACCACGCCCACCGCCACACCCCGTGAGGCGTCACGTTCAGGAGGCGAGAGGGCGGCGGTGCTCCCGTCGGCGGAGGATCGTGAGCAGCAGCTCGGAGGTCCGCTCCCAGTCGAGGAAGACCTGTTCCCAGGTCAGCCTCGTCACGGTGTAGCGGCGGGCCTGCAGCTGCAGATCCCGTGCCCGGTCCAGGTGGTACTGCCGGGGGTTGTCGTGGAACTGGACGCTGTCGCACTCGATGATCCAGTTCTGGCCGAGCTTCAGATCCACTCGTCCCACGCCCGGAACGACGACCTGAGGCGTGACCGGCACGTGCAGCGACTCAAGCCACCAGCGCACGGCCGTCTCGGTCCCGGACTCGGCGAGCGGGGAGACACGGGCCAGCTGCCTCCGTCGGGAGGAGGGGAGACCGGAGACGATCCGCTGCGCCACATGCCAGGTCAGCAGCTCCTTGTTCAGCGCCGACTCGAAAAGGATCGCCGCGTCCCGAACGGGGAGGCACCGGCCGGCATGCTCGAGCGCCAGCTCGAGGTCGGCGACCGGATCGCTATCCGGCCAGCTCCTCATCTCAGTGCCGTGCAGGATGAGCGACGTCGACCGGCCGGACTTCGGAAGGGCGCGAGGACGGTAGACGTGCTCGCCGGCGTGGAGAGGGATCCACAGGCCGTGGTGCCGGGCAGCGCTGACGCAGGTCGGCCGCACTCCCCGCCCCAGAAGTGCGACGAGGTCGGCCGGCGCCGTGCTCCGGACGTACCAGGAGTCCACCCTCTGCATGAGACCGTGTCGAAGGAATCGTCGGCGCGCCGCCTCGTCGATGCCGACAGCGCGCAGGTCTGAGCGATGGATGATCCCGGGTATCTGCATCGCCTCAGTACAGCCATGACATTGCCGCTGCTGAGGAGCGAGGTCGGCGATGTGGACGAGCGAGGGCTGTGGAGGGGAGGTGCGGGGAACCGGCAGGGGCGGAGCCGGACAGGCCGAGGAGCAGGGAGCGGGCAGGGGCGGCCGGCCGATGGGGACTCAGGGCTCGGACCGACGTCGCCGAGGCTCGACGGAGGTCGTCGACCGATAACGCGGCGCCGTGGGTGACCGGGCGGATGGGGGCGACCGGGCGGGCGAGAGGACCAGTGAGGGCAGGTGCTGGGGTGACGGGTATTGGCGCAGGGCGTACCACTATGCCTATATAGGCATAGCGGTACGCCCTGCGCCATGACCTGACCACGCTCCCGCCGGGGCACGGGGCACGGGGCACGGGGCACGGGGCACGGGGCACGGGGGCACGGGGGCACCGGGCGCCGGGCGCCGGGCGCCGGGCGCCGGGGTGCGGTGCCTGGCCTGTCGGGGCCGACCCGGCGCGGCTGTCGAGGCGAAGCGCCGGCGCCTCAGGCCCGGGCGGCGGAGCCCGTGGCGGGCTCCGGCTCCCCCTCGTCCGCGCCGTCCGGTCCGCCCTCGTCCGCGCCGAGCGTGCGCAGCGTGCGGCGCCGCTGGACGACCGCGCCGAGCAGCCCCAGGACGACGCCGAACACCAGCCAGCCCGACAGCCAGGTGAGGTCCCCGGCCGGGTCGATCCAGCCGCCGCCGATCGCTCCGCGGAAGGCGTCGACCGCATGGGTCATCGGCAGGTACGGGTGGAGCATCTGGAAGAAGCCCGGCAGGGTCGGGACCGGGTAGGTGCCGCCCGCCCCGGAGATCTGCAGCGCGATCAGCACCAGGGCGACGAACTTCCCGACCGGCCCGAACAGGGCGCCGAAGCCGTGGTTCAGGGCGACGAACACCAGCGAGGTCAGCCCCGCGAGCCCGAACATCAGCGGCAGGTCGTCGATGGTGAGGCCGATCAACCAGTGCAGAGCCCCGACGGCGATCAGCGTCTGGACGAGACCCAGCAGGAAGGCGGGGATGAGTCCGCCAGCCAGCAGTCGCACCGGGCCCGTCCCGCGCGCCATCGCGTCGGAGGAGAACGGCGGCATCATCAGGAAGATCGCCATGCCGCCGACCCACAGGCTGATCGCGAGGAACAGCGGAGCGAGGCCCTCGCCGAAACGGCCCAGATCGTGCTGGCGCTCGAAGTCCATCTGCACCGCGTCCGAGGCGGTGCCGGCGAGCGCGCTGCTCTCCTCGTCGGAGTAGGAGGGGACGTCGTCCTTCGCGTCGGAGAGGCTGTCGGCGAGCTCGGTCGAGCCGTCGTCGAGCTTCTCGGCGCCGTCGTCGAGGTCGGTCGCGCCGTCGGCGAGCTGCGTCGCGCCGTCGTCCACCTGGCGGGCGCCGTCGGCGAGCTCGGCCGAGCTGTCCGCGAGGGTGCCGGTGCCGTCGGCGAGCTGCTGCGCCCCGTCGCGGGCCTCGCCCGTCTTGTCGGCGAGCGTGCCGGCGCCGTCCCTGAGGGTGCCGGTGCCGTCGGCGAGCTGATCAGCGCCGTCGCGGGCCGATCCGACGCCGTCGGTGTACTGGGTGACGCCGGAGGCGAGGTCCTGGGCGCCGTCGCGGGCGGTGCCCGTCGCGGCGGCGAGCTGGTCCGCGCCGGAGGCGACCTCGCGGGCGCCGGAGTTCAGACGGTGGATGTCCTGCACGCCCTGGTCCAGGGTGCGGTACGCCTCGGGCAGCGCGAGGGCGGCGGTGCGGGCCTGGTCGGCGAGCTCCGCGGCGAGGTCGGAGGCGCTCTGGCCGGGCTCGGCCGACGGGACGGCGGAGGCGAGGTCGTCCCGCGCCGTGCCGAGGTCGCTGCTGAGGGTCGAGGTGTCCTCGGCGAGGGTCGAGGTGGTGCCCTCGAGAGCAGCGGCGCCCTCGGCGAGTGCCGAGGTGGTGGTGGAGAGGGTCTCGATGTACTCCTCGATGTCGGAGGCGGCGTCGCTCATGCCCTCGGCGGTGTCGGCGACGGCGGTGGAGGTCTCCGCGGCGGTCCGGGTGAGGCGGTCGGCCTCGGCCGCGTCGGCGGTGGCGGTCTCGGCGTCCTCGCGGACCTGCTGCGTGGTGCCGGCGAGCTCCTCCGCCTTCTGGCAGACGGCTGACTCGGCCGCGGAAGGCTGCTCGGACCCCTCGCCGCCCCCGCCGGACGCCTCGCCGGGGCCTGCGTCGGCCTCGGCGCAGAGTCCTGCGAGCTCGTCGACGCCGTCGGCGAGCTCCCCGGCGGAGCCCTCGGAGGTCTCGGCGGACTGCGCCGAGGTGGAGGTGGCCTCGGCCGCGTCCTGCACGGCCTGGTCGAGCGACTCGATGTCACCGGCGATCGACTCGGCGCCCTCGCGCAGGGTGCGGGCGTCCTGGGCGCGATCGCCCGTGGACTCGTCGAGGTTCCGGGCGGTCTCGGCGAGCTCGCCGGCCTTCTCGTCGAGGCTCTCGGTGGTGGCCGCGATGGTGGCGGCGGCCTCGCCCGGGGCGTCCAGCAGCTCCGGCATCCCGTCGATCGCGCGCTCGAGGTCGTCGATCGCGGTGACCAGGTCCTCGCTCGTGGCCTGGACGCTCTCTTCGGTCACGCCCAGCTCGCGGGCGCGCTCGGCGGCGTCGGTGACGGTCTCGTCCAGCTGCTGGGTGCCGTCGGCGACCTGTCCCGCCCCGCCGGCGAGATCGCTCGCCCCGGTCGCGAGCTGCTCGGCGCCGCCGGCGAGCTCGCCCGCGCCGCTGCGCAGCGTCCGCCCCTTCTCGTCGAGGGTCGCCAGCCCGCCGGAGAGCTGCTGCGCACCGGCGTCGAGGGTCGCGACGCCGTTGCGCAGCGTGACCGCGCCGGCGGTGAGCTGATCCAGCCCCACCACGAGGTCGAGGCTGCCGGAGTGCAGGTCGACCGCGCCCGCGGCGAGCTCTGCGGACCCGTCCGCGAGCTGGCCGGTGCCGTCGGTGAGCTCAGTCGTGCCGTCGACCAGGTCGCCGGTGCCGTCGTGGAGATCGCTCGCTCCGTCCGAGAGCTCGGCGGCGCCGTCGGCCGCGTCCACGATCCCGTCATGGATCGTCGTGAAGCCGACGTAGATCTTGTCGAGGTACTCCTCGAGCACCGAGGCGCGCAATGCGTCGGTGAGCGCGGTGCCGACGGACTTGGTGAAGTTGCCGCCGACGTAGTTCACCGAGTCGTTCGTGCTCACGGTGATCATCGCAGGGGCCGCCTCCATCGCGTCGCCGCCGAGGGAGGCGATGTTCTCGGAGAAGTCGGAGGGGATCGTGATGGTGGCGCCGAAGGTGCCGTCGGCCAGTCCGCGCTGCGCCTCGGCGGGGGAGGCCTCCACGAAGTGGTAGAGGTTCTCCTGGTCCTTCTCCAGCAGGGTCTCCGTGAACTCCTCGCCCACGTCGATGTGGGAGACCTCCCCGTCCGGACTCTCCGCGTCCGCGCCGGTGTCCTCGTTCACCACGGCTGCGGTGATGTGGTTCAGGTTGTTGCTCGGGTCGATGAACGACCAGGTCATGTTGCCGGAGTAGACCAGCGGCACGAGGGCCAGTCCGGTCACGAACAGCGCCGCGATCGGCTTCTTCCACTCCCTGGGCAGCAGGGCGACCGCGCCCCGTCCCGCGGCGGACGCGCCCCGTCCGAGGGCGGCACCGGCGGTGCCGAGAGCGGACAGGACGGCGTGCAGTGCGGAGGAGAGCGCGGTGAGGAGAGCACGGAGGTATCGCATCACAGGGTGACGATACATCCGTGTATTGAGTTTTGTGACCCCGTCCGTGCTGAAGTGTGGCGGGAGGAACCCGGCCGCTCGCTCCAGCTCCGGTCGGCCGACGGGGGCAGACTCGGCCCTGGCGGCTCAGGCCGGCAGATCCACCACCCACGGCCGACGGGACATCCCTGCCGGGTCCCAGGACTCCAGCAGATCGGCCGCGGAGCGGCAGCCCGGCACTCCCAGCGAGTCCCCGATCCGCTCGACGACGTCGGCCGCGCTCTCCCCGGCGGCGAGACGGTCCCACAGCGTCACCGCGCCGTCGCGCTTGGCCAGTCGCGCGCCCGAGGTGTTCAGCGCGAGCGGGACGTGAGCGTAGGTCGGCTCGGGAAGGCCCAGCAGGTGCGCGAGATGGGCCTGGCGAGGGGCGGAGCTGAGCAGGTCGTCGCCGCGAACCACCTGGTCGACCCCGGCCGCGGCGTCGTCGACCACGACAGCGAGGTTGTAGGCGACCACGCCGTCGCCGCGGCGCAGCACGAGGTCGTCGACCGTGCCGCGGACCTCGCCCTCCCAGAGGTCCTGCACGCTCCACTCCGTCACCTCGGCGCGCAGCCGCAGAGCGGGCTCCCGTCGCAGCTCCCGCATCCGCGCGCGGCCGGCCTCGCGCTCGGTGGGGGCGAGGTCACGGCAGGTGCCGGGATAGGCGCCGGGCGGGGCGTGCGGTGCGCTCGGCGCCTCGAGGATCTCCCGCCGGGTGCAGTAGCACTCGTAGACGAGGCCCTGCGCCGTCAGGGAGCCGATCGCGGCCTCGTGGTCCGCGCCGCGCTCCGACTGGCGGACGACCTCTCCGTCCCAGTCCAGGCCCAGCGCCTCGAGGTCCTCCAGCTGGCGCTGCGCGGCGCCCTGCTGCACCCGGTCGAGGTCCTCGACCCGCAGGTGGAAGGCGCGGTCGGTGCGGCGCGCCAGCGCCCAGGCCAACAGTGCGGTGCGGAGGTTGCCCAGGTGCAGGTCGCCGCTGGGGGAGGGGGCGTAGCGGCCCGCCCCGGGGCCGGGCGTGGCAGCAGGCATGCGCCCCAGTCTAGGGAGGAGGGCCGGCGGGTCATGGCGCGGGCCGCCTGGCCCACGTGACCGGTGGGCAGGGCCGGCGAAGTGCGAGGGGTGGGGTCGGGCCGGCGGGTGCGGGTGCCGGCGCGCGCGCTCAGGTGGTCGCCGACGGGTCCAGCAGCAGGAGCACGTCGTCGGCCCGTCCTCCGGGCACGGGGCGGCTCGCCGGGGCCGGGCCGAAACCGAGGCGCGCGGCGAGGGCGAGCGAGGCCGTGTTCCCGCGGTCCGTGATCGCGACGATCTCGAATAAGACCGTACGGTCATCCCGGACTGTGCCGTCGTCCAGGGCTGTGGCGTCGTCCAGGGCTGTGCCCTCGTGCGGGCCCGTGTCGCTGCCTGCCGCGTGGGGGCCGTGCCGTGCTCCCGCGGGCAGCGCCTCGAGCACCGCGCGCATCGCCTCGGTCGCGACGCCGCGACCGGTCACCTCGGGCGAGAGTCGCCAGTATGCGCTCAGCATGGTCCTGGCAGGGGCGGTGGTCGTGGCGCAGGAGCCGTCGTCGGCACCAGGAGCGGGGCCGTGGGTCCGGCGTGCGTCCCTCGCCCGGTCCACGTCGCGCGCGAGCGGGACGAGACCCACCACGCCCAGCAGGCCGACCGGAAGGTCGGCGCCCTCCCGTGCCCGTACGGTCAGGTGGCCCGCCCCGTGGCGCTCCCAGCTCTCGCGCCACTGCGCGAGCACCCAGCGCATCTGGGCCGGGTCGGTCAGCGGCTCCGTCGAGTCCTCGACGAAGGCGCGCGGATCCGCATGGAGAGCGAACAGCTCCGCTTCGTCGGCCTCCGTGACCGGCGCGAGCCGCAGACGCTCCGTTTGGATCCTCCCGCCCTCGCGACTGCTCGGTCCGCCGACTCCGCACGCACCACTGTGCTCGCCGGCGTCCCCGGACGCGCCGACGGCGCGGCGCTCCTCGTCCGGGGACGGGACCGCCGCGCCGTCGGGCACGTGCGTCACGCGAGTGGTTCGCGCTGCGGAGGGCCTGGGATCAGGCGTCGCCGCGGTGGTTGCCGCGCTTCTCCTCGTCGGCCGAGCCGGCCTCGGGATCCGAGTCGACCTTGACCTCCTTGGGGGTGGTGTCCCCGCCGTGGGAGTCGCCCTTCAGGGCGCAGGCGACGTCGCCGGCGTCGGCCGAGCCGACGGTGTCGGAGACGGTCGAGGAGTCGGACTCGGTGCCCGCCGAGGCGGGGTAGTGCGCGCGGGCGAAGTCCGCGGGCGGCGCCCACGGGTCCTCGACCGGACGGGTCTTCTGCCAGGCGATGTAGCCCGCGGCGGCACCGGCGGCGGCCAGGCCCAGGATGAGCAGCACCTTGCCGGCGCGGCCCTTCTCCTTCTGCGGGGTGGGCTCCACGATCGCGGAGCGGATGTCGCCCTGGCCCTTGTCGAGCTCCTTGCGCGCCGCGTCGACGGCGGCCTTGAGCACCGTGCCGGTGGTCTCGGCGGTCTTGCGGGCGCGGGGGAGGTAGTCGTCCTCGAGGTCGTGACGGAGCTTGTCCGCGCGCGGGCCGAGGTTCTGCGAGAGCTTGTCGCCCTGCTCGCGCAGCCTCTGCTGCGCCTCGGGGACGTACTGGCCGTACAGGTCGGTCGCCTTCGAGCGGGCCTCGCGGGCGCCCTCGGACACCACCGGGCCCACCTGGGCTGCGAGCTTCTGCAGCTCCTCGACGGCCTTCTGGGCGTTCTGGCTGGATGCTCCAGCCGCCTCGACGGCCTTCGAGGCCTTCTTCTTGGCCTTCTTCGCCTCGGCCTTGGTTCCAAGCGCCATGGGGTTCCCCTTTCGGTCGAATCCGTCGGGTCGGGCCGACGGTGGTCCCTGGGCCGGGACAGCCGACGACTGCCACGACCCGTGTGGCACAACCTTAACGCGACCACCCGGCGGCGTTCACAGCGGATGCGGAGTCGCGGAGGATGTGGCAGGCCGCAGCGATGTGGAGGAGAGGCCCGGTCCGCGCAGCGGCCGTGCGCACGGTCTGCGCACCGGGTCTGTGGGAGGATTGCGCCATGTTCGCAACTCTGCACACCAACCACGGGGACATCCGCATCGAGCTGTTCCCGCACCACGCCCCCAAGACCGTCGAGAACTTCGTGGGCCTCGCTGAGGGCTCCAAGGAGTTCTCCGATCCGGAGACCGGCGAGAAGGTCACCCGTCCGTTCTACGACGGCGTCGTCTTCCACCGCATCATCTCGGGCTTCATGATCCAGGGCGGTGACCCGCTGGGCACCGGCACCGGCGGCCCCGGCTTCACCTTCGACGACGAGATCTCCGAGAAGAACTTCAACGAGCCCTACGTCCTCGCCATGGCCAACGCCGGCACCCGCCGCAACGCGCTGACCGGTCGCCCCTCCGGCACCAACGGCTCGCAGTTCTTCATCACCGTCGGCCCCACCCCGCACCTGCAGGGCAAGCACACCGTGTTCGGCGAGGTCGCGGATGAGGACTCCAAGAAGGTCGTCGACGAGATCGCCGCGGTCAAGACGGACATGCGCGACCGTCCCCTCGAGGACGTCGTCATCGAGAAGGTCTCGATCGAGAAGTGACCGGACGGGCGCCCCGCGCCCACCGGACCCCGACGCCGCCGGCGTCGCCGCATGTGCGGCGACCCGGCGGCGTCGAGCGTCTCAGGAGAAGGTGAGCGTCGCGGTGATCGGGTCCTCGACCTGCTCGAAGTCCTCGTCGATCACCTGGGTGAAGCGGGGCGAGAGGGTGAGCGTGGCGGAGCGCTCGTCCGCGGGGATCGTGAAGGTCGCGATGTGGGTGCCGTGGCTGTCGTGGAAGATCTGGTCCGTGCCCTGCACGGGACGCAGCTCGGTGCCGTCCTCGAGGGTCAGCGTGGCCTCGGTCCGGTCGATGACGTTCGCGGCGTAGTCCAGCTGCCAGTCCAGGTTCACCACGAGATGGAGCTCGTCCGCCGCCGCCCAGAACAGGTTGCCGCCGTGGTCGTGGGTGTCGATGTACGGGGTGAGGAGCGCGCTCTTCACCGTGCCGCGCACGGACATGACCCCGGAGGTCCAGCCTTCGTCGACCTTCGTCTCGACGATGCCCGCATCCGTGACCTCGACGCCGAGCTCCCGTTCATGGAGCGACGGGGAAGGGGTGGCGAGGATCGATCCGTCCACGAGGGAGATCTCCGAGACCTCGTCGCGGATCTCGGCGCGCAGCCCCACTGCCTCGGGCGCGGGGTCACGGTCCACGATCGCGAGCACGATCCCGCTGCGCTCGGCATCTCCCTCCGCGGCCTGCGGCACGTGGATGTTCGTCGTGTTCCCCCGTGGGTGATGTCCAGCGTCGTGGAGTTGGACGTGAAGACCGCGGGCTGCCACTCGGAGTCGGTGGACTCCCAGGCGGCGAGGAGGAACTGCTTGCGCTCGCCGGGGAGGATCGTCTCCGCCGCGGTGCCCTCCTCGGCGTCGTCGGCCGCAGGGGGCTCCTCGCCGGTGAGGGCGGTGTAGTCGGCGGCGGTGAGGCTGTCCACGAGTCCGCTCGCGATGACCGTCGCCTTCACTCTGGGGGCGAGCAGGGTCTGGGAGGTCTCGAGGCGGGACATGAGTCGGCCTGCGACCGCCTCGTCGGTGACCTCGGTGGGCTGCAGGTCGACGACCGCGCTGGTCGCCGGGTTCGCGGCTTCCGCGACGCCGTCGGCCGCGCCCTCGTCCGCCTGCCCCGCGGCGGCATCGCCGCCCTTCTCGTCGTCCGTGCCGCCGGGGAGCATCCCGCAGCCGGCGAGGAGGAGGGTCGGTGCCGCGAGCAGCACGCCGCGGCGGGCGAAGGGCGTGGCGGGGCGGCGGGAAGGGCGTCGGGTCGTCATGGCGCACTCTCGTCAGGGTGAGGAAAAGGGATGCCCGTCGAGGCTACTCATCGGACACCTGTCCAGAGGGGCCGTGCGTCGTGAGGTGATCAGGGACACGACGGCCCGGCACCGCGGGAGGTGCCGGGCCGAGGCGTGAGCCGTGGGGTGTGTCGCGCGGTCAGCCGATCGCGACCCCGAGCGCCGCGCCGATCCCGTAGGTGACCAGGAGCGCGAGCACCCCGCCGATGATCGTGCGCACGGTGGCGGTGCGGGCGTCGGCCTGGCCGAGGCGGGCGCTGACCACGCCCAGCAGTGCGAGCGCGACCACGACGGCGACCAGCGTCGCGGGCAGGCGCAGCACGGGCGGGCTGGCGAGGATCGCGAGCAGCGGGATGATCCCGCCGAGGGTGAAGGAGAGCAGCGAGGCCAGCGCCGCCGACAGCGGCCAGACGACGGTGCCCTGCTCCACGCCGTGGCGGAAGCGGGTGTGGGCGGTGAGCGCGTCGTGGCGCTCCATCGAGTCGGCGACCTCGCCCACCACGTCGTCCGGGATCCCCGACTCGGTGAGCGCCGCGAGCAGGTGCCGGTGCTCGCCGGCGGGGTCGGCGGCGAGGTCGGCGCGGGTGCGCGCGATGAGGGCGCGGTCGGTGTCGCGCTGGGTGGAGACGGAGACGTACTCGCCCATCGCCATGGACAGCGCGCCTGCGACCAGCGAGGCGAGTCCCGCGATCAGCAGCCAGCGGGTGTCGGTGGTGGCGCCGGCGACGCCGACGGCGAGGCCCGCGACCGAGACGATGCCGTCGTTCGCGCCGAGCACCCCGGCGCGCAGCTGGTTGATGCGGTCCGAGCGCGTGGTGCGGTCCTCGTCGTGGTCGCGCGAGACGGAGGCACGCGGGTCCCGGTCGGCCGACGGTGTGCGTTCGTCGGCGGGTGCCGCTGCCCGTCCGGCGGGCGATGCAGGCCGCTCGGCGGATGGCACGGTCCCGTGCGGCGCGGCAGGGGAGGGGGCGGCGGGGGATTCGGTGACGGGCGGACGGCGGGAAGGCATGTCGACGAGGCTCATGCCCCGATCCTAGTGTCTGGACTTAGTCCAATCAAGCAAGGGGAGGCTAGCCTGACCTGCGAAAACAAGGTGAGGGTAGCCTCTCCGTACTGGTCTCCCACGGCCTCCTGCACGCCGTCCCCGCTCGCCGGCGCGCACCCGCCCTACTCTCGTGCCATGACCTCGCGACACTTCGCCGGCCATCGCCTCGTCGCCCAGGGCCTCGTCGGCCCGCCCCGCACGGACAGCCCCGCCGAGGTGGCGCGTGCCTTCGCCGCGAGCCAGGGCCAGGACCTGCCCGGCGTCCTCTCCTCCCTCGCCCTGCGCAGCGGCGGCAGCATCGAGCCCGTGCTCGCCGCCCTCGACGAGGGGCGGATCGTGCGCGGCTACCCGATGCGGGGCACCGTATTCGCCGTCGCCGCCGGCACCCTCGCGTGGCTCACCGAGCTCTGCGCCGCCGGACCGCTGCGCGCCGCGATCGCGCGCCGCGGCCGGCTCGGACTCGACGAGGCCCAGGTGGACCGGGGCCGCGAGGTGCTCGAGCAGGTCGCCGCCCCGCACTCGGTCCCCGGCGGCCGGGGGATCCTGCGCGCCGAGCTGCGCCGGGCGTGGGAGGAGGCGGGCCTCGCTTGGGAGGGCGGCCGCGGCTACCACCTGCTGGCCGAGCTGATCTCGATGGGCGACGCCTGCTACGGGCCCTGGCGCGAGGGCGAGACCGCCGTGGTGCACGCCCCGACCTGGCTCCCGGCCGGCAGCGACCTCGAGGGTGCCTTCGGCGGCGACCGCACCGCCGCCGCGGGCGAGCTCGCCAGGCGCTACTTCACCAGTCGCGGCCCGGCGGGGGAGCGGGACCTCGCCTGGTTCTCCAAGCTCCCCCTCCGCCTGCTGCGCGAGGCGCTGCCGCAGGTCGAGGCCGAGCTCGAGAGCGGCTTCGCCGACGCCGACGGGCGCCTCCACGCCACCGCCGAGGCCGCCCGTGGCGGGGACGGGGAGCGTCTGTTCTGGCGGCCGGGCCTGCGCGAGGAGTACGCGGCGCTCGAGAAGGAGGCCATGAAGGAGCTGCTGCTGCCCGGATTCGACGAGCTCGTGTTCGGCTACCGCGACCGGCTCTACCTCATGGACGAGGCGCGCCACGGCGCGATCACCCCCGGCAACAACGGCGTCTTCCGCCGCACTGCGCTGCGTCGCGGCGAGGTCGTCGGCACCTGGGCCCGCAAGGGCTCTGGCGCCCGGTGCCGCCTCGACCTGACCGTACTTCGCCCCGTGAGCGAGACGCAGCGGAGGCGGTTCGAGCGCCTGTTCGCCGCGTTCCCCGCCGTCGACTGAGCGCCTGCCCGCCGCCGGTCGGAGCATCCCGCCCTCGACGCAGCTCTCCGGAAGGGCGCTGCGCCCCGTCGGAGCGCACCGCCTCCCTCCAGCCCCCCGTGGTGGAATGAGACCCATGGACAGACCCAGCTACGGCTACAGCGCCGCCGACGCCCCACCGCCTCAGGGCCCCGTGGGCGGAGGGCCGCAGGAGCAGCCGGTGTGCCCGCGCCACCCGGATCGTGTCAGCTACGTGCGCTGCAAGCGCTGCGACCGACCGGCCTGCCCCGACTGCCAGCGCCCCACCGACGTGGGCGTGCTGTGCGTGGACTGCGAGCGGGAGCTGGCACGGGCGCAGGCCTCGACCCGGCCCCGCACCGCGATGGGCGGGCGCATGCGCACCGGCGCCCCGGTCGTCACCTACACGCTGATCGCGCTGTGCGTGCTCGCGTATCTCGGGCAGATGCTCGCTCCGCAGATCGTCGAGCAGCTGGGCATCTTCGCCCCCTTCCGGGCGCTCGCGATGCCGTGGACCTTCCTCACCGCGGGCTTCCTCCACGGCGGGATCATGCACCTGGCGCTGAACATGTACGCGCTGTGGGCGATGGGTCAGTTCCTCGAGCGGTCCCTCGGCCCCGCGCGCTTCGCCGCCGTCTACTTCGTCTCGATGCTCGGCGGGCACACGGCGGTGTATGTCCTGGCCGACCCGATGGGGTACTCCTGGCTGACCGGCACCGTCGGCGCGAGCGGCGGCGTGTTCGGCCTGTTCGCCGCGGCGTTCATCGTCAACCGGCGCATGGGCGGGCAGGTCGCGCAGATCGGGGTGCTGATCGCGCTGAACCTGGTGATCACCTTCACCGTCCCCAACATCTCCTGGCAGGGCCACCTGGGCGGACTCCTGCTCGGCGCAGCACTCACCGCAGGGATGTACGCGCTGCGCCCCAAGGCGGTGGCCGGGCAGGACCGGCAGGCGCTCGCCCGCCGCTCCGCGCTCACGCACGGCGCGCTGGTGGTCGCCGCCGTGGTGCTGTGCGCGGTGCTCGTGGCGGTCAAGACGGTGCTCCTCCCCGGCGTCTGACCGAGGCTGCGCGCGGCCCGTTCGAGGGCCGGCGGCGCATTCCTCCCGCACGGCGGGGCGGTCCCTCGGGGCCGCCCCGTTCTGCGTCCACGGGCCGTGCGCGAGAGCCCTGTCACGACACGGACGGAACTACACCGGTGTGGTTTTCCCCAGCTGTGGATCGGGATGTGGATAACCCGCTGCTGCATTGGGGACGACGCGTTCTGGCTGTGGACAACTGCCGATGTGCTGTGGACGGACAGTGGGGACAGCGCAGGTCCATACACCGTGGATGCGGAGCGCGCAGACGTTCCCGACCACTGCGCGGAGCCGGTCCAGCACCGAGGAATGCACACAATGTCCGATGCAGAATCGTCGCGGAGGCTCCATGACCTGCGGTGATGCAGTGGGCTGCGGAGGTCGTCGGCGAGCTGCGGAGGGGAGCTGCACAGATCGGTCGTCGCGCCGGCGCGATGCCGCGACACGCCCGGGACAACGCTCGTACGTGCGGAACTACAAGGATGTCATTCCTCCACCGCTGTGGAGAACGTTGTGGATAACTGCCTGTGGAGGGTGGACAGCGAAGATGTGCACACCCGTGCGGACCCTCGTTTCCACCAAGTCACCGCCCTCGTCGGTGGACCGCCGCGGCGCTGTGCACCTCGGCTGTGGCCTTGGGGTGCGGCGGTGCCCTGGGGACAGGGAGGTGGCGGACGGCAGGAGCCTCCCGCCCAGCGCCCGCCGCTCAGTGCTCGGCGCCGCCGGCCAGGCGCACGTCGGCCTCCGTGGAGAGCGCCACCTCGACCATCCGCACCAGCGCCCGCGCGGCGGCGGGGGAGTCGACGACGTCGGCCGAGGGGACGTGGACGAACCCGCCCCGGATCCCCTCGAGCGCCGGGTCGGTCGCCAGCAGGTGCTGCAGCGCGTAGAACACGTCATTGCACACATAGGTCCCGGCGGTCTGCGACACCGCCGCAGGCACTCCGTCGGCCGCGAGCGAGGCGACCATCGCCTTGACCGGCAGGGTCGAGAAGCGGCCGACGGGCGCGCCCGGCACCACCGGCTCGTCCACCGGGCTCGCGCCCGCGTTGTCGGGGATCCGGGCGTCGCGGATGTTGATCGCGACCCGCTCCGGGGTGATCGCGGTGCGTCCGGCGGCGAGGCCGACGGCGACCACGAGCCGCGGACGCAGTCCCCGCACCGCCTCGTCCAGACGCTCCGAGGCGGTGCCGAACTCGACCGGCAGCTCGACCGCCTCCGCGTCCACGCCGCGCGCGACGAGCGCCGGGACCGCCTCCCGGACGGCCTCCCAGGACTCGTTCGTCGCCGCCCCGTCGAAGGGCGCGAAACCGGAGAGCAGAACGTCGATGGTCATCGGTACAGGGTACGGCCGACCGCCCGCCGACGGGCTGCGCGCCACGACGATGCTCTCGCCGGCGTCGACCAGCGCTGCGTCCGTCGCGACATCGCCCCCGTCGCCCGCGACTACTCTGGGGCGATGTCCGAGCAGACCCGTGCTGAGCCGTTTCCCGCGCTGTCCGCGCTCTACCCCTCCCTCGGGCTCGTCGTCCGCGCCGGGGACCTGACCCTGCGGCCGCTGGCCGATGAGGACCTGCCCGAGTACGCCGCGCTGATCCGTCGGCCGATCTTCGAGGACCCGGCCTCCCCGCAGGTGTTCCCCTGGTACCGCGCCGCGCCGGAGACGCGGGTGCGCGAGGCGCTGCGCTTCCAGTGGACGCTGCGCAGCGGGATCTCACCCGAGCGCTGGACTCTCGCCTTCGGCGTGTGGGCGGGAGGCCGGCTGATCGGCGCGCAGGACGTCTCCGCCGACCGCTTCGCCGAGCGGCGCACCGTCACCTCCGGCTCCTGGCTGACCCTCGACGCCCACGGGAACGGGTACGGCAGGCTCATGCGCCAGGCGATGCTCGTGCTCGCCTTCGACCACCTCGGCGCGCGGCGGGCCGAGTCCGCCGCCGTGATCGGCAACGCCCCCTCCTACGGGGTCTCCCGCGCCTGCGGCTACATCGACAACGGCACCGAGATCTCCACGATCCCCGGCTCGCACGCGGAGCAGCAGCGCTTCCTCGTCACGCCCGAGCTGCTGCGTCGGCCCGACGTGCCGGTGGAGGTCGAGGGGCTCACGCCCGCGCTGCGGGAGATGCTCGGCGCCTGATCAGGCGGCGGGATCTGACAGATCGGGCGCGGGTGACGTTCCCGCGGGAACGGCTGCGGGGCCGACGGGAAGCCGTCGGCCCCGCGCCGGCTCAGCAGTAGGCGGTCGTCTTGTCGCTGCGGACGTAGGTCGACGAGCCCTTGTACGCGCCGCCCTTGTACCGGCAGGACTCGAGCAGGGTGCCCTTGGAGCTGTACAGGCGCGCGGTGTCGCCGGTGTTGTTCCAGATGTAGCTCGCCTTGCCCCAGTACAGGGTGGTGGAGGTGTTCTTCCCGGTGCCCGAGCGGATCGTGACGGTCTTGCCGGGGGCGATCTTGAAGCCCTTGGGGAAGGTGTACTTCTGGGGGCCGTTGTCGCGGATCACGAAGCCGGTGAGGGTCAGCGTGGTCTTCCCGGTGTTCTTGACCTGGATGTACTCCTTCACGTACTCGGAGTTCCTCGAGTAGTCCCGGCCGGGCGGGTCGTAGTACACCTTCACGATGTCCAGCGGCTTCTTCACCGCCGCATCGGCGGGCGGGGCGACCGCGAGCGGGATCGCGACCACGAGCGCGGCGAGCAGCAGCGCCAGGAATCGGGCGCGCGAGAGCAGGGGCAGGTGCATGGGATGACCTCTGAGGAGCAGGGGATCCGCGGGTGACGGCCGACTCTCGTCGGCTCTCCTCAGGATCGGAACCGGTGTGACAGCAGGAAGATAACCGGCGCCGACCTCCTGCGCCAGCGTTCCCGCACAGCTGTCGTGGGAACTGGGCCACATCAGGTGCCGAGCGCGGGGTCCGTCCCGCGCTCTCCCGGTGCCAGGGGACGACCCCGGCGCGCTACATCGACTCCTGCCACGCCTGGTACAGCGCCGCGAAGCGGCCGCCGGCGGCGACGAGCTCGGCGGGGGAGCCATCCTCGACGACCTGCCCGTCGTGCACCACCAGCACCCGGTCCGCGATCATCACGGTGGTCAGGCGGTGGGCGATGATCAGCGAGGTGCGGCGGCCCAGCAGCTTCGTCAGCCCCTCCTGCACCATCCGCTCCGAGGGGATGTCCAGCGAGCTGGTCGCCTCGTCGAGGATCAGCACCCGCGGGTCGGCGAGGAAGGCGCGGGCGAAGGAGATCAGCTGTCGCTGACCGGCCGAGACTCGGCCGCCGCGCTTGTTCACGTCGGTGTCGTAGCCGTAAGGGAGCTTCTCGATGAACTCGTCGGCCCCGATCGCGCGGGCCGCCGCCTCGATCTCCTCGCGGGGCGCGCCTGGCCGGCCGAGCGCGATGTTGTCCGCGACGGTGCCGGAGAACAGGTACGCCTCCTGCGTGACCATGACGATGTTGCGGGTGAGGTCCTCCATGGAGATGTCGCGGAGGTCCACGCCGTCCAGCTTCACGGCGCCCTCGGTCGCGTCGTAGAAGCGGGCGATGAGCTTCGCGACCGTCGACTTCCCGGCGCCGGTCTGGCCCACCAGCGCCACCGTCTGCCCGGCGGGGATGTGCAGGTCCATCGGCTTGAGCACGAGCGGCCCGTCGTCCGAGTAGCGGAAGGAGACGCGCTCGAAGTCGATCTGCCCGTCCGAGCTGGGCAGCGGCGTCGGCGACTGCGGCTCCTTCACGTGGGGCTGCACGGCCAGCAGGTTCGCGATCTTCTCGAGCGCTGCGACCGCGGACTGGAAGGCGTTGTAGAAGTTCGCGATCTCGTCGATCGGCTGGAAGAAGCGGCGCGAGTAGAGCACGAGCGCGACCAGCACGCCGACCTGCAGGTCGCCGCTGAGCACCCGGAATCCTCCGACGACCAGCACCGCGGCGATGGTGACGTTCGCGAGCACGCGCAGCGCCGGCTGGTAGATGCCGAAGACGTTGATCGAGCGCAGCGACGCGTCGCGGTAGTCCTGGGCGAGGCGGTCGAACTCGGCCTGGTTGCGGTCCTCCTTGCGGAACGCCTTCACGGCGCGGATCCCGGCCATCGCCTCGACGAAGTGGACGATCAGCCGTGCGGAGTGGGTGCGGATCGCGCGGTACTCGACGCTCGAGCGCTTCTGGAACCACACCGTCAGCGCCACGCAGGGGATCAGCATCAGCAGCATGACCAGGCCCGTCACCGGATCCATGGTCACGATCAGCACGATCGTGAACACCATCGACAGCGACGCGCCGACCATGACGTTCACGCCCGAGTCCAGCAGCTCCCGCAGCGCCTCCATGTCGGAGGTCTGCCGCGAGACGATCCGGCCGGAGGTGTAGGACTCGTGGAACTCGAGGTCCTGCTTCTGGGTGAAGCGGAAGACCTTCCGCCGCAGCGCGAGCAGCATCCGCTGGCCGACGACGACGGACTGGCGCACGTACCCGAAGGTCAGCACGCCCCCGACGATCGCGGCGGCGACGGCGAGGGCCGCTGCCTGGGTCGCGGGCCACGGATCGCCGTCCAGCAGCGCGGGCAGGCCGTGGTCGATGCCCCGGGCGATGATCGCGGGGCCTGCGACGACGGCGAGCTGCGCGACGACGACCATCACGCCCATCACCACGAACTGGCCCTTGACCGGGGAGATCAGCTCGCCGAGCAGGGAGAGGGAGCGCTTGCGGGAGGCCTTGGCCTCCTCGGGGGTGAGGGCCCCGCCGTCGGCGCCGTCCTGGTCGAGCGGTGCGGTGGCGGTCATCGTCCCTCCTCCTGGATGGCGCGGAGCTCGAGCTCGCCGGTGAGCGTCTCGATGTCCTGGTCGCGGCGCCGCTCCTCCTCCTGGTTCGCGATCACCCAGCGGTATCGGGCCGAGCTCGCCATCAGCTCGGTGTGGGTGCCGACGGCGACCGCTCGCCCGTCGTCCAGCAGCGCGACCCGGTCGGCCAGCGCCACGGTCGAGGTGCGGTGGGCGACGATCAGGGTGGTGGTCCCGGCGAGCACCTCGCGCAGACGCGCGGTGACGGTCTCCTCGGTCTTGGTGTCCAGCGCCGAGAGCGGGTCGTCGAGCAGCAGCACGGCGGGCTTCGCCGCGATCGCGCGGGCCAGGGCCAGGCGCTGGCGCTGCCCGCCCGACAGGCTCATGCCCTCCTCGCCGATGCGGGTGTCGACCCCGTCGGGCAGCTCGTAGGCATAGGTCGCATCCGCGGTGCGCAGCGCGAGGTGCAGCAGATCCTCCGCCTCCCGCTCGGACAGGGCCGGGTCGGCGCCGAGCAGCACGTTGTCCCGCACCGAGTCGGAGAACAGGGTCGCGTCCTCGAAGGCGACGGCGGTGAGGGTGCGCAGCGTGGTGAGGTCCATGTCGCGGATGTCGACGTAGTCGATCGTGATCGCGCCGGCGGTCGTGTCGTACAGCCGCGGCACCAGCTGCAGCAGCGTCGACTTGCCGCTGCCGGTGACGCCGACCAGCGCCATCGTCTCGCCGGGGCGGATGTCGAGGTCCACCCCGTCCAACACGTCGCCGACGTGCTCGGGCGCGTCGGCGTAGCGGAAGTGCACGCCGTCCAGGCGCACCGCCCCGATCGCCGCGGCCGGGTTCACCGGTGCCGGGCGCTCGGGCGAGACGATCGTGTTCTCGGTGTCCATCACCTCGTAGTGGCGGTCCAGCGCAGTGCTCGCGTTCACGGCCTGGCCCAGCAGCATGCCGAGCATCCGCACCGGGCCGACCACCAGCGTGGCGGTCGCGAAGTAGGAGGCGAGCTGGCCGGTGGTGATGGACCCGTCGGCGGTCAGGTGCAGTCCCACCAGCAGCGCGACGCCGATCGCGAGCTCGGGGAGCATGAACATGAACATGTCGAAGCGGGCGATCGCGGTCGCCTTCTTCACCTCGGTGCGGCGCAGCTCCTCGGCCTGCTCGGTGAAGCCTTCGAGCGCCGTCGGGCCCCGCCCGAAGGCCTTCAGCACGCGGATGCCCTGCACCGACTGCTCGATGGTGGTGGCGAGGTCGCCGTTCTGGTCCTGCGAGCGACGGGAGAGGACCGAGAAGGTGCGGTTGAAGCGGTAGGCGATGATCGAGACGGGCACCGCGGCGATGAAGAAGATCAGCGCCAGCAGCGCGCTGGAGCGGATCAGCAGCACCATGCCCACCGCGATCGTCACCGCGTTGGTGACGGCCATGATCATGCCGAACGCGATCCAGCGGCGGATCTGGCTGATGTCGCTCATCATGCGCGAGAGCAGCTGTCCCGAGCCCCAGCCGTCGTGGAAGGTGACGGGCAGGTGCTGGACCTTCTGGTAGAAGCCCACGCGGATCTGCTTCTCTACGGTGGTCGAGGGGGCGACGGCGAAGGTGCGGCGCAGCCAGATCAGGGTGGCCTCGACGATGCCGAGGCCCAGCACGATCGCGCCGCCGGTCCAGATGGTGATGGCGGTGGCGTCGCTGCCGAGCCGGTTGACGATGACCTCGAGGACCTGCGGGATCATCAGCGCCACGAGCGAGGCCGTCATGGCGCTGAGCAGGCCGAGGAAGAGGCGGATTCTGATGGGGCGGACCGTCTGCCAGAGGCGGCGCATGGTGCCGAGCATGGGGAGAGAGTTCCTCAGAGGGGAGTGCGCCCCGGCGGTCGGGGACGAGGACTTAGCCTAGTCAACTATCCCGACAGGTGACAGCGCATTCCGGGATCGTCCGCTCCGGCGCGTCGCTCGTCTCGCCTCCTCTGCACGGGTCCATCCCCTCTGCGGTGTCGTGATGGGGCCGGATGCCGACAGCTCGGACGGGATGGGCTCAGGGTGCGCGGGGTGGCTTGCTGCTCCCTGCGGTGTCGCCGATGGGCGCGTGGTGACTCGATGTGGCGATATCGCCACGACGTGCCGTGGAGCGCCCGCCCGGGTCAGGCGTCGGCGTCGGCGGGCAGCCACTCGCCGTAGGCGGCGTCGGACAGCAGCGCCGCGGCGCCGGCGGAGGCGGCGGTCACCGTGAGCACCGCGGGCCAGGCCCCGATCTTCTTCGCCAGCGGGTGGGAGAGGCCGAAGCCGAGCACGTAGGTCGAGCCGAGCACGGCGGTGGTCGCGGGCCCGCGACGGGCGAGCCAGGTGCGGCCCGCGTAGATCCCGGCCGCGGCGAGGACCACGCCGCCGAGCGGGCGGATGCCGGTCTCCCGCGCGGTCAGCCAGCCGCCGATCAGCCCTGCGGCGACGACGGGGGCGGTGTTCACGGACTCGGCGGGCTTGATCGCGGTGCTCATGCCCCGAGCCTACGACGTGAGTCCCGGCGGCGGCTGAGACGTCGGATCGCCCCTCAGCGAACCACCGCGATGCCGTGGGCAGGGACGGTCCCCTCGGCGGCGGGGCCGACGGCGTCGAGCATGTCCGCGCCGCTGACCGCCTCGAGCACCTCGCCGGGGGCGGGCAGCGCCTCGTCGCCGAGGTTCAGCACCAGGGTGAGCGGGGAGGGGCGCTCGCTGGGTGTGCCGTCGGCCGCCTCGGTCCCGCTGGCAGCCGCCGGGTCGGCGCCGTCGGCCGCCGTGCCGTGCTCGTCGGCCGACGGGGTCAGCACGATCTGCGCCCAGGTGTTCGTCAGCGTCGCCTCGTCCACGGCGACCGAGGCGGTCACGAGCCACCGTTCGCGGCGGCGCAGGGAGAGCAGGCGCTGATGGGCCTCGAGGATCCGCCCGGCCGCCTCGGGGGCGAGCAGCTGCAGGGAGCGGGGGACTCGCCGCCCGCGTCGGCGGACTCGTGCGCGGCGACGACCTCGTCGGGCGAGCCGGGGAACCAGGGCCGGATCGCGTCGTCCCCGCCCTCGCGCTCCTCCTTCACCGCGGCGGCGCCGAACTCGTCCCCGGCGTAGACGGCCGGGACGCCGGGCAGCAGGGCGAGCAGCGCGATCGCGGCGGCGAGGTCGCGGCCGTCCTCCAGCTGAGAGGCGATGCGGGTGGTGTCGTGGTTGCCCACGAAGGTCAGCGGCAGAGCGCCCGCGCCGGACTCCCGGAACTGCTCGAGGAAGCCCTGGTGCCGGCCCAGCGCATGCGCGAGCTCGAAGAGGTTCCCGTCGCGCAGCGAGGACCAGATCGCCTTCCACAGCTCGTACTGGGTGATCGAGTTCGCGCCGGAGGCGGCGGCGAAGGCGGGGTAGTCGCCGTGGATCACCTCGCCGAGGATCCACGCCTCGGGATGCGCGGCCCGGACCCGCTCGAGGATCGGCGCCCACGCCTCGGCGCCCGCGGCGTACATCGCGTCCAGCCGCCAGCCGTCGGCCCCGCGCTCGAGCCAGCGGCTCATGATCTCCACGATCCGGTCCTGGATGACGGGATCGGTCAGGTCCACCTCGACCAGGTCGTCGTTGCCCTCGAAGCCGTAGGGGCTCGTGCCCGACCAGCGGATCCGGTCGCCCTCCTCGGTGCCGGGGCCGGCGGCGATCGCGCGGCGCGCGGTGGGGTGGAGGCGGGAGATGTGGTTGAAGACCCCGTCGAGCACGAGGCGGATCCCTCGCTCACGGCAGCCCGCGACCAGCGCGTCGAAGTCCTCCTCGTCGCCCAGGCGCGGGTCGATCCGGCGGTGCTCGAGGGTGTCGTAGCCGTGGGAGACCGAGTCGAAGATCGGGTTCAGCAGCAGCACGTTCGCGCCGAGGGAGACCAGGTGGTCGAGCCAGCCGGTCAGCCGACGCAGGCGATGCACGACGTTCTCCCCGTCGGCCCCGCCGTAGGTCTCGCCGGTGAGGTCCTCGCGGTGGCGGGGCGCGCCGCAGAAGCCCAGCGGGTACACCTGCCAGCAGATCGCATCGCGGGACCAGGCGGGGGCGGCGTGCGGTGCGGGCTCGGCGGGGGCGGCAGCGGTCTCGGTCATGCCGCCATCGTAGGCATCGAGGGGCGCAGGGGCACCCGGAGGAGGAGGGCGGCGCGCGTGCCGCGGTGCGTACGACCGCGTCCGGGAGCGCTTCCCCTCGTACGTGTTGCTTCGCCTTCCGCCGTGTGACCGCCGCGCCGCTCCCGACGCCGCGAGGTTCTGCCACCGCCACGACTCATGCGCGGGCGGACATGAGTCGTCACGGCAGCAAAAGGCGTGGGGCGAGGCCGGGCGGGGTGGGATGCTGGGGCCGACGCCCGCTCGCTCATCGAGGAGAGACATGATCCGCCTGCGCACCGATTTCTTCGCCGAGTCCCTCGGCATGGGCACCTCGATGGTGGTGCTGATGCCGCAGGCCGCCTCCGGGATCGGGATGGAGGGCGCCGACGGCGGTGGCACGGGGGCCGACGGGTCGGGCGTCCCCGTGCTCTACCTCCTGCACGGCCTCAGCGACGACTGCACCATCTGGGAGCGCCGCACCTCGATCGAGCGCTACGCGACGGAGAAGGGGATCGCCGTGGTGATGCCCGAGGTGCGTCGCTCCTTCTACACCGACGAGGCGGTGGGGGAGGCGTACTGGACCTTCGTCGCCGAGGAGCTGCCGCAGATCGTGGCGCGCACCTTCCGCGTCTCGACCGCGCGGGAGGACACCTTCGTCGCGGGCCTGTCGATGGGCGGTTTCGGCGCGTTCAAGCTGGCGCTGAACCACCCCGAGCGCTTCGCCGCCGCGGCGAGCCTGTCCGGGGCGCTGGACCCCGCGAGCCTGCCGCTCGAGCTGAACGCCGGCCACCTCGCCGAGCGGGTCTGGGGCGGGCGCGAGATCGCCGGCACCGCCGACGACCTGCTCGGGCTGGTCGGCAGGCGCGACCCCGCCGAGCTGCCCGCCCTCTTCCTCGACTGCGGCACCGAGGACCAGCTCATCGACCAGAACCGTCGATTCCTCGCCGCGGCGGAGGACGCCGGGGTCGAGGTCGCCTCCCGCCTGCGCCCCGGCGCCCACACCTGGGAGTTCTGGGACGAGGGCATCCAGGACGTGCTGGACTGGCTGCCGCTGCGGGGCTGAGGCGGGTGCCGGCCGGTCCGCAGATCGGTGCCTGGCGCGCCCAGGATCCCGCTCGGGACGAGGCGCGGTCAGCCGGCGATCAGCGCCACGACCACCAGCGCCAACCAGAACAGCACCTCGAGGAGTGCGGAGCCGCGCGGCGGCGGGTCCAGGAGCTCGGCCTTGCGGGGGCTCGGCTCCGACGGCGGGGTGCCGACGAGCAGGCGCCTGGCGGAGAAGGCGATGCCCAGCAGGATCGCGAGCGTGAACGCCCAGCTCACCCACCACAGCGCGTCCGGGAGGAGCCCCGCGAGGCCGATCACGCCCATCAGCGAGGCGGCGCCGACGGCTTGCAGCGCGAGACGCATTGGATGCTGGTACCGGGTCCAGATCTGCGCGATCGTCACCACCAGCGCGACCGCGAGAACCGCCGCCACCAGCAGCGGCATCAGCGACAGCAGTGCGTTCACAGCGCCACCTCCCCGGTGAGCACGCGCACGGCAAGGTCGTCGAGAGAGCGGGCGGTGTCCGAGAGCAGCGCAAGCCCTCGCCCGCTCGAGGGGTCCCATCCGACGAACGAGGCGTAACCGCCGGTCATGCCGTTGTGCCAGGTGATCGGCTGACCGCTGCCGAAGTCCTCGAGGAACCAGTTCATCGCCGTGGAGCTCGCCCCGTCCTCCTCGAACAGCACCTCCGTCGCGGCTTCGGCGCCCGGGGCGGAGCCGTCGATCATGGTGGTGAGATAGCGGGCCATGTCGGCAGGGGTGGAGCGGATACCGCCGGCCGGGGCGGAGCCCTCCATGGTCCACATGCCCTGCCGCAGGCCGCTCGTGCCGTGCCCGCGTCGAGCCGTGTGCCGCAGGTTCTCGGCGGTGATGGGTGCGTACGTGCTGGTCATGCCGAGCGGCTCGAGGATCCTCTCGGTGAGCAGCGTGGCGTAGTCGGTGCCGGCGACGGTTGCGAGCAGCTGTCCCTCGAGCGCGACGGCGAGGTTCGAGTAGGCGTGCTGGCCGCGGCCCGACGGCGTCTCGTCGAGGGCGTCGGCGATGACCTGCTGCCCGTCCCGGCCTCGGTAGGGGTCCTTCCGCAGCAGTCCGGCGAGGATGCTCCCGCCGGTGGCGGCCGAGGCGAGGCGCGGCAGGCCCGAGCTGTGGGTGGCGAGCTCGGCGAGGGTGACGTCCGCGATGGCGCTGCCCTCCGCGTTCGTGCCGAGCACCTCGGCGACGGTGGTCTCCGTAACGAGCTCCCCGCGCTTGACCGCGACGGCCAGCAGCGCTCCGGTGAAGGTCTTGGAGACCGAGCCGATCTCGAACTCGGAGCCCTCCAGCTCGGCGTCGTCGCCGGTGCCGAAGCCGGCCACTCGCGCCTGTCCGTCCTCGACCAGGATCGCGGCGACCCGTCGATGTCCGCCCAGGTGAGGGGCGAGTGCGGTGGCGAGCTCCGCGTCGCCGGTCGGGGCGCCCAGTGAGGTGGGGCGCGGCGCGGTGAGCGCCGTCAGGCCGACGACCGCGGCTGTCGCGGGCAGGGCCACGGTCAGCACGGCGCGCCGTGAGGGACGGCGACGGCGTGGAGAAGGTACGGCCTGGGCGGGTTGTGCGGGACGGTCGACGGGCGGGGTGCCCGAGCTGCCGAGGCGGGGATCGGGAGATTCGTCGTCGGGCGGGGTCTCGGGCAGGTCCGGCATGGTCAGCCTTTCTCGAGGGCGGTGATGATGGCGAGGAGCGGGACGATGCGGCTCGGCGGGATCGCCCAGCTTCCCCTGCGCGGGGACGTGGCCCAGCCGCCGGCCTGGAGAGCGGCGAGGTGGTGGTAGGCGACGCCGGTCGAGGCGAGCTCCAGCTCGTCCACGAGCTGCGCGACGGTGTGCTCACCGTCGACCAGGCGGCGCAGGATCGCGAGCCGCAGAGGATGACCGAGCGCGGCGACGGTCTCGGCGCGCTCGGCCCAGTCCGCGGCCAGGAGGTGCTCGGTGGGGCGGCCCCACTGGTACTCCACATGTCCGGCCCCGACCTCGACACTGCCCGCGTAGACGACGGCACCCGGGGCCGGGACCTGCGCCTTCAGCGCGGTGAGGGCCCAGAACGGGTCCTCGTCGGGGGAGGGGCGGGATTGGGCGCCCGCAGCAGGAGCGTCGGCAGGAGACGCGGCGCCGGCGGGATCGGTCGATGATGTCGCGCCGGAGGGGCTGCAGTGCGGCGGGGAGCCGGCGGCATCGCACGGCGGTGCGGCACCGGACTCGTCGCGCTCCTCGAGCTGCGCGATCCGGCGTTCGAGCGCTTCGAGCCGCCGCCCAAGCTCCGGGTCCTCGGCCATCTCCCACCTCCTGAGGGGACGGATCGGCGGCGGTGGCCGGCGACCGCTGTCAGACTATATGGAATTACGGAGAAGCGTAACGGTGGGGGCGGGTGCGGCGGATCCGCACGGCGGAGGTCCGGGTCGGGATGTCCCCGGCGGGCGCCGCACCCCGGGCCCCGGACGTCCCGTCGGCCGCGGCGCGCGGTGCGGCAGGATGGCGGAGATCATCGGCCGGCATCGCCGTCGGCCGCCGCGCACCGAGGAGAATCCATGGCCGTCTTCGCCGTCCAGTACACCTACATCGACGACGCCCAGCGCCTGGCGACGTTCCGGCCCGAGCACCGTGAGCACCTCGCCGAGCTGCTCCGCGAGGGCACGCTGCTGCTGTCGGGCCCGCTGGACGACGGCTCGGAGGCGCTGCTGATCGTGGTCGCGGACTCCGCCGAGGACGCCCTCGCAAAGCTCGACGGCGACCCCTTCAAGCGCGAGCGCGTGATCGTGGACCGCGTCGCGCGCGAGTGGAAGGTCGTGACCGGGGAGCTGCCCGGCGCCTGAGCCGGGAACGGCCGCGCGTCCTCAGACGCGGGGCGAGCCGGGCTCCTCCCCGCCTGGCGCCTCGGAGCGTCCCGACGGATCGGCGCCGAGGTCGGGCGTCGTCGACCCTGCCCCCGTGGCGTCGCCGGGCGCACCGCCCTGTCGGGTCCGGTCCTGGAAGGCGAAGAGCTCGGAGACACTGTCGATGCGCGCGGCGTCCTCGCCCTGCAGCGCGAGCGGCAGCATCCGCTCCCCGCCGTACCGGCCCAGCAGCTGCTGCGCCGCCGGGTCCTTGAACACGTTCACCCAGATCAGGTCCTCGCGCGGGGCACGGATCGCGGCCTGCAGACGCGCCGAGGCCGGATCCCCGGGCGCCCAGAGCACGATCGTCGGCGCCCTCCCATCGGCCTCCCGCGCCCCTTCCTGCGCCTCGGCGAGCGGGGTGTGCGGGCCGGAGCGCAGAGGACTCGTCCAGTACGCCATGAACAGGGAGAACACGCCGATCGCGAATGCCGCCAGCTGCTGGTCGACCTGGACGAACAGCAATGCCGCGAGCGCACCGCCGACGAGCATCAGGGCAGGCCGGAGCCACGCTCTCGCGGGCACGCGGGCGGGCGCTGCGGAGGCGTCGGCGGGCGGGACGGGGCCGGTGTCAGGCATCTGCTCAGGGTACGGGGGGCGGCCTGGGGAAGGCATCAGCAGGAACGGGACTCCAGCGGCACGCCGCGACGCTCAGCTCCGGAGCGTGCTGCTGGAGTCCCCTTCGTGCTGACGCCCCGACCGCCGCGGTGGAGGGGCGGGGCGCTCCGGGCGGGGACTCCGGGCGCCGGGGCGCCGGGGCCGCGTCAGATCATCGCAGCGGTCGCGAGACGCTCCGTGGTCTGCGCCGACAGGGCGTCCTTCAGCGCGGCGACGGCCGGGATGGCCAGCGCGCCGCGACGGTTGATCAGGCCGATCATGCGGTCGTCGAGATCGGGCAGGTGGCGCACCACGAGATCGTCGGTGGGTGGGGCGGCCTCGAGGGTGGTCTCGGGCATCAGCGCGACTCCGCCGCCGTGCGTGATCAGGCGCTGCACCACGATGGAGTCGTCGGTCGAGTGGCGCACCTGCGGCGAGAATCCCGCGCGGCGTGCGCTCGAGAGCAGGTTCGCGCGGCAGCGCTCGCAGCCCGCGATCCACGGCTCCTCGGCGAGGTCGGCGAGGGTGAGGTCGGGGTCCTGGGCGCGGGGATGGGCCGCCGGCAGCACCGCCATCACGCGGTCCTCCATCAGCGGGGTCCACTCCAGGGCGCCTTCGTCACCGATGTCGCTGCAGGGATAGCGGAACACGAGCGCGAGGTCGAGATCGCCCTCGCGCACGGCCGGCACCGCGTCCGGCGGCTCGAGCTCGTCGAAGGTGACGTCGAGGTCCGGGGCGCTCTCGCTTAGGCGAGCGAGCACCGGCGGCAGCAGCACGGCCGCGGCCGACGGGAAGGTGCCGAACTTGACCGTCCCGCGGCGCAGGGCGGTGATGTCGGCGAGCTCCTCCTCCGCGGCGTGCAGCTGCGCGGCGATCGCCTCGGCGTGCAGGGCCAGGCGCGAGCCCGCCTCCGTGGGGGTGACGCCGGAGGAGGAGCGCAGCAGCAGCTGCGTGCCCACCTCCTTCTCAAGCGCGGCCAGGTGCTGGGAGACGGCCGGCTGGGTCCAGCCCAGCTCACGCGCGCCCGCGCCGATCGAGCCGTTGCGCACGACGGTCCGGAAGATGAGAAGCCTGCGGGGGTCCATGACAGTCATGGTATCGGGCAGTGGCAAGACTGGCTTATGACTTCGCCGACGGCGTTCTGGGTGGTTCGGTGCGAGAGGGCACAGGGCCTGCTCGACGCCGTCGGACCTCTCTGGCAGCGCGGCGAGACGATGAACCCAGCGCTGTGCTGGGCCTGGATCGGC
This sequence comes from Brachybacterium sp. GU-2, assembly GCF_030866705.2. NCBI lineage: Bacteria > Bacillati > Actinomycetota > Actinomycetes > Micrococcales > Dermabacteraceae > Brachybacterium > Brachybacterium sp. GU-2. The sequence goes on along the minus strand of NZ_CP133037.2, from coordinate 2,047,127 downwards.
GGACGCGCGGCAGGTTTTGCTGCCGCCAGGACTCATGCGGTGGGCCGGATGAGTCGTGGCGCCAGCAAAAGGTGAGTGGCAGCGGCGACGGGGCGGGGGAGGGGCCGTGATCGGCTGCCCCGCCCCAGCCCCGCCCCGCTCACCGGGTCACAGCGGCGGGAGGCCCAGGTTCTCGCGCAGCGTGGTGCCGGCGTACTCGGTCGGGTACACGCCCCGCTCCTGCAGACGCGGGATGAGGTGGTCGACGATGTCGTCGAGCCCCGAGGGGATCAGCCACGGCGTGATGTTCAGGCCGTCGATCGCGCCGAGCCGCGCGAACTCCACCAGCCGGTCCGCGACGGCGTCGTAGCTGCCGGTGAACTCGCCGCGGCGCGCCCCGGACTTCACGCGGGCGAACTCGAGGATGCTCTGGCCCTTCTCGGCCGCCTCCTCCCGCCACTGGCGGGTGAGCTGCTCGGCCTTCTCGAACTGGAAGCCGGCACCGCGGGTCACGCCGGACTCGACGACCTCCGGCGGCACGTCCGGCAGCGGCCCCTCGGGATCGAACTCGGAGAGGTCGCGGCCCCAGTACTGCTCGAGCAGGGCGATGGCCTGCTCGGGGCCGATCTGGTGGTCGCGCACCCAGCGCACCTTCTCGTCGGCCTCCGCCTCGGTGGGGGCGAGGATGATCTCGGCGCCCGGCAGGATCTTCACGGCGCCCGCGTCGCGGCCCGCGGCGACGGTGCGCTCGACGATGCTGCGACGGAACTCGACGGCCGCGGCGAGGGAGCCGTGCGGGGAGAAGATGACGTCGGCCGTGCGGGCGGCGAAGTCCTGACCGGCGGGGGAGGCGCCGGCCTGGAAGAGGACGGGCCGGCCCTGCGCGGAGCGGGGCAGGTCGCCCTGGGCGTGCACCGTGTAGTGGGCGCCGTCGTGCGAGATCTTCTGGCCGGCCCAGTACTGCTCGGCGACCTGCAGGAACGCCTCGGCGTGCGTGTAGCGGTCGGCGTGGTCGAGGTAGCCGCCGCGGCGGAAGTTCTCTCCGGTCCAGGCGTTGTCGGTGGTGACGATGTTCCAGCCGGCGCGGCCGCCGGAGAGCAGGTCGAGGGTCTGCAGGCGCCGCGCGAGGTCGACCGGGTCGTTGAAGGTGGTGTTCTGCGTGGCGACCAGGCCGATCTTCTCGGTCACGCCGGCCAGCGCCGCGAGCAGCGTCTGGGCGTCGGGCCGGCCGGCGACGTCGAGCTCGAAGGGCACGCCGCGGTGCTCGCGCAGCCGCAGGCCCTCGCCGAGGAAGAACGCCGCGAACTTCCCGCGCTCGGCGGTGCGGACCAGCGACTCGAAGGACTCCCACGCGACCTGATCGCCGCTCTCGGGCAGGCGCCAGATCGTCGAGGAGTTCACGCCCTGGAAGAAGGCGCCGAAGGAGAGCTGTCCGGTCGGGGTGTGCTCGGGGTGGAGCGGGTGCTCGGCGGGGCCGGTCGCGAGCGCGGCGGCCTCCTCGGACAGCGGCGCGTCGGACAGCGGGGTGGTGGCGGTGCTCATGCGTGCTCCTCGGAGGTGAGGCGGGCGCGGTCGGCGCGCCGGGCGGGATCGAGCTGGAAGGGGGCATCGGGCAAGCCCAGCAGGTCGCGGAGGGTGCGGCCCGACGCCGAGGCCGAGGTCGACGATGACGCCGCGTCCGACGCGGCCGGAGCGGGGGTGATCAGGCCGCGGGAGCGGAGCTCGTCCGCCAGCTGCCGGACGGTGCCCAGCGGGTCGGCCTCCAGGTCCAGGCCCACCAGGCGCACGAGCCGCACCTGCTGCGAGGCGGCCGACGGATCGGCCTGCTCACCCGCGCCCGACGCCTCCTCCGTGCCGGTCTCCGCGAGAGCCGAGCCGATCTGCGCGGCGAGCTCCTCGACGCGGGCCCCGCCGGAGACGTCGAGGTCCAGCACCCGCCCGTCGGCCAGCTCGCCTTTCACGCGCTCGCCGGCGGCCGCGCGGTCGGTGTCGGCGACGAGGACGGGCAGCAGGCCCTGCGGGGAGCGGGGCGTGATCGCCGGGCCGCGCACCGAGAAGGTCTCCGCCTCGACATCGGCGTACTGCAGGCGCGAGGCGTCGACGTACACGCCGCGCTCGGTGTCGCGCACGACGGCGTCCGGCGCCCAGGTGCCCCAGATCGTGCGGGCGGCCTCGAGCACGTCGGCGGCCTCGCGGGCGGTCGCCTCCAGGCCCAGCACCTCGCGGCCCACCGCCTCGGCGGCCGACGGGTCGGTCTCGGCCTGCAGCAGCCAGCCGGCCCGGCCGTGGCTGATGTGGTCCAGGCTCATCAGCTGCGTGGCCAGGTGGAACGGCTCGACGTAGATCGCGTCGGCGCGGGGCAGCAGGCCGATCCCGCGGGTCAGCGGCGCGAGATGCGCCGCGACGTGGATCGGGTGCAGGCCGCCGTCGCTGAGGGTCAGCGCACCGATCCCGGCGTCCTCGAGACCGCGGGCGAGCGGGGCGAGGCCCTCCAGCAGGGACGGGTCGGTGACGAGGTCGACGGCGAGGACGGGCAGCGCGCCCGCGGCTCCCTCGGCGGCGGGGCCGGCCGACGGATCGGTGCCGGGCGCGGCGCCCGGGCGGGTGGTCTCGTCGGGCGTGACGGTGGTGCTCACGGGTTCTCCTTGGTGTGGACGCGGGATTCGGGGAGGGCCTCGTCGCTCAGCTGCCAGCGCTCGAGGACCTGGGCGTAGGTGCCGTCGGCCATCACGGCGTTCAGCGCGGCGGCGTAGGGCTCGGCGAGGCCGCTGCCGGCGGGGAGGGTGGCGGCGACGAGGGTCTGGTCGGGCCAGCCCGCGTTGATCCTGCCCTGCACCTCCATGTCCTCGCGGCGGGAGGCGGTGAAGCTCTGCGTGGGGAAGGGAGCCAGGTAGCCGTCGATGCGGCCGGAGCCGAGGGCGAGGAGGGTGTCGGCCTCGGTGGAGTAGTTCTTCAGCTCCGCCGGTGCCCGTCCTGCTTCCTCGAGCTGCGTGTTCCAGTCGACGAGGATCTTCTCCTGGTTGGTCGCGGCGCCGACGGCGATGGTCTTCCCGGACAGGGTGTTCGCGTTCTCGAGCCAGCCCTCGGCGCCCTTCTGCGCGAGGAAGGCCATGTAGGCGGCGCGGTAGGAGGCGAAGTCGAACTTCTCCAGGCGCTCGGCGTTGATGCCGACGTTCGCGTGGACCACGTCGAACTCGCCGCCCTCGAGCTTCAGCGGCCAGTTCTCCCAGGTGGTCAGCCTCTGCTCGAACTCCAGGCCCAGCTTGTCGGCGACGAGCCGCGCGATGTCGATCTCGGAGCCGATGTAGGTCTGGTTGTCGTCGGCCAGGAACGACAGCGGCGGCGGGGAGGCGCCGTTGATGCCCACGCGCAGCACCCCGGACTCGGCGATCTCCGCAGGCACCAGCGCAGCGATCTCCTCGTCGACCTCCGTGCGGATGAGCTCCTGGGTGCCGGAGGTGTCGATGGTGGGGGCGCTGCTGCCGTCGCCCTCGGAGGCCGCGGCCCCGGCGGCGTCGCCTGCGGCGGTGCCCGGGACGGCCACCGGATCGGCGCAGGCGGCGAGCAGGCCCAGCGGGAGCAGCAGGCCGCCGGCGGCGACGGTGCGACGGGTGGGGCGCAGTCGTGCGCGAGCAGGGCGGGTCATGAGAGGTCCTTCGAGAGGGTGCTGGAGGCGGCGCGGGCGGAGTCGAGCGCGTCGGCGTCGGTCGCCTCGGCGTCCGCGGCCGACGGGCCGGCGGACTCCGCGCTGACCCGCTGCAGGAAGGAGCGGGTGCGCCCATGGGTGGGGGAGTCGATGACCTGAGCGGGAGGGCCCTGCTCGACGATCCGGCCCTGGTCCATGAACACCACGGTGTCGGCGACGTCGCGGGCGAAGGAGATCTCGTGCGTGACGATCACGAGCGTGGTTCCGGCGCTGGCGAGGGAGCGGATCACCGCGAGCACCTCGTCGACCAGCTCGGGATCCAGGGCGCTGGTCGGCTCGTCGAACAGCAGCACCTTCGGGCGCAGGGCGAGGGCGCGGGCGATCGCGACGCGCTGCTGCTGGCCGCCGGAGAGCTGGCGCGGGTAGGCGCCCGCCTTCTCGGACAGGCCCACCAGCGCGAGCAGCTCCCGGGCATGCGCCTCCGCCTCGGTGCGCTTCACGCCGAGCGCCCGACGGGGCGCCTCCGTGATGTTCTCCAGCGCCGTCATGTGGGCGAAGAGGTTGAAGGACTGGAACACCATCCCGATCGCGGTGCGCTGGCGCAGCACCTCGGGCTCGCGCAGCTCGTGCAACAGGTCGCCGTCGCGGCGGTAGCCGATCACCTCGCCGTCCACGCTGATCAGACCGCTGGTGACGGGCTCGAGGTGATTGATCGAGCGCAGCAGCGTGGACTTGCCGGAGCCCGAGGGGCCCAGGATCGCGGTCACCTCGCCGGGCGCGATCGTGAGGTCGATGCCGCGCAGCACCTCGAGGTCCCCGAAGGACTTGTGCACCCCGCGGATCTCGACCAGGCCGCCGCGGGGGCCGTCGGCCGACGGGCCGGGCCGGGCGGCCGACGGGTCGGGCTGGGTGGCCGGCGTGCCGGGCCGGGTGGCCGACGGGCTGGTCGCTTCGGCCGAACGGGCGCCGGCGGGCTTCTGCGTCCCGTCGGCCGAACGGCGGCGCAGCAGGGAGGTCAGCGGGCTCATGCGGTGGCTCCTGCGGTGACGGGGCGGCGGCCGAGGCGGGCGCGGAGCCGCTGCAGCGGGGTGGGCGGCAGGGTGCGCACCGCACCCTTGGAGTAGTGGCGCTCGATGTAGTACTGCCCGACGGAGAGCAGCGAGGTGATCACGACGTACCAGACCGTCGCGACCAGCAGCATCGGCAGCACCTGCTGGGTGCGGCCGTAGACCAGCTGCACGGTGAAGAACAGCTCGGCGTGCGCGAGCACGTACACGATCGAGGTGCCCTTCACCAGGCCGATGATCTCGTTGAACGCGGTGGGAAGGATCGCGCGCATCGCCTGGGGCAGCACGATCCGCAGCGAGCGGTCGCGGGCGGGGATGCCCAGGGCGCTGGCGGCCTCGATCTGGCCCTGGTCCACCGACAGGATCCCGCCGCGGATCAGCTCGGCGGCGTACGCGGCCTGGTGCAGGCCGAGCCCGAGGACCGCGGCGATCATCGGGGTCATCAGGTCGCTGGTGCGGGCGTCGACGAAGGTGACGTCGGTCAGCGGGATCCCGAGCGTGATGTGCTCGTAGAGGTAGCCGAGGTTGTACCAGAGCAGCAGCTGCACCAGCAGCGGCGTGGAGCGGAAGATCCAGGAGAACGTCCAGCTCACCGACGAGATCAGGGAGGACTTCGACAGGCGCATCAGGGCGAGGACGAGCCCCAGTCCGAAGCCGACGGCGCCGGCGAGCACGGTGAGCTTCAGCGTCTCCAGCAGTCCGCGGATGATCGATTCGGCGAAGAACCACTGCGCGACCACGCCCCACTCCCAGCGCGGATTGGTCACGAAGGACCACAGCACTGCGGCGGCGAGCAGGCCCACCAGCACCGCGAGCACGATCCTGCCCGGGTGGCGGGCGGGGATCACGCGCAGGCGGGAGAGCTCCGCATCGCTGATCGGGCCCAGCGATGCGCGACCGTCGGCGCCTGTCCCGGGCGGGCACGACATGACGTCGGCCCCGGAGGCGGCGCCGGGCGCGTCGGCGCGGCGGGCTGTGTCGTGGGTGACGACGGAGGGGGTCATGGTGTGCCTTCCGTGACGGAACGTGAACCGCAGGCCGGTCGAGGCTTGCGAGGCTCGACGTTATAAGCGAATCTAATGCGGATGCAAGGTGGCGACTATGACACGTCACGTTGTGACACAGAGGCACCTCGGAAGGGACCCGCACGCATGAACTCCCGGCACAGCGCACCGACCCCCACCAGCGCGGACGACACCGGCCGCGGCGCCCCGTCGCGGCTGGTGATGGTCGGCGGCGGGCCGCGCGCGATCGGTGTGCTCGAGCGGCTCGGCGCGAACGCCGGCGTGCCCGGGACGGCCGAGCGCCTCGCCCAGGCGCCGCTGCACGTGGACATCGTCGACCCGCACATGCCCGGCGCCGGCCGGATCTGGCGGGCCGACGAGAGCCCCCTGCTGCTGATGAACTCCCGCGCCGCGGACGTCTCGATCTTCACCGATGAGACCGTCGAGGCCGAGGGGCCCGTGGTCGCCGGTCCGTCGCTGGCCGAATGGGCCGACGGGATCCGCCGCGGCACGATCGCTGCGCCGACGGCCGGCACCACCCGTCTCGCCGAGATCCACGCGCTCGGGCCGACGGACTTCGCCTCCCGGCGCGTCCAGGCGCTCTACCTCGAGTGGTTCTTCGGGCAGGTGCTCGCGGCGCTGCCCTCGACCGTGTCCGTGACCGTGCACCGCACCACCGCGACAGCAGTGCGCGCGGCCGACAGTCCCGCGACCTGGAACGTCGAGCTCGAGGACCGCGCCCCCCTGGCCGCCGACCTGCTGCTGCTGGCCGCCGGCCACACCGACTCCCGCCCGAACGCCGCCCGCCACGAGCTCGCCGCCTTCGCGCGACGCCACGGCGGCACCTATCTCGGCCCCTCCCAGGCCTCCGACGCGCAGGTCGAGCTGCTCGGCGCCGGGCAGGACGTGATCGTGCGCGGCATGGGACTGGCGTTCATCGACCTCATGGCGCTGCTGACCGAGGGGCGCGGCGGCCGCTTCGTCCCCGCCGCCGAGGCGGAGAGCGCGGGCGCGGACGCGACCGCCGATCTGCGAGGCCGCCTGGACTACCTCCCCTCCGGCGAGGAGCCCCGGCTCTGGGTCGGCTCCCGCCGCGGCGTCCCGTACCACTCGAAGGTTCGCGACGAGGGCGCCCCGACCGGGCTCGGCGAGCTCGTGCACGTCACTCCCGAGAACCTCCGCGCCCTCGAGGACGAGAACGGCCTGCTCGACTTCCGCACCGATGTGCTGCCGCTCATCGCTGCCGAGATCGCCCACCAGGTCCCCGGCGCGCCTCTCTCTCCGGAGGGGGAGGAGCCGCTGGCCTGGCTCGACGAGCCGCTTTCCGATCTCGGCGCGACCACGCTGCCCGAGGCGGCGGAGCAGGCCACGCGCGATGCCGTCGTCGGCCATATCGAGGCGGACCTGCGCGACCGCATCGGCGACGAGGTCACCGCCGCCCGCGCCCTCTTCCAGCTGCTGCTGCAGCTGCACGGCGTGCTGGTGGACCAGCTTCCCGCCACCCGCCTGCGCGGCGGCGCGGCCAGCGGCTACCCCCGCTGGTGGCATTCGCTGTTCAGCTTCGTCGACTCCGGCCCGCCCCCGCACCGCCTCCAGCAGCTGCTCGCTGTCGAGCGCGCGGGCGTCATCCGCTTCCTCGGGCCGGGCCTGCGTGTCACGGCCGACGAGGCCAGCGGCCGCTTCCGCGCTCGCGGCGCCACCGGGATCGAGATCGCGGCCGGCGCGCTCGTGGACGCCTTCCTGCCCGAGCCCTCGCTGCAGGAGTCGACCAACCCGCTGCTGCGCGACCTGGTCACGGGCGGCGACGCAGCGCTCGGGCGGGAGTCCGCCGCCTCGCCCGGCGCCCTCGACACCGACGCCCGCCACCGCGTGATCGGCCCCGACGGGACGCCGCGCGAGCGGCTGTGGGCCGTCGGCCCCTGGACCTCCGAGCTGCCCATCGCCGCCTTCGCCCGCCCGCACACCAACGCCCCCTGCCACCGCCGCAACGACGCCCTCGCCCGCGAGCTGCTCGAGACCGCGCTGCGCGGGCACGCGCCCCGGCCGGAGGCCGAGGGCCCCGACGGGGAGCGGATCGACGGCGAGGAGTCCGACGGCGGCGCCCCGGTGCTCGCCCCTGTCGCCGTTCGCGCCCCGCACACCCCGCGGCTCGGCGTGCTCGGCCCGGGCAAGATCGGCTCGGCCCTGACCCGCACGGCGCTGCGCCGCGGGCTCGAGGTCGCCGTCACCGGCCGCTCCGCCCCGCCCGCGCTCACCGCGAAGCTTCCCGGCGCCCGCCACGTCGGCCTCCAGGATCTCGCCGCGACCAGCGACGTCATCGCGCTGACCCTGCCGTTGCACGTCGCGCTGACCCTCGAGGCCGGCGCCCTGCAGGGCGCGGTCGTGGTCGATGCGACCAACCCCTGGGGCGAGGCTGATGCGACCGCTGTCGACGCCGCCCGCGCCGAGCTCGGCGACCACGCCGGCGAGCTCTCCACCAGCGAGCTGCTCGCCGCGCGCCTGCCCGGCGCGCACGTGGTGAAGACCCTGAACCACATCGGCTACCACGACGTCGAGGAGCACGGCCGCGACCACGGCGACCCGTCCCGTCGGGCGATCGCGCTCGCCGCCGACGACGATCGGGCCGCGGAGCTCGTCACCGCGCTGCTGCACCGCCTCGGCTACGAGCCCGTGCACCTCGGCGCCCTCGCCGCCGGCCGCGACCTCGAGCCGGGCGAGGCGCTGTTCAGCGGCTGGTCCACCTCCGCCGAGCTCGACCTCCGCCGCGGCGAGCAGGTCCGCGCCGCCTGAACGGTCATCGGGCGGTAGCGTCGCGGCATGATCACGTGCCACGTCCGTGATGAGATCGACCCCGCGCAGATCGAGGCCTTCGAGCGATTCGCCATGCGGTGGATGGAGCTCGTCGACCGACACGGCGGCACCCACCACGGCTACGTCCTCCCCGCGGAGGGTGCCCTCCTGCCCGCGACCGAGTCGCAGGTCAGCCGCTCCTGAGGTCCTTCTCCAGCCAGCCGTGCGTCTCGATGGCGGGGCGGGTGGTCCTGGTGGCCGGGGGCGGCCATCGAGACGTGGTTCTGTGTCGTTATCGAGGGCTATAGCGACACAGAATCAGGTCTCGGTGAGTGAGGTGCTCGAGTCTGGGCCGACGGGCCGGGCCGCACAGGGGTAGGCGGGCGGGCCGACCGGAGGTGCGGAGGTCAGGCCCCTGCGGCGCGGGCGACGGCGTCGGCCAGCACCACGTCTCCGAGCCCGGAGCCGAGGTTCTGCGCCACGACCAGGCCGCACGGCCGGCCCTCCCGCAGCAGGTCACCGGTCGACCCGGTCGCCCGGGGGTAGTCCTTGCCGTGCTTCAGCGGCCTCAGCGACTCGAACTGCTCGACGTCGTCGGCGACGACCGTGCCGGTGCGGGAGATCTCGGCGCCGGCGACCGAGGCGTAGTCGATCGGCAGCAGCGTCGCGTCGGCGGCGACGTCACCCGGGTGCAGCGCCGCGTCGCTCAGCCCGATCGGCAGGGCGCTGATCACGACACCCGCGCCTGCGAGCGCCTCGGCCCGGTCGGTCGCGGTGCGCAGCTCGAGGCCGGGCGTGTGCTCGGCGCACCAGGCGGCGAGCTCCCGGAGGGCCTCGGGGCGGCGGCCCCACACGGCCAGAGGGCCCCGACCCAGCGCCTCGATCACCCGGGCGTGGGAGCGGGCCTGCACACCGGTGCCGACGAAGGTGATCGGCCGGTCGTCCAGCGCAAGGCTCGCGCCGGTCACGGCCGCGGTGCGCTGGGCGGTGAGCTCGGCGGCGTCCATCGTGGCGCGGGTCGAGCCGTCGGCCGCGGAGAGCACCATCAGCCCGCCGATCATCTCCCGGCCCCGCGCACGGTTCGACGGGGTGACCGTCACCCACTTGATGCCCAGCAGTCCGCGCTCCGTCCAGGCGGCCGGCATCGCGTTCGCGAAGCCGCCCTCCTCATGGACGACCTGGGTCTTCGGCGTCACCGAGGCGGAGCCGTCGGCGAGGGCGAGCAGCGTCTCGCGCATGAGTGCGACCTGATCGGCCGGGGTGGGGAGGAGCGTGCTGACCTGGGCGTCGTCGAGGTGGATCACGCCTCGACGGTATCGCGGGGCGGGTCAGTGCCGCGTTAGGGGTGCGGGACCGGGGCGACCGTCATGCGGAGAATGTCTACCCTGTGAACATGATGAAACAGTGGGGGAACGACGCGCACGGGCCGGGCGGGGATCCGTCGTGGCTCGGGGGCAAGGACCGCGGGGGACCGGGCACGGGGGCGGACGGTGCCGGGGCGGCGGAGAGCAGGCCCGGGCCGCTGCCGAGCGGGGGCAGCACCTGGTCCTCGGACTTCGACTCGCGGAGCTCGTCCCGTCGCGCTGACCAGGACTTCGGCCCGAGCTCTGCGGGCTCGGCCCCGCAGCACTCCGGGCCGCGCTTCGGCGAGTTCGGGGACGACGCTCGCGAGAGGGCCGAGCGCCGGTACGAGGAGTGGGAGTTCGGCGGCCGGCCCGATCCTGAGGTCCGCAATCGGGTGGCCGAGGTGGGCAAGGCCCTGGTCAAGGCGATCCCGATCGTCGTGTTCCTCGTCATCTTCTTCGGGTTCTTCGCCAGGAACGAGTTCTTCCGTGACAACTTCAGCTTCGGGTGGATCGCCCTCGTGGTGCTGGTTCCGATGCTGGCCAACGTGATCAAGTCCTTCCGGAAGTAGCCGCGGCCGGCCGGGCGTAGAGTCGGTCGGCCGACGGGCCGGGACGGCGCCTAGCCGGTCGGTCGACGGGCCGGGGTGGCGCCGAGCCGCTCGGCTGCGCGGCCGACGGATCAGCCGGCGGAGAGGTCAGCCGGCCAGGCGGTACCAGGCGCCGTCGGCCGAGCGCTCCAGCACGCCCGAGTCCACGGCGTCGCGCCGGACGAGCGCCACATCGGCCGCGAACATCGCGATCGCGGCGTTCAGCTCCGACTCGCCGAGGCTGCGCGCTGACCCGACCCGCTCGAACACGATTCGCGCGATCCTGCCGCTGACCTCGCGGGACTCCTCGGTCTTCACCGGGATGTCGTCCAGCCGCGGCACCTCGAGGATCGCCCGGTCCGAGCGCATCAGCGCGAGCGAGTCCGCGATCCGACGCAGCGCCGGGACGTCCGCCGTGCCGTCCTCGCCGAGCCAGTCCAGGCGCGAGAGCGGCCCGCGCACCGAGGGGTCTTCGGCCGGTCCGTCCCCGGTGAGCAGGCGTCCGAGTCCGCGGCGCAGCTTCTCGGCGGAGAGCAGGGCGACGAGCTGCCGGGCGCGGCCCAGCTCGGCGGGGTGGTCGGGGGCGGTGGTCATGGGTCCTCCTTCGCGGCTCGCTCCAGGGTGGCACGAGACCGTGTGATCTCGGTGACTGGGCGCCTTTCCGAGGTGCGGTTGTCGCACCGGTCGGAGATGCTTCAAGCATTGACGAGCAGGTGCTCTTGAGAGGAACGAATCAGGTGGTCATGGGCAGGTTCAGCGGGTCGCGTCGGGGTCGGATCGCGAGCGTCGGAGAGGAGGGGCGTCGGCCGCGGCGTGCGCGGAGCCTGGGCCTCGCCCTCGGCGCCCTGCTCGCGGGGAGCCTGCTCACCGGCTGCGACGACGGCAGCGGCGAGGGGACCGTGGTGCGCGTGGTCGACGGCGACACCCTGGTCGCGGTCGTCGCTGGGGAGGAGACCACGATCCGCCTGCTCAACATCGACACCCCCGAGACGAAGCACCCCGACCTGCCCGTGCAGTGCCTGGGCCCCGAGGCGACGGATTTCCTCGCCGAGCGGCTCCCGGCCGGCACCGAGATCGAGCTCGAGTACGACGAGGAGCGGCTGGACCGCTACGACCGCACCCTCGCGGGTGTGTACGAGTCGGGCTCGCTGGTGAACGCCGAGATCGCCGCGGAGGGACTCGGCGTGCCGGTCTACTTCGAGCCCAACGCCCGCTTCCTGCCCGAGGTCGAGGAGGCTGCGGCGACCGCGCAGTCCGAGGGGCTCGGCCTCTTCTCCGCCGCGACCGAGTGCACCGTCCCCGCACAGGTCGAGCAGCTCGGCGCCGCGGCCGAGGCGATCCCGCAGACGGTCGCGGGCGACCCCGCCCAGGCGCTCGCCGACGCGACGACGCTGGTCGAGGACGCGGAGGCGCTCGTCGACGCCCTCGACGCGGACGTGCTCGCGACCGGCCCGAACGCGGTTCTCGCCCTGCCGCTGGCCGCCCCCTTCCTCGACGGGCAGCGGGAGGCCGCCGACGAGGTGCGCGAGCGCGCCGTCGACGGGCGAGACCGGGTGCAGGGCCTCAAGGACGACTGGGACGAGGAGCAGCAGGGGCTGCGCGAGCAGAAGGAGCGCGAGGAACGGGAGCGGCAGGAGCGCGAGCGGATCGAGCGGGAGGAGCAGGAGCGCGAGCGGATCGAGCGGGAGGAGCTGGAGCGTCGCGAGCGGGAAGCGGCACCGGCCGCGGACTCGTCCGACGAGGAGACAGTCTCCGGCGCGACGAGCTCGGGCAGCGGCAGCGGCTCGGGGTCCGACGGGAAGTCCGGCTCCGGGGGCGGGTCCTCGAGCTCTGGCGGTTCGAACTCCGGCGGCGGCAACTCGGGCGGCGGCGCTTCCGGCGGTGACTCGTCCGGCGGCGGCAGCTCGGGCAGCGGGAAGTCCGGTGGCGGGAAGTCCGGCTGTGAGCCCTACGGCCCGGAGATCCCCTACTCGGACGACGGCGGCTACACCGGCAAGCGCTACGGCATGCCCGGCGGCAAGACCTTCCGCAAGTGCAGCTGACCGGCACGTTCGCCACCTGACGGTGACGGCGGCTCGCCGCGGCCGTCCCCGTCGATCCCGGGCCGTCTCCCCGGCCAGCGCCGGGCCGGCGCGTCCCGGTCCCTCCTTCCCGTGCTGATCGCCTCGTCCCGCTCAGACTGTGGATGTGATGGCTTGGTGGCGGGTTTCTGTGATCGCTCAGTGGCGGTGCAGGCGCGGTCAGGTGTCGGCCGTGGTGCGGCGCAACTCGCGGTAGATGGTGGTGCGGGAGACGTTGAACAGCTCGGCCAGCTCGGCTTGGGTGTGCTCACCGGCGGCGTGCAACGTCAGCAGGTGCTTGCGCTGAGAGGGCGAGAGCTTGGGCTTCTTGCCTTTAAGTTTGCCCTTGGATCTGGCGATGGCCATGCCCTCGCGGGTGCGCAGGCGGATGAGGTCCGCCTCAAACTCGGCCACCATGCCGAGCACGTTGAACAGCAACCGGCCGACGGCGTCGTTGGGGTCGTAGACGCTGCCTCCGAGACTGAGCGCCACTCCCTTGATGGTGAGCTCGTCGGCGATGTCCCTCGCGTCCGGGAGCGAGCGGGCCAGCCGGTCGAGCTTGGTCACCACCAGGGTGTCCCCATCCCGGGTCGCGGCCAGTGCCTCGCGCAGCCCGGGCCGGGCGCGGGTCGTTCCCGTGAGGCCGTGGTCGAAGTAGATGTTCTTGTTCTCGACTCCGAGGCGCTCGAGTGCTTCCCGTTGGGCGGAGAGGTCTTGCTCGAGAGTCGAGACGCGCGCGTAGCCGACATGCATGTCCCCATTGTTGCAGTTGCCCTCCCCTCACCGCCCATGTCGCCGTACGGGTCTTGCGTACATGACGATCCCTCATAAAAAGTCGTCGAGGACTAAGCTCGCACGAAGTACGGTGAAGGATCCCCTTACGGGCATGCGATCTGGGCTGACGCCTGTGACCGAGTGTTCAGTGCGCGCTGTATAGTTCAGTCCATGCTGACTATTGCTTCGCGTCTCGACGTGATGAACCGCCTGGGTCGTGCACTGGCCGACCCCACTCGATCCCGGATCATCTTGACCCTGCTCGACCATCCCGCTTACCCGGCGGAACTGGCCCGAGATCTGGACCTGACACGCCCGAACGTGTCCAACCACCTGGCATGCCTGCGCGATTGCGGGATCGTCGTCTCCGAGCCCGAGGGTCGTCGGACACGATATGAGATCGCCGATTCGCACCTGGCGCAGGCGCTGACGGCACTGGTCGATGCCACCCTGGCAGTGGACGAAGACGCCCCGTGCATCGATCCCGCCTGCTCGCTTCCCGGATGCGACGCAGCTGGGGAGGGCGCATGATCCTCACCTCGGTCTTGCAGGCGATGGGCCTGTTCGCAGCGACCAACATCGACGACATCATCGTGCTCTCCCTCTTCTTCGCGCGAGGGGCAGGCCAGCGCGGCACTACCGCCCGCATTCTGGCCGGCCAGTACCTCGGATTCGCCGGCATCCTCGGTGCCGCGGTCCTGGTGACCATCGGTGCCGGAGCATTCCTGCCCTCGGCAGCCATCCCGTACTTCGGTCTCATCCCTCTGGGCCTCGGCCTCTGGGCCGCATGGCAGGCCTGGCGCGGAGACGATGACGACGATGACGACGAGGCCAAGGTTGCCGGCAAGAAGGTCGGCGTGTGGACAGTCGCAGGCGTCACCCTTGCCAACGGCGGCGACAACATCGGCGTCTACACCCCTGTCTTCCTCAGCGTGGAACCTCTCGCAGTAGTCGCCTACTGCATCGTCTTCCTCGCGCTCGTCGCGGTCCTGGTGGCCCTGGCAAAGTTCGTCGCCACCCGCCCCCCGATCGCCGAAGTGCTCGAACGCTGGGAGCACATCCTCTTCCCCATCGTTCTCATCGGCCTCGGCATCGTGATCCTCGTCAGCGGCGGAGCCTTCGGACTCTGACGTAGCGGCAGCGATCCAAACGGCCCCGACCGGGCGCACCCCTCTCGGTTCAGACCGCAACACCTACCTGCAGCCAGTCCTGCGTGATCGCGGCAACAAGACCGCCACGGAGCGCTGCAAAAACCCCGCCACCAAGCGAACGAAGCCACACGCTCAGACATCCACGTCTCGGCGGCTCCCCGGGCCGGGACGGGCCGCTGACAGCGCGGCGCGGGGGAGTTGTTCGACGAAACGTGCCACGAATCTGGCACGTTTCGTCGAACAACTCCGGGAGAGTCGTGCAGCGGGGTGCGCACGGCCCGTCCGCGGGAGGGGTGCTCTGACAGGTCCTCCCATCGCGGCGCGGGCGGCGCGAGGGTGGGGGCATCGGGCGAGCGACGCCCGCACCATCGCAGGAGGAGCACCGCATGGAGTACGTGAAGCTGGGCCGCACCGGACTGGACGTGTCGCGGCTGTGTCTGGGCACGATGGGCTTCGGCAATGCCGAGCGCTGGGTCCACAAGTGGGTCCTGGAGGAGAATGACTCCCGCCCCGTCATCAAGCACGCCCTCGACGCCGGCATCAACTTCTTCGACACCGCGAACGTGTACTCGATCGGCCGCAGCGAGGAGATCGTGGGCAAGGCCCTGGTCGACTACGCGAACCGCGACGAGATCGTGCTGGCCACGAAGGTGCACGGGACGATGCACGAGGGCCCCAACGGCGGCGGGCTCTCCCGCAAGGCGATCCTCGCCGAGGCGGAGGCGAGCCTGCGCCGGCTCGGCACCGACTACATCGACCTGTACATCATCCACCGCTGGGACCACACCGTCCCGATCGAGGAGACGATGCAGGCGCTGGATGACCTGGTCCGCTCGGGGAAGGTCCGCTACCTCGGGGCCTCGGCCATGTTCGCCTGGCAGTTCCTGCAGGCGCAGCACGTCGCCGAGGTGAACGGCTGGACGAAGTTCGTCTCGATGCAGAACCACTACAACCTCCTCTACCGCGAGGAGGAGCGGGAGATGATGCCGCTGCTGCGCGAGCTCGGCGTCGCCTCCACCCCGTACAGCCCGCTCGCCGCCGGCCGCCTCACCCGCGACTGGGACGCGGACACCGAGCGGGCCCGCACCGACCAGACGGCGAAGTCGAAGTACGACACCACCGAGGACACCGACCGCGCCATCGTCGAGCAGGTCGCGAAGATCGCCGCAGACCGCGGCGTGGAGCGCGTCCACGTGGCGCTGGCCTGGCTGCTCGCGAAGAACCCGGTCGTCTCCCCGATCATCGGCGCGACCAGGACCTCGCACATCGACGGGGCGCTCGGCGCGCTCGACCTCGAGCTCACGGCCGACGAGATCGCCGCGCTCGAGGCGCCCTACGTCCCGCACAGGGTCGTCGGCGCGCTCGCCCCGGGGGAGTCCACCCGCGGCGGGCGCGCGAAGACCCGCTGAGCCGAAGCCCGGAGCCCCGGGACCCAGGTCAGCGTGTCCTATACTACCTTCTGGCGGGTCAGGGCACGGTGGAGGAAGGACCGCAGTTGTCGTCATCGATGCAGCGCTCGGCGGTCGCCGCATGAGCACCGCCGCCCTCCTGCTGCTCCTGCTCTCCGGGATCTTGCTCTTCGCCACGATCATCGCCATCTACGCGACGGTCGTGACCTCGAAGAGCCGCGCGGTGCCGGGCTGGGTCTGGGGTCTCGGAGCCGCGACCCTGCTGGTGGCGTTCGTCGCGGTGCTGCTGATGCGCTGAGCGCCGTCGGCGCCACAGCAGCGCCGCGACCGCGCTGCCGCCGAGCGCCACGATCAGATCCAGCGCGGTGTCGGCCGGGGCGACGTGCACGGCGGGGTCCACCCAGTGATGACCCGCCAGCTCCATCAGCTCCCAGACCACCGCGAGGACCGCGCCGGTCACGACCACCTCCGCCGCGGAGACCTCCCGGGAACGGACCACCCGCGCCACCAGCACGGCGAGCAGCCCGTTCAGCACGGTGTGCACCGGGACGTCCCACCAGGGGATCCGCTCGTAGAGCAGGAGGAACGAGCTGATCGCCGCGACCATGCAGGCCGCCGAGGTCGCCACCTCCCAGGCCAGCGGGAGGCGAGAGCGCCAGCCCACCACCTGCGCGAGCGCCACCAGCATCGCCACCGCGGCCTCCACCCCGTGCCCGGTCAGCGCGAGGCCCGCCGCCAGGGCGAGCCCGGACCAGCGCACCGGCAGCAGGGCCACGGCGCGTGCCCGTCCGGCGGTCATCGCCCTCGACCCGGCGCGGTGAGCCTCGCCGCCCAGCGCTGCCACGGCCGCTCGAGACGCCAGTTGCGTCGCAGGGTGCGAGTCGCACGGCGCCACCGACGCAGCGGATCGTGGCCGACCCGCAGCGCCCGGGCCGACATGCCCACCGCGACCGTCCGCGTCACCTGGACGCGCTGCCCCGGCCGTACCCGGAAGGACAGGTCCATGTCGTCATGCACCTCTGCGCTGCGGGAGGTCTCCTCCCGGACCTCGTGCCACCATGCGCGCCGCATCGACATGGTCGTGCCGAACGCCGGGAAGTGCCCCAGCGCCGCGGCGGTGCACAGCAGGTACGTGCCGACGTAGAGACCCGAGAGGAGCTCCCCGAGAGGTGCGGGAATCCGGAAACGGCCGGGGCCGGTGACGAGCACGGTGCGGGGCCCCGACCGGACATGTGCGAGACGATGGGCGCCGAGCCATCCGGGCGAGGGTCGGCTGTCCGCGTCGCAGCGCACGATGAGGTCCCCGCGGGCGACGTCGTAGCCCGCGGCGGCGGCCGCGGCGATGCTCGGAGGGGGAAGGGTCAGCACGATGCAGCCCGCGGCTCGGGCCACCGCTGCGGAGCCGTCGCACGAGCCGTTGTCCACCACGATGATCTCGAGCGCGGGCTCCCGCTGCTGCGCGAGGGCCTCCAGGAGACCTCGCAGCTCGGCGGCGTCGTCGCGAACGGGCACGACGACCGAGCAGCTGCGGGGCTCGGTGCCGGCGGGGGACTCCACATCGCAGAACGCTACCCGTGCTTCCGGGGCGGATCCTGGCAGCGCTCGCCCGGGCGGCCGATCTCCCGGCCGGGTGTCGGCCCTCACGGCGATCTCGGCCGTCCCGCTCTACAGTGGATGCGTCATGTGCCGACTCTTCGCCCTCCATTCCGACCAGCCCATCACCGCCGACTTCTGGCTGCTGGACGCCCCCTACTCGCTGCTCAGCCAGTCCCGCTTCAACGCTGACGGGACGGGGCTGGGCTGGATCGACGAGCACGGTGCCCCGCAGGTCGCGAAGAAGCCCGTGGCCGCCTACGCCTCCGAGCGCTTCGGGCAGATCGCCACCGCGGTGCGGTCCCGCGCGATGATCGCGCACGTGCGGCTCTCCTCCGGCACCGGGCACAGCGACGAGAACACCCACCCCTTCCTGCAGGACGGGATCCTCTCCGCCCACAACGGGGTGCTCGAGGTCACCGAGCAGATGAAGGAGCGGGTCCGCGAGCTCGGTGCCGCCCATCACGTCCGCGGCACGACCGACAGCGAATGGATGGCCGCGCTGATCACCGGGGAGGTCGCCGCGCACGGCGGCGACCTGCGCGGCGGCGTCGTCGCGGCGCTGGACTGGATCGCGCGGAACGTGCCCGTGTACTCGGTGAACGTGCTGGTGCTGAAGGACGAGGAGCTGATCGCGGTGCGCCTGCCCGCCACCAACGAGCTGTGGGTGCTGGAGCGCGAGGCGACCGCGTCCGCGCCCCGCGAGGCGCTGGACCAGTCCTCCGCCACGCTGCGCACCCGCAGCGAGGACCTCGCCGGCATCGACTCGGTGGTGATCGCCTCCGAGCCGATGGATGATGACCCCGCCTGGCGTCTCATGGACTCCGGCGAGCTGCTGCACCTCGCGGCCGACGGCTCCATGCACCGCGAGCGCCCTTTCGGCCCGCTCGCCCAGCCGCTGGCGCTGGAGGACCTCGGCCTCTCCGCCGCCGCGTCCCAGGCGCATGCGGCCCAGGACCAGGCGCAGCAGGAGCGTCGCCGCCTCGCCGAGCGCGCCGCATGAGCGGGGCGAGCTCCGGGCGAGCCGACGGTGTGACCTCCGGCCCGGCCGACGGCATCGCGTCTGGCACTGGAGCCGACGCCGTTCCAGCCGGCGCCGCTGCGCCCGACAGCACCCCCGACGCCGCACCGTCGGCCACCCCCGCGACGGCGTACCACCGCCTCGCCGCCCTCCGCCCGGCCTGGTCCCGGCCCGCGAAGCCGCTGCTCAGCCTCGGCGCGGCCCTCCTCGCCTATGTGGTGCTCAGCTCCGTCGTGCTGGTCACCGCGGTGCTGCTGCTCGCGGTGGTGCCCGGCGTGAACATCGCCCGTGGCGTCACCAGCGGCGACCCGACCAGCCCCCTGGACGTCGGCCTGGCCCTGGCGATGGGCGCGATGTGGCTGCCTGCCGGGATCGTCGGCGTGCGCGTGGGCGGCTGGCGACCGCTCGGCACCGCGTGGTCGGTCGCGGCCCGTCTGCGCCCGGACCGCTCCCTGCTGCTCGCCGGAGCCGGGGGAGGGCTCGCGGTGGTCGTGCTCGCCGCGCTCGCCGGTATGCTCGCCGGCGCCCCCGACGCCGCCGGGTCCGGCGCCTCGATCCCGCAGCTGCTGCTGGTGGTGCTGCTGGTGCTGGTCCTCGCCCCGGTGCAGGCGATCGGACTCGAGCTGAGCCTGCGCGGCACCGTGATGCAGGCGCTCGGCACCTGGCTGCGCAGCCCCGCCCTGCCCGTCCTCGCCGGCACCGCCGTGATGCTGATCGGCCGGGATCTCACCCCGGCCGTGCTGCTTCCCGCACTCGCCCTCGGCCTCAGCGCCGGGATGCTCGCCTGGAAGACGGGCGGGCTCGAGCTGCCGATAGCGCTGACCACCACGCTCACCGTCCTCGCGCACCTGGTCGGGGCCTTCGGCGCGGGCAGCGGCGCGGGCTCCGGCGTCGGCGCCGTCGGGGCGGCCGCCGCCGCGCCGGGCACCTCCGCCGCCGCGCTCTCCGTCCCCGCCGCGAGCGCGCCAGAGGCCGCGCTCGCCGGCGGGGTCACGGGCGCGATCGCGCTGCTGCTGCTCACCGGCCTGCTCGTGGTGTGGATCGGCCGACGGGAGGGCGTGCGCCTGCGCGAGCCCGTCGCCCGGTCTGCAGGCCAGGAGGCCCCCGACCCGGTGCACATCTGAGGCATCGGCCCCACCGGCTACGGTCGAGCCATGAGCGACCTCGCTGCCACCCCCGCCGACCACCTCCTCCTGCTGCCGCTGCGCCAGCGGATCCTGGAGCAGCGCCTGGGCGTGCGCGCCCTGCACCTGCACCGCACGGGCCGTCCCGAGCTCTCCCACCGATTCGTCGAGGACACCGCCGAGAACGTCTACTCGGTCTCGAAGACCGTCACCGCCCTCGCCGTCGGGATCGCGCAGGCCGAGGGGTTGCTGCGGGTCGAGGACCTGCTCACAGACCACCTGCCCGCCCCGGACGGAGGGTACGGGCAGGGCGTGGACGAGGTCCGGCTGCGGCACCTGCTGACCATGACCTCCGGCTCCCCGGTGCTCGGCTTCCTCGACGCCGAGCGCGAGCACGAGGACCTCACCGCCCACCTGCTCGCCACCGACCTCACCGCCGCACCGGGCGAGCGGTTCCAGTACTCCAACGGCTCGATCTTCCTGCTCGCCCGCGTGATCGAGGAGCGCACCGGGCAGACCCTGCGCGACTGGCTGATACCGCGCCTGTTCGCACCGCTCGGGATCCTGAACCCGCAGTGGTTCACCACCCGTGACGGCCACACCTGGGGCGCGACCGGCCTGCACCTGAAGAGCGGTCAGCTCGCGCGCCTCGGCGGCCTCCTCCTGGACCGCGGCGCCCACGAGGGCGCCCGGCTCGTCCCGGCCGACTGGGTCGACGCCCTCCACGCCGAGGGCACCTGGGTCACGACCGGCGACCCCGAGCCGGAGGCGGCCCGGTACGGCTTCGGGGTCTGGGACTGCACGGCCGACGGGGCCTGGCGGGCCGACGGTGCCTACGGCCAGTTCCTGCTGGTCCTGCCCGCGCAGCAGGCCGTGCTCACCGTGACCTCTCACCTCGAGGGCCGCGCCGGCGCCGAGATCCTCCGCGCCGTGTGGGAGGAGCTGCTGCCGCTACTGTGACCTGTGCGGCGCAGGCCCTCCACAGCCGCTGGGCGGCCGCACCGGTAGGTTTGTCCCCATGGATCCTTCCGTCCTCCTGAACATCGCCCTCGTGCTGCTCTTCGTGCTGATCGGCGGCGTGTTCGCGGGCACCGAGATGGCGATCGTGAATCTCCGCGAGTCGCAGATCGACCAGCTCGAGGAGTCCGGGCCCCGCGGCGCGAAGACCGCGACGATGGTCCGCGACCCCAACCAGTTCCTCTCCGCCGTGCAGATCGGCGTGACCGTCGCCGGGTTCTTCTCCTCCGCCTACGGCGCCTCCACGATCGCGCCCTCGCTCGTGCCGGTGCTGACGGGGCTGGGCCTGCCGGAGGCCACCGCCGGGACCGCCGCGCTGATCGGGATGACGCTGATCATCGCCTACCTCTCCCTCGTGCTCGGCGAGCTCGTCCCCAAGCGCCTGGCCATGCAGAACGCGCTGGGCATGACGCGGATCGTCGGCCCGCCGCTGCACCTGTTCGGGCAGCTGATGCGCCCGGTGATCTGGCTGCTGTCGGCGTCGACGAACCTCGTCGTGCGCCTGCTGGGCGGCGACCCGAACGCGAACCGTGAGGCGGTCTCCGCCGAGGAGATCAAGGCGATGGTCCGCGACTCCGACGCGCTGGACCAGGCGGAGTCGCGGGTGCTGGCCGACGTGTTCGATGCCTCCGAGCGCACCGTCGTCGAGGTCATGCAGCCCCGTCACCAGGTCCACTTCCTCGACGGGCGCCAGAGCGTCGAGGAGAGCCGACAGGAGATCCGCGACACCGGCTTCTCCCGCTACCCCGTCACGGGCGACGACGTCGACGACGTGCTCGGCTTCGTGCACGTGCGCGACATGCTCCTGGTCGAGGACCCGGACCGCACCCGCATGTCGGAGCTGGTGCGCCCCATCGAGCACATCCCGGGCACCGTGCAGGTGCTCTCGGCGCTGAACCGGATGCGCGCCCACGCCGACCAGATCGCCGTGGTCGTGGACGAGTACGGCGGCACCGACGGCATCGTCACCCTCGAGGACCTGCTCGAGGAGCTCGTGGGCGAGATCTACGACGAGTTCGATGCGGAGACCTGGCCCGCTCCCGGCGGCCTGGACAGCATCCTCGCGGCCGACGGCACCTTCGAAGGCGGCCTGATCCTCCAGGAGTTCGAGGCCGCGACCGACATCTCCCTGCCGGACACCGGCGGCTACGAGACCGTCGGCGGCTTCCTCATGGCGCAGCTGGGACGCATCCCCGAGGCCGGGGACACGGTCGCGATCGACGGCGGGACCCTCGAGGTCGCCGAGGTCGACGAGCGCCGGGTGAAGACGGTGCGCTTCATCCCGGGGACGCCCGCCGAGGGCGAGGAGCAGTCCGACGAGGAGACTTCCTCCGTCTGAGCCGGCGGGGCCCGCCCCCGCCGCGCCTCGCCTCCGCTGCCGCCCGCGCCGTTCCCGAGCCGATCGGTCGGGGCTCAGCCCTGCCCTCGTGGCGTCTCGCGAGTAGGGTCGGGGACATGCACTCCGTCCCGGGACCGTGCTCCCGGGAACCCACACCTCGGGAGGACCTCTCATGGCTCGCAGCACCTTCGCCCAGCTTCTCGTCGCCCAGCTCCGCGACCTCGGCGTGGAACGCATCTACGGGGTGGTCGGCGACTCCCTGAACCCCGTGGTCGACGCCGTCCGCACCACCGAGGGCATCGAGTGGGTGCACGTGCGCAACGAGGAGGCCGGCGCCTTCGCCGCGGGCGCCGAGGCCCGACTGACCGGGAAGCTCGCCGTGTGCGCCGGCTCCTGCGGCCCCGGCAACACCCATATGATCCAGGGCCTGTACGACGCGCACCGCGACAACGCGCCGGTCCTCGCGATCGCCTCCCACATCCCCTCGGAGAAGATCGGCACCGGCTTCTTCCAGGAGACCCATCCCGAGCGGCTGTTCCAGGAGTGCTCCCACTTCTGCGAGATGGTCAACTCCGGCCCCCACGGCGCGACGATGCTGCACATCGCGATCCAGACCGCGATCGCGAAGAGCGGCGTCTCCGTGCTGGTGCTGCCCGGCGACGTCGCCGACCAGGGGGTCGACGCCCCGCTCACCCGGGATCTCGCCACCGAGCTCGGCGCGGTCCAGCCCGCCGCCGGCCCCGTCGGCCGCCTCGCCGAGCTGATCGACGAGGCCGACACCGTGATGCTGTTCGCCGGCGCCGGGGTGCGCGGCGCCCGCGAGGAGGTTCTCGCGCTCGCCGAACGGGTCAAGGCGCCGATCGGCCACGCCTTCGGCGGCAAGGAGTGGATGCAGTACGACAACCCCTACGACGTGGGGATGAGCGGTCTGCTCGGGTACGGTGCCTGCTACGAGGCGATGCACGAGGCGGATCTCGTGATCCTGCTGGGCACCGACTTCCCCTACAGCGAGTTCCTGCCGCGCGAGAACGGCAAGGGGGCGCCGCGGATCGTGCAGATCGACGCCGACGCGTCCCGGCTGGGCCGCCGCGTGGGCCTCGACCTCGCCGTGCACGGCGACGTCGCGCTCACCCTCCAGGCGGTGCTGCCGCTGCTGACGTCCACCAAGGGGCACCGCTACCTGCACCGCCAGCTGAAGGCACACCACAAGGCGCTCTCCGGTGTGGTCGCCGCGTACACGAAGAACGTCGAGCGGATGACGCCCATCCACCCCGAGTTCGTCGCCGCGACGCTCGACGAGCTCGCCGACGACGACGCCGTGTTCACCGTGGACACCGGCATGTGCAACGTCTGGGGCGCCCGCTACATCACCCCCAACGGGAAGCGACGCGTGTTCGGCTCCTGGCACCACGGCACCATGGCCAACGCCCTTCCCCAGGCCATCGGAGCCTCGAAGGCGTTCCCTGGCCGACAGGTGATCTCGATGAGCGGCGACGGCGGGCTCGGCATGCTGATGGGCGAGCTGCTGACCGTGAAGCTGCATGAGCTGGACACGAAGATCCTCGTGTTCAACAACTCCAGCCTCGGCATGGTCAAGCTCGAGATGCTCGTGGAGGGCCTGCCCGACCACGGCACCGACCACGAGGCCGTGGACTACGCCGCGATCGCCGAGGGCGTGGGCATCGGCGCGGTGCGCATCACCGAGCCGAAGAAGCTGAAGAAGCAGCTCGCCGTCGCGCTCGCAACCCCCGGCCCGGTGCTCATCGACGTGGTCACCGATCCCGACGCCCTCTCCATGCCCCCGAAGATCACCGCGCAGCAGATCCGCGGCTTCGCCACCGCCTCGACGAAGGTCGTGCTCGGCGGCGGGGTGGGGAGGATGGTCGACATGGCGGCGAGCAACCTGCGGAACATGCCTCGCTGACCTCGGCTCTGCCGCCGCGCTCGGATCGGAGCGGGGGCCTCCTCCGCGCCGGGTCGCCGGCATCCTTCGACCTTCGAAGGAGGGGCACGTGCCCTCACCGGAGGAACCCGCGACCGACGACGGCGCAGCGGCCGGCCGCGCCTGCCCCTCTAACCACCGGTCGGCTCGCCGTCAGCACCAGCGCGGCGAGCGTGAGCAGCGCCGTCACGGAGGAATCATCGCGCCGTGAGACCCGGAACACTGTAAGCGGCATGCCGGGCATTCTGCCCAAATCGATCAGAGCGGACGAATCGGTCGTCCCCGTCGATGACGCGAAGACATCCCGAGATGCTGCAGCGCATACCTGACCGGGCATGAGGTGACCCCGGCCGCTCGGCCGATGCTGGTTCGGCGACCGGCAGGTGAACACCGGCGCAGTCTCCGGCGAAGCGCTGGTCCGTGACGTGGTCGTGATGACATTCCGGTCGGTTGTGCACCGGTTTCACCTAATATGACCAGGCCCCCTCGAATGATCTCAGAAGAAGAGTTCCGGTGACGATCGAAGACTTCCTCAGGCTGCTGCTGCGCAACCTCCTGCTCCTCGTCGCCGGCCTCGTGCTCGGTGCCGCCGCCGGCTACGGGCTCTCCTTCACGCAGAGCACCACCTACTCCGCGAGCGCGCTCGGCTACGTCTCCGCCAGCGCGCAGTCCGACGAGAACGGCGACCCGATCCAGCAGGCCAGCGGGAACATGGCCTTCCAGTACCAGAAGGCGCAGTCCTACCTGCCGCTGTTCAACACCCGCGCGGTGGGTCAGCGGATCGTGGACGAGCTTGGCCTCGAGGCGAGCCCCGACGAGGTCGCCGGCTCCCTGCAGACCACCCTGGACCCCAACGCCCCGATCATCACCGTCGAGGCCGTCGCGCCCACCGCCGATGAGGCCTCCGCGATCGCGAACGCCGCCGTCGAGGCGACCGCCGCCGAGGCCCGCGAGCTCGAGACCGGCGGGAACGAGGACGCCGCCGTCGGCGTGCAGCTGACCAACTACCAGAACGCGGTCGTGCCCGGCGCCCCGGTCTCCCCGGACCGCGTCAAGTTCCTGATCGCCGGCGCCGCTTTCGGTCTGCTGGTCGCCCTGGGCCTCGCCTGGCTGCGGGACCGCAACGACAGCCGCCTGCGCACCGCCGACGACGTCACCGACGTGGTGGGCCTGCCCACCCTCGGCGCGCTCCCGGACGCGAAGGAGCTCGCCCGCGGCAAGGACGGCGTGCTGCCCGAGCCCACGTCCTTCCCGAGCCGGGAGGCGCTGCGCAAGCTGCGCACGAACCTGCGCTACATCGACGTGGACAACCCGCCCCGCTCGATCGTGGTGACCTCCTCCGCCCCCGGCGAGGGCAAGTCCACCGTCGCCGCGAACCTCGCCCGCGTCATGGCCCGCGCCGGGCAGCCCACGCTGCTCGTCGATGCGGACCTGCGCCGCCCGATGATCGCCCAGCAGTTCTCCGTGGACGGAGAGGTGGGCCTGTCCCAGCTGCTCGCCGCCTCGGTGAGCCTCGAGGACGTCGCCGAGCCGACGACCGTCCCGCTGCTGACCCTGCTCCCGGCCGGGCAGATCCCGCCGAACCCCTCCGAGCTGCTCGGCTCGCGCCGCATGCAGGAGCTGATCGACGAGCTGTCGCGGCAGTACTTCGTGATCATCGATGCGCCGCCGGTGCTCGCGGTCACCGATGCGCAGCTGCTCACCCGCCACTCCGACGGCGCGATCCTCGTGGCCGTCCCCGGCCAGACCCGCACCGCCGTGATGCAGAAGGCGGTCGAGGCGATCCGCGCCGTGAACGGCACCGTCTACGGCGCCGTGCTCAACCGCGCTTCGACCGGCCGCCTGAACCGCCTCGCGTACGGCGACGCCGTCTACGGCTACAGCGCCTACGGCAAGTACGGCTACGGCGCACTCGGCGGCTACGACGAGTCCGCCGTGGTGCCGGATTCCGAGGAGGTCGACGTCGAGCAGGCCGGCGGCCCCGCCGAGCCCGGCCCGGCCACCGCGCCCGCCGAGCCCGGCCCGGTCGTCGAGCATGACGAGCACGAGCCCGAGGGGGACACCGCGGCCGCCGCGCGCACCTCCCCGCGCGGTCGCCGCGCCGCCTCCACCTGGGGTCGGTGATGAGCCTCCGCGGGCTCGGGGTGATCATCCCCGTCCACGGAGCGCTCGCTCCCGTGCTGCCGCTGCTCGAGTCGCTGTGCGGCGAGGCCGTGCCCGCCGCGCAGCGCCCCGCCCGCGTGGTCCTGGTCGACGACGCGAGCCCAGTCCCCGTCCCCGCCGGCGAGCTGCCGGCCGGGGTGGAGCTGGTGCGCCGTCCCGCCAACGGCGGCTTCGGCGCCGCCGTGAACACGGGACTGGACGCGCTCGCCGCGCCGGTCGCTGCGGCTGACGCCGCGGGCGGGCCCGCGATCGAGCACGCCCTCGTGCTGAACTCCGACCTGCAGATCCCGCCCGGCTTCTGCGCGGACC
This sequence comes from Brachybacterium sp. GU-2, assembly GCF_030866705.2. Classification (NCBI taxonomy): domain Bacteria; kingdom Bacillati; phylum Actinomycetota; class Actinomycetes; order Micrococcales; family Dermabacteraceae; genus Brachybacterium; species Brachybacterium sp. GU-2. The sequence continues at coordinate 2,020,806 of NZ_CP133037.2, read as the reverse complement.
TGCTCGCGCACGCCCTGCCCTGGATGCCCGCCGTGGTGGGATGCCGGAACGTCGGCGAGGACGGCGGCTCCGGCTACGCCGCGAGGTACTTCCCCACGATCTCCCACCAGGTGGTGGAGTGGCTGGTGCCGCTCGCCTCCCAGCGCCACCGCGACGTGCTGCACCGCGCCGTCGGCCACGACCTCGATGCCGAGCGCGGCAGCGGGATGGTGCCGGTGGACTGGGTCTCCGGGGCGGTGCTGCTGCTGCCGCTCGCGGAGGTGCGGAAGGCCGGCGGCTTCGACGAGGGGTACTTCATGTACACCGAGGAGGTGGACCTCCAGCTGCGGCTGCGCCGCGCCGGGATCCCCGCCCTGCTCGATGCGGACCTCGAGGTGCGCCACGTGGGCGGCGGCTCCTCCGGCGGGGAGGCCCGCCGGCGCCGCTGGCTCGTCGGTGCCCGCATGCGCTACGCCCGCAAGCACGGAAACGTGCACCTGCTGCGTGCCGGCATGACCCTGGCCACCGGCGCGAACCTGCTGTGGAACAGCGGGCGCCGCGCCGCCGGGCGGGACGTGGCCCCGCTGGCCGTGGCCCGCGAGGAGCTCGACCTGATCCACCGCGCCGGAAGGACCCTCCCGCGATGAGCCCCACCCCCTCCGCCCCGGAGCGGCTCCTGCTGATCTCCCCGGCCTTCCACGGCTACTGGCGCAGCATCGGCGACGCCCTCGCCCGCCGCGGCTACGAGGTCCACACCGCCCGCTACGACGCCTACGACACCGTGGGCGACAAGCTGCGGCTGAAGGCGACCGTCGAGCTGCCCGACCGTCTCCACCTGCCCGGCGACCGCCGCACCGCCGAGCGCGCCCGCCTCACCGACCGCGTGATCGCGCGGATGCGGGAGGTGCGCCCGCACCGCGTCGTGGTCATCAAGGGCGACGGCCTGGATCAGCGGTTCTGGGACTCGCTGGGCGACACCCCGCGGGTCCTGTGGCTCTACGACGACCTCCACCGCCATGACTACTCCGACGAGTTCCTGCGCCAGGTCGGGCCCGTGGTGGACTACGCCCGCTCCGAGACGGACATGCTCCGCGCCCGCGGCGTCGATGCGCACTTCGTGCCCAACGCCTTCGACCCGCACCGCAGCGAGCCCACCAGCCGACGCACCGACGAGATCGTGTTCATCGGGTCCGGCTACGCCAACCGCAAGGAGCTGCTCGCACACCTCGCCGAGCACGACCTGCCCGTGCACGCCTGGGGCCGGGACTTCTCCCGCCACCCGTTCGACCGCGCCCGCACCTTCTCATGGTCACGGCCCCCGATCGCCGCCTCCCGCGAGGTGCCGCTCGAGCGCGCCTACCAGATCCACGCCGAGGGCGCGGCGGCCGTCGCGATCCACGGCCTGCAGAACGGGCACGCGATGCGCACCTTCGAGATCCCCGGCATGGGCGGGGTGCAGCTCGTGGACCGCGACGACGTGGACCAGTTCTACGAGGTCGGCACCGAGGTCGCCGTGTGGCACGATCGCGAGGAGCTCCTCGATCTCGCGCGGCGCGCCCTGCAGGACCGGGCCTGGGGGAGAGGATGCGAGAAGCCGGCAGGCGCCGCACCCTCGCCGAGCACACCTTCGATCATCGCCTCGAGGAGGTCGATTCGCTGTGGCAGGACTGATCCACCCCAGCTCCCTGGAGCGCTGGCAGGAATGGCAGAGCACACGGAACCGCGCCCGACAGGTGAAGCACGCCGTCACCAGTGCGGTGCGCTCGCGTCGCGGCACGCAGCAGATGCCCGGCCTGATGCTCCACTCCCGCGAGGGAGAGGGGGACACCCGCCTGCTGATCGGGCTGGACTCCGCCTCCCCGACCTCCCGCGCGAGCCTGCTGACCTCCCTGCCCTACCTGCGCATCGGCGTGGACGTGCTCAGCCCCGCCGGCCTCGACCTGCCCGAGCTCGCCGGCGACGAGTGGACCCATCAGCGGATCGAGCCCGCCACCACCGAGGACGAGCAGCGCCGCCGCCTCGCCGTCGTGCTCGACAGGCGCGGGATCGGCGCAGTGCTCACCCTCGGCCAGCACCTCGCCGCGGGCCGCGCCGCCCACGAGTGGGCGCTCGCCACCGACACCGCCTCCGCCGTGGTCCAGCACGGTGCCCTGACTCCCTACGCCCCGCCGCTGCCGCCCCGCACCACGCTGCTGGCCTGGAGCGACGCCGACGCGGAGTTCTACCGCTCCGGCCGCGACGACGTGGAGGTGCGCACCGTCGGCTCCCAGCTGCTGTGGCAGGCCGGCAAGGAGAGCGAGGGCGAGGTCGACGTGACCGGGCAGAAGCCCGTGTTCATCGGCCAGATGCACGGCGCCGAGCTGCCACGCCGCCTCACCGCCGGGATCGCGATGTCCTTCTGCCGCGCCGAGGGCGCGCTGTACCGTCCGCACCCCTCCGAGACGGACGTCCTCTCCCGCGCCGCGCACAGGCTGATGATGCGCCGCGGTGTCGAGTTCCAGGACACCTCGATCCCGCTGCACGAGGTGGGCGCCCCGGTGGTCGGGATCTTCTCCACCGGCGTGCTCGAGGCCGCCGCCCGCGGCATCCCCTCCTGGGTCGCCGGCGAGAAGGTGCCCGCCTGGGTGCGCGAGTTCTGGGACCGCTACGACATGCGCCGCTGGGGCGGGGAGCCCACCCCCGCGCTGGCCACCGGGGCCGACGAGCCCTCCCGCCTCATCGCCCAGATCCTCGAGGGCGCCGGATGACGGCACTGGTCGTGATCCCCGCGCGGGGCGGCTCCAAGGGCATCCCGCGCAAGAACCTGCTGCCCGTGGGTGGGCGGCCGCTGATCGCCTGGACGATCGCGCAGGCGCTCGAGGCGCAGCAGGACGATGACGTGATCGTCGCCGTCTCCACGGAGGACGAGGAGATCGCGGAGGTCGCCGCCGCGCACGGCGCGCGTGTGATCCAGCGCCCCGCCGAGCTCGCGACCGACGACGCCCCTACCGAGCCGACGGTCCTGCACGCCATGGACGTGGTCGAGGCCGAGGGCACGGCGCTGGACGCCGTGGTGCTGCTGCAGGCCACCTCGCCCGTGCGCCGCCCGGACACGATCCGCCGGGCGCTCGCCATGTTCCGCGAGAAGGGCGTCGATGCGCTGGTGGGCGTGGTGCCGGAGTCGCCGTTCTTCTGGCGCCTGCCGGAGGCGCCCGGGCAGAGCGCGCGCGCCGCCTATGACGTGGACGCCCGGCCCCGCCGCCAGGAGCTGACCGCGCAGCAGATGCACTACTTCGAGAACGGCAGCCTCTACGTCACGGCGCCGCACATCTACCGCACCAAGAACAACCGCATCGGGGGGCGCACGGACCTGTTCGTGCTGGACGAGGTGGAGGGCGTGGACATCGACACCCTCACCGACGTCGCCGCCGCCGAGAGCATGCTCGCCCGACTCGGATGGAGGACCTCGTGATCCTGGACCGCACCACCGCCCCCTACACGGTCGACGTCACCGCGACCGTGCTCGAGGCGCTGCGGCGCATCAGCGCGAACAAGGCCCGGGTCGCGTTCGTCCTGGACGAGCACGGCGTCGTGCGCGGCACCCTCAGCGACGGCGACATCCGCCGCTGGCTCGCGGAGCACACCGCGCCCGACCTCGCCGCGCCCGCGGTCGACGCCGCGAACCCGCGCTTCGTCTCGGTCCCCGAGGGCACCCCGGTCGCCGAGATCACTCCGCTGTTCCGCGACGGCGTGGACCGCATCCCCGTGCTCGACGAGCGCGGCCGCCTCGTTGCCGTCGCCACCCCCGGCACGCGCACCCTCACCATCGGCCGCCGCACCGTGGGCGAGGACCATCCCGCGCTGATCATCGGCGAGATCGGCAACAACCATCAGGGCGACGTCGAGCTCGCCAAGACCCTCGTGGACCACTGCGTGGCGGCTGGCGTGGACGTCGTGAAGTTCCAGCTGCGCGACATGGCGGCGCTGTACCGCTCCGGCGGCGCCGCGAGCGCCGGCGAGGACCTCGGCCCGCAGTACACGATGAACCTGCTGGCCAAGTACTCCCTGTCCGTCGAGGACATGTACCGGGTGTTCGACCACTGCGCCGCGCGCGAGGTCGACGTGATCTGCACGCCCTGGGACCTGCCTTCGGCCGATGCCCTGCAGCGCTACGGCGTGCCCGGGTACAAGATCGCCTCCGCCGATCTCACCAACCACGACCTGCTCGCGCATGTCGCCGGCTTCGGCGCCCCGATGATCGTCTCGACCGGGATGAGCACCGAGCAGGAGATCACCGGCGCGGTCGAGGTGCTGCGCGGCCAGGGCGCGCCGTTCGCGCTGCTGCAGACCCAGTCGACCTATCCCGCGCCCTACAAGGACGTGAACCTGCGGTACATGGACCGCCTCGCCGAGCTCGGCGACGGCTTGGTGGGCTACTCCGGGCACGAGCGCGGCTGGCACGTGCCGGTCGCGGCCGTGGCCCGCGGCGCGCACATCATCGAGAAGCACGTCACTGTGGACAAGACCCTCGAGGGCAATGACCACAAGGTCTCCCTGTTGCCTGAGGAGCTAGGGCAGATGGTCCGCCAGATCCGCGACGTCGAGGAGGCGCTGGGCATCGACGGTCCCCGCGAGCTCTCCACCGGCGAGCTGATGAACCGCGTGAACCTCGCCAAGTCGCTGGTCGCCGCCCGCGACCTGCGCTCCGGCGACGTGGTCACCGCCGCGGACGTCGACGTCAAGAGCCCCGGCCGCGGACTGCAGCCCAACCAGCGCGAGGCGCTGCTGGGCACCACCCTGCACCGCGATGTGCCCGCCGGCGACTTCTTCTACCCCGGTGACCTCGCCGGCCGGGCCCAGCAGCGCAGCGGCTACAGCTTCCGCCGTCCCTGGGGGCTGCCGGTGCGATTCCACGACTTCCGCGCCCTGCTGGAGGTCTCCGAGCCGGACTTCCTCGAGTTCCACCAGAGCGCGAAGGACATGGACCTCGACCTCTCCGAGTTCTTCGCGCCGGGGAGAAGCTCGAGCAGTTCTTCACCGTGCACGCCCCGGACCTGTACCCGGGCGACTTCCTGATCGACCTGGCCTCCCCGGACGAGGCGATCTGGGAGCGGTCGATCCACGAGGTGCAGCGCGTGGTGGACCTGACCCGCGACCTGCGCGAGCACTTCACCTGCGAGCAGGACCCGATCGTGGTGGTGACCATGGGCGGCTTCCTCCCGGACCGTCACCTGCGCCCCGAGGAGCGCTACCCGCTGTACGAGCGGGTGCAGCAGGGCCTGGAGCGGGTGGACGAGACCGGAGTGCGCCTGACCGCGCAGACCCTCCCGCCGTTCCCGTGGCTGATGGGCGGCCAGCAGCACCACAACCTGTTCATGGAGCCCGAGGACACGGTGTGGTTCTGCGAGACCTACGGTCGCCGCCTCACCTTCGACGTGTCCCACTCGAAGCTCGCCGCGAACTTCTACCAGCGCCCCTTCAGCGAGTACATCGACCTGATGGGCCCGCACACCGAGCACCTGCACATCGTGGACTCGGTGGGCGTGGACGGCGAAGGCGTGCAGGTGGGCGAGGGCGAGGTCGACTTCAAGGACCTCGCCGAGCGCATGGACCGTCTCGCCCCCGACGCGCCGTTCATACCGGAGATCTGGATGGGGCACGTCAACACCGGAGAGGGCTTCTTCGTGGCTCTGGATCGGCTGCAGGAATGGTTCTGAGCGAAGGGCTCCTCGAGGAGGCGCTCGCGCTGTGGTGCGTGCCCGTCGCCGACCTCGGCGGCGTGGCCCGCCATGTGCTCGACGCAGCCCGCGCCGGGATCCCTGGCTGGCGCCTCGTGGTGCTGTGCCCCGTGGGGCCGCTCGCCGCGGCGCTGCGCGCTCAAGGAACGCCCGTGGTGACCGGGCCGGTCTCCCCGGCCGACGGCACCGCCGCCGCGGTGCGCACGATCCGCCGCACCCTGCAGCGCCTGCGCCCCGACCTGCTGCACACCCACCTCGCCTTCGCGGACCTCGCCGGGATCGCGGCCGTGACCGGGCTGCGCTCCGGCCGCGGTGAACGGATCCGCCTGGTCTCCACCGAGCACGGGATCTCCGGCGTGCGGGGCTACTACCAGTCCGGCGACCTGCAGGCCCGGGTGAAGGCCGGTGCGCATCGCGCCCGCCTGCTGCGCACCGACCGGGTGACCGCCGTCAGCGACTCCACCGCCGCGCAGGTCGCCGAGCAGTGGGGGAGCGGGCAGAAGCTCACCGTGATCCGCAACGGCGTCGACGCCCCGCAGCCCACCCCGCAGCCCCGCGCGGGCCTGCGCGTGCTGTCTCTTGCGCGCCTCGCGCCGGAGAAGAACATCGACCAGCTGATGCAGGCCTTCGACCTTGTCGCCCGCGAGCACCCCGAGGCCCGACTCACGATCGCCGGCCGCGGACCGGAGGAGGGCGCCCTGCGCACCCTCGCCTACTCCCTCCACCTCGAGGACCGGATCGACTTCCCCGGCCACGTGGACGCGCGCGAGGCACTTCGCGCCCACGACGAGGTCGTCCAGCTCTCCGCCTGGGAGAACCTCTCCTACACGCTCCTGGATGCCGTCGCCCACGGCCTCGGCGTGGTCGCCACCGACGTGGGCGGCAACGGCGAGATCGTGCCCGAGCGGTGCCTGGTCACGGCCGAGGAGGCGCGCTCGCCGGAGGCCGTGGCGAGCCGGATCCTCGCGCAGGGGACCGACCTCTCGGCGCGGCCAGACCCCGCGGAGCACGGGCTCACCGTCGCGGAGATGACTGCGGCGATCGCGGACGCGTACCGGGAGGTGGCCGCATGAGCCACCGCACCGCCGCGCAGGACGCGCGGATCGACCGCACCGCGACCGCGGTCGGCTCCCGGCTGCGCAGCGAGACCGCGGGGGTCCTGTCTTCTGTCGGGAAGCTGCGCATCCCCGAGCTGGTGCTGTTCTTCGGCCTGATCTTCGAAGGATCGATGTTCGGCCTGCCGATCCCGCTCAACCAGGTGGTGATCGTCGGGATCGTCCTGCTCGCCATCACCCGTCGGCCGCAGGTGGAGCTCGGCCGTCTGCAGCTGCTGGTACCGCTGCTGGTGATCGGTCTGTTATATGTCGGGATGATCTCGATGTTCGCGGACCCCTCCGAGTTCGCCTTCGACTGGAAGCGACGGCTCATCAGGCTTGGTCTGACAGCAGTCCTGCTCATGGTCCTCGCCACCGGGCGTATAGATTTCCGCTCTGGTCTGGCAGGTCTCGGCGTAGGGATGCTGTTCAACGCCTTCGCGTTCTACAGCGGGTTCGCGCCGGACTATTACGGGGGATACCTCTCGGGCTTCTTCGAGGACAAGAACGTGGCGGGCATGGCCTATGCCGTCTTCGGAGTGCTGATGCTCGCTGTGGTGGAGCGCCGCTGGGCGAGGGTCCTGCTTGTCCTCGTGATCGGAGTCCTCGTCTGGGAGACGGGATCGCGCACATCGATCGCCGCGCTCGCGGCGGGGGTGGGATGGATCGTCTTGGCGCCGAAGCTGTCGGTCCTCGGACGATGGCTGTTGGGTATCGCGATCGTGATCGGCGTGGCCCAGGTCGCCGAGGACTATTCCCAGATCGGCGTCTTCTCGGATCGGGAGGGCTCGGACCTTCTGCGCAGCCGAATCGACGCCGCCTCCGAGGTCAAGGTCCACGACGCCGGCTTCTTCGGCTCGGGACTCGGCGAGGCCTACGTGGTGTTCGACGACGATCCGGGCAAGGCATGGCTGTTCCACAACTCGTACTGGACGGCACTGGTCGAGGGCGGGTGGCCGTGGCTGCTCATCGTTCTCGGAGTGACCGTGGTGTTCGCCCTGCGCCCGTTCACTCGCGAGCTGAGCCGTCAGGAGATCGTCGCCCAGGCAGCGACCGTGACCACGCTGATCTGCGCCTGGCGTCTCGGCGAGGTGCTGTTCACCCTCCAGTGGGCCCTCGTCATCGCCGTCGCGCTCTATGCGCATGCGCGGGCACGGCAAACGGCGACGCCAGGCGGACCCTCCTCTGCCGAGGTGGGAGCTCGGTGAGCACTCCGACGATCGCGATCGCCACGAACAACGGCGACATGGGCGGCGGCGAGGTCATGTTGCTCAACATCGCGACAGCCCTGCGGTCGATGGACATCGACGTGACCGTGCTGGCGCCGACCACGCCGGGCGAGCTGCTCGAAGAGGCCCGTGCACGCGGCTTCGACGTGGTGCCGTTGAAGGCATCGACCCGCCTCGGGTACATGCGTGCGCTCGCCGCCTGGCGCCTGCGGAACCGCGCGGTCCCGCTGTGGTGCAATGGGCTGGTGCCGACTGCCGCGACCACCGGGATGGGGCCGCGGATCGCGCACCTCCACATCCTCCCCACCGGGGTCAATGCGCTGGCGACGCGGATCGGTCGTCTCGGCGCTGCACGGGTCCTGGTCCCCTCGCACTTCATGGCCTCTCGGATCCGCGGTACTCACGTGCTGGAGAACTGGACCGAGGACATCGCCTTCCGGGACATGGCGTCCCCGCCGGAGGGGCCGTTGCGCGTGGGGTTCCTCGGGCGCCTCACGAAGGACAAGGGCGTGCACGTGCTCGCACGCGCGATGATCGAGGTGATCGCACGGTCGGAGCGCGAGGTGCGCCTGGTCCTCGCCGGGGAGAACAGGTTCGGGGACTCGGCAGATGATCGGGAGATCCAGGACGCTCTCGAGCCCCTTGCGGGGAGCGTGGATCATCTGGGCTGGGTGCGCCGGGAGGAGTTCTTCGACCAGGTGGATCTGGCGGTGTTCCCCTCCGTCTGGGAGGAGCCGTTCGGGCTCGTCGCTGCCGAGTCGATGGCGCGAGGAGTGCCGTTCGTGATCTCGGATGCCGGGGCGCTGCCCGAGGTGGCAGGTCCGGACCATCCCTGGGTCGCGGGTCGCGGCGACGACACGGATCTCGCGGAGACGATCTTGTCGCTGATCAGAGAGCTCGACGAGGACGAGGTCCGGCGTGGCGCCCGTCGACGGTGGGCGGAGCACTTCTCGCCGGAGGCCGGCGCCGGGCGCGTCGCGGAGTTGCTCATCGCTCTTGGACCGAATGCAGGCCCCAGAAGTTCAGGAGGCGGAAGTGGCTTCTGACCCCGTGGCATCGATCATCGTGCCGTCGTACCGCGGAGCGGATCGACTCCCTCAGCTCCTCGACAGCCTGGCAGCGCAGAAGGACAGCACGCCGTCCTTCGAGGTCGTCGTCGTGGTGGATGGTGTCGACGACGGCTCGGTGGCGCTGCTCGAGAACGAGTCCCGGCTCGACCTGCGCAGCATCGTCTTCCCGGAGAACCGCGGGCGCGTCGCTGCGCTGAACGCGGGATTCGAGGCTGCCCGCGGCGACGTGCTGATCCGCTGCGACGACGATCTTCTGCCGGCCGTCGACTACGTCGCGGCACACGTGTCCGCGCACCAGGACGGTCCGGGCGGCGTGATCGGTCTGTATCTCAACGAGTACTCGACCACCCCTTACGCCGAGGTATACGGCAAGGATGCTGACCAGAGGTTTCGACGCGACGCCTACAACTCTGCATCCGCGGTTACCTGGCGCTACTGGGCAGGGAACTGCTCGATCACCCGTGAGATCTGGGAAGCCGTCGGACCGTACGACTCCGAGTACCGCCTGTACGGGTGGGAGGACGTGGACTACGGGTACCGCATTCACGCGGCTGGCTTCGAGGTCCACCTCGCTCCTGAGCTCGAGACCCCGCATCGAGTCGCAGCCGTCACCACCGCTGTTCGGTCCCGGCGCGCGTCGCACTCTGGCGCTGCGCGCCGGCTGTTCGAACGGAAGCACCCGCAGTCAGGCCTACCGCACGCGATTCCCGAGTGGAGCTTGTGGAACGCGCTGGTCCGTGGACTGTCCAGAGTCCCGTTGAACCCTGCGCGTCTGGGAGGTGCCGTGGACTCCCTGCTGCGGTTCCTCCCGCACGGCGTGGGGCGAAAGCTCGTGGCACTCAGCGTGGAATCTGCTGCGCTCGGTGGCTACCGGAGCCCGCACACGGCGAAGGAGACGTTCTGATGACTCCGAGGATCGCGATCGCCCACGACTACCTCACGCAGCGCGGAGGCGCCGAGCGGGTGGTGCTCTCCCTCGCCAAGGCGTTCCCCGAGGCGGAGATCCACACGCTGTTCTACGAACCGGAGCAGACCTACCCGGAGTTCCAGCAGATGCGGATCCGTACCAGCGGACTGAACCGCTTCGGTGCGTTCCGACGGGACCCCCGCATCGCCCTGCCGCTCCTCGCCTCGGCCTCGTCGAGGATGAGGATCGATGCGGACGTCGTGATCGCGTCCTCTTCCGGCTGGGCGCACGCCTTCCCGACCACGGGGCGGAAGATCGTGTACTGCCATTCACCCGCCCGGTGGCTCTACCTGCCCGAGGACTATCTCGGCGAGGCCGGTCCGCTCGACCCGAAGCGGATCGCTCTCAAGGCGCTGACCCCGTTCCTCACCCGATGGGACCAGCGCGCCGCGCGGACGGCCGATAAGTACCTCGCGAACTCGTCCGTCGTGCGTGAGCGGATCCAGCGCGTCTACGGGATTGACGCTCCCATGCTGTTCCCTCCGTTCAGCCCGGCCGTCGCTGAAGGGGAGCAGGAGCCGATCAGCCAGCTCACGGGCTGGGCCGTGGAGGACGGGTCCGACGACGGCCACTACCTCGTGGTCTCGAGGCTCCAGCCTTACAAGCATGTCGATGCCGTGATCGAGGCGTTCGCCGGTATGCCGGAGCGGCGCCTGCTCGTGATCGGTCGAGGTCCCGAGAAGCAGCGCCTCCTCGACATGGCGCCCGAGAACGTGCGCCTGGTGGAAGGGCTCTCCGACGCGCAGATGCGGTGGGCGTACGGCCACGCTACGGCGCTGATCGCCGCGAGCCACGAGGACTTCGGGCTGACCCCGCTCGAGGCGGGGGCGCACGGAGTCCCGACGATCGCGCTGCGCGCGGGCGGGTACCTCGATACGGTGCAGGACAGCGTGAACGGCAGGTTCTTTGACGCACCGGTTGGTGAGGAGATCCGTGCGGCCGTGAAAGATTCCGACTGGACCGGCTGGGAGTCGACGCTGATCCAAGAACGCGCCGGGGTTTTCTCGGAGGAGCAGTTCGCCCAGGAGCTGAGGCGTCGGGTACGAGACGCCGTGGACAGAGGCGAATGTTCGGCTCAGCGATAGTTCGTGATGTCCGGTAGAAGATCCTCCCTCACAGCGATCCGTCCATGGTGCTTCAGTGCGAGCGGATGGATGATCTTGGCGAGGAGATCGTTCCAGCTCACGGGATACTCGAGCACCTCGTTGCGTACACCGCCTGGATGTTGCTCAAGAAGGGGTCCGAGGTAGTCGAGTCGACGCTCCAGTTCTGCCATCCACTCTCGTGTGAAGGTCGAATCGGCTCGTGCCACGAAAGAACTCCCACCGGGGACGATCCGGTAATTGCGCTTCAGGTCCCGACCCAGCTGCCGGGGCAGCTGCGCAACCCATTGCGTAGAGCGCTCGGGATAGCCGACGAGCCATAGACCGTCCTGTGCGAGCTGGTCGAACGCAGGTCCCCAATGGTGGTTCGGGGCTTTGACGTCGCTGTATCCACCGCCGTGATGGTGAAGGAGATAAGCGCGGAGGTAGTCGGATCGGTGCACCAGCGAGAGGTTCTCGTAGGCAGGGTGCAGGTCGTGTCCCGGCACGATCCACTCGTGCACGTTCTTCGGGGTGACGAGGATAATCTCGATGCCGTCCTGAACGTCCCGGAGCGCGTCGAGGCCATGCCGACGTACCTCGGGCAACGGGCCGTCTCCTGTCCACAGGGTGAAGATGCGTCGAGGTACCTCGCCTTGCCCGTCCGAATGGGCCGCATCCCAGTTGAGGAAAGACCGCCGATACATCCCTGCGGTGTACAGGTAAGGACGTCGCGTCTCCTGGCTGTGCCATAAGGCGGAGGTCAGCTGCGTCGAGGCCGCCTTCATCGTCGCCCGACTGCCCTTGGAGGCGACGAAGCCCGCGTGCTTCACCTGCCGCATCGCGTCCAGAACAGCGGACTGCGCGTTCCGCCTGCTCATCGGGGCCCCAGCGTTCGATAGTGGAGATCGCCCTGCCAGCGACCGACGTTCCATCCGATCGCCTGCGCGGCGTCAAGACGGCGTGGCAGGTCACGGCTCCGGAGGTCGGGGACACGGCGGAGCGTCTTGCGGAGCATCTGCAACTCACCGCGCACGGTGCTCCCCGGGATTCCGCGATCGCGGTGCTTCACCCACAGCTGGATATAGGTCGCGCCGTAGCGGCGGAACTGCCGGAAGGCGCTGCGCGGAGTCGGGCGATCCGTGCGGTCCAGGAGCGCGCCCCGTGCGAGCCCGATCGGGAAACCTGCATGCTGAGCTCTCCAGCAGAAATCCACTTCATCGTGGCCGCCCACGAAGGACTCGTCGAACCCGCCGATCGCGTCGATCACCTCGCGGCGGATCGCCATGATGCAGCCGGGGAGATACGGGAGATACCACTGAGGATGCTCCATCTCGTAGGTCGCCGGATCGCGGGTGCTGAGGATGCCGCCCGCGATGCCGAGTGCCGGCTCCTTCGCGAAGGCATCGGCGAATGCTGCGAGCACTCCGGGCCGGGCGCGGTCGTCCGCATCGAGCAGAACCACGATCTCTCCGCGCGCTGCCTGGATCCCGGCGTTGCGTGCGCAGTTCACGCCCTGCCGTTCGAACGCCGGGACCACGCGGATGTCCAGCCGGTTCGAGAAGTGCCGCGCAACCTCGGCCGTGCCATCCGTGGATCGATTGTCCGCGACGACCACCTCGAACGGAGGGGCACTCTCCTGGCAGATCAGGGCCTCGAGCTGCTGCCCGATCGTGTCCGCGGCGTTGTAGGCGGGGATCACGACGCTGAAGGGGACCGTTGTCATCGATAGTCCTCGAGCTGGGAGCGGAGCCGGTCGGTGAACCGGAAGTGGGACTGGTGCCTGAGGGTGAGGGGCTGGGGAAACTTGTTCTCGGTGTAGGTGAACGGCCGCTTCTCCTCGTGCCGAGCACCGCGGCGGTCGGCATCGTGAAGCGCAGCGGCCGCTACCGCGCGGCGCACCTTCTTCGAGACCAGGAATGTCTGATGTTTGGCCTGCCGGAGACCCTCAATCATTCTCACCGAGTCATCTCCCCTTCGTCGCGAGTGTCGTTGAATCCCTCGATCGCCGCACGGACGGATCGAGCCCAGCCCCTCCAGTCCGCGTTGTCCGCAGCCCACCGAGCGGCGTTGTCGGAGTACGACGCGAGATCACTTGTGAGGACCCGTTCCTCGACAGCCTTGATGAATGGACCTGGCGCCCCGTCGTCGGCGATGAGCCAGCCCGAACTGCTGTCGATGACGAGGTCGGTCAGCCCACCAGTCGCGGCGGCGAGGACGGGGAGCCCGTGGTGGAGCGCATCGGTCACGACGACTCCTCCTGCGCTGGCTCTCGACGGCTCGAGGAGGACGTCGTGTGTCAGGTACGCGCTGCTCATCTGCTCGCGGCGGAGCCGGCCGGCCCGCAGCACGTGCTCCGGAAGGGGCGGGACCGCGTCTCCGACCACGGTGAGCCGCACGTCGTGACCGCGCCGACGCAGCTCGTCCACCGCGGAGACGGCAATATCTCCTCCCTTTCGCCTCCAATCGCTGGCGACGAAGAGCAGCCGCAGAGGGGCATCCTGCGGCCTCGGGGGGCGGACGACCCCGGGCAGCGACCGCACCCCAGGGCCTAGACGGGCGACCCGCACTCGCGAGGGGCGGATCTCGAGATCGTCGAGCAGCCGCTCGCGGCTCCAGGCGGAGGCGACCACGAAAGACTCGGTGCGCCCGGCGACCTCCCGCTCGATGCGCAGGGCGCCTCTCCGCACGTGGGCCGGGACGCGGGCGAGGTCCGGATAGGTGTCTGCCAGCGCTGCGAAGGAGGAGTCCGTGACCTGCACGATCCGGCGCGAGCTCGGCACGTCGAGGAGCTCGGGTGTCGCCGCGATCCCGATGATCGGCGCATCTCTCGGGAGGGTCCGAAGCGCGTCTGCTACTCGTCGGCTCCGGCGTCGTGCAGTCGGCGCCGACCACGCGGGCAGATGCGTTCGATCGCGGAGGCCGTGCAGGCGCGCAAGGGCCCGGTCGATTAGAGCGGTCTCCGTCCCGGCCGGCACGAAGTCCACTCGTTCGAACTCGTCGCGCAGCGACTCCATCATGGGCAGCACCACGCCGGACCAGGAACGAGGAGATGCGGGGTCCCAGGGGCTCGTGACGATGACGTGATCGACTCGGACGCTCATCATGGTGCTCCGGCCAAGTGCGCCGGGTGGATGAAATGACGCTGCACGTCAGGCCGCTCCATGTTCTCAAGGTCCTGGGCTGGGACAAGTCCGTTCTGTTCGTAGGATATGGCACGTGGAACCCACGGCCCCACGAGCCGGCGAGGGGTTCCTGACGTACAGGAGAAGGTGGATATGCCGACCACGGAACGAGGGGGCATCCGTGCTGTGGTTGCTCGGCTGCGCACTGTCATCGCGATCGTGCCGTGGCGCATGCGGGGAAGCCTGATCGGCCTGCTGTTCACCTCTGTGATCTCGGCACTGCTCGACCTCGTCGCGGTGGCGCTCATGCTGCCGCTCACCCAGATGCTCATGTCGCCGGAGTCCATTCCAGGCGTGGTGGAGCGCTTCGTCGTGCCGCTCGTGGGCACGCACGACCGCCAGACACTCCTCCTCGCCGTGACGCTCGTCGTCGGCCTCGCCTTCGTCACGAAGAATCTCGGCGTGATCGGGATCCGATGGTGGAGCCTGGGCGTCGTCAACCGGGCGCAGGCCGCAGCGCAGGCAACCATGCTGGAGCGATACCTTCGCTCCGATTACCAGGAGTTCCGTCGCCGCTCTCGGTCCAGGATTCTGCAGGCCATCACGGGAGCCATTCCGCAGGCGTTCCGCGGGGTCCTCCTGGGCGCGATCTTGGTCCTCACGGATGCACTCGCGATCATCGCGATCTTCCTCGCTCTCGTGCTCATGGCACCGCTCGCCTCGGTGCTGGCGATCCTCGTCTTCGGCGGGACGGCACTGCTGGTGGCTCGGGTGTTCAAGCCCTTCGCCTACAAGTTCGGGCTCCGGGGCCTGATGCTCGAGCAGGACGCGTGGTCCCATCTCAACCCGGCGATCGAGGGCTTCCGGGAGACGAGGCTCTTCCGCAGGGAGTCGCTCTTCGTCGAGCGTTATCGCGCCAATCGCAGCCGGTATGCGAGGACAGCGCAGCGCCAGGGCATCCTGGGAGAAGCTCCGAAGTACCTCCTCGAGATCGCGATGATCGTCGGGATCCTCCTGATCGCGCTGCTTCTCTTCTGGCTCTACGACGAGGCGACCGCCTTCGGCCTGCTCGCCGTGTTCGCGGCCGGTGCGGTGCGCATCGTCCCAGCGCTCAACCGCGTCGTCGCGACCGTCAACAACCTCCGCGCGGCAATGCCGAACCTGACGTTCGCGGCGGACGAGATCGGGAGCCTGGAGAACGAGGTCGGTCGGGTGGAGATCGTCCCGACCGGTGAGCAGGACGCTCCGGTGCCGGAAGAGCCCGTCGAGGTCCGGGATCTGGGGTTCCGCTACGCCACGGGCAACCGTGATGTCCTCTCCCAGGTGGAGGTCCGGATCGATCGGGGTACGACCGTCGCCCTCGTGGGGCCCTCCGGTGCAGGGAAGACGACCTTCGCCGACCTCGTCGCCGGTCTGCTCCGGCCGACCGAAGGCACCATCACGGTCGGCGACATGGATGTCTCCCAGGAGCCGCGACGCTGGATGTCCGAGGTGGCCGTCGTCTCCCAGCAGGTGTATCTCTGGGATGCCCCGCTCCGAGACCTCATCACCTTCGGTGCCCTGCGCGATGAGGTGGACGAGGAGCATCTCGCCGACGTCGTGCGCCGAGCTCGGCTCGAGGATTTCGTCGCGGACCTGCCCGAGGGGCTCGGCCAGTGGGTCGGTGACGGCGGGGTCCGCGTCTCCGGGGGCCAGGCACAGCGAATCGGCATCGCGCGCGCCCTGTACGCCCGCCCACGAGTGCTGATCCTCGACGAAGCGACCAGCGCATTGGACAACGAGACGGAGCACCAGATCACCGAGACCATCGCCGCTTTGCACGGCGAGCTCACAGTGATCGTGATCGCGCACCGCCTCTCGACCGTCAAGAACGCGGACGACATACTGTTCTTCTCGGAGGGCCGACTGGCCGGACGGGGCACGATGACAGAACTTCACCGGCAGAACTCGGAGTTCGCACGGCTCGTGGAGCTGGGGCGACTCGAGCTCGACGTCTGACGCTGGTCAGCCCCTCGCCTGGCGGCTCATCAACGCGTCCTCAACGCCCGAGAGGTATTCCTTAGCGAACTCGCGTGCTCCGTATGTCGTGCGAGCGCGCATAGCCGCCTTACGCGCCCGAACTGCCGCACCGTCGTTCGACAGTGCGTCGAGGACTCCCTGGGCCAGCTCGTGATCATCATCGGAGACTAGGTCGAAAAGGTCAGTGTCGATGCCCTCAGCTCCCACGGTGGTGGTGAGGGTCGGTATGCCGCGAACGATGGACTCGATCACCTTGAACTTGACCCCGGCACCGCGGTCGATCGGTGAGACGGTAGCGCGGAGCCCGGAGTACGCCTCGTCGAGATCATCGACGAATCCGGTGAGCTCGACTCCTGGAAGGCCACTGAGCTGCGCGCGGGGCGCATCCTCGAGACCACCCCCGATGATGCGGAGGCGTGCGTCGGGCCGTGCAGAACGGACGAGCGGCCAGATGCGAGTGGCGAGCCGCAGCGCGGCGTCACGGTTCTCGTGGCGTCGCAGTGCGGCGACGAAGCCGATGATCGGCGGGCGGGAGTCGACGTCGAATAGCGGCGTGGAGTCGTCGACGAGCGGCGGTCGGACGATGGCGGATGGCAGCCCGGAGGTGCAGCCTTCGAGCAGCACCCGGTCCTTCTCGGAGAGGACGAAGGCGCGGTCGAGCGCAGGTGCGGCGCGTCGGAGGAGCCGGCGATTGCGGGCACGGTCGGCGAGAGCTGCCCGCGTGCCAACTCTGTCTCCCGCTGTGTCGATGCTGCGGGTGAGCTTCTGCTCGTTCACGTCGTGGAACATGCAGGTCGTCGCGACGTTCGGGGCGACCTTCCGGATCAGCGGCGTAAGGCGCCCGTACTCCTCCCACTGGAGGTCCACGAGATCGGCCGCGCGGAGCAGCCGACGGACTGAGCGGTCGATGAGCAGATCGGCGAGGAAGTGCCAGGGAGCCTCGGCGAGACCCCGCGAGGGCAGGACGGGGAGGGCACGATGGACGACGGTCAGTGCCAATCGATGCAGGCCGCGATGGTCGCGCGGCCTGCCGAGCAGATGGGTGGGAGCGGCAGGCGCGGTCCCGTGGAGGGCCTCGATCGTGGCGTTCGTGGACGGGACGAGCACTGTGACGTGCGCACCGGACGAAAGGTGGGCCCGGACGATCCTTGTGAGCAGGAGACCTCCCGCATGCGTCGGCGACTCGAGGGCGGGGACGGGCGAGAGAACGACGACGCGGCGGGCAGTTTCGTGGGTGGTCATCGGAGTTCAGCGCCTTCGTCTGGGCCATGTGCCAGTCGGTTCCGGAGTGTGGCGGATCGTCTCCTCGGCTGCGGGTGACAGGACCCGGGATCGGTCGCGGTCAATCGTTGACCCACCCTCGGTCTCGGAACAGGCCGTCAATGCGCTTCCACATCTGCGAGTACGTGAAACGCGACCGGATGTCATGGGCAGCGGACGCTCCGAGACCTTCCCGGAGCTCGGAGTCCTCCGCAGCGCGCAAGAGGGCCAATCGACAGGCTTCTACGTCCCCTGGAGGGCAGAGCAAGGCGGTGTCGTCAGAGAAGTACTCGCTCTGAGCGGGCGTTCTCGTGAGGACAAGGCAGGCTCCAGTTGCGCCGGCCTCGAGCGCGACGGTCTGCCCTGATGGATATGCCATCTCGCGAGTCGGAACGGCGACGATCTGCGAGGACGAGATCGCTTGCTTGTATCTGTCGAACGGAACGACGCCATGGAAATGGACGTTGTCCGGCAGGCTGAGACCTGTGATGTTCTCTGGCTTGCAGTAGAGATCTACTCGGAGGTCCGTTCCTCGGACGGCCTGGATGAGGGTTGCGTAGTCTCGCCCACGGTCGAATCCCACGGCTGTGATCGAAGGGGAGCGAGCGTGGAAGGGCTGCGGGGTGAATATCCTCTCGGCAAACCCGAAGGGAACAGCCTCGACGGAACCTTCCGAGAACCCCGCGTCGACAAGGATGTCGATCTGGTTCTCGCTGAAGACGATCGTGAGGTCGACGCCCTGGTATCGCGCCGCAACCCGTCGTCTGCTCTCAGCGGGCATCTCTCTGAGCTCGTCGGCGAGCCAGCAGCAGATCATGGCGAGTGGACGATTGGCGTATGGCGGGACTCCGCGGCGTGCCAGTGCCGCGGCTGTCAGTGCCTCTCGCTCCAGGAACGCGAGAACCAGGTCGCTGTTCCGAGCTCGCGGGACCGATCGGAGCGTCTTGTCGAGCGGTAATCCCGTGCGGTGCTCGATGACGTCCCGCATCTTGCGGTGGAGGCGATGGCTGGCGGGCTTCACTTCCACGAGCTCGTACCCCAGGGTGCCCAGCTTGTCGATGCCGTAGGGGCCGTCGGCGGCGGAACCGCCGGTGAGGACAAGGCACCGAGTGTGATGCGGCATCTGACCTCCTGGTGGGCGCCCCGGTGTCGAGACGCCGATGTTAGCAGTGGTGGCAGATGCCAGTTCCCGCTGGAAACTGCATGGAAATCGAGCATCGGCTGGGGTGCCGTGTGCAGGGTCGGTCACAGTTTCTGCACAACTGTGTCGCCTGTCGGACCTCACCCTTAAAGTTGCAACTAAGCGTCGCTTCGCCCGATATCTCCTACGGGCGCTCGAGGCAGTTGGGCGCAGGGCCGGCCGGTCCAGCGCAGGGGTATGAGACAGTGGCTGTGGTCGCCGATGAACCGTGGAGGGGCCGTTGAACGCTGTTCCCGGGGAACCTGGGGTTGGGGACCTTGACTGATCTGGATGTCGAGCGTGCCGCGCCGGCGCGCCATCGACCCTCGACGCGGACCCGGCGCTCGTCGGAGGCACGGCTGCGCCTGCTGGCGCTGCCGGCCATGATCGTCGGGGACGTGCTTGTGCTCGCCCTCGCGGTGGGCATCGCGTTCGCCGTGCGCCAGCTCGTCCTGCCGCCGGCCGGTGATCTTCGCGAGAACGTCGCCAGCGCCTCTGTCGTAATGGCGCTGGGCTGGTTGGCCGCGATCGTGATGTTCGGCGGGTACGACCGCCGACAGCTAACCGCCGGCCCGCAGCTCTACCGCAACGTCCTCCACGCATCCGGCGCCGCCTTCGGGGCCATCGGAGCGTTCGTCTACCTGCTGGATCTCGAGCTCTCCCGCGCCTTCTTCCTCGCGTTCTTCGTGACCGGCCCGCCGTTGCTCCTGCTGAACCGGCTGCTGCTGCGGCGCGGCCTCGCCAATGCCCGCGTACGCGGCCTCTTCCGGCAATCGGTGATCGCCGTGGGTGCCCTTGGCCACGTCGACGGGATCGCCGCGACCCTGCACCGCGAGCGGTGGCTCGGCTACGACATTGTGGGTGCGGTGACCCCGAGGGGCATCGTCGAATCCTCGCGGCTCGGGATCCCCGTGCTCGGCGCGGAGCGTGACCTGCTGGCCATCGCGGAGTCCGTCGCGCCGGACATGCTGCTGTTCACCGCCGGCTCCACCGCGAGCGCCGAGGAGTTCCGCCGCACCGCCTGGAAGCTCGAGCACGAGAAGATCGGCGTGATCGTGGTCCCCGCCCTCACCGAGATCTCCGCGGACCGCGTCACGATGCGCCCCGTCGCGGGCCTGCCGTTGGTGCACATGGACCTGCCCCGCGCCCGCCAGGCCCTGCGCTGGACCAAGCGCCTGTTCGACGTGGTCGTTGCCGCGGCCCTGCTGGCGCTGATCTCCCCGCTGCTGGCCCTGATCGCGCTGCGCATCCGCACCCACGACGGAGGCCCGGTGATCTTCCGTCAGCAGCGCGTGGGCCGCGACGGCAAGCAGTTCGAGTTCCTGAAGTTCCGCACGATGGTCACCGACGCCGAGGCCGTGAAGGTCGAGATGGTCGAGCGCGCCGTCCAGGACCGCGGCAACACGGTCATGTTCAAGATGCAGGACGACCCACGCATCACCGCCCCCGGACGCTTCCTGCGCCGCTTCTCCCTCGACGAGCTGCTGCAGCTGTGGAACGTGCTGCGCGGCGACATGAGCCTCGTCGGCCCCCGCCCCGCCCTGCCCGGCGAGGTGGAGCGCTACGACGACGACGCGAAGCGCCGCCTCCACGTGCGCCCCGGAATCACCGGGCTGTGGCAGGTCTCGGGCCGCAGCGACCTCTCCTGGGAGGACACGGTGCGGCTGGACACCTACTACGTCGACAACTGGTCCTTCACCCAGGACCTCCAGATCCTCATCCGCACGGTCAAGGCCGTGCTCGCCTCCTCGGGCGCCTACTGACGATGGCCCGGCCCGCCCCGGGCGGAGCGCCCGCTGCGCGCCCCCACAGCGCACTGCCCCGCACCCTCCGCCTCCTCGCCGCGCTCGTGCTGCTGCTCTACCCGCTCGCGGCCGGTGCCCTGCTGCTGACGTCGGACGGCTGGGCCGTGAACCGGCTGAACGTGCGGGTCTGGTACGCCGTCACCGGTGCCGTCGGCCTGCGCGAGCAGATCACGCCGGAGATGTTCGCGGCGCTCGCGAACGTGGCGCTGTTCGTGCCGTTCTTCGCGGCGCTCGCCGTGCTGGTGCCCACCTGGTGGTGGGTGGCGGCCGGCGCGGGGCTCTCGATCGCGGTCGAGCTCTACCAGGGCGAGATCGGCACGCGGGAGCAGGACCTGGTCGACATCCTCGCCAACACCGCCGGGGCCGCGCTCGGCGTCGGCCTGGGGCTCCTCGTGTGCAGGGTCGCCGTGCGCAGGTCGGCCCGTCGGCCGGGACTCAGCGACGCAGGAAGCGCCCCCAGCGCACCCACCACTCCCGGCGCACCTCGCGCCGAGACGGGGCATGGCCCAGGCGGAGGCCCAGATGATCGCGATTGACCTGCAGCGCCTCGACCAGCAGCCGCGCCTTCACGAGCGGTCCCTCGGCGTCCCGCAGCCGCGCCCACCATACCTCGGAGGGGGCGGCGCCGTCGTGCACCGCCTGCCACACCCGCGCACCGGGCAGGCCCTCGACCGCCTCCGGGCGGCCGGTCGCGAGCGCGAGCGGCACCTGGGCGCCGAGCTCGGCGGCGAGGTCCTCGATCCGCGCCCGCTCCGCCTTGTCCACCTCGGTCCAGGCCACGCGCACGTCGTGACGGGAGCGGCCGCTCGCATCGCGGGCGGCGTGCACCAGCAGCACCAGACGCTGCGCGGTGAGATCCGGGACCGAGCACGGGGCGCCGCCCAGGTCCACGGTCTCGCGCTGCGCCCACAGGCGCTCGAAGGTCGCCGCCGCATCCCGGTCCAGGCCCGGGAAGGCGCGGTGCAGATCGGCCGTGCCCCACACGCGGTGGTGGAACGTCGCGGCATGCGCGAAGACGCTCCCGTGCTCGAAGGTGGTCACCTGCTCCCAGCCGTCGGCCTCGAGCGCGGCCACCAGCGGCGCGACCTGCGCCGGGTCCACCAGCACGTCGCAGTCCGAGGAGCCGGCGCGGCCCTCGGCCAGCAGCGGATGCAGCGCCTCGCCCTTGAGATGCAGGATTCTCACACCCGCGCCTCGGGCAATATGGTCGAGGCAGCCATGGGCCATGCGCAGACGCACGGGCACCGGCACCTGCACGGGGGATGTCATGGGGGGAAGTGTAGGAGTCGCAGGCCCCGGCCGCAGGATCGACAGCGGCGCCGACGGGCGGAAGGACGCTCGTCATGAGCGCAGCAGGACGTAGGGACGATAAGGGAAGGGGGCGCGGACGTGTGGGAGCTCGATAGCCGCATCCAGCACTACGACTGGGGATCGACCACCGCGATTCCCGAGTTCCTGGGCCGTCCCGCCGACGGCGCCCCCTGGGCCGAGGCCTGGTACGGCGCGCACCCGCTGGCGCCCTCCACCCTCGCCACCGGACCGGACGCCGGCGCCGGGCTCGACGCCGCGATCGCCGCGGACCCGCGCCGCATGCTCGGCGACGGCGTGGAGCGCGCCTTCGGCGCCCGCCTGCCCTACCTGCTGAAGGTCATCGCGCCGGACAAGCCGCTGTCCCTGCAGGTCCACCCCGATCGCGAGCACGCCCAGGAATCCTTCGCCGCGGAGACCGCCGCGGGGCTCCCGCTCGAGTCGCCGCTGCGCAACTACCGCGACGACAACCACAAGCCCGAGATGCTCATCGCGCTGACCCGGTTCACCGCGCTGTGCGGGTTCCGCACCCCGCGCCGCGCCGCCGCGCTTCTGGAGGGGCTCGGCACCGACCTCACCGACCGCCTCCACACCCTCCTCACCCGCAGCCCCACCGCCCACGGCATGCGCGCCGCGTTCCGCACCCTGGTCTCGTCCGCCATGCGCCCGAGCCCCGAGGCGGTCCAGCAGGTCGTCGAGGCATGTCGGGCCCGTGCCGAGTCCGGCCGCTCGCCCTCCCCGCGCATCGACCAGACCGTCGCGCTGCTGGCCGAGCACCACCCGGGCGACCCCGGCGTGGTCGCCGCGCTGCTGCTGAACCCCGTCACCCTCCGCCCGGGCGGGGCGATGTTCGTGCCCGCAGGCACCCTGCACGCCTACCTGCACGGCGTGGGCCTGGAGATCATGGCCGCCAGCGACAACGTGCTGCGCGCGGGACTGACCCCCAAGAAGGTCGACGCCGACGAGATGCTTCAGTGCGTGAGCGTGCAGGCCGCACCGCCCCTGCGCGTCGCCCCCGAGCGGCAGAACGCGACGTCGGTCGCCTACTACGCCCCCGTCGACGACTTCGAGCTGTCGCTGACCACGCTCACCGACCCGCCCGGCACCTTCCGCACCCGCCACCGCGTCCCCGGCGGCGGGCCCCGCACCCTCCTCGGCCTCGAGGGGGAGGTGCTGCTGCAGAGCGACCTGGGTCGCCACGTGCTCACCGCCGGCAAGGCCCTGTTCGTGCCCGCCGCCGCCGGTCAGCTCCACGCCGGCGGCTCCGGCCGCTTCGTCCAGGCGAGCGTCCCGTGACCCGCTACCGGCTGCGCCCCCTGGTCAGCGACTGGGACGGGGAGGACCTGTGGGTCGGGGCGCTGCCCCACGGCCCGATCACCCGGATCCAGGGCGTGGGCGCCCTCGTGCTCGAGCTTCTCGCCGAGACGCCGGACCGCGCGGCGAGTCCCGCCGAGCTCGCCGACCGGCTGCGGCAGGAGGTCGAGGACGTGCCCGAGGACGCCGAGCAGATCATCACTAGCTTCCTCGCCGAGCTCGACGCGGGCGGGATCCTCGAGACGATCGAGGAGGACGCCGCATGACCGCCGCGCCCACCACCATCGCCGCGACCCGGCTCGAGGTCGCCGGCCACAGCGTGCTGCTCACCTTCGGGCCCGGCCTGGAGACCGTGGCCGAGGAGATCGACGCCCTGTGGTCCCACCTGCTTTCCGCCGACGACGACGGTGCGACGCCGCAGATCCGCCTCGACTACGCGCTCGCCGGCGGCGACCTCCCCGCCGGGACCGTCCCGCTGCAGGCGCGGCCCGAGGCGAGCTACACCATCTCCGGCCACCTCACCCGCGAGGTGATCCGCCGGCTGATCTGCACCCGCCTGCTGCTCCACGCCGGCGCCGTCGTTCACCCCGAGCTCGGCACCCTCGTGCTCGTCGGCGCGTCCGGGGCGGGGAAGTCCACCGCCTCCTCCCTGCTCGGACGGGACGGCGCCTATCTCACCGACGAGCTGACGATCATCACCCCCGGCACCTTCGCGCTCACCCCGTATCCCAAGCCCGTCTCCAAGCACGACCCGGAGCTCGGCGCGAAGCGGGATCTCGCCTTGCCGGGCCTGGGCCTGCGCGCCGCCGATGAGGCGGCCGCCCCGGCACCTGCGATGGTGCTGCTGCTCGAGCGGATCCAGGACGAGGGCGAGCCGGGGGAGGGGTCCTCGGTGACGCGGGTGCCGCTGTCCGAGGCGCTGACCCGGATCGTGCCGCAGACCTCCTCCCTGTGGGAGGTGCCCGACGGCCTCGCCGCGCTCGCCGCCCTGCTGGACTCCGTGGGCGGGGCGCTCGAGGTGCGCTATCGGGAGGCCGCGGAGCTAGAGGAGCTGCTGCGCCACCTGCCGCCGCCCGAGCACGTCGAGACGGTCGAGATCGCGCCGCGGCCCACCGATGCTGCCGGCGGCGAGGACGCGGTGCCAGCACCCGGCACGATCGCCGCCGCACCGTTCCGCCAGGCGCTCGCCGTCGAGTCCGGGCTGTTCGTGCTCGGCGAGCACGGGGCGATCCACCTGCCGGGCCTCGCGGGACTGGTCTGGGACCTGCTCGCCGACGCGGGCCCTCTCGCCTTCGACCAGCTCGAGCAACTGGTGATCGAGGAGATCGGGGAGCACCCCGAGAGCGCGGCCCTCGTCCGTGGCGCGGTCGCGGAGCTCGTGGGCCACGGCTGGGCCCGCCAGGGCTGATCAGGGGGCGAGGATGCCCCGGCGCAGCACCGGCAACAGCTGCTCCACCCGTTCGGTCAGCAGCGCGGCCGTCCGTGCCGCCTGCGCCGCATCCTTGCCGTAGGGATCGGGGACGTCGAGGCCCGCGGGAATCGCGCGGCGCGTCCACGCGGAGATGATTTCCTTCAGCGGAGCGGCCGAATTCTCCGACGCCATCCGAGCGAGTTCTGGAACATGTCCCATATGTCCGATGCGCCGAGCTGCGGCAGGGAATTCTTCCAGGAGGTAGGCGCGCTGTCGGCGCGACATCGTCAGGATGAGATCCGCCCCGAGGTCCGTGGCGGATACCTGGCGGGCGCGAAAGCCCTGCGGGTCGACCCCGCGCGCGGAGAGCTCACCCGCCATCTGTGACTCCATCGCACTGCCCTCCAGGGCGAAGATGCCCCTGCTCGCGGCGCGATTGCCAGGCAGTCGATCACGCAGCAGATGCTCGGCGAAAGGGGAGCGGCAGACGTTGCCGGTGCACACGAACAGGACCGAGGGCGGCTGCGGCTCAGGGCGGTGCACGGGGACGGGAGAGCTCATGCGCACAGACTAGACGCCACAGGAGACTTGTCCGAAATGTCCAGATAAGAGTGGCAACGCGGAAAACTTACTGGGCGGTAAGGTTACGGAAAGGTGTCGGAGGTGAAGAATCGTGACCGCCCTCCTTTCTATTCGCCGAGGGCATGTCAATATCGGGGGCGTGACGGTCCGCGGTCGCACCTGTCCGCCTGAGTGCGCCTCCCTCGGAAGGTGCCAGCTGGTGCGCCCGGAGCGAAGCGTCCCCCGTCGTCCACTCGACGCGACCCGGCCACTCGTGAGGTGAGGCGCCGGGACGCCTGTGCCCGAAAGAGGTTCCCGTGACCGCACCCTCCCGTGTCCGCCCCGCCGAGGCCGGACACTCCGCCTTCACCCGCCGCACCCTCGTCAAGGGCGCGGCATGGGCGACGCCCGTCGCCGCGTTCTCGCTCAGCGCGCCGGCGATGGCGGCCAGCCCCGGCGAGTGCGACCCTGCTGGGACTCTCTACGACTCCACCGGCATCGGCAGGCTTCTGAGCGGCTCGATCCTGTCCGCGGATCTGGATGCCGTCGCCTCGGTCAACGGTGCCACGGCCGAGGTCGACGCCACGACGCCGCCTTCTGACGAGGAGACCAATCCGCTTTCCGCGGGCGTCCTCAACGCGGTGCAGTTGAACCTCACCGGCCTGGCCGACACGCTGTCGGATCTGCTCAACTTCAACACTGACACGGGTGTTCTCAACCAGTACGGCTACGCGAACGAGGATGGCACTGTGCGCGGAGCCAGCGGTGCCGTCGCGGACGACGGGTCCATCCGTCTCGAGCCCTCCGAGGGCTGGCCCGAGCTCGCCTCCCTCGACCTCCATAGGGTGGTGAGCGAGATCGGCGGCAGCGGGACCGCTGACTTCCTCTCCACCGTAGCGAACGCTGAGCTCTCGGTCGGTGCGGTCGCCGGACGCACCCAGTTCAATTCGCTCTGCAACCCGCCGGCTGACCTGTAGCGCGACTACCTCGTCTCCTATCTGAAGGCGGAACTCACATCGCCTACGGTGGGTGCAACGGTCGAGACCATCAACGGCACCCTCAGTGGACTCACCTCGGGTCTGGTGAGCACGCTCAACAGCCTTCCTCTCGTGAATGACCTGCTCCGAGTGGATTCGCTCAGCCTGTCGCTCGACACCGCCGAACTCCCCGCTGGCACTGGACGGCCGGTGAAGCTGGCGCTGTCCAACCCTGCAGTGGTCACCGTCGATCTCGGCGCACTCCTGGGCGGTGCCTACGAGGGCACCACTGCGTCCCCTTGGCTCAACAGCCTCGCGCCGAACACTCGACTCTTCACCGACGCTCCTCTGCCCACCGATGCGCTTGCGCGAGAGGTCGGAACCCTTGTCGACGCCGTCCTCGGTGCGATCCGAGTCGATATCCGGGTTCGGGGGCTCCTGGGCCTCATTCCTGTCACGATCACCGGGAGTCTCGCCGACCTGGTCAGCGGCAATGCGACCGTCCAGCCGTCGCTACTGGGGCTCACCTCTGCGATCCTGTCGGTCATCGGAACGACCATCCGCGACGCGATCCTTGCGGCCGGAGCGCTCACGCCCCTCACGGGGGCGCTCAACCTCCTTCTCCAGGGGCTCTTCACCGTTCTGACCGAAGTCGTGGTGCTGACCATCAATGCGCAGAACGGCGAGCCCGGCGCCGTGCCGGATGATCTTGCGGCCCTGCCGGATGGGCGGTACGATGTCGCTGCCTTGCACATCGGCGCGGTCGACGCAGGCGGGATCGATCTGCTCGATGTCTACCTCGGACGGGGAAGCGGCGGAGAGAACCTCGTGCGCAGCGCGTGAGAAGGACTGGCCCGTTCACGGAGCGGGCCAGTCCATCTCCTGCTCGCCGTCGACGGGGCTCTGCTGCGCCTCTGCCAGTTGCTCTCGGATCTCCTGCACGAACTCGATCACCGCGCTGCCGCCGTTGACGGGGCCGCCGGCGAGCTGACCGTCGGCCCCCAACAGCACTGCGCTCGGCGCGCTCGCGCCGCCGAGCGCGGTGCGGGCGGTGAACTGCAGGTCGTGCAGGGCGTGGTCGGTGACGCGGTCCGTCGTCCGCTCGCGCAGCTGGTCCAGCGGGCGGGAGAACACGAACCGCACCTGCAGCGTCTGCTCCAGCTCGCCGATCCACTCCTCGGCGTGGTCCAGCACCCGCTCGCACGGACCGCATCCCTCGGTGACGAACACCAGCAGCGCCGCACGCTGCGCGGTGAGCTGGGTGAGGGTGATCAGGCGGCCGTCGGGCTGCTGCAGCACCGCCGCCGGGATCGGGGAGCGCTCGTAGTCCAGCAGCTCGTCCTCGTCCGGATCCGCCGCCGCGGGGGCAGGAGCGGTCGGGGCGTCGGCATCGGTCTCGGCGACGCTGCCGCCGATCGTGGCGGCCGTCAGCGCAATCGCGATCAGCAGCGCGATCCCGAGACCGATCAGCCCCATCGGCGCCTGCACCAGGAGAGTGGTCATCGCGCCGCTCGCCGCCGCGACCACGGCCAACAGGCCCAGCACGCTCAGGAGCACGTTCCGCACCAGCGTGGTGCGGGAGACGGTGGGGGAGGCGAGGGTGCCGAAGCAGGAGCAGTGCACCTGCTCCTCGAAGGTCAGCGCCCGCGCGATGATCACCAGATAGGCGAGCATCAGAGCCGCCACGAGCCCCGTCAGCAGCACCTGCAGCGGCGGAGCCGGGATCCAGATCGCGAGCGCGAGCACGATCTCCGTCACCGGCAGCACCGAGGCGATCGAGGCGTGCATCGTCGGCAGCGGAAGGCGCAGCGAGCGCATCGCATCCTGCGTCCCCTCGCGCGCACCGAGCTTCGCGAGCCCGGAGATCAGCAGGGTGATCGACAGCAGGATCGGTGCCGACAGCAGCACAGCCATTCGGGGAGCCTCCTCGCGTCGGCCCGGCCTTCGGGACGGCGTCAGCCTCCATTGTCGGGCATCGATGCCCGTCGGAACGGGGACGGGCCAGCCGTTCGCCCACGGCGCACCGCGACCCGTCGGCCCTACCCTGGAGCCATGTCGACTGACGCGCACCAGGCCGCTCCCACCGCCCTCGACGCCGTCCGACGAGGCGAGATCCTCGCCGACGTCGCCGCGCTGCGGGACTCCTTCAACGCCGGCACCACCCGGCCGCTCGAAGCGCGGATCGCGCAGCTCGACGCCCTCGCCCGCGGTCTCCGTGCCGAACGCCCCCGGCTGCTGAAGGCCCTCGAGCTGGACCTCGGCAAGTCCCGCACCGAATCGCTGATCACCGAGGTCGGCGTCGTCACCCAGGAGATCGCGCACCTGCGGAAGAACCTCCGCGCCTGGCTGCGACCGGAGCGCTTCGGCCCAGGGCTGCTGCTCGCGCCCTCCAGCGGGCAGATCCGTCGCGAGCCGCTCGGGACCACGCTGATCATCTCCCCGTGGAACTACCCCGTGAACCTTGCGCTCGCACCGCTGATCGGCGCGATCGCCGGCGGCAACACCGCGCTGCTCAAGCCCAGCGAGGTCGCCCCCGCCACCTCCGCCGCGCTCGCGCACCTCGTGCGCGCCCACCTCGACCCGGCCTGGGTGCGAGTCGTCGAAGGCGCGGTCGAGGAGACGACGCTCCTGCTCGAACAGCGCTTCGACCTGATCTTCTACACAGGCAACGGTGCCGTCGGCCGGATCGTCGCCCGCGCCGCCGCCGAGCACCTCGCCCCCACCGTGCTCGAGCTCGGCGGGAAGTCGCCGGTGTTCGTCGATCGAGGCATCGACCTTGCGGCCACTGCTCGCCGCATCGTGTGGGGCAAGTTCACCAATGCCGGGCAGACCTGCGTCGCCCCCGACTACCTCATGGCCGAGCGCTCCACCCTCGACGCCCTCGTGCCCCATCTGAAGGACGCCGTCGCCTCGATGTACGGGCGCGACCCCCGGCGCAGCCGCGACTACGGCCGCATGGTGAACCAGAAGCACTTCGACCGCGTGCTCGCCCTGATCGACGACGGCAAGGCTGTGCTCGGCGGCACCTCCGCAGCCGATCGGGCCAATCGCTACCTTCCGCCGACGATCCTCGACGGCGTGGACTGGGATGATCCGGTGATGGGGGAGGAGATCTTCGGCCCCGTGCTCCCGCTGCTCGCCGTGGACGGGCCCGACGAGGCGATCACCCGCATCAATGGGGGCGAGAAGCCGTTGACCGCCTACGTGTTCAGTCCCCGCCCCGAGATCGAGGAGCGGTTCACGGCCGAGACCTCCTCGGGCTCCCTCGCTCTCGGCCACACGCTCGCCCATCTCGGCTCCCAGACCATGCCCTTCGGCGGCGTGGGGGAGTCCGGCATGGGGAAGTACCACGGCCGCGCGAGTTTCGAGGTGTTCACGCATGCGAAGCCCGTGGTGAAGAAGCCGCTGCGCCCCGACACGCTGCGCCTCGTCACCCCGCCGTATCGCGGGGCGAAGCGGGCGCTGCTGGGTCGGCTGTTCCGTTGACTGCCTGGGAAAACGCCCAAAATGACTGAACCCGGGCGTAGTGCGTCGTGCGGCGTGACACATCGGTCGAACATAGCCGCGAGACCGTTGCGCCGGCGCGAGGTTTAGCCGTAGCTTGGCTACCGTTCAGAGCGTCCTAGGCTCCGACCGGGCATGGGACGTGTCCGCACG
The DNA here is from genome assembly GCF_030866705.2 of Brachybacterium sp. GU-2. Taxonomy (NCBI): domain Bacteria; kingdom Bacillati; phylum Actinomycetota; class Actinomycetes; order Micrococcales; family Dermabacteraceae; genus Brachybacterium; species Brachybacterium sp. GU-2. The sequence continues at coordinate 1,991,051 of NZ_CP133037.2, read as the reverse complement.
CCGTGCCCTCGAGGGTGCCGCCACCATCAGGAAGGTGCCAATGACCGGCTCCGATCCCATCCCCACCCGTCGGCACCTCCTGCGGGGTGCGGCCTGGGTTGCCCCTGTGGCCGCTGTGGCTGTTGCAGCGCCCGCAGTCGCTGCCTCGTCAGCGCCTCTCTTGGGAGGCATCCTCACAGTGTCGTCGAGCACGGGCCCGGCTGGCACGACGAATCGTAGGCAGACCATCACCATCAACGGCAGTGCCGAATACCCGACGGCGGGCATTTGGATGGAGAACGTCCCAGCCTCGCCGAACCCCACGGCGGCGAGATACACGCTCTATCTCCCCTCTCCGACGCATGCCGCCCTCACGTGGACTCGGGTCGGCACTGACTCGACCTGGACGATTCCCACGGTGGACAGCGGCGCGCCCGCCATCAGCGGCTACACCGCATATACCACCACCTACTCGAACCCGGCCATCGTGACTAGTTGGGCTCGTGACAACAACCTGCGTCGCATCTACGCCACGGGTCGACCCCACTTCCAGGCCGTTCGATCGGTCGGGTCCAACGCCACGGTGCCCGCCCTGACGGTTTACAGTCTCCGCCGCGTCACATACAACGGGCGGGACTACACCCTGCAGCGTGGCCCTTCCACGCTGGCGCCGACGCCCTGACGCGTCCGAACATGGGCCCCCTGCGGCATTCGTCGTCGCAGCGCGCCGGGGCTAATGTGCAGCGACTGCGTGGCTACCGCCACTCGTTGGTCCGCACGGCCCTGTAGTTTCAACCCCATTGAGCCGAATCTGCGAGTGTGAGAATCCGCTGGCCACCTGCGTGTTCAGCCCTCGCCCCGAGATTGAGGAGCGGTTCGTCATCGAGACCGCCTCGGGCCTCCTCGCCTTCGGCCGCGCCCTCGCCCACCTCGACTCCCAGGCCATGCGCTTTGGCGGTATGGGGAAGTATCACGGCCGCGCAAGCCTTGAGGTTTTCGCGCACGCTAAGCCTGTCGTGAAGAAGCCGCTGCGCCCCGACACGCTGAGGCTCGTCACCCCGCCGTACCGCGGGGCGGAGCGGGCGCTACTCGGGCGGCTGTTCCGCTGAGCCGCTGCGCAGCGGACGCCGGCGCCTCGGCTCGTTCGACCGCCGTCGGCCTTGCGGATGGCCTCACCGCGACGAATGTTTATGGTGACCCCTCCTCGCGGCCATGATCGGGCCTGACCAGGGCGATCGGTGCTGCGCAGCAGCGCTAGCGGGTCTAACGTCGTTCCATGGCCCGCACGGGCCCGCCGTTCCGACCCCTATGAGCCGATGCGCTCGAGGAGCTCCTCATGACCTTCCCGCCCACCGCGTCGCCGGCGGCCCCCGCGCCGCCGCAGAAGCCGTCCCTGTTCAACGGCGCCACCACCCACGGCGTCCGCGGCCAGCGCCGGATCCGCCACCCCTGGGAGCTGCCGCTGCTGTGGGTGGGAGTGGCCGCGACGGTGCTCGGCTACCTCTCCTGGGGCGGCGCGATCGGCGGCACGATCTGGCTGTATGCCGAACAGGGCGAGGATGCGGTCTCCAAGGCGTGGGAGTACGCCTCGATGCTCCCGCTGGTGATCCAGCTGGTGTTCCTGCTGCCGCTGCTGCCCCTGATCATCTGGTGGGTGCGCGCGATCATGTACGCCCAGATGCGGGCCACCTCCGTGCGGATGAGCCCCACCCAGTTCCCCGAGGGCTACCGGATGGTGGCCGAGGCCGCCGCCCAGTTCGGGATGCGCAACGTCCCGGACGCCTACGTGACCATGGGCAACGGCGTGATCAACGCCTTCGCCTCCGGCCACGGCTTCCGCCGCTTCGTGGTGGTGCACTCGGACCTGTTCGAGGTCGGCGGCCAGGGCCGTGACCGCGACGCGCTGAAGTTCGTGATCGGCCACGAGGTGGGCCACCTCGCCGCCGGCCACGTCTCCTACTTCCGTCTGCTGTTCACCAACCTGCTCTCCCTGGTCCCGCTGCTGGGCCCGGCCCTGTCCCGCTCCCAGGAGTACACCGCCGACAACTTCGGCTACAGCTTCGCGCCCGAGGGCTCCGCCGGCGTGATGGGCCTGCTCTCCGGTGGCAAGTACCTGGGCACCGAGGTCAACGTCCACGAGCTCGCCGACCGCGCCGCGACCGACCCGAGCTTCTTCGTGCACTGGGTCAACTGGGGCTCCTCCCACCCGATCACCACCTGGCGCGCCCACGCCCTGCGCGACCGCTCCAAGCCCGGCGCGCTGTGGATCCGCCCCAAGGGCCACCTCTTCGACTCGCCGCTGCCGGCCGGTCACCGCTGGTCCTCCCTGTACCCGAGCCCCGACGAGGCGATCGCACTGCTCGACGCCGCCGACGGTGTCCGTCCCGCGGGATACGACGACCAGTTCGGCCGCTTCACCGGCGTGCCCACCCCGGACCGTCCCGGGGTGCGCACCCTGCAGACCTCCGCGCCGCTGCTCAGCGACCGCACTGCCTACGTCATCCCGCCCGGCCCCTACAACGACGACGCCCGGCGCATCCCGGCCGGAGACGTCGCCGCGAGCCCGTTCGCCGCTCCCGAGCAGCAGTCCGCGACGGGCACCGGCTTCGGGACGGCAGGCACCGACGAGACCTCGGGACCCCGCACGGACGAGTCCGCCTCCGGGCCGGGCGACGAGGATCCCTCCCGCTCCTGACCCGCACGTCCCGCAGCGGCCGGTCCCCTCTCAGGGCCGGCCGCTGCGGTGTCCCTCCGGTCACCCCACCCTCCACAAAAATGCACTCACTGCATAAGGTGGCCGGGTGATCCCCCACTACAGCGCGCCGACCCCTGCGGTGCGCCGCAAGCCCCTGCTCGCCGTCCTCCTCGCCCCCCTGTTCATGGCCCTGATCGCCGTGAGCGTCATCAACGTCGCCCTCACCGCGATCGGCGAGGGCCTCGAGGCGGACACCGGCTCGCTGCAGTGGGTCATCTCCGGCTACGCCCTCTCCTTCGCGATCCTGCTGGTCCCCGCCGGGCGTGCGGGGGACGCGACCGGGCGTCGGCGCATGTTCGTGATCGGCGTCGGGATCTTCACGCTCGGCTCGCTGATGTCGGGCCTGGCCCCGAACGTCGAGATGCTGAACCTCGCCCGCATCCTGCAGGGCATCGGTTCGGGCCTGCTGAACCCGCAGACGGTCGGCCTGATCCAGCAGCACTTCCGCGGCCAGGACCGGGCGCGGGCCTTCGCGCTGCTGGCCACCACCGTCGCCGTCGCGACCGCCATCGGCCCCGTGATCGGCGGTCTGCTGATCCAGGTGCTCGGCCCGAACTGGGGCTGGCGCTGGATGTTCCTGATGAACGTCCCCATCGGTATCGGCGCGATCATCGGCACCTTCCGCTTCATCCCCGACGACCGCGCACGCGGCAAGGCACGCCCCGACCTCGACCCCGTCGGCACGATCCTGCTGTGCCTGGCGATCCTCGGGATCATGCTGCCCTTCCTCGAGCGCGGCGTGAACGCGCTGGTGTGGTTGTCCTTCCCCGCGGGGCTGCTGGTGCTGGGGCTGTGGTGGACCTGGGAGCGGCGCTACAAGAGCCGCGGCAGCTCGCCCATGGTCGACACCGCGATCTTCGCCAACAGGGCATTCCGCAACGGCATCCTCATCGTCTCGGTGTACTTCCTCGGCGCGACCAGCGTGTGGATCATCGTGCCGCTGTTCCTGCAGATGCACCTGCATCACACCGCCTTCGAGGCGTCCCTGCTGGGGCTGCCCTCCTCGATGGCCGCCGCGATCAGCTCCCAGATCGCCGGCCGCTATGTGCTCACGCTGGGCCGGCGCATGGTGATCGCCGGATTCGGCGTGGCCTTCCTGGGCCTGTTGGGAACCACGCTTCTGGCCGGCTTCGTGGAGTCCGGCGCGGTCGCGTTCTGGTGGCTGGCCGCACCGCTGATGCTGATGGGCCTGAGCCAGGGCATGACCATCTCCCCGAACCAGACCCTCACCCTGAACTCCGTCGACCCCCGCTTCGGCGGCGTCGCCGGCGGCATCCTCCAGCTCGGTCAGCGCCTCGGCGCCGCGATCGGCACCGCGATGATCCCCGGCATCATCTTCTCCCTCACCGACGGCGGTCACGACTGGCTCGAAGCGTTCACGATCGCGCTGGTGATCATCATGGCGCTCACCCTCGCCGCGATGGGCGTCAGCTTCGCCGACCGCGCCCGGGAGAAGGAGGCGCCCGGGGCGCTGTGAGCCCCGGGCGTGCAACGCACCTCGAGCCGACCAGCCGCGCCCGCAGCCCCCGGTCGTCGCCGCCGAGACCGCGGCGGCGCCGAAGGGGTCGGCATCATCACCCTGTGCGCGCTGCCCGGGGCTTACGAGATCGAGACCCCGCGCCGCGATGGGCGTCTGGACCCGGTGCCCGCCCGGATCAACGTGCCGCCGCTGCTGAGCCACTGGACTCCAGCGCCACTCCTGGCCGGCGACGCCATGGGCGCCCAGGATCGCGTGGGCGAGTTCGTGACCGCGCCGAACGCGTGAAACGGCAGGGCCGCGCCTGCCGACGGACGGCACCGAGATACCCTCTTTCGAGGCATAGACGCGAACAGGGGGCGCAGTGGGGCGCAGCAGCCGGCGGGGGAGCGGACGGGATCAGCGCGCGACAGGCCGCGTCATCGACCGGGGATGGGGCGGGGCCGAGGACGAGGAGGCGCCGCACGGCACCTTCCATGGTTCGACGGCAGGCACGCCCTCGCCAGGAGAAGACCTGCCCGCCGGAGCCCGGTCAGCCCGTGGCCGGACGACGGGCGACCGCTCGGCCGGGGCCGCACCGATCGGGGAATCGACTGCCAGGGGCTCGTCGGCCGGAATCCCGTCGGCCGAAACCCCGTCGGCCCCTGCGGCAGTCGATGACCGCGTCTCCGACACCGCGCCGCTCCGTCGCCGGGGCTGGTGGCTGCTCGGTGGGGTCGCCGCGCTGCTCGCCCTCGTGCTGGTGCTGCCGCAGGTGCTGGTGGGGGAGCGCTCGCCGGAGACCGAGGCACGCAGCTTCCTCCAGGCGATCCTCGATGGTGACACCGACGCCGTGCGTGAGCACATGGTCGAGCCCGAGGGCGGGGTGCTCGACCTCGCCCTCACCGACCAGGTGGTGCTGGCCGCCGAGGAGCGCGTGGACCGCTTCACGATCGAGGAGACGCGCGTCGACGGCGACACCGCCCAGGTCACGGCCACGCTCAGCCTCGGCCGGCGCACCCAGGAGACCACCCTCCACCTCACCCGGCACCGCGAGGGGGCGCTGCGCCGCCCGGTGTGGGAGCTGGAGCCCGTGGAGCTGCCGGTGATGCGGGTCGCCGTGCCCGTCAGCGCCGCCGCGGTGCTGATCAACGGGGTCGAGGCCCCGTTGTCGGACGAGGCCAGGGCGAACCAGGCCTTCGGGCTCGTCGAGGTGCACCTGGTGGTGCTGCCCGGCGTGTATCGGATCAGCGCCCCCGAGGGCGGGGAGGCGGTCACCCCGACCACGGTCCGCTCGACCATCCCGCCCGTGCTCGGGCCCTGGCTGAACTCGCTCATCGAGATCGGCTACGACCTCACCGACACCGGCAAGGAGCAGTTCAGCACCTACCTGATCGACACGGCGCTCGCCGAGTGCGCGCGCAGCACCCAGCCGCGGCCCGAGAACTGCCCCCTCAGCGCCCCGGAGGAGGTCACCGGCGAGGGAACCTGGCGGATCCTCACCCCGCCGCAGCTCCACGTCGCGGGCGGGGCGGCGGGCTACTACGACGCCTACGGCTACGGCGGCCTGGCCGAGTTCACCGTCACCGCCGAGGACGGGAGCACCACCGTGCACCGCGTCCCAATCGAGGAGACCGCGATCGGGATGATGGACCGGGACGGTCGCTTCTACGGCACCTGGTTCGGGAACCAGGAGGCCGTCTACTACTGAGGTGCTCGGCCGCCAGGGCTCAGGCCGGGGCGAGTGTCTCCTCGGGCTCGGCCGGCCCGGCGCTGACGGGGCGGGCCCCGGCATCGGCCGGCTTGCGGCGGATGAGCAGCGCGATCGCCACGTGGCCCATCACAATCAGCCACGCCTGCTCCGGCACGCGCGACATGATCCCGAGGACCTCCACCGCCGCGTCCGCGCGGAGGGAGTGACACGGCTGTATCTTCTCGAGAAATACACCGCTGTCGTTCCCGAAGTGCTCGAGAATATTCCGAATTCGGTAAAAAGATGACCCGAGAAGGGGAATCTTTCGGGTGGGGTCACTTCCCGGGATGGGTCGAGCAGGTCACTGTGGAGGTGTGCTCTCTGCGGGCGCGCAGGTCAGCGGCGTTCTCGTCGGCCAGGCGCTCCGCGACGGCCATCCCTCCCGTCCCACTGACTTCCCCGATCCGAGGAGCTCTCGATGTCCGACTCCCGCACGCCCACCCATCGCGCCCCTGGAAGGGCCGTCGCTTTCCGCGGCGTCCGCCTCGCCCCGAAGGTCGCCGCGGCCACCGGCGGCGCCGTGGTCGTCGCCGGGCTCGGGCTCGTCGGCACCGAGAGCGCCACCGCGGACGGCACCGTCTGGGACGACGTCGCCCAGTGCGAGTCCGGCGGCAACTGGTCGATCAACACCGGCAACGGCTACTACGGCGGACTGCAGTTCTCGAGCTCCACCTGGAAGGCCTTCGGCGGCGGCGAGTACGCCTCCACCGCGAACAAGGCCAGCAAGGCCGAGCAGATCGCCGTCGCCCAGCGCACCCTCGACCAGCAGGGCCCCGGCGCCTGGCCCACCTGTGGCAAGAAGGCCGGCCTCACCCGCGCCAACGGCGGCGCCGATGCGAATGCGCAGCCCGGCGGCGGCTCCGCCTCCGCCTCCCGCGACAGCGAGCGCACCAGCCCCTCCTCCGGCGCGCTCGTGGTCGATGGCAAGTTCGGCCCCGCCACCACCCGCTCCCTCCAGGGCTGGATCGGTGTGTCGCAGGACGGCTCGCTGTCCACCTCCGACATCAAGGCGCTGCAGACGAGGATCGGCGCCGGCCGCGACGGGAAGATCGGTCCCGAGACCACCGCGAAGCTTCGCGCCGCGATCGGGCTCGGCAGCAACGGCGCCCGGGACTTTCGCGCCGACGCCTCCACCGTCCGCTCGCTGCAGAGTTTCCTGAACAGCGGCGCCCCAGCCGAGGCCCCCTCCTCCGGCAGCTCCACCCCGGCGACGCCGAGCACCGGAGCCTCCCTCGTGGTCGACGGCAAGTTCGGCCCCAAGACCACCCGTGCCCTCCAGGGCTGGATCGGTGTGTCGCAGGACGGCTCGCTGTCCACCTCCGACATCAAGGCGCTGCAGACGAAGATCGGTGCCGCGCCCGACGGCAAGATCGGCGCCGAGACGACCCGCAAGCTGCGGGCCGAGATCGGCCTGAAGAGCAACGGCGTGTGGGACTTCCGCGCCAGCTACTCCACTGTGAAGGCGCTCCAGCAGTTCCTCAACGGGTGAGGCGGGCGGGCCGAGCCCGCTGTCACGCACCTCTGACGACGCGTCGGCCCAGGACGGGGCCGACGCGTCGTCCTTCGTGCGCGAGCGTCGAGCCCTTGGTGCGGCGCCGCGCTTCTCGCAGCGCAGAGCCTGACGTAAGGTATACCTGCGATCCGGACGTATTGGACATAGTGCTCGACGATGCGGCTGTCTCGACGAGGGGTGTTACAGCGACCTCCCTCGAAGGGCGGCCGGGGCGGGCAGGGTGTTCGCGACGGCAGCCGGGTGGTGTGGGAGCCCACCGCCGCGCATGGTGACGGCGGGCTGTCACAGCTTCCGGATGCTCCACGACCGGTGTCCCGAGTCCGCGGTCGAGTCCGTCCATCTCGTGCGCCGGGCCCCGTCGTCCGAGGCGCGCGGTGCGGGGCGTCGCTCGATGTGCGACGCCTCCGTCCGGCCTGGGTCGACGGTCGGTCATCTATTGGAGGTTCCACGATGAAGGAAGCAATTCCCCCCGACGGCGGGGTGGCTCTCGAGGAGCAGCCCGGGGGCGCGACGCGCCCGCCGGCGCCCCGGCGACGTCGCTGGAGGTCCGCCCGATCGGCGACGAGGAGTTTCGCGACCACGTTCGCTCCGCGGAGACGGCCAGCTATCAGCAGACACCCGAATGGTCCGCAGTCCGAGGCGGCGAGTGGGACTCCGAGCTGGTGGGCTGGTTCGACCCGCAGGGGCGCCGTGCGGCGGTCTCCGTCATCCGCTATCAGCGGCTGCCGGTGCTCGGGTACCGGCTCGCCTATCTCCCCATGGGCCCGGTCGTGGAGTGGGCCCGTGTCCCGATCGGCGAGGTGCTCGCCGCCCTGCGCCGCCACCTCGAGAGCAGGCGCGTGTTCGCCATCCGGATGTATCCGCAGCTGCGGCACCGGATTTGGACGAGCTCGACGGTGCGTCGCGCCCTCGCAGACTCCTCCCTCACCCATCTCGCGCGGGTGGAGCCCGATGCGCAGGACGTCGTCGCGGAATCCCTGGTGAACGCCCTGCGGGGTGGAGGGTGGCGTGAGCTGGGCGATGACGAGGCGGTCGAGAGCACCCAGCCGCGCTTCACCTACCAGGTGCCCCTCGCGGGGCGCTCGGAGGACGAGGTCCTCGCGGGGTTCTCCAAGGTGTGGCGCAAGAACGTCCGCAGCGCTGCTCGGCAGGGTGTCGAGGTCCGGCCGGCGGACCGGGGCGACCTGCAGGAGCTGCATCGGCTCCACGAGGAGACGGCGGCGCGGAGCGGCTTCACCGCCCAGCCTCGGTCCTACATGGAGGCGCTGTGGGACCAGTTCTCCGGGGACGGCCCGTTCCCGCTAGACGTCGACCTCGCGCGCCATGACGGCGAGGTGTTCTCGGGCAACGTCACGGTGAGCGTCGGGGGCGTGGCCTACGCCATCATCGCCGGCAACAGTTCTCATCACCGGGAGCTGCGTGCCTCCAACGCCGTCTACTGGGCCCAGATCCAGCGCTCGATCTCCCGGGGATCCGCCGCCTACGACCTCGGCGCGGTGCCTCCCTCGCTCGACGCCGACCACCCGCATGCGGGCCTGCTGCAGTTCAAGCTCGGTCTCGGGGGAGAGGTCGCAGAGGGGGTCGGCGGCTGGGACCTGGCGCTTCGCCCTGCCCTCTATGCGGCGTTCACGACCCTGCACCCGCTGTACACGGGCGCCTCGGCGGACGTGAGGCGCCGCTTCCGGCCGGGTCGGGCGGGCGGCGAGGCCTGACGCGGGGCTCGGGGCGGGTGGACGCCGTGAGCAGGTGAGATCGCCTCGCAGTGAGGGCGAGGTGATCGCGCGAGGTTGCAAAGGTTGTCCGATTTGTCCATTATGGAAGGGGGTGCCAGTTCGTGAACTGGCTATGGCGCGTCGCTTCGCGCCTCCCCCGCCCCTGCGGAGTGACGTCCGAGGTCAAGGAACCTGTGCCGCAGGGCGGTCCAACCCCTGCGTGAGGAGTTCTCCATGGTGCACTCGGCTGCTGGTGAAGGGTCGGCGCCGTCGACCCCCGCATTCGTGATCGACCGGCGCCTGCTGGATGTGCTCGTCTCCAGGTTCCGCGCCGCGCTCGACGAGCACTGGCCGGGGGCGATCCTGTCCTACTCCTTCAAGACGAACTCGCTGCCCTGGCTGATCGCCGACATGCGCCGGCGGGGGGTCTGGGCAGAGGTGGTCTCCGATGCCGAGTACGACCTCGCCCTGGCCCTCGGGTACGGCCCCGAGCGCATCGTCTTCAATGGGCCGATAAAGTCCAGGGAACGGTTGCGGTCCGCCCTCCGGGAGGGGTCGCTCATCAACCTCGACTCCCTCCGCGAGGTGACGTGGACGGCCGAGCTCGCCCGCGAGGAGCCGCATCTCCCGCTCGCGGTCGGGCTGCGGGTGAACTGGGATCTGGAGTCGCACTGCCCAGGTGAGAGCACCACGGGCGACGAGGGGAGCCGGTTCGGCTTCAACGTGGACAACGGCGCCCTAGATCGGGCGATGGAGGAGCTCGCCGAGGCGGGCGTCCGGATCGCTGGAATCCACATGCATCGCAACTCGCTCACGCAGAGCCTGGGCGTCTACCGCGCCGCGGCCACCGTGGCGGCGGACCTCATCACCTCCCGCGAGCTCGATCTCGACTGGGTGGACATCGGCGGCGGGTTCTTCGGGAGCCTCGAGGGGAGCCCGACGTTCCACGACTACGTGCGCGTGATCCGCGAGGTGCTCGAACCCGTGGTCGACGTCGACCGCACACGGCTCGTGGTCGAGCCGGGCGGCTCGGTGATCGCCGTGCCCGTCGAGTTCCATGCGAGCGTGCTCGACGTGAAGGACGTCGGCGACCGACGGCACGTCGTCACGGATGCGAGCCGCACGGACATCGATCCGCTGTTCCGCCGCCGCCGTCCCTTCGACGTGGCCACGGACTCGACCTCCGAGCGTCTCCTCCCCGAGCAGATCATCAGCGGTTTCACGTGCATGGAGGATGACCGGCTCACCCGGATGCACGATGCGCCCGAGCTCGCGGTGGGGGACCGCCTCGTCTTCGCGCGGGTCGGCGCGTACACCATGAGCTACCAGTCCTCGTTCATCGAGTTCCTCCCTGCGGTGTACGTCCGCGAGGGGGAGGAGTACACCCTGGTGCGCCGCGCCTGGGGTGTCGAGGACTATCTGCAGGGGAGCCGGTGGGAGGTCGAGGACGGCGAGCCCGGGACGGCGGGTGGGCGCACCGCGGTGCCCGCCGGGCGGAACGAGGGTGCCGGCTCCCAGGCAAGAGACGGCGCCCTGGACGCTGCCCTCACTGCATCGGAGCGATGACGGTGAAATCCTCGCGGCGGGCGGTCGAGACCCCGGTCCGGTAGGCCAGCAGAGCCGGATCGGGTTCGAGGCCCGCGGCCGAGCGGATCAGCGCTGCGGGGAGGTCCGCCCCGGCACGGTGGACGAAGGGGTAGCCGCCGCCCAGTCGCGGGTTGATGTCGATGACCTGCGGCTCCCCCTCGGCGGTCTCTCGCAGGTCCACATCGATCGCGGCCGTGGGCCGCAGCAGCTCTCCGATCGCCTCGATCGCGGGTCGGAAGAGTGCGGCGCTCACCGTCGTCGCCACGTCGGTGTCGCCTCCGCGCATCAGGTCCTTGCGGCGTGCGAGCACGCCGAGCACCTCGCCCCGCCTCTCGACGTCGAAGACGCCGTCGACTCCGTATTCGGGGCCGGGGAGGGCGTCCTGCACCACGACCGCCTCGTGGTCGTGCGCGGCCGGGAGGCCGTCGGCTCCGAGGGCCGTCCGCGCCGACTCCGCCACCGCCTCGGGGAGCTCCTCGGCGCCGACGACCCGCAGTCCCGTCGACCCGCTGCCGAACCGGTGCTTCACGACGAAGCGCGCCTCCGCGCCGGCTGAGGATCGGATGTCGTCGACGTCGGTTCCGAGCGCCGTGCGGGGGGTCGGGATGCCGCGCTCGGCGAGCGCGGTCGCCATCCGGAGCTTGTCCAGGACGATCGGCTGGCTCTCGGCGTCGAGCACGGCGACGCGGCACCCGAGTGACCGCATGTCGTCGGCGAGTCCGCCGGAGAGGACCTGCAGCTCGTAGTCGTTGAGGGACAGGAACAGATCCGGACGCTCCGCACGGCACCACTCCCGTAGCGCCGCCGGGTACTCGGGGCTGTTGTACGCCGGAGCCTGCACCGCGCGATCTGCGAGCCCGGTGCTCGGGCTCTGCATGCGGTACTCCATGGCTATGACCTCGCCACGCAGCCCGGACCAGTCCAGCGCCCGCCGGAACCATTCCACGTAGTGGGCGCGGCGTCCGGCCGAGGAGATGACGATCTTCATCAGTCCAACCTAGTGTTCGTCGTGGGGATGCCGGGGGGGCGCCGCTGCACCCGGAAGCTGCCGGCATCCTTCGGGGGCCGGGCTCCGTGAGCTCGGAGATCGTGCTGGGGCGGCCGACGGTGGTCCGGATTAGGCGGCCGTGCCGATCGGTGAGGAGCGGCGATTCGTCCGCTTTGCGTAGTCTACTATGCGGGAAGGGTCGACGCGGCCCGGAACGGCTGGACGGCGGGGGAGGCAACGTGCCGCCCTTGGAGGAGCGGGGGATGGGAGCGCGAGATGGGCGACGGTGGCGCGATGGTGATCGGCTCGGCCGGTCGTCGGCTGTATCTCGTGGACTGGTTCCGCCAGGCCTATGAAAGCCTCGGCCTCGAGGGGCGGGTGATCGTCACCGAGAACGACCCCACGAGCGCCGCGGCGGGCTACGGGGACATCGGGCGTCGTCTCCCGTGCTATGCCGATCCCGACTACGATCCGGCGCTCCTCGCGCTCGTGGACGAGCTGCGTCCGAGCCTGTTCCTCTCCGTGAACGACTACGAGCTCATGCATCTCCACGTCGCTACGGATCTCGCGGAGCAGATGCGGGAACGGGGCGTGCTCGTGCCCGGCGTGGACCGGGCCTGGCAGCTCGGCTGCGCCGACAAGCTCCGCATGGCGCAGCTGCTCGAGGGGATCGGCGTGCCCACCCCGCGCACGGTCGCCGGCGACGACGAGGCCGGCATCGCCGAGATCGCCGAGGCCTCCGACCTGCTCGTCGTGAAGCATCGTCTGGGCAGCGGCTCCTCCGGTCTCGCACTGGTGGGAGCCGACGGGGTCCGCGCCGCGGTCGACGCCGCGATCGACTCCGCGCCCGCCCCGGCCGACGGCTCCGCGCCCAGCGGGCAGGATGTCGTGGTCCAGCCCTGCCTGCCCGGCGTGGAGCACGGAGTGGACCTCGTGGCCGACCTGCGCGAGCCCGGCGCGCTGCGGGCCGTGCTCGCGCGTCGAAAGATGCGCATGCGCGCCGGCGAGACCGATAAGGCCGCCTCCGCGGATCCCGCGCCCTTCGTCGCCAATGCCGAGAGGATCGCGCGTGCCGCGCAGCTCACGGGCCTGGTCGACACCGACATGTTCCTCGCCGAGGGCCGTGAGCCTTCCGTCATCGACATCAACCCCCGCTTCGGCGGCGGCTACCCCTTCGTGCACCTGGCCGGGGCCGACGTGCCGCGCTTCTACCTCGCCCGCGCCCTCGGCCTCGAGGTCGGCGAGGAGTGGCGGGAGTACGCCCCCGGCGTCGTCTCCGCGAAGCACGAGAGCGTGCGGGTGACCTCGACCGGGCTGTGATTCCGCCCGAGGTCCGCGTGCGTCGGTGACGCGGACGCACGCCGGGTGCGAGCCGTTCCAATCCCCGGCATCTCCGCGCCGTGCAAGGCCACGAGCGCGCCGCGAAGTGCCGTTCACCGCATCGGGGGCGGCGCTTGGTGCGGTCCGCCTCTCCGTCGGCCCGGGCCCTCCGGATGAGGTGTTCGCCCGCTTCCCGGACCTTCGCTTCCACTCCGGGCGAACTGGATGTATGGTACGAACCGTCTCAAGACGGGCAAAACGGACATCGCGACAACGCCGCAGGTCTGGGGCCCGCACCACCGGAAGAGGGGTCGCCATGTCCATCATCTCCCTGAACGCCGTCCTGCGCCCCGCAGCTCCTGGCCCGCGTCGGAGCGAGAAGACCGGACAAACGCTCCGGGGCGCCGAGAGGAAGGAGATCCTCGACCGGGATCTCCATCCCGCGCCGATCGCGTTCATCGTGATCGACTCCGTGATGTGGTTCCTCGGCCTCTGGGCGGCCTCTGCGCTGCGCCTCGAGACCCTAGCCCTCACCGCCGACCTCACCCTCGACGGGAGCGGCACCCCTCTGGTCGGCCTGCTCCTGCTCACCGCGATCGCCGTCGCCGTATACACCCTGCTCGGGCGTGCGGTGCGCCTGCACCAGGGGCGGCATCTCGTGGGCAGCTTTGACGAGATGCCGCCGCTGGCGGGGGTGGTCGCCGCCACCGCCGTGATGGTCACCGCGACCAACGCCGTGTGGCCGGAACGGATGCTGCCGATGACCGCACCTGTCATCGCCGCCCCCCTCGTCATCGTCGCCGTCGCGTCCGTGCGCTACCTCGTGCGCCTGCTCGCCGTGCGCGCCCTCCGCGCCCTGCGCGAGGCCGAGGTGCAGCCCTCGCGCGCGCTGATCGTGGGCGCCGGCGACGTCGGCCGAGCGCTCGCCGACTCGATGCAGCGCGACCCCTCCTCCACCTGGGACCCCGTCGGCTACCTCGAAGACGACCCGCGCAAGCGCCACTTCCGCCATGCCGGGGTCAGCGTCGTCGGGAGCATCGACCAGCTGCACTACGCCCTCGAGCGCACCGGTGCGGACATCCTCGTCATCGCCACCTCCCACATCTCGGCCGACACCATGGGCACGCTCACCGCCGCGGCGTCGGAGCTGGATCTCCCGGTGAAGATCGTCCCGCCGCTGAACGAGATGATCGACGGGGTCCACCACGCCGACCTGCGCGAGATCCAGCCGGCCGACCTCCTCGGCCGCCGCCAGGTCGACACGGACCTGTCGACCATCAACTCCCTACTGCGCGGGAAGTCCGTCCTGGTCACGGGGGCCGGCGGCTCCATCGGCTCGGAGCTCTGCCGTCAGATCTCGAAGTCCGGGCCCAAGGAGCTCGTGATGCTGGACCGCGACGAGTCGGCCCTGCACGCCCTGCTGCTGACCATGGGCGGCACCGCCGACCTCGGCAACGGCAACATGGAGCTCGCCGACATTCGCGACGCCGCCCGGCTCGATGCGGTGTTCGCCCGCCATAAGCCCGACATCGTCTTCCACGCGGCGGCGCTCAAGCACGTGAACATGCTCGAGAAGTCCCCCGACGAGGCCTTCAAGACCAACGTGCTCGGCACCCACAACGTGCTCGAGGCTTCCCACCGCCACGGCGTGGAGCGCTTCGTGAACATCTCCACGGACAAGGCCGCGGACCCGCACAACGTGCTCGGCTACTCCAAGCGCATCGCCGAGGGGCTCACCGCCCACAAGGGCCGCACCGCCGGTCACGGCACCTGGCTGAGCGTCCGCTTCGGCAACGTGCTCGCCACCCGCGGCTCCGTGATCCACACCTTCATCGCGCAGATCGAGCAGGGCGGTCCGGTCACCGTCACCGACCCCGAGGTCACCCGCTTCTTCATGACCGTCTCCGAGGCCGTGCAGCTCGTGCTGCAGGCCGCGGTGGTGGGGGAGAGCGGTGGCGCGCTCGTGCTCGACATGGGCCGGCCCGTCCCGATCGTACAGCTCGCCCAGCAGCTCATCGACGCCTCAGGCAAGGAGGTCGAGATCGTCTTCTCGGGCCTCCGTCCCGGCGAGAAGCTCCACGAGGACCTGTTCGCCCCCGGGGAGGATTCCCGACAGACCTCGCACCCGCTGATCCGGGGCGTGCCGGTCGTGCCCGTCTCCTACGAGGAGCTGCCCGACCCGCGCTCGCTGCTCAGCGACGCCCAGATCCGAGACGTCCTGACCACCGTGTGCGAGGCGATGGAGGCCACCCGGCCCCCCGTCGTCCGCGCCCCGATCGCAGTGGGGTTCTGAACCATGGCTCGCATCCTCATGTCCGGCCCTGACGTCACCGCTCTCGAGCGCGCCGCCGTCGCCGACGCCTTCGACTCCGGCTGGATCGCTCCGCTCGGCCCCGCCGTCGACGCCTTCGAGGCCTCGATGGCGGAGCGGATCGGCCGACGCCACACCGTCGCCCTCTCCTCCGGCACGGGCGCCCTCCATCTGGGGCTGCTGGCCTGGGGCGTCGGACCCGGCGACGTGGTCCCCACCTCGACCATGACCTTCGCCGCGACCGCGAACGCGATCAGCTACACCGGCGCGACGCCGTACTTCATCGACTCCGACCCGGTCACCGGGCAGATGGATCCCGATCTCCTCGCCCAGGTCCTCGAGGAGCTGGGGGAGGAGGGGACCTCCGTCCCCGCGGTCGTGCCCGTGGATCTACTGGGCCGCAGCGCGGATCACACCCGCATCGTCGAGATCGCCCACCGCGCCGGTGCGAAGGTGCTGGTGGACTCCGCCGAGTCCCTCGGCGCCCACCATGGCGGACTGCCTGCCGGGAAGCACGGCGACGCCGCTATCTTCTCCTTCAACGGCAACAAGATCATGACCACCTCCGGTGGCGGCATGTACCTCACGGACGACGAGGCCGTCGCCTGCCGCGTCCGCCACCTCGCCACCCAGGCGAGGGAGCCCGCGGTGCACTACGAGCACCGCGACATCGGCTTCAACTACCGCCTCTCGAACCTCCTGGCCGCGATGGGCAACGCCCAGCTGACGCGGCTCGACGAGATGATCGCTCGTCGTCGCGCCCGCCGCGAAGCCTACGCCCGGATCGCCGAGGACGTGCCCGGCGTGGAGGTGTTCCAGCGGGCCGGCGACGAGCAGGACAACTGCTGGCTCACCGCGCTGGTGGTCGACCCCGAGGTCGCGGGCATCGACGCGTCCTCCCTGTCCGCCGCCCTCACAGCGGCCGGGATCGAGAGCCGACCGCTGTGGAATCCGATGCACCTCCAGCCCGTCTTCGCGGGCGTCCCCGCCGCGGTCAACGGCGCCTCCGAGCGCCTTTTCCGCACCGGCCTCACCCTGCCCAGCGGCTCCGCGCTGACTGCGGAGGAATGCGGGATCATCGACTACACGCTCAGCGCCGCCCTCGGCCGCCGCCTGCTCTTCCCGCCGTTGACGAAGGCCGCGGCGTGACGCAGGTCGAGGCCCCGGAACGGTGGCGCAGGGCTCGGAAGACCGCGAGGCCCATCCAGCACTTCACCCCGATCCGCCTATCCCCGGAGCAGCGGAGCTATCTGCGCCGACGCCGACGAGCGGATGTCGTCCTCGGCGGCCTCGGCCTCGCGGTCTCCGCCCTGCCGATGCTCATGATCTCGGCCGGCGTGCTGGCGACGATGGGCCGCCCCATCCTGTTCACTCAGGAGCGGGTGACGCAGGACGGCCGCGTGTTCCGGCTGCGGAAGTTCCGCTCGATGCTCGCCGCCGCCTCGGACGGCTCCGACAGCGATGCCGCGCGCCTGGTCCCCTTCGGCAGGCTGCTGAGGGCGACGAGCCTGGACGAGCTTCCGAGCCTGTGGAACGTGGTGTGCGGGGACATGAGCCTCGTCGGCCCCCGCCCGCTGCCCATCACCTACCTTGGCCGTTACAGCGCCGATCAGTTCGCGCGGCACACCGTCTCCGCGGGGCTGACCGGTTACGCCCAGGTCCATGGTCGCAATGCCGTGGCCTGGGACGACCGGCTCGCCATGGACCAGGAGTACGTGCGACGGATCGGGCTCGACCTGGATCTGAGGATTCTGATGGACACCGTCAGCGCAGTGCTGAGCCGTCATGGCGTGACCGACGAGGGCGGGGTGTCCATGGCGGTCTTCCCCGGCCCGCAGTCCACGACGGACCTCGAGATGGTCGGTCCCGACTCCGATGGCGCCTGGGCCTGCCGCGACCGCGAGGGCCGCGTAGTCCTCGAGGGCGACGCGCTGCTTCTCGAGCCGGGGCTGGTCCGGCTGCAGATCAGCGAGGGGCCCGGCGCCGCCGAGGTGGAGGGGGAGCTCCTGGACGAGGCGCTGCTGCTCCTGGCGAGCCGCCTGCGCAAGGAGCTCGACGCCGAGTGGGCGTTCCTCGCGCGGGGCACGGATCCCGGACCCGCGCTGGCGGACGCACTTGCCCGCAGCGGCTACGTCGTCCCCGGTTCTTCCGTCAGATTTCCGGTCGCCTCGCCTCCTCCGTCGGTCCCCGACGGCGGGCAGTCACTGATCGCCTACCTCGGTCTGCCCGAGCGGCGTTTCCTGCACCCACACCCGATGGCGATCGGCTCGACGCGGTGAGCCGCGCGGAGTCCGTGAGCACAACATAGACAAAACGGACATTTCCACCCACAATAGAGGTGGGTCGCCACGCGTGCGTGCCCATGGACGGGGACGAAGGGGAGACGTGATGACGACAGCGAGCACGGGGTCGCAGGCGCCGACGGAACGGCGCGCGGCCCCGGTGATCGGCCTGCTGACCTCCGTCGGGGGGACGTTGGATGCGTTCTTCGTGGAGATCGCTCGCCGTTGGCGCGAGAGCGGCGCCGTCGTCGAGCCCGCCGCGGGGACGCCGTCCGCGGAGCACCCCTCTGCGACCGTGCTCACGGCGGTGACCCGTTCTCCTTCGCCGAGGAACCATCGCGCGATGCGCGAGCTGCGCGAGTGGGTGCGAGAGAAGCGCATCGAGATCGTGGTGACCAACACGGCCACGGCGTCGGCGCTCGTGCGGCTGGCGGACGTGGGCGTCCCCGTCGTCTACTTCTGCCACGGCCTGCACTGGAACGGCCGCCGCGCGGCGGATCTTCCGTTCCGCTCGGTCGAGCGGCTGCTGCTGCATCGCACCGATGCCGTCGTCTGCATGAACTCGGCCGACGAGGCCTGGTTCGCCGCCCACGCACCGCAGACGCCGCGGCTGCGTCTGCTCGCCGGCGTCGGCCTCGACCTCACGACTTATCCGCGCCGTCCGCGCCGTGCCTGGGACGAGGGGGCGGAGCCGCTTCGGCTGGTGTGGTGCGGTGAGTACTCGGAACGCAAGAACCCGGCGGCCATGGTGGAGCTCGCCCACGTGCTGCGGGACCGGGGCGTGGACCTCCGGGTCGACATGCTCGGCGACGGCGCCCTGATCGGCACCGACGCCGTGACCAGTCCGGTCGACGGACTCGTCAGGCACCGGGGACGCAGCGACGTGGTCCCGTGGTTCGACCGCTCGCACGTCCTGGTCCAGACCTCGCGCTGGGAGGGGCTCCCTCGCGTGGGCCTCGAGGCGATCGCGATGGGCCTGCCGGCAGTCGGATTCGACGTGAAGGGCGTCCGCGACCTGCCGGCGGTCTCCGTCGCTCCCGAGGGCGACGTCGATGTGCTTGCCGATGTTGTCCTCGCCGTCGCCCGCGGGCGCGGGGCCGAACTGCCGCCTCCCTCGTCCCTGTCCTCGGAGCATGCGGCGGACGAGCTACTCGACTTCCTGGACTCGGTCCTCAGCGGTGACTACCGACGAGGGCGGATCTATGCGGCTTGACGCCCGAACCGATCCTGACGCACCAGCCGGGATGTGCGGAGTCCCCCGAGCCTTCGCATCCGCCGCCACCCGACCCCGCATGAAAGGAATCCCATGGAACCCCGACAGTTTCTGACCATCCTCAAGGAGCGGTGGCGGTCAGCGCTGCTCGGCGGCCTCGTGGTGCTCGCCGCGGTCGTCGCGGCGACGGCGGTCCAGACCCCGATGTACGAATCCACCACCCGAACCTTCGTGCAGCCTCAGGCCGGGGCCTCGGTGGACGAGCTGAACACCGGGATCGTCCTCGCCGGTCAGCAGATCGCCAGCTACTCCGATCTCGTCACGACGCCCCTGGTCCTGGATCCCGTGATCGAGGAGCTCGGGCTCTCCACGACATCGGACGAGCTCGCCAGGCGGGTCACCGCCACGGTGCGGCCGGACACCCTGATCATCGAGATCAAGGCCAAGGACGAGGATCCGGCAGTGGCGGCCGCGCTCGCCGACGCCACGGCCGCCAGCCTCGGCACCAGCCTGGAGAGTCTGGGCTCGTCCTCGGGGACGCCGGCGATCGGCTTGACGGTCGTCTCGCCGGCGGTCGAGTCGACCTCTCCGGCCTCTCCGTCCATCCTGATGAACACGGCGATCGGGCTGGTCCTCGCGCTGGCCACCGCCGTGACGATCGCTCTCCTCCGCGACCATTTCGACAATCGCGTACGCCGAGTCGAGGACGTGGAGAAGGCGGTGGACCACCCCGTGATCGCCTCGGTGCCCGCCATCCGCGATGCGCAGAGCGCGCCGCTCGTCTCAACCCTGAGTTACGAGGGGCCGCAGTCGGAGGCGTACCGGAGCCTCCGCACGAACCTGCAGTTCATGGCGTGCACCGCGGAGGGCCGGACCCTTCTGATCACCTCGGCGCTGCCGAGCGAGGGCAAGTCGAGCACGGCGATCAATCTCGCCGCCGTCTTCTCGCAGGCCGGCAAGCGCGTCCTCCTGATCGACGCCGACCTGCGCCGCCCTTCGGTGGCGGCGTACACGGGACTCGAAGGCAGTGCGGGGCTGACCACGGTGCTCGCGGGCGACGCGGACCTCATGGACGTCGTCCAGCCGATGCAGGCCGGCGGCCTCGACGTGCTGACCTCGGGCGTTGTCCCCCCGAACCCCAGCGAGCTGTTGGCCAGCTCGCGGATGGGCGAGCTCCTCGCCGAGGCGGAGTCCCGGTACGACCACGTCATCCTGGACACGTCGCCGCTGCTCGCGGTCACCGATCCGGTCGTCCTCGCCCCTCGCGTCGGCGGCACCGTGGTGGTGGCCCGCAGCGATCGCACCCGCCGCTCGCAGCTCGAGGTCGCGATCGACCGCCTCTCCGCGGTGGGTGCCCCGGTGCTCGGCATCGTGCTCAACCGCGTCCATCTCGGGCGCACCGAGAGCTACGACTACGAGTACACGTCGACGCCTCCCGCGGCGCCGACGCACCGAGGCAGGGCGTCGGCGTCGAAGAGCGCATGGGTGCAGACCCCGCGCCTCGACGAGGGAGCGGCTCGGGTCGCACGCCGGTACGAGCCTGCGGTAGAAGCACGCTGACAGTGTCCAGGATCCTGGTGGTCTGCACGGGGAACATCTGCCGTTCCCCCGTCGGCGAGGCCGTGCTGAGGCAGTCCCTCCCCGACAGATTCCGCATCTCGAGCGCCGGCACCCAAGCGGTCGTCGGCGCCCCGGCGGCGCCCGAGGCCGTCCGCTTCGTGCGGCAGGAGGTCGATGTCGCCCTGGACCATGTCGGTCGACAGCTGTCGACCGAGCAGGTCGAGGACGCCGACCTCGTCCTCACCATGACGCTCGAGCAGCGGGCGTGGGTCGCGCGGCTGTCACCTCGGGCCGTGCGACGCACCTTCACGCTCCGGGAGCTGGCGCTGGTCCTGGGGCATCCGGGGCTGACCGCGAGCCGTGGGACCCTCCGCGATCTCGCTCTCGAAGCCTCGATGTTC
This sequence comes from Brachybacterium sp. GU-2, assembly GCF_030866705.2. Taxonomy (NCBI): domain Bacteria; kingdom Bacillati; phylum Actinomycetota; class Actinomycetes; order Micrococcales; family Dermabacteraceae; genus Brachybacterium; species Brachybacterium sp. GU-2. Next base: position 1,970,221 of record NZ_CP133037.2, on the reverse strand, counting down.
CGATTCCAGGCGGGCGTCGAAGCGGCGGAGCTGGACATCGAAGATCCGTACGGCCGATCTCCTCGTGACTACGAGAAGGCCTTCCGCGAGGTGCTCGTCGCCGGTCGGATGATCGCGGTCGTCCTGGAAGGCCGTGCCGCGGGAAGCGGGCCGGCGCACCCGGCCCCACCCGCAAGGCGATCCCCTTCAGGGCCTCGGGAGGGCCGACCTCCGGGACCCTGCCTCCCTGACCTGTCCGCATCCACCGCGCCATCCGGCCCGCACCCGACCACCCCGACCCGCATCGAGGACGGAGCTCCTGACCATGAACGCCACGCCCGCCCAGCCCGTGCACCTGGTCTCGGCCTATGGGCCGACAGCTGGGTCCACGCGCGTGCGCCTGCACGACTGGGCACGGCATCTGGGCCTCAAGACGACCGTCCACGAGCATCTCGGTCTCTCCTCGTCCAGGCCGTCCACCCTTCTGCGGCGCCCGTTCGCCCTCGCCGGCGCCGAGCTGGCCACCCGTCGTGCCGCGGAGCAGGTCGACGGCGGCACCGTGGTCCTCTCGCGGTCCGCCACGCCGTTCTCCCGCGGCGAGGTGGAGGAGCGCATCCTCCGTCGGGCCTCGCGTGCCGTCTACGACGTCGATGACGCCATCCATCTGCCCGTTCACGGGTTAATGTCCCGTGCCTTCCCGAAGCCGCTGGTGTTCGCGCGCGCCGCCCTCGCCGCCGATGTCGTCCTCGCCGGCAACGAGTTCCTCGCCGACGCCGCGTCCCAGTACGCGGCGGACGTCCGGATCATCCCCTCCTGCGTGGAGGTCGAGGACTACGTCCACCGCTCCTCGCGCCCCGCGGCCGATGTCCCTCGCCTCGTCTGGATCGGGTCGCGGTTCACGGAGCGATACCTCACCTCGATCGCCGCTGCCATCGACTCCGCGTGCCGGCGGACCGGCAGCAGCCTCCTGGTGATCAGCAACGGCAGCGGACCCGTCGAGGGTCTCGATCCGGCCCTGCACGAGCGCCAGGATTGGGACGCCGGGCGGTTCACGGAGCAACTGGTCCTCGGCGACGTCGGCATCATGCCTCTCGTGGACAGCGACTGGGAGCGGGGGAAGTGCTCCTACAAGCTCCTCCAGTACGGCGCCGCCGAGCTGCCGGTCGTCGGCAGCCCGGTCGGGATGAACGAGAGTGTGCTGCGGGACCTCGGAGGGGCGGCCCCGACCAGCCTCGACGAGTGGGAGGACGCCCTCGTCGCGGCGCTCGGCTCCTCGCCGGAGGAGCGGGCGGCGGCCGGTGCCCGGGCGATGCGCGCGGTGCAGGAGGGCTACTCCTTCGCGGCGCATGCCGACGCGTGGGTCCGCGCTGTCGGCCTCCCCGCCTCCGAGGTGATCGCGTGATCCGCGCCCAGCGATCGCTCGAGGCGGAGTGGCGGGCCCGGGAGGGGCTCAGCCTCCTCGACCAGGTGAGCGGGGTGCTCAAGACGGCATGTCTGATCTACGTGCTGTGGCTCCCGGTGTCCCGGGGCGACGTGCTCTACCCGGTGCTCGCCCTGCTCGCCGCGGTTTCCGCGTTCGACGTGCTGAGGACGCCCCCGCGCCTCGAGCGGAGCTTCGTGCTCGGGGTCTCGACGCTGATCGGGGTGATCGCCCTCGGCCTCATGGTCGGTGCCGTGCGTGACGTCCCGGGCACCGTGCACCAGGCGATCGTGTGGCTCGGGAGCATGACGATCTGGGGTCTGTGGGCGCTGAGCCTCCGACGAGCGCAGCTGAAGCTCGTCTTCCACGCCATCGTCTTCGTGGTCGGGCTCAACTCCCTGCTCATGGTGGTGTACATCGGGGGCGAGCTGGGGTATCTGCCCGCGGTGATCCCCGAGGCCGTCATGGAGGGTCAGGGTGCGGGGATCGGCACGGATCCCACCGGTGCGACGGCCATCCGCTTCCACAGCCTGTCGACCCTCGCCGCCGGCGTCCCCCTGCTGGTCGCTATGGCGGTCTCGCCGCGCAACGAACTCTTCCCGTCCCGCTGGGTGCTGGCCGTGTGTGCGGTGCTGGCGATGGTGGCCGTCACGCTCTCAGGGCGCCGTGCGATCCTCGCCGTCGCGCTCCTGGCCCCGGTGATCTATGCGGTCCTCGAGGTGAGGTTCCGACGCATCCCCTGGGGACGGGTGGCGACCCATCGCGCCACCGTGCCCACCCTGCTGTCCGCCGCCGGGGTGGTCGCCCTCGCGCTCACGCTCTCCGGAAGCCTTCGGGCCCGACTGCGCCAGCTCTGGGCAGACACCGTGGCGAGCTACCTCGGGATCGGATCGGTGGACGTTGTGGCCGGGTCCGACAACCGTGACCGGGTCGAGCAGACCGGGCACCTGCTGGCTGCCTGGGTGGACCGCCCGCTGTTCGGCCACGGGATCGGGGCCGTGGTGAAGGACGGCTACTACCGCTCGCAGGAGCGCCCCTGGATGTTTGAGCTCCAGTACCACCTGTGGCTGTTCAACGCGGGGATCGTGGGCGTGGCGATCGGCGCGGCCGCGCTGCTGCTTCTGGCACGCTCGGTGCGTCGGACGGCACGCGTCGTCGACGCCGCCACGCGGGGGGCGCTCGCCACGTCGGCGACAGCCGCCCTCTGCCTTCTCATCGCGAACGCCACCAACCCGTACCTGCAGGCCGTCGGCCACTGGTGGGGGGTGACGCTGGTGTTCGGCATCGCCGTCGCCGCCTGGAACTCCCGACCGCCCGAGGGCGCCGGGCCGCAGGGCCGTCCGGAGGCGGGAACCATCCCGCTCGACGCCGAGGGCGCTGGTGTCGTGCGCCGGGCCGTGCGACCGGTGGCGCCATGAGCATCCGTCGCCTCTTCCCCTACCTCGCGACCGCCGCGAACGCGCTCTCCGTCGCCCTCCCTCAGGTCCTCGGCCTCGTGTATCTGGGGCCCGCCGACTACGGCAGCTACTCGCTGCTGTATCTCGGCTACGCCCTCTCCAGCTCGATGGTGCTCTCCGTGGTCTGCGAGGCGTGGGCCCGTCGCGGCGCAGCGGGCTCCCCGGCGGACTACCTGCGGACCGGGAGCCTCCTCGCACTCGTGTTCGCGCTGCTCACCGCTGGGACCGGGCTGGTCACCGGTGTCCATCCGGCTGCGGCGTCGATGGCGGGACTTGCCGTCCTCCTCGCCACGACCTGGACCAACGGGCGATATCTGCTGACGGCGCAGGGGGCGTGGAGGCGACTCCTCCTCGGGGATGCCACAGGGCTGGGGGTGGCGGGGGTGTTCATCGGCGCGACCGTCCTCCTGGCCGAGGTGGACCTGATGGGAGTGCTGACCTTCTGGGCCGTGAGCGCTGCCGGGGCGGTCCTCGTCACCGGTACCCTCGCCGTGCCCTCGATCGCGGCCGGTCGGCGATGGGTGTCGGACCACCGTCGGCAGATCGGGACGCTCCTCGCCGACTCGTCCCTTCTGGACGCGAGCTCGATCGGGGTCCCGTTCCTCCTGTACCCGCTGCTGGGGGCGGCGTCCTTCGGCAAGTACCGGGCGATCTCGAGCGCCGCCTTCCCCATCCGCCTGGTGCTAGCGGCCGTGCGACCGGTGCTCGTGAGGCTTCCGGTCGAGACGTTCCGGCGTGTGCGGGTGCAGCTCCTCCTGGTGTCCGCCAGCGCCGTACTCGGCGGGATGGCGGCGATCTGCGTGTGGTTCGTCGCGCGGGAGCTCCCTGGCCTGGGGACCATCGCGGCGATCGGGGAGTATGCCTCGCACGTCGGCGTTTTCATCATGGTCACCACGTTGAGCACGGCCGTCTACCTGTTCTGCCGGATCAGGAGCTCGGCGAGAGTCCTCCTGACGGGCCGAGTGCTGCAGACGGTCGTGATGGTCGCGGCACCCCTCACCGGGTTCGTCGTCGGTGGCGAGGGGGGGGCGGTGGCCGGCTTCGTCGTCGGAGCGGCGCTCACGGCAGTCGTCTGGTACGGGGCTCTCGCGCGGACCCGGCCCGCGACCGATGTCGACGTCGACGCCGATGCGACGGGCTCCCCGCGACCAGGGGCGCCGACGCTCCTTCCCGTTCCCGAGCAGGGCTGACGGAGATCCTGGGTAGTCCTCTCGGAGGTCGCCGACGGCCATCGTGCCCGCGGACTCCGTGGTCCCGCACACCCTTTCCAATTACGGGCAAATCGGACATACTGACCTCATGAGAGGGATCATCCTTGCCGGGGGAACCGGGACACGCCTTCACCCGCTGACCATCGGGGTGTCGAAGCAGCTCATGCCTGTGCACGACAAGCCGATGATCTACTACCCGCTCAGCACGCTGATGCTGGCGGGGATCAGGGACATCCTGATCATCACGACCCCGGAGGACAAGGCGGCCTTCCAGCGCGTGCTCGGCTACGGCGACCGGTTCGGCGTGCACCTCGAGTACACGGTGCAGCCGTCCCCGGACGGGCTCGCCCAGGCCTTCCTCCTCGGTGAGGAGTTCCTCGACGGCGGCCCCGCGGCGCTCGTCCTCGGCGACAACCTGTTCTACGGGCAGGGCATGGGCGCCCAGCTGCGCCGCTATCAGGACTTCGACGGCGCCGCGGTGTTCGGCTACTGGGTCAGCGATCCCCGCGCCTACGGCGTCGTGGAGATGGACGAGAACGGGCGGGCCGTCTCTCTCGAGGAGAAGCCGGAGCATCCGCGCTCCAACCTCGCCGTGCCGGGGCTCTACTTCTACGACGACACCGTCGTGGAGAGGGCCAGGGCCCTCACCCCGTCGGCCCGCGGCGAGCTCGAGATCACCGATCTGAACCGCACCTACCTCGAGGACGGCTCGCTGCACGTCGAGGTGCTCACGCGAGGCACCGCCTGGCTGGACACCGGCACGTTCGACGACCTCGCCGCCGCGGGGGAGTTCATCCGCACGGTCCAGCAGCGACAGGGCCTGTCGATCGGCGCTCCCGAGGAGGTCGCCTGGCGCATGGGCTACCTCAGCGACGACGAGCTGCGTGAGCGGGCGCTCCCGCTGGTCAAGTCCGGGTACGGCAAGTACCTGCTGGACGCGCTCGAGCGGGAGATCCTGGACAGGCCGGTGCAGCTCACCCCGTCCGCCTCGGCGCTGAAGGCCACGGCATGACCCGCCGCCTCCTGGTGACGGGCGGCGCGGGGTTCATCGGCTCCGCCTTCGTCCACCACGTGCTCGCACGCACCGATGACACGGTCACCGTCCTCGACGCGTTCACCTATGCGGGGCACCGCTCCTCCCTCGCCGATCTGCCCTCCGAGCGCTGCCGCGTCGTCGTCGGCGACGTGGCGGACGCCGAGGTGGTGGACGGCCTGGTCCGGCAGAGCGATGCGGTGGTCCACTTCGCGGCCGAGTCGCACAACGACAACTCGCTGAGCGATCCCTCGCCGTTCATCCGGACGAACCTCCTGGGCACCTTCACCCTGCTGGAGGCCGTGCGCCGCCATGACGTGCGCTTTCATCACATCTCGACCGACGAGGTCTACGGGGATCTCGCACTGGACGATCCGCAGCGCTTCACCGAGACCACCCCGTACAGCCCCTCGAGCCCCTACTCGGCGAGCAAGGCCGGCAGCGACCTGCTGGTGCGTGCGTGGGTCCGCTCCTTCGGGGTGCGGGCGACGCTCTCGAACTGCAGCAACAACTACGGACCGCGTCAGCACGTCGAGAAGTTCATCCCCCGCCAGATCACCAACCTCCTCGACGGGATCCGGCCCCGCCTCTACGGCGCGGGGACGAACGTGCGCGACTGGATCCACGCCGACGACCACTCCAGCGCCGTGCTGCGGATCCTCGATGCCGGCGAGATCGGGCGCACCTATCTCATCGGCGCCGACGGGGAGCAGAGCAACAAGGAGGTCGTCGAGATCCTCCTCCAGCTGATGGGGCGGCCCGCGGACGAGTACGACCACGTCACCGATCGTGCGGGCCACGACCTGCGGTACGCGATCGATGCGGGTCCGCTGCGCGAGGAGCTCGGCTGGGAGCCGCGCTTCCGAGACTTCGAGGCCGGCCTCGCCGCGACCGTCGAGTGGTACCGGGAGAACGAGGGCTGGTGGCGTCCGCAGAAGGCCGCCACCGAGGCCAAGTACCAGCTCGCAGGACAGTGACGGCGCGGTGGTGAGCACGGCGCGGATCCGTGCCACCCTGTCCCGATGACCTCCCTCCCCGCCGGCCTTCCCGCCGACAGTCACGTCCACAGCGAGTTCTCCTGGGACACCGGCGGCCCCGCCTCCGCGGCGCGCGGCACGATGCGCGCGACCTGCGAGCGGGCCGCGGCGATCGGGCTGCCTGGGCTGTTCTTCACCGAGCACCTCGACCTCGAGGACGCCTGGGTGACCGACCCCGAGGACTTCGCCGACCACGAACAGCATCTCGTGGGCCCGGACGGCGTCGTCGCGGTGCCGCGCTTCGACGTCGAGGGGTATCTCGAGGAGATCGATCGCTGCCGCGCAACCTTCCCGGAGCTCGCCATCGGGACGGGCCTCGAGTTCGGCCAGCCCGGGCTGCGCACCGAGGCCGCCCGCGCGCAGCTGGACCTCTCCGCCTTCGACCGGATCATCGGCTCGCTCCACACCCTCGAGCTCGAGGGGCAGCGCGCCGAGCCGAACACGATGTTCCGCCGCCTCCCGGCCGACGAGGTGATCCGCCGGTACCTCGCCGAGGTCCCGGCGGTGGTCGCGGCCGACGGGCCGCACGAGGTCGTCACCCATCTCGACTATGCGGTGCGCTACTGGCCCGAGGAGGTCGAGGGCCCCTTCGACCCGCGGCGCTTCGAGGAGCAGCTGCGCGGCGCGATGCGGGCGATCGCCGAGAGCGGCCGCGCGCTCGAGATCAACACCCGCCGCCTGCGCCCCTGGATCCCGCAGTGGTGGGCCGAGGAGGGCGGGCAGGCGATCAGCTTCGGCAGCGACTCCCACACCCCGCTAGCCCTCGCCGCGAACTTCCCCGAGGCGACGGCGCTGGCGGACTGGGCCGGCTTCCGCCCCGGCCGCGACCCGCGCGATCTCTGGCGGCGCTGACCCTGGGTCACCTCCGGGGCCGCTGGGACCGTGATGGCGTCGAGGGCCGCTGACCTCGATGCGACCGCGGCCCGTCGTGGCGGCCCGTCGCCGGCTTCGCCCTCTCCTGGCGTGCACCGTATCCTCGACGCGTCGGTCCACACCCCGGACCGTCGGCCGTCCCGGCGCCGAACCCACCCCGTCCCGCTCGCTCGACGCGCCACGCACAGCTCCCGCGCGGAGCAGGACGAGGAGGTCTGATGCGCGCACTGCGCAAGGTCGCGCCCGGCGCGGGCCTGGAGTGGACGACGGTCGACGAGCCCGGCTGCGGGCCCTGGGATGTGAAGGTGCGTGTGCTGCGCACCGGGATCTGCGGCACCGACCTGCACCTCCTCGCCTGGGACTCGTCCGCTGAGGCGATGTGTGACTCGGTCCCCTTCACCCCCGGCCACGAGTTCTACGGCGAGATCGCCGAGGTCGGCTCCGAGGTCGACGACGTGCGCATCGGCGACCGCGTCTCCGGCGAGGGCCACGTGGTGTGCGGGACCTGCCGCAACTGCCGCGCCGGCCGACGCCAGATGTGCAACCGCGTGCGCTCCGTGGGCGTGCAGCGCGACGGCGCCTTCGCCGAGTACGTCACCGTCCCGCACGAGAACGTGTGGGTGCACGAGCACGACGGCGGTCAGGAGCTGATCAGCCCCGAGCTCGGCGCGGCCTTCGACCCGCTGGGCAACGCCGTCCACACCGCACTGAAGTTCCCCCTGGTGGGCGAGGACGTGCTGATCACCGGCGCCGGCCCGATCGGGCAGATGGCCGCGGCCGTCGCCCGCCACGCCGGCGCCCGCTACATTACGATCACCGACATCTCCCCGGAGCGGCTCGCGATGGCGGAGGACTGCGGCGCCGACGTGGTCCTGGACGTCTCCACCACCCGCGTGCTCGACGCCCAGCGCCGGCTCGGCATGCGCGAGGGCTTCGACGTGGGCCTGGAGATCACCGGCCAGGCCCGCGCCCTGCAGGAGATGATCGAGAACATGAACCACGGCGGGAAGATCGCGCTGCTGGGTCTGCCCTCGCGGCAGTTCGAGATCGACTGGACCGCGGTCGTCACCCGCATGCTCACCCTCCAGGGCATCTACGGCCGCGAGATGTACGAGACCTGGAACGCGATGTCCGCGATGCTCTCCACCTCCCGCACCCTGCGCACCGCGATCGAGCGCACCATCACCCACGTGCTGCCCGCCGCCGACTGGGAGGACGGCTTCGCCCTCGCCCGCGAGGGGAAGGCCGGCAAGGTGCTCCTGGACTGGAGCGACGTCGGCGACTGACCTCGGCCGGTCGTCGGCCCCGCAGCCCCCGCGCCGGCCCATGCCTCCGTCGCCCCCACCCCGTCGCACTATTCGGCGCTCCCTGCGTGACCTCAACTCCCATACGCCGCTGAGGTCACGCACAGGACGCAGAATTGTGCACCCCACCCCCACCCCGCGACCTCACCCCAGCCCCGCTCCCGACCCGAAGGACCCACACCCATGTACACCGACCTCAAGGACCAGCTGACCGCCGAGCTCGCCGAGATCGAGCAGGCCGGCACCTTCAAGCACGAGCGCGTCATCTCCACCGCGCAGTCCGGCCGCATCACCGCCGGACCCGTCGGCCGCGACGGCGCCGAGGTGCTGAACTTCTGCGCGAACAACTACCTCGGCCTGGCTGACGACGAGCGGCTGATCGCCTCCGCGAAGCGCGCCCTGGACGAGCGCGGCTTCGGCATGGCCTCGGTGCGCTTCATCTGCGGCACCCAGGACCTGCACCTCCAGCTCGAGCAGGCCGTCTCCGCCTTCCTCGGCACCGAGGACACGATCCTGTTCTCCTCCTGCTTCGACGCGAACGGCGCCGTCTTCGAGCCGCTGTTCGGCACGGAGGACGCGATCATCTCCGACGCCCTGAACCACGCCTCACTCATCGACGGGATCCGCCTGTCCAAGGCCGCCCGCTTCCGCTACGCCAACGCCGACCTCGACGACCTGCGCACCCAGCTCGAGGCCGCCGGCGCGCTGCACGACGGCAAGGGCGCGAGGCGCACCGTGATCGTCACCGACGGCGTGTTCTCGATGGACGGCTACCTCGCCCCGCTGCCCGGCATCTGCGACCTCGCCGACGAGTTCGGTGCGCTGGTCATGGTCGATGACTCCCACGCCGTCGGCTTCATGGGCGCCACCGGCGCCGGCACCCCCGAGCACTTCGGCGTCTCCGACCGCGTGGACATCTACACGGGCACCTTCGGCAAGGCGCTCGGCGGGGCGAGCGGCGGCTACGTCTCCGGCAGGCGCGAGATCGTCGCGATGCTGCGCCAGAAGGGCCGCCCGTACCTGTTCTCCAACTCGCTGGCCCCCTCGATCACCGCTGCGACGCTCACCGCGCTCGAGCTCGTCGAGGGCAGCGCCGAGCTGCGCGCGACCCTGTTCCGCAACGCCGAGCTGTTCCGCGCCCGGATGGGCGAGGAGGGCTTCGAGCTGCTGGACGGCGAGCACGCGATCGTGCCGGTCATGTTCGGGGATGCCGCGCTCGCCGCCCGGATCGCCGACGCGATGCTGGACCAGGGCGTGTACGTCACCGCGTTCTCCTACCCGGTGGTGCCGAAGGGGCGGGCGCGCATCCGCGTGCAGCTCTCCGCCGCGCACACCGAGGCGGACATCGAGGCTGCGGTGCGTGCGTTCGTCGCCGCCCGCGAGGCCGTGCAGGCCGGCTGACGACGGCAGGCCGGCGGCCCCGAGCCGGCGGTTCGCGCTCGGCCGCGGACGTCCGGCCGGGTGGGGCGAATGAAACTGCGCTCCCTTCGTGACCTCAGCCCGTATATGGCGTTGAGGTCACGCAGGGAGCGCAGAATTATGCGCGGCCCGGCCGGGGTGGCGTCTCGTCATCCCAGCCGCATCCAGTCGTCGGTGCGCACGCGCAGGCCGAGGCTGATCGCGCGCAGCACCATGAAGAAGAAGTTGCAGGCCAGCCACAGCAGCGCGAGCCCCAGCGGGCCGCCCGGTGCCCACAGCGCCACCGCGATCGCGCCGGGCAGGATCAGCACCGCGATGAGCGAGCCGACCTTCGCCAGGTAGGGCGCATCCCCGGCGCCCATCAGCACGCCGTCGAGCACGAACACGTAGCCGGCGATCGGCTGGGTGATCACCAGCACCCACAGCGCCGCGCGCAGACTCTCCTGCACAGCGACATCGGGCGTGAACAGCTCGGGCACCACGTAGCTGGCCGCGAGCAGCAGCACGGCGACGACCGCGCCGCCGCCCACGCCCCACACCATCAGCCGCCGCGTCACGGCGTGGACGGTGCGCGGGTCCGAGGCGCCGAGATACCGCCCGGTCAGCGCCTGTCCCGCGATCGCGAGGGAGTCCAGCGCGAGGGACAGCACCGTGAACACCGTGGTGGTGAGCTGGTGCGCGGCCAGCTGCACGTCGCCGAGCCCGGTGGCGACCACCGTCGAGGCGATCACCACCACCCGCAGCGACAGGGTGCGCACGAACATCGGCACGGCGTCGCGGCCCACGGCGACGAGGTTCGCCGGCTGCAGCCCGAGCCCGATCCCCTCGCGACGGGCGCGACGGACGATCACCGCCAGCAGCACCAGCGCCATGCCCCACTGGGCGATGACGGTGCCGATCGCGGAGCCGGCGATCCCGAGGCCGACGCCGAAGATGAGCAGCGCGTTCAGCGGGATGTTCACGATCGCGCCGCCGACGGCGACCACCAGCGGCAGCGTCGCGTCCTGCAGCCCGCGCACCAGACCCGTCGCGGCCTGCACGGCGAGCATGGCGGGCAGGCCGAGGGCGCTGATGCGCAGGTAGATCGTCGCCTCGGCGAGCACCTCGGGGGAGGGGCCGAACAGGGCCAGCAGCGCCTCCCCGGCCACCAGCAGCACGAGCGCCGCGGCGGCGCCGACGAGCAGCGCGAGCCAGCAGGCGTCGATCCCGCGGGAGATCGCCTCGCGGCGTCGGCCGGCGCCGAAGGAGCGGGCGACCGCGGCGGTGGTGGAGTAGGCGAGGAACACGGCCAGGCCCACGACGGTGGTGAGCACGGTCGAGGCGAGGCCCAGGCCCGCGAGCGACGTCGTCGAGACGCGGGCGATGAACGCGGAGTCGGCGAGGACGAACAGCGGCTCGGCCACGAGCGCGCCGAGGCTCGGGATCGCCAGGCGCAGGATGTCGCGGTCGACGGTGCGCCGCGCCCGCTCCTCGCGCGGCTCTGCGATCGGCGCTTCACGCGGCTCGACCGTCGGCTCCTCTCGGTCTCCGCCCGTCGGCCCGGAGGGTCCGCCGTCCCTCAGCTCGTAGGGCTCGTCGGGAGAAGGGGAAGGGGTGGGCACCCCACCATTGTGCGACGAGCACCCGACCATCGTCGGTGCCGGGGTCACAGGTGCGCGTGAGACAGTTCCTGCGGAGCACTCCGCCCTGCGCCCCGGCGCGGCGACGGGGCCCACGCCCCGCCCCACGGCGGGGCCCCACCCCGTCGGACCGCCTTCCCGAGGAGCAGGATGAATCGCCTCGCCCGCCTGAGCCTGAACAACAGGTCCTTCATCGCCCTGGTGTGCATCGCCGTGTCGATCATCGGCGCGTTCATCATGACCACGATGCGCCAGGAGCTGATCCCCTCGGTCTCCCTGCCGCAGATCCAGGTGATGACCACCGCCCCCGGCTCCTCGTCCGAGCAGGTCAGGGACCGGATCACGAGCCCCGTCGAGCAGTCGCTGCAGGGGCTGGAGAACGTCGAGGCCACCTCCTCGACCTCTCAGGCGGGGCTGTCGATGGTCACCGTCGAGCTCACCTACGGCACCGACGTGGCCCGCTCCTCGAACCAGGTCGACGCGGCGCTGAACCGCATCGAGGAGCAGCTCCCCTCGGACGCGGACCCGCAGGTCATCTCCGGCGGCACCAGCGACCTGCCCGCCGTGGTGCTGTCGGTCTCCTCTGACCTGGACCCCTCCGACCTCGCCTCCCGCCTGGACGCCTCGGTGACCCCCGAGCTCGAGCGCATCGGCGGGGTCTCCTCCGTCGCGGTGATCGGCGCCCCTGAGCAGATCGTGCGCATCACCCCGGACGAGGCCGCGCTCGCCGAGAACGGCCTGACCGAGGACGACATCTCCACCGCCCTGGACGCCAGCGGCCTGTCCCTGCCCGGCGGCTCCGTCACCGACGGGGACCGCACGATGGACGTCGTGCTCGGGCAGAGCATCGACAGCCTCGAGAGCCTCGAGGGGATCGTGCTGATGCCGTCCGACGACGCCTCCGGCGGCGACGCGCAGGGCGCCGGCCAGCAGGGCGCCGACGGACAGGCCGCGGGCGGCCAGCAGGGCGCCGACCAGCAGGGCGCACAGGGGGCCGACGGGCAGCAGACCCAGCCCGGCACCGACCCGCAGCAGCCCGCCGAGCCGGTCACCCTCGGCGAGGTCGCCACCGTCGAGCAGACCACCCAGGACCCCACCTCCGTCTCGCGCACCAACGGCCGCGAGTCGCTCGTGGTGATGGTGACCGCGACCGTCGACGGCAACGTCGTGGACATCTCCGGGGACGTCGAGAGCGTCCTGGACGACACCCTCGCGGGCGTCGGCGGCGACGCCCAGGCCGACGTCGTCTTCGACCAGGCCCCCTTCATCCAGGAGTCGATCCTGGCGCTGGCCGAGGAGGGCCTGCTGGGCCTGCTCTTCGCCGTCGGCGTGATCCTGCTGTTCCTGCGCCGGGTGCGGCCCACCGTGGTCACCGCGATCTCGATCCCGACCTCGCTGCTGATCGCGTTCATCGGCATGTACGTCACCGGGTACACGCTGAACATGCTGACCCTGGCGGCGCTGACGATCTCCATCGGCCGCGTGGTGGACGACTCGATCGTGGTGATCGAGAACATCATGCGCCACCTCGCCTACGGCAAGACCAAGCGCCGCGCGATCCTCGACGCGGTCGGCGAGGTCGCCGGCGCGATCACCGCCTCGACCCTCGCCACCGTCGTGGTGTTCCTGCCGATCGCCGTGGTCGCGGGCATGGCCGGGGAGCTGTTCCGGCCCTTCGCCCTCACCGTCGGCATCGCCATGCTGTCCTCGCTGCTGGTGGCGCTGACGATCGTGCCGGTGCTCGCGTACTGGTTCCTGAAGCCTCCGAAGGGCCACGAGGACATCGACCCCGACGACGCGGCGCAGGTCGCGGCGATCCGCGAGGACGCCGAGGCGAAGGAGGAGCGCACCTGGCTGCACCGCCTCTACGCCCCCGTGCTGCGGGCGACGCTGGACACGCTGCCCCGCCGCCTGCTCACCCTCGGCGGCGCGGTGATCGTGCTGATCGGCACCGTGCTGCTGATCCCGCTGGTCAACGTCAGCTTCCTGGGCGACACGGGGCAGAACATCGCCTCGATCACCCAGACCCTCCCCGCCGGCACCAACCTCCAGCAGGCCTCCGACAAGGCGGCCGAGTCCGAGGACGCGCTGCTGGAGATCGACGGGGTCGAGACCGTGCAGACCACCATCGGCGGCGGCCAGTTCGGCATGGGCGGCGGCGGCGAGAACGAGGTCAGCTTCTCCATCACCACCGATGCCGACGCGGACCAGGAGGCGCTGAGCGACGAGATGGTCGCGGCGCTGGAGGCCCTGCCCGAGCCGGGCGAGGTCGAGGCGGCCGACGTCGCCTCGCCCACCGGCTCGAACTCGGTGGACATCATGATCACCGGCCCCACCGCGGAGGACCGTCAGGCCGCGAACGACGCGATCCTGGCCGAGCTCGACCCGGTGCCCGAGGGCGTCTCCGAGGTCGCCACGGACCTCGAGGGCGACCAGCCGACGGCCGTGGTGACCGTGGACCGTGAGGCCGCGGCCCGGATGGGGCTGACCGAGGAGGCCGTGGTCGGCCTGGTCGCCCAGCAGATGTTCCCCGGGGCGATCGGCACGATCACCCTCGAGGACGACGAGCTGGACATCTACGTCGAGGGCGGCGAGAGCGTGGACACCTTCGCGCAGCTGCAGGATCTCGAGCTGATGGGCTCGATCCCGCTGACGGACGTCGCCTCGGTCGACGAGGAGCTCTCCCGCCCCTCCATCTCGACCCAGGACGGGCTCGAGACGGTGACCGTCTCGGTGACGCCGGCCGGTGAGGACGTGGGCATCGCGACTCGCGCCGCGAACGACGCGATCGCCGCGGCGGACCTGCCCGAGGGCGTCGAGGCGACCGTGGGCGGCACCGCTGCGGACATCGACGAGACCTTCGGACAGCTCGGCATCGCCATGGTCGCCGCGATCCTGCTGGTGTACGTGCTGCTGGTGTGGATCTTCAAGTCGCTGATCCAGCCGCTGATCCTGCTGGTCTCGATCCCCTTCGCGGCGATCGGCTCGCTGGGCCTGCTGGTCATCACCCGCGTGCCGCTGGGGCTGCCCTCGATGATCGGCCTGCTGATGCTGGTGGGCATCGTGGTCACCAACGCGATCGTGCTGATCGACCTGGTCAACCAGTACCGACGCCACGGGATGGCTCTGGACGAGGCGCTGCACCTCGGCGCCTCCAAGCGTCTGCGCCCGATCCTGATGACCGCGGCGGCGACCATCTTCGCGCTGATCCCGATGGCGCTGGGGATCACCGGCAACGGCGGGTTCATCGCCCAGCCGCTGGCCGTGGTGGTCATCGGCGGTCTGATCTCCTCGACACTGCTCACCCTCGTGATCGTGCCGGTGCTGTACCGGATGGCGGAGGGCCCGGGGGAGCGGCGCCGGCTGAAGGAGGAGGCCCGCACCGCGGAGCGTCGCAACGGCCATTCCCGCCGTGCGGAGGCCGAGCGGCGCGAGGCCGAGGGCGATGCCCCGGTGGATCACCTCGCCGACAGCCAGGCCGTCGGCACGGCCGGGACGAGCGCCGGTGCGACCGGGGCCGGCGCCGCGACGGCCGACGGGGCGACCTCCGGCGGGGCCGCCGGGAACGGTGGCGTGACGGGCGCCGGCATCGACCCGGGCTCGACGGGCGCTGGCATCCGATCCGGGCGCGGCGCATCCTCGGCACCCGGCCGTCGTGCGACGCTCACCGACCAGCAGCGGGACCTCGCCCAGCGGCGTCCTGACCTACGCGGCAGCTCCGGCTCCGGGGCCGACGGTCAGGGCCGGAAGGGCCGGTCGATGAAGGAGCGCGGCGGGATCGTGGGGATCGTGAAGCGGCGCCTGGGCCGCGACTGATCCACGGGGCGGACCTTGGAGGGGCCGGGCGACCGCGCGTCGCCCGGCCCCGCCTGGGTCCCGGCGTCTCACGGCCTGCCCGCCCCGTCTCGTTCCGCCCTGTCCGGCCCGCCCCAGCCTGCTCCGCGCCTGTCCCTCCCCGCCGGCCTCGTCGGACCGGGAATGGTCAGGTGATGGCGCATGGCGTACCTCTATGCCGTTATTGGCATAGTGGTGCCGTATACGCCATCAGTCGACCATGGCCCCGCGCCGTCCCGCTCCGGGACTGGGTGGGAAGCGGAGCATGAGCGGGAGGAGCGCATGGTGGCCGACGAGACCCGCCCCAGCGGCCCCCGCACCCCGCCCCGCACTGACGCAGAGCCTCGCCCCGGCGCGGAACCTCGGCCTGGCACCCAACCCCGGTCCGGCGCCTCCGCCCGCCCTCGCTCCTCGCGCCGCTCCGGCACCCCGCGCAGCCCCCGCACCTCGCCCCGCACCGCCCGCCCCCGTCCCCCGCGCGGCCCCCGCCGCTGGACGGTCCGGACCCGTGTGCTCTCCACCCTGCTCGTCTTCATCGCCGGCGGCCTCGCCGTCACGGGCGTGCTCACCTTCGCCGCGCAGTTCCGGGCCCTGGACCAGCGGGTCGAGGCCGAGCTGTGGCAGGAGCACAGCGAGCTCTCCCTGATCGCCAACTCCACCGACGCGGACGGCGAGACGATCCACACCACGGTCGACAGCGTTCTGGTCAACGCCACCGACTCCGCCGCTCCCTCCGACCACGAGTCAGTGATCGCCCTGATCGACGGGGAGCCGCGCTACCAGCCCCGACAGCAGGACTTCGCGCTGCTGCCCGAGCCGCCTGAGGACGCCTCGCACGCCGAGGCCGCCGCGATCACGGCCGAGTCCGAGATGGTCCTCGCCGAGATCCTCGACGCGCAGGTGCCGGACAAGACGGTCATCGTGCCGATGGAGGCCCACGGCCGGGACCTGCGCGTGCTGATCGCGTCGGTCTCGGTGGCCGGCGACGAGCAGCAGGGCGTGTTCGTGGTCGCCAACGACATCGGCGCGCAGCGACGCGAGCTGTGGCAGAGCGTGGCACTGTTCTCGGGGATGTCCGTGCTGGCGCTGCTGCTGGCCGGCTGGGTGGGCTATGTCGTCACCGGGCGTCTGCTGCGGCCGCTGGTGGACCTGCGCGGCGCGACCGAGCAGGTCACGGTCACGGATCTCGAGCACCGGGTGCAGGTCCCGGACGGCGGGGACGACATCTCCGCGCTCGCCCAGAACTTCAACCGCATGCTCGAGCGGATCCAGGAGGGCTTCGCCGAGCAGCGCCGCTTCATGAGCGACGTCGGCCACGAGCTGCGCACCCCGCTCACCATCGTGCGCGGCACGCTGGAGACCACCGACGTGCAGGACCCCGATGACGTCGCCGAGTCGCACCAGATCGCGATGGAGGAGCTGGACCGGATGGGCCGTGTGGTCGGGGACCTCTCCGAGCTCGCCGCCTCCTCCCGCCCCGACTACGTGAAGCTCCGCCCGGTGGACCTCGCCTCCTTCACCCGCTCCGCCTTCGCCCGCATCGAGCACATCGGGGAGCGGGAGTGGATCCTCGAGCGCACGGCCGAGGTGGTCGCCGAGGCTGACGAGCAGCGCCTCACCCAGGCGGTCGTGCAGCTCGCCGCGAACGCGGTGCGCTACAGCGACGACGGGACCCGGATCTGGTTCGGCGTGGACCAGGTGCTCGGGCCCGAGGGGCCGGAGATCCACGTCAGCGTGCGCGACGAGGGCGTGGGCATCGCCGAGGAGGACCAGCAGCGCGTCTTCGAGCGATTCACCCGGGCCGAGGGCGCGCGCGGCGCCGGCTCCGGGCTGGGCCTGCCGATCGTGCAGGCGATCGCGGAGGGCCACGCCGGGGCGGTGCGGCTGCTCTCCCGGCTCGCCAGGGGATCGACCTTCACGATCGTGTTCCCGCAGTTCAGCGCCCAGGCCCCCAGTGCTGTCGGCGAGGGTGCGGAGCCCGGGAGCGGTCATACTGGGACGCGGGCGACGCACCGCTCCGACGACGAGACCGACGAGCCACCCCGGAGGGAGCAGGGATGAGGATCCTCATCGCCGAGGACGAGGCGCGGATCGCGCGCTTCATGGAGCGGGGCCTGAAGGCCAACGGCTACGCGACCACCGTGGTGGAGGACGGCATCGCCGCGCTCGACCTCGCCTCCGGCGGGGAGTTCGACCTGCTGATCCTCGACGTGGGCCTGCCGCGCATGGACGGCTTCCAGGTGCTGAAGGCGCTGCGCGACATGGACGTGCAGATCCCGATCCTGATGGTCACCGCCCGCACCGGCGTGGAGGACACGGTGCAGGGGCTCGAGAGCGGGGCGAACGACTACATCGCCAAGCCCTTCCGCTTCGAGGAGCTGCTGGCGCGGGTGAAGCTGCGCGCCCGGGAGGCGACCGCCGGCGCCGGCGCCGTCAGCGCCGATGTGCTCACCCTCGGGGACCTCTCCCTGGACCTGCGCAGCCGTATCGCCGAGTGCACCGTCGACGGCGCCCCGCGCGAGGTGGAGCTGTCCTCGCGCGAGTTCACCATGGCGCGCGTGTTCCTGGAGAATCCGGGCCAGGTCCTCACCCGCGACCTGCTGCTGTCGAAAGTGTGGGGCTACGACTACGACGGCGCCTCGAACGTGGTGGACGTGTACGTCGGCTACCTGCGCGGCAAGCTCGGCGCGCCCCGCCTGGTGACCGTGCGCGGGGCGGGCTACAAGATGGTCGACCCCGCCGCCTGAGCGCCCCCGCCGGCCGCGCCCTCGCGGGTCGAGGCCCCGTCGGCCGCACCCGCTCTCCGGCCGGGTCCGCGGTCCGGCCGCGCGTCTCACCGGCCGCCCCTCTCGACGGCGCGTCGCCGCAGGCCACGGCCCACGAAGCGGCTTCATGAGAGTCTTCTCATCGACCCTTCACAGGGGTCTCATCGCGTGCTGGGAGCCTCGCGGACATGAAGGCTCTTCGCACCACCGGGATCATCGTGTCCGTCGCGCTCGCCGCGGCCGCGCTCGCCGTGCTGCCCTCGGTCGAGGAGGAGGGCCCGCAGGAGCGTGCCGGGATCACCATCGGCGACGCCTCCGATGCCGGCGGCGACGCCCGCGCCGGTGGGGTCGCCGGCGGGGAGGACCCCCGCTCCGCCGACGGGACCGACCCGGCAGCCGCGGGCGCGGATCCGTCGGCCGACGGCTCCGCCGTGGCGCTGCCCCGCCCGGCCGCGACCGAGCAGCCGGTGCGCGGGATCCACTCCGACACCGGCGTCGGTGCGATCGAGGCCGAGCCCTCGCCCGAACCCGAGCCGGCCCCTGCCCCTGCGCCCGCCGCCCCGGCCGAGCAGCAGCCCTCGACCGGCGGCTCCTCCTCCGAGGGCTCCTCCTCCGGTGGATCCTCTGGCGGGTCCTCCTCCGGAGGCTCTTCGTCCGGCGGCTCTTCCTCGGAGGGCTCGAGGCCCGCGCCCGCGAAGCCCGCACCGGCGCCTCCGCAGCGTCCCTCCGGCGTCTGCGAATGGGACGACGGCGAGCTCGAGTGCGCCGACGACGATGATGCCGATGACGACGATGATGACGATGATGACGACGACGATGACGACTGAGCCGCCACGGCGCCGCCCTTAGGCCGACAACTGAGCCGGCCCCGTAGGCATCGTTTCCGCACAGACAGAGTCCGGAGCACCGACAGAGCCCGGAGCACAGCCAGAGCCCGGACGGCAATGGCTTCGTCCGGGCTCATTCTCTCCGACTCCCCGGCACCCCGCCTGTGCGGGATGCCGGGGAGGCCTCAGTCCTCGTCCTCGCGGTCGGCGCGGCCGCCCACTGTCTCCCGCTGCGGCATCGTCCCTGCCTGCAGGGCGTGCAGCCGGTGCTCCCGCGCGCCCAGCCGCTGCGTGAGCCTCCCGGAGCCGGCCATCACCACCACCCCCGGATAGGAGCTCAGCACCCGGTCCAGCATGCGCCGGCCGTCGTCGTCGAGGTCGCCCTCGAGGCCGTCGATCAGCAGCAGCGGCGGGGTGCCGTACATCGCGCGGGCGAGTGCGAGTCGGGCCCGGCCCGAGCGGTCCAGCGGCTCCCCGCCGCGGCGCAGCGGGGTGCGACCCCCGCGGGGGAGGGAGTCGACATCCAGCCCCACCAGGTCGAGGATCTCCTGGTCGTGGGCGGCGTCGAGGTCGGGGCGGCGGTAGTGCAGCGCCCGCCCCACGGTGCCGCGCTCGAACACGGTGCCGGCGGCGGCGTGGCCCACCAGGCGCCGCACCCGCTTCGGGCCGAGCGTGCGCAGGTTCTGCCCGTCGACCCACACCGAGTCCGGTGCGGCGAGCTCGGGGCCAGGGGCGAGCTCCAGCACGCGGCGCAGCATCTCCTGCGGGGCGCGCGGGTCCTCGGAGACCAGGCGCACCCGGTCCCGGAGCCCGGCCACCAGCGGGGCATTAGCGGCGGTGAGGCCGGGCAGCTGCAGGTGCACCGACGCGGACCCGTCGGCCACCGTGTTCGGGGCCTCGACCTGGGCGGAGAGCCGGCGGCGCTCCTCGGCGCGGTGGCGGCGCTGCTCGGCCCCGGCCAGCGCCGGGCCCAGCACCATCCGGGCCGCGAGGTGGGTCTGTCGGTATTCGACGATCCGCCCGATCTCCAGCACCGGCGAGGACGCGATCCCGGCGACGGCCATCGCCGCCATGGTCACGCCCGGGGGCTGGCCCAGGTAGATCCCGGTCGCAGCCACCAGCAGTGTGGTCAGCGTCGAGGCGACCACGCCGCCGGCGCGGAGGGTGCCGACGGTCTCGGCCCGGTCCACCGCGATCTCCACCAGGTTCCCCGAGGCCTCGCGCAGGTTGCGCAGCTCCCGCTTCGACCCGCCCGCGGCGAGGATCCCCTCGGAGGCGGTGACGGTGTCGGCGATGCGGGAGGCGAGACGGCCGCGGGTGCGGCGCATGCGCCGGGTCTTGATCAGCGCGGTCCGCGCCCACACCAGCAGGCACAGCCCCAGCACCACCAGCGGTACCGCCATCGCGAGGGCGAGCAGCGGATGCAGCACGACGAGGGTTCCCAGACTGCCCAGGATCAGCGGCACCCCGACGGTCAGCGGGGCGATGCCCTGGGAGACCCAGTTGCGCACCCCGGAGAGGTCGTTGGTGGTGCGGGCGACGGTCACGCCGAGCGAGGTCGAGTGCCCAGGGGTGAGCGCATCGCCCAGCAGGGTCAGGCGCAGCTGGTGGACGTAGTCCTGGCCGAGCTTCTCGGCGAGCACCCGCTGGTGCACGGTCAGCGCACCGATCGCCAGCGCCGTCAGCACCAGCAGCAGCAGAGCCCGCAGCAGCACCGGGGACAGCCCCGGCGGAGAGCTCTGCAGGGTCACCAGCGCCCAGGCGGACAGCGCGCCGAGCGCCGCCTGCCCGAGGCCCAGAGCCACCAGCCCGGACAGCCACAGCCGACGCCGTCCCCTCATCAGCGGGGGCAGCGGGGGAGGGTTCTTCAGCAGCCCGTTCGCCTGCAGCTCCGGCTCGCGCTGACGACGCATCGCCCCGCCTTCCGGTCGGCTCGCCGCACGGTCACGACGCATCGGCGATGCGCTCCTCCAGCAGGTCCTCGACCAGACCGTGGGCCACCCCCGCCTCGGTGAGGTCGAAGGTGCCCGCCACGGGCACGTCCAGGGCGCGGCGCGCCTCCGCGGTCGCCAGCGGCGAGCTGGTCACCACGCCGGAGACGACCGACGGCGCCCGACCGAGCTCCGCGAGCGCCGCGACGCCGCCGACGGCGCCCAGCGCGTCGCCGGCCGCGAACACGACCCGGTCCACGACCGCACCGACCTCGGCATCGGCGAGCAGGCGCGCGGTCTCGCCCTGGTAGACGCCGTCGGCGATCTCCAGCAGCACCACGTCGGGACGGGCGGCGCCGCCGGCCAGCTCGTCGGCCATCGACAGGAACAGGTCCCGCACCTCCTCGACGTCGACCTGGAAGGTGGAGGAGTAGCCGAAATCGGTGAAGTCCAGGACGCGGTGCGCGCCCGCGTCGAGGAAGAGGCCCACGTCGTTGCCCGCGCCGGTGCCGGTCGCCTTCCCGGCGGCCACGCGCAGCCCGGCCGCGGCGAGGCCGTGCGCGAGATGGGCCAGCACCGTCGACTTCCCGGAGTTCATCGAGGTGCCGAGCACGGCGATGACGGGGACGTGATGGGCGGGGCGGTCGGTGCGTGCGGTGATCGAGCGCAGCACCTGGTGGGAGGCGGTGCGGGCGAGGGTCAGCGGGCCGTGCTCGTCGCGGATCACACCGATCGGCTCGATCTCGGTGGGGGAGCCGACGCCGGAGTGCTGCTCGAGCACGCGGGAGGCCAGACCGCCGGCGGCCGCGAGATGGGCGGGGCCGAGGTCGCCGGGGATCATCGCGAGGAACTGGTCGGCGGCGTAGCGGCTGCCGTAGGCGACGACGATCTCATCACCGGGGAAGAGGATCTGGCGGCGGGAGACGGGGCTCTCCAGGCGCTTGTGCTGGCCGATCCTGGTGACCCGGGCGAGCACGACCTCGCCGGGCTGCGGCGTGTGCTCGCCAATGATCAGCTCGACCTCCCGGGCGCGGCGCAGGTGCGCGCCGACGGTGCGGGTGGAGAACGCGTGCTTGGCCCGCTCGACGCGGGAGCGCACGTCCTGCGGCGCCCTCCCGGGACTCGTGGCGGTGAGCGTCGCGGCGGTGGTCTCGGGGTGCAGGATCGTCATCTCGGGGCTCCTCGGTGGGTGGGTCCGTGGCCGGCCCAGGGACGGGCCTGCCGTACGAGGAGCAGTGAACCGACGGGGGATGAAGCGCCGATGAAGCGATGATGAGACGAATCTCAGGAAAGGAACTGCAGGTCAGGCGGGTACGCCGAGGCGCGCGAAGGCGTTGCGGAAGATCGTCAGCCCGTCCAGGCCATGCATCTTCTGGACCCGCTTGTCGAGCTTGTCCAGCTCGTCGCCCTGATGGGCGAAGAGGTGGTTCATGACGTGGCGCACCTCGGACTCGTCCATCATCCCGCTGCCCACCGGCTTCCACACCTTCGACATCACCAGGCGCACCAGCTTCGGCGCCCGCTCGGAGGCCTCGAGGTACCTCCGCGCCGAGGTCGTGTAGTAGGCGACGTGCCGCGTCTCCTGCTGCGCGATCCGCTTGAGCAGCGGGGTCATCACCGGGTGGTCGACCATGGCGGAGAGCCGGCGGTAGGCGGCTACGGCTGAGAGCTCGTTGGCCGCGCCCCAGGTCATGTGCACCGCGAGGAAGTCCTTGCCCACCAGGTTCGACAGCGAGGACTGCTTCATCGGACCGAGCGCGGCCCGCCAGCCGAGCTTGACGCGCTTGGCCTTGACCTCGTCGTAGTCCACGACGATCCCGTGCCGGCCGAGCACCCGGGCGAGGGCCTCGCCGTGCCAGTACTCCTCGCGGTTCCACACGGTCATGAAGCCGCCGGCCTCCTCCTCGCGGTGCGAGGGGGTCACCAGCAGATCGCGCATGAAGCAGGAGGTGTGGTACTCGACGTCGCACATGTAGCGCAGGGAGCGCAGCGTCTGCGCGTCCAGCGGCTGCTCGTCGAAGAGGTCGAAGTCGAGATCCGCGTACTTGACGGGCAGCGAGGTCTCGGCGAAATGATCGATGTCGAAGGCCATGTCACGCTCCGGAACGGGGCAGGGAGAGCAGGTGGGCGTCGGGGAGGTCCGGGCCGGGCAGCAGCCGGGTGATCTCCCGTCGGGCGCGGTGGAGGCCGGCGCAATCGCGGGGATCAGCGCCCAGCACCTGCAGCGCTGCGTCGAGGTCGGGATCGGGCACCCCGCCGCCGTGCAGCGGGGAGCCCAGGCTCAGCACGAGCCGTGCGACGACGGCCTCCTTGCGTGAGCGGGTGATGCGGCCGATGGCCTCCTGGGTGAAGAAGTCGACCGCCGCCTCCTGGCGGGCGCGCACGGTGCGGACCACGCGCTCGGCCTCGCCGCCCAGGCGTCGCGCGATCGCATCGAGCCCCGCCACGAGCGAGGCCTCCTGGATCGCCATGCGGGCCATGTGGCCGGCGGCGACGGGCTCGCCGGCCGCGGCGTTCCACAGCGGGGTCAGCAGCGGTTGGACGCGGTCCACGTGGAGGCGGCGCAGCACGGCGACGCGGCTCGGCCGACGGGACGGGGCGGGGCGCTCGACGGGGTGGTCGCCGGTGAGCAGATCGCGCAGCGCACGGGCCTGCCAGTGGCGGTCCACCAGCCAGGTCGCGAGGAAGGCGGTGATCCTGGCTTCGTTCGCGGTGACGGTCGAGAGCATCGTCCGCGCCTCGGCGAGCCCGGAGGACTCCATGCGCTGCAGCACGCCGAGGGCGAGGCGCTCCTGGTCGCGCAGCGGCTCCTGGGAGGCGAGGAGCTCGGTGTCGACGGCGATCCGGCTGGTGCCGCGCTTCGTGTACGCCTCGACGTCGAAGTCGGTGCGCAGCACGGGGGTGATCGTCTCGTCGAAGTGGAGATGGCCGGCGTAGCGGCCGGTGGTCGGCAGCGACGCGTGCGGATCCGGGGTCCCGACGGGGCCCGGGGCTGCGGCGGCCTCGGGGGAGGGAGCCTCTGCGCCCGGTGTCCCCGTGATCCGGTCCCTGTCGTCGTCGGCATGAGCCGACGGGTCCGCGGTGAGGTCGACGGTCACCTTCCACCTCTCTCTCAGGATCGGGTCGGCGGGCGGCGCGGAGCCTCGCACCGCGGCGGCGCGACCGGGAACAGTGTACGGAGAAGCCCTGGAGGATGCCCGAGCGCGAGGTCAGGCCGGGCGATGCCCGGCTTGGTAGGTTTCGTCGTGTGATGACCTCAGGTGCCGCCTCGCTGCCGGTGCCGGGCGACGACCGCGCCGGGCGGGACCTGCCCGGACCCGAGGCGCTGCGCATCGCGCTGCATCCCGCCGAGCTCCCGCTCGCCCGCCCCCGGGACGTGGCGCAGGCGGCCGCCCGGGTGAGCGATCTCATCTCGGCCGGACGCCTCCAGGAGGCGCGCCGCCTCGCCGCGGAGTTCCGACGCCGCACCTCCCGCCCCGCGGAGCGCGCCGCGCTGCTGCGGGCGGCGCTGCGCGGCGCGCTGCGGAGCGGGGACACCGCGCAGGCCGAGAGCGACTCCGCGGACCTCGTCTCCCTGCTGCACCGCAGCGGACGCACCGAGCAGGCCGCGGCCGTGGTGCAGGTCCTGCTCGAGCGCGGCCCGCTCGCCGAGGCGCCCGACCGGACGGGCACCGGGGCCCGGGGTCGACGCCGCGGCGAGGCCCTCCGCGCCTCCGCCCCGATGCTCGCCGTCGTGCGCGCCCTCGAGGCCAGCTCCCTGCCCGGCCCCGACGGGGGACGGGGCGGCACCGTCGACCCGCGCCGCGCCGTGGCCCGGCTCCGTGCCGCGCTCGCCGCCCTTCCCGAGGTGCGCGAGGCGCTGCTCGAGGACCCCGAGCGCGAGCTGCGGCTCCGGCTCGCGCAGGCCCTCGAGGCCGTCGGCGACGTCGACGGGGCCGTGAGCCTCGCCCTCGACGTGCTCGAGCTGACCGCGCAGCAGGCGACGGAGCGCGGGGAGGCCCCCGCGGACCCCTGGCGCCTGGAGACCGGGGCCCACGCCCTCCTCGCCCGGTTGCTCCGGCAGGAGCGGCCCGTCGTCGCCGCGCACCACGCCCTCGAGGCGCTCGGCGGGCTCGCCGACGTGGATGACCCCCCGCTGCGGATCGGGCTGATCACCTCGCTGCTGAAGGCGCTGATGGCGGCCGGCGCGACGGATCTCGCCGGCTTCACCGCGGGGCGCCTGCTCTCCCTGCAGCGCACCCTCGAGCAGGACCGGCTGCGGATCGCCCCGCTACTGGCCGTCACCGCCCAGCGCCTCCAGGCCGAGCGGCTGGACGCGGCGTGGGTGCCGCTCGAGCAGGCCCGCGCCCTCGCTCGCGAGCACCGTGACCACCGCTCCCTGCTCGAGGCGGCGCGGCTGGCCGCGAGCCTCCACGAGCGCGCCGGCGACCACGCAGCCTCCCTCGGGGAGCTGCAACGCCTGGCCGCGGCGGCGCGCTGGCTCGTCGACGACCTCGACACCCCGCGCGTGGAGCGCTCCGAGAGGCTGCGCACCGAGCTGAGCGCGAACGCCCTGGCGATGCGGCGGGCGCTGGACCTGGGGCGCTCCGGGGCGGTGCACGTCGCCGCCCGCGAGATCGAGCGCCGCACCCGCCCCGACTCCGGCTGGGACCTGCCGCCCGAGCTGCTGTGGGACCACCTGGTCGATGCCCGTATGGGGGTGCTGATCGTCGCCGGCGATGCGCTCGCCCGCGGGGAGCAGGGGACCGACCAGGCCGGCTACGAGGCCCGTCGCCGCGAGGTGCTCGACGCGATCGGGCGGATGCCCAAGGGGCACGACGCGCGCGCCCGCTACTGGGCGGCCTATCTCGACGACCGCCACGCCGACCTGCTCGCCCGGCGCGGCGAGACCGCGGCCGCGCGCCGCGCCGCCCGCCGGGCCCGCTCCGCCTACGAGGCGCTGGGCCGGGACGAGGACGCCGCCCGCGTCGCGGGGCTCGTGACGGAGCTGGAGGCGGCTCGCGAGGTCGAGGGCGGAGCCGAGCGGACCGGGGACGGGGCAGGGCACGGAGCCGGGCGCGCCGCCGACGTGCGATCCGGGCGCGACTTCGAGGACGACGGCGACGAGCGGGCGGAGAGCGCCTGAGCGCTCAGCTCCCGTCGGCCTCCCGCATGGTCTCCTCGAGCACTGCGATCACGGCCCGCGAATCCGTCGCCGGATTCACGAAGGCGAGGCGCAGCGCGATCTCGCCCCGGAACGCAGTGGGCACGCACAGCATCGTCCCGTCCTTCGCCAGGCGCTGCGACCAGCGGCGATAGGCGGCAGGCGTCCAGCCCGGCCGACGGAACACCACCACCGACAGCTCCGGCTCCATGAGCAGCTCGAGGTGCTCGCTCGCACGGATCGCGTCGGCGACGGTGCGGGCGGAGTCCAGGCAGCGGTCCACCGCCGCGGCATAGGCGGCGGTGCCGTGGGTGGCCAGCGAGTACCACAGCGGCAGGCCGCGGGTGCGGCGGGAGAGGTGGGCGGCGAGGTCAGAGGGGTTGGACTCACCGCGGTCGATCGAGTCGAGATAGGCGGCGTGCTGGGAGTGCGCGGCCGCCGCCGGGCGCGCATCCCGGTACAGCAGCGCGCAGCAGTCGTAGGGGGCGAACAGCCACTTGTGCGGGTCCACGATGAAGGAGTCGGCCTGCTCGATGCCCGCGAAGCGCGCCCGGGCGCTCGGCGAGGCCAGCGCCGCGCCGCCGTAGGCGCCGTCGACGTGCACCCAGGCGCCGTGGCGGTGCGCGGTCTCGACCACGGAGGCTAGGTCGTCGACGATCCCGGCGTTCGTGGTGCCGCCCGAGGCGACCACCGCGCAGATCCGCGGATCCTCCGCCAGCAGCGGCTCGAGCGCGGCGCCGGTGAGATGGCCGCGGTCGTCCACCGGGACGCTCACCACGTCCATGTCCAGCAGGCGCGCGGCCGAGGCGACCGAGGAGTGGGCGGTCGAGGCGCAGGCCAGCGCCCAGCCCCCGTCTGGGCGTCGGCCCCGCTCGCGCAGCGCGTGGTCGCGCGCGGTGGCGAGCGCCGAGAGGTTCCCCTGGGTGCCGCCGGAGACGAACACCCCGGCGGCGTCCGCCGGCCAGTCCAGCAGGTTCGCGAGCCAGCGCAGCACCTGGTTCTCGGCGAAGATCGCGCCGGCGCCGTTCTCCCAGATCCCGCCGAACACGTTCGCGGCGGAGACGACGGTGTCGAAGGCGACCGCGGCCCGGGTCGGCGCGGCGGGGATGTAGGCGAGGTTCATCGGGTCCTCGCTCGAGCGGGTCGCGGGCAGCAGCACCTGGTCGAACAGCTCCATCGCGCGGGCGGCGCCGATGCCGTCCTCGGTGATGGTCGCGCCCACCTCGGCCTGCAGCTCCTCGGCGCTGCGGGCGGTGGTCTTGGGGTCGGTGGCGACGGTGGTGTGCGCGGCCGCCCAGCGCAGAGCGAGGCTCACGGCCTCCCGTTCGTCGCCCCAGACCTCCGAAGGCTCGCGGTGGCGCTGCAGCGCGTCCGCGGCGCGGGAGAAGGCGGAGTCCTCCGCGGTCGGGGCCGTGCTTCGCGGTGCGGGTGCGTCGGGAGCGGGGGAGGGGGTGAGGGGCTGCGCGGGGTCCGGGATCACGTCCAGCATCGTCGCACGCGCGCGGCCGACGGGAGGCCCGGGCGGGGCGACCCGCCTGCGCGGTCCTGACAGGGACGTCCGCCTGGCGTAGCGTGGAGGCACCGGCCGAAAGGGGGCCCCGCCATGACGATCGGAGCCGACGGCCTCCCCGAGGAGCACGCGCATGGGCCCGGGGAGACGATCGCCGTCAGGGACAACGCCCGGGCCGGACGCTATGAGGCGGTGCGCGGCGGCGAGGTGGTCGGGATCATGATCTACGAGCGCACACGGCGCCGGATCGAGCTGATCCACACCGTCACCGACCCCGAGCACCGCGGCGAGGGCGTCGCCTCCGTGCTCGTGCGCACCGTGCTCGCCGAGGCGCGGGCCGCCGCCCTTCCCGTGCTGGTGATCTGCCCCTTCCTCGAGAGCTGGCTGCAGCGCCACCCCGATCAGGCCGTCGGCGTCATCGCCGAGGACTGAACACCGGAGGGCCGCGCCCCACCTGTGCCGCGTCTCCCCGGGCCGGCTCCTGCGCCCGCTCGGACCTGCCCCGACGGCCTTGGCACGGACCTGTTCCGCCGGCTCTCGCCTGGCCCCGCTCCTGCTCGCCCGGCCCAGCGCTGCTCTCGCCTGGCCCTGCTCGCCCGCCCCTGCTCGCCTGGCCCTGCTCTCGCCTGGCCCCGCCCCTGCCGGCCCTGCTCTCGCCTGGCCCCGCCCCTGCCGGCCCTGCTCTCGCCCCGCCGCGGGGGCCCTGGTCGAGTAGTGGCGTATGGCGTACCTGTATGCCTATATAGCCGTAGTGGCACGCCATGCGCCGCGACCTGACCTCGCCGCCGGCCCGCCGGCCCGCCGGCCCGCCGGCCCGCAAGCCCGCCGGCTCGCCGGCTCGCCGGCACTCCGGCCCTCCGGCCCTCCGGCCCTCAGGCCCGCAGGCATCCTGATGTGCCGGACCCTGGCCCTCGTTTTGGCGCGGAGCCCGCACCTGCTGAGGTCATCCTCGGCGACCTGGGGACCGAGGGGCGCGCCGGCGGGTACCGTCGGACCATGGACGCCATCGACCTGCTCCGCGATCTCGCCTCCCGCCCCCGTCACGTGGCCGACTCCCTGCGCGGCCGATTGGGCCCCCTGGAGCTCGCCGCCCACCCCGGCGGGCACCCCAACTCGATCGCCTGGCTGCTGTGGCACACCGGGCGCGAGATCGACGTCCAGGTCGCCGCGCTCACCGGCCAGGAGGAGGTGTGGGCCAAGGACGACTTCGGCGAGCGCCTCGGGCTCGGCGCGGAGGGGGCCGCCGTCGGCTACGGCCACAGCCCCGAGCAGGCCCGCGCGATCGAGGTCCAGGACGGCGAGGCGCTGCTGGACTACGTCCTCGCCTCCCTCGATGCGCTGGAGTACTACCTCGACGAGCTCGCCGCCTTCGACCTCGGCGACATCGTCGACGAGGCCTGGGACCCGCCCGTCTCCCGCGGCGCCCGCCTGGTGAGCATCGTCGACGACGCGATCCAGCACCTCGCCCAGGCCTCCTACGTGCTCGGGATGCCCCAGCGCGCCTGAGCCCGAGCCGAATCCACTGTGCCCGGCACCGCCCCCCGTCAGGGGCCGTGCCGGGCACAGGTGATGGCGGCCGGAGACGCCGGAGCGGGACCCTCCCGGGTCAGGCCGCCGCGGCGGCGGCGGAGGAGGCGCGGCTGCGGGAGCCGCGTCGGCCGCGCAGCAGAGCGTCGAGCGAGAAGCGCCCCGCCCCGACCGCGGCGATCGCGAGCGCACCGGCGCCGAGCGCGCCGACCAGCTCCCAGCCGCCGGCGTCGATGAAGACGCCCTGGGGAAGGTGCACCAGGAGCGCGGCGACGAGCATGTCGATCGCGAGCAGCAGGCCGACGATGCCGGTGAAGGCGCCGGCGATCAGCGCGACGCCGCCGACGAGCTCGACGATCGCGACGACGGGAGCGGCGATCTCGGGGGCCGGCACCCCCATGCCGCGGAAGCTCTCGGTCGCTCCGGCGAGGCCGAAGGTGACGAGCTTCTGGTAGCCGTGCGCGGCGAAGATCGCGCCGAGCAGGATGCGGGCCACGAGCAGGCCGAGGTCAGAGGCCATTCCGGTGCGGGACGAGGCGGCCATGAGGGTCCTTCCGTCGGGGGAGAGTGCCCGGCGAACGTAGAGGAGGAGAAACATTGACTTCAAGGTTTGAGTGAATGGGTGAGGGATGCGCCTCATCCGGCCCGCCGACGGCTCGGGCTGCGCTGTGCCGTGGGCTGCGCTGTGCCGTGGGCCGCTCGGCGCTGTCGACCGCTCGGCGCCGTCGGCCGCGACGGCTCGTCTGCCGGGCCGGAGGCGTCGGCCCGTGCGACCTCTCCTCCCCAGCACCGACCTCTCCACCGACGGAAGGATCACGTCCCGTCCGTCCGTCGGACTTCCTAGACTGGCTCGGTGACATCCACCGAAGCCTTCGAAGCCGGATCCGACCGCGCGCTGGAGCGCACCCCGCCCCAGGACCTCGCCGCCGAGCGCGGCGTGCTGGGCGGCATGATGCTGTCCAAGGACGCGATCGCCGACGTCGTCGAGACCGTGCGCGGCAACGACTTCTACCGCCCCGCGCACGAGATGATCTACGAGGCGATCATCGACCTGTACGGCCGCGGCGAGCCCGCGGACCTGGTCACCGTCTCCGACGAGCTCTCCAAGCGCGGCGAGCTGCAGCGCGTGGGCGGTGGCGCCTATCTCGCGGACCTCATCGACATGGTCCCCACCGCCGCGAACGCCGGCTACTACGCCGAGATCGTGGTCGAGCGCGCCCAGCTGCGACGCCTCGTCGAGGCCGGCACCCGCATCGTCCAGCTCGGCTACGCGGCCGACGGCGGCGAGGTCGACGAGGTCATCAACGAGGCGCAGGCCCAGATCTACGCGGTCACCGAGCGCGGCCAGAGCGACGACTTCCTGCCGCTGGGCGAAGTGATCGACGAGACCCTCAACGCGATCGAGGCGACCCAGAACCGCGGCGGCCAGGTCACCGGCGTGCCCACCGGCTTCGCCGAGCTCGACGAGCTCACCCAGGGCCTCCACGGCGGGCAGATGATCATCTTCGCGGGCCGCCCCGCCATGGGCAAGACGACCCTCGGCATGGACGTGCTGCGCTCCGCCTCGATCCACAACGGCCAGACCTCGGTCATCTTCTCCCTGGAGATGGACAAGACCGAGATCACGATGCGTCTGCTCTCGGCCGAGTCGCAGGTGCCGATGAACCGCATGCGCGACGGCTCGATGGACGACCGGGACTGGCAGTCCATGGCCCGCGCCATGAGCCGGATCGCCGATGCGCCGCTGTTCATGGACGACTCCGCGAACATGTCGCTGATGGAGATCCGCGCCAAGTGCCGCCGCCTGAAGCAGAAGCACGACCTCCGTCTCGTGGTCATCGACTACCTGCAGCTGATGAGCTCGGGCAAGAAGGTCGAGTCCCGTCAGCAGGAGGTCTCGGAGTTCTCCCGAGCCCTGAAGCTGCTGGCCAAGGAGATCGACTGCCCCGTCATCGCGATCTCGCAGCTGAACCGAGGCAGCGAGCAGCGCACCGACAAGACCCCGATGATGTCGGACCTGCGAGAGTCCGGGTCGATCGAGCAGGACGCCGACGTCATCCTCCTGATCCACCGCGAGGACTACTACGAGAAGGAGTCCGCCCGCGCCGGCGAGGCGGACCTGATCGTGGCCAAGCACCGTAACGGCGCGACCAAGACGATCCCCGTCGCCTTCGAGGGCCACTACTCGCGGTTCAAGGACATGGCGCACTCCGGCGGCTTCAGCGGCTGACCCGCGGCGCCGACGGTGTCGCAGCGACGACGGGACCGCGGCGCTGCGAACGCGGCCGCGCCGGTCCTGCCACTGCGGAGATCGTGCCCCTCGGCTCAGGCGAACGATCGGTCGGTGTCCGGTGGAACCGGTGGCCGAGCCCTCGGTCGGCCGGTACGGTGGAACCCCGACCTGATCCGGAGGCGCCCGATGGGCCATCCAGTGCACCTCGTCATCGATGGTCAGCCGCATGACCTGACCGTCGACCCGCGCACCACCCTGCTCGACGCGCTGCGGGACCACCTGGGGAACATGTCCCCGAAGAAGGGCTGCGACCACGGCCAGTGCGGTGCCTGCACCGTGCTGGTCGACGGGCGGCGGCTGAACTCCTGCCTGCTGCTGGCCGTGTCCCTCGACGGAGCGGAGGTGCTCACCTCGAACGGCCTCGCCCCCGACGGCGAGCTCTCCGCCCTGCACACCGCCTTCCTCGAGCAGGACGCCTTCCAGTGCGGCTACTGCACCCCCGGGCAGATCTGCTCCGCGACCGGCGTGCTCCGCGAGGCGGCCGACGGGCACCCCAGCGTGGTCACCGACGACCACGGCCACGACCACCCGATCGAGCTCACCGAGGACGAGATCCGCGAGCGGATGAGCGGAAACCTGTGCCGCTGCGGCGCCTACGTCAACATCGTCGCCGCCGTCCAGCAGGCGGCCGGGGCAAGCACCGCGAGCGAGGGGACGGACCGATGAGACCCTTCGACTATGCACGCGCGGACGACCCCGCCGGCGCCGTCGCCGCGGTCGCCGAACGGCCCGGCGCGACCTACCTCGCCGGCGGCACCAACCTCGTCGACCACCTCAAGCTCGGGATCACCGCCCCCGATCTGCTGGTCGACCTCGGCCGGCTCGACCTCGCGGACATCGAGGAGCTGCCGGACGGCGGCCTGCGCGTCGGCGCCATGGTCCGCAACAGCGATCTCGCCGCCGATCCGCGCGTGCGCCGCGACCACCCGATGCTCTCCCGCGCCCTCCTCTCCGGCGCCTCGGGCCAGCTGCGCAACGCCGCCACCACCGGCGGGAACCTGCTGCAGCGCACCCGCTGCGTCTACTTCCAGGACCCCACCACCCCCTGCAACAAGCGCGCCCCGGGCAGCGGCTGCTCGGCGCTCGGGGGCTACACCCGCTACCACGCGATCCTCGGCGCCTCCGACGCGTGCATCGCCACCCACCCCTCCGACATGGCGGTCGCGCTCGCCGCCCTGGACGCGACCGTGGTGGTGCTGGGCAACGACGGCGAGAAGCGCCTGCCTCTCACCGCGCTGCACCGCCTTCCGGGGGACGAGCCCGAGCGCGACACTGTCCTCGAGCACGGCGACCTGATCACCGCCGTCGAGCTGCCCCCGCCGGACCGCGCAGCCCGCACCCGTTCCACGTATCGCAAGATCCGCGACCGCGCCTCCTACGCCTTCGCCCTGGTCTCGGTCGCCGCGGTGCTCGAGCTCGACCCGGACGGCGCGCGGCCCACGATCCTCTCCGCGAGGATCGCCCTCGGAGGCGTCGCCCACGCCCCCTGGCGCGCGCGCCGCGCCGAGCAGCTCCTCGCCGGCGCCCCCGCCACCCGCGAGAGCTTCCGCCGGGCCGCGGCGGCCGAGCTCGAGCAGGCCCGTCCTGCGGAGGGCAACGAGTTCAAGGTGACGATGGCCCAGGGCGTGATGGTGAGCGTGCTCGCCGAGCTCGCCGGCCTGGGCGAGGAGAACGAGGAGCCCCGTGATGAGTGACCTCCTGCGCGCCTCCTCGATCGGCACCCCGCGGATGCGTCTGGACGGGCCCGACAAGGTGCGCGGCCTCGCCCCCTACGCCTACGAGCACCCGGTCGAGGATCCGCTCCATCTCTTCCCTCTGTGCTCGACGATCGCGCTCGGCCGCGTCACCGCCATCGACGCCACAGCCGCGCTCGCGCTCGACGGAGTGGTGCGCGTGATCACCCACGAGAACGCCCTCCGGCTCGCCGACACCGACGACGGCGAGCTCGCAATCCTCCAGGACGACCGGATCGGCTTCCGCGGCCAGTACCTCGGCGCCGTCCTCGCCGAGACCCCGGAGGCGGCCCGCCAGGCCGCCGACCTCGTCGTGGTCACCACCGAGGCCGCACCGCACGATGCCGTCTTCCGCCCGGACCACCCCGCTGTGCGCGAACCCGAGGGCGGCGGTGACGACATCGACACCGGTGACCTCGAGGCCGCGCTCGCCGCCGCGGAGATCGTGGTGGACCAGCGGTACTCCACCCCCTTCGAGCACAACAACCCGATGGAGCCGCACACCACCATCGCCCGCTGGGACGGCGAGCAGCTCACGCTGTGGACCTCCACCCAGGGCGTGCACCCCGCAAGGCAGACCCTCGCCCCGATGCTGGGCATCGACCCCGAGCAGCTGCGGATCATCAGCCCGCACGTCGGCGGCGGCTTCGGCTCCAAGGGCCTGCCCCACGCGGACATGATGCTCACGGCGATGGCCGCGCACGCCGTGCCCGGCCGCGCGGTGAAGCACGCCGTCACCCGCCAGCACATGTTCGCGCTGACCGGGTACCGGCCCGCCACCTCCCAGCACCTCCGGATCGGGGCCCGGGCCGACGGCACGATCACCGCCTTCGGGCTCGAGGCGGTCTCCAGCTCCTCGCACACCAAGGAGTTCCCCGAGATGGCGATCAAGCCCTCTCGGCAGATGTACGCCGGCGAGCACCGTCGCATCACCCAGCGCGTGCTGCCGCTGGATTTCGCCGTCCCCTCCTGGATGCGGGCCCCCGGCGAGGCACCGGGGATGGTGGGCCCGGAGATCATGATGGACGAGCTCGCCGAGGCCTGCGGGCTGGACCCGATCGAGCTGCGGGTTCGCAACGAGCCGGAGCGTGACCCCGACACCGGGATGCCCTTCAACCGACGCCGGCTGATCGACTGCCTGCGCGAGGGCGCCGCCCGCTTCGGCTGGGCCGACCGCGACCCGCGGCCCCGTGCCCGCCGGGAGGGCGGATGGCTGATCGGCACCGGCGTCGCCTCGGCGACCTACCCCGCCGCCCGGCAGCCCGGCTCGAAGGCCCGGATCCGTCACGAGGCGGGGGTCTACGAGGTGGGCATCGGCGCCGCCGACCTCGGCACCGGCACCTGGACCGCTCTCACCCAGGTCGCCGCCGACGCACTCGAGGTCGACCCGGACCGCATCGCGCTGCGGATCGGCGACACCGCGCTGCCGAACGCGACCGTCGCCGGCGGCTCCACCGGGCTCGCCAGCTGGAGCGCGGCCGTGCTGGCCGCCGCGGACGCCTTCCGCCGCGAGCACGGCAGCGCCCCGGCCGACGGCGTCGAGGCGATCGGGGAGGCGGCGGAGAACCCTGCCGAGAAGCAGTTCGCCATGCACTCCTATGGCGCTCAGTTCGCCCAGGTCCGCGTCCAGGAGGAGACCGGCGAGATCCGTCTGGACCGCATGCTCGGGGTGTTCTCCGTCGGGCGGATCATCAACCCCCGCACCGCCCGCTCGCAGCTCCTCGGCGGGATGACCATGGGGGTGGGGATGGCGCTGCACGAGAAGGGCGAGCTCGACCCCCGCTTCGGACACGTCGTCAACCACGACCTCGCCGAGTACCACGTGCCCGTCAACGCCGACATCCGCTCCCTCGAGGCGCACTGGCTGGACGAGGAGGACCCCCATGCCGGGCCGCTCGGCGCGCGCGGCATCGGCGAGATCGGCATCGTCGGCGCCGCCGCGGCGATCGCCAACGCCATCCACCACGCCACCGGGGTGAGGGTGCGGGACCTGCCCGTGTTCGGCAGCGACCTCCTGGCACGGTGAGCGCCGCGTCGTTCGACGTCTCCCGTCCGGCGGCCGCGCCTCCCGTCGGCCTGATCCTCGCCGCGGGCGCCGGAAGGCGCCTGGGCTGCGGCCCCAAGGCGCTGCTGCTCCTGCGCGGCGTCCCCCTGGTGGAGCACGTCGCTCGCGCCCTGCACGAGGGCGGCTGCGCCGAGGTCGTGGTCGTCACCGGCGCGGGCGCCGAGCGGGTGGGCGCCGTCATGGACGGGTCGCCGTGGGCGCGCACGGAGCAGAACCCGCGCTGGCGCGAGGGGATGGGGACCTCCCTGCGCACCGGCCTGGCCGCGATCGGACCGGGCCGCGCCGTGCTGGTCACGCCGGTGGACCGCCCCGGGACGTGCGCGGCGGAGGTGGCCCGGGTGCTGGCCGCCCACCGCCCCGGAGGGATCACCGCCGCCGCCCACCGCGAGGCCTCCGGCGGGCTCCGACGGGGCCATCCGGTGCTGTTCGACGCCGCCTGGACCGCCGCCGCCGCGGAGGCAGCGCACGCGGACGTGGGCGCCCGCGACCTGCTCCGCGCCCGACGGGATCACGTGCAGCTCGTGGACTGCACGGATCTCGACGACGGTGCGGACCTCGACCTGCCCGAGGACCTGTGGCGGCTGGACGTGCGGGGCTGACCTCTCAGCCGCTCGCAGCGGTGCGCGCATGCAGCGGACCGCTGCCGTCGCGCAGCGGCTCGACGGTGCTGCGCTCGGCCCGCACGGCCAGGATCTCCGCGAGGATCGCGATCGCGACCTCCGCAGGGCTCCCCGCCCCCACATCGAGGCCGATCGGGGAGCGCAGCCGCGACAGCGCCTCCTCGCCCACCCCGGCCTCCCGCAGCGCCGCGCGCCGATCGCGATCGCTGCGCCGGGATCCCATCGCACCGACGTAGGCGAGGTCCAGCCGCAGAGCGGTGGTGAGCACCGGCACGTCGACCTTCGGATCGTGCGTGAGCACGCAGACCATGCTGCGGGCATCGAGATCCCCGCGTTCCGCGGCCGCGGCGAGGAACCGGTGCGGCCAGGCACGCACCACCTCCGCCCCCGGG
Organism: Brachybacterium sp. GU-2; assembly: GCF_030866705.2. Classification (NCBI taxonomy): domain Bacteria; kingdom Bacillati; phylum Actinomycetota; class Actinomycetes; order Micrococcales; family Dermabacteraceae; genus Brachybacterium; species Brachybacterium sp. GU-2. The sequence goes on along the minus strand of NZ_CP133037.2, from coordinate 1,934,229 downwards.
AACGCCGTGGGATCGGTGAACGCCGGCCGATGGTCGCACAGCGTGATCCGCAGCCCGAGCGGCCGCGCCGCCTCCACCAGCGCCTGCCCGAAGGCGTTCGCCCCGCACACCACCAGGTGCGCGGGCCGGATTCGGGACTCGACGAACAGGTCGATCGTCGAGGCGCCCGCAGGGAGGCGGAGGGTGCCGGTGCGAGCCTCGCGGAGCATGGCGGCGACCTGGGCGCTCCCTGCCTCGAGCGCCTCCGGGGGGAGCAGGGTCGTGAGCGCGCTGCGGACCTCCTCGGCCCCGTCGCCCGCGAGCAGGACAGCGCGCGGGCCGTCGGCGTCCTCGCCCTCGGATAGGGCCGGGCGCCGTGCGTCGTCGCCCTCGGGTGCGACCGTCCGAGGTGCGTCGGCGTGCGGCAGCCGGGTCACGTAGGCGGCGGGGGCGGGGTCGTCGACCGTGCCGAGGGGGCTCTGGGTCTCCGGGGGCGGGGGAGCGAACGGCTGGATCAGCACCTCGAGCGAGCCCCCGCACATCAGCCCGACGGCGAAGGCGTCCTCCTCGCTGAACCCGAAGCTCCGGACGCTGCTCCTCCCGGTCTCGAGCGCCTCGCGGCAGGCCTCGAGCACCGCTCCCTCGACGCAGCCGCCGGAGAGCGAGCCGTGCAGTGCGCCATCGGCGCCCACCAGCATCGAGGTGCCCACGGGCCGCGGCACGGAGCCCTGGGCGGAGACGATGGTCGCCACGGCGCAGGGGACCGGATCGGAGGGCCGGGCGAGGCGCTCCCGGGCGCGGTCCAGGATGTCGAGCACCTCCTCACCCTACGCGGTGGCCCGGACCAGCACGAGGGTCCCGACCTCTCGGCCGGGCGGCGGGGCGACGCACACTCTGCCTATGACTGGGATCACACCTGCTAGGGTTTCCGGGAGCGCCGGTCCTGCTCCCCGGGCCGGGGCGACGAACAGAACGAAGGAGTTGTGTCCGTGACCACCCCGTCCTCTGCGGCCTCCGGCCCCCCGCCCTAGCCGGGCTCCTCGCCGGACCGCGGCCCGGCGTCGCATCCCGGCGCCGCGCCCTCCCCCACCCCCGAGTAGTTCCAGGCCGTCCAGAAGTCCCAGGAGTTCGGCCGGCTGCGCTCGAGCTTCCGCAGCTTCGCGATCCCGATGACCGTCGCGTTCCTGGTCTGGTACTTCGCCTACGTGCTGCTGTCCACCTACGCCGAAGGCCTGATGTCCACCCCGGTGCTGGGCAACCTCAACCTCGGCCTGCTGCTGGGCATCAGCCAGTTCCTGATGACATTCCTGATCACCTGGCTGTACATCCGCCACGCGAACCGGAACCTCGACCCGATCGCGGAGAAGCTGCGCGATGAGCTGGAGGGGGAGCACTGATGGAATTCGGCAACCCGATCTTCAACATCGCGATCTTCCTCGCCTTCGTGGTGGTGACCCTCGCCGTGGTCATCCGCGTCTCCAAGCAGAACGTCACCGCCGGCGACTTCTACCACGGCGGCCGCGCGTTCTCCGGCCGGCAGAACGGCATCGCCATCGCCGGCGACTACCTCTCGGCCGCCTCCTTCCTCGGCATCGTCGGCGCCGTCGCGCTCTACGGCTACGACGGGCTGCTGTACTCCGTCGGCTTCCTCGTCGCCTGGCTGGTGGCGCTGCTGCTGGTCGCCGAGCCGCTGCGCAACACCGCGAAGTACACGATGGCCGACGTGCTGAGCTTCCGCATGCGCCAGCGCCCCGTGCGCACCGCCGCGGCGACCTCCACCCTCGCCGTCACCTTCTTCTACCTGCTCGCCCAGATGGCGGGCGCCGGCGCGCTCGTCTCGCTGCTGATCGGCATCGAGGGCCGAGTGGGCCAGTCGATCGTGATCGCCGTGGTGGGCGTCGTGATGATCGCCTACGTGCTGATCGGCGGGATGAAGGGCACCACCTGGGTGCAGATCATCAAGGCGGTGCTGCTGGTGACCGCCGTCGGCGTCGCGACGGTGTGGATCCTGGCGCTCAACGGCTTCAACCTCTCCGAGGTGCTCGGCAGGGCCGTCGCGGAGCATCCCGACGGCGCCACCATCCTCGAGCCGATGCACCAGTACGGCTCCTCTGGCGCGACCAAGCTCGGCTTCGTCTCCCTCGCGATCGCGCTGGTCTTCGGCGCCGCCGGCCTGCCGCACGTGCTGATGCGCTTCTACACCGTGCCGACGGCGAAGGAGGCCCGTCGCAGCGTGGTCTGGGCGATCGGGCTGATCGGCTTCTTCTACCTGTGCACCATGGTGCTCGGCTTCGCCGCCGCGTACATGGTGGGCGTGGACGTGATCGGCACCCTGCCCGGAGGCTCGAACTCCGCCGCACCGGCGCTCGCCTACGCGCTCGGCGGCACCGTGCTGATGGGCATCATCTCCGCGGTCGCCTTCGCGACGATCCTCGCGGTCGTGGCGGGCCTGACGATCACCGCCTCCTTCGCGCACGACATCTACAACGGCGTGATCAAGGAGGGCAGCGCCACCTCGGCGCAGGAGGTCCGGGTCGCCCGGCGCACCGCCGTGGTGATCGGCGGCGTCTCGATCATCGGCGGCATCCTCGCCGCCGAGCAGAACGTCGCCTTCCTGGTCTCGCTCGCCTTCGCGGTCGCGGCCAGCGCGAACCTGCCCTCGATCCTGTACTCGCTGTACTGGAAGCGGTTCAACACCCGCGGCTCGCTGTGGAGCATCTACGGCGGACTCGGCAGCGCGCTGATCCTGATCACCTTCTCCCCGGTGGTCTCCGGCGCCGAGACGGCGATGATCCCCGGGGCCGACTTCGCCTGGTTCCCGCTGACCAACCCGGCGATCATCTCGGTGCCGCTGGGCTTCTTCCTCGGCTGGCTCGGCTCGGTCACCTCCTCGGAGCACGACGAGCTCAAGCAGGCCGAGATGGAGGTCCGCTCCATGACCGGTGCCGGCGCGGAGAAGGCCACCCAGCCGCACTGAGCCTCGAGATCCGGCCGACGTACGGCCCGGGCGGAGCACCCCTCTCGGTGCCTTGCCCGGGCCGTGCGCGGTGCTCGTCCCCTTCGGTCACCGGTCGCCATCCCATGTCAGCTGTCGGAAAGAGCTCCAATGCCGACCGCTGACATGGGATGGCCGGGGGCGGCCCGGCGCTGAGAACCTCGAGACCGAGCTCTCAGGCCAGGGGCAGCCCTGACTCCGGGCGGGTCGCCCGGTCGTGCAGGTCGATGATCCGCTCCTCGTCAGCCGTCGGGGCAGGGCCGGTCACCTCGAGCAGGCGGCACACCGCGACCTGCGCGGAGGCATCGCGGTAGCGGTGCACCCAGTCCTGATGCTCGGGGGCTGTGGCGGTGCGGGTGCCGAGCGACTCGAAGCGGTCCACGTCCACCCGCCACGGCTTCGGTGTGAGGCGGGCGCGATAGGTGTCGTGGACCCGGCACAGCAGCATGTACAGCGGATCGCTGCGCACCTCCGCCATCAGCGCTCGGGCCTGTTCGCTCGCAGGATGGGCATCCGCGCCGGAGACCAGCAGACGGAAGCCGTGGCGGGTGCGATACGCGCGCACGCCCAGCTCAGGATGCCGCGCCCCGAAATCGCGGATGCTGGTCAGGAGCTCGGCGTGGACGCGGCCGCGCTCGCCGGAGCCCGGTCCGCCGAGCTCGTCGGGCAGAGCTGCCGCGTCGTGATCCCCGTCGGCCGCCCCGCCGACACTGCCGGTCGGGACGTCGGCTCCGCGGGGTGCGGGCTCGCCCGGGGAGTCCTCTCGCGCGGCGTCGTGCTTGGCGCCGCCGCCGAAGAGTCGCGAGAGCAGCCCGGGCCGCTTCCCGGCCCGGCCGATCCTCGACCGCGACGGGCCGACATCCTCCTGAGGAAGGTCGACGTCGCAGATCAGCAGCGCATCGGTGTTCAGCACGGCCGCGCCATAGCGGTTGCGGGTCACCGCGGCGATCAGCGTGCCGTCCTCGCCATGGACCTCCTCGAGCAGCTCCTCCGGCAGGCGGCGGCTCGGGTAGTACTCCAGGCCCGAGTCGTGCTCCTGCTCGGGGCCGCCCGCGGCGACGAGCGCGTCCATGCGCTCGCGGGCATCGCGCCGGGCGTCCTCGACCGAGACGTCGGAGGAGCCGTGGATCGTCAGCGCGAAGGGGCCCTGTCCGGGGAAGGTGTGCGTCTCGCGGACGGCGGCCCAGTGGCGGGGGATCGGTTCCATGACGTCGACCGTACCGGCCGCCATCCCATGGCAGCTGTCGGAACCGGCACCGATTCCGACAGCTGGCACGGGACGGACCGGTGCGGCCGCTGGCGGTGCGACCGTCTCGCTCAGCCGAGCGAGGCCTCGAGGGTGATCTCCACGCCCGCGAGCGCCTTGGAGACGGGGCAGGTCTGCTTGGCCTCCTCGGCCAGGCGCTGGAAGTCGGCGTCCTCGATGCCGGGCACCTGTGCGGTGACGGTCAGGGCGATCCCGGTGATGCCGCCCTCGCCCGCGTTGAAGGACACCTTCGCGGAGGTCTTCATCGAGGTGGGCGGGGTGTCGTTCTCGGCGAGCATGTTGGAGAACTGCATGGAGTAGCAGGCGCTGTGCGCGGCGCCGATCAGCTCCTCGGGGGAGGTCGTGCCCTGCTCGGCGTCCTCCGAGCGGGCCTTCCAGGAGAGGTCCATGGTGCCGAGCTGCGAGGTCTCCAGGGTGGTGCTGCCGGAGCCGGAGATCAGGTCGCCGTTCCAGGCGGTCGAGGCGGTGCTGACGACGGTGCGGGGCATCGTGACTCCTTCGGTCGAGGGTCGCGCCCGCGCTCCTGCGGGGGCGCTCCAGCCACGCTAGCCCGGACCCGCGCCCACGTCGATGGCTTGTCGAGCCGTGGTTGCCGGACGCCGCGGGCCGGTGGCGGAGAGCTGACAGCAGGTGCTCGTCTCAGCCCGCGTCGTCGAGGGTGACCCGACCCGCGCAGATCCCCGTGACCTCCAGGCGCACGCCGTCGATCTCGAGGACGTCGCCCACCTGCTGGCCCATGAAGACCCGGTCCCCGCCCGGCAGATCGCTGGGCGGCGAGGTCTGCCACGCGATGTTGGCGACCGGAGGTTGGGCTGAGTGGTCGACGACATTCGCGGTGAGCGAGATCCGCCCGCCGGAGTCGGTCCTCGGCACGGGCTCCCCGTCCGGTCCTTCTACGCCCTCGCGGAGCTGGTAGTCGTATGTGTCGGGGCAGGCCATCGAATCCTCCTCCGGATCCTCCACGGGCTCATCTGTTCCGGGTGCGACAGGGCCATCCGGGGCGCACGCGGCGAGTCCGAGGAGCACCGGGGCGATCACCAGGTCACGCCGTCGCACAGATTCTCCTCAGTATGTGCCGGCGCCGCTGAAGTACTCGTCGAACTCCTCCGGAGTGAGGACGAGCGGCGGCTTGTCGGGGCCGTGCGGGTTCGAGAACTCATAGTAGGTGGTGGCGTTCGCAGTGTAGGAGTCGGTGAGGACGAATACGTGGTTGGTGACGTAGGCGGGGTTGTCCTTCGCCGTGCCGGAGGCGCTGTCCGCGTCGGGTGTCAGCGCCGCCACCGGCACTCCGCCGCTGTCGTACGTCGCCGCGATGTCCTGCACGTCCACGGAATCGACGGAGCCGTCGGGCGTGAAATAGGGGGCGGCCTGGTCCCAGCCCCCGACGATGGCCTCGTACTGGCCGGGATCGTAGGCGCTGTCGTCCTGGAACCCGGCCGCCATGGCCTTCTCCACGTACGCGACCCACAGTGCTGAGGAGCTCTCGTCCCCGAAGCCGGCACCTCCGGGACCCGCGTAGGCCCCCTGGTAGGTGCCGTCCGTCCGCATCGGGAGATCGTCGGTGACCGTCACCTCCCGCGGATTCCCATCGTGATCGTAGAGAGTCACGGTGACGGTCCCGTCTCCGTTGTCGACCACGTGCTCGGCCGGCCAGGAGGGGTCTTCGTGCACCACGGCTAGAAGATTCGCGAGCATCCAGCAGTCCCCGTATCCCTGCTGGTTCACGTCCATCCACGGCGCGTACTCGACGTCCTCCGCGTCCGGGTTGCCCGCGCGCTCTCGTCGGTACTGGTCGAGGATCTGCTGCTGGATCTCCTCTGACGGCAGGAGCGGAGCATCACCGGGGTCCCCATACGCGGGTGTGCCCTCGGGCACCGTTCCGCGGTTCTCATCGTCCACGTATGTGGTCGTGTCCGGCTGGGACTCCGGGAACGCGGCATGGATCTTGTCCCGCAGCCTGGGGTCTGCGTCGCGCAGTGCATCCGACCAGGTCTCGATGTAGGTCCAGTCGTCGCTGCTGCCGAACAGCCGCCACTCCCTGCCGTGCGCGCGCAGCGCGTCGGCGAAGGCGGTGAGTTCGGCAGTCGAAGAGCGGTTCAGGAAATCACTGAGCTGCTCGGGCGAGAGCTCTCGCAATCGTTCGGCGAGCTCGTCGGCCGCCTCTCCCTGGCTCATCGCGAACGGGTTCCAGCGGAAGCTGTCGTCCCCGGCCTGGTCCAGCAGGTCGGAGAGCTCTTCGTACTCCTCGGCCGTGAGCACTTCCGCGATGTCGTCATGATGTTCGACAGGGGGTCCTGCTGGGTGTCATGGGGCGGGACCGGTGAACGGCCGTCCGAGCCCTGGGCTTCGTCCCCGTCATCAACGGTCCCTTTGCCGCCGTTCCCCTCAGCGCCGTCGATCGAGCTCGCCGCGTCCTGCTCCTCGGCGTGGCGGGAAGCGAGCGAACCGTGACTCTCCAGGTCAGCACAGGCGGTGTCGATGTCGTCTGCCAAGGCTCTCCACTGCTTGCGGAACACCTCGGCATCGGGACCGGTCCAGATGGCCGACCCCACAGCGGTGTCGATCCTCTCCCCCGCACCTCGGAGTGCCCCTGCGCTCCGTCTGCTCTGCGCGCCGAAGGCGTCCAGCGCTCGAGTGTCTGCTCCACAGAACATGATCCCCCGTTCCCAGATCGAGTGTCCCGCTCCGCGTCGCGCTCGTCCATGGGGAGGACTGCCCATGCACCGCTCTCCACGGATGCGCCCGGGCAGCGCCCTCTCACCTCACTGCAGCGACTCGAACTTCCGCGCCCAGGCGGAGCCGATGGGGTTCGCGTCGGCGACCATGATCCCGAAGCGGTCCCCGGCGATCTCGGCGACCTCGGTCAGGGCCACGCGCCGCTCGTGCTCGGGGGAGTGGGCGAGGCGCCGCACCCCGTCCTCGAGGATCTTGCGGAAGGAGTCGGTGCGGCCCAGGTACGCCACGAACGGCAGGCCGAACCTCTCCTCGTAGCGGGCGGAGAGGTCGCGCAGCGCCTCCACGTCCTCCTCGGCGAGGCTGTCCAGGGCGAGGGAGCCGACGTCCTGGCTGATGCTGCCGGCCTGCTCCTCGTCGGCCGTGACCAGGGTGGCCATGTCCGGATAGGCGCGCACCAGGGTGTCCTGCTCGGAGCGCTCGGCGGTCAGCACCGCGTCCTCGATCGCAGCGCGCAGCGCGGGCGCGTCGGCGAAGGGGCGTGCCTCCCAGGCCCGCTCGAGCGGCCAGGTCGCGCCGTTGAACAGGGTGCCGAACGTGCCCACGAACGCGTCGCGGTCCATGGCGTTCACGTCCTCGATGCCGATCCGTCGGCCGGCGGCGTCGGTGGCGACGTTCGCGCCGCGCTGGCGGCCGAGGTGGAAGAACAGGATGTTCAGCACGATCGCGGTGAGCGCGCCGACGGTCACGCCGGAGGAGACGAACACCTGCGCCCAGGAGGGGAACACGCCCGCGATGTCGGGCTTGAAGCTCACCAGCATCGCCAGGCCCAGCGAGGTGCCGACGATGACGGAGTTGCGGTTGTCGGTGAGGTCGACCTGCGACAGGGTCTGGATTCCCACCAGCGCGACCGAGGCGAACAGGGCGAGCGAGGCGCCGCCGAGCACGGGGGAGGGGATCGCGGCGACGACCGCGCCGGCCTTCGGCAGCACGCCGAGGACGATCATGATCACGCCGGCGCCCGCGACGACCCAGCGGGACTTCACGCGGGTCAGGCGCACCAGGCCGATGTTCTGCGCGAAGCAGGTGTAGGGGAAGGAGTTCAGCACGCCGCCGAGCAGGGTGGACAGGCCGTCGGCGCGGATCGCCTCGGAGATGTTCCTGGGCCGGATGCGCTTGCCGACGATCTCGCCGGCGGCGAAGACGTCGCCGGTGGTCTCCACCATCGTGATCAGCATGACGATGATCATCGAGATGATCGCGGTGAGCGAGAAGGTGGGGATGCCGAAGTAGAAGGGGGTGGTGACCCCGAAGGCGGAGGCCTCCGTGACGCCGCTGAAGGAGGTGTCCCCGAGCAGCACGGCCACGGCGGTGCCGATCACCAGGCCCAGCAGCACCGCGATCGTGCCGAGGAAGCCGCGGAAGAACCGCTGGACCAGGACGATCACGGCGAGGGTGCCGAGTGCGTAGAGGATGTCGCGGGTGGCGGGGACGCCCTCGGCGTAGTTCGTGATGTCCCCGGCGGAGACGCCCAGCAGCGTGATGCCCATGGTGGTCAGCACGGTGCCGATCACGACCGGCGGGAAGAACCGCAGGATCTTCGCGAAGTACGGCGCGACCAGGAAGGTGAACAGGCCCGCGACGATGATCGAGCCGTAGATCATCGGCAGGCCCTCGGCACCGCCCTCGCCGCCGGTGGCCGCCAGGCCGATCGCGATGATCGGGGAGACGGCGGTGGTGGTCACGCCCTGGATGATCGGCAGGCGCACGCCCACCTTCCAGAAGCCGACGGACTGGATCAGGGTGGCGATGCCGCAGGTGAACAGGTCCGCGTTGATCAGATGGATCGTCTGCTCGGGCGTGAGGCCGAGGCCCGAGGCGATCAGCAGCGGCACGATCACGGCACCCGCGTAGAAGGCGAGCACGTGCTGTATCGAGAGCACGGTGAGCCGGCCGGGCGGCGGCACCTGGTCGACGGGGTGCACGGCGCGAGGGGCGGTCGCGTCCGGGGCGGGGGCGGCGGCGGAGGTCATGGGCGTCCTAGGGATCCGTCGGGCGAGGGGCCGACGCAGGGGTGGGGGCGGGCCCGGCGCACCGGGCCGCGCACCAGCGTAGGCCGGGGCGGGCGGCCGCGGCCTCCCCGTTCGGCCCGCGACCGGCCCTTCCGAGGGCCGATCGGGCCCCTGACCGGCGCGGCGAGGGCCGACGTGAGACCGATGGCACCGGATGGGACGCCCTGGCCGATCGCAGAGGGGAGGGGTACAAGGGAGGGGTGAGCACCCCCGAGCAGTCCGACGACCCGACCTCGGCGACCTCCGTGGCCTGCGCGCCCGAGGGCCACGTCGGCCGGGGCGGCCGGGTCGTCGGTGCGGTGCTCGCCGTGCTCGCGGTCGCGACGATCGCGGTGAACCTGCGCCCCGGCGCGACCGGCGTCGGACCGCTGATGGAGCCGATCGTCGCCGCCTACGGGCAGGGACCGGCCGCCTCCGGCCTGCTCACCGCCCTGCCCTGCCTCGCCTTCGGCGCCCTGGGCCTGCTCGCCGTGCCGATCTCGCGCCGCCTGGGCCTGACCGGCTCGATCGTCGCCGCCTTCGTGCTCTCCGGGGTCGCGCTGCTGCTGCGGCCGGGCACCGAGGTGTTCTGGCTGTTCGTGGCGCTGTCCGTGCTGGCCCTGATGGGGCCCGCGCTAGGGAACGTGCTGGTGCCGGCGTGGATCAAGCTGCACGGCGGACGCCGCACCGTGGGGCTGATGACCCTGTACAGCGTGGTCCTCGCGATCGGCGGCTCCGCCGGGGCGTCCCTCGCCGTGCCGCTCGCGGGCGGCGCCGCCGACGGCTGGCGCGGCTCCCTGCTGCTCTGGGGCGCGGTGATGGCGCTGCCGATCGTGGTGTGGGCCGTGGTCCTCACCCGCACCGGGCACGACTTCCCACCCGCCCCGCCGAGCGCCGGCCGGGCCGGCGCGCCCCGCGCCTCCCTGCTGCGCTCGCCCACCGCGATCGCGCTGACCTTCGTGTTCGCGCTCCAGTCGCTGAACGCCTACACCCAGTTCGGCATGCTCCCGCAGATCCTCGCCGACGCCGGGATCAGCCCCGCCAGGGCCGGGCTGCTGGTCGGCGTGATCTCCGGCTGGGGCCTCGTCGGCGGGCTCGTGATGCCGACGGTCATCGCCCGCGCCCCCGGCCTGCGCTTCGTCGTAGCGAGCTTCGGCGCGCTGACCACCATCGGCTATCTCGGCCTGCTGCTCGGCCCGACCGTGAGCCCCCTGCTGTGGGCGTGCGTGCTCGGGATCGGCAGCTTCGCCTTCCCCACCGCGATCGCGCTGCTGCCCGCCCGCACCCGCTCCCCGCAGATCACCGCCCGCCTCTCCGGCGCGACCCAGCCCGTCGGCTATCTCCTCGCCGCGATCGGCCCGATCCTCGCGGGCATGCTCCTGGACGCGACCGGCTCCGCGGCGATGGTGCTGTGGTTCCTCGCCGGCACCGGCGTGCTGCTCGCGATCGCGGGCTTCCGCGCCGGGCTGCCCCGGATCGTCGACGATGAGCTGGCCGGCTGAGCGAGGGCCGACCGGCCACCCGCCCGCCGGTGCGCCCGGCAACTCGGGGCGCTCCGACTCGCCGCCGCGGATCCCGTGGGAAGATGCCCCCATGAGCCTCGTCCGCACCCTGCGCATCCTGGCCTCGCAGCGGCCGTCCCTGCCCCCTCGCTCCGTCGCCGACCCCTCGCGGGTGCGCCGTGTGCGTTACGACCACGTGCCCGTGACCTGGATCGATCCCGAGCTCGCGAGCACCGCGACGATCGTGCACCTGCACGGCGGCGCCTACGTGCAGGGCGAGTCCCGCCAGACCTGGGAGTGGCTCGAGGAGGTCGCCCGCCGCGCAGGCACCGCCGGGGCGATGATCCACTACCGCCTCGCCCCCCGCCACCGATACCCGGCCGCGGTCGACGACGTGCTGCGGGCGCTCGCCGACATGCAGCGCGAGACCGTGCTGCGCCCGCGTCGCTGGGTGCTCTCCGGGGACAGCGCCGGGGCGGGGCTCGCGCTCGCCGTCGCGCAGACCCTCGCCGCCACCGGGGTCGACGCCCCTGCCGCGCTGCTGCTCGAGTCGCCCTGGTCGGACCTCTCGCGCGAGGACCACGGGGAGGAGAGCCTGAAGGTCGCCGCCCGCCTCTACGCCGGTGCCGTGCCCCGCACCGAGCCGCGGCTCAGCCCCGCGCTCGGGGACCTCACCGGTCTGCCGCCCGTGCACCTCGTCGGCGGGGACCGCGACCCGCTGGTCCACGACGGCCGGCGCCTGATCGCCGCCCTCGCCGCGGCCGGCGCCGAGCACGAGGTCCTCGAGCTGCCCGGCGGCGGCCATCAGGTCGCCGTCGCGGCCGACGGTCCAGTTGCGCAGGAGGCGCGACGCTTCCAGATCGCCGCCGTCCGCGCGGCCCTCGGCATCGACGAGCGCGCCGCCCGCTGACCTGCCGCGACAGCACCCGCCCGGCCGGCGGTGCGCGTCGGCCTCCAGGGCACCCGCTCAAAACATGACGCTGTTCAGAATTTCGCGCGGGAGAGGGGGTTATCCTCTCGCCATGAGCGGAGCAGACCAAGGGGTCGGCCGGTACGTGATTTGGGACAGCAGCCCGCGGGCGGTCGCGCGGGTGCGCGATGCGGTGGTCGGGCATGCCGCGACCGGGACGCTGCGCCTGGTCGTCCAGCAGCTCGCCCTTCACGAGGAAGGGCGCGAGGTCGGCGTCCACGAGATCATCGACGCGATCCTCGACGTCGGCGGGAACCTCGTCGCCTACCCGGTGCGGGAGGCGGTGCGGGCCGATGCCGCCGCCTCCGCCGCCCTGGACGGCGCCCTGGCCCAGCTGCGGGCCGACATCGCCGAGGAGCTCACCTCTGCGGTCGACTCGCTCGAGGTGGTGCTGGACCGCGACGGCCGCCGCGAGGTGAGGCTGTTGCTGCAGGTCGAGGTCTCCCCGGGCGAGCTGGAGGACGATCCCGCCCCCGACGCCCTGCACGACGGCGACTTCCACATCCACCACCACGCGCCCGCGCTCGACGACCTGCGCGACCGTGTCGCCGAGCCGGCGCCGAGCCCGCTGCGGCGCGTGCTGGGCCGGATGCGCGCGAGCCTCGTGCACCGACGCGCCTGACGCCCCGGGATGCTTGTCGGTTTGGGGCGCCTGATGCACCGAGGCGCCCGGCGCTCCGGGGCCTGACGCTCCCCGTCAGCTGCTCTCGACGAGCGGGGCGGAGGCGTGCGTGCCGGTCCCCTCCCCGCCGGGACCCGGGCACATCCCCGCGGCGGTCGCCCCGGGCAGCGTGAGCCCCATCGCCGCGGCTAGGGTCACGCCGAGATCCGCCCAGGAGCCCTCGACCCCGGCCGGCGGCAGCCCGGGCCCCTGCGCCAGGGCGACCGCCGGGGCGGAGGGGTCGCTGACCGCGCGCGGCCCCGCGTAGTAGGGGTCATCGCCCTCGACCAGCGGACGATGGGTGGCGGAGAGGCCGAAGACCGTGCCCGAGGTGCCCTCGAGCACCGCGACCACGTCGGTCTCGGCGGTCGCGCCGACCCCGTCGTCCACCGGACGCAGCTGCAGGCGCGAGTGCGCGGCGAGCCCCGTGAGGGCCTCGAGGGCGAGGTCCCGCACCGCCGTCCCCTGGCCGTGCCGCACGTGCACCACGCCGCGCGGCCCGTCGGGCCAGACCAGGACGCGGAAGTCCTTCAGGCGGGTGCCCTCGGCGCGGACGAGCCCCTCCGCGGCGAGCACGGCATTGGGGTGCACGAGCAGCGCGGCGGGCACCAGCCGGCGCCCCGGGACCAGGAGCACGCGGTCCTCGGGGCCGGGGGAGAAGCCGCCGAGGATCGCCTCGATCTCCTCGGCCGCCTCGCGCAGCGCCCGCGTCGCGGCGGGGGCGTCGAGCCCGGCGGCGCGGCGCGCGATCCCCAGACCGCTCAGCCGCACGGCGAGCAGGTCGATGCGGTCGCGGGCCAAAGCCTCGACGGCGATTTCGGAGACGAGCTCGTCGGGGACGACCTGGGAGAGCTGCACGCCCATCTCGCGGCGCGGCGCGAGATGGTCGGCGACCATCCGCGGCGAGCTCGTGCGCTCGGCCATGTCCCAGCGGTTGCGGTAGCGGCGCAGGTCCTCGACCAGCGGCAGGCACAGGTCGATGTCGCCGCCGGCCGTCGCGGGCCACTGCAGCGCGGCGGTGCGCAGCCCGGCCTGTCGCGCGGCGGTGAAGAGGCTCGGCGTCGCCATCGCCTCGGCGTACCAGGTGGAGCGGCTCTCGGGCCGCTCGGGGTCGAAGGGCTGCTCGGTCGCGACGCCGGTGCGCGCGACGGTGGTGCCGGTGACCAGGGTCGCCAGCGCCGGGGCGGGCTCCGAGGGGCCGCCCGCCCGGATCCGCAGCGGCGAGGCGGCGGCCGCGAGCGCCGCCAGCGGACTGCTCGACCCGTGTTCGGAGCGCGCGCAGTCGGCCAGGTCCTGCTCGTCGAGCCCGTCGACCGCGATCATCAGGGTCCGCCCCGAATCCATGTGCACCCCCGAGTGTCGTCCGTCGCCGTGACGGGAACCCTAGGGGCGCAGTCTGGCCGCGGTGCGGGGCGTGGATGAGCAGGCGGTCACCGCGAGATGAACAGGAGGCGACCTGTGCGGCAGGTCGTGCGAGGTGCGGCGGGGCAGACCATGTCGGGCGCCGTGGGGCAGGCCGCGCGGGGGTCGCTGGGCAGGTCGCCCAGGGAGATCAGCGCAGCTCGGGGTCCGAGACGTCCGCGCGGCCGGAGTCCGCGTCGAGGCGGCGCCGGATCAGCGCGGCACGGCCGCGGTCGCGGTCCACGGCCCTGTCCACGAGCGGCGTGGTGTCCTGCTCGGGCTCGTCGGGCTGCAGCACCAGCCACACCACGAAGCCGATGGTCAGCAGCAGGCAGCCCGCGCCGAGCAGCGCCATCAGCGGCCAGGTCGCCGCGACGGGGTCCCAGAACGAGCCTTCTGCCGGGGCTGCGTGAGGCGGTGCGGCGAGAAGCGCGTCCACGGGCACCCCCTCAGATCGGGACGGTCGGGCCGGGCACGCGCCCGGGCGGCAGGGATCCAGGTCAGCATAACCTCGGTCCGAGCGCTGAGGTTATGCTGGGAAAATCATGGCTGACGTTATTGTCGGGCGCTTCGCGCTCATCGACCTGATCGCCAAGGGCGGGTCCGGGTCCGTGTGGCGCGCCTGGGACTCGAAGACCCAGGAGCTGTGCGCCGCGAAGGTCCTGCGTCAGCGCGATTCCGCCGACCTCATGCGCTTCGTGCGCGAGAAGGGCGTCAGCTTCGACCATCCGCACCTGCTGACCCCCTACGGCTGGGGCGCCGAGGACGAGCACGTCGTGATCGCGATGCCGCTGGTCTCGGGTGGGACGCTCGAGTCGGTGGTCAAGACCCGCGGCAAGCTCGCCGAGCCCGCCGTCGTGGTGATCCTCGACCAGCTGCTGGACGGCCTCTCCCATGTGCACGCCGAGGGTTGGATCCACCGCGACGTGAAGCCCGCGAACATCATGTTCGAGCCCCGCGGGCGCCAGTTCCCCGTCTCGCGCCTGGCCGACTTCGGGATCGCCGTCCATGAGACCGACGTGCGCTTCACGCATGTCGGCATGGTCAACGGCACCCCCGGCTACATGGCGCCGGAGCTGTTCGCGATGGCGGAGCCGGCCCCCTCCCACGACCTCTACGCCGCGGGCGTGGTCGCGCTGGTCGCGCTGAACGGGCCGATCAAGCTGCACGACGGCGCCTTCCGCCCCGAGGAGCTCACCCAGCTGCTGCGCGGCGTCACCCCGAAGCTCTCCGCCGTGATCCGCCGCCTGGTCGCCGCCCAGCCCGAGGACCGCTACCAGGACGCCGACGCGGTGCGCCGCGATCTCCCGCGCGTGCCGCCCGGCTACCCGCTCACCCACGCCGACGGCGCGCCGCTGACCTTCCAGGACACCCTGGACCCGCTGCCGCCGAACGCCCCGGGCGCGGTCCGTCCCGAGCGGCCCGCCGCCCAGGTCGCGCCCTCCTCGATGGAGGCGATCCGCGCCGGTCAGGTCCAGCAGGGCTTCTCCGTCGGCTCGGCCTCGCCGCAGACGGGCCCGCAGTGGGCGCAGCGACCCGGTGGTGCGACCGCGGCCGGTCCGGGGCAGGGAGGACAGGGCGCGGGCGGTCCCGGCACCCGCCCCGGCCAGCCCGGCCCGGGCACCTCGCCCCACACCTTCGCCGGCACCACCACGACCACCGGCGGCACGACGGGCGGACGCCCGCCGCGCGACCGCAGCACCATGATCGCGATCGGGCTCGGCGCCGGCTCCGCGCTGGTGCTCGGCGTGATCGTCGCGATCGTGCTGCTGGTGATCTTCGACGGGAACGCAACCGCCCTGCCGGAGGGGCCGGCGGCCGACGGGACCGTCATCGCCCAGGTCGAGTCCCCGGCCGAAGGGTCGGTCGAGCGCCCGGTCGATGCTGCGGGGGATCTCCCCGCCGCCGGCGAGCATCCCGCGGACTGACACCCGGACTCGCACTCGGCGTTACTTCGGAGCGGCAGGGCCCGACACGGAGCGCAGGAGCCCGCCCTGAGGCCGGCCACCGGCCCCGCGCCCCGATCAGCGCGCGATGGTGTCCAGGGACTGCACGAGCCCCTCGCGCCGCGGGTCCATGAGCAGCTCCACCTGCAGCGCCGACGGCGCCGTCGCGGCGCCGCCGGCGGGCGCGGCACCTCCGACGGACCCGGCAGCACCGGCAGCCGTCCCGCCGCCGCCCGCGCTCCCCGCCGAGCCCGCGCCGCCCGCCGAGCCCGCGCCGCTCCGGGCGGGCACCGTCCAGCGCAGCCGCGCCCTGCTCAGCACCTGGGCGTCCCGGACCCGCAGCCCCTCGAGCGCCGAGGCGTCGAGCCCGGTCGCGACCAGCGCCTTCTCCAGTCGGCGGCGTCGCTCCGCTCGCGGCACGTCCAGGTCCATGTTGTCCGCGAACCAGTCGTCGGCCAGGCCGTCCTCGCCGGTGCGCAGCCAGTCCAGCGCCGCGCGGGCCGCCTCAAGGGTGCGCGGCGCCGCCTCCGGCGCGCGACGCGCCAGCAGCTCCGGCGCCTCGCGCTGCAGGATCCGCAGCGCCTGCATCGACAGGGGAGTGGCCGGGGCGTACTTCGAGTTCGCCAGCGCCACCACGCCCACGCCGGAGTCGCGGTGCCAGACCATGAACGAGCCGTAGCCCGGGTAGCCGCCGGAATGGGAGATCACCTCGCCCAGGTCCGGGAAGTGCTCGACCACCAGCCCGAAGCCGTAGCCGCGCACCCGGTCGAAGCCGGGGGAGACCCCGTCCTGTCCGGCGGGGAGCGGCGCGAGCGCCTGATGGCGATGCAGCTGCTGCATCTCCCGGCGGGAGGCGGTCGCGAGCGGTCCCGCCCCGCGCGAGGCGCTGCCCTCGGCGTCGGCGGCGGCGAGGAAGCGCACCCAGGTCGCCACGTCGTCGACGCTCGAGAACAGCCCCGCCATCGCCCCGTACACGCCGGGGGAGTCCAGCGGCACGGCCTCGAAGCGGGTCGCGTCGGTGCGGTCGGCGAGCCGGTGCCCGGTCGCGAGACGGTCGGTGTCGATCTCGCCGGCGGACCAGCCGCTCGCCGTGAGGCCGAGCGGGTCCAGGAAGCGGCGACGGATCTCGGTCGCGTAGTCCGAGCCGGTGACCTCGTCGATCACCCGGCCCAGCAGCGCGTAGCCGGTGTTGGAGTACTCGAACCCGCCGCCGGGGCGATGCACGTGGCCGAGCCCGCCGCGGAGCACGGCGGCGAACTCCTCGCAGGTCATCGCCTCCTGGCGGTCGCCCCAGGGGTTGTCGGTGATCAGCCCGGCGTCCATCGTCAGAAGACGGCGCAGGGTCGGCTCGCGGTCGTCGTCCGCGAGCTCGAAGGCACCCTCCGCCTCGGGCACGTGCGCGGAGATCGGGTCATCCAGGGACAGCCGGCCCTCGTCGCGCAGGGCGAGGATCGTCGCGGAGGTGAAGGACTTCGTCATCGAGGCGATGCGGGAGACGGTCGCGCGGTCCATCGGGGAGGAGCCGGGGGCCGGGCGGCCGTCCGCGAGCTCGCGGTGCCCGGCCGCGCCGTGGGCGAGGATCGCCTGATCGTGGGCGTGGCCGCCGATGATCGCCCAGGTCACGCCCGAGGTGCGGTGCTCGGCGACGGCGTTCTCGGCGAGGGCGGCGATGGCGGTGACCGCCTCCGCGGGGACGTGGGGATGGGGGCTCTCGGCGCTGGACGGCATGGATTCCACTGTAGTGCTGCGCGGCGACCGCGCCGACCGGATGCGCTGCCGCTGTGGACGGCCCGATCGCGGCCGCGCTGCGGGCGCTCAGCCCCGCTCCGGGCCTCCGCCCGTGCCGTCGACCAGCTCCCCGCCCGGGCCTCCGCTCGACGCCTCCGCGGCGCCCGCGTGGTAGAACGCGGCGATGATCGCGGCGGCCTCCTCGCCGACCACCTCCGCCAGGCGTGCGGGATCGGTGTGCCGCGGGTCGTAGGGCGCGGCCTCCGGCGCTGCCTCCGACCCGCCCCACGCGTCGGGCGCCCCGTCCCCCGGGTCGTCCGCGTCCTCGCCGCGGGGCTGTCCCGCGGCTCGCGCCGGTGCGACGAGTTCCTCGAGCCGGATCCCGCGCAGGGTAAGCAGGTGCACGGGATGCTCGTCCACCGCCTCCACCAGCACGTACACGAGCGCGGAGACGTGACGGCAGGGACCGGGCCAGTCCAGGCAGTCGCAGTCGTGGGAGAGCTCGGCGGCGTCCCGCGGCAGCAGCGAGAGCATCGAGGGGGCGAGCTCGGCCTCGATCTGCTCGGGATAGGTGCCGGCCGCCAGGCGCGCGGGCAGCTCGGGGTGGGCGCGGGCGACCTGCAGGAACACCTCCCGATCCCCGTCGCGATAGGCGGGCAGGTCCAGACGGGCCTGGTGCAGGCCGCCGTCGGGGTCCTCGACCGCGGCGCGGGCGGCGCCCGGCTCGACCTCGAGCCATTGCACGCGGCCGGCGCGCGCATCGGCGCGGCCGCGGCCGGCCCTGCCCGGGCCGAGCAGCCGCTCGGCGGCCTCGCGCAGGGCGACCGCCTGCCAGGCGGTGCCGATCGGTCCCCGGCGGGAGCGCAGCTGGATGCTCATCGGGTCCCGTCCCCTCGGTCCTCGTCCGTCTCGTCCAGGGAGAGCAGGTCCAGCAGCCGGTCGTCGTCGAGCTGGGCGAGCCAGTCCTCCCCGTGCCCCACCGTGAGGTCGGCCAGGGCCTGCTTGTCCTCGAGCACGGTGTCGATCTTCTCCTCGACCGTCCCGGCGCTGACCAGCGTGTTCACGGTGACGTCGCGGCGCTGGCCGATCCGGAAGGCACGGTCGGTGGCCTGGTTCTCCACCGCCGGGTTCCACCAGCGGTCCAGGTGCACCACATGGTTCGCGGCCGTGAGCGTCAGGCCCGTGCCGCCGGCGCGCAGGCTCAGCAGCATCAGCCCCGGCCGGTCCCGCTGCTCCTGGAACTCGGCGACCATCGCGTCCCGGTCGCGCTTGGCGACCCCGCCGTGGAGGAAGGGCACCGAGTCGATGCCGAGCTCGGCGAAGCGCTCGGCCCAGTAGGGGACCAGCAGGTGCCCGAAGGTGGTGAACTGCGTGAACAGCAGCGCCTTCTCGCCCTTCTCGAAGGCGGAGGTGAGCAGGTCGTCCACCAGCTCCAGCTTGCCCGAGCGGTGCTCGCCGCCGCGCACCAGCGGCGAGCCGTCCCCGAGATAGTGGGCGGGATGGTTGCACACCTGCTTCAGCCGGGTGATCGCGGAGACCACGAGGGTGCGCCGCTTGTTCTGCTCGGCCCCGTCGAGCTGGACCATCAGCTCGTTCACGATCGCCTCGTAGAGCCCGGCCTGCTCGGGGGTCAGGTTCACCACCCGCTGCAGCTCGATCTTCTCGGGCAGGTCCTGGATGATCGAGCGATCCGTCTTCACCCGGCGCAGGATGAACGGCGAGGTCACGAAGCGCAGGCGGCTGATCGCGCTCTCATCGCCGTCCTCCTCGATCGGGGTGGCGATCCGCTCCTGGAAGCTCGCCGCGCTGCCCAGCAGGCCCGGGTTCACCGCCTCCATCAGGGAGTGCAGGTCGCCGAGGCGGTTCTCGACCGGGGTGCCGGTCATCGCCAGGCGGTGCGGGGCCTGCAGCGAGCGGGCGGCCTGGGTGACCTGCGTGCCGGGGGTCTTCACGTGCTGGGCCTCGTCGAAGACGATCCGGTGCCAGGGCACGGCCTGCAGCAGCGGCAGGTCCCGGGCCAGCAGCGAATAGGTGGTGATCACGAGGTCGAGGTCGGAGGTGCCGTCGACGAAGGACTCGTCCCGCAGCCGGTCCCCGCCGTGGTGCACGTGCACCGAGAGATAGGGCGCGAACTTCTCTGCTTCGCGCTGCCACGCCCCGACCACTGACATCGGGCACACCAGCAGGGTGGGGCCGACAGGCATGGGCGGGATCTCGCGTCGGTCCGTGAGCGGGCTGTCCACCAGGCGCTCCATGCGCACCCCCTCCCGCTCACGGCACAGCAGTGCGAGGACCTGCATCGTCTTGCCGAGCCCCATGTCGTCGGCGAGGATCCCGCCGAGGGACTGCGTATCCAGTGCCCACAGCCAGTTCAGCCCGTCGAGCTGGTAGGGCCGCAGCGTGGCCTGCAGCGTCTCGGGCTGCGGATAGGGGTAGGGGCCCTCCGCGCCGGGCAGCAGCCGGGCGAGGCCCCTGCTGCCGCCGGAGACCAGGGCGGACATTCCGAAGTCGACGTCGGCGACCTCGGGGGAGAGGATCATCGAGAACATCTCGATCCACGGCGTACGCCCCTCCATCTCGGCGGGGACCGGTGCGGGCGGCGGCAGCGCCGGTGCGGCGGGGCGGTCCGGCCTGCGCCGGGCGGCGCGGGCTCGCTCCGCCTCGTCGCGGTGTCCCTTCTGCACCTGGCCGTCCTCGCCGGCGGCGAGCCGGTTGCTGCGGGTGCGGCGGCTGAACGCGTCGAGGAACCGCTCGGCGGCGCGGAGGGTGGTGGGGTCCAGGCGCACCCACTGGCCGCGCAGCTGCACGATCTCGGCCTGCGCCTCGCGGATCTGCGCGATCTCCTCCTCGGTGAGCTCGGTGTCGCCGACGGCGACCCGCCAGCGGAAGGACGCCATCGCCCCGAGCCCCACCCCGGAGCCCTTGCGCTCGCCGGGCTCCTCCTCGGCCTCCTGGGGGCGCAGGGTGGTGCGCTGGGCGGTCCAGTCGCGGGGCAGCAGCACCGTCACCCCGGCCTGCTCGAGCGCGGGGGTGTCCAGGGCGAGGAACGCGGAGGCCTCCTCGGTGGTCAGCAGCCAGTCCACGCCGGTGTCGTCCACGGCGGCGGTGCGCACGGTGGGGGCCAGCCGCAGCACGGCGGCGGACGCCTCGGCGGCGCCGGCGGCGGTGAGGTCGCCGACGGCGCGGAGGTCCGCGACGGGGTGGACGGTCCCGTCGTCCTCGCGCAGGCAGGTCTGCAGCGGCCAGGCGGTGCCGACCGGCGGCTGGAACAGTCGCACCACCAGCTCGCTGTCCCCGGGGCCGAGCCGCACGCCGGGGCGGCCGGAGTCGACGAAGGCGTCGAAGGCGGTGGTGAGGCGGCGCTGGGCGGGCAGGTCGGCGCGCAGCTCGCCGTCGTCGGCCAGCGCCCACAGCACCCCGGTCGGATCGGCGGACGGCGGCGGGGCGCTGCGCAGGTGCTCGGCGAAGGCGGTGCGGGCATGCCCGTCGACCAGCGCGTGCAGCAGCGGCGGCGCCTCGGGATCGGGGGCGCGCCACTGCATGACGGGCCGTCCGTAGCGCTCGGTCGCGCGGGCGCGCAGGTGCCGTGCGGCGAGCAGCTCCTGGGCACGGAGGTCCAGCACGCAGGCGGCCAGCAGGTTCGGCATCGCGATCAGGGAGTCGGCGAGGCGGGCGGCGGTCCCGTCGGCGAGCAGCTCGGCCAGCCGGTCCGTCAGCTCGTCCTCGAAGCGTGCCGCGAGCAGGGCGGTCGCGGCGCCGACCAGGCCCGTCAGGCCCGTGCCGGACAGCGGCAGCGCGGGCAGGCGACGGTCCCCGTCCTTACCCGGGATCCGCACGCGGTGGCGCAGCTGGTCGGGGGCGTCCTCGAGCGCTGCGGCGATCGCGGCGGGGGCGTCGGCGCGCAGGCCGGCGAGGTCCTCCAGGGCGCGGGACCGGCGCGGGCCGGTCTGCTCGGCCACCCACAGCGCGGGCCCGAGGTCCTCGTCGACGACGAGGTGGAGGCGGCGATCGGGCATGGCGCCCACCCTAGGCGTCGGCGCCGACGGACGGACCGGCCGGCGCCGCGCTGTGGACGGCCGCGCGGGGCAGGACGCTGGGGAGGAGAGGTCCGGACGGCCGCGGGCACGTCCCCGGCACGGCCCGTCCGTGCTCGGCCGACCTGCTCGCGGCCCGCCCGTTCACCGCCCGACGGCTCACCGCCCGACGGCTCACAGCCCGTCGACGATGAGCGCGGTCGCGTCCAGCCAGGCCTTCTTGGTGGCCTTGGAGACCCGGTTCCAGTCCAGGTGGGTGCCGTCGACGAACTGCTGCTCGTAGGGCACCTCGGCGACCGCGCGGGTGTGCGCGCCGAAGTGCGCGAGCAGGCGCGAGCGCAGCGTCGGGTCGAACTTCCCCTTGGAGGAGTGGGACAGGATCGTCACCGCGTGGTCGACCTGCTCGCCCAGTCCCGTCGCGCGCAGCTCGTCGATCATCCAGGCCGCGGCGTTGAAGGTGTCCTCGCGGACGGTCGAGATGATCACCAGCTGATCGGCGCTCTTCACGGCGGCCAGCCAGTTCGAGGCGCGCACGTTGTTGCCGGTGTCGATCACCTTGATGCGGTAGAAGCGCGAGAGCGCCTCGTCGAGCTCGCCGAAGGCGCGGTCGTCGATCAGCGCGGCCGAGCCCGGGTCCTCGTCGGAGGCGAGGATGTCGAAGCGCATCTCGCCCTGCGGCCGGACGTACGGGTCGAGGTCCGCGTTGCTCGCCGAGGGGGAGCGGAGCGTCTCGATGTCGTGCAGCAGGTCCACGGCCGTGCGGTGGTGCTCGGTGGGCACGCCGCGCCAGCCGAGGGTGCCGCGGGTCTCGTTGTTGTCCCAGGCCAGGACGTTGCCGCCGCGGGTCACGCCGAGGGTCGCGGCAATCATGAGGGAGGCGGTGGTCTTGTGGGCGCCGCCCTTGAGGTTCACCACCGCGATGTTCCGCGGGCCGTCCAGGGCTCGACGGATCCGCTCCAGGCGCTCGATCTCCAGGCGCTCCTTCCTCCCGGGCCCGGGGGAGATCACCCCGCCGGTGGCGCGCGTGATGAAGCCGCGGAACCCGCGGGTGGCCTTCACCTTCCGGTGCTTCGCGGTCGAGGACTGCAGGTCCTGCAGGGTGGGGCGGCCGTCGGCGGGCACCGCCGCGCGCGAGGGCAGCGGTCGCTTCGCCGCCGGGGCGGTCGCTGCGACGCCGGACGACGCCGGGGTCGTGACCTCGGGGGAGGACGGTGCGGGAGCGGCCGACGGCGCCGACGGCGCGGAGACGGCCGAGGGTGCGGAGACGGCCGACGGCGCGGAGCGGGCCGAGCGGGCCGACGGCGCGGAGGCCGCCGAGGAGGCGGAGGCGGCCGAGGCCGCGGAGCTCGAGGCGGGCGCGACAGCCGACGGTGCGGACGCCGTCGACGCGGCCGCCGACGGTGCGACACCGGCCACCGTCACGTCGACGGACTCGGGAGCGAACGGCGAGACGCGGGCGTGCTCGCCCGTCGTCACCGCCGCATGCTCCCCGGTCGTCTCTGCGCCACCGCTCGCGGAGCCCGGCACGGTGCTCGGCGGCTTCGCGGCGGCCCGGCGCCGGCGCGCACGGTGCGGACGCGCGGCCGAGGTGCCCTCGGCGTCGACCGCGGGATGCTCTCCGGTGACCATGAGCGGCGGCGCGACCAGCGGCTCGTCGGCCCCGGGGCCGAAGAGCGGGCGGTCGTCGGCCTCGCGCGGGGAGATCCGGCCGCTCGGCTCCACGCGCAGGTGGTGACGCACGTCGGGCTCGACGATGACCACGTCGAGCTCCTCGTCGGCGCTCTTGGCGGAGGTGATGAAGACCTGCTTGACCCGGTCCCGGATCTCGGGGAGGTCGGCCCCGGAGACCTCGACGGACTCGTCCGCGAGATGCACCGTGGCGGTCGTCTCGGAGGTGATGCGCGCCTGCGCGATCATCTGGTCATCCCTTCCATGCTGAGCGCCGCCGGACGGGGTCCGCGGCAGAGGTCCGGGACCACTCTACGGGCGCGGCGACCCCCTCCCACGCCTACAGTGGCGGCGTGCACATCACGTCCCTCAGCGACCCGGCCGTGCCCGGCGCGGACGAGGACGCGGCGGGGGTGCTGGGCGAGGTCGCCGTGGTCCTGGACGGGGCCGGGGTGCCCGCCCGCTTCCGCTCCGGCTGCCGTCACGGCGTCGCCTGGTTCTCCCACACCCTCGCCGCCCGCCTCCTCTCCCGCGCCCAGGACCCCTCCCTCCCGCTCGCCGGCGCCCTCGCCGCCGCGATCGGCGAGGTCCGCTCCCTGCACGAGCACGAGTGCGACCTCGAGGCGGGCGGCCCCTCGGCCACCGTGGCCGCCGTGCGCCGCACCGGGACGCACCTCGAGCACCTCGTGCTCTGCGACGCCTCCCTGCTCCTGGAGCATCGGGACGGCTCCGTCGTGCGCCTGACCGACCGGCGCATCGAGGAGGTGGTGCGCCGCGAGCGCGGCGCCGAGGCGATCGAGGCGTGCCGCAACGCCCCCGGCGGCTTCTGGGTCGCCCGTCACGAGCCGGCGGCCGCGGACGAGGCGCTGACGGGCCGGGTCCCGCTCGCGGACCTCGCGGCCGTCCATCTGCTCAGCGACGGCGTGACCCGGGCGGTGGAGCTGCTGGGGCTGCACGACGACGTCTCGCTCGCTCGCGCTCTCTCCGCGGATCCGCGGGCGGTGATCTCCTCGATCCGGCGAGCGGAGGACGCGCTGGGCCCGGAGCGGGTGCCGCGCAAGCGCCACGACGACGCGACCTCGCTCACCCTCCGTCTTCGGCCGCCCATCGCAGGGGATCGGGCATCTCGGACGAATCACCCCTGAGGTGCAGCTGGGAGAACCGAGCATGCACGGTGGGAGCGCGGGGCCGACGTCGAGGGCGACCGGAGCGCCGACCATCCGGCCGGGCGGCGGTGCCGCGTCCGCGAAGTGCCCTCCGACCGCGTCTCTTGACGCTTTCATGGGGATCGCTCGACCTTTTCCCGGCGTGTCGTCCGAACTATGTTTCCTGCACGTCACCTGCAAGAACAGGGCATCCCCGTGCGTTTACAGACGGCGATCCAGGGCCTAGACTCGGTGACACGACGTCGTTCGGGAAGGCGTCGCGAGCCCCAGCGGGGAGCGTGACGCGAAGAACGTACGGAGTCTGTCTTCGGGGGATGAAACCCCCGCGTTCGGCTGGTAGTGTTCCGAGCGTCGGAAGACATTGAAAATTTGAGAGATGTGCCGTTCCTCAAGACCCCCCTCATGGGGAGCGGCCGGACGGGCGACAATGCCAGGTTCCCCCACCTGTGGCAGCCCGTCCAGCCTGTTCGCCCGCACCCACCCCTGACGGACGACAGGCCTGACGAGCGGTCCGTGAGCCCCCGACACTGTCGGCTGAGAGCTCCGGGCCGCTCGTCGCATTCCATGGCAGTTCGCCGCTGATCCCGCACGGCCGATGTCGCGACCGGAGCGCGACACGCGCGACCGGCGACCCAGCCGGGGCGCGGCAGATCCGGTCGGCGCGCAGCAGACGCGGCCGGAGCATGCCGGGCCCGGAGCGGGGACGACCCCGCCCGGCCCGGCGCCTCCGCGCCTCAGGACCCCAGGACCGCGACGTCGCTGCCCGGGTCCAGGCGGTAGCCGGCGCCGCGCACCGTCGAGATCAGGCGGCGGTAGCGGCCGAGCTTGGTGCGCACGCGGCGCACGTGCACGTCGACCGTGCGCTCACCGGTGTCCTCGGGTGCATCGGCCCAGACCGACTCCATGAGCTCGGTGCGGGAGATGGTGCGGCGCGAGTCGCGGGCCAGCTTGGCCAGCAGCTCGAACTCCTTGTGGGTGAAGTCCACGTCCTGCCCGTCGATCCGCACCCGGCGGCCGAACAGGTCGATGACCAGCGAGTCCTCAGGGGCCAGCGAGGGGCTCGCGGGGCTGACGGCCGTGGCCTGCAGCTGGCGGCGGCGGGCGGCCTCCGCATCGCGTCGCGCCGGCGAGTTCGGGGAGACGATCCCCTTGCGACGCGGCCGCAGCGGGCTCACCGCGGCGGCGCCCTGGGCGCGGGGCGGCAGGGGACGGGTCGTGCCGCGGCCGGTCGCGGCGAAGGCGCGGGGGCTGTCCACCGAGACCGTGGTGCGGCCGTCGCGGGCGGAGACCAGGCGCTGCGCCCGGGTGCGCAGTTCGTCGGCGATGAGCGCGGCCTCGACGTCGCCGGTCCCGGCGGGCAAGGAGACCGACACCGTGATGGTGACGGCGTCCTCGGTGACGACGGGGCGCGAGGCGGTCCCGCCCACCCGCTGCAGGCGGGGCGCGGCGGACCGGGTGCGCGGGGCGGTGGTGCTGGTGGTGGGTCGATCCAGGGTGATGGTCATGATGCGAGTTCTCCGAGATGCGGCGCGTCCTGCGCGGCGGGCGGTGGGCCCGGGATCCCTGGGTGATCGACGCCTGAGGCGGATCGGTGAGGGGTGTGCTCCCGGTGGCACCTGGAGCCCGCGCCCTCCGGCCGGCTCCTGTCAGCCGATCTCGGAGAGGTCGTGAGCGCTCAGAGGCTCGGCTGACGATGCATCATCGGCATCATCATCATGAACATCATCGCGCGCATGGCGGAGCGGACCACCCGGGGGGCGGTCTCGCGGTGCGCGGCGATCGAGGTCATGGCAAAGAGGATGCCCCGTCCCGTCCCGAGGGGCAAGCGCCTGTTCACATTTCGGGACGGCGACGGGGCGTCAGGGTACTGCGTCGAGGCCCTCGCGGAGGGCCTTCGTGCAGGTCAGTGGCCGCGTTCTCAGTCGACGACGCCGAAGAGGCGGTCGCCGGCATCGCCCAGACCGGGCACGATGTAGCCCTTCTCGTTGAGCTTCTCGTCGATCGCGGCGGTGACGACGGTGAGGTCGATCGCGGGGTCCAGCTGCTCCTCGAGCGCCTTCAGCCCCTCCGGTGCGCACAGCAGGGTCACGCAGGTGATGTCCTTCGCGCCGCGCTCGTGGAGGTACTCGCAGGAGGCGATGAGGGTGTGGCCGGTGGCGAGCATCGGGTCCAGCACGAAGCACTGCCGCCCGGAGAGGTCCTCCGGCAGACGGTTCGCGTAGGTGGTGACCTCGAGGGTCTCGTCGTTGCGGACCATGCCCAGGAAGCCCACCTCGGCGGTCGGCAGCAGGCGGGTGAGGCCGTCCAGCATGCCCAGGCCCGCGCGGAGGATCGGCACCACCATCGGCTTGGGGTTGGTCAGGCGGGTGCCGGTCATCGTGGTCACCGGCGTCTCGATCTCCACCGGCGCGGTGGCGACGTTGCGGGTCGCCTCGTAGGCCAGCAGGGTCACCAGCTCGTCGGCGAGCTGGCGGAACACCGAGGAATGGGTGGCGCGATTGCGCAGCACCGACAGCTTGTGGGCGACGAGGGGGTGGTCGATCTCCAGAACGCGCATGGGAGGGAATCTACCGGAGCGCGCCCCGTGCCATGCCGCGCAGGGCCGACGGACGGTCCAGGGGAGAGGATGGTCTCGCGCCCCCGGCGCTCGCCGCACGGGGGAGCACTGGAGAATGAGTGCATGACCGACGCCCCGGCCACCCCGACACCACCCGGCTTCCCGGCATCCCTTCCGAGCGACGACGAGCTGATGGGCCTCGCGCTCGCCGAGGCCCGCTCCGCCGCCGAGCGCGAGCCCGCCGACGTGCCCATCGGCGCCGTCGTGGTCGGGGCCGACGGCGAGGTGCTCGCGACCGCCGGGAACCGCCGCGAGGCCGACGAGGATCCGACGGCCCACGCCGAGATCCTCGCCCTGCGCGCCGCGGCACGCGCGACCGGGCGCTGGAACCTCACCGGCGCCACCCTCGTCGTCACCCTCGAGCCGTGCACCATGTGCGCGGGCGCGATCGTGCTCTCCCGCGTGCAGCGGGTGGTCGTCGGGGCGATGGATCCCAAGGCAGGGGCCGCCGGCTCTCTCTACGACCTGGTGCGCGAGCCGCGGCTTAACCACCGCGTCGAGCTCACCACCGGGGTGCGCGGGCAGGAGTGCGGCGACCTGCTGCGCGACTTCTTCCGCGCCCGTCGGAAGCGCTGACGCCCCCGCGCTCCGTCCCGCCGCCGCCCCCGCCGCTGCTCAGTCCCGCAGGTGGTACTCGGTGGTGACGTGCCCGGTGGAGTAGCGCCACTGCTCGCCGAGCCGCGCTACGAGCGGATCCCTGGTGGGCGGGGTGAAGGTGAGCCCCTCGCCGACGAAGGTCGGGACCGTGCGCAGCCGGATCGTGTCCACCAGCTCCGCGGCCAGCAGAGCCCTCGACAGCGTGAGGCTGCCCCACACGACGACCCTGCCGTACGGCGCGATCACCTCGCGCAGGGCGTCCACCCCGCCGCGCACGATCTGCGCCTCGCCCTCGCCCCACGGCGCGGTCTCGAGGGTCTCGCTCACCACGAGCTTGGGCAGGGCGTTGATCGGCCCGGCGAGCCGGTCGTGCTCCGGATCGGCCGTCGGCCAGTACTCGCGGAACATCTCGTAGGTGACGCGGCCCAGCACGATCGCGTCGACCGTCGCGACGAACTCCATCTGGTGCTCGTCGGTGCGGTCGAGGTCCTCGAAGCTCACCGCCTCCACGAAGCGCATCCCGCCGTCGGGCTCGGCCGCGAAGCCGTCGGCCGAGACGAGCTGCTCGAGCACGATCCGCGGACGGCCCGTGCCGGAGCCGCCGGCGAGCTCGCCCAGCAGCGGCACCAGCACCTCGTCGAGCGCCGAGCGCCAGCCGTCGCGTACGTCCTCGTCCTCGCCGGCCTCGGCGGGCACGCGCCGCTCGAGCGTGAACACCATCCGGGTGCGCTCGGCGCCGAGCTCCTCGAGCGCGACCGTGACCAGCGGCGAGACCTCGTCGGCGTCCTCCGGGCCGCGCCAGGTGAAGCGCAGCAGCTCCGGCTCGCGGATCTGGAGATAGGTGCCGGCCGTCGGCCAGCGCTGCCCGTCCACGGTCATCGTGTAGGCGTACTGCCCGCCCTCGCGCAGGTCGATCGCGACCGAGCCGGTCTCGACCTCGACGCCGGCGGGATGCCACCAGCGGGCGGTCAGCGCGGGATCGGTCCAGGCGCGCCAGACCAGCGCGCGCGGCGCCTCGAGGGTGCGGGTGAGGGTGAAGGAGGCGGGGGTGGTCATGTCGTCGTCGGTCATGAGGGGTCTCCGTCCTGGCGAGCCGGGTCCTGGGGATCCTGCGCGCCCTCGGCGCTGTGCACGCTGGGCATGCTGCGCAGCACGTCCTCGAGGGCGTCGAAGCGGCCGGACCAGATCCGTCGGTGCTCCTCGACCCAGTCGGTCGCCGCCTCGAGCGGCTCCGGGGTGAGGGTGCACAGGCGCCACTGCGCCTGCGGGGTCCGGCTGATCAGCCCTGCCTCCTCCAGCACCCGCAGGTGCTGACTGATCGCGGGGCGGGAGACGGCGAAGGGCTCGGCGAGGTCGCCCACGCGCAGCGGTCCCCGGGCGAGGCGCTCGATCATCGCGCGCCGGGTGGGGTCCGCCAGGGCGTGGAAGACCCGCGAGAGCGGATCCGCCGCAGACTGCATGTCACCAACTCCTTAAGTAAGGAACTGGTTGCACAGTCCTCCTCCCCGCCCCGGGTGTCAAGGGGGTGGCGGGGACTCCTCGAGAGGTCCATCGTGCGAGATCGCAGGTCCGCACTCCGAGACGGCCGTCTAGAGTGGCCTCGCGGGCCCGCCCGCACCGTCCCGCACCGATCGATCCCGCACGTCCCCGCCGGTCGCCGACGACGTCGTCCGCCCCGAGGGCCAGGAGCACGCATGCACATCACCTCTCCCGCCGTCCCGCCCGGCGCCGTCGTCGCCGAGGACGTCTCGAAGGTCTTCTTCTCCGGCACCGACCCCGTCTGGGCGCTCGAGGACTTCTCCCTCACCCTCGAGCCCGGCTCCTTCACCTGCATCGTCGGCCCCTCCGGCTGCGGGAAGTCGACCTTCCTGCGCATCCTCGGCGGGCTCGAGGAGCGCACCGTCGGCTCCGTGACGATGCCGGCCGAGGGCCACCGGATCCCCGCCGCCTTCGTGTTCCAGGAGCACGGCGTCTTCCCCTGGATGACGGTGCGGGAGAATGTCGCCTTCGGCCTGCGGATGACGGGCACCGGCACGGCCGAGCGCCGACGCATCGCCGACGACTGGCTCGCCCGCGTGCGCCTGTCCGACTTCGCGGACTCCTACCCCCACCAGCTCTCCGGCGGCATGCGCCAGCGCGTCGCGATCGCCCGCGCCTTCGCGACCGGCTCCCCGTGCTGCTCATGGACGAGCCGCTCGGCGCACTGGACGCCCAGACCCGCATGCTCATGCAGGAGGAGCTCATCGCCCTGTGGGAGGCCGAGCGCAAGACCGTCCTCATGGTCACCCACGACATCGACGAGGCGATCATCCTCTCCGACCGCGTGATCGTGATGTCCGGCCGTCCCGGCACCCTCCGCGAGGACATCACCGTCCCCTTCGACCGCCCCCGCTCCTTCGAGATCGAGCGCGACCCCGAGTACGCGGCGCTGCGCTCGCGCATCTGGGACCTGCTGCGCGAGGACGCCCGCACCGCCGAGGAGACCGCATGAGCACCGCCCCCGCCTCCCGCCCCGCGACCACGGCCGACGGCCGCGAGCAGCGCACCCTCCTCGCCGCCCGGGAGCAGCGCGCCCGTGACCGACGCCTGGCCACCCGCGACCTGGTCCTCTCGATCGCCGCGCCGATCCTGCTGCTGGTGCTGTGGGAGCTCTGTGCACGCGTGGAGATCATCGACCCGCGCTTCTTCCCGCCGCCCACCCGCATCGTCGCCGCGGGCTGGGAGATGCTGCTGAGCGGCGAGCTGTGGCAGCACACCGCGCCCACTCTGATGCGCCTCGCCGTCGGCGGCGGGATCGGCGCGCTCGCCGGGATCGTCGTCGGCCTGCTGATGGGCGCCTCCCGGGCGCTGAACGCCGCGCTCGGCCCGCTGTTCTCCGCGCTCTACCCGCTGCCGAAGATCGCGATCTTCCCGATCCTGCTGATGATCTTCGGGCCCACCGAGCTGCCGAAGATCATCGCCGTGTTCATCACGACCTTCTTCATCATGCAGATCAACACCGTCTCCGGCGTGTGGGCGATCGACCGCAAGCTGCTCGAGGCCGGTGCCGCCTACGGCGCGACGGGGCTGGCCCGCTTCCGCCACGTGGTCCTGCCCGGCGCGATGCCCTTCGTGTTCTCCGGGCTGAAGACCGCCACCGGCACCGCCGTCGTGGTGGTCACCGCCGTCGAGTTCACCGGCGCGACCACCACCGGGCTCGGCTACCTGATCTGGAACTCCTGGCAGCTGTTCATCCCGGAGAAGCTCTACGTAGGCCTGGTCGTCATCGGACTGATCGGCGCCCTGGTCACCACGATCCTCAGCCGCTCCGAGAAGCTGCTGCTGCCCTGGCGCCGCGAGCGCTGACCCCTACCCCGCACCACACCACCCCGCACCCCTAGGAGCACCGATGCGACGACGCACCCTTCTCTCCCTCACCGCCGCCACCGCCCTCGGCGGCGCCCTGACCGCCTGCGGCTCCGCCATCACCGGCGAGGACAGCTCCGGCGGCGGCGCCGACGGCGGCTCCGCCTCCGGCGCCGTGCGCGTGGGCCACCTGCCCTCGGCCCTGTTCGCGCCGCTGTACATCGCCGACGCGATGGGCTACTTCGAGGACGAGGGCATCACCCTCGAGCTCACCCCGCTGAAGTCCGGCCAGGACGGCGTGCCGATGCTGTCCAACGACCAGCTCGACGTGATGGTCGCCGGATTCAGCGCCGGGATGTTCAACGCCCTCGAGCAGGGCGTGGCCTTCAAGGTCGTCGGTTCCATGGGCATCTCCCCGGGCGACCCGGAGAACTCGCCCACCGCGCTCGAGGTGCGCCAGGACCTCCTCGACGACGGCACCGTCAGCGAGGTCGCGGACCTCAAGGGGCGCACCATCGGGGTGGCCGGCGGACCCGGCGCGACCGGCGGATACCTGCTCGCGGCGATGCTCGAGGAGGGCGGGCTGACCCTGAACGACGTGCAGATCTCCAACCTCGCCACCCCCGACCAGGAGCCGGCGCTCACCAACGGCTCCGTCGACGCGGCGACCCCGTCGGCCCCCTTCTCCTCCTCGATCGAGGAGGCCGGGATCGCCTCCCCGCTCGCGGTCCCCGCGAAGGGCACCACCGGCACGGGCGTGATGTACTCCGAGACCTTCGTCGGCGCCGAGCTCGCGCAGGGCTTCTTCACCGCGCTGGCCAAGGGCGCCCAGGAGCTCTCGGCCGACGGGAAGCAGACCGACGAGGTCTACCAGATCCTCGCCGACACCCTCGGCCAGGACATCGAGGTGCTGAAGGCCTCCCCGATGTACAGCTACCTCCCCGACCTCGCCCCGCAGCCCGAGCAGCTCGAGGCCATGCAGTCCGTGTGGATCGACGCCGAGCAGATCACCTACACCGAGCCGCTGGACATCGCCGGCATCGTCGACGCGAGCTTCGCGGAGGCCGCGGCGGGCTGAGTCGCCTCCGCGGGCCTCAGATCCAGCCCTGGCGGCGGGCGATCGCGGCGGCCTCGTGCCGGTTCGCGGCCTGCAGCTTCGCCTGGGCGCTCGAGAGGTAGTTGCGCACGGTCCCCGGGGCCAGATGGGCGCGCCGAGCGATCTGCTCGACCGGGGCGCCGTCGGCCGCGAACTCGAGCACGTCCGCCTCGCGCGGGGTGAGCGGGGAGTCGCCCGAGGAGATCGTCTCCGCGGCGAGCTCGGGGTCGATCGCGCGGCGCCCGTTCGCGACCGAGCGCACTGCGCGAGCGAGCTGCTCGGCCGAGGTGGTCTTCGGCAGGAAGCCCAGCACCCCCTGTGCGAGGGCGCGCTTGAGATAGCCGGGCCGCGCATGCGAGGTGAGGATCAGGCAGCGGGTCGCGGGGGAGGCCTCCGCGATCTGCTCGCACAGCTCGAGCCCGTCGCCGTCGGGCAGCTGCAGGTCCACCACGGCGACGTCCGGCGTGGTCTCGGCGATCAGCCGCGCGCCCTCGGCGACCGTCCCGGCCTCGCCGAGCACCTCGAGGTCCTCCTCGAGCGAGAGCATCGTCGCGAGCGCCGAGCGGATCAGGTGCTCGTCGTCGACGAGCACCACGCGCAGCGGGCGAGGAGGGGCATCGGTCATCGGGATCCTCCGGTCGGGGTGAAGCGGACGTCGAGGGTGAAGGTGCCGTCCTCGCGGCGAACCTCCAGGGTCGCCTCGTCCTCGAGGCGCTCCCGCATCCCGGCCAGCCCGCTGCCCTCCCGGACCTCGGCGCCCTCGGGCGCACCGTCGTTGACGATCGTGACGCCGTCCGCGCGGAGGGTGATCTCCACGGCCGACGGGTCGGCATGGCGCAGGATGTTCGTCCCACCCTCTCGCAGCACCCAGGCGGCGGTGCCGGCCCGGGCCGCGGGGACGTCCTCGGCCGCGCCGTGGACCGTGACCTCCACGTGCGCGGAGCGCAGAAGCGATGCAGTGCCCTGCAGCTCGGTCGCGAGATCCGCCTCGCGGTAGCCGCGCACGAGCGAGCGGATCTCGGCGAGCGAGGTGCGGGCGATCTGCGCCGCCTCCCGGCCGTGCTCCGCGGCGCGGGGGTCGCCGCGCTCGGCCAGCTGCGCCACCAGCTCGGTCTTCACGGCGATCACGGAGAGGTCCCGCCCGGTGACGTCGTGCAGGTCGCGGGCGAAGCGCAGCCGCTCCTCGGCGACGGCGAGCTGCGCCTGCGCCTCGCGTGCGTCGTCGAGCTCGCGCACCATCGCCGCCAGCCACAGGGACATCCGCACCGTGAGCACCACGGCGAGCAGCATCGCACCGGTGGGGAAGGCGACGGGGGCGGAGAGCCCGAACGCCATCGCGATCACCGTCGTCGCGACCGCCACCGCCGCCCCGATCTGCCAGCGCCATCGCAGGAGCGCCGAGGCGGCGAGCAGCGTGAGCGAGGCGGCGAGCACGGGGGCCGCGGAGAGGCCGAGCAGCTGGAGCAGCACGATGACCGCTGACGGCACCGCGGTGGCGAGCAGCGAGCGGTCCGCCGGGATGCTGCCCACCTGCGGGAGGTCCCAGCGGTCCCGCGCCTCGGGCAGCGCCGCCGCCGACCACAGTGCGAGCGCTCGGTGTCCGGACCAGGCGCCGACCACCATCTGCACGATCAGCACCGCGGTCGCCGCCGGGGCCTCGGCCAGCAGCGCGGGCACCGGGGTGCCGAACGCGAGCAGGACCCCCAGCGGGAAGATCGCCTGGATGAGCACGACCGACCACGCCGTGTAGGCGTAGAACACGCTCCACTGGCGTGCGGTGCGGGTCTTCACCGCGGTCCTCCCCTCGGCGTGGGAACGGTCGACGAGCTGGGGCGAAGCGTATCCGCTCAGCCGATCGCGGCGAGGAACAGGCCGCCGAAGGCGCCGAAGACGATGCCCCACAGGATGATGGAGATGCCCATCCAGAGGTAGACCCGGCCGCGCGCGGCGCCGAGCGCGATCAGTGCAGGTCCGGAGATCTGCGAGGCGACCACGAACGGCCCCAGCAGGCACACCCCGGGCACCCCGTACTTCTCCAGCGCCGCGGCGACCTTGGTCCGGAAGCGGGAGGGGCTGGGCTCCACGGCGGAGCGGCCCCCGTGCTTCCCGCGACCCTGGGCGATCGCGTCCCGGGTGCGGCCGGCCAGCGCGATCACCACGAAGGTCGCCACCAGGTTCCCCAGCACCGCCGCCGGGATCGCGAGGACCGGGTGGATGCCGAGGGTGGTGCCCAGGAAGGAGCCGAGATAGCTCTCGATGAAGGGGATCGCACCGGCGGGGACGAGCGCGAGAACCTGCTGCCACGGCGCGAGGCCGGAGACGAGGTCGTGCAGCTGGACGAGGAGGTCCTGGAACATGGGTGGGGTCCTTCCGGGTTGATGATGGTTCCAGCCTCCCCGTGCACGGCGCTGCGCGGCAGGGCGCGGTGTCATCGACCGGGATGTGTCCCTCACGGCCCGCCCATGACAGATGTCAGACCGCACGGCGTGACCCCGTCCACATGGGGACCTGCAGGTCTGTGACGTTTGTTGCGGCAGATGAACGCGTGCTCGGCGTGCGGGGCGCTCGATGCTTGAATTCCGGGGTGATCACTCTCGACGCACTGCGCAAGGTCTTCCCCGCACCCGGCGGCGGGGACCCCGTCGTCGCGCTCGACGGGATCGACCTCCACCTCGGGCCGGGCCGCATCCACGGGATCGTCGGCCGCTCCGGGGCGGGCAAGTCCACGCTCATCCGCTGCCTGACCGGGCTGGAGAAGCCCACCTCGGGCCGGGTCGAGATCGACGGCACCGACATCGCCGCGCTCGAGGGCGCCCAGCTGCGCGCCGCCCGGCGGAACATCGGGATGGTCTTCCAGCACGCGAACCTGCTGGACTCCCGCACCGCCGCCCAGAACATCGCCCACCCGCTCGAGATCGCCGGGGTGCCCCGCGCCGAGCGCGAGCGCCGCGTCGCCGAGCTGGTCGAGCTCGTGGGGCTCACCGGCCGCGAGCACAACCATCCCGCGCAGCTCTCGGGCGGGCAGATCCAGCGCGTCGGCATCGCCCGCGGCCTCGCCGCCGAGCCGAAGGTGCTGCTGTGCGACGAGCCGACCAGCGCCCTGGACGGCACCACCACCCGGCAGATCCTGCGCCTGCTCGCCGACCTCCGCGAGCGCCTCGGCATCACGGTCGTCATCATCACCCACGAGATGGGCGTGGTGCGCGAGGTGTGCGACACCGTCACCCTGCTCCAGGACGGGCGGATCACCCAGAGCGGCGACCTGCTCGAGGTCGCCGCCGATCCGCACGGCCCCCTCAGCGCGGAGCTGATCCCGCTGCCGCCGGCTCCGACCGGCATCGAGGCGCTGGTCGTGAACTGCGACTACGGCGACTCCGAGCGCTTCCGCACCACAGATGACCTGATCCGTCTGGCCGAGACATACGAGGCCGAGGCGACCCTCGTCGCCGGCACCATCGAGACCATCGGCGGCCGCCAGGTGGGGCGGGTCCAGCTCGCCCTGCGCAACCGTTCCGGACAGCCGATCTCCCGCCAGGGGCTCGATGACTTCCTCGCCGAGCTCGAGAGCGCCGGCGTCGTCGCGAAGGAGGTGACCGCATGATCGAGTGGCTCGACAACCCCGTCTTCACCACCTGGGACTCCTCCACCTCGCTGTGGTCCAACACCCTGATCACCCTGTACATGACCGTGGGCACCATGCTGTTCTCCACCCTCATCGGTGTTCCGCTGGGCCTGCTGCTCTTCGAGACCTCCGGCGCCCGCGGCGGTCTCGCCCGCTGGGTGAACCGCATTGTCGGCTTCGTCGTGAACGTCGGGCGGTCCTTCCCGTTCATCATCCTGATCATCGCGCTGATCCCCGTCACCCGCTTCATCGTGGGCCGCGTGACCGGGCCGAACGCCGCGATGTTCGCGCTGGTGATCTCCGCGATCCCATTCCTCGCACGTCTCATCGAGATCAACCTGCGCGAGATCTCCGCCGGGAAGGTCGAGGCGGTGCAGATGATGGGCGCCACCCGCTGGCAGATCATCCGACAGGTCCTCCTGCCGGAGGCGCTGCCCGGCATCATCGGCTCCCTCACCACCACCACGATCGCCGTCATCGGCTACACCGCCATGGCCGGCACCGTGGGCGGCAAGGGCCTGGGCGACCTCGCGATCCGCAACGGCTACCAGAGCTACGACAACGTGGTCATGGTCGCGACCGTGGTCGTGCTGGTGGTCATCGTGATCGCCGTCCAGGCGCTCGGCTCCGCCCTCTCCCGCGCCGTCGACCACCGCGCCGCGGCCCGCTGACCTGCTTCATCCCACCCTCGTCGAGAAGGACATCCCCATGACCCACATCTCCCGCCGCACCACTCTGCTCGCCTCCGGCGCGGGCCTCGCCGCGCTCGCCCTCGCCGCCTGCGGCGCCGGCGGCACCGAGGGGCCGACGGAGGAGAACGGCGTGACCACGATCCGCATCGGCGCCTCCCCGGCCCCGCACGCCCAGATCCTCACCTTCGTGAAGGACAACCTCGCCGAGGAGGCCGGGCTCGCCCTCGAGATCATCGAGTACACCGATTACCAGCTGCCCAACCAGGCGCTGAACGACGGCGACCTCGACGCGAACTTCTACCAGACCCCCGCCTTCCTCGAGGGCCAGATGTCCGAGAAGGGCTACGACTTCCACGCCTTCGAGGGCATCCACGTGGAGCCCCTCGGCGTCTACTCCGAGACCCTCACCTCGCTCGACGAGCTGAAGGACGGGGACGAGGTCGCGATCGCGAACGACCCCACCAACCGCGGCCGCGGCCTGGACCTGCTCGCCGCCCACGGCGTGATCACCCTCGCCGACGGCGTCGCCCCCACCTCGGCCACCACCGGCGACATCGCCGAGAACCCGAAGAACCTGCAGTTCACCGAGCTCGAGGCCGCGCAGATCCCGCGCTCCCTCGCCGACTTCGCGATCGCCGTCGTCAACGGCAACTACGCCCTCGAGGCGGGCCTGAACCCCTCCGAGGAGGCCATCGTCATCGAGGAGGGCGAGGGCAACCCGAACGCGAACATGATGGTGGTGCGCACGGCCGACGCGGAGAACGAGGCCCTCGTGACGCTCGACGAGCTGCTCCACAGCGACGACGTCCGCTCCTTCATCGAGGAGACCTACACCGACGGCTCGGTCATCCCGGCCTTCTGAGCCCGAGCGCTCCAGGCCGTACGCCGGCCGACGGAACGACGACGCCGCGCCCGCCCCACGAGGGGCGAGCGCGGCGTCGGTGCGTTCGCGGCGGTCCGGAAGAGCTCGCCTCAGAGCAGCTCCGTCGCCCCCAGCTGATCCAGCAGCCAGGCCAGCTCGTCGGCCCGCTGCTCCCACTTGCGGTACCGGCCCGAGCGGCCGCCGTGCCCGGCGACCATCTCGCAGCGGAACACGATCGGGCGCTCGGCCTGGTCGGAGGTGACCGTCTCGCGCAGGCGGGCCACCCACTTCGCGGGCTCGACGAAGAACACGCGGGTGTCGTTCAGCGAGGTCGAGGCGAAGATCGCCGGGTACTCCACCGCCTGCACGTTCTCGTAGGGCGTGTACTCCTTCATGTACTCGTACACGGCCGGGTCGTGCAGCGGGTCGCCCCACTCCTCCCACTCGCCGACGGTCAGCGGCAGCGAGGGATCCAGGATCGTGGTCAGCGCGTCCACGAAGGGCACCCCGGCGATGATCGCCCGGAACCGCCCCGGGGCGAGGTTCGCGACCGCGCCCATCAGCAGCCCGCCCGCGCTGCGGCCCTCCGCCCCGAGCCGGGCCGGGTCCACGAGGCCGCTCGCGCCGAGATGCTCCGCCGCGGCGACGAAGTCGCTGAAGGAGTTCTTCTTCTCCAGCAGCTTGCCGTGGTCGTACCAGTCCCGGCCCATCTCGCCCCCGCCGCGCACGTGCGCGATCGCGACGACCACGCCCCGGTCCAGCAGGGACAGGCGCGTGGGCACGAAGGACGGGTCGACCGAGACCTCGTAGGAGCCGTAGCCGTACAGATACCCGGGCGCGGTCCCGTCGGCCGCGACCTCCCTGCGCGCGACGACGCTGAGCGGTATCGCGGTCCCGTCGGCCGCCCTCGCCCACTCGCGCCGCTCCACGTAGAGGGAGGGATCGAAGTTCGGCACCGGGATGACGCGCAGGATCTCGGTCGCACCGGTGGCGACCTCCCGCTCGGCGACGGTGGGCGGGGTGAGCAGGCTGGTGAGCTCGTAGCGCACCGCCTGCTGGTCCCAGTTCGGGTTCGCGTCGAGCTCGACGGTGTCCAGCTCCCCGCCGTGGGTGAGGTCCTCGGCCTGATCGAGCCGCAGCGACCCGTCGGCCGCCCGCGGGATGATCCGCACCGAGGCGAGCCCGCCGGCGCGCAGCTCGAGCGCGACGAAGCCCGCGAACGACTCCACCGCCAGCAGCCGCTCGCCCTCGCCGGCGACCAGCAGCTCCTCCCACTGCTCCGGGGTCTCGAGCGGCGCCTGCGCGAGCGCGAAGCCGGTGTGCCCGTCGTTGTGCACCACCAGCAGGCGGTCCCCGGCGTGCTCGACCGCGTAGTCCACGCCGTCGCGCCGCCCGCCCGCGCGAACGGGCGCGGACTCGGGCGCGGCGAGGTCCAGCAGCCACGCCTCCGCCGTCGTGGTGGAGGCGGACTGGATGACGAGGGTCGTCTCGTCGCGGGAGCGCTCGAAGCCGATCATGAACCGCTCGTCGCCCTCCTCGAGCACGAGCACGTCCTCGGCCGGATCGGCGCCGATCCGATGGCGCCAGACCTGGTGCTGCCGCCAGGCGTCGTCGACCCGCGCGTAGAACAGCCACTGCTGATCGGTGGAGAACGCGATGCCGTAACCGGTGCCGGTCACGGACTCGTCGAGCACCTCGCCGGCGGAGAGGTCCAGGACCCGCAGCGTGAACCGCTCGTCCCCGGCGGTGTCCACCGCATAGGCGAGCAGGGTGTGGTCGGGGGAGAGGGTCAGCCCGCCGAGGGAGTAGAACTCGTGCCCCGCGGCCTCGGCCTGGGCGTCCAGCAGCACCTGCTCGCCCTCGAGCATCACCCCCGGCTCGACCTGCGGCATCGCGCCCGCGTCGGCCACGCGGGTGAATCTCGGGTAGTCGTCTCCGGCGGTGGTGCGGGTGATGTACCACCAGTTCCCGCGACGCACGGGCACCGACAGGTCCGTCTCCTGCGTGTGACCGACGAACTCCTCGACCAGGCGCTGCCGCAGCGCGCCGAGGTGCGCGGTGCGGGAGTCGGCGTAGGCGTTCTCCGACTCGAGGTGCGCGATGACCTCGGGATCGGTCTTGTCGCGCATCCACTCGTACGGATCCACCACGACATCGCCGTGGTGGATCCGCTCGGTGGGGCGTCGCTCGGGAGAGGGGGTGTCCGGGTGCTGGCTGGTCATCCCTCGAGACTAGTCATCCTTCGAGGTCGGCGGCGTCCAGCTGGTCCAGGAGCCAGGCGACTCCCTCGACGCGGAGGTCCTCGCCGCCCTCCAGGGACTCCGCGACCCGCAGCAGGACCGGTCGCTCGGCAGGATCGGAGGTCACCCGCTCTCGCAGCCGCGCCACCCAGATCGCGGCGCACGCCGGCGGGATGTCCGTGCCCTCGAGCGCGGTGAACGCGTAGACGGCGGGGTACTCGGTCTCGCGGATGTTCTCCGCCGGGCTGCAGGCGCGCAGGGTCCGGTAGGCGGTCTCGTCCTTGGCCGGGTCCCCGAACTCGGTCCACTCCTCGAGGGTCAGCATCACCTCCGGGGCCAGCATCGTCTCCAGCGGGTCCACCAGCGGGGTCTCCGCCAGCACGGCCCGGAACAGCTCGGGCGCCCGGTTCGCGGCCGCGCCGACGACCATCGCACCCGCCCCGGTGGCCACGGCGCCGATCCGGTCCGGAGCCGCCCACCCGGAGGCGACCAGGTGATCCGCGCAGGCGACGAGGTCGTCCACCGAGTGCATCCGGCGCTGGCGACGGCCGTCGTGGTGCCACTGCGGCCCGAGCTCGCCGCCGCCGCGCACGTGGGCGACGGCCACGACGACGCCGCGGTCCGCGAGCGCGAGCACCTCGGGCTGCAGCAGCGGGTCGAGGCACCGGCCGAACACGCCGTGGCCGTGCAGCAGCACCGGGGCGGTGCCGTCGGCGACCACGTCGGCCCGGGCGATCAGCGAGATCGGGACGCGGGTGCGGTCGGGCGAGGTCGCCCACAGCCGCTTCTCGACGTACCGCGAGGCGTCGAGGCCGGGCACCTCGACGCGCTTCAGCACGAACGGGTCGTCGCTGTCGAGGGACGCGCCGATCATCGTCGGCGGGGTGAGGAAGCTGTCCACCCGGCAGCGGATCGAGCGCTGCTCCCAGTCGGGGGTGTGCTCCAGCCGCACCGCGTCCAGCGGTCCGCCGGTGAGGATCTCCCGCACAGCGCCGACGTCGAGGGAGCCGTCGGCCCGGCGCGGGATCATCCGCACCGCCGGCAGGGCGCCGACGCGCAGCTGCAGCGCGACGAAGCCGGCGAAGGCCTCCACGGACTCGAAGCTCTCGCCCTCCTGCGCGTGCAGCAGGGGGTTCGCGCCCTCGGGCAGCGTCCCCGAACCGAGCGGCGCCTCGGAGAGCACGCAGCGATGGGTGACGGGGTCGGCGTGCAGCAGCAGCAGCCGGTCGCCGGCATGCTCCACGACCGTGGAGCTGCCGGGCAGGCGGTCGGTGACCTGGACGGGCGTCGCCGCGGGCACGGCGAGGTCCAGCGTCCACACCTCGGCGGCGGCCGGCGAGGTCGAGCGGATCATCAGGGCGGACCCGTCCCGGGAGCGGCTCAGGGCGAGCTCGGACCAGTGGTCGGGCTCCTCGAGCAGCACCGGGTCCGTGGAGGGGTCGCTGCCCAGCACGTGGCGGCGCACCTCGGCGCGGCGCCCGAGATCGTCCAGACGGGTGTGGAGCAGCGCGGTCGAGTCCGCGGAGAACACGGGATCGGGCCCCGCGCCGTGCACGGAGTCGTCCACGACCACGCCGGTCTCGGCG
This sequence comes from Brachybacterium sp. GU-2, assembly GCF_030866705.2. NCBI lineage: Bacteria > Bacillati > Actinomycetota > Actinomycetes > Micrococcales > Dermabacteraceae > Brachybacterium > Brachybacterium sp. GU-2. Next base: position 1,893,531 of record NZ_CP133037.2, on the reverse strand, counting down.
TCGGTCACCACGAGGTGGCAGTCGCCCGCGGCGGCCTCGGCCCGTGCGAGCAGGCGGTGGTCGGGCGAGAGGGCGATGCCCAGCACCCTCCGGCAGTCCTCCACCAGCACGCTCTCGCCGGGAAGCAGCTGCCCGGGGACGGGGACGGGAACGCCGGCCGGGCCGCGCACGGCCTCGCAGTCGCGGACGCGGGAGAAGGTGACGCCGTCCAGCGGGTGGGTGCGGTCGATGTACCACCAGCCGTCCAGCAGCACCGGCACCGACAGCTCCTGCGGGGTCTCGCCCTCGAGGGCCCCGGCGAGACGGGCACGCAGCGGCGCCAGCGCGGAGGTGGCGCGGTCGGTGTGCGCGTTCTCGGCGGCGAGGTGCTCGCGCACCTCGGCGGTGCGGATGCTGCGCAGCCACTGGAAAGGCAGCTCGGCGGCGTCGCCGAAGAGGATGCGCTGCGCGGTGCGGGGCTCAGGGCGGGGGGCGAGGAGGGACTCCGCGGAGCGCAGTGGGGGACGCCGTGCGGCAGGGACGAGGTGGTCGGTCATCGGAGCGGCTTTCCTCTCGAGGTGGCCGGTGGGGGGGGATCCCGGTTCCGTGGCGTCTCGGCCGGAGGGGCCACGGCGGGGCACTGCGGGTGATCAGCTCTCCGGAGTCGGGACCCGATCGAGGAGGTCGGCGGTGATGGCCCCGCCGTGATCGGGACGCCCGCGCTCACGGGCACTGCCGCGGCGAGGGGGGACATGAGGGAGGGCGCAGTATGCCTGGGATGCCGGGGTGTCGTTCATCGTCGGGCCCCTCCCCTTCCTCGGAGCTCGTGGACGGCCGCAGGGCCGTGCTGAAACGTCGTTCTGTGACATGCGCCATGGACGCTACCCTCAGTGTTTTACAGGTATGTGGAAAGTCCTGAAAACGGGCGCGCGCATCCTCGGCGGGGGATGATCGATGGAGTGCGGCTGGAGGAGGACCAGGCGATATGGCGACGGATGACCACGGGAGGTTCGCTCCTGAGCTGCGCGCGGCGATCAAGCGCAGCGGGCTGACCCTCACCGTGATCTCCCAGCGTCTGCGCGCGCGCAACCGTCCCGTGAGCGTCGCGACGCTCAGCAACTGGCAGTCGGGCCGGAGCCTGCCCGGCGGCGACCAGTCCCTCGGTGTCGTCGCCGCCCTCGAGGAGCTGCTCGGGCGGCCCCCGGACTCGCTCGCGGATCTCGTGGGCGGGCCGCGACTGCAGGGGCGCGCGGTGCAGGAGATGGCCTTCGTCGGGCGGCCGTCCAGCCGCGAGGTCTTCCAGGAGGCGCTCGAGGCGCTCGGCTTCGCGAGCGCGCAGCAGTACGCGCACGAGCGCGTCATCCACCAGCTCGCGATCATCGACTCGACCCAGTCGGTGCAGCGCTTCGAGCACCGCATCACCGTGCGTGCGCTGGAGTCGGGGACCTGCCGGCTCCCGGCGGTGCACGTGCTGGGGCAGAACGAGCCCAACATCGCTCCGCGCTACATCGCGACCGAGGGCTGCACCATCGGAAGGCGCGTGGCCTGGCCCCGCCGCCGCGCCTACGGGGTCGAGTTCCTGCTCGACGGGCGCCTCGACGCCGGTCAGGTCGCCACCTTCACCTACCGGGTCGAGATGCACGCCAGCGCCACCGACGTCACCGGCAGCATGTACTCCGTCCCGCGCCCCGCGAACGACGTGCTGCTCGAGGTCGAGTTCCGCGGCCCCCGCCGCCCCCTGGACTGCGAGCGCTACCGGCGCACGGACGCCGGGGAGACGGTCTCCTCCCTGCGGCTGGACCACCGCGACCGCCTCCAGATCAGCGAGGCCCGCTTCGGGCCCGGCACCTTCGGCCTGCGCTGGTCCTGGGCTGCCGACGACGGCTTCGACGACGAGCTCGACGACCTGTACTGATCGGGTGAGCACGGCGTATCCTGAGGCGACAACACGGTCGCACGGGGAGGTGCGGGACATGGAGCCGTCCACTCGGAGCATCCTGGTGGGATATGACGACACCAGCGCCGCGATGGCCGCCGTGCGCTGGGCCGCCGAGCTCGCCCATGACACCGGCGCCGGGATCCGCCTCCTGCACGCTTGGACGTGGCCGCTGCTCGGCCAGGGCCTCGCCGGCATCCCCGTGCTCGACCCCGCCGGTCCCCGCAACCAGGCCAGCCGCCTGCTGGACGACGCAGCCGAGCGCATCGCCACCCACCACCCCGACGTCCCGGTCACCGCCGAGCTCGTCGCCGGCATGCCGCGTGAGGTGCTCGAGGAGGCCTCCGCCGGCGCCGACCTGCTCGTCGTCGGGACCCGCGGGCTCGGCGCCGTGCTCGGCACGCTGCTGGGCTCCGTGAGCCGCGGGCTGCTCCACGACGCCGGCTGCCCCGTCGCGATCATCCGCTCGGACCAGCACCGAGCGGGCCCGGTGCTGGTCGCCTACGACGGCTCCGACACCGCTGGGGAGGCGGTCGACGTCGCCGCCGACCTCGCCGCGGCCTGGGGGGCGACGCTGCGCGTGGTGCACGTGCGCACCGTCCCCCACGCCCCCTACGACAGCGGCGGGGAGGCCTGGGAGGCGGGGAAGGGCACCCGCGCCCTGCTCGACGAGGGCGTGGCCCGGGCGCGCGCCCGCCAGGCGCGGGTCGAGGTGCAGTCGCGGATGCTCGAGGCCCGCACCGCCGCAGAGGGGCTGCTGGACGCGGCGGCCGGTGCGCGGATGCTGGTCCTCGGACATCGCGGGCTGGGCCGAGGTCGCTTCGGCTCGACCGCCCATGCAACGGTGCTGCACGCCACCGGCAATGTCACCGTGGTCCGCCACGGCCCGGAGATGCGGTCGGCGGCGCACGAGGACGTGACGTGACTCGCGTCCGGAGCTCACCGGTTTGAACGCAGGGTGTCCGTGCGGTTATTCTGCTCGACGGTAGCGTGTCCGAGCGGCCGAAGGTGCATCACTCGAAATGATGTGTGGTTCATAGCCACCGCGGGTTCAAATCCCGCCGCTACCGCCCCTGGCCTGGAGTTTCCTCCCGGTCGACGAAGGCCCTCGCCGATCCGGCGGGGGCCTTCGTCCATGCGGCGGGCGGGGGCGATCAGCTCTCCTGGAACTCCTCGTCGAGGTTCGTCTCGAGCAGCGCCGCGAGGGCGTCCAGCGATTCCTCGGCGCCCTCGCCCTCGGCGCGCAGCGTGACCTCGTCGTCGAAGGCGACGTCGAGGGTGAGGAGCATGAGGATGCTCGAGGCCTTCACAGGGCCGGCGTCGGCGGTCTCGATGGTGACGGCGGCAGGCTGCTCGGACGCGGCCTGCGAGAAGAGTGCCGCCGGGCGGGCATGGAGGCCGCTCGCGCTCGCGACCTTCACGGTTCGTGCTGACATCTGGCAGGCCTTTCTCGACATGGTCGACCCAGGGTAGCGCCGCGGAGTGTCCTCGCGGGCGTTCATCCGGTGTTACTGCGCCGTTCACAGAGGTTTCCGACAGGTGGAGATTCCCTTACATCCGTCCGAGAAGTGCGTTCGCGGGCGTCGGCGGGCGCTACGGTGGTGCAGGCCGTCAGGGGTGACGGAGCGGCGACGCGCTCGGGGGAGCCGCGTACCTGGCCGTCTCGGCGGAACGGCGAACTCCTCGTCCTCGAGCGCGCCGGAGGCGTAGATCCCCTCGACCACGTCCCCGGGATGCAGGACCACGCTGCCGCGGGCGGTCACGGACCAGATGCCGCGGGCGGTGACCCGGGCGTGCACGATCGTCGCCCGATCAGGTCCGCGAGGGGAGCGCGGGTCCCGTGGCCCCGTCGGCCATCGGGTCCGGGAGACCCGGCCAGGCCGGACAGGAAGGCACGCACGCACCCAGCCTGCCGCACGCTCCAGCCGCCGGGCGGCCCCCGGGTGCTGGACTACGATGACGCAATGACCTCCTCGAACTCCTCGGGCGAACGCGCCCCGGATCCCCGTCCCGCCCGCACCCGCGCCGCGATCTTCACCGCCGCGCGCGAGCTGAGCGCGGACGACGGCGAGGTCACCGTCAACGCCCTGGCCAAGCGCGCCGGCGTCAGCCGCGCCGCGTTCTACAGCCACTTCACCGGGCTCGACGACCTGCTGGGCGCGATGCTCCAGGAGATGTTCGACGCCGCCTGGGAGCGCGGACGCACCAACGGCGCCGCCGGCCACACCATCGAGCAGCACGTGCAGCACGGCTACGCGATGATGGCTGCCTACATCGAGCGGCACCATGCCTTCCTCCGCGGCGCGCTGGACTGGAAGTCCAGCCACCGCACCTACATGATCCTCACCGGGACGATGGCCGCGCTGCACGTCGAGGCGCTCAAGCGCATGCCCGACAGGCTCCCGCCACGTCCCGGTATCGAGGCCCTCGCCCGCAGCCTCACCGGCGGGGAGCTCGTCCACGCCGACCACTGGCTCGTCACCACCGAGGAGGCTGCGAGGGCCGGGGAGGAGCTGGACGCGACCGAGCTGCTCGAGGTCATGCTCGCCACCGCACCGTCCTGGTACATCGGCCTCGGCGCCGACGAGCCGATCCCGGCCGCGGAGCTGCTGGCCTCGGCCCGCACCTACGGCGAGGACGCGGCCGACCAGCACTGAGCGCCGAGCGGAGCAGCCCCCTGCGGGCGACTCAGCAGGTCGCGACGAGACGCAGCAGCACCCGCGCGCCGAAGCGCACCGCGTCCACCGGCACCCGCTCGTCCACGCCGTGGAACAGCGGGGCGAAGTCGAGGTCCGCGGGCAGCTGCAACGGCGCGAAGCCGTAGCCGGCGATGCCGAGCAGGCTGAGCGGCTTGTTGTCGGTGCCGGCGCTGAGGCAGTAGGGCAGGACCTTCGAGCCCGGGTCCTCCGCCTGCACCGCCGCGGTCATCGCGTCCACCAGCGGGGACTCGCGCGGGGAGTCGACGGCGACGCCGATGTGGTCCACGACCACCTCGACGTGCTCGCCGGTCAGCTCGTCCAGCAGGGCCAGCAGCTCCTCCTGGTGCCCGGGCAGGAAGCGGCAGTCGAAGCCGGCCTCCGCGGTCTGGGGGATGACGTTGACCTTGTACCCGCTCTCGAGCATCGTCAGGTTCGCCGAGTCGCGCAGGGTCCCGGCGACGAAGTGGCGGGCCCCGCCGGTCAGGGGCAGGAAGCGGTCGATGTCCTGCTCGTCCCAGCCCTGCCCGGTGATCTCGGTGATCCCGTCGAACAGCGCGCGGACGCTGGCGATGTACTCGATCGGGAACTCGTGCTCGTCGATCGCGGTGATCGCGCGGGCCAGGCGCACGATGGCGTTCTCGTCATTGGGGACCGAGCCGTGCCCGGCGCGGCCCGTGGCGCGCAGCCGCCCCCAGGCCAGGCCCTTCTCGGCGGTCTGGACGAGATAGGCGCGCACGTCCTCGCCGGTGGACTCCTCGGGCAGGGTGATCGAGTAGCCGCCCACCTCGCTGATCGCCTCGGTCATGCCGTCGAACAGCTCGGGGTGGTTCTCCACCAGCCACTGGGCGCCCCAGACGCTCGCATTCTCCTCATCGGCGAAGAAGGCGAACATCAGATCGCGCGGCGGGGCCTGCCCGCTGCGGGCCAGGTGACGGGCGACGGCCAGGATCATCCCGACCATGTCCTTCATGTCCACGGCGCCGCGGCCGTGGATCATCCCGTCGATGATCTCGGCGCCGAAGGGGTCCACCGACCAGTCCTCGGCGCGAGCCGGGACCACGTCGAGGTGGCCGTGGAGGATCAGACCGCCGCGCTCGCGGTCCTCGCCCGGCATGGTCACCAGCACGCTGGGACGGGCGGGGTGCGACTCGACCACCTGCGGCTCGAGGCCCACCTCGCGCAGCCGCTCGACGACGTACTCCGCCGCCTCGGTCTCACCCTTCCCCCAGGTCTCGGGGTCGTTCCCGCCGAAGTTCGTGGTGTCGATCCGGATGAGCTCGCGGGTGAAGCGCACGGCCTCGTCCTGCAGCAGGGCGAGCTCGTCGGCGGTGGGGGCGGCGATCGGCATGCCGGGTCCTCCTCGGGGTCGGGTCCGTTCACCGTACCCGGCCCCGAGGGAAGGGGTTCAGGACTGTGAACGCTCGAGATGCGCGCGCACGAACCACTGGAACTTCTCCAGCTCGGCGGACTGGCCGATCAGGATGTCCTCGGTGATCGGATCGAGCTCGCCAGCGAGGGTGATCGCCTTGCGGTGGGAGGCGATGACGCCGTCGTAGACCTCGTCGATCGCGACGAGGTGCTCCTGGGTGCCGGCCCTGCCGAGCTCGTAGTCGCTCCAGCCGCGCTCGGCGACGAGGCGACCCGGGGTGCCGACGGGGGAGGCGCCCAGCTGCGCGATCCGCTCGGCGACCTCGTCGGCGTAGCCGCGCACGAGCTCCACCTGCGGGTCGAGCATCTCGTGCACCGCGATGAACTGCGGGCCCACCACGTTCCAGTGGGCATGCTTGAGGGTGAGGTGCAGGTCGTTCAGGGCGTGGAGGCGGTCCTGCAGCGCTTCCACGAGCCGGCGGGAGTCGTCGGTGCCGAGACCGGGGACGGTGTAGCTGAGGTCGGTCATGAGTGCTCCTGGTCGTGGCCGGGTCCCGACGGCCGGGCGGCGGCGCCGGGGACGTGCGGATCCTTCCCCTCCATCCTCTCATCCGCCCCGCAGCCGCCGTAAGGGACCTCCCTCCTGCCCCGTACGATGGCCCCGTCAGCGTCCCCTGCGGAAGGAGCGCCCATGAGACCAGTCGACGAGCTGCGCGACCGGCTCCACGCCGCGCGCCGACGCGCCGAGATCGCGGGCGCCCGCGCCGACGTCCTCGCCCAGGCGCGGGCCGTGGTCCCCGAGCTGCCGCGCAACGCCGATGCGGGCCATCTCGAGCGGGCCGCCCGACGCCTGGTGCGGCGCGCCGCGCAGGACGAGTTCGCCCGCGAGGGGATCACGAGGATCCCCGTCCCCGAGGCGACCGGACGGGCCGAGCTGCGCCGCGCCGACCTCGCCTCCGACGCGGCCTTCCACGCGGTCGTCGAGGACGTGCTCAGCGCCGTCGAGATCGTGCCGAGCCCGCTGGAGAGCGACGACGCGGTCGCGCTGCGCGACGCCCGCGCCTCGTCCGACGCCTACGGACTCTCGCCCGAGGTCGCCTCCGATCTCGCGTCCTACCTGCTGGGCCGCGCCTTCCTGCTGCGCGACGAGGAGCGCGACCTCGACGCCTATCTCGACCGGCACGAGCGGCAGATCCGCGACGACATGCGCAGCGCGCTGGTGCGCCTGGTCCGGGTGCCGCTCGAGCTGCGCAGCGCCCGTGAGCGCCATCACCGGATCGCGAGCGGCCTCGCCCCCGAGCCCCCGGGCACCGCGCACGGAGCCGGGACGGGTGCTAGGACTGCCGGCGGGGCCGGCGGGGCGGGGAGCGGCGCGAGCGGTGCCGGCGCCGCCGCCCGCGAGGCCCTCTCGCAGCGCGCCCGCTCGGCGATGGACCACGCGCGTGCCGAGGCGGGTCGTGCCGCCCTCGGCGCCCTGCGCAGCGGCGCCGGCCGCGCCTTCGAGCGCTACAGCCGCGGGGACGACGGCGCGGACGTGCGGGGCGGCGAGGCGCGGAGCAGGGATGAGCGAGGTGCCGCGGACCGGGCCCGGGAGCAGCGGACGGACGGGCAGCGGATGGGCGGGCAGCAGGCCGGCGAGCACCGCACAGCCGAGCAGACGGTGCACGACCCACGATCGGACTGATCGGGCGTCGGTCGGACCCATCGGCCGGACCTGTCGGCCGGGCCCATCGGTCGGGCCCGCCGTCGGCGGATCGGCACGTCGCCCCACCCCTCGACGCACTGCAGCGCCGCCCCCTCGGGGACGGCGCCGCAGTGCTGCGGGAGGGGCCTGCTCAGACCCCGGCCTTCTCGGAGAGCTGGCGCTTGATCCGCGCGAGCATCCCCGACATGCCGTTCAGCCGCAGCGGGCTGACCACCTCGGCCAGGCCCAGCTCGCCGGTGACCGTGTCCGGGGTGTCCAGCACCTCGCCCACGGTGCGACCGTCGAGGGCCTCGGCGAGGATCGCGGCGAAGCCGCGCGTCGTCGGCGCCTCCGGCGGAGCGGAGAAGAACAGGTGCGCGGTCGCCTCGCGACCCTGCCCCTCGACCTCCGTGGCCAGGAAGATCGGGGACTGGCACTCGGGCACCGGCTCGAGCAGCTCCGGGTGCTCGGAGTAGCGCTCGGGCAGGTCGGGCAGGCCCTGCGAGAACTCCAGCAGCAGCTGCAGGCGATCCTTCCCGCCGAGCGCGTGGAAGTCGTCGGCGATCTCCGCGAAGCCCTCGGGCAGCGCGGAGGGCGCGGCGTCGGTGCTGTTCGTCGGGCTCATCGGGCGGGGACCTCGCCGGGCTCGGTGCCCTGGGCGATCGGCAGGCGCACGCCGTTGCCCCACTCGGTCCAGGAGCCGTCGTAGTTGCGCACCGAGTCGAAGCCGAGCAGGTGGGTGAGCACGAACCAGGTGTGCGCGGAGCGCTCGCCGATGCGGCAGTACACGACCGTCGGCGTCCCGGTCTCGAAGCCGAGCTCGCCGAGGTAGATCGCCTCGAGCTCCGCGCGGGGCTTGAAGCGGCCGTCCTCCGCGGCGGCGCGGGCCCACGGCACCGAGCGCGCGGTGGGGATGTGCCCGCCGCGCACGGTGCCCTCCTGCGGGTAGTCGGGCATGTGCGTGCGCTCGCCGGAGTACTCCTGCGGGGAGCGCACGTCGATCAGCGGCCCGCCGAGGAAGTCCAGCACATCCTCGCGGTAGGCGCGGATCGGGGCGTCCTCGCGCTCGACGACGGGGTAGCCGCTGGTCGGCGCGGGGCGGCCCTCGGTCGAGGTCGTCATCTCGCGGCCCTCGGCCTCCCAGGCGGCGCGGCCGCCGTCGAGCAGGCGCACGTCCTCATGGCCGAACAGGCTGAACACCCACAGCGCGTAGGCGGCCCACCAGTTGGACTTGTCGCCGTAGATCACCACGGTGGTCTCGCGGGTGATGCCGGAGGCGTCCATGAGCTTCGCGAAGCCCTCGCCGTCGACGTAGTCGCGGGTGACCGGGTCGTTGAGGTCGAGGTGCCAGTCGATCTTCACCGCGCCGGGGATGTGCCCGGTCTCGTAGAGCAGCACGTCCTCGTCGGACTCGACGACCACGAGTCCCTCGGTCTCGCCCGCGGCGAGCCGGTCCGCGAGCCACTGCGTGGTCACGAGCCGCTCGGGGTGGGCGTAGTCCTGCAGGGAAGGAGCCGGATCGGCGGGAATGGTCATCAGTTCACCTTTCGACGGTCGATATCGCACGACGTATGCCCCCAGTCTGTCACCGTCGTGCGCGCAGTGGCGATCCGGCGATCACGCTGTGCGCGGACACGCGCGATGTGCTTCCCCTGCGGGGACCGTGCTCCTACGGTGGCCCCATGATGGAAGACCTGGACACAGAGCCCGTCATCCCCACCCTCGATCTCACCGTCCTCGACTGCCCCGACGCCCTCCAGCTGGCCACCTTCTACGCGAAGCTGCTCGGCTGGCGGGTCGAGGAGGGCAGCGACTCCGACTGGGCGGAGCTGATCCCGCCCCGCGGCCGTCGCAGCGAGGACGACCCCGAAGGCGAGGCCTCCCTCGCCTTCCAGAAGGTGGCGGACTTCCGCCGCCCCACCTGGCCCGACGGCGACCACCCCCAGCAGTTCCACCTCGACCTCTCCGTCACCGACATCGACCGCGCCGAGCCCCGGGCACTCGCCCTCGGCGCGACCGTCCACGAGCACCAGCCCTCCGCCTCCGGGAGCTTCCGCGTCTATCTCGATCCTGCGGGACATCCCTTCTGCCTGTGCCTGACGGCCTGAGGGCTGGGTCCGTGTGACAACCGACTGACGAGCCAGCGCCGCCGGGTCCCGCCCCTGCGCCCCTCCGTGTGAGCACGGAGGGGCGCTCTGCGTCGTGAAGCGGTCGGCGCGGTGGGGCCGTCGGGGATGCGCGGCCGACGGGCCCTGTGTGCGTCCTCGGGAGTCGCCTTTCGCCATGACGTCAGATGAAGGACGAGAGGAATTCGGAAATGCCGTCCCTCCGGGTCGTTCGAGATCTCGGTGCATTCGGCGGGAGTGTCGTCCATTCCTTCTGCTCGCCGTCTCCGGCAGTCCGTCGTCGGCCCTCCCGTGCTCCAGGCGCATGCCGTCCGGTGCGATTCGAGGGTCCGCCCTCCGTGCTGGCTCCGTGGGCGTGGAGCCGAAGATCATGCAGGTCGAGCGCATAGCAGAGGGGTGTGACATGTGACCTCCGTCGTCCACAGCAGGGTGTGCTCCGGTGGATGAGTCTCCGCCCGATCCTCGCGCGGAGGGCTCATCCACAGTCATCTCTCCTCCCCGCGGGGTGGTTATCCACAGATTTATCCCCATTTCTCTGTAGGGGTTCTGAAATGACGGTGCGGGCGGTAGTGTCGAAGTATTCGAAGGGGTGCTCATCGGTGAGTGCCCGGACAGCGGGGGAGGTGGCTGCAGTGGGAGAGTTCGACGACATCGATGACGATGCGCGCCGCGACGCGTCATCGTCCGAGACCGCGCGACAGTCCCCGTCGAGCGATGCCTCCTCAGGGCCGGGCCCGTCGAGCCCCGCCGCTCCCGCCCGTCCCGCGCGCGAGTGGCGCGTGCGCGCCCGCCGGGAGCTCACCGAGGAGCTGATCCTCGAGGGGGTCGGCGGCATCGAGGGGAAGAACGCCGGCCGCGTGCTCGCACTCCACTCCCTCATGCGAGAGGAGGCGCAGCTCCACGCCCGCCGTCTCCGCCATCTCGCGGACTTCTTCGCCGTCGACCCGGAGAACGAGGGCTCGCTGATCGACGCGGACATGACCGCGATGAAGGTCGCCGTGGGACTGCGCTGCTCGATCACGCAGGCCACCTCGCAGATCCGCGACGCCCACCACGCCGTCGTCGACCTGCCCCGGATGTTCGCGCACCTCGAGGCCGGCGACCTGCCGGAGGACTACCACCGCTTCCTGCTGCGCCAGGTGCGACGGCTCGACGCCGACCAGATCCACCTGGTCGACGAGCACCTGGCCGGCGTGGAGATCCCCTCGATCCCCCGCAGCACCTTCGAGGCCCAGGTGCGACTGGCCGTGGCCTCGGTCGGGAACGAGCTGAAGCCGCCCCGCGAGGCGCGCGAGGTGCGGATCGACGGGGTCGACTCCGAGCAGGGCGTCGCCTGGATCACGATCACCGGCCCGATCCCCGAGATCCGCAGCCTCGGCCTGCGGCTCGACGCGAGCGCCCGCGCCGTCCAGCGCGCCCAGCGCGTCGCGCTCGAGGCAGGGCAGGAGGAGCCGATCCCCTTCGACCTCGACGGCGACGTCCGCGACCGGGAGCGCCCCCTCAGCCTGTCGGCCCTGCGCTACGCGATCCTCACCCGCACCATGCTCGACCTCGACCCGGTCGAGGAGACCGCGCAGCCGTTCAAGATCCTCGTCACCGTGCCCGTGACGACCCTGCTCGGGATGGACGACTCCCCGGCGATGCTCGACGGGCTCACCCCCATCCCGGCCGACCTCGCCCGGGACCTCGCCGCGACTTCCTCCGTCTGGTACCGGATCCTCACCGACCCGATCTGCGGGACCCACCTCCCCGCCCGGATCGACACCTACCGGCCCGACGCGCAGCAGCGTATGCAGCTGCGGCTGCGGCACCCCGTCTGCGCGGCGCCCGGATGCACCCGCCCCACCGCGCTCGCCGCGGAGGACGACCACATCATCGAGTACGACCACCAGGATCCCGCCCGAGGCGGCCCGACCTCCCTCTGGAACCTCCACCGGCTGTGCCGGCGCCACCACCAGCTCAAGACGGCCGGGCTGATCGACCCTGCCAGGGATCCCCAGGACGACCCCGACCGCGGGGACCGCAGCACCAGCGCCGAACCGCTGGTCACGACCTGGCAGCTCGAGCAGGACCTCCGGGTGCGCACCGCGGAGAACACCGATCTGCTCACCCCACGGATGACCCGCCGCCTCGACCAGGCCGAGCGGACCCACCGCCGCGCCCGGGAGGCCAGGCAGCGCGGACCCGATAAGCCCCGCTGCCGAGCCCTCGACGAGGCCGAGGATCATCTCGCCGAGATCCAGCTCGAGGACGAGTTCACCAGAGTGCGGACGAAGCGCCGCATCATCCCGCCCGGGCCGCCGCTCGACGTGGAACACCCGCCGTTCTGACGGCGCCGCGGGTCAGGAGGCGTAGGCCTCGAAGGCCGCGCGGATCCCGTCGGCCGACGCCCCGGAGGCCAGCAGCACCTGCAGCAGCAGGCGGGCCTTCGGGGCGGGCAGCAGCCCGGCCATCACGGCGCCCGCGTCCAGCAGGTCCACCTCGGAGCCGGGATAGCCGTAGTGGTGCGTGGAGGTGCCGCCGCCGAAGGGCCGCGCCGCGACCACGACAGGCACCCCCTTGCCCAGCAGGCGGCGCAGGCGCGGCATCGCGGCGGGGGAGACGTGCCCCATCCCGACCCCGTCGATCACCAGCCCCGCCAGCGCCTCGGCGGGGAGGTGGTCCAGCAGCGCGAGGTCCTCGTCGAGACCCGCGGTGAGCAGCGGCACCGCCGGGAAGCGGTCCGGCGGGAGTCCGCCGGAACGGACCGGACGCGGCAGCGGGAGATGGAGGAGGCGCAGGTCCTCCCCGCCGACGATCGCGAGCGGCCCCGAGGGCTCCGAGGCGAAGGCCGAGACCCCGCGGGAGGAGGCCTTCACGACCCGGTCCGCGAGATGCGCGTGGGCGTCGAACACGACCAGCACGCCCAGGCCGCGGGCCGACAGAGCGGTCGCTGCGCGGACCGCGTCGCGGAGGTTCGCGGGCCCGTCGGCGCCGGGCGCGCTCGCCGGACGCATCGCCCCGGTCACCACCAGCGGCGCCTCCCGGTCCCAGAACCGGTCGAGCAGGAACGCCGTCTCCTCGAGGGTGTCGGTGCCGTGGGTGAGCACCACGCCGGCCGCGCCGGAATCGACCGCGGCTCGCGCACTCTCCAGCACGGCGCGCAGGTGGTGGGGGCGCACATCGGAGGAGGAGATGTTCGCGAGCGCTCGGGGCCGCAGCTCGACGTCCCCGCCGACGGCGGCGAGCAGTCGCGCCCCGGCGTCGTCGTCCGGGCGGGCGCTCTCGCCGCGGGCGTCCTCGGTCATGAAGATGGTGCCGCCGAGGGAGAGCACCTCCACGAAGGGGCTCACTCGGTCTCGATCTCCTCGCCGAGATAGGCGGCGGCGGTGCGCACCGAGGCCTTGCGGGCGGGCTTGCGGTCCGCGCCCCCGGCGACGTGCGCCTCGTACCAGGCATCCGCCGTGGCGCGCGTGAACTCCGCGCCCTCGGGGGAGCCGGCGAAGCTGCCCAGGCGGCGCATCAGGTCCTTGCCCGGATCCTCGAGGTGGTGGGCCAGCGCGTACAGCGCCGCATCCCAGCCGCAGCCCGTCGCGGCGGGGCCGAAGGTCGCCCAGTGCGCGTCGGCGGGGACGGTGTGGCGCAGGGTGAGGGTGCTGCCTCCGCCGTCCGCCCCCTCCTCCGCGGCCGTGATCAGCAGCTCCAGGTCGCTCGAGCTCTTTCCGAACTCCCAGGTCAGCAGCAGACGATGCGGCGGCTCGACCTCGATCAGGCGGCCGCTGGTCTCCATCTCGGGCAGCTCGTAGCGCCCGCCGGGGACCACGTCGCCGCTGGCGGTGCCGAACCAGCGGGCGAGCCGCTCGGCCGTGGTCAGCGCCTCCCACAGCTGCTCCGGGGCGGCGTCGAAGGTCTGGGAGAGGGCGACCGTGTTCCCGTTCTTCGCAGGGGTGACCGTGCGGGTCACGGCGGTCAGCTGGGCGGTGGGGGTGGGAGTCATGAGAGGCCTTCCTCGCCGGGGGCGATGCGTCGCAGACGCACGATCACCTCGGCGTGCTCGGTGTGGGGGAACATGTCGACGTAGCGGCCGGCGACGATGCGCAGCGAGGGCATCGCGGCGAGGTCGTCGGCCAGGCTCGCCGGATTGCAGCTGGAGTAGAGGACGTCGCGGACCCCGGAGCGCTCGAGCCAGCCGGCGAGCTCCGGCCCGAGGCCGCGGCGCGGCGGGTTCACCACGACGATATCGGGCGGGCCTGCGGGGCCGGCGGCCTCCTCGATGGCCCAGGCGGTCGCGTCGGCCGCGAGGAAGCGGACCCGGGCGCCCGCGGCCTCCGCGCCCTCGCGCGCCCCGTCGATCGCCTGGGCGGAGACCTCCACCCCGGTGACCCGCGCGGCGGGGAGGGCGCGGGCGAGGTGCAGGGCGAATCCGCCGAGGCCGCAGTACAGGTCCCAGATCCGCAGGCCGGGGCCCGTCTCCTGGTCTTCCCGCGCCCCCGCGATCTCTCGCGCCCACTCCGCGCCCTGGCGGTACAGGGCGCCGGCGACCTCGGTGTGGGTCTGCAGGAAGGACTGCGGGCGGGAGAACAGCGTGACGTCCCCGGTGCGCACGGCGAGACGACCGGCCCCGGCCAGCGGGATCTCCTCCTCGCCCTCGACGCGCGTGGTGTGCTCGGGGTGGATGTTCGCGCTGACCGACACGACCGAGGGATGCGCCTCGAGCAGCCGCGGCAGGTGCTCCCGCAGCCGTTCCAGCGCCGCGGTGCTGCGCAGCACGAAGCGCAGCAGATGCTCCCCGTCCGGGGAGCTGGTGACCAGCACGTTCTTGATCTCGCCGCGGCGACGGGCGACGTCATAGGGCGGGATCTGCGCCCGACGGATCAGGGCCTTCGCCCCCTCGAGCACCTCCTCGACCCCTTCCGGGTAGAGGGGGCAGTCGCACAGGTCGGTGCCCGCGGACTGCCCGGGCAGGGTCAGCAGCGGCGCCTGGGCGGTGCCGCCGACGGCCATCTTCCCGCGGGCGCGGAAGCCCTGCTCCGCGCCGACGATCGGCTCCGACCAGATCGTGCCCGGCGCGAGATGCGGGACGAGCAGCTGCTCGACGCGCTCACGGCCGCGGGCGAGCTGCCGCGGGCGGGGAAGGTCCAGCAGCGTGCAGGACCTGCACGCGCCGGAGTCGAAGTGGTGGCACCGCACCCCAGGAGTCTACGAGGCGGGCCGTCGGCTGTCGCACCCCCGCGCTATCGTCGCCGACGGGTCACGAGACGCGGCCGGACTCCCTCGACAGAGGCCGCGCGGCAACCGGAACCGAACCCGGTGCCCGTCGAGGAAGACCCGGCCGGGGGCGTCCGCCCATCCGGTCAGACGGCCCGGGTCCTCCGCGGGCCCTTCTCGGAAGGTGATTCGCATGCATCTCGACGACCACGCGGCGACCTGGCGCGACCAGCTCGTCGAGCTGTCCCTGCCCGGGGTCGGGGCGGTGACGGCACGGGTGGACGACGGGTCGCCCGCGGTGGAGGCCTCGGAGGACGAGCCCGGCTTCCGCCGGCGGGAGCCGACGGCGCCGCCGGCGCGGGAGACGGTGCGCCGCACGCTCGCCGCACGGCCGCCGCGAGTGCTCGAGCACGCCTGGCTCGTGGTGCCGGCGCTCGGGCCCGTGCTGCCGGTGGACGGAGAGGGCGTGGGGCTCGTCGGCGACCTGTCCGGCCGGCGACCGCCCGAGGAGGTGCAGGGCGAGCGCGCTGCGCCGGCCCGCCCCAGCCGGGAAGGGGCGGAGGTCGGGGCTCCGATCGGCGAGGAGCGGCGGCGTCCGCTGTCCCCGCGCTATGGCTGGTTCCGCGTCCCGGCTGTCGCGGCGGCGCTGCGGGCGAGGGGCGGGATCGTCGGTCGCGGAGCGCTCATCGGCCCTCGCCGGGAGTGGTACGAGCCGGCCGTCGCGACGCGCGAGGACCTGCTGGGCGCCCATCCCGACCAGGCGCTCGAGAGCGCGCTGGCGGCCGCGCGGGAGCTCGGACAGGTGGCGGTGCTGCGGATCGGGCCGGACGGTCTCGACGTCCACCCCACCGGCGCGGACCCGCGGGTCCCCGTGCTGGAGGGGCTCCCGCTGCAGGTCACGGCCCGTCCCGCGCAGTGCCCGCTGCGGGGCGAGGACGGCTGCGGGCCCTGCCGGCCCGTCGGCGGCCCCTGGATCCGCGCCTCGCAGGAGGCGCAGATCGACTGGGAGGCGCGCCGTGCGCAGGCCGTGGCGATGCTGGGCTGCGGGGTGTGCTTCGGGGAGGCGCTGCCGCCGGAGCCGGATCAGCCGCAGGTGCCGCGCCTGGCGGAGGCCACGCCCGTCACGCACCTGGGCCGGCTGCACCTGCGCGGCGGCGGGAGCGTGCGGATCGACCCGCTGATCAGGCCGCGCTGACCCCGTTCGCCGGGCTGATCAGGCGAACCACTCCGTGGGCGGGCCCAGCTGCAGCAGCACCGAGAACACCACCGCGACCACGACGATCGCGATCAGGCCGGCGAGCAGCGGGCGGCGCAGCGCGAGGGCGGCCACCTTCTCCGGGAACGAGCGCGGGGCGTCCTCGCGCAGCCGCCAGGAATCCCCGAGCATGCCCTTCCGGTGCGCCCAGCGCTCGAAGGGGACCGTGAGATACGGGACGAAGGCGGATCCCAGGCCCATCGCCAGGCGTCCGAGACTCCAGCGCTGATCGACCGCGACCAGCACCGTCACCACCACGTAGGACAGGAACACGAAGCCGTGCAGGCTCCCGCCGATCCGCACCCCCACCTCGGTGACCTGCAGCGCGTACTTCAGCAGCATGCCGAGCAGCAGCAGGGTCCAGGTGACCATCTCGGCCAGGGCCAGCAGACGGTACAGACGGGACGGAGTCCGGATCAGACGCATGGTCCTCATGGTGCCAGAGGCCCGCTGGATCCCACCCGGGAGCAGGGGCGCGGTGCGACGATCGTCGGATCCGGTGCGGCGGAGCGCCTGGAAGGGTGGGGTCATGACGACGCACACGATCCCCGGAGAGCTGTTCCTGCTGCTGACCGACGACGCCGGCCGGCAGGACTCGACCTCGTACCGCACCCAGGCCCTCGCCGCCGCCGCGATCGCCGAGCTCGCCCTGCGCGAGCGGATCGCGCTGACCGAGGAGCGCAGCCCGAAGGTGCAGGTCCTCTCCACCGAGTCCACCGACCTGCCCGTCCTCGACCAGGCCCTCGGCGCGCTCGCCGAGCTCGAGGGGAAGTCGCTGAAGTCCGCGATCGGCCACCGCACGATGAACCTCACCGAGGTGATCGGCGAGGGCTTCGCCGCCGTCGGCGCCGTCCAGCGCAAGGACGGCTGGTTCACCACCACCTGGCCCACCCACGACGACGAGCTCGAGACCGCGCTGCGCGCCCGGCTCGCCGCCGCCGTCGAGGACCCCGCCCGCGCCTCCCTGCAGGACGGGCTGCTGCTGGAGATCCTGCGCGCCCTCGGGATCGCACATCGGATCCTCAAGGACGACCTGCCCGGCCTCTCGCGCCGCGAGCTCGATCAGCGGATCGAGGCCCTCGAGATCGACAGCCCCGCCGCGACGGCCGTGAAGCGGGTCGTGGACGACATGACCGCGGCGCTCGCCGCGGCCACCGTGGTCACGACGGTCAGCTCGACCTGAGCCGCGCCGTCGTCCGCGCGGTGGCCGGCGCCGTCCACGGATCCTCCGGCCAGGGGTGCTTCGGATAGCGCCCCCTCATCTCCTTGCGCACCTCCCGGTACGGCCCGTCCCAGAAGGAGCGCAGGTCGTCCGTGACGGCGAGCGGCCGACGGGCCGGGGAGAGCAGGTGGAAGAGCACCGGCACCCTGCCCCGCACCAGCCGCGGCGTCTCCGCGAGACCGAACAGCTCCTGCAGCTTCACCGCGACGACGGGCCGGCCGCCCTCCTCGTCCGGCGCGGGATAGTCGATCCGGGCGGTCGATCCCGAGGGGACAGGGAGCCGCTCGGGAGCGAGGGCGTCGAGCTCGGACGCCTCCGGCCAGGGCAGCATGGTGCGCAGCGCCGAGACCAGGTCGATGCCGTCCAGGCGGGTCCTCACGTGCGGGGCGAGCCAGGTCTCGAGGGTCGCCAGGAGTGCGTCCTCGTCCATCGCCGGCCACGGGTCACCGAGCTCGCGGTGGATCAGGGCGAGCCGGCCTCGCAGGCTGCGGGCGGTGTCGGACCAGGTCAGCGCCACCAGGCCCCTCTCGCGGACCGCGGAGAGCACCGCGGGGACCGTGTCCTCGGCCGTCGGCGCGACCGGGGTGGAGGACAGCTCGATCGCGCCGAGGGCGCGTCGGCGGCGGGCACGGACGGTGCCGTTCTCGAGCCTCGCCGTGCGCTCCTCGACGAGCAGACCGGCGCCCAGGTCGAGGGCCTCGTCCTCCGTGAGCGGGGCGGCGGCGCGGATCACCGCGCCGGTGCCGTCGGCGGCCCGTCCCTCCGCGCGCTGCACCTCCCAGACCGCGAGCCACGGCGCGCCGAGCAGGCCGCTGCCCTCGGGCAGGGCCGCCCGGGTGCTGGAGGCGAGGAGATAGGAGCGGGAGGCGTCGGCCACCCGCCGCGCGATCCGCTCCGGCCGAGCGAGGGCGAGGGCCGCGCCGGGGGAGGCGCGCCCGCCCGATGAGCCGGCGAGGCGCGTCAGACGGTCGCGCTCCCGGCGCCAGCGGTCGGCGCCGGGGGCACGGCCGGCGCGGAGATCGGCGAGGAGGCGGGGGAGATCGGCACCCGTGGGGCGGTGGTCGTCGGAGACCGCGGCGACGACCTCGGCGGCCGACGGCCCGCCCGCGAGCAGGGCCCGCGCCTCGCGCACCCCGACCGGGAGCTTCGCGGTGCGGCGACCGGCCGGGGTGGGGCGGCCCTCCTCGTCGACCAGATCGAGGGCCCGCAGGGTGTCCTCGGCGGCGCGGATCTCCGCGGCCGGCGGCGGGGTCAGCAGCGGCAGGCCCTCCCCGCGCGGCGTCCCCCAGCAGGCGAGCCAGAGCGCCGCATCGGTGAGATCCGCGGCGGTGATCTCCGGCGGGGACTGGGCCGGCATCCCCGCGAGCTCCGCCTCGGAGAACACGCGCACCGCCCGGCCCGGGCCCTGACGGGCGGCACGGCCGGCGCGCTGCTCGATCGCGGCCCGCGAGGCGCTGACCGTGACCAGGCCCGACATGTCCCGGCCGCGATCCCGCCGCACCTCGCGGGACAGCCCCGCATCGACCACCAGATGCACCCCGGGCACCGTGAGGGAGGATTCGGCGAGCGCCGTGGAGACCACGATCCGGGGCGGCTCCCCGGCGCGGCGCCCGCCGGTGGCGCGGTCCTGCTGGGCGGCGGGCAGCCGGCCGTGCAGGGGGAGGACCTCGACCCCGTCCACCAGGCCCTGCAGGCGGGTGACCGTCTCGTCGACCTCCCGAGCGCCGGGCACGAAGACCAGCGCGTCGCAGCCCTCCTCCCGCTGCGCGCGGGCCGCGGTGCGGGCGAGATGGTCGAGGAACTCGCGGGTGACGCCGCGGGCGTCCAGGCGCGGGGACGGGCAGGGGGCGTGCTCGGTGCGCAGGGGGTGCAGGGCGCTCGGCACCTCCACGATCGCCGCGCCGTCCAGCACCTCCGCGACCGCCCGCGCGACGAGCGTCGCCGACATCGCCCCGACCAGCAGGTCCTCCCGCAGCTGCCGCGTCTCGGCGAGCATGCCCAGCAGCAGGTCCGTCTCCAGGGAGCGCTCGTGGACCTCGTCGAGCACCACCGCCGAGACACCCGGCAGCTCCGGATCGGCCAGCAGGCGCCGCAGCAGCACGCCCGGGGTGAGCATCTCGACGGCCGTGCCCTTCCCGACCGTCCGCTCGCCGCGGACCGTGAAGCCGACGGGGCCGCCGAGCGGGCTGCCGTCGAGGGACGCGAGACGGCGCGCCGCCGCACGCACCGCCACCCGGCGCGGCTGGGTGACGAGAGTCAGTCCGTCGACCAGATTCGCGACCAGCGGCGGCACCAGCGTCGTCTTGCCCGTGCCGGGCGGGGCGGTGACCACCATCGCGCCCGTCCGCGCCGCGGCCCCGAGCTCCTCCCGTGCCGCGGCGACGGACAGCCCCGCCCCGACGACGTCCAGGTCGAAGCGGTGCAGGGCGGGGGAGCGGTCCGTCATGCCCCCATCATCCCTGGTGCGGAGGTCGCGCCTCAGTCGATGAGATCGAACTCGACCTGCTCGGAGTCGGCGCACACGCTCGTCACCGACAGCGTCCACAGGTCCACGGCGACGGTCTCGCCCAGGGTGATCGGTCCGATCTCCCGGGCGGGGCTGTCGCCGACCTGCGCCATGAGCTGCGCGCTGTCGCCCTCGATGCTCTCGAGGGAGACGGTGAGGGACTCCCCGCCGCGCTCGGGCAGGCCGGGGTTCGCCTCCCCTCCCAGCTCCGCGTAGAAGGCGCCCTCGCCCGTGCAGGGCTCCGGCGGGACGAAGCCGTCCGGTGCGGGCGTGACCTCGTAGGACTCCTGCGGCACGACGGCCGCGGTCTTCCCGCCCTCGTCGGAGGCACCCCCGGCGGAGTCGTCCCCGTCCGAGGCAGCGGGCTCCTCGGCGGTCGTGCCCTGGGCGGCGGGGGAGGAGCTCTCCTCCTCGGGGGAGCCGCTGCAGCCGGCGGCGAGGAGCACGGCGGCCAGCACGGCGACGAGACGTGCGGAGCGGGAACGGCGGGCGACGGTGACGGCCACGGGGATCCTCACGGCAGGACGGGACGAGACGGGCGACACGCTAGCGGACCGGTGCCCTCGTGGCACCATCGGGGGAGAGCCCGGCAGCCGGGCGGTCACGAGCGTGCAGGGGAGGGGACGAGATGACGAGCAGGCCCGAGCGACCCGTCCCGAGCCCGAAGGCGCTCGCCGGGCGCAAGGACCCCGCCCACTCCGTGCGGCCCGTGGACTGGACCGCCGTGCCGGGGCGCCGACCCGAGCCGGCCGCGCGGCCCGAGCAAGCCGACCTGCCCTCCGCGCCGTTGCCGCGCCGGCGGGCCCGGACGGTCCAGCTGCCCCGGGCCGCGTCGGCCGCTCCGAGCGATGCCGTGCACACGCTCGACGCGGACGATCCTCGACCCCTGCCCCGGCCCCTGCGGATCCGCGACGAGGACATCCGCGCCGTCGGCGTGACCGGGGCCGACGGCGAGCGGATCGTGCAGGCCGTCGCCGACCCCGAGGACGCCTGGACCGCCGACGCCGGGACCAGCGACCACTTCCTCCGCGACGACCTCGTCGTGCAGGTGCGCCGCGCGGACAACGCCGTGATCGGCCTGTTCTCCGCCCGCTACGCGCTCAGCGTGCGCCCCGACGAGTACGAGCCCGCCCTCGACATCGCCGAGGACGCCGCCGGCCCCTCCACCCGCGGCGGACAGGGCACGCGCCACCCCACCTCGCGCCGCGAGCTGCTGGGGCGCATGCAGCAGGCGGGGTTCGTCATCACCCCCGGGGCGACGCACGGCCGCGTCACGCATCCCGACCATCCCGGGCTCGTGCTGCCCTTCGCCTCGACCCCCTCGGACCGCCGCTTCACGCGGCACGCCGTCGCGCAGATACGCCGCGTCTTCGGCATCGACCTGCGGCGCTGAGAGCGCCCCGGCGAGGGCGGCGCCGGAGCGGATCACCCCCGAACAGGAAAGTGCCCCGGCTCGTCCCCACGAGCCGGGGCCATCCCTTTCCCCCGCGTCCCGGATCAGCGGATCCCGCCTCCTCCTCAGTCAGCGGGATCCTCCGGTGACGCGTTGAGAACAGTGAACACGCGCTGCCGGAAAAAGCACTGTGCCGAGGCTGTTCATTCCCTGGTAATCGGGGGTCCGGGCGGCCCGGGTTCCTCGCTGACCTGCATCGCATCGAGGATCGAGAAGCTCGCGTGCCCCAGCAGGCGCAGCAGCCGGACCAGTCGGTCGAAGGCGATCGCGCCCGCCACCGCGCGCATCACCGCCACGTCCTGCGAGACGGACGGCTCGGCCCCCGCCGGCCCTGCCTCGACAGGCCCCGCCCCGGTGCTCATCCAGTCCACGTCCGAGCGGGCGATCTGCGCCATCGGCTCCGCATAGCGCAGCAGCATCCCCGGATCCGTCGGCGCCTCCCACTCGTCCAGGGAACGCAGCAGCCGATCCAGCGCGCGGCGCGGGGCGGAGTCGACGTCGGGCCAGCCGAGGTGCGCGAGCAGCGGAGCGATCGAGGGGTGCTCGCCGCCCGCCGCCTCCGCCCCGTCCGCCCTGCCCGCTGCGCTCTGCCCGTCGGCCGGGTCCTCAAGGCCCAGGGCGAGGGTCTGCGACTCGGCGAGCACCTCGATCAGCGGGACGTCGGGATCGTCGAGCAGGGCCGTCACCTGCGCGATCCGCGCGATCGGGGCGCCGGCGACCTCGCGCAGCACCTGAATCAGCTCGAGGCGCTCGACGTGGGCGCGGCCGTAGTCCTGCCGGGTCGTCGTGATCCGCTCGCCCGGCGGCAGCAGCCCCTCGCGCCGGTAGTACTTGATCGAGGCGGCGGAGACCCCCGTCGCCTCCGCGAGCTCGTGCAGGAGCATGACCCGTTCTCCCCTCGGATAGTGCGCCGACCAGCGACTATCTTGATGGCGCCGGCGTGGATAGCGGCACTATCGTCCCTCTCATGGACGCTCTCACGCCAGTGATCACCCTCCACGCCGTCTCCGCCCTCGTCGTCCTGCTGCTCGGGCCCCTCCAGATCCTCCGTCGGCGCCGCGACCGCGCCCACCGGATCCTCGGCGGCGTGTGGGCGGCGGCGATGGTGGTCACCTGCGTCTCGAGCTTCTGGATCCGCGGCGGAGGGTTCAGCTGGCTGCACGGGCTGTCGATCTGGACCCTCGTCTGCCTCGTCGCGGCGATCGTGGGCATCCGCAGCGGGAGCGTCGAGATGCACCGCGGCTTCATGGTCGGCTCCTATCTCGGAACCCTCATCGCCTTCGCCTTCGCGGCGCTGGTGCCCGTGCGGCTCATCCCGCAGCTGCTGCGCAGCGAGCCGCTGATCGTGGCGGTGACGGTGCTGGCCGTCGCCGCGGCGCTCACGGTGCTGGTGGTGACGGTGGTGCGCTCTCAGCCGCCGACGGGGACGCGGAACTCCTGGCCGCCGGTGCCGACCTCGTCGGTGTAGCTGATCTCCGCGAGCACCGTGTCCTCGGGGACGTCGGCGTACAGCTGCGCCTCGGCCTCCTCGCCGGCCGGGATCTCCGGGCCGGAGGTCGAGAAGGCGCCGTAGCGGATGTCGATCTCCGCGCCGGAGTCGTCGTAGAGGCGGAAGCGGTCGGAGCCGATACCGATGTCCTGCGAGCTGTTGTTCACGATCGTCACCGCCACGCCGATGAACTTGTCGTTCTCCGGGGTCTTCGTCTCGCCGCCCAGATCGAGCGTGGTGCCCTCCTCGGGCTTGGAGACAGTGAACTGGAAGGTCTCGTCACTCGGCTCGGTGGCGTCGGCCGAGGGGCCCTCGGTGGGCTTGTCCACCGGCTGGTCGGTCTCGATCTCGGTGGGGGCGTCCGAGGTGGGAGTGCTCGGGTCGTCGGGGGGATCGTCGGAGGGGTCCTCGCTCGGGGGAGGGTCCACGATCGAGCTCGGGGGCGACGTCGGCTCCTCGCCGCCGTCCTTTCCGACGAGATAGAGGCCGACGCCGATGCCGGCGACGACCAGCATCAGCACGAGCACGCAGCCGCAGACCAGCGCGATGTACAGCGGGGTGCGGCTCTTCGCCGGCGGGAGCGGGGGCGCTCCGGTCGGAGGGGTCGGCGGCATGCCGTACGGGGTGCTCATGAAGGTCCTCCACCTCTGCCGGGAGCGTCGTGGACCACGCTATCCCGGGGTCGGGCGGGGCGCGATGGGGAGGACTCCCCGTCGGATCCCGGGCCGAGGATCCTGCGGGAGCGCGCCCCCGAGGCCCGAGGCTCCGCCATACTGGAGAGCGTTCCGACGACCAGCCCACCCTGCGGCGGCACGACCGACGAGCGAGACCCGAGCGAATGTGCCGTCCGAGGAGGAGACGAGCACCGTGCTGACGAGACTCCACGACGCGCTGCGACTGCGCACTTCCCCCACGATCTTCTTCGGCTCGGCGGCGATCATCCTCGCCTTCGTGATCGCCACGATCGCCTTCACCGAGCCGATGGGGGCGGCGACCGACAGCGCCTCGCAATGGCTGATGACCAACCTCGGATGGTTCTACATCCTCGGCGTCACCGTGTTCCTGGCGTTCCTGATCTTCATCGCGGCCGGGCGCTTCGGCCGCGTCAAGCTCGGCCCCGACGACGAGCCGCCCGAGCACTCCGGCACGGCCTGGTTCGCGATGCTCTTCGCCGCCGGCATCGGCTCGATCCTGATGTTCTGGGGCGTCGCCGAGCCGATCAGCCACTTCGGCGACCCGCCGCGCGCCACCGAGCTCGGCCTCGAGGCCGGCACCTGGGCCGCCGCCCGGGACGCCATGAACTTCACCTACTACCACTTCACGCTGCACACCTGGGCGATCTTCACCCTGCCCGCCCTGTGCTTCGCCTACTTCATCCACAAGCGGAACCTGCCCCCGCGCGTGAGCTCGATCTTCCAGCCGCTGCTCGGCGAGGGCATCCACGGGCCGATCGGCAAGATCATCGACATCATCGCGATCATCGGCACCGTCTTCGGGGTCGCGGTCTCGGTGGGGCTGGGCACCCTGCAGATCAACGGCGGCCTCAACCAGCTGTTCGGGGTCCCGGAGAACGCGGTCTGGAACCTCGTCATCATCGGCGTGGTCAGCGGGCTGGCGCTGATCTCGGTGTCCCTCGGCCTGGAGAAGGGGATCAAGGTCCTCTCCAACCTCAACATCGTCATGGCCGTGCTGCTGCTGCTGTTCGTGCTGGTCGCCGGCGGCTCGACCCTCTTCGTCGTCAAGGGGACCCTGGAGTCCTTCGGCAACTACCTGGTCGCCCTGCCGGAGCTCGCGCTGTGGAACGACACCCAGGCCGACTCCGGCTGGCAGAACACCTGGACCGTCTTCTACTGGGCGTGGACCATCACCTGGTCGCCCTTCGTGGGCATCTTCATCGCCCGCATCTCCAAGGGCCGCACCATCCGCCAGTTCGTCTCCGGCGTGCTCGCGGTGCCGGCCGGTTTCTCCGTGATCTGGTTCGGGATCTTCGGCTACGCGAGCTTCGACATCGAGCTGCGCGGCGAGGGCGGGCTCGTGGACCGCGTCGTGGGCGAGGGGGACATCCCCGGCGCGCTGTTCGCATTCCTGGACAACTACCCGGCCGCGTTCTTCGTCTCGGTGATCGCGATCATCGTGGTGGTGATCTTCTTCGTCACCTCCGTGGACTCCGCGGCCCTGGTCACCGACTCGATGGCCAATGGTCACGAGGACTACAACCCGCTGGGCCAGCGCATCTTCTGGGGCGTCGCGATCGGGCTGATCACCGCGACGCTGCTGGTGTTCTCCGGCGAGGACGGTCTGACCGCACTGCAGTCCACGATCATCCTCGTCGGCCTGCCGTTCTTCATCATGGGCTGGTTCCAGATGTACGCCCTGCTGCGCGCGCTGAAGGAGGATGCCGGCGAGCTGCCGCAGATCCGCACCCGCGAATGGGCGCAGGTGCTGCCGCCCGAGGAGTACGAGCGGCGCGAGGAGGACGAGGAGTACGACACCGACGACTACGTCGTCGAGCCGACCTACACCACCGAGGTGCCGGTCATGAGCGACATCTACGAGGACATCGAGGAGGTCGAGCCCGACACGGCGCCCGATGCCGGGACGCTGCCGGCCCGCACCGGCAGCGCACGGGCGGCGCTGCCGGAGGACGGGCGGGACATGTCGCGCTGAGGCGCCCGACCCGTCCGAGGATCAGGCGGGGTCGACCTGGTGGCGTCCCGCGCTGCGGCGGTAGTACATCGCCAGCACCGCGCCGGAGAGGTTGTGCCAGATCGAGAAGATCGCGGCCGGCAGCGCGGCGGCCGGGCTGAACGACGCCGCGGCGAGCGTCGCGGCGAGGCCCGAGTTCTGCATCCCGACCTCGACGGAGGTGGTGCGGGCGGCGCGCTCGCCCTGGCGCAGCAGGCGGGCGGCCCAGTAGCCGATCAGGTAGCCGAGGCCGTTGTGCAGCACCACGGCCAGCAGCACGATCGCTCCGGCGGAGACGATCGCTTCGGTCGAGCCGGAGACCACGGAGACGACGACCAGCGAGATGCCGGCGACGGAGACCCACGGCAGGGCCGGCAGGATCCGGTCCACGAGCTTCCCGGCGATCAGGCGCACCACCAGGCCGCCGACCACCGGGATCAGCACCATCTGCACGATCGACAGCGCCATCGAGCCCGCGTCCACGGGGAGGTACGAGCCGGCGAGCCAGAGGGTCAGCAAGGGGGTGAACAGCGGGGCGAGCAGGGTCGAGATCGAGGTCATCGTCACCGACAGTGCGGTGTCCGCCTTCGCGAGATAGCAGATCACGTTCGAGCTGGTGCCGCCGGGGGCGCAGCCCACGAGGATCACGCCGACGGCCAGCTCGGGGGCAGCTGCAGCAGCAGCGAGACCCCGAGCCCGATCAGCGGCATGATCACGTACTGGGCCACGACGCCGATGAGCACCGGGAGCGGGCGGCGCACGACGAGTGCGAAGTCCGGGAGCGTGAGGGTGAGTCCCATCGCGAACATGATCACGCCCAGGTAGATGCTCGTGAACGGCGCAAGGGCCTGGCCCACGGGCGGGGCGAGGAAGCCGATCGCCGCGGCGACGAGGATCAGGGCGGGGAAGACCGTCACCGCGATGCGCGCGGAGCGGTCCTCCGAGGCGCGCGCGGTGCTCGCGGGCGCGGGGGAGGGGGTCTGGGTGCTCATGGGAGCACTGTACTGCCCTGTGAGACGGCTGTCCGAGATGTGGACGCCTGGTGGTCGTGCCGGCCGTCAGCCCCGCTGGCGCGCCGGGACCTGCCAGGCGTGCACCGGCTCACCCGAGTCGACGGCGGCGCGATAGAGGCGGGTCATCTCCGCGAGCGCCTGCTCACGGGTGCCGCCGCGCAGCTCGAGCGAGGTGACGGTGTCGATCTGCCAGCGGGCGCCGTTGCGGCCCGTGCGGGCGCGCTCGGTGAGGATCTCCTGGTAGCGGGCGATCACCTGTGCGTCGGCGCCGAGCTCGCGCAGCCCCTGCATCGCCTGCGGGATCAGATGCTCCTGGAGGAGGTCCGCGACCCGCACCCGGCCCACCTTCGGCCAGCGCACCCGCGCCTCGAGGCCCCAGCGCGCGCACTGCTGGAAGGAGTCGTCGGCCTGCTCGAAGCTCATCCGCGACCACAGCGGCCGGCGCTCGTGCACCAGCGAGCGGACGATGCCGTAGAAGAACGCGGCGTTCGCGGCCATGTCCGCGGGAGTCGGGCCGGCCGGCAGCAGGCGGTTCTCCAGCCGCAGATGGGGCAGGTCCGTGCCGGGGTCGTAGATCGGCCGGTTCCAGCGCCACACCGTGCCGTTGTGGAGCATCAGCTCGTGCAGGCGGGGGGAGTGGCCATCGGTCAGCAGCGGCTCCTCCGCCATCTCCCGCGACTCGGGGATCAGCGCCGGGAACAGGCGCACGTTCTCCTCGAAGAGGTCGAACATCGAGGTGATCCAGCGCTCCCCGAACCACACCCGCGGCCGCACCCCCTGCGCCGCGTACTCGGGCGGGCGCGTGTCCAGCGCCTGCACGAAGGTGGGGATGCGGGTCTCGTGCCACAGCCGCCTGCCCAGCAGGAACGGGGAGTTCGCGGCGAGCGCGACCTGCGGGCCTGCGATCGCCTGCGCCGCGTTCCAGGCGGCCGCGAACTGCTCCGGCGGCACCTGCAGGTGCAGCTGCATCGAGGTGCACGCGCTCTCCGGCGCGACCGAGTCGAAGGTGGTGTCCACGCCGCGGCCCTCGCCCTCGATCCGCAGGGTGATCTCCTCGCCGCGGGCCTCCATCACGCTGGACTCCAGCGCCTCGTAGCGGGCGCCCGGGGCGCGCCACGCCTCGTCGGCGAAGAGGTCCTCGGAGATCGTGGGCAGGTGGCCGACGGGGACCACGCGCGCCCCGCGGGCCTGCGCCGCCTCGTCGGCCCGGTCGACGGCGGCGCCGAGCGCCGTCTCCAGCTCCCGCAGCCCGGTCCCCGTCGGATGGGTCACCGGGAGGTTCGCCTCGAGGTTGAACCGGCCGATCTCGTGGACGTACTGCTCGTCGTCGAGGTCCTCCAGCAGGGTGTCCGCGATCAGCGCCGGGGCCATCGAGTCGCGGTCGGCGAGGTTCATCTCCAGCTCGACGCCGACGGTCCCCTCGTCCACGAACTCGGCCGTGTCCAGGAAGCTCTCGAAGAGGTCGAGATTCCGTCGCAGCTCCCGCCGATAGCGGGTGCGCTGGGAACGGGTGTACTCGGTGCTGCCGATCTCGCGTCCCATGGGGGTGACCTCCGGTCCTGACGGGTGTGCCCGCTCATCCAAGCACGTGCGGGGGCGGTGCGGCAGGGTCCATCCGCCCCGCGGGAGATGGCGCACATCCGGGGACGGGATTGCCGTGGTGGACATCGGGTCGCGCGCTGCGGGGCGAGGAGCACCGCGCCGCGGTGGTCCACTGTCTCGACGAGGGCGTGGTGGAGGCCGTGCCGCTGTGGAACACCTGGGGCCCGGTGCCCGCCGCGCGGGAGCTGATCGCCCGGTCCCAGGCCGGTGACCTGTACATCGACGCGCTCGAGAGCAGGATCCGGCCCGGCGGCGCGTGACAGACTGGGCGGGTGAGCACGCCGATGAACACCTCCCTGCCCTGGCCCGACGGCGCCGAGGTGCTGCCGATCGCCCCGCTGCGCCCGGTCCTGGACCGCCTGGCCTCCCTCGTCACCGTCCACGATCAGGACGTCGCCATGGTGCCCGGCCTCGCCGTCACCGAGGAGGAGGTCGCCGCCGATCCGCCGCCCGCCCTCGAGCAGCTCGTCGACGAGCTCGGCGGGATCACCCTGTGCGGCCTGCCGGTGCTGACCCTGCTGGTCGAGAACCGCACCGACGTCGGGCCGTACACGCTGCTGGGCGAGGCGACCAGCTACTACCCCCTGTACGAGACCCCGGACACCGCCGTGGTGCTGACCCTCGACGAGCTCGGGACCCCCGGGGCGGTCTACGGCATCGGCGAGGACCTCGCCCTGCAGCTCGCCGCCCCGGACCTGCCCACCTACCTGGGCCTCTTCACCGATGCGCTCGAGGCGACACTCGCCGAGCTCTCCTCCCGCGGCCCCGCCGAGGACGACTCCGAGGGCGAGCGCGCCGAGGCCGCCGAGCAGCTCATGGACGCCCACCTCTTCGCGGCGATCCTCGGCATGGTCGAGGACGTGGCCGAGGCGGAGCTCGTCGCCCCTGCCGCGGGGGAGGCGGAGGGTGCGCTCGCGCTCGCCGACCTGCGCGGCGCCGCGCTCGGCACCCGCGTGGACCCGATGGAGGTCGAGACCGACGGGGACCCGCTGGAGATGCATCTGCGCTGGCGCGCGCACGGCCTCGTGCTCGCCGTGCACGGGGGTTGAGCCGGGCGCGCGGTGACGCCCAGGCACGGCACCTGTGACACCGACGGCGAGGGGCAGATCGCGTACGGCTGGGACCTCCGACGAGCACCGCGCGTCCCCCTAGGAGACCCCTGACTCCGCCGGTCGCGGCCGGGATGGGGAGTCCTCCCCATGGCGGGGTGAGGGCCGGGACGCATAGGTTCGGGGGCGTGCCCGGCGAGGCACGAGGCGGGGACTGCGACACGGTCACTGCGAGGGGAACGGGGAGGCATGAACGGATTCTGGGGGGCGGACGCCGAGGCCCTGCGGACGATGGGCGCGTTCTGCGCCCGGCGTGCGGAGCTGCTCGACGAGCTCGAGGGGCGGCTCTCCGCGGTGATCGAGACCGTCGAGTGGGTGGGGGAGGACGCCGAGCGGTTCCGCGCCGACTGGTCCGGGAGCGTGCGCCCCGGTCTCCAGGACCGCGGTCTCGAGCTGCGCCAGCAGGCGCGACGCCTCGCCCAGCACGCCGAGGAGCAGGAGGCCGCCTCGAGCCCCGACAGCTTCGGCGGCCCCTGGTCGAACCCTGGCGAGTTCCTCGCGGACATGGCGCGGAGGGCGCAGGGGATGCTGCGGGACCTGCTCGGCGGCGGCGCGCTCGGCGGCGAGGGCGGGCCCGCGGGCCGCTTCGCCGACATGCTGCGCGAGGCGCTCGCCACCCCCGAGGGGCGGGCCGCGCTGCTCGGCGCCTTCCTCGGGAACCTGCTCGGCGGGCTGCTCGCCGACCTCGTCCTGCGCGGTCTCGCCCTCGGCATGCTGCTCGAGGAGCTGCTGGCCGGGCTCGGCGCTGGCGGCGGGCTCGGGAACCTGATCGGGGAGGAGGGGCGCCTGGGCGAGGGGCCCGGTGGCGGTGCCGGTGGAGGAGCCAGTGCGGACTCTGGAGCCGGCGTAGAGGGTGCTGGTGGTTCCGGGGGGTCCGCGGGCAGTGAGTCCGGCGGCGGGGCCGGGAGCGAGTCCGGTGGCAGCTCCGGTGGTGGTGGAGGTTCGTCGTCGGGCGGCGGTTCCGGCGGGGGCGGTGCTGCTGAGGGTGCTGGCGGTGCGGAGGCCTCGGGCGGCGGTGCTGCTGAGGGCGCCGGTGAGGGCGCTGCGGCCGGTGGTGCGATGGGCGTCCAGGGACTCGTGGACGGCCCGGCGCAGAGCGCCGGCTCGCTGCCCGCGGGGCGGCTCGAGGCGCCCGGCGCCGAGGAGCACGGCACCCTGTTCGAGCGCCTGGTGGCCATGATCGGAGAGAAGCTCGGCGGCGCCTCCGGTGGCGACGCCCCGAGCCCACGCGGCGCCTCGGCGATCGGCGAGGGGATCGGCTGGGGCTGAGCCGTCGGCGCGGCAGGTCTACCCTGGTGAGACGGCTCCGCATCCCGACGGGCCCCGTGAAGGAGCAGTGACATGACCGCGACCAGCCCCCGTACCCCCGCCCCGGTGCTCGTGCTCGTCCCCGGCGCGACCGGGGCCCCGTCGGGCGGCGGACCCGGCTACCGCCTCGCCGACCCCACGGTCCCGCAGCTCTCCGTCACCGACCTCGTCGCCACCCGCGGCGACGGCGTCTTCGAGACCATCGGCGCTTTCGACGGCAGCCCCGTCAACGTCGGCCCCCACCTCGCCCGCCTCGCCCGCAGCGCCGAGATGATCGACCTGCCCGCCCCCGACCAGGCGCTGCTCGCCGAGGCAGTCGACGCCGCGATCGCCGCCCACGAGAGCGTCGCCGAGCTCAGCGTGCGCGTGATGTACACCCGCGGCGTCGAGGGCACCGGCACGCCCACCTGCTGGATCCACGCCAAGGCCTCCGACGACTGGAGCCCGTACCGGGCCGGGATGAAGGTGGCCGTGCTGGACCGGGGCCTGGCCACCACCGCCGCGGAGACCAGCCCCTGGCTGCTGCAGGGCGCGAAGACCCTCAGCTACGCCGTGAACATGGCCGCGGTGCGCGAGGCGAAGCGCCGCGGCGCCGCCGACGTCCTCTTCGTCTCCAGCGACGGCTACGCCCTCGAGGGCCCCACCTCCACCCTGCTCGTGCGCCGCGGCGACTCCTTCCTCACCACCCCCGCGAGCGCCGGCGTGCTCGCGGGCACCGCTGTCGCGACCCTCTTCGAATGGCTGCGCGAGCAGCAGGGCCTCGCCACCGGTGAGGAGCTCATGACCATCGAGGACGTCAAGGGCTCCGACGGCGCCTGGCTGCTGTCCTCCACCCGCCTCGCCGCCCCGATCACCCACCTCGACGAGCACGAGCTGCCCGTCGACGCCGAGCTCACCGCCCGCTTCGAGCGCGTGCTCAAGGGCGGGATCTGATCAGGCGCGGGACCTGAGCGCGAGCACCTCGCGGGCGAGGTCGACATCCACCACCAGGGTGTCGATCGCGCCGCTGCGCAGCACCCCCACCGCCCCGGGCGCCTTCTCCTCCCCGGCCGCGACGCCCAGGACCTCCGGGATCCGCAGCAGCTCCGAGAAGGTCACCGCGAGCACCCGCTGATCCGTCGGCGCCCCGAGCGGGATCCCCTCGGCGTCCACGAACCGGCCGCACACATCGCCCACCGGGCGCTGCGCCTCGAAGGCCTCGCGCTCCTCCTCGCCGAGCGCCATCAGGTCCAGCACGTGAGGGGAGGAGTGCACGCCGAGCGAGCCGATGCCCACCACCGCGAGCTCGACCTGCGCGGCCGCCTCCAGCACGGTGCGGATCGAGGACTCCGCCCGCAGCGTGGCGACCGCTGTCGCGGACTCCAGCACCGCCGGGGCGTAGAGCGTCCGCGGCGTCGCCCCGAGCCGCGAGGCGAGCACCCGCAGCACGGACTCGCCGGAGTCGAACTGGTCCAGGGCGCTGTGCCCGCCCACCAGCGGCAGCACCGTCGGCGTCGGCCGGGGGCGGAGGGAGTCCAGGGCGGCGACGACGCTCTGGACCGTCTGCCCCCAGGAGACGCCGAGGCTGCGCACACGGCCCGCGCGCTCGGCGATCAGTGCTGCGCCCTGTCGCGCGACCGACTCCATCGCCGAGGCCCGCGGCGCGGAGACCACATGCGCCTCCCGCAGCGAGAACGTCGCCCGCAGTGCTGCCTCGAGCGCCACGTCGCGGCGCGGCGGGCCGTCGGGGTCGTGGATCGTGATCTCGACGATCCCGCGCTCCCTGGCCTGGGAGAGGATCCGCGAGACGTTCGAGCGGGACAGTCCCAGCTCCTTCGCCACCTCCGTCTGCGAGCGGCCCTGCTCGTGGTACAGGCGCGCCGCGCGCACCACGAGGGCGGTGTCTCGAGGGGCGGGCATGGGCTCTCCTGGCGGGCGGCGGCGCGGGACGCGCCGGACGGAACGAGCCCAGCGTACGCAGGCGAGCGCCGACGGGTGCCAGAATCAGGGGGTCGCCGTCCGGGAGGAACCATGAGCACAGATCCGCGCACGCCCCGCGCACCGCTCGCGCTGAGCCTCGTCCTCGCCCGCCTCGAGGCGGCCGACGCGGCCGACGCGCTGCGCACCCTCGCCGGGCACCTGCTGGACGACGGCGCCGTCACCGACGCCTTCCCCGAAGCGCTGCAGGCGCGCGAGCAGCGCTACCCGACGGGCCTGCCCACCCCGATCCCCACCGCGATCCCGCACGCCGACCCCGAGCACGTGCTCGTCCCGGGCCTGGCGCTCGCGACCCTCGCCCGCCCCGTCGCCTTCGGCGAGATGGGGGCCGGCGGCGGGGAGGTCCCGGTGCAGCTGCTGGCCATGCCGCTGCTGACCGACGCGCGCGAGCACCTCGCCGCCCTGCAGCGCCTGATGGCCCTGCTGCAGGACGAGCAGGCGGTCGCCGCGCTGCTCGAGGCCGAGGACGGGCGGACGCTGAGGGCACGGGCCGAGGCGCTGCTGGGACGGGCAGAGGACGAGGAGGAGCTCGCATGAGGAGCCCCAGACTGGGAGTGAAGGCGCTGATCGTCCGCGAGGGGCAGGTGCTGATGAACCGCTACCTGGAACCGGACGGTCGGGAGGTGTTCGCCCTGCCCGGCGGCGGGCAGGAGCACGGCGAGGACCAGACCGCGGCGATGGTCCGCGAGTGCCGCGAGGAGATCGGCGCCGAGGTCGAGGTGCACCAGCCCGCCTGCCTGTTCGAGATCATGATGGACCGACGCATGGTCGACGGCTCCCCGATCCCGCCGTTCCACCAGGTCAACGTCGCCTACTGGTGCGGCCTGGCCGAAGGGGAGGAGCCCGGGGAGGGCACCCAGCCGGACCCCGGCCAGGCCGGCACCGCCTGGCTGGCGCTGGACCGGCTCGGCGAGCACGTCGTCCACCCGCCCGAGCTCGCCCGCTGGCTCGAGCAGGACCCCGGCTCCCGGCCGTTCAGCCTCGGAGTGTGCCGCGGCTGAGCGAGCGATAGCCTGGGGGAGTGTCCAGCGGCGGTCGAGTCCGCCGCGACCCGAGAGCAAGGAGCCCCATGACCACCTCGCCCCGCATCTCCTTCCACGACGGCCGCTCCATCCCGCAGCTCGGCTACGGCGTGTGGCAGGTCGAGAACGAGGTCGCCGCCGACGTCGTCGTCAAGGCCCTCGAGGCCGGCTACCGCCACATCGACACCGCCCGCGGCTACAACAACGAGGCCGGCGTGGGCCAGGCCCTGAAGGCCGCCGGCCTCCCGCGCGACGAGGTCTTCGTGACCTCGAAGGTCCCCAACCAGGACCAGGGCCGCGACGCGACCCTGCGCTCCTTCGACGCGACCATGGAGGACCTGGGCCTCGACGAGCTCGACCTCTACCTCATCCACTGGCCCGCCCCGTCCAAGGGCCTGGCCCTGGAGACCTGGAAGGCGCTCGTGGAGCTCAGGGAGCAGGGCCGGATCCGCTCCATCGGCGTCTCGAACTTCCGCCGCGAGGACATCGAGACGATCGAGGCCGAGACCGGCGTGCTGCCCGTCCTGAACCAGATCGAGGTCCACCCGTACCTCGGCAACGCCGAGCTGCGCGCCTTCCACGCCGAGAAGGGCATCGTCACCGAGGCCTGGTCGCCGCTGGGCCAGGGCGGCGGCGAGCTCGAGGACCCGGTGGTCACCGCCGTCGCCGAGGCGCACGGCGCGAGCCCCGCCCAGGTGCTGCTCGCCTGGAACCTCGCGCTCGGCAACGTGGTGGTCTCGAAGTCCGTCACCCCCGAGCGGATCGCCGCGAACCTCGCCTCCCTCGAGCTCACGCTCACCGATGACGAGATCGCGAAGATCGCCGCCCTCGACAAGGGCGCCGCCGGCCGCCAGGGCCCGGACCCCGACACCTTCGCCGGTCACCAGGGCGCCTGAGCTCGACCCGTACGGCCGCGGCCCCGCCGCACGCCACGACGCGCCGCGTCTCCCACCTGGGAGGCGCGGCGCGTCGTCGTGCGGGGAGAGCTCCGACGAGGTCGGCTCCGCCGCCGGGGTGACGCCGTCCGTCGGCCGGCCGTCCTCGCCGTCCGGTCGCTGCACTCGCCCGGCCGCCTTCACGAGCCCGGCTGCGGAGGGTTTTGCTGCCGTGAGGACTCATCTGCGCCCGGGCATGAGTCGTGGCGTCACAGAAGGTGCGGGCGGCGCAGCCTTAGGGTCGGGCTTCGACACACCGGTGCCGGTGCCGGACAGGAGAGGGATGTGAGCACACCGCAGAGTCCCGATCCCGAGCAGCGATTCACCGCGCTGTTCGACGGCACGTACGGCGACGTCCTCCGCTTCGTCTGCCGTCGGCACGGGGACGATGACGCTGCGCGAGGGAGCGTGATGGCGACTGCCCACCGGCTGAAGGGTCCCGAGCAGGAGATGTCACGCCACGACTCACGCGGCGGCGCGCATGAGTCGTGGCGTGACAGAACGTGGGCCGGGCTGCGCCGACGCGGGCGCCGACGGGCTCAGGCGCGGACGGTCGCGCCCTCGAGCGTCGCGGCATGAGGGTCGAAGTCCGCGGGCATCGGCTCGACCTCGGCGAAGGTCGAGCCGATCTCCACGATCCGGTTCTCGGCGATCGCCGTCTCGATCCCGACCATCACGTCGAGCACGTGCGCAGCGATCTCGCCCTGGGCGCGGTGCGGCACCCCGGCGCGCAGCGCACGGGCCATCTCGAGGACGCCCAGGCCGCGACCGGTCGTCGCCCCGGAAGCCGGGACCGGCGTGGCCTCCGTGCCGCGGTAGGCCGTCAGGGCGCTGTCGCCGTCGAAGACGTTCGGGTCCGGGAAGGCGAGCGTCGCCTCGGTGCCGTACACCTCGACGAAGCCGGTGCGGGTGTGCGGGGAGTCGAAGCTCAGCAGCACCGTCGCGTTCTGGCCCGAGGCGAAGCGCAGCAGGGCCGCGACCTGGGTCGGGACGGTGACGTCGAAGACCTCCCCGGCCTTGGGGCCGGAGCCGATGGTGCGCTGCTCGCGCGCCTTCGAGCCGACCGCACTGACCGAGACGACCGGGCCGAGCGCGAGCACCAGGGTGGTCGTGTAGTAGGGGGCGATGTCGTACAGCGGGCCGGCGCCTTCCTGGAAGAGGAAGGCGGGGTTGGGGTGCCAGGACTCCGGCCCCGGGGACTGGAACAGGGTCAGCGCGCTCGCGGGCGCGCCGATCTCGCCGTCCCGCAGGGTGCGCAGCGCGGTCTGGATCCCGGCGCCGAGCACGGTGTCCGGCGCGCCGCCGACGCGCACCCCCGCGTCGCGGGCCGCCTCGAGAAGGGCCTTCGCGTCGGCCGGGTCGGTGGTGATCGGCTTCTCGGTCCACACGTGCTTGCCTGCCGCGACGATCGCGCGCGAGACCTCGGCGTGAGCGGTGGGGATCGTCAGGTTCACGACGATCTCGACATCGGGATGGGCGAGGACGTCGTCGGCAGTGCCCGAGGCAGGCACCCCGAACTCGGCGGCGCGGGCCGCGGCGGCCTCGGGGAACAGGTCCCCGACGATGCGGACCGTCACGTCCGGGAAGGAGGTGAGATGGGTGAGGTACTCGGCGGAGATGGTGCCGGCGCCGATGAGGCCGACGCCGACGGGTCCGGTGTGCTGCTGAGGCATGGAGGGTCCTTGCGGTGGAGGTCGGGAGGGTGGTGCGGAGGGAATCAGGCGGCGGTGCGCAGGTGGGCGAGGGACGCGGCGATGCCCTCGAGCATGTCGCCGGCGTAGTCGTCGAACTCGATCACGCCGTAGGCGACGTCCCGGGACGCGGCGAGCGTCTCGGCCAGGGGCATCGCACCGGTGCCGAGCGGGAGCTGCGCGGCGGGATCCTCGGAGAGGTCGCCGTCCTTGAGATGGACCAGCTGCACCCTCTCGCCGAGGGAGGCGAGGAGGGCGGGGACGTCGGCCCCGCCGACGGCGGCCCAGTAGGTGTCGATCTCGAGCACCACCCGGGGGTCGAGGGCGTCGGCGAAGACCTCGAGCGCGGTGCGGCCCTCGAGCCGGGAGGCGATCTCGAAGTGGTGGTTGTGATAGCCGAGGCGCAGGCCGTGCTCAGCGGCGATCGCGGCGCGCTCGTTCAGCCGATCGGCGAGCGCCCGCACCCGGTCGGCGTCGGTCCAGTCCGCCGGGTCCCAGTAGGGATCGACGAGATACTGCACGCCGACGGCCTCGGCGGCCTCGAGCACGGCGGGGAGGTCCACCTCGCCGAGGAGGGACTGGTGCGCGCTCGGGAAGTCGAGCGGCAGCTCGCCGCGGGCGCGCACGAGCGCATCGCGATGCTCGAGCAGGTGGAAGGGCTCGGCATGGACGAGCCCGAGGTCGACCAGGCGACGGAGCGTACCGAGGTGGTCCTCGGCGAGCTGCTCGCGCACGCTGTAGAGCTGGACGGAGATCTCCATGGGGTCCTCTCTGGGAGTGGGGGAGGGGCGGTCACTTCACGGCGCCGGCGGTGAGCCCGGCGACGAAGTTCTTCTGCATCATCAGGAAGCCGACGACCACCGGGATCGACACCGCGATCGAGGCGGCGAGGACCTGGTTCCAGTAGACGTTGGTCTGGGTGGCGTACTGCCGCAGGCCGACGGCGAGGGTGCGGGTCTCCTCCGTGGTCAGCACGGAGGCGAAGAGCACCTCGCCCCACGCCGTCATGAAGGCGTAGATCGCGACGGCGACGATGCCGGGCCGCGCCGCGGGGAGGATGATCCGCAGCAGGATCGTGAGGTTGCCGGCGCCGTCGACCTTGCCCGCCTGGTCCAGCTCGCGCGGGATCCCGTCGAAGTAGCCGGCGAGCATCCAGATCGAGAAGGGCAGCGAGAAGGTCAGATAGGTGATGATCAGGCCGATCCGCGTGCCCACCAGCGGGACGCCGAAGGTCGCGTCGATGTTGACGAAGATCAGGTACAGCGGCAGCAGGAACAGCACGCCGGGGAACATCTGGGTGGACAGCACCGCGGTCATGAACGGGGTGCGCCCGCGGAAGCGCCAGCGGGAGACGGCGTAGGCCGCGAAGATCGCGACCGCGACGCTGAACAGGGTGGCGATCGAGGTGACCACGAGCGAGTTCATGAAGTACCGCGCGAGCGGCACCGTCGACCACATCTCGATGAACGGCTCGATCGTCACCCGGCTGGGGAGCCAGGAGAATCCGGCCTGCACATCGCCCAGCGGCTTGAGGCTCGTGGTGACCATGACGTACAGCGGCAGCAGCACGAAGACGCTCAGCACCACGAGCACGACGGCGCGGAAGATCTTCTCTCCGAGGGTCTCACGCATGGGAGCGCCCCTTCCTCCATTGGGTGGCGTACAGGTAGAGCAGCGACACGGCCAGCAGGAACAGCAGCAGGAGCACGCTCATCGCGCTGCCCACGCCGAAGTCCCAGGACAGGAACGAGGCGTTGTAGATGTGGAAGCTGATGAGGTCTCCGGCGGGCGGCTGCGCGGTGCCGAAGAGGATGTACGGGGTGTTGAAGTCGTTGAACACCCACAGGAACATCACCAGCAGCATCGTCTGGTTCACCGGTGCCAGCATCGGGAGGGTGACCGCCCGCCACTGCCGCAGCGGGGTGGCGCCGTCCATGGCGCTGGCCTCGTAGAGCTCGTCGGGGATCGACTGCAGCCCGGCCATGAACATGAGGAAGGCGAAGGGCCACATGCGCCAGATCGCGACGACCACCACGGAGACGAAGGCGTTGTCGCCGATCAGCCAGAACGGGGCCTCGTCCAGGATCCCCAGCTGGTCGACCAGGAGGTGGTTGATGACGCCGGTGTCCCGCTGGAGCATTAAGTTCCAGGTGATCACGGCGGCGTAGAGCGGCAGGGCGTAGGGGACCAGGAACAGGGTGCGGAACACCCCGCGTCCCCGAAAGGGGCGCTGCAGGGCGACGGCCGCGGCCATGCCCAGGCCCCAGCTCAGCCCCACCACCAGCGCGGTGAACGCGACGGTGACCAGGAAGGAGCTCAGCAGCTCCTGGCCGATCGGGGTGTCGAGGTCCACCGCGATGCGGTAGTTGTCCAGCCCGGCGAAGGGGGCCTCGGTCCAGCGGCGGATGAAGAACTTCGTCAGCTCCACGAAGCTCATCCAGAAACCCGTGATCATCGGGACCACGTGGATGAGCAGCTCGAGGATCACCGCCGGCAGCAGGATCAGGTACGGGAACCAGGTGCGCTGTCGGCGGCGCGGGGCCGAGGGCTCCGCGTTCGAGGACGGCGTCGTGGTCCCGTGGGGGACGGTGGTGGTCATGGTGCCCTTCCTCAGGCCCGGATCGAGTCCTGGGCCGTCTGCATCGCGGTGACGATGTCCTCGCGGGTGACCTTCCCCCGGTCGCGATGGTCGCGAACATCGAGTTCATCGCCTGGCCGACCGTCGTCTCGAACTGGTCCTCCCAGGGCACCAGCGGCAGCGGGGTGGAGCGCTCCGCATAGATCTCCATGAACATCTCCGCCTGTTCGGCGTCCTCGGTGAAGGTGGGCTCGCCGTCCACGAGTACGGGCAGCGAGGCGAAGGGCTTGCCGAGCTCGGCCTGGATCTCGGGGGAGGTCATGAACTTCATGAAGGCCAGCGCGCCGTCGCGGTTGTCGGTGTCGGCCATGGCGGCGAGGTTGATGCCGGCCAGGTGGGAGGCGCAGTCGTCGACCGCGTCGGCCGGGGCGGGGAAGGGGATGGCCTTGAAGTCTTCGGGGGACATCCCCTGGGACTCGATGGTGGCGTTGGCGTTGTTCTGGTTGATGATCATCGCCGCCTCGCCGTTGGCGAAGGCGGTGACGGACTTGGTGCCGTTGTCGAACTGGGCGTTGGAGGGGTTGACGACCTTGTGCTCCTGCATGAGGTCGAGATAGCGCAGGATCCCGTCGACGACGCCGTCCTCGGTGAAGGTGGGCTTGCCGTCGGCGTCGTTCAGGGCGGCGCCGTTCTGGGTGGCGTTGATGAAGGCGAAGTGGTTGTTCTCGGTGTAGGAGCCGGCGGCGAGGGACATGCCGTACACGCCCTTGTCCGGGTCGGTGAGCGCCTTCGCGGCCTCGACCATCTCCTCCCAGGTGGTGGGCGGCTCGATGCCCGCCTCCTCGAACATCTTCACGTTGTAGTACATGCCGTAGGCGAGCCCGTAGAGCGGGATGGAGGCGGGGTCGGTGCCCTCCTCGCCGCCGGTGGCGAGGGCCGCCTCGACGTACTGCTCGCGACCGCCGAGGGCCTCGAACTCGGCATCGCCCAGCTCGAGCAGCCCGCCGGTGGCCTGCAGGCTGACGCCCCAGGTGTTCCCGATGTTGAGCACGTCGGGGCCCTGGCCGGAGGTGATCGCCGTCTGGATGCGGGTCTGCAGGTCGGCCCAGCCGATCACCTCGAGGGAGACCTCGATCCCGGTCTCCTCGGTGAACTTCTCGAGGACGGGGGTGAGCACCTCCTTGTCGTTCTCGAGGCTGGTGCCCTGGTTCGAGGCCCAGTAGGTGAGGGAGTCGTTGGAGCCGCCGGAGCCGGAGGAGCCGCAGGCGGCGAGGCCTGTGGCGCCGGCGGCGGCGAGAGGGGCGGCGGTGAGAAGGGTGCGACGTCGCATCGGGATCTCCTTGAGGGGCCGTCGTCGATGACGGGCGGGGTGGGGGCTGTCGCCTGCTCGGTCCTGCGGGTGCTGCTGTGCACCGCGGTGCGTCACGGGGTGCTGACGCAGCGACCGAATCGATTCGGTACTTAATCGATTCGGCGAGTATGGCTCAGGCGGATCGGGACTGTCAACGACGTCGGATCACGGACGGGTCACGGTCGCCGAGGGCGCTCCGTCCTCGGGCGGACCGCCCCTCAGGCGCGAGCGGTCGAGGCGCGCCTGACGAGCTCGGCCGGGGCGGTCTGCACCGTCTCGCCCGGCCCCACGTCTCCCTCGACGCGGCGCACGAGCAGGTCGCCGGCCGCCCTGCCCATGGTGAACGGGCGGCGAGCCAGGGCCGTGATCGAGGGGGAGGCGACCTCGGCGATCAGGGAGTCGTCCCAGCTCACCAGGCCCATGTCCGCAGGGATGCTCACCCCCAGGTCCGACGCCGCACGGAGCGCCCCGATCGCGATCAGATCGCTCGAGGTGATCATCGCGGGCCGGGAGCAGAATCCTCGATCCGCCTGCCAGAAGGCCTCTTGGCCCGAGGAGATCGTGTACCGCCCGGCCCGGTGCGCATGGGCGAGGCCGTGCTCGGCGCACAGCGCCTCGATCAGCTCGAGGCGCCGCCTCTCGTGCGCGTACTCGAGCGGGCCGGTGAGCTGGAGACACCCGTCGTAGCCGAGTGCGGCGACGTGCTCGACCACGGACGCCGCGTCCTCCGGCTCGGCCGAGGCGACCTTCACGAAGTCCTCCGGTCCCTCGTAGTGGCCCAGCACCGCGAAGTCCATCCCGAAGGACTCCAGCACCGCGGGGCGGTGATCGTCCGTGGCGAGATCCAGCAGCACCACCCCGTCGACGCGGCGCTGGTGCGACCAGGTGCGGAACACCTCGATCTCCTGCTGCCCCCCTCCCTGCACGAAGCGGATCAGCAGCTCGTAGCCGTGCGCGCTGGTGGCCGATTCGATGCCGGCGGTCACCGAGGAGTAGAAGGGTTCGCGCGAGACCTCCTCGGGATCGCGCACCAGGACCAGGCCGATGTTCCCGCTGCGACCGCGGCGCAGGGCCTGCGCACCGGAATGGGGCGTCCATCCCACGGCCCGGGCATGCTCGAGCACTCG
Organism: Brachybacterium sp. GU-2; assembly: GCF_030866705.2. Taxonomy (NCBI): domain Bacteria; kingdom Bacillati; phylum Actinomycetota; class Actinomycetes; order Micrococcales; family Dermabacteraceae; genus Brachybacterium; species Brachybacterium sp. GU-2. Next base: position 1,852,229 of record NZ_CP133037.2, on the reverse strand, counting down.
CTCACGAGTCGCCGCGCCCACCCCGGGCTTGCCGTTGAGCGCGTAGCTCACGGTCGCCGGCGAGATCCCCAGGTCCCGGGCGATCGTGGCGACGGTGGGGCGGGACGAGGGCTTCTGCGGCATGCGGGGTCTCCGGATCGTGGGCGGGCCGGCCGCGTCGCGGCTGGGCACATGATAGGTCCGGCGCGCTGATCACCCGCCGGATGACCTGTCGCCCTCGGTGGGGTGCGGCCGGGGCCGTAGGGTCGGGGCATGTCGCTGCCCACCGCCGCCGCCCCGACCGAGGTGCGCCTCGCGCACTGCCTGCTCGACGCCGACGGCGCCGTGCTCTCCGCCTCCCGTGCCGACGATCCGTTCTACGCCGCGAGCACCATCAAGCTGCACGTGCTGCTGGCCGTGCTGCGCGCCGCCGAGCAGGGCGAGCTCGACCTCGACGCGGAGCTGCCCGCGGCGCGCACCTTCACCGGCGCCGACGGGGAGGAGTTCACCCTGTCCGGCGATCACCTCGATCCCACCCACCCCGAGCCTGGCGCCCCGATCGCGCTCCGCGACCTCGCCACGCGGATGATCGACCGCTCCAGCAACGAGGCGACCGATCAGCTGCTCGAGCTCGTCGGCCTGGACGCGGTCGCGGCGGTCGTCGGTGAGCTGGGGCTCACCGCCACTCGGGTCGAGAGGCTGATCGGGGACGCCGCGGCCCTCGAGCGGGGCCTGACCAACGAGACCTCCGCCGCGGACCTCGCCCGCACCATGCGCCACCTCGTCGCAGGCCCCGGCCTCTCACGCGACTCCCGCGAGCTCGCCCTCGCGGCGCTGCACGCGCAGACGATCCCGATCATCGGGAGCGTGCTGCGCGACGGCGTCCGATGGGGGTCGAAGTCCGGGTGGGTCGACGGGTACCGGCACGACGTCGCCGATGTCGAGGATCCCGCCGGGGCCGGGCACCGGATCCTCGCGGTGATGACCGCGGGACTCGCGGAGGATGAGGCCGATGCGCGGATCACCGCACTCGCCAGGGAGCTCCTGCCCGGTCTCACCGCCTGAGAGCGGAGCTCGAGGGGGCAGGCCGCACGCGGCTCAGGCGTCGATCACGCGACGCGCCCCGGCGTACTCCCCGGTCGGGTCGTACTCGGTCAGCGACATGATCTCCACGCTGCGGGAGGCGTTCGGGGCCTGCATGATCAGGTCGTCCCCGAGGTACAGGGCGACGTGGCGGATCGAGTCGCCGCCCGGCTCCGTCGCGAAGAACACCAGGTCGCCGCGGCGCAGGTCCTCCCGCGCCACCTCCGCGAGACCGGAGTGGTTCATCTGGTCGCCGGCATCGCGGGCGATCCGGATGCCGTGGTGGTGGAAGAGCGTGTACGTGTACCCGGAGCAGTCGAAGCCCCAGGCGCTCACGCCCGCCCACAGGTAGCGCAGGCCCAGGAAGCGCTCGCCGGTGGCGATCACGTCCTCGACCGTCGGTGCCGGCGGCTGCTCGCCCTGCGCGCGCACCATCACGTCGGCGGAGGGCAGATAGGCGGGACGACCGCCGGGGACGGCGACCTTCACGGCCTTCGCGGTGCGGCCGAGCACCGGCAGGATCGTGTCGAAGGAGACGTCGATCCCGGGGTGGTTCCCGGACGGCGTCCCGGTGAGGGTGCTGGTCAGCGCGGTGACGGTCGCGGTCTGGGAGGTCTCGGCGCGGCGGGCGAAGCCCTCGTCGACCACGAGATGGGAGACCGGGACCCAGCCGGGGTAGCCGCGCGGATCGCGCGGGGTGGACTGCGCGGTGACGACCACGTGGGCCCATTCCCCGTCGATCTCGTCGACGATCACCTCGCTGCCGAGCACCGCCTGGCTCTCCAGCTCGCCCGTCAGCCAGCGGCGGGTCTCGGTGTCCTCCATGTTCGCGTTCCAGGCGTCGAGGTCGACGGGGGCCGACACCGCCGGGTCGTCGATCCCGGGCCGGTTCGTGCGCGGATCGACCCACAGCGTCGTCGCGGAGACGGCGACATGGGCGCGATCGCCCGGCGCGGGCGCCGTGCCGGCGGCGGGCCGCGGCGCGGGGGCGGCGGAGGCGGGGCCGAGCGCGGCGAGGGAGGCGACGGCGAGACCGGCGGTGCCGGTCGCGGCCAGGCGCAGCCCGTCGCGTCGGGTGAGGTCGGGGAATCGGCGGATGGTCATGGCATCTCCTTCAGGGGGTCGGCGCCGGGGCGCCGACGGGGGAGGGGCGTGCGGGATCGGGGACGGTCGGACATCTGGCTGCTCACCGATCACCTCCCTCGGCGTCCTCGTCGGGGCGGAGCAGCTCGAGGCCGAGCCCGGGCCCGCCCGCGAGGCGCAGCATGCCGTGCTCCTGGACGATCCCGCCGCGGGGCAGCGCGGAGGCGAACCAGGCCGGCGGGTCCAGGTCGATCATCGTGATCGCCGGGTGCGCGAGCGCCAGGTGCGCGGCGGCCGTGATCGAGATGCGCGGCTCCATCATGGCCCCCAGCATGCATTCGATCCCGGCCCGACGTGCCGCCTCGGCGACCTCGATCGCGCCGCGCAGCCCGCCGGTCTTGGCGAGCTTGATGTTCAGCAGGTCGCAGGCCCGCGCCTCGAGGAGCCGGTGCGCATCGGCCGCCGACCACACGGCCTCGTCGGCCATGATCGGCACGGACACCGCGGCGGTGACGCGGGCGAGCCCCTCCACGTCGCCGGCCGCGACGGGCTGCTCGACGAGCTCGACGGGCAGGCCGTCCTTCTCGAACCCGGTGATGATCCGGACCGCCTGGTCGGGCAGCCAGCCCTGGTTCGCATCCAGCCGCAGCCGCGCCGACGGGGCCGCCTCGACGACCGCGGCGAGCCGCTCGCGGTCCTCGGCGATGTCGTGGCCGAGCTTGATCTTCAGGATCTCGTGCCCGGCCGCGACGGCCTCCCGCGCCCGCTGCGCCATGGTCGCCGGCTCCTCGAGGGAGACGGTCATGTCGTTGCGCATCGTCTCCTCGGCGCTCCCGCCCAGCAGCTCCACGAGCGGCCGGCCCGCCGCACGTGCCCAGGCGTCGTGGAGGGCGACCTCGAGCGCCGCCTTCGCGCTCGTCGCCCCGGGCATCGCCCCCGCGATCCGGGCGGAGAGCTCGCCGATCGTGCCCCGTGCGCCGCGCAGCGCGGCGCCGAGCGGCCCGTCGAGCGCGGCGAGGATGCTGGCGGCATCCTCTCCGGTGACCGCGACCGTCTCCGCGGCCGAGCCCTGCCCGACCGCTCCGCCGGCGATCTCCACCTCGGCGACCACGTACTCGACCGCCTCGGTGCGGCGGGCGGCGGTGACGAAGGGGTGCCGCAGCGGCGCCCGGTGGTGGTGGCGGCGCACCGCCACCACCTCGAGCGTCGCTCGGTCGGCGCCGTGCTCCATGGTCCCGGCGGTCACAGTGCGGACATGATCTGCGCCGCGGCGAGACCGAGGAAGGTGCCCAGGAACGAGCCCATCAGCGCCATCAGCACGCCGACCGGCACGAGCTGGCGGTTGAAGGCACTGGCCACGACCGGCGCGGAGGCGATCCCGCCGATGTTCGCGGTCGAGGAGACAGCGATCGAGAACAGGTCGGTGCGGGTGAGCTTGGCGTAGACGACCATGATCGCCAGGTGCACGAGCACGACCAGAAGGCCGATCAGCAGGTACAGGGGCGCCTGCGTGAGCGCGGAGAAGTCCGAGCCGGAGGCGATCTGACCGATCACCACGAACAGCATCAGCGTCGCGATCTCCGTGGACCCGCCGATCCGGCCCAGCGGCGTCTGGGCGATGACGAGACCGAGCACCGAGACGATGACGATCGTCCAGGTGGTGGCGTTGACGACGTCGCCCAGCTCCGGGAGCAGGCCGCCGATCCAGGTCGCGACGACGGAGACGAAGATCGAGCCGAAGACGACGGTCGCGAGGGACTGCACGGTGATCGGCGACTGCTCGGTCTCGAGGTCGTCGCCGTGGTCGGTCAGGTGCGTCGAGCGGGCCTTCGTGAATCGGTCGAAGCGGCCGGAGACGGCGACGGAGGAGAAGGCGACGGTGAGCCAGATCGAGTAGATGAGCGTGTCGGTGATCAGGGCGTAGCCGAAGATGTTCTCCGGCGCCTGGAGGATGTCCTGCACCGCGACCATGTTCGCGCTGCCGCCGGTCCAGGAGGCCAGCAGTGCGCCGAGCACCTTCCACGCCTCCGGGTGCAGGGCGCTCTGGAAGACGAGGAACACGCCCACCATCGCCACGAACAGGGAGGCGGCGGAGACGGCGTAGGTCAGCAGCAGCCGCGGGCCGAGCTTGATGATGCGGCGCAGGTCGCAGCCGAACAGGAACAGGAGGATCATCGCCGGCAGGACGACGTCCTTCACGGCGGCGATGGGGGCGCGGGTCGCGTCGTCCTGCCCGAACACCCCCAGGGAGTTCAGCGCCGCACACAGCAGGTACATCAGCACCATGCCGGGCACGTACTTGAACAGCTTCCAGCCGGTGGTGCGCTCGAGCACGATCAGCGCGCACGAGAGCGCCAGCAGGACGCCGAGCATCAGCAGTCCGTCGGTGATCACGGGGTCTCCTCGGTGAGTGGGGAAGGGGATGCGGCCGTGCCCCCGGCGGCTCCGGGGACAAAAAATCGGAAGCACCGGGAACCGGCGCCTCGGGCGAGGCGCGGTGCGGTGCTTCCGACGGGATCCGGTTCGGTGAGGTTCCGGGCGGACGGCTGCGTGTATGCGGTTATGACTCCTGGCCGGGGAGGGCCGACAGGTCGCGGTACTTCGCGGCGGCGCTGCGCACGGCGGCGGCGAGAGCCTTCTGCGAGGACCCGTGGTACCTGTCGGTGATCGACTCCACCAGGGCGTCCTCCTCGAGCAGGGACCGACCGACCACCAGCTCGCGGACGAACTCGACCGTGAGCGTCAGTGTGGCGGTGCAGTCGGCTGCCTGGATGACGTGGGTCTCAGTATCGACGACGAGGCCGACGAAGAACAATCCCCACTGCGTCGTGATCGGATTGTTGCTCGGGGACTTCGCCTCCCCCGTGAGGTAGATCGTGCGGGTCATCCGGTGATCCTATGCGGGTCCTGGAGATGAGGCGCGGCCGACGACGGGAGCGGCCCCGGGCCGGGCGGTGCCCGGCCCAGGGCCGCAGGTCATGGGAGGGAGGAGGTCAGCGGAGGTTCGCCGGACCGGCCTGCTCCGCGGCCTTCTCGGCCTCGGCGCGACGCTCCTCGCGCTGGGTGTCGAGCTCCTCGGCGTTGTCCGCGGGGGCGGACTGCGTCATCAGCGCACGCTTCTGGGCGGCGGGCTGGAGGTCGACGAACTGGCCGCCGAGCTCGCCGCGGACGCGGTTCTCGGAGCCGGTGGGCGCCGGGTCGTTGCCCTCGCCGGTGAGGTCGCCGCGGATGATCGTGTCGGTGACGTCGACGCCGTCGGTGTTGTCCGAGGCGGTGACGTCGCCGCCGAAGTAGGTGGCGCCCTCGCAGGTGATCTTCTGACCGCCGGACCCGAGCTGCACGCCGGCGTTGCCGGTGAGGGTCGCGTCGCCGTCGAGCTCGCCGGCGCAGAAGGTGGTGCCCTCGGTCGCGCCGGTGACGGTCAGGTTCCCGGCGACGGTCGAGTCGAGGATGTCGGTGAACTCGGAGTTCTCGCTGGTCACGTTGCCGCCGATGGTGTTGCCGCTGAGGTGAACGAGGCCCTGGGCGACGTTCACGCGGCCGGTGATCGAGGAGTCGTAGGAGTACAGGAAGGGCGAGGCGCCCTCGGCGGCGCGGCCGTTGTAGTTGCCGTCCACCGCGGACTCGTCGAGGTAGACGCCGTAGCCGCCGTTGGAGACGACGTTGCCTGCGATCTCGGAGGTGGAGGCGTCGAAGTAGCCGTCGCCCTGGACGAGGACGCGGCCGTCGACCGAGGAGTCGGTGATGAGGAGGTCGGCGCCGGCCTGGACGCGCACCTCGCCCTCGATGGTGACGTCGGTGAGGACGCAGGACTTGCCCTTCGCCACGACGAGGTCGCCGGGGACGGTGACCGAGGAGGCCTCGCCGTCGCAGCGGGTGGTGAGGGCGGCGCTCGCGGAGCCGGCGGTCGCGGCGATGCCGGCGGCGGCGAGGGCGGCGGCGGAGAGGAGGGTCACGGAACGGGAGAGGGTGCGCACTGGGGCTCCTTGGTCGCCGCGCCGGGCAGGGCGGGGCTGTGGGGTTCGATAGTGGTGCGTGACGACCGTAGCGACTCACATCACACCGGACAATCGATTCGGCCAGATTCGCGGGAGTTCACCGAGATTTCCCCTGCTCGTGCCCCGAGCGACCAGCTCTCGTCCCGCTCGCCCCGACCGCAGGTCAGAGCGGGAGGCGCACGTAGGTCGTCTCGAGGTACTCGGCGAGCCCCTCATGGGAGCCCTCCCGGCCCAGCCCCGACTCCTTCACCCCGCCGAAGGGGGCCGAGGGGTCGGAGGCCATGCCCAGGTTCACCGCGACGATCCCCGACTCGAGCCGTCCGGTGACGGCCGTGACCTCGCCGAGGTCCTCGCCCATCACGTAGGCCATCAGCCCGAACTCGGTGGCGTTGGCCGCCGCGATCATCTCCTCGACGTCGTCCAGCACCGTGATCGGCGCGAGCGGGCCGAAGATCTCCTCGCGCTGCACGCGCGCGTCCCGCGGCACGTCGGCCAGCACCGTCGCCTCGTGGAAGAAGCCCTCGCCCTCGCCGGTGCCGCCGCCGGTGAGCACCTTCGCGCCGCGCTCGACCGCGTCGGCCATCAGCTCCTGGACGGAGTCGACGGCGGCGGCGTCGATCAGCGGTCCGAGGGTGGTGGCGGGATCCGCGCCGGGGCCGAGCACGAGCTGTCGCGTGCGCTCGACCAGCCGGTCGGTGAACTCCTCCGCCACGGAGGAGTGGACGTAGAAGCGGTTCGCGGCGGTGCAGGCCTCGCCGTTGTTGCGGAACTTCGCGAGCATCGCCGCCTCGACCGCGGTCTCCACATCGGCCGACGGGAGGACCAGGAAGGGTGCATTGCCGCCCAGCTCCATCGAGGTGCGCAGCACGTGCTGGGCGGACTGCTCGATGAGGGTGCGGCCCACCGCGGTGGAGCCGGTGAAGGAGACCTTCCGCAGCCGCGGATCGGCCATCAGCGTGGAGGAGAAGGTCCGCGAGTCGCTCGTGACCACGCAGTTCACCACCCCGTCCGGCACTCCGGCCTCGGCGAGGATCGCCATCAGCGCCAGCGAGGTCAGCGGCGTCTTCTGCGCGGGCTTCAGCACCACGGTGCAGCCGGCCGCGAGCGCCGGGCCGATCTTCCGCGTCCCCATCGACAGCGGGAAGTTCCACGGCGTGATCAGCAGGGTGGGGCCGACGGGTCGGACCGTGGTGAGCACGGCGTGGTCGGCGGCGGGGGCGTGGCGGAACCGGCCGGGCTCGCGCACCGCCTCCTCGCTGAACCAGCGCAGGAACTCCGCGCCGTAGCTCACCTCGCCGTACGCCTCGGCGAGCGGCTTGCCCATCTCCAGGGTCATCAGCGCCGCGAGGTCGTCGGCCCGCTCGTGGCACAGCTCGTAGGCGCGGCGCAGGATCTCCGAGCGCTCGCGCGGCGTGGTCGCGGCCCATTCCTCCTGCGCGGCGCAGGCGGCGTCCAGGGCCTTCGCGCCGACGGAGGCGGCGTCGGCGTCGACCACACGGGTCAGCGCCGCGCCGGTGGCGGGGTCGATCACCTCGAGCGCGGCGGTGCCGCCGAGGAAGCGGCCGCCGACGAAGGAGCTGGTCGGGGTGCGCTCGAGCACCTCCGCGATCCGGGTGGGGGTGAGGGCGGGCTGCTGGGACATCGGAACCTCCTGCGTCGACGGATGTTTCCTCCAGTCTGCACCCGTCCCGCCCCGCCGTGCCCGTTCGTTCTCAGTCGTGCCGGGCCGCGCTCAGCCGGCGGCGAGGGCGTCGACCGCGCCGATCAGGCCCAGGTGGCTGAAGGCCTGGGGGAAGTTCCCGACCATGCGGCGGTGCGTCACGTCGTACTCCTCGGCGAACAGGTGCAGGTCGTTCCCGCAGGCGAGCAGGGTCTCCATCAGTTCCTCCGCCTCGTCCCGCCTGTCGGTGGCGGCGGTCATGGGACCAGTGCATCACGGACGGCCGGCCGACGGTCCTGAGCCGGCGACGAGGAACCGTGGGCGAGCGGGGCAGCCGGACTACGGTGAGCCCATGACGAACTCCGGGAGCAGCCTGTCCGTGGACGTGCTCGTGATCGGCTGGGGCAAGGGCGGCAAGACCCTCGTCGCGACCCTCGCCGGCCTCGGGCAGAAGGTCGCGATGGTCGAGCAGTTCGCGTCGATGCACGGCGGGACCTGCATCAACATCGGCTGCGTCCCCACCAAGACCCTCGTGCACGACGCCCAGGAACGCCGCGAGGACGATGACGCCGCCTCCTACTGGGCACGGGCCGTCCAGCGCCGCGACACCCTCATCGGGACGCTCCGCGACGTCAACCACCACCTGCTCGCCGACCTCGACACGGTCACCCTCGTCGACGGCCGCGCCCGCTTCGTGGGCGAGCGGACCGTGGAGGTCAGCGGCGGCGAGGACCGCCTCACCGTCACCGCGCCGACGGTCGTCGTGAACACCGGCGCCGTGCCCTCGCGACCGGACCTGCCCGGGATCGACTCCCCTCGGGTGCACGACTCCACCTCGCTGCAGCACGCCGACCCCTTCCCGCGGAGGCTCGCCGTGGTGGGCGCCGGGCCGATCGGGCTCGAGTTCGCCTCGATGTTCGCGGGCTTCGGCGCCGAGGTGACGGTGCTGAACCGTCGCCCCCGCCTGCTGCCCGCCGAGGACGAGGACGTCGCCGCCGAGGTGCAGTCCGTGCTCGAGGGCGACGGCATCACCGTGCTGCACGAGGCGGACCTCCGCGGCGTCGAGGACGGCCCGGAGCAGGCGCTGCTGCGCCTCGACGTCGCGGGGCGGTCGCGCCAGCTCGCGGCCGACGCCGTCCTGCTGGCCACCGGGCGCCGCCCCGCCACCGACGACCTCGGGCTCGAGCCGGCGGGCATCGACGTGGACGAGCGCGGCGCGATCGTGGTCGACGAGCACCTGCGCACCAGCGCCCACGGCGTCTACGCGCTCGGCGACGTGCACGGCGGCGCCCAGCAGACCTACCTCTCGCTCGACGACCACCGCATCGTCCTCTCCCAGCTCACCGGCGACGGCTCCCGCTCCACCTCCGACCGGGTCGCGGTGCCGACGACGACCTTCCTCACCCCGCCGCTCGCGGCCGTGGGCCTCACCGAGGCGGAGGCACGGGAGCAGGGACGGAACGTCCTGGTCGCGACGCAGAAGGTCGCCGCGATCAAGGCCATGCCCCGCCCGAAGACCCTCGGCGACCCCCGCGGACTGGTGAAGATCGTGGTCGACGCGGGCACCGACGAGATCCTCGGCGCACGACTGTTCCACGTCGACGCCCAGGAGGTCATCAACCTGATCGCCCTCGCGATGCGCGCCGGCACCACGGCGACGCAGCTGCGGGACGGGATCTGGACCCACCCCTCCTCGACCGAGGCGCTCAACGAGACGCTCGGGAAGCTCGCGCCGGTCGAGTGAGCCGCGGGCGCGGCGGGTCCTCGGCCGGGGACAGCGTCTGCCCCGCCGTGCTCCGCTTCGCCCCGCCGACCGTCGGCCCCGGCAGGGTGAGGCAACTCATCCACCAGCGAACCCCCTGATCGCAGGCGCTTTCCCGACCCTTTTCCAGGGTTCTCCGAGGGTTCCTCGACGGAAGTCCGAGGCACGGTGCGGAGCGTGGGTCCATGAACTCCACCCCGCCCTCCTCCCCGGCGCCTCCTCACTCCCCGCAGGGCCCCGACGCCCCGCCCGTCGAGGACGCGGCGGGCGCCTCGGCATCGGAGATCAAGAGCCTCTCCGTGCCCGGCCTGCTCGCCGGCGGCGCCGCCGCGGCGACCACCTCCGTGATCGGCGGCCAGCTCGGCATCAGCGGCACCGTGCTCGGTGCCGCGATCACCTCCGTGATCTCCGCGGCCGTGGTCGCCTTCTACACCGACTCCGTCAACGGCACCGCCCGCAGGCTCAAGCAGGTCAAGGCCAAGGCGGGGGAGAAGGCGCAGCCCCGCGTCCGAGGCGGGGAGGTGCACTCCTCCCGCACCCGCCGCGGTGCGGGCGAGGACAGCGCCGTCGGGACGGACGCCGCCGGGACGTCCGAGCACCGGGCCGGTGCGGACGGCGCCTCCGGGGAGACGCCGGGTCGCGGCCGACGGATCGGGAGGATCGCCCTGATGAGCGTGGTCATCGCCCTGCTCGGCATGGCCGCCGTGTTCGGCGTCCAGCGTCTGACCGGCACGGAGCTCTCCCCGGGCACCGGCGAGATCCAGCGCTCCGTCACCGGCACCGAGCACGTGGCCCCGCGCGAGGACTCCGTCGGCACGACCGAGGACGGGACGTCCGAGGACGGCACCGGCGAGGACGGCACGCAGCAGCAGGACGGGACGGAGCAGCAGGACGGCACCGGCGAGCAGGACGGTCAGGACGGCACCACCGTCGACCCGCAGCAGCAGGACAGCACGACCGACGACGGCACCACCGGCGACGGCAGCTCCTCCGGCGGAAGCTCCTCCGGAAGCGGCGGCCAGGACGGCGGCGGCGCCTCCGGGAGCGGGTCGTCCGAGAGCGGCAGCTCCGGGAGCGGCTCCTCGGGCAGTGCGAGCTCCGGCAGCGCTGCCTCGGGCAGCGGATCGGGCTCGACCGGCTCCGAGAGCTGACCCGTCGGCGGCGCCTCCGGCAGGTCCGGCCGCGCGGGGCCGAGCGGTCCCAGGTGGCCCGGCCTGTCGGCGCTCAGGCCTGCCCGTCGTCCTCCGTGCCGCCCGCCCCGGCGACGAACTCGCGCAGGTGGGCGGAGAGCTCGAGGCGGCTCGGCTCGTGGCAGTACATCATGTGCCCTGCCTCGTAGTACTCCACCCGGATCCGCTCGGCGTAGTCCTCGCGCGGGATCGCGAGCTGGGCGAGCACGTGCTCGCTGGCATGGAACGGGGTCGCCGCGTCGTGATAGCCGTGGGAGACCAGCACCCGGGTGTGCGGGGACTTCCGCAGCACGCGGGCGAGATCGGAGGCGACCTCCACCGAGCGGTTCTCGAAGTCCTTGTAGCTCCACGGGTGCACGCGACCGGACATGATCTCGTAGACCACGTCGGAGGAGAACTCGAGCTCCCCGCGCAGGTAGTGGTTGATCGCCGCGGTGTAGCTCGGGGCGAGCTGGTCGATCGACGGATCGGTCTCCATCCGCGCCGCGTTGCCGTCCCCGGCGGGCGCCGTGAAGCGGCCGTCGATCCGGCCGGTCACCAGGCCCTCGTCCCGCAGCAGCTCGGCGAGGAAGGCCTGGTGCTCCACGCGCAGGTCCGCGCGCTCCACCCAGTCCGGGTCCACGCCGATCAGCGCCCCGATCCGGGCCGCGGCCTCCTGCTTCTGCGCGGGGTCCAGCCGCAGCCCCGCCGCGAGCAGCGCCGGGTACTCCTGCTCGGCGAAGGCCTCGGCCTCGTCGACCACGTCCTGCAGCAGTCGGTCCTCGTGCTTGCCGTGGGCGTGGGCGATCGCGGCATAGGTGGGCAGGTAGTGGAGGTAGGGGCGGTCGTTGCCGGGGGAGAACACGATCGTGCCGAAGTCCAGCACCGGCGAGATCAGCACGATCCCGGCGACGGCGAGGTAGTAGCGGTCCAGCAGTCGGGCCGCGACGGCGGAGGCGCGGGTGGTGCCGTAGGACTCGCCGGCGAGATGGACCTCGGAGGTCCAGCGGTCGTTGCGGGTCAGCCAGTCGATGACGAAGGCGGCGATCAGGTCGCGGTCCGCGGCGAGGCCGTGATGGCGGTCGGGCTTCTGCCCGGGCGCGGGGCGGGAGAAGCCCGTGGTCATCGCGTCGACCACGACGAGATCGGCGTCGCGCAGGATCGTCTCGTGGTTGTCCAGCAGGCGGTGCGGGGGAGCGGCGGGGGCTCCCGCGTCCCCGGAGTCCACGCGGCGCGGGCCCAGCAGGCCCAGGTGCAGCCAGACGGTGGAGGCGCCGGGGCCGCCGTTGAAGGCGAACACCACCGGGCGGGGCTCCTCGCCCGGGGAAGTCGCGACGTAGGAGACGGAGAACAGCTCCGCGTAGGGCTTGCCGCGGCCGTACTCCTCGCCGTCCGGCTCCTCGCGCAGCACCACGGTGCCGGCGGTGGCGGTGTAGTTCAGCGGGCCGTCCTCGAGCGCGAGGCTGTGCAGGGTCGTGACCAGGCGGTCCTCCGGGGCGGTCCGGTCGGTGTCGGAATCCGGGCTGCTGCCGGTCGCGGGGGAGGTGCTGGGGGCGGCGGGCTGGTCGTTCACACGAGCTCCTTCGTCGGATGCGGCATCGCGCTCGATGCTACGCGGGCCCGCTGCGCGGGCCCTCCAGCGGAAAGGGGACGTGAGCGGCACGCCGCGGAGCTCAGCCGCGCAGCGTGCCGCTCACGTCCCCTTCGTGCGGACGCGGCGGCGAGATCAGTCCAGCGCAGCGATGTCCTTGGACTCCTCGGCGCCGGGCTCGTTGTCACGCACGACCATCCGGATCGGGTCGAGCTTCGTCCAGACCACGAACAGCACGCCGACGACGAGCATCGCCAGGCCGGCCCACAGGTTCGCGTTCATCCCGTCGGTCTTCGCCGCCTCGTCGGGCGAGAAGGCCACCAGGCCCATGATCACGAGGATCAGACCGAACAGGCCCAGCAGGGTGCCGATGAAGTTGCGGATGTCGAACGCGCCGGCGGTCTGCACGGTCGCGTCGGCCGGGACGTCGGCCCCGGCGGGGGTGTTCTCCTCGGAAGTTCTCATTGCTTCTCTCCTCCGTCTGCTCAGGCGAACGCGATGTTCAGGACGATGACCAGGACCAGGGCGATGCCCGCCATCGGCACCGGGCGGCGCCAGAAGGGCATGTCCTTCTCCTCGGGGTCGATCAGATCGGCCCTCGGCGTCTCCGAGTAGACCAGGCCCTTGAGCTCGTGGGCGGGCTTCGGGGCGGTGATCTGGGTGACCGCGACCGAGACCACGATGTCGACCACGAAGGCGGTCGCAGCGCTCATGAACGCGAGGCCCTGGCCTGGCAGGGAGAAGACCCCGAGGAAGGTCGAGGAGCCCCACAGGATCACGGCCGAGAGCGTGCCCGCGACCAGGCCCGTCCAGCCGGCGGTCGGCGTCATCCGCTTCCAGAACATGCCCAGGATGAACGTCGCGAACAGCGGCGCGTTGAAGAAGCCGAACAGGGTCTGGAGGTAGTCCATCAGGTTGGAGAACTGCGCGGCGATCAGCGCGGTGAAGATCGCGATGACGCAGGCCGCGGCCGTCGCGAGCCGGCCCACCTTCGTGTAGTGGTCGTCGGGCGCGTCCTTCTTCACGTACTGCTGGTAGAGGTCGTAGGAGATCACCGTGTTGAAGGCGGAGATGTTCGCGGCCATGCCGGCCATGAACGCGGCGAGCAGGCCCGCGATCGCGACGCCGAGCAGGCCGTTGGGCAGCACGTCCCGCATCAGCAGCAGCAGGGCGTCGTTGTAGTTCACGCCCGTCGCAGCAGCGCCCGAGGCGTCGCCCGCGTGGTCGAGCTGCTTGAACTCGGTGAGCTCCCCGACCAGCACCGCGGCGATCATGCCGGGGATGATCACGATGAAGGGGATGAACATCTTCGGGAAGGCGCCGATGATCGGGGTCATCCGCGCGGCGGTGATGGACTTGGACGCCATCGCGCGCTGCACCTCGACGAAGTTCGTGGTCCAGTAGCCGAAGGAGAGCACGAAGCCCAGGCCGAACACGATGCCGATCACGGACAGCACGGGCGAGTCGAAGCCGGAGAGGGCCTGGCCGGGCCAGGAGTGCAGCTGCTCGGAGCCGAGCATCCCGTCGCCGGCGATGCGCTCCTTCATCCCGGACCAGCCGCCCACGCGGTGCAGGCCGATCAGCGTCAGCGGCAGCAGCGCCGCGACGATCACGAAGAACTGCAGCACCTCGTTGTAGATCGCGGCGGAGAGGCCGCCGACGGTGATGTAGAAGAGCACGAACGCGGCGGCGAGCACGAGGCCCACCCACATCGGCCAGCCCAGCAGGCGGTTCACGATCGTGGCCAGCAGCGAGAGGTTCACGCCCGCGATCAGCAGCTGTGCGACCGCGAAGGAGATCGCGTTGACCAGGTGCGCGCCCTTCCCGAAGCGCATGCGCATGAACTCGGGGACGCTGCGCACCTTGGAGCCGTAGTAGAAGGGCATCATCACCACGCCGAGGAACAGCATGGCGGGGATCGCGCCCACCCAGAAGTAGTGCATCGTCGGCATGCCGTACTGGGCGCCGGTGGCGGACATGCCCATGATCTCGACCGCGCCGAGGTTGGCGGAGACGAAGGCGAGTCCGGTGACCCAGGCGGGCAGCGAGCGGCCGGAGAGGAAGAACTCGATCGAGGTGGAGACGCCGCGCTTGGCGTACCAGCCCACACCGAGGACGAAGACGAAGTACAACGCGATGATCGCGTAGTCGATCCACTGGGCGTCGAGGCGGAGGTCGACCATGAGGCGGTTCCTTGGGGACGGGGAGGGGGTGCCCGGGGCTGCGCCGTGGTCGCTCACGGGGCGGCGGCTCGGGTGCTGAGCGCCGACGTTACCACCGCGGGCGCGCCCGTGGTCGGCCGATCGGGGCGATCGCGGGACGGATCCGGGACCTGTGTGGTATGTGGCAGGCCGACGGGTGGGAGGTCCTGCTCAGCGCCCCCGCGCGCTGCGGCGGAGGAGCCGGCCCACGCTGCGGGCCGGCCCGGTCCCCGCGGCGAGGTACGCGCCGAGCAGCACGGTGGCACCGCCCGCCACGACCGTCAGCGGGTCGCGACCGCCGCGTGCCCTGCCCGCTCCGGCGGCGGCGACCCGGCCGAGGCTCACCAGCAGCGCGCTCATGGTGATGCCCGCGATGATCCGGTCCCCGGTCGACTCCACGCGCTCGATGACGGGGTCGAGATCCCCCGCCTCGAGCCGCACCCGGATGCCGTGCGCGTCGTAGTCGTCCAGCAGGTGCTCGAGGCGCTCCGGTGCCTCCGTCCCGAAGCGCAGGGCGTCCATCCCGGTCGCGGCGGCGCGGCGCAGGAGGGCCAGCGGGCCCCAGATCTGGGCGAGCGCCACCGGGACGACCTCCTGCAGCACCTCGGTGATGTGGAAGGCGGGGTCCAGGGCGATCGCGCTGGACTCCGTGAGCACGAGCATGCGCAGCAGCTGCGAGATCTCCGGCGGCAGCTGCAGGCGGTGCCGCCTCAGCAGCGTGGTCAGCTTCTCGAAGAACGCGGACAGCGAGATGTCCACCAGCGCCCTGCCCTCGACGGTGTCCAGCAGCGCGCGCACGTCGCGGGCGAAGCGGCGGCGGTCGTGCGCCCCCTGCGGCGGTGCGAGGCGGAGCAGGGCCGCGGCCACGCCGTCGGCGTCGTGCCGGGACAGCGCGAAGGTCAGACGCACGATCTCCTCCCGCTCGGAGGCCGAGAGCTCCCCGGCCATGCCGAAGTCGATCAGCCACAGGCCGCCGTCCTCGCGCACGAACATGTTCCCGGGATGCGGATCGGCGTGGAAGAAGCCATTCACCAGCACCATCGAGACGATCGTGCGGGTCGCGGCGCGGGCCAGCGCGGGCCGGTCCACCCCGGCGGCATCGAGCGCGGCGGCGTCGGTGATCCGCATGCCACGGGCGCGCTGCTCGGTGAGCACGAGCGAGGTGGTCAGCTCCTCGTGCACACGGGGGATGTGCACGACGGGGTCGTCGGCGAGGTCCTCGGCGAAGCGGCGGGCGTTGGCCGCCTCGGCGCGGTAGTCCAGCTCGCGGCGCAGGCTGCGGTCGAAGGCGGAGATCAGGCCCTCGACGTCGACGTCCCGGGCGAGATCCCATTCCCGGGCGGCGATGCCGGCGAGATGGCGCAGGATGTCGAGGTCCGCGATCACCGACTCCTGCACGCCGGGCTTGCGCACCTTGACCACGGCCTCGGTCCCGTCGTGCAGGCGCGCGAGGTGGGCCTGGCCGATCGAGGCCGTGGCGAGCGGGACCTCCTCGATGTGCGCGTACGCCTCGGCGAGCTCGACGCCGAGCTCCTCGCGGAGCGTCGCGGCGATGGCCTCGAAGGGCACCGGGTCGGTCGCGTCCTGCAGCCGGGTGAGCTCCTCGGTGTACGCGGCGGGCAGCAGGTCGTCGCGCGTGGCGAGCATCTGTCCGAGCTTCACGAACGTCGGCCCCAGCTGCTCGAGCGCGTGGCGCAGGCGCGCCGGGCCCGGCAGCGGCCCGCTCGCCTCCCCGGCCCCGGCCGGGCCGGTCGCGGCCTTCGCCAGCAGCCGGCGGCGCAGCACCTCGGGCACGTGCTCGGTCAGCCCGAGCTGGCCGACCAGCGCCGAGAAGCCGTTGCTCACCAGGATCTCGGCGATCTGGCGGTAGCGGGCGGCGGAATGCGGGAGGGCCATGCCCATCTCCTTCGTCGAGGGGAACGTCCCCGATGCTAGAGGGGACGTCGAGTACGATCACGATCCGTGAACGTTCACGCCCTGCGGGGTGTCGCCCCGCGTCCCCCGCGGATACGCTCACGGGGCACTCGACGATGAGGAAGGACGACGTCAGAACCATGGATCCACGTCTTACCCGGCGCACCGCGCTGGCCGGGAGCGGGGCGGGGGTGCTGGCCGGGCTCGCCGCCTGCGCACCACCGAACCCCGGCAGCGTCAACGCGCTCCCGCCGATCCCGCCCAGCGACGGCCCGGTGACCATCACCTACTGGGCCTGGTTGAAGGACCTGCAGAAGGTCGCGGACATCTTCAACGCGAAGCAGGACCGGATCCGGGTGGAGACCACCTGGATCCCCGGCGGCAACAGCGGCGGCTACGCGAAGATCCTCTCCGCCGTCTCCGCCGGCGGCGGGCCCGATGTCGCCCAGGTCGAGCTGCGCCAGGTGCCCGAGTTCGCCCTCGCCGGCGCGCTCGTGGACCTGACCCGCTACGACTTCGCCGCGCAGACCGACGCCTTCGACCCCGGCGCCCTCACCCAGGTGCAGGTCGGGGACTCCTACTGGGCCGTCCCCCAGGACACCGGCCCGGTGGCCACCTTCTGCAACCGCGAGGTGCTCGAGGAGGAGATGGGCCTCGAGCCCCCGGCCACCTGGGACGAGTTCCGCGAGATCGCCGGCACCGTCTCCGAGGCCGGCAGGAGCCTCATCACCCTCGACCCCTCGGACGGCTCCTACCTGATCTCCTGGATGATGCAGTCCGGGGCCGTGTGGTTCCGCCCCGAGGGCGACGGCTGGATCGTGGACATGACCGGCGACGCCTCGATGCGGGTCGCCGAGTTCTGGGACGAGATCCTCGCCGCGAGGATCATCGGCACCGGCTACGGCGCCTTCTCCACGCCGTGGATGGCCGCCGCCGGCGACGGGAACGTGCTGGCCACCATCGGCGGCTCATGGTCCGACGCGCTCATCCAGTCGGTCCCGAACGGCGAGGGCAAGTGGGCCGTGTCGCCCATGCCCATCTGGCCCGACGGCGTCGCCTCCGGTGCGCACGGCGGCTCCTCCGCCGCGATCCTGTCCACCTCGCAGCACCCCGCCGAGGCGCTCGAGTTCCTCACCTGGATGTGCACCGACCCCGAGGGGATCGACGCGATGATCGAGTTCTCCGGCATCGGCTGGTCGCCCGCCAAGGACTACATCGGCGAGGTGCGCCAGCAGCCCTCGGAGTTCTTCTCCGGCCAGAACTACAACGAGGAGGTGATCCTGCCGATGGCGCAGGGGCAGAACCTCGACTGGACGTGGGCGCCGATGATGCAGCGCGCGCAGGACATGGTCGGCGACGGGATGAGCACCGCCGTCACCGGGGAGGTCCCGCTCGTGGACATGCTCCCGGCGACGCAGACGCGGATCGTCGAGATCATGCGCGACATGGGACTGGACGCGGAGGAGGCACGATGAGGTCCAAGAGCGCACCCTGGATCCTGCTGGCACCGTTCCTGATCGTCTTCCTCGGCACGATGATCGTGCCGATCGTGATGGCGATCGGGTACTCCTTCAGCTCCGTCGAGCGCTCCGGCCTGCTCGGCGAGGGCGGGATCACCAACTCCTTCGCCGGGTTCGACAACTACGTCAAGGCCCTCTCCAACGTGAACTTCGTGGAGTCGATCGGGCGCATGATCCTGTTCGGCGTGGTGCAGGTGACCGTGATGATCGTGGCCGCGGTGGTGCTCGCGCTGCTGCTGGAGAGCGCGAACGCGAAGTGGCCCGGCTTCTTCCGCGCCACCTACTTCCTGCCCTACGGGATCCCCGGCGTGATCGCCACGATCCTGTGGTCGTTCCTGTACATCCCCGGCCTCTCGCCGATCGTGGACGTGCTGCAGCTGGTGGGGATCGAGATCGACTTCCTCGGCCCGAGGATGGTGCTGTGGTCGATCGCCAACATCGTCACCTGGACCTACACCGGCTACAACATGCTCATCATCATCGCCCAGCTGAAGGCGATCCCCGGTGAGCTCTACGAGGCCGCGAAGATCGACGGGGCGAGCTCCTTCCGGGTCGCCACCTCGATCCAGCTGCCGCTCATCCGCCCCGCCGTGATGCTCACGGTGATCTTCTCGATCATCGGCACCCTGCAGCTGTTCGCCGAGCCGCGGCTGATGCAGACCATGAGCGCCGGGATCACCTCGGAGTACACCCCGAACATGTCCGCCTACGCCTTCGCGTTCCAGTACAACGACATCGGCATGGCGGCCGCCCAGGCCGTGATCATCGCGGTCTCCGCATTCCTCCTCTCGGCGATCGCGCTGGGAGTCTCCTCCTGGACGGAGAAGCGTCGATGACCACTTCGCACCCCACCCACGACACCGCCCGCCCCGATGCCGACGCGGCCTCCGGGCGCCGACGGGCCGCCTCCCGGCGCGCCGCCGCCGAGTCCCGCACCGGGGCCCGCGACGCCGGCCGCAAGCCCACCACCACCATCCTGGTCACCGCGATCCTGGTGATCGTCGCCCTGTACTTCCTGGTGCCCGTGTACTGGGTGGTCATCAACGCCACCAAGTCCACCGAGGACCTCTTCGGCACCAGCGGGTTCTGGTTCGGCGAGAGCTTCCAGCTGGTGGAGAACCTCCGCTCTGTGCTCAGCGCCAACGACGGGATCTTCCCGCGCTGGGGCCTGAACTCCGTGCTGTACGCGGGAGTGGGCTCCGTGCTCGCCACCTACTTCGCCACCGCGGCCGGCTACGCGCTGGCCAAGTACCGCTTCCCGGGCCGACGCTTCGTGTACGTGCTCGTGCTGGGCGGCGTGCTGGTGCCCGGCACCGCCGTGGCGCTGCCGCTGTTCTTCCTGTTCAGCTCGATCGGGATCACGAACACGTACTGGTCGGTGCTGATCCCGTCGCTGGTGAGCCCCTTCGGGCTGTTCCTGGCCTCGATCTACGCCAGCGCCGCCGTGCCGGACGAGCTGCTGGAGGCCGGCCGGATCGACGGCGTGGGCGAGCTGGGACTGTTCCACCGCCTCGCCCTGCCGCAGCTCACCCCGGCGATCGTGACCATCCTGCTGTTCCAGTTCGTCGCGATCTGGAACAACTACATGCTCCCGCTGGTCATGCTCGCCGACGAGAAGCTGTACCCGATCACCCTGGGCCTGGACAACTGGCGGGCCCAGACGGACCGCCTGCCGGAGTTCTTCCAGCTCACCACCGGCGGCGCGCTGCTGTCGGTGATCCCGCTGGCGATCCTGATCCTGGTGCTGCAGCGCTTCTGGCGCGGCGGCCTCACCGAGGGCTCCGTCAAGGGCTGATCCCGCCCCGCCACGAGCGGCCGTTGCCACGACCGCCCTCCACCGCGACCGCCCCGCACCCCGTGACCACGGGGGCGGGGCGGTCGTCGTCGCGCGGGCTCATGGGAGCACGACATGGCATATATGCCACGTCGTGCTGCCGAGCGCCCGTACGCAGCGCCGCCGGGACCGTGGCGCGGCGGCGTGCGTCCTCGGCGCCGCCCGAGCCCGCCCGCTTTCGGAATCCGGTGGCGGGACGGCTCCGGGTGCTCTTGGATGGAGTGATGAGCTCCTCCCGCGGCCCTGCCCCCGTCCCTGCCCGACGCCCCGCGCCGACCGCGGACCGGCTCCCTTCCCCGCCGCGGCGGCGCTCCGTCCTCGCCGCGGCGGCGGCGCTGCCCCTGGCCGGGGCCGGGCTGTCGGGCTGCGGCGTGCTCGAGGGGATCGTCGGTGACGACATGGAGCCGGACCTCGTCTCCGAGCTGCCGCGCCGGAAGCCGGCCGAGGCCGACGGGATCGGCCGGCGCGTCGTCCCCTTCACCGCCCGCCTGCTCGCCGGCATCGATCGCGAGCCGGTCAACGCTGTCTGCTCCCCGCTCTCGGCGCAGACCGTGCTGACCATGGCCGCGCTGGGCGCGGCGGGGGACACGCTCGCCCAGATGGAGGAGGTGCTCGGCGGCACGGTCGAGGAGCTCGCCACCACTGCCAACACGCTCTCCGCGGTGCTCGCCGCCGTGGGGGACGCGGCCCGGGAGGAGGACGACCCCGAGGGGCCGGAGCCCGCCGTCGCCTCCCTCGTCAGCAGCACCTGGCTGCAGGAGGGCATGCAGGTCGAGCAGGGCTTCCTCGACGGGCTCGCCGAATGGTTCGGCAGCGGCGTCTTCGAGGTCGACTTCCTCGACGAGGCGGCGCGCGAGGAGGGCCGCGAACGGATCAACGACTGGGTGCTCGCGCAGACGAACGACCTCATCGCGGAGCTCGTGCCCGACGGGGCGCTCTCCGACCGCACCCGGGCCGTGCTCGTGAACGCCCTGCACCTCAAGGCGGCCTGGCGCAGCCCGCTCGAGCGGCGCGGCGGCACCTTCACCACCGACGAGGGCGAGGAGCTCTCCGTCGAGCTGCTCCACGGCAGCACCTCCGCCTGGTTCGAGGACTCGGTGTGCCGCGCCACCGCGCTCGAGGCCGCCGGCGGCGAGCTCGCCCTCGCGCTGGTCCAGCCCGCCGACGGCATCGGCGAAACGATGGACGCCTGGGCCGAGGTGGCAGGAACGTCCGCGGCGGGCCTCGGCGGGCTGCTCGACGGGCTCGAGGACTCCTCGGAGCAGGTGGACCTCGCCGTGCCGTCCTTCGACATCGCCTGGGACTCCTCCCTGGTGGCGGTGTTGGAGGGGCTCGGGATGACCGAGGTGTTCTCCGCGGCGGCGGACCTCTCCGGCATCACCGCTGAGGAGGACCTGATGATCACCGAGATCCTGCAGAAGGCCGTGATCACGGTCGACGAGGTGGGCATGGAGGCCGCGGCCGCTACCGCGGCGATCGCCGGCACGACCGCCGCCCCCGTCGAGCCGAAGGAGCTCGTCCTGGACCGGCCGTTCCTGTTCGTGGCCTATGAGCGCTCGACCCGCGCGCCGCTGGTCGCCGGCTGGATCGGGGATCCGCGGCAGACCAGGTGAGGGCGGGCCGTCGTCCTCCTCCCTATCTGCGAGGATGTCGCCCATGAACGACCTGGTGGTGCCCCTTGTCGTCGGCCTGGTGGGCCTGCTCATGATCGGCCTCGGGCTCTGGCTGCGTGCAGGATGGCCGGCGGCGATGCGTCGCTGGATGAACCCGCTCTCGGAGAACTGGATGGAAGAACGGGTGGTGCTGCTCGGGATGCCGACTGTCGGGGCGCTGCTGGTCTGCCTCGCGGTGGTCGCCGCACCCCATCAGTGGACCGTGCTCCGCCTGCTCGCGATCGCGGGGATGGTGGTGCTGGCGGTCCCCGCCCTGTACTTCCTGATCGCCCCGCTGCCGCTTCCGGGGTTCCTGTACCCGGGATGGGCGCGCCGTCTGCGCGAGGAACGCGAGGCGCAGATGCGCGCGTTCCTGACCGGGCAGGGCTGAATGTGCTGCCCGAGACCATCCTCGGGACAGCGCTGAACAGCACGGGCCGTCCGTCGGCGTGCCCGTGGGCGGGCCGGTTCGCGCAGGCGCTCGTCGGCTGACAGACTGGCGAAAACCGATTCACCGCGGAGAGGGCCGACGACGAAGTCCGCCGCGCTCGCCGAGGAGCACCGCGTCGAGTGCGCCGCCCGCGCCGTCCCCGCCATCGAGGAGGACTGAATTCCATGACCACTGACCTGCGCATCGGCGTGATCGGCATGGGTGCCCGCTCCGATCTCGCGTCCCATGCCCACCGCCCCGGTGAGGGCTCCCGCGTCACCGCCGTCGCCGACCCGGCCGAGCGCGGCCGTGATCTCGCCCGCGAGCGCTTCGGCGAGGACGTGGCGACCGCCCGCTCCTTCGAGGAGCTGCTGGCCGAGCACGAGGTCGACGCGGTGATGATCCTCGCCCCCGACTTCGCGCACGCCGGCATCGCGCGGCAGACCCTCGCCGCCGGGATCCCCACCTTCTGCGAGAAGCCGATGGCGATCTCCCTCGAGGACGCCGACGGGATGCTCGAGCTCGCGAAGGAGAAGCGGGCCCGGCTGTACATCGGCCACAACATGCGGCACATGCCGGTGGTGCGGCAGATGAAGGCGATCGTCGACTCCGGCCGGATCGGCAGGGTGCGGGCGATCTGGTGCCGTCACTTCGTGGGTGCCGGCGGCGACTTCTACTTCAAGGACTGGCACGCCGAGCGCGAGAAGGCCATGAGCCTGCTGCTGCAGAAGGGTGCCCACGACATCGACGTGATCCACTGGCTCGCCGGCGGCGCCACCCGCCGCGTCTCCGGCATCGGCGACCTCGCGGTCTACGGCGACATCACCGACCGCCGCGACAACTCGGACCGCCGCATGGGGGAGTGGTACGACGAGGACATCTGGCCGTCCACCGCGCAGAAGGAGCTCAACCCCGTCGTCGACGTCGAGGACATCTCGATGCTGCAGATGACGCTGGACAACGGCGTTCTCGCCTCCTACCAGCAGTGCCACTTCACCCCCGACTACTGGCGGAACTACACCGTGATCGGGGACGCCGGACGGATCGAGAACATGGGCGACGGCGCCGGCGACCAGATCCACCTCTGGACCTCGCGCCGCTCGGGACCGGGCAGGCCCGATGACGTCGTGGTGATCGCCCGCGCCGAGGGCGGCCACGGCGGCGCCGACCCGAGCCTCGTCGCCGAGTTCCTGCGCTTCGCCCGTAGCGGCGGCCGCACCGAGGTCTCCGTGATCGCGGCTCGCGAGGCGGTGGCGACCGGGGTGCGCGGCGCGGAGTCGATCCGCTCCGGCGGCGTGCCGCTCGAGGTGCCGCCGGTGGCGGACGAGATCAGGGAGTACTTCGACGGCGGACAGGTCTGAGGTCGCGCGGTCCCGGTGCAAGCCGCCTGCGGAGATCGTCCATCAGGGCGCGGAGCTGCTCGCGGCCGAGGACCCGCTGCTCACGGTCGTCGACGGGACCGAGGTCATCACAGCGCAGGAGATGCACCTGCTCGGCGACCAGCTGCACCCCACGCCCGAGGGCTACCGGGTGATGGCCGAGCGGCTCGCGCCCCGGATGGCCGAGGCGCTCGCGGAGTCTTGCCTCACCCCTTCTGTCGCCCCTTGAAGCGGGGCTCCTCCTTGTTGATCACGTAGAGCCGGCCGCGGCGGCGCAGCACCTGGGCGCCGGGGCGGGCGGCGAGGGAGCGGAGCGAGGAGCGGACCTTCAGCGCGTCCCCTGCCCGTAGCGGCGGCGGAAGCGCTCCACGCGACCGGCGGTGTCCAGCACCTTCGACTGCCCCGTGTAGAAGGGGTGCGAGGCGGAGGAGACCTCCACGTCGATGACCGGGTACTCCTGGCCATCGGTCCAGGTGATGGTGCGCTCCGAGGTGGCTGTGGAGCGGGTGAGGAAGGAGAAGTCGGCGCTCGCGTCGCGGAAGACGACGGGCCGGTAGTCGGGATGGATGGACGGCTTCATGGGATGTCCTCCTTCAGAGGATGGGGTGGGGCGAGCCGGAGCTCACCAGCTGGACTTCGTCACGCCCGGCAGCTCGCCGCGATGGGCGGCCTGGCGGAAGCGCACCCGGGAGAGCCCGAACGTGCGCAGGAACCCGCGCGGACGGCCGTCGATCGCATCGCGGTTGCGCAGTCGGGTGGGGCTCGCATCGCGCGGCAGGCGCTGCAGCGCCCGCTGGGCGAGCACCTTCTCCGCGGTCGTCGCCTGCTTGTCCTTGATCGTGCACTTCAAGGCCGCACGCTGCTCGGCGTATCGGGCCACGGTCCCGCGGCGCCGTGCGTCGGCGGCGATCTTCGAGGTCTTCGCCATCAGCGCTCCTCGCGGAACTCGACGACCTCGCGCATCCGGGGGTCGAACTTCCGCGCGACGAGCCGGTCGGGGGTGTTCCGACGGTTCTTGGTGGTCATGTACGTGAATCCGGTGCCGGCGGTGGAGCGCATCTCGATCACGCCTCGGATGTCGTTCTTCCTGGCCATAAGGGGTTTCCTCTCAGATCTTCTCTCCGCGGGCGCGGATCTCGGCGACGACCGCCTCGATCCCGCGGCGGTCGATGGTGCGCAGTCCCCGGGTGGAGACGCGCAGGCGCACGGTGCGACCGAGCGACGAAACGAAGAACCTCTTCGTCTGCACGTCGGGGTCGAAGCGCCGCGAGGTGCGGCGGTGCGAATGGGACACGGACTACCCGAAGCGGGGAACCGCTCCGGTGACTTGACAGCGCTGGGACATGGGCAGCGATACTAGTAATGAGAATGGTTATCGTCAAGCAGGAAGTGCAGAACCCATGCCCGCGAGCCGCTCCTCGAAGCCCGTCTCCCCCAACCGCTCCCGGGGGCTCAGCATTCCCGCCCTGTCGCGATCGTCACGGCGCTCGACGAGGTGCTGCGCGACGCCCTGGTGGCGAGCCTCCTCCTGGACGCCGAGGGACTCCTCGCCCTGCGCTACGAGGTCGTCGAGGACTCCTCCGCGCTGCGACGCCTCGTCGTCGCGGCCGGCGGGGTGCGCGAGCACGAGCTGGTCGACCTCGCCCACCCCGCAGGAGTGGGCGCGAGGCCTCGCGCCGTGGCTCGGCGCCGAGGACCCCCTCGCACCCTGGCTCGGGGAGCGGGACGCCAGGGTGTGAGAGGGGCGGCGGGCGTGCTCAGGCTGCCGTGACGGTGCGTCGGGCGTGGCTGCGGTGGGTGAGGACCACGAGGGTGAGCAGCGCGCCCACGCTCACCGCCGCCACCACGATACGCAGCACGGGGCTGCCGGTCGCGTCCCAGGCCGTGTGCAGCACGACCGCTCCGAGAAGGGCGACCACCAGGGCGAGCGCCCCCCGGGCCTTATGAGGCGTCTCGACCAGGAACCACAGCGCCGCGCACACCGCGCCCGTCCAGGCCACGTGCCCGGCCGGGACCAGCACCCCGCGCAGCACGAGCGTCGCATCGAGTGCGCCGAGCCCGCCGCCCCTGGACAGCAGCGCCCCGAAGCCGTAGCCCATCGTCTCGAGCACCGCGAAGCCCGTGCCGGCCGCGATGCCGATCACGAGCCCGCCGCCGCGGGTCGCGCGATGGGCGAGCGCGAGCACGATCAGCGGCACCACGAGCTTCGCGGACTCCTCGATCACCCCGACCAGCAGGATCGAGGCGCCGCCGAGCACGGCGCCCGCGATCCGCTCCTCGAGGCCGGCCGCGCAGATGCCGAACAGGCCGCTCGCCGCGACCGTGACCAGCACGATCCGTCCGGGGACGACGGGGCCGCTGCGGGTGGACTGCGCGAGCAGCAGCACGGTCACGGGGATCGTCGCCGCGCCCACCAGCAGCACCGTCGGCAGCAGGATCGGGTTGCCGGTGAGGAGCATGATCACGAAGGTCGTGACATAGCCGAGCAGCCCGCCCGCCAGCACCAGCAGCCAGGAGAGGCGCAGGTGCCAGGGGTAGCGGGCCGGGGCGTGCGGGGCCGGGGTCCGAGGTGCTGGCCCCTGTGTGACGGGGAACTGTGCGGTCATCGCCCGCTCCTTCATCCGGCGGGCTCGCTCGTGCTCACCCGAGGTGAGGCGTCGTCATCGCGGCGGCGTCGAGGACAGTATGCCCCCGCGGGGAGGCGACGGCATCGTCTGCTCGGTCACTCCTCATCGAGGCGCTGGTGCGCACGACTCCGACGCCGAGCCGGCGCCGGCGGCGCGTCCCGCCGACGACGAGAGCCGTGACCCGGGCCGGACGAGCTCGCTCGTCGGCGCCGGATCACGGCTCTCAACGTGTGCGTGTGCGCCGCCCGTCGGGGCGGCGCAGGCGCTCTCAGGCGGTCGCGGTCCTCGCCGGCAGCACCTTGTCGCCGTAGCGGCGGCGGAAGCGCTCGACGCGCCCGGCGGTGTCCAGCACGGTGCCGCGACCGGTCCAGAACGGATGCGAGGCCGAGGAGACCTCGACGTCGATCACGGGGTACTCCCGGCCGTCCTCCCAGGTCACGGTGTTGTCCGAGGTGCGGGTCGAGTTGGTCAGGAAGGATTCCCCGGCGCTCCGGTCCCGGAACACGACGGGTCGGTACTGAGGGTGGATGTTCTTCTGCATGGCGTTCTCCTCACCGTGTCGATGACTGAAGGGTCAACGACGCTGGGGGTTCACGTATTCCCGCGCGGCCCGGCCGTCTGTCGCGGCTGGTCGCAGCGCCCGCCGTCGTGAAGCGACGGGCGCCGCGCAGGGTCAGGCGGAGGTGCCGACGAGAGTGCGTCGGGACTGCTCCTCCTGCACGGCACGGCCTCCGGTGCGCTCCAGATGCGCGGCGGAGGAGAGGTCCACCTCGATGACGGGGTAGATGTTCCCGTCCTCCCAGGTGGTCGAGTGCTCCGAGGTGCGAGTGGAGCGGGAGAGGTAGCGCAGCCCGGCGCTCTGGTCGCGGAAGACGACGAGATGGGGCTGAGGTCGATGGTGCTGTCGGTGGTCGGTCATGTGGTTCTCCTTCGAGGTCGGCTCGCGGCCGACGTGATGTCTGTGCCCGGCACGGTGCCGGGTGGGTGTGCGTGCGGCAGCTCCGCCGGGGCGGAGCGAGGTATCCGTGTCCCGCTGCGCAGGGCTGTCGATGCCGCTGCGCCATGGCGGGGTGCTCGCGGCGCCCGCTGGGGCGGGCTGCTCGCGCTACACGCGGTGCGAGGGCCGGGGCGCCGCCGTCGTGGCGGGTCCGGCCGGGAGGCTCGCACATCCGACGACGGCTGGGGCCGTCGTCCGGAGCTCTGCACGCTACGGGGTCATCAACGGGGATGTCCAGGGGTTTATTCCCGCGGGTGCGTCACCCAGTGTGTCACGACCTGCCGTCGGCCCGCGCCTCGTCGTGGTGGCCGCGCCCGGCGGCCCGATCCACGATCAGCAGCACGTCGGCCGGACCGCCCTCGGCGCCGAAGGCGTGGGGGACCAGGGTGTCGAACTCGGCGGACTGGTCCTGGGTGATGCGATGGCGCTGAGCGCCGAGCTGCAGGATCAGCGTCCCCGAGAGCACCACCAGCCACTCCTGGCCGGTGTGGGCGCGCATCCGTGCGGGATCCGGCGGCGGGTCCACGACCCGTCGGCGCAGGATCACGGTGTCGGGAGCGCGGCGCATCTGCCAGCGCAGCGCGTCCATGCCGTGGTCCTTCACCGGGTTCGAGACGACCTGCTCGCTCTGCATCGCCACGAGCTCGTCGAGGCTGGTGTCCAGGGCGCGCGAGAGGTCCACCAGCTGATCGAGGGCCAGGCGCCGTCCGCCGCTCTCGATCCGCGAGAGCGTCGAGGCGCTCAGGTGGGTGCGCCTGGCGAGGTCGTCGAGCGTGAGCCCCTGCGCGAGACGCAGCGCACGCAGCCTCTTGCGCACCAGGTCGTCGAGCTCCGCCGTTCCTTGCGACATGAGCAAGAGTGTATGCAGGCAGGGCAAGTCGGTCCAGGGTGGAGTCATCGCCCCGCCGAGGGGCGCAGCACCCGACCGAGAGGACCCCTGCCATGACCGGCCATGACCAGCACGCCGCCCCTTCCCGGCCCGAGCCGACGGAGACCAGCCCGCTCGCCGCCGACCCGGCGCACTCCGACCCGCTGCCCGAGGCCCTCGTCGACGCCGTCGTGATCGGCGGCGGCGCCGCCGGGCTGAACGGCGCGCTCATGCTCGCCCGCTCCCGCCGCAGCGTCGTCGTCCTCGACGCAGGCCACCCGCGCCACGCCCCCGCCGAGGGGATCCACGGCCTGCTCGGCAACGAGGGCACGGCGCCCGGGGAGTACCTCGCCCGCGGCCGGGCCGAGGTGCGGCAGTACGGAGGGCTCGTCGTCCGCGGCGAGGTCGCCTCCGCCCGCGCCGTCGAGCCGTCGGCCGAAGGCGATCTGCGCTTCGAGATCACCCTGGCCGACGGGCGCGCCCTCACCGCCCGCCGGGTCCTGGTCGCCACCGGCATACGCGATGAGCTCCCGCAGATCCCCGGCCTCGCCGAGCACTGGGGCCACGACCTCGTCCACTGCCCCTTCTGCCACGGCTACGAGGTGCGCGACCAGGCGATCGGCGTGATCGCGAGCCTGCCCTCCCACGCGCACCTCGCCCTGCTGTTCCGTGCGCTGAGCGAGGACGTCGAGGTCTTCGCCGCAGGTGTGGAGTTCGATCCCGTCGCCCGCGAGCGCTTCGCCGCGCTCGGCGTCACCGTGCACGAGACCGCGATCCAGGAGGTCCTCGCCGGGCCCGACGGCGGGATCGACGGGGTCCGCCTCGCGCGCGGCGAGGTGGTCGCGCGCTCCGTGCTCGCGGCCGGCACCCGGATGACCCCGCGCCTGGACGGGCTGGACGGCCTCGGGCTCGCCCTCGAGGAGCTGCCCGCCGGGATGGGGCAGAAGGTCGCCACCGGCCAGGCCGGCTCCACCGAGGTGCCCGGCGTGTGGGTCGCCGGGAACGCCGCGGACCCCACCGCGCAGGTCGGGGCGTCCGCCGCGGCCGGGGCGCTCGCCGGCGCGCAGCTGCACGGCGCGCTCGTCATTGCCGACGCCGACGCGGCGGTCGCCGCGCTCGTCCTGCAGGGCTGAGGGCGCCGGCCGCGGCGTGACGGCCTGGAGCGGCGACGGGAGGCCGTCCTGTCGCCGCGCCTGGCCCCCTGCCGCTCAGAGCGTGAGCAGCACCTTCGTCGCGCGGCGCTCGTCCATCGCGGCGTAGCCCTCGGCCGCGTCCTCCAGCGGGAGCGTGAGGTCGAAGACCTTCCCCGGATCGATCTCGCGACGCCAGATCAGGTCGATCAGCTCGGGCAGGTAGCGGCGCACCGGCGCCGGGCCCCCGTGGAGACGGACCGCGGAGAAGAACAGCTCGTCCCCGGGGATCTGCACGTCGTGGGAGACGCCCACGAAGCCCACCGCGCCGCCGGGGCGCGTGGCGCGGATCGCCTGCATCATCGACTCCTGGGTGCCGACGGCTTCGATCGTGGAGTGCGCGCCGAGCCCGCCGGTGAGCTCCTTCAGCGCCGCGACGCCCTCGTCGCCGCGGGCCTCGATGATGTCGGTGGCGCCGTACTCGCGGGCCAGGGCCTGCCGCTCGGGGTGGCGGCTGAAGACGATGATCCGCTCGGCGCCCATCTGCCGGGCGGCCAGCACGCCCATCAGGCCCACCGCCCCGTCGCCGACCACGGCGACGGTCCGGCCGGGTCCGGCACCGGCGGCGTCGGCCGCGAACCAGCCGGTGCCCAGCACGTCGGAGGCGGCCAGCAGCGAGGGGATCAGCTCCGGGTCGGGCATGCCGGGGGTCTTGACCAGGGTGCCGTCGGCGAAGGGGATCCGGGCCTTCTCGGCCTGGGTGCCGATCTGCCCGTCCACGAAGATCGCGTGCACGCAGCGGGAGGGATGGCCCTCGCGGCAGATCTCGCGCTTCCCGCAGGAGATCACGAAGGAGCCGACCACGAAGTCGCCCACCTTGAGGGTCTCGACCGCGGAGCCGACCTCTTCGACCACGCCCACGTACTCGTGGCCCATGTGCTGGTGGTCGGGGGCGTCGGCGCCGCGGTAGGGCCAGAGGTCGGAGCCGCAGATGCAGGTGGCGGCGAGGCGGATGACGGCGTCGGTCGGCTCGATGATCCGCGGGTCCTCGCGGTCCTCGACACGGACGTCGCCGGGGGCGTGCATGATGACTGCGCGCATGGGGTGTTCTCCTTCTGATCGGGACGCGGTCCATTCCATGCCCTGCTCGGAGCGTGGGGGAGTCCCTGGCAGGGGGTGTACCGACAGGGCGCCCCTCGCACGGGACGCGTCAGGGCGGTGCGGCCTACCCTGACCCCATGGACAACAGAGCCGAGGTGCGCGAGTTCCTCATGTCGCGCCGCGCGAAGGTGACGCCGCAGGAGGTGGGGCTGCACGCCGCGGGCGCCCGCCGCGTGCCGGGGCTGCGCCGCAGCGAGGTCGCGGAGCTCGCCGGGGTGAGCGTCGAGTACTACGCGAAGCTCGAGCGTGGCGCGATCGCCGGCGCCTCCGCCGCGGTGCTCGACGCGCTCGCCACCGCGCTGCGGATGGACGAGACCGAGCGCCGCCACCTGCTCGACCTCGCCCGCGCGGCCGATGGGATCCCCACCTCGGGCCGGGCCCGCAGGCCCCGCAGCTGCGGGGTCGCGCCCGTCCGGGAGAGCACCCGCTGGATGATGGACTCGCTGACCGGGGCGATCGCCTTCGTGCGCGACCAGCACCAGAACATGGTCGCGGTCAACGCGCTGGGCCGCGCCTTCTACTCCCCACTGCTGGGCGAGGAGGGTGCCGGCGGGCGGGTGCCGAACCTCGCCCGCTTCCAGTT
The DNA here is from genome assembly GCF_030866705.2 of Brachybacterium sp. GU-2. NCBI lineage: Bacteria > Bacillati > Actinomycetota > Actinomycetes > Micrococcales > Dermabacteraceae > Brachybacterium > Brachybacterium sp. GU-2. The sequence goes on along the minus strand of NZ_CP133037.2, from coordinate 1,821,608 downwards.
CCTCGATCCCGCCTCGCGAGACTTCTACCCGGACTGGGAGTGGTTCGCCGAGATGTGCGTGGGGATCATGCGCGCCGAGGCCGGGCGCGATCCCCACGACCCCGTGATGCAGGAGCTGGTGGGAGAGCTGTCCACCCGTTCGGAGACCTTCCGGCGGCTCTGGGGCGCGCACGACGTGCGCACGCACGGCGCGGGCACCAAGCGCTTCGTCCACCCCGTGGTGGGAGAGGTCGAGCTCGCCTACGAGGAGCTGGCGGTGACCGCCGAGCCCGGCCGGGTCATGCTCGTCTACACCGCCGAGCCCGGCTCGACCAGCGCCGAGCGGCTGCGCCTGCTCGCGAGCTGGGCGGCATCGGAGCAGGATCCGCGGCCTGCGCGGGACGAGCAGGAGGCGTAGCCCGCCAGGTGGGCTCCTCGAGCGTCCTAGCGTCAGCGGCGCGCTCACCTGCGAGTACGGCATCCGCCCCGGCGGCCGGCGTGAAGAGTCACCGGCCGGCCGCTGAGCCGCGCCGCGTGACGAGTCAGTCGGCCGCGGCGGATCCGGATGCCCGCTCGGCTGCGGGGGCGGGCTCCTGCACCCAGGGCCGCAGCGGCGAGACGGCATCGATGGCGTCGCGGCGGGGGCCTCGGGGACCGAGGACGACGTTCGAGGCCAGCGGGATCTGGTGGGACGCGCTCTCGAGGATGTGCATCAGGTACCCGGCAGTGTTCGGGAAGGCGAGGAGGTCACCGATCGCGACACCCTGCGGGAAGTCGAGTCGTCGACGCAGGATCAGCTCCGCCTCGATGCAGTACGCCCCGACGACGAACGCGTGCAGCGGCGCAGAGCGTGGACCGTCCCCGGGGACCAGCAGCGGATCGACGAGGAAGTCGTCCGACGTGGACCGGCACTGGGTCCGATTCATCTCGAGCCCGACGAGCGGCACCCCATCGCTCGTCGTGGTGCGCTGCACGACGCGGGACAGCGTCAGGCCGCATCCGTCGAGCAGCGACCTGCCGGGTTCGCAGCGCAGCTCCAGGCCCCGCTCCCTCAGCGCGACGGCTGCGGTCTCCCCGGTGGAGAGCCGTGTGCCCAGCACCTGTTCGAGCCACTCCCCGCGCACCGGTTCCTGGTGGTACGGATAGACCTGGCGCAGGGGCTCCCCGCGCCACGTGACCGCGTCGACGCGGTCGCTCGTCGACGCATCGTGCGCTGTCCAGAACGCGTCCCACTGACCGGCGTCGTCGAGATAGGACATCGGGACACCCCCGCCGATGTCGATGAACCGAAGGTCGTGGCCGAGGTCGCGGAGCGCATCGCCGAGACGGAGCGCCTCGTCGAGGGCCAGGGCGCGGTGCTGCGCGGCATAGCCGTGGAGATGGAAATGGACTCCGTCGATCCTGAGGTCGGCGGCGGAGGTCCGGGCGTGATCGGCCCAGCGCTGCCAGGTCGCCGCGGACTCCCCGAACCGTGTGGGGGCGACGCCGCTGGCCGGGGTCGGGGCGAGGCGGAGCGCGACCGGCTGCGGCCCACCGGTCGTGTTCTCCGCTGCGACCTGCAGGAAAGCCTCGGCCTCGTCGAGGTTGTCGAGCACCAGCACGACACCGGTGTCGCGGGCGAGGCGCAGCAGCTCCGGTGGCTTCACAGCGGCGGTCACCACGACGTCCTCGGGCGCGTACCCCTGGTCGAGCACCTGGGACAGCTCCCGGTGGCTCCCGACGTCCACCCCGTGACCGGCGCGTCTCGCGGACTCGACCAGGCCCAGGGTCTTGTTCGCCTTGCGCGCGACGAAGATCCTCAGCGGCACGCCGTGACGGGCGGCCGCGGACTCCAGCTCGGAGGCGTTGCGGGCCAGGGCCGAGAACTCGTGGACGTTCACCGGGCTGCCGTACTCCTCGATCAGTGCGGAGCAGGCTCGACGATCCGCCAGCAGCTCTCGCATCCACGGCTCGAGACGGCCGCTGAGCGGGGGGAGCCCGCCGCAGCGGCGTCGCAGGGCCTCGGTGTCGCCCGGCGGATGATCGGCGGTGGGGTCCGCAGCGGTCGAGGAAGAGAGGGCAGGTCTGGTCATCGCGAACCGATTCTCCGCTCGGGGGTGGTGGTCGTGGTCGGGCAGGGAGGGGCCGAGGGCTCGGCGTCGGTGCGACGCAGTCTCGAGATGATCCGCGCCGCCCAGAGACGCGGCTCGTCGTGGAGGTGCCGGTTCAGGGTGTCGTGCCCGATGACGTGGTCCTCCGTCGGGCGCCCGAGCAGGGCGAGACCCTCCTGCCGCTGGCTCCGGCCGCCGGGACGGCCCCCGGCGAGCGCAGTGCCGTCGTGGTCCACGGCCGCGCCGCGGCGTGCCGGTCGCACCTCCACCAGCCCCTGTTCCACCAATGCTCGCGAGAGCGGGTCGAGGATCCCCACGATCCCCGGCGGCGCCAGCACGGCATCGACCACGACGTCCGGCGGGGCGTGACCGGACGGGGCGCCCTCGACTCCCGACGCCGTGATCCGGGTCCCGGCATCCACCCAGGAGAGGTCCAGCGCCCCGGACCCGATCATGGCCAGCAGCATCTCCGCGACCTCGAGGGGAGGGCCGAACGCGAACCTCTCGAGCACCTGGGAGGCCCGACGGAAGCGAGCCCATTCCTCGGCGGGGGCCGCGGAACCGCGGACCGCGAGCGTGAGGGGGCGGTAGAGCCCCGCCCAGACGCGTCCGAGGATCCATGCGGGGCCGGGGGCCCGTCCGCCTCGGCCGATCTCCACGCTCCGTCGCAGGGCGTCCTCGGCGCGGCCCGGTCCGCGGTGCAGATCCGGGTCGGATCCCGAGGCCAGTGCGCCTTCGACCGCCTCTCGCCCGAAGTGGGGATCCGCCCCCGTCGCAGCGAGGGCGGCCGTGGCGACGTCCAGGACGAGGTCGATCACGGCGTCGGGGCCGACGTCGGTCCGTTCGGTGGGGCCCAGGCGTCGAACTCCCTCGGCGACGGCACGGCTCAGCCCGGCCGGCAAGGGGAGCCGAGGGTCGGGCTTCGCGTCCAGGAGGCGGCCGTGGCGCGCCGTGGGCAGGAGGACCAGCGGCTCCTCGGAGCCGCGCCGGTGGACGAGGCCGGGGACGCCGTCGGCGCGCGGGGTGAAGCGCCCGCCGCGCTCGAGGGTGAGCACGAGGGCGGCGTCGATGAACGTCAGGGCGCTGCCGCGCAGCGCCACCCGCGCGCCGGGCGGGACGTCATGAGAACCCAGCATCTCCGCGGCGGGCAGCACCGCCGGACGCAGCGGGATGGTCGAGGACCAGGTGCGGGCCAGGGCACCGGAGTGTTCCGCGGCATGTCCGGTGGCGAGCAGGATCTCCTCCACCGGCGGGAGCGCGCCGTGGCTCGCGGTCACGATCTCCCAAGCCCCGGCCGTGCGCCGGAGCGACACCGCGCGATCGCTCACGGTCCTCGCCGTCACCCCGGTCCGGGCCATGTCCGCCAGCACCCGGCGCCACCGCGCATGGAGGTACTCGCCGACCACGGCGCGCGGCGGGTAGGTCGCGGAGACGAGGGTGGGATGCGCTGCGGCGAGCCAGTCGCGGAACGACGGGCTCGTCCCGGTCGCCGGGACGTCCAGCAGAGCGGCGTCGACGTTGAGTCGCAGGGAGTGCGGCTGGGTGACGTCATAGGCGGCGCCGGTCCCCTCGACCGGACCCGGAGCGACCACGGTGATCTCGAGGGCTCGGAGGGAGTCGTGGCATGCGGCGTCGCTGAGCTGGGCGCACAGCTCCTCGAGCGCGAACAGCGCCTTGGGGCCGTCGCCGACGACGGCCAGGGAGAGCGGCCGATCGCTCGCCGGAGCGCCCTCAACCACGGCGGGCGAGGGTCCGCAGGGCCGTGGTCGCGGTGGCGATGTCGGAGGGACCGGCGTGCAGCGTCGTGCGCACCCAGCTGTCGTCGTAGACGGTGCCGAGGTAGGGGACGCCGCTGTCGTGGACGATCAGGGCGACCCGGCTCCCAGGGGCGAGGTCCGACACGAGGGTTCCCAGCGCGTGCACGATGCCTCCCGTCGAGGCGCCGGCGAGGATGCCCTCGCGCTCGGCGAGAAGTCGCGCGCCGACCACGCAGTCGAGCCCGCTGACGCGGATGACTCGATCCGGGTCGACCGTGCGGGAGATGTCCGTGACCACTCCGGCGCCGAGACCGGGCAGAGGGCGAGGGGCTGCGGTCCCTCCGAACAGCACGCTCCCTTCCGCGTCCACGGCGACCGTGGTCGTGTCCATCGAGGTGCGTCGGAGGTAGGCGCTGCATCCGGCGAGGGTGCCGGTGGTGCTCACCGCGGCCATCAGCACGTCGAGCCGGTGACCGGTGGCTTCGGCGATCTCCCGCATGGTCCCGTCCTCATGGGCGGCCGGGTTCGCAGGGTTGCCGTACTGGTGGAGGTTCACGGCCCCCGGGATCTCCGAGAGGAGTCGTTCGACGCGACGCAGTCGAGCCGTGAGGAGGTCGCCGGTCTCCGGATCGGGGTCCGTCACCATCTCGATGCGTCCTCCGAGGGCCCGGATCGCCGCGACGGCGGTTCCGTTCGTGCGCGAGTCGACCACGCAGACGAAGCGCACAGCGTGCTCCAGGCACACTCGCGCCAGGGCCACACCGAGATTCCCCGAGCTGGACTCGACGACCGTGCCGCCTGGGCGCAGTCTGCCCGAGGCCACGGCATCGCGCACCATCGCCAGCGCAGGCCGGTCCTTGGTGCTGCCTCCCGGATTGGCGGATTCCAGCTTGGCGAGGATCTCGATGCCGGACTCCGGGAAGAGCCGGTCCAGGCGGACCAGCGGCGTGCGGCCGATCGCGGCGGAGACCCCGACCGCGATCGACTCGCGGCCCGTCGTCTGAGGGTGCCACGCGCCGGAGCCTTCGAGTGTGGTGCTCATTCGCTGCACGTTACGGCACCTCGCACCGACCGAGCGCTCTTTCGGCCAGGTGCGCTCCACCGGATCGGGCGGCACCCCCCGGACACTGCATCGACCCAGCTCGGAGCGGTGGCGGGACGCACGACGAACCGGTATCGCGAGGAGTCGGCGAGGAACCGAACGGTCGGCATCCCTCCTCCCGTCGCGGAGATGGGTACGTTGCAGTGGTCGCGAGTCGTCATGCGGTGAACGGCCGCGATGGCGCAGCCACCACGAACGGAAGGAACGCAATGAACGGCATCGAGGAATTCGGGCAGAGCGACGTCGTGCGCATCCTGCGAGGGACGGAGCTGGTCATGCTGACCACCGCGCTCCGAGACGGTGCGCTGGTCTCCCATCCGATGACGATCCAGGAGGTGAGCGACGACGTGGACGTGCTGTTCTTCGTGGGCCTCGACAGCGGGCATGCCGAGGCGCTGAGGCAGGGATCGGCCGTGAACCTCGCGGTGGCAGAGGGAGGGACCTGGCTCTCGGTGGCCGGGAAGGCCGTTTTCGAGGACGACCGCGCTCGGATCCGGGCTCTCTGGACCGATGCAGCCGAGGCCTACTTCCCGGAAGGTCCCGAGGACGAGAACCTGGGCCTGCTGCGGTTCTCCGGGGACTCCGCGCAGTACTGGGGCGTGCCGGGTGGGAAGGTCGCCGCGGTCGCACAGATCGTGAGGGCGCGACTGACCGGTGACCGACCTGCCGGCGGCACCGCGACCACAGATCTCTGAGCGCTGAGAGACCGAGCCGTGGCGTCCTCGGAGCGGGAGGTGTCGACACGGGCGGCGGGGTGTTCGGCCCGGGCGGCCCCACCCCGAGCCATCGGGCGGTCCGCGCACGACCGCCGGGAGCCCGAGCAGTGATCGCCCCGCCGGTCCGACCGGTCGGATACCTGCTCTCGTCCCCGGGGCCGGGCATAGCATGCGGGCCTTCAGGCTCGACGACGAGGGAGGCGCCATGGCTGATGGCTCGGACGGCATGGCGTCGACGCATGGCCCGGCAAGTCCCGGCCATGAGGCGCGACACCCGGTCCCCTCGTCCCGCGTTCCGGGCCAGCGCTCCCGGCTCCGGGTGCTCGACGTCGAGACCGGCCGCGCCACCGTCGTCTACGAGTCCTCCGAGCTGCTCCTCGAGTCCGTGAGCTGGCCCGGCGGGGGAGAGACGTTGATCGTGAACGCAGGCGGCACGCAGTGGGGCATCCCCGTCGGGGGAGGGGAGCCGCAGCGGCTCGGCCCCGCCCCGGCCCCGGCGGACCCCGTCGACGGAGCGACCGGGGCCGCAGGGGGCGGGCTCGACGAGGTCGTCCTCACCCGCGTCGGCGCGTGCCGGCTCGCGGACGGCACCTGGATCCCCCCGCGGGTCGTCCGCGTCCCCGGCGCCGGAGGGGTCCCGGCCGCTCCGGCCGACCGCGGTCGCGATCGCGGAGCGGCCCCTGACCCGCCGGGCGAAGCGCACGGCGGCGGCTGGGTCGTCGTCGACGCGGAGAGCGACCCCGCCGTGCCGGGACATGCGCAGCTGTTCCGCATGCGACCCGACGGCACCGGGATCGAGCAGCTCACCCACGACGAGCGCGTGAACCGCCTCCCGCAGGTCTCCCCGGACGGCCGGCTGGTCGCCTACGTCAGCCACCCGCCGGGGGAGCAGGGTGCCGGCGGTGCCGACCCGCTCCTGCGGCTGTGTGCGGTCGACGGGTCGGGAGGGCGCGATCTCGCCCGTCTCCGCGGCGTGCCGGGGGCCGCGGGCGGGCACTGCTGGTCCCCGGACTCCCTCCGCGTGGTCTGCCTCGATCATCCACGGGCGGACTGGTCCCCGGCGGACTGATCCCCGACGGGCAGAGCATCAAGGTGTGTGGCGCACAGTGGTGGCAGGTGAACGATGTCGTTCGGGGTCCGGAAGGGCGTGAGCGGTGCTCAGCCTGCTCGGCGCGCGGAGAAGCGGTGCAGCAGCTGCGGGGAGTGCCCAGGTGCCACGCCGTGGGTGCGGTCGAGCTCCAGCAGCTCGGGCAGCGGGTCCGCGCGCACGTCGACGAAGCCCGCCTCCTCCCAGACCGTGCAGATCCGCTCCCCCCGGCGCGGGCGAAGTCGAGGTGGTCAACGGCCGCCTTGTCGTAGGCCTCGGCGAAGTGCTCCTGGCGCGCGGTCGCTGACGCCGCACCCCCGTCGTCCTCGGGCTCGAACCACTGCCCGTCGACCGCGACCAGCACGCCGCCCGGGCGCAGCAGCTCGTGCCAGCGCCGCAGCGCCGTGGGGGCGTCCCGCAGCGTCCACAGCAGATAGCGGGAGACGATCGCATCCATGCTGCCGCGCGGGAACGGCGGATCCGCGGCGTCGGCCTCCAGGAAGGTCGGAGGGTGCGGATGGCTCTCGACCTTCGCGCGCGCCTGCGCGAGCATCCCGGAGGAGAGGTCGATGCCGGTGACGTCGTATCCGTCGGCCGCGAGGAGCAGGGCGACGTTCCCGCTGCCCGTGCCGAGGTCGAGCACCTCGCGCGTGCCGGGCGGCAGCGTATCGCCGAAGGCCCTCGACCAGGCCTCGCGCTCGCCGGGCAGGGAGAGGCGCGAGAGCTGGTGCTCGTCGTACTCGGCGGCCCAGCGGGTCCAGTAGCGGTTCCAGGCCTGCTGGTCCTCGGCGGCGGTGCGGGTCATCGGGGCGGCTCCAGGGGTGGTCGGTCAGCTGCGGCGCCCCGGGGGTGCCAGGGCGGTGGTCGTCGGAGAGATGGGGCCGACGGGTCAGCGGTGGCCGTCGTCCGGGCCGCGGAAGAGGAACTGGGTGGTGCCGTCGGCGGCGAGAGCCCGTTCGGCGGCGACGGCGTAGGTCGCGCCGACGAGCCCCACCTCGAGCGCCTCGGCGGGCGGGCCCTCGGCGCGCGCCCGGCCCCCGTCCAGCACGGTCACGCGGTCGCAGTAGCGGGCGGCGAGGTTCAGGTCGTGCAGCACCACCACGGTCGCGAGACCCCGCGCGCGCACCACCTCGAGCACATGGTGCTGGGAGCCGATGTCGAGGTGGTTCGTCGGCTCGTCCATCAGCAGCACACGGGGCTGCTGGGCGAGGGCGCGGGCGATCAGCACCCGCTGCTTCTCCCCGCCGGAGAGCAGGCCGAACTCCCGTCGCGCCAGATGCAGGGCGCCGGAGCTCTCCAGGGCCTCGGTCGCGATCTCGAGGTCCGCCTCGCCGGTCCCTCCGAACGCGCCGGAGTGCGGGATCCTGCCCAGCAGCACCACATCGGCGACGGTCAGGGGCACCTCGCCGCTGAGCTCCTGCGCCATCACCGCGATCGACCGGGCGCGCTCGCGGCCAGGCAGCTCGGCGAGATCGCGGCCGTCCAGCAGCACCTGCCCGGCCTCCGGCACCAGCGAGCGGTGCAGGATCCGCAGCGCGGTGGTCTTCCCGCTGCCGTTGGGGCCTACGAGGCCGAGCACCTCCCCGTCGTGCACCTCGAGATCGATCCCGTCGAGCACGGGCGAGGCGCCGTAGGAGTGGCGCAGCCCGTGCGCGGACAGCACGGGCGCGGCAAGCCCCGGCCCGGTCATCCCTCGAGCTCCACGAGCCACTCGTGGATCCGCTCGAGCCCGTCGACGACCAGCGGGGAGGCGGGCTCGGCGAAGTTGAACAGCAGCGGCAGCAGCGCCCGGTCCTGCACGGCGCGGAGGCTGCCCAGCTGGTCCTCGGAGATCATCTCCTCGGCGACGTCCGAGCCGTCACCATTGGTCTGGTGGAGCACGATCAGCACGTCCGGGTCGGCGGCCAGCAGCGGCTCGGCGCTGATCTCGAACACGCGCTCCTCGGTGTCGGCGAAGACGTTCTCGATCCCGAGGGAGTCCAGCTGCGCGGTCACCATCGAGGCGGCGCCGTAGGCGTACAGAGGCCCGCCGCCCACGGAGGGATAGAGCACAGCGGCGGTGGCGGTGGCGAGGTCCTTCGCGGACTCGGAGACGGCATCGATCCGCTCCTGCAGGGAGGTGGAGAGCTGCTCGGCCTGCTCGCCGCGGTCGAAGATCCGCCCGTAGGCGTCGATCTGCTCGCGCAGCGTCTCGAAGCTCGAGCGGTGCCCCCCGGTCGCGCAGTAGACGTTCTGCACCACGACCTGCGCGCCCGCATCCGCCATCGCCTCACGCGTGACGCCGTCCGGCAGGCCGAAGACGATATCGGGCTCCTGCGCGATCACCATCTCCTGGGAGATCTGCAGATGACCGGAGGCGTCGATCTCGTCACTGAGCGTCGGGATCGCCCCGATGCGTGCGGCGAGGTCCTCGTCGTAGCAGCCGGGCGGGAAGGCCCCGGCTCGCGAGACCACCCGGTCCAGCACCCCGATGCCGTCCAGCGTCGTCACCGGCGCCGACTCCAGCAGCACGATCCGCTCGGGCGGGGCGTCGAAGGTGAGCGTCGCCTCGCAGTTCGCGAGCTCGAGCGGGAAGCCCTCCGCCGATCCGCCCCCGCCGTCGGAGCCTCCGTCGCCCGTGCTCCCGTCCGAGGAGCCGCAGGCGGCGGTGAGGCCGACGGCGCCGAACAGACCTGCCATCAGGGTGCGGCGACGCAGCGGCGCGGACCTGGGGCCGTGGCCGACGGGCCCGGGGGCGTCGGCCTGGGGGAGGGACGTGCGAGGCATCGTGCTCCTTCGAGCGGGGGAGAGGGGTCAGCGCTGCCGGGCGTGGAGCCGGCGCACGAGGATCAGCAGGAAGGGGGCGCCTATCGCGGCGGTGAGCACGCCGATCGGCAGCTCGCGCGGCTGCATGACCACGCGGGCGAAGGCATCGGCCCAGAGCAGGAACAGCCCGCCCAGCAGCGCGGAGGCGGGGATCAGCACGCGGTGGCGGGCACCGACGAGGCGGCGGGCGAGGTGCGGGATCACCAGGCCCACGAAGCCGATCGATCCTGCGCCCGCGACCGCGGCGGCGGTGCACAGCGAGACGACCAGCAGGAAGCCGACGCGGGCGCGGTCGGGGTGGATCCCGAGGCCGTGGGCGATCTCGTCGCCGGCGCTCAGCGCATCGAGCACGCGGGCGCCCGCGAGGAGCACGATCACGCCGAGCACCGCCGCGATCAGCGCGACCCACAGGAAGGCGTTCCAGCGGGCGAGGGAGAGGGAGCCGAGCATCCAGAACACCACCGAGCGGGAGCCCTCGGCGGAGTCGGAGGAGAAGATCAGCAGGTTCGTCAGCGCCGTGAGCGCATAGCCGACCGCGACGCCGGAGAGCAGCAGGCGCAGCGAGGTGACACGGCCGCCGGCCCGGGCGATGAGGAACACCAGCAGCGCCGCGCCGAGCGCGCCGAGGAAGGCGAGCACCGACTGCGCGTAGTCCCCCAGCGCCGCGCCGACGCCGAAGAGGATCGCGGCCGCGGCCCCGGTGGAGGCGCCGCCGGAGACGCCGAGGATGTACGGGTCGGCGAGCATGTTGCGCACCATCGCCTGCAGCGCCGCGCCGGAGAGCGCGAGGCAGGCGCCGACGGCGGCCCCCATCAGCACCCGCGGCACGCGCACGTCCCAGACGATCGAGTCGACCGAGGCCTCCCGGGCCACCGGGCCGGGCAGTCCCAGATGGTGCGCGATGACCTGCACGGTCGTCCCCGAGGGGATCGGCACCGGGCCGATCCCGACGCACAGCACGATGCTCGCCAGGCTCGCGACGGCCAGCACGGCGAGGAGCAGCGCGGACCGCCGGGCGCGCGAGCGGACCCCGAGCGCATCGGGAGCACGGCCGGTCGCGTGGCGGGCGGCCGGCAAGATGCCGGACGGCGCGTTCGCCGGGGTCGCCGAGGCAGGGACAGAGGACGTCACTTGCACGAGCCTACAAGTATTGAGGGGGGACCGGGCTGGCCGTGCCCGCGGTTGCCCGGGCTCGCTGAGCGGCGTGCGGCGTCAGGCGCCGGTGCGCCGACCGGAGCCGTCGTCCGCGCTCGGTCCGCCGGGCGCGTGGTGCCCATCGGGCCCGTCGTGGCCATGGTGCCCGTCGTGCCCGGGGTGCCCGGCGTGCGCGCGGTGGTGCGGGTGGTCGACGTCGTCGAGGTGCCTGGAGCCGAGCTCGTGCAGCAGGTCGTGGGCGAAGCCGCTCGCGAGCTCGTAGCGCACCACGCGCCCGGTCCGCACGGCATGCACCCAGCCGGCCTCCCGCAGCAGCGCGAGGGCGTGGGAGGTGGTGGACTCGTGCGCTCCGATCGCCCGGGCGAGGTCCGAGCTGCGGATCAGGGGATGGGCGTGCAGGCAGAACAGGATCCGCAGGCGACGCTCGTCGGCCAGCAGCGCCATGCGCGCGGCGAGCTCGCCGAAGCCGTCCTCCTCGGCGAGCAGTCTGCGCAGCTCCTCGACCAGCTGCTCGTCGTCGAGGACCTCGGAGGAGGTCCGCACGTGGGCGGGGCGGCCGGGGCTCATGGCGCACACGGTACCGGGCGCCCCCTACACTGTCGCCGTCGACCGCGCCCCTGTCCCCGACTCTCTGCGAGGTGCTGCGATGCTCGACGTCCTCTGGGGCACCGGAGGGATGGCAGGCCTCCTGCTCATCGCCTTCGCCCTGTCCAGCAACCGCCGTGCCATCCGCCCGCGCACCGTCGTGGGAGCCTTCGCGCTGCAGCTCGTGCTGGGGGTGATCGTCCTGTACTGGGGCCCCGGCCGATGGGCGCTGCAGCAGGTGAGCGCCGGATTCCAGGCGGTCATCGACACCTCCTCCGAGGGCATCTCCTTCCTCTTCGGCGGGCTGCTGCCGGCCGAGGGCGAGGGGACGATCTTCGCGCTGCAGGTGCTGCCGGTGATCATCTTCTTCGCCTCGCTCACCGCGGTGCTCTACCACTGGCGGATCCTGCCGTGGATCGTCCAGCTGCTCGGCGGCGCCCTCGGCAGGCTGCTCGGCACCGGCTACGGCGAGTCCGTGAACACGGCCGCGAACATCTTCCTGGGGCAGACCGAGGCGCCCCTGGTCATCCGCCCCTATCTCGGCAGCCTCTCCCGCTCGGGCCTGTTCGCGGTGATGGTGGGCGGTCTCTCCACCGTCGCGGGCTCCGTGCTGGTGGGCTATTCCCTGCTCGGCGCCCCGCTGGAGTACCTGATCGCCGCGAGCTTCATGGCCGCTCCCGGCGCCCTGCTGATGGCCAAGATCCTCCTGCCCGAGGACGATCCCGAGGCCGTCGCCCGCGAGGCGGAGCTGGTCGCCGCGACCACCCGCAGGAAGGGCAAGGCCATGGCGCCGTCGGCCGACGCGACCGCCGCGGCCGGCGGCACCGCTGCGGGGGCCGGGACTGCCGCGGCCGAGGGGACCGCGCCGATCTCCGCGACCGCCGTCGACCCCGCCGTGAGCTCCGCCGCCGCCGCGCCGTCCGGCGTGCCCGCCCCCACCGGGGGCACCTCCTCGGCCGCGACGTCGGCGGAGGACGACGAGAAGGAGGAGGACACCCTCTCCTACAGCAACGTCATCGACGCCGCCGCCGGCGGAGCGGCCGACGGGCTGCGGCTCGCCCTGACCGTGGGCGCGATGCTGCTCGCCTTCATCTCCCTGATCGCGCTGATCAACCTGCTGATCGGCACGGTCGGCGGCTGGTTCGGCGCCGACGACCTCACCTTCCAGCAGATCCTCGGCTGGGTGTTCGCACCGATCATGGTGATGATCGGGGTGCCGCTGGACGAGGCCGTCGCCTCGGGCAGCTTCGTGGGGCAGAAGATCGTGGTCAACGAGTTCGTGGCCTTCGCCGGCTTCGGCCCCGAGATCGACACGTTCAGCCCCAAGACCGCCGCGATCACGAGCTTCGCGCTCACCGGCTTCGCGAACCTCTCCTCGCTGGGGATCCTGCTGGGCGGCCTCGGCGGCCTCGCCCCCGAGCGTCGCCCCGAGATCGCCCAGCTCGGCCTGAAGGCGATCCTCGCGGGCACGCTCGCGAACCTGATGAGCGCCACGATCGCGGGGATCATGCTCGGCTGATCGCCGTCGGCCGTCGGCGTCGATGCTGCGCCGGCGTCGGCGCCGGCGCCGACGCTGTGCCGGTGCCTGGCCCGCCTCGGCTCAGCCGGTCAGCGCGATCACGAGCAGGAGCTGCGTGAGCAGGAAGCCGCTGAGCAGGTTCAGGCGCAGGAAGCGGCGCCAGGCGGCGTGGGCGCGCTCCGAGTCGGCATCGGACAGGGAGCGGAAGGGCCAGGCGCTCGCGAGATACGGCAGCACCAGCAGCCCCGCGAGCGCGGCCGGCCATCCCGTGACCAGCATCAGCGCGCCGGCCGCGGCATAGAGGCACAGCACCAGGCGCACCGTGCGCGTCGCACCCAGGACGGTCGCGATCGAGCCGATCCCCGCCTCGCGATCCGGGCGGATGTCCTGCACCGCGCCGAGGGCATGCGAGGCCATGCCCCACAGCAGGAACGCGGACAGCGCGGCGACGGCTGTCGCGCCCACCGGGCCGCCGGCCAGCATCAGGCCGAACGCCGCCGGGCCCACGAAGTGGATCGCGGAGGTCAGCGAGTCCAGCCCCGGCCGCTCCTTGAGCCGGATCCCGGGGGCGGAGTACCCCACCACCGCGGCGAGCACCACCAGCAGCACCGCCCCGGAGGCGAGACTGCCCAGCACCAGCAGCGCCACGACGAAGGGCAGCGAGCTGAGGCCCGCCGCCCACAGGGTCGCGCGGTGGACGCGTCGGTCCAGCACGATCCCCTCCACCCCGCCTTTGCGGGGATTGCGCAGGTCGGACTCGTGGTCGAAGACGTCGTTCACCCCGTACATCAGCAGGTTGTACGGGACGAGGAAGAACACCGTGCCCACCAGCAGCGCCGCGTCGACGCCGCCGCCGGCCAGCAGGTACGCGGCGGCGAAGGGGTAGGCGGTGTTGATCCAGCTCAGCGGGCGCGAGGTGCCCAGCAGCTGGGACAGCGTGCCCGGGCGCGGGGCGGACAGGACGCTCATCGTTCCTCCTGCGGGGTCAGCAGCAGCCACAGCGAGGGGAGCAGGAGCCCTGCCGCGAGCGGCCAGGCGAGGTCCTCGAGCGGGGTGAGCAGGAGCCGCACGCCCAGCAGGTCCTCCTCGGCGTAGCGGAACAGGTCCGCCGCGATCATCAGCGAGTCGAACACGATCGTGAGCGCCAGCAGCGCCGCGACGGTCGCGCCGGTGGTCAGCCACCAGCGCGGTCCGGGCCGGCGCCGCACGGCGGCCAGCACCGTCACCAGCAGCACGGGAAGCAGGAAGAGCCCGGCCAGGGCGGCGTAGCTCATGGTTCCTCCCATCGGGCCGGGGCCTGCCGTCGTCGACCGAGCAGCAGATCCATGAGCCCCCACACTACGAGCGTGACATAGCAGAGAAAGGTGAGGAACACGAGCTCCTCGAGCGGCAGCTCGGGACCCAGGAGGATCCCGCTCATCAGCGGACTGCCGCCCATCCGGTAGTGGCCCGACGCGATCGCCGCCAGGTCCCAGGCCAGGAACAGCGCGATCCCGGCGGCGAGCACGATCGCGCCGCGGCGCGTCGCCCGCCACAGCACCAGGCGGAAGCGCCGGTCCAGCAGCACCATGCAGCCCAGCACCGTCAGCAGGCACAACAGGTACACGACCCCGCTCATGCGTGCGCCCCCGCGTCGCGGTCGGGTTCGGGCAGCGGCGCCGACGAGCGGTCGCCGCGCAGTCGCTTCGCGACCAGCTCGGCGCTGATCAGGCACATCGGCAGTCCGATCCCGGGCAGCGTGCTGGAGCCGGCGTACAGCAGCCCCTCCACCCGCCGCGAGGCGTTGCGGGCCCGGAAGAAGGCGCTCTGGCGCAGGGTGTGGGCGGGACCGAGCATGCTCCCGGACCAGGCGCCGAGGTCCTCCGCGAACTCCCCAGGGCCGATCGTGCGGCGCACCACGATCCGCTCGGCGAGATCGGGGATCCCGGCCTCCTCTGCGAGCCGTTCGATCGCCTCCTCGGCGATCGCCTCGATCGCGGGATCACCGGTGCCGTCCACGCCGCCGCGGCCCAGCGACGCATCGGCCGGGACGGGGACGAGCACGAAGAGGTTCTCGTGGCCGGGCGGGGCGACCGAGGGATCCGTCGCGGAGGGGCGGCATACGTAGCTGGAGGCAGGGGAGGGCACCCGCCCCTCCCGCAGCGCCCCGAAGTTCTCGTCCCAGTCCCGGGTGAACAGCAGCGTGTGATGGGCGAGCTCGGGCAGGGCCCCGCGCACGCCCAGCAGCACCAGCACCGCGCCGGGGCCGGGAGTGCGGCGGCTCCACCAGGAGGCGGGGTAGGTCTGAAGGCGCCGCGGCAGCAGCGCGGTCTCGACGTGGTGGAGGTCGGCGGTCGCGACGACCACGTCGGCGCGCAGCTCGCGCACCTCCCCGTCGGTCGTGCGGATCTCGACCCCGCGGGCCGCGGCGCGGCGGCCCGGCCCTCCGCCGAGGTGCGCACCGCGCCGGCGCCCGCCGCGGTGGTCCTCGGTGAGGACCCGGGTGGCTCGGGTGCCGGTGTGCAAGCGTGCGCCGTGACGGACCGCGAGCCGCGCGACCACGTCGACGAGCTCAGTGAAACCGCCCTGCGGGTACTGCACCCCGCCGGTGAGGTCCAGGGCGCTCATCAGGTGGTACATGCTCGGAGTGCGGTCCGGGGAGGAGCCGAGGAAGACAGCCGGGTAACCGAGCACCTGTCGCAGGCGGGGGTCGCGGAAACGGCGCGCGACGAAGCGGTCCAGCGGCTCGGCCAGCAGGCGCAGCAGCTGCGGGCCGCGGGCGAGCACAGCGGGGTGGAGCAGCGACCGCGGCGAGGTGAACGAGGTGTACAGGAAGCGCTCGAGAGCCATGTCGTAGGTGCTCGCGGCGGAGTCGAGATAGCGGGCCAGGCCCAGGCCCGCCCCGGGCTCGATCCGCTCGAACAGGTCGGCATTGCGGGCGGCGGAGGCGCTCAGGTCCAACGGCTCCTCGTACCCCTCGCACAGGACGCGATACGCCGGGTCGAGAGGGCGCAGGTCGAGCTCCTCCGCGGCGGAGGTGCCCAGCAGGCGCAGGAAATGGTCGAACACCTCCGGCATCAGGTACCACGACGGTCCGGTGTCGAAGCGGAACCCGTCGCGCTCCCAGCTGCCGGCGCGGCCGCCGAGCTCCTCCCGCGCCTCGACCAGGTCCACCTCGTGGCCGTCCCGGGCCAGGAGCGCCGCGGTGGCGAGGCCCGAGATGCCGCCGCCGATGATCACGGCCGACGGGCGGGACCCGGTGCCGGGATTCGTCGTCCGCCGGTTCATCGGGCCGCTCCACGGCGCGCCGCGAGTACGGCGCGGGCGATGACGAGGGCCTTCTCCGGCTCCGGCACCCGCACCCGGGTGCGGCGGATCCGGGCCGCGGGGGTGCGGCGCAGTCGACGGGACAGCGCCGAGTAGAGGCCGTGCGCGGCGGTGACAGCGGCGCGGCTCGAGGAGGGGAGATGGGGCAGCGCGGTCGCGGCGCGGGCGAGGTCGGCGTCGATGTCGTCGAGCAGCAGGTCCCGCTGCGCGTCGTCGAGGCGGTCCACGTCCACCCCGGGAACGTAGTCGCGGCCCAGGCCGTCGTGATCCTCGGCGAGGTCGCGCAGGAAGTTCACCTTCTGGAAGGCGGCGCCGAGCGCGCTCGCCGCGGGGGCGAGGCGCGCAGCTGCCGCCTCGTCACCGTCGACGAAGACTCGCAGGCACATGAGGCCCACCACCTCGGCCGACCCGTGCACGTACTGCGCGAGGCTCTCAGGGTCGTGGGCGGTGACGGTGAGGTCCGCACGCATCGAGTCGAAGAAGGGGTCGATGAGCTCCGGACCGATGCCGTGGCGGCGTGCGGTGATGGCGAAGGCCTGCACGACGAGGTTCGTGGAGCGGGTGCCGTCGACCGCACGAGCGGTCTCGGCGGCGAGCTCCTCGAGGGCGCGTGCCCTGGCGGCCGGCTCGAGACCCGAGTCGGGGTCGTCGACGATCTCGTCGGCCAGGCGGACCAGGGCGTACAGGCTGCGAACGTGGGTGCGCACGGGTTCCTCGAGCAGGCGCGTCGCCCAGCCGAAAGAGGTCGAGTAGCCGGCGATCACGCAGCCGGCGCTGCGCTGCGCGACCCGGTCGTAGAGGGTCAGGGCGTCCGGGGCGAGGTGCTGCGTGCTCATCGCGCACCACCGTCGGAGGGCCGCACCCCGGCGGGACCGTGCGCGTCCTCGAGGCGCCGGGGCGGCCGCAGCACGGCGAACAGGGTCGCCAGGACGATCACCGCCGCGACAGTCGCCGCGGCGGTCGCGACCACCGGCGACGAGGGCGCATCGGTCGCGCGGCCGACCGCGATCCAGAGCAGACCCCAGACCACCGCCGCGGGCGCGGCGACCGGGCGGCGACCGGCCCGGGTCAGCGCCACGCCGACCACGGCCACCGCGAGCAGCACCAGCACGGCGAGGACCTCGGGAGCCCCGAAGCCCGAGAAGCCCGCGCCTTTGAGCGCCGCCGCGATGTTCGCGCAGGTCGCGACGCTCACCCAGCCCAGATACAGGCCGAAGGTGCCGTCGACGACGACCCGCTCGACCGCCCCGGCAGGAGGACTGGCCGTGAGACGACGGAACAGAGCGCCGAGCACGATCAGCAGCACCAGGATCACCAGCACGCTCAGCGCGACCGCTCCGGCCTGGACAACGAGGATCCAGGCGGCGTTCAGCAGCAGCGAGGCGATCGTGAGGCCGGCGATCCCGCGGTGGTCGTGCCGGTCCCACCACTGCCACAGCGTGTACGCGCCGAGCCCCAGGTAGATCACCGACCAGATCCGGAAGGCGGGGGTCGCGGGAGCGAGGTGGGTCGCATCGGCGGAGAGCAGGCCGCCGGCGGCCTCGTCGATCGGTGCTCCGCCGAAGGCGCCGACACCCACGGCCGTGCCCACCATCGCGAGCAGGAAGGCCAGGGTCACCGCGAGGTGCCGGCCCAGCGGGCGGGGGCCGGTGCGCCGTCGGCCCTCCCGGCGGCGATGCGCGGCGGCCGAATGGTCGGGGGTGCTCGCGGCGGTCATGCGGACTCCTCGTCGTCGACGGTGGGTGAAGCGGCGCCGGGCACTGCGTGGGAGGGCGCGGGGGCCCCGGTCCCGGCTGACACCGCGGTGGCTTCAGTCGCTGCCGGCACTAGCCGGCCGCCGATGTACCCGCTCGCGCCGGTGACGAGCACCAGCGGGGCCTCGGGACCGGCGGAGCCGTTCATGCGCTGGCCCGCTGCGAGGCGGCGTCACGCTGTGCGGCGGAGCTCTGCGAGCAGGCGGCCGCGACGGGATCGGGCCCGGTCGGCTCTCCTTCCGACACGTCCGACGGCAGCAGCAGCTCGAGGCCGGCGTGTGGCAGCGAGAGCCTCGCTGAACGCGGGCGGGAGGTCGTGGCGTGCAGCGGCGTCGACTGCGCTGGACAGATGCCATCGGGCAAGTTCTTCGACCCAGTCGCGGGATCCGCTCGCGGCGAGCAGGTCACGGGCGCTGCGCGCCTCCTCGTCGGTGAGGTCCTCGCGCCCCAGCAGCGTTCTCAGCTGCGACCAGTGAGCCGTGGTCGCGGCGTGGGCGACGAGGGCGGTGCGCTTGCCCTCGCGCAGGTCCCCCAGCGCGCTCTTGCCGGTGCGCTCCTCGTCGCCGAAGACGCCGAGGAGATCGTCGACCAGCTGGAAGCCGATGCCGAGCAGAGCACCGATCGCGTCGAGCGCCTCGAGACGGTCCGGCGACGCCTCGGCGAGCAGTCCGGCGGCGTGGAGGGGGAGCTGGAAGGAGTACACCGCCGTCTTCAGCTCGGCGACCGTCAGCGCCTCCTGGAGCGTCTCCGGCCGCTCGGCGGGCCGGAGCGGCAGCTGCACATCGGCGATCTCCCCGGCGGCCGTGGCGTGCAGCGAGCTCTCCATCAGGTCCAGGAGAGCGGCGACCACGGGGGCAGGCGCCGAGCATCCGGCCACCGCGCGCAGGGCCGTGATCAGGCCGAGGTCGCCTGCGAGGATCCCGGCAGCATCGCCGACCCGGCGTGCGGTGTGCGCGGTAGTACCCCCGCGGCGCACTGTCGCGGCCACGGAGGCGGGCAGGCTCGGGGCGCCGCGCCGCATCTGGTCGCCGTCGATCACGTCGTCCTGGACCACGAAAGCCGTGTGCAGGATCTCGACCGCCGCCGCGACCTGGATCGCGGCCTCGTGCCGTGAGCCTCCCAGGGAGTCGTGGGTGGCCAGCAGGAGGGCGGGCCGGAACCTCCTGCCGCCCTCGGTGGCCTCGCCGAGCGCGTTCCACAGCAGATGGTGGTCCGCGGAGGCCGCTGCGCCCCCGAGCGCGGTGCCACGACGGAGGAGACGTCTGATCTCGTGGTCGACGCCAGGAGGGCAGGGGATGCTCATGAGGTCTCTGCCGGAAGACGTCCGAGCCGGTCGCCCAGCTGCTCGAGCTGCGCGACGGCCCAGGGGCTGAGCGTCCAAGGCGCCAGGCGTGCGAGCGCGGCGAGCTCGTCCGCCGTCACCCACCGCAGATCCATGACCTCCTCGGGTGAGGGCACGGGCTCGCCCTGGGGGATCGCGGTGAAGACGGGGCATACCTCGTTCTCGACGATGCCGGAGGGGTCGACGGCGCGATACCGGAAGTCGGGCAGGGCCGGCCGCACCTCCCGCACCTGGAGGCCGAGCTCGCCGGAGGCGTGGCGGGAGATCGCCTCCTCGAGGGACTCACCCTGGCGTGGGTGGCCGCAGAACGCGTTGGTCCACACTCCGGGCCAGGTGCGCTTCGAGAGCGCCCGGCGCGTGAGCAGCACGGCCCCGTCCTCGCGCACCAGGTGGCAGGAGAAGGCCAGATGGAGCGGTGTGTCGACGGAGTGGACGGTGGCGCGCGGCGCCAACCCGAGGGGGGAGCCGTCGGAGTTCAGCAGGATCACATGGTCCTCGTCGGCCGTCCCGGCCGTTCGTGTCGCAGCGGTGCCGATCACGGCGACCTCCCGTTGTCCGTCGTGACGTACGTAGCCAGGCTATCGACTTCGACCCTAGCATTCGCCCAGAGCATAGTGCGGCGATGTCACCGACCCGAAGAGAATGCGGACGAACCTGCTGACGGAGCCCAGGAAGCCCAGCATCCCCTCGCCGACTCCCGGGGCGGCGCCCTCCGGGCGGGCGAGGATCGTTCCGGTGTCGGTGGAGACCGAGCCCCGGATGGGGCCGCAGCCTGAGCCGCGGAGGCCGACGCCCTCGTCCAGAGGGGTGCGGCCGATCGTGCCTCCTCTCGCGACCTGCCGTGCGGCGGGGCTGAACTGCTTTGTTCGAGATCCTGCGGAGGAGAGGAGTGACCGTGCCGCGAGTGCTGCGCGGCATGCGGAGCAGGGATATGCGGGTGGTGCCGGGCGCTGCGTTGCGGGGCTCCGTGTGGGGGCCTCGGTGACCGCGCCGCCCGCCGTGCGGGGCTGCCACAGCGTGTAGGAGAAGAACCCTGCGGGAATCAGCTGGCAGCTGTTGCGGCAGGGGATGCGGGCAGCGATGACGTCGCAGCGGGGGTGAAGAGTACGGGGTCGAGTGATCTGGCCATGTCAAAGGGGTGACTCACGGGTGGGTCACGATCCGCTCCGATGCGGGGCGGTCATGGGCCGCAGCCCGTGCGGGCACGGAGACCGGCGGGAACTCCTGTGCGGGGAGAGCTGGTGCCCGGTGCGCCGAGCCTCGGGTCGGAGGAGCTGATCGCTCGGGCCGACGAGCAGTGGGAGGGGCGCGCGGTCCGCGCACGCACCGACAGGCAGATGTGTGACGGCAGCGGCGCCGGTGGACGGAGCGACGCCGACGGTGGACGGTCCGTGCCGGCGAGCGCGCTCGCAGGACCATGCCGAGTCGGGTGGTGCAGGGGAAACGGGGACGGGCGGAGGGGTGCTGCAGGACGTGCCCTCGGCATCGGAAGAGGAGAACGGTGAGACGCACGGGCCGACAGGGGGAAGGGGGCGCCTCGATGGGCGCAGGAGGAGGCGTTCGTCGTGCCGGCTCGAGGGCCCGACGAGAGGACGAGGATCGAGTACATCCGGCGAACAGGGGAGCGAAGCGGTCGGCAGGCGCAGCATGTAGCGGACTCCCGGGAGCATGCGGGCCGCATCCCGAGGCCGCGACCGAGGCGCAGTGGGAGCCTTCCGGAGGGCGTTCTGGCCAATGTGGTGGAGGCCACCTCGAAAAGGGTCGTTCTGGCTTGACGGGGTCTCTGAACCCCCGTAATGTTCTTCCTCGTGCCCAGGAGATCGGGACAGCGGATCGGCCCATGGTCGAGAACTTGGAACTGGTCCTGACCTGGGGCGGAAGGTTCTCGGAAGAGGATCGCGGCGCGGATCACACCGCAGCGATTTGACTCGGGGGAGCGGAAGTCCTAAGTTAGACGGGTTGCCTCAGGGCGAAGAACTTGAAAAGGTTCCGAACGCTGAGTGCGCGTGTTGCTTGATATCTCAATAGCGTGTCTGTTTATCGATGCCATTATTTTGAATGGCAGATTATAACGGATGATACAGCAGTTAAATGCTGGTTGTTTGTTTATTTTGTCAGGTTTATAGTTTTTCATGATTTTCATGGAGAGTTTGATCCTGGCTCAGGACGAACGCTGGCGGCGTGCTTAACACATGCAAGTCGAACGATGACGGTGGTGCTTGCACCACCTGATTAGTGGCGAACGGGTGAGTAACACGTGAGTAACCTGCCCCCCACTTCGGGATAACCTCGGGAAATCGTGGCTAATACCGGATACGAGCACTCATCGCATGGTGGGTGCTTGAAAGATTTATCGGTGGGGGATGGACTCGCGGCCTATCAGTTTGTTGGTGAGGTGATGGCTCACCAAGACGATGACGGGTAGCCGGCCTGAGAGGGCGACCGGCCACACTGGGACTGAGACACGGCCCAGACTCCTACGGGAGGCAGCAGTGGGGAATATTGCACAATGGGCGAAAGCCTGATGCAGCGACGCCGCGTGGGGGATGACGGCCTTCGGGTTGTAAACCCCTTTCAGTAGGGAAGAAGCGAGAGTGACGGTACCTGCAGAAGAAGCGCCGGCTAACTACGTGCCAGCAGCCGCGGTAATACGTAGGGCGCAAGCGTTGTCCGGAATTATTGGGCGTAAAGAGCTTGTAGGTGGCTTGTCGCGTCTGCCGTGAAAACCCGAGGCTCAACCTCGGGCGTGCGGTGGGTACGGGCAGGCTAGAGTGTGGTAGGGGAGACTGGAACTCCTGGTGTAGCGGTGAAATGCGCAGATATCAGGAAGAACACCGATGGCGAAGGCAGGTCTCTGGGCCATTACTGACACTGAGAAGCGAAAGCATGGGTAGCGAACAGGATTAGATACCCTGGTAGTCCATGCCGTAAACGTTGGGCACTAGGTGTGGGGGACATTCCACGTTTTCCGCGCCGTAGCTAACGCATTAAGTGCCCCGCCTGGGGAGTACGGCCGCAAGGCTAAAACTCAAAGGAATTGACGGGGGCCCGCACAAGCGGCGGAGCATGCTGATTAATTCGATGCAACGCGAAGAACCTTACCAAGGCTTGACATGCACTGGACGGCTGCAGAAATGTGGCTTTCTTTGGACTGGTGCACAGGTGGTGCATGGTTGTCGTCAGCTCGTGTCGTGAGATGTTGGGTTAAGTCCCGCAACGAGCGCAACCCTTGTTCTATGTTGCCAGCACGTGATGGTGGGGACTCATAGGAGACTGCCGGGGTCAACTCGGAGGAAGGTGGGGACGACGTCAAATCATCATGCCCCTTATGTCTTGGGCTTCAAGCATGCTACAATGGTCGGTACAATGGGTTGCGAAACTGTGAGGTGGAGCGAATCCCAAAAAGCCGGCCTCAGTTCGGATTGGGGTCTGCAACTCGACCCCATGAAGTCGGAGTCGCTAGTAATCGCAGATCAGCAACGCTGCGGTGAATACGTTCCCGGGCCTTGTACACACCGCCCGTCAAGTCACGAAAGTCGGTAACACCCGAAGCCAGTGGCCCATCCTCGTGAGGGAGCTGTCGAAGGTGGGATCGGTGATTGGGACTAAGTCGTAACAAGGTAGCCGTACCGGAAGGTGCGGCTGGATCACCTCCTTTCTAAGGAGCATCACCAGTATTGGTGGCCATCGTCGTCTGCGAGTGTCAGGCGGGTGGTTGCTCAAGGGTGGAACATCGATGGATGGGCACTTCATCTGCTGCGCTGATCGCTAGTACTCCTTCGGGATGGAACGTGTGAGGGCAGCGGGTTCGAGGTGGAGACACGCTATTGGGTTGTGAGGCTGCACGCAGCCCCCGTTTGTGGGGGTGTGTGGCTGGTCCCCCCGGCCATGACTGTCCGTTGGATGGTGGTGGTGGGTGTGGGGTTGTTTCTTGAGAACTGTATAGTGGACGCGAGCATCTTGTAAGCAATTTTTAAGCGCAAAGTGTCTTTGTGTTGCCGTAAGTTTTAAAGGGCGCACGGTGGATGCCTTGGCACAAGGAGCCGACGAAGGACGTGGGAGTCTGCGTTAAGCCTCGGGGAGTTGACAACCGAACTGTGATCCGAGGATGTCCGAATGGGGAAACCCACCACGAGTCATGTCGTGGTACCCGCTGCTGAATGTATAGGCAGTGTGGAGGGAACGCGGGGAAGTGAAACATCTCAGTACCCGCAGGAAGAGAAAACAAATAGTGATTCCGTGAGTAGTGGCGAGCGAAAGCGGAGGAGGCTAAACCTGGTCTGTGTGATACCCGGCAGGGGTTGCAGGTCAGGGGTTGTGGGACGTGTCTGTGGGGTCTGCCGGCCTTGCGACGTGTACGCGCAGTGGTAGTCGAAGCCGTGGTGAGTGCGGTGGCGTAGAGGGTGTGACCCCCGTAGACGAAACCAGTGCGTGGCGTGACGCTGTTCCCGAGTAGCACCGGGCCCGTGAAATCCGGTGTGAATCTGCCAGGACCACCTGGTAAGCCTGAATACTACCTTGTGACCGATAGCGGACAAGTACCGTGAGGGAAAGGTGAAAAGCACCCCGGGAGGGGAGTGAAATAGTACCTGAAACCGTGCGCTTACAATCCGTCGGAGCCTTGAGGGGTGACGGCGTGCCTTTTGAAGAATGAGCCTGCGAGTTAGTGGTCGGTGGCGAGGTTAACCCGTGTGGGGTAGCCGTAGCGAAAGCGAGTCTGAACGGGGCGTTCAGTCGCCGGCTCTAGACCCGAAGCGAAGTGATCTATCCATGGGCAGTGTGAAGCGCGGGTAAGACCGCGTGGAGGCGCGAACCCACTTCAGTTGAAAATGGAGGGGATGACCTGTGGATAGGGGTGAAAGGCCAATCAAACTTCGTGATAGCTGGTTCTCCCCGAAATGCATTTAGGTGCAGCGTTGCGTGTTTCGTGCCGGAGGTAGAGCACTGGATAGGCGATGGGCCCCACCGGGTTACTGACCTTAGCCAAACTCCGAATGCCGGTACGTGAGAGCGCAGCAGTGAGACTGTGGGGGATAAGCTTCATGGTCGAGAGGGAAACAGCCCAGAACATCAGCTAAGGCCCCTAAGCGTGTGCTAAGTGGAAAAGGATGTGGAGTTGCTGAGACAACCAGGAGGTTGGCTTAGAAGCAGCCACCCTTGAAAGAGTGCGTAATAGCTCACTGGTCAAGTGATTCTGCGCCGACAATGTAGCGGGGCTCAAGCACACCGCCGAAGCTGTGTCACTCCAACTTTTGTTGGGGTGGGTAGGGGAGCGTCGTACAGCCGGTGAAGCTGCGGGGGAACCCAGTGGTGGAGGCTGTACGAGTGAGAATGCAGGCATGAGTAGCGAAAGACGGGTGAGAAACCCGTCCGCCGATTGATCAAGGGTTCCAGGGCCAGGTTTATCCGCCCTGGGTTAGTCGGGACCTAAGGCGAGGCCGACAGGCGTAGTCGATGGACATCGGGTTGATATTCCCGAACCGATCGTAGGAGGACCCATACCGAGGCGGCTGATGCTAACCACCCGAGCTGTCACCGCACCCTTCGGGGTGTGGATGGTGGTGAGGCTGGGAACCAAGGTCGTAGTAGGTCAGCGCGTGGGATGACGCAGAGAGGTAGCTTCCGCGGACTTAATGGAATAGTCCGTCTAAGCGTGCAGCCCGGCCCCGGGTAATGCTGGGGCCATGAGGGTGAGACGTGATGGGGATCCCGTATGGGCGTAGGTGAGTGATCCTGTACTGCCTAGAAAAGTTCCGGCGTGACGAATACGGTCGCCCGTACCCTAAACCGACTCAGGTGATCAGGTAGAGAATACCGAGGCGTTCGAGAGAATCGTGGTTAAGGAACTCGGCAAAATGCCCCCGTAACTTCGGGAGAAGGGGGGCCCGATCCGTGAGAGCGGAGAGGGCCGCAGAGACCAGGGAGAAGCGACTGTTTATTAAAAACACAGGTCCGTGCGAAGTCGTAAGACGCTGTATACGGACTGACGCCTGCCCGGTGCTGGAAGGTTAAGAGGACCGGTTAGAGCTTTTCGGAGTTCGAAGCTGAGAATTTAAGCCCCAGTAAACGGCGGTGGTAACTATAACCATCCTAAGGTAGCGAAATTCCTTGTCGGGTAAGTTCCGACCTGCACGAATGGCGTAACGACTTCTCCACTGTCTCAACCGCGAACTCGGCGAAATTGCATTACGAGTAAAGATGCTCGTTACGCGCAGCAGGACGGAAAGACCCCGGGACCTTTACTATAGTTTGATATTGGTGTTCGGGACGGCTTGTGTAGGATAGGTGGGAGACTGGGAAGCATTCACGCCAGTGAGTGTGGAGTCGTCGTTGAAATACCACTCTGGTCGTTCTGGATTCCTAACCTCGGTCCGTGATCCGGATCAGGGACAGTGTCTGATGGGTAGTTTAACTGGGGCGGTTGCCTCCTAAAGAGTAACGGAGGCGCTCAAAGGTTCCCTCAGCCTGGTTGGCAATCAGGTGTTGAGTGTAAGTGCACAAGGGAGCTTGACTGCGAGACAGACATGTCGGGCAGGTGCGAAAGCAGGAACTAGTGATCCGGCACCTCATTGTGGAATGGGTGTCGCTCAACGGATAAAAGGTACCCCGGGGATAACAGGCTGATCTTGCCCAAGAGCTCATATCGACGGCATGGTTTGGCACCTCGATGTCGGCTCGTCGCATCCTGGGGCTGGAGTTGGTCCCAAGGGTTAGGCTGTTCGCCTATTAAAGCGGTACGCGAGCTGGGTTTAGAACGTCGTGAGACAGTTCGGTCCCTATCCGCTGCGCGCGTTGGATATTTGAGAAGTCCTGTCCCTAGTACGAGAGGACCGGGATGGACTGACCTCTGGTGTGCCAGTTGTTCTGCCAAGGGCATGGCTGGTTGGCTACGTCGGGAAGGGATAACCGCTGAAAGCATCTAAGCGGGAAGCCTGCTTCGAGATGAGATATCCTTGCACCCTTGAGGTGTGTGAGGCCCCCAGTAGATGACTGGGTTGATAGGCCAGATGTGGAAGCACAGCAATGTGTGGAGCTGACTGGTACTAATGGCCGATGACTTACAACAACATTCTTTGCGTTGGTTGTTTGCTGTGTGTGTTCGCGTCCACTGTGCGGTTCTTGGGGAACAACCCTGCTGCCGGCATTTTTTTTGGTGTGGGTGGGCGGCTGGTTGTGCCTCATCGTGTTACGGCGGTCATAGCGTCGAGGAAACGCCCGGTTCCATTCCGAACCCGGAAGCTAAGCTCGATCGCGCCGATGGTACTGCACTCGGGAGGGTGTGGGAGAGTAGGTCGCCGCCGGACATCTTCACTGGGAGTGGAGGAGTGCTTGAACCCCTTGCGGGTGTTCGCCTCCTCCACTCCCTTTTTCACGCCCGGGATCTGTGCGCACTATGGCGCGCGTTCTCGCTCCTCGCGGGCACGGTCAGAAACATTTCCGACGCCTGGCGCAGCGGCGGGGTGCAGTGATGGGCGCGGATGGTCCGGTGTCGAGTGCTTCCGCCATGAGGGACTCCTCGGTGCTGCGTCACGTGCACCGATGCACCGAACCGAAGGGCTACGTCTCCCCGACGACTGACGATCCGCTCGGCACGTCCCGCAGCGGAGAGCTCTCGACGGGAGCTCGTGGCGGTGGCTTCGCGGTGAGTCGGACGATGCTCCGTACGTGTCGCGCGTATGGTCGGCCCCCCGGCACGGACTTGCAAGGCGGTCGACCGGACGGGTCGTTACGTTGCCAGGCACCGAGAGAGAGTCCTAGCGTCGTTGCCACGAGCAGATGGCTCAGCCGGGCACACTGACCGGCGAACAGGAAGGGAGTTCCATCATGGCTGATCAGAACAACTCCGGACAGTTCGGCAACCGGAACGACACCGAGCAGCAGGCCCAGAAGGGCGGCGAGGCCAGCACCGGCAGCTTCGGCGAGAAGAACTCGGCCGATCCGAGCCAGGCCGGCCAGCAGGGCGGCCAGGAGTCCTCGGGCAGCTTCGGCGAGAAGAACTCGGCCGATCCGAGCCAGGCCGGTCGCCAGGGCGGCCAGGAGAGCTCGGGCAGCTTCGGCGAGAAGAACTCCGCCGACCCCAGCGAGGCCGGCCGCAAGGGCGGCCAGAGCTCCTGAGGCCCGTGGGGCTCAGCTCCTGCGCCCCGTGAACGTGGAGGGGGACGGCCGGACGGCCGTCCCCCTCCGCTACGCGCACCTTCCCCGCCTCGACCGCGTGACCCGACCCGACCCACAGGAGCATCCCATGTCCTTCGCCCCCACCCGTGCTGTCGTCGTCGGCTCCGACTCCGGGATCGGCAGGGCCACCGCGGTCGCCCTGGCCGAGGCCGGGATGGACGTGGGCATCACCTTCAACACCGACTGGCAGGGCGCCGAGGGCACGGCCGAGGAGGTCCGCAGCCACGGCCGCGAGGCCGTCGTCGCCCACCTCGACACCTCCGACCTCGAGAGGGCCGGGGGCGTCGTGGACCGGCTCGTCGCGCAGCTCGGTGGGCTCGATGTGTTCGTGCAGTGCTCGGGCGCCGGCCACAGCACGCTGTTCCTGGACACGCCGCTGGAGACCTGGCGCGACGTCATGGCCGTCGACCTCGACGGCGCGTTCGTCTGCCTGCAGGCCGCCGCCCGCCACCTCGTCCAGGCCGGGAACGGCGGACGGCTCATCGGCGTCACCAGCGTGCACGAGCACCAGCCGAAGGTCGGATCCTCCGCCTACGACGCCGCCAAGCACGGTCTCGGCGGGCTGCTGAAGACCATCGCCCTCGAACTGGGCGAGCACGGCATCACGGCCAACGCCGTCGCGCCCGGGGAGATCGCGACCCCCATGACCGGGCAGACCGATCAGGATCCCCGCACCGAGGAGCGCCCCGGCGTGCCGCTGCGGCGGCCCGGGGACGCCCGCGAGGTCGCGGCCGTCATCGCCTTCCTCGCCTCGCCCCAGGCCTCCTACGTCACGGGAGCCTCCTGGGCCGTGGACGGCGGGATGCTGCAGATGGGGCCGCAGGGCGCGGCGGCGACGGTCGACGACGCCTGGCGTCGCCCCTGAGACCGGGCGGGTCCGTGATGGCGGCGGAACGGTGAGCGGGCTTGCGCCGCCCTGCTCGCCCTGCTCGACAGGACATCCTTCCCGGCAGCGCCGCCGGCAGGTCGTCCAGGAGTCCCGGCTGCGGTGCTCCGACCGGTTCAGCCGTCCGCCGGTCGCTGGGCGCGCAGGTCGGGCCGCCCACCCAGCCGTCGCACGGTCGACGTGGCCGCCGCACCCGCCCGCCGTGCGGCCAGCTCCGGGGGCTCGCCCCGGCGCAGGCCGATGGTGAGGCCCGCGAGGAAGGCGTCGCCGGCACCGGTCGGATCGGCGACCTGCTCGGTGCCGTGCGGCACGAGCTGCTCGCCCTCCGGCCACACCACGAGGTCGCCGTCGGGGACGGAGAGCGCGACGAGCCCGGCCCCGGCGTCGAGGACGCGCCGGGCCGCGAGGCGGCCCGCCTCGTGATCAGCCGGCTCGATGCCGGTCATCAGACGCGTCTCCGCGGCGTCCATCCGCACCACGTCGGCCGCCGCGAGCAGCCGGTCGCGGGCGGCGCCGTCGACGGCGCCGTCCAGGACGAGCCGCAGTCCGCGGTCCGCGGCCAGCTCCGCCCCGGCGAGCAGGACTGGTGCGGGCTGCTGCAGCTGCAGGCAGACCGTGTCGACCCGGTCCGCGGCGACGGCCGCCTCCTGCACGTCCTGCACGGTGAGCAGCGACTGCTCGGGCACGTGCTCGAGCAGGCGCCGCGTGCCCTCCCCGTCCACGACGTCCACCAGCAGCGCGGTCTCCCCGCGGCGCACGACCAAGGAGAGATCCAGGTCATCGCGGCGGGCCTGGGCGAGCACGGTCTCGCCCACCGCGTCGGTCCCGGCCACGCCGAGCAGGATCACCGGCGACCCGAGCTGCCGCAGCGCGACCGCCTGATTGGCGCCCTTGCCGCCGAGCATCTCCTGTCGCCCGGCCACGCGCGCGCTGTCGCCGGCCGGTGGCCAGTCCTCGACGCGCAACACCAGATCCCGGGCGATCTGGCCGATGACGAGGACGCCGGTGGAGGGATCGGTGGTGGCCATGCCCCGTGGTACCACGGGGTCGGCATGCGGGGGAAGCGTCACGGACCGGTCGATCGTCCCGCGCAGGATCCGGACGGCAGGGGCGGCTCGGTGTCACGGACGGGCGGTCCGAGCAGGTCTCCGGCACCACCGGGTGTCCAGCGGCACGCCGCGACGCACGTCGACAGCGCCTGCCACCTTCCGCCCCCTCGTGCAGACAGCTCGACGGCTCACCCGCCGCGTGCCAGCCTGAGGACATGTGCCGCAACATCCGCCCCCTCCACAACTTCGAGCCCGAGGCCACCTCGCAGGAGGTGCACGACGCCGCGCTGCAGTACGTGCGCAAGGTCAGCGGGATGACCAGGCCCTCGCAGGCCAACGCCGAGGTGTTCGAGCGGGCCGTCGCGGAGATCGCGCACGCCACCGAGCACCTGCTCGCCGACCTCGTCACCTCCGCCCCGCCGAAGGACCGCGAGGTCGAGCGGGAGAAAGCCCGGGCCCGCAGCGCGAAGCGGTTCGGGACGCCCGCCGCGTCCTGAGCGGAGGGGGGCTGCACTCGGCGGCGTTTGCAGAAGAGGGACTCCCGCGGCACGCCGCGGAGCTCAGCTCCACGCCGTGCCGCGGGAGTCCCCTTTGCGCAGGCCGGTCCCGGCCAGCGGCTGAGGACGGGCCAGACCAGGGCGGGCCTCCGGAGATCCAGTGGCGGATCTCGACCGGTATCGGTATGGCCGGTTCAGTCGGTGAGTGCGACTGTGGTGATCAGTTCGTCGAGTGTCTCACTGGGAGTAGCCCCGTCGAGGACCACTCGGGGTCTTGCGTTGAGCATGTCCTGAACGGTGCGGAGTTCGTCGTCGGTGACGTGGTTGAAGTCGGTGCCCTTGGGGTATTCCCAGCGGAGCTGGCCGTTGAGGTTCTCGTTCGTGGGACGCTGCCAGGGCGAATGAGGATCGCAGAAGAACACCGGGCAGCCCGTGGCCACGGTGAACCGGGAGTGCTGGGCCATCTCGGTTCCCTGGTCCCAGGTGATCGAGCGTTTCACCGCCTCGGGCAGGTCCTCGACCATGCTGGTGAGCACGTCGATCACGGTGGCGGAGTCACGAGTCCCGGGCAGTCGTCCCAGGAGCGTGAACCGGGAGGCCCGTTCGACCAGCGTGATGATCCCGGAGTTGTTCGGCCCCACGACCAGGTCTCCCTCCCAGTGGCCGGGAATCTTCCTGCCCGCGTGCTCGGCCGCGAGCTTCTCCTCTCGATCGGCCAGCCGGTGCCCGTCCAGCCAGCGGCGCTTGTTCCGGGCCGGCAGCTTCGAGGACGGGATACGGCCCTTGCGACCGGAACGGATCGCGCCCTCGACCGTCAGCTCGTGACGCAGCGCGCCCGCGCCCTGGACGTAAAGAGCCTGGTAGAGGGTCTCGTGGCTGATCTGCATGTCCTCATCGTTCGGGAACAACCGCCGCAGACGCACGCTCACCTGCTGCGGAGACAGCTTCTGATCCAGCAGCGCCACGACCACCCGGCGCAGCAACGGCAGGGTCTCGAGCTTGAACGCCTTCGGACGCGCCCGGGCCTGATCAGCCCAGAACTGTGCCAGCGCGGCACTGTAATGAGCATCGTCATGGCCCCACCGGCCGTCCTCCGCGATCAGGCTGTGACGAGCGATCTCGCGGAACACGGTCGAGCGATGCACCCGCAGGCCAGACGCGATCTCGCCAGAACTGCGGCCCTGGACGATGCCCAGCTCGATGAGCACCCGGTCAGCGAGCTGGAGCCTACGCCCATGCCCCGATGCCGCGCCGAAACTCTCCGCAGACGGAGGGAGGATGACCGAGGACGAGGCGTGACTGCTGGGCATTCCGCGTTTGAGCATCACCCCAGCCTGCCGCAGCCACTTCCTCAGCCGGGAACAGCTCATACCTGCTTCTCGCGCAGCGACCATCGCCGGCTTCCCCGCTATGACTGTCTCGATGACCTCCGCTCGAAACGACGCAGACAACATCGGCAACTCCCTCCTCGGGAGTCGCACTCACCCATTGAAGCGGCCTATCCGATGCCGGTCGAGATCTGCCACTCGATGTGCACGGATGGCCAACGACAGGAGCCCGGTCTCCCCGGCCCGTGCCGTGTCAGCAGACCGCGGGGACCCCGTCGGTCGTCGTCGGTGCCTCGACGGCGGCCCGCGCCTGCTGGCGTCGGTAGACGGCGAAGGACCAGCCGGCGATGCCGAGCCCGGCGATCGCGAGGGCCACGCCCGTCCAGGCCGGGGCGAGCAGGCCCCAGCCGGCGGCGAGCACGGCCGCGCCGAGTGCCGCGCCGAGGGAGTTGCCGATGTTCAGCGCCGAGTGGTGCAGGGCCGCGGCGAGCGAGGGCGCATCCGGAGAGGCGTCCAGCAGGAACAGCTGCAGGGACGGGCCCATGAACTGCGAGGTGATCGCGAGGGCGAACAGCAGGATCATCCCGGCGATCGCGTTCCCGGCCACGAGGGCGAAGACCGTGAGGCTCGCGGTCATGCCGATCAGACCGGTGAAGATCGTGCCGTAGAGGCTGCGGTCCGCGGCGCGGCCGGCGAGCACGTTGCCCATCGTCATGCCGACGCCGAACACGAACAGCGCCACCGGCACCGCCCGTTCGCCGAGGCCCATCACGCCGGGCACGATCTCGCCGATGTAGCTGTACACCGCGAACATTCCGCCGAAGCCGATCGAGCCGATGCCGAGCGCGAACCACACCTGCGCCCGGCGCAGCGCCCGCAGCTCGCCGCGGATCGAGCCGGTGACCCCGGCGCCCTCGGGCTCGGGCACCAGGCGCCAGATCGCGATCGTGCTGAGAGCGGCGACGACCACGACGATCACGTAGGCGGAGCGCCAGCCGACGACCTGCCCGAAGGCGGTGGAGGCGGGCACGCCCAGCATCGTCGCGATCGTCAGGCCCAGCATCACCAGCGAGACGGAGCGGGCGCGTCGTCCGGGCGGGGACAGGCGCGCCGCGACCAGCGAGGCGACGCCGAAGAACGCGCCGTGGGGAAGGCCCGCGACGAAGCGCGCGGCGGCCAGCACCGAGAAGCTCGGCGCCATGGCGGAGAGCAGGTTCCCCAGTCCGATCAGCGCGATGAGCAGCACCAGCAGCTTCGCGCGCGGCATCCTCACCGCCGCGATCGTCACCAGCGGCGCGCCGATCACCACGCCGAGCGCGTACAGGGTGATCAGCATCCCGGCCTGCGGGGTCGAGACCTCGAGGTCCCGCGCGATCTGCGGCAGGAGCCCCATCGAGGCGAACTCGGTGGTGCCGATCGCGAAGGCGCCGAGCGCCATCGCGAGGATCACCAGGCGCAGACGTCCGGGGGAGAGCGGCGCCTGGGGAGCGTGCGGCTGCGTCATCGGGGGACCTCCAGCGGCGGGACGGGGCGGGGACTCGCTGCCGACGCTGGAAGCGGAGGGGGACCCGTCGATCCTAAACGCGGGCGAGGGGCCGGGGCCAGGGCGGGGTGAGGGATGGAACGGGGTCAGGCAGAATCCCTCCATGGCACGCGCTCTCGCTCCCGGCCAACGCTCCCGCATCTGGACCCTCGACGTCGACAGCGGCGAGCGGGCCCTCGTCCACGAGTCCGCGGTCACCCTCTACGAGGCCCCGAACTGGTCCCTGGACGGCGCCTCGCTGTACGTCAACGGCGACGGCCACCTCTTCCGCCTCCCCGTCGGCCCGGGCTCCGTGCCGGAGCGGATCGACCTCGGCGATCTCCCCGAGCTCAACAACGACCACGTTTTGGACCCCGACGGGGAGCACATCTTCGTCTCCTGCATGGACTGGCACATCTACCGGGCCCCGCTCGCCGGCGGCACCCCCCGACGGATCACGAACGACGACGGCCGCCTCCACTTCCTCCACGGCGTCAGCCCCGACGGCACGACCCTCGCCTACATCGGGCGGACCGCCGACGCGGAGGGGAACTGGCCCCCGCCGAACGTCTTCACGATCCCTGCCGCAGGCGGCGAGGACGTGCCGCTCACCGACGACGAGTTCCGCGACGACGGCTCCGAGTACTCGCCCGACGGGCGGTGGATCTACTTCAACTCCGAGCGGGCGCGGACCGTCCCCGGCCACGCCCAGCTGTTCCGCATGCGCCCCGACGGCACCGGCATCGAGCAGCTCACCTCCGACGAGCGCGTGAACTGGTTCCCGCACGTCTCGCCCGACTCCAGCCGCCTCGCCTATGTCAGCTTCCCGCCCGGCACCGAGGGGCATCCCGCGGACAGGGACGTGATCGTGCGGCTGTGCGCGGCGGACGGGACGGGGATCCGCGACCTCGCCCAGGTGTTCGGCGGCCAGGGCACGATGAACGTGCACAGCTGGTCCCCGGACGGCCGCTCGATCGCCTATGTGGACTACCCCGTGGACGTGCTGCACGACTGAGAGGGCGCGGCCTGCTGCGACCGCTGCTCTGCAGACTCCCCGGGCCGCTCCCCGCGCCTCCCGGTACCCTGCTCGGAGCCGGTCGCAGCCGCCCGGCCCCTCGACCCGATGCGGAGCGCCATGGAACAGATCACCGTCGCCGGACACCCCGAGCCGATCCCTGCCTCGCCCGTCGCTGCGCGCATGCTGCGCGAGCGCCTCGAGGAGACCCGCGAGAAGCGCGGGGCCGGCGCGGCCGACAGGCTCGAGACCCTGGTCGGCGAGCGGATCGGCACTCTCCTGGCAGGCGGGATGCCCAGCATCGACGTCGCGACGATGCGCTCGATCGTGGAGTACATCGAGCTGCCCTCGGAGGACGAGCCCGAGCCCACCGGCCTCGGCAAGGTCTTCGCTGATCTGAAGGACAAGGCTGCCCAGCGCGGCTACGGCGGGCGCATCGGCTGACGTCCGACGGTCGCCGAGCCCCCGCTGCGCGCCAGGCCCACGGTTTCCCTTATGCCGCCCATTAGCTAGCCTGGTGCGCATGATCCTCACCGGCCTCCTCCTCGGCGCCGTGCTCGGCTACGTCCTGCAGCGCTCCCGGTTCTGCGTGACCGGCGCGTTCCGCGACCTCTACCTCAGCCGCTCCACTCGCTACTTCACCCCCTTCCTCCTGGCCATCGCGATCCAGGCCGTCGGCGTCGCCGCGCTGACCGGCATGGGCATGCTCGCCGCGGAGCCCGCTTCCTTCGCGCCGCTCGCCGTGATCGGCGGCGGACTGATCTTCGGCATCGGCATCATCATGGCCGGCGGCTGCGCGACCGGCACCTACTACCGCGCCGGCGAGGGCCTCATCGGCTCCTGGGTGGCGCTGATCTTCTACGCCCTGTTCGCGGCCGTGATGAAGTACGGCCCGCTCGGCGGCTTCACCGAGGCCGCCCGCGCCCGCACCGTCGCCGACTCCACGATCCACGAGACCCTCGGCGTGAGCGTCTGGGTCCCCACCCTCGTGTTCAGCGCGATCGTCACCGTGCTCGTCGTGCGCCGGCACCGCGCCGCCAAGGTCCGTGCCGCTTCCGGCCGCCCGTCGGTGAAGCTCCCGGCTCGGCGCACCGGCCTCGGCCACTACCTCGCCGACATCCCCTGGAGCCCCTGGGTGGGCGGCGTGCTGCTGGGCCTGATCGCGATCGCCGCCTGGCTGCTCTCCACCGCCGCGGGCCGCAACGGCGGGCTCGGCATCACCACCCCGTCGGCCAAGATCGCCACTTTCCTGACCACGGGCGACGTGACCCTCGTGGACTGGTCGGTGATGCTCGTGCTCGGCATCCTCGTCGGCTCCTTCGTCGCTGCGAAGCTCTCCGGCGAGTTCCGCTGGCGCGTCCCGGACTCCCAGACCATCCTGCGCAGCGCCGGCGGCGGCGTCGCGATGGGCGTCGGTGCCGCGCTCGCCGGCGGCTGCACCATCGGCAACTCCCTGGTGGAGACCAGCCTGTTCAGCTACCAGGGCTGGGTCTCGCTGGTCGCGATCATGCTCGGCACCTGGGGCGCGGCCTGGTTCTTCCTGCAGCGCCCGCAGCGCGCCGCCGAGGCCAACCGCCCCGCCCCGGTGCTCACCCCCGCCTCCTGACCGCCCCGCTCACCAGCTCACCGAACAGCACCCAGAACTTGCCCCGACCCCCCTTCGGAAGGACCGCTCCCATGGCCGCCTACACTCTCCAGACCAACGGCTCCGTCTGCCCGTTCCCGCTGATCGACGCGAAGAACGCGATGCAGCAGCTGAGCACGGGCGATGACCTGATCATCGACTTCGACTGCACCCAGGCCACCGACTCCCTGCCCCAGTGGGCGGCGACGGACGGCCACGAGGTCGTCGCCTTCGACCGTACCGGCGAGGCCGGCTGGACGATCACGGTCCGCAAGGGCGCCTGAGAGCCCGGCCGACGGGCCGACGGGCCCCGCTGCGAGAGCACTCGCGGCGGGGCCCGTCGGCCGTTCGACTCTTGCCGGTCCCGCTGTCGACCTGGTCAGTCGCCGTAACGCAGCTCGACGCGGCGGTCCGCCGCATTGCCGGCGTCATCGCCCCCGCCTCCGGAGGCAGACGGCTTCGTGTCGCCGTGCCCGGTGACCTCGAGGGTGAGATCGGGGCGCTCGGCCGCGAGCGCGTCGGCGACCGCCTGGGCCCGGTTCTCCGAGAGCTGCTGGTTGTCGAAGTCGTACGTCGAGCGGTCCACCGGCAGCGAGTCGGTGTGCCCGCCCACCTGCACGGTCGCACCCTCGGGGATCTCCGCGGCGAGCTCGACGATGCGGGCCGCGGCCCCGCCGGAGAGGTCCCAGGCATTGGAGGCGAACAGGATGTCGGCCTCGAGCACGATCACCTCGTCCTCGGTCTGCTCGCTGCCGCCGAGCTCGGTGATCGAGCGGGACGGGTCGTACTCGGTGATCGACCTCGCCGGGTCGTAGACCGTGATCGAGCGCTGAAGGATCTCGTCGGTGATCTCGAAGGGCTGCTCGGGCGGGCCCTCCGTCTCGCCCTCGGCGAGGGCCGCTGGCGTGCCGAGGGCCAGCAGCAGGGCGGATGCCGCGAGCGAGGCGGCGGCCGTGGCGCGTCGGCCGGCGGCGCGGCCCGCGGACGGCTCGGGCTGCGGAGTCGTGCGGTGCATCCTCATCCCTCCTCGGCCTCGATCTGCACGTTCTCGAAGGAGGGGCCCGCGCCCATCAGGACGTCGATCGCGGTGATGTCGTCGATCGGGGCGGCGAAGTTCGCCCAGTACGCCTGGGTGTCGCCGGAGGCGAGCTCGACCGCCGCCTGCTTGCTGTTCCACATCGTCGGGCCGTCATAGGCCCCGTTGGTGGTCAGGATGTCGTAGCGGGTGAGGTTCGCACGGTCCACGAGGGCCGGCGCCACCACGGAGTGGTCGCCGCCGTGCAGGTCCCAGAGCGTGAAGGCGCCGGGCTCGGTGAACTCCGGGGTGAAGGTGAGCAGCAGCTCGAGGGTCTCGCCGCGCCGGCGCAGATGGTGCAGACCCACGGTCATCGTCCCCTCCACCTCGTCGGAGGCGATGGGGTACTCGAGCGTGGCGATCGCGTCGGCCGGATCGACCGCGGAGGCCGCCTGCGCATCGTCCGCACCGCCCGCGGAGTCCTCCTCGCCGCCGCCGTCGGAGGCGGCCGGCTGCTCCTTGCCGTCCGAGCCGCTGTCGGAGCCGCCGTCGCCGGCCCCGTTCCCGCCGGACTCCTCGAACTCGGCGTCGCCGCCGGTGGAGCAGGCCGCGAGCGAGAACGTGCCGAGCGAGGCGAGGGCCAGGAGGGCTCCGCGCCGGGTGGTGGGACGGATGCGGTGAGCGGTCATGGTCGGACTCCTTCTCTCGGGCCGCTGCGCGGCCGCCGGGGATGTTCTCTCACGGTGTATGTCGTCGGCCGGAGCGGATCGGTTGCATCGGATCTCGACCAATTCTTCGAGCGGTCACGCGTGGACCCTCACCACGCGCTGTGCCTCGAGCTCCTGCCCCTCCGGGGTGCGGGCGCGCAGCACCAGCTCGGCGCGTCCCGGCCCCGAGGCGGTCAGCGTCGCCTGCTGCTCGTCGACGAGGTGCTCGCCGGTGGGCAGCGTCCACACCCACGAGTCGACGCCCTGCACCTCGGCGGTGAACACCGCCTGCTCGCCCACGCGGATCTCGTCCGGCCCGGCGATCGCGAGGGAGGAGTCGACGGCGGCCGACGGGGCGGACGCGTCCAGCCCGAGCAGGCTCCCTGCCCCGAGGCCGACGCCGAGCGCGAGCACCGGCAGCGCGACGAGGAGGGCGCGGCGGCGCGGGCTGCGGGTGGGAGTGTTCGCGCGGGAGCCGTCGGGGTCGTGCGTGGCCTGAGAGGCCGTCGTGTGCGTGGTGGTCCCGTCGGCCCCGCTGGAGCGGGCCTCCGAATCGCCATCGGCTCCCGGCGAGCCGTCGGCGGCGCCGGCCGGGCCGTTCTCGGCCGAGCCGCCGACTGCT
Source organism: Brachybacterium sp. GU-2 (assembly GCF_030866705.2). Classification (NCBI taxonomy): domain Bacteria; kingdom Bacillati; phylum Actinomycetota; class Actinomycetes; order Micrococcales; family Dermabacteraceae; genus Brachybacterium; species Brachybacterium sp. GU-2. Next base: position 1,783,971 of record NZ_CP133037.2, on the reverse strand, counting down.
TCGGGAGCGGTGCCGCCCGCCGGTTGCGCGGGCGGGGGAGGAGCCAGCGACTCCTCGACCTCGGCGATCCACTCCGTCGCCTCAGCCTGGCGCGCACCGGGATCCTCGGAGAGGCCCCGGGCGAGGACGTCCTGCAGCGCCTCCGGCATCTCGGCGTCGTCGATCAGCCAGCGCAGCAGCGCGGACATCGCCCAGATGTCGGCGCGGATGTCGACGGTGCCGGGCCTCGACTGCTCCGGCGGGCGGAACCCGTCGGTGCCCGCCGCGACGGTCAGGCCCGAGCTGCGGGCGAGGTCCTTGCACATCCCGAGGTCGGCGACGAGGAGCCGCTCGTCGGCGCGCACCACGGCCGAGGGCGAGGACTCGATGCCGACGGCGCGCGCCGCCTCGCCGCTGGTGCTGGTCAGCAGCAGGTTCCCGGGGCTGAGGTCGCGGTGGACGAGCCGGCGCGGTGCACGGCGGCGACCGCCGCGGCGAGGGGCCTCGCCACGGCGAGCACGTCGGCGGCGGTGGCGCGCCAGCCGCCCGCGCGCAGCTCCTCGACCCGGCGGCGCAGGGAGCCGCGGTCGGCGAGCTCGAGCACCAGGTAGGGCTGCTGACGCTCGTTCTGGTCGATGTCGTGGACGGAGACGAGGTGGCGCCCGCCGACCCGGCGCAGGCTGCGGCCCTCGGCGATGAACCGCTCGCGGATCTCCGGGTTCAGGCTGTGGTTCTCCGCGAGCACCTTCACCGCGACGTCCGCGTCCAGCCGCTCGTCCCGCGCCCGGTGCACGGTCGCGAAGGAGCCCGCGCCGATCACCCCGCCCAGGCGGTAGCGCTCGCCGAGCGCCGTCACGCGGGAGCCCCGGGCACGGGATCGCCCGCGCCCAGCCGACCGGCGAGCATCGCCCGGCCGCGGCTGACCTGCGACTTCACGGTGCCCTCGGCGCGGTCCAGCTGCGCGGCGATCTGCGCGTAGGGCAGCTGCTCGAGGTCGCGCAGCTCGAGGGGGACGCGGTAGAGGTCCGGGAGATCCGCGAGCACCTGCCGCACGCTGATTCGCTCGGCGATCATCGAGCTCATCCGCTCGGCGGGCCGGTGCTGCTCCTCGAGCTCGACCGTGGCCCGCAGGCGGCGCAGATGGTCCGCGACGCGGCGTCGGACGATGGAGTGCGCCCAGGTGGTGACCTTGGAGCGGCCGTCGAAGCGGTGGATCGACTCCGCGATCGAGATCAGCGAGTCCTGGGCGACGTCCTCGACCGCCCCGGGATCCAGCAGCGCGGCCCCGGCGAAGCGGCGCACCACGCCGGTGCCGTCGAGCACCTCGACGAAGAGCTCGAGCGCGGCGGGGCTCGATCCGGCGTGCTCGGCGAGGAGAGCGAGCGCTTCGTCCTGGCCGTCGGCCGCGAGCAGCTCGTCGGCCGAGCGGCGAGCGGCGTCCAGGCGCCCTGCCTGCAGATGTCGTGCCAGCTCATCGCCGTGTCGCGCCGTCGTCCCCGGCGGCGGTCCCCACTCCGTCCCCATGCTCGCGAGCCTATCGCGAACGGGGCGCCCGCCGAGCGGCGGACGCCCCGTCCTGGACAGTGCGAGGACTGGGCCGGTCCGGGCCGGACGAGCCCGGAGCGCGCTCAGCGCTGCGAGGACTCCGCGATGCGGCCGGTGTTCTGGGCCGTGCGCACGGTCGCGACCGCGAACTCGAGCCCGAGGCGCATCGCGATCAGCGCGATCACCGAGGGGATCCAGCCGAACAGGATCGAGAGGATCAGCGGGACCGGGCTGAAGCTCGGCTCGCCGAAGTAGCTGTTCATGCTTCCCCAGGCGAATCCGAACACGATCCCGCTGACGATGTTGCTCAGCCACATCAGCGCCGCGACGACGAACGCGATGACGTAGAGGAACGACGAGAACTTCACGGTGATGAAGTGCTCGAACTTGAAGTCGAACAGCGCCTTGAAGAAGCCTGCCTCGCCGAAGCGGCCGTCCCCGGAGGCGCCGCCGCCGGTGGCGGGGTAGGGCGCGGCCGCGGGGCTCTGCGCGGAGCCCCAGGCCTGGTCCTGGGCGGACGGCTGCGGGGCCGACGGCGCGCTCTGTGCTCCCCAGGCGTCCTGCTGGCCGGACGCGGCGGCGGACTGCTGGCCGTAGGGGTCCGACGACGAGGCGCCGTAGGGATCCTGCCCGGCACCGCTGCTCGCGGCGGCGGGGTCCTGGGCGCCGTATCCGCTGCTCGTCGGCTCGGGCGAGGAGCCCTGTCCGTGCTGCGGGTCGAGCGGGTTGCTTCCCTCGGGCGGCTGCGACATGGTGCGACTCCTTCTGCGAGATCTGATGGACGAGGAGGAGGTCGTCGGCGCCCCCGCGCCGCCGTTCCCACCCCGACGCTCACCGTAGCCCGCGGGCGACGGCGATGGGGAGGTGTCTGCGGAGCGGAGTCGGCCCTGGCGCTCCGACCGGAGGACGCCCGCGGCCCCCTCCCAATGGCATCGCGTGCGGATGCGAAGCTCGGCGGGCCCACCGCACCATGGAGATCATGACCGACCGGGTTCCGCCGCTCGGCCGCGCCCTGCAGCAGCTGCTCAGCTCCGAGACCGCAGGCTCCGCCGCGGTCAGCTCCGTCGCCGGACTGCTCAGCGTGCCGCCGTCGCCCGCTCGATGATCTCCCGCATCCGCGCCGCGGCACGCGCCTCGTCGCCGGCGCCGATCGCCGCGGCGACCTCCTGATGCAGTCCGAGGTCGTGCCGGTCAGGGGCCTGCTCGCCCCGCTCGACCGTCGCGCGGTGGCGCAGGCCCTCCTCGATCACGGCCCGCAGCCGGCCCAGCATCGCGTTGCCGGAGAGGGCGAGGACCTCGGCGTGGAAGGCCCGGTCGGCGGCGAGGAAGGCGCCGGACTCGGGGCCTTCGGCCGCCTCGAGCATCGACTCCGCGGCGGTATCGAGCGCGCGGGTGCTCCCGCGCCGGTCGCGGACCTCGCGGGCCGCGGCCGCTGCCGCCGCGGGCTCGACAGCGTGGCGCAGGGAGCGCAGCTCCGCGTGCTGCCGCGCGTGGTCCGGGCCCTCGAGGCGCCAGCGGATCACCCGTGGATCCAGCAGGTCCCACTCGTCGATCGGGAGGATGCGCAGGCCGACCCGTCGGCCGGCGCTCAGCATCCCGAGTCCTCCGAGCACTCGCGTGACCTCGCGGACCACGCTGCGGGAGGCGCCGGTGCGGGCGATGAACCCCTCGATCGTGTCCGCGGCGCCGGCCTCCAGCTCGCCGCCGACGATCGCGGCGCCGAGCTGGTCCAGCGCCTGCTCGAAGGCGCTCGCGCCGGCGGTCATGCCTGGGAGACGGGGGAGACGACCAGCTCGTCGATGCGCACGTGCGCGGGGGAGTCGAGCACGAAGCAGGCGGTGCGGGCGATGTCCTCCGCGGTGAGCATCCGGGCGCGGGCCCCGGCGTCGGGCACGGAGGGGCGCTGGTCGAGGAAGTCGGTGGCGACATCGCCCGGGCACAGATGACACGCCCGCACCCCGTGCGCGGCCTCCTGCTGGTTCAGCGTGCGCACCAGGGAGCCGAGCGCCGTCTTGCTCGCCGAGTAGGCGACCCCCGCACCGGGCTGGAAGGACCAGCCCGCATAGGAGGAGATCACCACGACCTGCCCGCCGCGCTCGCGCAGGTGGGGGAGGGCGGCGTCGACGGTGCTCGCGACCGCGGTGAGGTTCGTGGCGACGATCGCGTCGAACTCCGTCAGGTCCTGATCGTCCCAGCGCCGCTTCGGCGCGTTCAGGCCGGCGGCGAGCACGAGTGCGTCGATCCCGCCGAGGCGTTCGGCGATCCGCTCGGCGGTGCTCCGCACGGCCTTCCGGTCCTGGACGTCCAGCGGTGCGACCAGCACGCTGCCGCCTTCCTCGCGGATCTCGGCCGCGAGCTGCTCGAGCACCTCGCGGCGCCGGCCGCTCAGCGCGACCGTCCAGCCCGAGCGCGCCGCCCGCAGCGCCGTCGCGCGCCCCATGCCGCTGCCCGCGCCGGTGATCCACACCGTGCGAGGGCCGGCCGTGCTCGCGCCGCGCGGCGGCTCGTCCTGCGCGCCTCGTCCGCTCGCCGTCGTCCCGTCCGTCGTCATCTCGCTCCTCCTCGGGCGTCCTCGCCGTCCGGTTCTCCGCGGCGATCTCGTGGCCCCACGGGCCGTCGTCACCCAATAGTATGACTATTGAGCGCGGCCGACGGGCCGCACACCGAGCGCGGCACGGGAGCCGCAGGAGAGGACAGGGCGATGGAGCTGGATCTGCGGGACAGGGTGGTCGTGGTGACCGGGGCGGCGCGCGGGATCGGCGCGGCCATCGCCGCACGCTTCGCCGAGGAGGGCTCGCGCGTGGTCGCGCTCGACCTCGCCTTCCCGGACGAGGTGGCGGAGGGTGCGCCGACCGTGGACCAGGTGGTCTGCGACGTCGCCGACCCCGACTCCGTGCACCGCGCGGTCGAGGCCGTCGTAGAGCGCCACGGCACGATCGACGTGCTCGTGAACAACGCCGGGATCGTCGCGGACTCGACCGTGGTCGAGACCGACTGGGCGACCTGGCAGAAGTGCTTCGACGTGAACACCGGCGGCACCTTCCTCATGTGCCGGGAAGTGGCCCCGCACATGCAGAGGGTCGGGCGTGGGCGGATCCTCAACGCCGCCTCGTTCGCCGCGATCGTGCCGAGCGTGGGCAGCGCCGCCTACGCCGCCTCGAAGGCCGCCGTGGTGCAGCTGACCCGCGTGCTCGCCTCCGAGCTCGGCCCCCACGACATCACCGTCAACGCCTACGCCCCCGGCATGGTCCCCACCTCCATGAACGGCTTCGCCGAGCTGCCCGCCGAGCGGCAGGATCGCCTGCTGGACACCCTCTCGCTGCGCCGCTGGGAGAGCCCCGACGACGTCGCCGACCTGCTGATCTTCCTCGCCAGCGACCAGGCCGCGTACATCACCGGGACCCTCGTGGACGTCTCCGGCGGGAAGCTCGCCACGCAGATCCCGGCGGTGGCGCACGGGCGGTGAGGGGTGCGGCGCGTCACCTGAGGGGGATGTGCCTGCGGAGCTCATCGGCGACGTAGGGGACTCCAGAGCGGGCCGGCGCGCCGAGAACGGAATCGGCTGTGTGCGGTGGCCGTCTCGTTGCCGGGACCGCGCCTCGGCGCCGATGGCGGAGTCCTTCACCGCGACCCCCGTGTCCACGAACCGGGGGTAGGGCCCGGATGATCGAGGAGGTGGACGCGGCGGAGTGCTCGAGGGGTCCTTGCATCTGTCCCGCGCCGTCGGGCCGCCCACCCCAGCCCCAGTCCCGTGCCCTGGACGCAATGGTCTCGTTTCGATCACGACGCCTCTCTGGCACAGGCGTGAAACAAGTGTTGCGGTGAGGTGGGGGGACCACGAGATGCGTTCCGCCCAGCATCCCGGCCAGATCAAGAAGGTGGTCCCCCGGTGAGCCGAACCCTGCACTCCACGCTCCGCGTCCTGCACATCTCCCCGGCACCCCTCGCCCTGCGCCGCCCCGCCCTGGGGGCGCTGGCGATCCTCCCGCACACCGTGCACTACAGCGGCGCGGACCTCGCCGAGCTGCGCCGCGCCCCCGAGTGCGACGTCGCGGTGTTCGATGCGACCTCGGACCTCACCTGGGCCCCGCACATGGCCGCCCGCCTCGAGGCGGCGCGCCTGCACCTGCCGCTGGTGCTGATCATGGCCGAGAACGGACTGGCCGCCGCGAACCCGGACTGGGGCGCCGCGGACTACCTCCTGCCCACCTCCGGCCCCGCGGAGGTCGACGCCCGCCTCCGTCTCGCGCTGCGCTTCGCCCCCGCACCGGACCTCGGCCCGGATCTGATCACCGCGGGCGGTCTCGTGATCGACGAGTCCAGGTACACCGCGACCCTGCACGGGCAGGCGCTGGAGCTGACCTTCAAGGAGTTCGAGCTGCTGAAGTACCTCGCCCAGCACCCGGGCCGCGTGTTCACCCGCGCCCAGCTGCTGCAGGAGGTGTGGGGCTACGACTACTTCGGCGGAACCCGCACCGTGGACGTGCACGTGCGGCGCCTGCGCGCCAAGCTCGGCGCCGGCATCGAGTCCGCGATCCACACGGTCCGCAACGTCGGCTACCGCTTCGACCTCGTCGTCTCCGAGGCGGTCCCGGAGCTGCAGAGCGCCTGAGGAACCCCGTCATGACCCAGCCCGACCCGTCACCGTCGCCGGCGCACCTCACCCTGCCCGAGACCGCGGTTCTGCCGGAGACCGCAGTCCTGCCCGACACGACAGCAGTCCTCCTCGCCGCGGGGGAGGGGCGGCGCCTGGGCCGCGGCCCGAAGGCGCTGCTGCCGCTCGGCGGGGAGCCCCTGGTCGCGGTGCTGACCCGGCGCCTGCTCGCGGGCGGCTGCCGGGACGTCCTGGTCGTCACCGGCGCCTACGCCGACGAGGTCGGCGCGGTCGCGCGCGAGGCCGGGGCGCGGGTCGCCGAGAGCCCTCTGTGGCGCACCGGCATGGCCGTCTCCCTGCGGGTCGGGGTCGCGGCGGCCGATGCCCCGCACCTCATGCTCGCCCTGGTCGACCACGTGGGGCTGAGCCCCGCGCTGGTGCGCCGGGTGCTCGGCGCGCACCGGCCCGGCCGTGCGACCGCCGCCTCCTACCCGGGGCCCGACGGTCGGCTCCTGCGCCGCCACCCCGTGCTGCTCGAGGCGGCCGACGCTCGCGCCGCCGCCGCGGAGGCCCATGGCGATCGCGGCGCCCGCGACTGGCTGCACCGCAATCGGGAGCGCGTGGACCTGGTGGACTGCGGGGCCCTCGACGACGGCGGCGACCTCGACACCGTCGCCGACCTCTCCCGCCTCGCCCGCCGCTGACCCGCGAGCGCCGGCCGGCCCCGTCGGCCGCGCCCTCACCCCCGGGCGCGCGCGTGGCCGACCAGCGCGACCGCCGCGCAGAGCGCCCCGGCGAGCAGCAGCCCCGCCCCCGCGTGCACCTGCAGCAGCAGCGCGCCGACGGCGGCGCCGGTGAGCATGAGCAGCACCGCGAGCAGTCGGCGCGGCCACAGCGCCCCGGTCCCGCCGGCCAGTCGCGAGTCCATCGCCAGGCCCGTGATGGTGGAGGTGATGACCACGGTCGTCACGTCCTTCACGGCGAGGGCGCGGGCGGTCGCGGCCTGCGCCCCCATCGCCAGGCCCAGCGCTCCGGTCACGCCGAGCAGCGCCGTGTGCGGGGCGCCCTCCCACACAAGCAGCATCGCGCCGGCGGCGATCACCACGGCCGCGACCGCGCAGAGCAGGGCGGTGGTCGCGCCGGTCCAGGCGCCGCTGCGCCCGCCGAGGGCGCGGCCGGCGAGGATCGCACCGAGCACGAAGCCTGCCAGCGCCAGCACCGGGCCGACCACGGGCAGGTCGTCCGCGCCGGTCAGCGCCATGCCGAGGATGACGACGTTGCCGGTCATGTTCGCGGTGAACACCCGGTCCAGCCCCAGGTAGCCGACCGCGTCGACGATGCCGGTGGCGAAGGTGAGGCCGAGCATGGAGCGCAGGTGCCGCGGGCGCAGGTCGGCCGCGGGCGCGGCGCTCGTCTTAGGGGCGGCAGGGTCGCTCGCGGTGGCGGTGGCGGAGGCGGTGTCGGCGGCAGGGGTTCCGGTCATGGCCGGGAGGCTACGGACCTCCTGAAACCCGGGCGGCACGGCCGTGTAACAAGGACGTAAAACCCCGCCCCTAGCGTGGATCGTGAGCTGAGGAGGACCATGCTGACGGACATCCTGCGAGCGGGCGAGAAGGTGCCGGCCGGAGTCGCCCACCTCCCCGTGGAGGAGGGGACGAGCCTGTGGGGCCGACTGCCCTGCGCGGCCGACGCCCCTGTGCTGCGCCTCGAGCCCGGCGATGAGGCGGTCATCGACACCCTCAGCCACGAGGGGATCCTCGAGGACCAGGGCCGGGACCCGCGCGCCTTCTTCGGCGCCCACGGCGTCGAGCCTGAGCAAGTGCTGCCCGACGCGATCGCGCTCGCCGCGGGCCATTCCGGTCGCGACCGGGCGACGGACGGTCCCCATGTGGTCACCGGCCCGATCCACGTCGCCGGTGCCCGCCCCGGCGACCTGCTGAAGATGACGATCCTCGAGCACGAGATGCGTGTGCCCTACGGCGTGGTCTCCAACCGCCACGGCCGCGGCGCCCTGCCCGGTGAGTACCCGGCCGGTCCCGGCACCGTCAGCGTCTTCGCCGGGGTCGAGCACACTCCGAACGGGCCCGTCGGCACCATGGCCCCGCGCGCCGGCGCCGAGCGGACGCTCCGCTTCCCGCTGCGCCCGTTCCTCGGGATCATGGGTGTGGCCGTGCCCGGCACGGAGCGCCCCCACTCGGTGCCGCCCGGCCGACACGGCGGCAACATCGACATCAACCTCCTCACCGCCGGGACCTCCCTCTACCTGCCCGTCCAGGTCGAGGGCGCCCTCGCCTGCGTCGGTGACCCGCACTTCGCCCAGGGCGACGGGGAGGTGGCGCTGACCGCGATGGAGGCGAGCCTGCGCAGCCGGCTCCGGTTCGACGTGATCGCCCGCGAGGACGCGATCGCGCAGTTCGGCGAGGTGGCCGGTCCCCTCGCCGAGACCACCGAGTACCTCATCCCCACCGGAATGGACGAGGATCTCGACCTCGCCGTGAAGGACTGCGTGCGCCACGCGATCGCGCTGCTCCAGGCCCGCTGGGGCCTGGATCCCGAGCATGCGCTCGCCTACCTCAGCGCCGCCACCGACTTCGACATCTCGCAGGTCGTCGACGTCGTCAAGGGCGTCCACGCCCGCATCCGCACGGCCGACTTCGCGGAGGTCCGCCCATGAGCACCACCAGCGCCGAGGCGCAGATCACGATCCCTTCGGGAGCTGTCTCGCAGGGCTCCGAATCGCCGGGCTCCGTCTCTGCTGCCGACGTCCTCGCGGACCGCGCCCGTCCCGTCGCGAACGGCCCCGAGATCCCCGGGCTGCTCGAGGCGTTCTGGGAGTACGAGCGCGCGCTCATGGCCGACGACCTCCCGGCGCTCGACGCCCTGTTCGCCCCCGGCCCGGACACCCTGCGCGGCGACGCGGCGGGGCTGCTGCGCGGACACGACGCGATCAGCACCTTCCGCGGCGGGCGCGGCGGCGCCCCGAAGCGCCGCATCGTCGAGGTCGAGGTGCGGGCGCTCGGCGAGGACCACGCGGCGGTCGTCGCGATCACCGAGCTGCTGCGCGGCGGCCGCGGCCAGCAGACCCAGGTGTGGCGGCGCGGCGAGGACGGCTGGAAGGTCGCCGTCGCCCACGTCGCCGTGGCCCCGCCCGCGATGGACCGCCGGATCTGGCGGGTCCTCGGCGCCCCGCTCGTCCCGGCCTCTCTCAGCGCCGGCGGGGGATCGGCCGACGAGGCACCGGGCCCCCTCACCGGGGAGAGGATCGCGGTCAAGGACGTGATCGCGGTGGCCGGGCAGAGGATCGGCGGCGGCAGCCCCGCCCTGCTCGCGGGCGCCCTCCCCGAGCCCCGTCACGCCGACGCGGTGGAGCTGCTGCTGGACGCGGGCGCCGAGATCACCGGCATCGCCGCGACCGACGAGCTCGCCTACAGCCTCGCCGGCACCAACACCCACTACGGCACCCCGCCGAACCCCCGCGCCCCGCACCGGATCAGCGGCGGCTCCACCTCCGGCCCCGCGTCGGCCGTGTCGCTGGGGCACGCGAGCATCGGGCTCGGCACCGACACCGGCGGCTCCCTCCGGGTCCCCGCCGCCTACCAGGGACTGTGGGCGCTGCGCCCCACCCACGGCGCCGTGCCGTGCGACGGGGTGCTGCCCCTCGCGCCGAGCTTCGACACGGTCGGCCTGCTCACCCGCACGCCGGACCTCCTCGCCCGCGCCGCCGCCGTGCTCCTGCCCGAGGTGCAGGAAGGGCTCGAGGAGCCCGCGCTGCGCACCGTCCCCGGGCTCGAGACGCTGCTGAACCCGGAGGTCGCAGACGCCCTCGACACCGCCCTCGCGCGCTGGCGCACCGCGATCGAGATCGAGGAGGCGGACCCGCTTGACGCCGACGAGCTCACCGGCTTCGCCGAGACCTTCCGCCTCCTCCAGGCCCGCGAGGCCTGGGCCGCCCACGGCGAGTGGGTGAGCGCGCACCGCAGCGAGCTCGCGCCCGACGTCGGTGCCCGCTTCGACGCGGCTGCCCAGGTCACGGCCGACGAGGCCGCCGACGCGCAGCAGGCCCGCACCCGCGCCGTCGGCCAGATCCGACGCCGCCTCGGCGAGGGGGTGCTCGTGGTCCCCGCAGCCTCGTCCATCGCGCCGCTCGTGCGGGACGCGGCCGCGGGCGGCCCCGCGATCGAGGCCCAGCGCGCACGGACCATGCGGCTGACGTGCCTGGCGGGCCTGGCCGGTCTGCCGGCGGTGGCGGTGCCGCTCGTGACCGCGAGCGGTCTGCCGACGGCCGTGACCCTCGTGGGCCCGCCCGGCAGCGACCTCGCCCTCATCGACCTCGCCACCCGGCTCGAGGAGGACACCGCCCCTCCCCTCGGCCCCGCGCCGGGCACGGCCGCCACCACGGACGCCGCACCCACCATCGGCACTGCGCCGAGGAAGATCCCCGCATGAGCACCCCGCCCGCCCTCCAGCGCCTGAACACCGCACCGCCCGCCGCGCTCGCCGAGCAGCTGCGCGCCTGCGCCCCGATCGAGTCCTGGGTGCGCCATCTCATCGCCGCCCGCCCCTACCCCTGCGCCGAGTCGATGCTCGCCGAGGCCTCGGACCGCGCCCGACGCTGGACCCCCGATGAGGTCCACGGGGCGCTCGCCCACCATCCCCGCATCGGGGAGAAGGCGAAGGGCCTGGGGGCTGCGGAGACCGCGCACTCCGCCGCCGAGCAGGCGGGGGTGGAGGACCCGGGGGAGTGGGCGCGCGCGAACGCCCGCTACGAGGAGCGTTTCGGGACCGTGTTCCTCATCCGCGCCGCCGGCCGCACCCAGGCCGAGATGCTCGCCGAGCTCGAGCGGCGCCTGCTCCTCGACGAACAGGATGAGCAGAAGGAGCGCGCCGAGCAGCTGCGCCAGATCGCCCTGCGCCGCCTCGAGGCCCTGCTCGCGGACTGACCCGCCACCTCGCAGGCTTCCCGTCCTCGATCCGCGACGGAAACACCCCTGAAACGTCTGTTGCATTCACTGGGACCAGAACCGATGAACGTCCCAGCACTGCTTGCACGTCCCCAGAACGGAACCTCCTTGATGCGCACCTCGCAGATCGCCCCGCCGCCGCGGCTGCTGATGGGCCCCGGCCCCATCAGCGCCGACCCCCGCGTGCTGCGGGCCATGTCCGCCTCGCTGCTGGGCCAGTTCGACCCCGCGATGACGACGCTGATGACCGAGACCCAGGGCCTCTTCCGCGAGGTGTTCCGCACCCGCAACGAGGCGACGCTCCTGGTGGACGCCACCTCCCGCGCCGGCATCGAGGCCGTGCTCGTCTCCCTCCTCGAACCCGGCGACAAGGTCCTGGTCCCGATCTTCGGCCGTTTCGGCCACCTCCTGGTCGAGATCGCCGAGCGCTGCGGCGCCGAGGTCCACACGCTCGAGACCGAATGGGGGCAGGTCTTCCCCGCCTCCGCCATCGAGGACGCGGTCCGCACGGTCCGCCCGAAGCTCCTCGCCGTCGTCCAGGGCGACACCTCCACCACCATGAACCAGCCCCTCGACGAGCTCGGTGCGATCGCCGCCAGGCACGGCGCGCTGCTGTACACCGACGCGACCGCCTCCCTCGGCGGGAACGACCTGCTGGTCGACGAGTGGGGGATCGACGCCGCGACCGCGGGCCTGCAGAAGTGCCTCGCCGGCCCCTCCGGCAGCTCACCGCTGACCCTCTCCGATCGCGCGGTCGAGGTGATCGGGGCGCGACGCCACGTCGAGGCCGGGATCGCCGACGGCACCGCCGGGCGCGGCACCCGCATCCGCTCGAACTACTTCGACCTCGCGATGATCCTGGACTACTGGGGCGAGCAGCGCCTGAACCACCACACCGAGGCGACGAGCATGCTCTACGCCGCCCGCGAGTGCGCGAGCCTGCTGGTCGAGGAGGGGATGGACGCCGCCGTCGCCCGCCACCGCCTCCACGGCGCCGCCATGGCCGCCGGCATCGAGGGCCTGGGACTCACCCTCTTCGGCGACCATGCCCACCGCATGCACAACGTCCTCGCCGTCGAGATCCCGGACGGCATCGACGCCGACGCCGCCCGCGCCGCGATGCTGGAGGACTACGGCATCGAGATCGGCACCAGCTTCGGACCCCTGCACGGGAAGGTCTGGCGGATCGGCACCATGGGCTACAACGCCCGCCGCGACGCCGTGCTCCTCACCCTCGCGGCGCTGGAGCAGGTGCTCCGCGCGGGCGGGGCGGACGTCGTCGCCGGTGGCGGCGTCGGCGCGGCCCGCGAGCACTACGAGGGCGCGAGGGAGGGTGCGGCCGACGGGGCTGCCGCAGCCGTCGCGGGGGCCGCGCGATGACCGCCGACGCCACCACCCCTGCGAGCCCCACCACCCCCGCGCTCTCCGCCGCGACCCTCGAGGCGGCCGCGCGCATCATGGCCGACTGCGACCGGCTCGCCGCGATCTCCGCCCTCGAGGACGGCATCGAGCGCACCTACCTCACCCCCGAGCACGCTCGCCACAACGCAGTCGCCGCCGAGCTCATGACCGCCGCCGGGATGCGCACCTGGCAGGACGCCGCCGGGAACCAGCGCGGACGCCTCGAAGGCTCCCGCCCGGGCCTGCCCGCCCTGGTCCTCGCCTCCCACCTCGACACCGTCCCCGACGCCGGCCGCTACGACGGGATCCTCGGGGTGCTCCTCGCCATCGAGACCGTCGCGAGGCTGAAGGACCGCGCGAGCGAGCTCCCCGTCGCCCTCGAGGTCGTCGCCTTCGCCGACGAGGAGGGCACCCGCTTCGGCGCGACGCTGCTGGGCAGCCGCGCGCTCGCCGGCACCTGGGAGCAGGACTGGTTCGCCCTCGAGGACGAGGACGGGATCACCATGGCCGAGGCGTTCACCCGCTTCGGCCTCGACCCCGCCCGCATCGACGACGCGGCCCTCGGCCCCGAGGAGGTCGCCGGCTACCTCGAGGTCCACATCGAACAGGGCCCCTACCTCGAGGCCGCGGACCGGCCCCTGGGCGTCGTCACCTCGATCGCCGGTGCCCGACGCTTCACCCTCACCGTTCTCGGCGAGGCCCGCCACGCCGGCGGCACCCCCTACGATCGCCGACGCGACGCCCTCATCGGGGCGAGCCGCGCCGTCCTCGACATCGAGCAGATCGCCCGCGAGCGCGGCGCGATCGCCACCGTCGGCCGGCTGCAGGCCTACCCGGGCGGCGTGAACGTGGTGCCGGGATGCGTGGAGATGTCCCTGGATCTGCGCGCCGAGACCGACGAGCTGCGCGACGCGGTGCTCGAGGAGACCCTCGGGACGATCCGCGGCTTCTGCACCGAGCGCGGCCTCACCCTCGAGGTCGAGCAGATCCACGAGGCCCCCGCCGTGCGCTGCGCACCGCACCTCATGGACGCCGTCCGCACCGGGATCCGCTCGGTCGGCGATGGTGCTGGCGGCGATGGTGCCGGAGGCGATGATGCGCCGCTCGAGCTGTTCTCCCGCGCCGGACACGACGCGATGGCCATGGGGGCCCTCACCGACATCGGCATGCTCTTCGTCCGCTGCGCCGACGGGATCAGCCACCACCCCGACGAATCCGTGACCACCGAGGACGTCGCCGCAGCGCTCGACGCCTTCGAGGCCGCGACCCTCGCCGCCGCGGGGATCCGATGAACGCCGCGATCCGCGTGCTCCCGTCGGCCGGCCTGAGCGAGATGCCGCGCCGCGAGGTGCGCATCGACGCCCGCATCGACGCGAAGTATGCCGAGCTCACCCCGCAGGAGCGACGGATCTGTGACTTCCTGCTCGAGCACCTCGGCGACCTCGCCGTGTTCAGCGCCGCGGACATCTCCCGCGAGACCGGGGTGTCCAAGGCGACCGTCAGCCGCCTGTTCCGCAAGCTCGACTTCGCCGACTTCCGCGAGGTCAAGGAGCACACCCGCGCCATGCGCCGCGCCGGGACACCGCTCGCGGCACCGACCCGCACCGGCGTGCCGGGCCTCAGGCCGAGCCTCGAGGCGCATGTCCGCGCCGAGCGGGAGAACCACGACCGGCTGCTCACCGTCCTCTCCGGCGGGGCGCTCGAGGAGGCGACCGCCCTGCTCACCGGCGCCCGGCGGATCCTCGTGGTGGGTCTGCGCAACAGCTACCCCGTCGCCCTGCACCTGCACCAGCAGCTCATCCAGGCCCGCGACGAGGTGCGTCTCGCCCCTCAGCCCGGCCAGGCGGTGGGGGAGGAGCTCGCCGGGCTCACCGACGAGGACGCGGTGGTGCTGATCGGCTTCCGCCGTCGGCCGACGACCTTCCCCGCCCTCGCCGACGCGATCGCGCGATCGCCCGCGCGCTGCCTGCTGGTCGGGGACGGCACCGCCCGCCCCTACGCCGCCGCGGCCGACCGCTGGCTCGAATGCCCCATCGACTCCGACGGCGCCTTCGACAGCTACTCCACCGCCACGGCGCTGGTGTCCCTGCTCGCCAACGGCGTGCTGAACCGGCGCGGCGCCGACGGGGTGCGCCGCATCAGCCGGATCACCGCCGCCTACGACCTTCTTGGCGAGCTCGAGGACAGCTGAGCCCAGCGCTCACCGCACACAGCCTCGCCGCACACAGCCTCACCGCACACCGCACACCGCACACCGCACACCGCACAGAGCGCAGCGCGCACAGCACAGCACACTCAGCACATCGACCCCGCACAGCAGAAGGGGCGAGCCCGCAGGCTCGCCCCTTCCTCGGTTCCCCCGGGTCAGATCAGGTCGGGGTTCTCCGCGTAGACCTCCTCGAGCAGGCTGGTGTCGAAGTAGTCCTCCACAGCGAGGTCGTAGCCGGCCGCGACCAGCGCGTCCACGTTCTGCTGCATGAGCTCGTCGGACATGGTCAGCGGACCGTTCGCGTCGGTCTCGTCGGTGCTGACCAGCGCCACCTGCTCCTCGGCCTGGCGGATCTCCTTCTCCATGTCCAGGCCCAGGTCCTGGCCGTAGTCCTCGACCGCGAGGCGCGCGCCCTCCTCGGGCTCGGCGATCGCGTCCTTCCAGCCGCGGATGAGCGCCACCAGCGCCGCCTTCAGCAGGTCGCGCTGGGTCTCGATGGACTCCTGGGTGACCACGATGCTCTCGGCCATGAACGGCAGGCCGTTGTCCGCCAGCGGCAGGTTCACCACGTCCTCGCCGGCGAGCTCCAGGGTCAGCGCCTCGTTGGTGAGGTAGCCGAAGAACCCGTCGACCTCGCCGTTCAGGAGCGGCTGCGGGTCGTACTGCACCGGCACCTTCTCCAGCTCGGCCGCGTCGATGCCGTTGGCTGAGAGGAACCCGTCGAACAGGGTCTCGTTCACGCCGGTCTGCACGCCGATCCTCTTGCCGACGAGGTCCGCCGGGGTGGCGATCGGGGCGGCGTCGCCGAGGGAGATGATCGTGAAGGGGTTCTTCTGGTAGGTGGTGCCGATGATCTTCAGCGGCGCCTCCTCGTCCTGGATCAGCGGCGCCACGCCGAGCGGCGAGGTGGTGCCCATGATCGCCGAGCCCGAGAGGACCATCGTCTCGCTCGAGGTGCCGGACGGGCCGCCGGCGATGAGGTTCACCTCGGAGAACCCGGCCTCCTCGAAGTAGCCGCGGTCGATGGCCATGTACTCGCCGGCGAACTCCGCGTTCTTGATCCACGAGAGGTTGATGTCGAGCGTGCCGTAGTCGGCCGCGGCCTCCCCGCCGTCGGAGGAGCCGCCGGAGGCGGACTCGGCGTCGGCCCCGCCGCAGGCGGCCAGCGACAGGGCGCCGAGCGCGGCGAGGGACGTGCCGATCAGGACGCGTCGGGTCGGGGCGGAGGCAGAGGTGCGAGGGGTCTTCATGGCGTTCGCCTTCTTCTCAAGGGGTGCAGCGCCTCGGGGCAGTGGCGGCGAGTCCGACGCTAGGGATCGTGTGTTTCAGCGGGTGCCTGGGCCTGTTTCACGGCGGTTACATCTGCAGAGCAGACCCGCGAAACACATGTTTTACACGGGAGAAACGGTCCGGCCGCACCCGATTCCTAGCGTGGAGGAACCAGGGCGGGACCCGGCCGCGCAGCCTGTCGCAGGCGGCGCGCGGGACCCGCCGACCGTCGGAGGAAGGACGCCGTCATCAGCCACGTCACCACCCACGTGCTCGACACCGGCACCGGCCGGCCCGCCGTCGGCGTCGCCGTGACTCTCCTGGATGCAGGCGGCTCCGAGGTCGCGACCGGGGTCACCGACGCCGACGGGCGCGTGCACGACCTCGGCCCGATCGCGCTCGTGCCGGGCACCTACCGCCTCCGCTTCGCGACCGGCGCCTACTACGCCGAACGCCGCCAGGTCACGTTCTTCCCCGAGGTCGAGGTGGCCTTCTCCCTCGACGAGGGCCACGCCCATGTGCCGCTCCTGTTGAGCCCCTTCGCCCACTCCACCTACCGAGGCAGCTGACATGCTCGAGACCACCACCCCGCAGACCCCCGCCGGTCAGACCCCCGCCCCGCAGACCCCCGCCGGTCAGACCCCCGCCCCGTCGTGCGCCCCCGTGGGCTCCGCGCCCGCCGACTCCGCCCCCACCTCCGTGCTGGGCCGGAACCAGTACGGCAAGGCCGAGGTGCGGCTCGTCCACGTGGACCGCTCCACCCCGCGCCATGCGCTGACGGACCTGAACGTCACCTCGATGCTGCGCGGCGACTTCGAGGACTGCTACCGCACCGGCGACAACGCGCGCGTCATCGCCACCGATACGCAGAAGAACACCGTCTACGCCTTCGCGAAGCAGTACGGCGTCGCCGGTCCTGAGCGGTTCCTGCTGCGTCTGGCCGACCACTTCATGGCCGAGGGCACGTGGCTGACCGGCGGGCGCTGGGAGGCCGAGCAGTTCGGCTGGGAGCGCATCACCGCCGCAGGTGAGGGGCACGACCACTCCTTCGTGCGCACCGGCCCCGAGGTCCGCACCGCCGCCGTCACCGTCCAGGACGGCGCCGCCCACGTGATCGGCGGGATCAAGGACCTCGTGGTCCTGAAGTCGACCGGCAGCGAGTTCCACGGCTTCCCGCGGGACCGGTACACGACCCTGCCCGAGACCACCGACCGCATCCTCGCCACCGAGGTCACCGCCCGCTGGCGCTTCCGTGAGCCCATCACGGCCGACGGGACCTCCGGCGTCGACCCGGACGAGACCTTCGCGGCGGTGCGCGCGGTGCTCCTGGAGACCTTCGCGACCACGCACTCCCTGTCCCTGCAGCAGACCCTCTTCGCGATCGGCGAGGCCGTGCTCGCCGCCCGTCCGGAGCTGGCCGAGATTCGCATGGTCATGCCCAACAAGCACCACTACCTCGTGGACCTCAGCCCCTTCGAGCTCGGCAACGACAACGAGGTGTTCCTCGCCGGGGACCGCCCCTACGGCCTCATGCAGGCCGCGGTCACCCGCCCCGGCGAGCCCGACCAGCCGGCCGCCTGGGAGTGGCTCGGCGGATTCTGCTGAGGCCCCGGGACATGCCAGGACCAGGGAAGACGGCCGCGACGAAAGCCGGGACGAGCTCCGGCGCGCTGCACACCGTCCGCGCCCACGAGATGCTGCTCGGGGACCGGCTGGTCGCGGCCGAGCTCGACATCGAGGACGGCCGGATCACCGCGATCCGCCCGCTCCCGGACGAGGCACCGCGCCTGCCCGGCACCCTCGTCGTCCCCGACGGTCTGCAGGTGCTGCCCGGGAACGTGGACACCCACGTGCACATCAACGAGCCCGGCCGCACCGAATGGGAGGGTTTCGCGACCGCCACCCGCGCCGCCGCGCTCGGCGGGGTCACGACCCTCGTGGACATGCCGCTGAACTCCATCCCGCCCACGATCGACGTGGCATCGCTGCGTGTGAAGCAGGCCGCCGCCCGCGACGCACTCGCGGTGGACCTCGGGTTCTGGGGCGGGATCGTCCCCGGCAACACCGCCCAGCTGCGCCCGCTGTGGGAGGCGGGCGTGATGGGCTTCAAGTGCTTCCTGCTGCCGTCGGGGGTGGACGAGTTCCCGCCGGTCGACGCCGCCCAGCTGCGCGCGGCGATGCATGAGGTCGCCACCTTCGACGGGCTCGTGATCGTCCACGCCGAGGACGCCTCCACCATCGACGCCGCCCCGGCGGTGCCGTCCGCGAAGTACACCGACTTCGTCGCCTCCCGGCCCGAGTCCGCCGAGGTCACCGCGATCGCGAGGCTCATCGAGGCGGTGCGCGAGACCGGCGCCCGCACCCACCTGCTCCACCTCTCCAGCGCCCGCGCCCTGGACCTCATCCAACAGGCCAAGGCGGAGGGTCTGCCGCTCACGGTCGAGACCTGCCCGCACTACCTGTGCTTCGCCGCGGAGGCCGTGCCGGATGCGTCGCCGGAGTACAAGTGCTGCCCGCCGATCCGCGACGCCGGCAACCGCGACGCCCTCTGGCAGGGCCTCGAGGCCGGGCTCATCGACATGATCGTCACCGACCACTCGCCGTCCTCCTCGGCGGAGAAGCACCGCGGCGCCCCCGACCTCCAGCAGGCCTGGGGCGGGATCTCCGGACTCCAGGCCGGATTCACCGCCGTCGCCGCCGAGGCCCGCACCCGCGGCATCGACATCGCGCAGGTGAGCGGCTGGATGGCGCGGGCGACCGCCGACCTCGTGGGCCTCGCCCACAAGGGCCGCCTCGAGGTGGGCGCCGACGCGGACCTGATCCTCTACGACCCGGCCCGCCCCCAGACCCTGCGCGCGGACCGCTTCGCCCACCGTCACCCGCTCTCCGCCTACGACGGCCTCGCGCTCGAGGGCGCGGTGGTCGATGCGGTGCTGCGCGGGCAGATCCTCGCGGCCGACGAGGACGCGTCCCCGCGCGGCCGGTTCCTCAGGGGGCCCGGGGCGACGGCGCCCGGCGCGGAGCAGGCGGGAGCGGGCGCATGAGCGACACCCTCGCCGCGCCGCTCCCGGGTGGCCTCGCCGCGGCCTGCACCCGCTGGCTCGAGGCCGGCAAGCCCCTCGCGATCGCCACCATCGTCGCGACCGAGGGCTCCGCGCCCCGGCCGCTCGGCACCACGATGGTGATCGGGGAGGGCGGGCTGGTGCGCGGCTCCCTCTCCGGCGGCTGCGTCGAGTCGGACCTCATCGAGCAGGGTCTCGAGGTGCTCGCCACCGGCGTGCCCGAGCGCCGCACCTACGGCTACGCCGACGCCGCCGCGTGGGAGGTGGGGCTCATGTGCGGCGGCAGCATCGACGTGCTCGTCCAGCCCCTCGCCGCCCCGGACCCCGCCGCGGGACTCGACGCGCTGCTCGACGGTGCACCGGGAGCGCTGCTGTGGAGCCTCGACGACCCGAGCCGACGCCTCGCCCTGCCCGTCCCGCTCGCCGACGAGGCGGGGGAGTGGGAGGGCCCGCTCGCGGCGCTGCTCGGCGGGGCCGACGGGCCCGGCGCGACCGACGAGGCCGACACGGCCGACGGGCCTGGCGCGACCGACGAGGCCGATGCGACCGGCGGGCCCGGCGCGACCGGCGAGCCCGTGCACTCCGTCGACCCCGCGCTCGTGCGCCGCCTCGCCGCACAGCTCGCCGCCCGCACCTCCGCCGGCGAGACCGGCATCATCGCCCTTCCCGTCGACTGCGGTCTGCCCGCCGAGGGCATCCCGGCCCTGCCCGCACCCGATGCCCCCGAGCTGTTCCTCCTCGTGAGGCGCCCCGCCGCGCGCCTGATCGTCAACGGCACCACCGACCTCGCCGCGGCGCTGCTCGCCCTGGGCCGCACCCTCGGCTACGACACCACGGTCGTGGACCCGCGCAGCACCTTCCTCACCCGCGAGCGGTTCCCCGCCGCGGACCGGATCGTCGTCGCCCGCCCCGACCGCTACCTCCGTGAGGAGGACGAGGCCGGGCGGCTCGACCACCGCACCGTCATCGCGTGCCTGGGTCATGATCCGAAGATCGACGATCCCCTGGTCGAGACGGCGCTCTCCCTGCCGGTCGCCTACGTCGGCGCGATGGGCTCTCGACGCACCCACCACGAGCGGATCCGCCGCCTCCTCGAACGGGGCGTCACCACCGCCCAGCTCCAGGCCCTGCACTCGCCGATCGGCCTGGACCTCGGCGGCTCCACCCCCGCCGAGTTCGCGCTCTCCGTCATGGCGGAGGTCGTCGCCGAGCGCACCGGCCGCGCCGCCGCGAGACCGCTGCGCACCACCACCGGCCCCCTGCACGGAAGCATCCCCGCATGACCACCACCCCGCAGACCTCCCGCCCCGCACCCCCGGCCGGAGCCCCCGTGATCGTCGACGGCACCCCCGCCGGGACCCCGCCCCGCCCCGGCCAGTGCCTGCGCACCTACCTGCGCGACCTCGGCCGGCTCGGTGTGAAGAAGGGTTGCGACGGCGGGGACTGCGGCGCCTGCACCGTGCACCTGGACGGCAAGCCCGTGCACAGCTGCGTCGTCCCCGCCGTGCGCGCCGCCGGCTCCGCCGTCACCACCATCAACGGCCTCGCCGCGACCGTCCCTGCATCCACCGAGATCCCGGCAGGTGGCGCAGCCCCGTCGGCCGACGCAGCCCCGTCGGCCGACTCGACCCCGCCCGTCCCGGCCGGCCCCACCACCCCGCCCGAGCACCCCGTCCAGTGCGCGTTCCGCACGGCGCAGGGCTTCCAGTGCGGGTTCTGCACCCCCGGCATGATCATGACCACCGCCGCGCTGACCGACGGGGACCGCGCCGACCTGCCCCGCTCCCTGAAGGGCAACCTGTGCCGCTGCACCGGCTACTCCGCGATCGAGGACGCGATCGGCGGACACGTCCACGTCGAGGACGGTGCCGCCGCCGGCCGCAGCCTCGGCGCCCCGGCCGCGCGCCGCGTCGTCACCGGCACCGAGCCGTACACGCTCGATGTGGACCCGGCCACCCTGCCGGGGCTGCTGCACCTGAAGATCCTCCGCTCCCCGCACGCCCACGCGCGGATCCGCAGCATCGACACCGCCGCGGCGCTCGCGATCCCCGGCGTGCACACCGTCCTCACCCACGAGGACGCCCCGGCCACCCTGTTCTCCACCGGCCAGCACGAGCACCTCGCCGACGACCCGCTGGACACCCGCGTCCTGGACGACACGGTCCGCTTCGTCGGCCAGCGCGTCGCCGCCGTCCTCGCCGACACCGTCGCCGCCGCCGAGGCCGGGGTGCGCGCCCTGAAGGTCGACTACGAGGTGCTCGAAGCGGTCACCGACCCGGCCCTCGCCCGCTTCGGCCCGGCCCTGCACGGCGAGAAGACCGGCGCCTCCGGCATCGCGGATCCTGCGACGAACCTGGTCACCGCCCTGCACACCCGCGTCGGGGATCTCGACGACGGGCTCGCCCGCGCCGCCGTGGTCGTCGAGCGCGAGTTCGAGACCCAGCGCGTCCAGCACGTCAGCCTCGAGACCCACGCCTCCATCGCGACCCTCGACGAGGACGGGACGCTCGTGGTCCGCTCGAGCACCCAGGTGCCCTATCTGGCAAAGCGCACCCTGGTGCGCCTGTTCGACCTGGACGAGGAGAAGGTGCGGGTGATCGCGCCGCGCACCGGCGGCGGCTTCGGCGGGAAGCAGGAGGTGTTCACCGAGGACCTCGTGGCGCTCGCGACCCTGCGCACCGGGCGGCCCGTGCAGCTCGAGCACACCCGCACCGAGCAGTTCACCTCCACCTCCGTGCGCCACCCCATGCGGTTGAAGGTCCGCGCCGGCGCCGGCACCGATGGCCGACTCACCGCCCTGCACCTCACCCTGCTGTCCAACACCGGCGCCTACGGCAACCATGGCCCCGGCACCATGTTCCACGGCACCGGCGAATGCCTCGCCGTCTACAACAGCCCGGTCAAAGCTGTGGACGCCGAGGTGGTGTACACCAACACCGTCCCCTCCGGCGCGTTCCGCGGCTACGGCCTCAGCCAGACCGTCTTCGCCGTCGAGTCCACGATGGACGACCTCGCCCGCGAGCTCGGCATGGACCCCTTCGCCTTCCGCCGCCTGAACGTGATCCGCGAGGGCGACCCCATGATCTCCACCTCGCCCACCCCCACGGCCGACGTCGAGTACGGCTCCTACGGGCTGGACCAGTGCCTTGACCTGGTCGAGGAGGCGCTCGCCGCGCCTGGTGAGGGGCTGGGGGAGCCGGCCGACGGGGCTCCTGGCGGAGCCGGCCGGGCGGCCGACGAGGCTGCCGACGCGGGCGCGCCGGGGCCCGACTGGGCCGTCGGCACCGGGATGGCGCTGTCGATGCTGGACACCGTCCCGCCGCGCGGCCACTTCTCCCACAGCCGCCTGGCGCTCCGCCCCGACGGCACGATCGAGGTGCGCATCGGCACGGCCGAGTTCGGCAACGGCACCACCACCGTCCACGTCCAGCTCGCCGCCGCCGCACTCGGCTGCGCCCCCGACCGGCTCACGATCCTCCAGTCGGACACGTCGCTGATCGGCCACGACACCGGGGCGTACGGCTCCGCGGGCACCGTCGTCGCCGGCAAGGCGACGCTCCACGCGGCGCAGACGCTGTTCGGGCTGCTCGCCCAGCGGGCGTCGGCGCTCGCCGGGGTGGCGACGGCCGACGAGAGCGCTGCCGCCGGTGGCCTCGCGCCTGCTGGCGCGCACGCTCCCGGCGGCGGCGATCCCGGCGGCGACCGTGCAGGCGACTGGGCGGGTGAGGCAGCGGGCCTCCGCCACGGCCCGACCGGCACCCTCGTCACCTGGGAGGACCTCGCCGCGAGCAGCACCGAGGACTCGCCTCTCGAGGCCGAGGCGCACTGGGACGGCTCGCCCCGCTCCGTCGCCTTCAACGTCCACGGGGTGCGGGTCGCGGTGCACCGCCGCACCGGCGAGCTGCGGATCCTGCAGAGCGTGCAGGCGGCCGATGCCGGCTTCGTCGTGAACCCCCTGCAGTGCCGCGGCCAGGTGCAGGGCGGCGCCGCGCAGGCCCTCGGCGCGGCGCTGCACGAGGAGGTGATCGTGGACGACGCCGGGAAGGTCACCACCGACATCCTGCGCCAGTACCACGTGCCCACCTACGCGGACGTGCCCCGCACCGAGGTGCTCTTCGCGACCACCAGCGACCGCCTCGGCCCGCTCGGCGCGAAGTCCATGAGCGAGAGCCCCTACACCCCGGTCGCCCCCGCCCTCACCAACGCCGTGCGCGACGCGGTCGGCATGCGGATGACCTCGCTGCCCATGAGCCGCGACCGGCTGTACCTCGCGATGAAGGCCGCGGGCGTCGTCCCCGGCCGCGTCGCCTGAGCGAGCCCGGACCGGCCGACGGGCCGACGCGCGCGGCCTCGTCGGCAACCCCGTCGGCCCGTCGTGGACCGGGCTCGAGCGGTCAGCTCGCGTGCACTCCGGTGCCGCGGGCGTTGTAGAGGGTCGCGTCGCCGCCGGCGACGAGGTCGCGGTAGTCGGCGAGGACCTGGACCGCCTCCTCGCGCAGCACCCCGGTCTCCACCTCGATGCCGCGCTCGGCGAAGCGGCCGATCCAGTCCTCGGGCATGGGGCCCTCGTCGAAGCCGGTCAGCTCCTCCACCTCCGGTCCGTCCACGGCGATGACCAGGCGCTTCACCCCGGACCACATGGTCGCGCCGTAGCACATGACGCACGGGCGGGCGTTGACCCACAGCTCCAGCGGCGCCGCCCCCGCTGCGCCCAGATCCCAGGTCCCGCGCCGCGCCTGGGCGAGGGACAGGGTGGTGACCTCGGCGTGCATGGAGGAGAGGCCCGACGCCAGCACCCGGTTCACGCCGGCGGTGACGATCTCGCCGCTGGCGGGGTCGCGCACGAGCGCGGCGAAGGGCCCGCCGCCGCCCTCGCGCATGTTGCGGTCCGCGAGCCGGTTCAGCAGCCGCATCAGCACCGTGCGCGCCTCCTGCCCGTCCCCGACCGGGCCGTGCCCGAGCGCGGCGACCTCCTCGTCCACCCATACCGGCATCGACGCGCCGAAGGAGGTGACAGGAGAGATGGTGTCAGAGCGGTGCTGCGGGGCCATGGGTGCCTCCCGGCGGAGCGCGGGCCGTTGCGATGACGGCCCGGTGAGTGGGTGCGTGGGGTGGCGGGAGTGACGGGAGCCGATCCGTCCCTCCGACCGCGGCCAGGCTAGGCGCGGGATGTGTCGACGGTGTTTCGGTGAGGCACGAGATCGTGGCGAGCTCCGCCCAGGTCGATCCCGCGTCAATCCCGCGACCGCGCTGAGACCCGTCCGAGACCTGGCCGAGACCTGCCCGGGTCCCGTGTTACGCCCCCGAAACAGGAGCGCACCCCTCACGAAACAGCCGTTCCATAGCGTGGCCGCCATCGGATGACCTGTTGCGGAGCACCTGCTGCGCAGGAGTTCCTGCGCAGCCCGGTCCCGGCCCCCGTCGGCCGCCCCGGACCCCACGCGCCGCACGGTCCCCGATACCGCGCAGGACCACCGCGCGGACGAGAACCAGTGGAAAGAAGCGCCCTCGATGCACCGCCGTCCTGCCGCCCCCGCCGCGCTCCCCGGAGTCACCGCCGCGCCCTCCCGCCGACTGCTGCTGGCCGGTGCGCTCGCCGCCCCCGCCCTCGCCCTCGCGGGCTGCTCCGGGTCGGCCGACGGCGCGAGCGCGGGCGGCAGCCTCGGCACCCTCGAGGTGAACCAGAACTGGATCCGCACCACCGAGTTCGCCGGCGAGTACTTCGCCGACTCCCGCGGCTACTACACCGACGCCGGCTTCACGGAGGTCACCCTCATCCCCGGCGGCCCCTCCGGCACCTCCTCGGAGGCGATGGTGCTGTCCGACTCGGCACTGGTCGGGATGACGACCCCGCTGGCGGCCGGGTCGATGGTCGCGGGGGAGGAGGCGCCGCTGGTGCTGCTCGGTGCGAAGTTCCAGCGCAACCCCTTCACCATCTGCTCCACCTCCGCCACCCCCATCACCACCCCCGCCGACCTCGTCGGCAAGCGGATCGGCGTCGCCACCGGCACCAACGAGGTCCTCTTCGATGCGCTCCTCGAGGTCAACGGCATCGACCCGGCCGACGTCGAGCGGGTCACCGTCCAGTTCGACCCCCAGCCGCTGATCAACGGCGAGGTCGACGGCCAGATCTGCACCCTGACCAACGAGGCGATCACCGTCTCCCTCGCCGGGCTCGAGGCCGTGAACCTGCCGCTGGCCGACAACGGCCTGCCCTTCGTCTCCGGCGCCTTCGTCACCACCCTCCAGAACGTCGCCGAGCGGCGCGAGGAGCTGAAGGGCTTCCTCGACGCCACCGTGCGCGGCTGGAAGGACGCCCTCGCCGACCCCGAGGAGTCCGCGCGCCTGGCCTACGAGGAGTACGGCGCGGACCTGGGGCTCGACCCCGAGAAGGAGCAGCGCCAGGCCGAGGCCCAGAACCAGCTCGTGGTCAGCGACGAGACCGACGCGAACGGCCTGTTCACCATCTCCGACGAGCTCGCCGCGAAGAACATCGAGCTCCTGGCCCTGGCCGGGCACGAGGTCGACCAGGACGCCTTCTTCGACCCGACCCTGCTGCAGGAGGTCTACGAGGAGAACCCCGACCTCCTCCCCGCCTGACCCCACCCACGCACTGCCCCGCCAGCACCGCCCCTCCCTGATCCGGCACCCCGAAAGGGCACCAGAATGACCGCGCAGAGCACGCCCCGCCCCACCCCCGAGCTGCCCCGGGCCGGCGCCACCGGCATCGACCTCCAGGGCCTCAGCAAGACCTACACCTCCGGCCGGAAGCCCGTCACCGCCTTCACCGACACCGACCTCGCCGCCGACCGCGGCGCGTTCCTGTCGCTGCTGGGCCCGTCGGGCTGCGGCAAGTCCACGATCCTGCGGATCCTCGCCGGTCTCGAGACCCCCACCGCCGGCACCGCCCTCGTGGACGGGATGAGCCCCGCCGAGCTGCGGGCCAGCTCCCGCCTCGGCATCGCCTTCCAGGACTCGGCCCTGCTGCCCTGGCGCACCGTGCGCGGCAACATCCGCCTCGCGCTCGAGGTCGCCGGGAAGCTTGAGAACGAGCCCTACATCGACGACCTCCTGGACCTCGTGGGCCTGCGCGCCTTCGAGAACGCCAAGCCCGGCCAGCTCTCCGGCGGCATGCGCCAGCGTGTGTCCATCGCCCGCGCGCTCGTGGTCAAGCCCGAGGTGCTGCTGCTGGACGAGCCGTTCGGGGCGCTGGACGACATGACCCGTCAGCGCCTGAACCTCGAGTTGCTGCGGATCTGGACCGAGAAGCCCGCCACCACCCTCATGGTCACCCACGGCATCTCCGAGGCCGTGTTCCTCTCCGACCAGGTCGCCGTGATGAGCGCACGGCCCGGCCGGATCGTCGAGGTGTTCGACGTGGACCTGCCCCGCCCCCGCACCCCCGAGATGATGCGCACCCCCGAGTTCCACGCCCTGTGCGACCACGCCTCCGAGGTCCTCTTCGGCGCCCCGACCGCCGCACTCCCCGAGAGCGCCTGAGACGGGACGGAGACTCACCCCATGACCACCTCGACCGCCGCCGCGGAGAAGATCCCCGCCCCCGCCGCCGCGCCCCGTCGGCCGCGCAAGCCCCTGCCCCGCTGGGCGCTCGGCGCGCTCGGCACGCTCGGCGTCATCGCCGTGTGGTGGCTGCTCGCCGCGACCGTCCTGTCCGGGGCGGGCGCCGCCCAGGGCGGCGCGATCCCCACCCCCGGCGCCATCATCGCCCAGTTCGCGGCCGACGGATGGAGCTACTACTCCCGCAACGCGTCCGTCACCCTCGCCGAGGCGGGACTCGGCTACCTGGCCGGGAACGCGCTCGCGCTGCTGCTCGCCGGGGTGGTGATGGTGGTGCCCGCGCTCGAGCGGATCATCACCCAGCTCGGCGTGATCAGCTACTGCCTGCCGCTGGTCGCGATCGGCCCGATCATCTTCATCGTCCTCGGCCCGCCCACCTCCGGCGCCCCCTCCGGCACCGCCGTGGTCCTCGCCGCCCTGTCGGTGTTCTTCACGACCCTGGTCGGCTCCATCCTGGGCCTCCGCAGTGCCGACAAGGCCGCGCTGGACGTGATCACCGTGTACGGCGGCACCCGCCTCACCCAGCTGCGCAAGGTCCAGATCATCTCCGCCCTGCCCAGCGTCCTGAGCTCCCTGAAGATCGCCGCGCCCGGCGCGC
The DNA here is from genome assembly GCF_030866705.2 of Brachybacterium sp. GU-2. NCBI lineage: Bacteria > Bacillati > Actinomycetota > Actinomycetes > Micrococcales > Dermabacteraceae > Brachybacterium > Brachybacterium sp. GU-2. The sequence goes on along the minus strand of NZ_CP133037.2, from coordinate 1,756,775 downwards.
TGCTCGGCGCGGTGCTCGGCGAGTACGTCGGCGGCGTGGACCGCGGGCTCGGGCCCGCGATGGTCAACGCCCAGCAGTCCCTCGAGATCGAGCGCGTGTGGGGCGTGGCCATCGTGTGCGGGCTCCTCGCCGGCGGCGCCTTCGCCGTCCTCGCGCTCATCGCCCGCTTCGCCACCCCCTGGTCCGCCGGCACCGAAGGAGGCAGGTCCTGATGACCCACGCCCTGAAGTCCCTCTCCCGCTCCACCCTCGGCGTGGCGATCTCCCTGGCCGTGGTCCTCGCCATCTGGGCCGGCGGCCTGCGGATCCTGGACGTCTCCAGCTTCATCGGCAAGGGCCCGCTGGACGTGTTCGGCTACCTCGCGCTGGACGAGGACGCCGCCGCCCACCGCGCCGCCGTCGCGGACAACCTCACCATCACCCTCGCCGATGCGGCGATCGGCTTCGTCGCCGGGCTCGCCCTCGCGCTCGTCGTCGCCGCGGCGTTCACCCTGATCCGCGGCGTGGAGGACGCCCTGCTGCCCCTCGCGATGCTGCTGCGCTCCGTGCCGCTGGTCGCCATGGCCCCGATCCTCATCCTCATCTTCGGCCGCGGCACCGCCACCGTCGCCGCGATGGGCGGGGTCGTGGTGCTGTTCCCGGCGCTGGTCACCATCGTGCTCGGGCTGCGCTCGGCGTCCCCGGCGATGGTGGACGTGGTCTCCGTGTTCGGCGGCTCCAAGGTCGCCGCGTTCCGCAAGGTCGCCCTGCCCGCCTCGCTGCCCGCCTTCTTCACCGCGCTGCGCATCTCCATCCCGGGCGCGCTCACCGGGGCGCTGCTGGCCGAATGGCTCGCCACCGGTCAGGGCATCGGCTACCAGATCGTCTCGGACGTCTCCCGCGCCCGCTACGAGAGCGTGTGGGCGTCGGTCGTGGTCGTCACCGCCGCGTCCCTGCTCCTCTACGGCATCGTCTCCGTGCTCGAGCGGCTCGTGCTGCGCCGCATGGGCCAGACGGTCTGAGCCCGTGGACCTCTCGACCGTCGAGGAGGTGCTCGCCACCGCCGACCCCGACGACTTCCGGGCCGGGGACGCCTGGCTCGGCGGCGGCACGGTCCTGTTCTCGTACGGCAGCGACCGCCTGCGCCGCCTGCTCGATCTGCGCTCGGCCGGTTGGGAGCCGTGGGAGCTGTGGGAGAGCGGTCTCGAGATCGCCTCGACCTGCACCATCGCCCAGCTCTACGCGCTCCCCGGCAGCGAGGCGCCCTACGGCGTGCTCCGCCCCGGCACGGCCCGGCAGGCGCGGGCGGGCGGGTTCCCGAGCGTCGAGGAGTGGCCCGCGACCGCGCTCATCCGCCCGTGCTGCGACGCGTTCGTCGCCTCCTTCAAGATCTGGAACACCTCCACCGTGGGCGGCAATGTCGCCACCGCCCTGCCGGCCGGGCCCATGACCTCTCTGCTCGCGGGCCTGGACGCCGACGCGCTGCTGTGGGCGCCGGGCGGCGGGAAGCGTCGCGTCCCGGTCGCGCAGCTCGTGCTCGGCGACGGCCGCACCGTGCTCGGCCGCGGGGAGCTGATCCGCTCCTTCTTCATCCCGCGCGCGTCGCTGGAGTCCCGGGCGGCGTTCCGGCGGCTGTCCCTGTCGAACCTGGGCCGCTCCGGCGCACTGCTCATCGGCCGCGAACTGGGCGATGGGCGCCTGCGCCTGACGATCACCGCCGCGACCGTGCGGCCCGTGCAGCTCGAGGTGCCGCTCGGCGCCGGGGACGCGGAGGTGGCTCGGCGGGTGGAGGCGGCGCTGCCGGCCCGGCTCGTCCACGACGACATCCACGGCCTGCCCGAGTGGCGGCGCGACATGTCCGTGCTGCTCGCCCAGGAGATCGTCGCCGAGCTCAGCACCCCTCCCGCCCCGGTGCGGGAGGCGGCGCATCCGCTCGAGGGCGCGGGCGGGCACCTGCGCTGAGCGGGTCTGCGCCTGAGGCACCTCGACACGCATCGTCCCGCGCCGCTCCGGCCTCGCACGACCCCGTCGGCCGACCCCCGATGACCCGACTCCCAGGAGACCCCTCATGCCCCACGCCCCCTGCGACATCCTGATCCACTCCGCGCACCTGGTCGTGGACCGCGGGCGCGAGCTGCCCGGCGGCTGGATCGCGCTCACCGGCGGGCGGGTCGCCGCCGTCGGCGCGGCCGATGAGCCGACGCCCGAGGCGGCCGAGCGGATCGACGCCGGCGGGCGCCTGGTCACCCCGGGGCTCATCAACACCCACCACCACATGTACCAGAACCTCACCCGCGCCTACGCCCCGGCGATCAACGGGTCCCTGTTCGACTGGCTGACCGCTCTGTACCCGGTGTGGGCGCAGCTGGACGTCGACGACATCGCGATCTCCACCTACGTCGCGATGATCGAGCTGCTGATGGGTGGCTGCACCACCAGCTCCGACCACCTCTACGTCCACCCCCGCCCGGGCTTCGTCGACGCGCAGGTGCGCGCCGCCCGCGAGGTGGGGATGCGGTTCGTCGCCACCCGCGGATCCATGACCCGCTCCGTCGAGGACGGGGGCCTGCCCCCGGCGTCCGTCGTCCAGGACCACGATGCGATCATGGCCGACGCCGAAGCGGTCATCGCCGCCCACCACGACCCGAGTTCCGGTGCGATGGTCCGGATCGCGCTCGCGCCCTGCTCCCCGTTCTCCGTGTCCGAGCGGATCATGGTCTCCTCCGCCGAGCTGTCCGCGCGCACCGGCGTGCGCCTGCACCCCCACCTCGCCGAGGACCACGACGAGGACGACTACTGCGCCGAGGTGTACGGCTGCCGCCCGGTCGAGTACCTCGAGCGGGTGGGCTGGGCGGGGGAGCGCACCTGGCTCGCCCACTTCATCTACCCGAGCGAGGACGAGGTCGCGCGGCTCGGCCGCGCGGGCGTCTCCGCCACCCAGTGCCCGAGCTCCAACATGATGATCGGCCACGGCACGATGGACGCCCTGCGCTGGAAGGAGCTCGGGATGACAGTGGGGCTCGGCTGCGACGGCTCCGCCTCCACCGACAGCGCGTCGCTGTGGATGGAGACCCGCAACGCCCTCCTGCTGGGCCGGCTCCGCAACGGCCCCGCCTCCATGCAGGCCCGCGACGCGCTGGATCTTGCGACCCGGGGGAGCGCTCAGTGCCTCGGCTGGGAGGACGAGATCGGGCACCTGCGCCCCGGCGCCTGCGCCGACCTCGTGGTGTGGGAGACCCACCCCGTCGCGCTCGCCGGCGCGCTCACCGACCCCGTCGAGGGCTGGCTGCGCACCGGCCCCGCCCGCGCCTGGCACACGCTCGTGGCCGGAGAGGTGCTGGTGAGGGACGGGGAGCCGGTCGCGCCCGCGCTCGGCGAGATGCTGCGCGCGCACCGGCGGTCCGCCGAGCGCCTGCAGGCGGCCGCGCTGGGGTGAGGGGCGGCCGACGGGCGTACGCGCACTCCCTCGTGATCAAACGTTTGATCAGGGACTGTAGAACGCTCGCCGGTCGGTGGTCAAGCGTTTGCGCAGATTCGGTGCCGAGGGGGTGCGACGCCGGACGGCTCAGTGCTCGCGCAGGCGCAGTCCCGTGAAACGGGCGGCTCCGCCCACCGCGTGCAGCCGCACGTGCTCCTCGCCGGGGGAGGGGTGGACGGTCATCGACATCGCGGTGCGGCCGTCGTCGAGGAACACCTCCACGCTCTGCGTGTCCACCAGAATCTGCAGGTGCGCGGAGCGAGCGGTCGGATCGATCGGGGCGATCGCCGCGGTCAGTCCCGAGAAGGGCTCCGCGGCGCCGTCCGGGTCGGCATCGTCCGCAGCGCCCGCTCCTTCGTCGGCCGCGCCGGCCGTGCTCTGCATGAGCACGCTGCCGCTGCGGTCCACCCGCATCTGGCCGCCGCCGAGCGTGATCCGGGTGCCCCGGGATCCGTCTGCGGAGCCGACCACGGTCACCGCCGCCTCGGCGGCATCGTCCCAGCTCACGTCCATCTCGAGGGCGACAGCGCGCCCCAGCGCACCGAGCTCCGTGAGCCCCTCGGCCTCCTCTGCGTCGTCGGATCCGGTGCCGTCGGTCTCCCCGGGGACGACCTCCTGGTCCGCGAGGTCCCGCTCGGCGGTCGCCGTCGCGGCGAGAGTCGGCACCGGGGTCGAGACGAGGGTCAGCGCGCCGTCGTCGTCGCGCACCAGGCGCACCTCGCGCACCACCGAGTACTGGCCGTCGTAGCCGTCGGAGGCCGCGGTCGCAGAGGCCGCACGCGCGTAGGCCCAGTTGTTCATCCACCCGATCGCGTGGCGCACGTGCTCCGGGTCCTCCGCGGACGGCCAGGTCACCGCGGCGTACCAGTCCTCTCCGCGGTCGAGCCAGCGCGGTGCGGGGTCCGTGGGGGTGAAGCGCTCGCCGTCCCAGACGCCCACCCAGTACGCGTAGTTCGTCGGCTCGCCGGCGCCGCTGCCGTCCAGGCTCGCGCCGAGCACCCAGTGCGCGGTGCCGTCGTCCGCGGTGAGGGGGAACAGGTCCGGGCATTCCACCCCGCCCAGGTCCGGGCCGTCGGGATCCAAGTCGCGGTAGGCGAAGTCCTCACGCTGCTCCCAGGAGCGCAGGTCCGGGGAGGTCCAGAAGGACACGCGGTGGTCGCGGCCGATCGCGCACACCCACTGCTCCCGCTCCTCGTCCCGCTGCAGCTTCGGATCACGGAACCAGGAGGCCTGGGCGATCTCCTCCTCGGTGCGCGCGGCGGGACCGTCGGGGTTCGCCAGCACCGGATCCGGCTCCAGAGCGAAGGTCGCGGCGTCCTCGGAGACGGCGAGGTACTGCTCCTGCAGCTCGGCGCGGCCGTCCGTGGGCCGGGTGGCCAGCGCGATCACGCGCCCGGCGCCGAGGCCGGCGGTGTCCTGCTCGTCCACCACCGCGGAGCCGCTCCACACGTCGACCCCGTCGGACCCTGCGAGCGCCGTGCCCTGGTGCGTGAAGGTGACCAGGTCCGTGCTGGTCCAGTGCGCCCAGGCGGTGGGGCCGGGAACGGTGTGCTCGCCGTGGTGCAGCCCGTAGAGATGCAGCGTGTCGCCGATCCGCACGGGGCGCTGCGGATCGCCGATCCAGCCGGTGGGAGGGGTGAGATGGAAGCGGGGGCGGAAGCTTTCGGACCCGTCCTCGGGCGTGTCCGTCCGGTCGCCGGGGGCGGGCCCCGGATCGTCCTCGCCCACGGTGCAGGAGGCCGCGCCCAGCACGAGCGGGGCGAGGACCATCCCCGCGGCGGTGCGCTTCAGGACGGATCGGCGGGCGAGGCGGGTCATGGCGGCTCCGGGGCATGGCGACTGGATCGGTGCGCCCCATCACGCGGTCATCCGACGGTAGCGAAGGGGCGGTGCGCATCTCCATCGGGTGTGAGAGGAGCCGCGGGAGAGCGGTGCCCGCGTCGACTCGCCCGGTGCCGCCGGGAGCCCGCGCCGGGGAGGTCACGGCCCGGGCACGTCGAGACCGAACCTCCGCACGCGATCATCCTGCTCGGACCGGGCGTCCTCTCGGTTGTCCTGCGGAACCGCCCCGCACCCGGGCACCGGTGAACTAGTGTGCGAGCACGGACCCGACGAAGGGAGCGCGTGATGAGACGGCCGCTGCCGTTCCTGGACAAGGCCGCGCCCGAGGCCTGGGACCTGCTCGGCGAGGTGCGCCGCGCCGTCGCCGAGCAGAACGAGTCCGCCGGGATCGCGACGACGACGCTCGAGCTCATGTACCTGCGCATCTCCCAGCTCAACGGCTGCGCCTTCTGCGTGGACCTCCACCACCGTCGGGCCGTGCGCGCCGGCGCGCCGGACGACCAGGTCGCGCAGCTGCCCGTCTGGCGCGACTCGCCCAGCTTCGATGCCGTCGAGCGCGCCGCGCTGCTGCTGGGCGAGACGGTCGCGACGCTGCCCGAGCCGATGGTCCGCGACCGCGACCTGATGACCGCCCGCGACGTGCTCGGCGAGCAGGCCTTCGCGGCGCTGGAGTGGTCCGCGGTGCTGATGACCACGTACAACCGTCTGTCCCTGCTCTCCCACCACCCCGTGCCCGGCGCCCGCTGACCGCCGCGCCCTCCTCAGGAAGGACCACCGATGACCGACGACACCACCCCCGCAGAGACCGTCGACCCGGCCGACGAGACCGTCGAGGTGCGCGAGAACCCCGGGAAGCAGCGCTTCGACATCCTCGTCGGCGGCCGCCAGGCAGGCTTCGCGATGTTCACCACCCCGGCTGAGAACCCCGATGACCAGCGGATCTTCTACCACACCGTCATCGACGACGCCTTCGGCGGGCGGGGACTGGCCGGCGTGCTCACCCGCGGCGCGCTAGCCGCGAGCGTCGAGCAGGGCAAGCGGATCGTGCCCGTCTGCCCGTACGTCGCGCGCTGGGTCCGCGGCCACGACGACTTCGCGGACTCCGTGGACCGGGTGAAGTCCGTGCACCTCGAGGCCGTGCGCGCCGCGAACGCCGAGGCCGACGGCACGGCATCATGAACTGAGCAGCCGTCCGCGCCTCTCACAGCCCGAGAACGCCGCTGTCGTCGCGCTCGCCGCGCATGCGACGCTCGCAGGTGACTACGCTGTCGAGGGGGTCGCGACGGCCCCGAGCACCGCAGCGTGCTCGCAGCACCCGAGGCGAAGGAGCAGCCGGAAATGCGCACACCGAGGAACCAGCGATCGGCGGAGGCCGTCGAGGCCTTCACCCGGATCATGGGGCGCAAGCACGTGCTCACCTCGGCGCGTGCCACCGCGCCGTTCACCACGGGCGGCCGCTTCGGCGCCGGTGACGTGCTCGCCGTGCTGCGGCCCGGCTCGCTGGTGGACATGTGGCGGGCGCTGCAGGTGTGCGTGGACCACGATCTGATCGTCATCACGCAGGCCGCGAACACGGGTCTCACCGGCGGCTCCGGTCCCGGCGACCAGGACTACGACCGCGACATCGTCATTCTCTCCACGCTGCGGATCGACGGGATCCACCTCATCAACGATGCCCGCGAGGCGATCAGCCTGGCCGGCGCCACCCTGTTCTCGCTCGAGGAGAAGCTCGCCGCGCACGATCGCGAGCCTCACTCGGTGATCGGCTCGAGCTCCATCGGCGCGACCGTCGTCGGCGGCATCGCGAACAACTCCGGCGGCTCCCAGATCCGCAAGGGCCCCGCCTACACGGAGCAGGCGATCTTCGCGCGCGTCGATGAGGACGGCCGGATCCACCTGGTGAACCACCTCGGGATCGATCTCGGCACCGACCCCACGCACATCCTCGACCGGCTCGAGCGCGGGGACTGGGACGCCGCCGACGTCACCCCGCCGCCGCCCGACTCCACCGGCACCGACTACGCGGACCACGTGCGCCAGCTGGTCGACACCCCGGCGCGCTTCAACGCCGACCCGACCTTCCTCCACGAGGCCTCCGGCAACGCCGGCAAGATCATGGTGTTCGCCGTGCGCACCCGCACCTTCCCGCTCGAGAAGGACAAGGCCACCTTCTACATCGGCACCGACCGCCCTGCCGATCTCGAGGCGCTGCGCCGCCGCATCCTCGCCGCCGAGGGCCCGCTGCCGATCTCCGGCGAGTACATGAGCGCGCACGCCTTCGACCTCGCGACCGAGTACGGCAAGGACACCTACGTCTCCCTCAAGCACGCCGGCTCGGCCACCCTGGTGCGCATGTTCGCGCTGAAGGCCTGGGCCAACGGCGTGTTCGCGAAGCTGCCCGGCTTCGGACCCTCCACCGCCGATGCGATCTCCCAGAAGCTCTTCTCCCTGGTGCCGGAGAGGATCCCGCGCCGACTGACCGACTTCCGCGACCGCTTCGACCACCATCTGCTGCTGGTGGTCAGCGGAAGCGAGCGCGCGGCGACGGAGCGGCTCCTGCGCGAGTTCTTCGCGGAGCCGGAGCACGAGGGCGCTTTCTTCGAGTGCGACGCCGACGAGGCCCAGAGCGCGACCCTGATCCGCTTCGGCGTCGCCAGCGCCGCGAGCCGCTGCTTCGTCATGCGCCGCGCCGAGGCCTCGGAGATGGTCACCTTCGACGTGGCGCTGCGCCGCGACGACGAGGACTGGCTGGAGCGCCTGCCCGAGGAGATCTCCGACCAGCTGCTCGAGAGCGCCTACTTCGGCCATTTCTTCTGCCACGTCCTGCACCAGGACCATGTGGCGAAGAAGGGCGTGGACCCGGTCGCGTTGAAGAAGCGGATGACGCAGCTGCTGGTGGACCGCGGGGCTGCGGTCCCCGCCGAGCACAATTACGGCCGGATCTACCCGGCCCCCGAGCATCTGGTCGCCCACTACCGTGAGCTCGACCCGCTGAACATGTTCAACGCCGGGGTGGGGGAGACGTCGGCGAAGAAGGGGTGGGGGTGAGCGGCGCGGCCGGACCGGCCGCGCCCCTCCCTCCTCTCATCGAGCGGCGATCTCCTCGAGCTGAGCCACCCACGCGTCGACGCGCTGAGGGTCGGCCCAGCTTATCTCGAGCGAGTTGCGGGCCAGCTGCACGACCTCCTCGCGGCTGAGCTCCTGGGCGATGGCCAGCGCCTCGATGTTGTCGCCCACGTACCCGCCGAAATAAGCGGGATCGTCCGAGGCGACCGAGACCTTCAGCCCCTGACGCAGGAGGTCGGTGATCTCCTGACCCTTCATCTGCTCGGTGACGAAGGAGTTCGACAGCGGGCAGCAGGTGAACCCGATCCCGCGCTCCTTCGCCTCGGCGACCAGGGAGCCGTCCTCGAGGATGTTCGTCCCGTGATCGATGCGCTCCGCGCCGATCCTGTGCAGCACCGTGGCGATGTTCGCGATCGACTGCTCCTGGTCGATGTCGCAGTGCATGGTCAGGCGGTAGCCGGACTGCTTCGCGGCGTCGAAGACTGCGGCGAACTTCTCGGGCGGGTTGCCGCGCTCGTCGGAGTCCAGCCCCACCCCGAGGATCCGGTCGCGATAGGGCAGCGAGGCCGCGAGCGTCTCCTCGGCTGATTCGACGCTGTGATCACGCAGGAAGCACATGATCAGCGCGCCCTCCACGCCGAGGCCCCGTGCCTCCTGCACAGCCGACCAGAGCCCGTCGACCACGGCGGCGAAGGGCACGCCGCGGCTGGTGTGGGCCTGCGGGTCGAAGAAGATCTCCGCGCGCACCACTCCGTCGGCGGCGGCGCGTTCGAAGTACGCCATGGCCAGGTCATGGAAGTCCTTCTCGGTGACCAGCACCTCCATGGCGGGGTAGTAGACGGCCAGGAAGCTGGTGAGATCGGTGAAGTCGTACGTCGCACGCACCTGCTCCACCGTGCTCTGCCCGATGTCGACACCGTTGCGGCGGGCCAGCTCGAGCTTCAGCTCAGGCTCCAGGGTGCCCTCGATGTGCAGGTGGAGCTCTGCCTTCGGCAGGGAATCGATGAACGGGCGATCGTAGCTGGGCATGACGGGGCGGTCTCCTCGAGGTCACAGGGCAGGACTTCGCCAGGATAGGAGGCTCGCTGCACTTCAGTGCGGTGCGATCACGGCAGTACGGGGTCGATCCGTCGATCGGTCAGGTCCGTCCCAGGACGTCTGCATCGTCGAGGCGATGGGCGCGAACCCGTGCTGCGCCACTCACCCGTCCGACCGCGAGAACCGGTTGGTCATGCGGTCGCTCGCCGTGAACAGCACCTGGCCGAGCAGCGCGTCGGTCTCCCTGCGGATCCGCTCGGCGATACGGTTGTTCGCTGCGGCGAGCACGGCCGGCACCTCGCCCGCCGTACCGGCCCCGGCGGCCTCCCCGTCGGCCCGATGGACGGCGGCGCGGCCGAGCGCCATGGTGCGCTGCTGGTAGCGCTCGATCAGCGGGATCACCTGGTGGAAGTGCGGATCGGCCAGCGCTGCGATCATCCGCGAGGTCCAGTAGAAGCTGTCGGTGGAGACCGTCTCGCCGGTGGTCGAGAGATAGGCGGGGGCCTCCTCGACGTTCGTGAACATCGGGATCAGCGCCGTGAACGGCAGCGAGGCGTAGGCGATCCACTGCACAGAGCGATGCGAGGCGGGCAGGTCGCCGCGGACCTGCAGGATCGCCAGCGCGTTGTGGCGGTTGATGCCGATGGGGCGGAAGGCGCGCCGCTCCGCGTCGGTGCCGCGCGGGGAGTAGGGGTCGAAGACGGTGCCCTGGTAGTGGGAGGAGAGCACATCCTTGACGTCCTCGACGGTGAGCAGCCGCTCCGGGCGGCGGCTCCAGGGGAGGTCGTCGGCGTCGGGGCTCGCGCCGGGGCGGCCTGCGTCCCAGTCCTCGGCGCGGGGACTGAGGGTGCGCTGCATGTACCAGGCGCGGGGCGTGTTGTAGAGGTGGTCGTGCTCGGTGTGGGAGCCGAAGGCCTCGCGGGGGTTGAACGCCGTGTCGCCGGCGGTGGAGCCGCTGCGCAGGGTGAGGTCCAGGTGGTGCTCCCGCAGGAAGGCGCGCAGGTCGGGGCTCGCGAGGTGGTCGCGGCCGGGACCCTCGGCGTCCTCGAGGTCGAAGGAGTCGATGCCCAGCTGGTTCGGCATCGTCACGTAGTGGTCCTCGGGCACGCGCCGCGCGATCCAGTGATGCCCGCCGACCGTCTCGAGCCACCAGATGTCCTCGGCGTCGCTGAACGCGATCCCGTTCATCTCGTAGGTGCCGTGCTCCTCGAGGAGAGCGCCGAGCCGGAGCACGCCCTCGCGGGCCGAGCGAATGTAGGGCAGCACGAGGGTCACGAAGTCCTCCTCGCCGAAGCCGCCCGGCGTCTCCCCGTCGAGCTCGACCAGCGGGTCCGCGGCGAGCACGCGCGGGTTCGAGGTGATCGTCTCGGTCGCGCTCATGGCGACGTTCGCCGCGTTGATCCCGGCGCAGCCCCAGATCCCCTCGTCGGGCAGGGCGTTCGGGATCGCGGTGTAGCGCAACGGGTTCTCGGGCAGCTCGATCGTGCGCCCGCCGAGCACGGAGGTGTAGGTGCGCGGCTGGTCCTCGGGACGCACCACCACGGCCCGCTTCGGATCGAAGCTGCCGGCCGAGGAGTCCTCGGTGCGGGCGACGAGCGGGGAGCCATCGGCGCTCGCACGGCGGCCGACGAGAAGGGTGGTGCAGGGCATGGGCGGGTGACTCCTGGGGTGCGGGGGACGGTGTGCGCTCTCCACCGTAGACCTGCTCCCGGCATAGGCTGGCCCGCACCATGGTGCCGCGTCCGGCGGTGCCGATCTGTCGCGGGGGAGCGGAGCAGCGATGAGGCGGGGACGCAAGGGACGAGCACGATTCTCGCGGAGCGAAGGGGCGTCCCTGTTCCTGGAGCTGTTCGACCTCATCGCGGGCGCGGCGCAGCTCCTGTGGCGCCTGCCGTTACTGATCCTGCGCCTGTTCAGCTGAGCGCGCAGAGTCGCGGGGTAGTGCGCACAGCGGGCCCGCCCGTCAAGCGCTGCCCTCTGTCAGGCTCGCCGTCGGCAGCCAGCCCGCGCCGAGCAGCTGCGCGACGTCGGTGAGGCCTTCGGTGTCTCCGCCGACGGTGTCGGAGGCGGCGGCGATCCGCTCCACCATCACCTTGGAGACCTGCTCCTCGACGGTGTCCTCGGCGTAGGCGATGTGCCAGGGGGAGACCTGGTGGTCGCGGTGGGTGCGGCCGGTGACCTGCCGGCCCGCGATCCCGGAGAAGCGGGCCTGATGGAAGATCCCGACCCGCGGCTCCGTGGACGCCTGCTTCACGCCGGGGAGGGTCTCGCCGGCGTGGAGGCTGATCGAGGCGACCGTGGTGAACACGCAGACCTTCGCCTCCCCGGTCTGGAAGCGCAGGCGCTCGGCCTCGACGTCGAAGCGGTCCCGGCCAAAGATCGTCGCGACCTCGATCCCCGCGTCCTGCAGACGCTCGGTGATCGGGTCGGCGGCGGTCGTCACGAACTCGACCGAGCAGGCCACCTGCCGCTCCGCCTCGACCTGCTGCGCGATCCACTGCACCGTCGAGTCGACGCGGAGCAGCCCCGCCTTCTGTCGGAAGCGCAGCAGCGCCGCCCGACCCTTCGCGGTGTTGAGTCCGCGGCGGGCGAGGTCCATCTCGCGGCAGAACTCGCCCCACTCCGCCTCGTACGCCTCGCGCTCGGCCGGGGTGAGCGCGACCGGCATCCCGGAGATCGGCACCGGCCCCCAGGGCGCGGAGCGGTGCAGCATCGCGGCGGGCTCGTCGTCCGTGAGCCAACTGCGCACCCGCGCGAGGTCCTCCGCCCGACGGGCCGGATCCGTCGTCCAGGTCGCGCCGTAGCGGCCCTTCTCCAGGCCGATCCCGTGCCGCTCGAGCGCCGAGGTGAACGTCGCGGCTGGCTCCTTCGCCGAGGCCCAGGCGGTCATCGGCTCGCCGTGCGACTGCGCATAGGCGGGCGCGAGATAGGGCAGCTCGAGCGGGGTGTGGCCCGGGGTGGCGGTGGTCGCGATGACGAACGGCGCCGCATCGTGCGAGCGGGTGTGCCCGGAGATCCGCGACCACAGCTTCCACCGCTTCGTGGTGGTGCGGCGCAGGGCATGGGCCTCATCGGCGATGATCACGTCCCAGTCGTGGTCCGCGACCTTCTCCAGCCGGTCCCAGGTGATCACCACCCACTCCAGCCCGCTGTCCCCGAGCGCCGTGATCGTGCGGCACCAGTGCCCGATCGTGATCGCCGCCGGCCGGTCCGCGACCACCAGCACCTGCTCCGCGCCGCGCAGGTCGCCGACGGCGGACGCGCCGAGCACGGCGGAGATCGTCTTGCCGACGCCCGGCTCGTCGGCCAGCAGGAACATCCGCCCGCCCGCCTCCGCGCGGGCCGCGATCGCGTCGGCCGCCTCGTACTGGTTCTGCCGCGGCTCGAAGCCGTCGGTCGGCTCGGGCACCGGGGCGGGGGAGCCGGGGTTGTGGAGGTTCTCCAGGAAGCGGCCCAGCGTGTGCGGGCCGGGGGAGTAGGGCGCGAGATGGTCGGGGAGCGTGCGTCCGACGTGGACGTGCATCTTCACGGCCGGATGCCAGGAGGCGCCCTCGACCTGTGTGCCGTAGGGGACGTCGAGGATCCACAGCCGCTCGCCGGGGCCGACGAAGGGGAGCTCCTTCGGTGCGTGGCGCGAGGTGCTCGACGAACGACGACGTGAGGACCTGCGGCGGCGGGTGGAGGGGGAGCGGCGGGAGGTGGGCACCGCTCGAGGCTAGCGGGGCGCGGCGGCGGGTGCTCCGCTGCTCGGCGTGCTCGGGGGCGCCTCGACGGCGATCCGCGCTACCGAGCGGTTCCTGCAGGACGCGCCGGTCGTGGCGTTCCCGTGGCACTCGGCAGATGCCGGTGAGAAGGTGGGTGTCCGCACGACCCCATCTCAGGAGGTTCGGACATGAGCAGTACCCCGCTGTACCACCCCGATGACGACGAGACGAATCCCCACCCGGAGGACCAGGGAATTTCCCACCAGGGTGGCCCGGAGGATCCCGCCGACGCGGGAGCGTCGCGCTCCTCCCAGGACGCCGACTCCACGGACACCGATCTCGATCAGCTGAACGACGAGGGCGTCGGCGGCACCGTCGGCTCGAAGGACACCTTCGAGCCGGAGGAGTCCGACGCCTCCCGCCATGCCGGGGGCGACTCGCCGCAGGCATGAGGCCCGCCCGCTGTGAGCGACGATGATCGCTCACAGCGGTGCGCGTCGCATCGGCCCCGGCTGTCCCTCGGACGGCGAGGAGCGGGCCGGAATCGACTAGTCGTACAACTTCACCGAGCAGGGGGCGACTGGCACTCGTGCCAGCGCCGGTCGAGATCGACGAGACGTGTCGGCTTGCCGCCAGCCTCGCGGGCGTCGACGAGGCGCGGGTGCTGGACGGAACAGACCTCTCGCAGACCTCGGGCGAGTCGATGATGCGCGGCGCACCCTAAGCGAGCACGCGCTTGACGATGCCCCCTCGCATCGCTACGAGTTCGTCCGTATCTGGGAGGCGGCGAGCCTCGGACCGGGAGCGGCGGAGCGTGCGACGGAGATCTTCGGCCCGATGGCGGAGGACGAGACGCTCGCGGAACTGCTCACGGCCGTCTCCCGCATCCCCGAGTTCTACTTCGACAGGGAGCTGATGGACCCGGACGTCGGGCTCTGCACGGCGCTCCTCACCGCGATCCTCCTCGAGGACGTGCCCTCGGAGGAGCGAGCCCGGAATCTCGACGCCTCGGCATGGGCGCAGAGCTTCCTCTCCCGGCACCCCGAAGCGATCGACGACCTGGACGCCTTCGCCTCCCTTCCGGTCACCGAGGTCGCCGACGAGCTGGAGGGAGCCGTGCTCGACCGGCGCCTCGCACTGCGCACGTTGCGCATCGTCGGCCAGATCATCGAGAGCCCGTGCACGGTGCGCAGCATGGCGAATCTTCGTGACCTCGGGGCAGACAGGTTCTTCGACGTCCTCGACCAGCTCCCGGACGCGAAGCCGCTGACCACAGCCCTGCTCGCCCTCCTCCTCGGCGCGGAGCCCCGCGCCGCCTTCGAGCCGGTGCGGACGCGGTTCCTCCGCAATGCGCTCACTGGCGACGTGCCCGATGACAGCGGCGCGCTGCTCGAGCTCGCGCATGCGACGGAACCGCGATGCGCTGATGCGAGGACCTATGAGCTGGCCGTCGTCCTCGCCGAGCTCGATGGGCGGACGCCGTATCGGAGCATGCGGGGGTAGGTCGGCGGACGCGCGAGTCGCGACAGACGAGGCGGAGTGCGCGAGAAGCTCCAGCGAATGTCTGGCGACTCGGGCATTCTTTGAGCCTGAAGCGGACCACTACTGAGCGGGGGATCGACGATGAACGGACTGGGCAGGATTCTCGCGAGCGAGACGAACGTCAGCGATCTGCTGGCCTACTTCACCGAGGAAGACCCGACGCCATGGTCGGACCTTCTCGGAGCGCTGCCCGCTCGAGCGATCCGAGAAGGACGGGCGAGCGCCGAGAAGCGTGCGGACCTCCTTCTTATGGACGCAGCCGGTGACACGATCGGTGCAGTGGAGGTGAAGCTCGGTCACCACCTCAGCGAGGCGCAGTCCGACTGGTACTTGTCGACATTCGCCGCCGACGTCCCGCTGCTCCTCACGTCCCTGGACCCGGAGGACCCACATGACTCAGCCTTGGACCCCCAATGGACCGTGGCTCCCCTCCCGTCGCTCGTAGGCCGCTGGATGGAGTCCACGAACTCTGAAGTTGCGGTACTTGCTGCGGCCGCGACGAGGATCCTCGAGTCGTGGTCGGCACTGATCACCGCTGTGAGCGTCGGGGTCGACGGCAGGGAGGCGGAGTCGCTTTCGTCGATCTCCGACCCGTTCCTGGGACGCGTCCTGACCCGCGCCCTGAAGCCTGCCGTCGTCAAGGCAGGCGCGGACCGGGCGTACCCCGGCGTCACCTCGGGAGGAGGCAATGCACTGCTCCAGTCGTGGCGTGCTTTCCCGCAGAGACAAGAGGGGCAGAACGCCATTGCAGAGGTGCGGTGGCAGCCGGCTGCTAGGAAGATGGATTTCCGCTTCGGGGTCCATGTACTCCCGGACGGGCGAGCTGAGAGAGAAGCTGCGTGGCACCTCGCGACGACTCTCGATGAAGCCATCCGAATCGACAGCTTCTCCGACTACCTCCGGGAGACCGATCCGGACCGCGCTGGTCTGCTCCTTACTGATAAGGGGTCCGGGCGTCCCTCAGCGAAAGGGGACTGGGCGGAGATCGTCGAGAAGGGATTCGAGCGCGGCGATGCTTCGCGCTACAACCCGGGCTTCCGACGTGATGGCGACACGCGCTTCGAGGCGTCCGTGCGGATCGACACCACGCAGGCGACGGGACCGGACATCGTGGCTCTGCTCGGCCATGCGCTGGACTACCTCACGGAGAGCTGGGCGCTGCGCAGTTCGTGATCGCCCGCCTCCGACGGCTGCGGGTGTTGTCTTGAGCGGTCTTCCGGGGCGGACACGGAAGACACACGACGGCCTGGTTGCGGGCTGAGGACTTCCGTGACATGCACCGTTGAGCGACGCTACTCGCCAGCGATCTCCAGCACCGCATCCCGCAGCCGTACGTCGTCGGCCGTTAGACCGTCCAGGACCTGGGTGAGACGTACACCGGTCTGCGCGATGCGCGAGATCCCTCCGACCTCGGCATCCTGCAGGGTGATGAACACCTGGGAATAGTCAGGGTCGTGGAGCATGTGCGGGACCCGCTCCTTCTCCACTACGGCAGTGGGGCCGAACTCGAGGAAGACGGTCGGGAATCCGTCAGCGCGCTGCAGCTCGACGCACCACTCCCACTGACCGACGAACCTGGTGACGACCTTCTCGATCGGGCCTGCAGCGATCCTGTCATTGACCTGACCCGTGAGCGTCGTGCTCGCGAAGGCGCGCAGCGCCCGCTTCGTCGAGGCGAGAAGGGCGCGGCTGTCCTCGAGCTGACGGCGGGCATGGGCGGCGATGAGGTCGCCGAACTCCTGCGCCACGCGGTCACGCGGTCGCTGCTCGTACCGTGCGGACTCTCCCGTCTCGCACATCGCGGTGAGGAAGGCGAGGGTGTCCTCGGTGTTCATCGCTGCGGGTCCTTCCACGAAGTGCTCGATGAGCTGACGGATGAAGAAGCGTTGGTCCGGATGCGTCCGGGCCCAGGCGCGATCGTCGGCGATGTAGGCGTGCAGAGAGTGGAGGTACTCGGTGTAGGTGACCACGATGGCTTGTTCCCAGCCATCGCGCTGGAGGTGAGGGGCATGGCGCTCGCACAGGAGCACGACCGCGGCCTCTCGACTACCCGCTGTGCCGAGCGCGAGATACCGGCGGTAGTCGTGGCCGTGCCCGTCGGAGGTTCCGAAGTTCTCCACGACGACGGCCGCTTTCGGCGAGGACAGCACGATGTCGGCGATGTCCGCGGACTTCGGATCGATGGTCGCTTCGTGCCCGGGAGTGACGACCTCCTGAGCGACTTCGTACCCCGTGGCGGGGAGTCGTGTTCCGTCGGGGAGCGCACCGTTCACGAGATCGAGGAAGAGTCGCTGCGGTGCATCTCCGAGCTCATGGGTGCCCTGCGCATCGAGCAGCCAGGCGAAGACGTTCGACAGCTGCTTCTCGTGGGTGCCGTGGTGCATCACCCGGAACACGTTGAACTGTTCTGCCAGGCTCCGCGACAAGGATGGCACCAGTGCGGTCACGAGCTCCGGGGCGATGGCAGGAGGGGCAGCCATTAGTCGAGGCTAGCCGCTTCGAGGAACGCGTGTGACTGCCGTGGCAGAGTAGATCGCCCCGTTTGAGGGGGCGCGCATGAAGTTCGTGCTGAATGCCTGACGAGAGCGCTCCATGTTCACGTCTCTACGCTCTCGCTGAGACGCCAGGACCGGGTTCCGGCCCACGTCCGCACCCCGAAGGTGCACCATGGACACCATGCCGTCCACCTTCGCCTGGCTCGCCGTCGACGCCGAGCAGCGCCGCAGGATGATGGAGGCGGTGGACCAGTTCCGCGACGAGACGACGATCGACGACCTGGGCGTCGGCGCGATCCGGGACGCCTTCTCGGACACGCTGTTCCCCGGCACCTCCACCCTGCACACCCGCCTGCGCTACGTCCTGTTCATCCCGTGGCTGATGCAGGAGGCCTCGAAGCGCCCGACGGCCGGCGAGATGGCCACGAGGTACCACGACCTCGAACGCGACTTCATCGGCGCCCTCGAGCGCGGGACGAGCGATGACGAGCCGGGCATCATCGGCCGCCGCGCGGGCAAGACCCTCCAGCGGGTGCCGTCGGTGGTCTACAGCGGGATGCTCGCACAGTGGGGGATCCTCGAACGCGGCCTCACCTCACGGGAGTTCTTCACGCGGGTCGAGGCAGCCCGGCGCCTGGACGCCGAGGCCCCCCGCGCGGAGGACGGCGGTCTCGCCGCCGAGCGGATCCCCGACGGCCTCGACCCTTCACTCCCCGCACCACCCGATCACCTGCTGAGGAGCGCCGACTTCCGCCTGCTCCCGGGCGAGGTCGAGTACCTCCGGGAGGCGATCACCCGCACCAACCCCGGGACGCTCATCGCCCGCCTCGTGCAGGAACGGCCGACCGGATGGACCGACACCGACAGCGTGCCGTCGGCCCCGTGGGCACCGGAGATCCTCGACCTCCTCAGCCACCGGGCCGATGGGGAGCTGCGCTCCCTGCTCGACCTCGCCGAGCGCTTCAGCCTCCACATCCACGGCGCGAACCTGCTCTACAACCTTCTGCTCGCCGAGGCGACCTCCTCGGACCCGGGGCGCTTCCGCGACGACCGCGTCGCCCACTACCGCGACCGCCTCGCATCCTGGGCGGACGAGACCGCGGCCTCCCGCCCCTTCGACTCCGAGGACCTCCTGGCCCTCGGACAGCTGATGGCGGCCAGACGCCGCAACTACACCGACAGGACCAGGACCTTCCTCGAGAGCTGGTGCGAGCAGACCCGCACGCCGCACGCCGTCGCGGACTCCACCGCCGCACGCCAGCTGATCACCGATCGCGAGCGCCTGGTGAAGCAGGGCCGCGCCCGGCTGCGGCCGGGGAACCTCAAGGCCCTGAACGCCTGGAGCGGCGCGTCCGGCGCCGGCCGGAACCTCTTCCGCTGGCCGAACGTCACTACGCTCCTCCAGGACCTCTACGACGCCGAGGAGAGCGCCTGATGCTCGAGCCCGACACCAGCGTCCTGCTGACCGACGCGCTGCGGCCGCCGCCGGAGCACGAGGTCGACGTCGCCGTGACGACGACCTTCTCGCTGAACCTCACCGCGATGCTGATCGCCCCGATGACCTTCGCATTCGCCGAGATGGACGACTCGCATCGCATCGACGACCGCGATCCCGCGCAGCTGCTCGACGCAGTCCAGCGCTTCATGGGCCGGACCACCGTGTTCTGCCAGGCCGCCGGGATCCACGTCCCCGCCTCGTACAGCCGCATCCATACCTTCCTCGAGGGCTCCCTGCACGAGGTCGAACCCCCGACAGACAACGCCCTGTTCCACCCGAAGCTCTGGGCGATCCGCTACCGCCGCCCCCACGACGGCGCACTCTTCCACCGGGTCGTCGTCGGCAGCCGCAACCTCACCCTCGACAGCTCTTGGGACACCGCCCTCGTGCTCGACGAGGGCCCTGACGGCGCGATTGACGGCGCCCCCGCCGGCGCCGCCGTCGAGGCCGTGACCGGCATGGTCCTCGACCCCCTCGCCGAAGACCGCCGCGACGCGATCCTCGACCTCGCCCGGACGCTCCGGGACGTGCGCCTCGAGGCCCCGGAGCCCTTCACCGGAGGCGCACTCCTCCCACTCGGACTCAGCAGCGACCCCGCCCCGTGGCCGTTCCGGGAGCGGCCCCGGAAGGTCCTCGCGATCAGCCCGTTCCTCGCCGCGGACACCCTCACCAGGATCCGAGCCGGTGCGCCGGAGAGCACGCTTCTGACCCGTGCCGCCGCCGCGGATCAGCTCGGCAGCCGCGCCCTGCGCGGCTGGGACGTCAACGTCCTGGACTCCGCCGTCGACGGGGGCGCGGAGGGCAGCGCCGTCGTGGAGGACGCCACTGATGGGGACTCGAGTCCCGCCCCGTCCACGCTCCTCGACCTCACGGGACTGCACGCCAAAACGGTTGTCGTCGATCGCGGCGACGGGCAGTCGGACGTCATCACCGGCAGCGCCAACCTCACCGGGCAGGCCTGGAGCAGGAACGTCGAGTTCGACGCGGTGCTCGTCGGTCCCACCCGGGTCTGCGGCGTCGACGCGGTGCTCGGCGACGGCGGCAGGGCCATGGGCCTGCGCACCATCATGGAGCCCTTCACGCCGGCGCCGGACGCGATCGAGGATCCCTCCCTCGACACCGGCTACCTGCTCGAGGAGTTCCATCGCTCCCTCGCCCGGACCGTCCCGAGACCGCGACTGGACCTCACCCGCATCGGCGACGACGCCGTCTCTGCGCGGCTCACTCTCGTGCTCCCGGGGGACTGTCCGGGGGAGACGGTGATCTGGCCGCTCACCACTCCGCGACTCCGCCGCACGCTCGCCGAGCAGACCTGCTGGGAGCTCTCCCTCGACGAGATCACTCCCTTCCTCGCCGTGGAGACGACGCACGGCGACGGCCCCGCCCGGGCCACCAGGCGCTGCCTCCTCAAGGTCCGGCTCGTCGGCGACGTGATCGATCGGGAGCAGCGGGCGCTCGCCGCGATGCTGAACAGCCGTGACCGCGTGCTGCGCTACCTCGCGCTCCTCCTCGGACTCGACGAACCGACCACCGCCCACGCCCAGGAGCCCGAGCTCGACACCCTCATCAGCGCGATCGACGGCATCGCCGCGACGGACCACCGTCGGCCCCCACCCCCGATCGTGCTGTTCGAGCCGCTGGTGCGCGCGGCCGGGAACGACATCGACCGGATCCTCTCGGTGCGGAAGCAGGTCGAAGCGGTCCTGGCGCTGCCGAAGGCCGACGAGCTGATCCCGGCCGAGTTCCTGCAGTTGTGGGACACGGTGCTGCGATTCTCGTTGTCGAGGAGGCGACCATGAGCCCGACACCGCCCGCAGAGTCGACGGCCGTGGATGTCGACGCACTCCTCGCCGGCCTCAAACCCTTCCAGCGCGCCACCGTCGACCACGCCTTCCGACGCCTCTGGACCGATAAAGACCCCGTCAGCCGCTTCCTCGTCGCCGACGAGGTGGGTCTCGGCAAGACCCTCATCGCCAAGGGCGTCGCCGCCCGCGCGATCTCGCACCTGCGCGAGACCACGGACCGCACCGTGACCATCGTGTACATCTGCTCCAACAGCCAGATCGCGAGCCAGAACCTCGACCGACTGCGCGAGCTCACCGGCGGCCAGGCGCAGACCAACGCCGATCGGATCACGATGCTCCCGCAGACGATGGGTTCCGCCGCGCCCGGCGGCGTCGACCTCATCGCCTTCACCCCCGGCACTTCGCTCCGCCTGGGCGATGCCACGGGACGCGTCGGCGAACGCGTGCTCTTGCACTGGATGCTCAGCCACAGCATCGATCGGCTCTGGCTCACGCAGGACCGAATCATCGACTACTTCCGTGACGCCGTCGGGTTCCAGCGGTTCGCCGACAGACTGGAATGGAACTGGAGCCGCCCCACCCTCGACGACGACCTCGTCGACGAGTTCACCCGCACCCTCCGCACCGAGGCCGGTCCCTTCGGCGGGACCCTCCTCAGCGACCTGTTCGACGAGCTCGACACCTGGCTTGCCGACGACGAGGTCACTCATGACATGTGGTGGCGGCGTCGACGCATGATCGGCGCGCTGCGCATGGCCATGGCCCGCACCGCTGTCACCCGGCTCGCTCCCGATCTGGTGATCCTCGACGAGTTCCAGCGCTTCAAGGACCTGTTCCCCGGCGCCCGCAGCACCGGCGACGAGCACTACACGGATGCCCAGAAGCTCGCGCAGAAGATCATCATGCATCGCTCGGCGAAGTCGCTCGTCCTCTCCGCCACGCCCTACAAGATGTTCACCCTGCCCGACGAGCTCGACGCCGAGGACCACCACCAGGACTTTCACGACACCATCGCCTTCCTCGCCGGCCCCGAGCGCGCGGACCTCGTCAAGGAACACCTCGCCGAGGTGCGGCAGGGGATGCTCGAGGGCACGGCCGACGGGCACCGCCTCGCAGAGGCGGCCACGCGCCGCGCCGAAGCCGAGCTCCAGCGGGTCATGTCCCGGACGGAGCGTCTCGGCTCCACCGCGGTGGCCGACGGGATGCTGCGCGAGATGGAGATGCCCTCCCTCGAGCTGCGGCCGCAGGACCTTGAGGTCTGGACCGCGGCCGACGCGATCGGGCGCCGTGCCCACGGCATGGACATGTTCGAGTTCTGGCGCTCGAGCCCGTACCCCGTGAACCTCATGGACCCCTCCGCCTATGTGGCCCAGCGCCGCACCCTCGAGCTCGCGAACAGCGACGACGAGGACCTCGCGGCACTGCTGCACATGCACCAGCAAGGGCTGCTCTCCTGGGACGACATCCGCCACTTCCGGCAGATCGATCCCGGCAACCCGAAGCTCCGCGCCATGATCGACGCTGCGATGGACCGCGGGGTCTGGAAGCTCGCCTGGCTCCCGCCGTCGCTCTCATACATGTCGCCGGGCGGCCCCTTCGCTTCCGAGGGAGCGCAGAGCTTCACCAAGCGCCTCGTGTTCTCCGCTTGGAGCGTGGTCCCGAAGGCGATCTCCGCCCTGTTCAGCTACGAGGCCGACCGACGGCTCAGCGAGTTCGCGCCCCGTCACGGGACGGGCGCCGCAGCGCTGTACGACGACCCGCGCACCTCAGGGCTGCTGCGTTTCACCGTCGCCGACGGCAAGCTCCAGAACTTGCCCCACCTCGCCCTGCTCCAGCCCTCCGTCGCCCTTGCACAGCTCGGCGACCCCCTCGCCATCGCCCGTGAGACGAGGGACGAGCTCCCGCTGGATCGCGTCCGGCTGCTGGAGGCGGTGACCGAGCGGATCCAGGAGCGCCTGGACGCGCTCGACCTGCCTGTGCGTGAGGTGAAGGGGCAGACCGCCGGCTGGTACGGCGTCGCGCCTTACCTCCTCGACCGCGCCCTTGGGATCGAGGACCTGGCCCTCCGCGGCGCCGTCTACGGGGCGACCGACGGCGACGAGGTCGGCTCCCGCTTCGGCGATCACGTCGACTTCGCCCTCGACCCGGACTGGGACGTGCTCGGCGCCCCGCCGGAGGACCTCGCTGCGGTCCTCGCCCAGGTCGCCATCGCGGGGCCCGGGGTGTGCGCACTGCGCGCCGTCGGTCGCGCGACTGGGGGAGAGGACTCCTATGCCGACGCACCCGTACGCCGCGCGGCGCTCGAGATCTCCGAGGGCCTGCGCTCTCTGTTCAACCGGCCGGAGACGATGGCCGCCGTCCGCGCGTCCACCGATGGCGGCAGCGAGGTCGCGGAGGGAGGGTACTGGCAGCTGGTGCTGCGCTACTGCCTCGACGGCAACCTCCAGTCGATGCTCGACGAGTACGTCCACACCCTCGTCGACTCCCTCGGACTGCGCCACGACGAGCCAGTTGAACGCGCTGCAACCATTGCCGAGCGGATCCGTGCGACCGCCGGCACCCGCAGCGCCGCGAACGAGATCCACGCGCTCCGCTCCGACGGGCTGGAGGTCGAGGTGAGCACTCACAAGCTCAACTCCAACATCGCCGCCCGGTTCGGTCGCGCCCTGAGCTCCGAGGCGGCCGAGAACCGCGAGGCCTCGGTGCGCGACAGCTTCAACTCGCCGTTCTGGCCCTTCGTGCTCGCAAGCACCTCCGTGGGACAGGAGGGGCTCGACTTCCACACCTACAGCCACGCCATCGTGCACTGGAACCTGCCCGGCAACCCCGTGGACCTCGAGCAGCGCGAGGGCCGCGTGCACCGCTACAAGGGGCACGCGATCCGGCGCAACATCGCCCACTGTCATGGCCGTGCGGCGCTCGCCGAGGGCTACGACGACCCGTGGCAGGCGATGTTCGACGCCGCTGTCGCTGCCGAGCCGGAGGGCAGCGACGGGCTCAGCCCGTTCTGGCTCCACGACGGTCCCGCCAAGATCGAACGCTACGTTCCCGCCATGCCGCTCAGCCGCGAATCACGACAGTATCTCCGGCTCCAGCGGACGCTCGGGGCATATCGCTCGGTGATGGGCCAGCCACGGCAGGAGGACCTGATCAAGCTGATGGGGGAGGACGTCGACTGGCCGCGGATCGACCTGCGGCCGCCGCGCGTTGACTCAGCGGAGCGCGGTGTCCTCTAGAGCTCGAGCGCTCATACGTCGGTCTGCGGGTGACGGGCGAACCACTCGCGGAGAGCCTCGACCAGAAGTGCTCCGACCTTGTCGTTCTCGCCCCCACGGGCGTCGGCTTCCGCGCCCAGATCGTCGAGCATCGATTCGACGGTGACGTTCTCCGACTCGGCGAGCAGCGGTACCTGCCCGCGAGCGTCGCTGAACATCAGGAACTCGAGATCGTCGGCGTCGAGAGCTCGTCCGTCGAGGGTGGAGAGCTCAGCCACCCACGAGTGCAGCAGATCGACGTAGCGCTTATAGCTCGAGGTATCCCACCACGAGAGGGAAAAGCTACCGGCCTCGGGAACGTGCTGCTGCAGCCAACCGTGGACGACGCTGTCCAGCACCGGAGTGGTTGGAACGCTCGAGGCCTTGGTGAGGAAGTAGAGGAACTTGGTGCCGAAAGCTGGCCCGAGAAACTTCAGGTAGGGGATTCCGTGGCGGCGCTTCGTGGCCACGTGATCGAACGCTGCCACGCCGCCCTTGGACTGCGCGATTCCAGCGATCTCGACGAGCTGTTCGATGGCCTCCCTGTCGGGGGCTGCTGAGTCGCGGGTCAGGATGCGCTCGGTGCGGTAGGGGCCATACCCGACGAGGCCGTATCCCCAGATCATGGAGGTGAGGAATGCCCTCACCACCGCAGTGTCATCGATGTGCCCACCGGAGGTGCCGAGGACCTCAGGTGCGCAGAGCGCGCTTACCGCACTCCGGTCGATCCGCGGGTCCTTCTTCGGCTTCGTACCCTCCGTCATGCGTTCGAGGTCGGTGATCAAAGCCTGGTAGTCCTGGCTCAGGAGACCTTCAAGAGGCCGGGCGAAGCGACGAGCCCACGACGTGGGCCTCCAGATCATGGCGTCTTGAACGACGTCCTGGGGCTGCTGTGCAGAGCTGACGAGTTCACGAAGGCGATTCGGAATGGCCATGCTTCAGGGTAGGTCGCGACTCGGTGACGAACTGCTTGCTGGCACCTTCCGAACTCTCCGCTGCAGAGCAGTGGCACGATGGACGTGAAGATCCGCAGATGACGAGGAGAGACATGGCGCAGTTCGCGGCCGACGGAGTTCCCACGATCGATGGCTGCCGCCCGGCAGTCCTGCGTCTCATGGCGGACGGCGAGCTCCGTGCACTCAAGGACATCATCTCCGGCGTCGCTGAGCTCATGGGGCTGGGCGATGATGTGACGGCGCAAAAGGTCAGCTCGGGGCAGGGCCGCCTCGAGAACAGGGTGGGCTGGGCGTGCTCGTCGATGAAGTACGCCGGTCTGCTCGAGCGCCCGCAGTACGGGCGGTACCGCATCACAGAGCAGGGACGGCAGGTGAACGCTCGCGGCGTGACCGAATACTCCGAGCAGGACCAGCAGGAATGGTCGACGTGGCGCGACTACGTGAAGGAGCTCGCCGAACGGAAGGCAAGGCAGGCTTCCGAGGCGACCGGGAACGACGATTCTCCGCAGACCGGAGGCGTCTCGCAGACGACAACGGAGTCCCTCGAGGACTCCGGGGACGACCCGCTCTCCGCTGTCGCGGACAAGGTGGATTCGATCAATGATGGCGTGGAGACGGAGCTTCGAGCCGCACTGCAGAGCTCATCCCCGAAGTTCTTCGAGGACGCCGTGCTGAAGCTCCTGTGGGCGATGGGATATGCCGGAGCCCAAGGCGAGAAGCAGCACCTCGGACGGTCGCACGACGGAGGCATCGACGGCGTGATCCGCCAGGACCCTCTCGGCCTCCAGAACGTCTACGTCCAGGCCAAGCGCTACGCCGACGACAACTCGATCGGCGCACCCGACATCAACTCCTTCTTCGGCGCGCTGCATCGACAGGGCGCCGACCGCGGCGTGTTCATCACGACGTCGCGCTTCACCAAGGCCGCGCGGGAAGCATCGGACCAGTTCCAGGGCCGGATCGTGCTGATCGACGGCATCCGCCTCACGGCGTTGATGCTCCGTTACGGCGTGGGCGTGCAAGAGCAGCAGAAGTTCGTCGTCTACAGCGTCGACCAAGACTTCTTCGAGGAGTGACTCGGCCTCGAAGAGCCCTGCCGCCCGACTCACGAGGAATGCGTTGGTCCGACCGAGTTGAGCGTGAGGGGCATGAGCGATGCGGTCGAGCAACTGAACGAAGTCTCGATCAGATGCTCCCAACGCCGTCTACTGTGAGCTCAGAAATCCACAGAAGGAGCCCTCAGCGATGCAAGACAAGCAACCCGGAATCTTCTGCCTCGAAGGCGAGTGGGAGAGCGACCTGACGCGTCGCCTCAGCGTGCGGCCGGTGCTCGAGCTACTCGAACAGCTGGGGGTGGCTCAGTGGATCCACCGGGACGTGGCCACCGTCTCCGAATTCCAGTACTACCTTGAGAAGTGGGTGTCCGACGAGTACGCGACCTTCCCTGTGCTCTGGCTCGCGATGCACGGTGATTCCGCCGCCATCAGCATGAGCGGCGACGAGGACGGATTTCTGACCATGGACGAGCTGGAGGACATGCTTACGGGAGCCTGCTCCGGCAAGGTCATCTACTTCGCGTCGTGCTCCACCCTCAAGGAGGACCCGAAGCGGCTGCAGCAGTTCGCCAAGAGGACTGGAGCGCGGGCCGTCATCGGTTACCGGAAGAACGTTCTCTGGTCCGACGCCGCAGCGTTCGAGATGCTGCTCTTGCAGGAGCTCGTCACCCGCGTGAAGTCCAACGGGATCTTCAAGCGGCTCCAGGAGGACCATCCGGTGCTCGCTAAGCGCCTCGGGCTCGTCGTCGCGACGAAGAACGAGGTGTACCGCACGGCGCTGCGCGCAACCAAGGCGTCAGAGTGAACGGGTTCTCCAGTGATGAGTGAAGATCCGTGGCCGGGAGCTCGACGGACTGCGCAGACTGTCTGACGATTCAACTAAACTCCTCCGAGATGTAGGCCGTGCCGAGAGATCGGTGTGCGGGCGTGATTCGTCAGAGGGGGATGGGTGGCCAGGTACCGACGTCGTGGGCATTGGCGGCGTGGCAGGAATGGGGCGATGCATTGGGTGTCGAGTCACGAAGTGGTCCGAGGGAGCAGGTCCGGCCTCGGGCACTTCGATCGGGCGCGCTTGCCGCAACGCATCGGGAGAGAGCGTCTCCGGGAGCCCTCGTGGCCGACACGCGTACGTGTGACGGTACCTGGGGTTCGTATTGCGGAGAATTGGGACCCTCCGCCTGAAGAGCCCAACGCTCAGTGCCCGCTCTGCTTCCAGCCTGTGTGGTTCTTTCGCAACAAGCGCGGAGGCTGCGCATATTTCGACGCGATTGGCAAGCCCTGGCCGTTGCACCCTTGTATGGAGCAACCTCGGAGCGCGAAGGACTATCGCGCCTCGATAGAAGCGCCATTTGCCTATGAGCGGGCGCTGCGCGCTCGACCTCGGGGGACAGTGGGGCAAGTGGCGAGCGGTGCCAATCGTGACTCTGCCGTCCGGCTGGCGGTGCCAGTTGATGGCAGGCCCTTCGCGCCATCCTCTCCGGCGAAGCAGCCATCCGCCGATGAGCCTCTCGACTGGTGGGTGGTCCTCGGCGGTCTGTGGGCGCTGCTTCTCTCGTTCCCCGTCAGCCGGTGGGTCGACGCGAAGTTCGAGTGGATACCTCCGCTCCTTTCACTGTGGGCGATCTCGGTGCCGACGCTCTGCATGGCGTTGGCCATCGGCTGGTACCTGCTGCGTGTTCCAAGCCCGAAGTTGGACGCCGGGGACGTCCTTTCATCGGTGATCATGGCGCCGATCCTGCTTCTCCTCGGCATCGTGGGGAACCTCTTGACGTGTGGGCTGGGAGTTCCCCTCGCTGCGCTGTGGGTCGCCTCTGAGGCGAATGATGCGCACCGACGATCGATGGTTCAGAGAGGGCGCAGGTGACGGCGTGGCCTTAGGTTCCGGACCGGTAACAGAAACTAGCGAGAAGTACAGCCAGTCGCTCTGACCAGTGCTCGAGTCGACAGGTGTCGTAGAGTCGCCAGAGGATGCGATGAGCAGGAGGGTATGCAGTGAGCGTGCATCAGATCGAGGTCACCTCCGGAGTGATCTCCCCAGGCTCCCTGGTCGTCGTCCGCGACGAGACCTGGCTCGTCACCTCCGTCGAGGACACACCGGACGGCCCCCTGTACTCCGTCCGCGGCGTGAGCGACTTCGTCAAGGACACCACCGCCTCCTTCTACTCCACGCTCGACAGGATCCGAGCGCTCGCCCCCGAGGACGCGACCGTCGTCGCGGACACCTCCCCGCGCTACCGCCGCACCCGTCTATGGATCGAGTCGACACTCCGCAAGACCCCGGTCCCGGTCGACCACGCCGAGCTCACCGTCTCCACTCAGATGCTCGCCGATGATCTCCCGTACCAGCGCGAGGCGGTCGAGATGGCACTGGACCCCGAGCGGATCCGCCCGCGCCTGCTCATCGCGGATGCGGTGGGCCTGGGCAAGACCCTTGAGATCGGCATGATCCTCTCGGAGCTGATCCGACGCGGCCGCGGCCGGCGCATCCTCATCGTCTGCCCCCGCCACGTGCTCGAGCAGATGCAGCACGAGCTGTGGACCCGCTTCGCGATCCCGTTCGTGCGCCTGGACTCCGAGGGCGTGCAGCAGGTGAAGCAGCAGCTGCCGGCCTCCCGGAACCCCTTCACCTTCTTCGAGAAGGTGATCATCTCGATGGACACCCTCAAGCAGGACCGCTTCGTCCACGACCTGCGCCATCACCGCTGGGACGCCGTCGTGATCGACGAGTCGCACAACGTCACGAACCAGTCCACGCAGAACAACCAGCTCGCCCACGTGCTCGCGCCGAACACGGACGCGCTGGTCCTCGCCTCGGCCACCCCGCACAACGGCTCCAACGACTCCTTCGCCCAGCTGATCAGCCTGCTGGAGCCGACGGCCGTGTCCCCGAAGCGGGAGATCGCCGACGGCGCGACGCAGCGCCTGATGATCCGCCGTCACCGCTACTCGGACTCGGTGAAGGACGAGGTGGGGGAGAACTGGGCCGAGCGCCGCCCGCCGGAGATGCTGCCGGTGAAGGCCTCCGAGGAGGAGCTCGCGGTCGCCCGGGAGATCGCGCAGACCTGGACCCACCCGCCCGTCGGCCACGGACCGATGTCCGGCAGGGGCTCGCAGCTGTTCCCGTGGACGCTCGCCAAGGCGTTCCTCTCCTCGCCGGTCGCGCTGAAGGCGACGCTCCGGAACCGCACCCGGGATCTGCTGGGGATGGTGGAGGTGGATCACCTCGCCGAGGTCCCGCCCAGCAGCGCCCACGCCGCAGAGGCCGACGCCCTTCTCCGCCTCACGGCGCTGAACGACGCCTGCATCCCGAACGATGGCTCACCCCGCTCGGGCAAGTACCGCCGCCTCGTCGAGCTGCTGAAGGACAAGGGCGTCTCCCGCACCTCCCCGGAGCGCGTGGTCGTCTTCGCCGAGCGCGTCGCGACCCTCTCCTGGATGCGCGAGCATCTGCTCAAGGACCTGAGGCTCAGGGACGACCAGATCGCGGTGCTCCACGGCGGCCTCACGGATGTGGAGCAGCAGCGCGTGGTGGAGTCCTTCAAGCAGAGCTCCTCGCCGATCCGCGTGCTGATCACCGGCGACATCGCCTCGGAGGGCGTGAACCTGCACGCACAGTGCCATGAGCTGATCCACTTCGACGTCCCCTGGTCCCTGATCCGGATCGAGCAGCGCAACGGCCGTATCGACCGCTACGGCCAGCGCACGCCCCCGCAGATCACCGCCCTGCTCCTGGACCTCTCCGAGGTCGAGGGCTTCGACGGCGACATCTACGTGCTGCGCCGCCTCCTGGACCGCGAGAGGGAAGCGCACGAGCAGCTCGGAGACGCCGCCTCGCTCATGCAGAAGTACGACGCGAAGGCGGAGGAGCGCGCACTCATCGACGTGCTCCGCAGCGCGAAGGACGTCGAGGAGGTGCTCCCCGAGGTCGAGCAGCTCCACCCGATGAACGCCTTCCTCCAGGGCCTGCTCGCCCAGGACTCCGCCCCGCAGCCGCGGCGCCCCGACGGCCACCGCGCCGCCCAGGAGACCTCCTTCGAGACCGGCCTGTTCGATTCCGACGCCGACTTCCTCGTCTCCGGCCTCACCGAACTGCATACCCAGCCGGGCCGCCCCGTCGCCCAGGGCGGCGTGGACCTCGTGCTCGATGAGCCGACGGGACTGATCCAGTTCACCCCCGGCGAGGACCTCGGCCGACGCCTCGACCATCTCCCGCAGAGCTACCTCGCAGACCGCCTTGTGAAGGAGACGCTGCGCCTGACCTCCCGGACCGACGTCGCCAGCAGCCGCCTGCGCGCGGCGCTCGACGACGACTCAGGCACCAACTGGCCCGACGTCCACTACCTCGGTCCGCTCCACCCGGTCCTGGACTGGATGAGCGACCGCGTTCTCGCCGGGGTCCCCAGCGGCGAGGTGTTCGTGATCCACGGCCAGGTGGACCGCCCCTGGATCATCTTCCAGGGCACCCTGACCACCGCCCGCGGCCAGATCGTCTCCTCCACCGTGCTCGGCATCGCCGACGACGACGGCACCCCGCGCGCCCTCCCGCACGTCGCCCCCTCCACCCTGTTCCAGGAGATCGGCCTGGGCCCCGACGCGATCGGCACCGCCGTCGCGGACCCCGACCAGTACCAGGCACTCCTGCGCGCCGCCGTGCCGGTCGCCCGGGAGTTTATGGAGCAGCAGGTCGCGCCGGACATCACCGCTGCCGCGAACGCGCGGGTCGAGCGCTGGCACTCCGAGCAGCTGCGCTGGGAGGCCGACGCCCAGGGCACTCGCGGCAGCTCCGCTCTGCTGCTCGCCACCCGCGACGCGCTCGAGGTGGAGAAGAAGCTCGTCCACGACATGCTTCCGGACCGCACCTTCGTGCGTCCGCTGCTCGTCGTCGTCCCCCGTCCCCAGGCCTGAGGAGTTTCCCTGTGGCGATCAGCGATGCCCTGTACGTGGTCGAGGACTGGATCAGCGAGCACTACTTCACCTCCGATGATGCGTCGAAGACCTTCACCGCCCGCACCAAGGCGCTGATGCGGGAGTGGCGCAGCACGGGGGAGGACGATCCGGACTGGCGCAGCCCGCGCGAGCGATTCACCTCTGCCCGCACCGGCCTGGTGAGCCGACTGCTCGAGCTGCAGGCCGACGCCGCCGCACTGCCGGAGACCGCCCGCCCCGACCAGCGGCGCGAGCTGCTGGGGGAGCGGTCTGTCGCGCTCGCCGACGAGCTCCGCACGATCCTCGGCTACACAGACGACACAGGCGACGAAGCGGCACCTGGTCGCTGGGACGTGACCACCACCGGCCCGCTGCGCCGCTTCGCAACCCGCGGCGTGGACGAGGCACCACTGGCGATGCTCGATGCGCTCGCCGCCGACGATGTGCAGGACGTCCTCGCCAAGCAGGCCGGTCATCTCCCGGCCGATGTCATCCTCGGCGAGGGCACCGAGGACGAGCAGCGCCTCACCTCCGTCCCGCAGGTGCTCTCCGCGCTCGCGATCAGCAAGGACGCCCCGGAGTTCCTGCTCGTCCTCGCCGGCCGC
The DNA here is from genome assembly GCF_030866705.2 of Brachybacterium sp. GU-2. NCBI lineage: Bacteria > Bacillati > Actinomycetota > Actinomycetes > Micrococcales > Dermabacteraceae > Brachybacterium > Brachybacterium sp. GU-2. Next base: position 1,725,533 of record NZ_CP133037.2, on the reverse strand, counting down.
TTCGCCGTGCTCACCTCCTCCCAGCTGTGGCCGCAGGGTCGGTATCTCGTCGCCGATCTCCAGACCATCGCCGAGCGCAACGATCAAAGGCGCGGCGGCGAGGTGGAGCGGATGCTCGCCGCGCTCAGCGCGGACTCCCTCGCCCCGGATGCGAACTCGCAGATCTGGTGGACCGCCACCGTCCAGGAGTCGATCGACAATGCCGTGGGCGTCTCCGAGGACCTCCGCGATGGGGTGCGCGAGAGCATCGAGATCATCGCCAACGAGGTGATCCGCCGCCGCGAGGCCCAGGGCCTCGACCCCCTCCCGCAGGACCAGGCGCAGCCGCTGGCCCTGCAGTCCCTGCGCTACCTCTACCGGATCCTGTTCCTGCTGTATGCGGAGGCGAGCCCGGAGCTGGGCGTGCTGCCTGTCGGCGCCCCGGAGTACCAGGCCGGCTACTCGGTGGATCGCCTGCGCGACCTCACCCAGCGCGAGGTCCCGCTCGATGCCGCCCACGGCACCTACCTGTACAGCTCTCTGCAGATCCTCTTCGACCTCATCAACAAGGGCCACCACCCGACGGGCGCACAGGCCGACGGCATGGCCGAGCACGGCAGCGGCGCCCTGGTGTTCGAGAACCTCGACGCGGACCTCTTCCGCAAAAACCGCACCGCCCTGATCGACGAGGTGAAGCTCGGGAACCAGGCCCTGCAGGCCGTGCTCGAGAACCTCCTGCTCTCCCGCGTGAAGAAGGGGAAAAACCGCGGGTTCATCAGCTACGTCGCTCTCGGCATCAACCAGCTCGGCGCAGTCTACGAGTCCCTGATGAGCTACACCGGCTCCTTCGCAGACCAGGACCTCGTCGAGGTCGCCAAGGGCGGCGATCCGAAGGACGGCTCCTGGGTGGTGCCGGAGGACGTCGTCGACGAGTCCATGACCCAGCACCTCGTCATGGTTGAGGACGAGACCGGCCGGAAAGTGCCTCGCACCTACCGCCACGGCGAGTTCGTGTTCCGCCTCTCGGGCCGTGCCCGCCAGCAGTCCGCGAGCTACTACTCCCCGGAGGTCATCACGTCCTTCACCGTCTCCCAGGGCCTCGCCGAGCTGCTCGACCCCGTCATCACCGACGAGACCGATCTGCCGGAGGGCACCGTCGTGTTCGACGACGAGAACTTCGACCACGAGCCGATCCGCCGCAGGCGCACCACCGCCGCGGAGATCCTGGAGATGTCGATCTGCGAGCCGGCCCTCGGCTCCGGCGCGTTCGCAATCGAAGCGGTGCGTCAGCTCGCCGCCGAGTACCTCACCCGCCGCCAGGACGAGCTCGATCAGCGCATCGACCCCGAGCAGTACGCGGAGGAGCTGCAGCGGGTGAAGGCCTTCATCGCCCTGCACAACGTGTACGGGGTGGACCTGAACTCCACCGCGGTGGAGCTCGCCGAGGTTTCCTTGTGGCTGGACACCATGGCGCCGGGTCTGAAGGCGCCGTGGTTCGGTCTGCGCTTGCGCGCCGGCAACTCTCTTATCGGTGCCCGTCACGCCGTCTACTCTGCCGACACCCTCGCGCAGGCACGGCTGAAGGCCGTGGTGGAGACTGCGCCGGAAAACCTCCCGCTCTGCACGGTCCATGACGAACCGGGGACTGATGGCACCCGCGCCGGCGTCGACGGCACGATCTTCCACTTCCTCCTACCGGGGGAGGGGTGGCTCGCCGCGGCATCCGACGCAGAGATCAAGAAGCTCGCGCCGGACGTGGCGAAGGAGCTGCGTGATCACGCGAAGGGCTGGGCGGGCAAGCTCGCGAAGCCTCAGCTGGCGCAGCTGCAGAAGCTCTCGCAGAGGGTCGAGGAGCTGTGGGGCCTGGCGTTGCGCCGCATTCGCGCCGCGGAGGAGGCCTCCCGCCGCGCGATCCCCGTGTGGGGCGCGGAGACCGCCGAGGGCGGCGAGGTCACCCGGGAGCAGATCGAGGAGACGTTGGCGGATGCGAACTCCGCCTACCAGCGGCTGCGCCTGGTGATGAATGCCTGGTGCGCGCTGTGGTTCTGGCCCGTCCTCCCTGACGACGATGTGGCGCCGCCGACGTTCCACCAGTGGCTCGAGACGGTGCAAAAGATCCTCGGCACATCTCTCGAGGTCGTGAAGCACACGAAGAAGGTCGGTGGGCCTGGCGCGGGTCAGCTCGCCCTCGGCAGCGCCGACGTGTGGGACGAGCTCGACATGGTCGAGATGATGTTTGGTGCGGGTGGCGCCGCGAACATCGAGCAGCTCGTGAACAACACGAAGTGGCTCAAGCGCTGCGTGGAGATCGCGACCGAGCAGCGGTTCTTCCACTGGGAGCTCGACTTCGCCGCCGCCTTCGGCCGCGGCGGCTTCGACCTGCAGGTGGGGAACCCGCCGTGGGTCCGGCCGGACCTAGAGGTCGCCGCGCTACTGGGGGAATTTGATCCCTGGTGGGCGATAACGAGTAAGCCATCAAACGCTGAGAAAGCGATCAGGCGCGAGGGAGTGCTCTCACGCGAAGGGGCTCTTGAGGTTATTTCGTGCGAAACTTCAAACATTTCTGCAATCGCTGAATTTGTTGCAGCATCGTCGATGTACCCTGAGCTCCAGGGGACCAGGCCGGATCTCTACCGAGACTTCATGTCGCTGACTTGGAGGAACGCGTCCGACTCGGGAATTGCGGCGCTCGTGCATCCGGTGTCTCACTTTACCGACGCTAGAGGGTATTCAATGCGCTCCGCCTTGTATCCGAGGCTTCGTCGGCATTGGAGATTCCTGAATAAACTCCGCCTGTTCTCCGAAGTTTCAGATCAGATGCTCTATTCGGTGAACATTTACGGCGCGCGTCGAGTAGTAGATTTCATAAGTGCGGTAGCGCTTTATCATCCATCGGTCGTTGAAGGCTCCCTCGCTCACGATGGAACTGGTGTTGAGCCTGGACTTAAAGACAGTAGCGGGAAGTGGGATCTCTCTCCCCATCTCCGGAGAATTCAGAGAAATACTGTGCGCGAGCTTGGGCTCTGGCACGCTTTGATGGAGTCGGGGGATCCGAAGGTAAGCGTCGGGTCATCGAGGATGCTCGCTAGTGTTAACTCTTCATCCGCAGCCGTGCTCAATAAGCTCTCAAAGTCTAAGAAGCTGATTGATCTCGAGCCGAAATTTAGTCTTGGTTGGGATGAGGCTAAGGCTCGCACAAATGGTGACATAGAGCGAAGGTGGGGGCGGCCGACGGATTGGGGTGACCTGATCCTTCAGGGTGCAATGTTCTCCAATTCTACGCCAATATACGCCGAGCGTAATGAGTCGATGTCTAATCAGCAGGACTATTCGTTCGTTGGCATTGAATGGCTCGACCCTAATTTCCTGCCGGCTACGGAATACAAGCCGGTTCGTCTGGCGGCTTCCCCTCGAAAGTATGACGAGTCCTATGGGACTTGGGCGCTGGGTACGGGACGCAATGGCGGGACTGCGCGCGTCACCCCTGTGCGTGAACACTATCGACTGATGTGGCGAGCAATGGCTGCCGTCAATGGCGAGAGAACCTTGTTTCCCGCCCTCTTCCCTCCTGAGGCTTCCCAGGTCCTGACTGTATATTCGATCGGGCTCCCCGAGGGGGATTTGACGGATTTGGTCCTTGCTGCGGCATCAATGTCGAGCTTGCTGTCCGATATGGTCGTCCGCTCGTCGACGGCGTCTAATATTTCACTTTCTGTCGTATATCGACTTCCTGTTGTGGATCACCTGCATCCGCTGGCCTTGGCGGCGACGCTGAGGGTGATGCGGTTGAATTCATTGACAGGAGCTTATTCATCTCTGCGGGAATCGGTGTATGACAAGGGCTTTCGCCTCGATGCATGGACCGGCGGACTCGACCGTCTGAATCGCCCCGCCCTCAGCGACGTCGGCCCCGAGTGGTCGATGGCCTCGCCTCTGCGCATCGACGAGGACCGCCGCCAGGCACTGGTGGAGATCGACGCGATCATGGCGATCGTCACCGGCATCTCGATCGATGATCTGGTGACGATCTACCGCACCCAGTTCGGGGTCCTGAACGACTATGACCGCGGTGAGGGGAAGAAGGCGTACATCTTCGACGCGAACGGTCGCCAGATCCCCAGCTCCGTCCGCACCGCCTGGAACAAGGCCGGCCGGCCCGAGACGGGCCTGCCCCTCGAGGACCGCACCGCCGTACATCCCAGCGCTACCGGCACCGGCCGCACCATCGTCTACGAGCAGCCGTTCCGGATCCTCGACCGGGAGGCGGACATGCGCCAGGCCTACGCCGAGTTCACCCGGCGGATGGAGGAGAACGGATCATGACGGAGCTGCTGCCCACCCGGCAGGCCGCGGATCTGCGCCGCGCGGTCATCGACTACGTGACCACGGCGATCTCGCTGGCGGACCCGTCGGTTGCGAGCGCGCTGGACGCCTTCCTCACCGATGAGCGCTCCGGGATCTTCCTCGGCCCCTACCTGCGCACCCGCCTGCCCTTCGCCGGTGGCAGTGACGCCGCCTGGGCACGAGAGCTCGTTCCGAGCCTGCCGGACTGGTTCGAGCCCTATGCCCACCAGGCCGCCGCCTTCTCCCGCCTCACCACCAGCCCGCAGGCACCGGGGGAGCAGGACGAGGTCGGGTTCCGTCTCCCGCAGCCCACGATCGTCACCACCGGCACCGGCTCCGGCAAGACCGAGTCCTTCCTCTACCCCGTGCTCGCCCACGCCGCCCGCGCGAAGAAGGCCGGGATCGGCGGGATCAAAGCGCTGATCCTCTACCCGATAAACGCGCTCGCGAACGACCAGGCCGGCCGCCTCGCGAAGCTGCTCACCGGGAACCCCACCTATCAGGGCCTCACCGCCGCCCTCTACACCGGGGAGGCCTCCCACGAGCCCTCCACCGTCGTCACCGCGGACTCCCTCATCACCGACCGCGAGATGATCCGCGGCAGCGCCCCGGACGTGCTGCTGACGAACTACAAGATGCTCGACCAGCTGCTGCTGCGCCGCGCCGACCGGCCCCTCTGGGAGGCCTCCGCCGCCTCGCTGCGCTACCTGGTGCTCGACGAGTTCCACACCTACGACGGCGCGCAGGGCACCGACGTGGGCATGCTGCTGCGCCGCCTGCGACTTGTGCTCGACCAGATCGCGCCCGGCCGCGTGCACCTCACCCCCGTCGCCACCTCCGCCACCCTCGGCGACGGGGCCGACGCCGCGACCGCCATGCTCGACTTCGCCCGCACCGTCTTCGGCACCGACATCGGCGAAGACGCCGTGATCACCGAGACCCGCGTGGACCTCGAGCAGTTCGTGCGCCCCTCCCGAGAGATCACCGCCGACCGTGCCGGCGATGCGGAGGGGGACGGGGCCTCGCTCAGCCCCGCGCAGTTCCCTGCTGCGGGCTCGATGGCCACCGCGGTCGGCCCCCATCTCGAACCCGGCACCCCGCTGGATGCTGACGCCCTCACCGCGGACGTCCTCGACGTGCTCTGGACCGCCGACGGCGAGGAGCGTGCGAGCACCGTCGCCGCGCAGCGTGACCTCACCCCGCGCGATCTCCTCCTGGCCCACCCCCTCGTCGGCCAGATCCTCCGCGAGACCTCCCGCGCCACCGAGCTGCGCGAGCTCGCCGCCACCGTGCTGCCGTGGGTGACCCAGCCGCGTATCGCCGAGGACTTCACCACCGCCCTGCTCGCCGTGCTCTCCCACGAGCGCGCCCGCGAGGACGCGCCCCGAAACTCGTTCCCGAACCTCGAGGCGCACCTGTGGCTGCGCGAGATCACCCGCGTGGACCGCGCCGTGACCACCGCCCCCGCCTTCCGCTGGTCCGATGCGCTGGAGGAGGACGAGGACCTCGCCCTGCCCGCCATCTACTGCCGCCACTGCGGCCGCTCCGGCTGGGGCGCCACCACCCGCGCCGTCGGCGACGACCTCGACCTCCGCCCCGACACCATCCGCAAGGACGCCGCCGAGCGCACCGGCCGCTTCCGTGCCCTCCTCCTCGACGTCACCACCACCGACGAGGACCCCGAGGTCGCCACCGAGGAGACCTCCCGGCGCCGCTACCTCAACCTCTCCTCCGCCACCCTCGACCGGCATGGTCCCCTCGAAGGCGACCCCGACGCCGCCGTGCTCCGCGTGCTCGTCCACGCCGGACTCGACGCGGACAAGCACGCCAACGACCAGACTTGCCCCGCCTGCGGCGAGAAGGACGGCATCCGCTTCCTCGGGACACGGCTCGCGACGCTGCTCTCCGTCTCCCTCACCAGCCTGTTCGGCACGCCGGGCCTGGACCTGCAGGAGAAGAAGGCACTCGTCTTCACCGACTCCGTCCAGGACGCCGCCCACCGCGCCGGCTTCGTCGAGGCCCGCTCCTTTAGCCTCACCATGCGCTCGGTGATCCACGAGGCGCTCACCACCGAGCCCGCGCCGATCAGCACCATCGTCGAGCGGATGCTCGCGAAGGCCACCACCGACGAGCAGCGCTACCGGCTGCTGCACCCGACCATCACCGACTCCGACAAGCTCACCGCCTACTGGCACCAGGATGCGGACCCTCGTCGTGGCTTCCGCGCCCGGGACCGGGAACGCGCCACGGCTCGCGTCGTCAAGCGCCTCACCTTCGACGTCGGCCTCGAACTGGGCCTGACCGGCCAGGTGGGCCGCACCCTCCTGCTCACCGGCTCCGCCCTCGCCCAGGTGCGCGCCACCGACGACGAGCTCGACCAGGCCGCCGAACGCGCCCTCGGCGCGAGCACCCGCCAGCTCGACGGGGACGACACGGCCGTGCGCCGCCGCTGGGTGCGCGGCATCCTCGAACGCCTCCGCACCCACGGCGCGATCGCCCACGACTGGCTGAAGCCTTACCGCCGCGAAGGCGGGCCTGTCTACAAGCTCTGGGGCGGACGCCCCGAGCCCGAGCTCATGCCCGCCTTCCCCACGGGGCGCGCCCTGCCGCAGCTGCCCAGCATCGGCCGACAGGGGGCTAAGAGCGAGCTCGAGGACGCGACCGCCCGCTCCGGCTGGTACGCCGACTGGACCGCGAGGGCGCTCGCCCGCGACCGCGGCACCGCCTCGACTTTCCTGCGCCCCCTCCTCGACGCGCTCACCGAGCTCGGCCTGCTCGACGTCGTCGAGACCACCAGCGGCCTGCGCAGCTTCGCCCTCGTCCCGGACCGCATCGAGGCATGCCGCCCCACCGGCACCGCCGAAGACCCCACTCCGATGCTCGTCTGCGACGAATGTCGCGAGACCGTCACCGGCACCGACGCCGTCCTCACCCCGCTGCAGGACGGGCCGTGCCTGCGCCACCGCTGCCCCGGCACGCTCGGCCCCAGCAGCCTGAGTTCCACCTACTACCGCAGCCTCTACCAGGGCGACATGCGCCGCGTCGTCGCCCGCGAGCACACCTCCTTGCTGGACACCGAGGACCGCCTCGACTACGAGACGAGCTTCAAGAACAGCGCCCAGACGCCCGGCACCCCGAACGTCCTCGTCGCCACCCCCACCCTCGAGATGGGCATCGACATCGGCGACCTCTCCACCGTGCTGCTCGCCTCCGTCCCGAAGACCGTCGCCAGCTACCTCCAGCGCGTGGGCCGCGCCGGACGCCAGACCGGCAACGCCCTGGACGTCACCTTCGTCGCCGGCCGCGGCCGCGCCGCCGGGCTCTACTACGACCCCCTCGACCTCCTCAACGGCACCGTCCGCGCCCCCGGCGCCTACCTCTCCGCCCTAGAGATCCTGCGCCGCCAGCTGCTCGCCTCCGTCCTCGACACCCTCGCCGGGGACGACCGCGTGCCGCCGCCCGTGCGAACCACCCCGGTGCTCGCCTCCGCCGCGCCCGGCACCTTCCTCGGCCACGTCATCGAGGAGCTCCAGCGCAACGGCGAACGACACCTCGAAAGGTTCCTCGACCGCTTTACCACCGTCACCCACTCCTGGGACGGTCTCACCGAGAACGCTCGCACGGAACTGCGCATCTGGGCCCTGCCACAGGGCGACGGCCCCAGCGGTCTCGAGACCGCGCTGCGCAGCGCCGTCGAACAGTGGAACCGCAGCCGGGAGGAGCTGCGGCGCCGTCGGGCCAGGATCCAGGACAACATCGAGCAGCTCGAGAACCAGCCCGTCACTGACGAGCGCGCCGAGGCGATGGCCGCTCTCCGCGCCGAGGACCTCCTGATCTCCGCCGAGCAGGAGGAGATCGGCGCCGAGCCCGGCATGTCGGCCGACGAGCAGGACAAGGAGCGCCGCCGACTGCGCGGCAGAGCCGGACAGCTCAGCGCCGAGGTCTCCGCCCTCGATGCCGCCCACTGGATCGGCGTGCTCGAACGCTACGGACTGCTGCCCAACTTCACCCTCGTCGATGACGCGGTTCAGCTCGAGGCGACCGTCATCTGGAAGGACGAGGACGAGACCTGGAAGCACGAACCGGTCAGCTACTCCCGCTCCGGCGCCGCGGCCCTGACCGAGCTGGCTCCCGGCGCGCACTTCTACGCCCACGGCCGTGAGCTCGTCGTCGACGCGGTCGACATCGGGATCGACGGCGCCGCGCTGCGCCCCACCGCGTTCTGCCCCCGCTGCGGCCTCGCGCACCAGTTCGAGCAGGACCAGCCGCCCCAGGCCTGCCCCAGCTGCCAGAGCGCCGAGATCGCCGACGCCGGACAGCACCGCGACGTCATCGACCTCACCCGCGTCTACTCCACCATGAGTCGCAGCCGCACCCGCATCGGCGACGCCAAGGACGATCGAGAGAAGGTGCAGTTCGAGCAGGCGCTGTCGGTCTCCTACCACGATGCCCGCACCGTCCACCGCTGGAACGTCGTCGGCACCGGATTCGGGATGCGCCTGGATCGGGGCACCACCCTCACCCGGCTGAACCTGGGCAGGCCCCAGTCCGGCACCGAGACGATCCGCATCTCCGGTGAGGAGCGCACGGCCCCCGGATTCCTGCTGTGCTCCCGCTGCGGGCACCACGACTCCGACACCGGAGGGAACAAACCGCAGGACCACCAGGCCTGGTGCGATCTGCGCTACGCCCGCGACGGCGACAACCGCCCCGCCCTGCTCTCCCGCACCCTGCAGACCGAGACCGTGCTGATCACCCTCCCGCCGGAGATCCTCGACGCCGCTGCCGGTGACCTGCTCGTCAACCTCGTCGCCGCTCTTCAGCTCGGCATCGAGACCCGCTTCGGCGGCAGCATCGGCAACCTCGAGGTGGACGTCATCGCTCACCCGAACCAGGCCGGGCACCAGGCCGTACTGCTCTCCGACACCATCGTCGGCGGCACCGGATACCTCTTCGAGCTCGCCTCCGCACCGTCGGCGTGGGACGTGCTGATCGCCGGGCTGCGCACCCTCGAGGCCTGCCCCTGCCAGGATGAGGGCCTCGCCGCCTGCCACCGCTGCCTGCTGCCGTACGTCCGCCCCATCGCCTACGAGAACATGCGCCGCACCACTGCGATCGAGGCGCTGCATATCCTGCTCGGAGGCGAGGACGCACAGCCCGGTGCGATGCAGTGGGCCGTCGAAGAGCGCGACGTCGAGCTGACCGCCGTCACCGAATCCTCCCTCGAACGACGCTTCCGCAACGCCTTCATCCAGGCCATGCGCGGCATCGACGGCGCCGACGTCACCACCCGCGGCACCGACATCAGCGTGCGGCACGGCGGGCAGACCTTCACCCTTGCCTCACAGGTTGACATCGCCGGAGCCCGTCCCGACTTCGTCCTCACCTGGCCGGGCAGCGACGTCCAAGGCATCGCGATCTTCACCGACGGACGCACCTTCCACGCCACCGCAGCGAGGAACCGTGTGGCAGACGACGCGGTCAAGCGGATGCGGGTGCGCCGTGCCGGGTACATGGTCCTCTCGATCACCGATGCCGACCTCGACGAGGACGCCGCCCGCGAGGTCGCCCCGGAGGGCGCCCGCTCCACCGGCGACCTGCCGCCCTTCGTCGACGAGGGCATGGTCCGGCAGTGGGCCGACGGCGGTATCCAGTACCGCGAGCTCGAACCGATGCTGCGAGCGACCCCGCTCGAGATCTTGGTTCGGGTTGTCCGACGGGCGAAGACCGACCGCCTGCGGCGCCTCGGCGAGGAGCTGCCGTACCTGCTCGTCCCGACGACGGACCGCTCCGCGCTCACCACCCCCGGTGAGGACTCCGCCGAGCGCCTCGGCGCGAACCTCCTCGACGGGAGGAAGCCCGACTCGTTCACCGATCCGATGCGCCTTGCCGTGGTGCGCGGCCGCGACGAGCTCGCGGTCGTCGGACTGCTCGGTCCGCCGCGTCGGAGCCTCACCCTCGTCCTCGACGACCGCGAGGAGGCGCTGCGCCGCGAGAGCTCTGCCGAGTTGTGGCGGGCTTGGCTGCACCTGGCGAACCTCGCCCAGGGGGAGCCGCACGGCAGCTCCCTGCGTCTGACCACCAAGAGTCTCGTCGAGGCGGGTATCGACGTGAGCTCGGACGAGGCGCGCGCTCCGCGCGTCCCGTCGGCCGAGGCGCCGGCGGCGCCCGCGTCCGCGGAGCGGTCGGCGGCCGATCGCGCCCAGGACTCGCGGCCGACGAACGCGAAGGCCGTGCCGGACCCGACCGCGCTCCCTGCCGACTACGCCCTCGTCCCCGAGCGCGGGACCGGGGCGGAGGAGCCGCTGTCCCCGGCCTGGCAGGAGGCGCTGGACGAGGCGTACGACGAGACCGAGAAGCAGCTCATCGGCGTCCTCGCCCGCTACGACATCGAACCGCCCGTCATCGGCGACGAGTACGGCGCCGGCACCCCGCTGGAGATCGCTTGGCCGGAGCGGAAGGTCGGCGTCACCACCTCGGAGCTCGAGGCCCGTGAACGTGCCGCCCTCGAGAAGGATGGGTGGGAGATTGTCGGACCGGACCCCGAGACTGTCCTGGCGGCACTGGAGCTGAGCGACGGAGGAGATTCATGAGCGACGGCATTATCGCCATCTCGGATACCTTCCTGCCGACCCTGCAGCAGGTGCCTCGTGAGGTGGCAGGACAGGTCACCTCCACCCTCGAGATGCTGCGGACCACGCCCGAGTCACCGGGCCTGCACGTCGAGCCGCTCCAGAACGTGAAGGACGACCGGATCCGGTCCGTCCGCGTGAACCGCAAGTACCGGGTGCTGGTGTTCCGCCTGAACTCGTCGGGGCAGAACGTCTGGCTGGTCGAGGGCGTCTACAACCACGACGCCGCCTACGCCAAGGCGCCCACCCTCTACCTGCGCATGAATCCGATCTCGGGCACCACCGAGATCCGCTCCGACGACGACGCCGTGCAGACCGGAGGCGGCTACAGCGAGGAGGAGGTCCGCTCCCGCGCCGCCGCGCTCGCCGCACAGCTCGAGGCCGAGCGACTGGCCGAGCAGCAGGCCGCGGAGGCCGCGCGCGAGGCGGACGTCGAGGCAAGCTCGCCGGGAGACGGCGAGGCCGGGGCCCGGAGCGCGGAGCGGGCGGCGGAGGACCGGACCGAGCCCGTGTCGTCGCCGGCACGCTCCGCCGCGCAGAACGAACTCGCCCTCGACGTCGAGGAGAGCCGTCGGACGGAGCCCGCCGTGCCGACGGGCCCGGTGCTCTCGGTGACCGCGCAGCAGCTCATCGACGACCTCGGCCTCGACCCATCCCTCGCTGAGCAGGCGGCGGACGCCGACGACACCGCTCTCTACGAGCTCGCCGAGTCGACCACCGGATGGCAGGGGACTGCCCTGCTCGATCTCGCCACCGGGACCAGTCTCGAGGACGTGCGCGCCGCGTACTTCACCGGCGTCACCGGCGGCAGCGCGGTGGGCATCCCCTCGGGCACCGAGGACGTCCTCCAGTCGCTGAGTGCCGAGAAATCCCAGGCCAACTACCGCCTCATCGAGGACGACACGGCGCTCGCCGAGGTGCTCTCCTCCGGCAGCTTCGAGAAGTGGCGGATCTTCCTCCACCCCGAGCAGAAGACCTACGTCGAGGTGAACACCCGCGGGCCCTACCGCGTCACCGGCGGCGCAGGGACGGGCAAGACCGTGGTCCTGGTCCATCGCGCTGTGCGCCTGGCACGCAAGGCTGCGGAGAACGGCGACAGCGCCCGAATCGTCCTCACCACCTACACGCGCACCCTCGCCGACGCGCTCGCGCAGCAGGTCCGTGCCCTCGCTCCGAGCATCCCGCGCCCGGATGCGCTCGGAGCGCCGGGCATCCATGTCACCGGCGTGGACCGCATCGCCCACGGCGCCGTGACCTCTGCCCAGGACCTCACGCCGATGGCCGACGTGCTCGGCTGGACCACGCGGACCCCGAAGTTCTCCCGTCACGCCCGCGAATGGGATGCGGCGATCCAGGCCGCAGACGCAACTGGCGCGCTCCGGGACCGCTCACAGCCGCATGTCACCGCCGCCTTCCTCATCGACGAGTACAGAGAGGTCGTGCTGCCCCATCGGATCCTGACGGAGGCGGACTACCTGCGGGTCTCCCGCACGGGCCGCGGGACCCGGCTCGGCCGTGCCCAGCGACGCGAGGTGTGGTCGGTAATCGCCGCTTACCGCGAAGGCGGACAGCGCGACTCCGCTCTGGACTGGGACGAGACCTCCGCGGTCGCCGCCGCGATCCTCGACGCCCGCGCCGCGGCGACGGGGGAGCGGGTCGCCGACCACGTGCTGGTGGACGAGGGCCAGGACCTGCGCCCCACGCAATGGCAAATGCTCCGGGCTCTGGTCGCCGAGGGCGAGGACGACATGTTCATCGCCGAGGACTCCCACCAGCGCATCTACTCCAACCCCGTGAAGCTCGGCCGGTACGGCATCGCGATCCGTGGCCGGTCGCGGCGGCTCAAGCTCAACTACCGCACCACCGCGCAGAACCTCGACTTCGCCGTCTCGATCCTGCGCGGCGGCGACTTCGACATCGCCGCCATGGAGGACGACGACCTGCCGAGCAGCGAGGTCGCGCATGGGCCCGAGCGCGGCACGTTCCGCTCGATCCGCACAGGGCCGGAAGTGACGTTCTTGCCGGCGGTAGACCTCGCGGACGAGATCGAGAAGGTCGCCGACCTGATCCGGCAGTGGACCGAGGCGATCGCCGACGAGGGAGGGGACCCCTCGACCATCGGGGTGCTCACCCGGTTCAACAAGACCCGCGACACCCTGGTGCGCGCCCTCGACGACCGCGGCCTGCGCGTCGTCTCCGTCGACCGCAACACGAGCTACCGCGGAGGGGCGCCGCTGGTGATGACCTTCCACCGGGCCAAGGGCATGGAGTTCACGCACGTGGTTCTGTTCGGGGTGGATGACTCCTCGAGCGTCGACGTGGCGCGAGGTGCGTACGACGAGCAGACGCGGGAGGCGGCGGAGCTGCAGGAGCGGTCGCTGCTGTACGTGGGGGCGACGCGAGCGAGGGATCAGTTGGCTGTGGCGTGGGCTGGGGAGGGGAGCCAGCTACTTGGTCTGTCTCCCCGTGATACATCGCTGAGCTGACGAGAGAGGGTGCCCATGGGGAAGAGAGCCGCCGTGATGGGGTCGTTCGCACCGGCCCGGACGTCCGTGAGATCGGCCATTGGGCTCGTCGTCTCCATGGTGGCGGTGTTCTGCTTGGCGCCTACCCTCATCAAGGTGGCGCTCATGTTCGACCGTTCGAGCACGGCGGAGCCGTTCCTCGGCGACTCGGTGCTGCGCGCGGGAGAGCAGATCACCGAGTATCTCGGCTGGGGCTTCGGCGTGGTCGCTACGGTGCAGTTCGGCGTCCTGGTCGCCATCGTAGGAGGCCAGATGGCCCTGGGAGATCAGGAGCAGGAGGCCGATGTGCGCTCGTTCCTCCTCGCCCTCGGAGTCCTCCCCATCACTGCACTGACCCCAGCGATGTTCCTTCTGACGGTGGGGGCGACTCGGTCCGCAGAGGCGGGGACAGCGCTCGTCATCGCAGTTCCGGTATATCTGACCATGCTGGCGATCGCCGTCTTCATCGCCACTTTCGAGCCAGGTCCGGAATCCTTGTTACTGAAGCGTGCGCAGAAACGGAAGACGCGCGCAGATAACCGAGTAGATACACTCGACGGGCTCCCGAGGGTGAATCCTGCCCTTGCCTTGGTGGCCTGTGGGGTGGCACATCTACTCGTGTGCGTCGTGATTCCGTTCGTCATTGCCCGGAACTTCGAGTGGGACCCGCTTCCGACGGTGCGACCAGTGCCGGTCTTCATTCCAATTGCAGGCGCCCTGGTGGTGGGCGCGTTCTCGGCCTTCATCCTGATACTTGCGAGCGCGTCGCAAAAGCCTGATCCCACGCCCCTCGACGTGATGAGTTCCTGGGTCTTCGTCGCGTTGAGTTACTCGATGGATCTGGTGATGACCATGCTTCTGTCGGTCTGGCTACCTGCGGCTCTCTTGGGGGTTCTCGTCGTCGTGATCGCCAGGACCGTGGTGGTTGTCGGTATCAGGCGGGACGCGAAGAAGATTCAAGAGGAGGGCAGGGCTGCTGGCCGGGGCTGGACGGTTACCGGTCTTGTCACTCGCGCGGGGACGTTCGTCGCGGCGCGATGGGCAGACGCGGAACTCGTTAATAGCGCGAAGCACCTCGCGAGGATGGAAGAGAGGGCTCGCGATGGGGCGCAGATGGGGCAAGGCAGATTGTTCTGACGCTGTTCCGGCTCACCTGTCACACCCCGCCGACACACTCGTCGTATCACCTCGTGCAGTGCCACCGGAAGGGGATCCGATGTCCATCGCAGCGCTTGACGTCCTGCTCGCTCCCGCGAGCGACGCTCCGCACCCGCCTCTCAGCGAGGCGGAGGTCCACCGCGCGCTCGACCTCGCGCAACAGGGCTTCGTCCCCAGCGAGATCGGGGAGCTCCTCGATGTGTACCCCGACTCGGTGGAGACCGCGATCGAAGAGGCCGTGCCGGGCGGGTCTGCCGTGATCGCCGCGGCGCTTCGTCGTCGGCTCCGTGCCTGGCGGCGCGAACATGCGGACAGCGCCTGGTGGGAGGCGGAAGCGGTGTTCGGCATCCCGCACGCGCATGTGCTGCGCCTTGTGCGGGTTCCGCGAGACCAAGAGCTCGGGGTCGTCGCGCCGGGGCAGCCGGGGTACCTCGACACGGTCCTCGCCGGTATCGGATGCAAGGACCTCCGTGCGAGCCGCAGCGCCCGCCTCTACGCCTTCGGCGCGACCCTCCAGGAGATCGGCGACCTCTTCGGCGTCACCCGCGAGCGGATCCGTCAAATCCTCTCCCGGGACACCCCCTGGTCCAGCACCGACCTCAGCGCCGCCGCGAAGGTTCTTGCGCGGGCGCGCCGCTCCGAGCACGACGGCGCCGCGGAGCACTGGTCGCTCGTCCACCCCGCCGCCCCGCTCGCCGAGGCACCGGCAGCGCTCGGCCTGTCCGTCGAACAGATGCGTCAGCTCCTGGGCCGCCGACGCTCCCGGCACGAGCCCGCCTTCGATGCGCCCCGGGAGGCCACCCGACGCACCGAGGCGGAGATCATCGAGGACCTCCGCGCCTTCCATGCCGAGACCGGCCGCACCACCTGCCAGGCCTTCACCACCTGGGCGCGTGAGCACGACGTCCCCGGTCACCAGACCGCCGCGATCCGCTTCGGCACCTGGAACGAAGCCCTGAAGGCCGCCGGGATCGGCACGGACAAGGGCGCACCGCGCAGCTCCTTCAGCGACGAAGATCTCTGGGCGGCTGTCCTCTCCGCCGTGCAGGCCCCGGACGGTGGCACCACCTTCCGGGCCGTCGAGGAGTGGCTCGCCCGGCACCCTGCCGCACCGTCCGGCGCACTCATCCGACAGCGCCTGTGCGGCCACGAGGGAGGCAGCTGGACCGAGACGGTCGCGACGGCCCTCGCCCTTCTCCACACGCCCGAGGACTTTGACCCCGCCTGGGTCGAGGAGATCACCGCGCCCCGCGACTGGGACACCCCGGCCGACGAGCCCGACCCCCTCGAGCATGTGCGCGCGGCGATCGATGCCCTCGGCCCGCGGATCACCACCGCCGGGTACGCCGCCTGGGCCCGCGCCGAGGGCCGCCCCACGATGGCCACGCTGCAGCGCCGCACCGGGAAGCTCTGGTCCGAGCTGCTGACCGAGGCCGGCGGCACCCCCAATGCATCGAAGATCAAGAACCGCAGTCGCGCGGAGGTGGGGGAGCACATGACCCGATTCCTCATCGAGCACCCCGAGGGCGGGGCTGTCGAGTACGGCACCTGGTCGAAGGAGAACGCGGCGCCCTCCCGTTCGACCGTCGTCGACCGCTTCGGTACCTGGAGCGCTGCGGTCGAGTCCTGCCGGCCGCGCTGACTGCTTCCGGGCCCCTACGATCACCCCATGCCCTCCACCGATGACGCCGGGGACGACATCCTCGCCCGCTTCCGTGAGATGACTGCCGGCCTCGACCACGAGGTGTTCGGCAACGCGACCGAACCCGTCGACCGGCGACGCTCGCAGCCGTCGGCCGTCCTGGTCCTCACCGTCCGCGTCGACCTCCACCATTCCACCCCGCCGATCTGGCGCCGTCTTGAGCTCCGCAGCGACCTCTCCCTCGAGGACGTGCACACCGTGCTCCAGACCGCCTTCGACTGGGCGGGCTACCACCTGTGGCGCTTCGCCGCGGGCGGCGACCCGTTCGACGAGGCCGCGCAGCAATTCCTGTGCGACTCCGATGTCGAGGAGGGGGAGGACCCTGACGGTATCCCCGCCGGCGAGGTGACGCTCGGCGAGCTGCTCCAGGCGGAGGGCGACACCTTGGAGTACCTCTACGACTACGGCGACGGCTGGGACCTCGGGATCGTCGTCGAGTCCGTGCGGGAGGCGGAGGCGGGTGATGCCCCAGCCCGGGCCACGGGCGGGAGCCGCGCGGCCCCGCCCGAGGACTGCGGCGGGCTGCGGGACGAGGAGGACCTGAAGAGCCTCCTGGAGGACCCGGCGTTCTTCGACGTCGCGGCCCTGGACCTGGAGCTGTGGTCGGGCACGACGATGTTGGCCGGCCCGGAGGACGACGTCGTGACTGCGCTCCTCCTCGAGCCGCTGACCCTGATCGGCCGCGCCCGCGCCGGCCAGGACCTGATGGACCGAGCTCTGCTGCTCGGCGCCCCGCTCGCCCCGCTCCCGGACAGCGCAGTCGAGTCGGCCTTGCGCGCCCTGACCTGGTTCCTCGAGCGAGCCGACGCCGAGGGCGGCATCCCGCTGACCGGCGCCGGCTACCTCCGTCCTGCCGACGTCGAGGCCGCGAGCGCGGTCCTGCCCCAGATGGCGGACTGGCCCGGGACGAACAACCGCGAGGTCCACGCCATCCCGCTGCAGATGTTCCGCACCTCCCTGCAGCGCGCCGGGATCCTGCGGAAGCACAAGGGTGCCCTCCTGCTCACACGACGCGCCAGGGCGTACTACCGGGCCGGTAACGTGCGAGAGCTCTTCCTGGACACCCTCTTCCCGAGCAGGTACGAGACCGAGGAGCTCGCCCAGGTGGTGCTCCTGACCTACGTCGCGACGACGAAACCGGGACTGCCGCTGCCGATGGTCGAGATCGCGCGCGTCCTCACTGCGATCATCGGACCGAACGAGTCCGGCCCCGTCACCACCGGGGCGATCCTCGACCTGCCTGCCTGGCATCTGCTCGCCAACACCGGCACCGTGACGTCGCGGCTCGGCGAGCGGGGCTTCTGCTTCTCCCCGGAGGCGACTTCCCTTGCCCGGGAGGCGCTGACCCGCTGAGCCGCGGTGTCGGGTCAGGGGGCTGGCGAAGCAGATCGTGTGGATGCAGGTCAACGGCCAGAACGCGGTCGCCCTGCGAGAGGGCGAAGCGGTGGTGGCCTCAGCGACCCAGCAGCCGGGCGAAGAAGCCCTTCTCCGGGGCCGCCTCGGCGTGGCCGGGGCAGCGGTCGGCGGGGCGGACGTCCTTCATGACCTGGTCGACGTGCTGGCCGCAGCCGGCCCAGGTGGTCTTGCCGCAGGTGTTGCAGGTGGTGGCTCGGCACATGGCGTGCTCCTTCGGTGAGAGGTGAGAGAGGAGGGGTGTGAGCGGGGTGCGGGGCACGGTCCGGCGCGCCCCGCGGAGGGGGAGGCCGCCCGGCACCGGAGCATCGGGCTCCGGCGCGGGGCGGGAGACCTCGTCGGGTGGCCTCAGCGCGCCGTGACGCCGCCGGGCACCAGGGCGGTCTCGACGGTGGGGGAGTCGGCCGTGCGGTTCCACGGCATCCTGGCGAGCACCGCGGCCATGGCGCAGGTGTCGCTGAGCGCCGAGTAGGTGAGCCCTGCGCCGATCGCGCCCGCGACCAGGCCCAG
This sequence comes from Brachybacterium sp. GU-2, assembly GCF_030866705.2. Taxonomy (NCBI): domain Bacteria; kingdom Bacillati; phylum Actinomycetota; class Actinomycetes; order Micrococcales; family Dermabacteraceae; genus Brachybacterium; species Brachybacterium sp. GU-2. Next base: position 1,707,291 of record NZ_CP133037.2, on the reverse strand, counting down.
GCGCCGGTGGACCAGCTGCCCGGCGAGGGTGCCGGCGAGCACCAGGGTGCCCGCCGTCATCCGCACCTGGCGGTCCATCGCCCAGCGGCCGCCGCTGCGGTTCACGCCGCCCACGGCGTCCTGGTAGGCGGCGATGCCGCCGTTGAGCACGTCGATGCCCTCCAGGCCGGACTGCTGCAGCGCCTCGCAGGCCTTCCCGGCGCGGGCCCCGGAGCGGCACACCAGCACCACGTGCTCGCCCATGCGGCCGGCGAGCGTGTCGGTGTGGGCGGTGAGCAGGTCCAGCGGCACGTTGTGGGAGCCGGGGATGTGGACGGTCTCGAACTCGCCGGGGGTGCGCACGTCGATCACCATCAGCTCGGGGTCCGTGCTGAGGCGGTGGGCGAGCTCGGCAGGGGTCACGGTGCGAGTGGTGGGGGTGGCGGTCATCGGGCGTCAGCTCCGGTGATCCCCAGGTCGTGCTGTGCGGCGGCCCAGCGGGACCAGCCGGCGTAGCTGCCCTGCAGCTCCACCACGTCGTAGCCGGCGCGGCGCAGAGCGGCCGCGGCCACGGAGTTGCGCAGCCCGGACTGGCAGAAGGTGATCAGGCGCCCGGCGTCCTTCGCGGGCAGGTCGTCGGGGTGGAAGAGCACCTTGCCGGCGGAGAGCTGGTCGGCGTCGTCCACCGTGCCGGCGGCGTGCTCGGTGCGCGTGCGCACGTCCAGCAGGTGCGCATCCGGCTCCTGCGCGCGCAGCGCGGCGAGGTCCGCCGGGGCCACGGTGGCGGGGGCGGACAGCTCCAGCCCGTCCAGGGAGGGGATGTAGCCGGTGAGCGCGTCCACGCCCACCCGCACGAAGTGGTCGCCGTAGGCGGCGGCGGTGGCCGCGTCGGGCGCGAGCACCACCAGCTGGGCGTCGTCGGCCTCGGGGTCGAAGGCCCAGCCGATGTGGGTGGCGGCCTTGCCGAGGGAGGGGATCGACAGCGCGCCGGGCACCGTGCCCGCATGGACCTCCGCCACGGGGCGGGTGTCCACCAGGGCGAGGGAGCCGTCGGCGAGGCCGCCGGAGAGCTCCAAGGTCGCCACCTCGCGCGGGGCGGGGCGCTCGCCCAGCAGGGCGGGGCCGTCGGTGTTCTGCCGCTTCATGCGGGCGAAGTAGGCGTGGGCGTCGGGCTGGCCGTCCAGCAGCTCGTCGATGAAGCCCTGCTCGTCGTCGTTCTGCAGGAACGGGCCCCACCAGGCGAACCTCCGCTCGTAGCCCACCGTGGTGGAGGGCAGAGCGCCCAGCGCCTTCCCGCAGGCGGAGCCGGCGCCGTGGCCGGGGAACACCTGCACGTGATCGGGGAGGGTGAGGAACGCGCTCTTCAGGGAGGCGAACAGCTGCTTCGCGCCGGCGAAGCGGGTGTCCTCCATGCCCACGGCCTCGTCCAGCAGGTCCGGGCGGCCCAGGTCCCCGGAGAACACGAAGTCGCCGGTGAGGAAGTAGCCGGGCTCGTCGGCGAAGGCGCCGTCGGTGACCAGGTAGCTGAGATGCTCGGGGGTGTGGCCCGGGGTGTGGCGGGCGGTGACGGTGATGTTGCCCAGCTGGATCGACTCGCCGTCGTGCAGGCGCTCGGCCTCGAAGCCGTACTGCCAGTCCTCGCCGCCCTCGCCGGAGACGTACGCCGTGGCGTCGGTGGCGGCGGCGAGCTCGCGGGTGCCGGAGAGGAAGTCGGCGTGGATGTGGGTCTCGGCCACGGCGGTGATGGTCATGCCGTGGTGGGCGGCGAGGTCGAGGTAGACCTGGATGTCGCGCCGCGGATCGACCACCAGCGCTTCCTTCTGCGCCTGACAGCCGATGAAGTAGCCGGCCTGGGACAGGTCCTCGTCGTAGATCCGTTCGAGAAGCATCGTTCCTCCAGTGGGTGTGCGGGATGGACAGCGGACGGGATACCCCCGAGGGTATCAGGTACCCCGGGGGGTATGCGAGGCGGGTCGGGCGGTGTGCAGCGGGCAGGACGACACCAGCATCCAGCATCCGGCGGCGAGCAGGGCGAGAAGCGCCACGACTCCGCCGACGACGGCGCCGGCTGCGCCCGGAAGCTCCTGCACGAGGACGAGAGCCCCCATGGCGAGGACGAACACCCCGAAGCCCGTGCGCAGCGCCCGTTCGGGGAGATGGCCTGCCGCTCGCGCGCCGAGCAGGGAGCCGAGCACGGCCGCCAGCGTCACCCCGCCCACCAGGGCCCAGTCCAGCGAGACGGAGGTGAGATAGCCGGCGAGACCTGCGAATGACTTCATCGCGATGACCACCAGCGACGTGCCCACGGCGACCGGCATCGGCAGTCCGGCCAGCAGCGCCAGCGCGGGCACCACCAGGAAGCCGCCGCCCGCGCCGACGAGCCCGGTGACCAGGCCCACCGCGAGCCCCTCGAGCACGATCCTGCTCGCGGACGGCTCCCGGCTCGGTCCCTCCTCCGCGGGGGCGCCCCGTCGGCCCCGGAGCATCGCGACCGACGTCGCGATCATCATCAGTGCGAACGCGACCATCAGCACCGTGCTCGGGATGTGTCCGCCGAGGAGCCCGCCCAGGAAGGCCTCGGCCATCCCGGCGGCCCCAAAGGTCACCCCGGTGCGCCACCGCACCCGGCCGGCGCGGGCGTGGCTGACGGCGCCGACGGCTGAGGTCACGCCGACCACGACGAGCGAGGCGGCGATCGCCTCCTTGGCCGGAAGGTCCGCCACGTAGGCGAGGATCGGCACCGTCAGGATCGAGCCCCCGCCGCCGAGCAGCCCCAGGGAGACTACGATGAGCACGGCCAGCAGCAGGGTGAGCGCGAGGGTGGGTGTCACGAGGGGCCTTTCGAGAGGTGGGTCGGAGGCTCGCGGCGCGACCGCCTCCGTCGCCGAGCCTGCCACATACCCCAGGGGGTATGCAGGACACCCCAGGGGGTATACTCTCGGGTGTGCGGACCGACCCGAGGAGAACGCCATGGACCTGAACCCCGATGACATGACCCCTGTGGTCAACCGCCTCAAGCGCGCCCAGGGGCAGCTCGCGGCCGTCACCCGGATGATCGAGGAGGGCAAGGACTGCAAGGCCGTCGTCACGCAGCTCTCCGCCGTCTCCAAGGCGCTGGACCGCGCCGGCTTCGCGATCATCGCCAGCGGCATGGAGCAGTGCATGACCAGCCCGGAGAAGGACCTGGACCGCAAGGAGCTCGAGAAGCTGTTCCTCACGCTCGCGTGAGAGGCGGGGCGCAGTGCGCCGTCGCCCGGTGCCCCTGAAAGCTCCATGGGCAGCCGCTCCGGGATCGCCTCGCCGTCCTCCCGCTCTGTCGGGTGCCGACATCGCCTCGGAGCGCCGCGTCGGGGGAGCGGCGGCCGACGGGCACTCCCCGGGGGCTGCCTCGCTCATCGCCCCCGCGCGGCGAGCCGTGCCATGAGGCCCGAGGGGGTGAGACGGGCGGCGGTCCAGATCGCGGCGTGGCGCCGACTCGGGACGGAGACGGCCTTCCCGCGTCCGGCATGGCGCAGCGACTCCTCGACCACTCGCGGCGCCTCCAGCCACAGCCAGTCCGGGATCCCCTCCTCGCCGCGCGGCAGGCCCAGCCGGGCGTGGAAGAGCGGGGCATCACCGCGGAGGCAGAGGCGATGTTCAGGATCGTGCCGGAGCGGCGCTCGAGCATGCCCGGCAGCGCCGCGTGCATCAGCTGCATCGGCACCTCGACGTGGAGGCGAAGATGCCGTGCCTCGTCCTCGATGTCGTTGCGCTCGAAGTCGAGCGGCAGCCCGAAGACGGCGCTGTTGATCAGCACGTCCACCGGCCGGGCCGGAGCCGGATGCCGGGATCAGCCCTCCTCGTCCTCGTCGCTCTCCACGTTCCACCCGGCACCGCAGTCCTCGCACGTCCGGTCGCTGAAGACCGGGACGCACCCCTGCCAGTGGACCCACGGCGGGTCCTCCTCGTCGAGGCGCGGGTCCGGACCGCCGAGCGGATGGTGGTTCACCTGGCCCGACCCGCATACGGGGCAGGTGCCACGCGGCTGGTCGTACGGCTCCGGCGGCTCGTCGCCGAGGATCATGATCATGGGGTGAGAGTAGGGCGGGGATCCGACAGATCATCGTGCCCCGCCCCGACCGGCTCACTTCCCGACGAACATCGGGAACACGGCGTGCCACACCGCGGCTCGCACGATTCCGGAGGAGGGTTGCATATCCGCCAACCAGGGGGCGTAGATTGCAACGGGTGATCGACTCCCGGCCCCGCCGTGCAGCGGTCCGCCGGGGCCGGCACTCCTCCCACCCCCTCGTGATCGGCAAGGCCCCCATGACGACCGGCTCCACGGACACCGCCGCGGCGGAGACGTTCCCCGTCCCGACCGGCGCGCCGCCCGCCCCCGCGGAGGTGCGCGAGCCCGCCGAGAGGCCCCTCGGCCGCGCAGCGCTGCTGCTGCTCGGCGTCGGACTGATCCTGATCGGGCTGAACCTGCGCATCGGCGTCGCCGCGATCGGCCCGGTGATCGGCGAGATCCGTGCCTCGCTGGGCCTGTCGGCGACCGTCGTGAGCCTGCTGACCACGATCCCCGTGTTCGTGTTCGGGGCGTTCGCGTTCCTCACTCCGGGCCTGACCCGGCGGCTCGGCATGCACCGACTGCTCGGGATCGTGCTGCTGGTCCTCGCGGCGGGGAACCTGCTGCGGCACGAGCCGAGCATGACCGCCCTGTTCGCCGGCACCGTGCTCGTCGGCTCCGCGATCGCGGTGGGGAACGTCGTGATGCCCGCGGCGATCAAGCAGGATTTCGCCCACCGGTCCGGGCTGATGATGGGCCTGTACACGATGTCGCTGTTCGTCGGCGCGGCCTTCGCCTCCGGGCTGACCGCGCCGCTGCTGCCGGTCCTCGGCGGCAGCTGGCGCTCCGCGCTGGCGATCTGGGCGCTCCCGGCCGGGCTGGCCCTTCTCGTGTGGCTGCCGCAGCTGCTCCGCTCGCCCGGACGCCTGCGCTCCGGCAGCGCGGTCGCCGACGCCCCGGTCGACCACGGCCGCTCGCCGCTGGGAGCGATCCTCACCGACCCCACCGCCATCGCCGTCACCGGGTTCATGGGGCTGCAGAGCGTCAGCTACTACACGACGGTGACCTGGGTGCCGACCATCCTGCAGGACGCCGGGATGGACGTGACCGCCGCCGGCGGCATGATCGCCTTCTCCGCGTTCCCGGCAGCGCTCGCCGCCCTGCTCGCGCCGACCCTCGCCGCGCGGATGCGGCCGACGTGGCTGCCGCCCGTCGTGGCCGTGCTGCTCCTCGGCGCCGCCTATCTCGGGCTGATCATCGCGCCTGCCAGCGGCGCCGTGGCGTGGATGACGGTGCTGGGCCTCGGCCTCGGCGCCTCGATCAGCCTCTCGCTGACGTACATCGTGTGGCGCTCGCCGACCACGCACCTCACCGGCCAGCTCTCGACGGTATCGCAGGGCTTCGGGTACCTGGTCGCCGGGTTCGGCCCGCTCGGCATCGGCGCGCTCCACGCCGCGGCCGACAGCTGGGCCGTGCCGCTGATCGTGCTGTGCGTGGTGCTGGCCGGGCAGCTCCTCGCCGGGATCGTCGCGAGCCGTCCGGTGGTCATCCGTGTCCGGGGTGCGGAGGGCATCGAGGCCGCGTAGCCTGGCAGGCCCCGCCGAGAGAGGACCGATGCAGCAGCCCACGGAACCCCTCACCGAGCAGATGTCGCGCCCGGACGAGAATCCTGCCGCCGCCGGCCCTGGCTGGCGCCCGGTGTTCTGTCTGATCGCATTCGGCCTGCTGCTGACCGTGACACTCACGATCGATGCGCTTCGCGACGCCTCGACGATGTCCGGCTCCGCGCTGGTCTTTGCGGGGATCATGCTCTTCACCGGCGTCGCGGAGCTGCTCGATCCCGCCGCCCGACGCCTCGCCGCCGGCGTGCGCTATGGCGGCATGGCGATGGCGCTGCTCGGCCTGGTGTTGCAGTTCGTGGGCTGATCTCAGCATCGCGGGGCGATCCGACCCCGCGCTCAGTCCTGCTTGAACTCCAGCACCCGTTCCTGACCCTCGCCGTTGGTCGCCCAGGAGGGATCGCCGGGCATGACCGCGAGCGGATCTCGCTCCCGGGGGCTGCGGCTCACGTCCGGTGCGGCCAGGCTGCGGCCCAGGGCCTCGTCGATCGTCACCCGCGCCGCATGGCCGTCCGGCAGCAGCTCGGAGAGCCACCGCTCGTCCCGCGCGACCATGTCCTCGCGCAGGCTCTCCATCAGCGCGGTGACCGTCGGGGCGGGGATGTCGGAGAGCCACGATCCCACCGCCGTGACCAGGGACTGGGGCATCACCGGGACCGAGAACCCGGGCCGTTCCTGGTCCGTGAGCTCGAGGACCTTCTGGACGAGCTGCGGATAGGCGATGACCTCGCCCCCGCCGATGTCGTACACGCCGTGGGCGCTCTCGGCGGTCACGGCGGCCCGGATCGCGGCGACGGCATCGACCACGGCGATCGGCTCGACCAGATGGTCCATCCAGTCCGGGAACACGGTGACCGGTAGTCGGTGGGCCAGCTGGGTCATCAGCTCGAAGCTGGTCGAGGCCGCGCCGAGCACCACTGCGGCGCGCAGGCCCACGAAGCGGCATCGCGCCGCGGAGAGCTCCTCCTCGACCTCGAGGCGGGAGGCCAGGTGCTCGGAGAGCTCCTCGCGGGGGATGTCCGGGATGATGCCCGAGAGGTAGACCAGGGCCTTCACCTCGGACGCGTCGACGGCGGCGCGCACGCGCCGGGCGGCGGCGCGATCCACCTCCCGGAAGTCCTCTCCTCCCATGCCGTGGACCAGGTAGACCACCGCCTCCAGCGACGGGTCCGCGGCGATCGCGGCACGCACGGAGTCGTCCTCGGTCGCATCCAGCTCGACCCTGTCGACGGCGTCGCCCCACCAGAAGGCGTCGAGCTTGTGGAGATTCCGGGCCCCGGCGACCACCTGGTGCCCGTCCTCCAGCAGCGCGGGGATCAGCCGGCTCCCCACATACCCCCCGGCTCCGATGACGAGAACGCGCATGAGCTACCTCCGTGTCCGTGCTCCCGTGCCGCGAGCCGTGCCTCAGGTCTATACGAGACGGCGCCCTCGAGCAAGACCCGCCTCGCCCCGGCGCGGCGAGCGGCCTCGTACGCTAGGCGCATGAGCCCCGATCGTCCCGCCTCCCGTCCCGGCGCGTGGTGGGTGGCCGGCCTCGCCGTCGTGGTGGCTGCGCCGCTCCTGGCCGCGTCGCTGCGCGCCGAGGGCGGGGGGCCGGGGACCGTCACCGGCTGGGCACTGGGAATCGCCCTGACCTGGACCGTCGGCGGGCTGCTGATCATGCGTCTGGCACCTTCGGATCTCGCCGGACGGGCCCCGGGGCGCGCACCGAAGGTCGCGGTGGCCGCCGCGGGCGTCGGCCTGGCCGCGGCCTCGCTGGCGGGCGGTCTGGTCCTGGCCGGTGTCCCGGCCACTGCCCCGTGGGTGGCCGGTCCCGTCGCCGCAGCGGCCGACGGGCGCTGGGGTGTGCTCGCGGTCGCGCTGGTGGCGGGCGCCGCTGAAGAGGTGTTCTTCCGCGGTGCGCTGCCTCGGCTGCTCACCGGCCCGGCCCGCTGGGTGGTCCCCACCGCGGTGTACGCCCTCGTCACGCTGTGCACCGGCAGCCCTGCTCTCGCGGTGATGGCCCTCCTGCTGGGACCGGTGGCGATGTGGGCCCGCGAGACCTCCGGCTCACTCGCCGGGGCGCTCTTCGTCCACGCCCTCTGGACGCTCACCATGGTGGGACTGTTCCCCGCCGTCGTCGTCCGTGTCGGCATCGCGGGCTGAGGCGTCCAGCCGCTCGAGCCGAGCGAGTCGATCCGCGGCCTGACGGCGGCGCTCGTCCTCGGGGCGCTCCCACCATGCGGGGCCGCGCTCTCCGAGACCTTCCTTCGCGAGCTGGACGCGGTCTCGAGCGGAGCGGACGCTCGCCGGGTCGTCGTCGCGGCCGGCGCGCCCGACCTGGGAGCGGGCTCTGCCCAGATGGCTCTTCAGCGCCCGGACCACGTCGGCGTCCAGCGCCGGGTCCGTGCGTCGCCATCTCCGTCCCCGGATGACCAGGTAACGGTCGTCGTCGTCCGTATCGTCCGCGTCAGGCCTCGCCTCGTCGCTTCGGTTCATCCCACCCACTCCAGGAACTCCTCCGCCGTGATCACCGGCTTCTCCCACCTCGCCGCGTTCTTCGCCTTGCTCGACTGCGAGCCGGCCTCGGCGACGACCAGCACGTCGGTCCGGGTCTTGGTGAGGGTCGGGACGGCCCGGAGCCCGCGCGCCTCGGCGATGGCGTGCAGCTCCTCCTTCTCGAGGAACCCGTGGCGGGGCGAGTGGACGGTGCCGGAGAAGCACACCCGCGCCCCCGGCACGAGCACGTCGGCCGCGCTGATCGGGCCGGTCGCCTCGAAGCCCTCGGGCAGCACCCGCACCCCGAAGTGCTCCTCGACCCCTCGCAGACGCTCGAGGACCTCCTGATCGGGGGAGAGGACCCGCTGCCAGGTCCCCTCGAGCAGGTGGGCGAGCACCTCGGCGGCGTCGTCCTGCGCGCCGAGGTTCCCGCCGACGACGAAGCCCGTCGGGGCGCTGGTCCCCGCCGGCCCGGTCGTGCGGGCGAGCAGATAGCCGTGCCCCGCCACGACCTGCCGGAACGCCATCCCGCTGCCGGGCAGCTCCTCTCCCGCGGCCCGCACGCGCCGCACCGCGTCGCGCACCGCCCGGGCCCGCTCGAGCGCTGTCGGCGCGTTCAACCGGGCACGCTCGCCGGCGCCGAGCAGACTGCCCGGGACCTCGAGCCCGAGCGGCACCGGCTCGACGATCCCGTTGCGCTTGAGCTCGAAGTCGACGTGGGCAAGCTGACGGTCGATGTCCACGCCGACGGGCACCCGCCCGGCCAGCAGCGCCGACAGCGCCGGCCACGCCTCCGCAAGCAGCGGCGCGAGCTGCACGTCCCGCGTGGTGATCCCGAACTCGTCCCGCGCCCCGAACAGGTCCGAGGTGGGGTTCACGACGGTGGAGACCTCGTCGCCGTCGTCGGTGACCACCGCGATCTCCACCGGCCGCGGCCGCCAGCGGTCCCCGGTCGTGCCCACGGTCAGCACCGACAGGTACGCCTCGCCGAGCGTCTCGGTCCCGGACGTGCCGCTGGCGAGATAGCGCCGCACGCGCTGATCGGTCTTCAGGTCCCGCGGGAGCACCTCGCGCTTCAGCACCAGCCCCTCGAGGCTCGTGCACCGAGACAGCGCCACGTACAGCTGGCCGTTGGCGAAGGTGCCGCCGGTGAGGTCCACGACCACCCGGTCCAGGGTCTGCCCCTGCGACTTGTGGATCGTGATCGCCCAGGCCAGCTTCATCGGCAGCTGGGTGAACGTGCCGATCACCTGATGCACGAGCGCACCGCCCTCGACGCTCGGGCGCGTGATCTCCCAGGTGTGCTCGCGCACCTGCTCGGTGCGGCCGTCGCGCAGCAGCACGGTGACCACGGGCCCGTCGGAGTCGGCGCCGATCGCGGTGATCCGGCCGAGCGTCCCGTTGACCCAGCGATCGAGAGGGTCGTTGTTCAGCAGCATCACCTGCGCGCCCACCGCGATCCGCAGCGTCTCCTCGGTGGGCTTCTCGAATCCGTCGGTGTCCCCGCTGGTCTGCGCGGTGAAGGACTGCACCGGGCCGGGCAGGCGCTCGAGCATCTGCCGGTTCCGGGCGCCGACGATCCGGTTGGTGGTGGCGAGGGTCAGCCAGAACTCGTCCAGCCCGGGCTCGAAGTCGGGATCCGTCCGACGGTTCAGCTCGGCCCGCGCCTCCTCCAGCAGCGTCCCCTCCCGCACCGCGTTCAGCAGGCCCACGAGCCGGTCATCGCCCTGCTGGCGGAACACCGTGGACAGCTCCACCACCGGGAACGTGTCCTCGTCGAAGGAGCGGGCAGAGAAGAAGAACGGGGTGCCGTAGCGCTCCTCGATCCAGCCCGCTTCGTGATCGGTCACCACCGGCGGCAGCTGGTACAGGTCGCCGACGAGCACCAGCTGCACCCCGCCGAAGGGCGTGCCGGGCCGGGGGCCGTACAGCTCGAGCGCCGCGGTGAGCGCATCGAAGAGGTCCGCCCGCACCATCGACGCCTCGTCGATGATCAGCGTGTCCAGCTCCTTCAGCGCCCTCGCGAAGCGGCCCGGGTAGTAGGAGCCGCCGCGCACCTGCTCCTCGGTGACGCCGAGCGGGAAGGAGAACAGGCGATGGATCGTGTAGCCGTCCACGTTCAGCGCCGCGATGCCGGTGGGGGCGACCGTGATCGTGGAGCGATCGGTCTGCTCGAGATAGTGCCTGATCAGCGTCGACTTGCCGGTGCCCGCCTTGCCGGTGAGGAACAGGTGGTGCCCGGCGTGGAGGTGCTCGAGCGCCGAGGCGAACTCGTCGGTGATCACCAGCGGGGCCGAGGACGTCTCAGCGGACGCGGAGGCTGCCGCCCGGGCCGACGGCGCGGGGGCCTCGGACCGGGACGTCGACGCGGCGGGCGCCGCCGACGCGACTGCGGGCTCCGTGCCGGGCGCCTCTGCGGGGGACGGTTCCGCCCCCGACACGGCTGCGCGGGCTGGCCGTCTGCCAGTCGTGCGTGATTCTGAACCACTTTCCCGCGGATTCTGGCTCAGAATCTGACCCGGTCCTGGTGCGGCCGCCGGTGCCGTCTCGGGCCGTGCCGTGGTGTCAGGTGCAGTGTTCTCCAGCCCCATCGCCGCTCGGTACTTGGCCACGAGCTCGGCCTTCAACCGCCCACGGTCGCCGACGGGAATGCCCTGCTCCCGTGCCCACGCCCGGATCGCGGTGGGGGAGAGGTTCACGTCCGGGGCCGGCTCGTCGGCGAGCTGTGCAGGAGCCGACGCATCGGCTGAGGCTGCGGGCACCGCACGAGGCGGCATCGCCGCGGACGACGACGTCGGCCGCAGTGCACTGCCCGTCGGGGGAGGGGCGGGTGCGGAAGGCGTTGGAGAAGGAGCCGCCGACGGTCGAGCCGCCGCTCCACCACGCAGCGCCCGCGAGGCGGTCAGCGGGGCGTCGTACCCCGTCTGCCGGTCCATCGCGAGATACCGCTCGAGCAGCCCGGCCGCCGCATAGGCGTCGCCGAGCGCGGAGTGCGCCTGCTGATGCGTCACCCCGAGCGCCGCGCAGCACTCGGCGAGCGTACGCCGACGCAGGTGGGGGAGGTAGACGGTGCTGCCCTGCAGCGTGCAGTAGGTGGACACCTGCGGCATCGGCAGCGACGCCCGCGCGAACTCCGCCCGGAGGAAGGCGAGGTCGAACTCGGCGTTGTGTGCGACGAGGACCAGTCCCTGCAGTGCGGTGCCGATCTGCACGGCGAGATCCGCGAAGCGCGGGGCGCCGGCGACGTCCGCGTCGGTGATGCCGTGGATGTGCGTGGCACGCACGGGGCCGCCCGGGTGGAAGCGAGTCACCCACTGGTCGATCGGCCGGCCCTGCGCGTCGGCCCGCAGGATCGCGAGCTCCAGGACCCGCTCACGCTCCGGATCCAGGCCCGTCGTCTCCACGTCGATCACCGCGAAGCGAGGAGCCCCCGACGGGGCGGGAGGCGGCGTCGCGGACGGCGCCGGGGCGCGGCCGCGGAGGCGATCGAGCAGTCCCACGAGGATCCTCTCCGGGCAGGGATGATGATCCCTCGATCATCTCAGGGTGCGGGGACAGAGGAGGAGCCGTTCGCGAGGGGACCATCGATGATTCGTCCGTCCCCACCTGGCGCTAGGTTCGACCTCGTCACCGCGGCGCACCGGCGCCGCCGGGGGAGATGAGGAGAAGAAGTTGGACGCATCGGTATCGGCGATCACGTCGTGGACCTTCGTCGAGGAGTGCCCGATCCCGCAGGACGTCACTGCCCTGCTCGTGCCCGAGGAGCGGGCGATCGCGGCGTACAAGACGTTCCGCGACTCGGCCGTGTTCACCACGAAGCGGCTGATCGTGCGCGACGCCCAGGGGATCCGCGGCAAGAAGGTCGAGATCTACTCGCTGCCCTACTCCGCGATCAACATGTGGTCCTCGGAGAACGCCGGCACCCTCGACCTCAACGCCGAAATCGAGCTGTGGACCCGCGCAGGTCAGATCAAGATCGCCGTCGGCAAGCACATCGACGTGCGCCGGCTCGACCTGCTGATCGCGAACGCGGTGCTGCGCTCGTCCTGAGTGCGATGTGACGCGTGGCCTCGTCCACATCGTGATTGGGATAATCCCAATCGGGGCGTACCGTAGAGGCATGACGACGATCGGCAGCCGAGTCGGCGCGGCGATGCGCGGCGCAGACATGCAGCAGAAGGAGCTCGCCCGGCGCGTCGGGATGACTCCCGACGCGCTGTCCCGTGCGCTCCGCGATCAGCGCGGCTTCGCCGCTGTCGAGCTCGCCGCTGTTGCGTCGGTGCTGGACGCGGACGTGCACGAGCTAATCACCGGCACCCCGGATCCTCATCGCCTGGTGCTCGCCGCGCGCCATACCTTCGACCACGACACCGGGGCGCGAAGCGTCGCCGGGCTCGACGAGGACCGCACCCTGCTCGCCGACGTACGACTCGCCTATGCGCAGGTCTCGCCGGTGCGAGCGCCACTCGAACTGCCGCCGGATGTCGAGGAGGTCCGCCGTCTCCTCCATCCAGACTTCGTGCGCCCGTTCGTCGATCGCCTGGCGGAGATCGAGGTCGACGTGGTCCGGATCGACGGCCCCAGCACCGCCTATTCGTTCCTCGTCGAGGAGCGGCCGGTCATTCTGCTGCCCGAGAGCGGCAACTGGTTCCACGAGAACTGGTCGCTCGCCCATGAGCTGGGACATCTCGCGCTCGGGCACGAGGGCGTCGTCCCGGGCACCGCGCTCGCCGATGTGAAGGAGCGTGAGGCGAACGCCTTCGCCGCCGAGCTGCTGATGCCCGCCGCCACCGTGCAGCAGATCGACTGGGACGACGTCCGCCGCGCCGAGGTCGCCGAACTCGTCTGGACCTGGGGCATCTCCACCGGCGCTCTGTCACGGCGGTTGAAGAAGCTGGAGCTCACCCCATCCCCCGAGGTCGCCGAGGTCCTGACGTGGAGCACGCAGAAGCTGCTGCGCTGGCACTGGACCGGGGCGAAGATCGGCGACCCCATCACCAGGCGCATGCGGGACGCAGGGGAGCGGCGCTTCCCGACGTGGCTGCAGGAGGCGCACCTCGACCAGATCGCGCAAGGTGCTGTCGGCAAGGGGACGCTCGCGTGGATGCTCGGCGTCCCCGAGACCTCCCTCGAGGTGGACGAACCGGCAGCCGCCGAGGAGCTCTCCGACGACGCGCTCGCCGAGCTGATCGGCTGATCGCCCGTGACCGACGCGCCCCTGCTGTTCTTCCACGACACGTCGGTCCTCGTGAACTTCCATCGCCCAGGACTGATCCCTGTGCTCGGACCGCTCCTGCGGCAGAACGTCCGCTGGACAGGGTCGATCCGCACCGAGTGCGTGAGGAAGGAGAACCAGCTCGAGCTGCCCGGTCTGGTCGACGCTGCGTATCGCCTCCTGGGAGAGCCGCTCCTGCCCGAACCCGGAGAACACCTCTCGATCCGACAACTGCGCCACCAGATGGCTTCGCCGGGAGATCATCCCCAACAGCATCTGGGCGAGGCCGAGTCGATCACGCTCATCCAGAAGCGGAGACTTCGCGCGGTGTTCGTGACCGACGACCGCGCGGCCATGTCCTGGGCGAGGCCGATCGATTGCGTCGGCACATGGCGTCTGCTCCGACTGGCCCGCACACGAGGTCTTGTCGCGAGCGATCAGGCGACGTCGCTCTGGCGGGAGTTCGTCGACGCGGGCGGGACGCCGCCGTCGAAGATCCGCACGCTGGACCAGTTCGTCGCCGCCTATCTGTGACCACGGGCTCGCGACCCCGACCGACGCTCGGCCGGCTCGTCGCCTGCCTTCCGGGCCCCGTCGGCCGCACGCCGTATCGTGACGCAGTACTCGACGAGGGGAGCAGCGATGGCGGCGAAGAAGTTCGCACAGGTGGACACGAGGAGCAGCGGGCTGAAGAAGGCGCTCGCCTTCCTCAGCGCGGCCACACCTATCGTGATCCGGGTCGTGCAGACCATGAGGGACAACCCGGAGATCTCGGATTTCGTGAAGGAGCAGCTCGCGAAGCTCCGGCGCAACGACAAGGCCACGCCGGAGGCGATGCTCGCGACGCTGGAGGCCCTGCGCGAGCAGGTCGCGCTGCTGAGCGAGTCGGCCGATGACGAACGGGAGGCCGCTCAGGCGGCCGCGTGGTCCGCCAAGCTCGACGCCGCCACCCGTGCCGCGCAGCTCCTGGCCGCCCCGGGCTCCACCGCGTCACAGCGCAAGACGCTCAAGAAGCAGATCGACTCGCTGCGGCAGGACATCTTCGCCGCGTATGTCGCCGAGCTCGGCGAGGACGCTTCCGCCGGCAGGAAGTGACCGCCGGCGGATCGTCGCGGTCTCGTCCGCTCACTCGTCCACCCCTAGCATGGCGGACGATGACCTCCGACTCCGCCCGCCTCACCCAGCTCCTCTCCTCGATCGACGGCCGTGGCTACGGCTCCTACAAGCAGCTGCGCGGCAGCTACGACCTGGGATCGTGCCGGCTCGTGATCGACCACGTGCAGGCCGACCCCTTCGCGCCGCCCTCGCTGATGCGCCTGGTCGTGGACCGGGCCGCGGCGGGCTTCCCGGAGGACCTGCTCGCCGACCGGCACGGGCGCGTCGCGACCACCGACTTCCTGGCGCGGGCGCTCGCCGAGACCGTCGCCCGCACCGGGGAGCGGGTCGACGTCGGCACCCCGGGGCAGGAGGTGCTCGAGCGCACCACCATCGCCGTCGCCGACGGTTCGATCGAAGCGCGCCTTGCCGCCGAGCTGCCCGCCTCCGGCCGCCGCATCCAGGGCCGACGCGCCGCGCGCCTGCTCACCGAGGACCTGCCCCGGATCGCCGAGGCCGTCCTGTTCCACGCCCGCCACGACGCGGAGGCGCTGCGCGCCCATGTCGCCCTCCACCGCGACCAGGAGGCGCTGCGCGACCGGCTCGCCGGCCGCGGTCTCGTGGCCCTCGTCGGCGACGGCGCGATCCTGCCCCGCCGCTCCGGAGACTCCGACCTGCCGCTCACCGAGGGCGCGATCCCCTTCGAGAGCCCGGCCTCGCTGCGCGTCGAGATCGACCTGCCCAGCGGCCGACGGGTGAGCGGCATGGGTATCCCCGAGGGGGTCACCGTGATCGTCGGCGGCGGCTTCCACGGCAAGTCCACGCTGCTGCGCGCCCTCGAACGCGGCATCCACCCGCACGTGGCGGGCGACGGCCGCGAGTGGGTGATCACCCGGGCCGATGCCGCGGCGATCCGCGCCGAGGACGGACGCGCCGTGACCGGCGTCGACATCTCCCCGTTCATCAGCGGTCTGCCCTCGGGGACCGACACCCGCTCCTTCACCACCGCGAACGCCTCGGGCTCCACCTCGCAGGCCGCGTCCCTCGTCGAGGCGGCCGACGCCGGCGCGTCGGCGCTGCTGATCGACGAGGACACCTCCGCCACGAACTTCATGCTCCGCGACGCGCGGATGCGCGCGCTGATCCCCGCCGACCGCGAACCGATCACCCCGTTCGTGGACCGCGTCCGTCCCCTGCTCACCGAGCGCGGGGTCTCCACCGTTCTGGTCGCGGGTGGCTCCGGAGCCTTCTTCGACGTCGCCGACCACGTGATCGCGATGGACTCCTACGTCCCCCGCGACGTCACCGCCGAGGCCCGCGCGCTCGCGGACGAATCACCGCGCGCGACCGGCCCCGTGTTCACCGCGCCGCGGCCCCGGATCCCGGACCCGGTCTCCCTCCGCCCCGCGGACGCCCGCAAGCCCGCCTCCGCCCGCGGCCGCGACACGATCCGGCTCGGCCGCGAGCACCTCGACCTCTCCGCGGTCTCCCAGCTGCTCGATCCCGCGCAGACCCAGGCCGTCGCCCACGCCCTGGACCGCCTCGCGGACCTGCTCGCCGAGGACGGTCCGCTCCCGCTCGAGGACGCGGTCCAGGTGCTCGTCGACCGGATCGAGAACGGCGGCCTCGAGACCCTCTCGCCCCACCGCGGCCATCCCGGCCATCTCGCCCGGCCGCGCGCGCTCGAGATCCACGCCGCGGTGAACCGGTGGCGGCAGCTGCGGCTGGCTTGACCGCTACGGCGCCACGTTGAGGGTGCGGCGGAACATGTTCCCCGGGTCGTAGATCTGCTTGATGCGCTGCAGGCGCCGGTAGGTCTCCGCCCCGTACGCCTCGCGGGTCACCTCGGGCACGGGCCGGGTCCGCTCGATGGAGCGGAAGTTGACGTACTCGCCGCGCTCCCGCAGCCGGGCGAGCTCG
The DNA here is from genome assembly GCF_030866705.2 of Brachybacterium sp. GU-2. Classification (NCBI taxonomy): domain Bacteria; kingdom Bacillati; phylum Actinomycetota; class Actinomycetes; order Micrococcales; family Dermabacteraceae; genus Brachybacterium; species Brachybacterium sp. GU-2. The sequence goes on along the minus strand of NZ_CP133037.2, from coordinate 1,690,931 downwards.
GCCGCGGCCCGCTCGGCGAAGGCGCGGAAGCGGGCGTCCTCCCCGGGGTCCTGCCAGGCGAGATGGATCGAGACCATGAGTCGTCCGCCGCGGTGAGGGAAGGCGGTCGCCCCCTCCGGAACGCGGGCGAACGCCCCGCCGAGCAGGTGCAGGTCCAGGCTCGCGCCCGGCCCGGGCAGCGCCTCGGCGACGGCGGCGAGAGCGTCGAGCACCTCCTCGTCCAGGCTGCGGAAGCTCGCGTTGCGCCAGAGCCCGCGCGCCCCCGTCGGCACCGCCTCGCTGCGCGCCCCCTGCCAGGCCTCCCAGCTGACCGGGCCGCTGAGCTCGCGGTCCGGAGGCAGCGCGCGGCGCAGCGCGCCGATCAGCGCCTCGCCGCGGGCGTGGTCCTCGTCGATCCAGACGCTGTGGATCGCCAGCTGCGGAGCGTCCCCGAGCCCGTCCTCGGGAGGAGGCGAGGCGATCGAGACCACCGCGGCGAGCTCGTCGGGCAGGTCGCGGCTCCAGCGCTCGAAGGCGCCGAGTGCGCGCCGCCACTGCGCCCGTCGGTAGTGCAGGCTCGCTCCGAGCACCGTCTCCGGCATCGGCACGGCCCGGTAGGTGAACGCGGTGACCACGCCGAAGTTCCCGCCCCCGCCGCGCAGGGCCCAGAACAGGTCCCGGTGCTCCTCCTCGCTCGCGCGCACCCGTCGGCCGTCGGCGAGGAGCACGTCGGCGGCCTCGAGCCGGTCCAGGCTGAGCCCGGCCTTCCGCGACAGCCAGCCCACCCCGCCGCCGAGCGTCATCCCGGCGATGCCGGGGAGGGGACGGTGCCCAGCGGCACGGCGAGCCGGTGCGGTGCGGTCGCGGCGTCGACATCGCCGACCCGCGCCCCGGGCGCGGCCGTGACCAGGTGGGCCGCGGGGTCCACGGTGACCTCGCGCAGCGCGCCGAGATCCAGCACGATCCCGTCGTCGACGGTGCCGAGCCCTGCGACGGAGTGCCCGCCGCCGCGCACTGCGAGCGGCAGGCCCGTCTCCCGCACCGCCTCCAGCACGGGCAGGGCGTCGTCGATCGTCGCGGCGCGCACCACCAGGTAGGGGAAGCGGTCCTCGCGCCCGTTCCACACCGCCCGCGCCGCGTCGTAGTCCGGATGGCCGGGCACCACGACCTCGCCCGCGACCCGGTCGCGCAGCCGGTCCAGGGCCGCGCGCGATTCCGGGATCGGATCCTCGCCCGTCTTCCATGTCATGGCCTGGCGACCTCCTGGAATGGTGGGCGAACAGGCCGCCCACGACCAAGGAAGGGTGCCGGGACGCACCGCCGGGGCACCCTCCGCGGACTGTGCCTGACCAGCGGGCGGGCCGCCCGTCGGCAGGCGGGTGGAGCTGATCTCGACGGTACTGCGCGGCGAGGAGGAGGGCAACGGGCCTCCCGCTCGTGGTGCCCGGGCACGTCGACGCCTATGACCGCGCTGACGCGGCCGATGCTCCTCCCGTCCGCACGAGGTGGCAGGCTGGGCACACCCGCCCCACCCCGGACGAAGGAGCACCATGTCCGTCCCCCACCTGCTCGACCACATCGTCATCGCCGGCCCCGACCTCGCCGAGACCGTCGAGTGGTTCCGCGAGCTCACCGGCGTCACGCCCGCTCCCGGCGGCAGCCACCCCACCGGCACCGCGAACGCCCTGGTCGCCCTCACCGTCGGCGGCGAGCGACGCCCGCACTACCTCGAGCTGATCGGCCCCGACCCGCAGCGCGAGGGGGAGGAGCTGCCGAAGACCTTCAGCATCAACCGGCTGAAGCGCCCCACCCTGATCACCTACGCCGTGCACCCCGAGGACATCGACCAGGTCGCCGAGCGCTCCCGTGCCGCCGGCGTCGATCCCGGCCCCGTCGAGGACCTCTCCCGCACCACGGCGGGCGGCGAGCTGCTGCAGTGGCGGCTCACGCAGGCCCGCGCCCCGCGCAACTACGGCGTGCCCTTCCTCATCGACTGGGGCGCCACCGAGCAGCCCGGCCTCACCGACCTGCCCACGATCGAGCTGGTCTCCTTCGAGCGCATCGAGGTGAGGCCCGAGCCGCTGCAGAAGGCGCTGGCCGCGCTCGACCTCGGCGACGGCGTCGCCCCGGTCCACGAGGGCCCCGGCTCCCGCTTCGTGCTGCAGCTGCGCACCGAGGACGGGCGCGAGATCGAGATCTGAGACGGTCCACGGCCGCCCCGGCATCGTCCCGCCGCGGGTGCGTGCCGCATGTGGTCAGGTGATGGCGTATGGCGTACCGCTATGCCTATATAGGCGTACTGGTACGCCACACGCCACTACTCGACCATGGCTCGAGGACCAGGGCGCGAGGAACCGGGCTCGAGGGCCAGGGCGCGAGGAACGGGGCGCGAGGAACGGGGCTCGTAGCCCAGGGTGCGAGGCGCCGGGCTCGCAGCCGCGGACAAGAGCCGAGGCGCGCGCGGCACCGGAATCACGGGCGCGCGACTCGGAAGCACTGGGCCGGGCCCGCACGGCACTGCCCCGCCCGATCGGGACGCGCCGTCATTCCTGCCGTGCCGGATCTCGGCCCTCCTTCGGCGCCCGCCGGCGGGCGCCGCCTCGACCGCTCGGCCCGGAATCTTGCCGCGCCCGGGGCCGCTGACTAGCGTGCCGAGCAGTGATCGCGGTCCGCGGCCCTCGCGGATCGCGCAGGTCATCGACAAGGAGGACCTCCCATGAACGACACCGTCACCGTGCCCGATCCGGCAGGACCCACGCGCACCGGACGCGAGAACGCCGAGCAGGGCTTCCTCGCCCCCGCCGCACTCTCCAAGAACCTCCAGGCCGTCCTGGTGGACCTCACGGCCCTGCACCTGGTGGGCAAGCAGGCGCACTGGAACATCGTGGGCCCGAACTTCCGCGACCTGCATCTGAACCTCGACGAGGTGGTCGCCATCGCGCGGGCGAGCGCCGACGACGTCGCCGAGCGCATGCGCGCCCCCCACGCCGCGCCCGATGCCCGCCCGGCGGTGGTCGCCGAGCAGACCACGCTGCCCGAGTTCCCCCAGGGCGAGGTGCTCACGCACGATGCGATCGACCTCGTGACCGCGTCCATCGAGGGGGCCGTGGGCACGATGCGCTCGGTCCACGACGAGGTGGACGAGGCGGATCCCACCTCCGCGGACATCCTGCACGGGATCATCGAGAAGCTCGAGCAGCAGGCCTGGTTCATCAGCGCGGAGACCCGCACCCCGAAGGAGCGCTGACCCCTCGCGTTCCCGGCGATCGCCTCCGGCACGGCGCGCCGTCATCATGGACGTCATGACGGAGACGCACAGCTCGCGAGACGACCACCCCGTTCCCGACGACCTGTCGGTCGTCTTCTCCGCCGCCCCGGCGCCAGAGGCCGCGGATGCCGCGTCCGCCGACGCCGCCGCGCTCACCGGATGGCCCTGGTTCCTGCCGCAGGACGGCCTCGGCCGCGCGGAGCTCGAGCCAACGGTCGACGTCGAGGACGATCCGGTCGGCGCCGCGGAGGCGCTCGCCCGGGTCCCCCTGGTGCGCGGCGCAGTGGCCCTGCTCGAGCACGTGGGCGAAGGGCTCCCGCTCACCTCCGAGGGCGAGCTCGATCCGGCCGACGTCCGCGCTCTGGTCGAGGAGCTTGGCCTCGACGGCGAGGAGCCCACGACGATGCGCGAGATCGGGGCGATCGTCGGCCCCTGGAACTCCCTGATCGCCGGGAGGTGGCTGAGCGTGAGCGGCGGCGAGGTCGTGCCGGGAGAGGGGATGGTGCCCGCGGCGGCGCGGTCCGAGGACCCGGCGGCCTTCGTCCGCTTCGCCCGCGCCGTGATCGTGCTGCTGGTCCTCGAGAGCCTTCGACAGGGCGGTGAGGAGGGTGGGCTGTTCGGCGGCTCGGACACCTTCACCGCCCTGCTGCACACGGTCGCGCCCGGCGGGCTGCTGCTCCCGGCGACGATCCGCATCGCCCTCGATCAGGGCCTGGTGCCGGCCGATCCCGCCGGCGACCCGGACATGGACGAGATCAACCGGTACTGGCAGGCGGAGCGTGACCTCGGCACGCTCGCCGCCTACGGGCTGCTGCAGCGGGAGCCGCTCCCGGACGGGCAGGCGGTCCGGTATCTCGGCACCGTCGAGGTGCTGGTCGAGGCGTACGGCGCGCTGGAGATGCTCGAGGACCTCGGCTGAGCGTCGCCGTGGCCGTGCGCCTCGTGGCCCTCGCGGCGGTGACGCCGGAGCGCGCGACGAGGGCGGCCCCACCCGGTGGAGCCGCCCTCGTCGACGGAGACGGGCCTCGGCCCGGCGGCGATCAGTCCTTCTTGTCCTGGCCGCCCAGGCCGTCCAGCGCGCCCTTGACGGTGTCGCGGGCGTCCTGGAGCTTGTCCTTCGCGTCGGCCTTGCCCTGCTGGGCCTGGCCCTCGGCCTGGGTCTCCTTGTCGCCGGTCAGCTTGCCGAGGCCCTCCTTGGCCTGGCCGCCCAGCTTGTCCTTGCTGTTCTCGAACTTCTCGTCGGTGCTCATCGCGGACCTCCTCGGTCGAGTGGACGCACGGCTCCCGTGCGATGCCTCGAGCCTACGCGCCGACCCTGCACTCCGTCCGACCCTCCGGTCGATCGGCTCGGCCTCACTTCTCCGCCTCGACTCCCGGGATGGCGCGGGCGCCGGAGACGTGTAGGGTCCCTCCCATGCAGAAGCGTTGGCAGTTCTATGCGAAGTCGGCTCCGGAGGGGCCGGCCGCCGTATAGCGCCAACTCCTCTCCAGAGCCGACAAGGGCAGAGCATCCGCTCTGCCCTTCGCCATTCCCGGCGGGCTCTGCAGCAGCGGGTCCGCCCCCACCCGGAGGACAGGACCCATGACCCTTCTCGCCACCACCCCCGTCCAGGCCGACACCGATGTCGCCCCCGACCGCCACGTCGCGGGCTTCACCGCGCTGCCCACCCCCGCCGAGCTCCGCGCCGAGATGCCGCTGACCGGCGTCTCCGCCGCCCAGGTCGCCGCGCACCGGGAGCAGATCCGCGAGGTGCTCACCGGCGTCGACGACCGCCTGCTGGTCGTCGTCGGTCCCTGCTCGATCCACGACCCGGAGGCGGGGCTCGACTACGCGCGACGCCTCGCGGACCTGCGCGCCGAGATGCAGGACGACCTGCTGCTGGTGATGCGCACCTACTTCGAGAAGCCGCGCACCACCGTCGGCTGGAAGGGCCTGATCAACGACCCGCACCTGGACGGCTCCCACGACATCGCCGCGGGGCTCCGCACCGCCCGCTCCTTCCTCCGCGACGTCACCGCGCTCGGCCTGCCTGCCGCGACCGAGTTCCTCGAGCCGATCAGCCTCCAGTACATCGCCGACCTCGTCAGCTGGGGCGCGATCGGGGCGCGCACCACCGAGTCGCAGATCCACCGCCAGCTCGCCTCGGGACTGTCGATGCCGATCGGGTTCAAGAACGGCACCGACGGCGGGATCCAGGTCGCGCTCGACGCGCTCGGCGCGGCCTCCGCCCCGCAGTCCTTCCTCGGCATCGACGCCGACGGAAGGGCCGCGCTGGTGGCCACCAGCGGCAACCCCGACCTCTCCCTCATCCTGCGCGGCGGGGCCGACGGACCGAACTTCGCCCCCGCCCAGGTCGCAGAGGCCGCGAGGCGGCTGGAGGCGGCCGGACTGCCGCAGCGCCTGATCATCGACGCCTCCCACGCCAACAGCGGCAAGGACCACGTGCGCCAGCGGGAGGTCGCGGGGCTGCTGGCCGAGCAGGTCGCGACCGACGGCGCCGCGATCGCCGGGATCATGCTCGAGAGCAACCTGCTCGGCGGCGCGCAGAAGCTCGACCCCGAGGCCGGCCCCATCGGGCTCGTCCGCGGCCGCTCGGTGACCGACGCCTGCATGGGCTGGGACGCGACCGAGGAGGCGCTGCGCGAGCTCGCCGCCGGGGCACGCCGCCGGCGGGGCTGAGCGGCTCGGGCTCCCGGCCCCTCAGCCGCGGTGGTCCTCCGAATCCAGCCACTGCTCGAAGGTCGTCGCGCCGATCCGGGCCGTTGCGGGGTCGCCGCGCAGCGCCCCGGAGGCCAGTCCCCGCCAGTAGGTGCCGGGCAGGCGCAGCTCGAGCACGTGCCGGGAGATCCCGTCGTGCGCGTACTGGCGGCGGATCATGCCGGTGAGGGTCTCCTCCTCGGGACCGATCAGGTCCGGGGCACGCCGGGAGGGGCCGTCCTCCGCGAGATCCACCAGGTGGTGCCCGACCTCGCGGGCGGCGACGGGCCGTGAGAGCATCCGCGGGGCGAGGGTCAGCGGGCCGAGGGTGGTCTGCGCGATGATCTGGCCGGCGAACTCGTGGAACTGGGCGGCGCGGGCGATGGTGTGCGGCAGCGCGGAGGCCTCGACCAGACGCTCCTGGGCGAGCTTGCCCGCGTAGTAGGCGGCGTCGGCCGCCTCCAGCCCGACGATCGAGAGCAGCACGTGATGGCCGACGCCGGCGCGCTGCTCCGCCTTGAGCAGGTTCCTGCTGGTGGTGGTGAAGAACTCGGTCGCCTTCCGGGCGTTCTGGGTGGTGATGTTCAGGGCGTCGATGACCACGTCGGCCCCCTCGAACGCGGCGTCCAACCCCTGCCCGGTGAGCACGTCGACGCCCTCGCGGCGGCTCAGCACCGCAGTGTCATGGCCGCGCTCGCGGGCGGCCTCGGTGATGCGTCGTCCGACCATGCCGGTGCCGCCGGCGATCGCGATCCTCATCCTGACCCTCTCCTCGCTCCCGGCGCTGCCGCCCACTCTTCCCTACCCGGCCCCGCCCGTCGAGGGGACCGAACCCCCGCGCGCACACTTCGGCGTCCTGTGCGTGACCTCAGACCACCAGAGGCGCTGAGGTCACGCAGGGAGCGCAGAAGTGCGCACCGCCTCCCGCCGACCACTGCCCGGCAGCATCGCGGCGGGGAATAATCCCGTCAACGCCCGCGTTGACCCCTCCTCGCCTCATCCCGCCCGCCGCGTCCTCCGAGGAGCCCCCATCACCGCACGCACCGCCCTGCCCACCCTCGCTGCCCAGGCCGAGCGCCTGATCGACCTGGACCTCCACACCCTCGCCGGCCTGCCCGCCGAGGCCCTGACCGACGCCGCGGCCCGCGCCGGCGCCGACCGCACCGACGCCCTCCTCGCGATCGACCCCGCCCTCGCCCCGCCCTCGTCCCTCGCCCCGCTCATCCGGCGCGGCGAGAAGCCGGGCTTCGTCGTCGAGGACATGACCGACGTCGACGCCTTCGCGCCCACAGGTGCCGACCTGCCCGAGGCGCCGATCTACCTCGTCCATGCCCCGGACCGCGGCGACGAGTTCGAGAACGCCTCCCCGGCCGAGGCGCTCGAGGCGATCACCGCCGCCGGCCGCAGCCCGCTGCTGCTCACCGAGGGGCTGCTCTGGGTGCTGCAGGTCCCGGAGGTCCTCGAGCGGAACCACTGCTTCATGACGATCGGCTCCCGGATCCGCACGGCAAGCGGCCGGCTCGACTCCCGCACCCCTGCGCTGTGGATCTCGGGCGGCACCGGCCGCGACGGTAAGGAGCGGAAGGACGCGCCGAAGCTCGGCTGGTGCTGGTGGAACAACCGCCACACCTGGCTCGGCATCGCCTCGGCGGGCGGACGCACGGCCGGCTGAAAGACGTGGACTCCGCCCGGTGCCGCGGATAGCCTCCGCCTCATGACCGACGACGAGACGCCCACCTGGTGGCAGGAGCATCACGCCTTCCTCCTGGAGAGTGCCGGGGAGGGCGAGGTCGACGCCGGCCCGCCCTTCTCACCGCAGCTGCTCGGCCTGCTCGCCGACGTGGAGCGCGCCTTCGCCGTGACCGGCGCCGACACCCCGCCCTGGCCGGATCCGCACCTCGGGCCCGACGGCGAGGACATCCCCGTGCGCGAGGAGGAGTACAGCCGCTGCCTCGACCCCGGCAAGCACAGGATCCTCGCCACCCGTGCCGAGGCCTGGGCCCAGGTGCTCGTCGCGAAGGGCTGGGCCGAGCGCGAGGAGATCGCGGACGGTGCGGCCCTGCCCTGGAGGGCCGAGTCCGGTCCGCCCCTCCACCGCGCCACGGTGCTGCGCCCCCACCGGCGCGGGGCGCTGCCCCTGCTCCTCGTGCGCACCGCCCCCGACGAGGAGGACGGCCATCACGACCTGACCACGGCCGACGCGCTGCTGCCCGGCATCGTCGTCGCCCTCGGAGACCCACCGCTGCCCGTCGAGACCCTGCCCTTCTGCGGCTGCGATGCCTGTGACTCCGGCTCCCGCGACCTGCTCGAGCAGCTGGACGAGGCGGTCCTCTCGATAGTCGACGGCTCCTACGAGGTCGAGATCTCCCCGCACGGCCGGCGGGAGCGCACTTCCTTCCATGCGTCGTCGGGATGGAGCGCCGACCAGCCCGCCGTGTCCGCCCACCTCACCGCCGGCCCCTGGGCGGAGAACTGGACTCCGCGACCGATGGACCCGATGCTCGAGCCGGAGGACCGCGCATGAGAGCAGGAGGAGCGGAGGTCACCGTCCCCCTCGACGCCCTCGAGAATCCGCCGGCAGGGCTCCGCCGTCTGCACCGCAGCACCGTGCTGCCCGGTGCGGAGCTCGAGCTCCACCCGTCGGCCGGGCCCCTGCCCTAGAGTGGGCACACGCGCTCGACGAGGACGCGGAGGAGCCGAGGCCGAGGTCGCCCCGCCCCCGCACCACGGCGGTCGCGCTTCCCCGCCCCCGCCCGAAGGACGCTCCTCGTGAACTCCCTGGTCCTCGCCATCGTGGGAGTCGGCATGATGATCGCCGGCTACCTGCTGTACTCGCGCTATCTCTCCAAGAAGGTGTACCGGCTCGACGCCGGCTTCCGGACCCCTGCCCACGAGCTGCAGGACGGGGTCGACTACGTCCCCACCAACAAGTTCGTGCTGTGGGGCCACCACTTCACCTCCGTTGCCGGCGCCTCGCCGATCGTCGGCCCCGCCGTCGCCGTGATCTGGGGCTGGGGCCCCGCCTTCCTCTGGGTCACCCTCGGCACCGTGTTCTTCGCGGGCATGCACGACCTCGGCGCGCTGTGGGCCTCGACCCGCAACCGCGGCCAGTCCATCGGCACCCTCGCCGCGAAGTACATCGGCCGCCGCGGCAGCCGGCTGTTCCTCGTGGTGATCTTCCTGCTGCTGCTCATGGTCAACACCGTCTTCGCCGTGGTGATCTCGGGGCTGCTGGTCTCCACCCCGTCGGCCGTGATCCCCACCGGGGGCGCGCTCGTCGTCGCGGTGCTGGTGGGCCAGGCGATCTACCGCCTGAAGTGGAACCTGCCGATCGTGTCCGTGGTGGGCGTGGTCGCCCTGTACAGCCTGATCCTGCTCGGCGACCGGTTCCCGCTCGCGCTGCCGGAGGGCTTCCTCGGCATCGGGGCAGAGCCGTTCTGGATTCTGGTGCTGTTCGTCTACGCGGGCATCGCCTCGATGCTGCCGGTGTGGGTGCTGCTGCAGCCGCGCGACTACATCAACGGCCTGCAGCTGTTCGTCGGTCTGATCCTGTTGTACGGCGCGGTGCTGATCTTCCGCCCCGAGATCGTCGCCCCGATGATCAACCAGGCCGTGCCCGAGGGGACCCCGGGCATGATGCCGCTGCTGTTCGTCACCGTCGCCTGCGGCGCGATCTCCGGCTTCCACGGCATCGTCTCCTCCGGCACCTCCTCCAAGCAGCTGGACAAGGAGACCGATGCACGGTTCGTGGGCTACTTCGGCGCGGTGGGCGAGGGCCTGCTGGCGCTCGGCGCGATCATCGCGACCACCGCCGGCTTCCGCACCCTCGCCGACTGGGAGGCGGTCTATTCCGCCTTCAACGAGGGCGGCGTGGAGGCGTTCGTCGCCGGCGGCGGATCCATCCTGAACGCGGGCCTCGGCATCCCGACCTCCCTGTCCGCGACGATCCTCGCCACCATGGCGGTGCTCTTCGCCGCCACCACCATGGACACCGGCGTGCGCCTGCAGCGCTTCGTCGTCCAGGAGATCGGGCAGATCCTCGGCCTGCGGCTCGGCACCTTGGTCGCGACCGCGATCGTGCTCGTGGTGTGCCTGGCCCTCGCCTTCGGTGCCGGTTCCGGAGGCACCGGCGGCATGGTGATCTGGCCGCTGTTCGGCACCACCAACCAGATCCTCGCCGCGCTGACCCTCGCGATCCTCGCCGTGATGCTCACCCGCAAGCGCCGCCCGGTGCTGCCGGTCCTGCTGCCGCTGCTGTTCGTGCTCTTCGTGAGCGTGTTCGCGCTGCTGGTGCAGGTGGGTCAGTACGCGGCCGAGGGCAGCTGGCTGCTGCTGGTCCTCGACGTCATCATCCTCGTCGCCGCGGTGTGGGTGATCGTCGAGTCCGCGATCGCGCTGACCCGCGCGCGGACGGAGCCGCCCGAGGTCGAGGGCGCCGACGAGGAGCCGTTCGAGGACTCCTCGGCCCGATGACGGTCTCGTCCCGCCTGCGCGCCCTGGCCGAGGGGCTGCACGAGTTCTACGTCGGCCCCTACCGGCGCACCTTCGCCCGCGCGCAGCGGGACGAGGACGACCTGTTCCGCATGCTCGTGATGAGCGAGATGCTCGGCGTCCCCAACCCTGCCTCCTACTACACGGCCGAGCTGCTCCCGGTCCTCTACGACGGCTTCCACGACTGGCACCGCAGGATGGGGATGGAGCGCTCGCCGCTCGAGGATTACCGATGCTGCTGAGCCTCGCGCGGTCCCGCCGCGTGCTCTTCCTCGGCGGGAAGGGCGGGGTCGGCAAGACGACCCTCGCCTCGGCGGTCGCCCTCGACGCCGCCCGCTCCGGCAGGCGCGTCCTCGTCGTCTCGACCGACCCCGCCCACAACCTCGGCCATCTGTGGGAGCGGCGCATCGGCGACCGGGTCACGCCGCTGGCCGACGGGGAGGGCGGCGGAGCGGTCCACGGCATCGAGATCGACCCCGACGCGACCACCGACCAGCACCTGCGCGACGTCGCCACCACCCTCAAGCGGCTCATGCCCCGCACCCTCCACGGGGAGGTCGACAAGCACATGGACCTCTCCCGCCGCTCCCCGGGCACCCACGAGGCGGCGGTGCTCGAGCGGATGACGGAGCTGGTCGAGCGGGGGCGGGAGGAGTTCGATCTGGTCGTCCTCGACACCGCCCCGAGCGGCCACACAGCCCGCCTGATGGCGCTGCCGGAGGTGATGACCGCCTGGACCGACGGGCTGCTCGCCCGGAGGGAGAAGTCCGCCCGGCTGGGCGCGGCACGGCGCGGACTGGAACGGCGCAGGCCCCGCCGACGAGGGGAGGGCGACCTCGGTGCCTCCGTGCTCGGCTCCACCGCGCCGCGGGACCCGCTCGAGGAGCGGGACGAGGAGATCCGTGCGATCCTGCTGCGCCGCCGTGACCGGCTCGCGGGGCTGCGGGAGACCCTCACCGACCCGGCCGTCACCTCCTTCGCGATCGTGCTGGCCGCCGAGCGGCTGCCGGTGCTGGAGACGATCGAGCTGCACGAGGAGCTCACGCGGAGCGGCGTCCACGTCGGCGCGCTCGTGGTGAACAAGCGCTCGCCCGCGGACCGCGGCGACTTCCTCGCCCGCCGCCGCGCGGTGGAGGAGGAGCATCTCGCCACCCTCCGCACCGCCCTGCCCGAGGTGCCGTGCCAGGAGGTCCCGCTGGGGGAGGAGGACGTCGTCGGCCCTGCGGCGCTCGCCCGGTTCGCCGAGCTGCTCGACCCCGCGGCCACAGGCGGCCACGGGGCGCGTCGCGGCTAGACTCGCGGGACCCGCGCCGGACGGCGCGAGGAGACGTGCCGAGGAGGACCGCCGCATGACCAGTGACGACGGCGGCCGGCCGCCGCGCGGCCCCGTGACCCTCGCGGACGTCGCCCGCGAGGCCGGCGTCTCGATCGCGACCGCGTCCTTCGTGCTCTCGGGCCGCGGGGGCCTGCGCTCGGCGGGCTCCGCCGAGACGAAGGCGAAGGTGCGCGCCGCCGCGGAGCAGCTCGGCTACGTCCCCAACCGTCACGCGCAGGCCATGCGCACCGGCCGCGGCGGCGGGATCGTGCTGGCGCTGGGCACGCTCGAGGACCCCTGGGCGTGCAGCTCGCCACCCGGGTCCGCGACCGGGCCCTGGCGCACGAGCTGTCCACCCTGGTCCTCGCCGACGAGCGCTGGTACGAGTACCTCCTCGGCGCCGCCGCCGACGCCGCCCTCGTCACCAGCATCGACTTCGTCCCCGAGGGGCCCGAGCAGATGCGGCGCCTGGCCCGCTCGACCCAGACGGGGCTGGTGGCCTTCAGCGCGCAGATGGAGCCCGAGGGCTTCGACGTCGTCTCCTCCTCGCCGCTGCCGGCCATCGGCAGCGCCTACGCGCGGCTGCGCTCCCGGCACGAGCGGGTGCACCTGCTCGCCCCGCAGATCGACCGGCCCGGCGGCGTCCTCGCCCATCAGCGCACCCGCGCCTTCCTCGAGGCGGCCCGCGCCCACGGCGACGACGCCGCGGCGCTCGTGCACGTCGTGCCCGAGGGCAGCCACGACACCTACCGCGCGGCGCTCGACTGGCTCGCGGGCTCGGACCGGCCGTGCGCGGTCGTCTGCTTCACCGGCTACCAGGCGGTGGCGCTGCAGCTCGCGGCTGAGCGGGCGGGCCTGTCGGTCCCCGACGACCTCGAGTTCGTCGCGATCGGCGACATCCCCACCAGCTCGGAGTTCTTCGGCCCGATCAGCGTCCACGGCGTCGAGGACGTCTTCTCGCGGCTGGCCGGGATCCTGGTGGACCGGGCAGTGGACCGCATCGACCGGTCGGGGGCCACGCACGTCTTCGACTGGCGCTTCTTCCCCGGCACCACCACGGCCGACGACGCCTGAGCGGTCAGGCGGCCTGCGGCCGGCGCAGCGTCGTCGCGAGCAGCGCGGCGATCGAGCACATCACGCCGCCGGCGACGAAGGCCCAGGTCGCGCCCGAGGCCTGGGCGAGCTCGGCGCCCGCCCCGGACTCCGCCGCGACCGCCGCGCCGAGGGTCAGCAGCGCGATGAACACCGCGGTGCCGAGCGCTCCGGCGAGCTGCTGCAGGGTGTTGAGGATCGCGGAGCCGTGGCCGTACAGCTCCTTCGGCAGCGCACCGAGGGACAGCGCCATCAGCGGGGTCATCACCATGGACATGCCGATCCCGAGCGGCACGTTCAGCGCGATGACCATTCCCTGGGTGGCGTCGCCGTCCAGCAGCAGCATCGACGCCCAGCTCACCAGCGCCATCAGCGCCGCACCGGGCAGCACCAGCGGCAGCGGGCCGACCCGGTCGTAGAGCGCGCCGACCAGCGGGCCCAGCAGCCCCGAGGCCGCCGCGCCGGGCAGCATCGTCAGGCCCACGGCGAGGGTCGACATGCCGAGCGCCCCGGTCATGTACAGCGGCAGCGCCACGACGGTGCCGAGCATCGTCGCGAAGCACAGCAGGATCACCAGCAGGGAGACCAGGTAGGTGCGCACGGTCAGCGGGCGCAGGTCCAGCAGCGGCTCCTGGCCCCGCGCGCGCATCCGCACCTGTCGCGCGGCGAACACCGCGAGGGCGAGCAGGCCCGCGGCGGCGGCGAGCAGCGGCACCAGGCGCGCATGCCCGTCGACGATCGCGCTGATCGAGGCGAGGGCGTAGATCACGCCGCCGAAGCCGATCGCGGAGAGCACCACGGAGAGCACGTCCAGGCGCACCGCGCGCGGCTCGGTGTAGTTGCGGATGAACAGCAGCCCGATCACCAGTGCGACCACGATGATCGGCAGCATCATCACGAAGAGGTGATGCCAGGAGCCGCGGGCGAGGATGGCGCCGGAGATCGTCGGCCCGAGCGCGGGCGCCGCCGAGATCACCACGCCCACCAGCCCCATCACCAGGCCGCGGGAGCGCAGCGGGACGAGCGCGAGGACGGTGGTCATCAGCAGCGGCAGCACCATCGCGGTGCCCGCCGCCTGGATCACGCGCGCCCCGAGCAGCACGGGGAAGCTCGGCGCGAGGACGGCCAGCGCCGTCCCGGCGAGGAACAGCGACATCGCCAGGAGGAACACCGAGCGCACCGACAGGCGCGTCATGAGGAAGCCGGTGGTCGGGATGACCACGGCCATGGTGAGCATGAAGCCGGTGGAGAGCCACTGCGCGGTCACGGCCGTGATCGACAGGTCCTCCATCAGCACCGGCAGCGCGACCGAGAGCAGCGTCTCGTTGAGGATCATCACGAACGCGGAGACGACGAGCACGGCGATGATCGGCGTGACCCGGGTCGTCGCGGCGGGCTCGGGGGCGGAGGTCGAGGGGCCGGCGTCCACGGCGGGCAGCTCACCGGTCGGGGTGGGGGAGGAGGCGTGCATGGCTGGCGCGCTTTCGTCGAGTGCGGTCCGGCGGGCCGGGACCGGAAGGCCACCCGTCGGAGGGGCGGCGGACGAGGTCCGGGCCCGCACCGATCGTCCCATGCGGCCCTGCTTCTCGTCACCGTGATATCAGGGACAGGGAGGCGCCTGGGCAGGGGCGATCAGGAGCCTCGGTGCTGCTGCCACCACAGTGCCGCCTGCACGCGGGAGTCCAGGCCCAGCTTCATCAGCGCATGGGAGAGATGGGACTTCACGGTCGTGATCTCGACGAACAGCGCGCGGGCGATCTGCTGGTTCGTCAGCCCCTGCGCGACCAGCGCCAGCACGTCCTCCTCCCGCCCGGTGAGCGCGGGCTCCGGCGCGGTGGGCGCCGGGGAGGCGGGCGGGGCCTCGTCGGGCGCGCCGCCCTCCCGGCCCCGCAGCGCCGCGAGCACGGTGCGGGTCGCGGCCGCCGAGAGCACCGCGTCGCCGCGGTGCACATCCCGCACCGCGGCGAGGATCCGCTGCGGGTCCTCGGACTTCACGAGATAGCCGTCGGCCCCCGCCGCGAGCGCGCCGAGCACGAACTCGTCGAGGTCGAAGCCGGAGATCACCAGCACGCTCGCCCCGGTCTCCCGCAGCCGCGGGGTGATCTCGATGCCGGTCGCCCCGGGCATCCGCACGTCGGTGAGCACCACGTCGGGGCGGTGGGCGCGGGCGGCCTCGAGGGCGGCGGGCCCGTCGGCCGCCTCGGCCACCACGGTGATGTCCGGGGCGGAGCGCAGCAGCGCGACCAGCCCCGAGCGCACGGCGGGATGGTCCTCGGCCACGACCACCCGGATCGGGGCGGAGGAGGGGCGGTCGGACGCCGCAGGGGAGGGGGACGGATCGGTCATCGCGGCGAGGTCTCCGTGGCGGTGAGAGTCGTGCCGGTCAGGGGCGGCTCGGCCGGCGGGTCGCCCGATGCGTCGAGCGGGAGCACCGCCTCCACTCGCCACCCCGGGGACCCGTCCGCGTCCGGGACCGGGCCCGAGCTCGCCGTCCCGCCGACCGCGAGCGCCCGGTGCGCGAGGGCCGCACGACCCATCCCTGCCCCCAGCGGCTCCGCACCGTCGCGGCCGTTGACCAGCTCGATCCGCACTGCGCCCTCCTGGATCCCCGCCGTGAGCCGGATCGGCGCCCGGCCGTGCCGCACCGCATTGGTCACCGCCTCCGCCCCGATCCGCAGCGCCGCGGCCTGCACCGCGGGCCCCACCCGGGCGGGTTCGGTGAGCGCGGGCGCGATCTCGACCCGGGCCGACGGGTCCCGCGCCCGCAGCCGTGCGGCGAGGGAAGGCCAGTCCAGGGTGGCGCTCGGCAGGGTGCCGGTGCCCTCGTCGGCGAGCACCCCGATCATCGAGCGCAGATCCCGCAGCGCGGCCTGAGCGGAGGCGCGGGAGGCGGCCAGGGAACCCTCCCTCGCCTCGCGGTCCTCGAGCGAGGCGGCGAGGGAGGAGTGGAGGGCGACGGCGCTGAGATGGCCGGCGATGACGTCGTGCAGGTCGTGGGCGATCGAGCGCCGCTCCACCTCGACGGCCTGCGCGGCCCGGCTCTCGGCGAGCTCGTGCTCGAGGCCCGCCAGCCGCTCGGCGGCACCGCGCGCCTCCCGGTGGTGGCGCACCTCCCAGCCCCACAGCAGCGGCGTGCTCACCATCAGCCCGGAGATCATCGCCACCAGGAACACCGCTGGTCCCGGCAGGCCCCCGAGCAGCGCCGCGAGCATCGCGGCCGCCGCGGCGGCGATCGAGATCGCGGTGCAGGTGCGCGCCACGCGCCGCGAGCCGTGCATGACGGGCACGAACAGCGCCTCGAACAGCAGGAAGTAGGCGGAGATCTGCCCGCCGCCGATGATCTCCGCGGTCGCGAGCGGCCCGGCGACGACGAAGGGCACCAGCGGGCGGCTGCGTCGCCAGCACAGGCTCGCGCACGCCGCCAGCAGCAGCGCGACCGAGACGCCTCGAGACCACTGCGGGCCCTCGCCGAGGAACCCCGAGTTCGAGATCCCGGAGAGGGCCAGCCCGACGACGAGCGCCGCATAGATCCCCGCGGTCAGCAGGTCGCGCCCCGTGACCCGTGGCGCGCCGACGGCGGCGGTGTCGGGGGCGGCGGACGCGTCGGCACGGACGTCGGCGGGCATGATGCGAGCCTACGCGGCCGCGCCCGCCCGGCCTCGGGCCTCCGCCGGGTCTCGTCCCAAGGGAGGAGGACCGGCGCGCTCACCGCCGCGCACGATGGAGCCATGGACCAGCTCGCCTCCCTCGCCGGCCCGCTCGGGCTCGTGGTGCTCGCCCTCGTCGACTCGACCTCGATGGGCACCCTCGTCATCCCCCTCATCCTGCTCGTGGTGGGGGAGGGCGGGGCCCGCCGCGTCGCCGGGCGCACGCTGCTGTACCTCGCGGTGATCGGGGTGTTCTACCTGCTGCTCGGCGTGGCGCTGCTCGCCGGCCTGCTCCCGCTCATGGAGCGCCTCGGCCACCTGCTCGCGGCCCCGCAGACCATGGTGCTGCTCGCCGCCGCCGGGGCGGCCCTGCTGTGGTGGTCCTTCCGCCTCGACCCGAAGGCCGTCGTCAAGCGCGGCGGGGACCCGGAGGCGTCCGCGCGGCGCTGGACCGCCCGCGCCCGCCGCGCCTCGGGACGGCCCTCCGCGCTGATCACCCTCGCCCTCGGCGCGGGCCTGATCGAGGCGGCCTCGATGATCCCCTATCTCGCCGCGCTCGGGATCATCGCGGACATGGGCATCGGCCTGCCCCGCGGGGCGCTCGTGCTCGTCGGCTACTGCGCGGTGATGATCCTGCCGGCCCTCCTGCTGTGCGGGGCGCGGGTGCTGCTGGGGGAGCGCGGCGACCGATTCCTCGAGCGGGTCCACGACGGGGCGGTGCGCCGTGCGAGCGGCGCCTTCTCCTGGACGGTGGGGATCATCGGCGTGATCCTGCTGCTGAACACCGCCGGTCCGGCGATCGGCTGGCTGAGCGGGGGAGCCATCGCCTGACCGTGCGCAAGAGCTCTGCGACGAAGGACGGGACATCGCCGTGACCAGCGTGTATTCTACTACCTTGTGGTCATTTCGGCCGCAATGCCCGTTCGGTGCGGAGGTGCATCCCGGTGGTCGCAGCGAACGACGACAGCATCGCGCCCCCGGCCGCCGCGAGCCGGGGCGGCGGCGTCGTCCTGGCGCTCAGCAGCCTGGGTGATCCGTGGGGTGTCCAGCTCACCAGCCAGGTGCGCCAGGACGCGCTCTGCACGGGCCTGTCGACCCTGGTCCTCACCGACCCGCGCTGGTACGAGCACCTCCTCGGCGCCGACGCCGACGCCGCGCTGCTCACCGCGATCGACCTCGAGCAGGACGGTCCGCGCCGCGTGCGCAGCCTCGCCGACCGCACCCGCAGCGGCCTCGTCGCCTTCAGCGCGCAGATGGAGCCCGAGCGCTTCGACGTGGTCAGCTCCAGCCCCGTCCCCGCCGTGCACCACGCCTATGCCCGCCTCCGCGCCCGCCACGACCGCGTCCACCTCCTCGCCCCCGATCTGCGCTCCCGGCCCGGCGGCGCGCTCAGCATGCCGTGCACCGCCGCCTTCGTCGACGCCGTCGCCACCCATGACGACGGTCCGGCCGAGCAGCTCATGCGCCTGACCCCGGAGGGCACCCGCGGCACCTTCGAGATCGCCCTGGCCTGGCTGGGCGGCCCCGACCGCCCCTCCGCGGTCCTCTGCTGCACCGGCTACCAGGCCGTCGCGCTCCGCCTCGCCGCGGCGCGGGCAGGGGTGGAGGTCCCGGAGGAGCTCGAGATCATCGCCATCGGCGACGTCCCCGCCGAGGCCGAGCTGCTCGGCCCGATCAGCTACTACGGCGTCGACGACGTCTTCGCACGCCTGTCCGGGGTGGTCGTGGACCGCGCCGTCGAGCGCGGCGACCGGCCCGGCCGCCTGCACCGCTTCGACTGGGAGTACTTCCCCGGCACCACCACCCGCGACGACGAGACTTCCAGGAGCACCGATGACCGCTGAGACCGCCTGCCCCGCACGCACCCACTGGTCCCTGCCCGGCCTCGCGCTCGCCGACCTCACCCTCCCCGTCCCGCTGGACCACGCCGACCCCGCCGGGCCCCGGATCGAGCTCTTCGCCCGCCTCGTCGCGCGGCCCGGCGGCGAGGACCTCCCCGTCCTCGTCTACCTCCAGGGCGGGCCCGGCTCCGAGGCGCCGCGGCCCCTGGACCCCGCCTCCCCGCCCTGGCTGCCCCGCGCCCTGCGCGAGCACCGCGTGCTCATGCTCGACCAGCGCGGCACCGGCCGCTCCACCCCCGTCGGACCCGACGCCCCGCTGCCCGAAGGTGCGATCCCCGGCGCCCGCACGCTGCGCGAAGCGAGCCCCGACCAGCAGGCCCGCTACCTGACGCACTTCCGCGCCGACGCGATCGTGGCGGACGCCGAGCTGCTGCGCGAGGCCCTGGGCCTTGCTCGCTGGTCGCTGCTGGGGCAGTCCTTCGGCGGGTTCACCACCCTGCGCTATCTCTCCGCCGCCGCGGGCAACGTCGAGAAGGCCCTGTTCACCGGCGGGCTCCCCACCGTCGGCCCCCACATGGACCAGGTCTACGCCACGACGTGGGAGGGCATGATCGCCCGCTCCGAGAGGTACTGGGCCCGCTTCCCCGGCGACCGCGACCGCTTCCGCCGCCTGGCCGACGAGGCCGCCGCGGGCCGGCTGTGCGCCCCGGGTGGGAGGCGCATCGGCGTCGAGTCCCTGCGCCGCCTCGGCCACCTGCTCGGCGCCTCCCAGGGCGCCGAGCGCCTCCACTTCCTGCTGGACCTCGACCCCGCCTCGCCGGCCTTCGCCCACGACCTCGCCGCGGCCCTGCCCTTCTCCGGCCGGAACCCGCTGTACGCCGTGATCCACGAGAGCTGCTGGGCCGACGGGGTCGCCACCCGCTGGGCCGCGGACCGCACCATGCCCGCCGCGGTCGCGGAGGACCCGACGCTCCTGGCCGGCGAGCACATCCACCGCGACCTGTTCGCCGAGGACCCCGAGCTCGCCGTGTGGGCCGAGGCCGCGGACGTGCTCGCCGAGCACGAATGGCCCCGCCTCTACGACGAGCAGGCACTGCGCACCGCCGAGGTGCCCGGCGCCGCCGCCGTCTACTACGACGACGCCTACGTCCCGCGCGAGTTCTCGATGGCGACCGCCGCGCTGCTGCCCGGTGTGCGCACCTGGGTCACCAGCGAGTACGAGCACAACGGCCTGCGCGCGAGCGGCGAGGGCGTGCTCGACCACCTCCTCGACCTCGCCACGGGGCTCCGCGCCGCCTGACTCCCGCCCCGCCGACCCCGATCTGCGGAAGGGGCCGCCGAAGTCCCGTTTCTGCCGACGCCATCCCTCCGGAATCGGTTGTGACCCGCACCACGCCCCGGTAGCGTGGCTGATTGCGCCCGTGCGCCACGATCCGACGACGACGACGGAGGTCCCCCGTGAACCCTGCACCCTCGCCCCATCCCGCCGGACAGCCGGCCCGACCGGGACGACGCCGCGTGCTCGCCTCCCTCGGCGCGCTCCCCGCCGGCGCCGTCCTCGCCGGTGCGGCCTCCGCCCAGGCCGCTCCCTCCCGCGGAAAGAAGGCGGGCGGCGACTTCCGCCTCGGCGTCGAGAACCTCCTCGAGCCGGCCGCACTCGAGACCCTGCGCGACCAGCGCGTCGGCCTGATCACGAACCCCACGGGCGCGGACCGCGAGCTGCGCTCCACGATCGACCTCCTGGTCGAGGCGCAGGGGACCGGCGGGTTCACCATGACCGCCCTGTTCGGGCCCGAGCACGGGGTGCGCGGCGCGGAGCCCGCCGGAGGCGCCGTCGGCGACCACATCGACGAGAAGACCGGCCTGCCGGTCCGCTCCCTGTACGGCGCGACCCAGAAGCCCACCCCGGAGATGCTCGCCGACATCGACGTGCTCGTCTTCGACATCCAGGACATCGGCGCCCGCTTCTACACCTACATCTGGACCCTCTACTACGCGATGCAGGCCGCGGGCGAGAACGGCAAGCGATTCGTGGTGCTGGACCGACCGAACCCGCTGGGCACCGACATCGAGGGTTTCGTGCTCGAGCCGGAGCTGTCCTCCTTCGTGGGGCTGCGCGAGATCCCCCAGACCCACGGCCTCACCGTCGGGGAGCTCGCCCGCCTGTTCAACGGCGAGTTCCTGAACGGCGAGGTCACCCTCGAGGTGGTCGAGATGAGCGGCTACGACCCCGAGGAGCCGCCCGTCCAGGAGCTGCCCTGGGTGCTGCCCTCCCCGAACATCCCCACCCCGGACACCGCCGTGGTCTACGCCGGCACCGGGCTGATCGAGTCGCTGAACATCTCCGAGGGCCGCGGCACGACCACGCCCTTCCTCTGGTTCGGCGCTCCCTTCATCACCGAGGCCCAGGTCGACCAGCTCCTCGAGACCCTCCGCGCCGCCGAGCTGCCCGGCGTGCTCTACCGGCCGATGTTCGCCACCCCCACCACCTCCAAGCACGCGGGCGTCTTCTGCGGCGGCCTGCAGCTGCACGTCACCGATGCCTCCGCCTACGAGCCCGTCCGCACCGGCATCCACGTGATCGCCGCGCTGCTGCGCACGGTGGAGGAGGTCGACTGGCGCGAGGGCGATGACTGCCGCACCGAGGACGACGTGTGCTGGATCGACAAGCTCACCGGCACCAAGCGCACCCGGGCGATGCTCGAGGACGGCGAGTCCCCCGAGGCGATCGTCGCGGCCTGGCGCCGCGAGGCGAGGCGCTTCGAGGTCACCACCAAGCGCTACCGCCTGTACTGAGCACGCCGACGTCCCGAGACCCCCAGGAGATCCCCATGTCATCCCTCTCCCGCCGCGCCTTCACCGCCGCCCTCGCCGGCACCGGCGCCGCCGTCGCCCTGCCCGTCGCCTCCCAGGCCGCACCCTCGAAGGGGCACGCCGACCGGATCGAGGAGATCCTCTCCGGCATGAGCCTCGAGCAGAAGATCGGCCAGCTCTTCGTCGCCGTCGGCTACGGCTCCCGCGCCGACCAGGCGCATGCCTCGAACATCTCCACCACCGGCGTGGACACGATCGCGGAGATCGTTCGCACCCACCACGTGGGCGGGCTGATCTACTTCGTGTGGAGCGAGAACCTCCAGAGCATCGAGCAGGTCGCGACGCTCTCCAACGATGCGCAGGACGCGGCGCTCGAGAGCGGTGGGATCCCGCTGATCATCAGCGCCGACGAGGAGCGCGGCGTCGTCTACCGCCTGCCGGCCCCCGCGACCCCGCTGCCGGGTCAGATGGCGCTGGGGGCGACGGGCTCCCGCGCCCATGCCCGCAAGGCGGGGGAGATCGTCGGCGCCGAGATGCGCGCCGCCGGCCTCCACCAGGCCTTCTCCCCGGTGGTCGACGTGAACGTCGAGGCGCAGAACCCCGTGATCGGGGTGCGCTCGCTCGGCGCGGACCCCGCCGCCGTCGCCCGCCTCGCCGCCGCCCAGATCAAGGGCCTGCAGGGCGCGGACTGCTCCGCCGCCGCCAAACACTTCCCCGGCCACGGCGACACCGCCACCGACTCCCACCTGGGCCTGCCCGTCATCGACCATACCCGCGAGGAGCTCGACGCCCTTGACCTCCCGCCCTTCGTCGCCGCGATCGAGGAGGGCATCGACTCGATCATGACCGCGCACATCGTGGTCCCCGTGCTCGACGACTCCGGCGTCCCCGCCACCCTGTCCCACCCGATCCTCACCGGGCTGCTGCGCGAGGAGCTCGGCTTCGAGGGCGTGATCGTCACCGACTCCCTCGCGATGGAGGGCGTGCGCACCCTGTTCGACGACGACCGCGTCCCGGTCGAGGCGATCCTCGCCGGCGCCGACCAGATGCTCATGCCTCCGGACCTCGTCGTCGCGATCGGCGGGGTGCGCGACGCGGTCGCGAGCGGCGAGATCACCGAGGAGCGGCTGGATCAGTCGGTGCGGCGCATCCTCGCCCAGAAGCTGCGCCGCGGCCTGTTCGACGACGTGCACGTGGACGCCGCCCGGGCCGAGGGCGCGATCGGCACCTCCCGCGCCTTCGCGACCGCGGAGCGCATCGCCGCGGACTCGATCACCCTGATCACCGCCCAGGACGGCGCGCTCCCGCTCGCGGACGGCGCGACGGTGCTGGTCACCGGCTCCGCCACGGCGGCGAAGCTCGAGGTGGTGGTCGACGCGCTGACCTCGCTGGGCCATGCCGCGACAGCGCTCGCCGGCGCGACGCCCGAGCAGGCCGCCGAGGCTGCCGCCGCGGTCGACGCGGTCCTCGTGCTCACCTCGTCCTCCGGGTTCACCACCCCGCCCGCCCAGGTCGCGCTGGTCGAGGCGCTCGCCGCGACCGGCACGCCCGTCGTGCACGCCTCCCTGCGCAATCCCTACGATGTGGTGCACGTGGGGGAGGTGGCCGCCTCGCTCGCGGCCTACGGCAACGCCGACGCCTCCCTGCGCGCGCTCGCCGGCGTGCTCGCGGGCGAGGTGAAGGCGCGGGGGAAGCTGCCGGTCGCGATCCCCACGGCCGACGGGACGGGGGAGGCCTTCCCGCTCGGCCACGGGCTGGGCTGAGAAGCCCCGGTATGAGTGAGGTTCAGAGGGTGGGCCGAGTATGGGTGGACCGCACCTCGTTCCGAAACTCTATCAGCGCTTCGGATGCGGCTGCTTGCTCCGGGGATCGCAACTTCGTGTCCTTGGTGTCGAAGACCTGATTAACCCATACGACGAGTTTGAAGCGGTAGTCATCCAGCGGTGCGAGCACCTTGGTGTCTACGTACAGCGAGGCGACATCGCAAGCATGCCGGAATTTGGCGAACAGCTCCTCGGAGTCGGAACTCGTCGGGTGCGTTCCATCTGACCTTGCTTGGGCCACAAGAGCGTTGGCAGCTTCGATGACGGCAGTGCTACTGAGTCGCGCTGTTTCCTCTAGACGGTCTAGCCGTTGCTGGCGGACCTCACTTCGACGCGAGCGCTCTGCGACGAGCGATTGAAGAAGAGTTCCGACGATCGCGATCGCGGCACCGCTCGTGGTCGCGATGATGAGGTTCCAGTCCATGTCCAGAATCTACTGTTTAGCGACTTCCGTCGGACGGTACTTTCATGTGCATGTTTGCTTCCGCCTCGCCGTGCGCCCGCGCCTCGGCGGCCTCGCGCGCCAGGCGCCGGCGGCGAGCCTTCACCCAGCCGGAGGTAAAGACGGCCCCGGTCACCGCCAGCACCACGGCCATCACCGCGATCACGACGGTGAAGGTCGCCTGCAGGGAGACCAGCGAGATCAGCGCCGAGGAGGTGATGATCCCGAGCGCGTTCGCGGTCCGCAGCAGGGCGAACACCTCGGCGCGGTGCTCGGGGGCGACGAGCCGGTCCAGCACCAGGGAGTAGTAGGTCGCCAGCGGTGCGAGCACCGCGCCGACCAGCAGCGCGCCGATGACGGTCGCCACGGCGGAGTGACCGAGTCCCACCACCGCGACGCCGAGCGCGGTCACGCCCAGCCACACCAGCACGGTGCGGCGGCGCGGCTCGCGGTTGTGGATGCTCACCCACACGCCGCCGGCGACCGAGGTCACGCAGATCGCGACGGGGAACAGCGCACCCCAGGCGGCCGGCATGCCGAAGGAGACCGCGAGGGAGACCGCGCCGATCTCGATCGCGGCGATGGAGGCGGCGCTCGCCCCGCCGCACACCAGCCACAGCACGATCATCGGGCTCAGGCGCAGCGCGCTGCCGCGCTGCTCGGGCCCGGGCGCGGTGGCCGAGGGGATCGACGGCAGCAGGAGCAGCGGCGCCGCGCCCAGCACCACCATCGCCCAGGCGGCGAGCTGCGGGGAGATCCCGCCGAGGCCGGCGGCGATCACCGGCGAGGCCACGAAGGTGACCTCGTTCAGCGTGGCCGCGATGCCGAGGGAGCGGGGCAGGCGGCTGGCGGGCACGAGGTGGTTCAGCACCGCGCGCAGCGTGCCGTAGGCCGCGCCGTTGACGAGTCCCGCGAGCGCCGCGCCCGCGACGACCAGGGCGAAGGGGGCGCCGAGCCCGGCGAGCACCGCGATCGCGATCAGCGCGAGCGTGCGCAGGCCGATGAGCGCGCGGACGAAGGGGACCGGGGCGAAGCTTCGGCCGAGCCGGGAGAGCGGGACCGCGCCGAGGACCTGCGCGATCGTCATCGCGAGCATCATCGCGGCCCCGGCGGAGGCGCTGCCGGTCAGCGGCAGGGCGATGAGGGAGAAGGCGATGGGTGCGGCGGCCTGCGGCACGGCGAAGGTCCCGTACGAGCCGAACCAGCGCAGCAGACGGGCCTCGGGCCGGGCGATCGCGGGGGTCGCGGGCGCGGGGGTGAGCGCGGTCATGGGGAACCTCCTTCAGGGCGCAGGGGAGAGGGGGCGGCAGGGCGCACCGGCCGCTACTGCGCAACATAGTGCGCAACGCCGGGGATGCGCAATATAGTTCCCGTCACCCCGGTCGGCGATAGGCTTCCGGGCACGGAACGCCCGAGCGACCAGGAGGCCCCGATGAGCGGTGGGATGCGCCCGGCCGTGGTCGAGCGGCTCGGCGAGCGGATCCGCGCCGCCCGCCAGGAGCTGGACCTCTCCGTGGGCGCGCTCGCCGAGGCCAGCGAGGTCTCCCGCCGCATGCTGACCCAGATCGAGCTCGGCCAGGCGAACCCCTCCGTCGCGATCCTCGACCGCATCGCCGCGGGGCTCGGCACCACCTTCGCCGCGCTGATGGGCGTCGGCGCCGACGACGCTCCCGACGGCGTGGAGATCTGGTCCACCGACTCCGGCAGCTGGGCGGTGCTGCTGGGCGCCGTGGACACCGACGCGCTGTCGGTCGAGACCTGGAAGTGGAAGCTGGTGGGGGAGGACTGCTACGAGGGCGGCTCCGGCATCGCCCTGCCCGGAATCATGCACCACGTCATCGAGGGCGCCCTCGAGATCGACGACGCCGACGGGCTGCAGGTGATCGAGGCCGGCGGTTCCGCCCGGATCGCCTCCCCGGGCCCCTACCGCTACCGCGCCCGCGACGCGCAGGCGGCCGTGTTCTTCTCCGTCGCCCTGCTGCCGCGGCCCGGGCGGGGCTGAGCATCCGGATCACCGGCGCCCGCTGGAGATCCGCGCCGAGGCATGATGGAGGGCAGACGAAAGGAGGCGCGATGGCCGGCACGATCTGGACCCTCGGCCACTGGACCAGCCCCGTGGACGCCGTGCTCGCGACACTCCGCAGCGTCGAGATCGACGAGCTGGTCGACGTGCGCAAGCTGCCCGGCTCCCGCCGCAGCCCCCAGTTCGATGCCGAGGAGATGACTCGCTGGCTCGGCGGGGCGGGAATCGGCTACCGGCGCTCGGCCGAGCTCACCGGGCGCCGCCCGAAGCAGCGCGATGTCGACCCGCAGCTCAACGCCGGCTGGCAGAACACGAGTTTCCGCAACTACGCCGACCACACCCTGAGTGCCGAGTACGAGCAGGGGCTCGAGGAGCTCGAGGCTCTGGCCGCGGAGCACCACGTGGCGGTGATGTGCGGGGAGCCGATGCCCTGGCGCTGCCACCGGCTGCTGATCTCGAACACTCTCGTCGCGCGCGGCTGGGAGGTCGTGCACCTGCGCACCGGCGCCGCCCCCGCCGAGCACGAGCTGGGGGCCTGGGGGGCCCGACCCATCGTCCGCGAGGACGGCACCGTGATCTATCCACCGGAAGCACAGGAGGAATCATGAGCACCGAGTTCGCCGTCGGCGACCACGTCAGCTGGGACTCCGAGGCCGGCCGTGTCACCGGCACGATCACGAAGGTCCACACCGCAGATTTCGACTACAAGGGCCATCGCCGACGCGCGAGCGAGGACGAGCCCCAGTACGAGATCGCGAGCGACAAGACCGACCACATCGCCGCGCACAAGGAGTCGGCCCTGCGCCGCCTCGCGGGCTGAGCTCCGCCAGCGAGCCGCAGACCCGGTGCTGCCGGGCCCAGCACGGCCAGTGCGTGGAGCGCGGGTTCTGCGCCCCCGAGGAGGAGCCTTCGACCACACGCTGCTGCGCTCGGAGCTCATCGAGCGGGAGTCGACGCGGGCCCGCTGATCCAGGCTGAGACGACCGGTCACGGAACGGTCACGGGGACCCCGGGGTGCCGGGCGCGACGCGGCGCTCTCCTACGGTGCCGATGCCCCTCGCAGGCGGCCCTTCGCCTGCGTCCCGCGGAGATCGGAGAGCACATGAGCGTCGATGCCGGACCGAGCACCTCGACCCCCGCGGTCGACCCGCAGGCGGCCTCCGCGCAGGCCGCGACCCGCGAGAGCCTCGAGGACTACACCCTGCGCTTCGCGCCCCGCTCCTATCGGCGCTGGGGGCCGGGCGTGGTCGCCACGAGCGCGCTGGGCGGGATCGCCTATCTCGCGGACTTCTCCATCGGTGCCAACATCGCGCTCGCCCACGGCACCCTGAACGGTCTGATCGGCATCGGCGTCGCGGCCGGGATCATCTTCCTGACCGGGTTCCCGCTGGCCTACTACGCCGCTCGGTACAACCTCGACCTCGATCTCATCACGCGGGGGTCCGGCTTCGGCTATCACGGCTCGGTGATCACCAACCTGATCTTCGCGTCCTTCACCTTCATCCTCTTCGCGCTGGAGGGGGCGATCATGGCGCAGGGCCTGTACCTGGGCCTCGGGATCCCGCGCTGGCTCGGCTACCTGATCTCCACCGTGATGATCTTCCCGCTGGTCATCTACGGCATGAAGACGCTCGCCCGGTTGCAGGTCGCCACGACCCCCGTGTGGCTGGTGCTGATGGTGATCCCGGTGATCTACCTGGTGATCTCCCATCCGGAGTCGGTGGAGACCTTCTTCGCCCACACCGGCGAGGCGGGCGAGGGCATCTCCTTCGCCTCCGCGATGCTCGCCGCGGGCGTCTGCCTGTCGCTGATCGTCCAGATCGCCGAGCAGATCGACTACCTGCGGTTCATGCCCCCTCGCACCGCGGCGAACCGGCGCGCGTGGTGGACGGCGACGATCCTGGGCGGGCCCGGCTGGGTGCTGTTCGGAGCCACCAAGCAGATCCTGGGCATGTTCCTGGCCGTCTACCTGATCTCCACCGTGCCCGGGGCCCGGGAGATCGCCAACGAGCCCGTCCAGCAGTTCCTCGTCACCTACGAGCAGCTGATCCCCGCCTGGCTCGCGCTCGTCCTGGCTGTGGTGCTGGTGGTCATCTCGCAGGTGAAGATCAACGTCACCAACGCCTATTCGGGATCGCTGGCGTGGACCAACGCCTTCACCCGGATCACGCGCCGCTATCCCGGCCGGCTGGTGTTCCTGGGCGTGAACCTCGCCATCTCCCTGGTGCTGATGGAGGCGAACATGTTCTCCGTCCTCAACGGGATCCTCTCCTTCTACGCGAACCTCGGAATGTCCTGGATCTGCGTCGTCGCGGCGGACATCGCGATCAACAAGTACCTGCTGAAGCTCTCCCCGAAGCATCCCGAGTTCCGACGGGGCATGATCCACGACTGGAATCCCGTCGGGGTGGTCTCGATGGTGCTCTCCGGCGGCATCTCCATCGCGATCTACTTCGGGGCGTTCGGCGAGGCCGTGCAGCCCTTCTCCCCGTTGTTCGCCGTCGGGATCGCCGTGGTGGCGACACCGCTGATGGCGATCCTCACCCAGGGCCGCTACTACCTGCGTCGCACCGACGACGGGATCGGCCTGCCGATGTACGACGAGGACGGCAATCCGTCGGGCGAGACGCTCGAGTGCGCGGTGACCGGCATGGAGTTCGAGCGCCCGGACATGATCGCCTCCAGGATCCCGGGACCGGACGGAGAGGTCCAGTACGTCAGCTCCCTGGCGCTGGCCACCGACCGCACCGGCGAGCACGTCCTGCCGAAGGAGTGAGACCGCATGCGCTTCACCCCCGGTGACACGGAGAAGCTGCTGCTCGCCACGGCCGGAATGATCGCCCGTGAGCGCCTCGCGCGGGGCGTGCTCCTGAACCATCCCGAGACGGTGGCGCTGCTGTCCTGCTGGGTGATCGAGAGGGCCCGCGACGGCGCGACGGTCGAGGAGCTGATGGTCGCCGGACGTGAGGTGCTGCGCCGCGACCAGGTCATGGACGGCGTCGCCGACATGCTCGCCGACGTCCAGGTCGAAGCCACCTTCCCCGACGGCCGCAAGCTCGTCACCCTCCACCATCCCATCGCCTGAGAGGACCCCGATGAGCCCGCACGACCCCGACCTCGTCGGCCCCACCGGCCCCGGCGCGATCCGCGTCCGCCCCGGGACGAGGGTCCTCAACGAGCGCCCCGACCCCGCGGACCGTGCCGAGCTCGTCCTCGAGAACACCGGCGACCGCCCCGTGCAGATCGGCTCCCACCTGCATCTTCCGGACGCCAACGCGGCACTGGTCATGGACCGTGAGGCCGCCCGCGGCTTCCGCCTCGACATCGCCGCCGGCACGTCGCTGCGCTTCGAGCCGGGAGCCTCCCGACGGGTCGCGGTCGTGCGCCTGGGCGGGCGGGGCCGGGTCCCCGGCCTGCAGATCCGCGACGGGAGTGCGCGCTGATGGCCCGGATCAGCGCGGAGCGCTACGCCGCCCTGTACGGCCCGACGGCCGGGGACCAGGTGCGCCTGGGCGACACCGATCTGTGGATCGAGATCGAGCAGGACCGCACCGTCGGCGGGGAGGAGGCAGTGTTCGGCGGCGGCAAGTCGATCCGCGAGTCGATGGGCCAGGGCGTCACCACCCGGGCCGACGGCGCGCCGGACACCGTCATCACCAACGCGATCGTGCTGGACCACTGGGGCGTGGTGCGGGCCGACGTGGGGCTGCGCGACGGTCGCATCGTCGCGCTCGGCAAGGCCGGGAACCCCGACGTGCAGGACGGCATCCATCCCGCCCTCCACATCGGCCCCTCGACGGACGTGATCGCGGGGGAGGGGCGGATCCTCACCGCAGGCGCCTTCGACACCCACGTCCACCTGCTCTCCCCGTCCCAGATCCACGAGGCCCTGGCCACCGGGATCACCACGATCGGCGGCGGCGGCACGGGCCCGTCGGAGGGCTCCCGCGCCACCACCGTCACGCCCGGCGCCTGGCACCTGGGACGCATGCACCAGGGCCTGGACCACCTGCCGGTCAACGTGCTGCTGCTGGCGAAGGGGAACACCGTCTCCGCCCCAGCGCTCGCCGAGCAGGCGCTCGCCGGGGCCGCCGGGTACAAGGTCCACGAGGACTGGGGCGCCACCCCTGCTGCGATCGACGCCGCCCTGCGCGCGGCCGACGAGCACGGGCTGCAGGTAGCGCTGCACTCCGACTCCCTGAACGAGGCCGGGTTCGTCGAATCGACGATCGGCGCGATCGGCGGCCGCACGATCCACGCCT
This sequence comes from Brachybacterium sp. GU-2, assembly GCF_030866705.2. Taxonomy (NCBI): domain Bacteria; kingdom Bacillati; phylum Actinomycetota; class Actinomycetes; order Micrococcales; family Dermabacteraceae; genus Brachybacterium; species Brachybacterium sp. GU-2. The sequence goes on along the minus strand of NZ_CP133037.2, from coordinate 1,661,236 downwards.
TCCACATCGAGGGGGCCGGCGGCGGCCACGCCCCGGACATCCTCGAGATCGCCTCGCTGCCCCACGTGCTGCCCGGCTCGACGAACCCCACCCTCCCGCACACCGTGAACACCGTCGCCGAGCACCTGGACATGCTCATGGTGTGCCACCACCTCAAGGCCTCGGTGCCCGAGGACCTCGCCTTCGCCGAGTCGCGGATCCGTGCCACCACGATCGCGGCCGAGGATCTCCTGCACGACATGGGCGCCCTGTCGATCACCTCCTCGGACGCGCAGGCCATGGGGCGCATCGGCGAGGTGATCACGCGCACCTGGCAGGTTGCGCACGTCATGAAGCACCGGGTCGGGCCGCTCGGCGGATCCCTCCCCGCGGACAACGAGCGTGCCCGCCGCTACATCGCGAAGTACACGATCAACCCCGCGATCGCCCACGGCGTCGACGCGCACATCGGCTCCGTGGAGCCTGGCAAGCTCGCCGACCTCGTGCTGTGGGACCCGCGCTTCTTCGGGGTGCGGCCCGAGCTGGTGCTCAAGGGCGGCATGATCGCCTGGGCGGCCCTCGGCGACCCCAACGCCTCGATCCCCACCCCGCAGCCGGTGCTGCAGCGCCCCGCCTTCGGCGATGCCCTCGGGGCGCACCTCTCGGTCTCCTTCGTCGCGCCCGCCGCGGTCGAGGACGGCCTGCGCGAACGATTGGGCCTGGTCCGCGAGCTGCTGCCCGTCGCCGACACCCGCGCGGTGACCAAGGCGGACCTCGTGAACAACGACGCGCTCCCGCGCATCGACATCCGCCCAGACACCTTCGAGATCAGCATCGACGGGGAGAAGGTCGAGCCCGCCCCGGCGGACACGCTGCCGCTCGCCCGGCTCTACCAGATGTTCTGAGCCCGATGACCGTCCTCGCCTCCACCACGATCGCCATGCTGCTCGCGGACTCCCGCCTGCCCGCCGGGGCCCACGTCAGCTCCGGCGCGCTCGAGGCCGCCCTGCGCGACGGCCTCGACCCCGCCGCGACCGGCGACTACCTGAGCGGGCGCATGGCCACGATCGTCCCCGTCGAAGCGGGCACCGCCGTCGTCGCCCGCCACCTCGCCCGGCACGGCGGCGACTTCGACCGTCTCCACCGGGAATGGGCCGCCCGCACCCCCAGTCGCGCGCAGCGCGAGGTGACCCTCGCCCTCGGCGACGGGCTGCGGCGCCTCGCCGCCGGGCTGTGGCCCACCACGGTCCCGCCGGACGGTGCCCGTCGGACCCGACCGATCGTGCTGGGCCTGATCGCCGCGGAGGCGGGTCTCGACGCCGAGGACCTCGTGCGCCTGGTCGCCTACGACGACGCGCAGACGGTCGCGGCGGCCCTGCTGAAGCTCGAACCCGGCGACCCCCGTGAGGCGACCGCCCTCGTGATCGCGGCCTGCGCCCACCTGGAACCGCGCGTGGCGGAGCTCGCCGCGCTCACCGACCCGGCGCGCATCCCGTGCGCCGGGGCACCCCTGATCGACGGCTGGGCGGAGGCCCAGTCGCAGCTGCCGAGGAGGCTCTTCCGTGCCTGACACCACCCCCCACCGCTCTCTCCGCCTCGGGATCGCCGGCCCCGTCGGCACGGGCAAGAGCTCTCTGATCGCGACGATCTGCCGGGCGCTCGCCGAGGAGATCCGCCTGGGCGTGATCACCAACGACATCTACACCGACGAGGACGCCCGCTTCCTCCGCTCCGCCGGGGTGCTCGACGCCGAGCGGATCCGTGCCGTGGAGACCGGCGCGTGCCCCCACACCGCGATCCGCGACGACGTCACCGCCAACCTCGCCGCCGTCGAGCAGCTCGAGGCGGATTTCGACCCGCTGGACGTGGTGCTCGTCGAGTCCGGCGGCGACAACCTCACCGCGACGTTCTCCCCGGCGCTGGTGGATGCGCAGATCTTCGTGCTCGACGTGGCCGGCGGCGGCGATGTCGCCCGCAAGGGTGGGCCCGGCATCGGCCGCGCGGACCTGCTGGTGGTCAACAAGATCGATCTGGCCCCGCACGTCGGCGTCGACGTCGAGCAGATGGTCGCCGATGCGACCGAGGCACGCGAGGGGCGCGCAGTGCTGGCGCTGTCCCGCCACCGCGAGGACACCGTCGCGCAGCTGCGCGCCTGGGTGCTGGAGGTCCTCGCCGCCCACACCGCCGGCCACCACGTCCCCCAGGACCCGGGCCCGATGGCCCCGCACTTCCACGCCGACGGCGAGGAGCACACCCACGACCACGACCACCCGCACGAGCACGCCCACGCCCGATGACCCGCATCGCCGTCTCCAGCGCAGGCGACGGCCCGGTCCGGGTCACGACGACGCCCGGCCTGCTCCAGGCCCGCACGGTCTCCCGCGGCCCGGACCGGGCGCACGTCGCGCTCGTCGCCGGCGGCGCGATGCTCGTGGGCGGTGACCGCCTCTCGGTCGAGATCGAGGTGGGGGAGGGGTGCGCGCTCGACCTCGAGGACGTCGGCGGCACCCTCGCCTACCCCGGCGAGGGACGGCGCAGCGCCTTCGACGTGACGATCCGCCTCTCGGTCCGTGCGCGACTGGTCTGGCGCTCCCACCCCTTCGTCGTCGCGGACGGAGCGGCCGTGGACCGCACCGTCACGATCACCCTCGCCGACGGCGCGGTGCTGTGTCTGCGCGAGACCCTGGTGCTCGGACGCACGGGGGAGCGCGGCGGGGCGCTCCGCTCCCGGCTCCACGCCCGCACGGCCGACGGCGATCCCCTGCTGCTCGAGGACCTGGACCTCGACGGCGCCCGCCCGGTCGCCGGGGTACTGGGACCGCACCGGGTGCTCGACAGCGTGCTGATGCTCGGCGCGCGGCCGCGGGCCGCCCCCGCCGACGGAACGGTCGTCCTCGACCTCGAGGAGCCCGGCGCCCTCGCACGCACCCTCGCCCAGGACGCCCACAGCACTGGGCTGGACGCGCTGATGGAGGACTGGTCATCGCAGTGACCGCCGGGCCTGGAGGGCCAGGCACACCCGGGCGGCGCCCCCGCCCTCGAGCGGCACGATCCGGACCCCGGAGGACAGCAGCGCGTGATACTCGCCCGGTGACCTGACAGATATCCCCTCGCGTCTGGCGGACGGGAGGCGTACGGTGACCACCGTCCACGTATCGAGAGGAGTCGGCATGCCCACCGCGCATGCAGGGAGCGAGGCGGCCCGAGCGGCCTGCTCGGTCTGAGCCCGCGCGCCCTCGAGCGCGCCGCGACGACCACCCCCGACTTCTGCACGCTCCGATGGGGGCGTGCCCTCTGCGAGGACACCGCATGAACACCCTCACCGAATCCCAGCTCCGCGACGCCTTCGTCAACGCCTCCAAGGGCGAGGCGAAGCGCGCGATGATCCCCGACCTCGACCAGGTCGACTTCTCCCGCGTCGACTACTTCGGCTGGCAGGACGCGAAGAAGCCGCGCCATCACTACGTCGCCCTCGAGCTCGACGGGGAGGTGGCGGTGCTGCTGCTGCGCGGCCCGGAGAACCCGCCGGCGAAGAAGATGCTGTGCGCGTGGTGCGAGGACATCGTCGACGGCGTGCACGCGGCGAGCTTCGTCGCCCCGCTCGCCGGCGCGTCCGGCCGACGCGGCAACACCGTCGGCACCGCGATCTGCGCGGACTTCCGCTGCTCGCGCAACGTGCGCCGGGAGCCGAGCTCCTTCGAGCTCCGCTCGGAGGACCCGGCCCTGCTCGCCTACCACCGCGAGCAGAAGATCGAGGGCCTGCGCGAGCGCTCCACCGCGTTCGTGCGTAGCGTGCTCAGCCGCAGCTGACCCCCACCACGACGTCCGCCCGGTCGCGGGTCGCCGCGACCAGGCGGGCGTTGTCCTCGTCCGGTCCGAGCGCCCAGTCCCGCGCCGCCTGCGGCGACTTCCCGAAGCGCTCGTGCCGGGCGATCAGCCGCTCGTGACGCAGCCGCTCCGGCACCTCGACGAACCAGCAGGCATCGAGCATCGTCCGGACCTGCGCGAACGGCCCGTCCTCGAGCAGCAGGTAGTTACCCTCGGTGACCACCAGCGGCACCTCGGCGCGCACCTCGATCGCCCCGGCGAGCGGCTGCTCGAGCTCCCGCTCGAACATCGGCGCCCATACCGGCGCATCCTGCGGCCGGGCGGTGCGCAGGCGCTGCAGCAGCGCCACGTAGCCGCCGGCGTCGAAGGTGTCCGGCGCGCCCTTCCGCGCGAGCCGCCCCAGGCGCGCGAGGGCGACGTCGGCGAGGTGGAACCCGTCCATCGGCACCAGCACCGCCTGCGTGCCGAGCTGCTCGGCGAGCCGCGCGGCGAGGGTGGACTTGCCCGCCCCGGGCGCCCCGGCGATGCCCAGCATCCGTCGGCTCCCGCTGCGCAGCGCCTCGTCCAGCAGGGTCCGCGCCGCGTCGACCGCCCGCTCGGCGCTCAGCTCAGTGGGCATCGACCGGCTCCCCATCAGCTGCTCCGAGCTCCACCTCGACCACCTCGCCGCGCAGCGGCAGATGGATCAGCACCCGCGCCGGCGCGAGCCCCGCGGCCGCCAGCGCCTGCGAGTAGGTCGCCATCTGTCCCAGATACTTCTCCCGCACATGCTCCACCGGGTGATCGCCGGGGTAGCTCTTGTGGTCCACCAGCACCACCTGTCCGTCCGGCAGGCGCAGCAGCGTGTCGATCCAGCCCTCCATCACCTGGTCGTCCTCGTTCCACCAGGTGATCGGCTGCTCGGTGAGCTCCTCCGCGCCGGGCAGCTCGGAGGCGAGGAACCCCGCCCACGCCTGCCCGGCCTCGATCAGCAGCGACGGCTCGACGGCCCGGACGACCGCCCACCGCTCGACGAGCCGCGATGCGGCAGCCTTTCTCTGCGTCGCGTCGAGGTGCGCGAGCGGCATCGCGAGATAGGCGTGGATCGCTTCGCCCACGCGCTCCCACTGCGGACCGCCGCCGGTGACGAGGCGCCGCCCGATCCGTCGCGGCTCCGAGACCGTCCCGGCGACGCCCTCGGAGCCCACGCCGGAGGCCTGGAGGCGGGCGGCGACATGCGCCTCTCGCGGTCGCGGGCCGACGAGATCGCTCGCCGCGAGCGCACTTCGCCGTGCATCGAAGCGCTCCGCGCCCTCGGCGAGAATCCCGGTGGGGGCCCGCACCACGGCGGGCAGCACTCCGCCGCCCCGCACCGCGATCCCGTCGCCGCCGACGGTCCAGGACAGCAGCGGCGCGGCGTCCTCGTGCGCCGCGGGCGCGAGCATGTCCAGCACCGGCGCCGAGCCGTCGCCGCTGAGCACGGTGACGTCCGCAGCGCGGGTGAGGGCGACATACTGCAGGCGACCGGACTCCTCCCGCTCCCGGTCCGTGCGCCGCAGCGCATGCTCGGAGGCGGAGAGCCCCTTCTGCAGCGCGGCCTGCGAGGTCAGCAGCGCGGGCCAGTAGCGCGGGACCCGGCCCGCGAGCGGCGCGGAGACATCCAGCTCCACCGCCGGCACCACGAAGCCGCCCGAGGTCTGCGACCGTTCGCTCGGGTCGTGGTCGAGCATGACCACGACGTGCGGCCACTCCAGGCCCTTCGCGCCGTGGATCGTGCCCACCCACACCGTGTCCGGGGTGCCGGTGAGGTCCGGGCCGCGGTCCACCGCGTCCACCGCGATCCGCAGCCCCGTCAGCGTGACCGGGGCGGAGTCCGCGCGGGCCCGGTCCGCGTACTGCCCGGCCACGGCGCGCAGCGCGTCGAGGGTGCGCAGGCGCTGGTCGGGGGTGGGCCAGGAGCGGATCCGCTCGGGCAGGTCGAGGGCGTCGACGAGCGCGGTGATCATCTCGACGGGGGAGAGGGAGATGCACTGCGCGCGCAGGTCGCGGAGCCCGTCGAGCACCGGGTCACGCCACCAGTCGTCGAACAGCGCCCGTCGCGCCTCCCGGTCGGGCCGGGCGGCGAGGTCCGCGAACCAGGTGCCGTGCGCGGCATGGTCCGGGAGCAGGTCCACCAGCTCGGTGAGGGCGAGGGTGTCGCTGAGGTCGAGGGTGACCGCGAGCGCGGCCCGGACGAGGCGTCCCTCGCGGGTGGCGAGGATCGGCCGGCCCTCGCCGGAGGCGGGGATGCCCCGCTCGGTGAGCGCGGCGATGACGTCCTGGGCCCGACGGTTCGAGCGGACCAGCACGGCGACGTCAGCGGGGGAGGTACCCGGCTCGCGCAGCAGCTCCAGCACCCCGTCGGCGATCGCGGTCGCGTGCTGCGGGTAGGTGAGCTTCTTCGGCACCTCCGGCACCCAGGCCTCGAGCCGCCCGGGACGGTGCCCCGTCTCGCTCCGACGCGCCACCGCCTCCGGGGCCGCGGTGGTCACCACCCGCTCGCGCGGCAGCTCGGGGAACACCTGCGGGAACACCGCGGTGACGAGGTCGAGGACCGGCTCCTGCGAGCGCCAGGAGTGCTTGAGGTCCAGCACCTCCGCAGCACCGAGCCCGGCGGTGCCGGCCTCGATCCGCTCGATGATCCCGAGCATGAGGGAGGGATCCGCGTCGCGGAAGCCGTAGATCGCCTGCTTCGGGTCGCCCACCCAGATCTTGTCGTCGATCAGCTGGGACAGCTCGAGGAACAGGGCGAGCTGCACGGGGGAGGTGTCCTGGAACTCGTCGACGGCCAGGAGGTGGAAGCGGTCGCGGATCACCTCGCGGGCCCGTCCGCTGCTGCGCACCAGCTCGAGGGTGCGCACCTCCTGGTCGATGAAGTCGATCAGCCCCAGCTCGTCCTTGAAGCGCTGGTACGCCTCGAGGGACTCGGCGGCCGTGTCCATGACGAGCGCGATCAGGGCGCGCACGTCCTCCTGCAGGGCCGGGTTCGCCAGCAGCTCCTCGGCGATCGTCGACGCGACCCCGACCAGGGCGAGATCGACGTCCTTGCTGTACACGTACCCCTTCGCATCGGGGTCCCCGGCCCTGCCCTCCGCGACCCTCGCGATCCTCGCCCACACGCTCCACGGCGCCCGCTCGAGCCGCGCCACGTCCCGCAGCAGGCCGTCGAGGGTCTGCAGGCGCTTGCGCACGGTGCCCGCGCCCTTCTCCGTGAACGGCCCGTCCCCGGCCTCGGAGCTGCGCACCTGCGCCCACAGCCCCCGCACCGCAGCATCGAACTCGGACCGCCATGCCTCGCGCCGATCCGTCTCCGCGGCCGCCGGCAGCGCCGCCGCCCGGAACTCCTCGAACGACGCCTCCGCCCCGCGGCGCAGCGCCTCCGCATCGAGCAGGTTCGTCCGGGCCCGACCGGCGAGGTCCCGCACATGGCCCCTCCACGAGGGGGAGGCGCCCCAGGGGATCTCGGGCTCCTCCTCGCCGTCGTGCTCGGTGCGGGCCAGGAGGTCCGCGGCCCGGGCCCCGGCCTCCGCGGCGGTCTCGTCGATCGCGGCGCGGAAGGCGGCCTTCTGCCGGTCCTCGTCGAGCACCTGCACCTCGGGCGAGATGCCGGCGTCGAGCGCGAACTCCCGCAGCAGCTCCCCGGAGACGGAGTTGACGGTGCTGATCAGGGCGCTGTCCACGGCGCGGGCGGCGTCGACCTGCCCGGTCTCGAGCAGGGTGCGGCGCACCCGGTCGCGCAGCTCGGCGGCGGCCTTGGTGGTGAAGGTCGTCGCGATGAGCTGCGAGGGGTCGAGCCCGCGGGCGATCCGGTCGGCGATCTGGTGGGTGAGGGTGTGGGTCTTCCCGGAGCCGGCCGAGGCGTTGATCAAGGTGAAGGTCGAGGTCATCGGATCGCTCCCGTCGTCCCGCACAGCTGTGCGTGCTCGCTGGTCCCGCAGTGCTCCTCGACGAGGAGCCCGCCGGCCTCCCGCTCGGCAGCGCGCGCCTTCGTGACCGCTCTCGACCTCGCCGACCAGCTCGCCGAGGCGTCCAGACCCGTCCGCTCCTGCAGCTCCCGGCAGCCGCAGCGGATCCGCCCCGCGGCGACCTCGTCGAGCCGTGCGGTGACGGCGGCGAGCATGCGCCGCCAGGCCTCGCCGGTGTCCATCGGGGCGCGCTCGTGGGGGTCCAGCGCCGGATCGGCGGAGACGAACTCGCCGCTGCGCAGCAGGAAGTAGCCGACGTCGGCGGGCTGCTCGCCGGGGTGCTCCTGCGCGAGGGCCCAGGCGTAGGAGGCGAGCTGGATCGCCTCGGAGGTGTCGAAGAGGTCGCCGTAGCGGCTGCGGCTGCGGGACCACTTCAGATCCAGCACGGTGCGCCGCCCGTCGGCCGCGATCGCGTCGACGTCGCGGCTGCCGACGAAGGGCACGGTCCGCTCACCACCGGCCAGCATCAGCGTCAACGGCAGCTCGAAGCGGGTCTCGGTCCCGGTGATGCGCAGGCCCGCCTCCGCCGCCCCGGAGAACAGCGCCCCGACCGAGCGCACGGCCCGGTCGCGCACGTCCTCCCGCGCGGCCGCGCGTCCGGGCAGGTCGAGCTCGGAGGCGAGCTGGGGCACCAGACGATCCAGCACCTCGCCGATCTCCTCGGCCGACGGGGCGTCGAGCGGGGTGCCGCCGAGGCCCGGGTCGTAGCGCTTCTCGACCAGCGTCTCGACCACGGCGTGGACGAGGGTGCCGATCATCCGCGCACCCGTCGGCAGCACCGCGACGTCGGCGGGCCGCACGTCCAGCGCGTACTCGAGCGCCCAGTGGTGCGGGCAGGCGAGCAGCGAGGAGACCTGGGTGAAGGACAGCTTCCGCGGCAGCAGGTGCGGGGCCGGCGCGATCCGGTGCTCCGTCGGCGGCGCGGCGGGCTCCTCCTCCTGCGCCGGCGCCACGACCTCCAGCGACCTCCCCGCGAGCGTCCACCGTCCGTCCTCGATCAGCTCCTCGGGCCGCAGCCGGTCACCCGCGCCGAGATGCGCGAGCAGGCCGCTCGGCCCCGGCACCTCCTCGAGCCGCCTCCCGGGCAGCACGACGACGATCTCCTCGGCCCGCCGCAGACCCCGCAGCGCGCCATCGACTTGCAGAGCTGCATGCTGCGCGGGGAGAGCACGCGCCCCCCGCCCGCTGCGAGCGCCTCGACCTCGGCCGGGTCCCAGCGCTGTGTGCGAGGGGCGTCGTCGGAGCTCGGCCCCCACCACAGCACGGCGCCGCCGCGCACCTGAGCGGGAGAGGTGGTGACCTGCCGATCCGACACCTCCCGCACCGCGCGCGGCGAGGGACCGGAACCGCCGCAGCTGTCGATGACCTGCTGCAGCGTGCGCCTGGTGAGGGGCGCCTCGGGGGCGAGCATGCCGAGCACCCGCTGCAGCACCTGCACCTGGGTGAGGCTCGCCAGGAGATCCCCGTCCCCACGCCCGACGGCTCGCAGCCGCTCCGCGAGCCAGTCGAGCCGCTGCGCGATCGCGCGAGGCCGCAGCGCGTCCGCGGGCAGGGGGTCGGAGACGAGCCGATCGATGACCCGCGCGGCCTCGAGAGCACGCTCGTTGTCGCCCTCCGCGATCCGTGCGAGCGCCGAGCGCCAGGCAGGTCCGCCGACGCCGGGCTCGGCGCCGAGCGCGCGCAGCAGCTCGCGCCGGGCGAGGGCGGGCACGAGCCCGACGGGCTCCGACTCCGCCTCGGCGCCGGGCAGCACCCGCAGGTCCAGCAGCGCCGCGAGCTGGTGCACGTCCACGGGCGCGGTCGCGACGTCCAGGAACAGGCCGAGCACCTGGTGGTGGGCCCGGTCGCGGGAGGGGTCGACGGCGCCGATCGCGGGCATGCCCCGTCGGTGCAGCGCACGGTCCAGCACGTCGGTGTCCGCCGAGGCGAGCACCGCGGCGGCCGGGTCCGCGGCGAGGAACCGGGCGGCGGCGTCGGCCGCGGTCCACTCGTCCAGCGCCTCGAGCACTGTCAGGTCCGGCAAGCCGCCGACGGTGCGTGCAGGCTCACCGAGCCGCACCCCCGCCGCCTCCAGCAGCCCCAGCAGTCGCGGCCACATCCCCGGCAGCGCCTCCGGCTCCTCCGCGAGGGCGACCTCCTCGATCCCGAGCGGCCAGGCGCCGCCCGCCTCCTCGAGCAGCTCGATGACCTCGGCCAGGTCGTCGGCGCCCGACGGGGCGAGCGTCCCGGTCACCCCGACCTCCGCGACCCGCTCCAGCTCCCGCACCGTCGCGAGCCGCTCCGGCAGCGGCCCCTCGCTGCGGGCGGGCCGCCAGCCCGTCTCGATCGCAGCATCCCGCCAGCGCAGCAGCTGAGCGGCGGTGCTCCACGGATCCACCGCGAAGGACCGCGCGGGCCAGGGCTGGGGATGCTCCTCGAGCAGCCGCAGGTACTGCGCCACCCGCACCGCCGGCTCGACCGCGGGCCGGGTCAGCCCCAGCCGTCCCTGCAGCAGCTGCACCAGGCCGCGCGGTCCGAGCCGTGCGATGCCCGCGGCCCCGCCGCCGTCGGCCCAGGCCGCACCGTCCAGGGACCAGCCGAACTCGATACGCATGGAGCCACTGTAGGCGGCCGACGCTCAGCGATTGAACGGATCGTCGGGCCGGATCCCCCAGGAGAAGCCGCGCTCGTAGAGCACCTCGCCGGAGGGGTCGGGGGCGAGCACCAGGTCCTGCCCCTCGCCGATGACGTGCAGCGTCCCGTCGGCCTGCTCCTCGACGCTCAGCGTGAGCGTCTCGCCCTCGTCCTCGAGGTACTCCTGCACGGGCTGCCCCTCCTCGCGCAGGTCCTTCAGCGTCAGCTCGATCGTGCCGTCCTCGCCGCGGGTCCAGGAGCCGGCGCGCAGCGTCCCGTCGGCCGTGCGCAGCTGCGCCTGCGCCGCCCCGCCGTAGGAGATCGAGCCGAGCGCGAGTCGGCTCCACCGCGTGTCCTCGGAGAGCTGCGCGGCAGGCTGCGCGGTGTCCTCGGCGACGGTCCACACCCCGGCCGGCACCGACTCGTCCACGCTCCGCGGCGGGTACATCCCCGAGACGCCCCACAGCACGAGGCCCGCGATGACGGCCGCGAGCACGGGGACGGCGATCGCCCCGACCCGCTCCGCCGGCCGCCACGGGACCAGCCGCGGCCGCGGCGCCTCGCCGATCTCCCCGCGCCCCAGCACCGCGCGCCACAGGCGCGGCATCCACGGGATCAGCACCAGCAGCGACATCGCGATGTACACGGCCGACGGGGTCTTGACCATCACGTCGTAGCCGATGTTCAGCACCAGCACGAAGCTCATCGAGGCCGCGCCGATCAGCGCGCCCAGCACGACCGTGCGCCGCCACAGCAGCGCGAGACCTGCGCCGAACTCGGCGAGGCCGGCGAGGAACTGGAAGACGGGAGAGAAGGCGACCATCCGCCACAGCAGCCCCATCGGGCTCATCTCCCCGTGGGCGATCAGGGCGTCTCCCGCATCGGAGAAGCCGAACTGGCCGAACACGAGCTTCGCGGCGCCGTAGTACATCAGCACCAGCGCGAGGGCGAGCCGCACCCCGCCGTGCGCCCACCATGCGAGCGTCACCCCGGCGGTGCGGGCCAGGCGCTTCTCGGTGGAGTAGTCGACGGGGGCGGGCGCGTGGTCATCGGTTCTGGCCATGCCCCCAGCCCATCATCGCGGGCGCCTGCGCTGATCACCCGGCGGTCTCGACTCCGCTACGACCTTGGGCGGATGTCGCCGTCGCTCCTGCGATCAGCTGTGCGAGACGCACCGGCGGCAGGGCGAAGACGAGCGTGAGGAGCGCCAGCACGCTGTCAGCGCTCGTGAGCAGCACCACCAGCGGGATCACGGATCCGGTCGCGATCGCGACGAGGGAGAGGATCGCCGTGGGACGGGCGGGGTCGCCGGAGCGCAGGCGGCGCAACGACAGCACGACGACCAGCGCATCGACCACGAGCAGGAGGATCCCGGCGGCCACGGTGAGGCGGCCGAGCCACGCGGTCCTGGCCTCGGCCCGCCTCATGGTCTCGACACCGTCCGGGGTGGGCGTGAAGATCTCGCCGATGCTGATCGCCGCGGCGAACGCCGTCATCGCCGCGACGGCGAGCACCATGCCGAGGACGACCAGGGCGAGCAGCGCATCGAGCACGGCGAGCTGCGCCGACCGGCGCGGACCGCTCACGGCAGGGCGATCCACGCCGGGAGAGGGGCGTCAGCCCTGGTTCGCGCTGCCGGGGTGCGCCCACGGCGGCACGTCGCCGCCGGGGTAGCCGTCCGGCACCTGCTGCTGGGCCTGCCGCTGCGCCTCGCGCGCCTTCTGCTCGGCCTCCTGGCGGGCCCGCTGGGCGCGGGCCTCCTCGCGCTGGCGCTGCTGCTCGGCGGAGGCGCGCTGACGGCGGCTCACGTCGTCGGCATCGGCATCCTTGCTCGCCTCGGCCGCGGCCTGCGACTGCAGCATCGCCGAGCGGATCTCCTCGCCCATGGAGCCGACGGAGCCGGGGTTGCTGGGCAGGTAGAGCACGTTGGAGCGGCCGTTGCGGGCCACGTCCTGCATGGTGTCGAAGTACTGCGTCATCAGCAGCAGCTGCTCGGCGGAGTTCTCGATGCCGACCTTGCGCAGCATCTCGTACTGCTCCGCGATGCCCAGCGCGATCGCCTTGCGCTGCGCGGCGACGCCCTCACCCTGGAGGCGCTTGGACTCGGCCTCGGCCTCCGCCTGGGTGACGCGCTTGATCTTGTCCGCCTCGGCGAGGGACTGGGCGGCGACCCGGTCGCGCTGGGCGGCGTTGATGGAGTTCATCGAGTCGCGCACCCGCGAGTCCGGGGAGATGTCCTGGACCAGGGTGTTGATGATGTTGAAGCCGAACTCCTGCATCCGGGTCGAGAGGGTGTTCTCGACGCTGCGGGCGATGTCGTCCTTCGACTCGAAGGCCGCGTCCAGCTCGAGGCCCGACAGCGCGGAGCGGACGGTGTCGAAGACGTAGGAGCGGATCTGCGCCTCGGGGTTGGACAGCTTGTAGTACGCGTCCACGACCTGCTCCTCGCGGATGCGGTACTGCACCGCGACGGGCACCGTCACGAAGACGTTGTCCTTGGTCTTGGACTCGATGTTGACCTCGAGCTGCTGGACGCGCAGCGAGACCGGCTTGGTGGTGCTGTCGATGAACGGCGTCTTGAAGTTCAGACCGGCGTGCGCGACGCGGCGGAACTTGCCGAAGCGCTCGACGATGATCGCCTCCTGCGTGTGCACCGTGAACATCAGAGAGGTGCGCAGGCCGCCGAACAGCAGCGCGGCGAGGATCGCGAGCACGACGAGAATCACGACGAGCACGATGATGGTGATGACGAGGCCTTCCACAGGGACCCCTTTCGAGTGGGAGGAACGTGTGAGACACGCTACCAACTCACCGGAGGGACAGCTCCGCCTCGATCCTGCGGGCGATGCGGACGGGCGGCACCGGCGGGGCGAAGCGGCGCACCACGTGCCCGTCGGCGGAGACGAGGAACTTGGTGAAGTTCCAGGCGATCCGCCCGCTCATCACCCCCGGTCTCTGCGCGCACAGCCAGCGCCACATCGGCGGGGCGTCCGGCCCGTTCACGTCGGTCTTCGCGAACAGCGGGAAGGTCACCGAGAACTGGGAGGTGCAGGTCTCCCGGGTGTCCTCGTCGCTGCCGGGGTCCTGGTGGAACTGGTCCGAGGGGAACCCCAGCACGCTGAGGCCCAGCGGGGAGAAGCGCTCGTGCAGCTCCTGCAGGCCCCGCAGCTGCGGGGTGAAGGCGCACTGGGTGGCGGTGTTGACCACCAGCACGGGGCCGCCGCGATAGGCGCCGAGGTCCACCTGCTCGCCGTCGATGCTCGTCGCCGAGAAGTCGTGGAAGGTGCGGTCGTCCATGATCTCCTTCCCGTGGCCGTCCTTACGCCATCGTAGGTCAGGAGAGGAACTCGTCCACCTCCGCCCGCGCGGGCGCGCTCTGCGGCCCGCGCCGCGTCACCGCGATCGCCGCGGCGGCGTTGGCACGGGTCGCCGCGGACTCCCAGTCCGCGCCGAGCGCGCGCTCCGCGAGCAGCACCCCGGTGTGGGTGTCGCCGGCGCCGTTGGTGTCCAGCGGCGTCTGCGGGAAGGCGGGGATCGCGGTGCCGCGCCCGTGATGGAAGACGTGGCAGCCCCGCTCCCCGTCGCGCACCACGACGACGGCGCCCGGCCGCAGCCGGCGCCGGATCGCCTGCGGCGTGTCCTCGAGGTGGTCGAGGTCGGTCAGCGCCCGCGCCTCGTCCGCATTGGAGGTCCACACCGTGGTGAGGGTGAGCATCCGGTCCTGCAGAGCGCGCGGGAAGGAGGCGAAGGGGTCGCCCGGGTCCAGCACCACGTCGACGCCCTCCTCGAGCCCCTCGAGGAACTCCAGCAGCGGCTCCCGGGTCGGTTCGAACAGGCTGTATCCGGAGACGCACACGAGGTCCCCGGGCCGGGGCGCCAGCCGCGCGAACGACTCCGCGGTCACCTCCCGCTCCGCCCCGTACACGGTGAGGAAGGTCCGCTCGGCCGACGGCTCCAGCAGCACCACGCAGTACCCGGTGTCGGCGTCCTCGCGCGGGACGTCCGAGACCGCGACCCCGTCGGACCCCAGCACCTCCCGGATCAGGTCCCCGTTCGGGCCGGTGCCGTGCGCGCCCCCGTGGACCGCCTCCGCCCCGGTGCGCGCCGCGGCGAGCAGCGTGGTCACGGCCCCGCCGGCGTAGCGCCGCTCGGTGCGGGCGTTGGTGTTCCCGCCGCGTGCGGGCAGCGCGTCGACCTCCAGGATCACGTCGACGAGGGCCTGGGCGGTGTGGAGCACACGGGACATGGCCCGAGTGTAGGTGGGAGCATGGCCCGATGGCCCCCGCTTCCTCCCGCCGTCGCACGCCCGTCGTCATCGTGATCGCCGCGCTGGCGGTCATCGCCCTCGTGGTCGGCGGCGTCGCCTTCTGGCGCTCCACCGCCGACGACGGCACGGACGCCGCCGAGCAGCTCGCCGGCACCCTCGCCGAGGGCGGCTCCGACCTCGATGCCGAGGTGCTCGGCGCCCTCCGCGACGCGGGAGCGACCCCCGAGGTCACCCTCGCCGATGCCGGCGAGGCCCAGGACGGCACCCGCACCGCGACCTACGACTGGACCTGGACCCTCCCGGACGACGCCGGGACCTGGGAGTACACCACCACCGCCACCCTGACGAAGGGCGAGGACGGCTGGGCGCCGCAGCTCACCCCCGCGGCCCTCGGCCCCGATCTCGAGGACGGCGAGACGCTCGCCGTGCACGCCGTCGACCCCGAGCTCGGCACCATCACCGACCGCGACGGCACCCAGCTCTTCGGCCCCCGCGACGTGAAGGTCCTCGGCCTGGACAAGTCCCAGCTCTCCGCCGACCAGCTCGACTCCGCCGCCCGCGACCTCGCCGCCGCGCTCGGCACCGACGCGGACCGCTACGCCGAGAGCGTCGCCGGTGCGGGCGAGGAGGCCTTCGTCCCCGCCCTCACCATCCGCGTCAGCGACGAGGGGGAGTACGACCTCGCCAAGGCCGGCCAGGTCCCCGGCTTCCACGCCCTCGAGGAGCAGCGCCCCCTCGCCGTCGAGCGGGACTACGCCCCCGGCGTGCTCGGCTCCCTGCGCGAGGCGACCGCGGAGGACGTCGAGAAGTCCGGCGGCGAGATCCAGGCCGGCGACCAGGTCGCGACCGGCGGCGTCCTCGCCGCGGAGCAGGACGCTATCCTCGGCACCTCCGGCCTCGAGATCGTCGCCACCGGCGGCGAGCAGGAGCGCCCGCTCCACGAGGTCGCTCCCGTCGCCGGCACCACGGTGCGCACCACCCTGGACGACGACCTGCAGCGCCGCGCCACCGCCGCGATCGCCGACGAGGACTCCGCGGCGGCCGTCATCGCGCTCAGCGCCTCCACCGGCGACGTGCTCGCCGCGGCGCTCGGCCCGACCGGCCAGTCCTATCCCGTCGGCCTCGTGGGCCAGTACGCGCCCGGCTCGACCTTCAAGACCGTCACCGCGCTGTCGCTGCTGCGCGCCGGCGTCACGCCCGACACCGAGCTGCAGTGCCCCGAGACCGCCTCGGTCGCCGGACGCTCCTTCAAGAACGCCGACTCCATGGACCCCTCCCTGTTCGGCACCATGCCGCTGCGCTCGGTGATCGCGCACTCCTGCAACACCGCACTGCTGCTGCAGCACGAGACCGTCTCCCAGGCCGAGCTCGCCGACGCCGCGACCACCCTCGGCATCGGCCAGGAGGCCCCGGCCGGGCTCGACGCCTTCATGGGCTCGATCGACCCGGCCGACGAGGGCGTCGAGCACGCCGCGGCGATGATGGGCCAGGGCCGCGTGCTCACCTCCCCGCTCGCCATGGCGACCGTGCTCGCCTCGGTGCAGAACGGCTCCACGGTCACCCCGCGCATCCTCGCCGACGAGGACCAGGCCGCCCCCGAGGTCCCGACCCCGCTCACCGAGGAGGAGGCCGCGCAGATGCAGGACATGCTGCGCGGCGTGATCACCGACGGCAGCCTCGACGACTTCGCGGACCTGCCCGGGGAGCCGGTGATCGGCAAGACCGGCACCGCCGAGTTCACGAACGAGGAGGGCGAGCTCGCCCTGCACTCCTGGGTGATCGTCGCCCAGGGCGACCTGGTCGTCGCCGCCTTCGTCGAGGACGGCAGCTACGGTTCGGTCACTGCCGGTCCGATCGCTCGCGAGGTGCTCGCGGGTCAGTAGGCGGTGCGCCCCTTGTGGGCGAGCCACGCGTCGAAGGGCTCGACCGCGTCGGCGTGCCGGTGCTGCTCGACGGGCAGCAGGGCGTGGCGGCCCGGCCGGGCGAAGTAGTCGTAGAAGGCGGAGTCGTCGAAGCCGGCCCGAGCGGCGTCCCCGCGGCCTGCGGCGAACACCACGAGGTCCAGCCGCGCCCAGAGCGCCGCGGCCAGGCACATCGGGCACGGCTCGCAGCTCGAGTACAGCACCGCGCCGCGCAGCTCCGGTGATCCGTTGCGCGCGCAGGCCGCCCGGATCGCGGCGACCTCGGCGTGGGCGGTGGGGTCGTTCGTGGCGGTCACCCGGTTCACGCCCTCGACCAGCTCCCCGCCCGGCAGGCGCACCACGGCGCCGAACGGACCGCCGCCGTCGGCGACGTTGGCGGTGGCGAGGGCGATCGTGCGCTGCAGGGTCTCGGTGGGATCGGGATGGTCCATCGCGGGCCTCCTCGGGGCCGGGACCGCCGAGACTACAGCCCCGCCGCGACCTCCACGGCCTGGCGGATCGCCCGCTCCGCGTCGAGCTCCGCGGCGACGTCGGCCCCGCCGATCACGTGCACCCGGGGCGCCCGGCCGCGCCGCTCGGCGATCACCTCGTCGGCCAGCGCGTTCACGCTGACCTGCCCCGCGCACACCACCACCGTGTCCACGTCGAGCACCCGCGCCTCGCCGTCCTCGGTGATGTGCAGGCCCGCCTCGTCGATCCTCTCGTAGGTCACGCCGCGGTGCTGGATCACGCCGGCATGGCGCAGCTCCGCGCGGTGCACCCAGCCGGTGGTCCTTCCCAGCCCCGCGCCGATGCGCGTCTCCTTGCGCTGCAGCAGGTGGACCTCGCGTCGCGTCTCCTCGCGCGGACGGGTGATCACCCCGCCCCGCGTCGAGTCGGCGTCGACCACGCCCCAGTGCTCCCGCCAGCGCGCGACGTCCAGGGTGGGGGAGGGCCGCGGCGCGGTGAGATACTCGGCGACGTCCACGCCGATCCCGCCCGCGCCGATGATCGCGACGCGTTCGCCGGCCTCGGCACGGCCCTCGAGCAGATCGGCGTAACTGATCACCTCCGGCCCGCCGCTCCGTTCCAGCGCGATCTCCCGCGGCGCGACGCCGGTGGCGACGATGACGTCGTGGAAGCCCTGGAGCTCGGTCGCCGTCGGCCGCATCCCGAGCCGGATCCCGACGCCCGCCGCGGCCAGCCGCATCCGCCAGGACTGCAGCGCCTGCGCGTAGTCCTCCTTGCCCGGGATCCGTGCCGCGAGCCGCAGCTGCCCGCCGATCTCGTCCGTCGCCTCGTAGAGGGTGACGATGTGGCCGCGCTCGGCGGCGGCCAGCGCCGCCTCGAGCCCCGCCGGACCCGCGCCGACGACGGCGACCTTCCGGATGCGGCGCTCGATCACCGGCGTCAGCACCAGCTCGGTCTCGTGGGCGGCGCGCGGGTTCACCAGGCAGCTCGCCCGCTTCCCGTCGAACACCTTGTCCAGGCACGCCTGGTTGCAGGAGATGCAGGCGACGACCTGTCCGGCGCGGCCGTCCGCGAGCTTGTTCGGCAGCTGCGGATCGGCCAGCAGCGGGCGTGCCATCGAGATCAGGTCCGCCTGCCCGGAGGCGAGCACCTGCTCGGCGACGCCCGGGTCGTGGATCCGGTTCGAGGCGACCACGGGCACGCCGACCAGCTCGCGCAGGTGCTGGGTCTGCTCGGCGAAGGCGGCGCGCGGCACGGAGGTGACGATGGTGGGCACTCGGGCCTCGTGCCAGCCGATCCCCGTGGAGAGCACGTCCACCCCGGCGCGGACCAGGGACTGCGCGAGCGCGGTGGTCTCGGTCCAGGTCTGCCCCTCGGGCACCAGGTCCAGCAGGGAGATGCGGTAGCTCAGCAGTGCGTCGTCCCCGATCGCGTCCCGCACCGCGGCGGCGATCGCGAGCGGCACCGCGCGCCGGCCCTCGGAGGTGCGGCCCCAGCGGTCCCGGCGATGGTTCGTGGCCGGGGCGAGGAACTGGTTGAGCAGGTAGCCCTCGCTGCCCATGATCTCGACGCCGTCGTAGCCGGCGTCGACGGCGCGACGGGCCGCCTCGGCGAAGTGGTCGATGGTGCTCTGCACCCCGCTGCGGGTGAGCCGACGGCTGCGGAACGGGGACAGCGGCGACTTCCCGCCGCTCGGCGAGGCGGACAGCGGGTGGAAGGCGTAGCGGCCGGCGTGGAGGAGCTGCAGGACGATCCGTCCGTCGGCCTCGTGGACCTCGCGGGTGATCAGCTCGTGGGCGCGCAGGGTGCGGGCGTCGGCCTGAGAGCCGCGCGGGGTGAGTCGGCCGCTGCGGTCGGGGGAGAAGCCGCCGGTGACGATCAGCCCCACGCCGCCGCGGGCGCGCTCGCCGAGATATGCGGCGAGCTTCTTCGCGTCCGCCGGGTCGTCCTCGAGTCCCGTGTGCATCGAGCCCATCACGATCCGGTTGCGGACCTGGAAGGGGCCGAGGTCGAGCGGGGAGAGCAGGGATCGGTACCGCGACGCTGCGGCGGAGTGCTGAGGGGAAGACATGCCCGCGATTCTGCCAGCTCGCCCGCGTACGCTGGAACGAACCGGTCCCACACTGCTGCGAGGAGCCCCCGATGACGACGCGCCTGCTGATCATCGTCGATGTCCAGAACGACTTCTGCGAGGGCGGTGCGCTCGGCGTCGACGGCGGCGGAGCGGTCGCGGAGAGGATCGCCGAGTTCGTGCGCGAGCACGGCGGGGACTACGACCGGATCCTCGCCAGCCAGGACTGGCATCGCGGGGACACCGACAACGGCGGGCACTTCGCGGTGCCGCCGGCCGCGCCGGACTTCGTGGAGACCTGGCCCGTGCACTGCGTGGCGGGCACGGAGGGTGCGGCGCTGCATCCGGCGATCGCAGCGGTGGAGGACCGGGTGGAGGTCGTGCACAAGGGGTACGGCGTCCCGTCGTACAGCGTGCTCGAGGGGACCGTGGTCGGCACGGGCGAGTCGGTGCAGGCGCTGGTCCCCGGCTGCGAGATCGACGTGGTGGGCCTCGCCTACGACTTCTGCGTGCGCGCCACGGCACTCGGTTCGCGCGAGGCCGGCGCGTCGGTGCGGGTGCTGCGGGAGATGACGGCCGCCGTGCATCCCTCGGGCGTCGCGGAGCTCGAGGAGGGGCTGGCCGCGGCGGGGGTCGAGGTCGTCAGAACGGCGGATCGCCGAGATCCGGCGGCGGGTTCCCGGGAGGGATGACCTTCCGGCCGGCGGCCTTCGCGAGAGCGGCCCGCCGGTCCTCGGCGACGCGTTCCGCGCGGGGTCGGGCCTGTTCCTCGGCGTGGAGGCGGCGGGCCTCGGCGGCGAGGCGCTCGTGCTCGGCCGCGGCATGCTCGAGGAGCCTGACCGTGTGCGGGGTGAGCAGGTCGGTGGCCTCCTCGGTGGTGGTGCGCAGGTCCTCGCCGAGGGTCCAGTGCGTGGTGAGCGGCCGGGCGGGCGCGCTGTGGTCGACCGGCTCGCGGGTCGGGTCGATCAGGCCGGCGGTCTTCATCTGGTGGTGCTGCCAGCACAGACGGTGGAGGTTCGCCAGGGAGGTCGGGCCGCCGCGTTCGGGGTGCTCGTGGTCGTACTCGAGGATGTGGTCGTCCTCCGCGGCGGTCGCGGTGGGGCGGGTGCATCCGGGTGCCGCGCAGACCGGGTGGCGCAATCGGAGCTGCAGCCGCATCGCAGCGCTGGGCCGGTAGGTCTCGGGCAGCACGGGAAGATGCGTGCCGCGTGCCGCATCGGTGAGGAACCGGGTCCAGGCGCTCTCCCCGGCCGCGAGGTTCCGGGCGAGCTCGGCGGGGATCGGGGTGGTCCCCTCGAGCATGGCCGGGGCGTCGTCCCGTCCGAGCAGCGTCATCACGGGCACGGTGACCAGCAGCTTGTACGGCGAGGCCGTCTCCTGCACCGGGTCGGTGTCCAGCACGGTGTGGGCGAGGAGCGCGTAGCGCAGCGTACGCAGCGAGAGCGGTGCGCCGCGCTCGACGAGGTCGCCGTCGAGGTCGAAGGGCAGCGGTCCCTCGGCGCCGTCCTGGAGGGCGGCTCGCTGGGCGCGCTGCACGTCGCGGGCGGCGACGTCGAGCCGGTGGGCGAGCCCCTTGATCTCCAGGATCGGGCCGGTGACCAGCAGCGAGGCGGTGCCGGTGGTCGAGTCGACGTCGACGATCTCCACGTCCCGACTCTGCGAGGGCGGGGTGGGGAGTGTGCCGGCGGTCGCGAGCTCGACGGCGAGACGGAGGTGCCGGGAGAAGGTGTCGAGCGAGACGGACGGCAGCTCGATCGTCGCCATGTGGGCGTCGACCTGCGAGGCCTGCTCGTCGGTCAGTCGCCGCACCCGCCGCAGGAGCATCTGATGCATCGCCTCGGTGAGATCGCCGCGGCGCAGGTACTCGAAGGTGAGCGGCATGATCTCGACCGCCCGGTGCGCATCGAGCACCTGGCTCCAGGCCTGGTTGTACGTGCAGCGGAGTCCGGCCGCGACCTTCAGAGCGGTCATGTCCGCGTCCTCAGGACGGCCCTGCACCTCCGGGTCCTCACGGAAGAAGGTCTCCAGCAGCCGCAGGTGATGGGCGTACAGCCGGGCACGGGTCAGCGCGGTGCGGTGCAGCGCCATCACCCGCCCGGACTCGACGGTCCCCTCGCCGACCTCCTCGAGGATCCGCGCCTCGGTGAGCGGCCGACGAGCACGCGCACGCCACGCGGGAAGATCCGGGACGGTCGCGGGCGGGAGGACGCGGGAAGGGCGCGCAGAGTCGGAGCGCGGAGCAGGCGGCACCCCATCGGCAGAAGCGCGTGACGGCATATCCAGCTCGAGCTCGTCGAACTCGCCCATCGTCTCCACCCCCTTCCCTCGCCCGAGAAAATCCCGAGTCGCTTCCTTTCGCGATGGGTCCAGCATATCCACCACAACACGCCGCCGGAAGGGCCGGAGGCGAATGGGGAAGATTTTGTGGATAACCTCGGTGTGGGGAGGAATGGTCGGGGCTGGAGGGGTGGAAGTGTGGATGGGTGGCGTCGCCTGTCGGACCTGTGTGTAGGGCGTGTCTGCTGGTGATGGCGATGTTCTGTAGTGCGGGGTGAGGGGCGGGTGGAGTCGGTGTGCGGAGTTGATGGCCCGACTCGCGAGCGTGCTGGTGGCGGGTGGAAGATCGGGGTGGGAAAAGGGGGGCGGGTGGACTCGGGCTTCTTCTTGGAATTCTGACGAAACTCCCTCGCCGAATTCGCGATTTCAATGAATGAGGAGGAGTGGTCCGTCGTCCAGTCGTCGTATCGTCGTCGGCCGCCCCTCGAGCCGAGCGCGACCGACTGCCCCCACGCCGCCCTGTACATACACCGACACACACGGCACGATGGCTCCATGACGAATCCCTTCACCCCGGGCTTCGGCCTCACGCCGATCATCCTCGCGGGCCGTGACATCGCGATCGAGGAGTTCACCGCGGCGCTGGCCGGGAACGTCCCCGAGGCGCGGGCGATCCTCATCTCCGGTCAGCGCGGCGCCGGCAAGACCGTGCTGCTCACCGAGTTCCGCGAGCTCGCGCTCGAGGCCGGCTGGACCGATCTCCGGATGCACACCTCCTCGACCTCGCTGCTCGAGGAGCTGCGCGGCCAGGCCATCTCCCGGCTGCGCGAGATCGATCCCGAGGCGGAGACCTCCCGCCTCACCTCCGCGCGCGTCATGAACGTCTCCGCCCAGCGCGACATCGTCCAGCGCTACGAGGGGGAGGGGGAGCCGCTCGCCGTCGTGCTCGACCGCCTGGCCGAGCTCGCCGAGGCCGAGGGCGGCGGGCTGCTGATCACGCTCGACGAGCTGCAGTCCGTGGATCGCGACCAGCTCCATGCCCTCACCCAGCACGTGCAGGACCTCATCGGCTCCGGCCACGCCGTCGCCTTCCTCGCCGCCGGGGTGCGCGCCGGGGTCGATGCGCTGCTGGACCATGAGCGCACCACCTTCCTGCGCCGTGCGCACCGGCTCGAGGTGGGCAGCGTCGACGTCGGCACCGCCGCCGAGGCGATCCGGATGACCGTCGCCGACACCGCGAAGTCGATCACCCCGGAGGCCGCGGTGCTCGCCGGCGAGATCTCCCGCGGCTACCCCTACCTGATCCAGCTCATCGGCTCCAAGGCCTGGCAGAACAGCGGCGACGCCGACGTGATCGAGGTCGAGGACGTCCGCAGGGCGCGGGACACCGTCGTCGCCGCGATGATCAAGAACGTCCACGGCCCGGCGCTGCGCGGCCTCAGCGCCCGCAAGCGCGAGTACCTGAGGGCGATGCTCGAGGACGAGGGTCCGTCGGCCGTCGGCGACATCGCCCGACGCATGGGCATCGACCCGCGCAACCAGTCCACCTACCGCGAGCGGCTCATCGAGGACGACCTGATCCGCCCCGCCGGGCGCGGCTTCGTCGAGTACGCGCTGCCCTATCTCGACGAGGCGCTGCGCCACGAGGAGCGCGAGGGGGTGGGGGCCGACGTCGAACCCGATCGCGGCGTCCGACGGTCCCATCGCGGGAGGCGCGCATGACGGGCACCTCCACGACGAAGGCCGACCGGCCCGCCCGCACCTATCGCACCGGGCGGGTCACACGGGTGCTGCGGTGGGTCTCCGTGCTGGCGACGATCGCGATCACCGCCTGGCTGCTGATCGCCTACCCGTCCCTTCCGGAGACCGTCGCGACCCACTTCGGCCCCGCCGGAGAGGCCGACGACTGGGGTCCGAAGTGGTCGCTGCTGGTCATCGCCGGCGTGATGGTTCTGCTGTCGCTCCCGCTCGCCGCGATCTCCACGCGGCCGCGCGGCTTCAACTATCCGGTCGAGATCACCGAGAGCAACGCCCAGACCATGTATCGCGAGGGTGAGCGGCTGATGGTCTGGACGCTGCTCGGGATGCAGGTGCTCTACCTCGGCATCGCGTGGTCGGTGATCCTCGGCGGTGGTGGTGCACTACTCGTGCTCGGGATCGCCGGGCTGATCGGCGCGTCGGCGGTGGGAATCGTCCGCATGGTGCGGGCCGCCCGCTGAGGCCGGTTCACGCCCGGGCCAGCGCCACGGCCACGTTGTCCGGGCCGCCGGCGTCGAGGGCGAAGTCGATCAGGTGCTGCGCGAGCGCCTCGGGCTCCTGCTCGCCTCCCAGCGCCTCGGCCAGGGCCAACGGGTCGGCCACCGCGTGCAGCCCGTCGGACGCCACGATCACCAGGTCGCCGGGCTCCAGGTGACGGACCAGCAGGTCCGGGGCCGACGGCGCACCGGTAGCGAGGGCCCGGTTCAGCACCCGCCGGTCCGGATGGGAGGCGGCCTCCTCGGGGGAGAGCCGGCCCGCCTCGAGCAGGGAGCGCACGTGGGTGTGGTCCTGCGTGACGTGCTCGAGCCGGCCGGCGCGCACGAGCATCGCGCGCGTGTCGCCGAGGTGGGCGATGTGCAGGCGATCGCCGTCGAGCACGCCGGCGGTGAGGGTCGAGCCGGCGGCACCCTGTGTCGGCACCAGCGCCTCGGCGGCGGTCCAGGCGGTTTCGAGGGCCGGCAGCGGGGAGGCCGACGGAGCGGCGAGCGCCCGTTCGAGCGCGCCGGCGAACGCCGAGAGCATCCGGGCGGCGAGGTCGCCGGCGTCGTGGAATCCGTCGGCCGCCGCGAGCAGGGTGCGGTCGCCGGGCAGGGCCCGGACCAGCACCGCGTCCTCCTGGGCGGTGCGCTCGAGGCCGATGTGCAGCGCCGAGACGCTGCGAGCAGGGGTGGTCGTGGTGGTCATGGCGTCCTCCGTGGGGTGCTGCCCGAGCGAGGAGGCGAGGTCGCGGACGGCGACGGCGCGGGAGAGGGCGTCGGCCTCCTCCTGCCGCCACCAGGAGCGCAGCTCCGTCGCGGCGGCCGCGCCGTCCAGGTCGCACAGCACCCGGATCCGGGCGAGCCCCATCCCGAGCCCCCGCAGGGCGGCGATCAGGCGGGCGCGGCCCACCTGGTCGGTTCCGTAGGAGCGGTAGCCGGTCGAGGGGTCGACGCGGCGGGGCACCAGCAGCCCCGTCTCGTCGTACAGCCGCAGCGCCTTGGGGCTCAGGCCGCTGCGCGCCGCCAGCTCCCCGATGCTCAGCAGGCTCTCGTCCATGCGTTCCTCCGTCGTGCCTCGCCCGGTCCCGGGCGCCGGGTCCGTCCCGGCGCGGACCACGCTGGGCCCTGCCCCGAGGGGAGGGTCAAGGAGGCTCGAGGATATTCCGTCGACCGGTGGTCCCGCGCCGTGGTGGACTGCGCGCATGCAGCTGACGATCCGTCCCCTGGACACCTCCTCCGACCTGGAGCTCGAGCAGTACCGCGCCCTCGAGCAGGCGCTGGACGACCACGTCTACGGCGGTCATCAGGAGGAGAGCCTCGCGCAGCTGCGCGCCGGCCTCGAGGACACCCCGTACTGGACGGTGCGGCGCTGGATCGCGCTCGCCGAGACGCTCGAGGGCGGGGAGATGCTCGTCGGCCGCGCGATGACCTTCACGCCGCAGCAGGAGAACCTCGAGTCGATCTCCGTCGGCGTCGCCGTGCATCCCGCGCACCGGGGGCAGGGCATCGCGACCGCGCTGGTGGAGGAGGCGCTGCTGCCCGCGATCGAGCAGTCCGGCCGCACGCTCGTCGAGGCGTACGGCGAGATCGAGGCGGGCGTCGACCCGGCGGATCCCGCCCATCCCGTGCACCGGATCGCCGCCCGGCTCGGCGTGACCCGCAAGAACCTCGCCGTGTGCCGGGCGCTGCCGCTGCCGCTGGACCCCGCCCGGCTCGACGCGCTCGAGGCCGAGTCGGCACAGAAGCGCGGCGAGTACCGGATCGAGCAGTGGGTCGGGGAGATCCCCGAGGAGCACCTGAGCGCCTACGGCCGGCTGCTCACCCAGCTCGAGATCGACGAGCCCGACGAGGAGGTCGAGCACGAGCCCGCCGAGTACACCCCCGAGCGGATCCGCGTGAGCGAGCGGCGGATGCGCGAGGCGGGGACGATCCGGATCGTCGCGGTGGCTGTCGCGCCGGACGGCGAGTTCGTCGGCAACTCCGAGGTGCACGTGCACGAGGCGCCCGGCAGCACCCTCGGCTACCAGGAGAACACCCTGGTCATGCCCGAGCACCGCGGGCACCGGCTGGGCCTCGGGCTCAAGGTCGCCACCCACCGGCGCCTCGCCGAGCTCGCCCCGCAGCTGCGCTCGCTGGTCACCTGGAACTCGCACGTGAACCCGTGGATGATCCAGGTCAACGAGAAGCTCGGGTATGAGCTGCTCTTCCACGAGGTCGTGATGCAGGGCAGGCGCGCGGGCTGAGCGACACGCCTGCCCAGCGCGCCTGACCCCATCGCCCTGTTCCGCCCCGTAGGTTCATGCCTGAGGACTCGGGCAGAACGGTCAAGGGGGCGCCGTGGAGGCGAAGCATCGCAGGAAGCCGCCGCGCCGCGGCCGCAGCTCGCACCAGTTCACCGTGGCGATGGCGATCCTCTCGCTCGTGCTCGCCGGCGGTGCGGTCACGGGGCTCGGCACCTCGATGCTGCGTCCCGATGACGCCGCCTCTCCCGCCGAGGCGGCCGTGCAGGAGCCGATCGGCGACCCCTCGAACACGACCCGGCTCGTGCACCGCGACCGGATCACCGGGGACATCTCGCCGAAGTCCGTGGTCGCGAGCCCGGCCGGGGACGTCATCGCGAACAACATGATGTACAACCACACTTCCACGCTGTACGACGCGAGCAGCCTCGAGCTCGCCGCGACGGTCCCCGACACCGTGGACCTCGCCGAGTTCGGGTACCCCGACCGCGCCGGGGAGACGAAGGGCGCGCCGGTCGAGGCGGTGTTCTCGCCCGACGGGAGGTTCGCCTACGTCTCCCAGTACTCGCTCAAGGGGCCCGGGGCGGGGGAGACCGCGACCGACGACTGCGCCGCCGGCGACGAGATCGGGAACAGCGCCGTCTACCGCCTCGATCTCCAGACGAAGGAATGGGACCAGGTCATCGAGGTGGGACGGGTCCCGAAGTTCATCTCCCTCTCGCCCGACGGGTCCGTCGCGCTGGTCTCGAACTGGTGCGACTCGAGCGTCTCCGTCGTCGACCTCGAGCGGGGCGAGGAGGTGCGGCAGATCCCCGTCGACTCCGCCCCGCGCGGCTCCGTGGTGCTGCCCGACAACCGCACCGCCTATGTCACCGCGATGTACGCCGACGAGCTGTATCGCGTGGACCTCGAGACCGGCGAGAGCGAGCTCGTGCTCGAGACCGGCCGCAAGCCCCGCCATCTGGTGCTCTCCCCGGACGCGTCCCGCATGTACCTCACCGAGTCCGGGGACGATCGGCTGCTCGAGCTCGACACCGCCACCGGCGAGGTGCTGCGCGAGGTCGCCACCGGCCGGGAGCCGCGCACCATGGCGATCTCGCCCGACGGGCTCGCCCTGTACGTCGTCAACTACTACGCGAACACCGTGACGAAGTTCGACGCCGAGACGCTCGAGGAGATCCAGACCGTCGAGGTGGGCCAGAACCCGATCGGCATCACCTACGAGCCCACCCACGGCCGGGTGTGGGTCGCGAACTATGCCGGGTCGATCGACGTCTTCGACGACACCGCCCCGCGTGATGGCACGATGGAGCCATGAACGCCCACGCCGTCGTCACGGCCTCCCGCGGGGTCGCCGCTCCCGCCGCCGCCCTCTTCGACCTCATCGCCGACCCGGCCGAGCAGCCGCGCTGGGACGGCAACGACAACCTCGCAGGCGCCGAGGCAGGCCAGCGGGTCCGCGCCGTCGGCGACGTGTTCGTGATGACCAACCAGGGCGGCGGGATGCGCGACAACCACGTCGTCGCCTTCGTCGAGGGGCGCGAGATCGCCTGGCGCCCCGCTCCCCACGGCGAGCAACCGGCCGGCCACCAGTGGGGCTGGGTCCTCGAGCCGCTCGAGGACGGGCGCACCCTGGTCACCCACGTCTACGACTTCTCCGACCTGCCCGCCTCGCAGGAGGCGCGTCTCGCGAAGGCGCGGCAGATGACGCCGGAGAAGCTCATGGCCTCGATCGACCGCCTCGCGGAGCTCGCCGAGGGCGCGTGAGCACGCCGTCGATGGACCCGGGCGTGGCCCGCATCGAGTCGGCGATCGAGGCGGCCGCGCGGCGCGGCGACTTCGACGACCTGCCCGGCGCCGGGAAGCCCCTGGACCTGCCGGACACCCACGACCCCGACTGGTGGGTGAACCAGCGCATCGCCAGCGGCGACATCGACTCCGAGGCGCTGCTGCCCGTCGTGGTGCTGCTGCGCAAGGAGTACGAGCGCCGCGACGAGACCCTCGCCGCGCTGCCCGACGAGAAGGCCGTGCGCGAGTACGCTGCGGACTTCACCGAGCGCGTCCACGAGGACCGGCGCGCGAACCCCTTCCAGCGGATGCTGGCGCCGGCGTGGGACGGGGACGACGCGGTCGCGCGCTGGCGTCAGGTGCGGGCAGCGGGTCACGATGTGCCCTCGGCCACCTCCGCGCCGGACGTCGCGCCGCCGACCCGGCGCCGGCGGTGGTGGCCCTTCGGGCGACGGGGTGGGCGGGTGTCCGGGCCGTGCGAGTGCTCACCCTCGACGCACGGCTCGCACGGTCCTTCCCCGACCTGATCGTCCTTCCGCCGTGAGCCGGTGCGGCCATAGGGTGGCGGGATGTTCCTCGAGAACCTCGGCATCGACGCCCTGGACCCGAAGCGCCTGGGCCGCTTCTGGGAGGCGGCCCTCGGCACCACCACCCTCACCGACGCGCCCGACATCTTCGAGACCAGGCTGCGCATTGACGGCGACGCCTACCTCGACCTGTGCTTCGCGCGGGTCCCGGAGCCGAACCACTCCCCGCAGCGCCTCCATCTCGACCTGCTCGGCGGCACCGCGCAGCAGGAGGTCGCGCAGCGGCTGCGCGGGCTCGGCGCGAGCGACCTCGACATCGGACAGGGCGAGCCCCCCTGGATCGTGCTCGCCGACCCCGAGGGCGGCGCGTTCTGCGTGATGGAGGAGCGGGAGGCGTACGTGGGCACGGGGCCGATCGCGGCCCTGCCGCTGGACTCCGCCGACCCTGCCCGCGATGCCGAGTTCTGGGCCTGGCTGAGCGGCTGGACGCCCGCGACGGGCATCGCGCCGCGCACCCTGCGCCACCCCTCGGGACGAGGACCCCTGCTCGAGCTGTGCCCGGAGCCGGCGCCGAAGCAGCCGGGGGCCAAGAACCCGATCCACCTCGACGTGCGGCTCGAGCCGGAGGACGACCCGGACGCCGTCGCGGCCGGGATCTCCGCACGGGGCGGAGAGGGGTTCTTCCCGGACTGGGGCGAGCTGCCCTGGCGCGTGTTCCGCGACCCCTCCGGGAACGAGTTCTGCGTGCTGCCGGCCGTGGGAGCGGGCGCATGAACCGCGGCCGCCGCACCGCCGGATTCCTCGGCGCCCTGCTCGCCGGTGCGGGGACGCTGCACATGCTCCGGCCTGAGCCTTTCGACACGATCGTCCCGCCCGCGCTGCCGGGACCCGCACGCGGCTACACCTATGCCTCGGGCGTCGCCGAGCTCGCCGTCGCGGGTCTCCTGGCCGTGCCCCGGACCCGGCGCCTGGGAGGAGCCGCGGCGGCGGCGCTGTTCGTCGCGGTGTTCCCCGCGAACGTGCAGATGGCGTACGACTGGCGCCGCGCCCGGCCGCGCCGTCGGGCGATCGCGTACGGGCGGCTCCCGCTGCAGGGCGTGCTCATCGCGCAGGCCCTGCACATCGTGCGGAACGCCGAGTGAATGGGTTGACGTTGGCGCTCGTGTGATCTGTCGGACAAAGGAGTTCACGTGACCTCCAGACGAACCTTCCCCGGCCTGGCCGGGGCGGCGGGCGCGGCGGCGCTCGCCGGATGCTCGTCGGACCCCGAGGTCGATCCCGCTCTCGGACCGCCGGCGACCGCCGACACCGAGGACGAGATCACCTTCGGGATCTGGGACAAGGCGCAGGAGCCGGCCATGATCGAGATCGTCGACGCCTTCCAGTAGCACTTCCCGGGCATCGGCGTGAGCATCTCGACCACGGCGTTCGGCCCGTATTTCGAACGGCTCCGCATCCAGGCGCAGGGCGACGACCTGCCCGACGTGTTCTGGATCAACGGCCCGAACTTCGAGCTCTACGCCTCCCACGAGATGCTGCAGGACCTCAGCGAGCTCGAGGGCTTCGACCCGGCGAACTACCCGCCGAACCTCGTGGAGCTGTACTCGTTCGAGAGCAGCGCCTTCGGCACCTTCCTGATGCGCCAGCACTACCTGGGCATGCCGCGCTCCCTCGAGGAGGCGGCGCGGCTCGACGGCGCGAGCCCCTGGCAGACCTTCTGGCGGATCATGTTCCCGCTGTCCGGCCCGGCGCTGAGCGCGGTCGCGATCCTCACGGCGCTCGCCTCCTGGAACGACCTGATGTGGCCGCTGATCGTGGCGACCTACGACGTCCGCACCACCCTCGCCGTGGGCCTGTCCACGCTGCAGGGCCAGTTCACCACCGACTACCCGGTGATGATGGCCGCGGCGTTCATGGCGATGCTGCCGCTGATGATCCTGTTCATCGTGCTGCAGCGCCGGGTGGTCGAGGGGCTCGCCCACTCGGGTATGAAGGGCTGAGGCATGGAGGGCTGAGCGCCGCTTCCGTCTACCGCTGCGACTCGAGGCGCCCGGCGACCACGGTCGCGAGCGGGTCGACGGCGCGCAGCCGCGCCGCCGCCTCGCGGGCCGCGGCCTCGTCCATCAGCCCGTCCGTGCCGACGGGGACGTCGGCGAAGAGCTCGTCCGCCTCCTCGAGGAGGACGATGTCCGCGCGGCCTCCGACGTCGAGCGTCCCGACCCCGTCGGTCGAGGCGGCCAGGGCCTCACGCGGCTGGAGCTGCTGGGAGGGATGCCAGGCGGGGCGCTCGTCGGCGCTGCGGTGCACGGCCGCGGCCATCGCCAGCCACGGATCCAGCGGCGCGACCGGCGCGTCGGAGCCGAGGGCGAGCTCGACTCCGGCCTCCCGCAGGTCACGGAGGCGGAAGGCCTGCGTGCCGTGGCCGGGCCAGATCGCCTCGGTCGCGTCCCGGTCGTCCAGCAGGTGCGCGGGCTGCACGGAGGCTGCCACCCCGAGCGCGGCCATGGCGTCGATGTCGTCGTCGGTGAGCATCTGGGCGTGCTCTATGCGCGCCGCGATCCCCACCTCGGCGATCGCGGCGAGGGCGACCTGCGCGGCGGCGTCCCCGATCGCGTGGACGGCGGCGCTCAAGCCGCGCCGCTTCGCCTCGGCGAGGGCGTCGCGCAGCGCCTCGGGGCCGACGCTGAGCACGCCGTGCCCGGCATAGCCGTGCCCGTCGGTGTAGGCCTCGCGGGTGTACGCCGAGTGGGAGCCGAGCGCCCCGTCGACAATCACCTTCAGCGGACCCATCGTCACCAGGCCCGTGCCGTCCAGCACCGTGCCCGTCGGGCCCGGCGCCGCGGCGAGCTCCTCCGGATAGACGGCGGTGCGGATCCGCATCCGCGGGCTGCGAGGCGGCCAGGACTCCCAGGGCCGGCCCCACTCCATGTCCACCAGGCCGACGACCCCGCGCTGCAGGGACTGGCGCTGCAGCATCGCCGCACCGGTCGCGACGGACTCGGCGACCCCCGGCAGCTCGGGCAGGCGCGGCGCGAGCGCGAACCAGTCCTCCTCGGCGACGATCCCGTCCCGCGGCGGCAGGCCCAGGGCGCGCAGCGCGGCGGAGTTCAGCCAGGCGTGATCAGCGTCGCCGCCGATCAGCACCGTCGGCACCGCACCGGTCGCCTCGTCGAGCGCCGGCACCGTCGGCGGGATCGCGAAGTCGACCAGGCGGTGCCCGAAGCCGATCAGCGCCGCGCCCGCCGCCCCGGTCTCGCGCCGCGCGGCGAGCTCGGCGCGCACCCGCTCCAGGAGCACTCCGACGCTGCCGGCGCCGGTGGTGTCGAGGCGGGCATGGGCCTGGGCGAGCTGACCGGTGTGCACGTGCTGGTCCCAGAGCCCCGGGATCGCGAGCGCACCGTCCGCGTCGAGGACCTCCTCGCCGGCGCGGCGC
The DNA here is from genome assembly GCF_030866705.2 of Brachybacterium sp. GU-2. Taxonomy (NCBI): domain Bacteria; kingdom Bacillati; phylum Actinomycetota; class Actinomycetes; order Micrococcales; family Dermabacteraceae; genus Brachybacterium; species Brachybacterium sp. GU-2. The sequence goes on along the minus strand of NZ_CP133037.2, from coordinate 1,629,621 downwards.
GGCAGCGACACACCGAGCTCGACGATCGCCCCGTCGTCGATCCGCAGGTCCGAGGTGACGGCGGCATCGAAGGGGAGCACCTGTCTGATCAGCACCGATCCAGCGTAGCCCGCCGTGCCTATGACGTCTGTCATGGGGCGGACGTGATCGCGGGGGCTGGGGGCCGGAGGGTGCGCGAGGGAAGGGTGGAGCCATGACCACGACCACCCTCACGGATGCACTCAGCCTGCGCGGCGTCACCCGCAGCTACGGCGAGGTCCGCGCCCTCGATGGACTCGACCTCGAGATCCGGCCCGGCGAGATCGTCGCGCTGCTCGGCCCGAACGGCGCCGGGAAGTCCACCGCCATGGAGATGATGGTGGGGCTCGCGACCCCGGAGCAGGGCAGCGTCCGCGTGCTCGGCACCGATCCCACGACCGCGACCCGCACCGGACTGATCGGCACGATGCTGCAGGCCGGGGCGCTGCTGCCCGACCAGAGGGTCCGCACCATGCTGCGGATGCTCCACTCCCTGCAGGCGCATCCGATGCCGATGGCCGACGTCGTCGACAGCGCCGACATCGCCGAGCTCATGCCGCGGCGGATCAGCGCCCTCTCCGGCGGCCAGTCCCAGCGGGTCCGCTTCGCGATCGCACTGCTCGGCGACCCGCAGGTGCTGCTGCTGGACGAGCCGACCGTCGGCATGGACATCAGTGCCCGCCGCGCCTTCTGGCAGCAGATGCGCCGGGTCGCCGCGAGCGGCCGCACCGTCGTCTTCGCCACCCACCACCTCGAGGAGGCCGAGCGGGAGGCGGGCCGCGTGGTCGTCATGGACCGCGGCCGCGTCGTCGCCGACGGGACCGGCGCCGAGATCGCCGCCGTCGTCGCCGGGCGGGTGATCACGCTGCGAGGGATCGCCCCGGAGCAGGTCGCGGCGCTGCCCGGCGTGGACAGCGCCGAGGTCGACGAGACCGACGACCGACGGGTGCGGGCCGCGTGCGCGGACTCCGACGCCGCGCTCGCTGCGCTGTTCACCGGTCCGCTCGCCGGCGACGTGCACGACGTGCTCGTGTCCGCCCCGGGCCTCGAGGAGGCGTTCCTGCGGATCACCGAGCACGAGGACGAGGCCGCGCGATGAGCGCCGCCGACCCCGCCGCCCGCCCTGCCCACGACAGGAGCCCCGCCATGACCGCCCCCGCACCCCGCACCGCCGCAGCGCCCTCGGCCGCGACCCGCACCCTGCGCTACGCCGCCCACACCACCGCCATGACCCTCACGAACGCCGCCTTCATGGTGTTCACCATCGCGCTGCCGGTGGGGATGTACCTGCTGTTCTCGATGATGTTCGGCGCCGAGGCCGAGGGACAGGCCCGCGGGCTGATCATGATCAACATGGCCGCCTACGGCGGGCTCGGCGCCGCAGTCACCGCCGGCACCCAGATCCAGGAGGACCAGCGCAACGGCTTCCTGCGCCAGCTGGTCGTCGCCGGGCTCTCGCCCCGCTCCTTCCTCATCGGCTCCGTGATCGCCGCGAGCGCCGTGATCGTCCCCGCGCTCGCGGCCGTGGGCCTCGTGGGGCTCGCCACCGGGGTCGAGGCCTCGCCCGAGCGGTTCCTGCTCACCCTCGTGGCGCTGTGGCTGGGCCTGCTGCCCACGATCCTCATCGGGCTCGTGCTCGGCATGGTGCTCCGGGGCGCCGCCGCGATGGCCGGCGGCGTGGTGACCATGATGGCGATGGCGATCTTCGGCGGGCTGTGGATGCCGCTGGAGATGTTCCCGCAGTGGATGCAGGACCTCGGCCGCGCGCTGCCCACCTACTGGATCTCGAGCCTGGGCCAGTGGTCCCTGCAGGGGGCGGAGCTGCCGGTGACGGGCCTGGTCGTGATCGGGGTGTGGACCCTCGTGCTTGGGGCGCTGTGCATGGTGAGCATGTCCCGGGCGGTGGGTCTGCAGCGGCGATGAGGGACGCTGGCACAATGACCGCCATGAGCACCCCCGACGCCCCGGACTGGGGGCGGTGGGCCCGCGACCCCGCCGAGCCGGGGGAGGAGGCCGCCGTCCGGCCCCTCACCCCGCGCGGCGTGCTCCGGGCCGCGCGGGAGTCGGGCGGGCTCGCCTTCTCCCTCCCGCCGGTGATGTTCGTGCTGATCCCGATCGTGGTCGGCTGGATGCAGGCGCCCGGGCCCACGATGGTGCTCGCCACCGCGCTGCTGCTCCTGTACGGGGCGATGTTCGCCGCCACCACCGGGATCGCGCTGTACCCGCGGCGGGTCCGCCTGATCTGGTTCGCGCTGTGCACCGGGATCCTGCTGGTGCTGATCCCGGCGATCGGCCTGAACGTGCTCTACATGGTGATGTTCCAGGCCATGACGCATATGCTGCTGCTGCCCTGGCGGTGGGCGGTGCCCTCGATGCTGCTGATGAGCCTCGCCGTCATGGCGATCGCGCTCGTGGCCGGCCAGCCGATCGCGGCGGGCTTCGCCGTGATGGGCACGATCATGTCCTGGGGCATCGGGCACGGCATCCGCCAGCAGGTGCTGCAGGAGCAGCTCGAGGCCGCCCACCGCCGCAACGCCGTGCTCGCCGTCGCCGCGGAGCGGGAGCGGATCGGGCGGGACCTGCACGACCTCGTCGGCCACTCCCTGACCTCGCTGACGATCTCCGCCCAGCTCGCCCGGCGCCTGCTGGAGAGCGACCCCGGGGCCGCCCGCGCCCAGCTCGAGCACATCGAGACCACGACGAGGCAGGCGCTCGCCGACGTGCGCGCCACCGCCTCCGGCATGCAGACCGTGCGCGCCGCGACCGAGATCGCCTCCGCCCGCACCGTGCTCGGCACCGTCGGGATCCAGGCCGAGGTCCCCACCGCCCTGCCGCCGTTGCACGAGGACCTCGCCGAGCTGTTCGGCTACGTGATCCGCGAAGGGGTCACCAACATCGTGCGCCACTCCCGCGCCACGCGCGCCCGGATCACCGTCGAGGAGGACGCGGTGACCGTCGCCGACGACGGCATCGGCATCCCCCACGGCGCCTCCCGCAGCGGTCTGCAGGGCCTCGAGGCCCGCGTCGTGCTCGCCGGGGGACGGCTCGAGGTCGACTCCTCCGAGACCGGCACCACTCTCGTCGCGACCATGGACCGGGCGGCATGATCCGCGTCGCCGTCGCCGACGACCAGGCCATCCTCCGCGGCGGCCTCGCCGCCCTGCTGCGCCTGGAGCCCGACCTCGAGGTGGTGGGGGAGGCCGCGACCTGCGCCGAGACCCTCGAGCTCGTCGCTGAGCAGCACCCCGACGTGCTGCTGCTGGACGTCCAGATGCCGGCCGGGGCCGACGGCGCACCGGCCGACGGGATCGGCGTGGCCGAGCAGCTGCAGGGCACCGACGGCGCCCCGCGGATCATCGTGCTGACCACCTTCGGCAGGGCCGGCTACCTGCGCCGCACCATGGAGGCCGGGGCCGGCGGGTTCATGGTCAAGGACACCCCCGTCGAGCGGCTCGTCGATGCGATCCGTCGCGTCCACCAGGGGCTGCGGGTGGTGGACCCCGAGCTCGCCGCGCAGTCCCTCGCCGTCGGCCCGAGCCCCCTGACCGCGAAGGAGACCGAGGTGCTGCAGGCCGCGGCCGTCGGCGGCACCACCGCCGCGATCGCCGGGCGGCTGTTCCTCTCCGAGGGGACGGTGCGCAACCACGTCTCCGCCGCGATCGGGAAGCTGGGGGTCGCGAACCGGGCAGAGGCCGTGAGGACCGCCTCGGACAACGGCTGGATCTGAGCCCCTGCCACGGGTGACGCGTAGTCTGCCGGGGTGGATGCGATCGAGGCCCTGCTCGGCGCGCTGATCGACATCAGCGTGCCCGCCTTCGCGATCGCCTCCATGCTCTCGATGGGGCTGCGCACCCCGCTGCGCGCCTTCCGCGACCAGCTGCGGGACCGCCGCACCGTCCTCGCCGTCCTCGGCGCGAACTTCGTCGTCGTCCCGGCGGTCGGCACCCTGCTCATCTGGCTGCTCGGCGGCCTGCTGCCCCACCACACGGGGGAGGGGTTCGTCATCGCGCTGTGCGCGGCCGGCGCCCCGTTCGTGCTGCAGCTCGGGGCGATGGCCCGCATCCCCTACGGCGAGACCGCGGGGCCGATGGCGGTGCTGCTGCTGGGATCGATCGCCTTCATGCCGCTGGTGGTGCCGTTCCTCCTGCGGGACGTCGAGGTGCACGGCTGGTCCGTCGCCCAGCTGCTGCTGGGCACGATGCTCTCCCCGATGATCGCCGGCATCGTCATCGCCGCGGTCTGGCCGGGACGCGCCGATCTCTTCGCCCGGATCGCGGGCGGCGTCGCCGCGGTCTCGGCGGTGCTGATGTTCCTCTCCGGCTTCGGCGCGAACTCCGGCCTCGTGCTGGACCTGCTGCTCTCCCCGGTGCTCCTCGTCGCCGCGGGTCTCGTCGCCCTCGCCTTCGCGGCGGGCCGCTTCGCCGGCGATCTCGCCGGGGACACCCTCACCGTCCCGGACGGACCCGCGATCCTCACCAGCCAGCGCAACATCGCCGCCGCACTGCTCGTCGCGCGCACCGGCGCCGAAGGCAGCGAGCAGACCGGCTCGATCGTCGTCGCGATCCTGCTGCTCAGCGCTGTCGGCTTCGTGATGCTCGTACCCTATGCGCTCGCCACCGGCTGCGTCCGTCGGGGCCGGGCGGGGAACGGGCAACGCCCGGGATGCTACTGGGGATCGTCGGACCGAAGGACGACTGAACAGGCACGTGGGAGCAGACCGGTTCGCTGAGAGCGTCGCGCCCGGGTGAGGCGGCTCATGGACCGCACCGTGACCGCTCCGTAAGGTGGTGGGACGTGGCATCCCTCCTGCGCATCGTGCGCTTCACCCGCGCCCTCGCACCGCTGTACATCGCGATCATCGTCTGCTCGGTGCTCACCGCGGCGGCGGCGCTCGCCGTCCCCTTCCTGATCGGGCACGCGACCGACACGGTCGCCGGGGCCGTCGGCGGGCAGACCCCCACCTCCGCCGCCGTGCGCGCTGTGGTGCTGATCGCGGCCGCGGTGCTGGTCGCCGAGCTGTTCAACACCGTGGTCTCGAACGTCGGCGGTTGGTTCGGCGACGTGATGAGCAACCGGATGCGCACGATCCTCTCGGTGCGCTACTACGACAAGCTCCTCCACCTGCCCCAGCGCTGGTTCGACGGGGAGATCACCGGCACGATCGTGGCGCGGCTGAACCGCTCGATCACCGAGATCACGAACTTCGCGAAGATGATGTCGAACTCCTTCGCGTCGATGCTGATCACCACGGTCGCGGTGCTCGCGATCAGCGCCTGGTACGCCTGGCCGCTGACCGTGCTGCTGCTGATCGTGTTCCCGCTGTACGTGTGGCTGACCTCGCTCACCTCCGTGAAGTGGCAGCGGCTCGAGGGGGAGAAGAACGAGCAGGTCGACATCGCCTCCGGCCGCTTCGCCGAGGTCGTCGGCCAGATCCGGGTCGTGAAGTCCTTCGTGCGCGAGCGCTCGGAGCTCGAGGACTTCCGTCGGCGCTTCTGGTCCACCGACGCCACCACCCGCGCCCAGTCCACGCACTGGCACCGCATGGACGTGATCCGCCGCGCGGTGCTGAACCTCGTCTTCTTCGGCATCTACGTGATCATCTTCGTGCGCACGGTCCAGGGCGCCTTCACACTCGGCGAGATGGTGCTGCTGGTGCAGCTGATGAGCATGGCCAAGGCCCCGGTGGAGTCGATGAGCTGGGTGATCGACTCCTCCCAGCGCGCCATCGCCGGGTCCAAGGACTACTTCCGCGTGATGGAGACCGAGGTCGACCCGCGCACCGCCGCGATGCTCGCCCGGGCCGAGGACGACGTGACGCCGCCGGCGATCGAGCCGGTGCCCGGCGCCCCGGTGGTCCGCTTCCGGGACGTGTCCTTCGCCTACGAGGACGGCGAGGACGTGCTGCACGGGATCGACTTCTCCGTCGCCCGCGGGGAGAAGGTCGCGCTGGTCGGCGAGTCCGGCGGCGGGAAGTCCACGATCGTGAACCTGCTGCTGGGCCTGTACGAGCCGCGCGCGGGCGAGATCGAGGTGGTGGGACGCACCAGCACCGAGCTGCCGCTGGACGAGCTGCGCTCCCGCATCGGCGTCGTCTTCCAGGACGCCTCCCTGTTCTCCGGCACCCTGCGGGAGAACATCGCCTACGGCCGGCCCGGCGCGAGCGACGAGGAGGTGGCCGACGCGGCCCGCCGCGCCAACGCCGACGGCTTCGTGCGCCGCTTCCCCGGCGGCTACGAGCAGGTGATCGGCGAGCGGGGGCTGAAGCTCTCCGGCGGGCAGCGCCAGCGCATCGCGGTGGCGCGCGCGATCCTCAAGGACGCGCCGGTGCTCGTGCTCGACGAGGCGACCTCGGCCCTGGACACGAAGGCGGAGCGGCAGGTGCAGAAGGGCCTGGACGAGCTGATGGAGGGCCGCACCTCCCTGATCATCGCCCACCGCCTCTCGACCATCGCGGCCGTGGACCGGATCATCACCCTCGAGGACGGGCGGATCGACGAGATCGGCACCCCCGCCGAGCTCGCCGCCTCCGGCGGGATCTACGCCCAGCTGCTGGACCTGCAGAACAGCGGCGACCGCAAGCGCCTGGCACGGTTCGACATCACCGGCTGATCAGCCGCGGCAGCACCCGCACCAGCACCACCATCCCGATCAGCTCGACGAGGGTCTGGGTGACCACGGCCGCGGGGGCGAGCGGGGTCGGCATCGCGAGTGCCAGCGGCAGCACCACGAGCGAGTTGCGGGTCGCGCCGGAGAAGGTCACGGCGGTGGCGGTGGGGGCGTCCAGGCGCAGCAGGCGCGCGATCAGCAGGCCCGCTCCCGTGGCGAGCACGAGGAAGGCCGCGTAGACGGGCACGAGGGCGAGCAGCGCGCCGCCCGCGCCGAGCACCCGCGGGGTCTGCGAGGCGGTGACGGCGAGCAGCACCAGGATCATCAGCGGCACCATCGCCGGGGCGAGGTCGAGGTGGGGGACCAGGCGCTGCAGCAGCGCGGCGGCCAGCAGCGGCAGGAGCACCAGCAGCACGAGCGCCCGCACGAACGGGGCGGGGTCGATCGCGGCGGTCGCCGCGCCGCCTCCGAGCAGCGGGAGCAGCACCGGCAGCGCCATGATCTGCCCCAGCATCAGCATCGGGGTCGCGGCCAGGAGCTTCTCGTGCGCGCCGCGGGCCAGGGCCGTGAACACCACGACGTAGTCGATGCACGGGGCGAGCAGCACCAGCAGCGCGCCGAGGAGCAGATCGGGCGAGCCGGCGAGCGGGCGGGTCAGAGCCCACACGACCAGCGGCACCGCGAGCAGGTTCACCGCCAGCAGCGCGAGCAGGAAGCGGGGGCCTGCGAGGGCGGCGCCCAGGCGGGTGAGGGGGATGCCGTGGAAGGTCACCAGCAGCAGCGCGGCGATCGCGGATTCGACGGCGAGCTCGAGGGCAGGGGCGGTGCCCGGCGCCGCGACACCGAGCAGGACCCCGGCCGCGATCGCGGCGAGATAGAGGGGGACCTGTCGGCGCTCGAGCAGCGGCAGCAGGTCCATGGGGGAACTGTAGCCGGGCGCCCAGCGGGCGCCCGGGGACGGGCGGTAGCATGGCCGCGATCACAACGTCGGGGGCGACGAAGGAGCTCACATGGGATTCATCCAGGCATTCAAGGGCGCGGTCGGCGGCATGCTCGCCGATCAGTGGAAGGACTTCCTCACCGTCCCGAACGGGCTGCCGCAGACGGCGGCGCTGTTCCCGGCGGTCCCGCAGGGCACCAACGCCGGCCGCGGCTCGAACACCCGCGGCTCCGAGAACGTCATCACCAACGGCTCGAAGATCCTCGTGCCCCAGGGGTACGGCCTGATCACCGTGGTCGACGGCCGCGCGACGGGCCTCATCACCGAGGCCGGCGGCTACGAGTTCAACGACTCCTCCCCGGACGCCCGCTCCGTCTTCGCGGGCGACGACCTGCTCGCCTCGACCGTGGGCACCTCCTGGGAGCGCTTCAAGTACGGCGGCCGCCCCTCCTCGCAGCAGCTCGCCTTCTACGTCAGCCTCAAGGAGATCCCTGACAACCGCTTCGGCACCCAGTCGGAGATCTACTGGGACGACGCGTATCTCAATGCGCAGGTCGGCGCGGTCACGCGCGGCTCCTACACGCTGCGGATCATCGACCCGCTGCTGTTCGTGCACAACTTCGTGCCCGCCTCGTTCATCTCCGCGAACGCCCCGGTGTTCGACTTCTCCGACCCCGACAACGCGGCCGGCAACCAGATGTTCCAGGAGGTCGTCGGCTCCCTCGCCCAGGCGTTCTCCCGCTACACGAACGATCCCGACAAGGGCAACCGCATCTCCCGCATCCAGGGCGACTCGGTCGGCTTCGCCCAGTCGCTCTCGGCCGCCGTCGAGGAGGGCTACCGCTGGTCCAGCGACCGCGGCCTCGCGATCGTGAAGACCGCGATCGTCTCGATCGAGTACGACCAGCGTACCCGCGAGCTGCTGGCCGACGTGCAGAAGGCCGACGCGCTCTCCGGCGCCCGCTCGCAGTCGTTCATGAACCAGGCCGCCGCGCGCGGCGTGCAGGCTGCGGGTGAGAACGGCGGCGGCGCGGGACTGGCGATGTTCGGGGCGGGCATGGGCGCCGCCGGCGGGATGGTCAACCCCGTCCAGCCGTGGGCGCCGCCCGGCCAGCAGGGCACCCCGCAGCAGCAGGCCCCCGCCGAGGGGCAGCAGGCCCCGCAGCAGCAGGCCGCTCCCGCGCAGGAGGACCCCGTCGCGAAGCTCGCCCAGTACAAGCAGATGCTGGAGCAGGGGCTGATCAGCGAGGAGGACTACGAGGCGGCGAAGAAGGCCGCGCTCGGCCTCTGAGCCGCGCCCGCACTCCCGGAGCACTCCCTCGATGACCTCGCCCCCTCCGCAGGATCCGCAGGGCCCGCCGTGGGCGCGCCCGCCGCAGCCGCCGTCGGTGACCGACGACGGCGGCTCCGGCGCCCCGATGCTCGGGGACGAGGCCGTCGCGCGCGCCGCCGAGGCCGCCGCCGGCCACAGCTCTGAGCGGATCATCGACACGAGCTCCGGCCGTGACGACGGGCTGAACAAGTGCCCCCGCTGCGGCAGCACCGAGATCCAGTACTCGCTGACCGCGAAGGCGCTGGTGTGCTCGTACTGCCGCCACAGCTGGAACGAGGACATCGCCGAGCAGCGCTTCGGGCTCGACTCCTCGATCGCGGAGCTGCGCGGCCACACCATGGCCTCCGGCACCGCGGACGTGCGCGAGGACCTCACCACCGTGACCCTGAAGTGCCAGGGCTGCGGCGCGGAGATCGTCCTCAACGTCGACCAGCAGATGCAGGCACGCTGCCACTGGTGCCGTCAGACCCTCTCGATCAACTCGCAGATCCCCAACGGCGCGGTGCCGGACGCGGTGCTGCCCTTCCTGCTCACCCGCGAGGAGGCGGTCGAGCGGATCGACGCCTTCGCCGGGAAGCGCAAGACCTTCGCGCTGGGCCGCTTCACGCGGGAGTTCGTGCCCGAGAACGTGATGGGCGTGTACATCCCGTATCTCGTGGTCGACGGGAACATGCACGCCGTGCTGCGCGGCACCGGCGAGGTGACCACCCGCGAGTACACGGTCCGGCGTCGCGTGGGCAAGGACGACTACGTCACCGAGACCTACTACGACGCGGACGTCTACGCCGTCCAGCGCGCCTTCGATCTGCTGGTCGACGACCTCACCGTCGAGTCCGCGAGCCGGTTCGACGCGGACGAGGACCATCAGGCGACCAACAACATCCTCAACGCCGTCCAGCCCTACGACACCGAGAACGCGGTCACCTACAACTCGAACTACCTCAAGGGCTTCACCTCCGAGCGGCGCGACCTGAACATCCAGGACGTCGACGCCGAGGTGGAGGACAAGTTCCTCGCGATCGCTCGGGCGAAGGCCGCCCCCACCATCTCCCGCTACGACCGCGGGGTGCGCTGGAAGGAGGAGGGCGTGGCCGTGCACGGCACCCGCTGGGTGTCGATCTACGTGCCTGTGTGGCTGTACAGCTACGCCGACTCCGCCAAGGGCGAGGGCGCGCTCACCCACTACATCGCCGTCAACGGCCGCACCGGCACCACGATGGGCTCCGTGCCCGTCTCCCATCCGAAGATCTTCGCCGCCTCCTGCGCCGCGGGCACCGTCGCCGCCGTGGTCGGCGCGCTCGCCGGCCTCGCCTACATGTTCTTCTGATGAGCACGCCGACCACGACCGACCACCCCCGAGGAGGCCCGCATGCACCCGCTGCTCGCTGAGATCGCCGCGGACCCGACCGCCGCGATGCTGCTGGCCGACTCCGGGGACGGCGCCGCCGGGATCGCCTTCCCCTTCCTGCTGGGCCCGGCGGTGTTCCTGGGGACCTACATCGGCATCTACCGCTATTACCGCAACCGGGACAAGCGGCACGAGTTCGAGAAGAAGACCGACGTCGCCGTCGGCAATCTCCGCACCGGCGACCGGCGCGTCGGCAGCAACAACCGGCAGAAGAGCCGCACCATGTCCGGCGCCAACAGCCGCGACCATCTCGAACGGGTCCGGCGGATCAGGGTGGAGTGATGGCGGGGTCGGAGGTCGTCGTCGGAGCCGGGCTCTCGGGCCTGGTCGCCGCGACCGAGATCGCCGACGTCGGGCGGCGCGTGCTGCTGCTGGAGCGCGAGGGGGAGCAGGACCTCGGCGCGCAGGCGTGGTGGAGCTTCGGCGGGCTGTTCCTCGTGGACAGCCCCGAGCAGCGCCGCCTCGGGATCAGCGACTCCCTCAAGCTCGCCCGTCAGGACTGGCTGGGCTCCGCCGCGTTAGAGGAGCCCGACGGCTCCGATGATCACTGGCCGCACCGCTGGGCGGAGGCGTACCTGCAGTTCGCGGCGGGGGAGAAGCGCGAGTGGCTGCGGTCGATGGGGCACCGGCTCTTCCCCGTCGTCGGCTGGGCCGAGCGGGGCGACGGCCGCGCCGAGGGACACGGCAACTCCGTGCCGCGCTTCCACCTCACCTGGGGGACGGGGCCGGGCCTCGTCGAGCCCTTCGCCCGACGACTCCCCGCGCGGCGCCGGCTCGACCGGCAGGCCGGGCAGGGATCCTGGCCGACCTGCGCTGAAGCCTCACTCGCCGGTGCGCTCGGCCTCCGGGAGCAGGATCGTCGAGAAGTCGTCCTCGCCGTGGCCGGCGGCGATCTTCGCGTCGAGCGAGGCCAGGGCGCCGCGCAGCGCGGGCAGGTCGCTGCCGGGACGGGCAATGCCGTCGGACGCAGCGCCGTCAACCGTGTCGATCATCAGCCGGGCGTCCTTCGCGATGGCGTCCGCGGTGAAGTCCCCTCCCTCGGTGCTGCGCTCTTTGCGCACGAACGGGCCCTTCATCCCCGCGATGAACGCGAGCCCCGTGGAGCCGAGCATGTCGAGGGTCGCCTCCGCGGAGGTGCCGGTCGCCTCGCCGAGGGCGAGCGCCTCCCGCAGACCCTGCGCGGAGACGGCCAGCGCCAGGTTCGCCAGCAGCTTCCCGACGGCGGCCTCCCGGCCGGAGCCGACGCCGCGCAGCCGCTCCGGATCCGCCCAGGGGGCGACGAGTTCGAGCACCTGCTCCCGCCGTGCGTCGTCGGGGGTGCCGACGTAGACGCCGAGCGTGCCCTGCCGGGCCGGGCCCAGGGTGCCGACCACGGGCGCACCCACGTAGGTGGGGACCGCGGCGGCGAACTCGTCGGCGTCGGCGGGGGAGACGGTGGTGGTGTCCACCCAGGTCACGCCGTCAGGGATCAGGGACGGGACGATCACCGTCTCGCGCACCGCGTCGGGGCCGAACAGCGAGGTGACGACCAGCTCGGCGCCCGCGACGGCCTCGACGGCGGTGCCGGCGACCGCGGCGCCCGCCTCGGCGAGGCGCTGCGTGCGGGAGGCGGTGCGGTTCCAGACGGTGAGCTCGTGGTCGGGAAGCAGATGGAGGGCCAGCTCGGTGCCCATGCGGCCGGTGCCCAGGAACGCGATTCTCATGCCGCCAGTGTGCCACCGGGCCGTCCACAGCGGCCTGTCGTCCGGTCCCGGGAACGTGCACAATGGAGATCATGACTCCTCGCCTCTCCCGCCGCCGGGCGCTCGTCGCCGCCGCCGCTGCCGGGCTCGGACTGCCCGCCGCCGCCACCGCGGCGGAGCCCGCGCGTCGGGGCGGCGCGTTCCAGACGCTGCGCGCCGCGACCTACAACGCCTCCCTGAACCGCGGCCGTGAGGGGCAGCTGCTCGAGGACCTCGCCACCGGCGAGGACGCCCAGATCCGGGCGGTCGCCGAGGTCATCCAGATCAACAACCCCGACATCCTGCTGCTCAACGAGTTCGACCACGACGACGAGGGCCGGGGCGCGGACCTCTTCCGCGAGAAGTACCTCGAGGTGCCGCAGAACGGGCAGAGCCCCGCCTTCTACCCCTACGCCTTCACCGCCCCCGTGAACACGGGCGTCCCCTCCGGCCTGGACCTGAACCGCGACGGCACCGCCGGCGGCCCGGACGACGCCTGGGGGTTCGGCCAGTTCCCCGGCCAGTACGGGATGGTGGTCCTCTCCCGCTACCCGATCCTCACCGATCAGGTGCGCACCTTCCAGAACCTGCGCTGGGCGGACATGCCGCACAACCTGCTGCCCACCGAGTTCTACGGGCCGGAGATCTCCCCGCAGCTGCGGCTGAGCTCGAAGTCGCACTGGGACGTGCCGGTGCAGATCGGCACGGACGTCCTCCACGTCCTCGCCGCCCACCCCACCCCGCCGAGCTTCGACGGCCCCGAGAAGCGCAACCAGCGACGCAACCACGACGAGATCCGGCTGTGGGTGGACTACCTCCAGCCCGGCCGTCGCTCGCAGTGGATCGTCGACGACGCCGGGTCGCGCGGCGGCCTGGAGCCCAGCGTCCCCTTCGTCATCCTCGGCGACTTGAACTCCGATCCGGCCGACGGCGACTCCTGGCCCGGTGCGATCGAGCAGCTGCTGCGCCATTCCCGCGTCCAGGACCCGAAGCCCGCCAGCGACGGCGCCGTCGAGGCGGCCGAGCTGCAGGGCGACGCGAACGCCGAGCACGCCGGCGAGTCGCGGTACGACACCGCCGACTTCGCCGAGCCCACCCCCGGGAACCTCCGCGTGGACTACGTGCTGCCCGCCCGCGAGCTGCAGATCGCCTCCTCGGCCGTGTACTGGCCGCGCCGGGGTGAGCCGGGCAGCGAGCTGACCGGCAGCCACCCCTTCCCCACCTCCGATCACCGCCTGGTGCGGGTCGACCTGCAGGTGAAGGCGTGAGCCCGATCTCCGCCCCGCTCCTCGACGTCGCCGCGCTGCACGCGCTGATCGACGAGATCGGGCAGGAGGGTCGCCCCCTGGTCCTGCTCGACGTGCGCTGGGCGCTCGACGGCAGCAAGGGCGAGCACGACCACCTCGCCGGGCATCTCCCCGGCGCGGTCTATGTCGACCTCGGCACCGAGCTCGCGGCCCCGGCGCGCCCCGAGGCGGGCCGGCACCCGCTGCCCGACCCCGCGGACTTCGCCGCGACCCTGCGCCGTCTCGGCGTCACCGAGGACTCCCGCATCATCGCCTACGACGACACCGACGGCGGCCCTGCCGCCCGCCTGGTGTGGATGCTGCGCGCCCTCGGCCACGAGGCCTCCGTGCTCAGCGGCGGCCTGCACGCCTGGAACGGACCGCTCGAGAGCGGGCCCGTCACCCCGGAGCCCGGGGACGTGCCGGTGCGGGACTGGCCCGCGGACCGGATCGTGAGCGCCGACGAGGTCGCGCAGCTCGCCGCCTCCGGGGAGGCCGTCGTGATCGACGCCCGCGCCCCCGAGCGCTACCGCGGCGAGGTCGAACCGATCGACCCGCGCGCCGGCCATGTGCCCGGCGCGGTGAACCTGCCCTATGCCGGCAACCTCGATCCGGAGCGGCGCTTCCTTCCCCCGAGGAGCTGCGGGAGCGCTTCGAGGCGGCCGGCGTCACCGCGGACGGCGAGACCGTCGTGTACTGCGGCTCCGGCGTCACCGCCACCCACGACCTGCTCGCGCTCGAGGCCGCGGGCTTCCCGCGGGTGCGGCTCTTCCCCGGCTCCTGGTCGCAGTGGAGCACGGACCCCGAACGGCCCGTCGTCGTCGGCCCGAACCCCTGAGCCCCTTCCGGCTCACGCTCCCGGGTTGATCTCCCGGATCGCCGCGATGATCTCGCGGTGCCGGCGTCGCTGCGCGGGATGCTGCTCCTCGGGCACGTCCTGGCCCAGCACCGCCGCCCAGATCGGGACCATCTCCTCGTGGTACGAGTGGCCGTGCCCGCCCGGCGCCGCGATCGACAGCGGCATGTCCGAGGCGACCTGCCAGAAGGTGATCCAGGGGAACCATCGCATCGCCGGGGTGACGTCGTGCCCCACCCGCTCCTGGAGCCACGCAGGCTCCCGCCACAGCAGCGAGGGGTCGAACCACACCACCGGGTCCGAGGGATGCTGGGCGAAGACCACGCGCGGGCTCTCCCACGGCACGTACAGCCCGCCCCAGTAGTTGCGGTCCAGGTCGCGCGGTCGGGTGACCACGCGGACGTGCCGGCCGTCGTCGATGATCGGCGCGACCGCGGGGGAGCCGGGCCGTGCGCGCTTCGTCAGCTGCTCCCACAGCGGCGTGAAGCTCGGGGTGCCGGTCCACACCGCCCCGTCGACCGTGCGCAGCAGCTCGGGCAGGTCGCGGAACGCGGCGGTGCCGCCGAAGGCGCCCAGCGACTCGCCGGCCACGTACAGGCGCGGACGCCGCTGGGGCGGGAGCTGCGCCATCCGGCGCCGCACGCCCTGGACCAGCAGCGCGCCGGCGCGCTGCGGGGAGCGGCGGTCGGCGAGATAGGTGAGGGGGCTCGGGAAGTACGAGTACTGGAGGGAGGCGGTCGCGCAGTTCCCCGCGGTGAGGAACTCGATCGCGGACAGCGACCACTCCTGCAGCCAGCCGGTGCCGGTCCCGGTGAACAGCACCAGCACCTCCCGGTCCCAGGCGCCGGTGCGGTCCAGCTCCGCGATCACCGCCTCGACCGTGTCCTCGAGGGTGCGGGAGCCGGACTTCGCGGCGTACACGCGGATCGGCTCGGCCGCCTCACGGCCGACGGTGCGGGAGATCGTGGCCGCCTCCGCGCCGGCGGAGACGATCTTGCGGCCGGGCGCGCCGAGGGACTGCCAGGTCTCCAGCGATCCCGGCCCGCCCGAGCGCAGCGCGGAGGTGGGGCGGGGCACGTCGGGGGAGATCAGCCGGTTCGCGGCGTCGGCCCGTTCGATCATGCCCTCGAGCACCCGCCCGCGGATCAGCCGGTCCACCACCACCGCGACCGTCGCGGCGGTCAGCAGTAGCGAGGCGACGCCGACCACACGCGCCGGCAGGTAAGGGCGCAGCAGTGAACGGTAGAAGCGCGCGGTCGCGACGGTGGACCGGGCGGCGAGGAGCGCGGCGAGGGAGAACCCGGCGCCGGCCGCGGTGCCGACCAGGTGCGTGGCGAGGTTCTTGGGCTCCTGGTGGACCAGAAGGCTGATCTCCCGCTGCCGCATCACCCCGCGCACCCACGAGTAGGCGGTGATGCCGACGAGGGCGCACGCCCCCGCCCAGCGGGCGCGGCGGCGATGGTCCGGGGCGATGTCCACCTCGAGGCCGATCGCGGCGCCGGCGCGGCGCACGGCACGGCCCGCGAGGGCGCCGGTGGCGTAGCCGTAGACCTCCGACAGCCCGATGTTCGCCGCCCACATCCACCAGGTGCGGGGCAGCAGGCTCGGGGAGGTCGAGATCCATGCGGTCAGCGAGGCGCCGAGGAAGCCGCCGGTGTCCAGCGGGGCGGCGATCGCCGAGCGGCGCGCCCCGAGCCGCGCCCGGCGGGTGGTGCGGCGCAGCGCTCGCGCGGCGCCGCCGGTGAGGCCGGTCAGGGAGGACAGTGCCGAGGCGGGGCCGAAGCGCATGGGGGAAGGCTAACGGAGGACCCCAGTCAGGCGCGATGCGCTCCCTCCGTACCCTGGTGCCATGAAGATCCTGCTTCCCGACACCATGCCGCTGGACCCGACGCTGCCGGAGGGCTGGGAGGCGGTCGTGGTCGACGCCCGCGCCGAGATCCCCGCCGCCCACCACGACGCCGCCGCGCTCGTGGTCTGGGGCTCCTCCCGCCGCCATCTCGCCTCCGCCGCCGCGGACCTGCCGCAGCTGCGGCTCGTGCAATCCCTCGCCGCCGGGGTAGAGGGGATCCTCGCCGCCGGCTTCGCCGACGACGTCGTCGTCGCCACCGGCGCGGGCCTGCACTCGAGGACCGTCAGCGAGCACGCGCTCGCCCTGCTGCTCGCCCTCGTGCGGCGACTGCCCGAGGCGGGCGAGGCGCAGGCGCGGCACGTGTGGAGCGGCGAGCTCGGCGGGCTGCAGCCCCTGCACCCCGAGGGCCGGCTCACCACGCTGCTCGGCGCGCGCGTGCTGGTCTGGGGCTTCGGCAGCATCGGGCAGACCCTCGCCCCGATGCTGCAGGGCCTCGGCGCCGAGGTGCGCGGCGCCGCTCGCAGCGCCGGCACCCGCGCCGGCGTCGAGGTGATCTCCGAGGCCGATGTGCCCGCTGCTCTGCCGGACACCGACGTGCTGGTGAACATCCTGCCCGCCACCGAGCGCACCGCCGGGATCGTGGGTCGCGAGGTGCTCGCCGCGCTGCCGGACCACGCGATCCTCGTCAACGTCGGCCGCGGCGCGACCGTCGACCAGGTCGCGCTGCGCGAGGCGCTCGAGGCGGGGACCCTCGGCGCGGCCGCTCTCGACGTCACCGAGCCCGAGCCGCTCCCGGAGGGCGATCCGCTGTGGGAGGCGCCGCGCCTGCTGATCACCCCGCACGGCGCGGGAGGCCGGCCCGTCGGCGCCGACGAGCGGATCGCCGCGAACCTCCGCGTCCTGGTCGAGGGCGGCGAGGTGCTGCACCCGGCCGCGCGCTGACGCCGCGCCGGGGCGCCTCAGCCGGCGAGATCGGCGGCGAGGCGCTCGACGGCCCGGGCCGAGGTCTCCGCGACCACGTCGATCTCGAGGTGGAACTGCTGACCGGCGGCGGGACCGCACAGGTCCGAGACGGCGCGCAGCGCCACGAAGGGCACGCCGAGCGCCCCGGCGGTGCGGGCGGTGGCGGTGGTCTCCATGTCGGCGCTGAGCGCGCCGGGGAACCGCTCCCGCATCGGGTCCGCCAGCGGGGCGGTGACGAAGGCGTCGCCGGCGAGCATCAGCCCGCGCCGCACCGCGGCCGCCTCGGCGCGGGCGGCGCGCTCGGCCCGGTCCGCCCAGGCCGTCTCGGCCACGATCCGCTCGGGCCCGCCGGGCAGCTGCCCGGGGGCGTAGCCGAAGGCGGTCGCGTCCGCGATCGACCAGGCGAAGGACTCGCCCACGATCACGGTGCCGACCTCCACGTCGGCGGCGAGACCGCCGCAGGAGCCGGCGGCGACCACGAGGGCGGGGGAGAGGGTGAGGATCCCCCAGGTCGCGGCCGCGGTCGCGGCGGCGACGCCGATGCCGGTGGTGACCACCACCGCGTCCGTGCCGGCGAGACGACCGCGGACGGCCGCGACCGGGGCGGGGAAGGGGACCTCGACCGGGGCGGGGTCCTCGAGGCGGGAGGTCAGCGGTGCGGCCTCCTCGGGCATCGCGACGAGGACCAGCAGGGGAGCGGGGGCGGAGGTCTCAGGCATGCTCGAAGCGTACCGGCGGAACGGAGCCCGGCCGGTGCCGCTCCCGCACCGTCCAGGCGGGTTCGTTAGTCTGGGCGGACCGGCACAGAGGCGGCCCGAGCGGCCGCGGACAGGAGGGCAAGCGATGGGTCGCATCCGAGACGCCGTGGTGACGGGGGCTCGCGCCGCCGCGAGGATCCCGATCCCCTCCGCCCTCACCCATCAGGCGCTGCGCGAGGCCCGCAGCCCGCAGCCTCCCTCGCACGTGCTGAAGTCCCATGCGATCGAGCAGGAGATGATCGGCCGCACCCGCACCGTGTGGCTGGACCGCCACCACCGCGGCAACGGCCTGATCATCCACCTGCACGGCGGCGCCTACGTCTCGGGCCCCTTCACCAGCGACTGGGCCTGGCTCTCCCGCCAGGTCGAGGCGCAGGACTGCGCCGGGCTCATGGTCGACTACCGCAACGCCCCAGACCACCAGCACCCCGTCGCCCGGGACGACGTCGAGGCGGTCCTCGCCGCGCTCGCGGCGGACGGACGGCTGGGCGAGGGCCCGTGGGTCCTCAGCGGCCAGCACTCCGGCGGCGGGCTCGCCGTGGTCGTCGCGCGGCGACTGGTCGAGCAGGAGTCCGAGGCGCTCGCGCCGGTGCCCGCCCCGGCCGCGATCGTGCTGATGTCGCCCTGGCTGGACCTGGAGCTGTCCGCCGCGTGGATGAGCGAGACGGACCAGTCCGATCCGGTGCACGAGCGGCGCCTGCTGCGCGATGCGGCCCGCCGCTACGCCGGGCGCACCCCGCTGGACGATCCGGACCTCTCCCCGATCAACCGGGGCCTGGAGGGCCTGCCGCCGCTGCACCTGAGCGTCGGCCAGAAGGACCTCTTCGCCTCCGACGCGCGGGTCGCGCGTCTCCAGCTCGAGGAGAACGGCGAGGAGGTCGCCTATCGGGAGATCGGCGGCCGCCTCGGTCTGCAGCTGATCCCCCGCAAGGGCGAGGACATCGAGCGGCTGCACCGCGAGCAGTCCGAGCTGATCGGCCGCGCCCTGGGCCGGAAGGATCAGGAGGGCCGGCAGGGCTGAGCGGCCCCGTCAGCCCTCGAGAATCACGAGCGAGGAGGCGGGGGCGGCGACGGTCCAGCGGTGCCGCGGCATCGCCTTCACCAGCCCCGCCACGAGCAGAGCGTGGCCCACCAGGTAGGTCAGCATCACCAGCTCCGTGCTGAACGCGATCGCGGCGCCAGCCAGGAACCAGTCCATCCCCAGCAGCGAGCTCGACAGCAGGAACAGGGTGCCTCCCGTCCAGGTCAGGCCGTTGCCGCCGGCGGAGAGGAAGGCCATCGTCGCCAGCGCCACCGCATAGGCGGCCACCATCGGCAGCAGGGAGCCGGCCCCGTCCGCGCAGGCGACGAACAGCCCGATCACCACGGCGCCGTAGGGGATCGCGAGCGCGATGCGCATCGGGTCGCGGGAACGGGTCCACAGCGGCACGAGGGCGGCCGAGTAGCAGATCAGCGCGCCCAGGAAGCCGACCACGGCGAGCATCCCGCTGCTCTCGACGGGGACCTGCCCCACGCTGTCTCCGATCCATGCGCAGACCAGGGCGCCGAGCATGAGCCCCGTCGTGCGGGAGCGGTACGGGGCCGCGGTGAGCACCACGGCGATGAGCAGCGGGGCGAACATCGGCTGGGTGATCCGGCCGATCAGATCCGAGTCGGCCAGGAGCGCGCCGAGGTGGACCAGTGCGAGGAGCGCATAGGCCCCCCACAGGGCGCGATGGGCCGAACGGATCGTGGACACCGTCCCAGCGTAGGAAGCAGATCCTGGCTCTGACCAGGGATCGACCGCCGGACTGGGGCACGTTTGGGTAACGGCGGACACGGTTCGGTCACGACCGGGGAGGGATGTCCGAATTGCCGCGCCGGGGGTGCCCTCACATCTGCTGCGGCGCCTCCACCCCGAGCGCGTCGAGGCCCTCGACGAGCACCCGCTCGGCGAGCTGCGCGAGGGCGAGACGACCCGCGCGCACCTCCGCGTCGTCCTCCTTGAGGATCGGGGAGGCGTCGTAGAACGCGGTGAACGCCTGCGCGAGGGAGAAGAGATAGGCGCACAGTCGGTGCGGCTCGTACTCCGCGCCGACGGAGGCGAGGACCGGGCCGAACTCGAGCAGCTGCAGCGCGAGCGCCCGCTCCGCGTCGTTGACGACGAGCGGCGCGTCCGCGGCGGTGACGCCGGCCGTCTCGGCCCGTCGGCCGATCGAGCGGATCCGGGCCACCGCGTACTGGAGATAGGGCGCGGTGTTGCCGGTCAGCGCCAGCATCCGGTCGAGGTCGAAGGTGTAGTCCGAGTCGTGCGCGGTGGAGAGGTCTGCGTACTTCACGCCGCCGATCCCGATCGCGTGCGCGATCTGCTCGCGCTCCTGGTCGGAGAGGTCGGGGCGCAGCTCGTCGATGACGGTGCGGGCCTTCGCCACGGCCTCCTCCAGCAGCGCCATCAGCCGCAGCGAGGCGCCGGAGCGGGTGCGCAGGATCTTGCCGTCCTCACCGAGCACGGAGCCGATCTTCACATGGGTCGCCTCGACCTCGTCCGGCAGCCAGCCCGCCTCCCGCGCGGTGGCGAACACCATCCGGAAGTGCAGCTCCTGCGCGGTGCCGACGACATAGGCGATGCGGTCAGCCCCGAGGTCCCGCACGCGATGGCGGATCGCGGTGAGATCGGTGGTGGCGTAGCCGTAGCCTCCGTCGGTCTTGCGGATGATCAGCGGCAGCGGCTGCTCGTCGCGCCCCGTGAAGCCCTCCGGGAACACGCACAGCGCCCCGTCGGAGATCCGGGCGATCCCGGCGGCCTCCAGATCGTTGCAGGTGGTCTCGAGCTGGTCGTTGTAGGTCGACTCGCCGGCGAGGTCCTCGTCGGTCAGCGTCACGTCCAGCATCTCGTAGATGCGGTGGAAGTACTCCTTGGACAGCCCCACCAGGTGCCTCCAGATGCGCAGCGACTCGGCGTCTCCGGACTGGAGGGTCGCCACGCGCCGACGCGCTCGCGCGGCGAAGCCGGACCCGCCGTCGGCGGCGGCCTCGGAGGCGTCGAACTTCGCGCGCGCCGCCTGGTAGAAGGCGTTCGGGTCGGTCTTCAGCAGCTCCGCCTCGGCGCTGTCCTCGCCCACCTCGAGGAGGTGCTCGATGAGCATCCCGAAGGGGGTGCCCCAGTCGCCGATGTGGTTCTGGCGCACGACGGTGTGGCCGAGCTTCTCGAGGGTGCGGGCGATCGAGTCGCCGACGACGGTGGTGCGCAGGTGGCCGACGTGCATCTCCTTGGCCACGTTCGGCGCCGAGTAGTCGAGCACCACGGTGTCCGGGTGCTCGGGAGCGGGCACGCCGAGCCGGGCGTCGGCCGCGAGCTCGGCGGCCTGCGCGGCGACCCAGTCGGTGCGCAGGCGGATGTTCAGGAAGCCGGGACCGGCGATCTCCGGGGTCTCCGCCATGTCCGAGAGGTCCACGGCCGCGAGGATGTCCGCGGCGATGTCGCGGGGCTTGCGGCCGAGGCGCTTGGCCAGTCCCATCGCGGCGTTGCACTGGAAGTCCGCGAACTGCGAGGGGCGGATGATCGGATCGGCGTCCGCGAACTCGGGCCCGAAGGCGGCGGCGAAGGCGGACTGGAAGCGCTCGGTCAGCGCGATCTCGGGAGCTGGCATGGCTCCCAGAGTAGTGGCCCTCCCGCACGGTCGGGGGACAGCCCCCTGGCCGCGGACAGCAGCGGTGCCTACCCTGGCCCCATGCGTTCCCTCCTGAGCCTGGTCCTGAACATCATCTGGCTGCTGACCGCCGGCTGGTCGCTCTTCCTCGGCTATCTCCTCGCCGGGATCCTGGCCTGCCTCCTCGTCCTCACGATCCCGTTCGGACTCGCGTCCTTCCGCATCGCGGGCTTCGTGATCTGGCCCTTCGGCCGCGAGGTCGTCGACACCGGCCGCAGCGGCGCCGCCGGCACGATCGGCAACGTGGTCTGGTTCGTGATCGCCGGCTGGTGGCTCGCGCTCGGCCACGTCGTCACCGCGCTCGCCCAGGCCGTCACCATCATCGGCATCCCGCTCGCGTGGGCGAACCTCAAGCTGATCCCCGTGACCTGCTTCCCCTTCGGCAAGGAGATCCTCGACGCGGACTCGGCCCGCGCCCGCATGCTCCCCACCGCGCGGTGAGCATGGCGCATCACGGCGTCGACCAGGACGAGTACCGCCGCCTCAGCGACCTGCTCGCCGTGGGCCTGGCCGTGGTCAGCACCCGGCAGGGGCCCCACGACCTGCTCGTCACCGTCGACTCCTATCTCGACATCTCCTACGACCCGCCGACGATGGGTCTGGCCCTGTACGGACTCTCCCGCGCCGCGGAGGCGGTGGAGGAGGCGGGCCACTGCTGCCTGAGCCTGCTCGCCGAGGACCAGCAGGCGCTCGCCGACCGCTTCGGCACCCCCGGCGCGCCGCTGCAGGGGATGCTCGCCGGGATCGAGGCGGGGCGCACCGCCGACGGGGACGCGATCCTCCCCGGCGCGCTCGCCCACTTCGCGCTGCGCATCGAGCAGGGCGTCGACGCTGCCACTCACCGCCTCCTGATCGGTCCCGTCGTCGAGATGGGACAGGGCGGTGGCGGTGCCGAGGCGGGCCCCGCGATCCGCTTCGCGGGGAGAAGCGGGAGCTGCGGCCGTGAGCGCCCTGCTGCGCCTGGCCCTGCGCGCGGTCGCCCGGGCCGGCCGCTTCGACGTCCGCGAGGACTACCAGCGCATCCGCACCCTCCAGCGGCGTCTGGCCGCACTGCCGACGGCCCGCTACCGAACCCCCACCTGGGACACCTTCTCCGACGCCCCCGACGGGCACCGCGTGCCGGTGCGGGTGTTCGCGCCGACCGAGCGGCGCCGCGAGGACCTGCTGCTGTTCTTCCACGGCGGCGGCTGGGTCACCGGCGACATCGAGAGCTACACCCCCGCCTGCGCCACCATGGCGGACCTCACCGGCTGCCACGTCGCCTCCGTCGACTACCGCCTCGCCCCCGAGCACCCCTTCCCCGCCGGGCTCGAGGACTGCTACGGCGTCGCGCGCGGCCTGCTGGAGGACCCGGGCCGGGCGGGTCTGACGGACCCGGACCGGATCGTCCTGGTCGGAGACTCGGCGGGAGGGAACCTCGCTGCCGCCGTCTCGCTGCTGCTGCGCGAGAGCGGCCACCGCGTCCCCTCGCGCCAGATCCTGCTCTACCCGGTCACCCACTACGACCACGACCCCGCCACCTCCCCCTTCGAGTCCGTGCGCCGGCTCGGCGACCGCTACCGGCTCACCAGCACGGAGGTCCAGGACTATCTCGACCTGTACGTCCCGTACCCCTCGCTGCGCCGCAGCCGCCTGGTCGCCCCGCTGATGGCCGAGGACCTCTCCGGACAGCCGGACACCCTCCTGCTCAGCGCGGGCCTGGACCTGCTGTGCGACGAGGGGGAGGCCTACGGCCGGGCGCTCGCCGCGGCCGGGAACCGGGTGCGCATCCACCGCCTCGAGGAGGCGCTGCACGGGGTGATCACCCTGCCCCGCTTCGCGCGCCCCCTGAGGGAGGCGTACGAGGTGATCGACGAGTTCCTGGAGCAGGGGCCGTGAAGCTCTCCCTGCCGGTCCGGCGACGGCACTGGGTGCGCCTGGACAACGCCTCGAACATCTTCCTCGCCGCCCGCAGCGACGTGGACACCAAGGTCTTCCGCATGGCCGCCGAGCTGGACCACGAGGTCGACCCGGCGCTGCTGCAGGAGGCCCTTGAAGCGACCTACGAGCGCTTCCCGCTCTACCACGCAGTGCTGCGCCGCGGCGTGTTCTGGTACTACCTCCAGGACAGCGACCTCCGCCCCGTCCTCGAACCGGAGACCGAGCACACCTGCGCCCCGATCTACCAGGCCGACCGCCGCACCCTGCTGTTCCGCGTCGTCCACCATCGCCGCCGGGTGAGCCTCGAGGTGTTCCACGCCCTCTCCGACGGGACCGGGGCGCTGTGGTTCCTGACCGCCCTGCTGGAGGAGTACTGCCGTCGCCGCTTCGCCCCCGAGGACACGGCCGACGCGGCGGGCTCGGTCGAGCCGGAGGTCCACGAACTGGCCGCCGACTCCTTCGCCCACCACTTCCGTCGGCGCACACGGGCCGAGCGCGCCGCCCGGGCGCGGGAGGAGCAGGAGCGGGCCGCGCACGAGGAGGAGTTCAGCCGCGAGGCCGCCTCCGCGATGCTGCGCGCCGGGGAGGAGGAGCCCGAGATCGCGGAGGAGCCTGCGGGAGAGGAGACCGACGCCCCCGACCCGGCCCCGCCCGCGCCGCGACGGGTGCTGCGCCTGCGCGGCACCCGCACCCCCGACCACCGCACCCGCGTCCTCGAGCTGACGATGCCCGTGGCGCCCGTGCTCGCCCTCGCGAAGGGGGAGGGCGTGGCGATGTCGATGTTCCTCACCGCCGCGTTCTTCGAGGCGATCCGCCGCACCGGCGCGCTGGAGCGGGACGCCCGCGGCGCCCGCACCCTCGCCGCCTCGGTGCCGGTGAACCTGCGCCAGTTCTTCCCCTCCGACTCGGCACGCAACTTCTTCGCCACGATCACCGTCTCCCACACCTACGGCGCCGGCGGCGACTCCCTCGGCGAGGTCGCCCGGCAGCTCCAGCAGGACTTCGGCGCCCAGGCGCGGCCGGAGGCGCTCGAGGGGAGGCTGCGCCGCCTGATCCGGGTGGAGCGCGCTCCGCTGGCCCGGATCGTGCCCCGCCCGCTCAAGGACGTGCTGCTGGGGCTGGCCAACCGGGCGAACAACCGCTCGCTCACCGTCGCGATCTCGAACCTGGGCCGGGTGACGCTGCCCGAGGCCGCCGCCCCGCACGTCGGCCGGATGCTCTTCCACGTCTCCGCCGCCCGGCCCCAGTTCTGTGCCATCTCCCACGCCGGCCTGCTCACGATCTCCTTCACCTCGCCCTTCGTGGAGACGGAGCACGTGCGGGAGTACGCGCGGATCCTCACCGAGGCCGGCATCGAGGTGTCCGTGGCCGCGTCCCGGACCACCGAGGCGGAGCTCGCGGAGGTGGGGCGATGAGGAGATGCCCCGACTGCGCGGTCGGCGTCGAGGGGGAGTGGACCCGCTGCCCCCTGTGCGCGGCGACGCTCGAGGGCACCGCTGCGCCGAGCCCCTATCCGGCGGTGCCGCTGCGCTTCCGGCGCCGCCGCGTGCTGCGCGTGCTCACGCTGACCTCGCTGGCGGTGATCGCGCTGTCCTTCCTCGCCCAGCTGCTGTTCCGTCCCGAGGAACAGGGCCTGGGGGCGCTGCGCTCGGTGTGGCTGGGCGTGGTCGCGACCTGGCTGGTGGTGCTGGTCGCGGTGGGCAAGCGCCGCAACCTCGCGAAGTTCATCGTCTATCTCGTCGCGCTCGCCGGCGGCGTCTGCGTGTACTGGGACTACCTGACCGGCTGGGACGCCTGGTCCCTCACCTTCGTGGTGCCGATCCTGTGCGCCGCCTCCCTGATCGGACTGGTGATCACGGTGCGGGCGGTGCGGATGCAGGTGGGCGACTACATCGTCTATCTCGGGCTGACGGTGCTGCTGGGGCTCACCCCGATCGTGTTCCTGGCGCTGGGCTGGGTGGGCACCGTGATCCCCTCGGCGATCTGCGGCGGTCTGAGCGTGCTCTCCATCGTGCTGCTGCTGACGGTGCGCGGCGGCGCGGTGCGGCACGAGCTGGCCACGCGCCTGCACCTGTAGCGAAGATCCCACGGCGCGCCGACGGTCCCTGCGCCCCCGCGCTCCCTAGGATGCGAGGGGCAGACTTGCGCCCGGGCGGCCGTCCGGGCGACGAACAGCAGGAGAGAAGGTCGATGGACAGGGATCCGCGCTCGGAGGAGGACCAGGACGCCGACTGGATCTTCGCCATCGACGACCCCCACAGCCTCCCCACCGACCGCCTCCCCGGCCGCGAGGAGTTCGACCGCTACGCCCAGCCGCTGCTGGCACGCCGCGGGCAGGGCCCGGCGCTGCCGGACCGAGACCGCCCCGGCACCGAGCCCGACGCGGTCACCGGCGCGATCCCCGCGGTGGAGGGCGAGGAGGACGGCTCCGACGGGACCGACGACGACACCGTCGCCCCGCTCGCCCGCCCCCGCGTCGTCTCCTATGCCCGCTCGGGCACCACCCCGAACGCCGAGGACGACGAGATCCCGATCGCCGGCTTCCAGCTGCCGGAGCGCTTCAAGGACCTGGGCCTGTTCGACGCGCTGCGCGACGTGCTCGCCCTGATCTGCCTCACCTCCGCCCTCACCACCACCTTCACCGTCGCGGACAACCCGGTCCTGGATCTGCTGGGCCGGATCTCGATCGGCGTCGCGCTCGCCGCGCTGGTCGCCGTCCACGCCCTGCGCTGGATCCCCGCCGCGCCGCCGCTGCGCGCGATCCGCACGCTGCGCGTGGCGGGCATGGCCCCCGCCCTCGTCATCGCCCTGCTCGTGCTCGGCGCCGACCTCGTGCTCTCCCTCCCGGTGCTCTTCGCCCCCCTGCCCGACGGGCCCCCCGTCGGGATCGGCGTCGGCGTCTCCCTGCTGCTGCTCGGCGCGATCCTCGGCATCGAGCCGCGCGCCCACGAGGGCTATCTCCCGCAGGAGCGGGCTCGCCGCGCCGCTCGGCGGCTGCTCCTCGGGGTCGGGATCGCCGCGGCCGCCGCGCTGCTGCTGGCGCTGGTGATGATCGTCGGCCGCCTGTTCACCACCGGCTGGGCGTTCTCGCTGATGACCTTCGCGAACACGCTGATCTCCGCGTTGCTGCTGGCCGTGGTGCTGGCCTCCGCGCTGCGCCGGGAGCGCTCCTGGTACGTCTTCTCCACCGCCGTCGTCGCCGCTCTCGCGGTCGGGGCGCTGGCCGACAACACCCTCGGGCTGCAGTTCGCCGCCCCGATCAGCGTCGCTCGCGGCTTCGTCTACCTGCCATTCCTCTTCGCCGCGCTGGGGCTGATGGTCTCCCGCTCCTTCGTGCGCTCCATGCCGCTGTCCTTCCGCCGCACCGACTGGCTGGTGTACTCGGTGCGCGCCCTCGAGCTCAGCGCCCTGATGCACTCCGCCGCGGTGCTGTGGCACCTGATGGGCGCCCTCGCGGCGACCTCCGTGCCCCGCCCCGGCGGCCCCGTCCTGCACCTGGTCGACGCCGCGGTCTGCGCCTGCTTCGTGCTGGTCTCCGTCTTCGGCCGCACCGCGCTGCTCTCCCGTCCCGCGGTCAGCGCCCGAGCCAGCGGGGTCGTCGCCTCGCTCGTCCTGGTCGTCGTCGGCTTCCTCGACGTCATCGTGAGCTCGATCGCGACCGCGAGCGGCGCGGGCCTGACCACCGGCGGCGTCGCCCTCGTGCTCGGCATCGCCACCGCGCTCATGCTCACGGTCCCCGCCCCCGTGCGGGACGAGTTCGGCGCCCCGGACATCACCCGCATGTTCGCCGACTTCCGCGCCCGCGACAACGGTCGCGTCTCCCTCCTCGACCTGGTCCCGGACGTCACCGAGGCCACCGCCGAGCGGAAGACCTTCCCCGGCCGCTGACCGGCCCGCCGTCCCTCCCCACCCCTGGAGAACCATGTTCCGCTGGAGCCTGCACGGAGACGGCCGCACCGTCGCCTCCGACGCGATCGTCCTGCCCGAGGAGCGGCTCGCCTGGCCGCTGACGATCGGGATCGGCGCCCAGCACGTCATCGCCATGTTCGGCGCGACCTTCCTGGTCCCGGTCATCACCGGCTTCCCGCCCTCGACCACGCTGCTCTTCTCCGGCCTCGGCACCCTGCTGTTCCTCACGATCACGAAGAACCGGGTGCCCAGCTATCTCGGCTCCTCCTTCGCGTTCATCGCCCCGATCACCGCCTCCACCCAGGCCGACTCGATGGGCGCCGCGCTCGGCGGGGTGCTCGTCACCGGCGTGCTGCTGGCCCTGCTGGGCCTGCTCGTGCAGCGGATCGGCACGGGCTGGATCGGCCGGCTCATGCCGCCGGTGGTGATGGGCTCGATCGTCGCGCTGATCGGCCTGAACCTGGTGCCCACCACGTACTAGAACAACTTCTCGCAGGCCCCGGTCACCGCGACCCTCACCCTGATCGCGATCCTGCTGTGCACCGCCCTGTTCCGCGGACTGCTGGGACGCATCAGCGTGCTGGTCGGCGTGGTCGTCGGCTACCTGATCGCGCTCGCCCGCGGCGAGGTCGACTTCACCGCGGTGCGGGAGGCGGCCTGGCTGGGTCTGCCCGAGTTCCACCACCCGGAGTTCAACCTCGGCCTGATGCCGATCTTCCTGCCCGTGATCGTGGTGCTGCTGGCGGAGAACGTCGGCCACGTGACCAGCGTCGGCACCATGACCGGGAAGAACCTCGACCACATGGTGGGGCGCACCCTCTTCGCCGACGGCGCCGCGACCGCGCTGTCGGCCACCTTCGGCGGCTCGCCGACGACCACCTACGGCGAGAACATCGGCGTCATGAGCGCGACCCGCGTCTACTCCACCGCCGCCTACTGGGTCGCAGGCCTGGTGGCGATCGGCCTGTCCCTCTCCCCGAAGGTCGGCGCGCTGATCAACACCATCCCACCGGGCGTGCTCGGCGGCGTGACCTTCGTGCTCTACGGGCTGATCGCGATCGTCGGCTTCCGCATGTGGATCGACGGGAAGGTCGACTTCGCCCGCCCGAAGAACCAGCTCACCGCCGGCGTCGCCCTCGTCATCGCGATCGCGGACCTGCACTGGGAGGTCGGCGGCTTCGCCTTCACCGGCATCGCGCTCGGGACCGTGGCGGCGCTGGTCGTCTTCCACGGCATGCGCGGGATCGGCCGCCTGACCGGCACCGAGCGCGGCCCGGCCGACGGGCGCGCCGACCAGGATCGGGAGCCTGCTCGACGCCGGCGATGAGGCGCGACTGGAGCGCACCAGCGTGCTCGCGGTCGGGGTCGTCGGCTTCGTGGGCCTCGTCGCCCTCGCCCGAGTACCCGCCGGGCTCATGGTCCCGCTGATCGAGGCGCCGTACCTGGCGTGGCTGCTCTGGCGCTCGCGAGTGTGATGCGCCACGTGCGCCGGGTCGGGCATGTGAGTTCCCCGACCGTCGCGACGGACGGCGCAACAGCGCGGGGAAGCGTGCTGAACTGCGCAGATGCCGGTTGTCCGACCTTCGGACTCCGGATCGGCCTGTTCTCTCCATACCCCGGGCATCCTGCACAGTTGGTGGGAATCCGATAATCGACAAGAAGGGACCGCTATGAGCAGCTCAGGTCACGGCCAGGGAGCGGAGGCGCCCGCGCAGGGCTCCGACATCTCCGCATGGCCCGAAGAGCTCCCCAGGACCGTTCATCTTCCCCGGTCCCAGCAGATCGCCACCGACGACTCCGACGACGAGATCACCGAGAAGCTGCGCCGACAGGGCGCGCGCATCAGCAAGGGCACGATCGCGCCGGCCGTGTTCTGGCCCGCGATGGTCGTCGTGCTCGGCGTCGCGCTGCTGGCGATCGTCTTCCCCGAGACCTCCGGGTCGGTGATGGAGAAATCCCAGAACTGGATCGTGGCGAACCTCGGCTGGTTCTACATGCTGGCCATCGGCATCTTCGTCGCCTTCGCGATCATCGTCGCGCTGTCCCGGTGGGGCTCGATCCGGCTCGGCCGTGACGACGACGAGCCCGAGTTCGGGCTGATGTCGTGGTTCGCGATGCTGTTCTCCGCCGGCATGGGCGTGGGGCTCGTCTTCTACGGCGTCGCCGAGCCGCTCGGCTACACGACGAACAGCCCCAAGCCGGGCTGGGACGTCGAGGGCGCAGAGGCCTCGGGCCTCGCGATGGCGCAGACCTTCCTGCACTGGGGCCTGCACCCCTGGGCCGCCTACGCCGTGATCGGCCTGGCGATCGCGTACGCCATGCACCGCCGCGGCCGTCCCGTCTCGATCCGCTGGGCCCTCGAGCCGATCTTCGGCGACCGGGTGAAGGGCTGGATCGGCGACGTCATCGACGTGCTCGCGATCTTCGGCACCGTCTTCGGCATCGCGACCTCGCTGGGCCTCGGTGCCCAGCAGATCGCCGCCGGCATGCAGGTCATCGGCCTGGTCGACGAGGTCTCCACGAACTTCCTGGTGATCCTGATCGTGGTGATCACCTTCATCGCGACCCTCTCCGTGGTCTCCGGCGTCGGCGTCGGCATCAAGTGGCTCTCCAACGGCAACCTGACCCTCGCGGGCCTGCTCGCCGTCGCGGCGCTGCTGTTCGGCCCCACCGTGTTCATCTTCCAGAACTTCGTGGAGTCCCTCGGCATCTACCTCAGCGAGGTCTTCCACCTGACCCTCGACGTCGGCGCGTATACCCGCTCCGAGGAGGCGCAGAGCTGGTTCGCCGGCAACACCCTGTTCTACTGGGGCTGGTGGATCGCCTGGGCGCCGTTCGTCGGCGTGTTCATCGCCCGCATCTCCAAGGGGCGCACCGTGCGCCAGTTCGTGGCCGGCGTGCTGCTGGTCCCCACCCTGGTGGGCATGATCTGGTTCTCGATCTGGGGCGGCAACGGCCTGTTCCGCCAGTGGTTCGGCACCGGCGACCTCGGCGACATCACCGCCGAGGAATCGATGTTCCGCATCTTCGAGCAGTTCCCCGCCACCCAGCTGCTGTCGGTGCTCGGCATCATCGTGGTCGCGGTCTTCTTCATCACCTCCTCGGACTCCGGCTCGCTGGTGGTGGACATGCTCGCCTCGGGCGGCCATCCGAACCCGCCGATGTGGTCCCGCGTGCTGTGGGCGCTGCTGGAGGGCCTGCTCGCCGCGGCGCTGCTGCTCTCGGGCGGCCTGACCTCCCTGCAGGCCGGCTCGCTGATGACCGCGCTGCCGTTCAGCGTGATCCTGCTGCTGATGTGCGTGGCGCTGGTGAAGGCGCTGAGCCTGGACCGGGCGGTGCTGGCCGAGCACGAGCGCCTCGCCCGCCTGGAGCGGGTCACCGCGCACATCACCGACGAGGTGAGCCGCACCCACGCCTCGACCGACGAGATCGCCTCGCTGGTCGACGACCGCATCGACTACCGCCTCACCCGCACCCGCGGCGGCATCGGTCGCGGCGGTCACCGCACGCGGGTCGAGGGTAGGAAGAGCGCGCCCAGCGCGCCGAGCGCTCCGCCCGCGGAGGACTGACCCTCCCGCCTCCCGTGCCGACGGCCGGCGCCCTGCTGAGGGCGCCGGCCGTCGTCATGTCACGAGGGAGAAGAGGTCCTTCGGGTCGTCGGGGTCGGCGACGAGGTCCACCCATCCCAGCAGGTCCGTGCCCTCGGTCGCGTCCAGCGCGCAGCGCAGCGCCGAGAAGTCCCCGAGCGCGAAGCCGACGGAGTCCAGCACCGTCACCTCGGCGTCGGAGGTGCGGCCCGAGGCGTCCCCGGCGAGGATCCGCCACAGCTCGGTGACCTCGACGTGGGCGGACAGCTGCTGGATCTCGCCCTCGATCCGGGTCTGCGGCTCGTACTCGACCACCACCCGCGCCTCCTCGAGGATCGTCGGGTCCAGCTCGGTCTTGCCCGGGCAGTCGCCGCCGATGGCGTTGAGGTGCATGCCGGGACGCACCTGCTCGCTGTGCAGCACCGCGGCCCGGGCCTTGTCCGCCGTGCAGGTGGTGACCACGTCGGCGCCCTCGAGCACGTCCTCGATCGAGCTCGCGGCGTGGATCTCGAAGCCGAGCGGGACGAGATTGCGCCGCACCTTCTCCACCGCCGCCTCGTCGAGGTCCAGCACGCGCAGACGGTCGATCCCGAGCACGGTCCGCATCGCGAGCGCCTGGAACTCGGCCTGCGAGCCCGCCCCGATCAGGGCGTGGACGCGGGCGCCGGGCAGGGCGAGCTCGCGCGCGGCGAGCGCCGATGTCGCGGCGGTGCGCAGCGCGGTCAGCAGCGTCATCTCGGAGAGGAGGATCGGGTAGCCGTTGTCGACGTGGGCGAGCACGCCGAAGGCCGTCACGGTCTGCAGCCCGCGGGCGGGGTTGTGCGGGTGGCCGTTGACGTACTTGAAGGAGTACAGCGATCCGTCGCTGGTCGGCATCAGCTCGATCACCCCGTGCGGGCTGTGGCTGGCCAGTCGCGGGACCTTCTAGAAATCCTCCCAGCGCAGCAGGTCGGACTCCAGGTATCGCACCATCCCCGCGAGGATGTTCTCGAGGCCGTCGCGGCGGATCCAGCGGACGGTGCCGGGGACGTCGAGCAGGTGAGGCATCGTTCTCATCTCCTGTCGGGGGGCGCGTCGTCGCGCGGGGGTCGAGGAGTGCTCCACCCCCAGCGTAGGCCGACGGGCGGGCCGACCGGCGCGGAACCGGTCGACCCGCCCGTCGGCGGCGTGCTCAGTACTCGATGACGACGCGGCCGTCGATCTTGCCCTCCTTCATCTCGCCGATGATCTGGTTGATGTCCTCGAGCGAGCGGCGCGAGTAGGTGGGGTGGATCTTCCCGGCCGCGTAGAACTCGATCGCCTCGGCGAGGTCCTGGCGGGTGCCGACGATCGAGCCGCGGATCGTCAGGCCCTTCAGCACGATGTCGAAGATCGGGGCGGGGAAGTCGCCCGGGGGCAGGCCGTTGAACACGATGGTGCCGCCACGGCGGGTCATCCCGATCGCCTGCCCGAAGGCCTTGGGGTGCACGGCGGTGACGAGAACGCCGTGGCTGCCGCCGACCTGCTCCTGGATCGCCTCGACCGGGTCGACCCGGCTCGCGTCCACCACGATCTCTGCGCCGTGCTTCGTGGCCAGGTCGAGCTTCTCCTGGGCGATGTCCACCGCGATCACGCGCATTCCCATCGCGACCGCGTACTGCACCGCGATGTGGCCGAGCCCGCCGATCCCGGAGATCACGACCCACTGGCCGGGCCGCACCTCGGTGCGCTTGAGACCCTTGTACACCGTCACCCCGGCGCACAGCACGGGGGCGATCTCGTAGGGATCGGCGCCCTCGGGGATCCGGGCGGCGAACCTGGTCTCCACCAGCATGTACTGCCCGAAGGAGCCGTCGACGCTGTAGCCGCCGTTGTTCTGCTCCTCGCAGAGGGTCTCCCAGCCGGTGCGGCAGTACTGGCAGTCGCCGCAGGTGCTCCACAGCCAGGCGTTTCCGATCAGGTCGCCGACCTTCACGTCGGTGACGCCCTCGCCGACCTTCTCGACCGTGCCCACGCCTTCGTGCCCGGGCACGAAGGGCGGGGACGGCTTGATGGGCCAGTCGCCCTCGGCGGCGTGCAGGTCGGTGTGGCACACGCCTGAGGAGATCAGCTTGACGAGAGCCTGGCCGGGGCCGGGCTCGGGCAGCGTGTACTCCTCGACGGACAGGTCCCGTCCGAACTCGTGGACGACGGCGGCGGTCATGGTGGTGGTCATCTCGTGCTCCTTGGTCGGCCCGTTCTCGGGCAGGGGGTGAGGGCGGGCCGTCGACAGAGCGTCGAGGGGCCGCTGCGATGGTGGGATGGATGCTGCGGGGAGGGTCGGCTCAGAAGAAGCCGAGCTTGTTCTCCGAGTAGGAGACCAGGAGGTTCTTGGTCTGCTGATAGTGGTCGAGCATCATCAGGTGGTTCTCGCGGCCGATGCCGGAGGACTTGTAGCCGCCGAACGCGGAGTGCGCCGGGTAGGAGTGGTAGTTGTTCACCCACACGCGACCGGCCTGGATCGCGCGACCCGCGCGGTAGATGGTGTTCTGTTGGCGGCTCCACACGCCCGCGCCGAGCCCGTAGAGGGTGTCGTTCGCGATCGAGATCGCCTGCTCGTAGTCGCTGAACCGGGTCAGCGCCAGCACCGGGCCGAAGATCTCCTCCTGGAAGATGCGCATGGAGTTGTCGCCCTCGAAGACCGTGGGGGTGACGTAGTAGCCGCCCGAGAGGTCCCCGCCGAGGTCGGCGCGCTCGCCGCCGGTGAGCAGCTTCGCGCCCTCCTGCTTGCCGATGTCGAGATAGGACAGGATCTTCTCGAGCTGGTCGTTGCTGGCCTGCGCGCCGATCATGGTGTCGGTGTCCAGCGGGTCGCCCTGCTTCGTGGCCTCCACGCGGGCGATGCCGTCGGCGACGAAGGAGTCGAAGATGCCCTCCTGCACCAGGGCGCGCGAGGGGCAGGTGCACACCTCGCCCTGGTTCAGGGAGAACATCGCGAAGCCCTCGAGAGCCTTGTCGTAGTAGGAGTCCTGCTGCGAGGCGACGTCCTCGAAGAAGATGTTCGGGCTCTTTCCGCCGAGCTCCAGGGTGACCGGGATGAGGTTCTGGCTCGCGTACTGCATGATGAGCCGGCCCGTGGTGGTCTCGCCGGTGAAGGCGATCTTGGCGATGCGCTTGTTCGAGGCGAGCGGCTTGCCGGCCTCGGCGCCGAAGCCGTTGACGATGTTGACCACCCCGTCGGGCAGCAGGTCGCCGATCAGCTCGACGAGCACGAGGATCGATGCCGGCGTCTGCTCGGCGGGCTTGAGCACCACGCAGTTTCCGGCGGCGAGGGCCGGGGCGAGCTTCCACACCGCCATCAGGATCGGGAAGTTCCAGGGGATGATCTGCCCCACCACGCCCAGCGGCTCGTGGAAGTGGTAGGCGACGGTGTCGTCGTCGAGCTGGGAGAGCGCGCCCTCCTGGGCGCGGATCGCGCCGGCGAAGTAGCGGAAGTGATCCACGGCCAGCGGCAAGTCGGCGTTCAGCGGCTCGCGGATCGCCTTGCCGTTGTCCCAGGTCTCGGCGACGGCGAGCATCTCGAGGTTCTCCTCTATGCGGTCGGCGATCCTGCCCAGGATCACCGCGCGCTCGGCGACCGAGGTCTTCCCCCAGGCGGGGGCGGCGGCGTGGGCGGCGTCGAGCGCGAGCTCGATGTCCTCGGCCGTGGAGCGGGCGACCTCGGTGAAGACCTGGCCGGTGACGGGGGTGGGGTTCTCGAAGTACTCGCCCTTGACGGGCGGTACCCACTGCCCGCCGATCCAGTTCTCGTAGCGGGGCTTGAAGGTGACCTTCGCACCTTCTGTGCCGGGGCGTGCGTAGACAGTCATGGCATTCCCTTCTGCGGTCGACGTCGTCGTCGGTGCGTCGAACGTAATCCACGTCACGTTGCATGCACGTTGCGCGGGCGCTGCGACTGCGACGTCAGGCCGTCTCGCCCCGCAGCTCCCGGGCCCGAGTCGCGGCGGCCGTCCGCTCGGAGGCGTCGGCCGGGGCGATCTGCAGGATCGTCATGAGCACCTCGAGGTCGTGCGCGGCTTCGGGCCGCTGCGCGTAGGCCCACAGCTGCGCGGCGTCGCCGCTCCCGAGTACGAGCTCTCGCAGATGGTCGTCCACCTGGGCGCTCAGACGGCGGATCGCGGGAGCGTCGGAACCGGGCAGCAGCTCGCCGCTCCAGTGCGCGAGCGCCGTGTCCAGGTCGCCGCGCGCGAGGGCGGACCGTGTCTGCTGCAGGTCGCTGTCGACCTCGCCCTGAAGTCGGTAGGGGCGTGAGGCGATCGCGGGCCCGCCGTTCACCTCGAGCACGCGCCGCAGGCGCACCACCTCGGCGCGGACGGTGCTCTCGGCGGAGGCGCCGCCGTGGAGGTCCTCGGCGAGCTCCGCTCCACGCACCCCGACGGGGGCCAGGTGCAGGAGGGTCAGCAGCTCGGCGTGGCGGCCGCTCAGCTCGACGGCGTCCTCGCCGAGGAGGAGCTGCGGGGTGCGGCGCCCGGTGAGCAGCAGGTGGGCGGGTGCGGCGGGGGCGCGTCCCGCGGCCTGTGCGCGCAGCTCCGCCTGGAGGGCGCGCGAGGTCGCCTGGAGCAGCGGCAGCACCAGGGGCGCGACCGCGTCCGCGCTGCCGGTGACGTCGAGCACCCCGATCGTCGACCCGGTGCGCGGGTCCAGCACCGGCACGGCGCTGCAGCTCCACGGCTGCAACGCCTCGTTGAAGTGCTCGGCGCCCACCACCTGGGTGGGGGAGCCGGTGGTGAGGGCGAGCGCGGGGGCGGAGGTGCCCATCGCGGGCTCGGACCAGTCGGCGCCGGCGGCGAAGCCCATCGCATCGGCTCGGGAGGTCACGGAGGAGCGGCCCTCGACCCAGAGCAGCCTGCCCTCCGCGTCGCCGAGCGCGACCACGAGCCCCGCGTCGACGGCCGGCTCGATCAGTCGCGAGCGCAGCAGCGGCAGCATGGCGGAGAAGGGGTGCGCGCGGCGCGCCCGGGCGAGCTCGTCCCCCTCGAGCACGGCGCGTGCGGTGCCCGCCCCGTCGGGCAGTGCGGCCAGGGAGCGCCGCCAGGAGTCCAGCACCGGGGCGCGCACAGGCCACGGTGTCTCGTCGGGGAGGCTCTGCGCCCGCAGATCCTCGTGCGCTCGCCGCAGCTGCGCCTGGTAGACGGAATCCGTCGGCGACCAGTCGGTGACGGTCATCCTGCCTCGCTCACGATCCACCTCGTCGTCGTTCGTGCCACAGGTGCGATGACGGTACCCCGGCGGGGGAGGGGTCGCAACGAGATCCGGCGCGGCCGGACACGGGTCCGGGAGGAGACCGAGCGGTCGGCGTCCGAGCTCTTCCCTCCTCCGTGCGGTCCCGGCGATCTAGGTTGGGAGGAGACCGCAGGTGCCATCGCCCCACCGCATACCCGGTGGGCAGAGGAGGAGCACGCCATGAGAGTCGCCGTCATCGGAGCCACCGGGAACGTCGGGACCGAGGTGCTCGCAGCCCTCGCCCGCCGGCCCGAGGTCACCTCGGTCCTCGGAATCGCGCGGCGTCTCCCCGTGCGCACCGAGGAGCCGTACGCGAGCGCGGAGTGGGCCGCGATCGACATCGGGGGCGCGACGCCTGCGCAGGAGGCGATCGCCGAGCTCACCGAGGCGCTGCGTGGAGCGGACGCCGTCATCCATCTCGCCTGGCTGATCCAGCCCAACTCTCACCGGGACCTCCTGCGCCGGGTGAACGTCGAGGGGACGGCTCACGTGGGCCGGGCCGCCGCGGAGGCGGGGGTCGGCACCCTGGTGGTCGCCTCCTCGGTCGGTGCCTATTCTCCGTCCCCGGGACGGGAGGTCCGTGACGAGTCATGGCCTACGGGCGGCGTGCGCACCTCCCACTACAGCGTGGACAAGGTCGCCCAGGAGCAGGTCCTCGACGAGATCGAGCGTATGCACCCCGCGATGACGCTCACCCGCCTGCGCCCCGCGCTGATCTTCCAGGGGGACGCCGGCTCCGAGATCCAGCGCTACTTCCTGGGCCGATGGATGCCCGTGCAGCTGCTGCGCGCCGGGCGGCCGCCGCTGCTCCCGCTGCCGCGCGGGCTGCGGATCCAGGCGGTGCACGCCCGCGACGTCGCCGAGGCGTACGCCGCCGCGGCCGTGGCAGAGGTGCCCGGCGCCTTCAACATCTGCGCGGACGACGTGCTCGACGTGCGGGACCTCGCTCACCTCGTGGGCACGGGGCGAGCGATCGAGCTTCCCGTGCCCGCGGTGCGCGCCGCGCTCGCCACAGTGCACCGCGCAGGTCTGGTCGCCGCGGACCCCGGATGGCTGGACATGGGCATGAACGTCCCCGTGATGGACAACGCCCGCGCCGACCGCGAGCTGGGCTGGCGGCCCCGTCACAGCGCCGCCGACGCCCTCTCCGAGCTGCTCGAGGGGATGGCCGACGGCCGGGGCACCGGCTCGGTGCCGATGCGTGCGCGCGACAGCCGACGGGCGCGCCTCGCGGTCGACGGGACCTCCGCGGGCGAGGGCGCGGGCGGCGACGCCGGGGCCTCGCCGCGGATCGACACCGGGCTGCTCGGGCTCTACCTCTCCGACCACCTCACCGGGGCCGCCGCCGGCGCAGCCCGCATCGACCGGATGGCCGCCGACTTCGTGGACACGCCCGTCCACCCCGTGCTCTCTTCGATCGCCGAGCAGATCCGTGCCGAGCGGCGCTTCCTCCACCAGCTCATCGACGACCTCGGACTGCGACGCCGGCGCTACCGGCAGGCCGCGGCCCGGCTCGGCGAGCATGCGGGCCGTCTGAAGAGCAACGGGCGGCTCGTCGCGCGCTCCCCGATGACGATGGTGCTCGAGGCGGAGCTGATGCGCAGCGCGGTGATCGGCAAGCGGGGCAGCTGGCTCACCCTCGCCGACAACGCCCAGGAGCTCGGACTGGACGAGGACCGGTTCCGCGAGCTCGCCGAGCAGGCGCTGCACCAGTTCGAGCAGCTCGAAGCGGTCCACGCCTACGCCCGCCGGCGCGCGTTCCGCACCGACCGGGGGACCTTCGAGCCGCCGGAATGAGAGGAACGAGGCGCAGGGCGGTGCGGTCGGTGCGTGACGAGCGCACCGACCCCCCTGTCCCTGTACCTCGACCGTCTCACTGCAGCGCTGTCCATGGCGACGGGCTCCGCCGCGCCGCATGACGCGATCCCACGGCTTCGACCCCGTGGGCGACGCGGGCCGCCGCAGCGGCGCCCCCGCCTACGGCTTCGACACGACACGCCCCGACGGCGCACGCCTCCAGCTGTACTCCGTGCCCGGCTCCACGGTGATCCGCCTGTCCGGCGTCCCCGTGGAGCCGTCGGAGTGCGACGGCTGAGAGCTCCCGCTCACCCCTCGTCCGCGGCGCGCCCCTTCGCCTTGCCGTTCGAGTGAGCGGGCGGGCCCTGCTCCCCGGCGTGCCCGGGCTTCCCCGGCTGTCCGGCGTGCGCCGGCGGGCCGGTGCGCTTGCCATTCTCCTGCGCGGCGACGAACACGGCGACGGTGTGCGCGGGCACGCTCACGGTCCCGGTCTCCGCGTCCCAGCTCGCGCCCTTGACGACCTCGTCGGCGCCGCTGGCCTGCACCTCGTGCAGCTCGTACCCGAGCCCGGCCATGTGCTCGATCTGCTCGGTGAGCGGCTCGTCGGAGGCGTTGAAGACGGTGACCACGCCGTCGAGGGCGGGGTCGACGTCGGGGCCGGCGGTGTCGTCGATCCGCATCACGAGCAGGCCCGGGGTCGCCTCGGGACCGGCGTTCGGGAAGGTGACCTTCTGGCGGATCAGCTCCGCGTCGCCGAGGGTGAACAGCGGCGTGGAGGAGCGCAGGCGCAGCAGGTCCAGGGTAGCCTCGCTGCTGGACGCGATGTCCTCAGGGGCGGGGTTCTTGGCCGGGTCCTCCAGCATCGGCACCATCAGGTCCCATGCCTCGCCGTTCTTGCCCTCGGGCGGCAGGCCGTTCGCGTACCCGCTGTCCTGCTCGGTCCAGTCGATCGTGTTGAAGTGATCGCCGGAGTCGTAGCTGTCGCGGTCCAGGGACTTCGAGCGCATCAGGTCGGTGCCGCCGGCCCAGAAGGAGGGCGACTGCCCCAGCGCCACGGTCGCGAGCGAGAGCGTGTTCATCCGCACGCGCACGTCCATGGGTGCGTCCTGCGGCAGCTTCCACACGTTCATGTCGTACAGCGCCTCGTTGTCGTGCGCGTCGACATAGTTCACGGTCTCCTCGGGCGCCGTCGCATACCCGGCCGGGGCGCCGTTGTAGTCCAGCTGATCGCCGCGCACCACCTCGCCGGTGGAGCCGAGCAGCTCGTAGTCGGCGAGGTTGCCCGCCATCCCGAGCCGGATCAGGTCGGTGCGGTGGCGCAGGTCGGTCAGCTGCTCGGCCTCGCCCACCTCGGCGTGGCCGTTGGGCATGGTGGCGAGCCCGTTGCCGAAGCCCTGGGAGGTGCGCTTGTCGGTGTCGAAGGGGCTGCCGCCGTGCACGGCGTCGCGCAGCCGGTCGTTGAAGGTGCCGATCGAGGTGCCGCCGAGCTGCCCCTGCGTGGCCTGGGTGAAGCGGGCGTTGCCGGTGACCTCGCCGAAGTCCCAGCCCTCGCCGTAGAGGTAGATGCCCTTGCCGTCCACGCCGTCGGACTCGAGGGTCAGCTCGTCCAGCGCCTCGCGCACGGCGAGCATGTTCTCGCGGCTGTGATGGCCCATGAGGTCGAAGCGGAAGCCGTCGACGCCGTAGTCCCGCGCCCAGGTCACTGTCGAGTCGACCATCAGCTTCTGCGCCATCGCGTGCTCGGTGGCTATGTTCGAGCAGCAGGTGGAGTTCTCGACGCCGCCTGCGAGGTCCAGGCGCTGGTAGTAGCCGGGGACGATGCGGTCGAGGACCGAGCGCTCGGACTGCCCGTGCGCGGCGGTGTGGTTGTACACCTGGTCGAGCACGACCTGTAGGCCCATGCCGTGCAGCTCGCCCACCATGGCGCGGAACTCGCGGGTGCGCTCGCCGCCGATCTGGTGGCCCTCGGTCGCGTACGAGCCCTCAGGCGCCATGTAGTGCAGCGGATCGTAGCCCCAGTTGTAGGCGTCCTCGCCCGCGACGGCCGCGACGGCCTCCTGCTGCGCGGGGGAGGCGGGGCCGGCGTCGGCGGGGATGTCCGGGCGCAGCTGTGCGGCGCGGTCCTCCTCGATGGTGGCGATGTCGAAGGTGGGCAGCAGGTGCACGGTGGTCATGCCCGCCTGGGCGAGCTCCTCGAGGCGCGTGGAGCCCGCGGAGTCCGGGTGGCCGACGGCGGCGTAGGAGCCGCGGATCCCCTCGGGCAGCGCCTCGTCGCCGGCGGAGAAGTCCCGCAGGTGCATCTCGTAGATGGTCTGGTCGGCGAACTGTGCGACCTCGGGCGCGGGCGTGTCGGTCCACACCTCCGGCGCCCAGCGCGGGTCGTCCAGGTCCACGAGCACCGAGTGGGTCGAGTTCACGGTCAGGCCCACGGAGTACGGGTCGGTGACGACGTTGGTGACGACCTGGTCGAGGGCGGGCACGTACACCTCGACCGCGAACGTATAGGCCTGGCCGGTCCAGTGCTTCCTGCCCTCGAACGTCCACGCGCCGTCCGCGCCCCGCCGCATCGGGTACGTCCGCACGGGGTCCGACGGATCGGTCGCGGACTCCGCCGGGCCGTGCAGCTGCAGGGTGACGGCGCGGGCGGTCGGCGCCCACAGCGCGAGGCTCGGCGCGCCGTCCTCCCAGCTCGCGCCGAGCTGCCGGTCCGCGGCGGCGTCGGCGTAGAGCGCGTCGAGCACGCCGGGGATCTGCAGCCCGGTGAGCACCTCGAGGCCGTCCGGTCCGTGCTGGGCGACGACCAGCTGGCCGCGCAGCGCCTTCTCGAGCACTCCGCGCTCGAGCTCGGGCAGGTCGAGGGCGAGGTGGCCGTCCAGGTGCGCGCGGCCG
Source organism: Brachybacterium sp. GU-2 (assembly GCF_030866705.2). Taxonomy (NCBI): domain Bacteria; kingdom Bacillati; phylum Actinomycetota; class Actinomycetes; order Micrococcales; family Dermabacteraceae; genus Brachybacterium; species Brachybacterium sp. GU-2. The sequence continues at coordinate 1,588,851 of NZ_CP133037.2, read as the reverse complement.
ACGAGCTCGTCCTCGGCGAGGCCGCCGTCCCGCAGGGTCAGCTCGCCGAGGCTCCTCCCACCGGTGACCTCGTCGCCGTCGGCGGAGATCCCGCCGCCGGGCGCGGTGAACAGCTCCCAGCGGGTCGCGCCCGCATCGGCCACGAGGTCGGCGGGCCAGGCGATCGTGTCCGCGTCGACGAAGTGGGCCAGCTGCTTGCCGGAGCCCGCGGTCAGCGAATCGGAGGCCTCGATGGTCAGCTGATGGGTGGCCGGGTCGTACTCGAAGCTCACGATGTCTCCGTCCTGGGTCGAGAAGGTGTGATTGGCGCCGTCGGGCACGCCGTCCACGCCGTAGTTCTCCGCCCACGATCCACCATGGGCGACCTTCACCTCGTAGGACCCGCGGGGCAGGTCCTCGGTGGAGAAGGTGTAGATCCCGTCGCCGTCGGCGTCCTGCATCCAGGTGCGCATGCACCCGGGCATCCAGTCCTCGGGGCAGCCGAGCGCGGCGTTCATCGAGCCGGGGAGGGTGAGGAAGGGGCCCTGGGCGCTGTTCTGCGCGATGTGGGTGACCGGGTCGTACCAGAAGGTCAGCGGCCCGCCCTCATGGGTGTAGGTGATGTCCTCGCCGCCGGGCACGCCGCCCGCGCCGTAGTTCTCGTCCCAGCTGCCGCCGATCGCGACCTTGTAGGCGTACTCCCCGGCGGGCACGTCGAAGGTGCCGGTGTACTTGCCGGAGTCGGCGTCCAGGGCGAGTTGCGCGGAGGTGCAGGCGGGCTGCCAGTCGCCCGCGCAGCCCATCGCCGCATTGTGCGAGCCGGGCAGGGTCACCGTCTGCTCGTCGACCTCGCCGCCCTCGCCGTTCCCATCCTGGGAGCCGGTCGCGGAGAGGTCCGCGCCCACCACCGCGGTGACGGAGTCCGCCACGCGCTCGCCGCTCGCGTCGGTGGAGACGGCGCGATACTCGATCAGGGTGCCGACGGGCAGGCCGGCGACGTCGTGGAAGATCCGCGGGGTGTCGTCCTCGGCGGTGCCGAGCGGGGTCCACGCCGTCTCACCGGCCGCCCGCCAGCTGAAGGAGGTCTCGGCCCAGCGGTCCTGGGCCACGGTCGCGGAGATCGGGGCGCGTCCCTCAACCTTCCCGCCGTCGGTCACATCCAGGGCGATCGCCTGCGCGTCACCGGCCGGGGCGACGGGCTGATCGGCCACCAGGACCGCCGCGCCGAGCGAGGGGATCGTGAGCTCGAGGGTCCCGTCGGCCGCGGCGGTCACCGGGGCGTGGTCGCCGTACAGCGGCGCGTAGGTCGCGCCCGGGGTGAGGGCGGTGAGGGTGACGGTGCGCTCCTCGGGTGCGTTGTTCAGCGCCACCAGGTGCTCGATCTTCTCGTCGCGGTCCACGCGGGAGAAGGCGTAGACGCCGGCGCCGTCCTCGGCGTACAGCTCGACCTGCGCGCCCGTGGACAGCGCAGGCGTCTCGCCGCGCAGTGTCGCGAGCTCGCTGATCAGCGGGTACAGCTGCGTCTCGGTCGAGAAGTGCTCGTCGCTCCCGTACGGGGTGCCGTCGATCAGGGTGTCGTCGAGGTAGGACGGCACCTGGCTGGCGAACATCGACTGACGGGCGTCCTTGTCGTTGCCGTCGCCCACGAAGCCCTGCTCGTCGCCGTAGTAGATGACGGGCTGGCCGCGGGTCAGCAGCATGGTCTCGTGCGCGAAGGCGGCGCGCTCGTCGAGCCGGTCGGAGCTGCTGAGCAGGTTCCCGATGCGGCCCATGTCGTGATTGCCCACGAAGGTAGGCAGGTCCGCGGCGGAGGAGTCGGCGGTCGTGTAGTGGTCGTCGGCGGCGAACAGCCCGGCCATGCCCTGCGCGGTGTAGCCCTTGGCCCAGTTGGTCGCGGAGGCCTGGTAGGCGAAGTCGAGCACCGAGTCCATCTCGGTGTCCCGCACGTAGGGGGACAGCAGCGTCGCGTCGGCGTCGTACACCTCGCCGAAGGTGAAGAACTGGTCCCCGGCCGGGGTCGCGGCCTGGTGGTCGACCAGGGCGGAGGTGAAGGTCTGCCAGAAGGCGAAGTCGACGTGCTTGGCGGTGTCGATGCGGAATCCGTCGATCCCGAAGTCCATCCAGGTGGTGTAGATGTCCGTCATCGTCTCGGCCACGCGCGGGTCCTCGGTCATCAGGTCGTCGAGGCCGTCGAAGTCGCCGAAGGTGACGGACTCGCCTTCCCACGTCGAGTTGCCGCGGTTGTGGTACATCGTCACGTCGTTGAGCGCCTCGGGGACCATCACCTGGTTCTCCTCCGAGCGGACCGGGGTGTAGGGGAACGAGGCCTGCGCATCGAAGGTCGGGAAGTCGGAGGACTGGGCGAGCGCCGTGACGTCCACCGGGTTCCCGTCCTGGTCGAGGTAGGGGGCGGTGGCCTGGTCGACGTAGCCGTACTCGCCCTCCTCGTAGTCGATGAGGTCCGCGGTGTGGTTGGTGATGATGTCGAAGTACACCTTGATCCCGCGCGAGTGCGCGTCCTCGATCAGCGCCTTGAGCTCCTCGTTGGTGCCCAGGTGCGGATCGATGGTGGTGAAGTCGGTGACCCAGTAGCCGTGGTAGCCGGCGCTCGCGTCGGCACCCTCGCCCTGCACGGGGTTGTTGGTGAACGAGGGCGTCAGCCAGATGGCGCTCATCCCCAGGCCCTCGATGTAGTCGAGCTGCGAGTGGAGCCCGGCAATGTCCCCGCCCTGGTAGAAGCCCTTGTCGGTGGCGTCGAAGCCGTGGTCGAGGCGGTCTCCCTCGAGGCCGCCGGTGTCATTGCTCGGATCGCCGTTCTCGAAGCGGTCGGTGAGCACGAAGTAGAAGGTCTGCCCGCCGCCGGGATGGCGGTAGGGGGCCGCGGCGAGCTCGTCGTCCGCCTCGGTGTACTCCCCGCCCTGCTCGGCCAACGCGACGGACAGCCGCGAGGTCTCCGCATCGAAGCGGAAGGTGATCTCGGCGGGCGCGGCGACGGCCAGCGGGATGTTGTCCTCCCCGCCGTCCAGGCCGTAGGCCTCGTCCCAGCCGCCGCCGATCGCGGCCTTGACCTCGAACTGCCCGGCAGGCACCTCGAAGGTCGACTCCCACTGCCCGGCCGTGTCGGTGGGGGAAAGGGCGGTGGCCTCGCAGGCCGGGTCCCAGTCCTCGCCGCAGCCCAGCTCGTCCTGCAGGGAGCCCGTGAGCACCGGCTGCCCGGGGCCGACGGCGTGCACGAGCGGGGCGCTGCCCAGCATCGTCGCCGTGCCCATCGCCAGTGCTCCGGCGATCGCGAGCAGACGGGTTCTCATCGGGCGGGCGGAGGGCTGGATCGACATGCGGGGACTCCTCTGTCCGGGCAGCAGTGTCGACCGGGGTCGACGGGAGAGGCAGGCGGTGCGGAGCACCCGACCTGCAAGAATTTGCAGTGCATCTGCCGCTCCTGTGCGGCCGACGCGTCGACCACCGTAGGCGGGCCAGGTCGCATGCTCAAGGGAGTCCGCGAAACCTGCAAGAACTTTCAGGGCGGTGGGGGCGGTACCGTCGAGGAGTGACCAGCGCACTCACCACGTACCTCGACCGGCTCACCACGGCACTGTCCACGGCCACCACGGACATCGACCCGCACGCGGCCCAGGTGGACCGCGGCATCATCGGCGGTGCCGAGACCGACGGCGAGATCCCCTCCCTCTCCTTCCTCTCCGGCGCGCGCGAGGACCACCTCGGCGTCGCCGTCTGCTCGATCGACGGGGAGATCACCGCCGCCGGCACCGACCACGCCTTCCCGATGCAGTCGATCTCCAAGGCCTTCGCCTACGGCGCCGCGATCGACCTGCACGGCATGGAATACGTCGACGCGGTCGTCGACGAGGAGCCGACGGGCGAGGAGTTCAACGCGCTCAGCATCGACCGCGTCACCCGCAAGCCGAAGAACCCGCTGGTGAACATCGGTGCGATCCGCACCCACGCCATGCTCGGCACCACCCGGGAGGAGCGCACGCAGCGGCTGCGCGCGGTGCTCGACGCCGCGGCGGGCCGCCCGCTCGCCCCGCACGAGGTGACCTGGCGCGAGGAGCTCAAGAGCGCCGACCGCAACTACGCTCTGGCCTACATGCTGCGCGCCGCCGGCTCGATGACGGAGGACGCGATCGAGGTGGTCGACGGCTACATCGAGGGCTGCTCGGTGCTCACCACCGTCACCGACCTCGCCGTCATGGCCGCGACCCTCGCCTCCGGCGGCACGAACCCGCTCACCGGCCAGGAGGTGTTCTCCCGCGTCGCCGCCCGCCAGGTGCTCTCGGTGATGCTCACCTGCGGCATGTACGACAACGCCGGCGACTGGGTCAGCGACGTGGGCCTTCCCGCGAAATCCGGGGTGGGCGGCGGAATCATCGCGGGCCTGCCCTCCCGCTTCGGGGTCGCGAGCTATGCCCCGCAGCTGGACCTGCACGGCAACTCCGTGCGCGGCACGCTCTTCTTCGAGCGGCTCAGCGCCGACTTCGCCCTCCACATGCTCGACGGCGTCGAGCCGCGCGACCTCGAGGAGTGCGCGCGCGAGCTGATGGAGGCGGGGACGCATCCGTGAACGAGGTGCGGGAGATCGACGCCTCGGAGTGGGAGACCTGGCGCGCGCTGCGCCTGAGGGCGCTGCGCGCGGACCCGGACGCCTTCGCCAGCACCCTCGCCTCGACCCTCGAGCGGGAGGCACGTGACGGGGAGGCGTACTGGCGCGGCTACTTCACCCGCCCCGGCCCCGTCCTGATCGCCGAGGTGGATCGCGCCGCCGTAGGGATGGCGCGAGTGGTGGCCGAGGACGGCCCCGCACACCTCTACTCGATGTGGGTCGCGCCCGAGGCACGGGGGAGCGGCGTCGGCGCACACCTGATCACGACCGGCCTCGACTGGCTCGCCGCGCACCACCCGGGGCTCTCCCTGAGGCTGGAGGTGGTCGAGGCCAACCTCCCCGCCCGCCGTCTCTACGAGCGCTGCAGATTCACCGTCGTCGGCCCGAACCCCGAGGACGCGACCGAGATCGTCATGGAGCACGTTCCCGATCGGTAGACTCCCCGCCATGAGTTCCCCTTCGCGCAACGAGCTGGTCCGTCGCCCCTTCGAGGGCCTCCCGAACGAGCAGGACCTGGTCGCGATGCGCCAGCTGATCCCCGCGGCGACCATGTCGGCGAGGACCACCGAGGAGTACGGCGCGGTCGACGTCGAGCTCGCCACGATCCTGCCGATGGCCTGGCCCGCCGTGCGCCGCACCGACGGCACCGTCACCGTCGGCGTGCAGGCCCCGTTCCCCGGCGGTGACCTCTCCCGCGGGCTCGGCCAGGCGATCCGCCAGGCGGTCGCGCTCGAGCCCGGCAGCCCCGTCGCCTCCGTCACCCTCGAGGACGACTCCCCGCGCCTGCAGGACGTGCTGGACCTCTCCGGCGACTTCGCGATCCGGGTCCAGGACACCTTCGAGTTCTGGCTCGACCCGAGCGCCGAGCGCACCGGCGAGATCGAGCAGGCGATCACCCAGGCGAACGACTCGATCATGCCCACCCGACCGGTCGAGGGCCTGCCCCACGCCTACTGGGTCGACGCCGGCCCCAAGGAGCACGTGCGCTGGGTGCTGGACGCCGACGAGGACCGCGTCATCGACGCCGTCACCCGCCTGCACGCCCGCCGCGAGTCCGCGCTCTGCGAGGGCGCGAAGTACGTCGGCTCCTTCCGCGCCGAGGGCCTGTCGATCCCCGTCTGGGACCTGCCCAAGGGCGCCGGGGTCGAGGCCGCCGAGGCTGAGGCGGCGGCGTTCCGCGCCCGCTTCGAGGAGGCGCTGACCTCCACCGAACCGCTCACCGCGATGGAGCGTCGCGCCCGGGGCGGCATCGTCGCCCGTCAGGTGACGCTGCGATGAGCGCCGCGGGGCCGCTGACGGCGCGCCGCCCCGAGCGGGTCGCCGTCGTGATCCCCGCCAAGAACGAGGCGGAGCGGATCGAGGCGACCATCGCGTCGGCCCGGGGGATCCCGGGGGTCGACCTGGTCGTCGTCGTCGACGACGGCTCGTCCGACGCCACCTCCGCCGTCGCGATGGGGGCCGGCGCCCTGGTGGTGCGGCACAAGACCAACCGCGGCAAGGCCGCAGCGATGGCGACCGGCGCGCAGATGGTCGCGATCCAGGAGGGCGCCGAGCGGGCCGACGGCGGGGAGGGCTTCTCCGAGGAGCTGCACGCCGAGCCCCGCTCGCCCGGGCACACCGGCCCGCTGCCCGTGATCGACGACCGCGACGCCGTCCCGCGCGCCCTGCTCTTCCTCGACGCCGACATGGGCGAGAGCGCCGCCGCCGCGCAGCCGCTGGTCGAGGCGGTCCTCGGCGAGGGCGTCGACATGGCGATCGCGCTGCTGCCGCCGCAGTCGGGCGCCGGCGGGATGGGCGTCGTGGTGCGCACCGCCCGCCGCGGCATCCTCCGTGCGACCGGCTGGGAGGCGACGCAGCCGCTGTCCGGCACGCGCTGCATCACTCGCGAGACCTGGGACGCCTGCCAGCCCCTCGCCCCCGGCTGGGGCGTGGAGACCTCGCTGACGATCGACGCGCTGACCGCCGGCTTCTGGGTCAAGGAGATCCCCGCCGACCTCCACCACCGCGCCACCGGCAACGACCTGCGCGGCCGCCTGCACCGCGCCGCCCAGCTGCGCGACGTGCTGCGCGCCCTCGCCCGCACCCGACACCTGAGCCCGGAGATCGAGGGGGCCGACGAGGAGCAGGGCGCGGGGGAGGAGAAGCCCGCAGGCCTGCCGGCCGCCGCTCTCGGGCGGGAGGAACCCGTGGCGTCGGCCCCGGCGGAGACTCTGGAGCGCGAGGCGGCGGAAGAGACGGCGCCGACCGAGCCGGAGCCCGTGTCGGCGGCCCCGTCGGCCGGGACCCCCACCCCGCTCCCCACCGGCCGTCCCGACCACGACGAGGCGAAGGTCTGGGCCGGCATCGCGGAGCCTGGCGAGCCGGACGCCGAGCTCGCCGAGCAGCGCCGGCTCACCCTCGCGGACCTCCCCGTCGACGGCGAGTTCTCCGACGACGAGACCCGGGCGCTGGGCGATGTGGACCCCGCCGAGCTCGACGCCCTGCTGCGCGCCCTGAAGGTCGAAGGCGACTTCGCGCCCGACGACATCGTCTATCTCGCCGGCACCGATCTCGAGCAGCTCGCCGAGCGCCTGGAAGCCGCGCCCGTCGAGGGCCGCTTCGAGCCGGCGCACGCGGTCATCATCGCCTCCCACCTGCAGGTGGGGGAGCCGGAGTTCCCCGCCTCGCTCACCGCGCCGCTCACGCCCGAGGAGTACACCTCCCTGGTCGTGCACGCCGCGGTCGATGCCGAGAACAGCTGATCAGACGCGCTGCTCCGTCGTCCCGTCGGCCGGGGGCGGGTCCGGCAGCGTCGGCGGCAGCAGCGCGAGCCAGATCCCGAGCATCGCGGCGATCAGCACCGGCCCGGTGTCGTTGACGGCGTAGCCCACCCACGCCCCGACCACGAGCGCGATCCGCACCCGGTGCGCGACCGGATGGGCCGCATCGAGCGCGGCGAGCCGTCGCCACCGGATCCGGCGCGGCATGAGGATCGCGATCGAGGCGAGCACGGCGAGCACCAGCACCAGCCCGAGCGCCCAGTACCCGGTGGCCATGGCGATGTTCTGGGCGAGCTTGCGCACGATCACGGAGAGCAGCTCGCCGCTGAGCAGCTCGTCGATGAAGCGCCCCAGGTGGGTGCGGTCCTCGGGCGGGCGCAGCCAGTCCAGGAAGGATACCGACAGCACCGCCGCCGCCCCGCCGACGCCGAGGGCGAGCACGTGCCAGACCCGCAGCCGGATCCCGGAGACGAGCAGGGCGAGCAGGCCGAAGGCCGGGACCGTGGCGAGGCCAGAGCCGAAGTCCGCACCCATCGACGGCGCGACGCACACCGCGGCGACCGCGAGCCCGACGCCGACGGTCCACAGCACCCGCGCCCGGGGCGTGCGCACCGCCGTGAACAGGCACAGCAGCGCCATCATCGCCGCGGCCAGCACCATCCCGAAGAGGTGGTTGGACAGGCCGTAGAAGCGCCCGCCCGAGATCGGCTGCGCCCCGAGCGGGGAGGAGAGCTGCAGTCGCGATCCGAACGCGGACTCGGCCAGGATGATCCCTGCGACCAGCGCCGCGGAGACGCCGACGGGGCCGAAGCGGCTGCGGCGCCAGGGCCCGGAGAGCACGAGCACGGAGAGCAGCGCGCACCCGCCCCACACCACGCCCGCCAGAGCGAGCGTCGGGCTGTCCGACCGCCACCACGGCACCAGCGAGGCGCACAGCCCCGCCGGCAGGGCGAGCGGCGCGACCGACGCGAGCGCCCGGCCGACGGCGGCGAGGCGCCGGCGTCGGGCGAGCGCCGGGACCAGCACGATCACGAGGCCGATCACGCCGAGCGCGAGCCAGGACCCGAGCGCGGGGACGGTCGCGGCATCCACCAGCCGGGCCGCCTCGGAGCGGTCCCAGGCGAGCTGCTGCGCGTCGTCGCTGTCGGTGCCGCGGAAGGGCTGGCCGGGGATCAGCCCGTCGGCGCTCGCGTCGTGGGAGGAGAGCACGGTCGCGACCACGTCGGTGATCATCACGACGCCGGTCTGCTTGGTGGCGCCGGAGGTGAGGGCCTGGCCGGGCAGGGCGGTGTCCATCGCGACCTGCAGGCCGACGGTGCGGGAGGCGACCGCGCCGGTGCGCTCGACCTCCTCGGGATGCTCGGGGTCGGTCGCGGCGACGGAGACCAGCAGGGTGCGCGGCAGATCCGCGGCCTCGCAGCCGCCGAGGTCCTCGAGCGCCGCGGCGACGGCGCCGTCGAGCTCCGTGAGCGCCTGCTCGCGCGAGGGGTCGTCGTGGTCGGGGACCGACGGAGCGATCAGCTCGACCACGTCCCCGTCCTGGAGCGCGCCGGCGACGGCGGCGGGGTCGTCGGTCTCGGTCACCACGCCGGGCAGCTGCTCCCACTGGTCCGTCGGCGGGGTGGGGATGCCGCTGGTGCGCGGCGCCTTCTCGGCCAGGCCCCGGTAGCCGGTGTGCAGCGTCTCGAGCCCCTGCCGCTTCGTGGAGACGACGGTGGTGGAGGTGGTGTTCATGGCGCCCACGCCGGAGCGGTCTGCGAGGCACTGCAGCGTCGGCGTGCTCTCCGCGTCGATGTCCTCCCAGGTCAGGCCTGCGGTCGCGATCACCAGGCGCACGGGTGCGTCGGCCTCCGCGCCCCCGTCGGCCCGTGCGGAGGCGCCCGGCAGCAGCGCGAGCGCGGCGAGGAGCGCGAGCAGCATCACCCGGAGAGCGCGGACGACGGGCAGGGACGCGGATCGGGCGGGGGAGGCGGGCACGCCCCGATGCTACGGGGCGCTCCTCGACACCGACCGCGACGTGCACGAGGCCTCCACTCCCTCCGCCTATCGTGTCCTCATGCCCTCACCCCAGCCCCCGTACGAGCAGGTCCGTCGCGAGATCGTCGAACAGGTGCGCGGCGGCGAGCTCAGGCCCGGCGACCGCCTCCCCGCCATCCGGGCGCATGCCGCGGACCTCGGCCTCGCCGCCGGCACTGTCGCCCGCGCCTACAAGATGCTCGAGGAAGCGCAGATCATCGTCACCCGCCGCGGCGCGGGCACGACGATCGCGCCGGACGCCGTGGCGAGCGCCGAACGGGAGGCCGAGACCGCCGAGCGCGAGGACGGCGGCCCCGTCGACGCGGCGCTGCTGACCCTGTTCGCCGGCCCCGTCGCCGAGGCCCGCACCCGCGGCGCCCGCGACGTCGAGATCCTCGCGACCGTGCGGGCGGTGCTCGCGGGGGAGAGCGCGGGCGGGCAGTGAGGCGGTCCAGGAGTCGGTCGTCGAGCCGCGCGGCGTGAGGATCCGCCTCGAGCGCCTGGGCCCGGGGCATGCCGAGGAGATCCTCACCGGTCAGGACGAGGCGCTGGCCAGGGAGATCATCGGCCGGCCCTGGGACCGGGAGCGCCTCGAGGAGTTCCTCGCCCGCTGCGCGCGCTGGCGCGAGGACGGCCCGGTGGTCGAGTTGGCCGCGCTCGAGGAGGGCAGCGGTCGGCTGCTCGGCGGGGGAGGGCTGAACCGGCTCGCGCCAGGGCTCGGACCGGGCCAGGTGGCGCTGACCTACTGGCTCCTCCCAGAGGCTAGGGGGCGTGGCCTCGGCGTGCCGCTCGCAGAGGCACTGGCCGACCGGGCGCGGGACCTGCCTGCAAGGCGCGGGACGACGAGGTCCGGGGCCGTGCTCCTGATCGCCCCGGACAACACAGCCTCGCAGTCCGTCGCCCGCACTCTCGGCGCCCGGCCGACGGGCGAGCTCGTCCCGCACCCCGCGGGCGGCACCTGTCGGGCGCAGCGCTGGGTGCTGGATCTGCGGGAGGGGTGACCTCGGCCAGCGCCGCGACCGTTCCTCCACATCCCGCACGCTTCCACATCTCCCGTCGGCCTGTGGCGGTCGCACACGTCGAATGTCAGGGTGGGTCCGTAGGCTGATCACCAGCTGGAACGCCCACAACAGCAGCATCGACGACGAGTCCACGGGGAGGTGGGGGCGATGACCACGACGGACCACCGCTCCGTGGCGTCTCCCGCCTCTGCGCGGTCCCCGCGCAGCTCGTCGGCCGGACCGTCGGCCTCCCGCGCTCCCGCCTCACGCGGCCCTGTGCCGCGCACCGCGACGGCCCCTCCCCGTGCCCGCGTGCGGGCACGGGCACGGCTCACCGAGGGCTCCCTCCTGCGCCGCGGCGGCGTCGAGCCCGGCGCCGACGCTCGCACCATCGCGCGCCTGCTCGAGGAGGAGCGGGAGGACTCCCGGCGCCACGCGCGCCGGCTCGCCGACCTCGCCCCCTTCTGGATCGACCACGACGACCCCGACCTCGACGACGACCGCGAGGAGCGCAGCCTCGCCGTCGCGATCGCGACCCGCACCACCACCGCGATCGCCTCCTATCGGATCGCGGACGCGCACACCGCCGTCACCGAGATGCCCGCGACCTTCGCACGACTCGCCGCCGGGGACATGCCCGTCGAATGGCACACGCGCATGCTGAAGGCGGTCCGCGACCTCACCGCCGTCCAGCGCGCCCAGGTCGACGAGATCGTCGCCTCATGGGATCTTGCCTCTGTGCCTGCGGACCGCTTCCGTGACGAGCTGCGCCAGCTGCGCTCCTGGTTCGATCGCGAGATGAGCGCCCCGCGGCCCGAGTCGCTGCGGGACGTGTCCCTCGAGAACTCCCTGCACGACGATGGCACCGCCTTCCTGCGCATCACCGGCCCGATCCCCGAGATCCTCGATCTCGCCCGGCGCCTGGACCGCTCCGCGAAGACCGTGCAGGCGCGTCAGCGCCGCGCCCTCGAGGAGGGCGAGCCGATCCCCTTCGACCTCGACGGGGACGTGGCCCGTGGCGGGAAGGCCATGAGCCAGGCGGCGCTGCGCTACGCGATCCTCCTGCGCACCGAGCTCGACACCGGCGGGGTCGAGGTCCCCGCGCCGCGGCACCGCGTGAACGTCGTCGTCCCCGTGCTCACCCTGATGGGCCTCAGCGACACCCCGGCCCTGTACGACGGGATCCACCCGCTGCCTGGGCAGATGGCCCGCGACCTCGCCGCCGCCGAGCCCGTCTGGCACCGCGTCTTCGCCGACCCCGCGGACGGCGGATTCCTCCCGCTGCCCGCCGAGCGCTACCGCCCCTCCGCCGACCAGGTGGAGCATCTGCGGCTCCTGCACCCGCGCTGCGCCGCCCCCTGCTGCACGCACACCACCACCGACGACGCCGAGAACGACCACATCGAAGAGTTCGACCACGCCGATCCCGCCCGCGGCGGACCGACCAGCCTCCACAACCTCCACCGCCTCGACTGGAGGCACCACGATCTGAAGACCGCCGGGCGCATCGATCCCGTGCGGGAGCCCGACGGAGCCACCACCTGGACGGTCGGCTCCCCGGCCCTGATCACCACCCGCGTCGCACCACGTGGTGACCTCGCCGCGCCCCATCACGCCAAGGCGCTCATGGAGTCGTGGGAGGAGTTCTGCTGGCACCGGGACCTCGACCAGATGCAGGCGAACGGCGAGATCGACCGGATCCTGCAGGAGTGGGGACCAGCGGACCTTCTGCACGACCCACCGCCCGACCCCGACGACGAGAGCCGCGCGTACTGGGAGCAGGGCCCTCCGTTCTGAGACGGGGGGATGCCCTGCCCGTCTCCGCCCAGCTCGGCCACCATGACCGGGCTCCGCGCCGGGTACCGGCACCCGAGTACCCTTCCCCCATGCGGTACGGATTCCTCGGTCCCGAGACGACCTTCACCCACCAAGCACTCCTCCAGGCGCTCACCGAGATCCCCGAGGAGTTCCGGGCAACCGAGCCCGAGCTGGTGCCCTTCGCCTCGGTCGCCACCGCCACCACCGACCTGATCGCCGGCGACATCGACGCACTCATGGCCCCGATCGAGAACTCCGTCGAGGGCGGCGTCTCCGGGACCCTCGACGTGCTCGCCGCGACCGACTCCATCACGATCGTCGCCGAGCAGACCGTGCAGATCACCTTCGTGCTCGCCGCCCGCGAGCAGACCGCGCTCGAGCAGCTGACCACCGTCTCCTCCCACCCGCACGCCCAGGCGCAGGTGCAGGGCTGGCTGCGCAGCAACGTGCCCGGCGCGAACATCACCGCCGCCTCCTCGACCGCCGCCGCGGCCCGCGACCTCGCGAGCATGAGCGAGGACGAGGCCTGGGGGCGTGCCGCGGTCTGCTCGCCGCTGGCGGCGGAGCACTTCGGCCTCACCGTCCTCGCCGACGGGATCGAGGACCATGCCGGCGCGATCACCCGCTTCGTGCTCGTCACCCGCGAGGGCCGGATCCCCGCCCGCACCGGCTCCGACAAGACCACCGTCGTGATCCAGCTGCCGCACAACCGCTCCGGCGCCCTGCTCGAGGCGCTCGAGATCCTCGGCTCCAACGGCGTGAACATGTCCCGGATCGAATCCCGGCCCGTCGGCGACTTCCTGGGCCGGTACTCCTTCTCCCTCGACCTCGAGGGGCACATCGAGGACCGGCGGGTCTCCGCGGCGCTGCGCTCCCTGCACCGCCTCTGCCCGGTGGTGCACTACCTCGGCTCCTACCCGCGGGTCGACGGCGAGCAGCCCGAGGTGCGCGAGGACTACGCCGACCACGCCTACGACGAGGCCCACGACTGGCTCGAGCGCCTGAGCGGCATGATCACCCCCGCCGACCCGACCACGGAGATCTGAGATGGCCCCGAAGACCCCCGTCACCGTCACCGGCACCGGCCGGGTGCGGGCGATCGACGAGCGGCTGATCCTGCCGCTGCCCGAGGAGGCGAGCGCGCAGCTGCCCTCCCGCGGGCAGGTCGCCGTGCATGCGACCCTCGACGGTCACGAGCGCGACACCGTCGTCGAGCCCGACGGGCGCAAGGGGCACTGGATCGACCTGGCGCCGGAGCTCGCCGAGGCCCTCGACGCGAGCGAGGGCAGCGAGGTCGCCTTCACCCTCACCACCACGAAGGACTGGCCCGAGCCGGAGGTCCCCGCCGACCTCGCCGCCGCGCTCGAGGACGCAGGCGATCTCGCGGAGACCTGGCCGTCGCTCACCCCGATGGCGCGCTGGGAGTGGGTGCGCTGGGTCGGCTCGACCCGCAGCGAGAGCACCCGCGCGAAGAGGGTCGACGTCTCCATCGACAAGCTCCGCAACGGCTCTCGCCGCCCCTGCTGCTTCGACCTCTCCTCCTGCACCGACCCGGAGCTCGCCCGCAGCGGCAAGCTGCGGGAGTGAGGGGAACGGTGGCAGTGCTGCAGCGCCGCAGCTCGCGACGTGATCTCGCGGCCGTCGCCGTATTCTCCGGGGTCGGCCTGGTCCTCGGCGGCTGCGGGCTCCTGCCCGGGCGCCGACGACGGGAGATCGAAGTGGCCGTGAGCTCCGGACTCGTCGATGCCGTCATGGCGGTCGACGAGGATCGCGAGCCGCGTGACGTCGCCGCGGCCATCGGCGACGAGTTCGCCTGGGACCGCTTCACCGTCTACACGATCGGGACGCCGGGGGAGAGGATCAACGAGGAGTCCGGGGTGATCGTCGAGCCCGGCGAGCACTACACCACGCAGGAGATCCTCTACGTCTTCCACCGGGACGGCGTCGCCGTGCGGGGCGTGCCGCTGCCCTTCGAGAACCTGGCGTACGGGGCAGGGACCTGGTGGGGCCCGCGCACGCGGATCCTCTGGGACGACGAGTGGGGCACGCATCTCGAGGACCCCGACGCCTGAGCTCAGGACTTCGAGGGGTCCGTCGTGTCCGGGACCCGCAGCCGCAGCACGCCGGGATCGACGGTCGCGATCAGGTGAGTCGCCTCGATGTCGGTGTCCCCGTCGAGCTGGACGGGCTGCGCCTTCGCCGTGGTCACGCGGATGCCGGTGGTCAGATAGCGCTCCATCGTGGAGAGCTTCGGTCCCACCTTCGGGACCAGCTTCGGGTTGATCACCTGGGTGGCGACCTGGCTGAAGCCCGCCGCGCCGCGCCAGCCGGCGACGACCACCTCGAGGCGGCCGTTGTCGATCGTCGCATCCGGCATCAGCACGAAGCCGCCGGGCAGCTTGCCGACGTTGCCCAGCAGCACGGTGCGGGCCTTGTGGGCGTGGCGGGTGCGGTCGGGCAGCTCGACGACGACGTCGACCGAGCGGCCGAGGATCGTGCGGACCCCGCCGAAGACGTAGGCGACCCAGCCGATGCGCTTCTTCATCCGCGGGTCGGTGTAGCCGATCATCTCGGCGTCGGCGCCGAAGCCCGCGATCACCAGGAAGATCTGCTTCGGCGCGGACTGCGCGGTCGCGGGGGAGTCCCCATAGCGCAGCCAGCCGACGTCGACCTGGTGGTCCTTGCCGGTCAGCGCCGCGACCATCGCCGCGGCCGGGTCCTCCAGGGGGATGTCGACGTTGCGGGCCAGGAGGTTGCCGGTGCCGGAGGGGATGATGCCCATGCGGGTGTCGGTGCCGGCGAGGACGGAGGCGACCATGCGCACGGTCCCGTCTCCGCCCGCGGCCATGACCAGGTCCGCGCCGTCGGCGACTGCCTGCTCGGTCTGTCCGCGACCGGGGTCGTCGATCGTGGTCTCGTAGTACTCGACCTCCGCGCCCTCGACCCGCTCGACGACCTCGGAGATCCGTCGGCGGAAGTCGTCGGTGCCCTCGAACTTCGAGGGGTTCAGCACCACGGCGATGCGGCGGAGGCGCCCCGGGGCGTGCGCGTCCTCGCCGTCGTCGGACGGCTCCTCGGGCGCGCTGGTCCGCGAGGCCGCCGCGGCCTGGAGGGCGGAGAGCTCGCGACGGTGGCGACCGAGGCGTCGCAGCACCACGACCAGCAGGACGACGGCGATGATCGTGGTGACCACCGAGGCGATGCTCAGCAGAAGCAGGGTCAGATCCATGTGCCCACAGTAGCGGCGCGGCCCCGCCGCGAGAGGCCCGCGCACGCAGGTACCCTGGAGCAATGATCGATCTGCGGCTCCTGCGAGACAATCCCGACGTCGTCCGAGCGGCCCAGCGGGCCCGGAGGCGCGACGCCTCCACCGTCGATGCGGTGCTCGAGGCCGACTCCCGCTGGCGCGAGGCCACCTCCGCCTTCGAGTCCGCGCGCGCCGAGCAGAAGGCCTTCGGCAAGAAGGTCTCCCAGGCCACGGGCGAGGAGAAGCAGGCACTGCTGGCCGAGGTCAAGCAGCTCGCCGCCGACGTGAAGCGGCTCGAGGCCGAGTCCGGCGAGGCGCTCGCCGTCCGCGACGCGGCCCTGCGCGAGATCCCGAACCTCGCCGAGGGCGCTCCCGAGGGCCTCGAGGAGGACTTCGTCGTCCGCGAGACCGTCGGCGAGATCCCGAGCTTCGACGGCGAGATCAAGGACCACCTCGAGATCGCCGAAGGCCTGAAGGCGATCGACATGGCCCGCGGCGCAAAAGTCTCCGGCGCCCGCTTCTACTTCCTGCGGGGCGTCGGCGCGCAGCTCGAGCTCGCGATCCTGAACTCCGCGATCGACCAGGCCACCAAGGCCGGGTTCACCCCGATGATCACCCCCACCCTGGTGCTGCCGGAGTCGATGGAGGGCACCGGCTTCCTCGGCGAGCACGCCGACGAGGTCTACCACCTCGACAAGGGCGACGACCTCTACCTCGTCGGCACCTCCGAGGTAGCGCTGGCGAGCTACCACAAGGACGAGATCCTCGACCTCTCCGGCGGCCCGATCCGCTACGCCGGCTGGAGCGCCTGCTATCGCCGCGAGGCCGGCAGCTACGGCAAGGACACCCGCGGCATCATCCGCGTGCACCAGTTCCACAAGGTCGAGATGTTCTCCTACTGCCGCATCGAGGACTCCTACGAGGAGCACGAGCGGCTGCTGGACTGGGAGCGGGAGATGATGGCGCGGATCGACGTGCCCTACCGCATCATCGACACCGCCGCCGGCGACCTCGGCACCTCCGCCGCCCGCAAGTACGACTGCGAGGCGTGGATGCCCAGCCAGAACACCTACCGCGAGCTGACCTCCACCTCGAACACCACCCAGTTCCAGGCCCGTCGGCTGAACATCCGCGAGCGCACCGAGGACGGACTGCGCCCCGTCGCCACCCTCAACGGCACGCTCGGCACGACCCGCTTCATCGCCGCGATCCTCGAGAACCACCAGCAGGCCGACGGCTCCGTCGTCGTGCCGGAGGGTCTGCGGCCCTATCTCGGCGGGCGCGAGGTCTTCGAGGTCGTGGGCGGCGCTGCCTGAGATGCCCTTCCCCCGACCCCTGAAGCGACTGCGCGAGGCTCTTCGTCACCGACGGTTCACCCGTTCGTCGGCGGCCGATGGCACACTGCCGCGCATGGGCGCCTCCCTCACGACCACCGACCGCACCGCCGCGCGGGAGCGTCTGGCCGAGCACCTCGACCGGCTCGACGGGAAGGCGCTGCTGATCGGCCTCGACGTCGACGGCACCCTCGTCGACCACGACGGGCGGATGACCCCGGAGATGCGGGACGCGCTGCGCGGCGCCGCGAGCACGCACACCGTCGTCATCGCCACCGGCCGCTCCCTCGGCGCGACCCTGCCGATCGTCGAGGCCGCCGGGATCACGCGCGGCTACGCGGTCTGCTCCAACGGCGCGGTCACCGTCGAGATGGACCCGGAAGCCGAGGGCGGGCACCGCATCGTCGACACCCGCTCCTTCCAGCCCGGCCACGCCCTGCGCACCCTGCGCGAGGTCGCCCCCGACGCGCACTACGCGGTCGAGACGGCCGACGGCGGCTTCCACTCGACCACCGGCTTCCAGGACGCGAGCTTCGGCGTCGAGGCGACCGAGACCGCGCTCGACGACCTGATGGAGCTGGAGGCGGTGCGCGTGGTCGTCCACGTCCCCGACCTCTCCCCGCAGGAGTTCTCGAAGGTCATCGCCGAGTCCGGGGTGCACGGCGTCGAGTACTCGATCGGCTGGACGGCCTGGCTGGACATGGCCGCGCCCGGCATCTCCAAGGCCAGCGCCCTCGAGGTGATCCGCGACCGGCTCGGCATCGAGCGGCGGGCGACCGTCGCCGTCGGCGACGGCTTCAACGACACCGAGATGCTCACCTGGGCCGAGGTCGGGGTCGCGATGGGGCAGGCGCCACAGGGTGTCAAGGATGTCGCGGACGTGGTCACCGAGTCGATCTACGAGGACGGCACCGTGCTGGTGCTGGAGCGCTTTCAGCGCTGACGCTGACGGTACGCGCGGAGCCAGGCCTCGGAGTCCTTGACGGCCTGCTCGTTGGCGTGACGGATCGGGCGGGCCCACTTCGGATAGACGGCGTCCGGGATCGGGATGAAGCTCAGGCAGCAGATGATCAGCGGGATGAAGCTCAGCACGGCGATCGGTGCCACGACAAGCAGTAGGTACGTGCCGATCACGGGCAGCGCCACAGCGCTGAAGCACCAGCACAGCACCCCGACCGCCGGCCCTCCGACCACGGACATGCGTTCACGGAACAGCGGATTTCCCTGCCCCCTGCCCATCCATCGTCGGGCCGCCGGAGAACGTCCACGGCGCTCCCAGGTGGCGAGGGTGAAGAAGGCCGCTCCCACGACGAACGAGGCCGCGGAGATGAGCAGACCAGTGATCGTCTCGTCGCCCATAGGAGCAGTCTTTCATCATGGGGAGTCCTCCCCATGTCGCCAGCTGCAGGGGCCAGCGGGAGGGGTCCCCGCGCTGGGGGAGGGAGGACAGCCGCGAGAGCGAGTACAGCTCGTCCCGTGCCCGCCAGTACTCGTGGTCGCGCACGTCCCGGGTGCCGGCGAGCACGGTCCACATGGCGCACAGCGCATGGAGCACGAGGATCGCCTCGGACACGATGAAGCAGCCAGGGGATCAGGTCGCCGCGGTGCGAGGGCTGGAGGAGGAACACCCCGTAGGCGAGGCATCCGGCCGTCGCCAGCAGCGTCAGCACGATCATCACGGGGGAGAACCGGTCGGTGGCCGCGGCGCGGCGGCTCACCGGGGTGAAGCGGTCGACGGAGGCGAGATCGTGGGCGGAACGGGGCATGGGAGCTCCTCGGCCGGCGGGCGATCGGGCCTTGCGAGGCCGCGATGCCCGATCCGGACCGAGGTCCGTCCCGCATGATGGGTGGGTGCGGCCAGACTCCGCGAACGGGGCGAATCGGACAAGTCCGATTCGCCCCGTTCACCGTTCCGTGACCTTTCCCTGGATCACGCCTTACGGCGGCGTCCCCGGCGGTTTTCGCCCGACGGGGGAGCGACCTCGAGGATCACCTTGCCCAGGTGGCCGCCGGTGCGGAGGATCTCGTGGCCGCGAGCGGCCTCGGCCAGCGGGAGCCGCTCGTGAATCGGGATCTGCAGCTCCCCGGAGGCCAGCAGCGGCCAGACCAGGTAGCGGGTCGCCTCGAGGATCGCGGCCTTGTTCTCCACAGGGCGTGACCGCAGCGTCGAGCCGATCACGCGGGCGCGCTTGGCCATCAGCTGCCCGATCGGCAGCTCGCCGCTCGCACCGCCGAGCGTCCCGATGATCACCAGGCGGCCGCCCTCGTTGAGCATCGCGACGTTGTCGGCCAGCGCCGAGCCGCCGACGACGTCGAGGATCACGTCCGCGCCGCCCGCCTCGCGCACCGCGGCGGGCAGGTCGATGATCCGGCGGTTCCACGCCTGGTCGGCGCCGAGCTGGGCGACGATCGGCAGGGCGTCGTCGCTGCCGACGGTGGTGAGCACACGGGCGTCCATGCCCTTCGCGAGCTGGATGGCGACCGTGCCGATGCCGCCCGTGCCGCCGTGGACCAGGACCGTCTCGCCCTCGCGCATCCCCGCCTCGAGCACCAGGTTCGACACGACCGTCGCGGCGGCCTCGACCACCCCGGCCGCGTCGATCAGGCCCATGCCCTCCGGGGCCGGCAGCAGCTGCTCCTCGGGGACCGCGACAACCTCGGCGTAGCCGCCGCCAGCGAGCAGGGCGACGACCTCCTCGCCGGTGTCGCGGCGTCGGCCGGAGACCTCGAGGCCCGGCAGCTCGGAGGCGCTGGGCGGGGGCGGGTACTGGCCCGCGGCCTGCGCCAGATCGGCGCGGTTCACGCCTGCGGCGACGACGTCGACCAGCACCTCGCCGGGGCCGGGCGTGGGTTCGGGCAGCTCGGCGAGCTCGAGCTCGCCCTCGCCGACGATGGTGATCGCGCGCATGGTCCTCTTCTCGGTCCTCGGGTTCTCCGTGTCCGGGCTCGCCGTCATCGCCCCACCTGGACGACGGTGCGGCCGCGGATCCGGCCGGCCAGCACCTGCTGCGCGGTGGGGATCGCGTCGGCGAGGCCGATGGTGGTGGTCATCGAGTCCAGCAGGGCCGGGTCGAGCTCGCTCGCCAGCGCCGCCCAGGCCCGCTCGCGCAGCGGCAGCGGGCACTCGACGGAGTTGATGCCGGCGAGGGTGACGCCGCGCAGGATGAACGGCAGCACCGTCGTGGGCAGGTCCGGTCCCTGTGCGAGGCCGAAGGCGGCGACCGTGCCTCCCCATGCGGTCTGCGCGAGGACGTTCGCGAGGGTCGTCGAGCCGACCCCGTCGACCGCGGCGGCGAAGCGCTGCGACTGCAGGGGCCGGCCCGTCTCCTCCGACAGCTCGCGGCGGTCCACGACCTCGGCGGCGCCGAGGGAGCGCAGGTACTCGCCGTGCTCCTCGCCGCGCCCGGTCGAGGCGATCACGCGGTGGCCGCGACCGGCGAGCAGCGCGATCGCGATCGAGCCGGCGCCGCCGGAGGCGCCGGTGACCAGCACGTCCCCGTCGGCCGGGGCGAGGCCTGCGTCTTCGAGGCGCAGCACGGCGAGCATCGCGGTGAAGCCGGCGGTGCCGATCGCGGCGGCGCGCTGCGGGGTGAGGGCATCGGGCAGATGGACGAGTGCATCGGGCCGCACGCGGGCACGGGTCGCGAAGCCTCCGTGGCGGGACTCGCCGATCCCGTCGCCGTTCAGGCCGACGGCGTCGCCGGGGGAGAAGCGGGCATCGGCGGACTCCGTCACCGTGCCGACCAGGTCGATGCCCGGGATGAGCGGGTGGGTGCGGGCGATGCCCTTGCCGGCCAGGGCCATCGCGTCCTTGTAGTTCAGCGAGGAGAACTCCACGTCGAGCGCCACCTCGCCGGTCAGCAGGGACTCGTCGGCGTCTTCCAGCAGGCGCGGTGCCGCGCCCTCCGAGTCGATCAGGATCGCGCGCATCAGGGCTCCTCCGTCGGGCGGGGTTGGGTGGTGCCAGCCTAGCGCCGGTGCCCCCGGCGTCGACGGTAGACTGGTGCGGGTGCCTTCGGGCACCGGGAGGGTTGTCAGAGCGGCCGAATGAGATGGTCTTGAAAACCATTGTGCAGTGACCCTGTACCGCGGGTTCGAATCCCGCACCCTCCGCTGATCTGCACTGCTGTGTTCATCCGGGCGCCATCGGAGGGGGAGCGTGGCCGAGGTCGGGTATCGCGCGATCCGGGTCTGGGTGGTCCGGTCCGCGATGGGCGTCGTCCTCGCGCCCGTCTCCCTCCTCGTGCTGGGCGGCGGCGTCATGCTGCTCACCGCGGACTCCGTCGCCGGGGTGCTCGGGTTCCTGCTGTGCCTGTCCCTCGTGCTCTTCATCGGCCTGGTCTGGTTCGTGGGCACCAGGGTCCAGTTCCTCGTCGACGACGAGGGGCTCACGATCGTCCACTACGTGCGCACCCATCGAATCCCGTGGGAGCAGGTCGCCGTGATCGAGCAGAGCAGCTCCTACTGGACCACGGGCGCCGCGGTCGTCGTGCTGCGCGAGCCCGCCGGACGGCGCATCACCGCGCTCGCGACCACGGATCGCATGATGCTGTACCGCGGGGAGAACCCCTTCGCCTTCGTCGACGCCTCACGCGCGTACGCCCCGCGCCCTCCGACGCAGGCCGCGATCGCGGCGCACCGTCGCTGGATCGCCGCGACGAATGCGCGGAGGCAGGGCCGGTAGAGGCCCTCAGCGGTCCGTCGGCTCCACGCGGCGCTCGCCGGCGCGGACCGGGACCGTCAGGTGGTTGCCCTCCGGCGGGCGGGGGCAGGTCGCCGAGGTGCTGAAGGCCGAGGGGAAGTTCAGCGCCCGGTTCAGGTCCACCTCGATGCGGTCCCCGTCGATCCGCGCCTCCACCTGACGCCAGTCCGCGCTCTCCGTGCCGGAGGTCTCGTCCGTGAACACGAGGGTCGAGCGGCCGGTCACCACGAGCTCCACGTCCTGGCCGTCGATCGTGAAGCGCGCGACGCCGGGGGAGGGGATCTCCGAGGTGAGCCAGGGCAGGACCGAACCGACCGTGATCTCCGTCGGGCGCGGGACGAAGGTGCCGGTCAGCACCGCGTCCGGGTCGTGCTCGAAGGTCGGCACGCCCTCGAAGGCGGTGCGTCGCGGGGCCGACGGGTCCAGCAGGCGCAGCCCGATCCGGTCGCCGCGGCGGATCACGTCGATCTGCACGTCCTCGCCGAAGCGGGCCAGGCGCACGTCGGCGGCCGCGCCGACGGTGACGCGGGTGTGCTCACCATGGTGCTCGACGAGCGCCTCGGGGGCGTCCGCCAGCAGCTCGAGCGCCTCGCCCTCCCACTCCGCCTCGAGCACGTCGCCCTCGCGCTTCCAGGTGCCGGGCACGCCCTCGATCTCGCGCGCCCCGTCGGCCGGGTCGATCCAGTGCAGTCCCACCTGGGAGAGGATCCCGTGCGGCGCGGCGAGGCCGCGGTCGCGACGGTCGCGGAAGGCGAGGAAGTCCTCGGGGGCGGATGCGGTCATGGGAGCCTCCTGCAGGTCTCGGACGGGACGCTCGCAGTCTGCTCCCTCTTAGCCCGCACGTCGAGGGCCCGTGTCATGCGCGGTCATCCGCCGAGGCCGTCGACCTCCGCACGCGCCCATGCGGCGACCTCCCGGGCCACGTCGCGGTCGAGCGCCGTGGGGGAGCGACGCAGGAAGGTCGGCCGTCCGTGCAGCGCGCCGGGACCGTCGGGGCCGAGGTAGGAGCCGGGCGGGAGCGGCTGCGTCGCCGCGAGCAGCACCGAGGCCGCGCCCTCCTGCGCCGTCATCGCCAGCGGACGGGACGCGGCGGTCACCAGGGCGTCCAGCCGGTCGGAGCCGGTCGCGTTCTGCAGGTTCGTCAGCACCCAGCCGGGGTGGACCAGCTGGAGGTCCACCGGGGAGCCCGACGCGGTCAGCTGCTCGGCGAGGTCGAGCCCCCACAGCATCGTCACCAGCTTCGAGCGGCCGTAGGCGGCGCGCAGCGACCACCCGCCGCGGCGGAAGTGCGGATCGGTGAGGTCGATGCGTCCGAAGGTGTGGGCGTGGGAGGCCACCACCACGACCCGCTCCCGCACCGAGGGGAGCAGCAGATCCGTCAGCAGCAGCGGCGCGAGGGCGTTGACGCCGATCATCCGCTCGAAGCCGTCGGCCGTCTCCTCTCGCCGGCGGGTGACCAGGCCCGCCACGTGGATCAGCAGGTCGATCCCGGTCCCGGCGGTCTCGCGGCCGATGGCCTCGGCAGCCGCGCGGACGGAGGAGAGGGCGTCGAGTTCCAGGTCGACCAGGCGCACCGCCCCGGGGCGCCTCGTCTCCGCCGTGACGCGGGAGCGGACGATCTCGCCCTTGGCCCGGCTGCGCACCGCGAGCACGAGATCGGCGCCCCAGAGCGCCAGCTGCAGCGCGGCCTCGCGGCCCAGCCCGTCGCTCGCGCCGGTCATCACGACGGTCCTGCCGCGCAGGTCCGGGGCGGGCAGATGCTCCCAGCCCAGCGGGGTGCCGGAGCGTGCAGATCGGGACCGGATCACGGGGGCTCCTGAGGGGTGCGGCGGCATCGCGTGCTGCGGCGGACGCTAGCGGTGCGCCGCGGAGGGGTCAACGCCGCGGCCGTCGGCGGTGGTCGGCCGTCGCATGAGAGGCGCCTCATCACCGTCTGGGGCGTCTCTCATCGGACCCGTGTTCTCTGTGGTCACCGAGAAGAGGACCCGGGCGACCGGGACGACGAAGGAGTGATCACGATGCGTGCGAAGACGACGATCTGGACCGTGGCGGCCGGCACCACCGCGGCCGTGCTGATCCCGGGCGTGGCCTATGCGATGGTCGGCGGCGGCGAGAGCGCCCCGCGCACCGTCGAGGACGCGGTCGTGCAGCCGGCCGACGGCGCCGCGCAGGCCTCCGTGGCCTCCGCTCCGCCGGCGTCGAGCCCGGTCGAGCCCGCCGCCGCGCTGCCGGCGACGGAGACGATGCAGAGCGCGGGGACCGCTGGTGGCGAGGTCAGCGCCGTGACGGCGGTGAGCGCGCCGACGGCGGTGAGTGCGGCCAGCGCGGCGTCGCCGGCGCCTGCTCCCGCGGAGGCCGCCGACGTGCAGTCGGCCCAGCCCGCCCCGGCCGCGCAGTCGGCCCCGTCGGCACCCAGCGCCCAGAGCGCGCAGTCCGCGCCCTCTGCGCAGTCCGCGCCCACCCCGGCGTCGGCGCCGTCGGCTCCGAGCGCGCCCTCGGGCCAATC
This sequence comes from Brachybacterium sp. GU-2, assembly GCF_030866705.2. Lineage (NCBI taxonomy): Bacteria > Bacillati > Actinomycetota > Actinomycetes > Micrococcales > Dermabacteraceae > Brachybacterium > Brachybacterium sp. GU-2. The sequence goes on along the minus strand of NZ_CP133037.2, from coordinate 1,564,868 downwards.
CGCCCCGTCAGCCCAGTCCGCCCCGTCGGCCCAGTCCGCACCGAGCCCGGCCTCCGCCCCGTCGGCCCCCAGCTCCGTGTCCGCGGATTCTCCGCAGTCGCCCGACTCCGCGAACTGAGCCGGTCCCTCCCACCGCCGCGGACCTCCGGAGGTCCGCGGCGGGGTCGCGCCGCGTAGCATGTGCGCCAACCAGGAGCATCCGGCCGGATCGAGGAGACGACGACGATGGTGCAGTACACAGGTGTGGCAGTCAGCCCCGGACGGGTGATCGGCACCATCCGCACGATGGCCCCGCCGGTCGCCGAGCCCGCGGCGGATGCGACCCTGCTTGAGGGTGCCGATGCGCAGGCCGAGTCCGAGCGGATCCCCGCCGCGGCCGCCGCCGTGCAGGCCACTCTCGCCCGCCTCGCCGAGCGCGCGAACGGCGATGGGGAGAAGATCCTCGAGGCGACCGCGCAGATGGCCGCAGACCCCTCCCTCACGCAGACCGCCCAGGGGCTCGTCCTCTCCGGCGGAAAGACGCCCGAACGGGCGGTGTGGGAGGCCGGCGACCAGGTCGCCTCCATGCTCGAGAACCTCGGCGGGTACATGGCCGAGCGCGCCACCGACGTGCGCGACGTCCGCGCCCGCATCGTCGCCGAGCTGCGCGGCGAACAGGCCCCCGGCATCCCCGAGGTCGACGAGCCGTTCGTGCTCACCGCCATCGACCTCGCCCCCGCCGACACCGCCACCCTCGACCCCGCTCGGGTGCTCGCCCTGGTCACCTCCGACGGCGGGCCCCAGTCGCACACCGCGATCCTCGCCCGCCAGCTGGGCCTGCCCGCGATCGTCGCCGCGAAGGGGATCCACGAGTTCTCCGACGGCACCGAGGTGTTCATCGACGCCGGCTTCGGCACCATCACCGACGAGGTCACCGAGGAGCACCAGCGCCTCTCCCAGGCGTGGGCCGAGCTGCAGCGCAACCCCCTGACCTACGAGGGCGGGGGAGGGGTCCTCGCCGACGGGACCCGCGTGCAGCTGCTGGCCAACATCGGCGGCGCCAAGGACGCCGAGAAGGCGGCCGCCGCCCACGCCGACGGCGTGGGCCTGTTCCGCACCGAGTTCCTGTTCCTGGGCCGCGAGGACGAGCCCGGCGTGGAGGAGCAGACCGCCGCCTACGCGGAGACGTTCGCGCACTTCCCGGGCAAGAAGGTCGTGGTGCGCACGATCGACGCGGGCGCCGACAAGCCCCTGCCCTTCCTCACCGACGCCGACGAGCCCAATCCCGCCCTCGGCGTGCGCGCCTATCGCACCTCCTGGGAGAAGCGCTCGGTGCTGACCAACCAGCTCGACGCGATCGCCGCCGCCGCGAAGAGCACCGAGGCGAGGCCCTGGGTGATGGCGCCGATGATCGCGACCGTCGACGAGACCGAGGACTTCGTGGGCCTGTGCCGCGAGCGCGGCCTCGAGCCGGCCGGGATCATGGTCGAGACCCCCTCGGCCGCGATCACCGCCGACCGCCACCTCGCCGAGTCCGACTTCGCCTCGATCGGCACCAACGACCTCACCCAGTACACGATGGCCGCCGACCGCCAGCTCGGCTCCCTCGCGCACCTGAACTCGCCCTGGCAGCCCGCCGTGCTCGCGCTGGTGAAGGCCACCTGCGACGGCGCCCGCGCGGCCGGCGGCGACCCCGAGGCGTTCGGGGAGAGCGCGAACAAGCCCGTCGGCGTGTGCGGCGAGGCGGCGGGCGATCCCGGACTCGCGGTGGTGCTCGTCGGCCTCGGCGTGAACTCGCTGTCGATGACCCCGCGCTCCCTGCCCGCCGTCGCGAAGGTCCTCTCGACCGTCACCCTCGAGCAGGCCAAGGACCTCGCCGCGAAGGCGCTCGCGGCCCGCACCTCCGAGGACGCGGTGAGCCTGGTCCGCGCGAACCTGCCGATCCTGGGCGAGCTGGGGCTGTGAGAGGCTGACCGGCCCCGACGCGAGAAGGGCGCCCCACCAGCTGGTGGGGCGCCCTTCTGCATCGGGTGAGGCTCTCGCTCACTCCTCGGCGTCGAGGTCCTTCTCGAGCAGGTCCGCGAGAGCGTTGACCGACTCCTCGGCCCCCTCGCCCTCGGCGCGGAGGGTCACCTCGTCGCCGTGGCCGGCACCGAGGGTCATGAGCATCAGCATGCTCGAGGCCTGCACGGCGCTGCCGCCGGCCTTCTCGATGGTCACGGTGGCGGGCTGCTGCGCAGCGGCCTGGGCGAAGATGCCGGCGGGGCGGGCGTGGAGCCCGGAAGCGCTGGCGATCGTGACGGTGCGCTCTGCCATGGGGATGCCTTTCGATCGAGTGGTCCCGCGGCCGTGGGCTGCGGGCGAGAAGTCGGGGACGGCTCGGGCGGGGTGCTCAGTCCGTGTGACGCGAATATACCGGGGACGCGATCCGCTCGCGCACCTCGGCGTACAGGGGGTGGGACGGCTCGAGCCCGGTGATCTCCGCGGTGGCGGCGTCCGGATCGGTCCTGACGCGCGGGCCGGGCGGCTCGCTGCGGCCGGTCGGTGCCGTGCCCTCTCGCGGAACCGTGGGCCTGCTCCGTCGGGGTGCCCCGCAGTCCAGACCCGGACGGGGCCCCGGCAGCGCCCTCGGACCCGACGTCGAGCGAGGTGAGCGGGGCTCATGCGTCGTCGGTCGCCCCGGCCGTCCCCGCCGCCCCGTCCGCAGTGCGGGTGGCGCGCCAGCGCCGGTAGGAGAGCACCGTCAGCACGATCACGACCAGCCAGGAGACCGCCACCACGCTGCCGTGCAGCACGTCCGGGGAGGCGAGGAAGGCGCCGACCGCGATGAGGGAGACCTGGCCTGGCAAGCTGGCCAGCGCCGTCGCCAGCAGGAACTCACGGCTCGGGATCCCCAGGGCGCCGCTGCCGTAGTTCACCGGCCAGTAGGGGATCCCGGGCATCAGCCGCAGCGTGCACACCGCGTAGAACCCGCCGCCCTCGAGGCGCTCCTCGACGACTCCCCGGTGCGAGCCGAGCGCCCGCATCACCGTCTCGCGGCCCAGGGCACGGGCGAGCCAGTACGCGCCGAGGCAGCCGGCTGTCACCCCGATCATCGACAGGAGCGTGCCGGGACCCAGGCCGAACAGCATCCCGCCGGCGACCGCCATGATCGTCACGGGGATCGGGGTCAGCGCCACCAGGGCGTAGAGGCCGATGAAGGCCAGCGGTGCCCAGGCGCCGAAGTCGTCGATGTCCGCCCGCAGCTCGTCCAGCGAGGGCAGGCGCACGTTCAGCGCGAGCCACACCATCGCCAGCGACGCTGCGACGAGCGCGACGTTGCGCGCTATGGAGCCCCAGGGCGTGCTGTCCCGCTCCGCCCCGGGGCTCGTGCGCTCGGAGGTGCTCGGAGGGCGCCCTGCGACTCCGTCCCCGCGGGGATCGGGGTCATGCGGGTGACGGTCGCGGGGCCCTCGATGAGGTCGGCGATGTCGGCGCGGAGGATCTTCACCTGGTCGCTGTCGCCGTGGACGTCGAGGTCCTCGGCCGTCGTCCACTTCTCGATCATCGTCACGGTGCCGTCCTCGGCGTCATGGATCGCGTAGAGCTCGCAGCCCTTCTCGGTGTGGACGGCCTCGATGCCGCGGCGCATAGCCTCGGCGAGCTCCTTCTGCTTGCCGGGTTTGGGCTGGAACACGGCGGTGACGACGACGGTCATGGGAACTCCTCGGGGTGCAGGAACAGTGATCGTCCCCATGGTGCCGTGCTCGGCTGAACCGTTCCACCGCGTCCCACGCGGTCACTCAGCCGTGCTCATCGGCGGACGATGCCCGCGAGGCGCAGCCCTCGGGTGCCGGCGTGGCGCTCCTCCCGGTCACAGCGCGGCCTCACGCGGACTTCTTCGAAGCGCCTGATTTCTTCGCGGTACCGGACTTCTTGCTGCTGCTGCTGGACTTCTTGTTGCCGGACTTCTTGGTGCCGGATTTATTGCTGCCGGACTTCTTCGCGCCTCCGGATTTCTTAGTGCCGCCCGACTTCTTGGTGCCGCCGGATTTCTTGGTGGCGCGCGACGTCTCGTTGTCGCTCGCTCCTGTGTCGCCGCCGCGGCGCCTCCGCACGCTTCGCTCGAGGGCGTCCATGAGGCTGATGACCTTGCCGCCCTCCTCCGAGTCCTCCCCGGAGCTCTGTTTCCCGAAGGTCGCGTCGGTGTCGACCGTGTCGCCTTCCTCCAGCTTCGCCTCGAGCATCCGGCGCAGCTCCGCCTGGTACTCGTCCGTGAACTGCTCGGGATGGAAGTCGTCGCTGAACTGCTCGACCAGCGCGGCGGACATCTCCATCTCCTTCGCGGAGACCTTCGACCTCGAGGGCCCGAAGTCGACGTCCTTGAGATCGGTCGGCCAGCGCAGGGTCTGCAGGGCCAGCAGGTCCTCGTGCACCCGGAGCACGCCCAGGCGCGTCTTCGTCCGCAGCGTGAAGGTGACGATCGCGGTGCGCTCGGTCTCCTCGAGGGTCCTCCGCAGCAGCACGTAGGCCTTCGAGGAGCGGCCGACGGGCTCGAGGAAGTACGAGGTGCCCAGCAGGATCGGGTCCACCTGGTCCGAGGGCACGAACTGGACCACGTCGATCTCGTCGTTCTCCTCCGCCGGGAGGGCATCGAGCTCCTCGTCGGAGAGCACGACCGTCTTGTCGCCGTCCTCGTATGCCTTGTCGATGTGCTCGTAGTCGATCTCCCGCCCGCACACCTCGCAGCGCCGCTCGTAGCGGATCCGCCCGTGGTCGTCGTCGTGCACCTGGTGGAAGGAGATGTCGTGCGAACGTGTCGCCCCGTAGAGCTTCACCGGCACGTTCACGAGTCCGAAGGTGATCTCACCGCTCCATATCGCACGCATGCCCCATGACACCACGGGGCGCGGCGCGCCGCCAGGAACGATCGGTCGGCGCCGCGGCCCGGCGCGTGACGGATCCGGTGAGCGGGGGCACAGTGGGGACATGGCCACTCGAGAGCAGCAGGTGGAGATCGACGGGCGCCGGCTGAGGCTGTCGAACCTCGACAAGGTCCTCTACCCGGCCACGGGCACCACGAAGGGCGAGGTGATCGACTACTACCACCGCATCGCCCCGGTGATGGTCCCGCAGGCGACGCGTCGCCCGGCGACGCGCAAGCGCTGGGTGGACGGGGTGGGCACCGCCGAGTCGCCGGGCAAGGTGTTCTTCCGCAAGGACCTCGAGGACCACGCCCCGGACTGGATCCCCCGCGCCGACATCGAGCACAGCGACGGCGTCTCCACCTACCCGCTCGTGGACGAGGCGGCCGTCCTCGTCTGGCTCGCCCAGCTCGCCGCGCTCGAGGTCCACACGCCCCAGTGGCGCTTCGACGCGGACCTCGAGCCCGCACGTCCCGACCGGATGGTCCTGGACCTCGACCCCGGCGAGGGGACCGGGCTGGCGGAGTGCGCCCGTGTAGCGGCCTGGTGCCGTGAGATCCTCACCGACATGGGCCTCGAGAGCTTCCCGGTGACCTCCGGCTCCAAGGGCATCCACCTCTACGCGCCGCTGGACGGCAGCGCGAGCTCCGAGGAGGTCGACCAGGTCGCGCACGAGCTCGCCCGAGCTCTCGAGACCGACCACCCCGAGGAGGTGATCAGCACCCAGTCCCGTTCGAAGCGTGCCGGCAAGGTCCTCGTGGACTGGTCGCAGAACAACGGCAAGAAGACGACGGTCTGCCCCTACTCCCTGCGCGGACGCCTGCGGCCCACCGTCGCCGCCCCGCGCACGTGGGAGGAGATCGAGGACCCCGCGCTCGCGCACCTCGAGATGGCCGAGGTGCTCGAACGGGTCGAGGGCGGGGTCGACACCCTCGCGCCCCTCGGGCAGGACGAGGCGGGCGGCGCCGCGCCGGCCGGGCGGGCCCGCGACCGGCTCGAGGTGTACCGCTCGAAACGCGACCCCGAGCGCACGCCCGAGCCCGTCCCCGCCCCCGACGTCGGCAGCGCCGCCGCGCAGGAGGCGCTCGAGGATGCGGAGCCGATGTTCGTCGTCCAGGAGCATCACGCCAGCCGTCTGCACTGGGACTTCCGCCTCCAGCACGACGGCGTGCTGGTCTCCTGGGCGGTGCCCAAGGGGCCGCCGCTCGAGACGGGCGTCAACCGCCTGGCCGTGCAGACCGAGGACCATCCGCTCGAATACGGCACCTTCGAGGGCACCATCCCGAAGGACGAGTACGGCGGCGGCGACGTCACCCTCTGGGACACCGGCACGATCGAGATCGAGAAGTGGCGCGAGGGGCGCGAGGTGATCGTGGTCTGCCACGGACGGCCCGACGGCGGGCTCGGCGGCGTGCCCCGACGCTTCGCCCTCCTCCACACCGGGGGCATGGGCGGATCGCGCCGCTCCGAGGCGGCGCAGGAGAAGGCCGAGGCGAACTGGCTGCTGCACCTGATGAAGGACCAGCCCGAGGCCGACGGCGCAGAGGGACCCGGCCCCGCCCCCACGGTGACGTCGGAGGACGTCGAGATGGGCGAGCCGATCGCTCCGATGCTCGCCACCCTCGGGAGCCGGGAGGACATCCGCGAGCAGGACGAGTGGGCCTTCGAGATGAAGTGGGACGGGGTGCGTGTCATCGCGACCGTCGTGGGCGACCGGGTCCGTCTGACCAGCCGCGGCGGCAAGGACCTCACCGTCACGTTCCCCGAGCTGTCCGAGCTCGTCGACGCCGTGGCGCCGCCCCTGCGGGAGGCGGGGGAGACCGTGCTCGACGGGGAGATCGTGGCCCTCGACGGCCGTGACCGGCCCTCCTTCTCCCGGCTCCAGCAGCGGCTCGGCCTCACCCGGGAGCGCGACGTCGAGCGGGCCCGGAAGGACGTCGAGGTCCACGTCATGCTCTTCGACCTGCTCGTGCGCGGCGGTGAATCGCTGCTGCGCACCCCCTACCGGCAGCGGCGCGAGGGGCTGTTCGAGGCGGTGCACGCCACCGACCACGTCCAGCTTCCTCACGCCGACCACGGCGACGTGGACCAGGCGATCGCACTGTCGAAGGAGCTCCAGCTCGAAGGGGTGATGGCGAAGACGGAGAGCGGCGTGTACCGGCCGGGCAAGCGCACACGCACCTGGATCAAGCTGAAGAACGCCCGTCACCAGGAGGTCGTGGTGATCGGGTGGCGCCACGGCAAGGGGGAGCGGTCCGGGACGATCGGCTCCCTCCTGGTCGCCGTGCCCGACCCGAGCGGGGATCTGCACTACGCCGGCCGTGTGGGCACCGGGTTCTCCGCCCGCGACCTCGAGGAGATCGCGGGCCGGCTCCGCTCCCGCGCCCGGAAGACCCCACCGGTCGACGACGTCCCCTCCGCGGACCGGCGCGATGCGGAATGGGTCCGCGCCGACCTGGTGGGGGAGGTGCAGCATGCCGAACGCACCGAGGACGGCCGGCTGCGCCATCCGGTGTGGCGCGGATGGCGCCCGGACAAGCGGGCCGAGCAGGTGCGGTGGGAGACATGAGGGCGGGGCCCCGGGCCGATGGCGGGGTCTCCTGGATCACACCCGGGCCCCCGCAGCCCCGCCGATGACGTAGTCTTGGCGTGCACGGCGCAGGATGCCTCCCTCGGGGGCGACCGACGACGGTCGCGCATCACCGACGAGACAGGGACTCCATCACCTCCTCCGCTCTGCCCACGAACTCCTCTCCGCACCATCCCCGGTCGCTCGCGGTACTCGCCGAGCGCCCCGCCCCCTCCCGGCTCCGAGCCGATGCCGACGCCCCTGTCGCCGCGCTCGCCGGAGGGGCACCCACGGCCTCCGGGCCCCAGATCGGCCGCATCGGCGACGTCACGTCGTCGACCGCGGCTCAGGCGGCCCCCGTGGCCGCACCCGCACCCCGCCGCGACGACCACACCGGTCGCCGTGCTCCCGGGATGCTCCCATCCGCGACGGCGCCGTCGTCACGGATCTACGGGTCACGGACCGTGACTCACGACAACGAAGGAAATACCGCCATGGCTACTGGCATCGTCAGCTGGTTCAACTCCGACAAGGGCTACGGCTTCATCGCCCCCGAGGACGGCTCCGCCGATGTGTTCGCGCACTTCTCCGCGATCGTCGGCACCGGCCGTCGTGACCTCGAGGAGAACCAGCGCGTGGAGTTCGACGTCGAGCAGGGCCCCAAGGGTCTGCAGGCGACGAACATCCGCGGCATCTGAGCTTCCGCACCACCTCGACGCCCGTCGTCCCGGCACCTGCCGGGCCGGCGGGCGTCGTCGTGCCCGGTGGAGCCGCGGAGCGCCCGCGGCCGCGGCACGGTCACCAGCGGAGCAGGTGCTCTCCGGGGCCGAGCTCCTGCGGCGCCGCCGTGCCCGGCTCCTGCGGGAGGACGACCGTCGCGCGGGTGCCGTCCGGGACTGTGAGGGCGAGGACGCGGGCCTCGCGGTCGAGGTCCAGGGCGATCTCGCCGAAGTCCGTCGCGCGGGTCATCGCGATGCGGCCGACAGGGACGTCCGGGTCCGGGGCGACGACGAACTCCTCCCAGCCCTCGGCGCCGCGGCGCAGCCCGGCCACGTGCTCGTGGAGCCAGGTCACGGGCGTGCCCATGAAGTAGTGGGAGTGCGAGCGCGGCTCCTCCCACATCTCCGCGAAGGTCGAGTTGCCGGACTCGAGCCAGGCCCGCCAGCCCGGCGCTGTCGGATTCGAGAGCACCCGCCACGCGAGCGCGCCGTGGCCGTGCGCGGAGAGCACGGGCAGCAGGAAGCGGACCCCGAGGTGGCCGCAGTCGTGGTGGTCGCCGCGGGCGGTGAGGTCATCCACCAGGTGCGCCACGACCGCGTCCACCTGCTCGGGTGGGACGATGTCGAAGGCCAGGGGGAGGATGTTCGAGGTCTGGCGGTAGGTGGGCGTGCCGGGCTCCGCGGCCGTGCCCGGGTCGCGATAGAGGCCGCGGGCCGCGTCGAGGAAGACGGAGTTCACCGCCTGCTCGAGGGTCGCGGCGTCGGCGCGGAGGGCGTCGGGGGTGGGGAGGTCCGGCGCGAGAGGCTCGCCGGCCGATGTCGCGCGCTCGAGCGCATGAGCCAGGCGGCGCAGGGCGTGGGCCACCAGGAGCGTGCCCGACAGGCGCCTGTCCTCCGGGGCGGGGCCCGGGCTGCCGGGGGAGAGGTAGTCGCCGAGCACCGAGGAGATCAGTCCGTCCTCGTCCTGTCGGTCCAGCTCATGGGCGAGATACCGGGCCGCGGCCGCAGCATGTCGAGTGACGAGGTCCGTCTCCCCGTACTCGCACACCATCTCGTCCAGCAGCACCGGCAGCAGGCACGTCCATTCCGGGGCGGGGGAGACCTCCTCGTAGCCCCAGCCGGGGCTCGGGGAGATGACCGCGAGAGAGCCGTCGGCCCGCTGGCCGTCCACCTGGTCCTCCAGCCACTTGCGCAGCATCCGGCGCATGTCGAAGCCTGTCGTCATCGCCGCGAGCGACGTCAGCGCGTCCCCCGTCCAGCCGTTCTTCTCCTGGCTCGGGGTGTCGGTGGGGACGTGGTGGAGGTTGTTCGCGAGCGAGGCCCGCATCGCCGCGTCCATCGCCTCGACGTGCGCGTCCGAGCTGGTCAGCGTGCTCGCGGGGCGCAGGTCGGCATGGGCGAGGATGCCGGTGACCTGCACGCGCGCGAGGTCCCCGGGCGATGCCTCGATCTCGACGTAGCGGAAGCCCTTGTAGGAGTGGCGGGGCGCGAAGGAGCGGGCGCACTCGGGCTCCAGGCGGAGGCGGTCCTCCTGGAAGCGGTCCGTGTGCACGTGCTCGTTGCGCGCATCGACCCGGCCGTCCTCCCGCAGCTTCTCCGCATGGCGGGCGACCAGCAGCAGCGGCGGGGCGTCGGCCGGGACGTCCTCGCGCAGCGAGAAACGGCACCAGCCGGCGATCACCCGTCCCATGTCCAGCACGGTGCGGGTGGGTGAGGAGGAGACGACCGAGGGCGTGATCTCCTCCTGCTCCCGGACCGGCTCCTGGACCTGTCGGACCATCATCGGCTCAGGGACCTCGCGGCCGTGTCCGCCCCGTCGGGCGCCGCGCCGGGAGGACGCCGCCAGCACCGGCGCCCAGTCCGAGTCGTCGTAGCCGGGGAGCAGCCAGGCCTCCGGGTCCTCGACCGGGGCGAAGGTCTCGCCCTCGTACATCGAGTCGAAGGCCACCGGGCCCGGGCGGGTGCGCCAGTCCGGGCCGGTGGCGACAGCCCGGGAGGAGCCGTCGGCCAGATGCATCCGCAGATGCGCCCAGGCTCGCACCGGACCCCGCCAGGGCGCCAGGTGCCAGCGCCACTCGTTCGGGGTGGTCATCGCATGGAAGCCGCGTCCCAGCTCGATGCCCAGCACGTTCTCGCCGCGGTGCAGCAGCGCGCCCACCTCGAGCTCCCGCACCTGGATGCGCGCGCGAGGATCGGTGAGGCCGGGGTCCAGACGTGCATCGTCCACCTCGGCGCCGTTGAGCGCGGCGCGGAAGGTGCCGAGACCCGTCACCAGCAGGCGGGCCGAGACCGGCGGAGAGACCAGCGCGAAGGACAGCCGCAGCAGCGGATTCTGCGGGTCCTCGCCGGGGGCGGTGATCCAGGACGCGAGCGCGGGATCGATGCGGTGATCGCGGGGGGACATGCGATGCCACCTGCTCCTGGAGTCCTCGACAACGGGTCCCGCCAGTCTTCCACGCTCCCAGCAGCCTCCGGGGCACCGGTGCCACCATGGCCCGATGGACATCGGCGAGATCCTCGACGCGATCGGAGGGCGCCTCGCGCCCGGACCCGTCCCCGACGACGGGCCCTGGATCCTGCTCGCCCTGGCCGTCGCAGCGCTCGCCGTGGTGGTGCCGCCGCTGTGGCGGCTGCTGCGCCCCGGCGTGACGATCGTGCACGAGCTCGGCCACGCCGCCGTCGGGATCCTCATGGGCCGGCGCTTCACCGGCTTCGTCGTCTCCGCCGACATGTCCGGCCACGCCGTCACCGTCGGCCCCCGCCGCGGGATCGGCCGGATCCTCTCGACCTGGGCCGGCTATCCCGCACCCGCGGTCGTCGGCGCGCTGCTGGTGCAGATCGCGCTGCACGGCTGGGCGCGCACCGCCCTGTTCGCGGCGCTGGTCGTGCTGGTGGTCTCCCTCGTGTTCACCCGCTCCGGGCACACCGTCCTCGCCGTGCTCGCCAGCGCCGCCGGGATCGGGGCGCTGTGGTGGTGGGGCAGCCCCGCGCTCACCGCCCTGCTCACCCTCGCCGCCGGGGTGTTCCTGCTGCTGGGGGCCTGGCGCCACCTCGGCTCCGTGCTCCGCCGGGGCGGCCGGCAGGACGACCCCGGCCAGCTCGCCCAGCTCACCCCCCTCCCCGCCGCACTGTGGAACCTCAGCTTCACGCTCGTGATCGCGCTGGGCAGCTGGTGGGCGGGCGCGACACTGGTGGATCTGCTGCGCTGACGCCCGCCGAGATCTCCCTCGCCCCGGAGCGCGGCCGACGCGATGGCGCGCGCAGGCGGCGAGGGTGAGAATCGGGGAGTACCCGCGACGCGGAGGTGAGGAGCATGGACTGGACGAGCTGGATCGGCCTGCTGGACGCCCAGGACTCGTGGATCGCCCGCGAGATCGTGCAGCGGGGCGTCGCGGCGGTGTACGTCCTCGCGTTCCTCTCGACCTTCCACCAGTTCCCGGTGCTGCTGGGGGAGAAGGGGCTGCTGCCGGTGCCCGCATTCCTCGCACGGGCGGGGGACCGGGCCGGGCCCACGCTCTTCCGCCACGTCCCCTACAGCGATGCGCTGCTGCGCGGGATGTGCTTGCTGGGGATGCTGCTCGGGCTCGCCGTCGTGGTCGGGCTGCCGCAGCAGGGGCCCGCCTGGAGCATGCTCGCGGTGTTCGGGGCGATGTGGGTGATGTACCTGTCGATCGTCTCGGTGGGACAGATCTTCTACGGCTACGGCTGGGAGTCGATGCTGCTGGAGTGCGGGGCGCTCGTGGGCCTGCTCGGCTCGCACGCGGTCCCGCCGCCGCAGCTGATGATCCTGTTCCTGCTCTGGCTGCTGATCCGTCTCGAGTTCGGCGCCGGGATGATCAAGATGCGCGGGGACCGCTCCTGGCGGGACCTCACGGCGATGGACCACCACCACGAGACCCAGCCGATGCCGGGCCCGCTCAGCCGCACCGCCCACCTCATGCCCCGCTGGTGGCACCGGGCCGAGGTGCTCGGCAGCCACGCCGTGCAGCTCGGGATCATCTGGCTCGTGCTCGCCCCGCAGCCGGTCGCGTCCTTCGCCGCCTGCGCCGTGATCGCCACCCAGCTGTTCCTGGTCATGACCGGGAACTACGCCTGGTTGAACTGGCTGACGATCCTCGTGGCCTGCGCCGCGATCTCCGATGCGTTCTGGCGCTGGCTGCTCGGAGGCCCGTTCCCGGGGTGGAGCTGGTTCGGGGTGCCGCTCGGGGCCGACGGCGGCGGCGCGGGCGCGGAGGTGTCCTCGCCGCTGTGGTGGACGGCGCTGGTCGGCGCCGCGTTCGCCCTGCTCGTCGTGCTCTCCAGGAAGCCGCTCGCGAACCTGTTCTCCTCGCACCAGCGTATGAATGCGAGCTTCGACCGCTTCCACCTCGTGAACGCCTACGGCGCCTTCGGCTCGATGACCGAGCGGCGGTACGAGGTGCTCATCGAAGGGACCGAGGACGCCGCGGGGCAGGAGGCCGCGGAGGAGACCTGGCAGGCATACGAGTTCCGCGGCAAGCCCGGCGACCTGCGCCGACCTCCCCGCCAGGTCGCGCCCTATCACCTGCGACTCGACTGGCAGATGTGGTTCCTCGCGCTGCGGCCCGGCGCCGAGCCGTGGTTCGTGGCGCTGCTCGAGCGGCTCGCCGACGGGGACCCCGGGGTGCGCCGACTGCTCGCCCGCGACCCGTTCGACGGCCGAGCGCCGACGGCGCTGCGCGTGCGGTACAGCCTCTACCGCTTCGCCCGCCGCGAGGAGCGGAGCGGCGGCGCACGATGGGTCGCGACGGACCTCGGGGTGATCGCGCGGCGGTGAGTGCGTACCCTGGGACCTCGCCGTAGCTTTCCAGCCTCCGAGGAGTCCCATGTCCGCGATCGCCGTCCCGGCTCGCCGTCCCGTCCTGGCCGACGCTCTGGCCCCGCACCGCACCCTGCTGCGCGATGCCCTGCTCGTCGCCGCCGGCGCCGCGGTCGTCGCGGTCCTCGCCCAGGTCACGATCCCGCTGCCGCTCGTGCCGATCACTGGACAGACCCTCGGCGTGATCCTCGTCGGCGCGGCGCTGGGCTCCCGTCGCGGGGCGATCTCGCTGGCGACCTACATGGCCGTCGGCCTCGCCGGCGCGCCCGTCTTCGCCGAGTTCTCCGGCGGACCCGCGATGGTCCTCTCGCCGAGCTTCGGCTTCGTGCTCGGCTTCATCCCCGCCGCCTTCGTCGCCGGCTGGTTCGCCGAGCGTGCCTGGGACCGCCGCCCCGTGCTCGCCATGACCGGTTTCGTCGCCGCGAGCGTCGTGCCCTTCCTCGTCGGCTTGCCGTACCTCGCGATGATCCTCAACGCCGTCCTCGGCGCGGGCGCCGACCTCGGCGCCGTGCTCGCCGCGGGCCTGTGGCCCTTCATCCCCGGCGGCCTGGTCAAGGCCGCGCTGGCCGCGCTGCTGATCCCCGCCGCGTGGAAGGGCGTGCGCGCCCTCGACGAGCGCCGCTGATCCCCGGCGGTCCTGGCCGCCGCACCGTCCCGAGCCCCGCGGCCGACGCCTTCCCGTCGGCCGCGGGGCTCGGTCATACTCTCTGCCATGAGCGCACCGAGCACACCCATCGGCCACGTCCCCGGCGTCGGCGCCCCCGCTGCCCGCGCCCTCGCCGAGCAGGGGATCACCATCGTCGACCAGCTCGTCGGTCGGGACTGGGCGGAGCTCGCCGAGCTGCACGGGGTGGGCCCCGCCTCGGGCGGGCGGCTGCAGGCCCTGCTGCTCGAGCACGGCGAGGGGATGACGAACCCGCCCGCCCCAGCTCGGGGCCGCTCCACCGTCACCCGGGGCGCGACCGGGAAGAGCGCGAAGGACATCAAGACGCACACCACCTCGGCGGACCCGGCCGACTACGTCGACGGCCTTGAGGGCAGGCGCCGCGAGGAGGGAGCGCGGCTGCTGGAGCTCTTCGGCCGCGCCACCGGCGAGCAGGCCACGATGTGGGGTCCGAGCATGATCGGCTACGGCGAGGTGCACTATCGCTACGCCACCGGCCGGGAGGGCGACACCTTCCAGCTCGGCTTCAGTCCTCGCAAGGCCGACCTCGCCCTCTACGGCATCCAGGGCTTCCCGCGCTCCGACGAGCTGCTCGAGAAGCTCGGCAAGCACCGCCGCGGGGTGGGCTGCGTGTGGGTGAAGAAGCTGCCGGACATCGACGAGTCGGTGCTCGAGGAGCTCGTCGCCCATGCCTGGCAGAGCGGACCCGGCACCGTGTGCTGAGCCCGCAACCCTCGGGTCGGCCGACGGGGCCAGCACGATGAAGGCGATATCGTAGAACATCGCCAGGCCGAGCCGGTAGACCAGGGTGAAGGCGATCTGGTCGGCCGCGCCCCTCCGGGTGCCGGGGCGGCGCGCGGACGAGGTGAGGCTCGGCTCAGGCATCGGGAGCGGGGTCGCCCTCGGCCCGCCATGGGCCTACGATTCGAGCGGCCGCGACCGCGCGGCCGCAGGAGACCGACCGGAGAGCGAGGGCAGCCATGGGCCAGACGGCGCGCGAGCACCGACGCGCGGAGCGGCATCCGCTCGTCGGCCGACGCTCCAAGGCGGGATTCGTGATCCTCGGCGTCGGGGCGACGATGGTCATCGCCCATGCCGCGGGCTTCAAGCTGCTCATGCACCTTGAGGGCGACGAGCACTCCTGGCCGAGCGCGATCTACTGGACCATCACGACGATGTCCACGCTCGGCTACGGCGACATCACCTTCGACGACGACGCGGGGCGCCTGTTCTCCCTCTGGGTGCTGCTCAGCGGCGTGGTCTACATGCTCGTGCTGCTCCCCTTCTTCGTGATCCAGTACCTGGTCACGCCGTGGCTGGACCATCGACGCGCCACCCGCACCCCGCGCAAGGTCGCCCCGGGGGTCAGCGACCACGTGCTGCTGGTCGGCTCCGACGCCGTCACCCAGGCCTTCGCCGCCCGCGCCGAGCGCTCCGGCATCCCGGCGGTGATGCTGCTGGAGGACGCTGTGAAGGCGGGGGAGCTGCACGACCAGGGCCGGCAGGTCGTCGTCGGTCCCCTCGACTCAGCGTTCACCTATCGCAACGCGGGCGCGGCGCGGGCGCGGCTGGTGATCTCCACCCTCGACGATCACGCCAACACCAACGTCGCCTTCACGGTGCGCCAGGCCGCCGCCACCGTGCCCGTGGCCGTGACCGCCTCGAAGCCCGCCTCGGTGGACGTGCTCGACCTCGCCGGCGCCGACCACGTGCTCGAGCTCGGGCAGGTCCTCGGCCGCGAGATGGCCTCCCGCGTGCTCGGCTCCACCGGCCGCGTCCACGCGATCGGCACCATCGGCGACACGATCATCGCCGAGGCCGCGGCGCGCGGCACCGAGCTGGTGGGGAAGCTCCTCGGCGAGGCCGTCGAGATGCAGCGCTCCCGGGTGCGGATCCTCGCCGTGCTGCGCAAGGGCCGGCTGCGCGCGATGACCCCGGACCTGCGGATCACCGACGGGACCGTGCTGGTCCTGGCGGGCACCGCCGGGGACCTCGCCGAGTACGACCGCCGGTTCCAGTGCGGCGAGGACTCCGAGGAGCAGCCGGTCGTGATCCTCGGCGGCGGGCGCGTGGGCCGCGCCGCCTCCCGGGCGCTCAGCGACGGAGGCGTCCCGAACACGATCGTCGAGATCGAACCGGGCCGGGTCGAGAACTCCTACTCGGTGCTCGAGGGGACCGCGAGCTACGCCGTGGTCCACGGGGACGCCGCCGACCAGCGGATCCTGCGCCGCGCCGGCCTCGAGCACGCCTCCGCCGTGCTGGTCACCCCGCGCGACGACGACCTGAACGTCTACCTCACCCTGTTCTGCCGGCGCCTGCGGCCCGAGCTGCAGATCGTCTCCCGCGCCACCTACGAGCGCAACGTCGCCACCCTCTACCGGGCCGGGGCCGACGGGGTGCTCTCCTACGCCACCATCGGCGCCACCGACCTGTGGAACCACGCCGGCTTCAGCCACCGAGTGCTGCTGGCCGAGGGCAACGAGCTGTTCCTCGCCCCCTGCCCGGCCTCCCTCATGCGCCGCCCCCTCCGGGACGACGAGGTGCACCGCCGCACCGGCTGCGACATCGTCGCGGTGCTCGAGGCGGACGGCACCCTCGGCTACGACACCGAGTCGATCCCCGCCTCCTCCGAGGTGCAGCTGCTGCTGCTCGGGGACCGCCACGCCGAGCGGCGCTTCCGCGAGACCTATCTCGGACGCGGCCTGCGCCGTCGCTAGGCTGGGCGTCCTGCCACACAGCACCCAGCCCCCTTTCGGAGGATCATGTCGTCCGCTCCCGTCAAGCTCGCCGTCGGCGATGCCGCCCCCGCCCTCGACCTGCCCACCGCAGGCGGCGGGAGGATCACCCTCGAGGACCTCCGCGGAGCGCCGGCGCTGCTGTGGTTCTATCCCGCCGCGAACACCTCGCTGTGCACCAAGCAGGCCTGCGACCTGCGCGACAACCACCGGATGTTCCTCGACGCCGGCTACCGCGTCATCGGGATCTCGCCCGATCCGGTCCCCGAGCTCGACCGGTTCGTCGCCGAGCAGGACCTGCCCTTTACCCTCGCCTCCGACGAGTCCCACGAGGTGATGACCGCCTACGGCGCCTGGGGCGAGAAGAACATGTACGGGAAGATCGTCCAGGGCACGATCCGCTCGACCTTCGCGATCGACGAGGCGGGCGTCCTCACCTTCGTCAAGTACCGCGTGGGCACCCCGAAGCACATCGCGCTGCTGCAGGAGAAGCTCGGCCTCTGAGCCGCGGGCCGGGCGGGGGAGAGGTGTGACGCGAACCGCTCCGCCTCGCTTTGGCGCACCCCGCTCGCTCCCGTATGCTGGCTCGGCGTGCCGCGACACCGCGGCGCCAGGAGACGTGGCAGAGCGGCCGAATGCGCTCCCCTGCTAAGGGAGTAGGCGACTACAATCGCCTCGGAGGTTCAAATCCTCTCGTCTCCGCCGAAAAGGCCCCTCACCAGCGATGATCTCGCCGGGAGGGGCCCTTCTCGTGTCCGGCTCTCACAAGGCCGGCGACTCGCCCTCCAGAGTGGTCCACTCCGGCCCGTCGGACTCCAGCAGGTCCGGGTCGCGCACCAGGTCCTGCTCCTCCTCGTCCCCGCGCAGGCGCGCCGCGAGCGAGCGCAGCGACTCGCGCAGGAGCTTGCGCGCGGTGGAGGCGTCGCCCGCCTCGAGCGCGGCGACGAGCTGCTCATGGGTGTCGGTGAGGTCCGCGCGCACGCCGTAGCCGCGAGGATCGGAGAAGGTGCCCATGCGGGTGAGGATCACGATCGTGTTCATCGCCGTGACCAGGAAGCGGTTGCGGGAGATCTCCGCGAGGCGCTGATGGAGGTCGAGGTCGGCGTTGCCCGCCTCGATCACCTCGCCCGCCGCGAGCGCGCGACGGGTCCGCTCCACGCACTCCCGCAGCGGGAACAGAAGCGGGGGGATCTGCTCCTCGTCGCCGTCGGCGCGCAGCGCGGCCACGTGCTCGGCGACGTTGGTCGCCGCCTGCATCTCGATGCCGAGGCGGTAGTCGATGAAGTCCGACAGGGTGCCTGCGTCCATCGTCGTCACGAACAGGCCGCGGCCCGGGATCTGCGTGAGCAGCCCGTCGCGCACCAGGCGCTGGCACGCCTCGCGCAGCGAGGAGCGGGAGATGCCCATCTGCTTGGAGACCTGGACCTCGGGGATGGTGTCCCCGGGGCGGAGGTCGCCGACGAAGATGGCGTTGCGCAGCTCGAGCTCGGCCTGGTCGATGATCGAAGGACGGCGGATCGGCTGCATCATCGGCAGCCGGACGGAGTCCTGACGAGGGGGCATGGGTCCTCCTGTGACGGTGCGCCGCCGGTGGGCGTGCGAGGACACCATCATCCGTTCCCTCCCCGCCCCGGCGCACGCGCAGAGGGAGTCATCGCTGTCACAGTCACGGGCGCCGCGGAAGGATCACGACCCCATCACGAAAGGGCCGCAGGTCGTGGACGACTGTCGACCCACCGGTACGGTGACCAGGAATCCGATATCCAGAGATCCGATTGTCCGACACGACGAGCGTGCACGGCAAGGATCTCCCGGCGAGAGGGAAACCATGCAGATGGGCCGCACGACGCACCGCAGCACGCACGACCGACGAACCTTCTTCCGCGGCACGGGCCTGGTGCTCTCCGCCGCGGCCCTGGGCGGCGGGCTCGCCGCCTGCAGCCGCACCAGCACCGGCGGCGGCGGCGAGTCCGGCAGCGACGGCGGCGGTGGTGGGGACCTGCTCAGCCGTCTGCAGGAGGCCGGCACCATCACCGTCGGCTTCGCCGGCGAGGCGCCGTACAGCTTCGAGGAGGGCGGCGAGGTCATCGGCGCGACCGTCGCCCTGCACCGCGAGATCTTCGGCGAGCTCGGCATCGACACCGTCGAGGGCAAGCTCACCGACTGGGGCTCGCTCATCCCGGGGCTGAATGGCATGCAGTTCGATGCGGTCAGCGCGGGGATGTCGATCCTGCCCGACCGCTGCGCGCAGGCCGCCTTCAGCGAGCCCGAGTTCCAGTACACCACCGCGCTGATGGTCCCCGTGGGCAACCCCGAGGGTCTCGAGACCATGGACTCGTTCGTGGACTCGGGCCTGACCGTCGCGACGATGGCCGGGGCGGTCGAGTCCGACTACGCCGCCGCCCTCGAGCTCGACAGCATCGAGGTGGGCGGCCCGCAGGACGGCGTGGACGCGCTGAAGTCCGGCAACGCCGACGCCTTCGCCCTGACCGCCATCTCCCTGAACTACCTCGCGGACAACACCGTCGACGACGTCGAGATCACCGAGAGCTTCGTGCAGGAGATCGACGGCGTGAAGCAGGTCGGCGCCGGCGGCACCGTGTTCCGTCAGGAGGACACCTCGCTGCTGGACGCCTACAACGAGAAGCTCGCCGAGATCATCGCCGATCCCGAGCGGTACCTCTCCATCGTCGGCGAGTTCGGCTTCGGCGAGCAGGAGCTGCCACCGGAGGAGATGACCGCCGAGATCCTCTGCTCGGGCGATCTCTCCTCCCTGCAGTGAGCCTCGCGCGCCCTGACCGGGACTTCCCGACGCACGATGTGAGGTGTCGATGGACGGCGTGATCGGCTTCTTCCAGGACCTCGGGCCGAACCTGCAGATCCTGTTCGACCGCTCGCCGCAGATCCTGCAGGGCCTGCAGATCACGGTGCTCGCGACGATCCTCGGCGGCCTGCTCGCGCTGCTGATCTCGTTCGTGTTCGGCATCGCGCAGGTCGTGAAGTTCTCCGCGGTGCGCGTGGTCGCGCGCATCTTCGTGGAGTTCTTCCGCGGCACCTCGCTCGTGGTCCAGCTGTTCTGGCTCGCGTTCGTGCTGCCGCAGCTGCCCTATCCCTTCGGCTTCCAGCTCGAGCCGCTGCTCATCGGCGTGCTCGCGCTGGGGCTGAACTACGGGGCCTACGGCGCCGAGGTGGTGCGCGGATCGATCGGCTCGGTGCCCAAGGGGCAGTACGAGGCGATCAGCGCGCTGAGCCTCAGCCCCGCCCGGGGCATGTTCCGGATCGTGATCCCGCAGGCGTGGGCGCTCATGCTGCCCTCCCTGTCCAACCTCTGGATCCAGCTGCTCAAGGGCAGCGCGATCGTCGGCACCGTCTCGCTGTACGACCTCTTCTTCCAGGTCGAGCAGGTTCGTGACCGGACGGGCACCTGGTTCGCCTATCTCTTCGCGCTGCTGGCCTACTACCTGATCGCCTGGGTCATCGTGATCATCATGAACGGCCTGGAGATCCGAGCGAAGCACAAGATCGGACGCGGCCCCGCCCTCACCTCCTCCTGGCGCGCGCTCTTCCAGGCGCCCGGAGCGAACACCAAGGAAGGAGCCGTGGCATGAACCCGTCCACGTCCTGGTGGGACTGGAGCCACGCCGCCGCCGTCCTGCCCTCGCTCCTCCTCGAGGGCCTGAAGATCACGCTGATCGCGACGGTGCTCGGCACCCTCATCGCGCTCGTGCTCGGCCTGGCCGTCGCGATCATCCGCCGCACCGCCCCCACCGTGATCGCCACGCCCTTCACCTGGGTGGTGGAATTCATCCGGATGACGCCGCTGGTGGTCCAGCTCGTGTTCGCGAACCTCGTGCTCTCGCAGTACATCGACTCGACCCTCGCCATCGGCATCTGGGTGCTCGGCATCCACTACACGACCTACATGGCCGAGGTGTACCGCGCCGGCATCGACTCGGTGCCGACGGGCCAGTGGGAGGCGGCCACCGCCCTGTCCCTGCCGCGACTGCGCACCTGGCGGGCGATCGTGGTGCCGCAGGCGATCCGCAACACCCTGCCGGCGCTGGGCAACTACGCGATCTCGATGTTCAAGGAGACCCCGTTCTTCGTGGTCATCTACATCCCCGAGCTGGTGCGGGTCGCGCAGAACTACGGCTCGACCTACTTCCGCTACACCGAGGCGATCACGCTCGCGGGCCTGATCTTCCTGGCCGCCAGCTATCCCACCTCCCTCCTGATCCGGAAACTGGAGAAGAAGCTTGCCTGAGAACACTGCCGCGCCCGATCCCGGGACCGCGCCCCACATCGAGTTCCGCGACGTCCTGAAGCGGTTCGGGGACAACACCGTGCTGAAGGGCCTGGACTTCACCGTCGCCCGCGGGGAGAGGGTCACCCTCATCGGCCCCTCCGGCTCGGGCAAGACCACGATCCTGCGCCTGGTGATGACCCTCGAGGAGCTCTCCGGCGGGTACATCCACGTGGGCGGCGTGCCGCTGCAGTACGAGGAGCAGGGCGGGAAGCGGGTGCGGATCCCGGACAAGCGCCGGCGACGCACCACCACGGACATCGGGATGGTGTTCCAGCACTTCAACCTGTTCCCGAACATGACCGTGCTGGAGAACATCGTCGAGGCGCCGATCCACGTCAAGGGACTCTCGCGGGCCGACGCGGTCTCGAAGGCCGAGGGGCTGCTTGCGAAGGTGGGGATGCAGGAGAAGCGGGACATGAAGCCCTCCCAGCTCTCCGGCGGCCAGCAGCAGCGCGTCGCGATCGCCCGCGCGCTCGCGATGGACCCCGAGATCCTGCTGCTGGACGAGGTGACCTCGGCGCTGGACCCCGAGCTGGTGGGGGAGGTGCTCGGCGTGCTGAAGGACATCGCCGCGGAGACCGACATCTCGATGCTCATCGTGACCCACGAGATGCAGTTCGCCCGCGACGTCTCCGACCGCGTGATGATGTTCGACCAGGGCTCGATCGTGGAGGAGGGGCCGCCGGAGAAGATCTTCTCCGAGCCCGCGCATCAGCGCACCCGCGACTTCCTGCACGCCGTGCTCTGAACGCAGGAGACCGACGGGACGGCACGCCCGTCGGCCGCGTCCTTCCGTGCCCCGGCCGCCCTCGTCGGACGCCCCGGATCTCGCCGCGCCGGCCTGTCGGCTCGTGTCCGCCCAGTGAGGACCGGGGCGCTCCCGGCGGGAGCGCCTGTAGTCTGTGCCCGTTCGTTCCGCGCCGACGCGGTCGCCCTGAGCGCGCCCCCGGCGCGTCGGCAGGCGGCCGTCCGTCGACGTGCCGACCCCAGGAGGCCCTGTGCCACATTCCGACGCCATCGCCGTCCCGACCCTGACGAGCGAGTTCCCCGTCGTCGGCGACGACCCCCATATCGACGCCCCGCTGCGGGCGACGGTCCGCCGCCTCTCGACCCTGCTCGGCCGCACCCTCGCCGACCAGCACGGCCAGGAGCTGCTCGACCTCGTCGAGCAGGTACGCAAGCTGACGAAGGAGGCGAAGTCCGCCGACTCCGAGGCCAGCGCCCAGGACGTCCAGGCCCACCTCGCCTCCCTGCCGATCGAGCAGGCGACCGCGCTGACCCGCGCCTTCACCCAGTACTTCCTGCTGGCGAACGCCGCCGAGCAGGTCTACCGCGTCCGCGCCCTCGACGAGCGGCCCTTGAGCGAGTCGTGGGTGCCGCGCACCGTGCGCGCCGTCCACGAGGAGCTCGGCGCCGAGGGCCTGCAGAAGGCCGTCGACTCCCTGGACGTGCGCCTGGTGTTCACCGCGCACCCCACCGAGGCCTCGCGCCGCGCCGTGCTGACCAAGCTGCGCCGCATCTCCGACCTCCTCGCCGAGGAGACCGAGGAGGACACCCCCGAGCGTCGCCGCCAGGACCGCGACCTCGCCGAGCTGATCGAGACGCTCTGGCAGACCGACGAGCTGCGCCGCTCCCGTCCCACCCCGCAGGACGAGGCCCGCAACGCCCTCTACTACCTGCGCCAGATCTTCCGCCAGACCATGCCGGAGGTGCTCGACGACCTGCGCGAGGAGCTGCGCGCCCATGGCGCCGACCTGCACGACGGCCAGGTGCCGCTGCGCTTCGGCTCCTGGATCGGCGGCGACCGCGACGGCAACCCGTTCGTGACCGCCGAGGTCACCCGCGACGTGCTGAAGCTGCAGGCCGAGGCCGCGATCGACGTGTCGCTGGAGATCATCTCGGACCTGATCCTCGAGCTCTCGGTCTCCTCCGAGCTGACCGGGGACGACGAGGAGCTGCGCGCCAGCCTCGCCGAGGACCTCTCCCACGACTCCGAGGTCGACAGCACCCAGCAGTCGCTCTACGACCAGGAGCCCTACCGGCTCAAGCTCGGCGCGATGCGCTCCAAGCTCAACGCCACCCGCGAGCGGATCCGCTCCGGCGAGGCGCACGTCCACGGCGCCGACTACGGCGACACCCAGGAGCTGCAGGCGGACTTCCGCGTCCTGCGCGAGGCGCTGCGCCGCCACGGAGGTCGCCGTGCCGCCGACGGGGCGCTCGCGATCGCCCAGCAGGTCCTCGCCGCCTCCGGTCTGAATCTCGCCGCCCTCGACGTGCGTGAGCACTCCGAGAAGCACCACGAGGTCGTCGCACGGCTCTTCGACCGCGTCGGCGAGCTGGACCGCCCCTACACCGAGCTCGACCGCGCCGAGCGCACCATCGTGCTCTCCCGCGAGCTCGGCAGCCGTCGCCCGCTGGTCGGCTCCGCGATCACCGAGGACGAGTCGATCCTCGACGACGCGACGCGCACCACCTACGGGGTGTTCCGCGAGATCCGGGACGCGCACCGCCTGTACGGCACCTCCGTCATCGAGACCTACATCATCTCGATGACCCACGGCGCCGACGACGTGCTCGCCGCCGCGCTGCTCGCCCGCGAGGCCGGTCTGCTCGACCTCACCGGACGCGAGGAGAAGCGCGCCGACCTCGGATTCGTGCCGCTGCTGGAGGAGGTCTCCGAGCTGCGCCATGCCGGCGAGATCCTCGACCAGCTGCTCTCGGACCCCTCCTACCGGGAGATCGTGCGCCTGCGCGGCGACCTCCAGGAGGTCATGCTCGGCTATTCCGACGGCAACAAGGACGCCGGAGTGATCACCAGCCAGTGGGAGATCCACCAGGCCCAGCGCGCCCTGCGCGACACCGCAGCCCGTCACGGCGTCACCCTGCGCCTCTTCCACGGCCGCGGCGGCTCCGTCGGCCGCGGCGGCGGCCCGACCTACGACGCGATCCTCGCCCAGCCCTACGGGGTGCTCGAGGGCGAGATCAAGTTCACCGAGCAGGGCGAGGTCATCTCCGACAAGTACATGCTCCCCTCCCTCGCCCGGGAGAACCTGGACCTGTCGCTCGCCGCGGTGCTCGAGGGCTCGGCCCTGCACACCGCCCCGCGCTCGACCGCCGAGCAGCTGGAGCGCTTCGGTGAGGTGATGCAGTCGGTCTCCGACGCGGCGTTCTCCCGCTACCGCACCCTGGTGGACGACGAGAACCTGCCCGAGTACTTCGTCTCCTCCACCCCCGTGGAGCAGCTCGGCGACCTGAACATCGGCTCGCGCCCCTCCAAGCGCACCACCTCGGACAAGGGCCTGGACGGCCTGCGGGCGATCCCGTGGGTGTTCGGCTGGACCCAGTCGCGCCAGATCGTGCCCGGCTGGTTCGGCGCCGGCTCCGGCCTGAAGGCCGCCCGCGAGGCCGGCCTCGAGCCGGACCTGCACGAGATGTACCGCTCCTGGCACTTCTTCCGCACCGTCATCAGCAATGTCGAGATGACGCTGGCGAAGACGGACATGCAGATCGCGGCCCACTACGTGCACTCGCTGGTGCCGGAGAACCTCTGGTACCTCTTCGACCGCATCCGCGAGGAGTACGAGCTCGCGGTCTCGGAGATCGAGCGTCTCACCGGGGTGCTGAACCTGCTGGACAACCAGCCGATCCTCAAGCGGACCCTCGCCGTGCGCGACCGCTACCTGGATCCGATCTCCTACATGCAGGTCGCGATGCTGCAGCGGGTCCGCGCGGCGAAGGAGCGGGGCGAGGAGCTCTCGCCCGAGCTGCAGCGCGCGCTGCTGACCACCATCAACGGCGTCGCCGCGGGGCTGAAGAACACCGGCTGAGCCGGCAGCACGTCACCCCCGTGCCGCGTCCTCGCGGGGGCCGACGGGGCCGGGAAGGGCAGACGCCCCGCCCGGCCCCGTCGTCATGTCGGCCGGGTCCCCGCGTCGGTCCGGTGGGGCGGGGCCTATCTGGCCTCCGACGGTCGTGGCCTCGGTGTGCGGTGTGCGGTGCGCAGGCCACCGCACCGGCCGGGTGCTCGCGATCGCTGCTTCGTGCTCCGGGGGTCGGGCGCCGGGCTCACGCGGAGGGGTAGGCGACCCGGTCCTCGACGGGCAGCGGGCGCTCCATGATGTCCATGCCGAGCTCCTCGACCTTCAGCAGCGCCGCATCGCCCGCGAAGGGCACGGCCTGCCCGGTGCCGGTGAAGCCGTGCCGTTCGTACCAGCGGTGCAGCTCGGGGCGCGACTGGAGCACCTGGATCATCAGCAGGTCCACCCCGTCGGCCGCGAGGGAGGCCGCCTGCGCCTCGAGCAGACGCCCGCCGAGCCCCGCGCCCTGCGCGGCGGGGTCGACCGCGAACAGCCCGAGCTCGGCCCGGACCGCTCCGTGCTCGTCGGGCGCCTCGCGGCGGGTGTAGCAGCATCCGAGCACGCGTCCGGCGGAGCTCCCGCGCTCGAGGCCCGTTCCTCCGTCGTCCGCGCCGTTCCCGTTCCCGGTCGCGACCAGCAGCGTCACCGCGGGGTCGGCGAGCATCGCGCGGACCTCCGCGGCGTCGGTGCGGTGGCCGTCCACGAGGTGCGCCTCGGTGGTCCAGCCGCCCTGGCCGCGGTACGCGGCCTGGACCAGCTCCACGATCCGGGGGACGTCCGACTCGGCGGCGGGTCGCAGGGAAATCACCGGGACATCCTCCCGTGTCGCTGCAGGGCGGCGAGCAGACCGTGGCCGTTCGGGGCGGCGAGGGCGAGCGGTCCCCTGCCGCCGGGGCTGGAGCCGACCAGCGGGCGCAGGGTGCCGTGGGCGAGGAGCTGCTCGGGCTCGGTGAGCTGGCGGATCAGGATCGACTCGACGAGCTCCGGGTGCCGCTCGGCGAAGGCGGCGTAGAGCGAGGGGTCGTGCTGGCCGTCGTCGCCGACGAGGATCCAGCGGACGTCCGGGTACGCGGCGGCGAGACGCTCGAGGGAGCGCGACTTGTGCTCGGGGCCGGAGCGGAAGAAGCCGGTGTGGGTGGGGCCCCAGTCCGTCAGCAGCAGCGGCCCGTCCGGATAGCCGTTGCGGTAGAGGAAGCGCTTGAGGACGGGGAACACGTTCCACGCGCCCGTGGACAGGTAGAACACCGGCATGTGCGGGTGCTCCCGCGCCAGGCGCTGGTACAGCATCGGCATCCCGGGGACGACCTGGCGGGAGGACTGGTGGACCACGAAGGCGTTCCAGAAGGCCGGCAGGGGACGGGGCAGCCAGGTGACCATCACGGTGTCGTCGATGTCGCTGACCATGCCCACGCGCGCCTCGGGCGAGACGATCGTGACGTCGGCCGTGACCTCGTTGCCGGGGACCGTCCACAGCACCGCCTGGTGCTTGCCGGGGCTCAGGGACACCTCGAGGGTCGCATCGACGATGCCGGAGCGGTCCGCCCGCACCGTGAACTCCTCGCCGCCGAGGCGGATGTGGACGGTGCGGTGCGGCGCGACCTGGCTGGTGAAGTTCCGCCAGCCGCGCACCGCGACGGTCCGCATGTCGTGGACGGGCTGGTCATGGAAGTCCGCAGAGGTGCGGGGGGAGGCGTACAGCACCTTCGCCAGGACCCGTGCCTGCGTCGCCGAGCCGTATCCGTGGAAGGGCTGCAGGCGCAGGTCCCAGTGCAGACGGCGCAGGGTGCTGCCGACGAGGCGGTTCTTCACGTCCTCTGCGCGCGCCGCCCAGTGGGGACGGTCGGAGCCCGCCCCGGCGGCGTCGTGACGCGGCGCGGAGCGGGCGGAGGAGAGGGGCGCGGGGATGCGCACGGGCCTCAGAGGCCGCGGGTCATCTTCAGCCAGGCGCCTTCGGGATCGTCCTCGACGATCTGCCAGCGCTCGCCGCTGTCGGAGAAGCCGAGGCTCTCGTAGAGGGCTCGGGCGCCGGTGTTCTCGGGGCCGACGTAGAGGGTGACAGTGTCGGCGCCGTCCTCGCGGGCCCACTCGAACACGGCCTCCGCGAGGCGGCCGGCGATGCCGGAGTGGCGCGATCCCGGGGTGACCCACATGGCCTGCAGCTCCCGCTCGTTGGCGGGGGAGTCGTCCTCCTGGCGGACGGCGACGACCGCGACGGGCTGATCACCTTCGACCGCGAGGAACCAGGCGGCGTCCGAGACGCGCTGCTCCCAGACGGAGTCCTCGTAGGTGGACTCCTTCTCCCAGCTCTGCCCGAAGGCGCTGGGGTCCGTGCTGAGCGAACGGAGTCGGATCTCCCGCACGAGCGACCAGTCCTCGTCGTGGGCGCGGATGATTTCGGCCATCGGTGTCCTCCTGAGCCGTGGTGGCGTGGTCACGGGCGTGATGCCCTGGCGATCATGCTCTCGTGCTGACCCGAGAACCGCATGCACTCCGCCTCACAGTGTACGGCGATCGGCGGTTCCACGCTCCCACCGCCTGGAGGTTGACACAATGGGGGGATGAAGCCGCTCCGACTCCTCACCGTGTGCACCGGCAACGTCTGCCGCTCCCCGGCCGCCGCGGTGGTGCTGCGCCGCGCCCTCGAGCTCGAGGGCCTCGACTCAGAGGTCGAGGTCGGCTCGGCCGGGACCACCTGGGAGGTGGAGGGGATGCCGATGGACGACCGGATCGAGCTCTCGCTGGAGCGCGCCGGCTATCCGCGTCCCTTCGAGCACACCGCCCGCACCATCCACCTCACCGAGCTGATGGCCTGGGATCTCGTACTGGCGATGACGCCCGAGCACGCCCAGACCATGCGTCGCATGGCCGATCAGGTCCCCGAGGGCGCGACGCCGCCGTCGATCACGATGTGGCGCGCCTTCGAGCCGGGGGCGGAGGGGCGCCCGGAGACCGAGCTCGCCGTCGAGGACCCCTGGTACGAGGGGCAGGCGGCCTTCGACCGCACGGTGACGGACATGGAGCGCGCCGTGCCGGGGATCCTGCAGCGCGTGCGCGAGTTGCTCGCCCAGCGCTGAGCGGTGGGGCCCGCCCGCCAGCGGTAGCACCTGCTCAGCGGCGGCGCGCCTGTCCGGCCGTGGGCCGACGGGTCAGCGGCGGTGGTTGCTGCGGCGCGAGTGCCAGGTCGCGCCGACGAAGCCGGCAGTGGTGAGGAAGCCGATCGCGAGCGCGGCGATCAGGACCTGACGCATCTGACCGAAGGCCGTGCTCGAGTCGTCGGAGATCGCGTTGAACAGGCGCACCACGGGGCCGCCGTCGCCGGAGGACGTGGGCTGCGCGGCCTGGGGTGCCGGAGTGCTGGGCTCCTCGGTGCCGACGCCGGCGACCTCGGTCTCCTCGGTGGTGCTCGACTCGGCGGTCGTCTCGGGCTCCTCGACCGGGGTCTCGGAGGGAGCCTCCGGGGTCGGCTCGGGGGCCGGCTCCGCGGTGGGCTCGGGCTCCTCGCTCGGCGGGGGAGCCGGGAGCGGCTGCGCGCGCCGCTTCGGCTCGGGGGCCGGCTGCGCCGGCGTCGACGGCTCGGACATCTCCGGGGTGGCCGAGGGGCTCGCGGTCGGAGTGGAGCCCTGGTCCGGCGCGGGGGTGGTCTTCTCGTCGTCGGCCGTCTCGCCGCTGCCCCCGCCGGTCGAGGTGTCATCGCCCTCGTCCGTGGTCTGCTCGCCGGTCGGCGTCTCTGACGCGTCGTCGGAGTCCCCGTTGTCGGTGGAGTCGTCCCCGGGCGTGGTGGGGCAGTTGCAGGGGCAGTCCGAGGCGTCGCCGTCGTTGTCGTTGCTAGGAGTCGGGCTCTGGGACTTCTGGGGCTTGGCCGCCGTGCTCTGCTGCGCGATCGGGCGGGGGACAAGAGCGCCCCTGACGGTGCGCTTGGGCTCCTCAGCGGAGGTGTCTCCCTCGGTGTCGTCGCTGCCGCCGTCGCAGGTGGCGGAGCCGTCGGTCTCGGTCTCGGTCTCGGTCTCGGTCGCGGTCTCGGTCTCGGTCTCGGTCTCGGTTGACGTCACCGTGGGATCGTCCGTGCCACCGGGTTTCGTCGGCGTCCCGGACTCCCTCGTCGTGATCTTCCCGCCCTGCGGGTCGGCGTCGGGAGAGGTCGAGTTCGTAGAGCCCTCGTCCTTGGCTTCCCCCGATGCCTCGTGCTCCTCCGGCGACTGCTCCAGCTCCTCGGTGACCTCGGGATCGTTTGGGGCGTCGTCCGCCTTGTAGTCCGGGGTCTCCTCGGCAGGAATCTTCGAGTCCTCGTCCTGCTCGGGGGGCTCCTCACCCTCGGGGGAGGCGACTTCCTCGGGAGTGTCCGAGTGGGTGGTGAGGGTGGTGGTGGCCCCGGGCGTGATCGTCCCATCCACGGTGTCCGTCGCGGGGTCGTCGTCCGCGGAGGCGACGGCCGTACTCTCGGAGGCATCGCCGGTCCCGTCGGCGAGAGCGCTGGTGGTGGCGAAGGGGAGACCGGTCAGAGCCAGGGTGGCAGAGGCCGCGCAGACGCGTGTCCGCAGTCGCATGTCCTGCCCCCTCTCCGTCATTCTCGCCGCGCGCGAGCGCTGCGGTCGGTGTGCTTACCGGCGGGTCCGACGAAGCACACTACCCTACTGATCCTTTACCTACCCACCCCATGGTTCACGCGCTCTTTGGGCCACGCAAGGAGAGTGTGGACGGCGCCACCGACGGGTGATGTACCTCAAGTTGGGGCGCGCTTGACTATTCCTTTGCCGGGCGGAGGCTGCGGTCGTTGCTGAAACGTTACGGACCTGCAGGTCAGCACCGGGTGCACGAAGCCCTCGACGCGCGTCGAGGGACGGCGCGAGAGTGTCGCGCCGTCCCTCGACAGCATGGGGGAGGGGTGGTGCGGGGCCGAGGACCGGGATGTGGAGGAACGGTCGGCCAGGAGCGGTGCGGTCGCAGCGACCGCATCAGAGCAGGGGAGCGGACAGCCGCTCCCGCGGCGCCGCGCGGACCGTCGGCTCCGCCCCTGCGCTCGGTCCGCCCCTGCGCTCAGTCCGCGAGCGCCCCGTCCACGAGGTCCTTCGCGGCCTGCTGCACCTCGGCGAGGTGCTCCTCGCCCTTGAAGGACTCCGCGTAGATCTTGTAGATGTCCTCGGTGCCCGAGGGGCGCGCCGCGAACCAGGCGGACTCGGTGGAGACCTTCAGCCCCCCGATCGCGCCGCCGGAGGGGGCCTCCGTGATCGCCGAGACGATCGGCTCGCCCGCGAGCTCCGTTGCGGTCACCTGCGCAGGGCTGAGCGCCTTGAGCTTCGCCTTGGCCTCGCGGTCCGCCGGGGCGTCGGTGCGGGAGTAGGCGCTGCTGCCGAACCTCTCCACGAGCTCCGCGTGCAGGGTGCTGGGGGAGCGCCCGGTCACCGCGAGGATCTCCGAGGCCAGCAGCGCGAGGATGATGCCGTCCTTGTCGGTGGTCCACACCGAGCCGTCGCGGCGCAGGAACGAGGCGCCCGCGCTCTCCTCGCCGCCGAAGCCGACCGAGGAGTCGATCAGGCCCGGCACGAACCACTTGAAGCCCACCGGCACCTCGAACAGCTCCCGGCCGAGGTCCGCGACGACGCGGTCGATAAGGCTCGAGGAGACCACCGTCTTGCCCACCTTCGCACCCGCCGGCCAGTCCGGGCGGTGCGCGAACAGGTAGGTGATGGCCGTGGCCAGGTAGTGGTTGGGGTTCATCAGGCCGCCGTCCGGGGTGACGATCCCGTGGCGGTCCGAATCCGCGTCGTTGCCGGTGGCGATGTCGTACTCGTCGCGCTTCTCCAGCAGCGACGCCATCGCCCACGGGCTCGAGCAGTCCATGCGGATCTTGCCGTCGCGGTCCAGGGTCATGAAGGACCACTGCGGGTCGACCGCGGGATTGACGACGGTGAGGTCGAGGTCGTGCATCTCGCCGATCTCCGCCCAGTAGTCCACCGCCGCGCCGCCCAGCGGGTCCGCGCCGATGCGCACGCCCGCCCGGCGGATCGCCTCGAGGTCGACCACGCTCGGGAGGTCCTGCACGTAGGTGCGCAGGTAGTCGTAGCGAGCGGCGTCCTGCAGGGCCTTCTGTCGTCCGTGCCGGCGCACGCCCTTGAGCCCGTCGCGCAGCAGCTCGTTCGCGCGGTCGGCGATCCACGAGGTCGCCTCGGTGTCCGCGGGACCGCCGTGGGGCGGGTTGTACTTGAAGCCGCCGTCGCGCGGCGGGTTGTGGCTCGGGGTGACGACGATGCCGTCGGCCCGGCCGGGATCGTTCGCCGCCCGGCCCCGGTTGTGGACCAGGATCGCGTGCGAGACCGCCGGGGTGGGGGTGTAGCCGTCGAGCGCGTCGATCTGGGCGGACACGTCGTTGCCCGCGAGGACCTCGAGCGCCGTGTCGAAGGCGGGGCGCGAGAGGGCGTGGGTGTCCCGGCCGATGAACAGCGGGCCGCGGATGCCCTGCGCCGCTCGGTACTCGGCGATCGCCTGCGTGGTCGCGGCGATGTGGTCCTCGTTGAACGCGACGTCCAGCGAGGAGCCGCGGTGCCCGGAGGTGCCGAAGGAGACCGCCTGGTCGGGATCCGCGGGATCCGGGTGGAGGTCGTAGTAGGAGTCGAGGAGCGCGTCGACGTCGACGAGGTCCTCCTGCTGTGCCTTCTGGCCTGCACGGGGGTGCATGATCACCACTCCATCCTCGGTAGCTGGGGCTGATCGCCACTCTAGGTCCTTCGAGGGCACCGCAGCACAGGAGCGCCGGGAGTGAGACGGCGGCGGGTCGGCAGGACCTCAGGCGCGGCGGGAGCGGACCAGCAGCACGATCCCCACGATCGTCAGCACCAGGCCCGCCAGTCCCGCGACCACGCCGATGATCGGACCGATGACCAGCGGGGCCATCATCCCGAACAGGCTGTAGGGACCCAGATGGGCAGGGGCGTCGGTGCCCGTGCAGGAGATCGTGGCGGTGGTGTCCTGGAGGGAGGCGACCCCGAGCACCTGCACGTACTCCTCGCCGTTGCCGAAGGTGGTCGCGGTCGAGCTCGGCACCGTGGTGACCGCCCCGGGATCGGAGCCCTCCGCGGTGCACTCGGCCGTGGCGGCGTCCGCCGCGGGCACGTAGACGATGACCATCTCGTTGGCGGACAGCTCGAGCGTCGCCGTGCTCGCCTCCATCGGCGTCGGCCCCTCGGACGCATCGCCGACGAGCGAGCCGAGCGACCACACGATCCCGACGATCGTGGCGGCCGGGGCGATGGCCAGCAGGAGCACCAGGCCGATCACGAGCGGCAGCACGCCGCGCCGGCGCCCGGAGCGGCCGGACCGCCCGGGACCGGAGGCCGAGGGGCCGCCGGGGGGCGAGGCGGCGAGGGCGCCGGGCGGCAGCGGTCCCGTCTGCGGGCCGTCGGCGAAGGAGGCCCCGTACGAGGTCTGGCCGTTCCCCTGGTGCGGGGCCTGGGCGTAGGGGTCGTGGGACGGGGCGCCCTGCTGCGGGTCCGCGCCCGGGGCGGGCGTCGTCGGCCCCGGCAGCCCGAAGCTCGGACGCTTCCTGGGGGCGGGCGTGGTGGACTCACCGTCGGACATCGGCTCCCTCTCGGATCGGTTCCGCTCAGGATAGTGGTCCCGCCTGCACGCGGGCCGGGCGGCCACTCCGCTCAGAGGCCGGGCAGCTCGAGCACGACCCCGAGCAGGGCGGCCCCGACGACCGCACAGGCCAGCGGGGTCACCAGCCAGATCAGGAGGATCTCCCGCGCGACCGACCAGCGCACGGTGCGCCGGCCCCGGGCGACGCCGGCACCGATCACGCTCGAGGCCAGCGCCTGGCTGGTGGAGACCGGGGACTCGAGCCCGAACACGCCCAGCGACATCGTCAGCGCCGCGGAGGACTCCGCCGCCAAGCCCTGCGCCGCCGTGAGGTCCGTGAGCCGGCGGCCCAGGGTGCGGATGATCCGGTGCCCGCCCATCAGGGTGCCGGCGCCGACGGCGACCGCGACCGTGCTGATGAGCACCATGGTCGTGGTCCCGGACAGATCCGCCCCGGCGCTGCCCAGCGCGATCACGACCACCGCGAGCGGGAGGCGGGCGTCGTTCAGGCCGTGTCCCGCCGCGACCGTGCTCGCCGAGAAGGTCTGCGCGAACCGGATGTGGCCGGGCCCGAGCAGCTCGGACCGGGCCAGGCGCAGGATCAGCTGCATCAGCAGGAACGCGACCGTCGCCGAGATGACGGGGCCCACCACGGAGACCGCGAGCATCAGTCCCAGGCGGTCCCAGGCGGCCGAGGTCCCGATCACGAGGGAGACGCCGAAGGAGGTGCCGAAGAACGCGTGCCAGGTCGAGGCCGGCAGCCCCATCCACCAGGTCAGCAGGTCCCAGAGGAAGGTGCCGAGCATGAGCACCAGCAGCGCCGCGCCCAGCGTGTCGGGGCGGGCGGCGAGCTGCTCGACGATCGGGCCGAGGCCCAGCAGGCGCACCGCCCACGGCACGGTCATCACCAGCAGCGCCATCCCCAGCAGCGCGCCGAGGGTGTTGAGGATCGCCGCCGCCCACAGCGCCGAGGAGGCCTTGAGCGCACGGGTCGTGATGGTGGTCGAGATGGCGTTGGAGGCGTCGTGGAAGCCGTTCATGTAGGCCACGATCAGCGCCAGGGCCACCACCAGCGCGAGCAGCAGCGGCGTCACTCAGGCGTCCTTGATCCGCAGCAGGTCCGCGATCCGCGCCGCCCGTTCCTGCAGCGCGATCGTGTGGCGGATCGACTCGGAGACGTCGTGCAGGGGGAGCAGCTCCTGGGTGGAGCCGCCGCGCTTGTACAGCGCGCCGAGGGCCTGCCGCACGAGGCGCTCGCCCTGGCGCTTGAGCTTGCGGATCTGGACGTAGTAGTCGCCGAGGTCCTGGGTGTCGTTGAGCTTCCAGGATGCGGCGACGGTGAGCTCCGCGGCGCGCTCGATCCCCTTGGCCGCATCCAGCAGCGGGGTGGGCAGCGTCCCCACGCGGGAGACGACCAGCAGCTCGCCGGTGTGCTCCATCGCGTCGACCACGTCGGCGAGCGTGAGCGAGAAGTCGTAGAGCAGCTCCGCCTCGTAGGGGGTGATCAGCGAGTGCGCGAGACGCTGGGCGATGCGGCGGCACAGCTCCTCGGCGACCGTGGACTGCTCGTGCAGCGTCGGCGCGATGCGGGTGCGCTCGCGATAGCCGTTCCCCAGCAGCTTCGAATGGGTGTCGGCAGCCTGGACGAGCAGCTCCGCGAGCTCGGAGAGGAGATCGCTGAGGGGGCGCTCCGTGCGGGCGGGGAACAGTCGGGAGAACAACTGCACCACCTCGCGTCGCCTCCTCGCGCCGTGGGCGCCTGAACGCCTCGCGGTCCGTGCGGTCGGACGCAGGCTCCTGCTCGTGATGCTGAGGCGCCGGACCGGGATGCGCCTGTCGGCGCGAAGGCCGCTCGAAGCGGCAGATGTTGGAGCCCGGGGCAACCGCGGCCCGGCGCGTGTCCATCGTAGGGCAAGGGCCCCGAGACCGTGCAAGCACCGCCCCCGGGGAGTATGGCGAGGACCTCAGTCCGAGCAGATCGCAGCGCCCGACGGGCATCGGCAGACGAAGGGGCGGCCGCGTCTCGGGGCGTCAGTCGAGGCGTCCCTCCTCCGCGTGCCGGCCCGCCTCCGTGAGCTCCTCGCCGGTGCGCAGCAGCCGCTCCGCCTGCCGGGTCCGCTCCTCCCCGGGATCCTCGTCCGCCAGGTGCGCCGTGCCGTGGGCGAGCAGCGTCGCGACCGCCCCGGCGCGCCGCAGTGCGAGGCCGAGATCGCCGGTGAACGCGCCGCGCAGGATGTCGTCCATCGTCTCCTGCACCTGGGCCACCTCCGGAGGCTCCGCGAAGCCCGTGAGATAGCGCAGCCCGGGGACGGTGCGGGAGCCGGCCCGGTAGCGTCGGGCGACCTCGTCGCCGCTGCGCTGCACCCAGGTGTGCAGCACGTACAGCCGCCACAGCGCCCCGGGCAAGGTCGAGGCGGGCGCGGCCGACCACAGCGCCGCCAGCTCCGTCAGCCCGTCGTCGGCCGCGAGCGCGACCACGCGGCGCACCACCTCCGGGTCGGAGCTGTGGAACACGCCGTCCAGCAGCGCCCGGGCCGAGTCGTGCGCGAGATCCATCGAGGTCGCGGGATCGGGCTCCCCGGGGATCGACGCGGCGACCGAGGGATACATCGCGGCGGGACGGCGGAAGCGAGGGGCGGAGGAGTCGTGCGATGACATGCCCCGCACCCTACGCTGGGTGCCATGACCATCCCACGCCGGCTCGGCCCCGAGACCGGGCCGCGCACCGCACTGCCCGATTACTCCCGCAGCAGCGCGACCGTCGAGCGGATGGTCGCCGCGCTCGATCCGGCCCGCACGGGCCGCGAGCGGGGACGGGTGCGGGCGCTGCTGCCCGCGCACGCCACGAGGGACACCGCCGCGCGCGCCGTCGTCGCGGCCGCGCTGCTGGGCACGGCACTGGTGAGCGTGCTGGGCATGGTGCTGCTGCTGGGCACGGTGCCGGACGGCCGCTCCCCGGGGCTGGGACTGCTGGTGGTCGTCGGGGCGCTGGGCGCGCTCGCGCTGCTGCTGGGGCTGCTGGGGGTCCGCTTCGGGATCGTGGCGCTGGGCACGGCGCGAGCCCGGGTCGAGATCTCCGCGGACGGGCTGCGGGTGGTCGGCCCGGTGCGGCACCGGGACGTGGCCTGGGAGCGGATCGCGGCGATCGAGTCCCGCGTGGTGCATCCGGTGCACTGGCTCACCGCCGCGCTGCGCCTCGAGGACGGCACCAGGATCGTGATGCCCGCCTTCGACCGTCCCGTGTGGACCTGGACTCGGCCCTCCGGGCAGGACATCCGTGCACTGCGCACGGAGCTGCACCGGCGCCGACAGGCGGGCCCCGGGCGGCGCTGAGAGGCCAGGGGCCGACGCGCGCACGGCGCCCGCGAGCCGGTCCGGGACCGGCCGGCGGACGCCGCCGACGAGGTCGTGGCTTCCGTTCAGGCGGCGGGCGCCGTGCTCGTGCCGTCCTCCCACAGCGCCCGCACGACCTCGGGCAGCTGCGCAGCCGTGACCTCGGAGACCGTCAGCACGCCCTGATCGTCCAGCGGCAGGTGGCCGAGGCGCCAGGAGCCGTCGGCCTCGACGTGCACCATCAGCGGCACCGGATCGGCGGGGGAGGAGATCTCGGTGCGGCGCAGCGAAACGGTGCGCTCGGCACCGTCCTCGAGGAAGGCCAGGACGATGTCGGAGACCGAGGCGGGCACGTGCGCGGCGTCGGGCAGGGCCGAGACCACGAAGGAGTCCAGCTCGTCCTGGGTGAGCATGAGGATCGCGTCGTTCGCCTTGATGATGAAGGCCATCCTCATCGCCTCGCCCTCGGCCAGCGCGATCCCGAGCCATCGGTCCGCGGCGGTCAAGGCGCCGGCGATGACCTGGCCCTCCTCGCCCAGCAGCCACTGGCCGTCCGCGGAGCGCTCCACCTTCCCGCGGGCGCGCAGCCCCGAGGTGACCGCGGCGGTGACGAACTCCCGCGCCTGCTCCGGGGCGCTGCGCAGCCCGATCTGCTCGCGCGTGATCCGCGCGTTCTCGGTGTCGCGCAGGCCGAGCATGAAGTCGATCTCGTAGGCGGTGTAGATCGTGACCTCGGGACGGTCGGTGCCGGCGCTCGCGGACTCGCTGATCGGTGTTCCCCCTCGGGCGTCGTGGAGCCGGCCGCCTCCTGCGGCGGCCGGGCGCAGCTGTCGACGAAAGCATCGCAGATCGGGCCGGGAGGGTGCGACCTACTCCCGCCGCTAGACTCGCGGGATGCAGGGGGAGCAGCACGAGGTCGCGGAGCACGTCCCGGGGCACGTCACGGCGGTGCCCGACCTCGGCGGCACCAGCGCCCGGGCCGTGTACCGGGACCTGCTGCGCTTCGGCCCCCGCTCCCGCCGCGATCTCACCGAGCGCCTCGGCCTGTCCGCGCCGACGGTCACGCGCGTGACCCGCGATCTGCTCGAGGCCGGCCACCTCCACCCCCTGGACACCGTGGCGCTCGCCAAGGGCCGCCCCCAGCAGCCGCTGGACATCGAGGAGAACCACGGCCCCCGGTTCATCGGGGTCAAAGTCACGGCCGACGAGGTCCACGCCGTGGTCACCACCGCCCGCGGCAACGCTCTCGAGGAGCTGGTGATGCCGCTGCCGGACACCTCCGCCGAGACGGTCGCGGAGGCGGTGGTCGACCCCGTCCTCGCCCTCGCCGGCGCGCACCCGCACGTGGCCGGGGTGGGCGTCAGCATCGGCGGCCGCGTCGCCGACCGGCGCCGCGTGGACTCCTCCTGGATCCTCGGCTGGGAGCACCCCGTCGACCTCGCCGACCGGCTCGAGGCGCGCCTGGCCCTGCCGGTCACCGTCGACAACGACATCGCCGCCATGATCCACGGCCTGAACTGGTTTGGGATCGGCCGCGCCTATCGCACCTTCGCGGTCCTCACGATCGGGGTCGGCGTCGCGATCGGCACCGTCGTCGAGGGGCGGCTGCTGCAGGGCCGCTCCCATCTCGCCGGGCTCACCGGCCGCCTGCCCGTCGCCGCACGGGAGGACGGCGCCCCTGAGCCCTTCTGGCGCTCGGCGCGGACCGCCGCGGTGGTCGAGGCGGCACGGGAGGCCGGGGTGCTGGGGGAGGGCGAGGGCGTCGAACGCCTGCGGGCCCGGCTCGCGGCCGGCGACCCCGCAGCCCGCGCCCTCAGCGCGGACCTCGCCCGCACCCTCGCGCGCGCCGCCGCCGCCGTGGTCGCCGTCGTCGACCCCGAGGCGATCGTGCTCGGCGGGGAGACGATCGACCTGGTGCTCGCGGCCGACGGGGAGTTCGAGCGGACCCTGCGCGCCTCGCTCCCCCTCGCGCAGCAGGATCTCGTCCTGCGAGAGCTCGGCGGGGACTTCGACCAGTGGGCGCGCGGCGCCGCGGTCATCGCGATCCAGGAGTTCGTCGGCGGCGAGGTCTGAGCGACCCCGCCGCCGACGCCCCGGCTCCCGTGCATCGGAGCCCGGGCATGGACGTCACGTGGACGCAGCCGTCACTCGAACAGCGCGTTGACCCGCTCGTTGTAGGCCGCGAAGTCCGCGCCGTCGATCCGCCGCATCCAGCACTGGTCGAAGGCCGGCTGCATGATCGACATGATCGCGGCGGAGTTCTCCACCAGCGGGTACTGCCCCGTCTCGCCCTCCGCGACCCGGTCCGTGAACGGGGTGACGTCCAGGCCCCGCTCCGCGAAGGCCGCGATCGCGGTCTCCGTGCCCACGTCGGTCGCGGGGAAGAACGGGGCGCGCTCGCCGATGATCCGCTGCGCCTCGTCGGAGGCGAGGAAGGCGATCAGCCGCGCCGCCTCCTCCTTGTTCTCCGACTGCGCGGCGATCGAGTCGCCCAGGCCGTTGAACATCGACATCGGGGTGCCGATCGGGCCCGACGGCAGCGGGGCGATCCCGAGGTCCAGGCCCTCGAGGTTCGCCCAGGTCGAGATCATCCACGAGCCGGCCAGACCCAGCGCCGCCTTCCCGGACTGCACCTGGGTCTGGACGGGGCTGGAGTCGCCGAACATGCCGAAGGGCGGGAAGAAGCCCTTGTCCACGAGCCCGAAGTACCAGTCGATCGTCGCCGCGAAGCGGTCGTCGTCGTAGTGGAAGGTCGTGCCCCAGGTGTCGGCGTCGGTGAAGGTCCAGCCGGTCGAGAAGGCGAAGGCCGACCAGGAGGTCTGCCCCGTGTAGTCGATCCCGGCGTCGGCGCCCATGCCGTAGCGCGCGATCCGCGTCGGGTCGAAGCCCTCCTCGTCGCCGCGCACGCCGTTCTCGTCGATCGTGAGCCGGGCAAGCAGGCGCTCGAAGGAGCCGCCGTCCTCGGGGTTCCAGTGCAGGCCCGCGAGATCGTCCTCGGTCAGCCCCTCCTCCTCGAGCATCCCCTGGTCGTACATCACCGCGATGGTGTCGTAGTCCTTCGGGACGCCGTAGCGCTTCCCGTCCTGCCCGGTCCACAGCTCCTGCAGGCCGTCCTGGAAGCGGTCGGCGGTGACGTCGACCAGCGGTGCGAGATCGTCCAGCGGTGCGATCACGCCGAGGCTGACGAACTCCGGGAAGCGCGCCAGATGGTCGGCGAAGGCGTCGGGGCCGGCACCCGCGACGAAGCCCGCGGTGAGCTTCGTCCAGTAGTCGTCCCAGCCGAGCTGGGTGATCCGCACGAAGACGTCGGGGTTCTGGGCCATGAACGCATCGATCGCGGCGGAGTAGGCGGGCAGCTGGTTCGCGTCCCACAGCCAGTAGTCGATCTCGGTGGCGCCGGGCGGGGCGGCGCTCGTCCCGCAGGAGCTGAGCGCGACGGAGCCCGCGGCGCCCGCGGCCAGCGCCGCCGTGCCCGTGAGGAGCCGGCGACGGCTCAGCCCGCGCGGAGGGGCGCCGGCGGGGGAGTCGGAGGGCGGGAGGGGAAGGCGGTTCTGTGTCATCTCGGGCACCTCACTTGATCCCGCTGAAGCCGATGGAGTTCACGATCTTCTTCGCGAACAGGGCGAAGAGGATCAGCATGGGCGCGGCCGCGACGAGGGTCGCCGCCATCAGCCCGGACCAGTCCGGGCCCGTGCCCGGGGCCTGGGCGCGGAAGACGCCGAGCGCGACGGTGAGCACGCGGGACTGATCGGTGTAGGAGACCATCAGCGACCAGAAGTACTCGTTCCAGGCCGTCATGTAGGTCAGCAGCGCCAGCGTCGCCAGCGGCGCCGAGGAGATCGGCAGGATGAGCGTGAAGAACACCCTCGCCTTGCTCGCCCCGTCGATCAGCGCGGCCTCCTCGACCTCGCGCGAGATGTTGTTGAAGAACTGGCGCAGGAAGAAGATCGCGAAGCTCGAGATGAACAGGGTGGGGAGCATGATCCCCAGCAGCGTGTCCACCAGCCCCAGGTTCTTGATCAGGATGAAGTTGGGCAGCAGGGTGAAGATCTGCGGGATCATCAGCGAGCCCAGGAAGATCAGGAACACGGTGTCCCGGCCGCGCCAGCGCAGGCGCGAGAAGGCGTAGGCGGCCATCGCGCAGGAGAAGGTCTGGACCACGGTGATCGTGGTCGCGACGATCACCGAGTTCAGCAGGTAGCGCCAGAAGTTGATCGAGGCGCCGGAGCCGCCCTGCGAGATCGCGGTCTCGACGTCCTGCAGGCCGAAGACGCGCTCGAAGCCGCCCGTGTTCAGGCCGACGGGAAGGAGGCTGCCCGGGTCAGTGGCCAGCGCGTTGTTGCTGGACAGCGCCGTGCGCAGCATCCAGTAGAAGGGGAACAGGGTGATCAGCAGGAAGATCACCATCACGGCCCAGGCCGCGATCCTCCCCCAGGGGATGCCGCGGCGGTGCCGGGGAGCGGGACGGTCGGCGTCGGTGCGCGGCGCGCTGTCGGGCCGCTGCGTGGTCGTGGTCATCGCACTGTCCTCTCAGTCCAGGTCCGACTGGCCGGCACGGCTAATCCAGTACTGCGCGAAGGTGATCACCATGAGGATCACCAGCAGCGCCGCGGACAGCGCCGAGGCGTAGCCGAACTCGTACTGGGCGAAGGCGTTCTCGTAGATGTACATCTGCAGCACCTTGGAGGCGTCGGCGGGACCGCCCTGGGTGGTGACCGAGATGGTGTCGAACACCTGGAAGGAGCCGATGATCGTCATGATCAGCACCAGCGCCAGGATCGGGCGCAGCAGCGGCAGGGTGATGCGGCGGAACATCGCGATCTCCCCGGCGCCCTCGGTGCGCGCGGCCTCGTAGAGGTGAGCGGGGATCGACTGCAGGCCCGCGAAGAGCAGCAGCGCCGTGTAGCCCATGTGCCGCCACACGTTCACCAGCGCGACCGTCGGGATCACCCAGGTCTCGCTCGCCCAGAAGGCGATCGGGTCGAAGCCGATCCACTGCAGGAGGATGTTGAAGATGCCCAGCTGGGTGTCCAGGATCCACAGGAACACGATCGCGGCGACCACGTTCGAGACCAGATAGGGCGCCAGCACCAGCGAGCGCAGCACGGTGGACTGGGTCAGGCGCTGCATGAGCACCGCGATGACCAGCGCGACCAAGGTCTGCACGCCGATGTTGATGACGACGTACAGCACCGTCACCTTCAGCGAGTTCCAGAAGACGGGGTCGGCCAGGAGCCGGCGATAGTTCTCGAGCCCGACCCAGGTGGGCGGGGTGAGGGTCGTGTACTCCGTGAAGGAGTAGTACAGGCCGGTCAGCAGCGGCCAGACGAGGAACACCAGAAGGCCGACCGAGGCGGGCGCGATGAACAGCAGCGCGAGCTTCGTGTCGTCCTTCCGGCGGCGCCTCGTCGGGGCCGACCGCGTCGACGTCGTCGCGGTGGACATGGGTGCCTTCTTCCGTGGTGGTGGGGGACGGGTCAGCGGGACGCGCCGGCGGCGCTCTCGCGGGTCAGGGACAGCAGCAGGCCCTGCTCGGGATCGAGCAGGGGAGCGGCGAGGCCGGCGACGGCCAGCGCCGCGCCGGGCAGCACCGCCCCGTCCGCCTCGAGCACGCGGGCGAGCCAGGGCGGGGACGTGAGATGCGAGGGCGGGCCGCTGGGCAGCAGGGCGCGCACCCGGTAGGCGGCGGCGGGATCCAGCCCCGGCAGCACCAGACGCGGGTGCTGGGCGGCATCGGCACGGCCGACGGTGCTCAGCGAGAACAGCGCCTCGCCCCGATCGGGGGAGACCACGCCTTGCAGCCACAGGGGGCTCTCGCCGCGGTCGGCGCGCACGAGATCGCCCGTGAACAGCAGCTCGCGGCGCTCCTTGTAGAGCGTGATCCAGGCGGTGAGCTCGGCGAGCTCCTCCTCGCTCGCGGCGGCGAGGTCCCACTCGATGCCGAGGTGGCCCATCAGCGCCGAGTGGGCGCGGAAGCCGAGGGTGTGCAGGCGCCCGGTGGTGTGGGAGCGGCCGGAGGCGATGTGGCTGCCCATGAGCTCCAGCGGGATCAGCTGCGAGGTCCAGCGGTGCATCTGCTGGCGTTCGAGCGGGTCGATGCAGTCCGAGACCCACACTCGGTCGGTGTGCTCGAGCACGCTGAGGTCCACGCGCGCCCCGCCCGAGGCGCAGGCCTCGATCTCCAGGCCCGGGTGGGCCGCGCGCAGCTCGTCCATGAGGCGGTAGGCGGCGCGGGTCTGGTCGTGCACGGCGGCCCGGCCCGTGGCGCGGGTCGCGGACTCCAGCAGGTCCCGGTTCTGGTCCCACTTGATGTAGCCGATCTCGTGGGCGCCGAGCAGGGCGAGCATCTGGTCGCGCACGTGGGCGTACGCCTCGGGGATCGACAGGTTCAGCACCTGCTGGTTCCGCGAGCGCAGCGGCATCCGCTCGGGGGAGGGGGCCATGATCCACTCGGGATGCGCGCGGGCGACGTCGGAGTCCTCGTTGACCATCTCCGGCTCGAACCAGATCCCGAACTCCATGCCGTGCGCCCGCACGTGGTCGATCAGGGGGCCGAGCCCGTCCGGCCACGCCTCGGGCGAGACGACCCAGTCGCCGAGGCCGGAGGTGTCGTCCCGGCGGGAGCCGAACCACCCGTCGTCCAGCACGAAGCGCTCGACCCCGAGCGCGGCGGCGCGGTCGGCGAGGTCGGTGAGCCGCTCCAGGTCGTGGTCGAAGTAGACCGCCTCCCACACGTTCAGGGTGACGGGGCGGCGGGCGTCGACGTGATGGGGGCGCGAGCGCAGGTGGCGGTGGAAGCGGGCGGCGACCTGGTCGAGGCCGTCGCCGAAGGAGGCGTACAGCCACGGGCTCTCGTACGTCTCGCCCTGCTCGAGGGCGACCTCGCCGGGCAGCAGCAGCTCGCCGCCGCCGAGCAGGCGCTGGTCGGAGCTCGTGCGCTCGGCGAGGTGGCGGTGGTTGCCGGAGAAGGCGGTGTGCACCGCCCACACCTCGCCCTCGCGGAAGCCGAATCCGGGCCGTCCGGCGTGGAGCAGGTGGGCGGAGTCCGCTCCGGTGCGGCCGCGTCGGTTCTCCCGCAGATGGGTGCCGACGGTGAAGGCGCGGCGCTGCGGGGTGCGCTCCTTCGTCCAGCGGCCCGCGAAGTCCAGCAGCTCGTCGGCCGTGGCGGGGACGGGGAGGGAGAGGGTGAGCTCGTCGAGGCGGTAGTGGCCGGTTCCGGTGTTCGTCAGGCGGGCGCGCAGACGCAGCAGGCCCGTGGGCAGCAGCTCGAGCTCGAGCAGGACCCCGAGGCCCTCCGCCGGGTCCTCGAGGTCGATCTCGACGTGCGCCGCGCCGGTCTCGGCGTGGGTGCCCGTCAGCGGCGTCCCGTCTATCCGCAGGCCGCGGGTGATCAGGCGCGGGGTCCAGCCGGAGCCGTCCGGGCGGGAGCCGGCCAGCCCCGGGCGTCCCAGCCAGCCGTCGGAGACCTGGGGGAGGAGGCCGACGCGCACCGGGACGTCCACGAGGTTCTGCGGGACCGGCGGGGTCGTCGCCTCGCACAGTGCATCCAGGCCCTCGGGCCCGAGCGTCCCGAGGGCACGGCCCCAGTGCGCGATCGCGGGGACGCGCCCGTCGGTGACGTCCAGCAGCACGGAGACCCCGCTCGCGGCGAGGTGGACGCGGTGGGTGACCCCGGGGCGGGGTGCGGTCACCTCGCGGTCGGGTGCGGCGGGCTGCGGGGACATCGACGACCTCCGGTCTGCGGCTCTCAGGGGTGTCGCGGACGGTCGCCGAGCGGCGGTGCGACAGCGCGACGGATTAACTATAACCATGAAACTAATGCTCGTCGAGAGTTCGGCCACCGCCCGGGCCGACGGGGCCGGGCGTCCCCGCAGGGGCCGGCGGCGCCCGTCTATCGTGGAGGGTCGTGCGCGCCCCCGCGCGCTCCGTCCGCTCCGTCGGACGCCGTCCTCGATCGCCACGGGAGCACGATGTCCTCCACGACCACGACCAACGGGCCACGCCGTCTGGACCGGGTGCTCGACCTGGTCGAACGGGCCGGCAACCGGCTCCCGCACCCGCTGGTGCTCTTCGCGGGGCTCTTCCTGATCACGGCCCTGCTCACCACGCTCCTCGCCGCCACCGGCGCCGAGGTGCAGGTGCCCGGTGAGGAGGAGCCGCAGCCGGTGCGCTCCTTCTTCAGCGGCGAGGGGCTGACCTGGTTCACCACCACGCTGGGGGAGAACTACATCGGCTTCCCGCCGCTGGTGAACGTACTGCCGATCGTGCTCGCCGTCGGCATCGCCGAGGGGTCCGGGCTGCTCAGCGCCGCGATCCGGCGCCTGTTCGGCTCCGCCCCGCGCTGGCTGTTGCCGTACGTCGTCGCCCTCGTCGGCGTCAACGGCAACCTCATGTCCGACACCTCCTTCGTGGTGATCCCGCCGCTGGCCGCCCTGGTCTTCGCCGCCGCGGGCCGGCATCCGCTGGCCGGGATGATCGGAGGCTTCGCCGCCGTCGGCGCCTCCTTCTCCACCACGATGATCCCCTCGCCGATCGACGCGAACTTCTCCGGCATCACCGCTTCGGTGATGGAGTCGCTGCCCGCCTCGCTCGGCGCCGCCCCGGTCACCGTGGTCTCGAACTACTGGATCAACCTCGCCTCCTCCCTCGTGCTGGTCGTGGCCTGCGGATTCCTCATCGACCGGGTGCTCGAGCCGCGGCTGGAGCGCGCCGGCGTGCCCCGCACCCTCGCCCCCGAGGACGAGGGCGCCACCGCGGGCTCCGAGGCGAGCGCCGACGGCTCGATCAGCCCGCAGGAGCGGCGCGGACTGCGGTGGGCCGCGCTCTCGCTGCTCGCGGTCGTGCTGCTGATCGCGGCGCTCGCGACCGTGCCCGGCTCCCCGTGGCAGAAGGACGGCGGGGGCCTGCTGCCCGACTCGCCCTTCATGGGCTCGATCGTGTTCTTCCTGGTGGTCGCCTTCTCCGTCACCGGCATCGTCTACGGCGCGATCGCCGGCACCGTCCGCTCCGGGGGCGACGTCGCCGGCCTCATGGGCCAGGGCCTGCGCTCGATGACCGGCTTCCTCGTGGTCGCCTTCGCCCTCGCCCAGTTCCTGGCCCTGTTCTCCTGGAGCGGGATCGGCACCTATCTCGCGGTGCACGGCGCCGCGCTGCTGGAGCACGCCGACCTCGGCGGCCTCCCCGTGGTGCTCGGCTTCGTGGTGCTGTGCGCGCTGACGAACCTGCTGATCACCT
Source organism: Brachybacterium sp. GU-2 (assembly GCF_030866705.2). NCBI lineage: Bacteria > Bacillati > Actinomycetota > Actinomycetes > Micrococcales > Dermabacteraceae > Brachybacterium > Brachybacterium sp. GU-2. Next base: position 1,520,159 of record NZ_CP133037.2, on the reverse strand, counting down.
CCGGCACCTCGATGTGGGGGCTGATGGCGGTGGTGTTCGTGCCGATGCTCGCCCTCAGCGGGCTGGAGCCCGCCTTCGTGCAGGCCGCCTTCCGCATCGGCGACTCTTCCACCCAGATCATCACGCCGCTGAGCCCCTATCTCATCGTGCTGCTGGGGATGGTGCGCCGCTACGAGCCCGGGGCCGGCCTCGGCACCCTCGTCGCGCGCCTGCTGCCCTTCACGCTCGTGTTCCTCACGGCCTGGACCGCGGTGCTGCTGGTGTTCTGGGGGCTCGACCTCCCCGTCGGCCCCGGCAACGGCATCCGCCTGGGCTGAGCGGCGGTGCGAGACGGCTCGGCGTCGCCGCGCCTGCGGCGATACCCTGTCGCCCACCCCGAGTAGGCCAGGAGCCCCGCATGATCTTCACCCAGTCCTCCAAGCTGCGCGACGTCTGCTACGAGATCCGCGGGCCGGTCCCCGCAGAGGCCGCCCGCATGGAGGCCGAGGGCCACAAGATCCTCAAGCTCAACATCGGCAACCCTGCCCCCTTCGGCTTCGAGGCGCCCGACGAGATCCTCGTGGACATGATCCGGAATCTGCCCACCGCGCAGGGCTACTCGGACTCCAAGGGCATCCTCCCCGCGCGTCGCGCGGTCGCGCAGTACTACCAGACCCGCGGCATGCCCGGCGTGGGGCTGGACGACATCTACCTCGGCAACGGCGTCTCCGAGCTGATCCAGATGACCTGTCAGGCCCTCGTGGACGACGGCGACGAGGTGCTCGTCCCGGCCCCGGACTACCCGCTGTGGACCGCCTCGATCGCGCTCGCGGGCGGACGCGCCGTCCACTACCGCTGCGACGAGGAGCAGCAGTGGTGGCCCGACGTCTCCGACATCGCCGACAAGGTCACCCCGCGCACCAAGGCGATCGTGGTCATCAACCCCAACAACCCCACCGGCGCGGTCTACCCCGAGCACGTGCTGCGGGAGATCGTCGAGGTCGCCCGCAAGCACGGGCTGATGATCCTGGCCGACGAGATCTACGACAAGATCCTCTACGACGACGCGGTCCACACCCACATCGCGAAGCTCGCCCCGGACCTGCTGACCATCACCTTCAATGGGCTGTCCAAGGCGTACCGGGTGGCGGGCTTCCGCGCCGGCTGGATGGCGCTGTACGGGCCGAAGGAGCATGCGGCCAGCTTCATCGAGGGCCTCGACGTGCTCTCGAACATGCGCCTGTGCCCGAACGTCCCCGCTCAGCACGTGGTCGCCACGGCGCTGGGTGGCTACCAGAGCGTGAACGAGCTGCTGCTGCCCGGCGGTCGCCTGCGCGAGCAGCGGGACGTCGCCTACGAGGGCCTCAGCGCGATCGACGGCGTGAGCGTCGTGAAGGCCTCGGGTGCGCTGTACATGTTCCCGCGCATCGATCGCGAGATGTACCGCCTCGAGGACGACGAGCAGTTCGCCTACGACCTGCTGCGCTCGAAGAAGCTGCTGGTCAACCACGGCACCGGCTTCAACTACCCCGAGCCCGACCACCTGCGTCTGGTGACCCTTCCGCAGGCCGACGTGCTGGCCGACGCCGTGGACCGCATCGCCGACCACCTCGCCTCGATCCGCCGCTGAGGGCGCCCGGGCGCTCTGTGGACGAGGAGGGTCAGAGCAGCAGGCCGATCGCCGTTGCGAGCACGGCCAGCAGCGGGAGCGCGCCCTGCTTCACGGCGGCGGCGCGGTGCGCCGGCGAGCTCAGCAGCAGCACGCTCGCGGCGGCGAGCATCGACCCGGTCCCGGCCAGCAGCAGGGTCGCCCCCACGGTCGTCGCCCCCACGAGGACGAGCACCGCGCCGAGCGCCGCGAGCACGGCGAGGAACAGGTTGTAGAAGCCCTGGTTGAACGCCAGCTCGCGGGTCGCGGCGACCTCCTGCGGACTCTGCTCGCCGAACACCTTCTGCGCCTGCGCCCCGCCCCATGCGAGGGACTCCAGACGGAAGATGACCACGTGGAGAGCGGCCGCGGCGAGGGCCAGGATCGAGCCGAGGGTGAGCATCGCGACCTCCGAGGTCTCTTGGAATGATCATTCCACTATGGTGGGTCGTGCCCGGTGCCGACAGCCCGGGCGAGGAACGACGACGAGCAGGCAGCGAGCAGGAGGGGTCATGGGACGACAGTCCGCCTTCGCGCGGGAGGACGCCGTGCGCTCCGCCCGCGACGTGTTCTGGAGCGAAGGGTACGAGGGCGCCTCCATGGCGAGCCTCCAGCGGGCCACCGGACTGAACGCCAGCAGCATCTACCACGCCTTCGGCTCCAAGCGCGGCCTGTTCGACGCCGCGATCGAGGACTACCTCGAGTGCGTCGTCCGCCCCGGGCTCGCCCCGCTGCGCGCGCCCGAGGTCGCCCCCGATGCTCTCGAGCGCTACTTCCTCGCGGCCCGCGCACTGTTCGCGGACTCGTCCGGCCGCACCCTCCCCGACGGATGCCTGCTGGTGAACACCGCCTGCTCCGGGCTCGCCCGGGACGACGGGATCGCCGAGGCCGTGCGCGCCTATCGCGCCGAGCTGCTCGCCGCCTTCACCCGCGGCGCGCAGGCCCGACGCCCCGACCAGTCGCCGCAGGAGCGCGCGCAGCTCGTCGAGACCTGCGTCGCGCTGCTGATCAGCGCGCTGGTCATGACCCGGGTGGACCGGGATGCGGCCACCGCCGCGCTCGACTCCGCCCTCACCGCAATCCAGCACCAGGAGCAAGCACACCCATGAAGCCCCTCTACACCACCGAAGCCCTGGCCACCGGCGGCGGCCGCGACGGCCACGTCGATGTCGCCGAGTCGGATCTCGCCTTCGACCTCGCCGTCCCGACCGCCATGGGCGGCACCGGCGCCGGCGCCAACCCCGAGCAGCTCTTCGCCGCCGGGTACTCCGCCTGCTTCCACTCCGCCCTGCAGGCCGTCGCCCGGCAGCAGAAGGTCGCGATCGACGGCTCGAGCGTCGGCGCCCGCGTCACCATCGGCTCCGAGGAGTCCGGCGGCTTCTCGCTCGCCGTCGAGCTCGAGGTGGTCATCCCGGAGCTCGACCACGACACCGCCCAGGCGCTGGCCGACGCCGCGCACCAGGTGTGCCCGTACTCGAACGCCACCCGGGGCAACATCCCGGTGGTCGTCACCGTCACCGATGACTGACTGATCCGCACGTCCCGCCCGCGGACGGGACGCGACATGCAGGAGCCCCGCCGGGATCGATCCCGACGGGGCTCCTCGCGGTCCGGGGCCGACGGGTCCCGGCGCCCGGCTCACGGGCGCAGCAGCACCTTGCCCTGTCGGCCGTCGGTCAGCGTGGCCGCCACGGCGGCGGCGACCTCGTCCAGCGGGAAGGTGGCCGCGACCGGCAGGGTGACCTCGCCGGAGAGGAGGCCGGAGAGGATCTCGCCGATGAGCCGGCGCCGCACCTCCGGTGCCATCTCCGCCGAGACGCGGGAGCCCCAGAAGCCCTCGACCTTCAGGTCGCGGAAGATGATCGGGCCCGAGGGGAGCGCCATGGTCGAGCCGCCCATCGCCCCGAAGACCACCAGTCGACCGCCGTCCCCGAGCAGGGAGAGCACCTGGCCGGCCGCCTCGCCGCCCACGGAGTCCAGCCCCGCCGCGACGTGCGCCTCGCCGATCAGGGCGCGCGCCTGCTCCTGCCAGTCGTCCCGGTCGGTGGGGACGACGTCGCCGATGCCCTGTGCGGCGAGCTCCTCGACGCCGCTGCTGCGCCGCACCAGGCTGATGACGCGGATGCCGCGCAGTCGTGCGAACTGCGCGACGAGGCGGCCGACGGCCCCGGTCGCGGCGTTCTGCACGAGCACTTCGCCGGGCGCGAGGTCGAGGTGCTCGAGCAGGGAGACGGCGCTGAATGGCATGGCCACGAGCTGGGCGGCGGACTCGTCCGGCAGCTTGGCGGGCACCGGGATCAGCGAGGAGGCGGGGGCGGTGAACAGCTCCGCCCAGGCTCCGGTGATCCCGGTCGCCGCGACGCGGTCGCCGACGGCGAGGCCCTCGACGCCCTCGCCGAGCGCCTCCACCACCGCGACGGCCTCGCTGCCGGCGCCCGAGGGCAGCGCGGGGCGGACGCCGTAGGAGCCGCGGATCGTCCACAGGTCGTGGTGGTGGATCGGGCTCAGCGACATCCTCAGCAGCGCCTCGCCGGCGGCCGGAACGGGGGTATCGGCCTCAGCGGTGCGCAGGACGTCGGCGGGATCGCCGAAGCGGTCGTAGGTGACGGTGAGCATGGGGGTCGCCTCTCGATTGTGGAACAGTCATTCCACTATAGCGGCGGGGCGCCTCCCTGCACCGTGCGCGGGCCGTGCTGTTCCGGGTCTCACAGTCGCGGCCGCGACGGCGCCGGGTGATGCAGAAGGGCCGGGGGCCGGGACCGGTGCTCCGGTCCGACCCCCGGCCCTGCGGCGGGGTGCCTGCTGCTCGTGCGCGGCTCAGGCGTGCGTGGGCTGCGGTGCGCCCTCGCGGGAGACGCGCACCATCTCCTCGCGCTCGACGACCTTGATGCGGGCACGGGGCTCGCCGTCGGCGTCCACCGCGGCGGCGCCGAGGCTCCTCTCGTGCTCGTCCAGCGCCATCCAGCCGTCCCAGGTCGTGTACTGCACGCCCCGGTCCTCGAGCAGGCGCAGGATCGCGTCGTCGTCCCGCTCGGGGGCGGGGAGAGGCGACCGGCCTCGATGTCCTCGAGCAGGCAGGTGATGGTCTCGATCGCGTCGGACTTCGTCGCGCCGATCAGGCCGACGGGGCCGCGCTTGATCCAGCCGTTGGTGTAGGCGCCGGGGATGACGGAGCCGTCGGCCTCTGTGACGCGGCCGGCCTGGTTGAGGATGACGCCGCGACGGGCGTCGTAGGGCACGCCCGGCAGCTCGGAGCCGTGGTAGCCCACGGCCCGGTAGACGGCGCCGAGGTCGTAGTCGACCATCTCGCCGGTGCCCACGAGCTCGCCGGCCTCGTCCAGGCGGGTCCGCTCGAAGCGCATGCCGGTGACCTTGCCGTCCTCGCCGAGCACCTCGACGGGGCGGTGCCAGAAGTGCATGTGGAGGCGGCGCTGGACCGGCCCGCCCTCGCGGTCCGTCGGCTCCTCGCCGGCGGCCTCGCGGCGCTGCTGCTCCTCGAGCCAGCCGACGAAGGTCTGCACGACCTGGTCGGTGCGCTTGTCGGCCTTGATGGCCTCCCACTGCGCCTCGGTGATCTGCTCGAGATCGCGGGGATCCATCACGACCTGCAGGCCCTTGGGATGGGCGAGCTCGCGCGCCTCGAGCGGCGAGAACTTCGTCTGCGCGGGGCCGCGGCGGCCGAACACGTGCACGTCCGTCGTGCGCGCGGCCTGCAGGCCCTCGTGCACGTTCGCCGGGATCTCGGTGCGCAGCAGCTCGTCGGCGCTCTTGGAGAGCACGCGGGCGACGTCGAGGGCGACGTTGCCGTTGCCGATCACGGCCACGGACTCCGCGTCGAGCTCCCAGGTGCGGGGGTAGTCGGGATTCCCGTCGTACCAGGCCACGAAGTCGGCCGCGCCGTGGGAGCCCTCGAGCTCGATGCCGGGGATCCGGAGGTCTGCGTCCTTGAGCGCGCCGGTCGCGTAGATCACCGCGTCGTAGTGGGTGCGGAGGTCCTCGGCGGTGAGGTCGGTGCCGAACTCGACGTCGCCGAGGAAGCGGATGTCACCGCGGCCGAGGATCCGGTGCAGGGCGGTGATGATGCCCTTGATGCGCGGATGGTCCGGGGCGACGCCGTAGCGGATCAGGCCGAACGGGGCGGGGAAGCGGTCGAACAGGTCGATGCTGACCTCGAGCTCGCCGCTCTTGACCGGGGCGGAGCGCAGCAGGGTCTCTGCGGCGTACACACCGGCGGGGCCGGAGCCGATGACGGCCAGGCGGAAGGGCTGCTGGGAGGAGGACATCACACCTCGGTCTCGTGGCGCCGTGGCGCCGGGTCGCAATGATTTCCGCACCACTCTATATGCGGAATTCGTCATCACCCCGGTCACTGTGAGCCGCTCGACGCCACGACCGGCGGCTCCTGCGATCGCGAGGGAGCCGCCGGGCGGGTCTCAGCTCTTCGCGAGGTCCTCGGCGCCGCGGCGGTGGATCGACCAGAAGTACGCACCGACCAGCACCGCGCCGCCGACGATGTTGCCCAGCAGCACGGGGATGAGGTTGTCCCAGATCACGGCGCCGACCGTGATCGAGGAGTAGTCCCCGAGCGACTTCCCGGCCTCGGTCAGCGCCTCGCCCTCCCAGAAGCCGGCGCCGGCGCCGTACTTGACCAGCAGGCCCATGGGGAGCATGAACATGTTCGCGACCGAGTGCTCGAAGCCGGTGGCGACGAACAGCGCGACGGGGCCGGCGACGGCGAGGATCTTGTCGGCGACGGTCTTGCCGGCCGTCGCCGCCCACACGGCCAGGCACACGGCGAAGTTCGCGAGCACGCCGAGGAAGAAGGCCTGGTGCCAGTCGTGGGAGACCTTCGCCTGGGTGGTGTCCAGCACCACCATCCCCCAGGCGGAGCCGTTGGTGGCGTGGGTGCCGGCGAGGAGGATCAGCAGCGCGACCGTGACCGAGCCGATCAGGTTGCCGCCCGCGGAGACGCCCCAGTGACGCAGCATCTGCCCGGTCGTGATCCGGCGGGACAGGCGCGGCATGGAGGTCATCGTGGTGCCGGTGAACAGGTCGGAGCCGCTGATCACCACGAGGCCCAGGCCGACGGAGAAGACGACGCCGCCGATCAGCTTCGCGATCCCGACGGGCCACTCGCCCATGCCCTGCTGCGAGGTCACCATGAACACGAAGCCGAGCGCGATGAAGGCGCCGCCGCTGAGGGACGCGAGGAACATCTTCCCCAGCGGCGCCGTCGCCTTCGCGAACATCGCGTCCTCGAGCGCCTTGGTGAGGGGCTTCGGAGCGGTCGCGGCGGTGGACGGTGCGGGCGCCGGCGCGGCGGCCGCGCGGGGTTCGGGAGCTGGGCTGGTCATTGGAGGAGGTCCTTCGTTGGAGACGGGGTGGGGAGGGCCGTCCCCGCGCTGCGAGGGGACGGAGGTCCGGTGGTCGGCCGCCGTGCCGCGCGGTGCGGCACGAGGGGAGCCGGGCGGGTTCCCCTGCGGTGACCAGGAGCCAGGGTACGCCCGGTCCGGCGCGGCGGAGGGGACCTTCGTCAGTCGGCGGACTCGGTCCCCGCCGTCTCGGGCACGACGCCGACGGCGACCCTCAGGGTGCTGCTGGCCCCGGGCGGGCCGACCACGATGCCCTTCAGCGGCGGCACGTCCGCGTAGTCCCGGCCCCAGGCCGTGGTGACGAAGCGCTGGTCCACGAAGGTGCGGTTGGTGGGATCGATGTCGACCCATCCCGTGCCGGGCACGAGCACGCTCAGCCAGGCGTGCGAGGCGGCCGAGCCGATCATCTGCCCGGCCGGCTCGGTGCCCAGCGCCCCGCCGGCCGACGGGGCGGTGCGCAGGTAGCCGGAGACGTACCGGGCGGCGAGCCCCGCCTCCCGCACCGCGGCGACGCCCACATGGGAGAAGTCCTGGCAGACGCCGTGCCGAGCCCCCAGCACCTCCTCGAGGGTGGAGGTGACGGTGGTGGCCGCGGAGTCGTAGGTGAACTCGGTGTGGATCAGCGCCGTCAGCTCCGCGAGGCACTCGCCGACGGCGCGTCCCGGCCGGAACACCTCGGCGCTGATCTCCCGCGCGGCGGTCCCGCCCGGGACCCGCGGGGAGGGGTGGACGAAGTCCAGGCTCGCCCCGGGCATCGGCGCGCCCCAGTGCTCGGGGGTGCACTGCTCCCAGGGACGGGACATCGGCTCGAGCCCGTAGCGGCGCTCGGCGACGGAGACCCGGGCGTGGGAGTGCACGTCGAGCTGCTCGTGCGGGGCGTCGACCAGGAGATAGGTCGAGGAGTTCCCGTAGAAGTCGGTGTGCGCGGTGAGGCGGGCGGGCGCCGGATCGACGACCACCTCGTGCGAGAGCACGCGCTGGTGCGGGGTGGCGCGCGGCTCGACGTGGGCGCGGCCGTAGTTGCGGGTGACCGGCTTCGCGTAGCGGTAGGAGGTGAGGTGGTGGACCCGGTAGTGCACCGGGTCCAGGGCGGGGGCGTCCTCCTGGCGCAGCGGGATCAGCGGACGCGCGCCGTGAGGGGTCGCGCCGTCCTGTCCGGGCCGGGCGTCGGGTGCGTTCTCAGACATCGTCGACCCCCCATCGCGAGGTGGATTCCGAGGCGCGGAAGAAGCGGTCCTCGAGGGCGGTGGCGAGGGTGCGCAGGGACTCCGTCGCCGCGTCGATCTCCGCCAGCAGCGCGGTGGGCGCGTCCTCACCGGCGGGCGCGCCCGGCAGCGGGCGCAGCAGCTCGTGCGGCTCCCAGGCGGCGAGGCGGGTGCGCAGCGCCGACATCGGTGCGCGCAGCTCGGGGGAGGGCGCGGTCTCGGGCAGCCGGTCCAGGGCCTGGCCGAGCCGGTCCAGCTGGAAGGCGAGCGAGCGCGGCAGCGTGGTGTCGCTGAGCAGCAGCTCGACCAACAGCTCCGGCTGCACGGCGGCGTGGAAGGAGCGGCGGTAGGAGGCGCCGGACTCGGTGATCAGTGCGACCGCGTTCGCGATCCGCTCCTCCGCGGCGCGGCCGCGGCGATGGCCGAGGGCCGCGCGCAGCAGCGCCAGCAGGCTCATCGTCCTCTCGATCTTGCGGCCGATCTCGGTGAGGTCCCAGCCGAGGTCGCGGGGCATCGCGTCGGCGACCGCGCCGGAGAGGGTCAGGCAGCCGTCGACGATGTCGGTGAGCCACTGCTCCAGCGGGCGCGGGTCCACGATCCCGCCGCGCACCTGGAGCCGCATCCGCGTGATCACCGGCCACACGTCGTCGGAGATGAGGTCGCGCAGGGTGCGGGTGGTGTGGGCGAGCGCCGCGGCGGACTGCGCGAGGGAGCCGGGCCTGCCGACGTCCCCCAGCAGGCTCTCGATCTCCAGCCGCACCGCCTCGCCGTCGCGGAGGTCCAGGTCGTGGAAGCCGGGATAGGTGGTGGTCACCTCGGTCACCGCCCGCAGCAGCACCGTGCGGGCGGTGCGGGCGCTGCGGCTGTGCTCGGCGTCGAGGTCGTTGGAGGTGTCCAGCACGGTGCGCAGCAGGCGGGCGGTGGAGTCGACGCGCTCGAGATAGCGGCCGAACCAGAACAGGTCCGAGCCGACCGAACGGGTCATCGTGGGGTAGGCGGAGACGCTCGCGCGCCGCGACGCCGGCTCCATGGCCGGGCGGCCGGTCGGCTCCTCGTCGGGGACCGCGGACGTGTCGGGGACGGCGACCCACACGTCCTTGAGCGCCTCGGGGCCCTCGTCGGCCGTGCGCGCGATCCCGCCGGGCAGCACCTCGAAGCCGTCCTCGGTCCCCATCACCAGCAGGCTCAGCGTCACGGGCCGTCCCGTGAGCTCCTCGCCGCCCGACGGGTCCAGGGAGGGCCACAGCGCAGGGGCGGCGTCCGCGGGTGCGGGCCGCAGCTGCAGGTCCTCGTGCAGCATCTGCCGGCACAGGTCGGGCAGCGCCGCGCGCAGGGCCGGGTTCTCGAGCAGGCCCGCGCCCAGCGGGTTCAGGATCTCCACCTCGCCGCAGCGCGCCGCCTCGACCAGGCCCGTCACACCGCCCAGCGGCGTCGGCCCGAGGTCCAGGGGGTCCAGCAGCGGCGAGGGGACCAGCCGCAGCACCGCGTCGACCGGCTCGCCCGGGGCGGAGGCGAGGCCCGACAGGCGCAGGGTCACGGCGCCCGCACCGGCGCGCAGGTCCCCGACCGACACCGTCGGCGCGCCCAGCAGGTTCGCCAGCCAGCTGTGGTCGAAGGCGGCCAGCGGCTCCTCCGCGTCCTCGAGGAGCACGACGGGGCGCCCGGCGCGCCCGTCGGCCCGGGTGCGCTGATGGAAGGACGTGCGCAGCGTGTCGAAGAAGGGGTGGAGACGGCGCATCTCCGTGCTGCGGTACAGCGACGGCGCGCTGCGGGAGAGCACCCGCCGCAGCTCGAGGGTGAGGCCCGCGCCGCGGGGGACGTCCACCGCGTCCCCGTGCACCACCCAGGCGCCCTCGGCGGTGCGGGAGACGGTGGTGCTGACGGCGAAGAGGTGGTGGGCGCCGCGGGCGGGGATCCCCACCGCCGGGCGCAGGTAGGCGAGGTCCGCGAGCAGCTCGGCCGCCGGTGCGACCTCGGTGTCGAGCACGGTGCGCGGTCCGTACAGGTCCGCGTACAGGGCGTCCAGCAGCCGCACCCGCTGCACGAGCCCCGCCGACAGCTCCGCCCAGGACTCCGCGTCCAGCACGACGGGCACCGGGTCGAGGGCGGGGGACGGGGCGGAGACGTCGGCCGCGAACATCGTCGCGGCGCTCGCCGCCGCCCGCCGTCGACCCGTGGGGCCGAGGGCGGTGAGCTCCTCGGCCAGGGCCTGCGGATGCGTGATGGTCACCGGGACATCGTAGACACGCGGCCCGGACGTGCGGTGACGGCGGGGCCGAGCGGTCGGCCCCGCCGGGTCGCCGCGGGCACGCTCAGGAGGCGGCGACCACCGGCGCGCCCTCGGAGGGCTGGACGACGACGAAGCCCGGGCCGTGGAAGCCCAGCTGGAAGGACTCCCCGGAGCCGCGGCCGATCAGCGAGCCCATCTTGAAGTCGTTCTTGATCTGCGGCTGGAGGTTCGCGGACCAGCACACCGCGGCCTGCGGATCCACGAAGGTGGGCTGCTGGGAGCAGTCCAGCAGCATCGGCGGCCCGTCGGAGGTGACCGCGACCATCCCCTGCCCCTGCAGGAACAGGTTGAACAGGCCGCCGGCCATGAAGCCTGCCCCGCCCAGCGAGCGGATGTCCCACTGGATCGAGGAGTCGAAGGCGAGCATGTTGCGGGTGTTGAGGGTCAGCGCGTCGCCCTCCAGCTGGAGCAGGAAGATCTCGTTGTTCTGGCGGGCGAAGAAGATCTCGCCCTGGCCGCGGGTGCGCATCATGTTCCCGCCCTCGCCGGTGGCCATCTTCTTCAGCAGCTTCATGCCGCCGCCGGAGCCCTGGTAGGAGAAGTCCATCTGCCCCTGGTAGGCGACCATCGCGCCCGCGGCGGAGATGATCTCCGGGGCCTGCGGGTTCAGTGCGCACCGCAGCATCTTGGAGGACTGCAGCGCCCATCGGTCGTCGGTCTGGCGCTCCTGGTTGGAGGCGTCGAACAGGTTCGAGCGCATGGCCCCTCATTCCGTCGGTCGACCGACATCGGTCGATGGATTCCCTGCGACGCCCACCGCGCCGCGGTGGGATCGTCTCACGTCCGGGGCCGCGTGGGGACCCTGTGGGGGTGCGGTGAAGCCGCCGCTCGCCCGTGCAGGGCCTCGTAGCATGGGGCCCATGTCCGACGCGCGCACGCCCCGACGACCTCCGGCCGCCAGCGATCCGCGGCTGGAGGCGCTCGCCGAGGACTCCGGCTACGAGGTGCTGGGGCGGATCGGCGCGGGCGGGATGGGCATCGTCTATCGCGCGCACGACGCCGACGGGAACGACGTCGCGATCAAGATGCTGCGCCACGAGATCGCCGACGACCCCCGGGCGAGGGAGCGGCTGGCCCGCGAGGTCGCCGCCCAGCAGCGGGTGCGCAACGACAACATCGTGCGGATCCTGGACGCGGAGCTGGAGTCCTCCGACGCCTTCGTGGTCACCGAGTTCGTGCCCGGGCCGACGCTCGAGGACGCGGTGCGCACGCACGGCGGCCTGCACCCCGAGGCGGTGCGCGAGGTGGGCCTGGTGCTGGGGGAGACGCTGCGGGTCATCCACGAGGCGGGCGTGATCCACCGCGATCTCAAGCCCAGCAACGTGCTGCTGCGCGGTGCGACCGAGGGGGACCTCTCGGGCTTCGACCCCGACGGGGACGGCCTGGACCCCGTGATCATCGACTTCGGCATCGCGATCGCCGCGGAGGAGTCGCGGCTGACCTCGACCGGCCTGGTGATGGGCACAGCCGCCTATCTCGACCCGGAGGTGGTGCGCACCGACCGCACCGTCGAGGCGGGGGACTGGTGGTCCTGGGCGGCGATGCTCGCCTTCGCCGCGACCGGGCGGGAGCCCTTCGGCACCGGACGGGCGGACCTCGTGTTCCTGCGCGCGGAGCGCGGGGAGATCGACATCGACGGCGTGCCCACCGAGCTCGGCGACTGGCTGCGCTCGGCCCTGTGCGCCGACCCCGCCGAGCGCGCGACGCCCGAGGAGCTGCTGGCGCGCCTCGCCGAGCTCGACCTGGGCCGCTACGACGACCCCGGCGACACCGAGGCGTTCGAGGCCGGGCCGCGCACCGCGGTGCTGCCCGTCCTCGGGGCGGACGGAGCCCCCGCGGCCGGCGCCGCGACCCCGACGGACGAGGTGGAGGGGACGGGCGCCGAGGGCGCGACCGAGGCCCTGCCGGCCGGCGACGCCGCGACCGAGGCGCTGCCCCGCGTCGCGGACGCGGGCGAGCAGCCCACGGAGACCCTGCCCCGCTATGCGACCCCGGACGATCCGCCCACCGAGGTGATCCCGGTGACGGGCACGCCCACCCGGGCGCTGCCCGTGGTGCCGCCGTCGGCCGGGCCCGTCGGAGCTGCGGGCCCGTACGGTGCCGCGCCGCAGGACGCCTCGCCCTACGGCACGGCCGCGTCGCCGCAGCGGACGGCCCCGCAGCAGCACTCGCAGCCGTACCCGCAGCCGGCGCCGACTCAGCGGCCCGCGCACGGCGGCGGGCAGACCGCGCCCCAGCAGCTCGCCCCGCAGCACGGGGTGGCTCCGCAGCAGCTCGCCCCCCAGCAGATGGCGCCCCACCCGATGGCACCCCAGCAGATGGCGCCGGGGCAGGGCATGTGGGCGGCGCCGCCGGCCCCGCCCCGTCGGCCGCTGCTGGTGTGGACCGGGCACCTGCTGATCGTCGCCCTCGCCGCGCTCGCCCCCTACATCTCGCTCGGCGTCCTGCTCCTGCTCGGCGCGCTCGCCCGCACCTGGGAGCGCAGCCACCGCTCCGTGACCGCGCAGCGGATGCGCGGCGCGACCGGCTCCGGACCGACCTGGGCGGCAGGGCTCGCCAGCCCCTTCCGCTTCCTGCTGGGACTGCTCGAGATCACGCTGCAGGCACTGTTCCCGCTGATCCTCGGCCTGCTGGTGGGCCTGGCCCTCGACGCCGCCTGGACGCTGCTGCAGGGCTCCCCCCTGCCCGACGGGGTCGCCTTCGCGACCGCCATGGCGATCACCCTGCTGATCACCTGGGTCGGAATCGGCAGCCGCACCACCCGCGACGGCGCCCACCGGATGCTCGACGCGGCCGCGCCCGACATGCTGTGGGGCGCGATCGTGCTGGTGCTGCTCCTGCTGCTGCTCGGCGCGGTGGTCTTCGCGCTCGTGGCGCGCGAGGGGATGGTGGACTACCTCCCCTTCCCGCACGGGCCGCGGCTGGACGACATCGCGCTGTGGAGAGGGTGACGACGGCTCTCCTGCACAGGGGCGCGGGTGCTCACCGCGCGGGGGCGGGTGAGGTCGCTCATCCCGTCCGGCCCCGTCCAGGCGGCCACGGTTAAACTCTGCACGACCCACCACCGACCGCTGCCCCAGCCCGGGGCGAGGAGAACACATGGCCGCGTCCGGTCCGTCCCAGTCGGCGCAGGAGCGCCGCGAAGCACAGCGCGAAGCCCTGCGCACGCAGCGCCAGGCAGAGCTCAAGCGCCAGCGCACCGTCCGCACCATCGTGATCGCGGCGGTCACCGTCGTCGCGCTCGTGCTGGTCGCTGCCGCCGGTCTGTTCATCTACCGCCAGGCGCAGCCGGCGGGCCCCGTCGCGACCCCCGAGGGCGTCGCCGAGGACCAGGCCTATCTCCCGATCGGCGCCCCCGAGGACTCGGGCAAGCCGGTGCTCGAGCTCCACCTCGACTTCATGTGCCCCGTCTGCGGCCAGTTCGAGGAGATCAACGGCGCGGACCTCCAGCAGATCGTCGAGAACGAGGAGGCGACCGTGCACCTCGTGCCGCGCCGCTTCCTGGACACCCAGTCCACCACCGGCGACTACTCCTCCCGCGCCGCGAACGCTCTCGCCTGCGTGTGGGAGGACAACCCCGACAACGCCATCGGCTTCCAGCAGCTGATGTTCGCCAACCAGCCCGCCGAGGGCAGCGCGGGCCTGACCGACGAGCAGATCTGGGGCTACGCCCAGGAGGCCGGCGCCTCCGACGAGGTCCAGTCCTGCATGAGCTCGAAGACCTACCAGCCGTGGGTGCGCCAGGTCGTGGACCCCTACGGCGAGGAGACCGGCGGCGGCACCCCGTACGTCGAGATCGACGGCGAGACCTTCGGCTCCGACCAGTGGTCCCAGCCCGGCCAGCTGCGCGAGGCGGTGCTCTCCGCGGGCGGCGAGTCCGCCTCCGACGGCGGCGAGCGCTGAGCCGCAGGCCGCCCCGAGGCCCGCGGGCCTCTACACTCTCAGGGGACCGGCTGCATCGCGGCCGGTCCCCTCTCGCTGGAGTGGCGCAACGGTAGCGCACCTGTCTTGTAAACAGGTGGTTGCGGGTTCGATTCCCGTCTCCAGCTCTCGTGTCCTGAGTCGCGACATCCTTTACGGAGGGTGTCGCGGCTCAGGATTTTTTGCGTGGGTTCGCTGTCGGGTCGGGTGGGGGCTTCTGGCGGCGTGGCCTGTGGGTTCGCTCGAGCGCGGGCTGGTAGTCCTTGGTCGGGTCGATGAGGTGTTCGGCGAGGACTTCTCCGGTCGCGGCGTTGGTGACGGTGACTTGATCGTCGTGGATGAGCATGAGGATGTGCTCGCCGATGTGGGCGCGGCCGATGCCGAGGTGGCGCATCTTTCCGGCGTAGCGCAGTGAGACCTTCCCGTTGCGGTCCACGGTGTCGACTCGGGTGCGCCACTCGGGCTCTGCGAGGGTGTCGGGGGTCGCTTTGGGCAAGGCGGTGTAGGCCTGCTCGGGAGTGCGACGGCCGGTGGCGCGGTGGGGGCGGGCGGTGTTGTACCAGTTCCGGAACTGATCCAGCAGGTCCTGGAGCTCCTCGACGGTCTCGGGGCGGGGCCGTGCGTCGAGCCAGCGGTGGAGGGTCTGGTGGAACCGTTCGATCTTGCCCTGGGTCTGGGGGTGGCCGGGACGGCCGTTCTTCTGCCGGATCCGGTGGGCTTGGAGCAGCTTCTCGAAGCCGTTGCGTCCTCCTTTGCGGCCGGCGAGGCGGGCGGTGAAGACCAGTCCGTTGTCGGTGAGAGTCGAGGCCGGTGCCCCGTTGGTCGTGATCAGGGTGTTCATCGCGTCGACGATCATCGGGCCGGTGAATGCGGCAGCGGCACGGAGGTGGAGCAGGTAGCGGGAGTGGTCGTCGAGGAAGTCGAGGACCTCGACTCGTCGCCCGGTGGCCAGGAAGGCGTGGGTGATGTCTGCCTGCCAGCACTCGTTGGGCAGCTCGGCCTGGAACCGTCGATAGGAGCTGCGGGGGCGTTTTCTCGGGGCGGGGGTGATGAGTCCCTCGGCGTGCAGGAGACGGCGGATCGTGGAGGTCGAGGGGGCGTGCAGGCCGGCCTGTTCGAGGTGCCAGGCGATGGTGAGAGGGCCGGCGTCGGCGCCATCGGCCATCAGCGAACGTCGTAGTCGGAGGATCTCTTCGCGCAGCGCTTCGGGAGTCGCGCCGGGGTGTGTGCGGGGAGCGCGGGAGCGGGGTTCGAGGCCGTCGGGGCCCTCGAGCCGGTAGCGGGTGAGGAGGACGTGGATCCATTGGCGGGAGACGGAGAAGCGGGCAACGGCCCCTACGATGGAAAGGCCCTGATCCAGGACCGAGCGGACGATGACGAGGTTCTTGTCACGGCTGTTCATGCGTCATCGTCGACCCGCGACAAGGGCGTCGTCGATGTCCCGACTCACCGGTCAACGATCACGAGCCTCGAACCGTCGCCCATGCCCCGACTCACCGGTCAACAATCACCCGGAAAGCCCGAGGTCGGACCCGTCAACGATGTCGTGGATCCAGACACCGTCTCCAGCTCTCGTCCCGGTCCCCGCTGCACCGTGCAGCAGCCACGCAGGAAAGAGCCCCTCGCCGGATCGCTCCGGCGAGGGGCTCGTGCGTGCGGGGCGGGCCCGGCGGGTCAGAACGTCTCGTAGGACACCTTGTTCACCGTGAAGCCCTTGCCGGTCATGACGTTCCAGCAGGTCATCCCGTCGAAGCGGCTCGTGCACGCCACGTCGCCGCGCTGTGCGCTGCGGTCGTACTCGAGGGTGGGCGCGGAGTCGCTGAGGAAGGACGAGCCGCAGGCCCGCTCGGCGTCCTCGCCCGCGACGGTGATCGAGAACGGGCCGTTCTCGCAGTCCTCGAGCCCCGCCTCGGAGAAGTCCCGCTCCACGAAGGAGCAGGAGACGGAGTCCTCCTCGAGGTGGCAGCTGATGTTCCCGGTGGGGGAGCGCAGCTCGGTCATCTCCTCGGCGCCGTCAGGGGCGGGGGAGACGGGATCCTCGGTGGTCTCCTCGGTCGTCTCCTCGGTGGTCTCCTCCGGAGCGGCCTCGGCGCTGGTCGTCGAGCTGTCGCGCTGGTACTCCTCCTCGTCGGGGGCGAACAGGGCGCGGGCACCCAGCCCGATCACGAGCAGCAGGATCAGGGCGAGCACGAGGCAGCCGCCGCAGGCGATCAGGGCCCGCTTCCGGCTGCCGTCGTCGGAATCGTGCTCCTCCTGCGGAGGTCGGCCGACGGGCGGCGGGGCCGAGGCGGGGCCCTGCGAAGCCGGACCCGGGGACGCCGGGCCCTGCTCCCCATAGGGGTACTGCTGCTGTCCGTAGGGGCTCTGCCGATCGGTCGGATGCGACGAGGCGGCAGCGCCCGCGGCGGCGGACGCGGCGACGGCCAGCATCTGCCGGGTCGGCGAACCTGGCTGCGGAGCCGGCGAGGCCGGAGAGGTCTGCGAGGCAGGGGCGGCGCCGAGCGGGACCACGGAGGCCTTCGGCGACAGTCGCACCGAGGAGGAGCCCTCGGCCGCAGGCTGTGCGGAGGGCGACGGCTGCGCGGCAGGCGCCGGCCCGCCGACGGGGGCCTGCTGCGCGGGCGGGGCCGGGGGCGGCGTCGTGCCGGGGCGCTCGTCGGCGGAGGCATCGGCTCCCGCGGCTCCCGCACCCGCGGCGCCGGCTGCAGCGGCGCCGGTCGCTCCGGCGGCGGTGCCCCAGACGAGTGCCTCGGGGACCTCGTCCCAGGCGGAGGCGTCGTCGTCGAGCCCGGGCTGCGACGCCGACGCGGGCCGCTCCTCGGCAGACTGCGACTCCTGCGCGGCGGTCTGCTCCGGGTCCGCGGGCTCGGGCTCCTCGTCGGGGACCACCTGGTGCAGCTGGGTGGGCTCGCCCTCGTCGAGGTCGTCGTCCTCGTCGGACTGCTCGGTGCCGGCCTCGTAGGCCTGCTTCGCCCACTGGTTCGTGGCCAGGATCCACTGGCGCGCGACCTCGGGGGCCGAGGGGTTCATGACGATCAGCCGGTGCAGCTGGGGGTGCTTCTCGGTGAGCTCGAGGAGGCGTTCCGGACTGGTGCCCGGATCGGCCGCCTCCTCCGCCGTCGAACGGTGCTCTGCCACCGTGCTCTCCCTTCCTTGCGGGGTCACGGCAGGGCGCTCGCGGCTCGCGGGGGCGGCCTGCCGATCCATGAGAATGGCACATCGGCGCGCTCCGAGGCACTGCGAGGCGGCCCCATGCAGCGGTGACCCGCAGGTCACCGGGGCCTCGCGGCCCGCTCGTCGGACGGTCCGGGGTGCACTCTGACCTGCGGCGACTCCGAGACCCGACCCCTCGAGGTGCCGCAGAGCCGGCATGTGACGGGGGTCTCGGCCGTGGAGGCGGCAGAAGGGGCGCGGGTGCCGTCGGCCCGCGTGCGGGGGCCGGGCGCGGTCAGCCCGCGGTGATCACCGGCAGCGCGGTGGTGGTCGTCGTCGGCTCGCCGTGGGCGTCCAGCGGACGCACCTTCAGCCAGTAGACGCCGTGCCCGCCGAGGGTGAGGGTGAGGGTGCCGGCCTCGTCCACCGCCGGGAACTCATGCCCGCCGAAGAGGTCCCGGACGGTGCGCCGGTCCATCCCGGTCATCTCGAGCGTCGCCGTGACCGGCTGGGACGACAGGTTGAACACGCACAGCAGCGTCTCGGCGTGCGCCTCCGCGTCCTCGCCGTGCTCGGCGCCGTCGTAGGTGCGGGTGAAGGCGAGCACCCGTTCGGAGTCCGCCGGGATGTTCCTGTACGCGCCGAGCCCGAAGGCGTCGTGCTCCTTGCGCACCGCGAGCATCCACCGCACGAAGTGCAGCAGGGAGCCGGAGTGCGCCATGTGCGCCTCGACGTTGGTGGTCGAGTAGTGGTAGACGAGCGACTGGATCACCGGCAGGTAGAGCTTGCCCGGGTCGGTGATCTCGCTGAACCCGGCGTTGCGGTCCGGGGTCCACTGCATCGGGGTGCGCACCGCGTCGCGGTCCTCGAGCCAGATGTTGTCGCCCATCGCGATCTCGTCCCCGTAGTAGAGGAACGGGGAGCCGGGCAGCGACAGCAGCAGGGCGTGGATCAGCTCGAGCTCGGAGCGGGAGTTGTCCAGCAGCGGCGCCAGGCGCCGACGGATGCCGACGTTCGCGCGCATCCGCGTATCGGGCGCGTACCAGCCGAGCATCGCCGAGCGGTCCTCGCCGGAGACCATCTCGAGGGTCAGCTCGTCGTGGTTGCGCAGGAAGGTGCCCCACTGGGCGCCGGCGGGGATCTCGGGGGTGTCCTCGAGGATGTCGATGATGTGGCGGGCGCTGCCCTCGCGCAGCGCGTAGAACAGCCGCGGCATCACCGGGAAGTGGAAGCACATGTGGCACTCGGGCCGCTCGGGGGTGCCGAAGTACTCCACCACGTCGGCCGGCCACTGGTTCGCCTCGGCGATGATCACGCGGCCCGGCCAGCTCTCGTCCACGAACTCCCGCAGCTCGGCGAGGAACTCGTGGGTGGCCGGCAGGTTCTCCCCGTCGGTGCCCTCCTCCTCGAAGAGGTACGGGATCGCGTCGGCGCGGAACCCGTCGATGCCCTTGTCCAGCCAGAAGCGCACCACCTCGAACATCGCCTCGCGCACCGCGGGGTTCTCGAAGTTCAGGTCCGGCTGGTGGGAGAAGAAGCGGTGCCAGAAGAACTGTCGGCGCACCGGGTCGAAGGACCAGTTGCTCTCCTCGGTGTCCACGAAGATGATGCGCGCGTCCTGGTACTTCTCGTCCGTGTCGGACCAGACGTAGAAGTCCCCGTACGGGCCCTCGGGGTCGGAGCGGGACTCGAGGAACCAGGGGTGCTTGTCGGAGGTGTGGTTCATCGGCAGGTCGATGATCACGCGGATCCCGCGCCGGTGCGCCTCGGAGACCAGTCGCTCGAAGTCGGTGATCGAGCCGAACTCCGGCAGCACCTGCTCGTAGTCGGAGATGTCGTAGCCGCCGTCCCGCAGCGGGGAGGCGAAGAAGGGCGGCAGCCACAGGCAGTCGATGCCGAGCCATTGCAGGTAGTCCAGGCGTTCGATGAGGCCGGTGAAGTCCCCGGTCCCGTCGCCGTTGCCGTCGGCGAAGGCGCGCACCAGCACCTCGTAGAACACGGCCTTGCGGTACCAGTGCGGGTCGTAGTCGACCCCCGGGCCCTGGGGGGAGAACTGGGCGGGGTTCAGGGGCATCGGGACCTCCACGGCGGCTGGGACGGCGGACGCGCTTACACCACAATAGTGTCCGCCGCGTCGGCGCGGACCCCTCGGCGGGCGACGGACCGGGCGGTCTCCTCCCGCCCTGTCGGGCGCGGGGCTGCGGGGCCCGCCGCCGCGGCGGGATCTGCGCGCTCTCGGCCCGGGCCCGGTCCCAGCCCGACCTCAGTCCCGGATCCGCCAGTCCACGGGGCCGGCGCCCTGCGCCTCGAGCAGCGCGTTCACCTGCGAGAAGGGACGGGAGCCGAAGAAGCCGCGAGAGGCCGACAGGGGGCTCGGGTGCGGGCTCGCCACATGCGGCACCTCGCCCAGCAGCGGGATCAGCGACTGCGCATCGCGGCCCCAGAGGATCGCCGCGAGCGGCCCGCCGCGGGCCACCAGGGCGCGGATCGCGTGCTCGGTGATCTCCTCCCAGCCGCGACGTCGGTGGGAGGCGGGGGCGCCGGGCGCGACGGTGAGGACCCGGTTCAGCAGCAGCACCCCCTGGTCCTGCCAGGAGGAGAGGTCGCCGTGCGCGGCGGGGACGATGCCGAGATCGCTCTCGAGCTCCCTGTAGATGTTGGTCAGGGAGCGGGGGAGCGGGCGCACGTGCCGCTCCACCGCGAAGGACAGACCGATCGGGTGCCCCGGCGTGGGATACGGGTCCTGGCCGACGATCAGCACCCGCACCTCGGACATCGGCCGGGTGAAGGCGCGCAGCACCGCCTCGCCGGTGGGCAGGTAGCCGCGGCCCGCGCGGACCTCCTCGCGCAGGAAGCCGCCGATCTCGTGGAGACGGTCCTCGACGGGGCGGAGGGTCTCGGCCCAGTCGGGGGCGATGATCTCGGTCAGGGGAGCAGCCATGGAGGCAGTCAACCATCCGCCGGGGGCGCCGTCGGGGCGCGTCGGCCCCTCCCGGCGAGGCATCCCTCACGACCTGCGCGGGGCAGCGGCGTGGCAGCGCGGGGGAGCGGGCGCGGGTGCGTAGCCTCGATCCATGCCCTCCGCCTCCGACGAGCCCGCCCGCGCCGACGCGCGCCCCTCCGACACCCCGTCGTCGGAGCGCACGTCGACGGAGCGCACGGCGTCCGAGCGCGTGCCGTCCGAGGTCGCGCTGCCGGGGCCGCAGGGGGCGCTCACCGAGCGGGACCGGCGGATCCTCGCGCTCGAGGGGCGCACCTTCCGCTACGTCGGCGCGAAGGAGCGGGCGATCCGCGAGGAGATCGGCCTGTCGAAGGTCGCCTACTACGTGCGGCTGAACGCCCTGCTCGACGAGCCGGCGGCGCTGCGCGCGGCCCCCGCCGTCGTCAACAGGCTCCGCGCCCGACGCACCTACGAGGACGGCGGTGCCTCCCTCGGCGGCGACCATCGCGTGGCCTGAGCCATCCGTCTCCGGGGCGTGTGCTCCACCCCCGATCCGGGTCGACCATGTTAAATGGGTCCGTGGCTGATTCCCAGTATCCCTACCCGCCGGACCGATTCGACGACGAGGCGGACGCCGTCACCTTCCACGGCGCCCACCGCGCCGAGCTCCCCTTCTGGCGGGAGAACCTGCTGTACATCATCATCATCGGCGCGGCCGTGGTGCTGCTGGTGGTGCTGCTCTTCGTGATCGGCGGCATGGGCGGCGGCGACGACGGCGCCGAGGGCCCGGCCTCGGCGTCGGAGAGCGCCTCGAGCGAGGCCGCCCCCGAGGAGAGCCCCTCGGAGGAGCCCGCCCCGGAGCCCGACCTCTCCGTGCCCGTCCAGGTGATCAACGCCGGCAGCATCAACGGCCTCGCCGGCACCTGGCAGGAGGAGCTCCAGGGCGAGGGCTGGGAGGACGTCAGCGTCGCCACCGCCGACAGCCCCCAGCAGGAGCCCGTCGTGTTCTACCGCGACGAGGCCGATGCGGACACCGCCCAGGCGCTCGCCGAGCAGGTTGGAGTTGGCGAGGCGCGCCAGAGCGACGAGTACGACTCCCCCCTGACCTTCGTCGCGGTCACCGAGCCCGGTGACGGCGGCGAAGGCGGCGAGGGCGAGGGCTGACCCCTCCCCGCACGCCCCTGCGGCCCCGCGACGCGCCGCTCCTCCTCCGGGAGGGGCGGCGCGTCCTCGTGTGCGGGCCGTGGGGCGGGACGGGGTGCGCGCCCATCGGCGCCGTCCGGCGAGCCCGTCGGCGCCGTTCGGCGAGATGCCCCCGGGCGACGTCCGCCCCGGCCGACGGGGCCGTGTCCGCTTCTCGCGGAGAGTTAGCACTCTCGGGGGCAGAGTGCTTATGATGATCTGGCACTCGGTGCACGGGAGTGACAGCCTCCGCGCACCGGGACCTGAACATTCCGGCCCCGTGAGGGCGTCGGCGCCGTGGGACATGAACACGGAGTCGGCTCCCGTCCGTCGCGGGCACTGGGCCGGGTGGACATCACAGACACGGGAGAGATTCCACAATGGCCAAGCTCATCTCTTACGACGAGGAGGCCCGGCGCGGCCTCGAGCGGGGAATGAACCAGCTCGCCGACGCCGTCAAGGTCACCCTCGGCCCCAAGGGTCGCAACGTCGTGCTCGAGAAGTCCTGGGGCGCCCCCACCATCACCAACGACGGCGTGTCGATCGCCAAGGAGATCGAGCTCGACGATCCCTACGAGAAGATCGGCGCCGAGCTGGTGAAGGAGGTCGCCAAGAAGACCGACGACATCGCCGGCGACGGCACCACCACCGCCACCGTCCTCGCCCAGGCCCTGGTCAAGGAGGGCCTGCGCAACGTCGCCGCGGGCGCCAACCCGATCGCGCTCAAGCGCGGCATCGACCAGGCCGTGGCCGCGGTCTCCGAGACCCTGCTCAAGCAGGCGAAGGAGATCGAGACCAAGGAGCAGATCGCCTCCACCGCCGCCATCTCCGCGGCCGACCCGGCCATCGGCGAGCTCATCGCCGAGGCCCTCGACAAGGTCGGCAAGGAGGGCGTGATCACGGTCGAGGAGTCCAACACCATGGGCCTCGAGCTGGAGCTCACCGAGGGCATGCGCTTCGACAAGGGCTACATCTCGCCGTACTTCGTCACCGACGCCGAGCGCCAGGAGACCGTGCTCGAGGATCCCTACATCCTCCTGCTCTCCTCCAAGGTGTCCTCCGTCAAGGACCTGCTGCCGCTGCTGGAGAAGGTCATCCAGGCCGGCAAGCCGCTGGCGATCATCGCCGAGGACGTCGAGGGCGAGGCCCTCGCGGTGCTCGTGGTGAACAAGCTCAAGGGCTCCTTCAAGTCCGTGGCCGTCAAGGCCCCCGGCTTCGGCGACCGCCGCAAGGCGATGCTGGAGGACATGGCGATCCTCACCGGCGGCCAGGTCATCGCCGAGGAGGTCGGCCTCAAGCTGGAGACCGCCGGTCTCGAGCAGCTCGGCCAGGCGCGCAAGATCGTCGTCACCAAGGACGAGACCACCATCGTCGAGGGCACCGGCGACGCCGACCGCATCGCCGGCCGCGTCTCCCAGATCCGCGCCGAGATCGAGAACTCCGACTCGGACTACGACCGCGAGAAGCTCCAGGAGCGCCTCGCGAAGCTGGCCGGCGGCGTCGCCGTCATCAAGGCCGGCGCCGCGACCGAGGTCGAGCTCAAGGAGCGCAAGCACCGCATCGAGGATGCCGTGCGCAACGCCAAGGCCGCCGTGGACGAGGGCGTCGTCGCCGGTGGTGGCGTCGCGCTGCTGCAGGCCGGTGCGGACACCTTCGGCAAGCTCGCCCTCGAGGGCGACGAGGCCACCGGTGGCAACATCGTCAAGGTCGCCATCGAGGCCCCGCTCAAGCAGATCGCGGTCAACGCCGGTCTCGAGGGCGGCGTCGTGGCGGAGAAGGTCAAGAACCTTCCCGTCGGCCAGGGCCTGAACGCGGCCACCGGCGAGTACGAGGACCTGGTCTCGGCCGGGATCATCGACCCCGTCAAGGTGACCCGCTCCGCGCTGCAGAACGCCGCGTCCATCGCGGGCCTGTTCCTCACCACCGAGGCCGTCGTGGCCGACAAGCCGGAGCCCGAGGCCCCGGCCGCCGGCGGCGACATGGGCGGCATGGGGGGCATGGGCGGCATGATGTGATCCAGCCTCACGGCTGATCACCTGCCGCTCCACCCGAGCGCTCGACGAGCCCCGATCCTCTGACGAGGGTCGGGGCTCGTCTCTGTCCGTGGAGGCGGGAATGGGCAGTACTCCCCATGGTCGCGGCGGGCACCGGCGCCTATGGTCGGGTGCGGGGGAGACATCAACGTCACACGGAGGGGAACCATGTTCCACGGAGCAGACACCGGCCGGCTGCCGGACTTCGCGCAGCGGCTGGGAGAGCTCGGGACGCACGTCGGAGCTGCTCGACGAGGCGACCACCGCAGTGCTGTCCGCGGCCTGGGAGGGGCCTGACGCTGATCGGTTCCGCCAGGAGTTCTTGGATTCCGTCACCAACGGGTGGAGGCAGCTGATCGACCGTCTGCACCTCTCCGAGGACGAGATCAGAGCGCATGCTGACGAACAGGACCAGGCGTCCGACGCGCAAGATCGGCGAAGCCCCGGCGCGAACGGTGGTGGGGACGCCGACCCCGCCGCCCAGGAGGACCACCATGCGCGGGATGCAGCGGATGCTCCGGTGACGGCCAAGGCCGATCGTGGCGACGGGACTGATCCACAGCCGCCGGATACCGATGGGGCGATCGACGGTCCGAAGCTGTACTCGGGGACGGCCTGGGCCCGGGGTGCCGGGAACCAGTGCGGACACGCCCGAACCTCCTGCCTGGAGACCAGCGGATTCGGGCTCGGGCGAGTGGAATTCACGGGAGCCCACCGACGAGGACCGCGAGAACCTCGGCCTCGCCAAGGACATGGTGCTCGGTGGCCGGTTTACCGGGCAGGGCGTCACATCGGACAACCTGCCGCACTGCCTGGACAACACCGGTGAGGACAAGTCGATCGATGTCGATGACATGATCGAGGAGGTCCCGGCGTTCTCCACAGCAGTGGACGAGCAGCGCAGCGACATCGGCCAGGAGGCGATCTCCCAGGCAAAGAAGAGCGGTGCCACGGGACCCGTCACCTTCTCGGTGAGCACGGACTGGGAGGGCGGAGAGGCCTCGTCCAAGGAGAGCGAGAAGTACTTCGACGCCACGGGATCCTTCGACTACGACCAGACCGGCACCGTCCCGGCGTATCCGCCGGCGGAGCCGGGCGGGAAGTGGACCTACGAGGCCGACACGGCGCTCAACGTCCGTGATCGGTACAACTGGGACAGCGGCAAGGGCGTGGAGATCGACGTCCCTGATTGGGTCCCTGGGTATCCGGACAAGATCAACGTGTCGGATACTCAGATGCAGAGACTGCGCCAATCACGTCGTGCGCGGGAGTGCAACATCGCCGGATCGTCGGAGAAGTCGACGCATACCGGTCCCTGAGTGCAGGTCGTGAGGGGTCGATACAGGGGACCGACTTCGAGCGCAGGGTGCTCGTCGACGACGCGGACCTGCGGACCGTCCGGGTACGTCTCAGCGAGGTCCACTGATCGTCTCCACCGGAGCGCCGGAGGACGAGTCCGGTCTGTGCACGAACGAGCGGCGCGGCGTCGGCGCCCGGTTCATCGGCCACAACCGCACCCCGGGGCGGGAGTGGGAGCCCGTCTCCGATGTGATCGCGGACGTCCCCGGGGAGCACTTCGCCTGGTCCGTCGGCCCGGGACGGGCCGAATGGGGCTACCGGATGCGGCCGGCGGACGGCGGAGGGACCGAGCTGACGGAGTACACCCGCACCACCGAGCACCTGGAGAAGGTGTTCGTCGACCGCTACGGCGAGCGGGCGGAGGAGGAGATCCGGGTCCACCATGCGGCGGCACGGGAGGGCATCCCCGCCACCCTCGCCGCGATCCGCGAGGTGCTCACCGCCCGCTGACCTCCGGGAAACCTCCGGCAAGAACCGGCGGTCCGCCGCGTTCGCGGTCAGGATGGGCGGCGTACCCCGTCGAGGACGCCGTGATGCGACTCCTCGACGCCTTGAGGAGGAGGAACGCATGAGGTCGAGGACGACCCCGATACCGCCGACGCCACAGCCGGCGCGGCGCACACTGCTGACAGGGATCCCGCTGCTGGGCGCCGGAGCGCTCGCGCTCGGCGGCTGCGCACCGGACGACGCCGGCGCCGCCACCGACGTCGAGAACATCCTGACGATCTCCCTGAACCAGACCGAGACGCACCCCAGCTATCTCGCGCTGACGGCCTTCGGCGAGAAGCTCGCCGAGGCGACCGAGGGCCGCTGGGGAGCCCGCGTCTACGCCAACGAGGCGCTCGGCGCGCAGCAGGAGGTGGTCCAGCTCGTCTCCGACGGCAGCGTCGACATGGCCGTGATCTCCGCGCCGCAGGTCGAGAACCTCTCCATGGCGTTCCGGCCTCTGAACCTGCCCGGCGCCTTCATGGACATCGAGCACCAGACCGCCGTGCTGAAGGACGACTCGATCGTCGGCGAGCTGTTCTCCTCCCTCGAGGACGAGCGCCGCCTGCGCGTGCTCGGCGGCTTCACCCAGGGCTCCCGCCACGTCTACACCGACCGCGGCCCGATCGAGGGCCCCGACGACCTTGCCGGGCTCAAGATCCGCGTCCAGGAGTCCGACGTGTTCATGGCGCTGATCCGTGCGCTCGGCGCCTCGCCGACCCCGATGGCCTACGGCGAGGTGTACACCGCCCTGCAGGCCGGCGTGCTCAACGGCGCCGAGAACAACGAGGTCAGCTACGTGACCCAGCGCCACTACGAGATCGCCCCGCACTTCACCCTCACCAACCACCTCGTC
This sequence comes from Brachybacterium sp. GU-2, assembly GCF_030866705.2. Classification (NCBI taxonomy): domain Bacteria; kingdom Bacillati; phylum Actinomycetota; class Actinomycetes; order Micrococcales; family Dermabacteraceae; genus Brachybacterium; species Brachybacterium sp. GU-2. Next base: position 1,493,734 of record NZ_CP133037.2, on the reverse strand, counting down.
GGTCTGGACTACGTCATGGCCAACGTGGACCGGATCGAGGAGATGGACGAGGCGGATCAAGCCGCGTTCACCGAGTCCTTCGCCGCCGCGCAGGAAGAGTTCGTGACGCTGTGGGCGCAGGAGACCGAGGCCAGCATCCAGGCGATGGAGGAGGCCGGCGTCGAGATCACCGAGCCCGATCCCGAGGCTTTCACCCCGGCGATCGAGGAGGTGGGGCGCTCCTTCCTCGACAGCCCCGAGGACGAGGACCTGTACGAGCGCGTGCGCGCGCTCGCCGACGAGATGGGGGTGGAGCGATGAGCGCGCCGCGCAGGAGGCTCGTCCAGGGCCTGACCTGGATCAGCATCGCGCTGTTCGTGGTGCTGGTGCTCGTGGTGATCTGGCAGGTGTTCACCCGACAGGTGCTGCAGGCGCCCAGCGGCTGGACCACCACCGTCTCGCAGTACCTGTTCATCTGGCTGGTGCTGTTCTCCGTCGCGATGGTGTTCGGGGAGCGGGGCCATGTGGCGGTGGACTTCTTCGCCCGCCTGATGCCCCGTCCCGCGCAGCGCGTCACGTCCGTGCTCGTCGAGCTCTCGGTCCTCGCCTTCGCGCTGCTGGGTCTGGTCTGGGGCGGGATCCGCGGCATGTCGATCTCCTTCGACCAGGCGATCCCGGGCCTGCCGGTGACCGTGGGGCAGATGTACCTGGCCCTGCCGATCGCGGGCGTGCTCATCGCCCTGTTCGCCCTCGAGGACCTCGTGCGCGCCGCGCGCGGCGACGACATGCTCGCCGGCGACGACGCCCAGACCGAGGCCGCTCTCCAGTCGGCGGGCGCCGACGCGGAGGGCGCGCCCGAGGACGGGCGCTCGTCGGCCGACGGGCCGACCTCGGCCTCTCCGACCAGCCCGACCGAGCAGAAGGAGGCCTGAGCCGTGGATCCCGCAACTCTCGCCGGAGTCATCCTCATCGCCGGAGTCGTCGTGCTCATCGGCGTCGGCGCCCCGATCGCGATCGCGATCGGCCTCCCCTCGATCGTGGCGCTCGCCGCCGTGGTCGGCACCGAGCAGGCCGTGTTTGTCGCCTCCCAGCGCATGTTCACCGGCGCCAGCTCGTTCACCCTGCTGGCGATCCCGTTCTTCGTGCTCGCCGGATCGCTGATGAACACCGGCGGCATCGCCGAACGGCTGATCGACGCCGCCAAGGTGCTGGTGGGCCGGATGCCCGGCTCCCTCGCCCAGACCAACGTCGTCGCCAACGCGCTGTTCGGCTCCGTCTCCGGCGCGGCCGTCGCGTCGGCCGCGGCGATGGGCTCGACCCTCGGTCCGCGCATGAAGCGCGAGGGCTATGACCTCTCGGTCTCCGCGGCCGTGAACGCGGCCTCCGCCCCGGCGGGCATGATGATCCCGCCGTCGAACACCCTGATCGTGTACTCGCTGGTCTCCTCGACCTCCGTGGCCACGCTGTTCGTCGCAGGCTACGGCCCGGGCATCGTGTGGGTGCTCGCCTGCCTCGTGGTCGTCGCGATCCTCTCGCACACCCGCCCGGGCATGAGCGCCCGCGGTGAGAAGGTCCCCTTCGGCCTCGCGATCACCACGCTGCTGAAGGCGGTGCCCGCGATCCTGATGATCGTGATCGTGATCGGCGGTCTGCTGGCGGGCTTCTTCACCGCGACCGAGTCCGCGGTGATCGCCGTGGCCTACTCGTTCATCCTCGGGCTCATCTACCGACAGCTCACCCTGAAGAACCTCCCCACCGTGATCGCGGGCGCCGCCCGCACCACGGCGGTCGTGATGCTGCTGGTGGCGGTGTCCTCGGCGCTGAGCTGGGTGCTGTCCTACGCGATGATCCCGCAGTCGATCTCCTCGGCGCTGCTGGGCCTGGCGGACTCCAAGACGGTCATCCTGCTGCTGATGATGCTGATCCTGCTGACCGTGGGCGCCTTCATGGACCCCACGCCGGCGATCCTGATCTTCACGCCGATCTTCCTGCCGATCGCGATGGAGCTCGGGGTGGACCCGATCCACTTCGGCCTGATGATCACCTTCAACCTCTCGCTGGGCACGATCACTCCGCCGGTGGGGAACATCCTGTTCATCGCCGCGAAGGTCGGCGGCGTGAGGGTCGAGCCGGTGATGCGGCAGATGCTGCCCTTCTTCGCGGCGCTGCTGATCGGACTGCTGCTGGTGGTGTTCGTCCCGCAGATCACGATGCTGCTCCCGGACCTGCTGGGCATGAGCAGCTCGGCGGAGTAGTCCCCGCCGTCCCGTCGCGGACCCCGTCGTCCGATCCTCGCAGGGAGGGTCGGGCGGCGGGGTCCTCGCCGTCCGGCCCCTCCCTCACGGGCCTCGCGGTCGGGGTCTCGCAGTCCGGGCCCGCCGCCAGCCCGGTCGTCCTCGAGGGTCAGCCGGCGCGCTGCCGGCCCGGGCGTGGTCGGCCTGTGGCGCAGGGCGTGCCACTACGGCATATATGCCGTAGTGGCACGCCCTGCGCCATGACCTGACCATGCTCGGGCCGCGAGAGGGCGGGGAAGGGCTGCGTGGGGTGGCGCAGCGCCCCGAGGGGGTGGGGAACAGGCCCGAGGGGGTGGGGTAGGGCCGCGAGGGGCGGGAGAGGAGCACGAGGAGGTGCGGCGGGGCCGGCGAGGACGCGCCGGCCGGCCCGCGGCCGCTCAGACGAGGAAGATCGGGATCGCACCCGGATGACGGGCGTGCACGATCGCGAGAAAGACGACCACGTCGAACAGCAGGTGCACGATCAGCACGTACAGCAGCGAGCCGGTGCGGGCGAACAGCCAGCCCTGCAGCAGCGCGAAGGGCGCGGTGAGCAGCGGCCCCCAGGCCTGGTAGCCGAGCTCCCACAGGAACGACACGAAGATCGTCGCCTGCAGCAGGTTCGCGGTCCACACCCCGAAGTGCCGGCGCAGCAGCGCGAAGCAGGTGCAGATGAAGAACAGCTCGTCCCAGGTGCCCACGAAGTTCACGCCCGCGAAGAAGCGGGCCACCTCCCCACCGTCGGCCAGGTGCGGCCAGTTGCGGTAGACGCCCGAGGTGATGAAGTAGAACGGCAGGATCAGCCACCCCAGGAAGGGCACGGCCACGATGTAGCCCTTCTCGAGGCGGGTCCACGGCTCGCCCGTGCGCAGCGGAAACCGGATCGCGCGCCGGCGCAGCAGCAGGCGGTCCACCGCCGCCGGCACCAGCACCGCCAGCAGCAGCACGGCCCCGATGGTGAGGAAGCGGTCCCAGTCCACCGAGGCGACCACCGAAGTGGTCGAGACGATCGTGATCCCGATCCCGATCAGCGCGAGGTCCTTCGCGAGCTCCCGGGAGACGAGCACCGCGCCGAGCAGGCTGAGGGCCAGCAGCAGCTGACCCCAGCCGGCCAGCTGCAGGGCGAACAGCAGGAACGCGGAGACGGAGACGCCGACCGCCGGCAGCAGCGCGAGGCGTGAGGCGGAGGAGGGCTCCACGGGGTCCGCAGGGGCGGCGGCCGACGACGTCGTCATGGCCCCAGCATGGCAGGTGCGGCGCGGCGGATCAGACGAACGGGTTCCAGAACCGTCCGCCGTTGACCCCCAGCAGCACGAGGGGCACGACCACCACGACCACCGCCGCCGCGATCACCACCGCGTCCCGGCCGCGGAGCCGTGAGCGGACCAGCCAGGTGCGCTTCCTGCCGCGGCCGAAGCCCCGCAGCTCCATCGCCGCCGAGACGGCGTCGATGCGGTCGAAGGTGCCCAGCAGCAGCGGCATCAGGATCGAGGTGAGGTTCCGCAGTCGGACCCGCAGGGGCGCGGCGCGGCTGGTGTCCAGGCCCCGGGCCTGCTGCGCCGCCGAGATGGTGCGGAACTCGCGCTGCACGTCGGGGATGTAGCGCAGGGCGAGCGAGACCGCGTACGCGATCCGGTAGGGCACCCCGATCCGGTTCAGGGTCGAGGCGAGCTCCGGGGGGCGCGTGGTGGCCACGAACAGCAGCACCGAGGGCAGCACCGCGAAGTACTTCAGGGTGACGGCGAGCTGGTAGAACAGCTGCTCGGCGGTGACGTCCCACCGCCAGGGTCCGTCTAGCAGGACGTGGCGGGTGCCGAACAGCTCGGTGCCGTAGCCGGGGGCGAAGAGGAAGATCCCGAGATTGTTCAGCACCATGAACAGCGCGATAAGCCACAGCACCACGGCGAGATTGCGCGGAGGGACCCGAGAGATCGCCCACAGGATGAGGGATCCGGCGCCGACCACGGCGAGATAGCGCACGTCGAAGCCGATCGCCGCCCCGAGCACCACGGCGAGGACGAGCGCGAGCTTCGAGACCCCGGAGAGGGTGTGCAGCGGGCCCGGTCGGTCGAGATAGCCCAGCAGCGGACTGGTCATCGCCGAGCCCCCCGTCGTTCACGGTCCGCCGCGACGAAGCGGCGCACGAGCGTGTGCGGGTCGCTGATCCCGCAGCGCCGCGCGAGGTCGTACAGCCCAGTCACCACGAGGTCCGCCCGAGCGGTGAGCGCCGGGTCGGTGAGCACCCGCGCCGGGTCGTCGTCGGCCAGGAGGCGGCCCTCGGAGAGCACCAGCACCCGGTCGGTGTACTCCACCGCGAGATGCATGTCGTGGGTGATCAGCACGACGGTGGTGCCGGCCGCGTGGAGGCCTCGCAGGAAGTCCATGAACTCGGTGTAGTGCGCGAAGTCCTGGCCGGCGGTGGGCTCGTCGAGGATCAGCACCTCGGGCTCGAGGGCGAGGACGGCGGCGATGGTGACACGCTTGCGCTGCCCATGGCTCAGGGCCGCCAGCGGCCAGGAGCGGAAGGGGGAGAGCCCGCAGATCTCGAGCACCGCTGCGATGCGTCGCGCGATCTCGACCTCGTCGACCCCGCGGGCGCGCAGCCCCAGCGCGATCTCGTCGCTCACCTGAGGGCGGGAGAGCATCTGGCCGGGGTCCTGCAGCACGAAGCCGACGCGCTCGCCGTGCTCGGCGAGGCTCCAGCCGGCTGCGTCGACCCCGCCGATCCGCAGACGGCCGCCGGTGATCTCCTCGAATCCTGCGATCACGCGGGCGAGGGTGGACTTGCCGGCGCCGTTGGAGCCGAGCACACCGAGCATCTCGCCGGGGCGGACCGCAGCGCTGATCCCCTCGAGCACGGTGCGGCGCCGGTCCGGGCCGACGGGAAGGTCGCAGCTGACCGCATCGAGGTCGAGGGCGGTCCTCGCGGCGGTGCCGCTCGCCTCGGACCGCACCGCCCCGCGGGCCAGCACCTCGCCGTCGGCCGGTGCCTCCTCGTCGGCCGGTGCCTCCCCGGCGACCGGGGCGGCCGCGACCCAGTCCTGCACCGCGGTGATCTGCTCAGCGGTCAGGGCGATGTCGGCGCTGCGGGAGGGGTGTTGGGAGGCGGTGACCGGCACGCCGGCGTAGGCGAGAGCGGTGACGTGCAACGGCGGGCGGATGCCATGCTCCTCGAGGGCGCCGGAGGCGAGCACCTGGTCAGGAGGGGCGTCCAGCACGATCCGGCCGTCGGCCATCAGCACGATCCGGTCCACGTCCCGGTGAAGGACGTCCTCCAGACGGTGCTCGACCAGGACGATCGTCGCGCCGTGGTCGCAGTGCAGGGTGTCCAGGAGCTCCACTGCGGCGCGCCCGGTGGCGGGGTCGAGGTTCGCCAGCGGCTCGTCCAGCAGCAGGACCTCGACGTCGTCCACGAGCACACCGGCGATCGCGACGCGCTGCTTCTGGCCTCCGGAGAGGTCCTGCGAGGAGTCCGTGAGGCGGTCCTCGATGCCGGCGAGCTGCGCGGCCCGGGCGATGCGCGCGGGCATCTCGGACGGGTCCACCTGCTGGTTCTCGAGGCTGAAGGCGATGTCCTCGCCGACGGTGAGTGCCACGAACTGGCTTCCCGTGTCCTGCAGGACCGTGCCGACCACGGCGGCCGTCTCCACGAGCGGCACGGCGGCCGGGTCCCGGCCCAGCACGCGCACGGTGCCGGTGGAGGTGCCGCGGTGATGGTGCGGGATCAGCCCGTTCAGCACGTTCACCAGGGTGGACTTCCCCGACCCGGAGGGGCCGACGATCGCGATCTTCTCGCCGCGATGGACGGCGAGGTCGATGTCGTGCAGCGTCGGCGCGGACTGGGCCCGGTACTGGAAGCCGTATCCCGACAGCTCGATCAGCGGGGCAGTGCCCCTGCCGGTGTCGCCGCCCTTGCCCGCCTTGCCGCCGGTGCTCGCGGCCGTCACTGCTCGCGGCTCAGCGAACCGGTCCGGGTGCGGGTGCGGGAGTAGACCGACAGGATGATGATGCCCAGCACCACGGCGGTGAGCGAGTTCGAGACGAAGGCGAGGGCGCCCTGCGTCCACACCTTGTTCGCTGGCTCCGAGTAGATCACCACGTCCCCGAGCGGGGCGACGACCAGCCAGGCCACGGCGTTGGCGAGCAGAACGGCGAGAGCGAACCGGGTCGCGGTCCTCCCGGTGAACTCGCCGTCGGCGACGGCGTTCCGCAGCAGGAGGAGCCCGACGATCAGGCCGAACACGCCGGAGGACAGCTCCCAGGAGATCCAGATCCCGTAGCCGGTGACGTCGATGAGCAGGTGCCCGATGAAGCCGGCAAGAGCACCGACCCAGGGGCCGTAGAGCACCGCGAACACGGCGAGGATCGCGTACTGGATGCTGATCGCGGTGTTCGGGACCGGAGTGGGGATCGCCACGAAGCGCCCCAGCACGAAGAACAGGGCGGCGCCGATGCCGATGGCGACCACCTGGGTGACAGGGGAGGGTGAACGGGTCATGGGACGTCCTTCGCAGAGGGGGTCAGTGCACCGGCACGAGGGTCACGTGCCACGAGGCGCCGGTGCCGAGGGAGAAGGCGCGGGCGTAGTGGCCGCGGTTGATCGCGATCGCCATCCGGTCCAGCGAGTTCACGTACAGCAGCGATTCGCCCACCTCGACGGCGGCGAAGCTGTGCGCATAGGTGACCTGGGCGGCGTGCACCACGGTGTCGTGGTGGCGGACCCGCACCGTGACGCGCTCCCCGGGGTCGACGCCCAGCTCCCGGAACAGGGTTCGCGGGATCGAGGTCCACAGCGAGCCGTAGCGGACGTCGAGGGTGTCGATGATGCCGACCACGGCGCCGTCCTCGAGCACCGGATCCGTCACGGGCAGGCGGACGAGGCCGTCGAGGTCGAGCTCGGGACCGATCTCCTCAAAGCTCGTCGCCCCGGAGGCGAGGCGAGCGCCCGTGTACGCGTAGATGTCACGGCCATGGAAGGTGTACGACTCCTCGGAGCCGGGGCGGCGGTTGCGGGTCTCGTCGATCTCCCGCAGCCCGGTCAGCCCGAAGATGTTCTCCAAGTGAGTGAGGGTCCCGTTGTCGGGGGTGACGACGAAGTGGCCGGTCGCGGTGCGAGCCACCACCGAGAGCCGGTCCGAGCCGACGCCGGGATCGACCACGGAGACGAACACGGTGCCCTCCGGCCAGTAGGTCAGCACCTGCGCGAGACGGTAGGAGCCCTCCCAGATGTCGTAGGGCGGGATGTTGTGGGTGAGGTCGTGGAGGCGCAATGTGGGATCTACGCCGACGGCGACGCCGTACATCGCGCTCACCGCGCCGTCGTCGAGACCGAAGTCGGACTGCAGGACGAGTGCGCTCATGGGGCCAGTATGCGACGACGGGACGCGTCGCCGCCCGTCGGCCCGTCATGGACCGTCATACGGGATGCGGTGAGGACCGGCGCTTCCCGGTGACGTGCGCGAGGATGGAGAGATGGCACCCACCGACGCCCAGCCGCCCGCCCTCTCGCTCCTCACCCAGAACATCCGGTACCACGACGAGAGCACCCTCCCCGGTCAGGCCGACCACTGGCCCGAGCGGGCCCCGGTGCTCGCCCGGCTCCTCGGCGAGGCCGACGCGGACGTCGTCGGCCTGCAGGAGGTGCTCGCCTCGCAGATCCCCGTGATCGACGAGACCCTCGCCGCCACCCACCTGCGCCTCGGCATCGGCCGGGAGGGCGGCGGACGCGGGGAGCACAACCTCCTGCTGCTGCGCCGGGACCGGTTCGAGCTGCTGGACTGGGACCAGCTGTGGCTCTCCGAGGAGCCCGGCCGGATCGGGTCGACGGGCTGGGACGCGATGTGCCCCCGGATCGCGGTGTGGGCCCGGGTGCGGGACCGGGAGAGCGGGGGCGAGCTGGTCGCCGCGGTGACGCACCTGGACCACGAGGGGCACGAGGCGAGGGCGACGGGCGCGGGACTGCTCGCCCAGCACCTGCGCGAAGCGGCCGACGGCGTTCCCGTGGTGCTGCTGGGCGACTTCAACGCCGCAGGCGGCGACAGCATCCCGTGGCGGGTGCTGCGAGACGCCGGCTTCGAGGACGCCCACGACGTCGCCGCCGCGCAGGCGGGGGAGGACATCGGCACCTTCCCCGACTACGGCACCCCGGAGGTGGGCGGTATCCGGATCGACTGGATCCTCGTCCGCGACCTCGTCGTCGAGGAGTACGCGGCCCGGGTGCCGCTGCACGAGGGCCGCGCGGCGAGCGACCACGCGACGGTCACCGCGCGGGTGCGGCCGACGGTGCGCTGACGCCCCGCCCGTCCCGCCTCACATGTCGCGGGCCGAGGTGAGCAGCTGCGACCCGCCCGCGCACACGGCGGTCAGCTCGAGCAGGTCGCCCGCGTCGGAGACGTCCGGTCCCTTCTCCTGGGCGAGCGCGGGCGACACGTCGACCCAGCCGCCCGGGCAGTCCTGGACCTCGCCCTCGAGGGTGGGGACGAGCGCGTCGAGCACCTCGTCCTCGGAGACCGGCTCCGGCGCGCCCGCCCCGCCGTGGTCGGAGGCGCCGGCCGCCGCCGTGGCGGAGACGAGCTCGTCGACCTGCGCGGGCTCCAGCTCGATCACCGCCTGCCACCAGTAGTCGTCCTGGGCCGGGAAAGGCACCCTCTCGTACGGGTCGGTGAACCGGCCCTCTGCGACGGTCACCGCTCCCATGGTCTCGAGCACGGGGAAGTGCTCCTCGACGAGCCCGGGGGAGTGCCCGACGAGATCCGGCCGGAAGTACCGCTCGGAGGCCTCGTCGAGCACCCACTCGGGATCGCGCTCCTCGGCGCCGCCGTCCAGCAGGCCGCAGCCACTGAGCAGCAGCGCGGCGAGGACTGCGCCGGTCAGCGCCCGAGCGGTCGTGCGCCGGGCGGGGCCTCGCGGCGAGGGTCGGCGTGCTCGCGCACTGCGGCCCGCCGGACCATGCGTCGGTTTCTCGTCGTCCATGGCTCCCCCCTTCGTCCCCGGCGCCATGTCTACCAGGTGCCGGGGCCCCGGGCCGCAGCGCCGGGGGCAGGGAAGCGGCGGGCTCAGAGCCCCCAGGCCTCCGCGAGCAGCTCGAGGCTCCGCAGCCGGTCCGCGGGGTCATAGTGGTAGGCGGTGAGGATCAGCTCGTCGGCCTTGGTCGCCGCGACGATCTCCTCGAGCTGGGAGACGACCGTGGCGGGGGCGCCGACGGCCCTGATCGACAGCGTCTGGTCCACCTTCTGCAGGAGGTGCTCCGGGGCGACCTCGGTGATGTCCCGCGGCGGCTGGATCTTCTGCCGCTGCCCGGTGACGATGCCGAGGAACATCTGCTGCAGGGTGGTGAACTGGCGCTGCGCCTCCTCATCGGTCTCGGCGACCACGAGGTTCACGCCCACCATCGTGTGGGGCTGCTCGATCTGCGCGGAGGCGGCGTCGGGATCGAAGTGGGCGCGGTAGGTCTCCAGCGCGTGCAGGTACTGGAAGGGCGCGAAGTGGGAGGCGACCGAGAAGGGCATGCCCAGCTGCGCGGCCAGGCGCGCCCCGTTCCCGGTCGAGCCGAGGATCCACATCGGCACCTCGGTGCCGCGGGCGACCTCCGCGGTGATCGGGAGTCCGCCGGAGGTGGGCGCCTCCCGGGACCAGTCCCGCATCTGCTCGACCGCGTCGATGAAGGCGCCGGGCTCGGCGGAGGTGCGGGCCAGCAGCTGCGCGGTGAGCTGGTCGGTGCCGGGAGCGCGGCCGAGCCCGAGATCGATCCGGTCGCCGTGGAACTGCACGAGGGTGCCGAACTGCTCGATCACCGCCAGCGGCGAGTGGTTCGGGAGCATGATCCCGCCGGACCCGACGCGGATCCGCTCGGTCATCGAGGCGGCGCGGTCGATCAGCAGCGAGGTCGCCGAGGAGGCGAGGGAGTCGGTGTTGTGGTGCTCGGCGAACCAGTACCGCTCGTAGCCGAGACGGTCCGCGGCGCGGGCGCCCTCCATCGAGGCGGCGATGGCGTCGCGAGTGCTCTGGCCTTCGGAGATGGAGACGAGATCGAGGATCGACAGGGGCACGTGAGGAGCGTTCATACTGCTCAGGCTATCGACGCGGGCGTGGGGCGGGGAGAGCGCGGGGTGAGAGGTTCTCGACCCCGTCGGCGGGAAGCTTCTGCACCCCAGATGCGTTCCCGGCGACATGAGGATCTCCCTGCTCGACCGCTCCCGCACGCGCGCCGGCCGCGACGAACAGTCCGCCCTCGCCGAGAGCGTCGAGCGGGCAGTCGCCGCCGAGCAGCTCGGATACCACCGCTTCTGGGTCGCCGAGCACCACACCGTGCCGGGCATCGCCAGCGGCGCCCCGGCCGTGCTGCTCGCAGCGATCGGGCAGCGCACCGAGCGGATCCGGCTCGGCTCCGGCGGGGTGATGCTCCCGAACCACCGCCCCCTCGTCGTCGCCGAGCAGTTCCTGATGCTCGAGGCGCTCACCCCGGGACGCATCGACCTCGGGCTCGGCCGCTCCCTCGGCTTCACCGCCCCGGTCCGTGAGGCGCTGGGCCGGCTCGAGGCGAGCACGGAGGACTTCGCGGCGGAGGTGGGGCAGGTGCGCGACCTGCTCGAGGGCGCCGCGCCGCTCACCGCCCGCCCCTTCGCGGCCGAGCCGCCGCCGATGCACCTGCTCGCCACCGGCGCCGGTCTCGGCATCGCCGCCCGGCTCGGCCTCGGCGTGGTGCTCGGTGGGCCCGTCCTGCACGCGGACGACGTGGGAGAGCGCGTCGCCGCCTATCGGCGTGAGTTCCGTCCGCACCGCGGCAGCGTCCCGCACGTGATGGTGTCGATGGACCTGCTGGTGGCCGACACCGACGCCGAGGCGCGCGAGCTCGCGCTCCCCGAGGTGTGGGCGATGGTCCGCTCCCGGGAGACCGGCGCCTTCCCTCCCCTCGAGGACCCGGCCCGGATCCGCGAGCAGGACCTCACCTCGCGCGAGCAGGACCGGCTCGAGAAGGGCCTCGCGAGGGCCTGGGCGGGCAGCCCCGCAAGCCTTCGGCCCCGGGTGGAGCGAGTGCTCGAGGCGACCGGGGCCGACGAGATCCTCGCCGCGGGCGCCACCTTCGACCGCGCCGCACTCGCCGGCTCCGACGCGCGGGTCGTGCAGCTGCTCGGCTGAACGCTCGTCGATCGGGTCGTCACTCGGCCGACCGCAGCGCCTTCCGGAAGCACACGCTGATCCCGTCGGCCGGGTCGTAGGGCGCGAACACCTCGATCCGCTCCCAGCCCTCGCGCTCGTAGAGCGCGATCGCCTCGGGCTGACGGTTCCCGGTCTGGAGGAACAGCTCGTCCGCGCCGTGGTCCCGGGCCGCGTCCTCGAGCCGGGCCAGGATCCGGCTCGCGAGGCCCAGCCTCCGATGGTCCGCGTCGACGACCAGGCGCTTGACCTCCCAGCGGTCCGGCAGGCGGCGCAGCGTCCCGGTCGCGGCGGCCTTCCCGTCCACCAGCGCGAGCACCACCACGGCCACGTCCTCGGCGCTCGGCGGGGCCGGGCGAGGGGAGCCCTGGCGCAGGGCCGCGTAGCGGGGCGAGAGCTCGACGTCCATCGCCTCCCGCAGCGCTGCGCCGCGCGGGTCATCCCAGTCGGTCTCGGCCCAGGTCAGGATCCGACCGCCCGGCAGGACGGCGAGGCAGGAGGCGGTGGTGGTCATGCGCTGGCCCCCACGTCCTGGCGGGCGGGGATCGAGGCGATGAGCCGGCGCGTGTACTCCTCGCGCGGGGCGGCGAAGACCTCTTCGACGGTCCCGGACTCGACCACCTCGCCGCGGCGGAGCACGGTGAGGGTGTCGGCGAACTGCCGCACCACCCCGAGGTCGTGCGAGATGAACAGGTAGGTCAGGCCCAGGTCCCGCTGCAGCGTGGCGAGAACCTCGAGGATCGAGGCCTGCACCGTCACGTCCAGGGCGCTGGTCGGCTCGTCGAGCACGAGCACCTCGGGACGCAGCGCGAGAGCGCGGGCGATCGCGACCCGCTGCCGCTGCCCGCCCGAGAGCGCCCCCGGACGCCGGCCGCGCAGCGTCTCGGACAGGCGCACCGCCCCGAGCGCCCATGCCGTCCGCTCCGCCCGGTCGGCGCGGTCGCCGACCTTGTAGTGCTCGAGCGGCTCGCGCACGATCCGCTCGACGGTGAAGCGCGGGTCCAGCGAGGTGAAGGGGTTCTGGTGGACGAGCTGCAGGTCGCGCCGCAGCGCACGCAGCCCCGCGGGATCGGCGAGATCGACGGGACGGCCGCCGACGGAGAGGGTGCCGGCATCCAGCGTCTCGAGCCCCAGCAGCGCCCGGGCCGCGGTGGACTTCCCCGAGCCCGACTCGCCGACCAGCGCATGGGTGCGCCCGCGGGGGATCGCGAAGGAGACCTCCGCGAGGGCGCGCACCTCCCGGTCGCGGGTGCGGAAGGTGCGGGAGATGCGGCCTGCCTCGACGTGCGCGACGCCCGCCGGGTGGCGCTCGTCCCGCTCGGCGCGCAGCGGGGCGAAGCGGTCCGGGTTCAGGCCCGGCACGTCGGCCTGCAGGGCGCGGGTGTACTCCGCGCGGGGCGCGGTGAACACGGTCGTGGTGGGGCCGGCCTCCTGCACCTCGCCCTGCTGCAGCACCACCACCTCGTCGGCGCGGGAGGCGGCGAGGGCGAGGTCGTGGGTGATCAGCAGGATCCCGATCCCGAGCTCGGCCCGCAGCTCATCGAGCAGGTCGAGGATCTGCTTCTGGACGGTGACGTCGAGGGCGCTGGTGGGCTCGTCGGCGATCAGCAGCCGCGGGCCGGGCAGGATCGCGAGCGCGATCAGCACCCGCTGCAGCTGCCCGCCGGAGAGCTGATGGGGGAAGGAGTCGAGGATCCGTCGCGGCTCGGGCAGGCCCACCCGCTCGAGCGCCGCGTGCACGAGCGCCTCGCGCTCCTCGCCGCGACGGGCGCCGGGCACGAGCGCCGCCGCCTCGAGGGCCTGCGCCCGGATCGTGCGCACCGGGTTCAGGGCGGAGCCCGGGTCCTGCGGCACGAAGCCCAGCACCCTCCCGCGCAGTGGCAGGAACTCCCGCTCGCGCAGGCCCGTCACCTCGCGGCCCTCGATCCGAATCGACCCGTCCACGCGGGCGCGGCGGGTGCCGAGCAGGCGCAGCACGGCCCGCGCGATCGTGGACTTGCCCGACCCGGACTCGCCGATCAGGGCCAGCGCCCGGCCCGCGCCGACGGCGAAGGAGACCCCGTGGACCACCTCGGCGGGGCCGTAGGCGACGCGCAGTTCCTCGACCTGCAGCAGCGGCGGGGCCGGAGCGGCGGCGTCGGCCCCCGCTGCGGTGGCGGCGGAGGCCTCGGCGGTGGATGCGTCGGCGGTGGATGCGGCAGTGGAGTTCATCGGTTCCTCCCGAGGTCGAGCCAGCTGGACAGGCGGCTCACGGACAGCACGACGACGGCGATGACGAGGCCCGGGGCGATCACGAGCCACGGCGCGTGCAGGAGGTGCTCGCGGCCGTCGGAGACGAGCAGACCCCAGTCGGAGGCGGGCGGCGGATCGCCGTAGCCGAGGAAGGCGAGGCCGGCGATCACCAGGATCGCGATGCCGAACTGGAGCACCGCGAGCGAGAGCACGGGGCGCACCGCGTTCGGGAGCACATGGCGCAGCAGGACGTATCCGGCCGAGGCGCCGCTGAGGCGGGCCGCCTCGATGAACACGCTGGTCCGCACCCGCAGCACCTCCGAGCGCATCAGCCGCGCGAACACCGCCACCGCCGAGACGCCGGTCGCGATCGCCGCATTGCGGGTGTCGTAGCCGAGCGCGGTCACGATCACCACCGCGAGCAGGAAGCCCGGGATCGCCAGGAGCACCTCCACCACGCGGCCGATCACCGCGTCGACCCAGCCGCCCAGGTACCCGCCCAGCAGGCCCAGCAGCCCGCCGGCGAGCACGCCGATCGCGACCGCGATCAGGGCGCTGGTCATCGAGGAGGCGGAGCCGTGGACGATGCGGGTGAGCAGGTCCCGGCCCAGGTGGTCGGTGCCCAGCCAGTACTCGGCGCCGGGCGCGGTGAACTTGTCGTCCGGCACGCCGACGGCGGGATCGTGCCCCGTGACCAGGCCCGGGACCAGCGACCACAGGAGCACGACGGCGAGCACGGCGAGGCTCGCCAGCACGCTCGCGGGCGGGAGACGACGGGAGAGGGCACGGGCCGGGGCCGTCGCGGCGGCGACGGGACCGCCGGCGACGGGGCCGGGGGGCGGCATCCAGGACGTTCATCGCAGATCCTCCTTCCCGCGCAGGCGCGGGTCCAGCAGCGGATAGAGCAGGTCGATCACGAGGTTCACCACCACGAACACCAGGGCGGAGAGCACCACGGCCGCGAGCAGCACCGGCACGTCCTGCGCGGCGACCGCCTTCTGCACCAGCGTCCCCACGCCGGAGCGGCCGAAGATCGCCTCGGTGATTAGCGAGCCGCCGAGCACCTCGCCGAGCACCAGCCCGATGATCGTCACCGTCGGCAGCAGGGAGGGGCGCAGCAGATGCCGCACCACGACCTGTCCCGGGCGCATGCCGCGCGCGAGGGCGACCTCGGCGTAGTCCTGACCGGCCGCCTCGTCCAGCGCCGTGATGAACACCTGCGCGATCTGCGCGGAGACCGGGATCGCGAGGGTCAGCGCGGCGGCGAGGGTCGAGCCGGGGCTGTGCGGCTCGACGAGGCTGAACAGCCCCAGCGTCACCGCGAGCACCTGGATCAGCACCAGTCCGATCAGGAAGTTCGGGGTCGAGAGGAACACCGCGGGCAGGGCGCGGACCAGGGTGTTCGCGGGGCCCTCGGGCAGCAGCCGGGAGGCCAGGGCCAGCACCGCCGCGATCAGCACGGCGAGGACGAGCGCGGTCGCGGCCAGCGCGAGCGTCGAGGGGATCGCCGCGGCGAGCATCGCGGTGACCGGCTGGGAGGTCGACAGCGAGGTGCCCAGGTCGCCCGTCAGCGCATGGCCGAGCGAGACGACGAGCTGGACGGGCACGGGCCGGTCCAGGCCGTGGAAGGCGCGAATCTGCGCCTTCTCCGCCTCGCTGTACCCGGCCTGGGGGTCCTCGAGCTGCGCGGAGATCGGATCGCCCGGGATCGCGGCGAGCACCGCGAACACGAGCACGTAGGAGAGCACCACCACGATCAGCGCCTGCCCGGTGCGGCGCGCCGCGAGGGAGGCGTAGCGCCGGGCGGTGCGCGCGGCGGCCGACGGGGCCGCGGGGGCGAGGCCCGACGTCGGACCGCCCGGGGCGGTGGGGGTCGCGCTGGGGGTCAGGGCGCTCATGGCTGCTCCTTGCGGGCGGCGTGGTAGGAGGGGATCGCGACGGCGTTGAAGGAGATGCCGGTCAGCTCCGGCGACTGGACGTAGATGCGCTGCACGTTCTGCTCGAGCGGGATGAAGTACGCCTTCTCGAGCACATGGCGGGCGAGCTCCTCGACCAGCGGCGCCCGCTCCTCGCGGGTCGCGGCGCCGGCGACCTCGTCCCGCAGTCGCACCAGCTCCGCATCGGAGGAGCCGGTCTGGAACCAGTCCTCTCCCTCGTCGGTGATCACCCCGGCGACCGTGCCGACGTCCACGAAGCTGCGCGTCACCTCGTTCACGCCCTGCTCGGGGTTGTTGGTGACCCGTTCGGTCCAGGTGGGGATGTCGAGCTTCTGGGTGGCCACCCGGATCCCGAGACGTCCCAGGTGCTGGGAGATCAGCTCCGCCTCGGGGACGGAGCCGGTGAGATACGGGGTGGGGTAGATGGTGAAGCCGAGCTCTGCGCCGTCCTTCTCCCGGAAGTCGTCGGCGTTCCGGCCGGTCCAGCCGGCCTCGTCGAGCAGGGTCGCGGCGAGCTCGGGATCGTAGGAGAACAGCTCTGTGAGGTCGGTGGTCTCCGGCACCCCGGCCTGCAGCCAGCTGGTCGCCGGCTCCCAGGCGTCGGTGAACACGGTGCGGAGGATCTCGGCGCGGTCGATGCCGCGGGTGACGGCCTGCCGCACCCGCACGTCGTCGAAGGGCGCCACCTTCGTGCGCAGGCTGTAGCCGTGCACGAAGCCCAGGTAGCGGGGCACCTCGATCACGAAGCCGGCCTCGGTAAGGGCATCCAGCACCTGCGGGTTCACGTTGTAGGAGAGGTCGGTCTGACCGGCCCTGGCGGCCGAGGCGCGCAGGGTGTCGTCGGGCAGCACCGTGAAGGTGATCGCGGCGAGCTGCGCCGGCCCGCTCGCACCGAGCGCCTCCGGGGCCCAGTCGTAGTCCTCGCGCCGCACCAGGCGCACGCGCTGCCGCGGCTCCCAGCTCTCCAGCACGAAGGGTCCCGAGCCGATCTGGCGGGCCAGGTCGGCCTGCTCCTCGAGGGAGAGGGCGAGGGAGGAGGGAGCCATCAGCTGGCAGCCGTGATAGCCGAGGGTGGGCAGGAAGGACAGCGTCGGCGCGGTGAAGGAGACCCGCACGGTCAGCGGATCCAGCGCCTCGGCGCCCTCGTAGGTGCCGCCGGGGAACAGGCCCACCCGCGCCAGGCCCTCGTCGGGGCGGCCGACGGCCCAGGCCTCGAGGTTCGCGAGCACCGCCTCGGCATCCAGCGGGGTGCCGTCGGAGAAGGTGACGCCGCCCCGCAGGTGCAGCACGTACTCGGTCGCCTCCTCGTTCTGCTCCCAGGACTCGGCGATCCACGGGGTGACCTTCCCCTCGGGGTCGGTGTGGACGAGCTTGTCGGTCAGCTGCTGCCACACGTTCGCCTCGTAGCTGGAGATCGCGCTCTTGGAGGGGACCCAGCCGCCGTCGAGGTTCGAGATCAGGAAGGACAGCTCGAGGTCGTCTCCCGCGCCGCCGCTGCCGCCCCCGTCGGCGAGGGCGCCGTCCAGGGCGCAGCCGGCCAGGGGCAGTGCGGCGAGGCCGAGCGCACCGGCGCCGAGGCCCTGCAGCAGACGGCGGCGGCTCGGCCCGTCGGGGCGTGCGGTGGTCGCGCGCCCGACGGTCGCGGCCCCGTCCTCCGAAGGGCCGACGGGTCCCGGCGCGGGGCGGCGGGCGCTCATCGTCGGGCCTCGGGGGCGGTCAGGGCGGCGATCAGGCGCTCGGCGCCGTCGGTCAGCGCGGCCTCGTCGAGGTGGCTGATGCCCACGCGCAGGCGGCCGTGGTCATCGTCGTCCCCGGCGAGGAAGAAGTACCGCCCCAGCGCCATGTCGGTGCCGAAGCGCTCCCGGGCGAGGCGCTGCGCCGCGGCGAGGTCGATCCGGTCGTCCAGCACCCGCGCCCACAGGAAGATCCCGCCGGTGCGCTGCTCGATGCGCACGCCGCCGGGCACACCGGTCTCGAGCAGGTGCGCGAGGAGGTCGGCGCGGAGGGCGTAGCGGGTGCGGGCGCGGTCCGCGATCGCCTCGAGGCCTCCGTCGAGCCCCTCGCGTCCCCCGGCTCCGACGACCCGCTCGACCACCGATTGCACCAGCACGGAGGAGTGCTGGTCCTGGTTGGCGCGCAGGCGGGTCACGGGGCCGACGAGCCAGCTCGGCAGCACCAGATAGCCCAGGCGCAGCCCGGGCCCGAGGATCTTCGAGAAGGTGCGCACCCGCACCACGAGCTCCGAGTCGGTCGGATAGTCCTCGGGCACCTGGACGCCGGGGAAGGCGAGGCCCGCGTAGGCGTTGTCGGAGACGATCACGAAGCCGTAGTGCTCGGCGAGGGCGGTCAGTCGCTCGCGCTGCAGGGCCGGGGTGATCAGGCCGGTCGGGTTGTGGAAGTCGGGCACCGTGTAGAGCAGCTTCGGCCGCGCCCCGGCCTCGAGCCGGTCCTCGAGGGCGTCCAGGTCCAGCCCCTCCGCGGTGAGCGGCAGGGGCAGCACCTCGACCTCGTGGTGCTGGAGGTCGCGGAAGATCAGCGGATAGGTCGGGTCCTCCACCACGATCCGGTCGCCGCGGTCCAGCAGCGCGTCGAACAGCAGGGAGAGGCCGTGGAAGGCGCCGTTGGTGAGCAGCACCCGGGAGGCGTCCACGCCCTCGCGGCGCGCGATCCACTCCCGCAGCGGCGCGATGCCCGCCGGGCTGCTGTACTGCAGCGCGCCGACGAGCGCGGCGGGATCGGAGGTGAGGTCCTCGGCCGCGCGGTGCAGCGCCTCCAGCGGGAGGTCCCCGGCGCTCGGCGCGCCGCCGAGGAGGGAGACGGCGCCGGGCAGGGGAGAGGCGGCGGGGCCGAAGCCGCGGGCGAGGTCCTCGCGTGCGCCGAGTCGGGAGAGCAGCCCCGCGGAGAGGCTCTCCGGGGTCAGGGCGGCGGGGTCGAGGGCGGTCGTGCTGATCACAGGGCCTTCCCGGGGTTGAGGAGCTGGTGGGGGTCGAAGGTGGTCTTCAGGCGGTGCTGGAGGTCGCGGGAGGCGGGGGAGAGCTCGAGGTCGAGCCAGCCGCGCTTCGCGGTGCCGATGCCGTGCTCCCCGCTGACGGTGCCGCCGAGCGCGAGCGCGGTGCGGACCAGCTCGTCGGCCGCCGCCAGCAGCGGGGCGGGCAGCTGCCCGGGCGCATGGTCCTCGGAGTGGGGGAGGGCGAGGGAGGGGTGGAGGTTCCCGTCGCCGGCATGGGCGATCGCGGAGGTCTCCACGCCGTGTCGGCGGCCGATGCCGGGCAGCGCCTCGAACATCTCCCCGAGGCGGGACTTCGGCACCGCGACGTCCTCACCGAGGCGGTGCCCGCCCGCGCCGGATCCGCGGCCGGAGCGGCGCAGCTCCCACAGGTGCTCCGCCTCGGCCTCGTCCTCGATCTCGCGCACGGTGCCGCCGGCCGCGGTGAGCGCGGCGGCGAGGTCCGCGAGCTGCTCGTCGACGCCGTAGCCGTCGAGCTCGATCAGCAGGATCGTGCTCTCGCCGCGGGCGAGCTCGGAGCCGGTGTGCGCGTCGATGTCGGCGAGGGTGGGGCCGTCCATCAGCTCGGTCGCGGCGGGCCGGACGGGGCTGCGGGAGATCGCGTTCACCCCCTCGGCCGCGGCGCCCGCCGAGTCGAAGCGCGCCAGGACGGTGCGTCGTGCGACGGGCAGCGGACGGATCCGCACGGTCGCGGCGGTGATGACGGCGAGGGTGCCCTCGGAGCCGATCAGCAGCTGGGTGAGGTCGAGGCCGGTGACGCCCTTGATCGAACGGTGCCCGGTGCGCAGCAGCGTGCCGTCGGCGAGGACCGCCTCGAGGCCGAGCACGGACTCGCGCGTCACCCCGTACTTCGCGCAGTGCAGCCCGCCCGCGTTGGTCGCGATGTTCCCGCCGATCGTGGACAGGCGCGCGCTCGCGGGATCGGGGGCGTAGAAGACGCCGTGCGGGGCGAGGGCGGCGGAGAGGTCGGCGGTGATCACCCCGGCCTCGACCACCGCGACCTCGTCGAGCAGGTCGATCTCGCGGATCCGGGTGAGCCGCTCCAGGCCCAGCACGATCGCGCCGGTGCTCGGGGCGGCGCCGCCGGAGAGGCCGGAACCGGCGCCGCGCGGCACGACGGGGGTGCCCGTCTCGTGGGCCAGGCGCAGCACCTCCTGCACCCCGGCGGTGTCCGCCGGCAGGACCAGGAGGAAGGCGGTGCCGTCCGGAGCCTGCACCGCCGTGTCGCCGGCGTAGCGCGGCGCGGGGTCCTCGATCACCGCCTCGTCCCCGAGCAGGGGGCGCAGGTGCGCGGCGAGCTCGGCGAGGCGCTCGGCGGGGCGGGCGTCGGTGAGGGGGCTGGCGAGGCTGGTCACGGGGCGGGACTCCAGGTGGGCCGGGCGGTGGTCGTGGCCCAGGGTGCGCCCTCGCCCTTCATAAGTGCAAGTGCTGACCGTCATAAGTCGTCACGGTGGGTGATCTGCGGCATCCCGGGGGGCGCGTCGCCCCTCCGCGTCGGCGCTCTCCGTGCCCGGCAGCCTCTGTGCCCGTCCCCACCGCGTCCGCCCTCTCCGCACCCGGACGCGATGAGGCCCCGCCGATCACAGAGCGGCGGGGCCTCGTCGGCGGGACCTCTCGAGGTCCTGGTCAGCGCCCGGGCGGGCGGAACCCGGCCTGTGCTTACTGCGCGCGCACGCGCTCGTTGTGTCGGGAGGCGGCCAGGCACCCCCAGACGATGCTCGTGATCCATGCGGCGATCCCGATCAGCGGCACCAGGGTGAAGAGGATCGCCCCGAATCCGAGGGTGAGCACCGAGAGCACGCCGATCAGGAGCGAGGCCAGCAGGATCGCGCCGAGCGTGATGCCGAGCAGGATCAGCGCCCCCGGCACGGTCGCGTAGAACATGCCGAGCACCCCGAAGAAGAAGGTCAGCACGAAGGCGACCCCCACGCTCTTCTCGGCGGGCATCACGACCACCGGCGGCGGTCCGTAGGCGCCCTGCGCCGGGACCCACGGCTGCACCGCGCCGTGCGGGACGGCTCCGCCGGTCGGCCCGCCGTGCGCGCCCCCTGGCGCGCCGGTCGCGAACGGGTCGTACTCCCGTCCCTGCGGTGCGAGGCCGCGCGGCGGCACCGTCGTCCCCTCGATCACGGGCCCGTGCCCGTCGTGCCCCGGATGCGTCATCGGAGTCCCCCTCGGTCGACTCCGCTCATCGTAGGGGCGGGATCGGACATCTGTCCGGGGCCCACGAGATGTGGACGGGGTCAGCCCTGCGCGTCCGCGTCGTCCCGGGGCGGGCGCAGCGCGGTCTCGTCCTCGCCGTGGATCGGGACGTGGGCCTCGGGGATGTCCTCGTAGCTCGCGGGATCCGAGATCGGCTCGAGATGGGTGAGCACGTGCAGCGTCGGCATGACGCCCATCAGCTCGTGCTCGAGGCCCTCGATGTAGTCGTGGCCGCGCTTGACCGTCCAGTCGTCGGGCACGAGCACGTGCACGTTCATGTACTTCTCCTGCCCCGCCTCGCGGGTCTGCAGGCCGTGGAAGGTGACGGTCCCGTCGGTGCGGCGGCGCAGGATCTCGGTGATCACCTCGTGCTCCTCGTCCGGAAGCGCCTTGTCCAGCAGGCCGGAGACGGACTCGGTGATCAGGCCGATGCCGGTGACGATGATGTTCACGCCGACGGCGAAGGCGACGAGCGCGTCCAGTCGCTCCCAGCCGGTCAGCACCACCAGCGCCACGCCCACCAGCACGCCCGCGCTCGTGACCACGTCGGTCATCAGGTGCTTGCCGTCGGCGCGCAGGGTGATCGAGCTGTGCTTCGTCCCGGCGCGCAGCAGCACGAGCGCCACGCCGCCGTTGACCAGCGAGGCGATCACGGAGATCGCCAGGCCCCAGCCGACGTTCTCGAGGGGTCGCGGGTTCAGGAAGCGCTCGACGGCGGTGACGAGGATGACGCCGGCGGCGGCGAAGATCATCACGCCCTCGACCGCGGCGGAGAAGTACTCCGCCTTGGCCCGGCCGTAGAGGAAGCGCTCGGTGGCCGGACGGAACGCGACGCGCAGCGCGATCAGCGCGACGACCGCGGCGACGAGGTTGACCACCGACTCCGCCGCGTCGGAGAGCAGGCCGACGGATCCGGTCATCACCCAGGCACCGGCCTTGAGGGTGATCGTGACGATCGCCGCGGCGATCGAGAGCCAGGCGAACTTCGTCAGGTCCACCTTCTGTCGGACGGGACGGGAGGAGGTCTCGGTGCTGCTCACGGATGGTCCTTGCGGGGAGGGTCGGGGGCGAGGGAGCCGTCCGGGGCGATGTGCTCGAAGATCTGCTCGACGAGCTGGACCACGTGCGGGTCCTCGACGGTGTAGTAGCTGTGGCGGCCCTCGCGGGTCGCCGAGACGATGCCGGTCAGGCGCAGCTTGCGCAGGTGCTGGCTGGTGGTGGGCAGGCTCAGGCCCACCCGCTCCGCGAGCTCGCCCACGTCGTAGCGGCCCGTGCTCATCAGCTGCACGAGATGGAGGCGAGCAGGGCTGGCCAGCATCGAGAAGGTGTCCGCGGCCGCAGCGAGCTGCGGCTCGGTGGGCGCGCGGTCCTCCAAGGGCGTCGTCATGCCCGCCATCCTCCCTAATGTTTCGTCATTCGCGCAACTGACGAAATGGACGATGTGGCGCTCCCGACGAGGAGCGCGCCCTGAGCGGGGGCGGCGCGTCGTACTGTGAGGCCCCCGTCACAGCGACGTCGACGAAGGAGTCTCCGCATGTACAACCTCTCCGTGGTGCTCGAGGACAGCGCCCGCACCGCCCCCGACCGTCCCGCCCTGGTGCTGGGCGAGACCTCCCTGACCTACGCCGAGGTCGACGCTGCCGCCTGCCGCGTCGCGCACCTCCTGGTCGAGCTCGGGGTCGAGCCGGGTGACCGGGTGGCGCTGAGCTGCCCCAACCTGCCGCAGTTCCCGATCGTCTACTTCGGGATCCTTAAGGCCGGCGCGGTGGTCGTCCCGCTGAACGTGCTGAACAAGCCCCGCGAGATCACCTACTACCTCGACGACACCGACGCCGCGGTCGCCTTCTGCTTCGAGGGCACCGAGGAGCTGCCCATCGGCCGCCACGTGGTCGAGGGCGCCGCGGCCGCGGCGCGTCCGCCGCAGATCGTGCTGATCACCGCCGACCCATCGGCCGAGAGCCCCTACGAGGGGGTGCCCACCCTCGCCGGCGCCGTCGCCGAACGGCCCGGGACCTTCCCCACCGTGCAGCGCGCCGAGACCGACACCGCCGTGGTCCTCTACACCTCGGGCACCACCGGGCGGCCCAAGGGCGCCGAGCTCAGCCACTCCAACCAGCTCATGAACGCCCTGACCTGCAACCGGCTGTTCGACTCGCGGCCGGGGGAGGACACCCACCTGGTCGTCCTGCCGCTGTTCCACACCTTCGGGGCGACGGTGAACATGAACGCCGGCTTCTCGATGGGGGCGACGCTGGTGATGCTGCCCCGATTCGAGCCGCAGCAGGCCCTCGAGCTGCTGCTGCGCCACCGCGTGAGCGTCTTCGCGGGCGTGCCCACCATGTGGTGGGCGCTGCTGCGCCTGCTCACCGGCGGCGCCGCGGCCGAGGGGCTCTCCGAGCACCTGCGCCTGGGCATCTCCGGCGGCGCCCCGCTGCCGGTCGAGATCCTGCGCGGCGTGAAGGAGCACCTCGGGATCTCGATCATGGAGGGCTACGGGCTCTCCGAGACCTCCCCGGTCGCCTCCTTCTCCCGCCGCGAGCGCCCGCGCCCCGGATCGATCGGCCTGCCGGTGTGGGGCGTGGAGATGGACCTGATCGACCCCGCCGATCCCGACTGGACCCGCGTGGGCGAGGTCGACGAGATCGGGGAGATCATCGTGCGCGGCCACAACGTCATGACCGGCTACCTGGGCCGCCCCGAGGAGACCGCCGCGGTGCTGCGGGACGGCTGGTTCCGCACCGGCGACCTGGGACGCCGCGATGCGGAGGGCTTCTACTGGGTCGTCGACCGCTCCAAGGACATGATCGTGCGCGCCGGCTACAACGTGTACCCGCGCGAGGTGGAGGAGGTGCTGCTGACCCACGAGCAGATCTCCCTCGCCGCCGTGGTGGGCGTCCCGCACGAGAGCCTGGGGGAGGAGGTGATCGCGCACCTCATCCTCGTCGACGGCGCGACCGCCACCGCCGAGGAGCTGAAGGCCTGGGCGAAGGAGCAGATGGCGGACTACAAGTATCCGCGCGAGATCGTCCTCGCCGAGTCCCTGCCGATGACCTCGACCGGGAAGATCCTCAAGCGCGAGCTGCGCTGACGCAGCCGGCGCCGGTTCGAGCGGTGACGGATCGGGCGGCGCTGCATCGGGCGCACATCAGCCCGCCCGCGGGGACCGGTGCTCCGGTCGCCGCGGGCGGGCTCGGGTCGTGCGGCGGAGGGGCTCAGTCCACGCAGCGGGTGGGCTCCTCGTCGACCGGGAGGCCGGCCTGCGCATAGGCGCGGAACCCGCCGACCAGGTCGGTGGCCCGGTGGAAGCCGAGGTCGCGCAGGTCGCGGGCGGCGAGCGAGGAGTAGTACCCCTCGTTGCACAGCACGATCACGGGGTCGTCGTGGTCCGGCCCGCCGTCCATGCGGTGCGCGGAGGAGGGGTCCAGCCGCCACTCGAGCACGAGGCGCTCGATCACGGTCGCCCCGGGGACGTGGCCCTCCGGCGCGCGCGTCACGGCCGAGCGGATGTCGATCACGTGCGCCCCGGCCGCCTGCGCGGCGGCGAGGTCGGCGGGCTCGACGCGGTCCACGCCCCGACGCGCGGCGGCGAGGACCTCGTCGATCCCGTGGCCGGCGGGCGCCTCGGCGCGCCGACGGCCGTGGGCAGCCGACGGCTCCGTCATCGGCGCCGCCCGGAGGAGAAAGCCGCGAGGCCGCCGCCGACGGTGTTCCCGCTGCCGGAGCCCTCGGAGCTGGTCGAGTAGGTGGTGGGGGCCGGACGGCCCTGACGGCGCCCGCCGCCGGAGCCCTGGCCCTGACCGCCGCGGCGCCCGCCGCCCTGGCCGCCGCTGCGACCCTGGCCGGTCGAGCGGTCCTGGCCGCTGGAACGGCGCTCGCCGCCCGAACGTCCCTGGCCGCCGGAGCGGCCGGAGCCGCCCTCGCCACCGCGGCCGCCCTGGCCGCGACCAACCTGCTGACCCTCGCCGCGCCCGCGGCCCTGGCCATCGCGTCCGGCCTGGCCGCGGCCGCCCTGGCCGCGTCCGCCGCCCTGACCGCCGCGACCGCGACCGCCCTGGCCGCCGCCGCGGCGCTCGCCCGCCATGCGGCGCTCGTCCAGCGGCTCCTCCGGCTGGCGCGGCTCATGGGTCGCCACGCGCTCGCCGGGGGCGAGCTCGGTGAGGACGGGGCTGGTCGAGACGACCTGCTGGTGGTAGGTGGGGGTGATCCCGGCCTTGCGCATCAGGTCGTTCACGTCGCGCTTCTGGTCCGGGGTCTGCACGGTGATGACCGTGCCGGACTCGCCGGCGCGCGCGGTGCGGCCCGACCGGTGCAGGTAGGCCTTGTGCTCGACGGGCGGGTCGGCGTGGACCACGAGCGCGACCTCGTCCACGTGGATGCCGCGCGCGGCGATGTCGGTGCAGACCATCGTCGTCGCGGTGCCGGAGCCGAAGGCCTCCAGATTCCGTGTGCGGGCGTTCTGCGAGAGGTTCCCGTGCAGGTCCACCGCGTCCACGCCGCGGGCGGAGAGCTTGCGGGCGAGGTTCTTCGCGCCGTACTTGGTGCGGGTGAACATGATGGTGCGGCCGGGGGCGGCCGCGAGGTCGCGCAGCACGTCGAAGCGCGTCTCCTTGTCGACCTCGAGCACGTGGTGCTCCATCGTGCCCACGGGGCTCGTCGCGGGGTCCGCGGAGTGCGTGACCGGGTCGTGGAGGAACTCCTTGACCAGCTTGTTCACGCCGGAGTCGAGGGTCGCGGAGAACAGCATGCGCTGGCCGCGACGCGGGGTCGCCTCGAGGATGCGGCGCACCATGGGCAGGAAGCCCATGTCGGCCATGTGGTCGGCCTCGTCGATCACGGTGATCTCGATGGCGCCGAGATCGGCGTGGCCCTGGCCCATCAGGTCCAGGAGCCGTCCGGGGCAGGCGATGAGCACGTCGACGCCGCCCGCGAGGGCGTTCACCTGCGGGTTCTGGCCGACGCCGCCGAAGACGACGGCGCTGCGCAGGCCGGCGGCCTTCTCCAGCGGCTTCAGCGAGTCGGCGATCTGCGAGGCGAGCTCGCGGGTGGGGGCGAGCACGAGCGAGCGCGGCCGACGGGCGGTGCGGCGCTTCGGGGTCTCCAGCAGGCGCGCCACCAGCGGCAGCAGGAAGGCGTAGGTCTTGCCCGAGCCGGTGCGGCCCCGGCCCAGCACATCGCGCCCGGCCAGGGAGTCCGGCAGGGTCGCGGCCTGGATGGGGGTGGGGTCGGTGATTCCCAGCGGCGCGAGGGCGGCGGTGAGGGAGGCGGGCACGCCGAGGCGTGCGAAGTCAGGGGTGGTCACGAAGGGTGATCCGTTCTCTGTGCGTTGCACCCCGCACGTCGTCGTCGCGTCGCGACCGCCGGGGGCGGTCCTCTCCGGCCGACGCTGTCGCCGTCGGCGGGGCCTGCCGCTCCTCGTGCCCGACGCCGTGCGTCGAGGGGTGCGGGGCTGCCCGGACGGGACCTGTGCCGCGGCGGGAGGACGGCACTCCCGCCCACCTTACGCGGCGGTCACCTCGCAGGCGACGGGCGGTGCCCCGCATGTGAGATACCACCGTGTCCTCCCGCCGCGGCCTGCCTCCCCGTCGGCCGCCCGCCCGGGATTTCCAACGTTGCACATTCCGTGGTGATGGGGTTGACTGGCTCCCGACCGATCACCGCCGATCACGCGCCAGGAGCCTCTGTGATGACCCCTCCGACCCCCGCGCTGCCCGAGGCGCTCGCCGCGCTGTTCAGCCGAGCCGACGAGCTCGCGGCCCAGCTGGATGCCCCGCTCCCCGCCGCATCCGACGTGCCCCGCCCCGAGCACCCGCGCCCCCAGCTGCAGCGCCCCACCTGGCTGAACCTCAACGGGACCTGGCAGTTCGAGATCGACCGCGGCGACACCGGACGCGAGCGCGGCCTGCTGGACCGCGCCCTCGAGGACGAGATCACGGTGCCCTTCGCGCCCGAGACCGCGGCCTCCGGCATCGGCGACCGCGACTTCCTCGAAGCCGTCTGGTACCGCCGCACCCTCACCATCCCCGCGGACTGGGAGGGCCTGCGCCCGATCCTCCGCTTCGAGGCGGTGGACCAGGACGCGACCGTCTGGGCGAACGGCGTCGAGGTCGCCCGCCACCGCGGCGGCTTCACCCCCTTCGCCGCCGACCTCTCCCAGGTCCCCGGCCTGGGCGCCGGCGACGAGGTGAGCATCGTGGTCCGCGCCCGCGACCCGCACGATGCGCCCCAGGCCCGCGGCAAGCAGTCCACCTGGTTCCGCCCCACCCACGCCAACTACCACCGCACCACCGGCATCTGGCAGAGCGTCTGGCTCGAGGGCGTGCCGGCCGACGAGATCCGCTCCCTGCGGATCATCCCCTCGCTCGCTTCCGCCTCCTTCTCGATCGACGTGCCGCTCTCGCGCAGCACCCCCGGCACCTCCCTCGAGGTCATCGCCACGGTGCCCGGCGGGGAGGAGGTCGCGCGCACGAGCGTCCGCGCCGACCTCGACCTCGCCCCGCACCTGTCGCTGACGATCCCCTCCGAGCACGTGCGCGTGTGGGGCGCCGGCGCGCCCGAGCTCTACGCCCTGCAGGTGCGGCTGCTGGACGCCGACGGCGCCGTGCTCGACGAGGTCCGCTCCTACGCGGGCCTGCGCTCGACCTCCCTGAACGCCCACGAGTACCGCCTGAACGGCGAGAAGGTCTTCCAGCGCCTGGTCCTGGACCAGGGCTACTGGGAGGACTCGTTCATGACCGCCCCGTCGGACGACGCCTTCACCACCGACATCCGCCTCGCGATGGAGGCCGGCTTCAACGGCGCTCGTCTCCACCAGAAGGTCTTCGACCAGCGCATGCTCTTCTGGGCGGACCTGCACGGCTATCTCACCTGGGGCGAGTTCGGGGACTGGGGCGTCTCGGGCCTCGGCCCGCTCGGAGACAACCAGCAGCCCACCGCCTCGTTCATCGGGCAGTGGATCGAGGCGGTTGCCCGCGACATCAACCACCCCTCGATCATCGGCTGGTGCCCGCTGAACGAGACCCACCAGATCCTCCACGACCGCTTCACGCAGCTCGATACCGTCACCCAGGCGATGTACGACGCGACCAAGCTCGCCGACCCCTCCCGCCCCGTGCTCGACGCCTCCGGCTACTCCCACCGGGTGCGCGGCGCCGACGTCTACGACTCCCACTCCTACGAGCAGGACCCCGAGCGGTTCCGTGCCGAGCAGGCCGGGCTCGCCGAGGGCCGACCCTTCGCCAACCGCCGCGACCTGGCCCCGGACGAGCACCCCTTCGCCGACGGCGAGTTCTCCCTGCCCTTCGCCGGCCAGCCCTACTTCGTCTCGGAGTACGGCGGCATCTGGTGGAACGAGCAGGAGGCGAAGGAGGCCGCCGAGGCGGCGCGCGCCGGGAACAACGCCGCCGAGTCCTGGGGCTACGGCCAGCGGGTCACCAGCGAGGAGGAGCTCTACGAGCGTTTCGAGGGGCTCACCCGCGTGCTGCTCGGGGACCCGCTGATGTTCGGCTACTGCTACACGCAGATGACCGACGTGTTCCAGGAGAAGAACGGCGTGGTCGACTTCGCCCGCGGCCGCAAGCTCGACCTCGCCCGGCTCCGCGCGATCCAGGAGCAGCCCGCGGCGTACGAGACCGAGGGCTGAGCCTCCGGGTGCTCTCTCGCCCCGTCCTCCTCGACGACGGAGAGATCCGTGGCGCCGACGGCGGCGCGCCCGAGGTGCTGGGGCCGACGGTCGAGGTGCTGGGCGAGCTCGCCGCGAGCGGCCCGGCTCTCGAGGTCGCGATCGGCAACGGCGGCGACGCGACCCGGCTCTACGAGGCCGTCGGCTTCCACAGCGCCCACGTCTACGCGACCTACGAGAAGCCGGTGGGCTGAGCTGGAGTCCGCGGGGCCGTGCTCCGCGAGGCACGGGGAGCGGACAGCGGATCGAGCAGCGGACCGCGAGCGACCGCTGGCCGAAGCGGGGAACGTCGCAGGGCTGTGGAACGATTGCGCCCATGACGATCACCGCTGCGGCCGACGGCTCCGCCCTCGGCAACCCCGGACCCGCCGGCTGGGCCTGGTACATCGACGAGGACACCTGGCGTGCGGGCGGCTGGCCCCACGGCACCAACAACATGGGCGAGCTGAAGGCCGTCCTGGACCTCCTCGAGGCGACGGCCGTGGACGCCGACCAGCATCTGCACATCCTCTGCGACAGCCAGTACGTCATCAACTCCATCACCAAGTGGATGCCGGGCTGGAAGCGCAAGGGCTGGCGGAAGAAGGACGGCAAGCCCGTCATGAACGTCGAGCTGCTGAAGGACATCGACCGCGCGCTCGCCGGGCGCAGCGTCGAGTTCGAGTGGGTCAAGGGCCACGCCGGCCATGCCATGAACGAGGCGGCCGACAAGCGCGCCAACGCCGCCGCGACCGCCTTCGCGAAGAAGCAGGACCCGCAGGTCGGTCCCGGATACCGGGGAGCGGCCCCGCGCAGGGCGGCTCCTCTCCCGCACCGTCGGCCGGCTCCTCGTCGACGGCCTCCCCGTCGGCCGCGCCGTCCTCCTCGCAGACCGGCGCGGCCGGCGATCCGGATGACCTCTTCAGCCTCTTCGACACCGCCGATCCCGCCCCCGCGGCCTCCTGCTCCACCGCGGTCGAGGACACGGTGCTCGTCGCCGACGCCCCCGGCACCAGCGACTTCGAGCAGGTCATCACTCGTGAGCAGGCGCTGCTCACCGACGCGCTGCGCGCCGACGCGCCGAGCGCGGCCGAGCTGCTGCACCCCGCCTTCACCGAGATCGGCGCGAGCGGGCGCAGCTACGACCGCGACGAGATCCTCTCCGCCCTCGCCCCGCTGGCGGACGTGCAGGCCGAGGATTTCCTCGCCGACGAGATCGCGTCCGGCGCGATCCTCCTGCGCTATGTCACCACCGGCCCGGACGGCACCGTCCGCCGCAGCTCGGTGTGGGTGAAGGAGCGGGGCCGCTGGCTGCTGCGTCACCACCAGGGCACCCCGGAGGGCGCCGGAGGACGGTGACCTCCTCCGTCCCGCTCGACGCCCGTGCGGGCGGTCCCGACCTCGCGCGCGGGATCGCCCTGCTCGGCATCGCGCTGGCGAACCTGGTGGGCTGGCTGCACGGCTCCGCCTGGACGGTGCTGCTGAAGCAGCAGGACGCGAGCGCCGCGGACCGCGTCGTGGACGTGCTGCTCGCCCTGCTCGTCGACAACCGCGGCTTCCCGCTGTTCGCGCTGCTGTTCGGGTACGGGATCGGGATCCTCCGCCGCCGCTCCCTCGAGCGCGGGGAGCGCACAGGACGGTTCCTCCGGCGCATGCTGCGCCGGCATCTCGTGCTGCTCGCGATCGGCCTCGCCCACGCGATCCTGCTGTTCAGCGGGGACATCCTGGTCGGGTACGCGGTGATCGGGATGCTCTGCGCACTGCTGATGACCCGGGGCCGGGTGCTGCTCGCCGCCGCCGCGATCGTGACCCTGCCGGCGCTCGGCGTCTGGGGATGGGTGGACGGCACGGTCGGGCTCGGCGGCGGCACCGGCTACGCGTCCGCCTCC
The DNA here is from genome assembly GCF_030866705.2 of Brachybacterium sp. GU-2. Classification (NCBI taxonomy): domain Bacteria; kingdom Bacillati; phylum Actinomycetota; class Actinomycetes; order Micrococcales; family Dermabacteraceae; genus Brachybacterium; species Brachybacterium sp. GU-2. The sequence goes on along the minus strand of NZ_CP133037.2, from coordinate 1,463,402 downwards.
GCACCGGACTATCTGGCCGGCGTCGGGATCCGAGCGCCTGACGCCCTGCACGGCCTGCTGCTCGCCCCGATCGAGGAGATCGGCCTGCTCTCCCCGATGGCGCTCGGCGCGCTCATGGCCCGAGGCGCCCTGCTCGAGGACGTCCCCGCGCATCGCCGGCGGCTCGGCCGGCTCGCCCGGTGGGGCCTCGCGATCGGACTGGTCGGCGCGGTGCCGCTCACCGCCGTGCTGGTCCTGGACCCCGCCCATACCCGGCTCGACGCCGAGATCGTGCTGGGCATCCTCGGCGTGCTCCACCAGGTCAGCGGCCTCGCCGGGGCCGTCGGCCTCGCCGCCGGGGCCGCGCTGCTGGCCGCGCGGTGGGACCCGCGCCCCGCGGCGCGTGCACCGGGTGCCGACGGCGGCCCCGCGGCCGCCACGGCCACGCCCACGCCCCTGGCCATGGCGACGGTCACGGCCACGGACCCGCCACCGGTCGGAGCCCGCGGCCCCCTCGGTGCGGCGGTGCGCGCCGTCGAGGCGCTCGGCGCGGTCTCGCTCAGCGCGTATCTCGCCCAGTCGGTCCTGTGCCTGCTCCTGTTCCCGCCGTACACCCTCGACCTCGGCGCGCAGCTCGGCAGCGCGGGCGCCGCGGCGCTCGTGCTCGCCGGCTGGCTCCTCATGCTCCTGCCCGCCGTGCTGCTGCGCCGGAGCGGACGACGCGGCCCGATGGAGCACGTGCTGCGCGTTCTGGCAGGATCGAGCACACCCCGCACGCCGCGCACCGCCTACGCCCACCGAGCCCGCGGAGGAACCCGATGACCGTCTTCGCCGACACCCCCCGCTGGCCCCGCCACGGCACCGTGTGGGGCCATCTCGTCTCGGACCGCTCCCTCGAGGAGCTGCACGAGGCCGCCGCCCGTGCCGGACTGCCCCCGCGCGCCTTCGACCTCGACCACTACGACTGGCCCGCCTCCGCCCGCGAGGACCTCGAGGCCGCCGGGGTGAGCTTCGTCGGCGACCGCGAGCTGACCCGGATCCTGCTGCGCTCCGGGCTGCGGGTGAAGCTCTCCGAGCGTCCCGCCGCCCGCGCCCGACGCAGCGCCGAGCACGCCGCCGCGCTGGGGCTCGATCAGGTCCCGCGGGACCTGATCGTCGGGCTCCTCGGCCACGTCGATCCGCTGCCGGAGGTGCCCGGCGCCTTTCGATTCACCCGCGACCGGCCGCATGGCAGGGCGCGGATCGAGGCGCACGATGCGGAGGGCCGACGGGCCGCCGAGCGACTGCTGCAGCGGGTGGACCTGCTCGCTCGCGCGGCGGGCGAGGAGGGCTTCGTCGGTCAGGTGATGGACGCACCGGCCGCCCACCGCTGAGCGGATCAGTCCTGCGGGTCGGCCCCGTCCGGGCTCCCGTCGGAGCGGGTCAGCGCGCGCAGCTGGTCCGGCTCCACCTGCTGCTCGGGGTCGAGGTCCGTGCCCTGCAGCTCGATCCAGAAGGTCGCTCCGCCCCCGGGCGTCGGCTGCACGCCGATCGCGCCGCGATGCTGCTGGACGATGGTCGCCGCGATCGACAGGCCCAGGCCCGCGCCGCCGCCCTGGCTCGCCGAGCGGACCCGGGAGGAGTCGGTGCGGTAGAACCGCTCGAACACCTTCTCCCGCTGGTCGTCGTCGATGCCCTCGCCGTGGTCGCGCACCTCGATCCGGACCCGGCCGTCCTCGAGGCGGCCCACCGCGAACTCGACCGGCGATCCCTTGGGGGTGTGACGGTTCGCGTTGCCCACAAGGTTCAGGATCACCTGGCGCAGCGAGGCCTCGTCGCCCAGCACCCCGAACGGGACGTGCGGCTGCACCGACAGCGGCGTCCCCTGCAGGGAGACGACCATGACCTGCCGGTCCGGGTCCAGGGCGCGCAGGTCCTGGGCGGCGTCGAAGAGGGCGTCGGTGAGGTCCAGCGGCTCGAGGTCGAGGTCGGGGCGCTCGTCGAGCCGCGCCAGGCGCAGCAGGTTCTCCACGAGGGAGCCCATGCGCCTCGCCTCGTCCTCGATGCGGCGCATCGCGGAGGCGGTGTCCTCATCGGTGCGCAGGGCCCCCATCCGGTACAGCTCCCCGAAGCCGCGGATCGCTGCCAGCGGCGTGCGCAGCTCATGGGAGGCGTCGCCCACGAAGCGGCGCATCCTGGCCTCTGAGGCGGTGGCCTTCTCCTCCGAGGCGGACTGCGCGGCGAAGGCCTGCTCGATCCGCACCAGCATCTCGTTCAGCGACAGCGCGAGGTCGTGCACCTCGAGGCTCGTGTCCGTCACGGGCACGCGCTGGGAGAGGTCGCCCCCGGCGATCTGGGAGGCGGTGGCCTCCACGTCCCGCAGCGGATCGAGCGCCCGATGGGTGACATAGCCTCCCGCGCCCATCCCGACCAGCACCACGAGGGTGCCCACCAGCACGATGATCAGCGCCATCTCGTGCATGGTGCGGTCCACCGAGGTCAGCGGCAGGGCCACGTACACGCTGCCCTTGTCCGGCCCGGAGTTGACCATCGCGATGACCCGCCAGCGGTTCTCGGCGGAGTCCAGCACCGTGAAGGGGCGCCCGCCGCGCTGCAGGATCTGCTCGTCGGTGAGGTCCGGGAACTGCACCGAGACCTTCCCGGGCCCGTAGTGGAAGACCTCCTGCTCGATCGGCTGTCCCTGCTCGTCGCGGATCTCGACCGCGTACTCCACGGGGATGTACGTGCTCGAGGTGATGGCGTCGTCGTCCCCGGCGAGCTCGTGCTGCGCCAGGGAGAGCATCTCGCTGACCGAGGACTGCAGGTTGTTGTCGACCGACTGGATCAGGGTGCGGTTCAGCAGGAACAGCGACAGGCTCCCGGTGACGACCACGCCGAGCACCAGCAGCAGCGAGATCAGCGCGACGATCCGGGTCCACAGGGACATCGGGCGCTCGGTGCGCAGGCTCGGCAGGGCCACGGGGTGGTGCTCCTCGGGTCGGGCGTCGGGGTCAGGCGCCCTCGGCGGCGCGCAGCACGTAGCCGATGCCGCGCTTGGTGTGGATCATCGGCTCGCCCACCACGTCGATCTTGCGACGCAGGTAGGAGATGTAGGACTCGACGATGCCCACCTCGCCGGACCAGTCGTAGTCCCAGACGTGGTCGAGGATCTGGGTCTTGGAGACCACGCGGCCCGCGTTCAGCATGAGATAGCGCAGGAGCTTGAACTCGGTGGGGGACAGCTCGATGTTCACGTCCCCGCGATGGACCTCGTGGGAATCCTCGTCCAGGCGCAGGTCGCCGACGACGAGGGCGCTGTCCACGGCCGTCTCCGAGCCGCCGTGGGTGCGGCGCAGCACGGCCCGGATCCGGGCGACGACCTCCTCGAGGCTGAAGGGCTTGGTGACGTAGTCGTCGCCGCCGACGGTGAGGCCGGCGACCTTGTCCTGCGTCTCATCCTTCGCGGTGAGGAAGAGGATCGGGTACTGCTCGCCGCGGTCGCGCAGGCGGCGCGTGACGGTGAAGCCGTCCATGTCCGGGAGCATCACGTCCAGAACTACGAGGTCCGGCTGGTGCTCGGTCGCCTCTCGGATCGCCTCGTTGCCGGTGGAGGCGGTGAACACCTCGAAGCCTGCGAAGCGCAGGGAGGTGGCCAGGAGGTCGCGGATGTTGGGCTCGTCGTCGACGACCAGGAGGCGTGCCTCGTAGTCGTTCTCCTCGCTCGCAGCAGTCATGGCCCTACCGTCCTCCCTGTGCTTGGGAGATGCCTGGACGTCTCCTGGGCGGCCTCAGCGCAGGGTGCGCTGGGCCTTCTCCTGCTGCTTGCGCAGCTTGCGGATCGTCCAGCCCATCTGGATCATGCGCACCGAGCCGACCAGGGCCATGACCAGCGCACCTGCGATCGCGGCGAGCAGCATCGCGACGCCCAGCGGAAGGTCGAACTCCGCCCCGAAGTACTGGAAGCGGGCCGAGACGTTGTTCTGGATCACGAAGATCAGCAGCAGCACCAGCACGATCGCGCCGAGGATCAGCGCGATCCAGGTCGTCGCGGTCTTGCCGCCGGAGGAGGGCGGGATGTCGGCGGGCTCCTCGGCGGCGGGGCGCCCGGCGGCACGGCGACCGGTCGGGGCGGTGGCAGCGGTGTCCTCGTGACGCGGGGCGGGGGCGTCGGGGGCGGCGTCCGGACGCGGGGCGTCGGCGCGCGAGGCGTCGCCGGTGCCGGAGGTGCGGCTGGGATCGTCGGGTGCGGTCATGTCGATCTCCTGGGGACGGCCGACGGGGCGGCGGGGAAGCGCCGGCGGAGCCGGCGGGGATGTCGTGCGTGTTCACTGTAACGACGTCGCGTCCCCTCGCCGTGGAGCCGGGCCGACGGATATGCGGCCCGGGACCGCTCAGCCCGCGTCGAGCGCCCCGTCCAGCTGCTCGGCGTCCACGATCGAGTAGGCGTAGCCCTGCTCGGCGAGGAACCGCTGACGGTGGGCGGCGAAGTCCTGGTCCTGGGTGTCGCGCATGACGACGGTGTAGAAGTGCGCGGAGCGCCCGTCGGCCTTGGGGCGAAGCAGGCGGCCGAGGCGCTGGGCCTCCTCCTGGCGGGAGCCGAAGGCGCCGCTGACCTGGATCGCGACGGAGGCCTCGGGCAGGTCGACCGAGAAGTTCGCGACCTTCGAGACGACCAGGCGGTCGATCCGGCCTTCGCGGAAGTCGGCGAACAGCTGCTGGCGACGCTTGACCGGGGTCTGCCCGGTCAGCAGCTCCGCGCCGAGGTGCTCGGCGATCTCCTCGAGCTGGTCGAGGTACTGGCCGATCACCAGCAGCGGCTCCCCGGGATGGGCGCGGGCGATCCGCTCGACCACCGGCACCTTCGCGCCGTGCGCGGCGCCGAGGCGGGGACGGTCGGAGGCCTCCGCCATCGCGTAGGCCATGCGGTCCGAGGCGGGCAGGGTCACCCGCACCTCGGTGCAGACGGCCGGGGCGATGTAGCCCTGCGCCTCGATGTCCTTCCATGGCGCGTCGTAGCGCTTCGGCCCGATCAGCGAGAAGACCTCGCCCTCGCGGCCGTCCTCGCGCACGAGCGTCGCGGTCAGACCCAGGCGGCGCCGGGCCTGCAGGTCCGCGGTCATCCGGAACACGGGCGCAGGCAGCAGGTGCACCTCGTCGTAGAGGATCAGACCCCAGTCGCGGGCGCTCATCAGCTCCAGGTGCGGGTGGACGCCCTTCCGCTTCATGGTGAGGACCTGGTACGTGGCGATCGTGACCGGGCGTATCTCCTTCGTGGTGCCGGAGTACTCGCCGATCTCGTCCTCGGTGAGGGTGGTGCGTGCCAGCAGCTCGTCCCGCCACTGGCGGGCGGAGACGGTGTTGGTCACCAGGATCAGCGTGGTGCGCTGCATCGCGGCCATCGCCCCGGCGCCGACCAGGGTCTTGCCCGCGCCGCAGGGGAGGACCACCACCCCCGAGCCGCCGTGGCGGAAGCCGTCCACCGCCTCGGTCTGGTACGGGCGCAGCTGCCAGCCGTCCTCCGCCAGCGCGATCGGGTGTGCCTCCCCGTCGACGTAGCCGGCGAGGTCCTCGGCGGGCCAGCCGAGCTTCAGCAGCGCCTGCTTGAGCGCGCCCCGCTCGGAGGGATGGACCCTGACCGTGGTGTCGTCGACGCGCTCGCCGAGCATGCCCTGGACCCGCTTGGCGCGGGTGACCTCCTCGAGCACCGCGCGGTCCAGGCCGTGCAGCACGAGCCCGTGCTGCGGGTCGGAGAGCAGCTGCAGGCGGCCGTAACGGTCCATCGTGTCTGCCACGTCGATCAGCAGCGAGTGGGGGACCGGGTAGCGGGAGTGGTCCACGAGCGCCGCGACGACGGTCTCCGCGTCGTAGCCGGCGGCGCGCGCGTTCCACAGCCCGAGGTCGGTGATGCGGTAGGTGTGCACGTGCTCGGGCGCCCGCTCGAGCTCGGCGAAGGCCGCGATCGCGATCCGGGCGGCCTGTGCCGAGGGATGGTCGACCTCGAGCAGGAGGGACTTGTCGCTCTGGACGATGAGGGGGCCGTCGGTCATCGGATCAGGCTACGTCCAGTCCGGGCCGGGGAGGGGGCGACGTGAGGGGCGCCTCCCCGGGCCGGCACGTGCACGAGCCCGCGCTCCCAGGACGGGGCGCGGGCTCGGATGCGGGGTGCGGCGGGGCCGGGATCAGGCGGGCAGGGACGGGGTGCGCCCGTTGACCCTCTCGTAGAGCCCGATCTGGAGCAGCACGGTGAAGGGGATGACCGCGATGAAGCCGACGACCAGCGTCCCGCCGACCGAGGAGACCACCATCGTGATCAGGAAGCCGACGATCGTGACGCCGAGGTTCGACGTGGCCGTCGAGACCGACTCCCGCAGCGCCTGGCCGGGGGACGCTCCGCGCAGTGCCGCGGGGATCGCGTAGAACAGCAGCACGGCGGCGATGATGCCGGGCAGGTAGAGGAGCACCGAGCCGATCATCACGATCACGAGCACCAGCACGGCGGTGATGACCACCCGGCCGGGGCCGGTCAGGCCCTGCCGGAAGCTCGGACGCTCGCCGCCGGCGAGGATTCCGCCGGCCTGCGCGGCACCGGCCTGCCACAGCGCTCCGATCACTCCGGTGACCAGCACCAGCACGAAGCACAGCGCGAAGATCACGATCATCTGTCCGAAGGAGGGATCGCCGCCCGCCGACGAGGACGTCTCGACCATCGCGATCGAGAGGAACAGCGTGAGGGCGAAGCCGACGCCGAGCACCACGACCATGGCCACGGCGTAGAGCGCGCCGACGCCCAGCAGCGCGGCCGCGCCGCGCAGCAGGCCGGTGCCCGCGAAGCGCAGGCCCGCCCCGAGGTCGGCGCCGAGGTCGGTGCCCGGGGCCGGGCCGGGAGCGCCGGCGGTGCCCTGCGGTGCGGCACCGGGGGAGCCGTGGGCCGGTGCGCCCTGCGGCTGTGCGCCGTGGGCGAAGGGGTCCTGCCCGTACGGGTCGTGGTCGCGCGGGGCGCCGGGAGACGGCTGCGGATCGTACGGGGATTGAGTCATCGGGTGGCTCGCTCTCGAGGTGTGTCCGGGCGTGCGGGGAGAGCATCCTCCCGCTTTCCCGGGGCGACGGTACCGTGTCGGCGGCCACCCTCGCGCGGCAAGCGCTGGCACACGGGAACGTCTCGGGCCGGAATTCCCTAGGATGGACCGCGATGGGTCGGGCCCGCGATGCCCGCCGACGCCCTCGGCGCCGCGGTTCGGCCCGGCTCGACAGTCACACGATCTGAGGAGAACCCATGGCCAGCTTTGCTCCGTCCCCTGCCGATGTCGCGGACATCGGCGTCACCGGTATGGCGGTGATGGGCTCGAACCTCGCTCGCAATTTCGCCCGCAACGGCTTCAAGGTCGCGATCCACAACCGCTCCGTCGGCAAGACCGAGACGGTCATGGACAACTACGCCTCCGAGGGCGAGTTCTACCCGTCGGAGTCCATGGCGGACTTCGTCGCCTCCCTGCAGAAGCCGCGCGTGGCGATCATCATGGTCAAGGCCGGCAAGCCCACCGACGCCGTGATCGACGAGCTCGCCTCCCTCATGGAGGAGGGCGACATCATCGTCGACGCGGGCAACGCCCTGTTCGGCGACACCCGTCGTCGTGAGGCCGCGCTGCGCGAGAAGGGCCTGCACTTCGTCGGCTCCGGCGTCTCCGGCGGTGAGGAGGGCGCCCTGAACGGCCCCTCGATCATGCCCGGCGGCACGAAGGAGTCCTACGACCGCCTCGGCCCGATGTTCGAGAAGATCTCCGCCCACGTGGACGGCGTCCCCTGCTGCACCCACGTCGGCGCCGACGGTGCGGGCCACTTCGTGAAGATGGTCCACAACGGCATCGAGTACGCGGACATGCAGGTCATCTCCGAGGCCTACGACATGATGTCCAAGGCGCTCGGCATGGGCGCCTCCGAGATCGGTGACGTCTTCGCCGAGTGGAACAAGGGCGATCTGGAGTCCTTCCTCATCGAGATCACCGCCGAGGTGCTCCACCACACCGACCAGACCTCGGGCAAGCCCTTCGTCGACGTCATCCTCGACCGCGCCGCCCAGAAGGGCACCGGCGCCTGGACCGTGCAGACCGCGCTGGACCTCGGCGTCCCGGTCACCGGCATCGCCGAGGCGACCTTCGCCCGCTCCACCTCCGGCTCGACCCCGCAGCGCGAGGCCGCCCGCGGCGTGCTGAAGGCCGAGGCGCAGACCCTCGAGATCGCCGACAAGGCGCAGTTCATCGACGACCTCCAGAAGGCGCTGTACGCGGCGAAGCTCGTCTCCTACTCGCAGGGCTTCGACGAGATCGCGGCCGGCGCGAAGGAGTACGGCTGGGACATCGACCTCGGCGCGATGGCGCGGATCTGGCGCGGCGGCTGCATCATCCGCGCCCGCTTCCTCAACCGCATCACCGAGGCCTACGAGCGCGACGCGAACCTGCCGCTGCTCCTGGCCGATGCGTACTTCACCGAGGAGATCGCCAAGTGCATCCCGGCCTGGCGCCGCATCGTCGCCTTCGCGGCGGCCTCCGGCTACCCGGTCCCGGTCTTCTCCTCGACCCTGTCCTACTACGACGCGGTGCGCGCCGAGCGCCTCCCGGCCGCCCTGGTCCAGGCCCAGCGCGACTACTTCGGCGCCCACACCTACCAGCGCGTGGACACCGAGGGCACCTTCCACGTCGAGTGGACCCAGGACCGCCGCGAGACCAAGCAGGACTGATCGACGTACTGCGAGGTACGAGCGGCAGGAGATCAGTCGATCGGACGCAGGACTGATCGACGTACTGCGAGGTACGAGCGGTAGGAGATCAGTCGAGTCGATGCAGGACTGATTACTTGGCGTCAGCACCGCTGATCCACGAAGGCCCCGGACCGAACGGTCCGGGGCCTTCGTGCTGGAGTCGGTCGACTCAGTAGGTCTCGAACGAGGCCGTGAAGGCGCCCGTGAGCAGGAGCAGCAGGTTGACGCCGATGACCAGCACAGCCCAGATGATGTAGGCGATCCAGCCCCACTTGTAGTACTTGTTCGCGGTCGCGAGATCGGTGTCGGCCTTGGTCAGGCCGAGGATCGCGAGCACGATGGTGATGATGTTGAAGAAGCAGAGCACCGAGACGACGAGCTGCACGATCCACTTCGTCTTGGAGACCGGAGCGCCGGTGCTCGCAGCGTAGGGCTGGTTGGTCATGGGAAACCCCTCTTTCCTGATGATCATGCCCCGAGACGGATGCGCCCGGGCCCAGGGAGGCGCTGAGGTCGCCCCGTGCCTGGCGAGCGGAATAGTACCCCGATGCAGGAGGTGCTCCGCCATGGGGAGCGCTCCCCATGGACCGATCCGTGACCTGCACCGGCGCAGGGGCGTGCTCAGCCGAGCGTCACCCGGTGCACGAGCACCGTGAACTCCTCCTGACTGCCGGACTCGCGGGCCCGCAGCCGGCCGCCCTCCAGGGAGAGCGGGAGGGCCTGCTTGACGACCACGCCGCCCTGCCCGTCGACGATGCCGAGCGGGATCGCGGTGGACCGGGCGATCGCGTCCAGCAGCCGGTCGGTGACGCTGAGGTCGGTGCCGCCCTCCTCGGCGTCGCGGATCCGTGCGACCGCCTCCGCGGCGGGGATCCGCAGCTCCGGACCTTCGACGGTCACGAGATCGGGATCGACCGGTCCCGGGCGCAGCGAGTGCGACAGCTCCTCGGACACGGGCTTGCCGTCGGGGCCGACGGCCTGCGGCGACAGCCCGGCCTGCCGGGCGATCTGCAGGGCGAAGCCCGGATCCGAGAGGGTCACGGCGACGGTCGGCGCGAGACGGTGCAGCCCCAGCGGCACCGCCTCGGACGCGGCCTGCAGCAGGTCCAGCACCTCTGGCTCGGCGGTGAGGACGGTCGAGGCGCGGGAGACCTGCACCCGGCCGTGCCGTCGCTGCTCGTCGCGCAGGAGGTAGGTCAGGGCCTGCGGGACGGGGGAGCGGGAGACGTCCTCGAGCAGGGCGAGCAGCGCCTCGGCATCGCGGCCGTCGCCGAGGGCCCGCCGCACCGTGGCGGCGCTGAAGCGGAGCGTGAGCGCGCCTCCCGGGAGATCACCTCGGTCCAGTCCAGCAGCGGCAGCAGGCGTTCGGCGGGGCGGCCCGGGATCACGGCGGTGAGGTCCGCGTCCAGCAGCACCTCCTCGACCGGGGCGGGGGCGACCTCCTCCAGCGCCGCCGCGAGGCGGGCGTCGGCGGTGGTGATGTCCTCGTCGAGGGCCGGGACCAGGGTCTGGCCGAGCACGGTGAGGCTGCCGGCGTCGAGCACGCCGAGTGCCCGGCCCTCGACCAGCAGTGCCGAGGTCTCCTCCCGCAGTACCTCCGAGGGCACCAGCGGGAACGCCCAGGCGAGCGCCGCGACGAGCGAGTCCTCGGTCGCGTCCACGCCCGGACTCGTGCGCAGCAGGCGCAGCAGGCTGCCGCGCCGGGTGCGCACGCCGTCGCGTCGGGTGAGGTCGGACAGCAGCGAGCGCCCGGTGCCGGAGGAGTCGGGGGTGCCGACCACGGCGGCGAGGTGGTGCCCGCGTGCCCAGGCGAGCACGAGCTCGGCCCAGCGCTGGGACGGGGGCAGCATCCGGTGCACGTCCCAGTCGCGGGTGGGATGCCATTCCTGGCCGTCGTGCCCGATGAGCCCGGCCTGCCAGGCGCTCTGCAGAACGGTCGCGTGGTCCAGCAGCGGGGCGCCGGCGCGTTCGGCGAGGCGGCGCAGGTCCCGCTGGGGGAGTCCTCCGCGCTTGAGCACCCCGGGCGGGTCCTCGTCGAAGCCGCGCACGGTGCCCAGCAGGCGCAGCGCCTCGAAGGCCCGCTCGACGGCCTGCGCGGTGCGCGAGCCAGGGATCCGCTCGGTGACCTCGGGGCCCTCGGGCACGGGGCGCTGCGCCGTATGGCTGCGACGCACCCTCCCGTCGCGCAGGGCGAGGTGCACGGAGCGGGGGATGTGCAGGCTCTCCCCGTCGGGCTCGACGATCCCGGCCTGGCGCAGCGCGGCGGCGAGCTTCCCGCTGCCGGTGACGGCGCTGGGCCCCCAGGCGAGCGCGTCGAGCGCCGGGCCGAGCCGGTCGCGGGCCGCCTCGACGCGGCGCGCGGCCTCCTCGGCGTCGGGATCGGAGGCGGTCGCGGCGGCGAGCCCGGCCGGGGCGCGCAGGCCGTCGCGCAGCGGCCGCAGCAGGTGCAGCTCGTCCTCGCCCCACACGATCGCGAGGGTGATCAGCCGCTCGAGGGACGGGGCGATCGTCGCCGGATCGGAGGAGACCGCGGCGGCGAGCGAGGCGGGGGAGGAGCCGTCCTCGAGCACGGCGAGCGCCTCGACGAGATGCAGCTCGGGCAGGGTGAGGGAGTCGAGCGCCCGACGGGCCGACGTGCTGCCTCCGGCGCGCGCGGCCAGGGGGCCGATCCCCCGGGGCAGGGGCGAGGCGAGATCCGGTCGGGCGACGAGCAGGGCCTCGAGGCGGTCGTCGCCGAACCGTCGCAGGGAGTCCGCGAGGGACCGGATCACAGCGGTCATGATGCATTCCAGCATAGGGTGACGCCGCCGCCGGTCGCACCACCGCGAGCGCCGGCGCGTGCACGCCCCCATAGCCCAATCGGCAGAGGCGGCCGCCTTAAAAGCGGCACAGTGCGGGTTCGAGTCCCGCTGGGGGCACCGGATGCCCGCGTCCCGGGCACGCCCGGGATCGGCCACAATGGAGGTCATGACCGCCTCCTCCGCCGACCCCCAGCTCATCGCCCGCCTCCACGAGGTGCTCGGGCGGATCGATGCCGCCGCGGCCCGTGCAGGGCGCGACGGCGCGGAGATCACGCTGCTGCTGGCCACCAAGACCCGCACCCCAGCCCAGATCGCGGAGATGATCGAGCTGCTGCAAGAGCGCGGCCGACGGATCGCGGTGGGAGAGAACCGGGCCCAGGAGATCGCCAAGCACGAGGACCCGCTGCTCGCGGGCAACGGCGTGCCCCGGCACTTCATCGGCCGGCTCCAGACGAACAAGGCCCGCGACGTGATCGCCTTCGCCGAGCTCGTGCACAGCGTGGACCGGGACGACATCGCCGACGCCCTGGAGCGCCGGGCCGAGCTCGCGGACCTCCGCCGCGACGTGCTGGTGCAGGTCAACACCTCCGGCGAGGAGTCCAAGGGCGGCTATGCCCCGAGCCTCGAAGCGCTCGCGCCGATCGTGGAGCGCCTGCGCGGCAGCGAGCACCTGCGCCCCGTCGGCCTCATGACCATCGGGGCGAACACGAGCGACGAGACCGCGGTGCGCGCCTCGCTGCGCTCCCTGCGCGAGCTGCGCGACGCGCTGCGCGAGCGGCTCGGGATCCCCGAGCTCACCGAGCTGTCGATGGGGATGAGCGGCGACCTCGAGATCGCCGTCGAGGAGGGCGCGACCATCGTGCGCGTCGGCTCGGCGCTCTTCGGCCCCCGGGACTGACCCGGCTCCGGCGAGCGGCGTCCCGGCGCTCGACCCGGCCCCTCGGGCCGCCCACTCCGGGCCGACGCGTCACTCCGGGCCGGCCCGCCGCGTCACTCGGGGCCGACGAGCACCTGCGGCAGACCGTACTCGTGCTCGAGCACCTCGCAGGCCGCACCCACGGCGATCAGGTCCATGCCGCGGGTGGAGAGCATCACCTCGACGTGCACCCACGGCTCGTCGCTGAGCCCGGCGGTCAGCGCCTCGCGGATCGCGTCCATCGACGCCTCGTGCTGCTCGTGGACGGTCCGCCCGCCGAGCACCACGCGGTCCACGTCCACCAGGCGCACCAGGTTCACCACCACCTCGGCGAGGATGCGAGCGGCGAGCTCGTCCTCCCCTCGCTCGAGCGCGGCCCGGTGCTCCCTCTGCGCGCAGCCGCGGCGGCCGCAGGGGCAGGGGATCCCGTCCATCCGCACCACGGTGTGACCGATCTCGCCGGCGTGGGAGTGGGCGCCGCGCACGATCTGGTCGTCCAGGCACAGCGCCGCCCCGAGCCCGTCCTCGACCAGCAGCAGCGCGGCGTTGCGGAGCAGCCCGGGCTGGGACCAGGCCTCGCCGACCAGCGCCGCACGGGAGTCGTGGTCCAGCAGCACCGGCATGCCGAGCTCCTCGGCGAGCAGGCGGCGGATCGGCGCGCCCCGCCAGGGATCGGGGTCGGAGGTGCCGCGGTAGACGCCCTCCTCGCCGTCCACCGGGCCGGGCATCCCGACGCCGACGCCGAGCAGGATCCCCGGGCCGACGTCCTGCAGCGCGCGCGCCTCGTCGGCGAGCGTGGCGACCAGCTCGGGCACCGGCTGGAGGCGGCCGATCTCGAGCTCGCGGCGCTCGAGGATCTCCCCGGTGAGATCGACCACGACGGAGTGGAGCCGCGAGCGGGTCAGGTGCAGCCCGATCGCACGGCGCGAGCCGGGGACGATCTCGTACAGGGTCGTGGGCTTGCCGGGGCCCGAGGTCACGGTGCCGGCCTCCTCGACGAGGCCGCGCTCCATCAGTCGAGCCAGGATCTTCGAGATCGCCTGCGGGGTCACCTGCAGCTCCTGGGCGAGGCCGGAGCGGGAGACCGGGTCGCCGCGGCGCGCGACGGCGAGGACGGCGGCGTCGTGCGCGCCCGCCATGCGGTCCAGCGGGGTGGTCGGTCTCACGCGGTCATCCTCGCACGCCACGACGCTGTGACCGGGCAGCAGCGCTCCGAGGCGAGGTGCCGCGCTCCTGTGTGATCCAACAGATCCCCGCCACCCCCTTGACCCAACGCAACAGCGTTTGCTTATTCTTGTGCCCCGGGTCGATGGAGCCCGTCCCCTGACCGTCCGCTCCCGAACTCCGAGGTCCCCTCATGACCCTCCTCGACACCCCGCGCCCCGCCTCCTCCGAGCTCAGCCCTACCCGCGTCCGCCTCGCCCTGCTCGCGATCGCGCTGGGAGGCTTCGGCATCGGCGGCTCCGAGTTCGTCTCCATGGGCCTGCTGCCCGGCATCGCCCACGGCCTGCTGCCCGAGATGATGGCCGCCGACCCCGAGGGCGGCATCGCCCGCGCCGGCATCGCGATCACCGCCTACGCGCTCGGCGTCGTCGTCGGCGCCCCCGCCCTGGCGCTCCTCTCGGTGCGCTGGAGCCGCACCACGATGATCATGCTGCTCGCGATCGCGCTCGCCGTCGGCACCCTGCTCTCCGGCATGATGCCGACCTTCGAGCTCACCGTGCTCGCCCGCTTCGTCGCCGGCATCCCGCACGGCGCCTACTTCGGCGTCGCCTCGCTGCTGGCCGCCTCGCTGATGGGCCCCGGAAGCCAGGGCAAGGGGACGGCGCTCGCCCTGTCCGGGCTGACCGTCGCGAACCTGATCGGCGTCCCGATCCTCACCGCCGTCGGCCAGGCGGCCGGCTGGCGCGTGGTCTACCTGCTGCTGGCCGGCGTGTTCGTCGCGACCTTCGCAGCCCTCTACCTCACCGTCCCGCACCAGGAGAAGACGATCGGCCGCCGCATGGTCGACGAGCTCGTGGCCCTCAAGCGCCTCCAGCTGTGGGTCGTCATCGGCATCGCCGCGGTCGGCTTCTCCGGCGCCTTCGCCGTGTTCAGCTACGTCGCCGACATCACCACCCAGGTCACCGGCGCCCCCGAGAGCTCGGTGCCGTGGGTGCTCGCCGCCGCGGGCCTCGGCATGACCATCGGCAACATCGTCGGCGGCGTGACCACCGACCGCTCCCTGAAGGGCACGCTGCTGATCGGCTTCCCGCTCTACATCACCGCCCTCGTGGTGCTCTTCGCCGTCGCCCACACGTCGCTGACCGCGCTGATCATCGCGTTCTTCGCGGCGAACCTGGTGAACTCCTCGCTGAGCCCCGCGATGCAGACCTGGATGATCCGCATCGCCCACCGCTCCGAGCTGCTGGGCGCCTCGATGAACCAGGCCGCGTTCAACGTCGCCAACGCGCTCGGCGCCACCCTCGGCGGTGCCGTGATCGCCGCGGGCTTCGGCTACGAGGCGCCGATGGTGGTCGCGATCGTGCTGGCGAGCACCGGCTTCGCCATGGTCGTCACCACGCTGATCGCGCTGAAGGTCCGCTCGCGCCGCACCCTGCAGGTGCTCAGCGAGCACGAGGAGACCATCACCGGCTCGATCCCCGTCGTCCCGGCCGGCGTCTGAGCGCGACGAGCGACCCGTCGGCGCCGGACGCCGACGAGCGACCCGTCGGCGCCGGATCCCGCTGGACCCCCGCCGCGAGGGCCCGCGACCATCACGGTCGCGGGCCCTCGTGCATCCTCGGGGCCGACGGCCGCCGCGTGCGCCGTGTGCGCCGGACCGCCGGGTGGGCCCCGCAGCCTGCCGTGGGTCCGAGGCGCGGCTCGGCGGGAACGGGTCCCACGTCCCTGCCCATAAAGCGGTCTTGGGCGTAGCATCGGCTCCACTTGGACGTCACAGTCGTTCATCCCAGCTGGCCTCCGGGGAGGCGGCGACCTAGTGTGGCCGCATCCCCGACGTCCCCCGATGAGGAGCTGCCGTGCACATCCAGACCGCCGCCGTGCATACCCTGCGCGATTTCGAGCACGGAGCCGTCGTCCCACCGGTGCACCTGGCCTCGACCTTCGAGCTCGACCCCGCCACCGAGGACGGCGCCTACGCCTACCAGCGCGGGGCGAACCCCACCCGCGCCCAGCTCGAGCAGGTCCTCGCGGCGCTGGACGGCGCCCGCCACGGCTTCGCCTTCGCCTCCGGCATGGCCGCGACCGCCGCCTCGCTGTCCACCCTCGAGGTCGGCGACGAGGTGATCCTCCCCGCGAGCGTCTACGGCGGCACCTATCGCCTGGTCGACCTCGTGCTGCCGGGACGGGGCATCACCGGCCGCTTCGTCGCGGACCTCGCCGAGCTCACCGACGAGGACTTCACCCCCGCCACGCGCGCCGTCTTCGTCGAGACCCCCGCGAACCCGACCCTGCGCATCACCGACCTGCGCCGCATCGTCGAGCTAGCCCACCGCCACGACGCCCTCGTGATCGTGGACAACACCTTCATGACGCCTGTGCTGCAGAAGCCGCTCGCGCTCGGCGTCGACATCGTCGTGCAGTCCGCCACGAAGTACCTCGCCGGCCACTCCGACCTCCTCGCCGGGGCCGTCACCACCGACGACGACGGGCTCGCCGACGCGCTCCGCCTCGCCCAGAAGGCCCAGGGCGGGGTGCTCGGCCCGCAGGACTCCTTCCGCCTGATCCAGTCGATCAAGACCCTCCCGCTGCGCCTGGAGCGCCAGCAGGCCAACGCCGAGGCGATCGTGGAGCATCTTCGCGGTCACGAGCGCATCGCCCGGGTCTGGTACCCCGGCTCGCACAGCGAGGAGGAGGCGCGCCTGCACGACGCCCAGGCCACGGGCCGCGGCGCCGTGCTCTCCTTCGAGCTCGCCGACGGTCTGGACCGCGTCGCCTTCCTGCGCGCCCTGCGCTACCCGGCCTACGCGGTGAGCCTCGGCGGCGTCGAGTCGCTGATCTGCCGCCCCGCCACCATGACCCACGAGGCGATGACCCCCGAGGCCCAGGCCGCGGCGGGCATCAGCACCGAGATGCTGCGCCTGAGCGTCGGCATCGAGGACCTCGCCGATCTCCTCGAGGACCTCGACCAGGCCCTCGCCGCCGCCGGCTGACCCGCCCCCGACCGCTCCCCACCGCAGAGGACATCACCATGAGCCCCGCCCCGCGCCCCACCCGTCGCCTCGCCCTCGCCCTCGGCGGCACCTCCGTGCTCGCCGTCCTGGCGGCCTGCAGCTCCGAAGGAGGCTCCGGCGCCTCCGACGGCGGCGGCAGCGGCGAGGACGTCCTCGCCCGCATCCAGGAGAGCGGCACCGTACGCATCGGGCTCGAGGGCACCTACCGCCCCTACGCCTTCCACGACGGCTCCGGCGAGCTCGTCGGCTTCGAGAAGGAGATCGCCGATCGCATCGCCGAAGGACTCGGGGCGACGCCCGAGTACGTCGAGACCGAATGGGACTCCCTCATCGCGGGGCTCGACGTGGACCGCTACGACCTCGTGGTCAACAACGTCGGCATCACCCCCGAGCGCGAGGAGGTCTACGCCTTCTCCGAGCCCTACGCCCGCTCGATCGGCCGGGTCGCCGTGCCCGCGGACTCCGAGGTGCAGACCCTCGCCGAGCTCGACGGCGCGCGCAGCGCCCAGACCGCGACCAGCAACTGGGCCGCCCAGATGGAGGATCTCGGCGCCGAGATCGTGCCGGTCCAGGGCTTCGCCGAGGCGATCGAGCTGGTGCTCCAGGGCCGGGCCGACGCGACCGCGAACGACCTGATCTCCTTCCAGACCTACCAGGAGGAGCATCCGGAGGCGGACTTCCGTCTCCTCGACGAGGAGCTGCCCGACGAGACGACCGTCGGCGTCATCATGCAGCAGGGGCAGGAGCCGCTGCTGACCGAGGTGAACGCGATCCTCGAGGAGATGAAGCAGGACGGCTCGCTCACCGCCATCTACGAGGAGTGGGTGGGTCAGGACATCACCCCGGAGGGCTGAGGCGCCGTGCCCCGCTTCCTCGAGCTGTGGATCGAGTCCTTCCCGCGGCTGCTCGCCGCGCTGGTCCAGGTCACGATCCCGCTGTCCCTGCTGTCCTTCGCGATCGCGCTGGTGATCGCGGTGCTGGTCGCGCTCGCGCGCCTGTACTCCCCGGTGCCGCTGAAGGCTCTGGCCTGGGCGTATGTGCAGGTGTTCCGCGGCACGCCGCTGGTGGTGCAGCTGTTCATCGTCTACTTCGGGCTCCCGGGCATCGGCATCGAGCTCGCCGCCTTCCCCGCAGCCGTGATCACGCTCGCGCTGAACACCGGCGCCTACGCCTCGGAGGCCGTGCGCGCCTCGATCCTCTCCATCCCGCGCGGCCAGTTCGAGGCGGCCAGGTCCCTGAACCTCTCACGCGCGGCGACCTTCCGCCGCGTCGTCGCCCCGCAGGCGATGCGGATCGTGCTCCCGCCGCTCGCGAACGACTTCATCGACCTGGTCAAGGGCACCAGCCTGGTCTTCGCGATCACGCTCATCGACCTGTTCCAGGTGGGCCGGCAGGTCGCGGCGACCACCTACGAGCCGCTGATCATGTACACCCTGGTGGCCCTGATCTATCTCCTCGTGGTGTCTCTGCTGAGCCTCGGGCAGAACCAGCTGGAGAGGAAGGTGTCCGCCCATGTCCGCGCCTGAGAACGCTCCCGACGCCCGGCCGCCGCTGAGCGTGGCCGGCTTCCGCAAGACCTTCGGGCAGCTCGTCGCCCTCGAGGGGGTCTCGCTGGAGATCGAGCGCGGCACCACGACGGTGCTGCTGGGCCCCTCGGGCTCGGGCAAGTCCACCCTGCTGCGCTGCCTGAACCTGCTCGAGCAGCCCGATGCGGGGACCCTCGACCTGGGCGACGGCCCGATCGACGTGGGCGGCAGGCTCCCGGCCCGGACCGTCCGGCAGATCCGCTCCCGCTCGACGATGGTCTTCCAGCAGTTCAACCTCTTCCCGCACCTGACCGCCCTCGGGAACGTCACCCTCGCCCCGATCGAGAACCTGGGCCTGGACCGGGCGGAGGCCGAGACGCGCGGGCGCGAGCTGCTGGGGAAGGTGGGTCTCGCCGACAAGGCAGAGGCCTATCCCGACCGGCTCTCCGGCGGCCAGCAGCAGCGCGTCGCGATCGCCCGGGCGCTGGCCATGGACCCCGACGTGCTGCTGTTCGACGAGCCGACCTCCGCGTTGGACCCCGAGCTGGCCGCAGAGGTGGTCGCGGTGCTCTCCGACCTCGCCGCCGAGCACCGCACCCTCGTGGTGGTCACCCACTCGCTCGCCTTCGCCCGACGGGTCGCGGACCGGGTGGTCTTCCTCGAGGACGGGCGGATCCTCCAGGACGGCAGCCCGGAGGAGTTCTTCTCCAGCATCGACGAGCGCCTGCGCCGCTTCCGCGAGGTGATCAGCTCCGTCTGAGCCGGCGGGGCCCGGCGCCTGCACGAGGAGCGCCGGCACGGGCGAGGAGCGGCGCGGCGGCGGCCCCGAGCGCGGGTCACGCTTCGCTCACGGCGCAGAGCACGCCCAGGTGGATCTCGGGAACGCCCGTTAGGCTGGGCGGGTCGGTCCGGTGGACCCTGTCGAGCTCCGCCGTCGACCCCCGATCATTCCCACGTGAGGAGTCACATGGCACGCCACAACATCGTGTTCGGCCGTGACCAGGCAGTGCAGCAGGGCGGCAGCGCGTACAGCGGCCCCCGCTTCGGCCAGGGCGCACAGACCGGACCCGCTTCCGACACCCGGTGGTCCTCCGGCTTCGGCCAGCAGGGCGGCGACCAGCTCGAGGCGATGTACGCCCGCCCGGCCGCCACCGGTCACGACACCGGTCGCATGACCATGCGCGATGCGCTCAACGCCATCAGCGCGACCCTCGGCGTGATCATCGTGGTCGGCTTCGCCGTCGCGATGATGCCGCTCGCCCTCGGCCTCGTCGCCGGCGACCAGGGCATCCAGATCGGTCTCGCGGTCACCGGCGTCCTGACCTTCGTCGGCGTCATCGGCGGGCTCGTGACCTCGCTGATCAACATCTTCAAGAAGCAGCCCTCGGTGATCGCGGTGCTCGCCTACGCGGCCTTCGAGGGCATGTTCCTCGGCGGCATCACCGGCAGCCTCGAGTGGGCGGCGGGCGGCGCCTACCGCGGCATCGGCCTGCAGGCCGTGCTCGGCACCCTCGCGGTGGCCGCCACCGTGCTGGTCCTCTTCCGGGTCGGCGTCCTGCGCACCTCCCCGCGCCTGAACAAGATCTTCTTCGTCGCGATGGTCGCGTACCTGCTGTTCGGGCTCGTGAACATCGGCTACCTGCTGCTCTCCGGGCAGAGCCTGCGCGACGGCGTGCTCGGCCTCGTGATCGGCGGCCTCGCCGTCGTCATGGCCTCCTACTCGCTGGTGATGGACTTCGAGGACGTCCAGCGCTCCGTCGAGGCGGGCACGCCGCGGAAGTACGCCTGGCGCCTCGGATTCGGCATCGCCGTGACCATGGTGTGGCTGTACGTCGAGGTGCTGCGGATCCTGATGATCCTGCGCGGCAACGACTGACGCCACCGCGCGGCGCCGCCGGCGTCGCACTCCGTATGCTGAACGGCGGGTCCTCTCGGGGGCCCGCCGTTCCGCCTTCCGGGGACCCGACGATGCAGGAGGAGACTACCGATGGGACTGTGGCAGTGGGTGCTCGACAACTGGGCCCTGGTGTGGACCTATCTCTACGTCGGCATCGATGTCGTCCTGCGGCTGATCAGCCTGGTCGTCGTCCCCCGGAACCGTCGGCCCGGCTCGGCGCTCGCCTGGCTGCTGGCGATCATGGTGCTGCCGATCGTCGGCTTCCCGCTGTTCCTGCTGCTGGGCCGCTCCCAGCTCCCGAAGCGCCGGCTCGCGAAGCAGAAGGTCGTGAACCGGCTGCTGCGGGTGCGGGCCCACGAGATCCCCGACAGCGAGCTCGACGAGGACGCGCCCAGCTGGCTGCAGTCCGCCGTGCAGCTGAACCGCGAGCTCGGCGCGTTCCCGCTGACCGGAAAGAACTCGGCTGAGCTCGAGATCGACTACGACACCTCGATCGCGCGGATGGCGGAGGACATCCGCACCGCGCGCGAGAGCGTCCACGTGCTCTTCTACATCATGGGCCTCGACGAGGTCACCGAGGACTTCTTCGAGGCGCTCGCGGAGCGGGCCGACGCCGGCGTGACCGTGAGGGTGCTGTACGACCACTGGGGCGCGGTCAGCCACCGCGCCGTGTACCGCGCGATGCGGCAGAAGCTCGACGCCCACGGCATCCAGCACGCTCCGATGATGCCGATCCGCCTGTTCCGCGACGGTGCCTTCCAGCGCCCGGACCTGCGCAACCACCGCAAGATGGTCATCGTCGACGGCGAGGTCGGCTGGATGGGCAGCCAGAACCTCATCGCCGCCCACTACGACAAGCCCGCGAACATCCGCCGCGGCCTGCACTGGCAGGAGACGATGGCCCGCTTCCGCGGCCCGATCGTCTCGGAGCTGAACCTGCTGTTCGCCTCAGACTGGTACTACGAGTCCGACGAGATGCTGCCCGTGGAGACGCTGGTGAGGCCCTCCCCGGACTCCTCCGGCACCTACGAGTGCCAGCTCGTGCCCAGCGGCCCCGGCTTCGTCGCGGAGAACAACCTGCTGCTGTTCAACCAGCTGTTCTACTCGGCGGCCCGGCGCATCGTCGCGGTCTCGCCCTACTTCGTGCCCGACGAGTCGATGCTCTCGGCCCTCATCACCGCCGCGCGGCGCGGGGTCGAGGTGGAGCTGTTCGTCTCCGAGATCGGCGATCAGTTCCTGGTCTTCCACGCCCAGCGCTCCTACTACTCGACGCTGCTGGATGCGGGGGTCAAGATCTGGCTCTACCGCGCCCCGACGATCCTGCACGCCAAGCATGTCACGATCGACGACTCGGTCAGCGTGATCGGCTCCTCCAACATGGACATGCGCTCGTTCCTGCTGCAGATGGAGTGCTCGCTGATGGTGGGCGGCACCGACTTCATGGAGAAGATGCGCGAGGTGGAGGACACCTACCGCTCCCGCAGCCGGCAGCTGACGCGCGAGGAGTGGGAGTCCCGGCCCCGCACCATGCAGGTCATCGACAACCTCTGCCGCCTCGCCTCCTCGGTGGTGTGAGGGAGCGCCCCGGCCGAGCGGCGGGCCTGGGCAGGGGAGGAGCTCAGGCGACGCCGGTGAGGGACTCGAGGGCCTCGGCGGCGGCCTCCTCGTGCTCGGCGACGCCGACCGCGGTCTCGAGCATGAACACGCTCGGACCCTGCGGGGTGTCCAGCACGATGACCGTCAGGCTCGTCGCGGAGGTCAACTCCATCGGGGCCTTCGCGAAGTTCACGGTCGCGGTGGTGCGATAGCCGGGCAGGCCCGCGATCGTCACCGGTTCGGTGACCTGGTCGTCGAGCGTGCGCCCCTCGGTGTCTCCCCAGATCGACGCGGCGAAGTAGCACGCGACGATCTTCTCGGAGGCGACCTCGTTGCCCGGGTACTCGATGCCGGGCTGCCACTCGACCGCGCCGACGAACATTCCCGAGTACCAGCCGTCCTCGACCTGCGCGTAGGCGCCCTGGGCGTCGTTCACGTACGCGACGCCGCGGGGCGTCTGCCGCTGGTCGTAGACCGCGGGCGGGATGAACTGCAGGCCCCCGCCGCGCAGCTTCCCGGAGGGGTTGTCGCCGGCGCGCTCCATGGTCTCCGGCTGCCAGCAGCGCTCCTCCTCGACCTCGCCCGTCGGGGTCGCCGACGCGCTCGCAGAGGCGCTCGACGGGTCCGTCGTGGTCGCGGTCCCGCCGGAGGCGGGTTCGCCGCCGTTCCCGCGGAGCACGAGATAGCCGATGGTGCCGCCGACGATCAGCAGGAACACCGCGGCGAAGGCGATCCCGCCGATCAGCAGCGGCGTCGCCCGGCCCCCGCCCCCGCCGGGGGTGGCGGGCTGGGTGGGGGTGAACTGCGGTCCGGTGTGCACGGCTGCTCCTGCAGGGGGATCGGGAAGCGGTCGGTCACTCGACGACGTCGAGGCTCGCGATGATGTCCTCGAGGTTCTGGACATGCTCGGGCTGATCGGCGGCGACGTCGCTGGCCAGGGCGCTGGGGCCGTTCGGCGTCTCCACGACGATCGACGTGACGATCGAGGCGCTCGAGGTGTCCAGCACCTCGGGGTCCTCGAAGTGGTAGGTGGCCTGGACGATCCAGGCGGCGGTGCCGTCCACCGTCATCACCTCGGAGCGGTAGTCGGTCACCTCCGGGTGCTCGCCGAAGTGGGAGACGACCCCGGAGGTGGTGGCGTAGCACTGGAAGATCGCGACGGCCGAGGCCTCGAGACCGGGATAGCCGCCCTCGTCCTCGGGGAAGGTGACCCGGCCGAGGTTCACGACGCTGTACCAGCTGCCCTCGACCCGTCGGCCGTCGGCCGCGATCTCGGTGAGATAGGGCAGGGAGTGGACGGCCCAGCCGTCGCCCCAGCCCTCGGGGCTGGTGTACTCCAGCCCGCCGCCGCGCACCGTGCCCGTACCGGAGGGCTGCGGCGGGGTCGTGTTCTGCGGGACCGTGCACTCGGTGGTGGGAGCCTGGGTGAAGATCGGCGGGGGAGGGGCGATGTCCGGGTCCTCGGGATCGGGGACGTACTCGGACTGGCCTTCGGCGCTGCGGGGCCCGGTCGAATAGGCCGACGGGTCCGGATCCTCGAGCACGGAGCGGAAGACGGTCTGGGAGAGGATCAGCGCCAGCACGAGCAGGATGACGACCGAGCCGCCGATCACGGCGATCATCGTCAGCCGGGTGCGGTGGCGGGCGCGCTCGCTCGGCTCGCCGAGGGTCGCCGGCCCGTGGTCCTCGCCGAAGTCGGGGAGTCCCGTCGGGGAGGTCGAGGAGGCGAAGTCGGGCAGGGGGGCGCTCTCGGGCGAGCCCTCGCCGTGCGGCTCCTGCGTCATCGGCACCTCCCCTGTCCCGGGCCCTGTCCCCGGTCGCCTCCCGGCGGGGTCCCCGTGACCCCCGTCCGGGGGAGATTGTCCCACGACCGGGCGCGTCCGCCGGGCATCCGGGCCGCCGCGTCCCGGCAGGGGGATGCCAGGGACGGTTGGTACTCTCCGCTCACGGGTCATCCGGGGCCCGGTCCACTCGTCGGATGGAGATCGCATGCGCCCGCCCCTCGTCCTGTCCATCGCCGGATCGGAGTCCGACGGCGCCGCCGGCGTCCAAGCGGACCTGAAGACCTTCACGGCGCTGGGCTCCTACGGTGCGAGCGCCGTGACGATGGTGGTCTCCGCGTCCCCACAGGGCGTGCGCGGGGTGCACCCGCTGCCGCCCGAGGTGGTGCGCTCCCAGATCGACGCGGTCTCCGAGGAGCTGCTGCTGGACGCGACGAAGATCGGCTCGCTGGGCAGCGCCGCCGTGGTCGCCGAGGTCGTGGCCGCGCTGCGGGCCCATCGTGAGCGCTTCGGGACCGTGGTGCTGGACCCGGTGATGGTCAGCGCCGACGGCACGGCGCTGATCTCGGCGGAGGGCGCCGCGGCGATCGAGCACGATCTGCTCCCGCTCGTGGACGTGCTGGTGCTGACCATGAGGGAGTCCGCGCAGCTGCTGCGCCGGGCGGTGGCGACCTCGATCGAGGAGATGCGCGAGCACGCGCTCGCGCTCGTCGCGAAGGGGCCCCGCTCCGTCCTGATCACGGGCGGGTCGCTCCCGGGAGACGAGGTCGTCGACGTGCTGGTCCATCCCGGCGGCACGGATCTGCTGCGGGCGCAGCGGATCGAGGGACGGACGCTGCGCGGGGCGGGCACGACCCTGTCGGCCGCGCTGACGGCCCAGCTCGCACGGATCGCCGAGTTCGATCGGGCGGGGGAGCTGCAGGAGATCGGCGAGTCGGGCACGGACGACGACATGCCCACGATCGTCGCCTCGGCGCGCGAGTTCGTGGCGAGCGCGAGCGAGAACGCGCAGGACTGGCGCCTCTCCCGCACCGCCGGCGGCCACGGCCCGGTGAACCACCTCATCACCCTCGGCAAGGACTGAGCGACGTACTGGCGAGGGACGAGCCGGTAGGAGCTCGGTCGAGAGGGCAAGGACTGAGCGACGTACTGGCGAGGGACGAGCCGGTAGGAGCTCGGTCGAGAGGGCAAGGACTGAGCGACGTACTGGCGAGGGACGAGCCGGTAGGAGCTCGGTCGAGAGGGCAAGGACTGAGCGACGTACTGGCGAGGGACGAGCCGGTAGGAGCTCGGTCGAAGGTACAGGACTGAGTCGGGCGGAGCGCCCGGCCCGGCCCGCCGCCTCGCCCTGCCCGCCTCCTGGTGCCGCGCGCGGTCAGAGCAGCCCCAGCGCCTCCTTCAGCGCGAGCATCCGGCCGGCGGACTCCCGCACCCGCTGCTCCTGCTCCTCGCCACGCCCGGCCCACTCCTCGATCGCGTCGACGAGCTCGCCGGTCAGTGACGGGTCGGCGGTGAGCACCGCGTCGCCGCCTGCCTCGAGCAGCCGGGTCGCGCGCTCGGCGACGGGGACGTCGGCGACGGCCTGAGCGGCGCCGATGTCGTCGGTGACCACGAGCCCCTCGAAGCCGAGGCCGTCGCGCAGCAGGTCCTGGATCGCGGCGGCGGAGAACATCGCCGGGACGTCCGGCTCGATCCGCGGATAGATCGCGGAGGACATCATCACCAGCTGCGCGCCGGCGTCGATCCCGGCGCGGAAGGACTCGAGGAACGGGTCCTCGGGCCCGGTGGTCGTGTCCTCGATCCCCTCGGCGGAGAAGTCGGTGTTCTGCTCCACCCTGCCCAAGCCCGGGAAGTGCTTCAGCGTCGCGCCGATGCCCTGCTCGGACAGCGCCTCGACCGCGGTGGTCACGCAGTCGGCGACCTGCTCGGGATCGGTGCCGAAGCCGCGGTCCAGCCCGCCCACGGGCTCGTTCGCGTCGCCGAGCTCCGGGTCGACGACGTCGGCGACGGGGGAGAGGGCCACGTGCAGCCCCCGCGCGGAGAGGTCCTCGCCGATGCTCGTGTACGCGTCGGCCACCGCCTGCGGACCCTCGGCGCCGAGGGTCTCGGCCGAGGCCGTCTCCCGTGCCGCGTCGCCCCGCAGCATCCGCACCTGGCCGCCCTCCTGGTCCACGGCCAGCAGCGGCGGCAGCTCGGGGCGGGCGAGCGAGAAGGCGGAGTCGACGACGGCGTCGACCTGCTCGGCACTCTCCCACACCTGCAGCAGGAAGATCCCTCCGGCGTGGTGCTCCTCGAACGTCGCGGTCGGGATCTCGGAGCCGGCGGCGATGCCGACGAGGACCAGCTGTCCGGCGATCTCGCGCGGCGAGAGCCCCTCGAGCAGCTGCTCGGCGGCGCTCGGCGGGGCGGTCGTCGTCGGCTCCTCGCCGTCGGACGGGTCGCCGTCGGACGGGGCGGTGCCGCCGTCTCCGCCGTCGGAGGGGGCCGCGCCCCCGCCGTCGCCGCCCGGGCACGCGGGGTCCTCCTCAGGGGCGGTGCAGGCGGCGAGAGCGGCCGCGGGGGCGAGGGCGAGCAGGTGACGACGTCGCATCCCGCCAGTGTTCCATGCACGCAGCGGGCCCGTCGGACCGGGTCCCCGGGCCCGGCGCTCGCCGTATCGTGTCCTCCATGAGCGACCAGATCCTCCCGCAGGACCATCCGCACGCCGCGCGGCTCGAGAACGGCACCGGCACCTCGCTGGCCGAGTGGACGGACCGGCTCGACGCGGCCGGCGGGCGCGACCTCGACCACACCGCGATCGCGCGGATGCTGGTGGAGCGGTGGGAGGTCGAGGAGTGGTGGGCGCAGGGCGTCACCGTCGCCTACGAGCAGGTGATCGGCCGCCGCGTGGTGGGGCAGAGCTGCGACGGGGACTTCTTCGCCTCCGCCTCCCGCACCGTGCCCGGCACGCCGACGCAGGTGCGCGACCGCTGGGACGCTTTCATGACCGAGGCCCGCCGCGACGGCCTCGGTCTCGAGGAGCCCCTGCTCAGCGACACCGCGACGTGGCGCTACTGGCGCGCGGCCGTCGCCGACGGCAGCCGCGTCTCGGTGAACATCACCGCGAAGGACGAGGGCCGCAGCACCCTCGGCATCGAGCACAAGGGCCTGGAGACGGCCGATGCGCGGACCGCCTGGAAGGGCGCCTGGAAGGGCGTGCTCGGCGAGTTCACCGCGCTCCCCGAGCAGACCGACGGGCAGGGCGACCGGTGACGGACCCCGCCCCCACGACCGACCGGACCACGACCACGGAGATCCCCACGATGACCGACAGCACCGACCAGGCCGAGCACACCGCGCATCTCCCCGCCCCCGACGGCAGCACCGACCCGCACGCCTGGCTGGAGGACGTCACCGGCGAGGAGGCGCTGGACTGGGTGCGCGAGCGCAACGCCCGCGCCGAGTCCGCGCTGGAGAGCGTCCAGGACCCCGCCGATCCCGACGGCGCCCCGCTCGCGGAGACCCTGCAGGGGCAGATCCGGGAGATCCTCGACGCGAAGGACCGCATCCCCGGCGTCGTCAAACGCGGCGAGCACCTCTACAACGTCTGGACCGACGCCGAGCACGAGCGCGGGCTGTGGCGACGCACCACGATGGAGTCCTACCGCACGGACGAGCCCGAGTGGGAGATCCTGCTGGACGTCGACGCGCTGAACGAGGCCGAGGGCGAGGACTGGGTGTGGCACGGCGCGCGCCTGCTCCGCCCCGCGGGCCTGGCAGACGGGGAGCCCTACCGCCGCGCCCTGGTCGCGCTCTCCCACGGCGGCTCCGACGCGGACGTCACGCGCGAGTTCGACCTCGAGACCCTCTCCTTCGTCCCCGAGTTCGAGGGCGGCTTCGTGCGCCCCGAGGCCAAGGGCTCGCTGTCCTGGATCGACGAGGACACCGTCTGGGCCTGCACCGACTTCGGCGAGGACACCATGACCAGCTCCGGCTACGCCCGCCAGGCCCGGATCTGGCGACGCGGCACGCCGCTGGACGAGGCGGAGCTCGTCCACGAGATCCCCGCCTCGGACATGGCGGTCTTCGCCGCGCACGACCACACCCCCGGCTGGGAGCGGGACTGGATCGTCGAGGCCCACGCCTTCTACGACCAGACCGTGCACGTCGTGGACCGGTCCGCGACCCCGCCGGAGCTGACGACCGTCGAGGTGCCCCGCGACCTCGAGGCGACCGCGCACAGGGACCTCGGGATCTTCAGCCCCCGCAGCGACTGGCAGGTGGGAGAGGACGTCTACCCGGCCGGCTCCCTCGTCGTCGGCGACTTCGCCCGCTTCCAGTCGGGCGAGCCCGAGCTGCACATGCTCTTCGAGCCCACCGCCTCCACCTCCCTCGCGGACATGACCATCACCCGCACCGCCGTGGTCCTCTCCATCCTCGAGGACGTCGTGCACCGCCTCGAGGTCCACACCCGCGACGAGCACGGGCAGTGGGTGCGCCGAGATCTGTACCCCGAGCTGCGCGGCTCGATCGGCGTCTCCGCGGTCGACGCCGACGAGAGCGACGAGATCTGGGTGACCGTCACCGACTTCATCGAGCCGACCGCGCTGCTGCTCGGGGACCTCGCCGAGGTCGCCGGCGGCGGCGAGCCGACGGACCTCGAGCCGGTGAAGTCCGCCCCGGCCCGCTTCGACGCCGAGGGGCTCGAGGTCACCCAGCACTTCGCCACCAGCGACGACGGCACCCGCATCCCGTACTTCGAGATCTCCCAGGTGCGCCAGGAGGGGGAGGAGCCCGGCCCGCGTCCCACCCTGCTCTACGGATACGGCGGCTTCGAGATCTCCCTGACCCCGTCCTACCTCGGCGCGATCGGGAAGACCTGGCTCGAGCGGGGCGGCACCTACGTGCTCGCCAACATCCGCGGCGGCGGCGAGTACGGCCCGGCCTGGCACCAGGCGGCGCTGAAGGAGGAGCGCCATCGCGCCTACGAGGACTTCTCCTCGGTCGCGAAGGACCTCGTCGAGCGGGGCGTCACCGACCGTGACCACCTCGCGGTGCGCGGCGGCTCCAACGGCGGCCTGCTCACCGGGAACATGCTCACCCAGTACCCGGAGCTGTTCGGCGCGGTGATCATCCAGGTGCCGCTGCTGGACATGAAGCGCTACAGCCACCTGCTGGCCGGAGCCTCGTGGATGGCGGAGTACGGCGACCCCGACACCGAGGACTGGGAGTTCGTGCGCACCTTCAGCCCGTACCACCTGCTCTCCGAGGAGCGGGCCGCGGACTACCCGCCCACCTTCGTGCTCACCTCCACCCGCGATGACCGCGTCCATCCCGGGCACGCCCGGAAGTTCACCGCGGCGCTCGAGTCGCTCGGCGCCGACGTGCGCTCCTGGGAGAACATCGAGGGCGGTCACGGCGGCGCGGCGAACAACGAGCAGGCGGCGCGGATGAATGCGCTGCTGTACACCTTCCTGTGGGACACGATCGGCGGCGCGACGGGCAGCGGTGCGACGGGCGGCGACGCATGAGAAGCCCCGTGCCCCGTCGGACGCGATGAGAGGACGGCGATGAGCGAGGAGCCCCGCACCTCCCGGACCCCCACGTCCGGGCTGCCGGCCCTGCCCCTGCCCCGGCGGATCGCGCCCTGGGCGCGGCCGGTCGAGATCATCGAGCGCGCCACCCAGGACGAGCTGCTGCAGATCCGCAACGATCTCATGACCGTCTACCGCGAGGTGGAGGGGGAGGGGCCGGAGCTGTTCCCGCTGCGCTACGCCCGCGCGACCCCGCGCCGTCCCCGCCGGGTGCGGGGAGCGGACGGGAGCTCGCCGCCCGAGTCCCTCAGCCCCGAGGTGCCGGTCCTGATCCTGCCCGACGGTCCGGCACGGGCCTCGGTGCTGCCCTACGACGTGCTGCGCCGCAGCCTCGCCGCGCGCGGGGTGGACGTGCTGATGATGGAGCACCGCGGCGTCGGCTTCTCCCGGCTGGACGCCGTCGGGGAGGACCTGCCCGCCCGGGCGATCACGCTGCGGGAGGTGGTGCGGGACGTGCTCGCCGTGCTCGACCGCGCCGGCGTCGAGCGGGCGGCGCTCGTCGGCACCGGCTACGGCGCCCAGCTCGCCCAGATCCTCGCGATCCTGCACCCGGAGCGGGTGCACTCCCTGGTGCTGGACTCCCCGCGCAGCGCCGCGACCGACGAGCTGGTCGCCCAGCGACGTCTGCGCGAGCTGTACTGGGACGGCGGCGAGGCGACCACCTCGTCCACCGCCGCCGTGCTGCGTCGCCTCGCCGCGGAGGGGAAGGTGGAGGCCTCCCGCGCCGGCCCCGTCGTGCTCGCCGTCCACGAGCACGGAGGACCGGCCGCGGTGCGCGATCTCGTGGACCTGCTCGCCGTCGGTCGCGGCTCCCTGACCTGGTCCAGCGTGCGGAAGGTGCTGAACCGGGCCTGGCTCGAGTCGACCCCGTTCGTGGTCGAGCACGACCTCGTGGCCCGTCTCGTGCACACGGAGCTCGGGTACGGGGCGTACGCCGACGGGGGACCGCTGGACCCGCTGCTGCTCACGGGCGAGGAGCGCCGGGCCGTGCCGCCCTTCGCGCGCGAGCCGATCGACCTGCACGCCCTCGCCCCCGCGATCACCGCCCCGACCCTGGTGATCTCGGGGAGCCAGGACCTGGTCAGCCCGACGCGGGTCGCCCGGGAGGTCGCCGGGCGGATCCCCGGCGCGCAGCTGCTGGAGATCCGCGGCGCGGGCCACTCGATGCTCGACACCCGCAGCCGCATCCTCCAGATCGCGGCGCGCTGGAGCGCCTGCGGGGTCGCGCACCGGCTGCCCGAGCACGCCGCGGAGCTCGCGGCGCTGCCGGTCTCCGCGACCGACCGGGCCCTGTCGCGGGGCCTGCAGATCGCGCTGGCGGCGGAGCGGCACTCGCCGTGGCGGCTCCGGCTCGAGTCCGCGCGGGCGGAGCGGGAGCGACACGTGCTGGAGCGGGCGCAGGCGACCTCCCGAGGTCAGCGGGGCCGACGCACCGGCACCGTCCGGGAGGACCCGGTCTGAGGAGCACCGCCGGCCCGGCCTGACGAGACCTGACCACGCTGCCTTCCGGTGCGCGGCTCAGGCCCGGCAGGCCACGGTGAAGCCGCCCTCGTCGAACACCGGCCGGTACTCGGCGCCCCACCGCTGCTGAGCCCAGACCGCCAGGTCATCGGGCGGCATCGAGTTCCAGGAGAACGCGTACCAGTCCCCGAGCACGCAGTCGGGGACGCGGTCGTTCGGGCCGTGCAGCCACTGCACGTCGTGGTCGGGCACGGCCTGGGCGAGGAGTGTGATGTCCGCGGCGAGGACCGCGTCGTCGGGCACCGCCTCGAGCGCGGCCTGCGCGGGCTCGGCCCGCCACGTCGGCTCCCACTGCTGCGGGCGCAGCACGTCCAGCACGGGCATCTGGGGTCCGAGCACCAGCGTGACCGCGGCGCACAGTGCGACGGCGGCGGTCCGCACCGGCTTGGGCGGCAGCGGCGCGTCGCGGCGCAGCCAGGCCGTGGCCCACCCGGTGCGGCGGTCGCCGAGGGCGTCCAGCAGGGCCGCGAGTGCGATCGGCATGAGCACCGCGTTGTAGTGCCAGTACCAGTCCCAGTAGAACTCGACCGTCCCGGTGAAGCGCCATGCGAGGGTCGGCACCATCAGCCAGATGAGCGGCGAGCGGGCACCGATCCCGCCGGCGAGCGCGAGGAGCATCAGCACGGTCAGCCACTTCACCGGCGGCCAGACCACCTCCAGCGGCGAGCCGAGGTTGTCGGTGTAGTCGTACTGCCCGGCGGTGTTCAGCGCTGGGAGAATCACGAAGGTCGCCAGCACGAACCATGCCGCGCCCCAGGAGGCGAGCAGCGCGCCGAGCGGGCGGTGCTGCCGGCCCCGCAGCGCGATCACGAGCCCGAGCGCCGCGACGGTCAGCCCCAGATCCTCCTTGACCAGCACCAGCGGCGCGGCCCACAGCGCCGCGGCGAGCACCTTCTCCCGCAGCAGCGCGGTCAGCGAGAAGGCCAGCAGAGGCACGGCGAGCGCGATCTCGTGGAACTGCACCGCCGCCGCGGACTGCAGCCCGAAGGAGAAGACGTAGGCGGCGCCCGCGACCGTGCCGAGGCCCGCTCCGAGCCGGTCGATCGCGAGACGGGTCAGCGGGATCGCGGAGATCCCGAACAGCAGCGCCTGGGTCCACAGCAGCGCCTCGCCGCTGGGCCAGATCCACCACACCGGGGCCAGCAGCGCGAGCAGCGGATGGAAGTGGTCGCCCAGCAGGTTCACCGCATCGCCCTTGATCGGCACGATCGGAGCGCGCAGCTCCCCGTAGGCGCGGAGGAGCTGGGTGAAGATCCCCAGGTCCCAGGACTGCGCGACGAGGTTGCGGAACTGCTGTCTGCCCAGCAGGCCGTAGGCGAGGGTGCCGGCGAGCGCGAGCAGCGCGGGCACCAGGAGGCGCAGGCGCGTCGGCTCGGCGGGCACGGGAGCGGGGCGCGCCGGGCGGGACATCTCGGGTGCCTGGCTCACAGAGGAGAGGGTAGTCGCCGCGGACCGCACGTCGATCCCGCCCCGCGGGGCTCTAGACTCCGAGCATGATCTCGCTGACCAGGGCACGGATGCTGCGAGTCGTCGCCGGTGCCGGCGCCGTCGGGGCGCTGTCGCTCGCCGAGCCGCGTCGGCTGGGTCCGCTCGCGCACGGTGCCTACCGGGTGGGCGTCGCCGCGGCGACCGCCGCGCTCGTCGCGGACTCCTCCCGCTACGACCTGCCGGTGCTGGACCCGGTGCGCGACGGCGTCGTCGCCGGCGGCGTGACGCTGGGGCTGATGGACGTGGTCGAGGGCTTCGACGCCCGGATGGTCGACGCCCTGCGCGGGCTCGGGATGACCCGGCCCCGCCTCGCGCTCGCGGCGCTGGGCGCGGCGGGCACCGCGGCCGTGATCGCGCTGCCCCACCTGGGGGACCCCGATCGCAGCTGGTCCCTGCGCGAGGAGACCTTCGGGGAGCCCGCCGGGGTGCCGCTGCCCTCCGAGGCGCGGGCCCTGATCGAGGCGCTCCTGGCCGATGCCCCGGACGCCCCGGCCCCGCCGGGCGCGGAGGCGCTGCGCGAGCAGCTCGAGACCGCACGGGTCCTCGACACCGGCGGGGTCGGCGCGGACCTGCAGCTCGTGGTGGAGGATCCCCGGCGCCTCGCGGTGCCGCGCCAGCAGCAGTGGCCGGTGCGCGGCGAGTTCCTCCGCGGCGGGATCCGCTACGAGCTCGAGCTCCAGATCGACGGGGGCCGGCTCGGCATGCTCTCGGTGATGGTCCCCGACGAGGAGCCCCGGCTCGAGCACGCGCTCTCCCAGCTCGCCTCCCCGGCCTTCGTGCTGCCCGATCCGGACCGGATCGCGCTGCGCCGCGAGACGGAGGCGCCCTGAACCGGGAGACCGAGCCGTCCCGGACCGGGAGAGCGGGCCGGGCCGAGCCGTGGGCCGGGACGCCTTGAGCATTACCTCCTGAGCGTCCGCGCGACCGCCGGCGGCGCGGATCCGTGACCTGATCGGGACCCTCCCTCCCGCAATCCGGTCGTTCGACTCCCGGTGAGGGGAGTCACATGATCAAATGGTGAGCGGCGGTGCGCACCGGACATCCCGGGGCGACCCTTCGCGCGCGCACCGTCCTCCCTCTCTCCTCGAAGGACGGCGCCGATGCCTCTGCCCAGACCAGATCTTCCCAGACCCCGCGGCCTGCTCGCGGCCTCCGCCGGCACGGCGCTCGTCGCCGGCATGCTGGTGAGCGCCCCCGCGCTCGCCGACGGCGAGACCCCCGAGAAGCTCGGCACCGCCGCCGAGCTCGGCGTCGAGATCCCCACGGCCGACGAGCTCCGCGCCGCCGGGGAGACCACCGTCCCCGGCCGCTGGCTGGTCGAGGTCGAGGGGCAGCCCACGCTCCGCGGCGGCTCGAAGACGTCGGCGACCGCCGCGCAGGAGACCGTGGCCGAGCGCGCCGAGGACGCCGCGATCCCGCTCGAGGTCCAGGAGAGCTTCACCACCGGCTGGAACGGAATGTCCGTCGAGATGGACGACGCCGATGCGCAGAAGCTCAGCGAGGTCGAGGGCGTGCGGGCCGTGTACCCCGTGCTCGAGGTCGCCGCCCCCGAGCCGGCCGACGCGACGCCCTCGGACGTCTACGGCAACGCGATGACCGGCGTGGACCAGGTCCAGCAGGTCGACGGCCTCAGCGGCGAGGGAGTCACCGTCGCGGTGATCGACTCCGGCATCGACTACAACCATCCCGATCTCGGCGGCTCCGGCGTGGACGACGAGACGAAGGACTTCCCGAACGACCGCGTCGTCGGCGGCTACGACCTCGTCGGCGACGCCTACGACTCCCGCACCGGCGAGGCCCCCGTCCCCGACGAGTTCCCCGACGACTGCGGCGGCCACGGCTCCCACGTCGCCGGCATCATCGGCGCCGACGGCGAGGTCGTCGGCGTGGCCCCGAAGGTCGACCTGCTCTCCTACCGCGTGTTCGGCTGCGAGGGCTCCAGCGACACCGAGGTGATCCTCGAGGCGATGGAGCGGGCGATGGACGACGGCGCGGACGTGGTCAACATGTCCCTCGGCGCCTCCTTCATGACCTGGCAGGACTACCCGACCGCGCAGATGGTCGAGACGCTCGTCGACGACGACGTCACCGTGGTCATCTCCGCGGGCAACGAGGGGGCCGCGGGCCTGTTCTCGAGCGGCGCGCCGGGCGTGGCCGAGAGCGCGATCACCGTCGCCTCCGTCGACAACACCCACCGCTCCGCGCCCTTCGCGACCGCGGGCGGGGCCGACCGGCCCTACTCGGCCGCGACCGGCTCGCCGCAGCCGCCGACCTCGGGCGAGCTCGCGCTCGTCGCCGCCGGCGCTCCCGGCACCACCGCCGCACAGGCCTGCGACCCGACGGCCGTGCCCGCCGCCGAGCCGGGCCAGGCCCTGCTCGTCGAGCGCGGCAGCTGCGCGTTCCGCGAGAAGGCCGTCGCCGGCGAGCAGGGCGGCTACGACGCCGTGATCTTGTACGACAACGCCCCCGGCGTCGTGAACCCGACGGTCGAGGGCGATCCCGCGCTCACCGTCCCGGTCGTGATGCTCTCCCAGGCCGACGGCCTGGCCCTGCAGGAGGCGCTCGCGGCCGGCCCGGTCACCTGGGCCTGGCAGTCCGGCTCCACCACGGTCGAGAACGGGACCGGCGGTCTCGTCTCCGACTTCTCCTCCTACGGTCTGACGGCCGACCTCGACCTCAAGCCCGACGTCGCGGCGCCCGGCGGCTCGATCTGGTCGACGCTGCCGCTCGAGAGCGGCGGCCACGGCTCCATGTCCGGCACGTCGATGGCGGCGCCGCACGTCGCCGGCGCGGCCGCGCTGCTGCTGGAGGCGAAGCCCGACCTCGCCCCCGCGGACGTGAAGACCGCGATGATGAACACCGCCGACCAGCTCACCTGGTCGCTGCTGCCGGAGCAGGGCTATCTCGAGCCCGTCCACCGTCAGGGCGCGGGCATGCTGAACATGGTCGCCGCGGTGCACGCGACCTCGTCCGTCACGACCCCGACGATCTCCCTCGGCGAGGGCGAGGCCGGGCCGAAGGACGTCACCCTGACGGTCACCAACGACTCCGACGCCCAGAAGGTGTACGACGTCGGCTTCGAGAGCGGCGTCGCGACCGCGATCCCGACCAGCAACCCCGAGTTCTACACGGCCGAGGCGACCACCGGCACCTCCGCCGAGCAGGTGACCGTGCCCGCGCACGGAAGCGCGGAGGTCACCGTGACCCTCGGTGAGGGCTTCGGGACGGACGGCCTCATCTACGGCGGCTGGATCACCCTGACCGGCGCCGATGACGACCTCGTGGTGCCCTTCGCCGGCCTCTCCGGCGACTACCAGGCCCTCACCGTCCTGGACGACCAGGGGATGGGCCTGCCCGGCCTCGGCGTCAGCGACGGCGCCGGCAGCGTGCTGCTGGATCCCGAGGGCGGCCACACCTACACGATGGCCGACGGCGACGTGCCCTACCTCGCCTACGCCTTCGCGCTGCCCGCCGAGCGGCTCGAGATCTCGGCCTACCAGGTGCGGGCCAACGGGAAGCTCAAGGTCGTCAACCCCTCCATGGGCACGATCGACGCGACCGATCACCTGGGCCGTTCCCCCGAGCCCGAGCTGTTCGCCTGGGACGGCACCTTCTCGATGAAGAACCAGAAGTCCCGCAGCGTGAAGGACGGCGACTACGTCCTGGAGATGAAGGTCCTGAGGCCCCTCGGCGATCCGGAGAACCCGGAGCACTGGGAGACCTGGACCTCGCCGCAGTTCACGATCGACTACGCGAACCCGCGTCAGCCCGGGGCCCGCTGAGTCTGGCCCGACGCCACCCGAGGACGGGGCGGCGGCACCTCGATGGTGCCGACGCCCCGTCCTCGTCGCGGCCTTTCGCCGCGACCGTCGAGAGCGCGCCGCGGCGACTCACGCCCCGTACCGGAACTCGTGGACGAGCCCCAGCATGTCGCCGTGCAGCTCGAGCTCCGCCCCGTCGGCGCGGGTCCCGTGCAGGGCCGCCATGGTCCCACGACCGCACGGTCGTGATCCCGTCCCGCGCTACGGTGGGGCCATGACCGACGCCGACGACGCCCCGCAGCTCGCGGGGCTGGACATCTTCCTCCCGTCCCCGCCGCCCGACGCGGAGCGGCAGGAGGCCTTCCTGGACGAGGCCGCGGCGCTCGCCCTGGACGGCCAGCCGATCACGGTGTACCTGCAGGACGAGGACGCCTGGGCCTTCGAGGAGTGCGAGCCGGTCCGTGCCCTGATGGAGTCCGCCGGGGAGGCGGTGCTGCCAGTGACCCTGCTGGGCCTGGACATCGTGGTCAGCGGCACCTACCCGACCACCTCGCAGATGCAGCGTTTCGCGCAGGCGGGCGCGGCCGAGCGGGCGAAGCCGTCGGCGGCCGCCGCGGCCTGCGGTCCGGGCGGTGCGGCCCCGCTCCCGCGCGAAGCCGGCGGCTTCGCGGCGCAGCTGATGGGCGCCGCGCCGGCCGCGGCCCGGCCGTCGGGCGGCCCCGACATCGGCGGGCGGCGCAACCTCATGGGCGGCGACACCGGGGACGGCCTGCCGCAGCGCTGACCGGCCTGCGGCTCAGAGCGAGCAGGCGACCCCGTTGAACCCGTGGTTGCAGTAGCCGGTGGGGTTCTTCTCGAGGTACTGCTGGTGCTCGGGCTCGGCGGTGTAGTAGACGCCGTTTCCGGCCTCGGCCAGCGGCGCGAGCTCGGTGGTGATCGCGCCGCGACCGGCGGCGTCCAGCGCCTCCTGGTAGCGGGTGGCGGAGTCGCGCACGATCTCGCCCTGCGCCTCCGTGGTCCAGTACACGGCGCTGCGGTACTCGGTGCCCACGTCGTTGCCCTGGCGGTTCGCGGTGGTCGGATCGTGCTGCTGCCAGAACTCGGTCAGCAGCGCTCGCAGGGTGTCCTCGCCGCCGGTGTAGATCACGCGCACCGCCTCGGCGTGGCCGGTCCGGGCGGAGAACACCTCTTCGTAGGTGGGGTGGGGCGTGTACCCGCCCGCGTAGCCGGCCGAGGTGGTGTGCACGCCGGGGATCTGCCAGGCGATCCGCTCGATGCCCCAGAAGCAGCCGCCGGCGAGGATCAGCTCCTCGGAGCCCTCCGGCCACGGGTGCGGGTCGCGGGGCGCGTCGGGTCCGAGCATGTCTGTGCCGAGCACGAGGTGCTCGCGCTCGAGGGGGTAGGGGTAGGCGTCGCGGCCGGGCAGGGCGTCCTCCGGCGCGACCATGTCCTTCTTGTGCGCGTACAGGAGATCCATCATCTGCCACATGCTCAGCACGGTAGTCCCGATCGACGCCGAGCGGGAAGGGCGAGCGACGGCGGTCACGCCGGTTCCGCTGAGGGCGTGACAGGGTGGAGACCCCGGCACCACGCATCGGGAGAGATGGCGAGGGCCCGGCACCACGCATCGGGAGGAGGAGCGGAGACCCCGGCACCACGCATCGGGAGAGATGGCGAGGGCCCGGCACCACGCATCGGGAGGAGGAGCGGAGACCCCGGCACCACGCATCGGGAGAGACGGCGAGGGCCCGGCACCACGCATCGGGAGGAGGGGCGAGACTCCGGCGTCACGCATCGAGAGCCCCGGGCAAGCCCGCTGCTGTCCGCTGTCGGACGTCTCCTCCACATGCCGTGTCCATCCACATCCTTGCGCTGATGCTGGCACGTCGTCGACGAGGCGACCAGGCTGGGCTCGTCAGGTCGCGCCGCTCTCGGAGCCGTCGGGACCACCGCCGAGCGAGGGGAGGAGAGCCATGCCGGAATCCGCACTGGACTGGGCCGGTCAGCTGTCCCGTCTTCTCGACCATGCCCCGTCGGCCGAGGCGCTCGCCGCAGAGGACGACGCTGCACTGATCGATCTGATCGCCGCGACGGAGCGCGCCAAAGGACGGCTCGCCGCCGCACAGGCCCGGGCAGAGGCCGCCTTCTGGGATGCGCAGATCCGCGAGCAGCAGAGACAGGGAGTGCCCAGGGGACAGCGGGGCCGCGGCATCGCCGACCAGGTCGCCCTCGCCCGTCGCATCACCCCGAAGCAGGCGTCCGACGAGGTCGCTCTGCACCGGGTGCTGCTCGGATCCCTGCCGCGCACCAGCGAGCTGCTCGAGGCGGGGGAGATCAGCGAGTACGCCGCCCGCAGGGTCGCCGAGAACGTGCTGGTGCTCGAGGAGGAGGACCGGGCCCGCGTCGATGTCGACCTCGCCGACCAGCTGCCATCGGTCACCGCGCGCCGGGCCGGGGACCTCGCCCGCGCCCGGGCGCAGGAGCTCGACGCCGACGCCGCGGTGCACCGGCACCAGCGCGCGGTCGCCGATCGACGGGTCTCGCTCCAGCCGGCCGTCGACGGCATGTCGATCCTCCGCGCCACGCTCCCCGTGAAGGACGGCGTCGCGGTGCTGAAGGTGCTGACCGAGGCGGCGAAGACGGCGAAGGCCGCGGGGGACCCGCGCACCAAGGGCCAGATCATGGCCGACACCCTGACAGCGCGCGCCTGCGGACTCGAGAGTCCCGACGACATCCCCGTCGAGATCCAGCTGCTCATGACCGATATGACCCTCCTCGCCGACGAGGAGGCGACGGCATGGATCGAGGGTCATCCACTTCCCGGACGAGTCGCCCGCGACCTTGCGCTCGGCGTGCCGACGCTCCCGTCTCCAGCACACGTGGCCGCAGATGCTCCCGCACCCCCGCCGGAGATCAGCAGCGCGGCGCGGTGGATCCGTCGCCTCTATGCCGACGCCAAGGTCGGAGACCTGACCGAGGTCGACGCCAGGCGACGACTCTTCCGTGGGCAGGTCCGCCGATTCATCCTGCTGCGCGATCAGCGCTGCCGCACGCCATGGTGCGATGCGCCGATCCACGACATCGACCACGCCCATCGCTTCGCCGACGGCGGCAGCACCGACGCCGACAACGGCATCGGCCACTGTCAGCGCTTCAACCTCGTCAAGGAGATGCCGGGATGGGAGTCGACGGTCGACCCCTCGAGCGATGACCGTCCGCACCGCCTCACGATCAGGACCCCCACGGGACACGTCTATCAGTCGACCTCCCCGCTGCTGAGGCGTCTCCTGGACGGGGCGGACAGGGCCCGCGCTGAGATCCTCGCGGACGAGCCCGTCGACCTCGACGACGCCTCGGATCCCTCTGGTAGGTCGAGCCCGACCACCGCGGACGACGACCGGCCGTCGGATCCCGAGGACCTGCCGGAAGCGCGCACCGGTTGATCGGCACTGGTCGACATGCGTCAGCCCGCACCGCGGCCGGGCGACCCCTGACCTCAGCGCCCTCGCGGCATCACGGCGATCCACAGCGCGACGACGGCGACCGCGGCGACCACCACGGCCCACGGCCCGAGCTGGACCTGCGCGAGCAGCACCACGAGCACCCCGCCCACCAGCGTCAGCACGAGCACCCCGGTGAGCGCCCGCAGAGCGAGGCGCAGGGCGTCGCTGCCGAGCGCGCCGTACGCGGGCATGACGGCCGCGAGCGCGAAGGAGGCATGGGCCGCGAGCAGCAGCAGACCCGTCGACCCGGCGAGCACGACGTCCAGATCGGCCCGCACCGCCAGCGCGATCACCACCGCCGTCGGCGCCAGCATCCCGAGGTCCGTGTCGGGATCGAGCCACTGCGCGGCGAGGGCCGTGAGACAGACGATCCCCACCAGCACGACCCCCAGGTGCATCGCCGCGAGTCCCGGGCCGGACTGCGCGAGCGCTGCCGCGGCGAGCGTCGCCGCGGTGCCGGTGCCGCGCAGCGCCCACTGCACGGGACTGATCCCGCGCAGCGCGAGCAGCGCGTCGGCGAGCGGGTCGAGCAGGGACGTCAGCCGCATCAGGACCTCCTCCGTCGTGGTGCACCGCGCGCGGCGGACAGGGACAGGAGCACCGGGGCCAGCGAGGCGGGTCCCTCCCACGCGGTGACCGGGACGCCCGCCTCCCGCAGCTCGCGCACCGTCCGCTCCCGCTCGAGCCTCCGCAGCGCCCACGCCTCGGGCCAGAAGCGCTCGGAGACCCGGCCCTCGAGCCGCAGCGGCCGCCCGCGCAGCACGGAGGTGTCCCCGACGCTCGGCGGGAGCGTGTCCACGGCGATCACGTCCGCGCCCTGGGCGACGAGCTCCCCGATCCTGGTGATCACCTCGGGGCGGAGCAGGGGCGAGCACACCACCGTCAGCGTGCCGGTCCGCACCGCGGGCAGGCGGGGGAGGGGACGGAGCGCGCCCGGGTCCCGGGCCGCACGGGACAGCGCATCGGTGAGCACCCGCAGCTGACGGGGGCCGGAGCCGGGCGGCACCGCGCCGATCAGCCGTCCGATGTCGAGCAGCGCGACCCGGTCGCCGACGCCGAGATAGTGGCGCGCCACGGCGGTCGTGGCGCGGATCGTCATGTCCAGGCTGGTGGGCGCGTCCTCGCCGGCCCAGGGCGCGGGGGAGACGTCCGCGGTGGTGTCGGTGACGACGAGGACCTCGGTGTCCTGCTCGGTGAAGGTCGCATTGGTGTGCAGCTGCCCGGTGCGGCTGGTGACGCGCCAGTTGATCCGGTGCAGGCGGTCCCCGGGCCGGAAGGCGCGCACCTCAGACAGTGCGGTGCCGTCGCCGCGGCGCCGGGAGAGGTGCGCGCCGCTCATCCCGATCGTGGTGGGGACGTCCACGGGGGCATCGAGCACCACGGAGGAGGGGACCACCTGGAGCGAGACCGGGGGCAGGTCGGCCTGTGCGCGGAAGGCGCCGAGCGGGTCCGCGACCAGCACGTGCACCGGCCCCACCTCGATGCGGCCCCAGCGTCGGGCGCCGATGCGCAGCGACGCCCCGCCGTCGCCCGTGAGGGAGCCGTGGCGCGGGGCGAGATCCGCATGCGGAGGCCTCGGGACGCTCGCCGTGGTCAGCAGGCCCGGGCCTGCGGTTACCGTGGCGCGCGCCGCGCCGTCCTCGTCGATCCGCCGACGGTTCAGGCGCAGTGACGGGGTGGGGTAGGAGCGCTCCTGGCCGCGGGCCGTGCGGCGGGCGACGGCCAGCAGCGCCCAGGCGAGCAGGGGCAGCCCGGCGAGGATCAGCGCGGGTTCCCCGCGCAGCAGCGCGAGGGCCAGGGCGAGCACGCCCACCGCGGAGGCGCGGACGAGCGCGGCGGTGGGACGGGGCCGGAGCGCTGGTGCGGGCGACTCCGCGGGACCCGTCGTCCCTGCGACCCCTGCGGCTCTCTGGGCACCCGCCGTTCCCGAGGTCGCCCTCGCCCTCCCGGCCCTCGGTGCTCCCGGAGCTCCGGTCGCTCCGTCGGTCCCCGGTGCCCCCGAGGCCCTGTCCGCTCCGCCGTTTCCCGCGGCCGGGCTCATGACGGGGACCGGGCCGGCTGCGGGGAGGCGACCGGCACCGGCACCTGCTCGAGGACCGCGTCGACGACGCCCGCGCCGGTCGCGTTCTGCAGCCACAGCTCGGGCCGGACGGTCACGCGATGGTCCAGCGCCGGATGCGCGAGCTCCTTGACGTCCTCCGGCACCACGTAGCCGCGGCCGCGGATCACCGCGAGGGCGCGGGCGCAGGTGATCAGGGCGAGGGTGCCGCGCGGCGAGGCGCCCACCAGGGCGTTCTGGTGACGCCTGGTTGCGGCGACGAGGTCCACGGCGTAGCGGCCCACGGCCTCCTCGACGTGCACCTCCTCGACCGCCGCCTGCAGGGCGAGCAGCTGCTCCGCGTCGAGCACCTGCGCGACGGTCTGCTCCTCGCGCCGGCGGTCGATCCGTCGGGAGACCACCTCCCATTCCTGCTCGGCGCTCGGATAGCCGAAGGACAGCCGCAGCAGGAAGCGGTCCAGCTGCGCCTCGGGCAGTGGATAAGTGCCCTCGTGCTCGATGGGGTTGGCGGTGGCGAGCACATGGAAGGGAACGGGCAGCGGTCGGGTGGTGCCCTCGACGGAGACCTGCCGCTCCTGCATCGCCTCGAGCAGCGCCGACTGGGTCTTCGGCGGGGTGCGGTTGATCTCGTCGGCCAGCAGAAGGCCGGTGAACACGGGGCCGGGGCGGAACACGAACTCGCCGGTGCACTGGTCGAACACCTCTGCGCCGGTGAGATCGGCGGGCAGCAGGTCGGGGGTGAACTGGGCGCGGGCGAAGGGCAGGCCGAGCGCCTGGGCGAAGGAGCGGGCGGCGAGGGTCTTGCCCAGCCCGGGCAGATCCTCGAGGAGGACGTGGCCGCCGGCGAGGAGTCCCGTGAGCACCAGCTCGAGGGACTGCCGCTTGCCGACGACGGCCGTCTCGACGGTGTCGAGCACCCGCCGTGCGGCGTCGGTCGCGGCGGTGGTGCTGAGCGGGGTGGTGCTGAGGGCGGGGGTGGTGGTCATCGTGGCCTCTCCTCGCGCGGGGCGAGCTCGTCGAGATAGCGGTGCAGGGCTCTGCGGTCGATCGGCGGGAAGGGCTGCTGGGAGCCCTCCGCGGCGCGGGCGGCGCGGAGGAGCTCGGAGAGCTCCGGGCCGAGCGGCGGGGCGTCCGGGTCGCGAGCCCGTTCGTCGGCGATGTCGGCCAGGACCAGGGCGAGGCCGCGGCCGGTCATGCGGCGGTGCGGCTGCGCGCCGTGGATCAGGTCCTCCAGTCGACGCACCCGCACGTCCTGGGCATGGGGGAGGGCGTAGTCGGCGTCGAGGTCGAGGCGCGGGGCACGCGAGGGCTCGGCCCGGTCGGCGCCGACGTGGAGGAACCACCAGGCGGCCCCTGCGAGGAGGCCCAGCGCGATCGGCAGCGGCAGCGGGAGCACCAGGCCCATCAGCGCGAGGGCGAGGGTGAGCAGGACCGCGGCCGCCGTGGCCACGACGGTCCGCCACATCAGACCCAGGAGGCTGCTCATGCGCCTGTGCTCCCGTCATCGTCGCGAATGCGCGCACCGCCGGCGGACCCGAGGTCGCGGGCGTCGGACATGCGCGCCGCCGCCGTGGCCTCGAGCGCCGCCGTGAGACGGTCCAGGCTCGTCATCGCGACGGCGCGGTCCTCCTCCGTGAGCGGCTCCGGATCGAACAGCGCCCTACGGTAGAGGGCGGCGAGGTCGTCGAGGGCGGCGCGGTCCAGGTCGAGCGCGGCCAGCACCTCCACGACGAACTCGAATGTGGTGCGGGAGGGGTGCCGGGTGACTCCCGCCGCGGCGAGGGAGCGCTCCAGCGCCGTCCACGCCGCGATCACCGCGTCCTGCGCGTCGACCAGGCGGGCGAGCGGGTCCCTGGCCTTGGCGAGCGCGGTCCGGGCCTGCGCGGCGGTGAGCTCGTCCTCGGAGGCGGCGATCGCCGGGGCCGGGGCGGGTCGGGCCAGCGCCCTCATCCGCACCGCGAGCCACACCGCGAGGACCGCGAGCGCCAGGCCGAGGAGGGAGAGCAGCACGAGCAGCGGGGCGGCGCCGAGCTCGGCCCGGGGCGGCTGCGGCGGGACCTCCGGGGTGCTCCAGCCAGGGTCCGACGGGACCTCGGCGGTCGCGGCGCTGGAGGGCCGCTCCCGCTCCGTCGTGCCGGCGACGGTCGTGATCGGAGCACGCTCGGCGGCGGCCCCGAGGGCGACCGCGCCGAGTCCTCCCAGCGCGGCGAGGAGCAGCAGCAGGGCGATGACGCGACGCTGCGTCCCCCGGGCGGTGCTCACGGCCGATCGGGCTCCTCGCCGGGCGGTGCGGCGTGCGGGGAGGCGACCACGACGGACTGCTCCCCGTCGATGCGGGTGAGGATCAGCGTGGCGCGCTCCTCGCCGAAGCGGCGGGGCCGCAGCTTGCGACGCAGCTCGTCGGGCTCGACCGCAGTGCCGCGCTTCTTGATCTCGAGCACCCCGAGCCGGTGCTCGCGCAGGTAGGAGGTGAGGCGCTTGAGGCCGAAGGGCATCACGTCGCGCACCGCGTAGCCCTTCGCGAAGGGGGTGGTGACGCGGCGCTCGGAGGTCAGGTACGCGATCGTCGGATCGAGGGTGCGGCCGCCGATCTGGGCGGCGAGCTCTCCGATCAGCCCGGCGCGGATCACGGCGCCGTCGGGCTCGTAGAGGTGGTCGGCGAGCGGGCCGACGGCGGGGTCGCCGGCGGAGTCCGCGCCGCGGTCCAGGCGGTGCGCGCCGTCGCGGCCGATCAGCACCGCGGAGGAGGTGACGCCCTCCCGGGCGAGCGGCCCGCACCAGGCGGTCGCCTCGAGCACCTGGCCGTGGAAGGACAGCCACTGCACCTCGACGTCCTCCGGCAGGGCGTCGCGGTCGATGCCGGGGCCGAGCTTCGCGCCGAGCGGGCCGGCGGCGTCGTTGCGGCCGAGGCGTCGGGCGAGGTCGAGCACGGCGGAGAGCGGCGGCTCGTATTCCTCGGGGTCGTGGAGGCGGCGGGAGCCGCCGCGGGCGGGGGCGCGCCGGGCGGGGTCCAGCCAGATCCCCTCGGTGTCTCGGGGGTCGTGGCCCTCCGCGCGGCCCAGGCGCGCGCTCGCGTTCGGGAAGGGGCGCAGGTTCACGGTGGCGACGGCGACGGTGACCGGATCGCGGTCCACCGCCTGGACGTCCAGGCCCAGCGCGGCCATCGCCATCGAGTCCCCGCCGATGCCGCAGCCGAGATCCGCGACGGAGGCGACTCCGGCGCGCTGGAAGCGCTCTGCGTGCATCGCGGCGACGGGCAGGCGCGTGGCCTGCTCGAGGCCGTGCGGGGTGAACAGCATGGTGCTCGCGAACTCCCCGAACTTCTCCGCGGCGCGGGCGCGCAGACGGGACTGGGTGAGCACCGCGGAGACGAGCTCGGGGGAGTGGCCTGCCTCGCGCAGACGGGTCGAGACCCGCAGCGCGTCCTTCTCGTCGTAGGGCGGAAGGGCAT
The DNA here is from genome assembly GCF_030866705.2 of Brachybacterium sp. GU-2. NCBI lineage: Bacteria > Bacillati > Actinomycetota > Actinomycetes > Micrococcales > Dermabacteraceae > Brachybacterium > Brachybacterium sp. GU-2. The sequence continues at coordinate 1,418,641 of NZ_CP133037.2, read as the reverse complement.
TCAGCAGCGCCCACCCGGAGGGCTGCAGCACGGGCTCGATCTCGCGCTGCTCAGCAGCGGCGTCATCGGAGGTGGGGGCGACCATCGTGCCAGCGTACCGCCCATGCCGCGGCGGCGACCGTTGCGGCACGGGCCGTCGCTCAGGCGCGCACGTCCAGGACCAGCTTGCCGCGGGTGTGGCCCTCCTCGAGCCGGCGGTGCGCCTCGGCGATCTGCGCCAGTGGCAGCACCTCGGAGACCTCCAGCGGGTAGCGGCCCGAGCGGATGCCCTGCGCGAGGCGATCCAGCCGGTCCCGTCCCGGCACGATCGACGGCACCCGCGCCTCGATACCGCGCTCGAGGGCGGGGGAGAGGTCGGCGAGGCTGGGCAGGGCGACGATGCGGCCGCCGTCGGCGAGCTGGTCCAGGCTCGGCAGGAAGGTCGAGTGGTAGTGGGTGTCCAGCACGACGTCGACGCCGCGCCCGTCGGTGAGGCGCTGGACCTCCTCGCCCCAGTCGCTCGTGTCGTAGGGGATCGGGGTCGCGCCCAGCACCCGGATCCGCTCGGCGTTCGCGGCGCGGCCGGTGGCGAGCACCTGGGAGGCCCCGGCCTCGAGCGCCATCGGGATCAGCAGCTGGCCCACGCCGCCGGTGCCGCCGTGGATCAGCACCGTCTCGTGCTCGGCGATCCGGGCGGTGTCCTGCACGACGGCGATCGCGGTGAGGCCGACGAGCGCGAGCCCGGCCCAGCGGGGCAGGTCCTCCTCGGCGGTCTCGCCGGGGATCGGGGCGAGGTCGTCGGCCGAGATCGCGATGACCTCGGCGGCGACGCCGCGGGAGTCGCTCGGGCCGCGCATGCCGAACACGCGTGTGCCGACGGTGAGGCCGCGCGAGCCGAGCTCCGCCTCGTCCAGGCCCGAGCCCGCGCCGATCACGGTGCCGGCCATCTCACGGCCGGTCCCCGCGGGCAGCGTGAGGTCCTTCGCCCGGCCCGAGGAGCCGTCGCGGATCTTGTAGTCCAGCGGGTTCAGCCCCACGAAGCCGACCTGGACGAGGACCTCCTCGGGTCCCGGCTCGGGCACCGGGGCGTCGTGGTGGAGGGTCAGGACCTCGGGGCCCCCGAAGCTGTCGAATCGGATCTCGCGCATGCCCACCATGATGCACCTGCCGCGCCGCTCGTGGCCATGGCTTTGGACGGGGTCGGCGACGAAGCGGGCCGGCAGCCGCGATCAGCCCGCCGGGAGCCGGCGACGGTCCCGTCCGCCGCGGCCGGGCATGGGGGATCATGGAGCCTCGCCCGCGGCGACATCGGCCCGCCGCGACCTGCGCCTCGACCCGCCGCTGAAGGAGGACCATGAGCGTCGAGAGACTCTCGCCCTGGCAGTGGCGCGAGGAGATCCTCACCGCGGTCACGCCGCCGCGCTCCGTCGACACCGTCCCGCTCGAGCAGGCCTTCGACCGGGTGCTCGCCGCCGCGGTGCGCAGCCCGGCGCAGGTCCCGGCGCTGCCGATCGCGGCGATGGACGGCTTCGCCGTACGGAGGGCGGATCTCACCGCGCCCGGCACCACCGTGCTCCCGGTCGCGGCCGAGCTTCCGGCTCGCCCCGGCGAGGTCCCCGACCTGCCCTCGGGCAGCGCCGCCCGGATCATGACCGGCGCCCCCGTGCCCCGCGGCGCCGACGCCGTCGTCGAGGTGGAGGCGACCGACTCCGACCCCTTCGGTCCCGCTCCTGCCGTCGTCGCCCTCGACCTCGAGAGCCTTCCTGTCCCCGGCCGGCACGTGCGCGGGGCGGGGGAGGAGATCCCGCTGGACGCGCCGCTGGCCCAGGCCGGGGACCGCGTCGGCGCGGGGCTCGTCGGACTCGCCCGGACGCTCGGGATCGACGCCCTTGAGGTGCTCCGCCCGCTGCGCGTCGCCGTGGTGGTCACGGGCGACGAGCTCACCGCGGACAGCTCCTCCGACCGACTCGGCGCGGACCCCCTGCCGGGTGCGGTGCGCGAGTCCAACGGGACGATGCTCGCCGCCGCCCTCGCCGCCGCCGGCGCGCACGCGCTCCCGCCCCGGCACAGCGGCGACGACCCGGCTGACCTGCGGGAGACGCTCGACATCGCGGCGGGTGAGGCCGACCTCGTGCTCACCACCGGCGGGATCGGCCACGGCGCCTACGACGTGGTGAAGCTGCTGCTCGGCGAGCGAGGAGCGGGGACCTCCCGCTTCGCGCACCTCGCCCTGCGCCCCGGTGGTCCCCAGGGCCACGGCACGCTGCCCGGCGGCGTCCCCGTCGTGCACCTGCCGGGCACGCCCGTCGGCGCGCTGGTGGGCTACCACCTGTTCGTGCGCCCGCTGCTGGACCGTGACGGCGCCGCGCCCCGACGGATGCTCCTGTGCGGGGAGGGGACGGGCCCCGGCGCGGTCCCGCCGGCACCGTGCACGCCCTGCCCGGACGGCGGGAGATCGCGGCCGACGGCCGTGAGGTCGTGCGCCTCGTGCCGGGTCGGCGGCTCGCCCCCTACGGGCGGGCGGACGCGATGGTGCTCCTGGAGTCAGAGGGGCCCGCCGGCGGGGCGGACGACGGCGGGGCGGGGCCCGACGGCGGCGCGGCGCCGAGGAGCGGCGAGTCCGCCGGCGCGCCGGAGCGGAGCGTGCTCGTCCTGCCGCTGTGACGCTCCTGCGTCCCTCAGCGACGCGAGGTGCCGGACTCCTCCAGCTGGCTGCGTCGAGCGTCCTGGGACCGCCGCGCCTGCTCGCGCCGGGCATGCCGGCGTCGGACGATGTCGCGGGTCCAGGAGGCCGTCATCGAGATCGCCGCCCCGAGGGCGAGACCGAGGGACAGGGCGGCGAGCCAGGGGCTGTAGAGGAGCCCGGCGCCGAGGGCCAGAGCGAGGGCGCCGAGCCCGATGGGCCACGCGCCGACTCCCCGATGTCCGAGCAGATCGCTCAGCGCGATCGCGGCGACGATGCCGAGCGCGAGCACGAGCAGGTGCAGAAAGGTCACGATTCGAGCATAGCTTCGCCGCACCCCCGTACCCGTGGGTCAGTTTCGTCAAGCCGCGTCCATCGCAGGCGTTATGGTGTGCCGTGCCTGCCGAGAGACCTGGGCCACAACCGGGTCCCGGTTGTGCACGGCCGCCGGGTCGCCTCGACGTGACCGAGCGTGGTGCCGCCTCAGTGGGACGGGGCCCGCCCATGGCGAGCCCGCGACGACGAGACGGATGACGCAGGGAAGGGACCCGACGGATGATCAACAGCGTGTCGAGGGGGAAGCGTGATTAGGTTCGTCTCCCTCAGAGTGCTGACCTACGTGATCCTGGCGTTCGTCGCCACGAGCTTCGCGTACCTCCTGTCCGCCTCGCTGATGCATCCCGAAGAGGTGCTGTACCCGCCGATCGCGACGGAGCCGGTCCCGGCGGCGACCGCCCAGCACTACCTCGACGTGCGCAACGTCAACCCCGACACCCCGCTGTTCGAGCGGTACGCCAACTGGCTCGGCGGCCTCATCCGCGGTGACCTCGGCGTGACCACCGGCACGAACAAGTCGATGGTCCCGGTGCTCGACGAGCTGAAGACCCGGATCCCGATCAGCCTGCGCCTGGTCGTCCTCGGCACCGCGATCGGCACCGTGCTCGGCATCGTCCTGGGCATGCTCGCCGCGGTGCGCCGCGACTCGGTCGGCGACCGCCTCTCGACGCTGCTCGCCTTCTTCATCCTCTCCCTGCCCACCCCGGTGATCATCCTGATCGTCCAGCAGACCAACCAGGGGATCATGGACCTCTCCGGCTGGGGGCTCCCGGCCATCAACCCGATCAACCCGCTGCTCGAACCGGGCTCCTGGGAGTCCTTCAAGTACCAGGCCAAGGCCCTGGTCATGCCCACGATCGTGCTGGCCGTCACCGCCGCCGCCTCCTACTCGCGGTACATGAAGGTGACGACGCTGGACGTGCTGGGCAGCGACTATCTCCGCACCGCCCGGGCCAAGGGCCTCACCCGGGGACGCGCGATGAACCGCCACGGCCTGCGGATGGCGCTGATCCCCATGGGTCAGTACTTCGCCTTCGCCGTCGGCGGGGCGTTCTCCGGCTCGCTGTTCGTCGAGCTGATGTTCAACTGGCAGGGCATCGGTCGCTTCGCGATCTCCGCGATCCAGATGGCCGACGTCAACGGCACCGCCGGCGTCGTCCTGTACACGGCGATCCTGACCCTGCTCTCCGCGACCTTCGCAGACATCCTGCAGGGTGCGCTCGACCCGAGGATCCGGTGACACGATGACGAATCCCAACGACATCCGCGGCACCGAAGACGCTGCCGAGCTGCGCCGACGCACCGATCCCGAGGCGAACCCCGTCATCGGCTCCGGGGTCGACGACCCCGACCTGCAGGACGCCCAGCTCGACGAGAGCGCCGGCCCGGCGATCGAGTCGCTCAGCCGCGGCGAGCTCCTGCGGCGCCGGTTCCTGCGCAACCCGAGCGCATGGATCGGCATGGTCATCTTCGCGGCGCTCGTGCTGATGGCGATCATCGGCCCGATGGTCTACCAGTACGGCCCGTTCGAGCGGGACCTGCGCAACGCCCTGACCGGCCCGAGCCCCTACCACTGGTTCGGCGTGAACGAGAACGGGCTGGACATCTTCGCCAGGACCATGCAGGGTCTGCGCATCTCACTGGTCATCGGCATCGGCACCGCCGTCCTGACGACGTTCCTCGCGCTCCTCGTCGGCATCGTCGCCGGGTACGTGAGCCACAAGGGGAAGTCGGGCGCGTTCGTCGACGGCGCCCTGGTGAACCTCATCAACCTGTTCCTGGTGATCCCCTCGATCCTGCTGCTGATGCTGTTCAGCCCCGCGCTGCAGCAGGCGAGCTGGCTGTGGATGATCCCGCTGCTGGCGGGCTTCGCCTGGATGCTCACCGGCCGCGTGCTGCGCGCGATGACCCAGCAGCTGGTGCGCACCGAATACGTCGAGGCGGCCCGGTTCATGGGCGTGAACCCGATCGTCACCATGACACGGCACATCATCCCGAACATCGCCAGCTGGATCATCATCGACACCACGCTCGGCGTGAGCGCCGCGATCCTCGGCGAGACGGGTCTGTCGTTCATCGGCTTCGGCATCCAGTACCCGCAGGTGTCCCTCGGCACCGTCCTGCAGGACTACAACATCTCCGCCCCCTACACCTGGATCCCGCCCGCGGTGGTGCTGGCCGCCCTGGTCATCTCCATCAACCTGATGGGCGAAGCGCTGCGCGACGCCCTCGACCCGACCAGCGGCTCCAGCCGGATCTGAGGAAGAAGAATGTCCGAACCGATCCTTACCGTCCGGGACCTGAACGTCTCCTTCCCCTCCGAGTACGGGACCGTGCGCGCCGTCCAGGACCTCAGCTACGAGGTGCACAAGGGCGAGGCCCTCGCCATCGTCGGCGAGTCCGGCTCCGGCAAGTCCGTCAGCTCCCTGGCCGTGATGGGTCTGCTCCCGCGCACGGCCACCATCAGCGGCGAGATCGAGATGCTCGGCCACAGGATGTTCGAGCTCGACGACAAGCAGCTCTCGCGCCTGCGCGGCAACACGATCTCCATGGTCTTCCAGGACCCTCTCTCCGCGCTCACCCCGGTGTACCGGGTGGGGGACCAGATCTCCGAGGTGGTGCGTATCCACCATCCGGAGGTCTCCAAGGCCCGGGCCCGGCAGCGGGCCGAGGAGCTGCTGGATGCGGTGGGGATCCCCGAGCCGGGCCGTCGTGCGAGCCAGTACCCCCACGAGTTCTCCGGCGGCATGCGCCAGCGCGCGATGATCGCGATGGCGATCGCGAACGAGCCCGAGCTGATCATCGCCGACGAGCCCACCACCGCCCTGGACGTGACGATCCAGGCGCAGGTGATGGACCTGCTGAAGTCCGCGCAGGAGCTCATCGGCGCCGCGACGGTGCTGATCACCCATGACATGGGCGTGGTGGCGGGCTTCGCCGACCGGGTCCTGGTCATGAAGGAGTCGCGGATGGTCGAGCTCGGCACCGTCGACGAGATCTTCTACAGCCCCCGCGAGAAGTACACGCAGGACCTGCTGGCCGCCGTCCCGCGGGTCGACGCCGGCGAGGCGGGCGCCTCCCGCAGCGTCGCCGGCTCCGCGATGCAGAAGCTCGCCGACCTCGGCGAGGACCGGCCGCCGCGCGAGGAGCTGCCGACGGTGCTCGAGGTCGAGGACCTGGCGAAGGTCTTCCCGATCACCAAGGGCGCGATCGTGCGGCGGAAGATCGGCGAGCAGCGTGCCGTGGACGGCATCTCCTTCGACATCCGCGAGGGGGAGTGCCTGGCGCTGGTCGGCGAGTCCGGCAGCGGGAAGACCACCACGCTGATGGAGATCATGCAGCTGCGCACCCCGCAGGAGGGGACCATCCGCATCGGCGGGAAGGAGACCGGTGCCCTGACCCGCAAGGAGCGGGCGACGCTGCGCTCCGACATCACGGTGGTCTTCCAGGACCCGATGGCCTCCCTCGACCCCAGGATGCCGATCGCGGACATCATCAAGGAGCCGATGCGCGTCCAGGGGTACAGCAAGGAGCGCATGGACGAGCGGGTGGACTGGCTGCTGAAGATGGTGGGTCTGCTGCCCGAGCACGCCGCCCGCTTCCCCACAGAGTTCTCCGGCGGCCAGCGCCAGCGCGTCGGCGTGGCCCGGGCGCTGGCCTGCGACCCGAAGCTGATCATCCTCGACGAGCCCACCTCGGCGCTGGACGTGACCGTCCAGGCCGGCGTGCTCGCGATGCTCGCCGACCTCCGGGCGCGCCTCGGGGTGAGCTTCCTGTTCGTCTCGCACGACCTCTCCGTGGTCCGCCACATCTCCGATCGCATCGCCGTGATGCAGAAGGGGAGGATCGTCGAGCTGGGCGACACCGAGGAGGTCTTCACCGACCCGCAGCATCCCTACAGCAAGGAGCTGCTCTCCGCGGTGCCGATCCCGGACCCCGAGGTGGCTCGATCGCGGCGGCGAGAGGCCATCGACCGTAAGGCCTTCGAAGGAACCTTCGGCGGTTTCCTCCCGGACCGGGAGGACTCCCAGTGACCCTTCCCTGACCAGGGAGGACGCTCGAGACGACGGGCGGCGCGCACCGAGCGCCGCCCGTCGTCGGCGTGCCCGGAGTGGGGCCGCGCCGGGTCGGTCGCGGACAGGTGCCCTGCATGTTGCGAACGGGTAACAAGGGTGTTCCTGGTCCGCGTCGGCAACTCGCCGGTGACAGACTGCTCACACCGGCGAGAAGGGCGCGACCACGGTGGTCAACGCCGACCGCATCTGCCGGGACAGTGCAGCCAGCGGGCTCGACGATCTCGAGGACCGCGAGTGAAGGAGATTCATATGCGTGTGACGCGGCGTTCGATCCTGGGGGCGACGGCTCTGACCGTCTCGATGACCGCGCTGGCGGCGTGCAGCCAGGACCCGGGGACCGGCGGCAGCGGCGGCGGCGCCTCCGACGGCGGCGGCGAGGGCGAGCAGATCGCCTCCGACCAGAACGACATCAACCCCAAGGAGCGCGAGGAGATCGGCGAGGGCGGCGTGCTCCGCCTGGCGAACAACGCGTTCCCCGCGAACTGGAACCCATTCCACTCCGACGGCAACGAGGCCAACACCTCCGACATCCTGCGGACGCTCTTCCCGCTCGAGGTGTGGTGGTCGAACGCTGCCGGTGAGGTCTCCGCGAACCCTCACTACACCAAGCGCATCGAGCTGACCTCCGAGGACCCGCAGGTCATGGAGATCGAGCTCAACGAGGGCATGACCTGGTCCGACGGCACTCCGATCGACTACAAGTCGATCGAGAACGTCTTCAAGATCATGGACGGCTCCCAGGAGGAGTACGCCATCGCGTCCTCCGAGGGCTACAACAAGGTCGAGAAGATCGAGCAGGGCGACAGCGACCTGATCGCCGTGATCACCTTTAAGGAGAAGTACGCCGACTGGATCGGCCTCGCCGCGGTCATGCCGGATTCCCTCGCCGAATCGGCCGAGGCCTTCAACACCGGCTGGCTCGAGGGGCCGCAGGTCACGGCCGGCCCCTTCAAGATCGGCAAGATCGACTCCGGCAACAAGACCGTGCTGGTCGAGCCCGACGAGAACTGGTGGGGCGACACGCCATTCCTCTCGCAGGTCCTGTTCACCACCATCGAGGATCCGGCCGCGACCGCGACCAGCTTCCAGAACGGGCAGCTGGACGTCATCGAGACCACCGTCCCGGCGACGTACTCGGTGGTCGAGCCGCTGATCGGCAACGGTGCGGTGCTGCGTCAGGCTGCGGGCCCGAACTGGACCCACATCACCCTCAACGGCGCCGAGGGCCGGCCGCTCGCCGATCAGGCCGTGCGCCAGGCGATCTTCCGTGCGATCGACCGCGAGGAGGTCTTCCTCTCGGTCAACGCGACGATGCCCTACCCGGAGAACACCGAGCCGCTGAACAACCACCTCCTGATGACCAACCAGGAGGGCTACCAGGACAACGCCGGCGACCTCGGCAGCTACGACCCCGATGCCGCGAAGAAGCTTCTCGAGGACGCGGGCTACACCCTCGAGGGCGAGGGAGAGAGCCTCGTCGCCTCCAAGGACGGCACGCCGATCGAGATCACCTACGTCTACAACGACGGCTCGAAGACCAACGAGGCCGTGGTCCCGGTGGTCCAGGAGCAGCTCAAGGCTGTGGGCATCACCATGAAGGTCCAGAAGGTTCCGCCGACGGACCTCTTCTCGAAGTACGTCATCCCCGGCGAGTTCGACCTCACCCTCTTCGGCTGGGTCGGCGAACCGTTCCTCTCCTCCGGCGACTCCATCTGGAAGTCCGAGGGCGAGCAGAACTTCGGCAAGATCGGTGATCCGGACACGGACAAGCTCATCGATCAGGCCGCCGTCGAGACCGACCCGGCCGCGCGCCTCGAGCTGATCAACCAGATCGACGCGAACCTGTGGGAGCTCGCTGGGACGATCCCGCTGTGGCAGTCCTACGACTTCTTCGTCCAGAACGAGGACCTCGCGAACTTCGGCGCGTGGGGCTTCGAGCGGCCGGACTGGACCAAGATCGGCTACGTGAAGGGCTCCGCCAAGCTCGAGGGCTGAGCGGACGCACCCTGAGGACGGGGCCCCGGGCGGAGACGCCCGGGGCCCCGTCCCCGTTCGTGGGCGGATCCGGCTGGACTGCGGCGCCCGGACCGCGGGGCCGGACGTCGCGGTCCGTGCCCGACGTTCGGACACCTGGCCTCATGCTCTCGGCCCCGGGACGGTGCCCGCGGGACCGAGGTCGCACCTCACCGCGGGACGTGGGGGAGACTGAGCCCATGAGCTCCGCCGACCTGCCCGCCCCTGACCCGCCCCGGATCCGCGACCGCGCCGTGCCGGCTGACCGGCCCGCGGCGCAGCGGCACGACCTCGGCCGGTACCTGCGCCAGATGCGACTGCCGCAGCTGGGCGAGACCGGTCAGCGCCGCCTCGCCGGGGCGCGGGTCGCCGTGATCGGCGCGGGCGGGCTCGGCGCCCCGGCCCTGACCTATCTCGCCGCGGCGGGGGTCGGCGAGATCACCCTGTTCGACCCCGACACCGTCGACGCGACGAACCTGCACCGGCAGGTGCTGTTCACCGGGGCGGATCTGGGCCGGCCGAAGGCCCTCGCCGCCGCCGAGCACCTGCATCCCCAGTCGCCGCAGGTCTCGGTGCGCGCCGTGGTCGAGACCCTCACCCCCGCGAACGCCCTCGAGCAGCTCGCGGGCCACGACCTCGTCCTGGACGGGACCGACAACTTCCCCACCCGCTATCTCGCCTCCGACGCCTGCGAGATCCTCGACCTGCCGCTGGTGTGGGGCTCGATCCTCGCCTTCTCCGGACAGGTCAGCGTGTTCTGGGGCGCGGGCGGGCGCGGCGTCACCTATCGCGACGTCCACCCCGTCCCGCCGCGGCCCGGCGAGGTGCCCAGCTGCGCGGAGGCCGGGGTGCTCGGGATGCTCTGCGGAGTGATCGGCTCGACCATGGCGATGGAAGCCGTGAAGGTGCTCGCCGGGATGGGCGACGTGCTCTTCGGGCGACTCGCCCTCTACGATGCGCTGCGCTCTCGCTGGGACGAGCTGCCGCTGGCCCGCGACCCGCAGCGCCTGCCGGTCACGGAGATCGAGGACGTGATGCTCACCTGCGGGCTGCCGGGGCCGACGGGTCCCGCCCGCGACGAGGTCACCGCCGAGGAGCTGCCCGCCCTGCTCGCGGCCGGGGCGCGGGTGATCGACATCCGCGAGGAGCGGGAGCTGGCCGAGGGCGGCATGGTCGCCGGCGCCGAGCACCTCCCGATGGGGGAGCTGCTGCGCCGTGCCGGGAGCGGCGACGACGCGTCAGGCGACGGAGTGACGACCGGGAGCACGGGACTCGACGGCGCCGGACTTGCGGGTGCGGTGCTGTACTGCGCGGCGGGCACGCGCTCGGCGAGCACGCAGAGGGCGCTGGCCGAGCGGGGGATCCGGGTGCGCTCGCTCGCCGGCGGGTTCGACGGGCTGTCCGGCAGCGGGGTCGAGATCCGGCGACTCTGACGCGGCCCGGCTGGGCGCGAACCCTGCCGCGGGGCAGAGCCCGCCCGACCGCCGCGGGCAGGGCGCGAGCTCAGCCGCCGGCGAACGGCGGGAGCACGTCCACGCGGGTGCCGGGGGCGAGGGCACGTCTGTGATCGGTGCAGGCCACGCCGTCGACCAGGAGGCTCGAGCGGCCGATCACCCGGGTCGCCTCCGGGGTGGCGCCTGCGGTGAGCGCATGGACGAGCTCGCCCACGGTGCGGGCGCGCACGGTCGCCTCGTCGGCACCGAACTCGGCGGCGGCGCCCGCGAACAGGCGCACCGCGATCTCGGGCGCGGGGGAGTCGGGCGCGGAGACGTCGGACGCTGCGGCGCCCGGGGCGACGGAGCCGCCGGGGCGGGCGCTCGCGGTACGGGTGTCGGTCATCGGGTCCTCCTCATCCGCCGATCGCGCTCATCGGGCGCTCCGGCTGCACGAAATCGGCCCGGTCCATGCCGTGGCCGGCCTTCTTGCCCCACTGGGCGGCGCGCCAGATGTCGGCGATCGCCTCGTCGTCCGCTCCCGAGCGAAGGGCTGTGCGCAGGTCGGTCTCCTCGCGGGAGAACAGGCAGGTGCGCACGCGGCCCTCGGCGGTCAGGCGGGTGCGGCGGCAGTCGGCGCAGAAGGGGCGGGTCACCGAGGCGATGATCCCCACCCGGCCGCGATGCAGGCCAGTGGCGCGGTCGGCGACCTCGTACAGCTCGGCGGGCGCGCCGTCGCGCGGCTCGGCGACCGGGGCGAGCGCGTAGCGGGGCGCGAGCATCTCGTGCACGTCCCCGGCGGTGATCATCGTGGAGCGCTCCCAGCGGTGGTCCGCGTCCAGCGGCATCTGCTCGATCACCCGCAGCTGCAGGTCCCGCTCGAGGCACCAGTCCAGCAGGTCGGGCAGCTCGTGGTCGTTGATCCCGGGCATCAGCACGGCGTTGACCTTGATCGGGTCCAGGCCCGCCGCGCGCGCCCCGTCGATACCGGCGAGCACACGGTGCAGCAGGGGCCTGCGGGTGAGGTGCTCGAAGGTCTCCGAGACCACCGAGTCGAGCGAGACGTTGATCCGGTCGAGCCCCGCTTCCCGCAGCCGCTCCGCCCGATGGTCCAGGCCGATCGCGTTGGTGGTCAGGGAGATGTCGGGGCGGCGCTCCAGCGAGGCGACCCCGGAGATGATCTCCTCGAGATCGGGCCGGGTCAGCGGCTCCCCGCCGGTGAAGCGGACCTGCTCGATGCCGAGCCGCTCCACCCCGATGCGGACCAGGCGCACGATCTCCTCGACCGAGAGCAGCTGGTCCTTCTTGAGGAACACCATCCCCGACTCGGGCATGCAGTAGGTGCAGCGCAGGTTGCAGAAGTCCGTCAGCGACAGGCGCAGGTCCGTGGCCTCGCGTCCGAAGCGATCCGCGAGCGCCGGGGTGTCCGGTCGGTCGGCGGTGTCCGGGAGCGCGCCAGCCGCCTCGTCGGTGCGGCGCGGCACCGGGATGCCGAGGGAGACCCGTCGAGACGACATGCGCGCACCTCCTGCTCAGCGGCCCGGCAGCTCCGGGCGTCCCTCCAGGATAGGACGGCTCGGCGGGACGGGGGCGGGACTTCGGGGTGGGACTGGGCACGGACTCGACACGGACCGGGCGCCGGGGAGGGCTTCTCGCGCACGGGCCGGTCGGGCAGCGGCGGTCGAGAGCGCCATACTGGAGGGGACCAGGACGGGCCGATGAGGCACAGGAGAAGGAGGTCCGAGCGATGACCCGTGCGCAGCGCAGCCCGCTGGCCGACCACGTGGCCGACGCCGTCGCGCTGCTCGCCGCCGTGCGGGCGACCGAGCCGGTCGCGCTGGACGGCCGGGCCGTCGGCCGCGTCGCCGCCCGGCCGCTGCGCTCGCACGTGGACGTGCCCGGCGTGGACAACTCGCAGATGGACGGCTTCGCCGTCGCGTCGGCCGATCTCGCGGGCCCCGGTGCCGCGGTGACGCTCCCGCTCGGGCCGACGATCGCTGCCGGCGACGCGCCGGGCCGGCTCGAGCCCGGGCAGGCGCGGCCGATCATGACGGGCGCGCCGCTCCCGGACGGGGCGGACCTCGTGGTCCCGGTCGAGGAGAGCGCCCAGGGGCGCTTCGACTCCGATAACGCGGGGGCCGAGGGAGGCGGCGCGGGTGGCGAGGGAGCGCACGCCGCGCACGGCACGGACCCGGCGACCGTGACGCTCACGCCGGCCGATGCCGCACCGGGCCGCTTCGTGCGCCGCCGCGGCTCCGACACCCACCGCGGGGACACCGTGCTGCGCGAGGGGCAGATGCTCACCCCCGCGCGGATCGCGCACCTCGCCGCCTGCGGCCTGAGCGAGGTCGAGGTGGGTGCACCGGCGCGGGTCGTGGTGCTCTCGACCGGTTCCGAGGTGCGCGGCCCCTCGGGTGCGGAGTCCGCCCCCGGCACCCTCCATGACGCGAACGGCCCCGGGCTCGCCGCAGCGCTCACCGAGGCGGGCGCAGAGGTGGTCCACCGCGGCGCCGTGCCCGACGACGCGACGCTGCTGCTGGAGCGACTGCGCGACGAGGTCCTCGCGCACGACGCCGACCTGATCGTCACCAGCGGCGGCGTGAGCATGGGCGCCTTCGAGGTGGTGCGCCACGCCGCCGAGCTGCCCGGGACCACCCTCGCCTTCCCGACCCTCGCGATGCAGCCCGGAGGGCCCCAGGGCATCGGCACCCTCGAGGTGGAGGGGCGGCGCGTGCCCTGGCTCGCCTTCCCCGGCAACCCGGTCTCCGCGCTGCTGAGCTGCGAGCTGATCGCCCGCCCCGCCCTCGGCGCGCCGCCGCGCCGGCGGCTGCGCCTGCCCGTCCGCCTCGAGGCCGAGGAGTCCTCGCCCGAGCACCTGGAGCAGTACCGTCGAGCGAGGGTCCTGCCCTCGGGCGCAGTGAGGCTGGTCGGCGGCGCGTCCTCGCACCTGATCGGCGGCTACGCGGCGGCCGATGCGCTCGCGATCGTCCCCGTCGGCACGGCCGTCGTGCGCGACGGCGACCTGCTCGAGACCCTGCTGATCCCTGGAGGAGACTCATGACCACCGCCCCCGACCCCGTCGGTCGGTCGACCGACGCGGGCGAGCTCTCGCACGTGCGGGCCGACGGCACCGCCCACATGGTCGACGTGACCGCCAAGCAGGTCACCTCCCGCGAGGCGACCGCCCGCGCCGTCCTCGTCACCCGCGAGGACGTGGTGGCCCGGATCGCGAGCGGCGACCTGCCCAAGGGCGAGGCGCTCGCCACAGCGCGCCTGGCCGGGATCATGGGCGCCAAGCGCACCGCCGAGCTGATCCCTCTGTGCCACCCGCTGCCGCTGACCGGCATCGAGGTGGACCTCGACCCGCGCGGCGACCGCGTCGAGATCACCGCGAAGGTGCGCACCAAGGGCGTCACCGGTGTGGAGATGGAGGCGCTGACCGCGGCGAGCACCGCGGCGCTGACCCTGTACGACATGATCAAGGCCGTGGACCACCTCGCCGTGATCGAGGAGATCCGGGTGCTCGCGAAGTCCGGCGGCAAGAGCGGGGACTGGCGCCGCGAGGAACCGCGATGACCGCGTGCGACAGGCGAGGACCGCGTATGACGAGTGATGGGCGTGCATGACGAGCGATGGGCGTGCATGACGAGCGATGACTGCGCGCCACGAGCGATGACGCAGGAGGAGGAACGATGAGGCAGATGCCCGCCCAGCGCACCGATGAGGACTGCACGGTGCGCGAGGACCCGGAGGCGCCGCCGTTCCTGCACGGCAGCGCCCGGATCATCATCGCCTCGACGCGCGCGGCCGACGGCACCTACGAGGACCGCACCGGCCCGCGGCTCGAGCGATGGCTGGGCGGGCGGGGCCTGGCCCCCGTCGAGAAGCAGGTCGTGGCCGACGGCCCCGAGGTGGGCCGCGCGCTCGCCGAGGCGATCGCCGACGGCGTCGACGTGGTCATCACCTCCGGCGGCACCGGCATCAGCCCCACGGACGTCACCCCCGAGCAGACCGCGCCGCTGATCGAGCGGGAGATGCCCGGGATCCTCGAGGCCGTGCGCCGCCGGGGCGAGTCGGCGAAGGCCACCGCCCTGCTCAGCCGCGGCGTCGCCGGGATGGCGGGACGGAGCTTCGTGGTGAACCTGCCGGGCTCCCGAGGCGGGGTGAAGGACGGCATCGCCGTGATCGACCCGCTGCTGGACCACCTGCTCGAGCAGCGCGACGGCGGGGACCACGGGCCGGAGGGCGGGGCGGGGGCCGATGGGTCCGGCGACTCGGCCCGCGTCGCCGTGACCACGGCGGTGATGAGCGGGACCGACCCGATCGCGGAGGCGACGGACCCGGGGACCCCGTCGGACCAGGCCGATCCGACTCGCGGGACGAGCACCTTCCCCGCGGGCGGCGTCGACGAGCGCGGCGACGCCGCGGCGCGGGGGCTGCGGATCGCGGGCGACCCCGCGATGGGGGAGGCTCCGCAGCGGGTGCGGCATGCTGCGGTCGGCACCGAGGAGTTCACCGTGGCCGCCATGGCGACGGCCGTGGCTGACCCGCGCTGCGGCGCCGTGGTCACCTTCGACGGCGTGGTGCGCGACCACGACGGCGGGCGCGGCGTGGACCGGCTCGAGTACACGTCCCATCCCTCCGCCCCCGCCGTGATCGCCGAGGTCGCCGCCGAGATCGCGGAGCGCTACCCGGACGTCCTCGTCGCGGTCGCCCATCGCGTCGGACCCCTCGCCATCGGGGACTCCGCCCTCGTGTGCGCGATCGCGGCCCCGCACCGCAAGCAGGCCTTCGTCGCCTGCGACGAGCTCGTGGACACCGTCAAGCAGCGCGTCCCGATCTGGAAGCACCAGGTCTTCGACGACGGCGCGAGCGAATGGGTGGGGGCGCTGGGCTGAACCCGGTCGACTCCGTCACCTGCGCGTCACCTGCGGTCGCTACCGTTCCCGGCATGCGCATCCTGCACCTGACTGACACGCATCTCTACGGCGATCCGTTCGCCCGCCACTACGACCGTATCGACACCGCCGCCGCCCTGCGCGGACTCCTCGCCCGCCTGGAGGGCCTCAAGGGCATCGACGCCGTGGTCCACACCGGCGACGCCTCCGAGGACGGCACCGCCGAGAGCTATCGCCTGCTCCACGAGATCCTCGACCCCTTCGCCGCCGCTCTCGACGCGCCGCTGGCGATCGTCATGGGCAACCACGACGTCTCCGCCGTCTACGGCGAGGCGGTCGCCCCGGGCGAGCGGACCGCGCCGAGCCAGGACCGGGTCGTGCCGCTCGCCGGAGGGGCCCGCGTGGTCGTGCTCGACTCGAGCGTCCCCGGCGCCGGCTACGGGCACCTCGATCCCGAGCAGCTGGACTGGCTGCGCGGAGTCCTCGCCGAGCCCGCGCCCGGCGGGACCGTGCTCGCGATCCACCACCCGCCGCTCGTCGCGGCGACCCCGCTGCTGCGCGGCCTCGACCTCGACGGGCTCGACGAGCTCGCCGCCGTGCTCGACGGCTCCGACGTGCGGATCGTGCTCTCGGGCCACTACCACCACGAGATGACCGGCGAGATCGCCGGGATCCCGGTGCACGTCGCCCCCGGGATCACCAACGTGGTCGACCCCGTCGGGGCGGGCGCGGACGAGCAGTCGCTCGCTCTGTCCGGCGTGAGCCTGGTGGAGCTGGGGGAGGGGGCGCCGCGCGTGGTCAGCTCGGTGTTCCCGAACGCCGGCGACACCCTCGCCGATGCGGAGCGCCCGGTCTACCGCTTCACCCCCGATCAGGTCGCGCAGATCCTCGAGGCCGCCGGGCGGTGATCCGCGGCCCGGACATGCACGACGCCCCTGCAGGCACTGCCTGCAGGGGCGTCGGCGGCGGCGCAGGGCGCGCGCCTGAGGAGATCAGTAGCCGAAGCCGTAGGGTCGGATGCCCTGGGAGCCGTGACGGGCGACGGAGGCGGTGGCATCGGCGCGATGGTCGCGGTGCGTGCCCGTCTCGACGATGTCCTGCGCGAGCTGGTCGTCGCCGCGACGGAGGGCGGAGCGGAGGGTGCGGATGAAGGCCATGGAGGATCTCCTCGGGTTCGGAGGGGTGTGAGCGTTGCGGACGGGCCCTGGATCGCAGGTGCGCCGTCGGTCTCGACATCCCCAGTCCTATCGCGCGCGGGGGCGTGGCGTCACGCCTTCGGGGACGACAAGTTATCGGGTTCACAAGAAGGGTGTGACCTGGGCATCCCACGAGCCTTTCGGGGTGCGGGGGCGGGCGAAGCAGGGGTTGTGGTCTTCGGGCTCGGAGCCTCGACGTCGACCCCGAGGGGGCTGCGCAGCACAAGGGAGAAGGAGCGGAACGGGAGGTGCGGCAACCGGGTCGTCGTGAACTCGGTCGCCGCGCTCTCCGGAGTCGCGGAGCCGGCGGAGTCAGGGCACGGCGTGCACGCGCGTGGCTTTCTCTTGGCGCGTGGCCTGCGGCGACGCGCGCAGCGCGACGCATCGAGCCGACACCCCGCCCAGATTTAGCACTCGCCTTGCGTGAGTGCCAGCCGTCGTCCTACAGTGGGTTCCGTTGGCAGTCGACGGCCGAGAGTGCCAGAAGCTGCTACGAGGGACCCGCCCCGGTCGGCACCGCGACGACGATCGGACCCGGGACCCGACCCCGAACTCATACAGAGTCAGTCTCTTCATGAAGGAGTGAGCCGCATGTCGGTCTCCATCAAGCCCCTCGAGGACCGCGTCGTCGTCAAGCCGCTCGAGGCGGAGCAGACCACCGCCTCCGGCCTGGTCATCCCTGACACCGCGAAGGAGAAGCCCCAGGAGGGCGAGGTCGTCGCCGTCGGCGCCGGTCGCTTCGACGACAAGGGCGAGCGTGTCCCCATGGACGTCAAGGTCGGCGACAAGGTCGTCTTCTCCAAGTACGGCGGCACCGAGCTCAAGTACGGCAACGAGGAGTTCCTGGTCCTCGGCGCGCGCGACATCCTCGCGATCATCGAGGCCTGAGCCATGGCCAAGGAGATCCTGTACAACGAGGACGCGCGCCGCGCGCTCGAGCGGGGCGTGGACAAGCTCGCCAACACCGTCAAGGTGACGCTCGGGCCCAAGGGCCGCAACGTCGTCCTCGACAAGAAGTGGGGCGCCCCCACCATCACGAACGACGGCGTGACCATCGCCCGTGAGATCGAGCTCGAGGATCCCTACGAGAACCTCGGCGCTCAGCTCACCAAGGAGGTCGCGACCAAGACCAACGACGTGGCCGGCGATGGCACCACCACCGCCACCGTCCTCGCCCAGGCCATCGTGCACGAGGGTCTGCGCAACGTCGCCTCCGGCGCGGCGCCCGCCGCCCTCAAGCGCGGCATCGAGAAGGCCGTCGAGGCCCTCTCCGAGAAGCTCGGGGAGATCTCGACCCCGGTCGACGGCAAGGCCCAGATCGCGTCGGTCGCCTCGGTCTCCAGCCAGGACCGCGAGATCGGCGACCTGCTCGCCGAGGCCTTCGACAAGGTCGGCAAGGACGGCGTCATCACGGTGGAGGAGTCCTCCACCACCGCGATGGAGCTCGACTTCACCGAGGGAATGCAGTTCGACAAGGGCTTCATCTCCCCGCACTTCGTCACCGATGCGGACCGCCAGGAGGTCGTCCTCGAGGACGCGCAGGTGCTGCTGCACCAGGGCAAGATCTCGGCCGTGGCCGACATCCTCCCGCTGCTCGAGAAGGTGGTGGAGAGCGGCAAGCCGCTGTTCATCATCGCCGAGGACGTCGACGGCGAGGCCCTGTCCACGCTGGTCGTCAACAAGATCCGCGGCGCCTTCAAGGGCGCGGCCGTCAAGGCTCCCGCCTTCGGCGACCGCCGCAAGGCCATGCTCCAGGACATCGCCGTGCTCACCGGCGCCCAGGTCGTCACGTCCGACCTCGGCCTGGACCTCAAGACCGTCGACACCGACGTGCTCGGCCACGCCGGCCGCGTCGTCGTCACCAAGGACTCCACCACCATCGTGGGCGGGGCCGGCGACGACCAGGCCGTGGCCGATCGCGTCGCGCAGATCCGTGCCGAGATCGAGAACACCGACTCCGACTGGGATCGCGAGAAGCTCCAGGAGCGCCTCGCGAAGCTGGCCGGCGGCGTGTCCGTGATCAAGGTCGGGGCTCACACCGAGGTGGAGCTCAAGGAGAAGAAGATGCGCATCGAGGACGCGGTCTCCGCGACGCGCGCTGCCATCGAGGAGGGGATCGTCGCCGGCGGCGGCTCCGCCATCGTGCAGGCGTCCTCCGTGCTGGTCGACGACCTCGGCCTGACCGGTGACGAGGCCGTGGGCGTGCGCGCCGTGGCCCGTGCGGTCGTCGAGCCGCTGCGCTGGATCTCCGAGAACGCGGGCCTCGAGGGCTACGTCGTCGTGGAGAAGGTCAAGGAGGCTCAGGTCGGCACCGGCCTGAACGCCGCGACCGGCGAGTACGTCGACCTGGTCTCCGCCGGCATCATCGACCCGGTCAAGGTCACCCGCTCCGCGCTGCGGAACGCGGCCTCGATCGCAGGCCTGGTGCTGACCACCGAGACCCTGGTCATCGAGAAGAAGGACGAGGACGAGGAGGACTGATCCTCCGAGTCGACGATCGGCGTCCGTCGATCGCGTCCGACCCGACGGGGCGGGCGGTGCGGGGAGACCCGCGCCGCCCGCCCCGTCGTCTTGCGCGCGGGGCCGCGACCTGCGACCGGCCCGCGCCCCCGGAGACCGACGTGCCCGTGACCGGCGTGAGGAGCGCGAGGAGGACCCGGCCGCACGGCCTTCTCATGACGTGCCCGTCGACCCTGGTCCCACCAGGGTCGGCGGGCACGTCCGTTCCTCGGGTCGATGCGCTCGCCGGTCCTGTGCGAGTCCTAAGATGAGCGGACCCGGCCGGGATGCGCCGGGACCGTCCTGGGAACGAGAGTCGGAGGAGCAGTGGTGACGAGCACGCCGGACACGCTGCCCCCGGCCGCCGGAGGTGACCTCCCCACGCGGACCTACGGGCCGCCCGCCGCCGTGGTGATCGGGGCGCTGATCATCGGCCTCGTGTTCGCGGTCGTGCTCGAGTTCCTCGTGATCATCAGCTTCGTCGGGCAGCGGCTCTGGCGCCATCCGGAGCTCATGCACGATGCCCTGTTCACCCTCCCGCTGGTGCTGTGGGTGCTGGTCGCCGTCGTCTCTGGCGTGATGGCCCTGCGGGTGGTGACGCTGTGGCTGCAGCTGGACGAGGACGGCTTCGAGCTGCGCAGTCTCTTCCGGCCCACGCACAGGGCCCGCTGGACCGAGGTCGGCTCCGTGATCGCGGTGCGGGACATCGCCCGCGACTCCGGTTCCGCGGAGGCGCTCGACCCGCCGGAGACCGCCTACGACGGCGTCTACGTGCTGGACCACCAGGGCCGACGGCTTCTCGCCGTCTCGAGCCGCTTCTTCGGCGAGAGGGCACAGCGGATGGCGCTGCAGCGGGCCCGCGAGGCGGGGATCCGCATCGAGCACATCGATGCGATCACCCCAGCCGAGCTGCGACGCGAGGCCCCGCAGGCTCTGACCTTCGTGGACCGCCACCCCACGCTGCTGCTGTTCGCGCTGCTGGCGTTCTACATCGGGCACAACGTGCTGACCTTCGCCGTGTGGGGGCTGTGACGCCGCAGGGCCCTTCGTCGACCGGGCGGTCGGCGGCCGGCCCGCCGAAGGAGGACCCATCGGGCGCGGCGCCGACGGGCGAGGCGCCGTCGGGCGCAGGGCCGGCGGGCGGGACGCGGACGGGCGGGCCGGGGGAGGGGCGCCGGCCCGGCCGCGCCGCCCGCCGCCGCGCCCGTCGGCTCCAGCACCCGCTGCCGCAGCGGGACGGGCTGGACGCGGTGCGCTGGCTCGTGCCGAGGGACGCCCCCGCCGGACCGGCGGACTCGATGCTCCTCGCACGTTTCCCCGCCCTCGCGGACCCGGCCGCCACGCCGCTGGCCGAGCGCTTCGCCGCCGGGGAGGTGGTCGACGCCCACGGACGTGCGTGGGCGGCCGACGATGCCGTCGGCGTCGGAGACGAGCTGTGGTTCCACCGCGAGCTGCGCCCGGAGGACGTGCCGGCTGAGCCGCTGCCGATCCTCTTCCGCGACGAGCACCTGCTGGTGATCGACAAGCCCCATGACGTGGCGACCATGCCGCGCGGCGCCCATGTGCTCGCCAGCGCCCTGGTCCGCCTGCGCCGCGACACGGGGATCGAGCAGCTGGTGCCGCTGCACCGCCTGGACCGTCGCACCGCCGGGGTGCTCGCCTTCGGGGTGCGTCCCGAGGAGCGCAGCGCCTATCAGCAGCTCTTCGCGAGGCGCGAGGTCGACAAGCGCTACGAGGCGCTCGTCCTGCCCGGGCCCGGGTGCACGCTGCCGCGGACCGTCGGGGAGCGCGCCGAGCTCGCGGACCGGATGGAGAAGCGCCGTGGGGAGCTCACCGCGAGGATCGTGCCCGGCGCGCCGAACGCGCACACCGAGCTCGAGGTGCTCGCGGTGGGCGACTCCGAGGGGGAGGGCCCCACGGAGGGCAGGGCGCTGCTGCTGGGGCTGCGTCCCCGCACCGGACGGACGCATCAGCTGCGCCTCCAGCTCTCCTCCCGCGGCGCCCCGATCGCCGGCGAGGACCTCTACCCCGAGCCCTCCCCGGAGCCGGCCGGGCCGCTCCAGCTGCTCGCCCGCTCGCTCGCCTTCACCGATCCGGTGACCGGGCAGGCGAGGGAGTTCCGCAGCGGGCGGGTGCTCGGGGGCCTCGCCCCGGGCGAGCCCCCAGGCACCTGACCGTACGCTGGTCATCGTGAGCACGACCCCGCCCCCGGACCCCGCCGCGACCGTCCCCGCCCCGCGGCGCACCCGCAGCGGCGAGGTGCTCGTCGGCCCCTCGGTCCGCGGCCGCTACCTGCCCGGTGCGCTGATCGGACTGCCACTGGTCTCCCTGCTGCTGAGCCCCTTCGCCGGCGCGGGATTCCAGCAGTGGCGGATCTCCCGACTCCGTGACGGGCACGACGGGCTGCTCGAGCAGCTGCTCGCCCCCGCCTGGACGCAGCTGCTGCTGGGCGCGCTCGCCCTCTGGGCCCTGTTCGCGCTGTGGGCGCTGGTGCCGCTGCTGCTGTCGCGCACCGTCGTGCTCCTCGACGAGCAGTCACGGACCCTGCGCCTGCGCAAGGGCCTGCGCACCCGCGACCGCGCCGCGCTCGGCGAGGTCGAGTACGCGGTGGGGGAGGCGATGCGCGGCAGTCTCGGGCTTATCGGTGTGCGCGCGCGGGGGGAGGATCAGGTGCGGCAGTGGGTCGTTCCGGAGATCGGCTGGGACGCCGCCTCCTTCGACGGGCTGCGCGTCCTGCAGACCGCGGCGGGATTCCGTCCGGCGCCGCCGCGCGAGGTGCTGGTGCACGAGGAGCGGCGCGGCCGCGTGGAGGCGGCGCATCGGGAGCTCGCCGCCCGCCTCGACATGCCCTGGCGGGAGGAGTACGCGCACGACGAGGTCGCCTTCCAGGCCGAGTTCGACCGGGTGCGACGGGTGCTCGGCGGGCGGGAGGAACCCCGGGCCGGCGATCCGCGCCCCTGAGACGACCGCACCCCGGCGGCGTCCTGGAGGACGCCGCCGGGGCGCGGGCGCGGGTGCGGCGGCGGCGGGCTGCGGAGCCGTGCGCCGCCGAGGCCGGCGCCTCAGAAGATCGCGCGCAGCTCCAGCACGCCGGCCGCGCCGATGCCCGCGGCGGCGGGCAGGGTGATGATCCAGGCGAGGAAGATCGGCCGCATGAGCCGCCAGTTCGCGGCGTGGTTGACGATGCCCACGCCGAGCACCGCGCCGATGAGGATATGCGTGGAGGAGACGGGCAGCCCCAGCACCGAGGCGAGCAGCACGATCGTCGCTGCCGCCAGCTCCGCGGCGAAGCCGGAGGAGGGGTGCATCGCAGTCAGGCCGGTGCCGACGGTGTGGATCACCTTGCGGCCCACGAACCACAGCCCCGAGACCAACGCGACGCCGAAGGCGATCAGGGCGGCGGTGGGCACCGCTGCCTCCGCGCCGATCTGCCCGGTCTTCAGCACGTCGAGGACCGCCACGAAGGGGCCGATCGCGTTGGCGATGTCGTTGGCGCCATGGGAGAAGGCGAAGGCGCAGGCGGTGAACACCTGCATCCAGCTGAACATGATGAAGGTGGCCCGAGAGATCGACTGCTTCTTCAGCGCGCGCGCGAAGATCGTCGTCGCCATCCACACCCCGAGCGCGAGCATGACCAGCATCAGCACGCCGCCGCCGACGGAGATGTTCAGCCCCACGTTGTCCAGGCCCTTGAACACCAGCATCGCGGCCAGCACCATCGCGGCGCCGGCGGCCAGCGGCGGGACCCGCTTCTCCAGGGCGTGGTAGGCGGCCTTGCGCTCCACCTTGCGGGCCGCCTTGCGCTCCTTCTTGGTCAGATCCGCGGAGGCCTCGATGAGCTCAGCGCCGGGGCCGCCCGGGGTGAGGTCCAGCGCCGCGGACTCCGCGAACGCGGACTGCTGCAGCTCGGTCATGCGCTCGGAGGCGGGCACGTGACGCTGCCACGACTCGTCCGCGTCGTCTTCCTCATCGTCGTCATCGACGTCATCGTCGTCCTCCGCGTCGTCGTAGCCGCGGGAGCCGAGCGCGATCGCGCGAGCGGCGGGGGCGAGGATCCGGCGCTTGATCGCCCCGAACAGGAGGAAGGAGGCGATGCCGCCCAGCAGCGGGGAGAGGATCCAGGACACGGCGATCTTCCCGATCTCACCCCAGTGCACCATGGCGAAGCCGCCGGTGCCCGTGACCAGGCCGGTGGTCACCGCCGCGCCGACGATGCCGCCGATGATCGCGTGCGTGGTGGAGACCGGCCAGCCCATCCTGGTCGCCAGCAGCAGCCACACCGCGGCGCCCAGCAGGGCCGACATCATGATCAGCGCGAAGGCGAGCGGGTCGAGCGACATCCCCTCGAGGTCCACGATGCCGCTGCGCACGGTCTCGGTGACGGAGCCGCC
The DNA here is from genome assembly GCF_030866705.2 of Brachybacterium sp. GU-2. NCBI lineage: Bacteria > Bacillati > Actinomycetota > Actinomycetes > Micrococcales > Dermabacteraceae > Brachybacterium > Brachybacterium sp. GU-2. The sequence goes on along the minus strand of NZ_CP133037.2, from coordinate 1,395,137 downwards.
GGCGAGCACGGCGCCGGAGACCTCGAAGACCGCCGCGACGACGAGGGCCTGCTTCATGGTCAGGGTGCCGGCGCCGACGCTCGTGCCGAAGGAGTTCGCGACGTCGTTGCCGCCGATGTTGAACGCCATGAACAGCCCGAACGCGATCGCGAGGATCAGCAGGAAGGCGTTGACGTCGGTGCCGGTGTGGGTGAAGGCCCAGATCGTGAACGCGACCACGGTCGCGAGGGTCAGCAGTCCGGCACCGACGTGCCAGCTGCGATCGGGACCGAGGAAGCCCTGGGTCACGGGGGCGTCGGTCGAGTCCTGGGCGGAGGTGCGTGCCATCGTCGCGTTCCCGGGGTGAGGAGGTACGGGGGAGGGGCGCGGGGGCCGGACGGCCCTCGCGCGCCGCGGCCACTCTAGGCCGAGAAGTGTCATCGTGGTGTCATCGGGGTGAACTCCCGGGGTGGGGCCGGGTCGCGGACGTGGCCGTTCCCACGTCGGACGGCCTGCCCGCCCCGGTTCTCCGGGACGTAGCATTTCTGCATGACGAGCGCGGATCCCTTCGGTTTCATCGGCCTGACCTACGACGACGTCCTGCTGCTTCCCGGGGAGACCGACGTGATCCCCTCCGAGGCGGACACCTCCTCCCGGCTCACCAGGGAGATCACCCTCAAGCTCCCCCTCGCCAGCGCCGCGATGGACACCGTGACCGAGTCGCGGATGGCGATCGCGATGGCCCGCCACGGCGGCATCGGCATCCTCCACCGCAACCTCTCCATCGAGGACCAGGCCCACCAGGTCGACCTCGTCAAGCGCACCCAGACCGGCCGCATCACGAACCCCGTCACGATCGGCCCCGAGGCGACCCTCGAGGACTTCGACGCCCTGTGCGGCCAGTTCCGGGTCTCCGGTCTCCCCGTCGTCGACCAGGGCCAGCGCCTGCTGGGCATCTGCACCAACCGTGACCTGCGCTTCATCCCCGTCGCCGAGTGGTCCACCACCCGTGTCGCCGACGTGATGACCACCGAGCTGTTCACCGCGCCGGAGGACGTCGCCCCCGAGCAGGCCACCGCCCTGCTGCGCAGGAACAAGCGCGAGCGCCTCCCGCTGATCGACGCCGAGGGCCGCCTGACCGGGCTGATCACCGTGAAGGACTTCGTGAAGTCCGAGCAGTTCCCCGACGCCTCCAAGGACAGTCAGGGCCGCCTCCTCGTCGGCGCGGGCGTCGGCTTCTTCGGCGATTCCCTCGAGCGCGCCGGCCAGCTGCGCGACGCCGGCGCCGACGTGCTCGTCGTCGACACCGCCAACGGCCACGCCCGCCTGGCGCTGGAGATGATCCGCACCCTGAAGAACGACCCCTACTTCGCCGACGTCCAGATCATCGGCGGCAACGTCGCCACCCGCGAGGGCGCGCAGGCGCTCGTCGACGCGGGCGCCGACGCGGTCAAGGTCGGCGTGGGTCCCGGCTCCATCTGCACCACCCGCGTGGTCGCCGGCGTCGGCGTCCCGCAGGTCACCGCGATCCACGAGGCCGCCAAGGCCTGCGGCCCCGCGGGCGTGCCGCTGATCGGCGACGGCGGCCTGCAGTACTCCGGCGACATCGCCAAGGCGCTCGTCGCCGGCGCCGACACCGTCATGGTCGGCTCCCTGCTGGCCGGCACCGAGGAGTCGCCGGGCGAGGTCGTGCTCGTCGGCGGCAAGCAGTACAAGGCCTATCGCGGCATGGGCTCGCTCGGCGCGATGTCCTCGCGCGGCAAGAAGTCCTTCTCCAAGGACCGCTACTTCCAGGCCGACGTCCCCAGCGACGACAAGATCGTCCCCGAGGGCATCGAGGGCCGCGTCTCCTACAAGGGGCAGCTCGGCTCCGTCGTCCACCAGCTCATCGGCGGGCTTCACCAGTCGATGTTCTACGTCGGCGCGAACACCGTGCCCGAGCTGAAGGAGCGCGGGAAGTTCGTGCGCATCACCGCGGCCGGGCTCAAGGAGTCCCACCCCCACGACATGGCCGCGATCATGGAGGCCCCGAACTACTCCTCGCGCTGAGCCGTGGCCTCCGCCGACGGATCGGTGCCGTGCTCGTAGCCGATCAGCCAGCGCACTCCGAAGCGGTCGCGGACCTGCCCGTCGGAGGCGCCCCAGGCCCGGCGCTGCAGCGGATCGAGGACCTCTCCGCCCTCGGCGAGCTCCGCGAACCAGGTGCGCAGCGTGGTGGGATCGGCGGCCCCGAGCAGCGCGACCATGAGTCCCCGCGCGGCGAAGGGCTCATCGGCCTCGCCGGCGTCGGAGACGTTTAGGTCCACCGCGCCGCGCAGCATGCCGTGGGCGATCGCGGAGCCGGGGCCGTCGGTCCGCGCGAACTCGGCGTAGGTCGCCGCGGAGGTCTCCCCGCCGAAGACCCCCTGGTAGAACTCGAGCGCCTCGGCGGCGGTGCCGGGCAGGTGCAGGTACAGGGCGGGCGCGGGCATCGGGTCTCCTCGGGAGCGGGACGATTCGTGTGCCCCGCGATCATTCCTCCCCAGCGCCCGCACGTCCACATCGCCCGCCTCGCGGTCAGCGCTGCGAGGGTGCGCACCTAGGCTGGGACGCATGAGCACCCCTTCCTGGATCGACGCCCCGCTGCTGGGCTTCGACACCGAGACCACCGGCACGAACGTCGAGCGGGACCGTATCGTCACGGTCGCGCTCGTGCACTCCGTCGGCCCCGGCCGCGAGAACGAGACCGTCGCGACCTGGCTGATCGACCCGGGGGTCGAGATCCCCGAGCCCGCCCAGCGCGTGCACGGGATCAGCACCGAGCACGCCCGCGAGCACGGCATGCAGCCCGCCGAGGCGCTCGACGAGGTCGCGGGCATGATCGTCGAGGCACTCGGGAAGGACGTGCCGCTGGTCGCCTTCAACATCGGCTTCGACCTGGCGATCCTCGAGAACGAGCTGACCCGCCTGGGCCTGCCCACGCTCGTCCAGCGGCTCGGCCACGACATCGCGCCCGTGATCGACGGGCTCGTCATCGACCGCGGCGTGGATCGCTACCGCAAGGGCAAGCGCACCCTCACCGACGTCCTCGCCCACTACGGCCTCGAGCAGGACGGCCGCCTCCACACCGCCGACGTCGACGTCTCCGCCACGCTGGACGTGGTCCGCGCGATCGCCGCGAAGCACCCGCAGGTCGCCTCCTCCACCCTCGAGGAGCTCCACCGCGAGCAGGTGGGCTGGCATGGCCGCTGGGCCGAGGGCATGAACGAGTGGCTCACGAAGAAGGGCAGGACCCCGGACGTGACCACCGCCTGGCCGCTGTGACGACCCGGGGCGGCGGCCCTCCCCGGCGGCCGGCCCGTCGCGGTCCCCGGGATCGGTAGACTCCCCGGTGTGATGAGCGAGATCGAGATCGGCCGCAACAAGCGGGGACGCCGCAGCTACAGCTTCGACGACGTGGCGGTGGTCCCCTCCCGACGCACCCGGGACCCGGAGGACGTCTCCACCGCCTGGCAGGTGGACGCCTACCACTTCGACATCCCGATCTTCGCCGCCCCGATGGACTCCCTGATGTCCCCGGAGACCGCGATCGCGCTCGGCGAGCACGGCGGACTCGGCGTGCTGGACCTCGAGGGGCTGTGGACCCGCTACGAGGACCCCTCCGCGCAGTTCGACCGGATCGCCGCCGCCTCCGAGGAGGGCGTGGTCGAGGTGATGCGCAGCGTCTACGAGGAGCCGATCAAGCCCGAGCTGATCCGCGACCGCATCCAGCAGCTGCGCGATGCGGGCGTGACCGCGGCCGGCTCCCTCTCCCCGCAGCGCACCCAGGAGCACTGGAAGACGGTCGTCGACGCGGGCGTGGACCTCTTCTTCATCCGCGGCACCACCGTCTCCGCCGAGCACGTCTCCACCGGCCGTGAGCCGCTGAACCTCAAGCGGTTCATCTACGAGCTCGACGTCCCCGTCATCGTCGGCGGCTGCGCGACCTACACCGCGGCCCTGCACCTGATGCGCACCGGCGCCGCGGGCGTGCTCGTCGGCTTCGGCGGCGGCGCCTCGCAGACCACCCGCGAGACCCTCGGCATCCAGGTCCCGCTCGCCAGTGCCGTCGCCGACGTCGCCGCCGCCCGCCGCGACTACATGGACGAATCCGGCGGCCGCTACGTGCACGTCATCGCCGATGGCGGCCTGGGCCGCAGCGGCGACCTGGTGAAAGCGATCGCCTGCGGCGCCGACGGCCTGATGGTCGGTGCGGCCCTGGCCCGCGCCGAGGAGGCGCCCGGCCGCGGCCACCACTGGGGCAGCGAGGCGCACCACCCCACGCTCACCCGCGGCCACCGCGTCCCCGTCGGGACCGTCGCCCCGCTCGAGCAGATCCTCTTCGGCCCGTCGATCTCCGCCGACGGCACCACCAACCTCGTCGGCGCGCTGCGCCACGCGATGGCGACCACCGGCTACCTCGACCTCAAGGAGTTCCAGCGGGTCGAGGTCGTCACCACCGCCTGAGACGACGGCGGGGATGACAGCCCCCGCGGCGAGGAGGACAAGCGCCTCGAGGCGAAGCTGCGGCGCTCCTACTTCCTGTTCGTGGCCGCGTTCTTCCTCGCGCTGTGGATCCTCACGTCCCAGGACCACTGGGCGCTGCGGCCGGGCATCCTGTCGTTCTCGATCCGCTGGGTGGTCGACCTCGGCTCCGGGCTGATCCCGCTCACCCTCGCCCTGGGGCTCGTGCTCCAGGTGCCCCTGCTGCGCCGGCCCCGCCGCGCGGACGCGCCGGGGACGACGCGGAGCAGGAAGGGGCGTGCTCGCTACCGCGCACGTGGCGACGCGGGGACGGAGCGGTCCGAGGACTCCGAGCGGGTCGTCGGCTCGACGGATCCTCCGGCCGCAGTGCACGACGGGGAGGGCGGTGGGGAGCAGGAGCGTCTGCGGATCCCCGGCGGGCCCCTCCCCGAACTCGGCGCGCAGCACCGCTGGGAGATGGCGGAGGCGCTCGGCATCACCTGGCGCGTCGAGTTCGTCCACGACCATCAGGGCTGGGCCGTCGCCTGCCTGGAGGCCGTGCGGCGAGCACCTGCGCCGGCCGGCCGCGCCGTCCCGCGGCCAGGCTCCACGCCTCGGGATCCCCGCGAGATCTCACGCCGCAGGCTCCTCGCCCGAGTCCTCAGGCGGAGCGCACCAGCGCGATGATCCCCCAGATCAGCATCACCAGCGCGACCAGACCGAGCACCACCGGCAGCAGGACGCCGACCCCGATGCTGATCGCGAAGCCACCCATCCCCGCATCCCACAGCGCGACCGACTCGCCGCCCGTGCAGGTCACGGAGACCTCCTGGTCGCCGAAGACCTGCACCGAGTACAGGTCGTAGTAGGGCACGCCGTCCACCGAGCCCATCGAGGAGGAGGCCTCGGCTGGTTCGACGGTGACGTCGGCGCCCTCGATCTCGCAGGTCGTCGTGCCGAGGTCCTCCTGCGGCACCGCGATGGAGTACATGGACCAGGTCGAGGCCTCGAAGCTGTCGCCTGCGGGGTCCAGCGGGGCCATCTCCGTGTTCCCGGTGACGATGAACATGGCACCGATCATCGCCGCGACGATCGGCATCACCACGAGACCGATGGCGTTGGCGACCAGGCCCAGCCCGCCGAAGATCGTGCGCTTCAGCCCGCGGCGGCGACGACGCGGAGCCGGGGCATAGCTGTGGGCAGGGCCGTAGGCAGGCGGATAGGTCATCGGTTCCCCCTCAGGACGCATGGATGCGAAGCACAGGATATCCAGCGGCGCGGCTGACCGGCGCCCTCCGACCGGGACGGCTCGTCACGCTCGACGAGAGCGGCATCGTGCGAGTGAGCCCTGTCGCACGACGGCGGCGCCTGGCACACTGGGCCTGCTCCGCAGCGATGCTCCGCCGGGTCGACCTGGCCGCCCGCTCGACCTGCTCAGCGCTTCGAGCGCGCGACCTCCAGCGCCTGCTGCGCGATCGCGAGCTCCTCGTCGGTGGGGACGATCAGCACCGTCACCGGCGAGTCGTCGGCCGAGATGACTCGGACGCCCTTGGCGCGCTCGGCGTTGCGCGCAGGGTCCAGACGGATCCCGAAGCCCTCGAGACCGGAGAGCACGCGCTCGCGCACCTCCGGCACGTTCTCGCCGATGCCGGCGGTGAAGGCGATCGCGTCGAGTCCGCCGAGCACGAAGGCGTAGGAGCCGACGTACTTGCGCAGCCGGTGCACGTACACCTGCATAGCCAGCTCCGCGTCCCGGTCCCCGTCGCGGATCGCGGCGGTGATGTCGCGGAAGTCGCTCTTCCCGCACAGCCCCTGCATGCCGGAGCGCTTGTTCAGCAGGGTGTCGATCTCGTCGATGCCCATCCCCGCGCTGCGGGAGAGGTGGGCGTACACGGCCGGGTCGATGTCCCCGGTGCGGGTGCCCATCACGAGGCCCTCGAGCGGGGTGAGCCCCATGGAGGTCTCCACCGGGTCGCCGCCGCGCACCGCCGAGGCGGAGGCGCCGTTGCCCAGGTGGAGCACGATCTGGCGCAGCGCGGAGGTGTCCTTCCCCTGCGCGGCGAAGTGCGCGGCGACCTGCTCGGAGACGTAGCGGTGGCTGGTGCCGTGGGCGCCGTAGCGGCGGATCCGGTACTCGTCGGCGACCTGCTTGTTCAGCGCATAGGTGCGCGCCGCCTCCGGCAGGGAGGTGAAGAAGGCGGTGTCGAACACGGCCACGTGCGGGATCGCGGGGAACAGCTTGCGGGCCGCGTCGATCCCGTCGACCGCCGCGGGGTTGTGCAGCGGCGCGAGCGCGCCGAGGTCCTTGATCTGGTCCCGCACCCAGGAGTCGATGAGCTTCGGGGCGGAGAAGCGCGCCCCGCCCTGCACCACGCGGTGGCCGACCGCGACCACGTTCGCCTCCTCGAGGGAGAGCCCTGCCTGCTCGAACAGCCGCATGACCACCTCCATGGCCACGACGTGGTTCGGCACCTCGCCCGAGAAGGGCTGCGCGACCGAGCCTGTCTCCAGCCGCGCGACGCCCTTGTCCAGGCCGATCCGCTCGACGATCCCGGAGGCGAAGACCTCCTCCGCGGTCGGGTCCAGAAGCTGGAACTTCAGCGAGGAGGAGCCCGAGTTCAGCACGAGCACCGTCGCGGCGTCCGGGATCGTCCGGGGGCGCTCGGCGCTGTCGGAGGAGGCAGGGGCGGACGTGGTCATGCGTTCTCCTTCGCCGGCTCCGTCGAGGCGTTCTCCGCGTCGGCCGCCTGGGCCTGGATCGCGGTGATCACGACGGTGTTGATGATGTCGTCCACGAGCGCTCCGCGGGAGAGGTCGTTGACCGGCTTGTTCAGGCCCTGCAGGACGGGGCCGATCGCGATCGCGCCGGCCGAGCGCTGCACGGCCTTGTAGGTGTTGTTGCCGGTGTTGAGATCGGGGAAGACGAACACCGTCGCACGGCCCGCGACCGAGGAGTCCGGCAGCTTGGTCTTGGCGACCGAGGCGTCCACCGCGGCGTCGTACTGGATCGGACCCTCCACGTCGAGCGACGGGTCGATGGAGCGCACCAGCTCGGTCGCCTCGCGCACCTTGTCCACGTCGGCCCCGCTGCCCGAGGTGCCGGTGGAGTAGGAGAGCATCGCGATCCGCGGGTCCACACCGAACTGCGCGGCGGTGGTCGCGGACTGCATCGCGATGTCGGCGAGCTGCTCGGCAGTGGGATCGGGGTTCACGGCGCAGTCGCCGTAGACCAGCACCCGGTCCTCGAGCGCCATCAGGAACACCGAGGAGACGATCTTCGCGCCGGGCCTGGTCTTGATGATCTCGAAGGACGGGCGGATCGTGTGGGCGGTGGAGTGGACCGCGCCGGAGACCATCCCGTCGGCCTCGCCCATCTGCACCATCATCGTGCCGAAGTAGGAGACGTCCTGGACCGTCGAGCGGGCCTGCTCGAGGGTCACGCCCTTCTTGGCGCGCAGCCTGGCGTACTCCTCCGCGTAGCGTTCGACGTGCTCCGGGTCGTGCGGGGAGACCACGCGCGCCTCGGAGATGTCGTGGCCGAGCTGGGAGGCCTTGGCGCGGATCGTGTTCTCCTCGCCGAGCAGCACCAGGTCCGCGACGCCGCGGGCGAGGATCGACTCGGCTGCGGCGAGGATCCGCTCGTCCTCGCCCTCGGGCAGGACGATCGTCTTCTTCTCCCCGCGGGCGCGGGCCAGCAGCTCGAACTCGAACATCATCGGGGTGACCACCTCGCTGCGGGTCACCTCGAGAGCGGAGAGCAGCTCCTCGGTGGGCAGGTGCTCGGCGACCGCGCGGCGCGCCGCGTCGAGCTTCTGCGCGCTCGCGGCGCTGAGCCGGCCGCGGGAGCGGGCGATCCGCACCGCGGTGTCGAAGGTGGACAGCTCCGAGGTGATGATCGGCAGGTCCTGCTGCACGCCGGAGATGAGGCGGTCCACCTCCTCGGGCACCTGATAGCCGCCCGTGAGCACGATCGAGGAGAGCGCGGGGAAGGTGCCCGACTGCTGCGCCATGACGAGCCCGGGAAGCAGGTCGTAGCGGTCGCCGGGGGCGATCACGGTGCAGTTCTCGGTGAGACGGGTGAGCACGTTGGGCAGGCTCATCGCCGCGATGACCGTGCCCACGGAGACGCGCTCGAGCCACTCGGGATTGCCCATCAGCAGCGAGCCGTCCACCGCGTCCTTCAGCTCCTGCACCGTCGGCGCCAGGATCACCGGGTTCTCCGGGATCGCGGAGACCAGCGCGCCGGGCACCTTCGCCGAGACGGCCTCGCGCACGGCGTCGAGGGACGCGGCCTCGGCACGGTTGACGATGACGGCCAGCGGCATCGCATGGTGGCCGCCGAACTCGCCGACGGCGACCGCTGCGAGCGCCCCGATCTGGTCCGGGCTGCGGTCCAGCCCCGAGAGCACCACCACCACCGGCGCGCCCATGTTGGCGGCGACCTCGGCGTTGAAGGCGAGCTCGGTGGGGTTGGCGAGGTCGTCGTAGTCCGAGCCGAGCACGACCAGCACGCTGTAGCGCTCGACGAGCTCGCGATGGCGGGCGAGGATCCGCTCGTGGGCGGCATCCGGATCGGACAGGACCAGCTGGTGGTCCACCCCGATCGCGTCCTCGTAGGCCTGGTCGACAGCGGGATGGCGGATGAGCAGGTCCACCGCATAGTCGCGCGTGGACGTCGAGCGCACGACGGGGCGGAAGACCCCGACGCGATCGGATCGGGAGGCGAGGGCTTCGAGCAGACCGAAAGCCACCATCGACTTGCCGGTCATCCCCTCCGGGCTGGCGATATACACACTCTGCGACACGACCCCAGCATAGGCGCGCAGCCCTCCCGTGGCACGGGGCCGGGAGTCCCGGCCAGGAGCCGTCGGCTCGGGTACGGGGGAGCGGCCGACGGGCCGCCGCGCGCCGCGCCGAGACGACGGTCCGAGACGAAGGGGACCCCGACGGCGCAGGTGGGGCGGGCCCGGCCCCGGCGAGGTGGATTCCCGACGTGATCGAGGTCCCTCTCCAGGCCCCGTCCGGGCGCCGCCTCGTACCATGGTGGCCATGCTCCGCGTCGCCCTCCGTCCCCGATTCCTCGGGCTGCTCGCCCTGATGATCGTGGCGACGATCGTGTGCGGTCTCCTCGCCGGATGGCAGTGGGACCGCGCCCACCGCGCGCTGACCGACAAGGCCGACGGCCCCCAGCAGATCGGCGACATCCGCGAGGTGGTCGGCGTCGGCGACGCCGTCACCAACGAGATCGTCGGCGACATCGTCACGGCCGACGGACGCTTCGCCGCCGGCGAGCAGGTCCTCGTCCCCGGCCGCCGGATCGAGGGGCAGGACGCCGTGATCGTGGTGACCGCCTTCCTCGTCGAGCTCGAGGACGGCACCGAGGCTCGCCTGCCCGTGGCCCGCGGCTGGCTGCCCGCCGAGGACGTGGCCGGCGAGGACGGCGCGCTCGATCCCGCCCTCGCCCCCGCCGCGCCCGAGGGGGAGGTCCACCTCTCCGGACGCCTCGAGGCGAGCGAGTCCGCCTCCGGCGGCGTCGTCGACGGCGTGGCGCGGGAGATCGCGACCCCGCTGCTGGTCAACGAGTGGGGCTCGCCCATGTACGCCGGCTATCTCGCGCTGGACGAGGCCGAGGCCCCGCTCTCGGCGCTGCCCGCCGCGGAGTCCCAGTTCTCCCGCGGCCTGGACTGGCAGAACATCGGCTACTCCTTCCAGTGGGTGGCGTTCGGCGTGTTCTTCCTGTACCTGTGGTGGCGCTCGGTGCGCACCGCCTATCGCGACGAGCTCGACGACCGTCGCGAGGAGGTCGAGAGGCTGCTCGCCGAGGCCTCCGGCGACGGGCCCCGCCCCGGGCCGTCGGCCGGCGCCCAGCCCTCCGACGGCGCCGATTCCGCCCCGAGTGCCGACCCCGCCGCCGACCGCTCCGCCGGCGCGGACCACGCCGCCGGACTCGCCCCCTCGGGCATCGCCCCGAGCTCCCGCCCCGCCCCCCAGCAGAACCCCGACAAGGACGTGTGACCGTGCCCGCAGAACGCCCCCTCGACGAAGTCGCCGCCAGGACCTCCTTCGCCCGCTTCCGCGTGGCCTCCATCGTGGAGGGGATCGCGCTGCTGGTGCTCGTGGGCATCATGACCATGCGCTATGTCGTCTTCGGCGGCGACGCCTGGTTCACCTCGACCTCCCCGTTCTGGGAGCAGGTCTCCTCGGTGTGGTCCCCGATCCACGGCCTGATCTACATGGTCTACGTGGTGCTCGGCTTCGACCTGTGGATGAAGATGCGCTGGGGCCTGCCGCGGATGCTGCTGCTGATGTTCTTCGGCGTCGTCCCGGTGCTGTCCTTCTTCGGTGAGCGCTGGACCCACCAGCGCGTCGAGTCCGATCTCGCGCGACGCCCCACGATCCAGGACCAGGAGCGGGTCTGACCGCTGGGTGACCGGGCCCTTCCCGACCGGCCCCTTCCCGACCGGGGCAGCGGTGTCGGGCCCGCGCCCGAGGAGCGGGCCCGGCGTGAGCAGGCTCGCCCTCGGGGGAGCCGGGCCGCGGCGCCCCGGGGCCCGGGCTCGACGTAGACTCGCGCCTGTGACCGACACCGACCAGCGCCCCGTCCTCGTCGTCGACTTCGGCGCCCAGTACGCACAGCTCATCGCTCGTCGCGTGCGCGAGGCCCGGGTCTACTCCGAGATCGTCCCGCACTCGATGGCCGTCGAGAAGATGCTCGCGAAGGATCCCCGCGCGATCATCCTCTCCGGCGGGCCGAGCTCCGTCTACGCCGAGGGCGCGCCCCGCCTGGACCCGGCCCTGCTCGAGGCCGGCGTGCCCGTCCTCGGGCTCTGCTACGGATTCCAGTCGATGGCCGCGGCGGCCGGCGGCACCGTCTCCCCGACGGGCGTGCGCGAGTACGGCGCGACCCGCCTCGAGGCCCTCGACGCCTCCTCCGAGCTGCTCTCCGGCCAGGACGTCGACCAGAACGTGTGGATGAGCCACGGCGACTCCGTGACCGCGGCGCCCGAGGGCTTCGACGTCGTCGCGACCTCTGCCGCCAGCCCCGTCGCCGCCTTCGAGAACCGCGACAAGCGGCTCTACGGCGTGCAGTGGCACCCCGAGGTGGGCCACTCCGACCGCGGCCAGGAGGTGCTGGAGAACTTCCTCCACCGCGGCGCGGGCATCGAGCCGTCCTGGACCACCGGCAACGTCATCGAGGAGCAGGTCGAGCGGATCCGCGCCCAGGTGGGCGAGGGCACCGCGATCTGCGGACTCTCCGGCGGCGTGGACTCCGCCGTCGCCGCGGCGCTCGTGCAGCGCGCCATCGGCGACCGCCTCACCTGCGTGTACGTGAACCACGGCCTGATGCGCCAGGACGAGTCCGAGCAGATCGAGAAGGCCTTCGGCGCCTCCACCGGCGGGGCGAAGCTCGTCATGGTCGACGCCGAGGAGCAGTTCCTCACCGCGCTCGCCGGCGTCACCGACCCCGAGACCAAGCGCAAGATCATCGGGCGCGAGTTCATCCGCACCTTCGAGAAGGCCCAGGCGGAGATCCTGCGCGAGCAGGGCGTCGTCGAGGGCGAGGGCGAAACGGCGAATGTCGGGAAGGCGTCCACCGCCTTTCTCGTCCAGGGCACGCTCTACCCCGACGTCGTCGAGTCCGGCGGCGGCGAGGGCGCGGCGAACATCAAGAGCCACCACAACGTCGGCGGCCTGCCCGAGGACCTCTCCTTCGAGCTGGTCGAGCCGCTGCGCACCCTGTTCAAGGACGAGGTGCGCGCCGTCGGCACCGAGCTGGGCCTGCCCGACGAGATCGTCTGGCGCCAGCCCTTCCCGGGCCCCGGCCTCGGCATCCGCATCATCGGCGAGGTCACCAAGGAGCGCCTGGACATCCTGCGCGCGGCCGACGCGATCGCCCGCGCCGAGCTGACCGCCGCGGGCCTGGACCGCACCATCTGGCAGTGCCCCGTCGTGCTCCTGGCCGACGTGCGCTCCGTGGGCGTCCAGGGCGACGGCCGCACCTACGGCCACCCCGTCGTGCTGCGCCCCGTCACCAGCGACGACGCGATGACCGCGGACTGGGCCAAGGTGCCCTACGAGGTGCTCTCCCGGATCTCGACCCGCATCACCAACGAGGTCTCCGAGATCAACCGCGTCACCCTCGACATCACCTCGAAGCCCCCGGGCACCATCGAGTGGGAGTGAGCGTCGCGGCCTGAGCCGCGACCTCCGCGAACGGGCCGGGGCCCGAGCCGCCGCACAGCGGGCTCGGGCCCCGGCCCGTTCGTCGTCGGGTCGAGGTCGCTCAGCGCACCCAGGCCCTGCGTACGGCATCGGCGGCTTCGTCGGCGGTGACCGCCGGCCGGCATTGGTGACCGAGCGCGGCCTCCCATTCCTCTGGCGTGGGGAGCCGTGCGAACGAGACCGCCTCCGGTGACGTCAGTGGACCGGAGCGTGAGAACAGGGTCGCTGCGTCCTGATCGATCATCCCGGCGGAGGCCAGAGCCCAGAGGTCATAGAGATCGCGCGGCGCGGCTCGGTCATGCCAGGCGGCAAGTTTGGCGGCGGCGCAGGATGCCGGTGTGAAAACGCGCATCGTGGCGGGCGGGGCATCGCTGTACCGCTGTTCGAGGTCGACGACCTCGGTCGGCCATGGGGGCAGATGCGATGCGCTGAGCAGCTGAATCTGGACCCGCACTGATCCGATCGTCATCGTCGACGGATCGGCGTCTCGCGTCTCCTCGAGGGGTGGCGCGAAGCGCGGGCGCCCGAGACTCCTCCGCAACAGGCGTGAGAGCGTCTTCCCCACAGCAGATGCGGTGGCGGCCCGAGGGCCGAGTGCGATCAGATCGATGTCCTCGGAGAGGCGCAGAGCGGGCAGATGAGTTCGTGACAGGGCCGTGCCGCCGAAGAAGACGAGGTCGTCGGTCCCGAGAGTCGACAGTGCGGCAAGTGCGTGGGAGATGACGTGGTCGCGGCGCACCTGGGCCTCGCCGACACCGAAGAGCTCGGCGATCTCGTGCATCTCGCCTGTATCGAGTACTCCTGGTGCTCGAGAGATCATCGTGATGCGCGCAGTTCGTCGAGTGTGCGACGGATCGCGGTATTCGTCCGGGGCGCCGTGCGGATGATCTGCGCGTACTCGTCGGGATCCAGCTGCGGGCGGAGAGTTTCGGCGGCGGTCAGCGAGGTGTCGCGGTCGCCGCCCTGGGCGGGGCGCATGAGCAGGTCGACGTGTGTCTGCTCCGGAGTCGTGACCAGTGCTCGACCCAGCTCGGTCTCCTCCAGGGCGGCGTCGACGAGGTCGAGGTCGCGCTGCACGAAGTGGACGGTTCCGGATCCGATCGTCAGAGGATGATGGCCTGCGGTCGGGACCGCGATGACCGTAGTGCCGATCGCCCGCGGGATGGCACCCCAGTGGCGGGCTGCGCCGATCCCCATGAGGATCGTGCGGCGCTCGCCGTGCCGCGCCGTCGCGATCGCCAATCCAGCGCTCTCCAGCCCGGGCTGCCAGCGCCGTGCATCTCGGCCATCGGGGGGACGGTGTAGATGCCATGTGCCAGACGCAGCAGCGCACCGCCGGACACGAGGGAATCCAGCTGACGCCACGTGTTGGTCCCGGCGGTCTGCAGATCGCGGAACCGCATCGTGCGCAAGGGGGCGCTGGCGATCGTCCTCACGAGCTCCAGATCCTTCATCTCGCCCCTTTCACTGAGCGTGAGCATACGCCATTCGTATACCTGTGCTCGATGAATGCCAGGCTTCCCGTCAGACCTCCGTCGGCGGCTCGAGCAGGCGCGAGGGGTGCGAGGGGGCGACGGCGTGCCAGGAGTGGGTCCTCTCGAAGGTCTCCCAGCCCATCGCGGCGTAGATCCCGTCGGCGCCGGTGGGGGAGTCGTCGTCGACCTCGAGGTCCACGAACTCCCGTCCTCGCTCGGCGGCATCGCGGATCGCGGCGCGCAGCAGGGACTTCGCCACCCCGTGGCCGCGGGCGCTGCGGTGCACGCCGAGGTACTCGAGGTAGGTGCCCTCGCCGCGGGTGGCCGTGGCCTTCATCGGCGCGGCGACGAGGCCGCCGGCGGGCAGCCAGCGTCCGTCCCGCTCGATCTCGGCGATCCACCAGTGGTCCCAGTCCGCCTGCTCCGGGTTCTCGATGAGGCGCTGGGCGAACTCGGCGAAGGACTCGCGGTAGGAGTTGAAGTGGTCGGCGAAGGACTCCTCGAGCATCCGGTGCACGGTGCGGACGTCCTGGGCGACCGGCAGGCCCGTGTCGTGGAGGTTGACCCTTCGCACCCGCGTGCCCTCGCGCGGGGCGGGCGTCGACGTCGCCTCCTCCGCCTCGACATGGCGGCGCATGTGCAGCCAGGTGCGGACCTGTGCGTAGCCGGCCGCCGCGAGCAGGCGCTCCTTGTCGGTGTCGAGCTCGTTCGCATCGGTGGTGAGCTTGGAGGTCTCCACGCCGCGGGCGCGGGCGAACGACCCGCCGACCTCGACGGCCCAGTCCAGCAGGGAGGCGGCGAGCGCATCCCGCTCCGGGGCCTCCGACGCGATCGTGAACTGGACGTTGGTGCGGCCGGTGGCGCGGTCCTCGAGCGAGATCCAGGCCAGCGGCGGCAGGTCGAGGGAGGGGGCGCCGTCGGCGGCGACGGGGACCACGACCACCTGGCGTCGGGCCCACGACTTCAGCCCCACCATGCGCGAGCGCAGGCCGGCCTCGTCGGGTGTGGCCTCGGGGTCGTAGCGGCGCATCGAGGCGGTGATCAGCGCGGACACCGGGGCGACGTCCGCCGGGATCGGCAGGCGCGTGGTGACCCTCCCCTCGAGCGATGCGGGGAGGGCGGGCGGGAAGTGATCCACGAGCAGCATCCGCCCATCTTTTCACGACGGGCACGGGGCGCCTGGGCGTTCGTCCGGGCGCATCGGGCACCGGCGTGTCGCGGCCCCGCCCGTCGAGACGCCCTGCCCGAAGTGCCGAGAGCTCCGTTCCTCCCGGGTGGAGCGGGTGGAACGGAGCTCTCGGAGTCTCGGCGAGGTGCGTCGCCGGAGTGGGTCGACGGCCGACGGGCCGACGGGCCGGCTCAGCGGGCGGTGCCCACCGGATCGTGTCCGTCGTCGGCGGGGCGCTGTCCCGCGTCGGCGTCGGCCTCGGGGTCCACGACCGGGATCGGCCCGGTGCGGGGGTGGAGGTCCTCCGGCTCGGAGCCGGTGCCGCTGAGCTCCGCGGCCGCGTCGAGGCCGGGCTGTGCGACCTGCTCATCGGCGGTCTCGACGGTCTCGCGCAGCGGCACGTGCTTGATGAACAGCGAGAGCACCAGCGCGAGGACCGCGAAGGGCACCGCGGTGAGGAACACGTCGTGCATCGCATCGCTCAGCCCGCCGCGCACCGGGTCCACGAGGAACTCGGGCAGCTTCGCCAGGGCGGAGGGGTCCAGCACCGCGTTCTCGAGGGTGCTGGTGTCGACCTCACCGCCCGTGCTCTGCAGCGCGGCGAGCTGCTCGGGCGGCAGGGCCGCGATCTTCTCGGGGATCGCGGTGGACATCGAGGCGGTCATCACGGTGCCGAGCACGGCGGTGCCCACCGTCGAGCCGATGTTGCGGAAGAACTGGATCGCGGCGGTCGCGGTGCCG
Organism: Brachybacterium sp. GU-2; assembly: GCF_030866705.2. Classification (NCBI taxonomy): domain Bacteria; kingdom Bacillati; phylum Actinomycetota; class Actinomycetes; order Micrococcales; family Dermabacteraceae; genus Brachybacterium; species Brachybacterium sp. GU-2. Next base: position 1,379,069 of record NZ_CP133037.2, on the reverse strand, counting down.
AGCTCGCGGCGGGAGACGGCGTTCTGCACGACCAGCGTGTAGACCTGCATCGACAGGCCGAGCCCCAGGCCGATCACGATCATCGCGAGGGTCAGGTGCCACTGCGTGTCGCCGTAGGAGAGGTTCGCCAGCAGCAGGTAGCCCGCGACCATCACCACGCCGCCCAGGATCAGGAACGGGCGGTAGCGGCCGGTGCGGGAGATGAGCAGGCCCACCAGGATCGAGGTGAGGATCATCGCGACCGACTGCGGGACGAGGATCATGCCGGAATTGGTGGCGGAGACGCCCATGACGCCCTGCGCGTAGACGGGGATGTAGATGATCGCGCCGAACATCGCCACCGCGATCGCGAAGGAGGCCGCGACCGACAGCGCCACGATCGGGCGCAGCAGCAGGTGCAGGGGCAGCAGCGGCTCCTCGACCCGGGTCTCGATCACCACGAAGGCGACGAGGAAGAGTGCGGCCACCGCGTACATCCCGATGATCACGGGGGAGGTCCACTCGTAGTCGCCGCCGCCCCACGTGGTGGCCAGCAGCGCGAGCACGAGGCCCGGGGTGAGGGTGAGGATGCCCCAGAAGTCGACCTTGCCGTGCTGCTGGGACTTCTCCAGGTGGAGGAAGCGCAGGATGAAGCCGAAGGCGACCACGCCCAGCGGCAGGGTGAGGAAGAACAGCCAGCGCCAGCCGACGTGGTCGGTGATGGTGCCGCCGATCAGCGGGCCGGCGACCGAGGTGACGCCGAAGACGGCGCCCATGATGCCCTGGTACTTGCCGCGCTGACGGGGCGGGATGATGTCGCCGATGATCGTCTGGCTCAGCGGCATCAGGGTGCCCATGCCCAGGCCCTGCACGGCGCGGGCGAAGACCAGGAACCAGAAGCCCTGGGCGAGGCCGGCGAGCACGGAGCCGATCATGAACACGGCGAGGCCGCCGAGGTAGAACCAGCGTCGGCCGTAGAGGTCGGAGAGCTTGCCGACGACGGGGACCGCGACGGCGGAGACGAGCATCGCGGCGGTCGCGATCCAGTTGTAGTGCTCGACGCCGCCGAGCTCGGCGACGATGCGCGGCATCGCGGGGCCGACGACGGTCTGGGAGAGGGAGGCGACGAACATGCCGAGCATGAGCCCGACGAAGACGAGCTTGCCCTGGCGGTCTAGGCCGGTGAAGGCGGCGGGCTCCGCAGCGGCCGGCTGCGCTGCCCGGGTGGTGGATGCAGTCATGAGGTCCTCGGGAGTGAGCGGTGGGGAGACGGCCGCAGCACCCCGTCGGGCTGTGACTCGCACACACTACAGAACTGTTGCATTGACTGCACTATTGCATCGAGTGCAGATTTTGTGATGTGTCGGACCTAGGATGGGGGCGTGACTTCCGCGCAGACGACCGATGACCATGACCCCGCGGGCTCGGAGGAGCTCGGCCTGCGGGAGCAGAAGAAGCGCCAGACCCGCATGGCGATGCACCGCGCCGCCCTCGAGCTGGTGGTCGAGCGCGGGCTCTCGGCCGTGACGGCGCAGATGATCGCCGAGCGTGCCGGGGTCTCCACCCGCACCTTCTTCAACCACTGGGTGACCAAGGAGTCCGCGATCCTCGGGATCAACGGCGGGGAGGGTGCACAGGCGATCGCCTCGTTGCGGGAGAAGCTCCCGGTCATGCCGGCGCGTGAAGCGATGCGCTCGATGATGCGCGAAGCGATTGCGAACGTCCCCGTCGACCGCGGTCTGCGCGAGCTGAAGAAGCAGGTCATGGAGCAGGAGCCGAGCCTGCACCTGGTCTCCAGCGGAAACCTCCAGGCGATGCAGACCGAGCTGGTCGAGGAGCTCGCCGAGTCGCTCGAGGGCGAGTTCGCCCGCGATCATGCGGTGATCCTGGTGCAGGTGAGCTTCGCCCTGACCCGCAGCGCCTTCGCGATCTCCATGCGGCGCGGCATCGACCCGGTCCGCGCCTTCGACCAGGTGCTCACTCTTTACGACGGGTCGGGCACCGAGATCTGAGCCGGAGGCCGCGCGAGCCCGGGCTGAGGTGGGCAGGCTCAGCGGAGCATGCGGCCGAGTCCGCCGGTCCAGCCGCGCCCGTCCTCGAGGCGCTCGGCGACCCCGCGCTCGAGGCGCGAGGTGCGGGGGAGCGAGGCGACGTCGACCGGGGGCCGACGGCCGAACACGAAGAAGAGCGCCCCGTCGTCCATCCGGGAGCGCTCGAGCATCTCCCAGCGCGCGGCGAAGCGGGCGAGGTTCGAGCCCTCTCCCGTGATCTCGGCGAGCTGGTCGCTCAGCAGCCACGAGTCGCAGACGAACTCACGGCCGAACGCGGGCTCCTCCGTGCCGCGCCCCGCGCCGAGCTCGGGGTAGTGCTCCGTGAAGTACGCGGTCGCGGCGTCGAAGGAGGCGTCGACCTCCGCGGGATCCAGCGGACCGCGCGCCGGGATGTGGGTGCCGAGCACCCAGCGGCGGGGGTCGTCGGCCAAGGGAGCCGACCCGTCGGCCGCGGGAGCCGATCCGTCGGCCGACGGCGTCGAGCCGGAGCCCGCGAGCAGGGCGACCCTCTGGCGGTGCAGGTCGAACTGGAGGCGCCCGAGATGCACGAGCCGGCCCGCCCAGTTCATGCTCACCCAGTTCAGCTGGTGGAGGCCCAGGCGCCCCGTGCCGGCGCGGTGGACCCGCATCTGCTGGCCGAGATCGGCGAGCACCTCCCAGGACTGCTCGGGGGTGAGGTCGCGGGCGTTGTGCCAGGCGCGCACCGTCGAGGTCGAGACGAGCAGCGCGAGGATCGCGACCAGACCCTCCCCGGGAGCGAGACGCCGCTGGAGCGCGTCGTGGCGGTCCTTCTCGGCGGCGAGGTCGACCTCGGGCACCTCGAGTCCGGCGGCGGCGCGCAGACGGTTCGCGATCGCGGTCACCTCGGCGAGCACCTCCTCGTCGGCCGCGGCGGCGTCGAGCAGGGGGAGCAGGTCCGAGGCGTCCTGGTCGGTGATCCCGAGGTTCTCGAGCAGGGCGGTGCGGGAGGGGGCGGTGAGCATGACGCGCACGTCCGCCGCGGCGAGCTCGTCCTCGGCGCGGATCCCGGCCGGCGGGGGTGGCTTCATGTGATCACGGTAACGGGTGAGCCACCTCCTCCCGCTACGATCGGTGCGTCCCGACCACGAGCGTGCCGGTGCGCCGGCGAGGAGGCCACGATGACCAGCCCGCAGCAGGATCCCGGCACGCCCGAGATGCAGGACGCCGCCGCGCCCGAGACGCAGGACGCCCCGGCCGCACCGCCGGCGAGCTCGGCGGAGGCCGAGGCGATCCGCACCGCCTACGGTTTCGAGGGCGCGCGCATCCACCTCGGCGCGATGCTCGACGGGGACGAGCCCGACCCGAGCGTGCCGGTGAACCTCGCGGTCTCGATGCTGAACCGCCACGGCCTGATCGCGGGCGCGACCGGCACCGGCAAGACCCGCACCCTCCAGGTCATCGCCGAGCAGGCCGCCCACGCAGGAGCCGCCGTGTTCGTCGCCGACATGAAGGGCGACCTCTCCGGCATCGCCGTGCCCGGCACCGCCTCCGACAAGCTCACCGCGCGCGCCGCGGCCCGCGGCCAGGAGTGGGTCTCTCGCGCGGCGCCCACGGAGTTCTTCACCCTCGGCGGGCAGGGCGAGGGCGTCCCGATCCGCACCACCGTCTGCGACTTCGGGCCGGTGCTGATGGCGAAGGTGCTCGAGCTGAACCACACCCAGGAGTCCTCGCTCGGGCTGATCTTCCACTACGCGGACACCCAGGGCCTGGCGCTGCTGGACCTCAAGGACCTGCGCGCCCTGATCCAGTTCCTCACCTCCGACGAGGGCAAGGACGAACTCAAGGGCATCGGCGGGATCTCGAGCGCGACCGCCGGCGTGATCCTGCGCAGCCTCACCGCCTTCGAGGCCTCCGGCGCGGACGTCTTCTTCGGCGAGCCCGCCTTCGACACCCAGCAGCTGCTGCGCACGAAGGACGGCGCGGGCATGATCTCCTGCCTCGAGCTGCCCGGGGTCGCCTCCCGACCGGCGCTGTTCTCCACCTTCATGATGTGGATGCTGGCCGAGCTGTACCAGGAGCTGCCCGAGGTGGGCGATGCCGAGGTGCCGAAGCTGGTGTTCTTCTTCGACGAGGCGCACCTGCTGTTCAAGGACGCCTCCAAGGCGTTCCTGGACCAGGTGGTCCAGACCGTGCGCCTGATCCGCTCCAAGGGCGTGGGCATCTTCTTCGTCACCCAGACCCCGAAGGACCTCCCCGGCGACGTCCTCGCCCAGCTCGGCAACCGGGTCCAGCACGCGCTGCGCGCCTTCACCCCGGACGACGCGAAGGCGCTCAAGGCCACCGCGAAGACCTTCCCCACCTCCGAGCACGACCTCGAGGAGGTCATCCCCGCCCTCGGCACCGGTGAGGCGATCGTGACCGTGATGAGCGAGGACGGCGCCCCGACGCCGGTCGCGATCACCGCGGTGCGCGCCCCGGAGAGCTCGATGGAGCCCGCCGGCGAGCAGGTCATCAAGGAGTTTGCCGCGGCCTCTCCGCTGATGGACGAGTACGGCGAGGCGGTGGACAACGAGTCCGCCTACGAGATCCTCCAGAAGCGCGCCGCGGCCGACGCCGAGGCCGCGGCCGCCGCGGAGAAGGAGGCCGCGGGGAAGGGTGCCGCAAAGGGCGCGGGCTCCGAGGCGAAGCCCGCCGCGAAGAAGCCCGCGAAGAAGGACGAGGGGTTCATGGGCAACCCCGCCGTGAAGTCCTTCCTCCGCTCGGCCGGCACAGTGCTCGGCCGCGAGATCAGCCGCTCCCTGTTCGGGACCCGCAAGCGTCGCTGAGGCCGAGGACGAGAACGGCGCCCCCGCCGCGAGGTGGGGGCGCCGTTCTCATCGGGCGAGGTCAGATCACTTCTTGCCCTGGTTGGCGACGGCCTCGGCAGCGGCCTTCGCGGCGACCGGGTCGAGGTAGCGGCCGCCCTTCTCGACGGGCTGGAAGTCCTCGTCGAGCTCGTAGACCAGCGGCTGGCCGGTGGGGATGTTCAGGCCGGAGATCTCCTCGTCGGAGATGCCGTCGAGGTACTTCACCAGCGCGCGCAGCGAGTTGCCGTGGGCGGCGATCAGCACCGTCTTCCCCTCGACGAGATCGGGCTTGATGCCCTCCTCCCAGTAGGGGAGGAAGCGCTCGACGACGTCCTTGAGGCACTCGGACTTCGGCAGCTGGTCGCCGAGGTCGGCGTACTGCGGGTCCTGGTCCTGGGAGAACTCGGTGCCGAACTCGATCTCGGGCGGCGGGGTGTCGTAGGAGCGGCGCCAGGCCATGAACTTCTCCTCGCCGTACTTCTCGCGGATCTCCGACTTGTTCATGCCCTGCAGCGCGCCGTAGTGGCGCTCGTTCAGGCGCCAGTCGCGCTTGACGGGGATCCAGTGGCGGTCGGCCGCATCCAGGGAGAGGTTCGCGGTCATGATGGCGCGACGCTGCAGCGAGGTGTGCACGACATCGGGGAGGATGCCGGCCTCCTTCATCAGCTCGCCGCCGTCGACGGCCTCCTGGCGGCCCTTGTCGGTCAGGGCCACGTCGACCCAGCCGGTGAACAGGTTCTTCGCGTTCCAGTCGCTCTCGCCGTGGCGGAGCAGCACGAGTGTGTAGGTCATGGGCCCAGCCTACGCGGGCCGAGGCCGGCCGTGCATTCGGCGGCCATCGGTGGCCACGGGCGGGTTCGAGCCCCGACGCGGCCGACGGGCGCTCGGCGGCGCGCGTGCCGGCCGGGTCGCGGGTCCCGGTCGGGCCGCGGCTCGCGTCGGACCGGTGCCCGCGCCTCGGGCCCCCCGGGGACCATGACCGGCCGCCTGGATATGGTCGGACCATGACCGCTGTGACCTCCCGTGATCTCACCTCCGTGCCCGTCGTGCTGCTGGACCTGGACGGCACCGTCGTCGAGTCGGCGCCCGGCATCCTCGCCGCCCTCGAGCACGCCTTCGACGCCTGCGGCGAGGAGCATCCCGGTGCGGAGCGCCTGCAGTCCTTCATCGGGCCGCCGCTCGTGGACTCCTTCCGCTCCGAGCTGGGGATGGACGCCGAGCGGGCCGAGGCGCTGCGCCTGGCCTACACCGACCACTACCTCGCCGAGGGATTCACGTTCAGCGTCCCCTACGCCGGGATGGCAGACCTCATCTCCGGGCTGCGGGCCGACGGCCGCACCGTCGCGATCGCGACCAACAAGCCCGAGACCACCGCGCGCAGGGTGCTGGAGCACCAGGGCCTCACCGCGGACCTCGATCTGATCGGCGGCACCGATCTCGCCGCGGGCCGCACCCACAAGGCGCAGGTGATCGCCAGCGTCCTCGAGCGGCTCGGCGTCTCCGCGGCCGGCGGGGCCGTGATGGTGGGGGACCGACTGCACGACGCGGAAGGTGCCGCCGTGCACGGCCTCGACGCGGTGCTGGTGGGCTGGGGCTACGGCGGGGACGCCGAGCGCGCCGCCGACCTGCCCTACGCCGCGACGGTCCCCGAGCTCCACCGGATGCTGCGCGGCTGATCCTCCAGCCGAGGCTGCGGGTGCTCAGGCCTCGAGCAGGATCGTCACCGGCCCGTCGTTCGTCAGCCCCACCCGCATGTGGGCGCCGAAGCGGCCCGTCGCGACCGTGATCCCGCGCTCACGCAGCGCGTCGACCACCTGCTGCACGAGCGGCTCGGCGACCGGGGCCGGGGCGGCGCCGTTCCAGGACGGACGGCGCCCCTTGCGCACGTCGGCGTAGAGGGTGAACTGCGAGATCACGAGCACCTGCGCGCCCGTGTCCTGGACCGAGCGCTCGCCGTCCAGGATCCGCAGCTCGGCGATCTTCCGCGCGATCGTGGCGACCTGCTCGGGGCCGTCCTCATGGGTGACGCCGACGAGCGCGACGAGGCCCTCGCCGGTGATCTCTCCGACCACCTCGCCCTCGACCTCGACCCGGGCACCGTCGACTCTCTGGAGCACTGCACGCATGCCCTCGATCGTGGCACAGGTGCGGGCTCCGCCGGCGCGGGGTCAGCGGGGAGGGATCGAGGAGATCCTCCGCTCCTGGGTGGGGGAGTCGTCCTCGGGGTGCTGGTCGACCGGCTCGGACGGGCGGTCCGTCGGGGGAGCGGACTGCTGCGGCGCCGCCTGAGGGGGAACCGGCTGCGTCGGTGCCGACTGCTGGACCGGTGCGGCGAACTGCTGCGGCGGCGCGGAGCGGTCAGGGGCGCCGTGCTGCTGCGGCGGGGCGACGTACTGCGGCGCGGCCGACTGCTGCGGGGGCGCCGACTGCTGAGCCGGTGCCGACTGCTGCGGGGGTGCCGATTGCTGAGCTGGTGCCGAGTGGTGCGCCGGCGCCGAGTGCTGCGGGGCCGAGTGCTGCGGGGCCGAAACGTGCTGGGCCGACGGGTGCTGGGCCGACTGGTGGGGCGCCGACTGCGAGGGCGCCGAGCGCTGCGGCGGAGCGGACTGGTGCACCGCCGAGGAGCCCGACGGGGGAGCGATCCCGGGACCGCTCGGCACGTGCATGCCCTGGGCAGGGACCTGCCGCATGCCCGTCGGCCCCTGCGTCGGAGGGGACTGCGCGGCGCGCTGCGCCCCCGCGGCCGGACCAGCCTGCTGGGCGGCCGGTTGACCGGGCGCGGGCGTCGCGGGCTGCGCCGCGGCGGCCCGGTCGATCCGCTGCCGCTCCGCGTGCCGTGCCGCGGCGACCCACTCCTCGGCCACGCGCACGATCGCCTCGGTCGCGGCCTCCCAGGCCGCCTCCTGCTGACGGTGCGGCCCGGTCGCGAGCGAGAGCACGACCCCTGCGGAGCGCAGCGCGAGCTCCACCGGATCGACCCGTTCCTGGAAGGTCTCGTGCCAGGTGCGGATCGCGTCCTCGACCCGCTGCTGCATGCCGCGGTCGATGCGCCCGACGTTGCCGTAGTCGGCCAGGACGCTGAGATGAGCGAGCAGACAGGCGAGGTCGTCGGCGCGTCGGCCCGGGCCGACGGTGTCGATGTCGAGCAGGCCCACGACCCTGCCGTCCTGGACGAACACCTGCGCCTCGTAGAAGTCGCCGTGGACGACGTCGTGCGGGCGCATGTCGATCCGCTGCTCGATCGCGGCCAGGCCCTCGCGGATCTCCCGCACCAGCGCGTCCAGACGCGGCCCGAGCGCGGGCACCGCGGAGGCGACGATCCCCGCGTAGAACTCGACCGAGTCGGTCCACGGCGGCCGCAGCGACAGGCCGTACATCGAGGCGGGCAGGCGGTCCAGCAGCGCGACCAGGTCCTCGGCGCGGCAGGAGTCCACGCCCTCGTCGATCACCGCGCGGGCGAGCGGCCGGCCCGGCAGCTCCGCGAGCACGACGAGACCCTGATGGTGCGCGATGACCTCGGGCACCGGCACCCCGGCGGAGAGCAGGCGCTGATGGCGCTCCACGATCTCGCCGCTGCGGTGCGGCTGCATGACCTTGAGGTACACGGCCGCGGCGCCCTGGGAGGCGCGCAGCACGGCGCGCCGGCCGGGACGGTAGGAGACGACATCGATCGCGATCGGCTCGGACGGGTCCGGACCGAGGGAGACGCCCAGGTCGTGCAGGGTGCGGCCGACGATGTCGGGATAGCAGACCTGCGGGAGCATCGGCAGCCACGGATCGTGGGGGTAGCGCCACACCCGCACGTTGATGTCCCCGTCGGTCATCACCAGGGTCTGCTCGGCGACGTAGAGGTTCTTCTCGCGCTCCCCGATGTGGGCGCTCGCGCCGAACAGCTCCTCCCGGGCCGGGGCCTGGGGGCCGTCGAGCTCGGGCCAGGAGACCTGGGTGCGGTACAGGGCCTTGGTGCTGCGGCCAGGGCGGTGGTCGACGTGGTCGAGCTGCCAGCTGTGCAGCACCCCGCCCGAGTTGCCGACGGCCGAGCGGAGCAGCCCACCGGCTCCGGGCCCGGTGAGAAGCTCGGAGCCGTCCTGCGTGTGTGACATGGGCGATTCACTCTGTTCTGTGGTCATCGGGCGGCTGCGCCTACGATGCTTGCATGGCTGATCGTACCGATAACCTCACCAGCGGGAATCTCCTGGGCATTCCGGAGACCCGCCTCCCCGACGACTTCGTCGACGTCCAGGTCGCCGAGGAGCTCGTCGAGGGCGAGCCGCGCGAGGTCGTCGCCCGGCATCTGGACTCCCCTCTGGCCTGGGCCACCCTCGCCGAGGACGCGCTGAGCGACGGTGACGAGATCACCGCCTACGCCTGCGCCCGCACCGGCTACCACCGGGGCCTCGACGCGCTGCGCCGCAACGGCTGGCGCGGTCAGGGCCCGATCCCCGCCTCCCACGCGCCGAACCGCGGCGTGCTGCGTGCGCTGGCGCTGCTGGGAGAGGTCTCCCGCCGTCTCGGCGACCAGCCCGAAGCCGACCGCATCACCGACTTCCTGCGCGAGGCGGACCCGAGCCTGCTGGACTGAGCCGGCTCCCGGCCCGGGCCTGCGCGAGCCCGGCCGGACCGGCGGGACCTGCGCTGGCCTGGCAGGATCGGAGCCGGCCCGGACAGCGCGGGCGGTGCGTGTGCGACCAGCGGCGCCCAGTGCACAGCGGTCGCCGCATGCGGGGTCGGATGCCGGCTGAGCGCCACTGGATGCAGCGCCCGCCGTCACCCCTCGGACGTGCTCCCGGACGGCGCTTGGTAGGATCCACGCGGCCCTGTGCACCGCACGCGGTCACCTGTGCAGAAGTTCCGACATCGTTCCCAGGAGTCGCCATGCCCGCCGTCGTGATCGTCGGAGCCCAGTGGGGCGACGAGGGGAAGGGCAAGGCCACCGACCTGCTCGGAGAGCGCGTCGACTACGTCGTCAAGCCCAACGGGGGCAACAACGCCGGCCACACCGTGGTCGTCGACGGCGAGAAGTTCGAGCTCAAGCTCCTTCCCGCCGGAATTCTCTCCCCGCAGGTCACCCCCGTGATCGGCAACGGCGTCGTAGTGAACCTCGAGGCGCTGTTCGAGGAGATCGGGATGCTCGAGTCGCGCGGCGTGGACACCACCCGTCTGCGCATCAGCGCCAACGCCCACATCGTCGCGCCCTATCACCAGACCCTCGACAAGGTCACCGAGCGCTTCCTCGGCAAGCGCGCGATCGGCACCACCGGGCGCGGCATCGGCCCCGCCTACATCGACAAGGTGGGCCGTCTCGGCATCCGTGTGCAGGATCTCTACGACGCCTCGATCCTGCGCCAGAAGGTCGAGGGCGCGCTGCGTCAGAAGAACGAGCTGCTGGTCAAGCTCTACAACCGTCGCGCCGTCGAGGTCGACGAGATCGTCGAGGGCCTGCTCTCCTACGCGGAGCGCCTGCGCCCCATGGTCGTGGACACCACGCTGCTGCTGGGCGATGCGCTGGACCGCGGTGAGGTCGTGCTGATGGAGGGCGGCCAGGCCACCTTCCTCGACGTCGACCACGGCACCTACCCCTTCGTCACCAGCTCCAACCCCACCGCGGGCGGCGCCGTGACGGGCACCGGCGTCGGCCCCACCCGCATCGACCGGGTGATCGGGATCGTCAAGGCGTACACCACCCGCGTGGGCGCCGGACCGTTCCCCACCGAGCTCGAGGACAAGTGGGGCGAGTACCTCCAGAAGACCGGCGGCGAGGTGGGCGTGAACACCGGCCGTCCCCGCCGCTGCGGCTGGTACGACGCGCTGATGATCCGCCACGCGGTGCGCATCAACGGCTTCACCGACATCGTGCTGACCAAGCTCGACGTCCTCACCGGCATCGACGAGGTCCCGATCTGCACCGGCTACGACGTGGACGGCGTGATCCACCGCGAGATGCCGATGACCCAGACCGAGTTCCACCACGCCGTGCCGGTCTACGAGACCCTGCCCGGCTGGACCGAGGACCTCTCCGAGGCGCGCACCTTCGAGGAGCTGCCCGAGAACGCGCAGGCCTACGTGCGCCGCCTCGAGGAGCTCGCCGGCTGCCGCATCAGCGCCATCGGCGTGGGCCCGGACCGCGCCGACACCATCGCCGTCCATGACCTCCTGCCGGAGACGACGGCCTGACGTGGTGACCCGCCGTACCGACCCCGAGGCCGGCCGCGCCGCGCTCGCGGCCTGGGCGAGAGATCCCGCGGCCGCGCGCCGCCCGGTGCTCGCCCCCGCCGTGCGGCACACCCTGGAGCTCTTCGCCGAGGAGCATCCCGGCGGTGCCGTGGAGCTGCGGGTCCCGCCCTACGCCGCGGTCCAGGCCATCGCCGGCACCCGCCACACCCGCGGCACCCCGCCTGCCGTGGTCGAGACCGACGCCGCGACCTGGCTCGCTCTCGTCACCGGAGACCTGACCTGGGTCGCGGCCGTCGCGGACGGCCGGGTCACCGCGTCGGGCGAGCGCAGCGACCTCTCCGAGCTGCTGCCCCTGCCCGGCCCGCGACGCACGGTCCGCACCGCCGGCGGCACCGGCGGGCGGCCCGCCGGCGGCGAGGCGCCGAACGACGACGGGTCGGCCCCGGACCGCGGCGAGCAGACCGCCGAGGAGACGCGATGAGCCCCGCCGTCGAGATCGCCGTGGAGGACCTCGCCGGCCTCGAGGTCGCCGCGCTCGCCGGCGCCGACCGGATCGAGCTGTGCCAGGACCTCGACCTCGGCGGCACCACCCCCGCGCCCGAGCTCGTCGAGCCGGCCGTGCGCCGCGCCCGCGAGCTCGTCGCCGCCCGGGACGCGAAGCCCCACCTCGACGTGCACGCGCTGATCCGCCCCCGGGCGAGCAGCGCGGACTTCCTCGGCAGGCCGACCGAGTTCGCGGCCGACGCCGACGCGACCTGGCAGATGGCGGACCAGGCGGCCGCCGTCGTCGACGCCGGCGCCGCGGGCGTCGTGCTCGGGGTGCTGACCGAGGCCGGCGAGCTCGACCTCCCCGCCCTCGAAGCCGTGCGCGACAGCGCCCTCCTCGCCGCCCAGCGCGCCGGCCGCGGACTGACCCTCACCCTGCACCGCGCCGTCGACGCGATGCCCTCGCGCGAGGCCCGCGTCGCCGCCGTCCAGGCCGCGATCGGCCTCGGGATCCACCGAGTTCTCAGCTCGGGAGGGCAGGCTCGGGCCCTCGACGGCGCCGACGACCTCTCCGCGATGGTCGACGCCGCCGAGGACCTCGTCGAGATCTGCGCCGGGGGAGGGGTCCGCCCCGCCGACGTCGTGGACCTCGTCCGACGCTCCGGCGTCGGCTCCGTGCACCTCTCCGCCCGTCGGCGGCCCGGTGCGCCCGTCGAGCCCGACGCCCCCGAGACCCTGACCGACCCGGCGATCGTCGCCGCGACGGTCGATGCCGCAGGAGAGCTGTGAACACCGTGAACACCACCGAGAACCCCCAGTCCCGTCCCGAGGACGAGGATCGCGAGCACCTGACGGGCCGCACGGACGCCGCGGCGGATGCCGTCGACTCGGCCCCCACCGCTGACCCGACCGACGCCGACGGCGCCGGGGAGGCAGAGGAAGCCGGGAGTCCGCGCACCGCCCTCTACGTCCGCCGCCGGCGCGCCCCCGCCCTCGGGTTCTGGGTCCTGCTGTCCTTCCTGGTGCCCGGGATCCTGGCCCTGCTGAGCGTGCCGCTGTTCGGCTTCGGCGACCTCCGCGGCGTCGTGAACTTCGTGCTGCTGGCCATGGTCGTGATCGGGCTCCCGATCGCGGCGATCGCCTCGTTCGTCGATGCGCGCCGCCACCGCCGCGAGGACCGCCGCCGCGGCTGAGCGCCCGCATCCCCGGGTCGAGTGCACGCATCCCGCGGTCGAGCGCACGCCTCCCGCCCCGGGGACCGCGTGGGCGGGCGGGTGCCGCACCCCTCCCTGCCGCGCCCTGCCCGCGGGACGGACCGCACGGCGGCCTCAGGTCCTCGCTGTGGCATCATGGACCGGTGGCACGCGGCGACGGAAAACTCTCCCATGACCTGCTCCCCGGGAGAAGGGCCCGCAGGACGCCTGCGGGGTCTTCGGCGTCTTCGCCCCCGGCGAGGACGTCTCGAAGCTGACCTACTACGGGCTGTACGCGCTGCAGCACCGCGGCCAGGAGTCCGCGGGCATCGCGACCTCCGACGGCTCGCAGATCCTGGTCTACAAGGACATGGGACTGGTCTCCCAGGTCTTCGACGAGGCCTCCCTCGGCACCCTCCAGGGGCACATCGCGATCGGGCACACCCGCTACGCGACCACCGGCGGGTCCGTCTGGTCCAACGCCCAGCCCACCCTCGGCCCCCGGCACGAGGGCACCGTGGCGCTCGCCCACAACGGCAACCTCGTCAACACCGAGGAGCTGCTCGAGCTGATCCACGAGCGGCAGGGCACGCCCCGCACCGGCGAGCTCGCCCGCGGCAACACCACCGACACCGCCCTGGTCACCGCGCTGCTGAACTCCGAGGGCACCCTCGCCGACTCGCTGCGCGAGGTCATGCCGCACCTGCGCGGCGCCTACTGCTTCACCCTCATGGACGAGACCGCGCTGTACGCGGCGCGGGACCCGCAGGGCATCCGCCCGCTGGTGCTGGGCCGGCTCGAGCGCGGCTGGGTCATCGCCTCGGAGACCGCGGCGCTGGACATCTGCGGTGCGAGCTTCGTGCGCGAGGTCGCCCCCGGCGAGATGGTCATCGTCGACGAGCAGGGCCTGCACAGCGAGCAGGTCGTCCCCGCGGAGCCCAAGGGCTGCGTGTTCGAGTACGTGTACCTCGCCCGTCCCGACACCCGCATCGCCGGACGCAGCGTGAACGAGTCCCGCGCCGAGATGGGCCGCCAGCTCGCCCGCGAGCACCCCGTCGAGGCCGACCTGGTCATCCCCACCCCCGAGTCCGGGACCCCTGCCGCGATCGGCTACGCCCAGGAGTCCGGTATCCCCTACGGGCAGGGCATGGTCAAGAACGCCTACGTGGGCCGCACCTTCATCCAGCCCTCCCAGACCATCCGCCAGCTCGGCATCCGCCTGAAGCTCAACCCGCTGCGCGAGGTGATCCAGGGCAAGCGCCTCGTGGTCATCGACGACTCCATCGTGCGCGGGAACACGCAGCGCGCCGTGGTGCGGATGCTGCGCGAGGCCGGCGCCGCCGAGGTCCATGTGCGGATCTCCTCGCCGCCGGTGCGCTGGCCCTGCTTCTACGGCATCGACTTCGCCTCCCGGGCCGAGCTCATCGCCAACGGCCTGGGCATCGAGGAGATCGCCCGCTCGCTCGGCGCGGACTCGCTCGGCTACATCTCCGAGGAGGGGATGATCGCCGCCAGCGGCCAGCTTGAGGAGCGGCTGTGCACCGCCTGCTTCTCCGGGAAGTACCCGGTCGCCCTGCCGGAGCCCGTCGCCCGGGCACAGGGCATCCTCCAGGCTCGCCCCGGCGAGCCGGCCGCCGTCGGGAAGGACGCATGAACACCACCCCCCGCCCCGCCTCGGGCGACGCGATCACCTACGCCTCCGCCGGTGTCGACACCGCTGCGGGCGACCGTGCCGTCGAGCTGATGAAGGAGGCCGTCGCGGCGACGCACGGCCCCGACGTCCTCGGCGGGATCGGCGCCTTCGCCGGGCTCCTCGACGTCTCCGCGCTGAAGGAGTACCGCCGCCCGCTGCTCGCCTCCTCGACCGACGGCGTCGGCACGAAGATCGCGATCGCGCGCGCCCTCGACGTGCACGACACGATCGGCCAGGACCTGGTCGGCATGGTCATCGACGACATCGTCGTGGTCGGCGCCGCACCGCTGGCGATGACCGACTACATCGCCTGCGGCGCCGTGGTGCCCGAGCGGATCGCCGACATCGTGCGCGGGATCGCCGAGGGATGCCGCCTCGCGGGCTGCGCCCTCGTCGGCGGGGAGACCGCCGAGCACCCGGGGCTGATGTCCGCCGAGGACTACGACGTCGCGGGCGCCGCGGTCGGCGTGGTCGAGGCCGACGACCTGCTGGGCCCCGACCGGGTGCGCCAGGGCGACGTCGTGATCGGCATGGACGCCTCCGGCCTGCACTCCAACGGGTACTCCCTGGTCCGCGCCGTGGTCTCCGCCGCCGGGCTCACCCTCGAGCAGCGCGTCGAGGACTTCGGCCGCACGCTGGGGGAGGAGCTCCTGGAGCCCACCCGCATCTACACCGCGGACCTGCTGGCCGTGCTGCGCGACGCCCGCACCGTCGGCGCGGTCCACGCCCTCAGCCATGTCACCGGCGGCGGGCTCGCCGCGAACCTCGCCCGGGTCATGCCGCACGGCCTCGCGGCCCGCGTGGACCGCGCCCTCTGGGAGCCGACCCCCGTGTTCTCCCGCGTCGCCGGGTGGGGCTCCGTCCCGCAGCTCGACCTCGAGGGCACGCTGAACATGGGCATCGGCATGGTCGCCCTGGTCGCGCAGGAGCAGGCCGACCAGGTCCTGGCCGTGCTCGCCGAGCGCGGCCTCGGTGCCCGCGCGATCGGCGAGGTCGTGGCCGAGGAGTCCCTGCCCGAGCCCGGCCATGTGCTCGAGCACGTCGTCGCCGGCGCCAAGGGCGTCGAGGGCGGCGCGGTCATGCTCGCCGGCCAGCACCCCGGCTGGGCCTGAGCGGCCACCCCGCACACAGCAGGAGGGCCGACCCATCAGGTCGGCCCTCCTGGTGTGCGGGGGCTCCGCGGAGCCTGCCGCGCGCCGCTCAGCGGCGATGTGCGGACGGGGCGTCCTCGTCGGCCCAGTCCTCGGCGTCCTCGCCCCAGTCGTCCCCGTCGGCGGAGGAGGTCTCGCTCCGCTGAGACTGCAGCTCCCGCTGCAGCGCTGAGAGATCCGTCGGCGGGCTGTAGTACTTGAGGTCTCGTGCCACCTTGGTGTGCTTGGCTTTCTGTCGGCCGCGACCCATGGATCTGACCCCCTGTGCGTCGGGTGCCGGGTGTGCTCGACGACCCGGAGGATGGCATTAGTTTCGGATGCCCAGAGTACATGGTCGCTCCGGCCGACGGCGAACCGCGACCCTCCGGACGTGCCCGACGTCCCTTCTGCGGCGCCCGGTGTGACGGGCGGAGCACCGCCCGGTGAAGGAATTGGGCGTTTCGCGGCCCGCCTTCTACCGGCCCATACACCGTACCGGGTAGTCTTATCTCGGTACTCGAGTGCAGTGGGGACCCCCGTCCCGTCTCGAGCCGTCTCCCCCAGCGAAAGGTCTCCTCCTCGATGAACGCTTCCACGGATCAGCACCCCGGTGGAGTGCCCGACGGGGACGACGCCGCTGAGCTGATGACGCCCGCGGAGGTCGCGAGCATGTTCCATGTGGACCCCAAGACGGTCACGCGCTGGGCCCAGGCGGGCAAGCTCACCTACATGCGCACCCTCGGCGGTCACCGCCGCTACCGCCGCGGCGAGGTCGTCGAGCTGCTGCGGGAGAGCTCCAAGGACGTGTGAGCACCGACCCGGTGCTCGGAGCGGGCTACACGCTCCACCGGATCGACCTCGGCAGCGACGACGAGGGACCGCTGCAGGCGAGCCTCATCCACCGCGAGCCCGTCCCGGGCGACGCTCCCCGCACCGGACGGACCCCGCCCGTGCTGCTGATGCACGGCTGGTCGGACTACGTCTTCGACCGTGACCTGATGGACCACCTCGGCGCCCGCGGCCACGACGTCTGGGGCCTGGACCTGCGCAAGTGCGGCCGCAGCATCCTGCCCGGTCAGACTCCCACCGAGATCGACCACCTCAGCCGGTACGACGAGGAGATCGGAGCGTCGCTGCGCCGCATCGGCCGCAGCTCGCCCCCGGTGATCCTCGCCCACTCCGCGGGAGGACTCGTCGCGACGCTCTACGCGCTGCGCCATCCCGGCGCGGTCCGGGGCCTCGCCCTGAACTCGCCGTGGCTCGAGATGCATCTCGGACCGGGCGCGCGGAAGCTGCTCGAGGGCCCGGTGCAGCTGCTGGCCCGCCGGCTGAGGACCAGGCCCATCCTCCCCGTCGGCGACGACAGCTACGCCCGTGCCACCCATCGTGACCTGGGCGGTGACTACGACTACGACCTCGAGCTGAAGCCGCCCGGGGGCCACCGCTTCCCCGCCAGCACCCTCCGGGCGATGCTCGATGGGCACCGGCGTCTGGCGGCCGCCGGCCCGCTCGCCGTACCGGCGCTGGTCCTGCACTCGGACCGCACCGCGATCACGTCACGACGGGGCGAGCGCGCCCTCCGCGCCGACACCGTCCTGGACGTGCGCTCCCTCGCCGCGGCCGCGCGGCGGCTCGGCCCCCGGGTGCGGATCGTGCCCGTCGACGGGGCGCGGCACGACGTCTTCCTCTCCGATCCGCCGGTGCGGGCGACGGCGATCGAGATCCTCGACGACTGGCTGGCCACGGATCTGCTCTCAGCGCCTACGATGATCGGGACAGGCCGCACCGCGGGACCCGACGCCTCCGAGACCGGGGCCTCGTGACCCTCGAGACCTCGTGACAAGGAGGAGCACGATGACCGCGGACCCCCATGGCCTCAGAGCCCTCGCCGATGCCCAGCGCCGTGGGGCGGATCGGCTCACCCTCCTGCGCCTGCGCCTGGCGAACACGCTGGCCGAGGCCGGTCGCGCGGAGCAGCCCGAGGTCCGCGAGATCGGGGAGCAGGTCCACGAGCGCTGGACCCGCGAGGAGCATCCCGAGCTGGGACGCCTGGTCACGGGTCTGCGCGCGGCTGCGAAGCAGCTCGACCAGGAGGCGGTCCGGGCGGAGCGGCTCAGCGGCCGCCGCATGGGCGGCTACACCGGCGCCGGCTTCCTGGGGCGCGGCAGGGAGGCGAGCCGTCACGTGCACGAGGTCGCCGCGGTCGTCGCCGCCGAGCCCGCCTTCGTCGGCACCGAGCACGGGGCGAGCATCGGCGGCTTCCCGCTGCAGCCGAGCGTCCGGGAGGGTTTCCTCGCGCATCCCTCCTCCGCCCTCGGCATCGAGACCCCCGACTTCGACGAGGACGACGAGGGCTGAGCGGCGACGCGGCCCCGGCCCGCGCCCGGCCGGTGCCGACGCGACGCCCGTGCCGCCGCCGCGGGACGCGTCAGCGCCGCGCGGGAGTCCGCGTGAGCGCCGCGGGCACGGCGACCGCCCCGGCCAGCAGCGGCACCACCAGCATCGCGACCAGCAGCAGGAGCATCGCGGCGGCGGCATCGGCCGAGCCCACCCCGAGGCCGACCAGTGCCGCCCCGCTGACGGTCTCGGAGATCCCCGCACCGCCCGGCGTCAGCGGCACCAGCGCGAGCACCCTGCCCAGCGCGAAGACGGCGAGGACGAACAGCGCGGGCACCTCGGCGCCGACCGCCTCGATCGCGAGCCACAGGGCGGCGAGCTGGAGCGCCCGCGCCGCGAGCGTGGGCAGCGCGAGCGCGGGGAGCCGGCGCCGCAGCATCCCCACCAGCGCCTCCCGCTGGTGGAGGATCTCCGCCGACGCCCCGGCGGGGAGCATCCCGTCGGCCTGTGCGAGCAGCGCCGTGAGCACGCCGCGGCGCAGCAGCACCGCGCTGAGGACGAGGGCGATCACGGCGCCGGCTGCGGCCACGGCGGCCGCCCACAGCCAGCCGGCGGCGAGCGCGCCGGCCGGGGTGAGGGCGGAGCCGAGCAGGTAGGAGCCGGCGCCCAGCAGCGGCACCAGCACCGAGGTGATCGCCATCTCGACCAGCGAGGCGGCGAGGATGCCGGTGAGCACCACGGGCAGGGCGATCCCGCTGCGACGCAGGACCCAGGCCAGCAGTCCCAGACCCAGCACGGACCCGCCCGGCAGGGCGAGCGCGGCACCCTGGGAGGCGACGTGGCCCTGCAGCACGGGGGAGGGGCGGGAGCCGGGCACCGCGGCGCGGACCGTCATCGCCTCCAGCAGCAGCGCCCCCGCGCCGAACACGAGCATCGCGGGCACGGACCACCACGGCAGCGCGGCGAGGCTCGCGACGATCTCGTCCCAGCTCGCGCCGGTCGCCCACGGCAAGCCCCAGACCAGCAGGGCGATCACCAGCAGGCCCGAGGCCGCCGCGGCGAGCAGGCGCCCGGCGCCGGGACGCTCCGGCGGGGCGGAGCCGAGGTCCTCGGTGAGCATCGCGAGCCGCTGCGGGCTGTGGACCGCCCGCGAGGCCCGGTCCGTGCTCCGCGCCGGCTCTGCGCTCTCGGGGGGCTCCGGTGCGGGGTCCTGGGGGCCGGGAGGTGCCTCTGACATGCGGTGATTCTCGCACGCTATGTCGCTGGAGTTCCCAGGCCCGGGATCTAACATGGTGTCATGTCCTTCCTGATCTCGCTCTTCGTCGTGCTGCACATGATCTGCTGGGCCGTGGCGCTCGGCACCTGGTTCGCCTCCGCCCGCACCCGCGTCCCGAACAAGGGGATGGCCCATGCCACCGCGGGCGCGCTCGTGTTCGGCATCGTCCTGGCCGCCCTCGTCTCCATCGGCGGCGACCCGAACCACATGAAGCTCGGCATCAAGCTGCTCCTGGCGATCGTCGCCACCGTCCTCGCCTACATCGCGAACAGGAAGCAGACCGAGACCCCCTCGGCCGTCTGGTTCGGCATCCCCACCGCGATCATCGTCAACATCATCGTGGCGGTCTTCGTCTGATCCGATCCCCGCGGGGGGCCTCCCGCGGAGCGACGGAGCCGCGGGCGGTGCCCGCGGCGACGAGGGAGCCCACCTCCCCTCCACCGCGACCTCCGTCCCCACGGGGCCCGGCAGCACACCCGCTGTCGGGCCCCGCGCCTATCCTGGAGGCCTCATGAGCTCACTCTTCGACGACCTCTCGCTGCCCGACGCCTTCCGCCGCCTGGACGGCGTGCAGGTGACGCCCTCGGCCCTGCCCTCCCGGGCCGCGGCCGACGACGACGCTCGCGCCGACGGACGCACCGACGGCGAGGAGATGCACCGCGAGGAGGAGGCCCCGGACCTGCTCGACCGCGAGCCGCCGCCCGAGCACGAGGAGCCCCCGTACGAGGAGGAGCCGCCCTACGAGGACGAGCCGCCGCGGGAGGAGCCCGCGCCCGTCGCCGCCCCGCCCGCCCCGGCGCCGTCCCGTCGTCGGGTCCCGGCGGACTCACCCGCCCTCGCCGAGCTCGTCGACGGCCTGAACCCCGCCCAGCGCGAGGCGGTCGAGCACCGGGGCAGCCCGCTGCTGATCGTCGCCGGCGCCGGCTCCGGCAAGACCCGCGTGCTCACCCGCCGCATCGCCCACCTGCTGCGCGCCGGCGAGGCGCTGCCCGGCGAGATCCTCGCGATCACCTTCACCAACAAGGCCGCCGCCGAGATGCGCGAGCGCGTCGAGGAGCTGATCGGCCCCGCCGCCCGCTCGATGTGGGTCTCCACCTTCCACAGCGCCTGCGTGCGCATCCTGCGCCGCGACGCCGCCGCGGCCGGGCTGAAGAGCTCCTTCACGATCTACGACAGCGCCGACTCGCTGCGCCTGATCACCACGATCGCCAAGGACCTCCAGCTCGACACCAAGAAGCACGCCCCCCGCGCGCTCGCCTCCCGCATCTCGACGCTGAAGAACGACCTCGTGGACCCGATCGACTTCGCCGATCAGGCCGAGAGCGCGAAGAACCCGTTCGAGAAGACGCTCGCGAAGATCTTCACGAACTACACCGAGCGCCTGCGCCAGGCCAACGCCGTCGACTTCGACGACCTGATCGGCCTGACCGTCGCGCTGCTGCGCGAGAACCCCGCGATCCGCGAGGGCTACCGGCGCCGCTTCCGCCACCTGCTGGTGGACGAGTACCAGGACACCAACACCGCCCAGTACCAGCTGGTGCGGGAGCTGGTGGGGGAGGACCCGCGCGCCGATCTCACCGTCGTCGGCGACTCCGACCAGTCGATCTACGCCTTCCGCGGTGCGACGATCCGCAACATCATCGAGTTCGAGCAGGACTTCCCCTCCGCGCGCACCATCGTGCTGGAGCAGAACTACCGCTCGACCCAGAACATCCTCACCGCCGCGAACGCGGTGATCGAGGAGAACCAGGGCCGCCGCAAGAAGAACCTCTGGACCGACCAGGGCGAGGGGGAGCAGATCACCCTCTACGTCGCCGACGACGAGCAGTCCGAGGCCCGCTACATCGGCCGTCAGATCGACGCGCTCGTGGACGACGGCCGTCGTGCCGGGGACATCGCGATCTTCTACCGCGCCAACGCCCAGTCCCGGGCGCTGGAGGACCAGCTGATCCGCGTGGGCCTGCCGTACCGCGTGGTGGGCGGCACGCGCTTCTACGAGCGGCGCGAGATCAAGGACGCGATCGCCTACCTGCAGGTGCTCGCCAACCCCGCCGACGAGATCAACCTGCGCCGCATCCTCAACGTCCCCAAGCGCGGGATAGGCGACCGCGCCGAGGCCGCGATCGCGATGCTCGCCGAGCGGGACCGGATCAGCTTCGGGGAGGCGCTGCGCCGCGCGGAGGAGGCGCCGGGCATCGCGACCCGCTCGCTGAACGCCGTGCGCACCTTCGTGGCGATGCTCGAGGACCTCCAGGCGATGGCCGAGCGCGGCGATGGCCCCGCCGAGCTGCTCGAGGCGATCCTCACCCGCTCCGGCTACTACGCCGAGCTGCAGGGCAGCGACGACCCGCAGGACGAATCCCGCCTGGAGAACCTCGCCGAGCTGATCAGCGTGGCCGCGGAGTTCGAGGCGCAGATGGAGGAGCTCGACGCGCTCGCCAGCGAGATGGAGGACGAGGAGGGCGACGCCGCCGCGGCCGGGGGCACGGAAGGCGCTGCCGAGGCCGAGGAGGATGCAGCCGCCGAGGGCACAGCGGACGCAGCCGCGGCGGGCTCCGCGGACGCGGTCGCCGAGGCGACCGGCGCGGTCGTCGCCGGAGCGGCCCCCGTTTCCGACCCCGTCGGCGCCGACATCGCCCCGGACGCGGCGCTGACCGCGCCGGACGATCCCGAAGCGAGCCTCGTGGACCGCTTCCTGGAGAAGGTCTCCCTCGTCGCGGACGCCGACCAGCTGCCAGGGGAGGAGGACCAGTTCGTCACCCTCATGACCCTGCACACCGCCAAGGGCCTCGAGTTCCCGGTCGTGTTCCTCACCGGCATGGAGGACGGAACCTTCCCCCACAACCGCACGCTCCAGGATCCCGACGAGCTCGAGGAGGAGCGGCGACTGGCCTACGTGGGCATCACCCGCGCCCGCGAGAAGCTCTATCTCACCCGCGCGCAGATGCGCTCGATGTGGGGACAGTCCCAGTACATGCCCGCCAGCCGCTTCCTCGACGAGGTGCCGGAGGAGGTCCTGGACGTGGCGCGCGCCGGCTCCACCCTCGGCGGCGCCGGGTTCGGCGGCGGAAGCTTCTCCGGCGGCTCCGGCTTCGGCGGCGGTCGCGGCGGGGGCCGGGGGCCGTCCTTCAGCGGCGGGGTCGGCGGCGGCCGCTCCGACGTGAAGCGCCCCAGCTTCGGATCCGGTCGCACCGCCACGCCCACCGACAAGCTCCCGCAGCTCGCCGTCGGCGACCGCGTCACCCACGACTCCTTCGGGATGGGCACGGTCGCGGAGGTCTCCGGACAGGGCGACAAGACGCAGGTCGAGGTCCAGTTCCGCGACCCCCACGGCCGCAAGCGCCTGCTACTGCGCTACGCCCCGCTGACCAAGCTCTGAGCGGGCCGGCGCGCGGGCCGCGCGCCGCAAGGGCGAGCCGCGGCGGTCAGGGGCCGGCGACCAGCTCGACCTCGATGCCGTGAGGGTCCTCCGCGTACCAGGCGGTGTGGTCCCCGCCGCCCGCATGCGGGTAGTGCTCCGCGAACAGCTCCCGCCAGCCGTGCCCGGGCCCTTCCCGTCGGACCCGGTCCAGCAGCTCGCGGTCCCGCACCCGCAGCGCGAGATGGTTCATGCCTGGGGCGCGCCGCTCGGCGCGCTCGCCGCGCACGTCCTCGGACTGCTCGAGGACGAGATGGGAGCCGTCGGCGTGGCGCCAGATCCGCCCGAGCTCCCAGCCCTCGACGCGCTCGGCCCGCCAGCCCAGCGTGGTCATCAGCCAGTGCCAGGCCGGCTCCGAGACGGCGAGGTCCGCGGTCCAGAGCTCGAGGTGGTGCAGGCCGGAGGAGGGCGACGGTGCGTTCATGGGGCCGACGGTATCCCGCGGCCACGCCCGCTCCGAGCACCGCCGACTCTCTGAGGGGGCGGGCGTCCGGCAGCGCACGGGCGACGTCCGGCCACGGACGGTGCGCGGCCGCGGGAATGCTCAGGCCGTAACGCGGATCAGGGCGCGAGCGCCTCGCTCCATCTCCACGAAGGAGTGGTTCACCGCGGTGTAGGTGCCGGGCTCGTCGAAGACCAGCTCCACGAACCCGCCCTGGGCCGCGGCGAGATCGAGCGCCTGCGCCCCGCCGCCCTCGCCGTCCTCGGGACGCAGCAGATAGGCGCCCTCCTTGAAGACGGTGTCGAACACCCCGCCGACGACGTGGAAGGAGATCCCGCGCGACGGGCCCGCGGCGAGCACCCACAGCCGCACCCGCTCGCCCACCCGAGCCTCGAGCGGGGAGCGGACGTACTGGGTGGCATGGCCGTTGAAGACCGTGAGGTCGGGGCGCTCGGCGGCGATCTTCACGGGGCTCACCGGCAGGGCGCCCTCGTGCGTCGTCGACTCGGAGCCGGGAGCGCCGACGGGCACGAGATAGTGCTCGGACTGCACCAGCACGAACTCCCGCTCGACGGGCGCGAGCTCCGGCGGCGGGACCACGAGCGCGCCGACCATCCCGGCGGACAGGTGCACCGACATCGGCATGGTCGAGCAGTGGTAGAGCCAGATCCCGGCATGGTCGGTGGTGATCGCGTACTCCAGCTGCTCGCCCGGCGGGATCGTGCGCATGGCCTGGTCGGGGGAGACGCGGCCCGCGTGCAGGTCGAGGGAGTGCCCCATCGACCCATGATTGACCAGGTCGACGGTCAGGCGCGCCCCGAGCTCGGAGCGCAGCACCGGCCCGACGACGGCGCCGCCGTAGGTCATCGCGTCCATGGTCACGCCCGGTGCGATCTCGGCGGCGACCTCGACGACCTCCAGGGTGACCCGCTGCTGCGGACCGGTCGCGGCAGGGAGGCGGGCATCGCGCACGGCGACGCCCGGTCCAGGGGCGGCCATCATGTCGGCGCCCACGCGGGCGAGCTCGTCGTGCCCGGACGCCGCGGCCACGGCGCCCCCGACGGCGGACGTGCCCGCCGCGGCACCGGTCGCGACGACGCTCAGCGTCATGCCCATCGCGCGATGGCCGACGATCGAGCACCATCCCTCCATTCCATGGGCGACCACGCCGCCGTCGAGGACCGTCGACTCGCCCGGCTGCAGGCGCCCCGAGGTCGCGCCGGTGGCGAGCACGAGGTCGTGCACGTCGTGCGGATCGTCGTTGCTCAGCTCGATGACCAGGGTGTTCCCGGCGGGGACCTCGAGCCGGTCGGGCGTGAACCGCATCTCGGCCATGGACACCGAGATCGTGGTGGTCTCCCCGGTGGGCGTCACCGCGGCGGTGCCCGCGGTGCCGGAGGCGTCGGGGATCGAGCCCTGGGAGCGGTCCAGGGAGCCGCCGAGCGCGGTCGCCCCGAGCACGGAGCCGAGGCCCAGCAGCGCGCCGGTCAGCGCACGTCGGTCCACAGACGCTGCGGCGGCGGGAGCGAGCCCGGTCCCGGACCCCGTCGGCGGGCCGACGGAGGGCGGCGGGCCGACCGATGGCGACCGCAGCGTGCTGCGTGTGGGGGAGACCGCTGTGGCGGGCTCCGGGCGGCCCGGCGTCGGCAGCGGCACGGCGGTGCCGCGCAGCCGCGAGCTCGTCCGCACCGCGAGAACCAGCAGCACCACGAAGCTCACCAGCACCGCGAAGCCGAGCAGGGAGAGGAGCACCCGAGAGAACGAGCCGAAGCCCGCGACCTCCGCGGTGCCGAGCGTGAGCGCGGAGAACAGCGCCCCGGAGCCGGCCGTGGCCCGTTCGGCGAGCACGAACAGGGCCACGACGAGGTTGTACGCCACCACGCGCAGCACCGCGCCGCGGCTCATCACCGCCAGCGCCGCCGTCGTCGCGCGGGGACCGCCGCCCAGGGTCACCGGCAGCAGATGGCTCATCGCCCCCAGCAGCACCTGCAGCAGGAAGCCGGCGACGAAGGGGACGGTGAGCTGCTGCACGTCGGCGGCGACGAGGGAGCTCGCCATCTGCGCATCGGCGGAGCGCCACCACATCACCAGCAGGCCCGCGGTGGTCAGCGCGAACCAGCCCGTCCCCGCCGCGATCGACAGGATCGGGAACGGAGCGAGCGGCACCCGGCGCTCCTGGCGCACGCCGTGCACCCCGACCCGCACGAGCGTCACCGCGACCCAGGCGAAGGAGCCGAGATAGGCGAGCAGCGCCGCGCAGCCCAGCAGGGTGGAGCCGATCAGCGCCCCGGCGACCGCGCCGAGGACGGCCAGGAACATGCCCAGCAGTCCGCCCGCGGCCCGGGTCGCCGCGGCGAGCTCGATGCGCGTGCGCAGCACGGTGGGCCACAGGGTCAGCAGCGTGCCGGTCACGGTCAGGCCCACGAACCCCAGCACGTTCACGATCTGGTGGGCGAGCATCAGCCGTCCCTGCCAGGGCTCGCCCGGGCTGAACGCCATCACCGCGCCGAGCAGCGCACCGACGGGGAGCAGACAGGCCGCAGTGATGTAGGCCCTCACCGTGAACGCGAAGCGCGGCGCGAGCGCGGCCCGGATCTGCGCGCCGAGCGTGGCGGCGTACCAGAGCAGCGCCGCGGAGACGGCCAGCGCGCCGAGCACCACCAGCCACGGCCATCCCGGCAGCATCCCGGCGATCGTCACCACCACCCCGGCGGTGAGCAGCCGCAGCCTCGCCAGCTGGCGCGGGCGGGACTCCTCGCCCAGGCGGGTCTTCAGCAGCGCCTCGGTGAAGTGCTGCCCCCAGACCATGATCGAGGTGGTGATCAGTCCCAGCGTGACCATGTGGACCATCAGCCAGCGAGCCTGCGGCAGCCACTGGTGCACCAGGACCACCACGACCAGAGCGAGCATCCAGCCCATCACGGGGCGGGCGGCACGTCGATGCCAGGCACCGCGCCCGGTGGCGGGGGAGCGCCTGGCGGGACGAGGGTCAGGAGCGGGGGAGGAGGACTCGGAGGATGACGGCCCGGGAGCCGACGGGACAGGGGAGGACGGCACGGTGCAGGACCACCTCAGGCGTGATCCCGGTCCGGGCGGCGGGCGACCGGTCGGGGACGGGCAGGGACCGTTCCAGACTAGGACGGGCCGACGACGCCCTGTCAGGCCATGGTCCCGACGTCACGGCACAGCGCTCGGCCGCTCGGGCCACCGCGTCACGGTCTCGTCGTCACGTGTCCCGGGCGGGGCGGACCGATGCTCACTCGGGAGCGGCGTGCGCGGCGGTCGACGCGCGCTCAGCGGTCGCGGGGGTCCTCGGTCCGGTCGAGCCGCTCCTTGCTGCGCTTCCACTGCGCGTACAGGCCCGCGCCGAAGCTCACCACCACGATCAGCCCCACGGCGATCAGCACGGTGGTGAAGGGGATCGGGATCCCGGCGGCGGCGAGCACCGCCCAGATCACCACCAGCGAGAGGCCGATCAGCAGGGCGTCGCGCAGGGCGCGCATGATGCGCGGGAAGATGTTCGCGCGCTCGACGTGCCGGCTCGCGACGGCGTAGTACGCGGCGGCCTCGCGGCGCATCTCCTCGCCGGAGGGGCGGGGGCGCTGAGCGGTGCGGGTCCCGCCGTCCCGGTCCGCGGAGCGGCGCCGGCCCTCCGGATCGGCGGAGCGATGCTCGTCCTCCCGCTCCCCACGGGCTTCCCGGTCCTGGGCGCGGCCTCGGTCCCGCTCGACGCCGTCGGCGTCCGCGTCGTGCCCGCGGGGTCGGTCGCCGCGAGGGTCGTACTCCCGGATGTCGTCCGCGGGACGATCACCGGCCGCGGGACGACCGTCGGCTGCCGGACGCTCGTCGGCGGCGGGACGAACTTCGGCCGAAGGGTTCTCGCGGGTCCGCTCGCTCCTCGGTTCCCGACGCTCGTCGCGCTCGCCGGCTCCCGCCGACGCGCGCGGCTCCTCCTCGCGCCAGCCCTCGTCGACCGCGCGCCCGGCGGCGCGTGCATAGCCGCCGGCACGGTCGCCGGCCCGCCGGGCGGCGTCCCTCGCGGCAGGGGCCTGCTTGCGGGCGGTGTTCCGCGCCGCCTTCACGTAGGTCTTCCAGTCGGCCATGGCTCTCCTCGCCTCAGCGGTGCCAGTCGCCGCGGTCCCGCGGGTCCAGGTCCTCGATGCGCCGGTCGTCCCGGGGGCCCCGGTCGTCCTCGCGGAAGCGGATGTCCCCTCCGTCGCGGGACCCCCGCTGCGGACGCGGGTTCCGGGCGCGGCGCTCGTAGTAGTACGACAGGCCGACGTTCAGCGCGAGGGTGATGCCCACGGACAGCACGAAGCCGCCCAGGGTCGAGCGCATGCCCAGCAGGCGCAGCACGATGAACAGCACCCCGATGGCGACGATGCTGAATCCGAGGTGGTCTCGCACGCGCTGGACGAGGCTGCGGGAACGGCGGCTCATCGTCCCATCGTAGACGCGGCGCCTGGACGCGAGCCGGACGGGATGAGAGTCGCGCCACAGTCGGCTCCCTGCCATGGCCCGTGACCGCCTGGGCCTGCGGACGCGTTACCCTGGCGGTGTTCCCAGGGGTGGCATCGAGGCCAGTGCGGCCTGCCGCCCACTGCCGACATCGAGAGGAAAAGCACCCCGTGGACCTGTATGAGTACCAGGCCCGCGATCTCTTCGAGAAGCACGGCGTGCCCGTGCTCGGAGGAGTCGTCGCGGAGGACCCCGCAGCCGCCAAGGCCGGCGCCGAGAAGCTCGGCACCCCGGTCGTCGTCGTCAAGGCCCAGGTCAAGACCGGTGGTCGTGGCAAGGCCGGCGGCGTGAAGGTCGCCAAGTCCCCCGAGGAGGCGGAGCAGAAGGCCTCCGAGATCCTCGGCATGGACATCAAGGGCCACACCGTGCACCGCGTGATGATCGCGGCCGGTGCGGACATCGCCGAGGAGTACTACTTCTCGCTCCTGCTGGACCGCGCCAACCGCAACTACCTGGCCATGTGCTCGGTCGAGGGCGGCATGGAGATCGAGCAGCTCGCCGTCGAGCGGCCCGAGGCCCTCGCCCGCGTGGCCGTCGACCCCAACGTCGGGATCGACGAGGCCAAGGCGAAGGAGATCGTCGAGGCCGCGAAGTTCGACGGCGAGACCGGCGCGAAGGTCGCCCCCGTGCTGCAGAAGCTGTGGGACGTCTACCGCGAGGAGGACGCGACCCTCGTCGAGGTCAACCCGCTGGTCAAGACCGGCGCCGGCGACATCGTCGCGCTGGACGGCAAGATCACCCTGGACGACAACGCCGCGTTCCGCCACGAGTCCCACGCCGAGCTCGTCGACGTCACCTCCGAGGACCCGCTGGAGACCAAGGCGAAGGCCCTGGACCTCAACTACGTCAAGCTCGACGGCGAGGTCGGCATCATCGGCAACGGCGCGGGGCTGGTCATGTCCACCCTCGACGTCGTCGCCTACGCCGGCGAGAAGCACGGCGTCAAGCCCGCGAACTTCCTGGACATCGGCGGCGGCGCGAGCGCCGAGGTCATGGCCAACGGCCTCGACGTCATCCTCGGCGACGAGCAGGTCTCGGCCGTGTTCGTCAACGTCTTCGGCGGCATCACCGCGTGCGACGCGGTCGCCAACGGCATCGTCGGCGCCCTGAAGAAGCTCGGCGACGCGGCGACCAAGCCGCTCGTCGTCCGCCTCGACGGCAACAACGTCGAGGAGGGCCGGAAGATCCTCGCGGACTTCGCCCACCCCCTCGTCACCCAGGCCGACACCATGGACGGCGGCGCCGCGAAGGTCGCCGCGGCCGCCGCCGCAGGAAAGTGAGCAGCACCCGACATGTCTATCTTCCTTGATGAGAACAGCAAGGTCATCGTCCAGGGCATGACGGGCTCGGAGGGCATGAAGCACTCCCAGCGCATGCTCGACTCCGGCACGAACATCGTCGGCGGCGTGAACCCGCGCAAGGCCGGCCAGTCCGTGTCCTTCGAGGGCGGCGCCGAGGTGCCCGTCTTCGGCACCGTGGCGGAGGCCATGGAGTCCACCGGCGCGAACGTCTCGGTGGTCTTCGTGCCGCCGAAGTTCGCCAAGTCCGCCGCGCTCGAAGCTATCGACGCCGAGATCCCGCTCCTGGTGATCATCACCGAGGGCATCCCGGTCAAGGACTCCGCCGAGTTCTTCAACTACGCGCAGGCCAAGGGCACGACTCGCATCATCGGGCCGAACTGCCCCGGTCTGATCAGCCCCGGCAAGTCCAACGCGGGCATCACCCCCTCGAACATCACCGGTGCGGGCAAGCTGGGCCTGGTCTCCAAGTCCGGCACCCTGACGTACCAGATGATGTACGAGCTGGCCGACATCGGCTTCACCACCGCCATCGGCATCGGCGGCGACCCGGTCATCGGCACCACCCACATCGATGCGCTGAAGGCCTTCGAGGCCGACCCCGACACCGCCGGCATCGTCATTATCGGCGAGATCGGCGGCGACGCCGAGGAGCGCGCGGCCGAGTACATCAAGGCCAACGTCACCAAGCCGGTCGTCGGCTACGTCGCGGGCTTCACCGCCCCGGAGGGCAAGACGATGGGCCACGCCGGCGCGATCGTGTCCGGCTCCGCCGGCACCGCGCAGGCGAAGAAGGAGGCGCTCGAGGCCGCCGGCGTCAAGGTGGGCAAGACCCCCACCGAGACCGCCGATCTCATGCGCGAGATCATCAAGGGCCTCTCCTGATCCCTCCCGCCCAGCGCTCCTGAGCGCGCGAGGCCTTCGCGCCCCGGACCCGCACGGGTCCGGGGCACGTCGCCGTCCAGGGGAGGAGCGGTGCCGTGGCCCGACGGGCAGGTCTCAAGCGCTGAGTCGTTCCGGACCGCAGGGGCAGGGTGCGGATCTCCTCCGGGAGGAGGAGGCGCCTCCGTGCGGCCGCAGGGCAGGATCGGGGCATGACCGCTGCTCCTGCCCATCGCCCCGCCTCCTCCGATCGCGGGCCCGGTGCAGGCCGCGCTGTCCGTCCCTCCGATCCTGCGCCCGCCGGCGGACCCGGTGCGGACCCCACCGTCCCTCCCGCTGACCCTGGGCCCACCGGCCGGACCGCCCGAGCGGACAGCCCCGTCGTCGTCGGCATCCTGCTGGCGCTGTTCGTCCTCGCGATCGCGGTGACGGCCTGGCGCCATCCCGACGGGGTGGTGGTCTCCCGGGATCCCGGCTACGCCCCGATGCCGGTCCTCCTCCTGCTCGTCCCGGCACTGGCCGCGATGGCGCTCACCGCGCTGCTGCCGCGGGGGCGCGGCGCGGCGGAGCTGAGCGTGCGGCGAGGTTCCGCCCTGCGCGCCGAGACGGCGGTGCTGCTGGGCCTGGTCCTCGCCTTCCCGCTGCTCGTGCCGCTGCTGCCCACGGGCGAGGACTACGTGCTGGTGAAGGCCGCGCTGTTCCTGCTGGTCCCGTCGGTCGTGCTCGCGCTGTCCGCCCGGCGCAGAGGCGCCTCGCTCATGATCCGACGACCCGAGGTCGGCGCAGCGGTGATCGCACTGCCCGCCCTCGTGCTGGGCGTGCTCTCGACCGTCGGCCCCTTCTCCTCGGGCGGCCCCGCGAGCTGGCCGCCCCTCGAGGTCCTGCTGATCGCGGCGACGGCGACCGCGATCACCGCCGGTCTCGGCGAGGAGCTCATCTACCGCCGCTTCCTGCAGACCCGCCTCGAGGCGCTGCTCGGCCCGTGGACCGGACTGCTGCTCGCCTCGCTGCTGTTCGGCCTCATGCACGTCCTCAGCCACGGGGGAGGGGCCTGGTGGGAGAGCGCCGCGCAGGTGATCGCGCTGCAGGGCACCACTGGGATCGCGCTGGGCCTGATGTGGCGGCGCTGGCGACGGCTGTGGGTGTGCGTCCTCGCCCACGTCCTGCTCAACGGGCTCGGGGTGCTGCTCCATCTCCTGGGGCTGCTGGGGTGAGGGCAGGGTGGGGAGCCGCGACCAGGGGATCCGTCGGTCCGATCCGACCCTGCCCCCGCTCGGCCCGGGGCGAACGGGGCGTCCGACGTCGGCGCGCCCGATAAGCTGGACCTCGCCAGTCGCGCTGACCGAGGAGGGGCCTGTGTCCGGAGATCTCATCGACACCACCGAGATGTACCTGAAGACGGTGTTCGAGCTCCACGAGGCCGGGATCGCCCCGATGCGCGCCCGCATCGCCGAACGGCTCGGGCACTCCGGACCCACCGTCTCCCAGACGGTCGCCCGGATGGAGCGCGACGGGCTGCTCCACCTCGACGACCAGCGGCGCATCCGCCTCACCGCCGAGGGCACCGAGGTCGCCACCGACGTCATGCGCAAGCACCGCCTCGCCGAACGGCACCTGCTGGACGTGATCGGGCTGGACTACGCCCACGTCCACGAGGAGGCCTGTCGCTGGGAGCACGTGATGAGCCTCGAGGTCGAGAAGCGCCTCGCCCGCCAGATCACCCCGCCCTACGTCGACCCCTACGGCAACCCCATCCCCGGCCTCGCGGCCCTCGGGATCGAGGAGACCCAGGCCACGGACGAGGGTAAAGACGAGACCTCCGCAGTCCAGGAGCTGCGCGGCGCGGTCGTGGACGGCCAGAGCCGCGAGGTCCGCCTCGAGCGCATCGGCGAGCGACTCCAGAGCGATGTCGACCTGCTCGGCGAACTCGCACGTCACGGCATCCTTCCCGGTGCACGGCTCGCAGTGGAGCGGGTGGGGGCGAGCGTCGTCGTCCACGGCCCCGAGGGCGGGGAGGTGGCGATCGGCGACCTCGACGCCGACCAGCTCCACGTGACCCCGATCGCCGCCGGGTAAAGCCTCCGTCAAGCCCTTCCCCAGAAGCTTCCAGTCATCCTGACGAGGGCGCGACCAGCCCTTAGTCTCGAGGGCGTGTCGCGGCGCAGAGGTCCGCGACATCCCTTCCGGAAGCCCCACCGCGCACCGGAGAACGGGGTGCGAGACGTGACCACGCGCGGGGGCTGAGCCCGGGGCTGGGAGCGATTCGTGTCGAACACCGTGCACCACACCCACCGCCGCGCCGTGCGCACCGTCACCCCCGTCTCCCGCGCCGGGCGCGCCGGGGCAGGAGCGGCGATGGCCGCGGCGATGCTGTTCGGCGGCGCCGCCGCCGCGACCGCCGAGCCGCAGGCCGAGCCCCCCGCGCCGACGCCGGCGCCGCGGTGCTGCCCGCCGTCGCCGCCCCCGCCGTCGGCATCCCCGCCGCGGGCGGTGCCGAGGATGCTGAGGGCGCCGGGGACGAGGCCGCCGTCGCCGCCCTCGCCCCCGCCGCCGGCACCGCCTTCTCCGTCGAGGTCGGCCCGACCGCCGAGGAGATCGCCGCCGCCGAGGCCGCCGAGCGCGAGGCCGCCGAGCAGGCCGCCCAGGAGCAGGCCGAGCAGGAGCAGGCCGAGCAGGAGCAGGCCGAGCAAGAGCAGGCCGAGGCGCAGGAGACCGAGTCCGCCGACGAGCAGGCCGAGGCGCAGGAGACCGAGTCCGCCGACGAGCAGACCGAGACCCGCGAGGACGACTCCGCGGAGACCTCCTCCCGCTCCAACGAGCGCGAGGAGCCGGCCGAGGACGAGCAGCAGGAGAGCAGCTCGGACGATTCCCGCAGCTCCGAGCGCTCCGAGAGCAGCTCCTCCGAGGAGCAGGAGAAGTCCGCCCCGGCCCCCTCCGCCGCCAAGGGCAGCTCCATCCTCGCCACCGCCCGCTCCGGCATCGGCACCCCCTACGTCTACGGCGGCACCTCCCCGTCGGGCTGGGACTGCTCCGGCTTCGTGCAGTGGGTCTACGCCCAGCACGGCATCAGCCTTCCCCGCGGCGCGGGCGACCAGGCCGCCGCCGGCACCGTGATCCCGCGCTCCGAGGCCCGCCCCGGAGACCTCGTCTACAAGCCCGGTCACATCGGCATCTATGCCGGCGGCAACCAGTTCGTCGACGCCGGCAACAGCCGCGTGGACACCTCCGAGCGCAACATCTACTCCGGCAGCTGGACCTTCATCCGCATCGGCGGCTGAACGACCCTGCCCCTCGACGGCCCCGCCGCGCCCCTCCCGGGCGAGGCGGGGCCGTCGACATGCGTGGGGGAGGACACGGCGACGGACGAGAGGCACGGCGGTACCGTGTCCTGGTGTCCTCCCTGCGCGACCTGCTCTCCGTCCTGCTGCTGACCGCGGCGACGCTGCTCGGCGCCCTCTGGCTGCCCGGCGCATGGATCGAGCGCAACGTCGTGGACCAGGAGGGGTTCCTCGCGATCACCCAGCCGCTCGCCGAGGACGCCACGCTGCAGCGCTCCCTCACCGACAGCGCCGTGGACGAGGCGCTGGACCACGAGCTCGTCCCCGGGTTCGTCACCGACCGGGCTACGCCGCTCCTCCAGGAGCAGGCCTCGAAGGTCACCGGCACCGAGGCCTACACGGAGGTGTGGGACCGGGCGATGGTCGAGCTGCACGGTGCGCTGTTCACCCCCGGCGCCTCGCCCCTGGACGTGGACCTGCTGCCGCTCGTCGACTCCCTGCTCACCGGGGTCGAGGACACCCTGCCGCTGATCGACGACCTGCCCCGCCCGGGGGAGGCGAGCGTGACCCTGGCCAGCATCCCCGACGTGCCGCTGCTGCACCGCGCCACCGTGCTGGACCCCTGGGCGCACCGGGCCGGACCGATCGCCCTGGGCCTGGCCGTGCTCGCGGTCCTCGTCGCCGGGCACCGTCGCCTCATGCTCACCCTCGCCGGGATCGGCGCCGTGCTCGCCGGGCTCGCGACCTGGCTGCTCACCACCCGCATCGAGGGCCTCGTCCCCGATGCCGTCGACCAGGCGGTGTTCCTCGGCCCGATCGTGCAGGTCTTCGAGCAGCGCTTCGCCGCCGAGGTGATGCCCGAGGGTGTCATCATGCTCGGGGCCGGGGCGCTGGTCGCCGCCGCCGGGCTCGTGCTGATCGGGCTGCGCCGCAGCAGCTAGAGCATGCCGAGGCGGGCGAACGCCTCCTCCACGCCGTGCTCGGACGGGGGAGCGACCTCCATGTCCGCCGCGGCGAGCACCTCGGGACGGGAGCCGCGGATGGCGACGCCCGTGCCCGCGGCCCGCAGCATTCCCAGGTCGTTCGGTCCGTCGCCCACCGCGACCGTGTCCTCGATGCCCAGCCCCAGGTGCTCGGCCGCCAGGCGCAGCCCGTCGGCCTTGTCGACCTCGGCGAGGTGCAGCTCCCCTGAGCCGCGGCCGTCCTCCGAGATCGAGTTCGGCAGCGCCCCGACCTCGGGACCGATCTCCGCGGCGAGCTGCTCGATCGGCACCGGCGAGCTCCACACCGAGATCTTCGCGAAGGAGACGGAGGCCGGATCCTCGGGCACCGAGATCGCCTCGAGGATGTCGGCGAAGCCCCGCCCCCGCTCGCCCGCGGCGGGGACGGGCGCCCCGCGGCGGCGACGCTCGAGCCGATCGGCCGACGAGGCCGAGCACCACAGCGCCTCGGGCGCCTCGAGCGCATAGGCGGCGCCGTGCGCCTCGAGCAGCTCGACCGTGCGCCGGGCGAGCGCGGCGGGGAAGCGCACATCGCGCAGCAGCTCCTCGCCGATCCGGAGGTGCCCGCCCGCCGAGGTGATCATGCCGTCGAACAGCGCGGCGACGTCAGGGGCGACGATCGAGGCGGGCCGTCCGGTGCTCAGCAGGATCGCATGGCCGGCCGCGCGGGCGGCGAGCACCGCCTCGGCCTGGGCGCGCGGGACGACTCCGCTCTCGGCGAGGGTGCCGTCGAAGTCGAGGAAGGCGGCACGGCGGCGGAAGGGGGTGGACGAGGACACGATTCTCCTGGGGTGGGACGGAGGGGACTCTCAGCCTAGGCGAGGGGGTGCATCGAGCCTGGGTGGCAGCGGCGAGCGCTCAGCGCGGACGGTACAGGCTGGCGAGCACCGAGACGGTCACCTCGCGGGGCGCCCCGCCGCGGCCGTCGAGGGCGGCGAGGTCCACGTGGCGGGCGCTGGGGGTCATCGCGACCAGGTCGCGGGCCATCGCGTCGTCGAGGGCGACCGTGAGCCGCAGCGGTCGGGAGTCCTCGACGGTGAAGTGCGGAGCGAGCGCCTCGGCGAGCCGCTCCTCCTTGCGCGGGTCCGGCCGGACCATCCCCGGCACGTGCTCGCGCAGCTCGGCCAGGTGCTCGGCCGCGGGCCGCACCACCAGCAGGTGCCCGCCAGGGCGCAGCACCCGCGCGAACTCCGCCGGGTTCCGCGGCGCGAACACGTCCATCACGAGGTCGACGCCCGCATCCCGCAGGGGGAAGGGCGAGAACACGTCCCAGCCGGCCGCGGCGGCCCGGTCGTGGGCGCGGGCGGCGAAGCGCAGGGCCCGCGGTGCGGTGTCCACGCCGAGCCCCTGCGCCCCGGGGACGCGGTCCAGCACCGAGGAGAGGTAGTGGCCGGTGCCGCAGCCGATGTCGAGCACGCGCGGATCGTCCGTGCCCTCGAGCGCCCGGGCGGCGAGATCCGCGGTGAGCGCCCGCAGGGCGTCGTACGCGCCGGTGGAGAGGAAGGAGTCCCGGGCCCGGGCCATGTCGTCGTCGTCCCCGCTGATGGGGGCGCTGCCGGGCAGCAGCGAGACGTACCCCGCGCGGGCCAGGTCGAAGCTGTGGCCGCTCGGGCAGCGGAGGGTGCGATCGGTGAGCGCGAACGGCTCCCGACAGTGGGGGCACAGCAGCGCGTCGAGCCAGGGGAGCAGGGAGGCGGGGACGGGACGGGACACGACCGACAGCGTACGTCCCGTCGCCGCCGGACTCTTCGGACGGCTGACGTGCCCGGAGCGCCGCCGGTCGCCCGGGCCTGCTCGAGAAGGCGCCGGGTCCGCCGCCGATCGGCTTCTTCCGCTCACCCGGCACACGCGGCAGGCCCGGCCCCGTGGAAGGGGACCGGGCCTGCGGCGCGGTGGTGCCGAGCGCCTCGGCGAGGGAGCCAGGGCTCGGCGGGCGAGCCGGTGGGCTCAGCGGTAGGTGACGAAACCGGTCGGGTTGCCCCAGATCGGGCGCTCGACGACCTGCTGCTTGGAGCCGGAGGCGTCGATGATCTTGCCGTCGCCGGAGTAGATCGCGATGTGGCCGGGCCACACCACGAGGTCGCCGGGTTGCAGCTCGGACTGCGAGATGCTCTGCCCTGCGGCGGCCTGCTGGCTGCTGGTGCGGGGCACGTCGATGCCTGCCTGACCGTAGGCGTAGGCCACCAGGCCCGAGCAGTCCATGCCGCTGAGCGAGGACTCGCCCCAGGCGTAGGGGGTGCCGAGGGCGGTGCGGGCCGCGTCGACGATCGCATTGCCGGAGGTGGAGGTCGAGGCGGTGCTGACCGCGGCGCTGCCGGCGGGGGCGGAGGTGGTCGAGATGGTGGCCTCGGAGCCGGAGTCGACCGAGCCGCTCCCGCCCTCGAGGGCGGCGCGGGTGTCGGGGCCGACCACGCCGTCCACGGCGATGCCGGCGGAGGACTGGAC
Source organism: Brachybacterium sp. GU-2 (assembly GCF_030866705.2). NCBI lineage: Bacteria > Bacillati > Actinomycetota > Actinomycetes > Micrococcales > Dermabacteraceae > Brachybacterium > Brachybacterium sp. GU-2. The sequence continues at coordinate 1,342,661 of NZ_CP133037.2, read as the reverse complement.
GTCCTGGACCGCGTCCTCGGTCATCGAGCCGAAGAAGCCCGTGACGGGCAGGTCGGCGCCGCGGTCGTTGAGCGCGGACTGGAGCTGCTCGACGGAGGCGCCGGAGTCGCCGCGGCGCAGCGTCTCGGCCGAGGTCTCGGCCGAGGTGGAGGCGGTGTCGGCGGCCGGGGCCTGCTCGGCGGAGGTGGACTGCGAGGAGGGGGAGTCCTCCATCAGCGCCAGGTCGTTCGCGTGGGCGGCGCCGCCGGTGAAGGCGGTGCCGAGCAGCACCGAACCGAGGACGGCGGCGCCGCCCGCTCCGGCCGCGGCGCGGCGGGCGGGGAGGAGAGGGGTGCGGGCGCGGCCGAGCGCGCGGTGCGAGTTGTTCAGAGCCATGATGCGGTGTGTTCCTAACGGCCTCGGGGCGAGGCGGGTGTCCTGCTGGTCCGTGCGTCCTGCGGTGACGACCCTCGGGGAGGGGGATCGTGCCCGGCTCCCCGGGCGGGGAGGCCGTTCCCGTGCCGCGCGGCCGCACCGCGGGGCGGGTGCCGGGCCGATGGGCTGTGGACGTGGCATCCACGATAGGAGCCGGGCCCCGGGGAGGAACACCGAGTTGAAAGGGCCGCCCCCTCGTTTTGAACGAGGTTTTGCCCGCGCCGGGCGAGCATGGTGCGACTTGGTGTGACTTGACGGTCCATGGGGGATCTGGGCCACATCATCGGCATCGGCGCGGGGCTAGCCTGAGGCGGTGACTGAGACGACCCATTACGACATCGCCCTCATCGGCTCCGGCTCGGCGAACTCCTTCCCGGGCCCCGACCTCGCCGACCGCACCATCGTGCAGATCGATCGGGGCGTCGGCCCCGACCGCGTGTTCGGCGGGACCTGCCTGAACCTGGGCTGCATCCCCACGAAGATGTTCGTGCACACCGCGGATCTCGCGGCGACCCCCGCGGACGCGGCCCGCTTCGGCCTGACCGAGCAGCTGCAGCACGTGGACTGGCCGGCGATCCGCGACCGCATCTTCGGGCGCATCGACCCGATCACCGCCGGCGGCGAGGCCTACCGCCGCGACCACGAGGACAACGCGAACCTCACCCTGCTGCGCGGCACCGCCCGCTTCGTGGGGGAGAAGGAGCTGCTGGTCGATGGCAACGACGGCAGCCGGCAGCGGATCACCGCCGACACCATCGTGCTCGGCGCCGGCTCCCGCCCCGTCCTCCCGCCGATCGACGGGCTCGCGGACCTCGCCCCGCACACCTCCGACACGATCATGCGCGTGGAGGCGCTGCCCGCCTCCCTCGCGATCCTCGGCTCCGGGGTGGTCGCCGTCGAGATGGCGCACGTGCTCTCCGCGCTCGGCGTCGAGGTCACCCTGATCGCCCGCTCGCAGCGGGTGCTGCGCGCCGCCGACGCCGACGTCTCCGCGCGCCTCACCGAGATCCTTGGCGAGCGGGTGCGCCTGGTGACCGGATTCGACACCACCTCGGCCCGGCGCACGGCCGTCGGGGTCGAGCTGCGGGGCACGCGAGAGGGCCGCGAGGAGACGCTGCGGGCCGAGGAGCTGCTGGTCGCCGTCGGCCGCCGCCCCAACTCCGACCTGCTGGATGTGCGGGCCGCGGGGATCGACGTGGCCGAGGACGGCCGCGTCGAGGTCGACGCGTACCAGCGCGTCCTCGCAGGGGGAGAGGTGCGCGAGGGCGTCTTCGCCTTCGGCGACCTCTCCAGCCCCCACCAGCTCAAGCACGTCGCGAACCACGAGCAGCGGATCGTGCGGCACAACGTGCTGCACCCCGAGCAGCTGCGGCGCTCCGACACGATGCCGGTCCCGAGCGGCGTGTTCACCCATCCCCACGTCGCCTGGGTGGGGATGGACGAGGAGACCGCGCGCGCGAGCGGCCGCGAGGTGCGCGTGGCGGTGCAGGAGTACGCCTCGATCGCCTACGGCTGGGCGCTGGAGGACACCACCGGCTTCGCGAAGATCATCGCGGACGCGGAGACCACCGAGATCCTCGGCGCCCACCTGATCGGCCCCGAGGCGACGACGCTGATCCAGCTGCTGATCCAGGCGATGAGCACCGGGCAGACCGCCCGCGACATCGCCACCACCCAGTACTGGATCCACCCGGCGATGCCCGAGCTGATCGAGAACGCGCTGCTCCAGCTCGTGGACTGATCCGGCTCGCGGACCGATCCCGCTCGCGGACTGATCCGGCTCGCGGACCGACCACCGTCGGTCTCCCGGCACACTGAACGGGGGCGGCCGGGGCATCTGCCCCGGGCCGCCCCCGGCTCCCCGCGTCGAGGGAGGTCCTCAGCCCTCCGCGCCCGGCAGGCAGGATTTCAGCGGGTCCTGCTCGATCTCCGGCGCGTCCGTCGGGGTGGCCTCCTCGGTGGGCGCCGAGGTCGTCGCGCTCGAGGACTCCTCCTCGGTGGTGGATTCCTCGGTGGTGGTCTCCTCCTCCGTGGTGGTCGCCTCGGCGGTCGGCTCCTCGGTGGTGGCGGTGTCCTCCTCCGGCGGGGCGCCGGTCTCCGCGGGCTCGGTCGAGCCGGGCTCGGTCTCGCCCTCCACGGACTCCGGCGGGTCGTTCTTCATCGAGTCCTTGATCGAGGCATCCGTCCACTCCTCGAGGTACTCCCAGTCCGGGTTCCCGGAGAAGGTGACGTCCTGCGTGATCGGGTAGGAGGTGAAGCCGCCGTCCTTGATGCGCAGAGCGAGCTCCACGAAGGCGTCGACGTTGCCCACGGGGATGTCGGTCTGGATGTTCTCCTCGGTCGCGGTCACCAGGCGCGGGATGGACAGCGCGAGGGAGGTGGGGTCCGCCTCCTCGCTCACGGCGCGCACGATGCGCTGCTGGCGGCACATGCGGTTGAAGTCGTCGGAGCCCTCGCGGGAGCGGGCGTACCACAGCGCGTGGTAGCCGTCGAGCTTCTGCTCGCCGGGCTCGATGTAGCCCTCGACCTCGCTCGCGCCGCCGCCGATCGGGATCCGCCGCTCGACGACGAGGTCCACGCCCCCCAGGGCGTTGACGAGGTCCTCGAAGCCCTTGAGGTTCACCATCGCGTAGTAGTCGGTGGAGATCCCGAGGGTCTCCTCGACGGCCCAGCGGGTCGCGGTCAGGCCCGGCTCGGGATCGCCCGGGAACAGGTCCTTGTTCTCCTCGGCCCACGCCCACACGGCGTTGATGAGGTTCTCGTTCTTCCCGTAGTAGTCGAAGCCGTCGGGGAACTCCTCCGCGGCGACCGTCCCCTCGGGGAACTCGACGTTCTCGAGGTTGCGGGGGATGGAGAACAGGGCGGTCTGGCCGGTCTTCGTGTCGATCGAGGCGACCATGATGGTGTCCGGCCGGGTGCCGGTGCGGTCGGCGCCGGCGTCCTGGCCCAGGAGCATGATGTTCAGGCGCGGGGTGTCCGCCCACGGGTCCGGGCCCTCGGCGAGCCCTTCGCCGTCGCCGCCGAAGACGCTCGTGGAGCCGAACAGGCCCTGCAGCGCCCAGAGGGACTGCACGCCGCGGCCGAAGGGCACCGCGACCGCGATGACCATCACGGCCGCCAGGGCGAGGGCGAGATAGCGCTTCGCGCCCTCGAGCCGTTCCTTGGTGGTCTGGGCGAGGTTCGCCAGCACGATCTGCAGGCACCACACGAGGCCGACGACCACCACCACGAGGAGCGCGCCGATCAGCACCCCGCGGTGGGTGCCCAGGGTCGCCGCGATCCGCAGCGGGTCGCCGATCACGAGGACCGCCGCGATCGTCGCGACCGCGAGGAGGAGCACGGCGAGCATGATCACGCCGATCTGTCGCATCCGCGTGGTGACGAGGCCGGAGCCGGGCAGCGCGGAGGTCAGCACGGTCCAGCCGGCGACCTTTGCGAGGGAGCCGTCGTCCGACGAGGGACGGTCCCCGCCGGAGCGCGAGTCGCCGGAGCCGCCGGAACCGCTGCGGCCTCCGCCCGAGGCCTCTCCGCCCCGACCGGCGCCCTGGCCGCCGCTCTCGCGGCTCGCGCCGCCGCCGACGTCACCGGTGCTCGCGGCGCCGGAGGCTGCGGTGCCGGTGCTCGGGGCGGTGGCCCCGGCTCCTGCCCCGAGAGCGGCCGCGGCGACGGCGACCGGACGGTCCCGGTCCTCCTCGCGGTCCTCGTCCCACGGTGCGGCGCGGTCGTGCGCGAGGGCGTTCTCCTCGTCGTGGGGGGAGGCGTGCTCCGCATCGTCCTCGGGCTCCGTGGGGGAGGGGACGACGGGGGCGACCTCGTGACCGGGGGCTAGAGGCGCCTCGGCCGGCGGGGGCGTCTGGTCGGACGTGATCCAGGCGTCCTGCGGGGAGGAGGTCGCAGAGCCCGCCGCCGAGGCGCTGTCCGCCGCCGAGGCGCTGTCCGCCGCCGAGGCGCTGTCCGCCGCCGCGGTGCCCGCGGCCGCCGCGGTGCCGGAGCCGGCTGCGGTGCTCGGGGCGGATGCGGTGCCCGAGGGGGCAGCGGCGGAGCCGCTCCCGGAGGGGGTGGCGCTCGCCGGCGTCGCCCCGTCGGCCGGGGTCGGGACGCCCGCTGCACGCCGTCCGCGCGGGGACGGGGACGGTGCCGACGCGCCCGGGCCGCCGTCGGCGGAGGTCTCGAGCTGCTCGAGTGGGAAGGCGGCGCGCCGTCCACGGGGCCGGCGCGGGACGGCCCGCTCGGGCCCCCGCGGCGCGGACGCACCGGTCTGTTCCGCTCCCGAGGAGGACGGCGTGACGCCGTTGGTCGCAGAGGCCGCCGCGGCAGGCTCGTCCGAGCGAGGTGCGGCGCCCGGGAAGGAGCGGCGCTCGGCGGTGTGCGGCAGGGAGCCGGTCGAGGCCGAGGACGCCCGCGACGCGGACCGTGCGCCTCGGACAGTGCGCGAGGAGCTCGAAGGAGTCGTGGCACGGGGTGCGGGGGCCTCCGCCGGACGCGCCTCGTCGGTCCGGGCGTCGGCCTCCCGCGGCTCGGCGGAGCGCTGGTCGACTCGTGGGGTGCCGGCGGGCACGGTGTCCGAGGGGCGCGCGTCGGCAGGTCGGTCGTCTGCGGTCGGCTCGTCGGCCGGCGCCTCAGGTGCCGAGGGCGCGGGGGCGGGCGTCGCCGCAGCGTCGATCCAGATGCGCTTGGGGTTCGGGGCGCCGAAGGCCGCGTCACGGTTCCGTCGAGCCTGCTCCTTGGGGAGCGGCGTGGATTCCGAGCGTCGGACCGGTTGCTGCCTGTGCCGTCCGGACCGACGGCGGCTGCGGCGCGGGGCCGAGAAGGGGTCCGTCATACGCCACATCCTAGGGATATGCCCGCGACAGGACGCGCAGATCGCTGTGTGGACCTCGTGGAGGTCCGCTCCCGAGCACCGCACGGGACCGCTCTCGCGCACCGTGCGTAGCATGGTGCCCATGCGCCTGGCCCATACCCCGACGACCGACCTGACCTACGACGACTGCTTCTTCCTGCCCGGTCGTTCCGCGATCACCTCCCGCTTCGACGTAGACCTCGGCAGCGACGACGGCACCGGCACCACGATCCCGCTGATCGCCGCGAACATGACCGCTGTCACAGGACGTCGCATGGCGGAGGTCATGGCGCGCCGCGGCGGCCTCGCCGTCCTTCCCCAGGACCTCGCCCCCGAGCGCATCGACTCGATCGTCCGCTCCGTGAAGTCCCGGGACCTGCTCGTGGACCACCCGCTCACCCTGACCGTCGACGGCACCCTCGGCCAGGCCGCGGACCTGCTGCCCAAGCGCCCCCACGGCATCGTCGTCGTGATCGACGAGGACCGCCGCGCCCTCGGCACCATCTCCGCCGAGGAGATCGCCGGGCGGGACTCCTTCGCCCAGGTCGGCGACGAGCTCAGCACCGACGTGCCGATCCTGACCCCCGAGGACCTCGAGGTCGAGCCCTCGCGCCTGCACGCCCGCATCGCCGCGACCCACCACGACGCCGCCGTGGTCGTCGACGCGGAGGGCGTGCTGCGCGGAGTGCTCACCGCCACCGGCGTGCTGCGCTCGACCATCTACCACCCGGCCACCGACGCCGAGGGCCGCCTGCGCATCGCTGTCGCCGTCGGGATCAACGCCGACGTCGCGGGCCGGGTCCGCGACCTCGTCGACGTCGGCGCGGACGTGATCGTGCTGGACACCGCCCACGGCCACCAGGACAAGATGATCGAGGCGATCCGCACCGCACGGACGGAGCTCGGCCCCCGCGAGGGGACGGCCGTGCGCCTGGCCGCGGGCAACATCGTCACCGCCGAGGGCACCCGCGAGCTGATCGAGGCCGGCGCCGACATCGTCAAGGTCGGCGTGGGCCCGGGCGCCATGTGCACCACCCGCATGATGACCGGCGTCGGCCGCCCCCAGTTCTCCGCCGTGCTCGAGTGCGCGTCCGAGGCCCGCCGCCTGGGTGGCAGCGTCTGGGCCGACGGCGGCGTGCGCCATCCCCGCGACGTCGCCCTCGCGCTCGCCGCCGGCGCCTCCAACGTGATGATCGGCTCCTGGTTCGCGGGCACCTACGAGTCGCCCGGGCAGATGCGCACCGACGAGTCCGGCCGACGCTACAAGGAGTCCTTCGGCATGGCCTCCAAGCGGGCCGTCTCCCACCGCACCGCCCACGAGGACGCCTTCGCCCGGGCCCGCAAGGGCCTGTTCGAGGAGGGCATCTCCACCTCCCGGATGTACCTCGCCGACGGCCGCGGCGGCGTCGAGGACCTCCTCGACGAGATCACCGCCGGGGTGCGCTCCTCCTTCACCTACGCGGGCGCGGCCAGCACCGAGGAGTTCCGCGAGCGGGCCGTGATCGGGCTGCAGAGCGCCGCCGGCTATGCCGAGGGCCGTCCGGTCGCCAGCTCCTGGAGCTGACCGACGCCGGGTGGCCGGGCGGAGCCTCCCGAGCGGTCGCCCCGCCGCGCCCGCAGCGGCCTGCCCGGTCGGCCGCCGCCCGCAGGCCCGCCGGGCGTGGGGAGGTCGGGGCGCGCGGCGGCGGCCGGTAGGCTTCGGACCATGACGACTCTCGTGATCGGTGGTGCCGGATACATCGGGTCGCACGTGGTGCGACTCCTCCTGGAGCAGGGGCAGCAGGTGGTCGTGGTCGATGACCTCTCGACCGGCCTGCGCAGCCGGACGGAGGGGGCCGAGCTCATCGAGCTCGACGTCACCCTGCCCGATGCGCGCGAGAAGCTCGCCTTCCACCTGCGCGCCTCCGGCGCGGACTCGGTGATCCACTTCGCCGCCCACAAGCAGGTCGGGGAGTCCGTCGAGAACCCGGAGATGTACTGGCACGACAACATCGCGGGCCTGGCCAACGTGCTCGCGGCCTGTGCGAGCGCCGGGGTGCGGGACGTGGTCTTCTCCTCCTCCGCCGCCGTCTACGGCGTGCCGGACGTGGACCTGGTCACCGAGGACCTCGCCCCGCAGCCGATCAACCCCTACGGCGCGACCAAGTACGTGGGGGAGTGGATGCTGGCCGATGCCGAGCGCGCCCACGGCATGCGCACCGTCGCCCTGCGCTACTTCAACGTCGCCGGGGCCGGCTGGCCCGAGCTCGCGGACACGGCCGTGATGAACCTGGTCCCGATCGTGCTGGACCGTCTCGAGCAGGGGAAGGCCCCGATCGTCTTCGGCGACGACTACGACACGCCCGACGGCACCTGCATCCGCGATTACGTGCACGTGCTCGACCTCGCCCACGCCCACATCGCGGCGCTGGACTACCTGCGCGGCGAGGAGCGGCCCCACCGCACCTTCAACGTCGGCACCGGCGAGGGCTCGAGCGTGCTCGAGGTGATCGAGGCGATCGCCCGCGCGAAGGGCATCGAGATCACCCCCGAGATCGGGGAGCGCCGCGCGGGCGACCCCGCGCGGCTCATCTGCTCCGCCGACCGCATCGCGAAGACCCTCGGATGGAAGTCCGAGCACGGCCTGGACGACATCGTGCGCTCCGCGGTCGAGGCCCGCTCGGCGGGGATCACGCGCGACGTCGAGGCGTATCCCGAGGCCTGAGACCACCTGCCGCCTGATGCCACGGCGCCCCTGCTCCACGAGGAGCAGGGGCGCCGTTCTGCGTGGGACTCTGCGTGGGGAGTCCCGGGCGTGCTCCCGCCGCTGCCGGGAGCGCTCCCGCTCAGGGAAGAGAGCGGTCGCTCAGGTGAGATAGCGGTAGATCGGGTCGTGCGGGTCGATCCGCTCGATCTCCATGTTCGAGGCCGCCATGCGCGCCATCAGCGGCTCGAGGTCCTCGCGGTGCCCGATCTCGAGGCCCACCAGCGCCGGGCCCTCCTCGCGGTTGTTGCGCTTGATGTAGTCGAACAGCACGATGTCGTCGTGCGGACCCAGCACCCGGTCCAGGAAGCGGCGCAGCGCGCCCGGCTCCTGCGGGAAGGTCACCAGGAAGTAGTGCTTGAGCCCCTCGTGGACGAGGGACCGCTCGACCACCTCGGTATAGCGGGAGACGTCGTTGTTGCCGCCGGAGACGACAACGACCACGTCCCCGCCGTCCTCCCCGGCGCGGGCCAGGCCCTCGATCACGCCGGTCGCCACCGCGGTCGCGGCGAGCGCCCCGGCCGGCTCGGCGATGATCCCCTCGACCTGGTACAGCTCGAGCATCTGGGTGCACACCGCGCCCTCGTCCACCGCGATCAGCTCGGGAGCGATCGCCTGCACCATCCGCAGCGGGCCCGCGCCCACGCGGCGCACCGCCGCGCCATCGACGAATCGGTCCATCTCGTGGAGCGCGACCGGTCGACCCGCACGCACCGCCGCGGCCATCGAGACCGCGCCGGCGGGCTCGACGCCGACGATCCGGGTGGAAGGGCAGCGCTCCCGCAGCCAGGCGCCGCAGCCGCCCAGCAGCCCCCCGCCGCCGACGGGCAGCACCATCGTGCCCAGCTCCCGGCCGTGCTCCTCGCGCAGCTGCTCGGCGGCCTCGAGCGCGACGGTGCCCTGGCCGGCCATGATCGTGGGGTGGTCGAAGGGAGGGACCTGCACCGCGCCGGTGCGCTCGGCGTCGTCGGCCGCGGCCTCCGCGGCGTCGTCGAAGGTGTCCCCGATCAGCACCAGCTCGACCAGGTCCCCGCCGATCGAGGTGATCCGCTCGCGCTTCTGTCGCGGTGTGGTGCTGGGGACGTAGATCCGGCCGGACACCCCGAGGGTGCGGCAGGCCTGGGCCACGCCCTGGGCGTGGTTGCCCGCGCTCGCCGCGACCACGCCCGCCTCGCGCTGGTCGGCGTCGAGGGAGTCGAGGAAGAGGTGGGCGCCGCGCAGCTTGTAGGAGCGCACGGGCTGGAGGTCCTCGCGCTTGAGCCAGACGTCCGCCCCGGCCAGGGCGCTCAGGCGCTCGCTGTGCTCGAGCGGGGTGCGGCGCACCGTCGTGCCCAGGCGCTCCGCGGCCTGCTCGACGTCCGGGGCGCGGACGGGCAGCGGGGACTGTTCGGAGCGGGAGGCGGTGGTCATGCTCCGTCCTCCTCGGGGCGGGTCTGCTCGGGTGCGCGGCCGGTCCCGGAGGCGCCGTCCGCGGGCACGAGCAGCGCGGTCGCCATCGCGGCCAGGCCCTCGCCCCGGCCGGTCAGCCCGAGCGCGTCGGTGGTGGTGCCGGAGACGGCGACCGGGGCGCCGGCGGCGGCGGTCATCGCCGCGCAGGCCTCCTCGCGGCGGCGGGACAGCCGCGGCCAGTTCCCGATCACCTGCACCGAGATGTTCCCGATCTCGTAGCCGGCCTCGCGGACCAGGCGCGCGGCCTCCCCGAGCAGTCGGGAGCCCGAGGCGCCCTCCCACTCGGGGCGGCCGACGCCGAAGTGCGTGCCGAGGTCGCCGATCCCGGCGGCGGAGAACAGGGCGTCGCAGGCGGCATGGCAGGCGACGTCGGCGTCGGAGTGCCCCTCCAGAGCCCGCTGGCCCTCCCAGCGCAGGCCCGCGATCCACAGATCGCGCGGGGAGTCCTCGGGTGCGGCGGCGTGCACGTCCACGCCGATGCCGATCCTGGGCGCTGCGGCCGTCATCGGGCCCCGTCCGGGTCGATGCGCTCCAGCAGGCGGTCGATGTCGTCGAAGGTGACCTTCGGGTTCGTGCCCAGCAGGAGGGGCATCGCGGAGACGCGCGGGATGCCGAGGGCATCGGGCAGGTCCACGGTGGAGACCACGAGGTCCGCGTGGAAGTCCGAGGAGAGCAGGTCCATCACCGTGGCCTGCACGACGGTGACGCGGCGGCCGCGGGCGGCGATGTGCTCGCGCACCTGCTCGGCGACCAGCGCGGAGGTCGCGATCCCGGCGCCGCACACGATGGCGATGGTGAGCATTCGAACTCCTGGTGCAGGGGAAGTGGGGGCGGGCGTCCCGGGGCGCGACGAAGGCGCCGACGGTCCGCCGACGGGATCGATTCTGTCACGTCCGGTCCGCGCCGGGCAGGCGGAGGTCCCGCCCCGCACGGTCCGCGCCCCACCACCGACTACGATGCCTGCGTGACCCAGCCCCGCCGCTCGCGCCCGGCCCGTCCCGTCGGACGGGCTGCGGGCGTCGTGCTCGCCGGAGGCTCCGGCACCCGGGTCGGGGCGGGCATCAACAAGGCCTTCCTGCAGCTGTCCGGGCGGAGCATCGCCGCCTGGGGTCTGAACACCCTCGCCAGCGTCGAGGGGGTGGGGATCCTCGTGTTCGTGGTCCGCCCCGAGGACCTCGAGCACGCCCGCTTCGTGGAGGCGCGCGAGACCGATGTGCCGCTGGAGATCATCCCCGGCGGGGACACCCGCCAGGAGTCCGAGCTGGCGGCCCTGCGCCATCTCGCCGACCGGATCGACAGCGGCGCGGTGGACACCGTGCTGATCCACGACGCGGCCCGCCCGCTGGTCTCCCACGGACTGGCCTCCGCGGTGCTGCACGCCGCGCGCGAGCACGGCGGCGCGGTCCCCGGGATCCCGGCCGTGGACATCGCCCCGGTCGCGCCGGGTGAGCGGCTCGCCGGCCCGGGGGAGCAGCGCGCCGGTGCGGGGGAGGCGGGCGCCGGACCTCTCGTGCGCGTGCAGACCCCGCAGGGCTTCCGCGCCGCGACCATCCTGGACGCCTACGAGGCGGCCGCGCGCGACGGCTTCGTCGGCACCGACACCGCCTCCTGCGCCGAGGAGTACACCGACATCCGGGTCACCTGGGTGCGCGGCGAGGAGACCAACTTCAAGATCACCTACGCCCAGGACCTCCTCCTGGCCCAGGACGTGGTCAGCGCGCTAGGTTTGAGGTCTTCGTGAGGAGGAGACGATGAGCGTCGAGGAGAGCTTCCTGCGGTGCACCGCGTGCGAGCAGGACGCGGAGCACGAGGTGGTCTATGCCGGGCGCTTCGTGTCCCAGATCCGCTGCACCGGCTGCGGCGCGGTGACCCGGCTGGACGTCTCGGAGGACTACCTCCCCGACCTGCGTCAGCGCATCTCCAGCAAGCCGCGCCGGCTCATGCGGCGGCTGCGCCGCGACCCGGGCGAGCTCGCGACCAGCCTCCCCGAGCGCACGCTGTCCAAACCGCTGCGGATGGCGCAGGAGTTCCGCACCGTCTGGCGCAACCGCCAGGACGGCTGAGCTCAGCCGCGGCGGGCCAGCCCCCGCCGGTGCGAGGTGTCCCTGGCCAGGCCCAGCGAGATCTGCGCCTGCCACAGGGTGAGCCGGTCCAGCACCGCGAAGCCCGAGTGCGATCCCTGGACGGTCCCCACCCGGGCGCCGGCGGCCAGGGCGGCGTGGATCTCGTCGAAGCGCCCGCCCGGAGGTGCCTGCTCCGCGCGGGTCTGAGCCGGGTCGAGGGCCGTCTCGAGCACCTCGCGCCGCAGCAGGCGGGGGCTCTGGAGGCCGGCGAGGGTGGAGCGGTCCACGTTGCGCAGCCCGCCCGGCAGCACCTCCTTGACCGAGTCGGTCATCGCGACCACCGGCACCACCGCGTCCAGGCCTCCGTGCAAGGAGGCGAGCACCTCGGCGACCACGGCCTGCGGGGTCAGGGCGCGCTCGGCGTCGTGGACGAGCAGGAGCGGGTCGTCGCAGACCTCGAGCGCGGCGCGCAGCGCCCGTCGGCGGTCCCCATCGGCCGCGAGGACCGTCAGGCGCGGGTCGAGCAGCGACCGCAGGTGTCCCGCCGCCTCGGAGCGGGCGACGACGACCGGGGCGGGCACGCCCAGCGCATGGAGGGTGCCCAGGAGCCGCTCGATCAGGCGCGAGCCGCCGAGCGTCTCGAGGGACGGCGTCTCGGCGTCGTGCGAGATCCCCGGCGCGGGCGGCGCCAGGGCGAGCACGAGCGGTCGGACCCGCCCCGGGGCGGACGAGGACGTCACCGGGGCGCTCAGGAGGCGAGGACCTCGTCGAGGATGGTCTCGGCCTCGGCCTCATCGGTCTTCTCGGCGAGGGCGAGCTCGGAGACGAGGATCTGGCGCGCCTTGGCCAACATCCGCTTCTCCCCGGCGGACAGGCCGCGGTCCTGGTCGCGGCGCCACAGATCGCGTACGACCTCGGCGACCTTCTTGACGTTGCCCGAGGCGAGCTTCTCGACGTTGGCCTTGTAGCGGCGGGACCAGTTCGTCGGCTCCTCCGTGTACGGCTGGCGGAGCACCTCGAAGACCTCGTCGAGGCCCTCCTTGTCCACGACGTCGCGGACGCCGACGAGGTCGACGTTGTCGGCGGGGACCTCGATCGTGAGATCGCCCTGGGCGACCTTGAGCTTGAGGTAGGTGCGGTCCTCGCCCTTGATGGTGCGGGTCTTGACCTCCTCGATGAGCGCGGCACCGTGGTGCGGGTAGACGACGGTCTCGCCGACAGCGAAGTTCATGTGGTGGGTCCCCTTTCCGTCGCTCATCCTACCATCCGGGTCGGATGGTGAAATGCCCGCCGACCAGCGCCGACCCGCTCTCGTCGCCGGTGCGGAAAGCGGTGCTGAGCGGGAGAGTCACCGGGCGGCCCGCAGCCTCCGGCGCGGCGCGGCGAGCGCCGAGGAGCCCGTCGCCGGACCTGCGGTGCGGTCCGTCCGAGGTGCCGCGGTGGGGTACCCTGTGAGGGCTGTCCCCGATCGTCCCCGCCGCTCCGCGGCATCGAACAGGAGTCCTCCGTGCGCCGTCCCCGCCGTCTCGCACTCTCCGTCGCCGCCCTGGGCCTTGCCCTCGCGGCGTCCGGCTGCACCTTCATGAGCCCGGTGCAGACCCACGAGTTCTACCAGGCGGGCGACGGCACCAACGCGAACCTCGAGGTGGACGGCGCCTTCCACGTCGGCGTGCGCAACGCCGTGCTGGTGATGGACGAGACCGGGACCGCGACCTTCTCCGCGACCGTCGTGAACTACTCCGACGAGGACCTCGTCGTCGAGCTCGAGGGCCAGGACGAGGGTGCTGCCGTGTTCTCCACGCGCGTGCAGGTCCCGGCGCAGGGCACGGTCGAGCTCGGCCCCGAGGAGGGCCAGCAGGCCGTGCAGATCGGCGCGCTCGACGTGCTCCCGGGGACGATCCTCGATCTCGAGGTGAGCTCCGGGGACCTCTCCACCACGGTCTCGCTGCCCACGCTCGAGACCACCCTCAGCCACTACGGGGAGAGCGAGCCCGCCGCCGGCTGAGCCGGCTCCGCGCGAGCCCCCTGGACGACGAGCGCCCCGCAGCCTGGCTGCGGGGCGCTCGCGTGTTCCGGGACGTCGCCGGCCCTCGCTCAGGCCCCGGACTCGAACTTGTAGCCCAGCCCGCGCACGGTCACGAGGTGGACGGGGTTCTTCGGGTCCTCCTCGATCTTCGCGCGCAGGCGCTTGACGTGGACGTCGAGGGTCTTGGTGTCGCCGACGTAGTTCGCGCCCCAGACGCGGTCGATGAGCTGGCCGCGGGTGAGCACCCGGTCGACGTTGCGCAGCAGCATCTCCAGCAGCTCGAACTCCTTCAGCGGGAGGGCGACCTCGGTGCCGTGCACCTGCACCACGTGACGCTCGACGTCCATCATGATGCCGCCCGCGGTGAGGGTCGTGTCCTCCTCCGCCTCGGCCGTGTCCTGGCCGCGCCGCAGCACGGCCTTGATCCGGGCGAGCAGCTCGCGGGAGGAGTAGGGCTTGGTGACGTAGTCGTCGGCGCCCAGCTCGAGGCCCAGCACCTTGTCGAACTCGTCGTCCTTCGCGGTGAGCATGATGACCGGGACCGAGGAGGTGCGGCGGATCTCCCGGCACACCTCGGTGCCGCTCATCCCCGGGAGCATGAGGTCCAGGAGCACCAGGTCCGCGCCGTGGGCGGAGAAGATGCGCAGGCCGTCGGTGCCGGTGTCCGCGACGGCGACCTCGTAGCCCTCCTTCCGCAGCGAGTAGGAGAGCGGGTCCGAGAACGATTCCTCGTCCTCCACGATCAGGATGCGTGTCATCTCAACTTCCCTTTCCAGAGGGTCGGTCGGAGGGTCGGGGGCGATCGTCGCCGGGAGCGTCGGTCGAGGCGGTCGCGCGCGGGTTCGCGGAGACCTCGAGCGTGCGGGAGCCGACGGTGATCGTCTCGGTGCGGCCCATCTCCGGCAGTCTGAGGGTGAAGGTCGATCCCTGGCCCTTCATCGACCAGGCGGTCACCTCGCCGCCGTGGTCGGTCGCGATGTGCTTGACGATCGCGAGGCCCAGGCCGGAGCCGCCGGTGCTGCGCGAGCGGGCCCGGTCCACGCGGAAGAACCGCTCGAAGACCCGCTCGAGGTGGTCCTTCGCGATGCCGATGCCCTGGTCCTTCACGGACACCTCGACCATGCCGCCGTCTCGCCGCACCGAGATCCCGACCCGGGTGCGAGGGTCGGAGTAGGCGATCGCGTTGGAGATCAGGTTGGACAGCGCCGTGGTCAGCATCGAGGAGGAGCCGAAGACGCGCAGCCCGCTGCTGCCGCCGACGGCGACCTCGATGTCCGAGCCGAGCGCGAAGTTGCGGTTCAGCGCCACCGCCTCCTCGACCACCTCGTCGACCTCGACCGGCTCGGCGTCGGTGAGGGCGGAGCTGCCCTGCACGCGCGAGAGTTCGATGATCTCCTGCACCAGGTGGGAGAGGCGGCGGGTCTCCGTCTGCATCCGCTCGGCGAAGCGGCGCACCGCGTCGGGATCCTCCGCGGCGTCCTCCATCGTCTCGGCGAGCAGCGTGATCGCGCCGACGGGGGTCTTCAGCTCGTGGGACACGTTCGCGACGAAGTCGCGCCGCGTCTCCTCCACCCGCACCGCACGAGTGAGGTCGTCGGCCAGCAGCAGCACGCCGTGCTCGCCGAGCGCACCGATCCTCACGTCGATCACCGCGTCGGTGTCGCCCTGGGCGGAGCGGCGCACCGTCAGGCGCTCGTCGCGGAACCCGCCGTTGCGGCCTACGTCCGACGCGAGCTCCATCAGCTGCGTGCTCGCCAGGCGCGGGTAGTCCCCCTCGGCGGCGCGCACGATCCCGTAGGAGTACGCCATGGGGGAGGCGCGCAGGACGTCGCCGACGGAGTCCAGCACCACGTAGGCGGAGGAGAGGATCGCGAGCACCTCCGCGGCGGCCTCGGGGACCACCTCGTCCCGCGCCGCCGGCTGCTCGGCGCGGCGGCTCTCGGAGCGGCGCAGCGCCGACGTGGCGACGACTCCGATCACGAGTCCGATCGCCGCGGCGAGCAGGAGCAGGGCAGACTGGGGCACCAGCACAGCCTAGGCCCCGTGCGTTCCGCGCTCCCGCCACCTGTCGCAGGGCGGGACGAACGAGGGGAGGAGTTCACGGGGACTACGCTTCGAGTTCACCCAACGGCGATGCACGTTCATCCGGCATTGCGAGGATCGGGGAGAAGTCCCCATCAGACAGAGGAGCGAGAACATGCGCGAGGCCTACCAGAGCGATCTGCGGCACATCGTCGACGACCTGCTGGACATGGCCGAGCTGGTGAGCACGGCCCTGGCAGACGCGACCAGGGCCCTTCTCGAGGGCGACCTGGCCCTCGCCGAGCGGGTCATCACCGCCGACCCCCACATCGACGACCGTCACCTCGAGCTCGACGCGAAGGCCGTCGAGCTCCTCGCCCGACAGGCCCCGGTCGCCACGGACCTGCGCCTCCTGGTCGCCACCCTGCGCATGAGCTCCTCCCTCGAACGCATGGGCGACCTCGCCGCGCACATCGCGCTGATCGCGCGCCGCACGCACCCGGAGGCCGCGGTCCCCGAGCAGTTCCGCGAGAAGATCGCGCGGATGTCCGAGGTGGGCCTGGAATCCCTCAAGGGGGCCTCCGAGGTGATCGCCCACCGCGACCTCGCCCAGGCCGCCGAGGTCGAGAAGGGCGACGAGGAGCTGGACGAGCTCATGCTCCAGGTCTCCCGCGAGATCTCCTCGGCCGCGCCCGGCACCTTCACCGCCGGCCAGGTCATCGACATGACGCTGCTGATCCGCTTCTACGAGCGGATAGGCGATCACGCGGTCTCACTCGTGCGCCGCGTCGGGTTCCTCGTCACCGGCGACGCGATGGACACCCTCTCCGAGGGCGTCGACGTCCCGGAGTTCTGAGCCGGGCCCCGGAGCTACGGTCGGGCCGCTCCCGGGCCCGACGGGTCCGCCGACGGCCGAGCGTGACGTAGTACGCGCACTACGGAGCTCGAGCCCGACGGGTCCGAGCACGCCGAAGGGGCGCCCCGCAGAGTCTGCGGGGCGCCCCTTCGGCGTCAGGCCGACAGGCGGTCGGCCGGTCGGGTCAGCCGCGATTCGGGCGGGGCCGCCTGGTGGTCAGCCGCTCCGCGCCCGCCTTCGCCCCGCGCCGGGCCGCCGTCCGCAGGCCCTGCAGCAGCACGCCGGAGACCAGCGTCCACAACATCAGCTTCCAGACCGGCTGGTCGTCGTCGGGATCCCTGATCGCCTGGATCTCCGCCTTCGAGGCGCCGTCCTTCTTCGCCTGCTTGCGCCGCGCGGCGACGTCCTTCTTGGCGGCCTTTAGGGACTTGGTGGTCGGGGCGTCCTCGCCGAACACGACTCCCCAGCCGGTCTCGGCCGCCTTCTTGCCGACGGAGGCGGCGATGATCCCCGCGACGGGGACGATGATGCTCACGAGCGGATTGGCCACGGTTTCCTCCAGGCGTCGGGTTCGCGGGTTCTCTCCTGCGAAGGGGCTCAGTAGGCCCCGGCGTACTGAGCGTAATAGGTTCCCATGTCGTCCGTGCGCAGTGCCTCGCGCAGCACGTCCATCGCCTCCTCGTCGGTCGCCACCACGCTCGCGCCGCCGCTGGTCGTGGTGGGGCCCCCGTGGGGGACGGAGAGGAAGTAGAGGTCGTCCCCTCGGATCGAGCGGAGCGACAGCCCGAGCTTCGTCATCTCGCCGGCGGTGAGGCCCTCGTCGGTGGTCAGGTACGGGGAGACCTCCTCGATCGTGTCGGCGAGCTTGCGCGGATCGGTGAGGGTGTCGGCGCTGATGAGCTTGTCGGCGATGCCCTTGAGGACCGCCTGCTGGTTGCGGTTGCGCTGGAAGTCGCCGTCGGCGAACTGCTTGCGCTGGCGCACGAAGACCAGCGCCTCGCGGCCGTCCATCGACTGCGTGCCGGCGGTGTACTCGATGCCGTCCGCCTCGAAGTCCCTCGGGACCTGCACGTCGACTCCGCCGAGCGTGTCCACGAGCCCCTCGATGCCCTCGAAGTCGATCAGGGCCACATGGTCGATCGGCACTCCGGTGTAGTCCTCCACCGTCGTCACCGCCAGGGAGGGGCCGCCGAAGGCGAGGGCCGCGTTGATGCGGTCCTTGCCGTGGCCGGGGATGTCGATGTAGAGGTCGCGGGGGAACGAGGTGATGTACACGCTCTCGCCGTCGTCGGCGATGTGCACGAGCATCATCACGTCCGAGCGCTGGCCGGTGACGCCCTCCGCGGCCGCGGCCTCCTCGGAGCGCTTGTCCGAGCCGAGCAGGAGGATGTTCCGCCCGGTGCCCTCCTCCGCCTCGGGGCGCTCGCCCTCGGCGCGGGTGATGTCCACGACGGAGCGCTTCTCGTAGGAGCTGCGCAGCCCGTTGAGATAGCTGCCGACCACGATGCCGACGCCGATCACCAGCACGGCCACGAGGCCGAACGCGATGAGCGCCGCGCGGCGGCCTCGTCGGCGTTCCGTGCCGGCGTCCGAGTCGTCGTCCCAGTCGGCGGGCAGCTCGACGTCGTCGTTGCGGTTCATGGATCGGTCCCCTCGTCCGGTGCCGCCGGGGCGGTCACAGCCTGCGGTAGGCGAGATCCCATATTAGGCGTCCGGCCTGCATCCCCTTGGACTCGAAGCTGGTCTTCACACGACCTCCGTACCGCGGTGCCCAGCCGGTTCTCGCCATGCCCTCGGGGACGGCGTCGGAGCTCACCCCCTCGGGGCGCGGGCCGTCCGGATGCACGAGCTCCAGTTCGGGCCTGGCATCGAGCTGGCGGCGCATGTGGTGGGCGTACTGCGCCCAGTCGGTGGCCAGGCGCAGGTGCCCGCCGGGGGCGAGCAGCGGCAGCACCGCATCGAGGAAGGGCGGGTTGATCAGGCGCCGCTTGTGGTGCCTGGCCTTCGGCCACGGATCGGCGAAGTACACCCACAGCTCGGAGATCGAGGCCTCGGGCAGCATCGCGGGCAGCGCCCTCTGCGCGTCCAGGGGCAGCAGGCGCAGGTTCCGGGGGTGCTCCGCCTTCTCGACGCGGCTGAGCGTCTGGGCCAGTCCGGGGAGGTACACCTCGACGCCCAGGTGGTCGCGCTCGGGATGCGCGGTCGCGGCCGCGACGATGTTCTCGCCCAGGCCGCTGCCGACCTCGACGACCAGCTCCGCGCGGCGGCCGAAGACCTCCTCGAGATCCATCCGGGCCCCGTCGGCCGGGAGCGTGTCGCGCTCGCCGCGCGGCGGGTCCAGCACGTACTCGGGGGAGAGCCGGTCCCAGGAGTCGCGGCGCGAGGGCGTCAGCCGTTCGCCGCGGCGCACGAAGGAGACGACGTCGCGGCGGGTGGTGCCCGCATCACGTCGGGCGGGATGCAAGGGCGGGGGAGTGGTGGGCGGGGTCACGGCTGCCTCAGGACGCGCGACGGATCTGATCGCCTTCGACGACGATCTCCACGCTCGGCAGGTGACGGGTCGCGGGGCCGACGAGCACCTCGCCGCTGGTCGCGTCGAAGCGCGAGCCGTGGCAGGGGCAGTCCAGCTCGGTCTCCTGCTGGCGGAGGGCGCAGCCGTTGTGGGTGCAGTAGCCGGAGTAGGCGGAGACGTCCTCCCCGGTCCCGCGGACCAGGAGCACGAAGGGCTGCTGGCCGCCGAAGTTCACGAGCGTCGAGGCGTTCTCGGGCACGTCCGCCAGCGGGACCGAGCCCCCCTCCGCGCGCAGCGGCTCGGCCGTGCCGAAGCCCTGGTCCTCCGGAGCGCAGGCCGCGAGGCCTCCGAGACCGGCCGCGGAGGCGGGCAGCAGGAGGGCGTGGCGGCGGGAGAGGCAGGGGCGTTCCATGCCGCCAGGATAGCCAGGGGCGCCGGGCGTCGGGGCGCGGCGGGCAGCGGGTGTGACCGCCGCGACCGCGTCGTGATCGTCCCACGATCCTCCCGGGGCGCGCCGGGGCATGCACAGCGTCGCCGCCGCGCCCGCGGCTCAGACCTCCGCGGCCTCCATCTCGCTCGGGTCCCAGGTGAGGATGCCGCCCGCGCGCCAGCCCCGGTCGCGCACCGCGTCCAGCGCCTCCCGCTTCCTCGCCGGGGTGAGCCGGTCGAGATAGAGGGACCCCTCGAGATGGTCGACCTCGTGCTGGAGCGCGCGGGCGAGCACTCCGCCCTCGTCCTCCAGCACGACCTCGGCCCCGTCGAGATCCGTGCCCGTCACCCGGGCGCCGCGGTGCCGTGCGGTGGGGAACCCCTCGCCCGGCACGGAGAGGCATCCCTCGAGGGTCTCCTCGTCCAAGGTGATCCCGCCGAAGCGCTCGAGGACCGGGTTGAGCACCACCCCGCGTCGCAGCGTGTCGCTCACGTCGGGGCAGGAGTACACGAACAGCCGCCAGCGGGAGCCCACCTGCGGTGCGGCGAGGCCGACGCCGCCTGCCGCGTCCATCGTCTCGAACATGTCCGCGACGAGCGTGCGCAGCTCGTCGGTGACCTCTCGGACGCGGCGGGTGCGCTGCGAGAGCGCGCGGTGGCCGGCGATGGTGATCGGGCGGACGGTCATGCGGGGGAGCCTCCTTGGCTCGACGGGTCGGCGGAGGGCCCCGTATCGGTGCTCTCCTCGGGGAGGGGGTCGCTGGTGACCCGGTGTCGGCGCGGCGGGTTCACCGCGAGAGGGTTGGTCGACTCGACGATCCAGGCGCCCCGCTCCCGCCGCAGGGGCTCCCCGCTGCGGACGGACTCGGCGACCGCGCGGCCCAGCTCCTCGGCCTCGTCGGCGTCACGGGCGAGGAAGTCCAGGGTGTGGGTCGCATGCGGCGCGAGCTCGAGCTTGTGCCATGCCTCCAGGCCGGTGGCGAGCTGACGGGCGCGCAGGAACTCGGCGTCCAGCGCCGCGCCGGTGATCACCACGATGTTCGCGATCCACATCAGCAGCAGGATCGCGATCAGGCCGTTGAGGACGGTGAGGACCTCCGCGAAGCGGGTCGCGTAGACGAGCAGCTGCCCGGCCAACAGCGCGGTCCCGAACAGGGTGAGCACGCTGAGGGTCGAGCCCAGCGTCATCAGCCGGTAGCGGGGCAGTCGCACGTTGGGGAACAGGTAGTAGGCCAGCGACACCCCGATGATCAGGATGACCAGCAGTACCGGCCACTTCACGATGTTCCAGGCGTGGAAGGCGATCATGGGGATGCCGATGAACTCGCCGATGCGCTGGCTCGCCTCGCCGCCCAGGATGATCATGCCGATCGCGAGCAGCACCACCGCGGTGATGAGCACCGTCTCGCCGAACACGATCGTGCGGAACCACAGGAAGGGTCGCCCCTCGCGGGTGTCGTAGACCCTGTGCAGCGCGCGGTGGAAGGCGGCGACGCCGTTGGACGCGGAGACCAGCGAGCCGAGCGTGCCCAGCAGCAGGCCCAGCAGGCCGCCGCTGGTGCTGGAGACGGCCTGGATCGCCCCGAGATAGGGACGCGGATCCAGGGTCGGGAAGATCTCGGTGATCAGCCCGGAGAGCGCGGAGAGCGTCTCCGTCTCGATCCCGATCAGCGACATCATCGACACGACGGCCACCGCGCCCGGGAACAGCGACAGCAGCAGGTAGAACGTCATCGTCCCGGCCACGTCCCACACCTGGATGTCCAGCAGCCGCATCCGCACCCGGTTCAGGACGTGCAGGATGCTCAGCCGGGGTCGGGCGAGCTCGACCTGCGGCCGTGGCCGACGCGGACGGGAGGTGGTCACCGTGGAGCTGCTCCGGAGGGGTGTCGGGTCCCGGGCCGGGAGGTCGGGACGGAGGGGCGGGGGCCGTGCGGGCGCTGTGGAGCCTAGTCCACCGCGCCGCAGGGGCCCCGCCCTCGTGACGCGCCGGTCAGCCTCCGTCGATGATCTCTCAGCCCTCGTCGACGATGTCGTCGGGGTCGGAGGCGACCGGGTACTCCCACGGGTCCTCGGGATCGCCCGGCACGAAGGAGGTCATGATCGAGCCGTCCGCGCGGGCATCGCCCAGGCCGACGGGCCTGGACAGCACCGCATCGTCCAGCAGCGGGCCCTGGTCAGCGAGCGGGACGGAGACGCCGTCGGCGGTCACCCGCACGCTCTCGCCGCGCACGGAGACCTCGATCTCCTCGCCGGTCTCGAGCGTGAAGGAGATCTCCTCGCGCACCAGGCGCACCCGGAAGCGGGAGCCGCGCACCGTCAGCGGGAAGGAGAGCTCGGGCCACTGCGCCGGCAGGCGCGGGTCGAAGCTGATCCGGCCCTCGTCGTGGCGCATCCCGCCGAAGCCGTGCACGAGCGCGTTCCACACCCCGCCCGCCGAGGCGATGTGCACGCCGTCGGAGGTGTTGCCGTGGAGGTTCCCGAGGTCCACGAAGAGCCCGGCCCGGAAGTAGTCCAGCGCCGCCTCCTGATGGCCCACCTCGGCGGCCATGATCGACTGGACCACGGCGGAGAGCGAGGAGTCCCCGGTGGTGATCGGGTCGTAGTACTCGAAGTCGGCGCGCTTCTCCTCCGCGGTGAACTCGCTGCCGCGCAGGAACTGGGCCAGCACCACATCGGCCTGCTTGAGCACCTGGAAGCGGTAGATCACCAGCGGGTGGAAGTGCAGCAGCAGCGGGAACGCCTCTTCCGGAGTGTTCGCCACGTCCCAGATCTCCCGCTCCAGGAAGCGATCCTCCTGGAGGTGGATGCCGAGGGAGTCGTCCTTCGCCACGAACATGCCGTCCGCGCAGGCCTCCCACTGGTCCAGCTCCATCTCGTCCAGCTCGAGCTCGACGCGCAACGCCTCGTAGGCGGCCTCGTCGGCCGCGCGCAGGTCCCGCACGGCGCGGGCCGCGCGGCGCAGGTTGTAGCGCGCCATCACGTTCGTGAACAGGTTGTTGTTCACGACCGTCGTGTACTCGTCCGGGCCGGTCACGCCGTTGATGTGGAAGCTCGAGACGCCCGCGGCGGTGACCCGCCAGAACCCGAGGTCCGCCCACATCCGGGCGGTCTCCACCAGCACCTGCACCCCGTCGCGGCGCTCGAAGTCGACGTCGCCGGTCACGTCCGTGTACTGGCAGAAGGCGTAGGAGACGTCGGCGTCGATGTGGTACTGCGCGGTGCCGGCCGCGTAGTAGGCGGAGGCCTCGTCGCCGTTGATCGTGCGCCAGGGGAACAGGGCCCCGCGCTGGTTCAGCTCCCGTGCCCGCTCGCGCGCCTTGGGCAGCATGGTCGTGCGGAAGCGCAGCGCGTTACGGGCCCAGCGCGGCTGGGTGAAGGTGAGGAAGGGGACGACGTAGATCTCGCTGTCCCAGAAGTAGTGGCCCTCGTAGCCCGAGCCGGTCACGCCCTTGGCGGGGATGCCCCACTGGTCGGAGCGGGCCGTGGCCTGGGCGAGCTGGAACAGGCACCAGCGCGTCGCCTGCTGCGCCTCGGGCTGGCCCGGCAGCTGCACGTCCGAGCTCTGCCAGAAGTCCGCGAGGTACTCCCGCTGCGTCGCGAGATGCGCCTCGAAGCCGTCGCGACGCACCCGGTCCAGGGTGCGGCGGCAGCGGTCGAAGAGCTCGCGATGGGGCACCGAGCGCGAGGAGTGGTAGGCCACCGACTTGCGCACCGTCAGCACCGAGCCCTCCTCGAGATGGGCGCGGGTGACCTGTCGGCCGAAGTCGGCCGAGGTGTCCGTGAGGTGCTCGGTCTCGGCGTCGGATTCGATCACGTGGTCTGCGCCGACGGCGAGGGTCATGCCCGAGCGCGCCACCCGGTATCCCAGCAGCATCCGCCGCTCGCTGTGCCAGTCCTGCATCGGCTCGAGCACCCGGTGGGTGAAGGCGGTGGTCTGGCGCGGATCGGCCTTGTCGGTGACGGGGCCGCCGTCCACGCCCTTGCCGAAGTCATCGCGATAGTCCTGCCGGTTCACGATCTGGGAGGAGATCGCGATCGGGGCGGAGCCCTCGAGCATCTCCACCCGCATCGTCATCAGCGCGAGGTGGCGCTGGGAGAAGGAGATCATCCGCGCGGTGGAGACCTTCACGCGCTTCCCGGCGGGGGTGCGCCAGATCAGCTCGCGCCGCAGCACGCCCTCGCGGAAGTCGATCCAGCGCTCGTACTCCTCGAGGTCCGCGATCGACAGCAGCAGCGGCTCGTCGTCCACGTACAGCTTGAGCGTGGAGGAGTCCGGCACCGAGATCATCGTCTGCCCGGTGCGGGCGAAGCCGAAGGCGGACTCGGCGTGGTTGATGTCCCAGGTCTCGTGGAAGCCGTTGAGGAAGGTGCCGTGGCTGTGCGCGTCCCGGCCCTCCTCGGGCGTGCCGCGCATCCCGAGATAGCCGTTCGCGGTCGCGAACAGCGTCTCCATCAGGCCCAGGTCGCCGCCCGGCCGCGACTCGACCAGGCGCCATTCGTCGACCGGCAGGCGGGTGCGGTCCACGGGGTCCTCGGGCAGCGAGCGCAGACGGGTCATGCCAGCTCCGCCAGATCGGCGACGACGAGGGTGGCTCCGGCGGCGGTCAGCTCCTCGCGCCCCGCCCCGCGGTCCACGCCGACGACGGCGCCGAAACGCCCCGCGGCGCCGGCGGCGACGCCGGAGACGGCGTCCTCGTAGACCACCGCGTCGGCGGGCTCGACGCCCAGCAGCGCGGCGGCGCGGAGGAAGGTGTCCGGGGCGGGCTTGCCCGGCAGGCCCTCGCGGGCGGCGACGTTCCCGTCGACCACGTGCTCGAAGCGCTCCCGCAGCCCGGCCGAGCGCAGCACCTCCTCCGCGTTGCGGGAGGAGGAGACGATCGCCAGGCGCGCTCCCTCGCCCAGCGAGTCCAGATAGGCGACGGTGCCCGGATAGGGCGCCACGCCGTCGCGGCGCAGCAGCTCGAGCACGAGCTCGTTCTTACGGTTGCCGAGGCCGCGCACGGTCTCCTCCCCGGCGCTCTGCTCGCCGGGATCGGAGTCCTCGCCCTCGGGCAGCTCGAGGCCGCGGGAGGCGAGGACCGCACGGACGCCGTCGTAGCGGGGGCGGCCGTCGACGTGCTCGAAGTAGTCCGCCTCCGTGTACGGCGCCTCGACGCCGCGGGAGGAGAGGAACTGCTCGAACATCGTCGCCCAGGCGCGCATGTGCACCTCGGCCGTCGGGGTCACGACCCCGTCGAGATCGAAGAGATGAGCCGTGAGATCTGCTGGTCGGAAGGTTCGCGCTGAAGTCACATCGGCCATGCTACGGGCCTTGGCGGTGGGCTACGCTTCGGGGGTCCGTGCCCGCGCCCGTGCGCCGGCCCGGAACGGCTCGAGACCTTCCGAGGAGACGATGACTGCCACCGAGTCGCTGCCCGCCCTGGAGGCGGTGCGGCGCGAGCTCGAGATCGACGAGCAGGCCCCCGGCGGCCACCCGCAGGTGCGGGCGGTGCTCACCCTCACCACCAACCTGGACCTGGCCCCGGCGCAGCTGTGGCCCCTGCTGACCCGCCCCGAGGAGCTCGAGGCCTGGTACGGCCCCGTCCGGGGCGAGCTGCGCGAGGGCGGGCGCTTCACCGCGCCGCACGGCGCGAGCGGGACCGTGCTCGAGGTCGAGGAGCCCCACCGCCTCTCCCTGCTGTGGGAGCAGATCGGCGACGAGGACCCGCTCCAGATCCGGCTGGACCCGGAGGACGACGGCACGACGCTGCTCCGGCTGCGCCACACCGTCCTCGTGCCCCGCGAGCGCTTCGACCGGGGCGGCCCGGGCGAGGTGGCGCTCGGCTGGGAGCTCGCGCTGCTCGCGCTCGTCGCGCACACCGACGGCTGGCGCCACAGCTGCCTCGCCGAGGCGCCCGTCCCCACCCGCGAGTGGATGCGGGGCGAGGAGGGACGTCGCTACCTGCGCGCCTGGTCCGTGCGCTGGGCCGCCGAGGCCGTCGCGGCGGGAGTGGACGAGCGCACCGCGCGGCGAGTCGAGACGGAGGTGCTCCGCTCCAACCTGGACTCCCCGCAGGAGGCCTGAGCGGGCGGGAGGGCGTCCGCTCCCCGGGAGGTCTTCGCCCCGGCTCACGAACCGGTGCCACACTCGGGCGGTGACCACCCCTGCCCCCGGCCCCGCCTCGAGGGACGGGCGCTCACCCGCGGCGGTGCTGCGCGGGCTGGTCCCCTCGGTCTATGCGCCGAGCCTGCTGGAGTTCGTGGGCATGGCCGCGCTGATGCCGGTGATCCCCCTGCTGGCGCGCGACCTCGGCTTCAGCATCCCGCAGGCCGCGGCGCTGTCGACCATCTTCGGCCTCACCTCCTTCCTCGGCCCGATTCCCGCCGGACGCCTCATCTCCCGGATCGGGGCGCGCGCGGCGCTGGTGATCACCGGCTGCCTGCTCGTGGTCTCGAACGTCTCGGCCTTCGTGCTGATCGCGCCCGCGCTCGAGGGCGGCGGCGACCTCCTGCACCGGATCATGCTGGTGGTCCTGCTGCTGGTGATGGCCGCGAGCACCCAGGTGTGGCAGCTGGGACGGCAGGCGTATCTCGGCACCGCCCTGCCCGCGACGATGCGGGCGCGCGGCATGACCCTCTTCGGCGGGGTGATCCGGGTGGGGGAGGTGATCGGGCCGCTGCTCGGCGCGGTCGTGATGGCGGCTGGCTCGATGGCCGGGGTGTTCCTGCTCTTCGCGCTCACCGCCGCGGCCGGCACCGTGATGGTGGCCGCGTTCCTCCCTCCGGGGGAGGCCCGGTCCCGGGGTGCGGAGGGCCGACGCGGACGCGCCCCGCGCTCCCCGGCCCAGGTCACGCTGGACCGGGCGGTGCTGCGGCGGATGGTGGCCGTCGGCGTCGGGATCGCGCCGGTGATGATGGCCCGGGTGAACCGGCCCGTGATCGTCCCGCTGCTGGGCGACGCGCTGGGCCTGGACCCGGTGTGGATCTCGGTGGTCTTCGGGATCTCGGCGGCGCTGGAGATCCTGCTGGTGATCCCGGCCGGGACCCTGATGGACCGCTCTGGCCGCGCCGCCGTCGCGGTGCCCTGCGCGCTCGTGATGGGCGCGGGATTCCTCCTGCTCGCCCTGCTCGGGACCGCCTGGGCCGACGGTGGCGGCACCGCCTCGGTCCTCGCCCTGCTGCTGCCCAGTCTGCTGATCGGCGTCGGCAACGGGCTCGGCTCCGGGATCGTGGTGACCCTCGGGATCGACGTCTCCCCGGTGCACGGGCGCACCCGCTATCTCTCCTGGTGGAACACGATGCTCGGCGCCGGGCGGCTCTCCGCCCCGCTGCTGGTCACCGCGATCACCCTGCTCGCCCCCGTCGCCGTCGCGGGCGCCGCCACCGGGGCGCTCTGCGTCGCGGGCGGGCTGTGGCTCTCACGCACGCTGCCCCGCGTCACACCCTCCGGGGGGACCCGGGGGCGCTGACACGGGGCAGCGGGGCGGTGCGGCGGCTCCTGGAGCTGGAGCGCGCCGGGTCGGCGGTCAGGCCGCGGCGTCGACCAGGGCGCCCTCGGCGGTGCTCTGCAGCAGCTCCGCGGCGTCCTCGCGGCTCACGGAGCGGGCGATGGCGATCTCCGAGGCCAGCGGGTCGATGGCCTGCTTGAGCAGGTTGCGCTCGGCGAGGGAGGACGGGGTGCCGCCGGAGTCGCGCACGATCGATCGGATGACCTCGATGCGGTCGGTGAGACGGCCGGACTGGAGCTGCATCTGCAGCGACTTGATGCGGTGGGCCCAGGACGCCTTCTTCGCCGGCGGCTCGATGGGCTCGCCGAGCTGGGAGATCAGCGTGTCGACCTCCTTCGTCCCGAGCACGGGGCGCAGGCCGACGACGTCCTTGCCGTCAGCGGGCACGGAGATCCGCATCTCGTCGCCGATGACCTCCAGGTCCACGTACTCGCGCGGCTCGCCCTTGACGGTGCGGGTCAGGGTCGAGACGATGCGCACCGGGCCGTGGACGGGGTGCGTGAGCACCTTGCCGACCTTCGAAGCGGTGGAGTCGGACGCAGTGGCAACGGACAAGGGGTTCCTCCTCGATGGACCTGTGCGCCGGCGGTACCGCGGCCCTGGTGGGGTCGAGGCGGCCGCCCGCGACCTCGGCCCGGCCCGGGAAGGACCGGTCCACGAGGGGAAACAGGGCGGCTCGAGCCCCGCTCGACCTGCAGGGACAGGGTGGCAGAGCCTACGACAGCGCCTCTCCATGGTCTCACGGATCTGACAATTTATCCAGGCCCTGACGTTTCCACGTGGGTCACATCCGGGCCGGGTCGCTCCGGTCGGACGGCCGCGATCGGACGGCCGCGATCGGACGGCCGCGGCCGTGCGGCTCCGGTCGGGCGCTCCTCCCCGGAGGCGCGACGGAGTGCCGACGATCGTCGGGGGCGGTCTGCGGGACGATGCGGTGGAATGGGGCCATGCCGGTCCCTCCCTCGACGACCCCACCGCCCTCGACCTCGCCGGAGGTCGTGGCCTTCGAGGGGATCGGCGTGCTGCGGGAGGAGAGCGTGCTGCTGCTGGAGGCGAGCGGCCGCGTCGACGCGGGCGAGGTCCTGGCCGTCACCGGCCCCAACGGCAGCGGCAAGACGACCCTGCTGCGGGTCATCGCCGGCCTCCTCGCACCGACGGCCGGACGGGTGCGCGTGGCGGGCAGGCGCCCCGACGACCGCGACCGCGTCTTCCGCGAGGCGCTCTCGGCGCTCATCGGACCGGCGCAGACCGCCCGGGACCTCACCGTCCTCGAGCACCTCCAGTTCGTCGGGGCGACCTGGGGGAGCGATGCCTCGGCCGCCCGTGCGCGGGGCCGAGAGCTCCTCGAGGAGCTGCGGATCCTCCCGCTCGCGGACCGCTTCCCCCACGAGCTCTCCAGCGGCCAGTCCCAGCTGGTCTCCCTCGCACTCGCCCTCGCCCGCCCCAGCGCCGTGCTGGTCCTGGACGAGCCCGAGCAGCGCCTGGACCCCGACCGGCTCGATCTGGTGATCGACGCGCTGCGCGGCAGGGCCCGGGCCGGCACCGCGATCGTGCTCGCGAGCCACAGCCCGCGTCTGGTCGATCAGCTCGCCGACGGCCGGCTCGCGCTCGAGGAGCCGTGGTGAGCGCCTCCCTCGGCCCCGTCCGAGAGGTGTGGGCGCAGCGGTCCCGCGCCCGCACCCGCGGCGACCTGCTCTATCTGCTCTACGTCGTCACGATGGGAGCCGTCGTGCTCGGGCTGCCGGCGCTGCTGTCGACGGGCCGGGCGCTGGCACGAGAGGACGTGCTCGCCCTCCTGCTGAGCGCCGGGGCGCCGCCCACGGCGATCGCGCTGTCCCTCGCCGTCGCCGCCGGCCTCGTCGGCCTCGGCGCGGTGCGGGGCCCCGCCCTGCTCCCGCCCTTCTTCACCGCGACCATGGCCGGCGGCCCGCTCCCACGCGGCCGGGTGCTGCGACGCCCCTTCGCACGTGCACTGCTGCTGCCGCTGCTCGCCGCCGCGCTGCCCGCCGTGCTGGTGGCGGCGACGTTGATGGCGGCAGACCGGACGGGGCCGGGCACGGCGGCGCTCCTGGCGCTCGCCGGGGTCGGGGTGGGGCTGCTGTGGGGAGGAGCCTGGTCCGCGGGGCAGCTGCTGCGGTCGACGCCCCGGCGCCTCCTGCTCCTCCTGCTCGGGCTCGGAGCGGCGATCGCGGCAGCGCCGCCGCTGCTGGCCGTCCGGGAGCTCGCCCGCGGCATGTGGTCCCAGAGCGCCGCGCCGTCGGACGGACCGGTCGCGGCATGGGCGGTGGGTCTCGCGGCGGCGGGAGCGGCCGGCGTCGCGCTGTGCGCGGCCCTGCTCGGTCGGCTGCGGGGGACCGAGCTGGCCGCGCAGGCGGCGCGCTGGGAGGCCGCGACCACCAGCGCGACGGCGACGGACCTCGCCGGGGCGGCCGGCGCCTTCCGCGCCCTGCCCGCGGCGGGCCGTCGTCTGCGGGCGATCGGCGGGGGCCCGACGGTGCTGCTGTACGCGCGACGGGACGCGGTCGCCTGGCTGCGCACGCCCGACCGGTGCGCGGGCGGCGCGCTCGCGGTGCTGCTCGGCGCCGTCGCCCTGGGCGGGGCGCCGCTGCTGCCGGGGCCGGCGGCCTGGACGGTGCTGCTGCTGGGCGCCCTCTCGCTGCGGACCGGGGCGGGAGCCTTCGTCGACGGGATCCGTCACGGGGTGCACACCCTCGGCGCCCCGCCCCTGCTCGGTCAGCGCGCGGGGAGGCAGCTGCTGCTCCACGCCGCCGCGCCTGGGCTGCTCCTGGTGGCGCTCGGCGCGCTCGGCGGGACGCTCGTCGCGGTCGTCGGCGGCGGGGCGGGGAGCGGTTCCGTGCTGCTGCCCGTCGCCGTGGCCGCCACGGTCCTCGCCGCACGGGCCTGGGAGGCGGCGAAGGGCACCATGCCGCTCGCGCTCGCCACTCCGATCCCGACCCCTCAGGGGGACCTGTCGGTGCTGGTCATGCTGGCCTGGCAGGCCGACGCCGTCGTCGTGCCGCTGCTGGGCGCCGCGGCGCTGCTGCTCGTGCTCCCCTCCGGCCCCGGGGCCGTGCTCCTCGCCGCGGCCGTGCTCGTCGGCCTGCTCGTGCTGCTGACCCGACGACGCCTGCGGGAGCTGCAGGCATGAGAGGGGGCGAGAGGTGGACGTCCGCACGACGCCGAACCCCGTGATCCGCCGTGCGGAACGGGTTCTGCACCGCCTGAACGCGCGCCACCCCTGGGACCACAACCCCCATTTCCACCGCTGGGTGCTGCGCTCGCTGCCGCCGGGAGCGGCCCGGGTCCTCGACGTCGGCTGCGGACGCGGCGACCTCGTGCGCGCCCTCGCCGGGCGCGTCGCGCAGGTCGACGGCATCGACCCCGACCCCCAGATGGCTCTTGTCGCCGCCGAGCGGTGCCGTGACCTCGACGGCGTCACGATCCGGCGCCGCGGACTCGGGGCGCACGCTGAGATGCTGCGGGCCGAGGGGACGGGAGGGCACTACGACGCGCTGACCATGATCGCCTCCCTCCATCACATGGAGCTCGAGCCGGCCCTCGGCCAGGCCCGCGACCTGCTGCGTCCCGGCGGGCGTCTGCTCGTGGTCACCCTCACCGTGCCCCGCACGCGGCTCGACCTGCTGTGGGACATCGGCAATGTGGCTCTTCAGAGTTGAGTGTGGGCGCGCCGGTGGCGTCGGGTAGCTGGGGATAGACGTCGAGGTCCTCGATGATGAGCGGACTTCTACCCCCGCTAATCTCAAGGACCTCGACAATGCCCAACTCTACGTGCGCCTGCTCTGACGCGCTCGGCCGCTGCGACCGTTGCGATCTTCTCCTCGATTTCCCCACCCTCCATCTGGCCTCGGTGGTGAAGGGCCGTACGGGCCTGGTGCTCGAGGTCGAGTCCTGCGATCCAGTGGCCGGATGCCCTGGTTGCGGAGTCATCGCCGCTGGTCACGGCCGAGTGATGGTCGAGGTGATCGATGCGCCCTGGGCGGGCCGTCCAGTGCGGATCCGGTGGCGCAAGCGCCGCTGGATCTGCCACGAGGGCCTCTGCGAGGTGGTCTCGTTCGTGGAGCAGGACCCGGAGGTCTGCGCTCCGCGGGGCCTGCTGAGCACGCGCGCGATCCGCTGGGCGATCGGTCAGCTCCGCCGCGAGGGAGCGACTATCCAGGGCCTTGCTCGTCAGCTCGGCACGACCTGGAACACGGTCTGGTCCCAGGTCCGACCACTCCTGATCGAGGCTGCGAACGACCCGTCCCGGTTCGAGGGAGTGCAGGTCCTGGGCGTGGACGAGCACATCTGGCACCACCGCGACCCGCGCCGGCGCGGCCCGAAGGAGCTCACCGGGATGGTCGACCTGACCCGAGGACCCCACCCCACCGCCAGGCTGCTGGACCTGGTCCCCGGCCGATCCGGCAAGGCCTACCGAGACTGGCTGGACGAGCGGGGCGAGACGTTCCGACGGCGGGTCGAGATCGCGACGCTGGACCCGTTCCAGGGATATAAGAACGCGATCGATGACCAGCTCGAAGATGCGACCTGCGTGCTGGACGCCTTCCACATCGTCAAGCTCGGCGGGGCGGCGGTCGATGACGTTCGCCGCCGGATCCAGCAGGAGACCCTCGGCCACCGCGGCCGCAAGGGAGATCCCCTCTACGGCATCCGCCACATCCTCCGCGCGGGGCGCGAACGCCTCACCCCGCGCCAGCAGACTCGGCTGGCCAGCGCGTTCGCGGCGCATCCCGAGCATGTCGCGGTCGAGGTCGCCTACCACTGCTCCCAAGACCTCCGCGACGTCTTCCACCAGCCCACACCCGCACGAGGGCGACAGCTCGCCGAGGAGCTCATCGCCTCCCTGCCGTCCTGCCCGATCCCGGAGATCGCCAGGCTCGGGAAGACTCTGCGCCGCTGGCGGACAGCGTTCCTGGCCTACTTCGACACCAACGGCGCGAGCAACGGCGGCACCGAGGCCGTCAACGGGCTCATCGAGCTCGGCCGCCGCACCGCCCGCGGCTTCCGGAATTTCGAGCACTACCGCCTCCGAATGCTCCTCATCACCGGCGGCCTCGACGCCTCACCCCACACTCAACTCTGAAGAGCCGGCAATGTGCTGTCGAACCCGCTGATCGGGCTCGTGAAGCATCCGCGCCCCGTCCGGGATCCCGTCCCGGGGCCGAGCATCCCGGTCCGGGACCCGGCCTGGTCGTACGGGGAGCTGCGCGAGCGGGCCCGGGAGATCCTGCCGGGGGCCGTGCTGCACCGGCGCGAGGGCTTCCGCTCGACGCTGCGGTGGCAGAAGCCGATCTGACGTCTCTGCCCTGTCGCCGCGCCCGCCGTGCCGGGGCGCGGTGCGTCGCGACATCGCGCGTCGGAGGACGGGCCGTCGGGCGTCGGCCCAGGTGCCGGCCCGGGCGCCGGCTCAGGCGCGGTGCGCGGCGATGACCTCGCCGAGGCGGGCGACGGCGTCCTCGATCACGGCGGGGGAGTGGGTGACGAAGCTGAGCCGCATCGTGGAGCGGTCCGCATGGTCGGCGTAGAAGGACCAGCCGGGCAGATAGGCGACCCCGGCCTCGACGGCATCGGCG
Source organism: Brachybacterium sp. GU-2 (assembly GCF_030866705.2). Taxonomy (NCBI): domain Bacteria; kingdom Bacillati; phylum Actinomycetota; class Actinomycetes; order Micrococcales; family Dermabacteraceae; genus Brachybacterium; species Brachybacterium sp. GU-2. The sequence continues at coordinate 1,310,226 of NZ_CP133037.2, read as the reverse complement.
AGCATCTCCTGCGCGTCGTAGCTCTCGCCGAGCGCGGCCCACAGGAACATCCCGCCCTCGGGACGGGTCACGTGCGCTCCGTCCGGCAGCACCGGGGCGATCGCCGCGGACATCGCGTCGCGCCGCTCGCGGTAGACGGCGCTGACCCGGGCGACGTGGGCGTCGAGGTCCACGGTCTCGAGATAGCGGGCGACCATCAGCTGGTCCACCACGGAGGACTGCATCGAGATCGCGGCCTTCGCCACGGCGAGGGTGTCCAGCACCGGGCCCTCCGCGCGCATCCAGCCGATGCGCACGCCGGGGCTCATCAGCTTGCTCATCGAGTTCAGCAGGATCGTCCGCTCGCCCATGCCGGGCAGCGCCGCGATCGGCGCCCAGGTGCTGCCGGTGAAGCTCAGGGCGCCGTAGGGATCGTCCTCGATCAGCGGCACGTCCGTGCGCTGCAGCACCTCGGCGACAGCCTGGCGCCGCTCGAGCGGCATCGTGCGCCCGGTCGGGTTCTGGAACGTGGGGATCAGGTAGACCATCCGCGGGTGGTGGGTGCGGATCGCCTCCTCGAGCGCCTCGGGGATCACGCCGTCGTCGTCGGTGTCCACCCCGATCATCCGCGCGCCGTGCACCGAGAAGGCCTGGACCGCGGCGAGATAGGTCGGGGACTCCACCAGCACCACGTCGCCCGGCTCGAGCAGGGCCTGGGCGACGACGAACAGCCCCTCCTGGGAGCCGGACGTGACGCGGATCTGCGAGGCGTCGGTGGGGAGGTCGCGCGAGACGCGGCGCGCGGCCTGCTCGCGCAGCTCGAGCTCGCCCTCGCTGACCCCGTACTGCAGCGCGCGATTCCCCTGCTGGGAGAGCACCCAGTCGTAGCAGGCGGTGACCTCCTCGAGCGCGAACAGCTCCGGGTCCGGGATGCCGCCGGCGAAGGAGACCACGTCCTCGCGGGCGGCGAGGGCGAAGATGTCCTTGAGCGGGGAGGACTCCATCCCCGCATAGCGCGCGGCGACGGGGAAGCGGAACGGTGCGGAGCTCGGGGGCGTGGTCATCGCCCCATCGTGTCACGCAGGCCGTACGGGAGCAGGCGGCGTCGACGTGAGATCCGCTCGGCCCGGCGGACGACGTCCGTGCTGGAGGCTCCGCCCTGCCGGAAGGGGCTGTGGCGCAGTGGGAGGAGCTCGCGTGGGCGCGAGCCCGGACGAGGCCGGGCCGCACCCCCTGAACAGGAAGGATGCGGCCCGGATGCTGGAGCGGGCGACGGGAATCGAACCCGCGTAATCAGTTTGGAAGACTGAGGCTCTACCATTGAGCTACGCCCGCATACGGCCCTATTGAACCAGATCAGAGCCGTCCGAGCACATCCCGCGTGGCCGGGACGACATGCATCTGCTCACAGGGCCCCGGGCGCCCCCCGCCACCGCACGGGCGGAACGGGTAATATCCCCTGGGTTGCCCTCCGGGGTGTAGCTCAGCTTGGTAGAGCACCCGCTTTGGGAGCGGGAAGTCGCAGGTTCGAATCCTGTCACCCCGACTCCGCCGCCGGGTCGCCGACGCGCGAGCTCCGGGGCGCCATCAGAATCGTCCATCCGATGTCCATCTACAGGGAGACCTGACCAGTGAAGACCGAGTCCGAGAAGCTCAGCCCCACCCGGGTGAAGCTCACCGTCGAGGTGCCCTTCGACGAGCTCAAGCCCGCCGTCGAGGCGGCCACCACGAAGATCGCCGATCAGGTGCAGATCCCCGGCTTCCGCAAGGGCAAGGTCCCCTCCAAGCTCGTCGAGCAGCGCTTCGGCCGCCCCGCGATCATGCAGGAGGCCGTCAACGACGCCCTGCCCGACTTCTACCAGCAGGCCGCGGCCGAGGCGGAGCTCAAGCCCGTCGGCCGCCCCGAGGTCGAGGTCACCGAGGTGCCGGGCCTGGACGGCTCCGAGGAGGGCAACCTGCTCTTCACCGTCGAGCAGGACGTCCGCCCCGAGATCGAGCTGCCCGACTTCGCCTCCTACGAGGTCGAGATCGAGGAGCCCGAGGTCGACGCCGACGCCGTCCAGGTGCGCCTGGACGAGCTGCGCGAGCGCTTCGGCACCCTCGTGGGCGTGGACCGCCCGGCCGAGGACGGCGACTTCGTCTCCGTCGACATGATCGCCACCATCGACGACGAGGAGATCGAGTCCGTCGAGGGCGTCTCCTACCGCATCGGCGAGGGCAACATGCTCGAGGGCCTCGACGAGGCGCTCATCGGCCTGTCCGCCGAGGAGTCCACCACCTTCGTCTCGAAGCTCGCCGGCGGCGACCGCGCGGGCGAGGAGGCGCAGGTCAAGGTCACCGCGCAGTCCGTGAAGGTGCGCGAGCTGCCCGAGGCCGACGACGAGTTCGCCGAGATGGCCTCCGAGTTCGACACCATCGACGAGCTCAAGGAGGACCTCAAGGTCCAGGCCGAGAAGGACGCCGAGGGCAACCGCGTGGCGCTCGCCCGCAACGCCCTGCTCGAGAAGCTCCTCGAGGAGCTCGAGATCCCCGTGCCCGAGCAGCTGGTCGAGGACGAGATCCTCACCCACCTGCAGAACGAGGGCAAGGAGGCCGGCGACCCGCACGGCGAAGAGATCCGCGAGGACACCGAGAAGGCGATCCGCGCCCAGTTCGTGCTCGACGAGATCAACGGCACCCGCCAGGTCGACGTCGACCAGAACGACCTCATGAGCTACATGACGCAGCTCTCCGCGCAGTACGGCATCGAGTCGAACCAGCTGCTGCAGATGCTCGCCCAGTCCGGCCAGCTCGAGCAGATCTTCGCCGAGGTGCAGCGCTCCAAGGCGCTCGACGTGGTCCTCGCCGACGTCACCGTCAAGAACGCGAAGGGCGACGTGCTCGACCTCGGCCTGAAGGCCGAGGCGGCCGACGACGCCGAGCAGACCGAGGACTCCGAGGAGAAGCCCGCCGCGAAGAAGGCTCCGGCCAAGAAGGCCCCCGCCAAGAAGCCGGCCGCCAAGAAGGCGGCGGCGAAGGACGGGGCCGCCACGGACGAGACCGCCGAGTGACCCTCCGCCGCTGACGGGGCCTGGCCCCGCACGGCAGATCGACGGGCCGCCACCCCTTCCGGGGTGGCGGCCCGTCGGCGTCGGTGGGAGACTGCCCGCCCATGGACGGCGAGGTCGTGGCGCGGCTCGCCGAACCCGTCGGTGTGATCATCTCCGGCCGGCGCGGCTACGACGCCGCGGTCGCGCAGGCGGTCGAGCGCGGCGAGCTGACCTCCGAGGCCTACGGCGGGGCCTGGGGCGGGGTCGAGATCGTGCTGACCCATCGGCCCGAGGAGCTCGCCGGCGATCCCTCGGTGACCGCCCTGGACGTCGACGTGGCCGAGGCGATCCGTCGCGCCCACGAGCTCGCGGACGGCAAGGACGTGCAGATCATCAGCGCCGACATCGCCCGCCAGGCCCTCGAGCTCGACCTCGTCGACGAGCTGCAGATCTTCTCCGCGCCGGTGATGCTCGGCGACGGGACGCGCGCCTTCTCGGTGCCCGGCGGGCGGCGGATCGACTGGGAGCTGGTCGGGACCATCCCGGGCGCGGAGGCGGGATTCGGCCGCCTCTACCGTCCCCGCGGGACGGCGGGGAGCGGCGCAGCGGCCGGATCGAGCGGGGCCGGATGAACGGGCACGGCCCGGCTCCCGCGAGGGGAGCCGGGCCGTGGGCCGAGGAGCCGGTGGCTCAGCGGTAGGTGACGAAGCCGATCGGGTTGCCCCAGATGGAGCGCTCGACGACGCGCTGCTTCGAGCCGGAGGCGTCGATGATCTGGCCGTTGCCGGCGTAGATCGCGACGTGGCCGGACCAGGCGACGATGTCGCCGGGCTGGGCCTGCGACTGGGAGATCCAGCGGCCGCCGTTGGCGATCTGGCCGGAGGTGCGCGGCAGCGAGATGCCGGCGGCCTTGTAGGCGTAGTTCACGAGGCCCGAGCAGTCCATGCCGCCGAGGGAGGAGCCGCCCCAGGAGTAGGGGGTGCCCACGGCGGAGCGGGCCGCGTTCGCGATGGTGCTGGAGGAGCCGGAGGAGGAGCTCGAAGCGCTCGAGGAGGGGGCGGACGCACCGCCGGTGGAGACGCCGCCGTTCAGGGCGGCGCGGGTGTTCGGGCCGACGACCCCGTCGACCAGGAGGCCCTTCGAGGACTGGTAGTCCTTGACCGCCGCGTGGGTGCGCTTGCCGAACACGCCGTCGACCGCGAGGCCCGCGCCGTTCGCGTTCAGCGCCGACTGCAGCTCCTGCACGGCGCCGCCGCGGGAGCCCCAGCGGAGCTTCTGGGTGGAGTTCAGAGCGGCCGACGGGGCGACCGAGGGGGCGGCGTCGGCAGTGGCCGGAGCGGCGGCGGCCGGAGCGGCCGGGGCGCTCGGGGCGGCGGGCGCGGCCTGGGCCGAGGCGCCGGTGAAGGCGGTGCCGAGGACGACGGTGCCGAGGACGGCGGCGCCGCCGAGGCCGCGGGCCGCGGTACCGGCCTGGCGGGTGGGGAGCTGAGCGCGGCCGGGGAGACGGTGGGAGTTGTGCTGAGCCATGATGAGCGGGAGTTCCTTCCGATCCCGACCGGGGGTCGGGGGCATTCCTGCGGGATGTCGCGACCTCTGGGGCCGGGGTGATGACTTCAAGGTAGGAGGGTCGCCGGGCGGTTCTGAAGGCGCTTGGCGGACCCGGAGAACGCTCTTTGTCTCTTTTTTACACTTCGGCAGGAAGTCGTGACCGACTCTCGCCCCTCCTTGACGTTCCCGGGGGCGGGGTGCCACAGGGGCCGCGACGCCGTGGCAGTGCGCCTGCGGCGAACAGGACCCGTCACCCTCCCACCCAGCGCCTAGAGTCGACGCATCGACGATTCCCGCGATCAAGGAGCCCCCGTGACCTCTCAGACCCCGCAGAGCAGCCAGCCCTCCGCGCCCCGTGACGCGGCCGGCGATTCCCCGATGGGCCTCGACGACAACGTCTACCAGCGCCTTCTGCGCGAGCGCATCGTGTGGCTCGGCTCTGAGGTCCGCGACGAGAACGCCAACGCGATCTGCGCCAAGATCCTGCTGCTGGCCGCCGAGGACCCGGACAAGGACATCTACCTCTACATCAACAGCCCCGGCGGCTCGATCACCGCGGGCATGGCCATCTACGACACGATGAAGTTCGTCAAGCCGGACATCGTGACCGTCGGCATGGGCATGGCGGCCTCGATGGGCCAGTTCCTGCTCTCCTCCGGCACGAAGGGCAAGCGCTACGCGACCCCGCACACCCGCGTGCTCATGCACCAGCCGCTCGGCGGCCTCGGCGGCACCGCCACCGACATCCGCATCCAGGCCGACCTCATCCTCTCGATGAAGAACCAGCTCGCCGAGCTGATCGCCGAGCAGACCGGCAAGAGCGTCGAGCAGATTCACGCCGACTCCGACCGCGACCACTGGTTCACGGCGGCGGAGGCCCTGGAGTACGGCTTCATCGACAAGATCGTCGCCGGCTCCGGCGACGTCACGGGCGGCGGCGGCACCGACAGCTGATCGCCCGCTCCAGCACCTTCCGACACCTTCGAGACCAGGAGACCCCGTGACCTTCGATCCCCGCACCATCGGCGCGCTGCCCATGGCCCAGGCCGGCGCGCAGCCCGCCGCCGCCGCTCAGATGCCGACCTCCCGCTACGTGCTGCCCCAGTACGAGGAGCGCACGCCCTACGGCTTCAAGCGCCAGGACCCCTACACCAAGCTCTTCGACGACCGCATCATCTTCCTCGGCGTGCAGGTGGACGACGCCTCGGCCGACGACGTGATGGCGCAGCTGCTCGTGCTCGAGTCCCAGGACCCGGACCGCGACATCACGCTGTACATCAACAGCCCCGGCGGCTCGTTCACCGCGCTGACCGCGATCTACGACACGATGCAGTACATCAAGCCCGAGATCACCACCGTGTGCCTCGGCCAGGCGGCCTCCGCCGCCGCCGTGCTGCTCGCGGCCGGCGCGCCCGGCAAGCGCCTCGCGCTTCCGAACGCCCGCATCCTCATCCACCAGCCCGCGATGGGCGGCGAGGGTGGCGGCGGCCAGGCCTCCGACCTCGAGATCCAGGCCAACGAGATCATGCGCATGCGCGAGTGGCTCGAGGAGACTCTCGCCCACCACTCGGGTCGCACCAAGGAGCAGGTCAGCGCCGACATCGAGCGCGACAAGATCCTCACCGCGCAGGGCGGCCTCGAGTACGGCCTGGTCGACCAGGTGCTCACCTCCCGCAAGGAGCCGCGTCCGGCGCTCGGGCGCTGACGCGTCGGCGGACCGCCGCGACGGCTCCGCCGCACGACGATCGACCGCGACGGCCCCGCTGCGGCGGGGCCGTCGTTCTGCCCACAGCGAGCCTGCGCGGTCACGCTAGGAGCGGCGGGTAGGCTGGGCGAACCTGAGCGCCGAGGAGGAGGACAGCTGTGGCACGTACGAGCGAGAACGGGGACGTTTTCAAGTGCTCCTTCTGCGGCAAGTCGCAGAAGCAGGTCGAGCGACTGATCTCGGGGCCGGGGGTGTACATCTGCGAGGAGTGCATCGAGCTGTGCAACGAGATCATCGCCGAGGAGATCCAGGCCGCTCAGCCCGCCGCCGAGGAGCAGGCCCCGCTGCCCGCCCCGCGTGAGATCTTCGACTTCCTCGAGGAGTACGTGGTCGGCCAGGAGCCCGCCAAGCGCGCCCTCGCCGTCGCGGTCTACAACCACTACAAGCGCGTGCGTGCGCAGGACGCCGCGCAGGCGGCTCCGAACGCGAAGAGCGCCGCCGCGAGCCTCGCCGAGGAGGCGAGCGACGACCACGAGGACATCGAGGTCTCCAAGTCCAACGTCATGCTGGTGGGCCCCACCGGCTGTGGCAAGACCTACCTCGCCCAGACCCTCGCCAAGATGCTCGACGTCCCCTTCGCGATGGCGGACGCCACCGCGCTGACCGAGGCCGGCTACGTCGGCGAGGACGTCGAGAACATCCTGCTGAAGCTCCTGCAGGCCGCGGACTACGACGTGAAGAAGGCCGAGCGCGGAATCATCTACATCGACGAGGTGGACAAGATCGGCCGCAAGGCCGAGAACCCCTCGATCACCCGCGACGTCTCCGGCGAGGGCGTGCAGCAGGCGCTGCTGAAGATCCTCGAGGGCACGGTCGCGGCGGTGCCGCCGCAGGGCGGGCGCAAGCACCCCCATCAGGAGTTCATCCAGATCGACACGACGAACGTGCTGTTCATCGTGGCGGGCGCCTTCGCCGGCATCGAGGACATCATCGGCTCCCGCATCGGCAAGCGCGGGATCGGCTTCGGCTCCGAGCTGCACTCCCCGCTCGCGCAGGAGGCGCTGTACTCGAAGCTGCTGCCCGAGGACCTGCTGAAGTTCGGCCTGATCCCCGAGTTCATCGGCCGCCTGCCGGTGATCACGAGCGTCTCGAACCTCGACCGGGAGGCGCTGATCACGATCCTCACCGAGCCCCGCAACGCGCTGGTGAAGCAGTACCGCAAGATGTTCGCACTGGACGGCGTCGAGCTCGACTTCGAGCGCAGCGCCCTGGAGGCCATCGCGGACAAGGCTGTCGAGCGGGAGACCGGCGCGCGCGGCCTGCGCGCCATCCTCGAGGAGTCCCTGCAGCCGGTCATGTTCGAGGTCCCCTCCCGGGACGATGTGGTCAAGGTGGTCATCACCGAGGGCGTCGTGACCGAGGGCCGGGCGCCCCTGATGCTCACCGGCAAGGACGCGGACCGCGAGCACGACAGCGGCCGGCAGGAGCGCACCGCATGAGCGCACCCGGCCACCCGGGCCCGCCGCGCGAGGCGGACGTCGCCCGGGCCCGGGAGCTGCTGGGCGAGGAGCGGCGCAGCATCGACAACATCGACGCCGCCCTCGTGCACCTGCTCGCCGAGCGCTTCTCCCACACCCAGCGCGTGGGCCTGCTGAAGGCCGAGCACGGCCTGCCGCCGGCGGATCCGGACCGCGAGCAGCAGCAGATCGAGCGCCTGCGCTCCCTCGCCGATGCCGCGGGGCTGGACCCCACCTTCGCCGAGGCGTTCATGCGCTTCATCGTCACCGAGGTGATCCGCCACCACGAGCGGATCCGCGACGAGGGCGCGGAGCGGCCCTGACCCGACTCCGACCTGCTAGCATCGTCGGCATGAACCGCTCAATATTCCTCGAGTGGCCGGTCCTCCGGCAGCTTCGCGACGGGGACAGGCTGGGTCGCGGTGCCGCGGTCACGTCAAGAGCCACACGGGCCACCGCCCCGCGCACCGCAGAGGCGGACAGCGTCGTCCAGAGCGTCTGCCCGTACTGCGCCGTCGGCTGCGGCCAGCGGATCTACACCAAGGATGACAAGGTCATCCAGATCGAAGGCGATCCCGATTCGCCGATCTCCCGGGGACGACTGTGCCCCAAGGGCGCCGCGAGCGAGCAGCTGGCCAACTCGCCGCGCCGTGTCACGACGATCCGATACCGCGCGCCGCACTCCACCGACTGGCAGGACCTCGATCACGACACCGCGATGGACATGATCGCGGACCGCTTCCTCGAGGCGCGCCGCCGTCACTGGCAGGACGAGGACGACGAGGGGAATCCGCTGCGGCGCACGATGGGCATAGCCTCGCTGGGCGGGGCAACCATCGACAACGAGGAGAACTACCTCGCCAAGAAGCTCTTCACCGCCTCCGGCGCCGTGCAGATGGAGAACCAGGCCCGCATTTGACACTCCGCCACGGTCCCCGGTCTGGGGACCTCGTTCGGACGTGGCGGTGCCACCCAGTACCTGCAGGACATGGCCAATGCCGACTGCATCGTGATCCAGGGGTCGAACATGGCCGAGGCCCACCCCGTGGGCTTCCAATGGGTCATGGAGGCGAAGGCGAAGGGTGCGCGGATCATCCATGTGGACCCGCGCTTCTCGCGCACCAGCGCGAACGCCCACCGGCACGTCCCGATCCGCGCGGGCACTGACGTCGTGCTCCTCGGGGCGATCATCAACTACGTGCTCACGCACGATCTGTGGTTCGAGGACTACGTGCGCGCGTTCACGAACGCGAGCTCGCTGATCAAGGACACCTATGTCGATGCCGAGGACCTCGGCGGCCTCTTCTCGGGATTCGACCCCGACAAGGGCACCTACGACACGGACTCCTGGCAGTACGCCGACACCTCGTCCGACGGCCAGGACACCGCGCCGATCTACGACGAGGGCGGCGAGCACACGTCCTCGAGCGGTCGTCGCAGCGGCGACGACACGGGTGAGTCCAGCGGCGAGTCCCACGGCTCGGGCGGACCGCCGATCGAGCACGCCTACCCCACGCGCGACGAGACCCTCCAGGATCCCCGCTGCGTGTTCCAGATCGTGAAGCGCCATTACTCCCGATACACGCCGGAGATGGTGGAGGAGGCCTGCGGCATCTCGCGGGAGGACTTCGAGTACCTCGCGCAGTCGATGGCCGAGAACTCCGGCCCCGAGCGCACGACCTGCTTCGCCTACGCCGTAGGATGGACGCAGCACGTGGGCGGTGCGCAGTTCATCCGCGCCGCCGGCGTGCTCCAGCTGCTGCTGGGCAACATGGGGCGCCCGGGCGGCGGCATCATGGCGCTGCGCGGCCATGCCACGATCCAGGGCTCCACGGACATCCCCACCCTGTTCAACCTTTTGCCCGGCTACCTCCCGATGCCGAAGGCCGGGACGCACGGTTCCTTCCGGGAGTACGTCGACTCCATCGGTCAGAAGTCGCAGAAGGGCTACTGGGCGGATTCCGAGACGTACGCGGTCAACCTGCTCAAGGCCTGGTGGGGCGACTCCGCGACGAAGGGCAACGACTGGGCCTTCGATTACCTCCCCCGGCTGACCGGCGCCCACGGCACCTACCAGACCATGGAGCTCATGCTGGAGGACGGTGTCGACGGCTACTTCCTGCTGGGCCAGAACCCCGCGGTGGGTTCGGCGAACGGGCGCATGCAGCGCCTGGCCATGTCCCACCTGAAATGGATGGTCGTGCGGGACTTCTACATGATCGAGTCCGCGACCTGGTGGAAGGAAGGGCCGGAGATCGACTCGGGCGAGCTGCGGACCGAGGACATCGCCACCGAGGTCTTCTTCATGCCCGCGGCGAACCACACCGAGAAGTCCGGTTCCTTCACCCAGACCCAGCGCCTGGTCCAGTGGCGGGACCAGGCCGTCACCCCTCCGGGCGACTGCGTCAGCGAGCTGCAGTTCATGCACGAGCTCGGTCAGCGGATCCGGGCGAAGCTCGCCGACTCCACGGACCCGAGGGATCGACCCCTGCTCGACCTCACCTGGGACTACCCGGTGGACGAGCACGGCGAGCCGGACCCAGAGTCGGTGCTCAAGGAGATCAACGGCTACCGCGTCGGTGGGGAGGAGGACGGGCAGCCGCTCAGCAGCTACCTCCAGATGGCCGCCGACGGGTCCACGGCCGGCGGTTGCTGGATCTACACCGGCGTCTTCGCGGACGGCGTGAACCAGGCCCGTCGTCGCCGGCCCGGGCACGAGCAGGACGCGACCGCCGCGGAGTGGGCGTGGGCCTGGCCGCTCAACCGCCGGATGCTGTACAACCGCGCTTCCGCGGACGCCGACGGCAACCCCTGGAGCGAGCGCAAGAAGTACATCTGGTGGGACGCGGAGAAGGGCTCGTGGACAGGCAAGGACGTCCCCGATTTCCCGGCCACGAAGGACCCGCACGACGAGGGCGACCCGGAACAGGGCGGCGGTGCCGCTCTGGCCGGCACCGATGCGTTCATCATGCAGGCCGACGGGCGCGGATGGCTGTTCGCTCCCTCGGGCATGGTGGACGGTCCGCTCCCCACCCACTACGAGCCCGTCGAGTCCACGATCCCGAACCCTCTCTACACGCAGCAGTCCAACCCCACCCGCGTGTCCTTCTCGGACCGGGGCAATATGAACGCACCGGGGGTCTCCGGCAGCGAGAGCCAGGCGGCGGTGTACCCGTACGTGTTCACCACGTACCGCCTCACCGAGCATCACACCGCGGGCGGCATGAGCAGGTTCCTGCCCTATCTGTCCGAGCTCCAGCCCGAGCTGTTCTGCGAGGTCTCGCCGCAGCTCGCCGAGGAGGTGGGCCTGGAGCCCTACGGCTGGGCCACCATCATCACCCCTCGGTCGGCGATCGAGGCCCGGGTGCTGGTCACACGCCGGATGACGCCGCTGCAGGCCGGTGGGCGCACGGTGCACCAGATCGGGCTGCCGTACCACTTCGGCGAGGGCACGAACGCGGTGGTCAGCGGCGACGCGGTCAACGACCTCATCGGCACGAACCTCGACGCGAACACCCAGATCCAGAACTCCAAGGTGATCGCGTGCACGCTCAGACCGGGCCGACGGCCCCGGGGGAAGGCGCGCCGAGAGCTGGTGGACGAGCTGCAGCGGCAGGCCGGCATCGGACCCGAGACGGGCGACGAGAAGATCACCGTGCCCGAGCTGGTGGACGGCACCGCTGAGGAGTCGCTCCGGGAGAAGCAGGGGATCGCTCCCCATGGCGGCGAGCTCGATGCCGCCCTGGCCCACAAGCAGTCCGAGGAGAACCTCGACCCGCACGGGGGGTCCGAGGATTCCGCCACCCGAGAGGAGAACTGATGGCCCCGCTGACCGAGTCGCACCGACCCGTCGCCGAGTCGGGCTGGGAGCACGAGCATTCCCGCAAGGGCTTCTTCACGGACACGTCGATCTGCATCGGCTGCAAGGCCTGCGAGGTCGCCTGCAAGGAGTGGAACCGCAATCCGGCGGACGGCGATCTGGAGCTGCTCGGCTCCTCGTTCGACAACACCGGCGCGCTCGGGGCCAACACCTGGCGCCACGTCGCCTTCGTCGAGCAGGATGCCGAGCGCATCGAGCAGGCCCGCGAGTCGGGCCGACGTCTGGTGAGTCTGGGGATGCCGTCGATCGGCCCGCGCTCGGGCGCCGCCGCGCCCGGCGGGCGCCCGGACGAGGACCTCACGGGCGTGGACAGGACACCGCCGGACACCCCGCAGTTCCGCTGGCTGATGTCCTCGGACGTGTGCAAGCACTGCACCAACGCGGGATGCATGGACGTGTGCCCGACCGGCGCCCTGTACCGCACCGAGTTCGGCTCGGTGGTGGTGCAGGCCGACGTGTGCAACGGGTGCGGCACCTGCGTAGGAGCGTGTCCCTTCGGCGTGATCGAGCGTCGCGACGACGGCACCGTGACCGCCTCGACCTCGAGCGGCGATGCTCTCGAGCAGGAGGTGCCCCACGCCGGCACGGCCAACAAGTGCACCCTGTGCTACGACCGGCTCGTGGTGGGGGAGACCCCCGCATGCGCGAAGACCTGCCCGACCACCTCCATCAAGTTCGGCGACCACGAGGACTTGGTCGGCTCGGCCGAGGAGCGGGTGCAGCAGCTGCATGCGCAGGGCATGACCGACGCCCGTCTCTACGGTGCGAATCCCGCGGACGGCGTGGGCGGCATCGGCTCGGTCTTCCTCCTTCTCGACGAGCCCGAGGTCTACGGTCTGCCGCCGGATCCGCAGGTGCCCACCAAGGACCTGCCGCAGATGTACCGCACGGCCGGCATCGCAGCGCTCGGGATGGTCGCGGCGACCGCCCTCGCCTTCCTCGGAGGCCGCCGATGACCCACGCAGCTCATTCGGAGTACGACGACTACCGGCCGCCGGAGCCTGCGCGGGGAGGTCGGCGACGCCGCCGAGGAACCGGCCGACGCCGCGCGGAGGGCGCCGGAGGCGGCGAGGGCGCGCGCGAGATGTCGATGGTCGCGGACGTCGAGTTCGAGAACTACTACGGTCGCGCGGTCGTCAAGGCTCCGCCCTGGGAGTGGCCGATCGGCCTGTACCTCTTCGTCGGGGGGCTCGCCGGCGGCTCCTCGGTGCTGGCCGGCGGGGCCGCGCTTACCGACCGCCCGCTCCTGCGCCGCAACGCCCGGTTCGTCGCCCTCGGTGCCGTCAGCGCGGGCCTGCCCGCGCTCGTCCTCGACCTCGGGCGCCCCGAGCGGTTCCTCCACATGCTGCGCGTGTTCAAGCCGACCTCGCCCATGAGCGTGGGCACCTGGTTGCTCAGCGGCTTCAGCCTGTCCGCGGGTCTCGCGGCGGCCGGCGAGCTGGACCGCATGACGGGCGGGCGGATCGCCCCTCGCGCCCTGCGTCCTGTGCTGCGGGCGCTGGAAGGGGCCGGTGCGGTCGGTGCGGCGGCGCTCGGCGGACCGCTCGCCGCGTACACCGCCGCGCTCCTCGGCGACACGGCGGTTCCCACATGGGCCGCGACGCGCAAGTCCCTGGCATACGTCTTCGTCTCCTCGGCGACGATGGCCTCCACGGGTGCCGCGTTGGTCCTCACCCCCACCCGGGAGACGGGACCGGCACGCGTGCTCGCCGCTGCCGGGGTGCTCGGGGATGTGGTGGGCATGCACGTCATGAAGGACCAGATGCACGAGCTCGAGGCGGAGCCGCTCGAGACGGGCCGGCCGGGGAGGATGCTGAAGCTCTCCGAGGGGCTCGCGGTCACAGGCGGCGTCGCGGCTCTCCTGGGTGGTCGTTCCCGTCCGCTCGCGGTGCTCAGCGGCCTGGCGCTGCTCGGCGCCTCCGCCCTGACCCGCTTCGGCGTGCTCGAGGCCGGGCTGGAGTCCGTCAAGGATCCGCGCCGCGTCGTCGAGCCCCAGCGCGAGCGCCTGGAACGGCGGCGCGCCGCGGGCATCGTCGGCGACTCGATCACCACCGCCCCCGTGGCAGGCACCCGCCCGGGGGAGGACCCGGAGCAGACGGGTCCGGGTCCTCAGCGGCCCGAGGCCACGGAGCCCGGCTCCGTGGACGCCGGGGAGACGGGACGGGGCACGCTCTGAGACGCTCCCTGCGCGGACGTCGGCTGCGCTGAGGCGAGGAGCAGGGGCGCGGTCAACGGACCTGGATGCCCTCTCCCGCGACGGTCTCGCCGATCACCGGATAGCCGGGCACCTCGCCGATCACCAGCAGGCCGCCCGAGGTCTGCGCGTCGGCGAGCAGCAGCAGATCGTCCTCGTCGATGCCGGGGCCGGCCTGGACCGCGTGGCGCACCCACTCGAGGTTCCGCCGCGTCCCGCCGGAGACGAACCCGTCCCGCAGCGCCTCCGCCGCGCCCTCGACCAGCGGCACCGTCGCTCGGTCCAGGACCATGCCGACACCAGAGGCGCGGCCCATCTTGTACAGGTGGCCCAGCAGGCCGAAGCCCGTCACGTCGGTCGCGGCCTTCGCCCCGGCGGCCAGAGCCGCCTTCGAGGCGTCCCGGTTCAGGGTCGTCATCACCTCGATCGCGGCGGCGGAGACCTCGCCGGTGGACTTCATGCGGTTGTTCAGCACACCCACGCCGAGCGGCTTGGTCAGCGTGATCGGCAGGCCGGCCTCCGCGGCGTCGTTGCGCAGCAGACGGTCCGGGCGGGCGGTGCCGGTGACGGCCATGCCGTACTTGGGCTCGGGATCGTCGACCGAGTGCCCGCCGATCACCGGCACCCCGGCCTCCGTCGCGATCGCGAGACCGCCGGCGAGCACCTCCTGCAGCAGCTCGTAGGGCAGGACCTCGCGGGGCCAGCCGACGAGATTGATCGCGACCACGGGATCGCCGCCCATCGCGTAGATGTCGCTGAGCGCGTTCGCGGCCGCGATCCGGCCCCAGTCGTGGGCGTCGTCGACCACGGGGGTGAAGAAGTCCGCGGTGGAGAGCACCGCCGTGTCGCCGTCGGGCCCGCCGATCCGCACGGCGGCGGCGTCGTCCCCGTCGTCCAGGCCCACGATCACCTGGTCGTACTGCTGCCCGGCGAGGGAGGAGACGACCTCCTCGAGCTCGCCCGGCGGGATCTTCGAGGCGCAGCCGCCTCCGTGCGCCATCGTGGTCAGACGGATCTCGGGGCGGGCCAGGGGCTGGATGGGGGAGTCGCTCATGGCCCGACCCTAGCCCGGGCCGCCTGGGGAGGGCGAGCGTCGTCCCAGGTCCGGCGGTGATATCCTCGCCCGCGGAGGCGTACGTGTCCTGGTGGGCGCCCCAGTCTTCAAAACTGGTGAGACCGAGCATCTCGGTCTGGCGGGTTCGATTCCCGTCCGCCTCCGCCAATACTGCCGTCCGCCGCCGCGCGGACGCTCCGATCCCGTGCGCAGGAGGTCCCGTGCCCCAGTCCCCGAGCGACGCCGAGGGCACGACGACCCCGGGCCGGGGAGGCCACGGCGCCATCGGCCACGACGCGAAGGGCCCCGGCACGGCAGGCCTCGGCGCGGAGGACCCGCGTCGGCGGATCCCGCGCACGGATCGCCTGCTCGCCCTGCCCGAGGTCGCCGCGGCGAGCGGCGCGATGGGGGAGCGCGTGGTGCACGACCTGGTCCGCGCGGCCCAGGACCGGGCCCGCCGCGGCGAGATCGCCCCGGAGGACGTGATCGCCGCGGTGCTCGCCTCCCTCGGGGAGCACAGCGCCTCCACGTTGCGCCCCGTGCTGAACGCGACCGGCGTCATCGTCCACACGAACCTCGGCCGGGCCCCGCTCTCGGCAGCGGCCCGGCAGGCGGTCCAGGACGCCGCCGGGTACACCGACGTCGAGTTCGACCTCGCCACCGGCGCCCGCTCCCGCCGCGGCGCCGGCGCCCGGGCCGCGCTGCTCGCCGCCTGCCCCGCGGCGGAGGACGCGCTCGTGGTCAACAACGGCGCGGCCGCCCTGCTGCTGGCCACGACCGCGCTCGCCGCGGGCCGCGAGGTGCTGTGGAGCCGCGGGGAGCTCGTCGAGATCGGGGCCGGGTTCCGGCTCGCGGAGCTCGTCGCCTCCACCGGGGCACGGGTGCGGGAGGTCGGCACCACCAATCGCACCCATGCGAGCGACTACCGCGACGCGCTCACGGCCGGGACCGGCGGGGAGCAGGGCGCCGCCGCCCCGGGACCGGGCGCCGACGCGCGGACCGCAGGCCCAGCGTCCGTCGGCGCGATCCTCAAGGTCCACACCAGCAACTACCGCATCGAGGGCTTCACCAGCGAGGTCGGGATCGCCGAGCTCGCCGCGCTCGCGCACGAGCACGGACTGCCGCTGATCGCCGATCTCGGCTCGGGACTGATGCGCCCCGAGCCCGCACTGCCCGACGAGCCCGATGCCGCCACGGCCCTCGCCGCGGGCGCCGATGCGGTCATCACCAGCGGCGACAAGCTCCTCGGCGGCCCGCAGGCCGGGATCCTGCTGGGCCGACGCGAGGTGATCGCGCGCCTCGCCCGCCACCCGCTGGCCCGTGCGGTCCGCGCCGACAAGCTTGCGCTCGCTGCGATCGAGGCGACCCTCACCGGCCCCGTCGCGCCGGTCCTCGCGACGCTGCGCACGGACCCGGACACGCTGCGGGAGCGGACCGACGCGCTCGCCGCCCGGCTCGCCGGCACGACGGTCGCCCACGACGGCCGCGTCGGCGGCGGGGGAGGGGCCGAGGTGCCGCTGCCCGGCTGGGCGATCGCGCTCGAGGAGGAGCTCGCCGCGGAGCTCCGCACCGGGGACCCGGCCGTCGTCGGCACCGTCCAGGGCGGCGCGTGCCTGCTGGACCTGCGCTGCGTGCCCGCCGAGGACGAGGACACGCTGGTCGGCGCCGTCGCCGCGGCGAGGGAGCGGCTGCGCGTCCGCGACGACCGCCGTCGCCCCGAGGACGCCTCCGCTCGCGCCTCCGCGCAGGATCCTGAGCGATGATGCAGGTCATCGCCACCGCCGGGCACGTCGACCACGGCAAGTCCACTCTGATCCGTGCACTGACCGGCATCGAGCCGGATCGCCTCGCCGAGGAGAAGCGGCGCGGCCTCACGATCGACCTCGGCTTCGCCTGGACGGTCCTGCCCTCCGGCCAGGACGTCTCCTTCGTCGACGTGCCCGGCCACGAGCGGTTCCTCGGCAACATGCTCGCCGGCATCGGTCCCGCCCCCATCGTCTGCTTCGTCGTCGCGGCCGACGAGGGCTGGCAGGCCCAGTCCAGCGACCATCGCGACGCCGTCGCCGCCCTCGGCATCGACCAGGGCCTGCTCGTGATCACCCGCGCCGACCTCGCCCCCGACAGGGTCCCGGAGGTCATCGCCCAGGCCCGCACGGAGCTCACCGGCACCGGACTCGCCGACGCGCCCGCCCTCGCGATCTCTGCCGTGACCGGGGAGGGGATGGACGCGCTGCGCGCGCAGCTCGACGAGCTCGTCGCCGCCGCACGCCGGCCCGACCCCGGGCAGCGGGTGCGGCTGTGGGTGGACCGCGCCTTCACCGTCTCGGGCGCCGGCACCGTGATCACCGGGACCCTCGCCGCGGGCACCCTGCACCGCGAGGACCGGCTGGTGCTGATCGGCACGCACGGCGGTGCGGAGCCCGGGGACGAGGGGACCGAGGTGCAGGTCCGCGGTCTACAGTCCCGCGGCGGACAGCTCGCCGAGCTCGGCCCCGTCAGCCGCGCCGCGGTGAACCTCCGCGGCGTCGACGCGGAGCACGTCGGTCGCGGCGACGCGCTGATCACCCCCGGAGCGTGGCACCTCAGCACCCAGGTCGACGTGCGCCGCACCACCGGCGAGGACCTCGCGGGCGCCCCGGGCGAGCTGATCGCGCACGGGGGTACAGCCCAGGTCACCGCGCGGGTGCGCCCTTTCGGCGAGGAGCATGCCCGGCTCACCCTTGATCGCCCGCTGCCGCTGGCCGTCGGCGATGCGCTCGTGCTGCGCGGCAGCGGCAGCCACGCCGTGCGCACCGGGGTGCGCGTCCTCGACGTCGACCCGCCCGCACTGGCGCGGCGCGGCGACGGCCGCCGGCGCCTGGCCGTGCTCGAGGCGATGCCCGCGGGCGGAGACCTCGCCGGGGAGGTCGCACGCCGCGGCGCCGTGAGCGAGCAGGTGCTGCGCCGCTACGGCCTCGCCGTCCCCGAGGAGCTGCCCGACGGGGTGGAGCGCCGCGGCGAGCAGCTCGTCGACGCTCGGGCGCTCGCCGACTGGCGGGAGAGGCTGACCGTCCTCGTCGCCGAGGCCGTCCGCGTCGATCCGCTCTCCGCAGGCCTGCCCCGCAAGGCCGCCGCCGATGCGCTGGCGCTGCCCGCCTCGGAGCTGCTCGACGCGGTCGTGGCGGCCGCCGGCCTCACGCTCGAGGCCGGCCGGGTGAAGGACCCCTCCGCAGCCGCAGGCCTCGGCGCCGCCGAGGCCGGGGTCGCGCAGCTCGAACGGCGGCTCGCCGAGACTCCCTTCCGCGCCCCGGAGGCCGAGGACCTCGCCGCACTCCGCCTCGGTGCCCGCGAGCTCGCCGCCGCCGCGGCGCAGGGACGGCTGCTGCGACTGCCCGACGAGGTCGTGCTGCTGCCCACCGCGCCCGCGCTCGCGATGCGGGAGCTGGCCCGGCTCGAGCAGCCCTTCACCACCAGCGAGGCCCGCCAGGCGCTGGGGACGACGCGCCGTGTCGCGATCCCGCTGCTCGAGCATCTCGACGGCCGCGGCTGGACCCGTCGCGTGGACGCCGGGCACCGGGAGATCGTGCGCTGAGCACGGTCCGCGGAGCGTCCTGACACACCGCTGTCCCCGGCATCGTCCCGGGGCGTGCGCCGACTGCTCGGGGCGGGCGCCGACGTGCCGAGGGCCTCAGCGGTGGCCGGCGATCCAGGCGCGGTGCGCGCCGAGCAGGGCGTTCTGGGCGCGGCTGTGGTCCGGGCGACCGAGCAGCACGGCCGGCGAGGTCGGCGACTCCCACAGGGCCCGCACCTCGACCTGGCGGCCGTCGCGCAGCTGCGCGATCGCGACCACCCGTCGACTCGTGGGCGGGGGCGGCAGCAGCTGGTGGATCTCCTGCCAGCGCAGCGACTGCTCCGCGCCGACGAACCCGCACCAGGTGAAGCCCTCCGGGTCGATCTGCAGGCGTGACCTGCGGGCGCCGCGGAGGAGGAACAGTCCGGCGCCGATCCCCATCGCCGCCGGGATCAGGAACATCATGAACCAGGCCGTCTCCATCACGATCGACAGGACGACCCCGGCGAGCAGAGCGGCCACGCCGATCAGAACCACCATGGGGCCGACGACGAAGTTCACCCGAGCACCGGCGCTGCGGATCACGGTCTGCACGCGGAGCTCCCTGCTGGTCGAGGACGGCGGCCCGCTCACCCTAGCGCGGTGTCTCGAGATCAGCGCGGTCATCGTCCTCGCTCGTCGTCGCGGCAGCTCGGCGGAGCCCGCGGATCCGTCGATGGGGAGTACTCCCCATGGTCGGCGCAGTACGGTCTGCCTAGGCTGAGCTGCGTCGCCGTGCCCGGCTCGGCCGACAGAAGCAGAGGGGCGGGGCGGGACCGGACACGATCCCGTCGCACGACGAGGACTTCGGGGGAGAGATGTTGGCAGGCTTCCAGGGCGGCGACACGGAGCAGATGCGGCAGCAGGGGACCGCCTTCGAGCAGGGATCGCGGACGGTCGACGAGATCACCGACGCCGCGACGAGGCTCATCGACTCCGTGCCGTGGATGGGACCGGACGCGATGGCGTTCCGCGCCCTCTGGCACGGGGTGATCGCGCCCGGCCTGCGCGCGAAGGCCGAGGACCTGCAGGGCCGCGGCGAGGAGATCCGCCGCCACGCCGAGGAGCAGGACGAGGCCTCCGCCGGGGACGGGGACGGACTGCCGGACGTCCTGCGTGACCTGTTCCCGATGCCCTTCCCGGGCCCGCTGATGCCGCTGCCCGCGCCGATCCCCGGACTGCCCCTCACCCCGGGCGTCATCGACCACCTCCGCAAGGACCTCGAGGACTGGTTCACCGGCGGCGACGGCGACGGGCCTCAGGAGTTCTTCGGCGATCCCGGCTTCACCTCGCGCGGCGCGAAGTACGGGGACGACCGACCGATCGGCGAGCAGATCACCGGCGGCGACTCGCTGTGGGACGGGCGCGAGATCGACGAGAGCTTCGGATTCCTCGACGTGTACGCGGGATACGACTACAGCCTCGGCACCAACGTCACCACCGATCCGTACGGCAACGTGACCGGGACCCTCGGCGGGCGGGGGAGCGCGGAGATCGGCATCGACGACCGCCTCGAAGGGCCTCTCGGGACCGGGATCCAGGCCGGCGCCCGGGTGGGCGCGGAGGGCTACGCGGAGGCCGGAGGCACCGTCGGACCGGACGGCCTCGCCGCCGGAGCCCGCGCCGGGCTCGGCGCCTATTCCTCGCAGTACGCCACCGTCGACGGCCCGCTCGGCAATTCGGGGACCATCAGGCAGGACCTGTACGCCGGGGCGAACGCCAGCGCGAACGCGTACTCGCACGTCACGCGCAACGAGGACGGTCAGGTCAACGGCTTCAGCCAGGGCTTCGACGCCCGGGCCTTCGCCGGGGCGCAGGCGACCCAGACCTTCGAGGCGACCGCGCCCGGCGGTTGGTTCTCGGGCTCGACCTCGATCAGCGAGAAGGTCGGCTACGGGGTCGGGGCGGGCGCGGGGCAGACGATCTCCACCGACGAGATCTCCGTCAGCCTCGCCGGATCGATCGCGAAGGATCTCGGACTCGGCGGCTCCACCACCGTGGCGGTCCATCCCGACCAGATCGTGAACACCTTCACCCCCGGCGACTACGACATCGACGACGCGATCGGCGACGCCTCCGGAGCGTTCCAGGGGGCCACTGACTACGTCTCCGACAAGTGGCCGTTCTGAGCAGCGTCGCCGTCGGCCGGATCGCCGTCGCACCCAGCACCGAGCGCCGGCGGTCAGCCGCGGCGGGTCAGCGTCGTCCCGGCGTCCAGCCCTGCTGAGGGCCCCGGGCCTGCGTCCACCACCGGGCATGCGAGGCGACGAGGTCGCTCGCCGCCTCCAGGTAGGCTCCGTCCGCGCTGTTTCCGCCCTCTCCCGAGGACATGGCCAGCGCGCCGATCACCTGCACCCTGCCGTCGCGGCGATGCAGCGCGACGGCGCGGGGGCCCCGGCGCCCCGAGGGCACCTCGACGTGGGCGACCTCCGAGAACAGGACGACGCTCGGGGCCCCGAGCACCCCGTACCAGGTCACCCGGTCGGGGCCGACGAGCACGCGGCGCCGCGCCCCGACCAGTGCCATCACCGCTCCGGCGAGGCCGAACAGAGGCAGGCCCAACAGCATCCCGAGCAGGGAAGGGCTGCGTGTGAGGGCCCAGCCGAGCACCGGCACCACGCCGAAGAGCAGCACCGCGACGACGACGAGGGCCACACCCATCCACAGGAACATCCGGTTGACCCCGGAACGGTACGCGCGGCACCTGCTCATGACAGCCCGTGCCCTCCTCCGGCGCGCCCTCGTGCGGCATGCGCGGCGAGCCACTGCTGGTGCGCCCGGACCACGGTGGACCCCGCTCTCAGGTACCACGGGTGCGGGCCCGTGCAGTCGTCGGCGCTCTGCGTCTTCCGCAGAGGTGCGACCGGGACCACCGAGCCGTCATGGAGCCACAGGAGCACCGCATCGCCGGGTTCGCCCATCCCCGGCACCGAGACGTGATGGATCTGCTCCCACGGCACGAAGCCTCGCGCCCCCAGCATCGTGGACCAGGTGACACCGCGGTGGTCCACGCGCGCCGAGGCGCGGCGCGCCAGCAGGAACAGGGCCGCCCCGGCGGCGATCACCAGCAGCCCGAACAGCACCGTCAGCACGGCGCCGAGCAACTCGCCCTGCACGACCAGCGCCACGGCGTCGAGCGTCGTCATCACGCCGACGAAGACGACGCCCGCGCCGGCCCACATGAGCGAGGAGCTCGAGCCGGCGCGGACGGTCGTGGGCATCATCGGGTCCCTGTCGTCCGGGCTCAGCCCTGGTTGCGCGGCTGCTTGACCGGCGGCTCTCCCAGCTCGACGTCGCGGGTGGTGATCTCCTCGCCCGCCCCGGCGACCAGCTCGAGCTTCTCGATCCGGCCGAGCGCCGTGAGGTCCGCCGCGGCGGCCTCGAGGTGAGCGAGCGCCGCCTCGGGAGCCTCGACGGTCACGGCGAGGATCGGGGTCTTCTGGGAGACCTTCGCGTCGGACTTGATGCGCCGCACCACGATCGCGGCCTGGGCGACGGAGTCCACGAGCGCGGAGTCCTGGCCCTGGGCGGCCTCGCGCAGCGGCGCGGACTCCGGCCAGGGCTGGGTGTGCACGGAGCCGCCGCGCCACCACGACCAGACCTCCTCGGTCGCGAACACGATCACCGGCGCGAACAGGCGCAGCAGCACCTCGAGCGCGATCGCGAGCGCCGCCCGCGCGGAGGCGGCACCGGCCTCGCCGGCCGGGGAGTTGCCGTGGGCGCGCTCCTTGACCAGCTCGATGTAGTCGTCGCAGAACGCCCAGAAGAACGGCTCGACGGCCTCGAGGGCACGGGCGTAGTCCATGTCCTCGTTCGCGGTGGTGGCCTGGTCGACCACGTTCGCGAGCTGCGCGAGCAGCGCCCGGTCCAGCGGATCGGTGACCGCCGACGGATCCGCGGCGAGACGGCCCGCCGGGTCCGCGGGAGCCTCGCCGAAGCCGAGCGCGAACTTCGAGGCGTTGAGGATCTTGATCGCGAGGCGTCGGCCGATCTTCATCTGCCCCTCGTCGAAGGCGGTGTCCACGCCCTGACGCGCCCGGCCCGCCCAGTAGCGCACGCCGTCCGAGCCGTGCTGTTGCAGCAGGCCGATCGGGGTGACCACGTTGCCCTTGGACTTCGACATCTTCTTGCGGTCGGGGTCCAGGATCCAGCCGTTGATCGAGGCGTGCTTCCACGGCAGCGCGTCCTGCTGCAGGTGGGAGCGCACGACCGTGGAGAACAGCCAGGTGCGGATGATGTCGTGGCCCTGCGGGCGCAGGTCCATCGGGAAGACCTTGGAGAACAGCCCGTCCTCCCCGTCGTCCGAGTTCCAGCCGCCCGCGAGCTGCGGGGTCAGCGACGAGGTCGCCCAGGTGTCGAGGATGTCGGGGTCGGCGACGAAGCCACCGGCCTGGCCGCGCTGCTCCTCGGTGAAGCCGGCCGGCACATCGATCGTCGGATCGATCGGGAGCTCGTCGACGGACGGGGTGAGCACCGTGTCGTAGTCGGTCTCGCCGTCGGTGCCCACGGCGTACCAGACCGGGAAGGGCACCCCGTAGAAGCGCTGGCGGGAGATCAGCCAGTCGCCGGCCAGGCCCTCGACCCAGTTGCGGTAACGGGACTCCATGTACGCGGGATGCCAGGTCAGCTCCTCGCCGCGGGCGATCAGCTCGTCGCGCAGCCCGCCCTCGGAGGAGTCACGGCCGCCGTTGGTGAGGTACCACTGGCGGGAGGTGACGAACTCGAGCGGCTTGTCGCCGTTCTCGTAGAACTTCACCGGGTGGGAGATCTTCTTCGGCTCGCCGACGAGATCGCCCGACTCGGTGACCATCTCGACCACGCGCTTCTGCGCGCTGAACACGGTCAGGCCCGCGAGCTCGGCGTAGGCGGCCTGGCCCTCGGCGGTGGTGATCCACGGCGCCTCGGGCAGGAAGCGGCCGTCGCGGCCGACGACGGAGCGGGTGGGCAGCTCCAGCTCGCGCCACCAGATCACGTCGGTGGAGTCACCGAAGGTGCAGATCATCGCGATGCCGGCACCCTTGTCCGCCTGGGCCAGCGGGTGCGCCTTCACGGGCACCTCCACGCCGAACAGGGGAGAGGTGACGGTGGTGCCGAACAGGTCCTGGTAGCGCTCGTCGTCGGGGTGGGCGACCAGGGCCACGCAGGCGGGGAGCAGCTCGGGGCGGGTGGTCTCGATGAAGACCTTCTCGCCGGTGCCGTCGGTCTTCGTGAAGCCGATGCGGTGGTAGGCGCCCTCGCGGTCGCGGTCCTCCTGCTCGGCCTGCGCGACGGCGGTGCGATAGGTGACGTCCCACATGGTGGGGGCCTCGGACTGGTACGCCTGCCCGGCCTCGAGGTTCTCGAGGAAGGCGCGCTGAGAGGTGGCGCGGGAGTGGGCGTCGATCGTCTGGTAGCTGTGGTTCCAGTCCACCGACAGACCCAGGGTGCGGAAGACCTCCTCGAAGGACTTCTCGTCCATCGTGGTCAGCTTCTCGCACAGCTCGATGAAGTTGCGACGGGAGATCGGGACCTGGTTCGCGGCCTTGGAGGACTTGTTCGAGCCGCCCTCCATCGGGGGCGTGAAGTCCGGGTCGTAGGGCAGCGAGGGATCGCAGCGCACCCCGTAGTAGTTCTGGGCGCGGCGCTCGGTGGGCAGGCCGTTGTCGTCCCAGCCCAGCGGGTAGAAGCAGTTCTTCCCGCGCATGCGCTGGTAGCGCACGATCATGTCGGCCTGCGAGTAGCCGAAGACGTGGCCGATGTGCAGCGAGCCCGAGGCCGTGGGCGGCGGGGTGTCGACGCTGAACACCTGGTCACGGGTGGTGTCCTCGTCGAAGGCGTAGAGCTGCTGCTCGCTCCATACGCCGTCCCACTTCTCCTCGAGGCCCTCGAGGGAGGGGCGATCGGGGATCGAGGTCTGGGCGTCAGGGCGCGATGCGGTGTCGGTCATGGGGGTCATTGTTCCAGGTCTGCGCCCCCGTGCAACGCAGGCGTCAGCACTGTGAGCGCTCTCGCGCCACGGCCTTCCCCGCTTCCCGAGCCGAGCGGCCGATGGCCTGAGCGGGTCCGTGGCGGCACGGTCGGGCACATGCACCATCTGATGCCGCCATGAGCCCGTCGGCGACGCAGCCGACGCTCACGGCACGCGCGCGGTCCACTCCTCGGTGCCGAACTTCGTCTCCACCAGCTCGCGGGCCTTCGCGAGCTCCTCCTCGGTGTACATCGAGTCGACGGTGTCGTAGCGGGCGCGGAAGTACTCGAGGAACCCGTCGATGATCTGCTCGCGGGCGAGGCCGGTCTGCGAGCGCATCGGGTCCACGCGCTTGTTCGCGCTGCGGGTGCCCTTGTCGGAGAGCTTCTCGCGGCCGATCCGCAGCACCTCGCCCATCCTGTCCGCGTCGATGTCGTAGCTCATCGTCACGTGGTGCAGCAGCACGCCGCCGGCGAAGCGGCGCTGGGCGGCGCCGCCGATCTTTCCCTGCTCGGAGGCGATGTCGTTCAGCGGCACGTAGTGGGCCCTCACCCCGATCTCCGCGAGCGCGCCCATCACCCAGTCGTCCAGATACGCGTAGGCCTGCTCGAAGCTCAGCCCCTCCACCAGCGAGGTGGGCACCACGAGGGAGTAGGTGATGCAGTTGCCCTGCTCCATGAACATCGCGCCGCCGCCGGTGATGCGGCGCACCACCCCGATGTCGTGCTTCGCGGCGCCCTCGGCGTCGATCTCGTTGCGCAGCGACTGGTAGGAGCCGATCACCACCAGCGAGGAGTCCCAGTCCCAGATCCGGAAGTGGGGGCGGCGCCGCCCGGCGATGACCTCCTTCGGCAGCACCTCGTCGAGCGCCACGTGCATCACCGGGGGGAGGACGACGGGCGGGATCACGTCGAAGGTGAGGTCGTCCCAGCTCGAGGCGTGCCCGAGGGCGCGCCGCACGGCGATCGCGACCGCCTCGGAATCGAAGCCGATCATCTGCACCGGCTCGGGGAGGGCGGCGAGACGGTCGGTGATCGCGGCGCCGAGCTCGGCGGCGGTCGCGTCGGTCGACATGCCCTCGAGCGCGGCGTTCAGGTCCTCGAGCGCCTCGTCCGGCTCGAGGAAGAAGTCGCCGAACACGTGCGCCGTGGCGATCCGGCCGTCCTGGGCGGTGACGTCGACGGCGACGAGCTTGCCGCCGCGGACCTTGTACTCGCCGTGCATCACCGGTGTCTCGCTCGAAGCATCCATGACCCCATCCTCGCGCATCGCCGTGGGCCGCGGCGGGGCCGACGGGTCATGCCGCGCCGACCGGCCATGCGGAGTCGCCGTGCCGACGGGGCACGGGGCCGACGAGCACGGGCCGCGAGATCACGGGATCGTCAGCGAGCGCAGCGCCCGGTGGACCTCCCACACGAAGTCCGCGGTGGACTGGCTCTTGCGGGGCGCCACCGCATAGGTCTCCTCCGGCCGATCCGCCGTCGCCTCGCGCGTCACCTTCGGGATCAGATGGGTCCAGTCCCGCTCGCCGCCCACCCAGATCCGATAGGTGGTCCCGGACTCGTCGCCGCGATGGAGCAGGCGCAGCCCCATCGAGGTCGCGGTCAGCGCCGGCTGTCGCCGTGCAGGGGCGGCATCGAAGCCGCGGTCCCGCAGCAGCATCGGGTTCAGCACCGCCCACAGCAGCAGGCGCGCCCCCTCCACCTCCGGGGAGGCGGGGGCGCCGATCAGCTCCTGCGGCGCGGGCATCGCGCCCTCGTCGGTGCGCCAGGCCGTGCGGCGGGCGAGGGTCTCCAGGCGGTCCGTCGCCTCGGCCCTCTCCTCGTCGGTGCGGGGCAGGCCGATGCCCAGCGGTACCGGCTCGTGGCCGGCGCGCTGGAGGTGTACGGGCGTGCCCTGCTCGACCTCGCCGAACTCGAGGCCGGTGCGGTGCAGGCGCACCCCCGCCTGGAGGTGCGCGTCGGTCTGGCCGCGCCGGGTCGAGAAGTGGGGGCTGGTGCCCAGCAGGTCGCGGGAGGCGCGGTGCATGACGTCGAGGTGGCCGCGGAACTCCTGGGCGACCGACTTCTTGGTCAGCAGCCGCTTCGCCTCCACCGGGTACTGCACGATGGGCCGGCCCGAGTTCTCGCCGATCTCCCCGATCGTCTCCCACAGCGCCTGATGGCCGGGATCGGCCTTCGACATCCGCCGGGCGAGGGAGCGCCAGCTCGTGGCCTGCACCCGCTCGGGCAGCTGCTCCTCGCCGCCGACGAGGTCGCTGCGGCGCGACACCGCCAGCAGCAGATGGTGCTCCGAGGTGCCGAGCGCGGCCAGGTGCTTCTCGAGCTGGGTGGTGCGCAGCAGCCCGTCCGTGCTCACCACGATGCCGAGGCGGGCACCGTCGTCGGACTCGGGGGAGGTCGGGAGGATCTCGGCGACCAGGTCGGGGGAATGGCGGTGCAGGCGCGGCGCGGCGACGATGCTGCCGGTGGCGCGCTCGGTCCGGAGCACCGTGCGCAGGAACGCACGGCGGCTGCGCGGGGCCATCAGCACGAACTCGAGCATGTGGCGGAGGATCGCGTCGGCCCGCACGGGCCGCTCGGTGCGCTCGGCGCTCTCCGGGGCGTTGACCGTGCGCTCGACAGCGTAGGTGAGCATCTGTCCGACGGTGGCGTAGGAGCGGGCCATGGTCCTCCTTCTCTCGCGCCGTGCCCTGCCGCGGCGGGGACTGCCGGGCGGGAGACGGGATCTCTCAGTATCCCCCGTGGACCAGTGTGCATCAGGGCAGGTCGCGGAGCGCGGTGTGTCCCCGCATGAACGCAGGGGCGCGCCCGGTGCGGCATCGGCCGGTCCGGTCCGGGGAGGAGGGCGCCGGCGCGCCCGCCCGTCGTCAGTCCGGACGGTCCCCGGCGTTGATGCGCCGCACGAGGTCCTCGACCGCCGGCTCGGTGAGGGAGAGGTCCTGCACCTCGGCCTGGGCGCCGATCCTGGTCAGCAGCGCCGGCACGGTCAGCTCCGCCCCGGAGAACGCGATCCGGTGACGGATCCCCTCCGCCTCGATCGCGAGGGTCCGCGCCCCCTCGGGCAGCGCGAGCGCCTCGAGACGCGGCGCGGCGAGGTCGAGCACGAGCTCGCGCGGCGAGCCGAGCCGCTCCCGGAAGCCGGCGAGCGCGCCGTCGTAGGCGACCTGCCCGGAGGCGACCACCACGATCCGGTCGCACAGCCGCTCGACGTCGCCCATGTCGTGGGTGGTGAGGAACAGGGTGGTGCCGCGCTCGGCCCGGTCCTCGCGCAGGAAGCGACGCAGCCCCTCCTTGGAGACCATGTCCAGCCCGATCGTCGGCTCGTCGAGGACCACCAGCGCGGGGGAGTGCAGCAGCGCCGCGGCGACCTCCCCGCGCATCCGCTGCCCGAGCGACAGCTGACGCACCGGCCGGTCGAGGAACCCGGCGAGGTCCAGCCCCTCCACGAGCCGGTCCAGGCGCGCGGCGACGGCCCGATCGGTGAGGCGGTGCATCGCGCCGAGGATCCGGTAGCTGTCCCGCAGCGGCAGGTCCCACCACAGCTGCGAGCGCTGCCCGAACACCACCCCGATCTCGCGGGCGAGGCGCCGACGCTCCGGCACCGGGTCGCGCCCCAGCACCCGCACGGAGCCCGCGGTGGGCTGCAGGATGCCGGTGATCATCTTGATGGTGGTGGACTTCCCGGCGCCGTTCGCGCCGACGAAGCCGACGGCCTCCCCGCGCTCGATGCGCAGCGAGATCTCGTCGACCGCGCGGACGACCTGCCGCCGGCGACGTCGGGAGCCGGGGGCGGCGGCGCGCACGACGTAGTCACGACGCAGCTGCGCGAGCTCGAGCGCGGGGGAGGGCGCGACGTCGGGGCCGCGGGCGGCCGACGGGTCCGACGGGGTCGGGAGGGACGGGAGGGGCTGAGAGGTCATCCACCTGCTCCTGTGTAGCGACGGACCCCCGCGCGCCAGAGCACCAGGGCGATGGTCCAGGTGAGGAGCGCCACCGGCAGGCCGATCCAGCCCGCCCAGGAAGGGACCAGGGCGGGGCCGGGCAGACCCAGCAGCGCGAGGGCGGGGGCGTAGGCGATCAGGGTCGCCGGGATCACGAAGGTGAAGAAGGCCCGCATCGGCAGGGCGAACACGGCGCCGGGGGTGGTGGCGACGTAGTTGCCGCCGTAGGTGAAGGCATTGGCGAACTCGCGCCCGTCCACCAGCCAGAACTGCAGCGCCCCGGCCATCGTGAACAGCGCTCCGAAGATCAGCGCCCCGGCGAACGGGGCCAGCACCGCGAGCAGCAGCAGCGCCGGGGTCGGGGAGAAGCCCGCGATGGCCAGCGCGGTCACGTACATCCCGAGCCCCACCGCGATCCTCCCGATGCGTCGCAGCGAGAGGTCCAGGCTCGAGATCTGCAGCAGCAGCGGCACCGGGCGGATCAGCAGCGTCTCCAGACGCCCCGAGCGGATCTGCGCCGAGAGCCCGTCGATCTCCCCGAAGAACATGTCGCCGATCCCGAAGGCGAGGGCACCGAGCCCGTAGACCACCGCGACCTGCGAGAGCGTCATCCCGCCGAGGACGCCGACCTGGGAGAGGATCACCCACAGCTCGAGGAACTCGGTGCCGACGATCAGCACCTGGCCGAGCACGTCGGCGAGGAAGCTGGTGCGGAAGGTCGCCTGCGAGCGCAGGCGCGAGCCGTAGAGGGTCGCGACCATGCGCGCGGTCGAGACGGGACGGTCCTGCGCCCCCGTTCGGCTCCCTGCGCTCGCAGCGCCCGGCCACTCCTGCTCAGCCACCCTGCACCTCCAGGCTCCGCGTGCCCGCGCGCAGCATCGCCCAGGCCGCGAGCGCCAGCACCGCCGTCCAGCCGATCTGCACGCCGATCAGCCCGAGCGCCTCGGCCGGCGGGACGCGGCCCGAGAGGGTGTCGATCGGGGTCTGGATCATCGAGGGGAACGGGGTCGCCCGCGCGATCGCCAGCAGCCAGTCCGGGAACCACACGATCGGGATGAGGAAGCCCGAGAGCAGGTTCATCGTCGCGTTGTAGACGACGGTCAGCCCGCGGGTCTCCACCAGCCAGAAGGCGGCGAGGTTCACCATCATGTCGGCGAGGAAGGCGACCGTGATCGCGAGCAGCAGCGAGAGGGTGCCGAGCAGGTAGGAGACCGGATCCTCGGGCAG
Organism: Brachybacterium sp. GU-2; assembly: GCF_030866705.2. Classification (NCBI taxonomy): domain Bacteria; kingdom Bacillati; phylum Actinomycetota; class Actinomycetes; order Micrococcales; family Dermabacteraceae; genus Brachybacterium; species Brachybacterium sp. GU-2. The sequence goes on along the minus strand of NZ_CP133037.2, from coordinate 1,280,614 downwards.
GGCGAGCCCGGTGACGAGGCCGCCCACCACCAGCGGCGGGATGCCGCGGGCCAGCAGCAGGAACGCCGAGCGGCCGAGCTTCTGGGCGTAGTGGAGGCTCAGCAGGTCCACCGGGCGCAGCAGGTCCACGGCGATGTCGCCCTGGTGCACCCGCTGGGACACCTCCCGGGTGCCGAAGGCCTCGATCGGGGCGAGCAGCGCCTGGCCCAGCCACACATAGGTCGCTGCCTGCAGCAACGTGTACCCGCCGAGCTCGCCGCCCGCCGTGCCGATCGCGGCGAACATGATCGAGGCGCGGATGAACCCGAAGACGGTGTTGGTGAAGATGCCCGCGGCGGTCGCCATCCGGTAGGTGGAGTACTGGCGGAAGGCGGCAGCGGCGATCCGTCCGTGAGCAGACACTCGATCAACCCTAGTGCGCTGTGGGACGTGCCACAAGACAGAGGCGGCTGCCGCGCGGGCCTGCACCTCGGCTGCGTCGGCGCCTCCGTCGCTCGGACGGTGCTTCCCACAGGGAGCGCCTTCGGGCACCGGCCGTCTACGCTGTCCCGGTCCCCGTCCCTCCTCAGCGAACCGGACCCCCATGAACTCGAATCTCGACAGCGCCGTCGACCCCGCCGCGGAGGACCCCGCGGCGGCGCGCGGCGCCGCTGACTCCGCCGCGGCCACCCCCTCCGCGGCTCCTCGTCGTCCCCGCTTCGGCCTCCTTCCCCGCATCCTCGTCGCGATCGTGCTCGCGATCGGGCTGGGCCTGGTGATGCCCGAGTCGATCGCCCGCGTCTTCACCACCTTCAACGGGATCTTCTCCGGCTTCCTCGGCTTCCTCATCCCGCTGATCATCGTGGGCCTGGTGACCCCGGCGATCGCGGAGCTCGGCCGCGGTGCCGGGAAGATGCTCGCCGCCACCACCGGCATCGCCTATCTCTCCACCGTGCTGTGCGGGCTGTTCGCTCTGGGGATCTCGCTGGTGCTGCTGCCGCGGATGCTGGACGGCGCGAGCATCGGCACCCTCGAGAACCCCGAGGACTCGGCGATCGCGGCCTACTTCGACATCGAGATCCCGCCGGTGTTCGACGTGATGACGGCGCTGGTGCTCTCCTTCTGCCTCGGCATCGGACTGACCCTCGTGAAGAAGGGCGCCCTGCAGGAGTCCTTCGAGCAGCTGCGCACCATCATCGTGCGGATCATCGAGGCGATCATCGTGCCGCTGCTGCCGCTGTACATCTTCGGCATGTTCCTGGGCCTGACCATGAACGGCCAGATCTGGACCGTCATCGGCACCTTCCTCGCCGTGATCCTGCTGGTCTTCGCGATGACCGTGGTGGTGCTGCTGGCCCAGTACGGCGTCGCAGGCCTCGCGATGGGGAGGAACCCGCTGCGGATGCTGGGCCGGATGCTGCCGGCCTACATGACGGCGCTGGGCACCAGCTCCTCGGCCGCGACCATCCCCGTCACCGTCGAGTGCACCAAGCGCAACGGCGTCCCCGACGCGATCGCCGACTTCGTGATCCCGCTGGGCGCCACGATCCACCTCGCCGGCTCCACCCTGAAGATCACCACCTTCGCTGTCGCGATCATGATCGTCACCGGCATGGAGCTGAACGTCCCGGCGCTGCTGGGCTTCGTGTTCATGCTCGGCATCGTGATGATCGCCGCGCCCGGCGTGCCCGGCGGCGCGATCATGGCCGCCGCCGGCGTGCTCTCCTCGATCCTCGGCTTCGACGAGGCGGCCGTGGGCCTGATGATCGCCGCCTACATCGCGATCGACTCCTTCGGCACCGCCACCAACGTCACCGGCGACGGCGCGATCGCCGCGGTCATGACCCGGCTCTCGAAGGGCCGGGTCGAGGGCGACCTCACCGTGGGCCGGCACGAGCAGGTCCACGGGGTCTGAGGCCCCGCATCCCGCAGGAGCGGCCGACGGCATCGCCGTCGGCCGCTCCAGTCATCTCGGCCGTTCCTGTCGTCCGGCCGCGTCCTCCTTCCCTGCCACCATGGCCGCGCCGGCGGCCCTGCCGACGGCGGTCCCCGCGGCCGACGGGATGGCCGTGCTCGCGCCGCCCGCGCCGACGTAGGCTCGGCACCATGACTGCTCACAGCCCTGCCGACGCCCCTCTGACCGCTGTCGTCACCGGTGCCTCCTCCGGCATCGGCCGTGCCACCGCCGCCCGCCTGGTCGCCGACGGCTGGCGGGTCCTGGCCATCGCACGGCGCGAGGAGCGCCTGGCCGAGCTCGCCGCCGAGACCGGCTGCGAGATCCTCGCCGTGGACGTCACCTCCGACGAGTCGGTCGCCGCGCTCGTCGCCCGCGTCGAGGAGCTCTTCGACGGGAGCCTGAACGCCGTCGTCCATGTCGCCGGCGGCGCCCTCGGCGTCGAGACCGCCGCCGAGGCCGACCTCGAGAAGTGGCAGCGGATGTACGACATCAACGTGCTCGGCGCCGTCCGCGTCACCCGCGCGCTGCTGCCCGCCGTGCGGGCGAGCGGCCGCGGCGACCTCCTCTTCGTCACCTCCGTGGCCGGGCACGAGGCCTACCCCGGCGGCTCCGGCTACAACGCCGCCAAGGCCGGCGAGCACATGCTCGCCCATGCCCTGCGGCTCGAGCTGAACGGCGAGAAGGTGCGCGTCATCGAGGTCGCCCCCGGCATGGTCCGCACCGAGGAGTTCTCCCTGGTCCGCCTCGGCGACCAGGACGCGGCCGACGCTGTCTACGACGGGGTGGAGCAGCCGCTGACCGCGGAGGACTGCGCCGACGTCATCTCCTACGCCCTGAACGCCCCGCACCACGTGAATCTCGACCTGGTCACCGTGCGCCCCCTCGCCCAGGCCGCAGCCCACCGGGTGGCACGCCACCAGGGACTCTGATGGCCCACGGCGGCATACCCGGCTACGGCATGGGCGGCGGCGGGGGCCGAGGGGGCGGCGACCTGAAGCTCGCCCCTGGACAGAAGCCCGACGTGCGCCGGGTGCTGGGTCTGTTCCGCCCCTACCGCGGCACGATCGCCGCCGTGCTCTTCCTGATCGTGCTCGGAGCGGCCGCCGGGGTGGTCTCCCCGTTCCTGATCCGCGAGATCGTCGACGTGGCCCTGCCCGAGCAGCGCGCCGACGTGCTCACCTGGTCCGTCGGCGGACTCATCGCCGTCACCGTGGTCGCGAACGCCCTCGGCGTCACCCAGTCGATGCTCTCGGCCCGCGTGGGCCAGTCGGTGATGCACGACCTGCGCGTGGCGGTCTACTCCCACCTGCAGCGGATGGGGCTGGGCTTCTTCACCCGCACCCGCACCGGCGAGATCCAGTCGCGGATCTTCTCCGACATCGGCTCGATGCAGTCCGTGGTCACCTCCGTGATGACCCAGATCGTCTCCTCCGGCGCCGGAGTCGCGATGGCGCTGGTGGCCATGGTCGCGATGGACTGGCGCCTCACCCTCTTCTCCCTGATCGCCCTGCCCTTCGCGGTGTGGATGAACCGGCGCGTCGGACGGCGCCGCCGCACCATCGTCCGCACCCGGCAGGAGAAGGCCGCGGACCTCTCCGCCGGGATCCAGGAGTCGCTGTCCGTCTCCGGGATCCTGCTCGGCGTGACGATGGGCCGCACCGAGACGCTCAGCAGCGCCTTCGCCGACGACTCCCGCGAGCTCGCCGACCTCGAGGTCCGCTCCCAGATGGCCGGCCGCTGGCAGATGGCCGTGTTCACCACGATCATGGCGCTGTTCCCGGCGCTGACCTACTTCCTCGGCGGCCACCTGCTGTTCGCCGACCCCGACGGCAGCGGCATCACCATCGGCACCCTCGTCGCCTTCATCGCCCTGCAGTCCTCCCTGTTCCCGCAGATCAACGGCCTGCTGCGGGTCGCGACCCAGGTCAACAGCTCCCTCGCCCTGTTCACGCGGGTCTTCGAGTACCTCGACACCCCGATCCTCATCGCCGACGCCGACGACGCGATCGCCCTGGACCCCGGGACGGTGCGCGGCGAGATCCGCTTCGAGGACGTCACCTTCGCCTATCCCGGCGCCGAGGAGCCGGCGCTGGCGCACCTGGACCTCGAGGTCCCGGCCGGGACGCACACGGCCCTCGTCGGCGCGACCGGTTCGGGCAAGACCACCACCGGCTATCTCATGGCGAGGCTCTACGAGCCGACCGACGGCTGGATCACCCTGGACGGCCACGACCTGCGGGAGATCACGCTGTCCTCGCTCGCCGCGAGCATCGGCGTGGTCACCCAGGAGACCTACCTCCTGCACGCCACCATCGCCGAGAACCTGCGCTTCGCCCGCCCGGACGCCACCGACGAGGAGCTCGTCGCCGCCTGCCGCATCGCCCAGATCCACGACCACATCGCCGCCCTCCCGGACGGCTACGCGACGGTCGTGGGGGAGCGGGGCTACCGCTTCTCCGGCGGGGAGAAGCAGCGCCTCGCGCTCGCCCGCACGATCCTCCGCGACCCGCCGGTGCTGCTGCTGGACGAGGCGACGTCGGCCCTCGACGTCGCCACGGAACGGGCGATGTCCGGAGCGCTCGACGCGGTCGCGCGCGGACGCACCACCGTCTCGATCGCCCACCGCCTCTCCACCGTCCGCGACGCCGACCAGATCGTCGTGATGGAGCGGGGGAGGATCGTCGAGCGCGGCACCTACGAGGAGCTGCTCGCGCTCGGCGGCGTGTTCGCGGACCTCGCCCGGCAGGATCAGCAGGACGCCCGACGCGACGACGAACCGAACCCGGAACCCGTCGCTCCCGCCCCAGGCACCCGCTGAGCGCGGACGCCCGAGAGAAGACGCCATGACCGTCGCGGGCGCGCCTACGACCAAAGGCGGAGGCGGGAGTCCTCCCTGCGCGGGATGTGCGCGCCGTGCGGACCGGGGGAGGATCGTGCCCTCAGGCGGCGCATCCCGCGCCGCGCCCGCACCAGGGCACGGCACGACCAGGGGAAGAGGGCCATCGCATGACCACGATGCTCCCGGAGGACGCGATGGGGCGGCAGCGCGCTGTGACGGGTCGGAAGGCGATGTCGGGCCAGGACCGCGCGAGCGGCCAGGGCGGCAAGCCCGTCTCGGGACGGCCCGCGCTGTTCGTGACGATGCTGGCGCTCGCCGCCCTCGGCGTGCTCGTGCTGCTCGTGGTCGGGCCCGTGCTGCCGATGCCGGTGGCGGTGCTCGGCGCCGCGGCGCTCATGGGCGTCGTCGGCCTCGCCTGGTGGGTGGCCGGCCCGCGCCTGTGAGGCAGCGGGCGGTCGCGACGTCTCAGACGTCGATCTCGATCTCACCCTCGCCGCGCGAGACGCAGGTGATCATCTGGCTGTCCTGCTCGTCGTCCATGAGGAACTCGTCCATGTGCTCGACCTCGCCGGAGACCAGCGGCACCACGCAGGTGCCGCACACCCCGCCCTCGCAGGAGTAGTCCATCGGGACGCCCGCGTCGAGCAGAGCCTGGAGGAGGGACTGACCCTCCTCGACCTCGACCGTGATCCCCGACTTCAGGCACTTGGCGGTGAAGGGCTCTCCGAACAGCGACATCCTCGCTCCTTCTGCGTCGACCGCGCCGAGCGGCGCGCGGTTCCATGGAAGGACCAGTGTTCCACGACTGTCACCGTCGAAGGAGGTGACTCACGCCTCCTCGGCGGTGGTGGACGCGGCGGCGGCGTCGGTGCCTTCGGCGTCCTCCTCGTCCTGCGAGCGCGTCGTCTGTATCGCGGCCGCGGCCGCGACTGGGGCGGAGACCACCACGCGCGGCGGCACGACGGCCGCGGAGGCGGCGGTCGAGGGGCTCAGCGCGAGCGCGGACGGGCCGAAGGTCAGCACCAGCAGCGCCGCCGCCGAGAGGGTCGATGCGCCCAGGCGCGATCGTCGATGAGGGATGTCGTCGTCCATGTCGTCTCCTTCGTCCACGGCGCCCCCGGTGGGGCCGCCGTGATCATGAGACCCCGCCCACCTGGCAGGCGGCTGAGGATCCCGACCGCATGTGCTGGGACCCGGGAGTGACGGAGCCCCGCGAGCCGCGGGGCCCCGCGGCCCCAGCGCGGTTGTTCCTCGCGTCTCTTCCCCCGGGGTGGTCGTGACCGCGTGGGCGAGCCCGCGTACACTGCACGCCATCGGCATCGACCCGGCCATCACCGGAGAGCCGCGGGAAGAACAGCACGAGCACGGTCCGCGAGGACAGGCGCCGCGCCCAGTAGAACCCGCCGGGACCAGCCCGTCACAGCTGAGGAACGAGGGGAGGCCCCCGCGTCGGCAGCGCCGGCGCGCGCGGCGTCAACCGAGGTGGTACCGCGCCGCCGGCCCGTGCCGGGAGCGTCCTCGGGCAGCAGTCCGCCCGCCCGCCGCCCCTGTTCCGCCTCGGAGGTTGTCCCATGGTCTACCCGGTCTCCGGAGACCCGCTCGTCCCCTCGCCGCACCTGCCCGCGCTCGAGAACGCGATCCAGGAGTTCTGGCGCACCGACGACACCTTCCGCGCCTCGATCGCCCAGCGCGAGGGCGCCGAGGAGTTCGTCTTCTACGACGGCCCGCCCTTCGCCAACGGCCTGCCCCACTACGGCCACCTGCTCACCGGCTTCGTCAAGGACGTCGTGCCGCGCTTCCGCACCATGGACGGGCTGAAGGTCGACCGCCGCTTCGGCTGGGACACCCACGGCCTGCCCGCCGAGCTCGAGGCGATGCGGGAGCTCGGGATGACCGAGAAGTCCGAGATCGAGGACATGGGCCTGCAGGCCTTCAACAACGCCGCCCGCGCCTCCGTGCTGAAGTACACGAAGGAGTGGGAGGAGTACGTCACCCGCCAGGCCCGCTGGGTGGACTTCGAGAACGACTACAAGACCCTCGACGTCACCTTCATGGAGTCGGTGCTGTGGGCGTTCAAGACCCTGCACGACAAGGGCCGCGCCTACGAGGGCTACTACGTCCTCCCGTACTGCTGGAAGGACCAGACGCCGCTGTCCGCCCACGAGCTGCGGATGGACGACGACGTCTACCAGGAGCGCCAGGACCAGACCGTCACCGTCACCTTCCCCTTCACCGGCGAGAAGGCCGAGCAGCTGGGACTGGCGGGCGTGAAGGCGCTCGCCTGGACGACCACGCCCTGGACCCTGCCCACCAACTTCTCCCTCGCCGTCGGCCCTGAGCTCGAGTACGCGGTGCTGCCGGCCGGCCCGCTCGGCGCAGCGGATGGCGCCGCTGCGGGCGAGGGCCGCTACCTGCTGGCCGCCGCGCTGGTCGGCGCGCACGCCAAGGAGCTCGGCTACGAGAGCGCCGAGGACGCCGTCGCCGCGATCGAGGAGCGCCGCTTCGCGGGCGCCGAGCTCGAGCACATGACCTACCAGCCGCTGTGGACGGTCTACTCCGAGGACCGCGCCAAGTGGGGCACCGAGAACGCCTGGATCGTCACCGTCGCCGACTACGTCTCCACCGACGACGGCACCGGGGTGGTCCATCAGGCCACTGCCTACGGTGAGGTCGATCAGCAGGTCAACGCCGCCTACGGCATCCCCGTCATCGTCTCCGTCGACGAGGGCGCGCAGTTCCACGACTACTTCCGCGGCACCGAGCTCGACGAGATCGCCGGTCTGCAGGTGTTCGAGGCGAACCGCCCGATCATCCGCAACCTCCAGCGCGAGGGTCGCCTGCTGCGCGAGACCAGCTACGTGCATTCCTACCCGCACTGCTGGCGCTGCCGGAACCCGCTGATCTACAAGGCCGTCTCCTCCTGGTACGTGAAGGTCGCCGACCAGCGCGAGCGGATGCTCGAGCTCAACGAGCAGATCGACTGGGTGCCCGGCAACGTCAAGCACGGCCAGTTCGGCAAGTGGCTCGAGGGCGCCCGCGATTGGGCCGTCTCCCGCAACCGCTACTGGGGCACCCCGATCCCGGTGTGGAAGAGCGACGACCCCGACCACCCGCGCGTCGAGGTCTACGGCTCCCTCGCCGAGATCGAGGAGGCCTTCGGCACCCTCCCGCGCGACGAGCACGGCGAGGTCAACCTCCACCGCCCCTACATCGACGAGCTCACCCGCCCGAACCCCGACGACCCCACGGGCCGCTCCACCATGCGCCGCGTCACCGACGTGTTCGACGTCTGGTTCGACTCCGGCTCCATGCCCTTCGCGCAGGTGCACTACCCCTTCGAGAACCACGACTGGTTCGAGGGCCACAACCCCGCCGACTTCATCGTGGAGTACATCGGGCAGACCCGCGGCTGGTTCTACGTCATGCACGTGCTGGCCACCGCGCTGTTCGACCGCCCCGCCTTCACCTCCGTCATCTGCCACGGCATCGTCCTCGGCGAGGACGGGCAGAAGATGTCCAAGTCGCTGCGCAACTACCCCGACGTGCGCGAGATGTTCGACAAGTACGGCGCCGACGCGATGCGCTGGTTCCTCATGTCCTCGCCGATCCTGCGCGGCGGCAACCTGGTCGTGGACGAGCCGAAGATCCGCGACGCCACGCGCCACGTCGTGCTGCCGCTGTGGAACGTCTGGTACTTCCTGGCGCTGTACGCCAACGCGGCGGGGGATAAGGACGCCTTCGGCCGGCCGACGGGGCACCGCGGCGAAGCCCGCCACGAGTCCACCGACGTGATGGACCGCTACCTCCTCTCCCGCACCGGCGACCTGGTGCGCGGGGTGCGCGCCTCCCTGCGCGAGCTCGCGATCGCCGACGCCGCCGAGCAGATCCAGGATCACCTGGACATGCTCACCAACTGGTACGTGCGCCGCTCCCGCGACCGCTTCTGGGAGGGCGATGCGCAGGCCATCGACGTGCTGGCCACCTGCCTGGAGACCCTGCTGCAGGTCGCCGCGCCGCTGCTGCCGATGGTCACCGAGGAGATCTGGAAGGAGCTCACCGGCGGCCGCTCCGTGCACCTGACCGACTGGCCCGACGACTCCCTCTTCCCCCGCGACGAGCAGCTCGTCGCCCAGATGGACGACGTGCGCGCGATCGCCAGCGCCGGCAACGCGCTGCGCAAGAAGGAGGGCCTGCGCGCCCGCCTGCCGCTCGCCGAGCTGACCGTCGTCCACCACGATCCCGCCTCGCTCGAGCCGTTCACGGCGATCATCGCCGACGAGCTGAACGTGAAGCACGTGCGCCTGCTGGACGTCACCAGCGAGGAGGCGCAGGGCATGGGCGTGGAGCAGAAGCTCACCGTGAACGCCCGCGCCGCCGGGCCGCGGCTGGGCAAGCAGATGCAGGGCGCGATCAAGGGCTCCAAGAGCGGGGACTGGTCGGTGGCCGAGGACGGCACCGTCACCTCCGGCGGGATCGCGCTCGAGGAGGGCGAGTACTCCCTCGACCTCGTCGCCGGTGAGAGCGCCGCCCTCGAGGGCCGGACCGTCGGCGTGCTGCGCGGCGGCGACTTCCTCGCCCTCGACATCCGGGTCACCCCCGAGCTCGAGGCGGAGGGCACCGCCCGTGACGTGGTCCGCGCGATCCAGTCCGCGCGCCGCGAGGCGGGGCTGGACATCTCCGACCGGATCCGCCTGACGGTGGACGGCGACGAGCCCGTCGTCGCGGCGGTCGCCGCCCACCGCGAGCTGGTCGCGGGGGAGGTCCTCGCGCTCGAGCTCGCGGTCCCCGCGCGGCCCGCCGAGGGCGCGCACGAGGCGAGCGAGAAGGTCACCGGCGGCACCGTCACCGTCTCGGTGCAGCGGGCCTGAGGTGGGACGGGGCGGCGTGAGGGGCGCCGCCCCGTCGGCCCTCCCACGCCGTCCCGGCAGCCCGCCCGAGCTGTCCCGGCCGCTCGCCCGAGCTGTCCGGCAGCCCGCCCGAGCTGTCCCGGCCGCTCGCCCGAGCTGTCCGGCAGCCCGCCCGAGCTGTCCCGTCGGCCCTCCCGCGCGTCCCGATCACAGCGGTGGACGTCGGTTCGCCCGCTTCGTGACGATTTGCGGCCCCGCTCGGGTCACGACTGAGTATCGGCTGGTCAGGGCGCGTTTCTGGTCATCTGTGGGCCGTATCATGGGGAGGGATCCAGCTGGGGATCCCCGATCCCCAGGAGAGCGCATGTCCACGCCCGCCCCCGCCCGGTCCTCCTCGACGACCGCTCCGCCGCGAGCTCGTCGGCGTCTCGCGCTCCTCGTGCTCGCCGTGCTGATCGCCTCAGCCGGCGTCCTCGGCGCGGCACCCGGCTCCGAGGCCCGCACCCCGCCCGCCGGCCTCGGCGGCTTCGTCCCCGGCACCCTCATCAGCGATGCGCAGATGTTCGCGGGCACCTCCATGACCGCCGCCCAGGTCGACGCCTTCCTCGACCAAAAGGGCGCGAGCTGCACCCGTGGAACTGACGGCGCCGACTGCCTCAAGGACCTCCGGATGGACACCCCGCAGCGGGCGAAGGACGCCTACTGCGCCGCGATCCCCGCGAAGAAGGCGGCGAGCGCCGGGACGATCATCGCGGACGTCGCCCGCGCCTGCAGCATCAGCCCCAAGGTGCTCCTGACCATGCTCCAGAAGGAGCAGGGCCTCGTCACCACGCGCAATGCGACCCCGAAGATGCTGCGGGAGGCGCTGGGCTTCGGCTGCCCCGACTTCCAGACCTGCGACCCGAGGTACGCCGGCTTCGCCCAGCAGATCTACAACGCCGGGGTGCGCCTGCAGGCGTACGGAGATGCGAAGCGCGGCTACCGCTACCAGGCTGGCCGCACCTACGACATCCAGTACAGCCCCTTCGCCTTCTGCGGCTACGGGAAGGTCACCATCTCGAACCGGGCCACCGCCGCGCTGTACAACTACACCCCCTTCACCCCCACCCAGGCGACCCTCGACGCGGGCTCCGCGGCCGTGGCCGACGACGTCTGCGCCACCTACGGCAACCGCAACTTCTCCCGCCTGTACTCGCAGTGGTTCGGCTCCCCGACGGGCGCGAGCGCCTCGCGGTACCCGGTCGCCGCGCCGCTCGGGAAGAAGCCCGCGGACCCCTTCGCGGACGTCCCCTACGACACCACGATCTTCTTCACCGAGATCGCCTGGATGAAGCACATGGGCTACTCCACGGGGTGGGGGAGCGGTGCGAGCGCCGTCTACCGCCCCTACGACCCGATCAAGCGCGACGCCGTGATCGCCTTCCTGTACCGGGCGGCAGGCTCGCCCGCGTTCACCCCGCCGAAGGTCTCGCCTTTCAAGGACGTGAACTCGAAGGACACGATCTTCTACAAGGAGATCACCTGGGCGCATTCGGTGGGGCTGGCGCGGGGCTGGTCCGATGGCACCTTCCGTCCGTACGAGCCGATCAAGCGCGACGCGATGGCCGCCTTCCTCTATCGCGCCGCCGGCGAGCCCCCGTACACCGCGCCGACCCGGTCCCCGTTCAAGGACGTGAACCGGGGTTCGGAGGACTTCTACAAGGAGATCAGCTGGATGTCGTCCCAGGGGTACGCCAACGGCTGGTCCGACGGCACCTTCCGCCCCTACGAGCCGATCAAGCGCGACGCCGTCGCCGCCTTCGTCTACCGCTGGAAGGTCGCCTGAGCGGGATGGAGCGCGGCGCCCGCGTGCGGTGACGGCGTTCGCGATCGGTCCCGTCGCAGTGCCGTTCACGCCGCAGCCGGCGTGCCCGTGCGCGAACTCGCCGGGGGCAGCTCGACCGTCAGGTGAGATCCTGAGGGCCGACGGCGCGAAGGGGGAGGCCATGGACGGCAGGATCGGACGGCGAGCAGCGCTCCTCGGGGCGGGGATCGCGGTCGCATCGCTGCTGGCCGGCTGCTCCGGGAGCCGGCGGACCCGCCGGGTCACCGAGGCGGTGCTCGAGGTCGAGGGCGTGGACGGGTGCGAGCTCGACAGCTCCATCAGCGGGACCTTCCAGCGTCTGCTGCACGGCAGGATCGACCTCGGCAGCGACGATCGTGACGTCGCGTTCGAGATCTACGACGAGGCCATGCGCGCTGTCGTGACGACGCTGCACGACGGCGATGAGGACGACGGGAACATCACCGTCGGCGGGATCATGGGCTTCATCGGCGGAGCCGAGGAGTTCACGGTCCGGGGCCTCGACCCGGACATGCCCGTCGAGGACTACCGCCTGGACCGGGTGACCGCGAGCACTCTCTACGCGAGATACGGGCTGACCTGAGCCGGGGCCCGAGGCATCGGCGTGCGGCGCCCGCCGAGTCCTCCGCCGGCGGAGCCCGGTCCTGCTCCGCGCTCACCGGAGGTCCTCCCTGCCCACCTCGACCACGACGTCCTCGACCAGCGTGACCCCGCCACCCAGGTAGACGCCCTCCAGGTCCTCCTGCAGCGCGGCGAGCACAGGGTCGGTCCCCGACCCAGCCTGCAGGCTCCCGTGATAGCCGCCGGTCGGGTCCACGCCCTGCTCCGTGCGCAGCACCGACTCATGGGCGTTCTCCAACGGAGAGGCCCCGCCGAGAGCGGGAGCCGGCGCCTCGAGCACCACTTCGCGGACGGCGGGGGAGGAGACGCGGCTGCCGTCGATCCGGTACCCGTCCAGGTCCAGCAGCGGCACTGGATCAGCGATCCGCAGCGGCGCCGGCCAGGTCGCGGGATGCCGCAGCAGCAGGGACGGCTCGAGCGCCGAGCTGTGCGAGACGTTGACCGTGCTGGTCGAGGCCTGCGCCGGCACCACCGTCTCCACCGGGGACCCGACCGAGAAGCTGTGGGTGATGTCGTAGCTGCCCGGTGCTCCGTCGGCCCGGTTGAAGCCGGGGTCCGCCGCCAGATGCGCGGCTGTCAGCCCGCCCTGTGAGTGGCCCACGACCATCACCCGCGCCCCGTCGGGGATCCCTGCCGCGGCCATCGCCGCGCGGAGGTCGGCCATCGCCGCGGACTCCTGCCCAGCCATGGTCCGCAGGTTCGAGTCCCAGCCGGCGGAGTTCCCCTGCGGCCCCCAGGAGTCGGGATCCCAGATCGGCGCGCCCCCGGTCGGCGGGGCGTGGACGATGAACGCCTCGCCCCCGTCCCGGCCGCGCACGGTCTGGATCCGCACCCGCCCCGCCGCGGCACCGTCCCGGTCGGCGTCGGCGGGGACGCCTGCGAGCGGTCGGCGGGCCTCGTCGTTCGCCGCGACGAGGTTCGCGAGGCTGCGAGGTGTCGTGCTCGAGGGGACCTCCACGACGGCGTGCACGCTGACGTCGGTGCGCGGGTCGAGGAGACCGGTGTCGGTCACGGTCTCCACCGGCGCGAGCGCGATCGCGCCGCTGAGGAGGAGGGTGCTCGCGCCGAGCTGGGCGAGGGTGGGGGCGTCCCCGCCTGCCGCCCAGTCCTCGAACATCCCGCCGAGGTGCCCGAGCTCGTCCCGGACCTGGTCGATCCCGTCCGAGTCGCCGCCGAGCCCGACCACGACGCCCGTGAGCTCCGCGGTGCCGAGTGCGACTCCGGCGCCGAGGGCGTCGGAGACGAGGGCGGCGGGCGCGGGAGCACGGCGGAGGGGGAGGGACGCCGCGGCGGAGGGACCCGCGAGGAGTCGTCCTCCTGCTCCGGCGGGGGCGAGCGCACGGCCCGGGGAGGCCACGCCGTGCCCGTCGGCCGCCGACGCGCGCTCCTGCGCCATGGCCTCGACGCGGATCCGGCGGGCGAGCAGGTCCAGGCGATCGCCGGCCTCGCGCAGACGGCCCCGGGACAGCAGGGTCCAGCGGAGCCGGAAGGCGTCGGCGTCCGGGCCGTGCCAGGTCGCGGCGCCGACGGCGTCGTCGACTCTCGCTCGCAGCCCCGTGAGCCGGTCAGCGGCCGCCTCCAGGCGGTCGGCCTGCAAGCGGCATCGGTCCGTGTCCATGCCGAGCATCGCGTCGGCCCCGTCCCCCATGCCGTCCCTCCCGTCTCCTCGCCCTGCCGAGCCCGTGGCTCGGCGTCCTCTGCCCCGACGGCGCCGGCGCTCGCGGTCAGGCTAGGGAGGCCGCGGCGGCGACCGAGCGGGAGAGGGGCGGGCTGTGGACGATCGCGACGTGGGGAGGAGCGGTCGCGCGGGGCCCCGGCCGTCCGGCCCCCGGTCACCCGCGCCCCGGGGGCCGCCCGGTCCCCGGCGGGGGGCGTCCGGTCCCCGGCGGGGGGCGTCCGGTCCCCGGGTCCCAGGCGCCCCTCGTACACTGATCCGGCCCGTCCCGCCCCGCACCCAGGAGCCGCAGTGCCCAGTTCTCCCCGCCCGGGTTCCTCCCGTCCGGCGATGTCCCCCGAGCTGCGGGAGGTCTATGCCGCGCTCCTCGAGCGCGCACCGGAGAACCGCATCGAGCCGGACCTCAGCCGGATCCGCCGGGTGATGGAGCTGATGGGCGACCCCCAGAACTCCTACCGCTCGATCCGCATCGCCGGCACCAACGGCAAGACCACCACCGCCCGGATCCTCGAGCGGATCCTGCGCGAGGCCGGGCTGCGCACGGGCCGCACCACGAGCCCCCACCTCCACTCGCCCACGGAGCGGATCGCGATCGACGGCGCGCCCATCGACGAGGAGGGCTTCCTCCAGGCATATCGCGACGTCGAGCCCTTCGCGCAGATCGTCGACGCCGAGTCGCAGGCCGCCGGCGGCCCGCCGCTGACCTACTTCGAGTACCTCACCGCGATGGCCTTCCAGGCCTTCGCCTCCGCCCCCGTGGACGTCGCCGTGGTCGAGACCGGCCTCGGCGGCACCTGGGACGCGACCGGCGCGGTCGACCCCGACGTCGCCGTGATCACCCCGATCTCCCTGGACCACCAGGAGTACCTCGGCGACACGATCGCCGAGATCGCGGGGGAGAAGGCCGGGATCCTCACCTCCGAGGCGATCGCGGTCCTCGCCGAGCAGCCCTACCAGGACGCCGCCGACGTGCTGCGCGAGAGGGTGGCGGAGCTCGGCGCGGAGGCCTCCGTCGAGGGGCAGCAGATCGGCGTGCTCGCCCGCACCCCGGGCGTCGGCGGGCAGATGCTCTCGCTTCAGGGGATCGCCGGCCGCTACGAGGAGGTGTTCCTCTCCCTCCTCGGCGAGCACCAGGCCCGCAACGCCCTGCTCGCCGTCGCCGCCGCGGAGGCGCTGCTGGGCGGCGGCACCTCCCCGCTGGACGGCGAGCTGCTGCAGGCGGCGCTGTCGAGCGTCACCTCCCCGGGGCGCGCCGAGGTGGTGCGCCAGGCGCCGACGGTGCTGCTGGACGCCGCGCACAACCCCGCCGGCGCCCTGACCCTCGTCGCGACCGTGCGCGAGAACTTCCGCTTCACCCGCACCATCGGCGTGGTCGGCATCCTCCAGGAGAAGGAGGCCGACGACATCCTCGAGGTGCTAGAGCCGCTGCTGGACGCCGTGGTCATCACCCGCTCCAGCTCCCCCCGCGCGATCCCCGCGGACCGCCTGGCCGACATCGCCCGCGAGATCTTCGAGGACGAGGACCGGGTGCTCGAGCAGGAGAGCCTGCCCGACGCGATCCAGATCGCGGTCGACCTCGCCGAGGCCGACGGCGACCAGTTCGGCGGCGTGGTCGTCGCCGGGTCCGTCACCCTCGCCGCGGAGGTCCGCGACCTGCTCGGCGTCCCCGAGGAGGTGTGAGCCCGATGGACCTCGACCTCACCCCCTCCACCCGCTCCCACGGCGCACAGCGGATGATCACCGCGACGGTGCTCGTGTGCGAGGCGCTCGTCGTCTTCTTCGCGGTGCTCGTCGCCCATCAGCTCGCCCCCGACGACCGGGCCCTGACCTGGACCTGGGGACTCGTCACCGCGATCGCCCTGCTGCTGAACGGGGGGCTGCTCAGCCGCGGTGCCTGGGCGTACTGGCTCGCCCTCGCCCTCCAGGTCCCGGCGATCCTGCTCGGCCTCCAGGTCTCCGCGATGTGGGTGATCGGCCTCGGCTTCGCCGCCATGCTCGCCTACGGCATGGTCAAGGGACACCAGCTGGACCGCGAGAAGGACGCCGTGGACGCGAGGCTGCTGGCCTCCGACGGGACGGACGAGCGCTGACATGACCACGGCTGACCTGTGGGTACCCTGATCCCATGACCGCACAGCGCACACTCGTCCTGCTCAAGCCCGACGCCGTCCAGCGCAGCCTGCGCGGCGAGATCCTCCGCCGCATCGAGGCGAAGGGCTACGACATCGTCGCCCTCGCCCAGCGCACCGCCACCGCCGAGGAGCTCGCCGCCCACTACGCCGAGCACGAGGGCAAGCCCTTCTACCCCGGCCTCGTGGAGTACATGGGCGCCGCCCCCCTCGTGGCGCTCGTCGTCGAGGGCGTGAACGTCATCAAGGGCTTCCGCTCCCTGGCCGGCGCCACCAACCCCACCGAGGCCGCGCCCGGCACCATCCGCGGTGACCTCGCCTGCGAGCAGGACCTCCCCGTCATCCAGAACCTCGTCCACGGCTCCGACTCCGAGGAGTCCGCCGAGCGCGAGATCGGGATCTGGTTCCCGGGCCTCGGCTGAGCCCTGCGATCGGCGGGCCGTGCAGGCCCGCCGGTCCCCGCGGTTCCCGGTGACGCGCCGTCCAGGACGCTCCCGGGGACCGCGCCGTCGTCGGTGCACAATATGGGCATGCAGCTGCCCTTCGTCGTCGTGCTCTTCCTGATCCTCGCCGTGGTGCTGGCCGTCGTGATCCTGGCAGCCGTCGCGATGCCCCATCTGCGCCTCCCGCGCGAGGACGAGGACGGCCCGGCCGCGGAGCATCCGCGCCACACCTCCCGCACCGGCCGCGGCTGACCCGCCCCGTCCATCGGGCCCCGGCGATGCAGGTCGCGCCCGGATCCGGGACTCACGCAGGGACGGCCCGGCGACGGCCCTAGACTGGCAGCTGTCCTCGCCGCATCGCCGGCTTCCCCGACCTCGGAGGTGACCCGTGGATCCCGATGCCCTACTCGCCCTGATCGCCGGAGGCGGCGGTGGTGTCGTCGTGCTCGGCGTCGGCGCCTGGGCCTACATCCGCAGCCGCGGCCGCTCGTCCTCCTCGTCGGACCGCGACGAGCAGCGCGGCGGCGAGGACTCCTCGAGGAGCGAGTCCGGCTCCACCACCGGCACCGCGACCGCGGTCAAGGAGCGACCCGCCGCCCCGACCTGGGCCGACACCCTCTCCGCCCCGGCCCCGAAGACCGCCGAGCGGCCCGCCCCGGGCGAGCAGGCGCCGGACGGCGCCGCACCCGCGGAGAAGACCGCCCCCGCCGAGGACGTCCCCTTCGACCAGGAGGCGCCCGAGGCCCCCGCCGCGTCCGCACCCGCCGACGCCCCCGCCGGAACGGCACCGGCCGACACAGCCGGTCCCGGCACTGCGGAGCCCGGCACTGCGGAGCCCGGCACTGCAGGGACCGATACCGCCGCTCCGACGGAGACCGCACCGGTCGGGACCGCACAGCCCGAGGCTCCCGCCGAGGACGCCGCCACGACCGCCCCTGCCGGCCCCGTCATCGAGACCCCCGAGGCACCCGAGAGCCGCATGCTGCGCCTGCGCGAGCGGCTCTCCCGCTCCGGCGCCCTCGGCCGCGGCATCCTCACCCTCCTCACCCGCTCCACGGTCGACGAGGAGACCTGGGACGAGATCGAGGAGACGCTGCTGATGGCCGACCTCGGCCCGGCCGCGACCGACGAGATGCTCGAGAACCTCAAGCGACGCATCCAGGTGCTCGGCACCGACGACGTCGCCGCCGTGCGCGAGGTGCTGCGCGAGGAGCTCGTCGCGCTCGTCGACCCGGACCTGGACCGCCGCCTCGCCGCGACCCGCCGCACCGCCGAGGACGGCACCGAGGTCCCCTCCGTGCTGCTGATGGTCGGTGTCAACGGCACCGGGAAGACCACCACCGTCGGCAAGCTCGCCCGCGTGCTCGTCGCCGCGGACCGCACCGTCGTGCTCGGCGCGGCCGATACCTTCCGCGCCGCCGCCGCCGACCAGCTCGAGACCTGGGGCTCCCGGGTCGGCGTGGACACCGTCCGCGCCGACCGCGACGGCGCCGACCCCGCCGCCGTCGCCTTCGACGCCGTGAAGAAGGGCATCGAGCAGGAGGTCGACGTGGTGATCATCGACACCGCCGGCCGCCTGCAGAACAAGAAGGGCCTGATGGACGAGCTCGGCAAGGTGCGCCGGGTCGCCGAGAAGGGCCTGCACGGCGACGAGGTCGCCGAGGTGCTGCTCGTCATCGACGCCACCACCGGCCAGAACGGCATGCAGCAGGCGAGGGTGTTCTCCGAGGCCGTGAACATCACCGGCATCGTGCTCACCAAGCTCGACGGCACCGCCAAGGGCGGCATCGTCGTCAACGTCCAGCGCGAGCTCGGCGTGCCCGTGAAGATGGTCGGCCTCGGCGAGGGCATGGACGACCTCACGCCCTTCGACCCGCACGGCTTCGTCGACGCGCTGCTGGAGGGCTGAGCGACCAGGCCCTGCAGCACCCCGACGGCCCGGGCGATCCCCAGCGATCGCCCGGGCCGTCCCGCGTCTCAGGCGAAGTGGCTCTTGGCGATGATCCCGTGCACCCCGACGGTGCGGTCCACGACCTGGGAGATCGTGAAGTCCGCGGCGGCGGAGAGATAGGCGTAGGCGATCGCGCGGTCCATGCCGAGCTCCTGCTCCAGGAACTCCAGCGCGTTGACGACGGCCGTGCGCAGCGCGACGTCGAGGTCGCTGCCCTGGCCGTCGACCGACCCGTCGGGATCGGACAGCCCGATGGGGATCCACGCGTCGGCGGTCTCCGCGAAGGGATAGCGGTGCGCGATCCGCGGCGCGTCCCCCTCGCCCTCCTTGCACACCGTCAGACGGAAGGTGCCGCGCAGCGAGCCCTCCATAGCGGTCAGCGCCACCTCCCCGTCGCCCATCGCATGGTGCGGGTCGCCGACGTAGAACAGGGCGCCGGGGGCATGGACCGGCAGGTAGAACGTGGAGCCGGGGCCCAGCAGGCGGATGTCGATGTTGCCGCCCCCGAGGGTCGGCGGGATCGAGTTGGCGGAGGGATCCGTGGGGGAGGAGGCCTCCGCGCGGGCCACGCCCATCATCCCCATGAAGGGCCTCAGCGGGAACCGGGCCGCCCCGCCGTCGAAGGCCATCACGCCGTGGCCGTCCTCGATCGGGGTGAACACCGAGACGTTGCCCCAGGCCATCGGGTCGGCCGTGCCCCGGCCGTCCGTCGACGCCGCCGGCATCACCTGCTCGAGGGATGCACCCTCCGGCGCGGCGCCGTCGGCGGTGAGCGCGAGCGCGCCCTTGCCGTGCCGACTGGAGACCACGCCGTAGGGGACGCGGGGGACCGCCTCGAGGGTCTCGATCTTCAGCACGTCGCCGACCTCGGCGCCCTCGACGGCGATGGGCCCGGTGACCACGTGAGGGCCGTCGGCGGCGAAGTCACGGGCGGTGCGGTCGTAGTCGGCGGCGATCGCGATCGCGTCCTCGAGCACCGAGCCGGCCTCCACGCCGTGCGCGCCGAAGAACTCCAGCGGGTCCCGGCCCTGATCCTCGAGTATCCCCTCGTGGGAGACCGCATCGATGGTCACGGTCTCGCCGGAGCCGACGGTCAGCACCGGATCGGAGTGGACGGTGGGCACATAGCCCCACATCACCTGGTCCGTCTCCGAGCCGAGGTAGTGGTCGCCGGGGATCTCCCCTCGTCCCGGCTGCAGGATCTGCCCGGCCCCGGAGGGCGCCGTCGGATCCCCGGTCGCGGGCTCCCCGGACGACGGGGCGCAGGCCGACATCAGCGCGCCGCCCGCCCCCAGGGCCGCGGCGACCTGCAGCATCTGCCGCCGGCCCACCCCGCGTCGGAGCGTGGCGGCGGCATGCCGCGCGAAGCGGTCCGAGGACAGGTCGTCGGTCGGCAGCGGGGTCGTCGATGGGGTCACGGGCGGGATCGTCTCCTCGAGGTCGTCCGCCGAGGGGCGGAGCGGAGTGCTCCCGCGACGCTGCGGAGGGCTCGGCGGGTGCCGTCGGGACGACGCTAGGCGGCGGGTCAGCACCTCCGCCCGGTCCGTCCCGCGTCCCGGACCCCTCGGTCACGGAACGATCACGGCGGCCCTTCCGCCTAGGTGATTCCCGGCTGCTACCGCACTCTGTGAGCACGGCCCTCCCGGCCGTACGGCAGGTCGGCACCTCGATCCCGGCCGCCGGCCCCTCCTCTGACTGGAGCCGCCATGGACTTCACCCTCGACACGGGGGCGACCGCCTGGATCCTCACCAGCGCGGCGCTCGTGCTGCTGATGACCCCCGGCCTGTCCCTCTTCTACGGAGGCATGGTGCGTGCCCGCACCGTGCTGAACATGATGCTGATGTCCTTCAGCGCCATCGCCGTGGTCGCGATCGCCTGGACCGTCGCCGGATACTCGATCGCCTTCGGCACCGACGTCGGCGGCCTGTTCGGGAGTCCGCTGGAGTTCCTGGGCCTGGCCGGCACCGACGACCAGTCCATCCTCGCCGAGAGCGGCGTGCCCTTCCTCGTCGCCGCAGGCTTCCAGATGACCTTCGCGATCATCTCCACCGCCCTGATCTCCGGCGCGATCGCCGACCGCGTCAAGCTCGGCACCTGGCTGGTCTTCGCCGCGCTGTGGGTGCTGATCGTGTACGCACCCCTGGCCCACATGGTCTGGGGCGGCGGCCTGCTCAGCGGCGACGGCCCCTTCGCCGCGATCGCCGAGCCGGTCGACTTCGCCGGCGGCACCGTGGTCCACATCAACGCCGGCGTCGCCGGTCTCGTGCTCGCCCTGGTGGTCGGAGCGCGCAAGGGCTTCGGCAAGGAGCCGATGAAGCCCCACAACCTGCCGCTGGTCATGCTCGGCGCCGCGCTGCTGTGGTTCGGCTGGTTCGGCTTCAACGGCGGCTCCGCCGGCACGGCCGACGGGACCGCGGGCCTGGCCTGGGTCAACACCACGGTGGCCACGGCGGGTGCCATGCTCGGCTGGGCACTCGTGGAGCGGATCCGCGACAAGCACGTCACCTCGCTCGGCATGGCCTCGGGCGTCGTCGCCGGCCTGGTCGCCATCACCCCGGCGGCCGCCGCGCTCACGCCGCTCACCTCGATCGTGCTCGGACTCGCGGCAGGTCTCGCCTGCGCCCTCGCCGTCGGCCTGAAGTACCGCTTCGGCATCGACGACTCCCTGGACGTGGTCGGCGTGCACCTGGTCGGCGGCCTCGTCGGCACCATCGGGATCGGCTTCCTCGCGGTGGACGGCGGCCTCCTCCTCGGCGGCGGCGCGAGCCTGCTGCTGGTCCAGACCCTCGTCGCGATCGTGGCCATGCTGATCTCCGCGGTGCTGACCCTCGCCATCGCCCTGGTGCTCAAGTACACGATGGGATGGAGGATCCCCGAGGCCGACGAGCGCGCCGGGATCGACATCACCCATCACGCCGAGGCCGGATACGATCTGGTCGGCGCCCTGGCCTCCCGCCGGGACCGCCCCTCGACCCCCGCCTTCTCGCCCCGGGACCCCGGTCCCGAGCCCCGCAACCCGGCCCCCGTCGAAGGGCCCGGCCCGGTCCGCGAGGCCGCCGGACCCGGCGCGGACGCCGCCGAGGAGACCACCCGTCCCGCCGTCGCAGGAGAGCCCCGATGAAGCTGATCACCGCCATCATCCAGCCGCACGCCCTGCAGGATGTCACCGACTCCCTGCGCGAGTACGGGGTGACGGGCCTGACCGTCACCGAGGTCGCCGGCTACGGCCGCCAGGGCGGCCACACCGAGGTCTACCGCGGCGCCGAGTACACCATCGACACCATCCCCAAGATCAAGGTCGAGGTGCTCGCGCTGGAGAGCGACGAGCCCGCGATCATCGACCTGATCCTCGCCGCCTCCCGCAGCGGGAGGATCGGCGACGGGAAGATCTGGACCACCGACGTCGGCACCGCGGTGCGCGTGCGCACCGGGGAACGGGGGGCGGATGCCCTCTGAGGAGCTCTCCTCCCGCCGGATCACCCAGGTGCTCCACGAGGGCTTCGCGGATCCCTCCGCCGGTCCCTCCCGCAGGCTCGCCCAGTCCGACCTCGTCGACGACTGGCTGCGCACCCTGTGGGAGCGGGCCGGCGAGGCCGTGCCCGGGGACGGCGGCGCGGCGCTCGCCGCGATCGGCTCGCTCGGCCGGCGCTCCCTCGGCCCTGCGAGCGACCTCGACCTGGTGCTGCTCGTGGACCCCGCCCGGGTGGGCCCCGAGCAGGCCGCCGCGCTCGCCGGGGCGCTGTGGTATCCGATCTGGGACTCCGGCACCTCCCTGGACCATTCGGTGCGCAGCCCCGAGGAGTGCGAGGAGGTCGCCGGCACCGACCTCCGCACGGCCATCGCGCTGCTGGACCTGCGGTGCGTCGCCGGGGACGAGCAGCTCGCCCTCGACACCGCCGCCCGGGTCCGTGCCCGGTGGCGGCGAGAGGCGCGCCGGCGGGTCGGGGAGGTCGTGGACCTCGCCGCGGACCGTGATCGACGCTACGGCTCCCTCGCCCACTCCACCGAGCCGAACCTCAAGTCCGACCGCGGCGGGCTGCGCGACATCACCGTGATCCGCGCGCTCGCCGAGAGCTGGCTGGCCGATCACGACCACGAAGTCGTCGACGCCGCCTCCCGCACCCTCCGCGACGCGCGCGACGCGCTCCAGGCCGTCACCGGCACCTCGGGCACGCGCCTGGGCCGCGCCGACCAGGACGCGGTCGCGGCGCTGACCGGCCACGCCACCGCCGACGACCACCACGCCGTCCTCGCCGAGGCCGCCCGGGCCGTGACCTGGGAGCTGCACCGCGCGGTGCGTGCCGCGGAGGCCGCGATCGCCCCCGGCGGGAGCGCCACCCGCGGCGTCGGCACGGCGCGCCGTCCCGCCCTCGAACGCCCCGGGCACGGCGTGATCGTGCAGGCCGGAGAGGTGTCCGTCGACCCCTCGTCCCGCGATCTGCTGCGGGACGTGGCCGCGGTGCGCCACGCCGCGACCACGGGGCTCCCGCTCGCCGAGGCGACCCTCGCCCGCATGGCGCAGGAGCCCGTGGCGCCGCTGCTGCCCGCCCAGCGCGACGTGCTGGTGGACGCGCTCGCCGGCGAGCACCTCGCCGACGCCTACGAGGCCCTCGACGTCAAGGGAGTCTTCTCCCGCTGGGTGCCCGGCTGGGCCGAGATCCGCAACCGGCCCCAGCGCTCGGCCGTGCACCGCTTCACCGTGGACCGCCACCAGATCGAGACCGTGCTCGAGGCGCAGCGCTTCCTGCCCCGCGTCAGCCGACCCGACCTGCTGCTGGTCACGGCGCTGCTGCACGACCTCGGCAAGCGGCCCGGGATGCGCGACCACGCCGCCGAAGGCGCGCCGCTCGCCGAGACCGCGGCCCGGCACCTCGGCTTCGACCGGGCTGATTCCCGCACGATCGCGATCCTCGTGCGCGAGCACCTGACCCTGGTGGGCCTCGCCACCGGCCGCGACCTCGCCGACCCCGCGACCCTGCGCGAGCTGCTGCGCGCGGTGGACGAGGACCCCGACACCCTCGAGCTGCTGCGCGCCCTGACCGAGGCCGACGCGATCGCCGCCGGCCCGTCGGCCTGGTCCACCTGGCGCGCCGACCTCGTCGACCACCTCACCGACCTCGGACGCGACGCCCTGCGCGGCACCGCGACCGCGCCCCGCACGCGCCTCGCCCCGCAGCGCTCCGCCCAGGACGCCGTGCTCGCCGCGGTGCGCCGCAGCGACAGCGCCCAGGTCATCTACCCCGCCCCGCTGGACGACGAGCCGATCTCCCAGCTGTGCCTCGGCGCGCTCGACGGCCCCGGCGTGTTCGCGGCCATGGCGCGGGTGCTGGTGCGACTGCGGCTCGACGTGCACAGCGCCGTGGTCAGCACCCAGGACGGCGTGGCCGTGAACACCTGGTGGGTCACCGGCACCCAGTCCGACCTCCCGCACCCCTCCGTGGTGCGCACGACACTGGACCGCGAGCTCGCGCACCGGGACCGGGCCGACGCGAGGGTGCTCGAGCTGCCGCCGGCCCCGCCGCTGCGCACCACCGAGGACGCCCCCGTGGTGACCGTCCTGCCCGGAGCCTCCCGCGAGGCGACCGTTGTGCAGGTCAACGCCCGCAACCGCCCGAGCCTGCTGGCCGACGTCGCCGAGACGATCACCGTCCACGGGCTGCAGGTGCGCAGCGCCCACGTCATGACCCTGGGACGGCGCGCGGTCGACGTGCTCTACCTGACCGACCAGCACGGTCGCGCCCTGGACCCGCCGACCGTCGGCCGGATCGTCGCCGCGCTGATGGACTCCGCCTCGACCTGAGCCGGCCGGCTCGGCGTCGCCGTGCCGGCTGGGCCGCGGCGCAGGCTCCGCTGCGGCGCAGGCTCCGTCGCGGCGCGGGGTCGGCGCCTTTCGCCGGGCCCGGCTCCCTCCGTCCGTCCCTCGGCGGAGCGTTCTCAGCTCGCCGCGAGCTCGGCGCGCAGCAGCGCCGTCCCCGCGGCGAGCGCCCGCATCTTGCCCTGCGCGACGGTGCGGGACAGCGGCGCCATGCCGCAGTTCGTGCTCGGGCAGAGCCTGTCCGCGTCCACGAAGGCGAGGGCACGGCGGAGGGTGTCGGCGACCTCCTCGGGGGTCTCGACCCGCGGATCGGCGACGTCGATCGCGCCGAGCATCACCTTCTTGCCGCGCAGCAGCTCGACGAGCTCCATCGGGACGTGCGAGCCGCGGCTCTCGAGGGAGACCGTGTCGATCACCGAGTCCCGCAGCAGCGGGAAAGTCTCCTCGTACTGGCGCCACTCCGTGCCCAGGCTCGCCTTCCAGTCGGTGTTGGCCTTGATGCCGTAGCCGTAGCAGATGTGCACGACGGTCTCGGCGCGCAGCCCCTCGGCCGCCCGCTCGAGGACCTCCACGCCCCAGCCCCGCACGTCGTCGAAGAAGACGTTGAAGGCGGGCTCGTCGAACTGGACGATGTCCACGCCCGCCGCCTCCAGCTCCCGCGCCTCCTGGTTGAGGAGGGCAGCGAACTCGCGGGCGAGCTCCTCGCGGCTGCCGTAGTGCGCGTCGTACAGCGTGTCGATCATGGTCATCGGGCCGGGCAGCGCCCACTTGAGGGGCTTGTCCGTCCGCGTGCGGAGGGAGGCCGCGTCGTCGACGAAGACCGGCCGCTCACGACGCACCGGACCGACGACCGTCGGGACGCTCGCGTCGTAGCGATCGCGGATGCGCACCGTCTCGCGACGTGCGAAGTCGACGCCGCTGAGATGCTCGATGAAGGTGGTGACGAAGTGCTGGCGGGTCTGCTCCCCGTCGCTGATCACGTCGAGGCCTGCCACGGCCTGCTCGGCCGCGGCGAGGTGCAGCGCATCGCGCCTTCCCTCGTACAGCTCCGCGCCCTCGAGGCGCCAGGGGGACCAGAGCGTCTCGGGCTCGGAGAGCCACGAGGGCTTGGGGAGGCTTCCGACGATCGAGGTGGGAAGGAGGGTGCTCATCGGACGACCTCCTCGGCCAGCCACTGCTCGAGGTGCTCCTGGTGCGGCGCGATCAGCCGCTCCTGGATGAACCTGCCCTGGGTCACGCCGAGACGGCTGCGCTCCTCGCGGTCGTACACGATCCCCGTGTCCGCGTGGTCGGTGCTGCCCAGGCTCGGCCGGTACACCTCCCCGGCGCTCTCGCGGGCGTTGTAGATCTCGGGGCGATAGATCCGCTGGAACGTCTCCATCGTGGCGATCGTGCCGATGAGCGCCAGGTCGGAGTGATCGGCGAGCAGATCGCCCGCGAAGTAGAACGCCAGCGGGGCGACGGCGCCGCGGGGCTTGAAGCACCGCACCTGCAGCCCCATCCGGGCGAAGTAGAGATCGGTGAGGGAGGAGCCGTCGGCCTCGTACTCGTCGCCGAGCACCGGATGCGGCGCGCCGATGCGGCGATAGGTCCGGCTGGTGGAGACGCTGATGCAGACCACGGGCGGGCCGGCGAAGCGCTCGCGATAGGCGTCCGAGGAGAGGAAGCGGCGGAAGAGCCTGCCGTGCAGCACGCCGAAGTCCTCCGGCACGCCGCCGCCTGATCCCGCGTCGCCCGCGGCCTGCTGATGGGCGGGCAGGCGCACGCTGAAGTCGTGGTCCCGCACGTAGGAGGAGAAGTTGTTCCCGGTGATCCCCGGCAGGCGCTCGCCGGTCGCGCGGTCCAGGATCCGCACGTCGAGCATCTCGATCAGCGGGAGCCCCTCACCGCCGTCGGCGGCTTCCGCCCCTGCGCCCAGGTGCAGATCCGCCGAGACGATGTCGAGCTCCACGGCGTAGCGGTCCCCGCCGCCCGCGAGCTCGTTCGCGCGCTCGTCGATCATGCGCAGGGCGCGGCGGAGGTTCTCGCGGCGATGCTCCCCGCGGGCGAGGTTGGCGAAGTTCGTGGTGATCCGCGAGCCGCTCGAGGGGACGTAGTCCTCGTCGAAGCGGGTCGTGCGGATGCTGAAGGAGAAGTCGGTCGTCATCATGCCCCCGGTCGTCGTGGTGGGGGCGAGCGTACGCAGGACCACCCGCCATAGTGTCATCACGACACTTGGGGGCTCTTCATAGGTGCTGCCTATGGTGGCGGATCGGTCCCGGCGTCGGGGCGGTCGCCACGTCGGGGACGGCCCCGGTCTGGGGGCTCCGGCGGCGGAGCGACCGCTACGACAGCGGCTCGACCCCGAAGCTCGAGACCACCTCGCGCATCTCGGCGACGAACCGCTCCGCCTGACCGGTCAGCGGCGCGGAGGCATGCCCGATCCAGCCGATCTCGATGCGCTCGTCCACCTCGAGCGGCACGGCCACGATGGACGGGTCCAGGTCGTCGGAGACGATCCCGGTGGAGATCGTGTAGCCGTCCAGCCCGATCATCAGATTGAAGATCGTGGCCCGATCGCTGACCCGGATGTCCTGCGCGGCCGAGCGCGTGGAGAGGATCTCCTCTGCGAAGTAGAAGGAGTTGTCGGTCCCCTGGTCGAAGGTGAGCCGGGGCAGGCCCTCGAGGTCCTCGAGGGTGACCCGTCGGCGCGAGGCCAGCGGGTTCGTGCGGGCGACGAAGATGTGCGGGCTCGCCAGGAACAGCGGCGTGAAGACGAGTTCGGAGTCGCGCAGCAGCTTGTCGATGACCTTGCGGTTGAAGTCGCTGCGGTAGAGGACGCCGAGCTCGCTGCGCAGTGTCCGCACGTCCTCGATGATGTCCGCGGTGCGGGTCTCGCGCAGCGTGAACGCGTACTCCGCCGCCTCCGAGGCCTTCACCATCCGCACGAACGCCTCGACCACGAAGGAATAGTGCTGCGCGGAGACCGCCAGCAGGCGGCGGGCCGGCGGGCGTCCCAGATAGCGGTGCTCGAGCAACTCGGCCTGCTCGACCACCTGCCGGGCGTAGCCGAGGAACTCGATGCCGTCCTCGGTGAGGGCCGCGCCGCGCACGGAGCGGCGCAGCAGGACGCGTCCCACCCGGCGCTCGAGGTCCTTCATCGCGGCGGACATCGTCGGCTGAGACACCTGGAGCAGGTCCGCCGCAGCGGTGATCGAGCCCTCCGCGGCGACCTCGACGAAGTAGCGCAGCTGCTGCAGTGTGATCCCGTGCGCCGTCCCGACGCCCCCGCGTGCCATCGGTGCAGGTTAGCTCACCGTGCGCCGGGGGAGGGCTCGGGAGTGCGCGGCCCAGCCTCTACACTGGTGCGGTCCGACCGACCTAGGGGAAGCGCTTCGTGTTCAACAACCTCTCCGACCGCATCACAGAGTCGCTCAAGGGCCTGCGTGGCCACGGCCGCCTCAGCGAGGCGGACGTCGACAAGACGATCCGCGAGATCCGTCGAGCCCTGCTCGACGCCGACGTCGCGGTGTCCGTGGTGCGCACCTTCACCGCCGCGGTGCGCGAGCGCGCCCTCGGCGAGGAGGTCTCCAAGGCGCTCAACCCCGCCCAGCAGGTCGTCAAGATCGTCAACGACGAGCTGGTGCAGGTCCTCGGCGGTGAGGCCCGCGAGCTGAACTGGTCGAAGAACCCGCCCACGGTCATCATGCTCGCCGGCCTCCAGGGCGCCGGCAAGACGACCCTCGCCGGCAAGCTCGCGCAGTGGATGAAGTCCGAGGGTCACACGCCGCTGCTGGTCGCCGCGGACCTCCAGCGCCCCAACGCCGTGAACCAGCTGCAGATCGTCGGCGAGCGCGCGGGCGTGCCCGTCTTCGCCCCCGAGCCGGGCAACGGCGTGGGCGATCCGGTCCTGGTCGCGATGAACGGCGTCTCCACCGCGCAGTTCCAGCAGCATGACGTGGTCATCGTCGACACGGCCGGCCGTCTCGGCATCGACGAGGAGATGATGCAGCAGGCGCGGGACATCCGCGATGCCGTGGGTCCTCACGAGACCCTCTTCGTCGTCGACGCGATGATCGGCCAGGACGCCGCCCGGGTCGCCGAGGCGTTCCGCGACGGCGTCGGCTTCACCGGCGTGGTCCTCTCGAAGCTCGACGGCGACGCGCGCGGCGGCGCGGCGCTGTCCATCACCGGCGTCACCGAGCGCCCGATCCTCTTCGCCTCCACCGGCGAGAGCCTCGACGACTTCGAGCGCTTCCACCCGGACCGCATGGCCGGCCGCATCCTCGACATGGGCGACGTGATGACCCTGATCGAGCAGGCGGAGAAGGCCTTCGACCAGAAGGAGGCCGAGAAGACCGCGGCGAAGCTCGCCTCGGGGGAGGACTTCACCCTCGACGACTTCCTGAACCAGATGCAGCAGCTCAAGAACATGGGCAGCATCAAGAAGATGCTCGGCATGCTGCCGAACATGGGGCAGTACCGTGAGGCGCTGGACAACTTCGACGAGTCCGAGATCGGCAGGATCGAGGCGATCATCCGCTCGATGACGCCCGAGGAGCGCAACGACCCCAAGATCATCAACGGCTCGCGCCGCAACCGCATCGCCCGGGGTTCCGGCACCACCGTCCAGCAGATCAACCAGTTGCTCGAGCGGTTCAAGCAGGCCCAGCAGATGATGCGCACCATGGGCCGCGGCATGTCCGGCGGTGGCGGAGGCATGCCGGGGATGCCCGGCGGCCCCGGCATGGGCATGGGCAAGAAGTCCCGCGGCCGGCAGGCCCCGCAGCGCCCCCAGGGCAAGAAGTCGAAGTCGAAGAACCCCGCCAAGGCCGCGCGCGAGCAGGCCGAGGCCGCCAAGCGCGCCGCGGAGGGCGGCGGGCAGGGCGGCTCCGCCTTCGGCGGCGGCGCCAAGCAGGGCGGTCAGCCGGACCTGTCCGGCTTCGACCCCAGCCAGCTCCCGCCGGAGATGCAGAAGCTCCTCGGCGGCAAGTGACCCCGCGGCGCTGAGCGCCGCGCCCGCGCCGCCTCACGCCGCGCCGCGCTGCACCCGCCTCACGCCGCGCACGTAGCCGCCTCACGCCGCGCACGTAGCCGACCCGCACCCGTTTCGCGCCGCGCACGTAGCCGACCCGCACCCGTTTCGCGCCGCGCCAGTCCCGCGCGCGTCGCCGCCCCGTGGGAGTTCTTCGACGTCCGGTACCGGTCCCGCCAGGTTGTTCGACGTCCGGTACCACTTCTCTGGTACTTCCCGTCGATCAACGAGCCAATGCAGGCGTTCCGGTGTCGTGCTCCGTGCGAGGGTGTGCAGCAGGCCGACTTGATCGACGCCAGGTACCACTTTCCTGGTACTTCCCGTCGATCTGCTGGTCGGGACAGCCGCTTGTGGGCCGAGTGGGTGGATTGCTCTGCTCCGCGTGGGGTGGTTCGACGTCCGGTACCGGTCGAGCCGGGTTGTTGGACGTCCGGTACCACTTATCTGGTACCTCGTGTCGATCAACTGTGCGGAGAGCGCCGACAGCCGAGCGGAGATCCGCGCTGCCGGCCCACGCTCCGGACAGTGTCCGCGGGTTCTCCGACGACCGAGCACGCGGTGGGCCGACCGACCGTTCCTCCCCACGGCGCCGTCGTCCCCAGGCCCGGAGCCGATCTGGGGCGGTCATCCGGTGACGACTACGGTCCGGGGCATGGGACTGAGACCGGAGGATCTCGAGCGAGGTGAGGTGTACCGACGCGAGTGGCTTCTCGAGCGCGGGATGCACCGGCGTCATCTCTCGTCGCCCGCGATGACCAGGGTGCTCCCCACCTGTTACACACGCACCGATCACCCGGCCGACCTACGTCGTGTAGCCCTCGAGGCGCAGGACCTGCTCGACTGCCCGTCGGTCGTCGCGGGGGTGACAGCGGCCGAGCTGTTCGGGGTCCGGCTGCCGCGGCGAGCGAGGCGTGAGGGCGGAGCACGCGTGCACCTGGACACCAGCGGGGGCAGCTCTCCACGCCGCACCGAGACGCTCGTCGTCCACCGTTGCGCCCCGCCTCCGACCATCCGTCTCCACGGGGTCACCATGGTCGAACCGCTGACGGCGCTCCAGGAGATCGCCGGACGCCTCACGCTCGACTAGCTCGTCATCGCCATCGACTCCCTGGTCGCGGACCGCTTCGGCACTGCGTGGCGCATCCCGCTCTCGGAAGTGAGGGAGCAGGCCGAGGCGGCACGCGGTCGCGGGGCGAGGCAGCTCAGGGAGGCTGCCGCACTGTCTCGGGAGCGCGTATGGTCGCCGCGGGAGACGCAGATGCACCTTCTGCTGAGGCGGTACGGGCGGCCCGCCACCGTGATGAACCACGAGGTCGTCGACCCCGCGACCGGCATCATCTACTACATCGACCTCGCCTATCCGGAACGACGCATCGCGATCGAATACGACGGTGCTGAGCACCTGACGGCGCCCGACCGAGTAAGGCACGACCACCGCAAGAGCGCCGTCCTGACCGCCGAAGGATGGACGGTCATCAGGGTGTACTCGGAGGACCTCCGCGAGCCGACCGATCTCTTCGCCCGCCTCGAGCACGCCTGGGCCACCGAGACGACGACGAGCCCGCCCGACTCGTACGGTCCGGGCAGCACCTTCGCTGCCCCGGCCGCGGCCGGATCGATAGGCTCGCGGGCATGAGCTCCACCGATGTCGCCGAGACCACCGCACCGATCCTCCACCTGCGCGGACCGATCCTGCTCGGTGCCGAGGAGGAGCTCGACGGGGCCTGGGTCGTCGGCGGCCGGATCCACCACGAGAAGCCCGAGCTGCCCGCCGGCGCGGAGGTCCGCGAGATCGACGGCTTCGTGCTCCCCGGACTCGCCGACCTGCACTGCCATCTCGGCATCGCCGACGGGGGAGGGGGCACCACCCTGGCCGAGGCGCGCGAGCAGGCCCTCGTCGACCGCGACTCCGGGGTGCTGCTGATCCGCGACGCCGGCTCGATCATCGACAACTCCCCGCTGCAGCAGCAGGACGACCTGCCGCGGCTGATCCGCTGCGGCCGCCATCTCGCCCGCACCCGCCGCTACCTGATCGGCTACGCCGACGAGCTCGAGCCCGAGGACCTGCCCGCCGCCGTCACCCGCGAGGCCGGCCGCGGCGACGGCTGGGTCAAGCTCGTCGGCGACTGGATCGACCGCGGCGTCGGCGATCTGACCCCGTGCTGGGAGGCGCAGGACTTCGTCGCCGCGGCCGACGCCGCCCACGCCGCGGGCGCCCGGATCACCACCCACACCTTCGACGAGGAGACGCTCCCGCTCGTCCTCGACGCGGGCTTCGACTGCCTCGAGCACGCCACCGGGCTCACCGACGAGACGATCCGACGGGTCGCCGCGGCGGGCATCCCGGTGGTCTCCACGCTCGTGAACATCGACGCGTTCGAGACCTACGCCTCCCAGGGCGAGAAGAAGTTCCCCGCCTATGCCGCGCACATGCGCCGCCTGCGCGCTGGCCGCTACGACCGCACCCGCGACGCCCACGACGCCGGGGTGCAGCTGCTGGTCGGCACCGATTCCGGGGGAGTGCTCGGCCACGGCATCATCCACGACGAGCTCGACGAGCTCGACGCGGCCGGGCTCTCCGCGACCGAGATCCTCGAGGCCGCGGCCTGGGCGCCGCGCCGCTTCCTCGGCGCCCCCGGGCTCGAGGACGGCGCCCCGGCGGACCTGCTCGTCGTCCCCGCCGACCCGCGCGAGGACCATCGGATCCTGCGCGAGCGCAGCCACGTGGTGCTCGGCGGTCGCCAGGTCGCGTGAGCTGATCGTCCGAGCGGCACCGGCCGCGGAACCCGAACCGGGCAGAGCGGACGACCTCGCGCCGCCCCACCGCGTCGCGCGGTGATCCAGGACACACGACCGTTATCGTGCGGGAATGCACTCCGACGACGCAGAGAAGCCCACCGGATCGCAGCCCGCCGGCCGACGACGCGCTGCGCGCGGCTCCGCCTCCGCTCCCGTCCCCGGCCTCGCCGCGGACGGACCGTCCGACGTCCCGCAGGATCCCGCCGGGGCCGGCACCGCCGTCGAGGACGCCGAGGGCGCCCCGCCGCGCTGGAAGGTCGTCGGCCCGGGCCTTCTCGTCGCCGCGACCGGCATCGGCGCCGGCGACCTCGTCGCGACCCTGGTCGCCGGCTCCCGCTACGGCTACGCGCTCCTGTGGGCCGCGGTCGCCGGCGTGATCATCAAGATCGTGCTGGTCGAGGGTGCGGGGCGCTGGACCCTCGCCACCGGCCACTCGATCTTCGAGGGCTGGCGCCGCGTGGGCCGATGGACCTCCTGGTACTTCGGTCCGTACATCATGGTCTGGGGCTTCGTGTACGGCGCGACGGCGATGAGCGCCTCCGCCCTCCCGCTCGCGGCCCTCGTCCCGCAGCTGCCCGTGCTCGGGGACGTCGGCTGGATCGCGGATATGCCGTTCATCGCCTACGCGATCCTCTCGGGCCTGATCGGCGCGGGGCTCGTCTGGGTGGGGCGCTACCACGCGCTCGAGAAGATCGTCGCGGTGCTCGTCGGTCTGATGTTCCTGACCGTCGTGGGCGCCGCCGTGGTCACCCTCCCGAACCTCGGCAAAGTGCTCGGCGGGCTCGTGCCCCGCATCCCCGAGGGAGGGCTCGTCTACACGCTGTCCATCGCCGGAGGCGTCGGCGGCACGATCACGCTGGCCGCCTACGGCTACTGGCTGAAGGAGAAGGGCTGGTCCACGCCGCGCTGGATGCGGGTGATGCGGATCGACAACGCGATGGCGTACGTCATCTCCGGCATCTTCGTCATCGCCATGCTGGTCGTGGGCGCGGAGCTGCTGTACTCCTCCTCGATCGCGATCGACGAGGGGGATCGGGGCCTGCTCGATCTCGCCGAGGTGCTCGCCTCCCGCTACGGCACCGCCTTCAGCTGGATGTTCCTGATCGGGTTCTGGGCCTCGTCCTTCTCCTCCGTGCTCGGGGTGTGGAACGGCGTCTCGGTGATGTTCGCGGACTTCTGGGGGCATCTGAGGGGCAAGGCCGAGGAGCATCCCGACCGCAGGATCGGCGGGAAGTACTACCGCTTCTACGTGCTGTGGCTGACCTTCCCGCCGATGCTGCTGCTCCTGCTCGGCCGGCCGGTGCAGGTGATCATCGCCTACGGTGTCCTCGGCGCGTTCTTCATGCCCTTCCTCGCGATCACGCTGCTGGTGCTGATGAACTCCCGGCACATGCCGGAGAAGTGGCGCAACGGACCGATCCTGAACATCGCCCTCGGCGTGGTGACGCTGCTGTTCGTGGTGCTCGGCGCGAACCAGCTGATCGAGGCGTTCTCCGGCTGAGGCCGACGGACCCGTCTGCCCGGCGCGCCGAGGTCGTCCCTGCCCCTCGGGCCGTTGTGCCCCGCCGCACAGGATGCGGGGTGGAACGGGGAAGGGGATCCCTGGCATAATCGTGCGCTGTATGCGTCCGGGCCGGCCCTCTACCCGCCCGGGAGCGACACCCCGAGAACCGTCAGCGCCCGCATCACCCCACAGGCTGCGGCGGGACTCACCCGAACATCCCTGAAGGAGAGTCCACCCACGTGGCTGTCAAGATCCGTCTGAAGCGCATGGGCAAGATCCGTGCACCGTTCTACCGCGTCGTGGTCGCCGATTCGCGCAAGAAGCGCGACGGCGCCGTGATCGAGGAGATCGGCAAGTACCACCCCACCGAGAACCCCTCGGTCATCGAGATCGACTCCGAGCGCGCCCAGTACTGGCTGGGCGTCGGCGCGCAGCCGTCCGAGCAGGTCGCCGCGCTGCTGAAGGTCACCGGCGACTGGGCGAAGTTCAAGGGCGAGGGCGACGCCGCCGGCTCCCTGAAGACCGCCGAGGCCAAGCAGACCGCCGAGGAGCGGATCGCGGAGGCCGACAAGGCCGCCACCGAGTCCCGTGAGGGCGCGAAGAAGGCCAAGGCTGACGAGCAGGCCGAGGCCGCGGACGTCGCCCCCGGCTCCGAGGAGGCTCCGGCCGAGGGCGAGACCACCGAGGACGCCGAGGCCGCGGCGACCGACGAGGCCTGAGATGAGCGCCCGCGCCGAAGCGCTCGATCATCTGGTCCGCGGCATCGTCGACGACCCCGACGCCGTGCGCGTCACGGAGAAGTCCACCCGTCGCGGCCCGCTGGTCGAGGTCCGGGTCGGCGCCGCCGACCTGGGACGCGTCATCGGCCGGTCCGGCCGCACCGCCCGTGCCCTGCGCACGGTCACCGCGGCCCTCTCCGAGGACGACGTGCGGGTCGACATCGTCGACGTCGACCGTCGCTGAGGTGCCCCGCAGGATCCTGAGGAGCGGCGCTGCCGAGCGGACCGAGAGGTCCCGGCAGCGCCGCTCCTCGCCGTCCGGGGGTCGTCGCCGCGCTCACCGCGCCGCCCTCCCCGGCGCCGCGCTCGCCGCCCTCGCCCTCACGCTCGGCGGCTGCACGGACGAGGGGCCCGGTGAGGAGCCGGAGGCGCCGTCGGCCGCGTCCGAGGAGGCGAGCGCGGATCCCGCCCTCGTCGCGGCCTGCACCGGGTTCTGGGGAGACCCCGACTATGCGGGCCCGCTCTCCCGCGAGGTCCTGGACCGTGCCGGGAGCGCACCGGAGGTCGGCCCCTCCGACCCCGGCTTCTACGCCATGACCGGCGACGACGTCGAGGACCTCTTCGCCGACGCGCCCGAGGGCGCACAGGCGGCCGCGACGGAGCTGGCCGACTGGTTCCGCACCCAGCCCGAGCGCGGCGCCGAGTCCGACCGCGAGGCCTTCGCCGACGCGTTCGAAGGCGTCGCCGCCGGCTGTCATGACGTCTCCGTCGCGGCGCTCTGGGCCGCCGGGGGAGGGGAGGCCGGCGCCAAGCCCGCCGCCCTCGTCTGCGCCGACGTCTTCGACACCCCCGGCACACTCACCCACTTCGCGAACTCGAACGTCCTGACCTCGAACATGTTCAAGCTCGTCGGCCTCTCCCCGCGCGAGGTCCCCTCCGGGCGCGCCGACGACCTCCGCGCGACCGCCGAGCTGCTGGACGCGCAGATCGCCGCCGTGGACGACGACGCCGTGCGCACCGCCCTCGAGCAGGTCCGCGCCCCCTTCGTCGACGCCCTGGACGGGGACACCTGGTCCGACGGGCTCCAGGACCCGCTCGACCAGCTCGCGACCGCCTGCGCCGAGCAGGGCTACCACGCCCCGGCGCCCGCCGAGGAGGGAGGCGATGCCGTCGTCGGCGCCCCCGCCCCGGAGGACGCGCCCGCCCGGGCAGATGCCTCCGACCCGGCCGACGGCTCTCCCGCCCACCTCGCAGCCCTTCCCGCCCCCTCGAACGGAGCCAACGCATGAGCACCCTCGACGTGATCGTCGCGACGATCGGCCGCGCCCACGGCCTGCGCGGCGAGGTCGCCCTCGTCCTGCGCACCGACCAGCCCGAGGAGCGGCTGAGCCCCGGCACCGCATTCCAGGTCGAGGTCGCCGGCCTCTCCCGCACCCTCACCGTGGCCCGCACCCGCCTCCAGCAGGAGCGCTGGTACGCGAGCTTCGAGGAGGTCACGGACCGCACCGACGCCGAGTCCCTGCGCGGGGTGGACCTCGAGATCGCGGTCGACGCCGAGGAGGAGGCCTCCGAGGATCCCGATGCCTGGTATCCCGCGCAGCTCAAGGGCCTCGCCGTCCGCCACGTCGACGGGCGCGAGCTCGGCGTCGTCGCGGGCGTGGACCACTACCCGGCGCAGGACCTCCTCGTCGTGCGCACCCCCGACCGGCGACGCGTGCAGCTTCCGCTGGTCGAGCAGCTCGTGCCCGAGGTCGACCTCGAGGCCGGCGTCGTCATCGCCGATCCGCCCGGCGGGCTGTTCGACGCGCTGCCCGAGGACGAGCAGGGCCCCGAGCCGGAGACCTCCGGCCCCGCCCGGACGGAGCGCTGAGCCCGCCGTGCGCATCGACGTCCTCACCATCTTCCCCGAGTACCTCGCCCCGCTCGACCTCTCCCTGATCGGCAAGGCGCGCCGCGACGGGCTCGTGGACCTGCACGTCCACGACCTGCGCAGCTGGACCCACGACCGCCACCGCACCGTGGACGACACCCCGCTCGGCGGCGGTGCCGGCATGGTGATGAAGCCCGAGCCGTGGGCGGAGGCCTTCGCCGCCGTGCGCGCCGAGGGGCAGGCGGCGCTCGGCGCCGACACCGAGCCGGTGATCATCTTCCCCAACCCCGCCGGCACCCCCTTCGCCCAGGACACCGCCCAGGAATGGTCCGAGTGCGAATGGCTGGTCCTCGCCTGCGGCCGCTACGAGGGGATCGACGAGCGGGTCTACGAGCACCTCGCCGACATCGGCTGCGAGGTCCACCTCGCCTCCCTCGGCGACTACGTGCTCAACGGCGGCGAGGTCGCGGTCCTCGCGATCACCGAGGCCGTCGTGCGGCTCGTCCCTGGCGTGGTCGGCAACGCCGAGTCCCTCGTCGAGGAGTCCCACTCCGACGGGCTGCTGGAGTACCCGCTCTACACCCGCCCCGCCCGCTGGGAGGACCCGGCCGGGGTGGTGCGGGAGGCTCCCGCGATCCTGCTCTCCGGCGACCATGGGAAGATCGCCGCCTGGCGGCGCGAGCAGTCGCTCGAGCGCACCCGGCAGCGCCGCCCCGATCTGCTCGACGAAGCCTGAGGGCGTCGTCCGACGCGCCGGGGACGCCCCGCCCGCGACCCGGACGTGAGCGATCCGACAGCCCTCCACGGTGATCACCGGCACGAACGCCCCGGTGCGGGCTTGCCGCCCCTTCCCGTGCGCTGGCAGAATGACCCCTCGTGCGCACCGCGCGCCTCTCTGCCTCAGGGGAGGGCGCATGACGCGGTCGGGCAGGTCCGTGGCGATGGGAGTCGCCGCCAGAGGCCCAGCACACCGGCACGGGGAGCCAGCTCCCCGCCGGATCGACGGTTCATGACGGGTCGCCCGCGAGGCGGCGCGACGAACGAGGCCGACGACCTGAGGCGGAGGCCAGGAGAGAGACATGCAGAAGCTCGACGAGCTCGACAAGGCGTCCCTGCGCGAGGACGTCCCCGCCTTCCGCGCCGGCGACAACGTCAAGGTGCACGTGAAGGTCATCGAGGGCAACCGCTCCCGAATCCAGGTCTTCCAGGGCTACGTCATCGGCCGCCAGGGCCACGGCGTGGGCGAGACCTTCCGCGTCCGCAAGATCTCCTTCGGCGTCGGCGTGGAGCGCGTGTTCCCCGTGCACGCCCCGACGGTCGACAAGATCGAGGTCGTCACCCGCGGTGACGTCCGCCGCGCGAAGCTGTACTACCTGCGCAACCTCACGGGCAAGAAGGCCCGCATCAAGGAGAAGCGCGACCACTCCTGATCCGCTCCCGGATCCCAGGACCACCCGCGTGAGCGCGGCGAGACGGCGACGGCCCCACCCGGTGGTGGCCGTCGCCGTCTGCGTCGTGCTGGCGCTGCTCGCGGTGCTCGCCGTGCGGCACTTCGTGGTCCAGCCCTTCCGCGTCCCGTCGGCCTCCATGGCCCCGACCCTCGAGACCGGGGACGTGCTCCTGGCCGACCGCACGAGCGCCGGCGAGGCCGAGCGCGGGGACGTGGTCGTCTTCGACGGGAGGGGATACTTCGCCCCCTCGGCGGAGGACGGCGACCGCTACTGGGTCAAGCGGGTGATCGCCGTCGGCGGCGACTCCATCACCTGCTGCGGCGACGACGGCGCGCTGCTGCTGAACGGCGAGGAGCTGGAGGAGCCCTACCTGCCGGGCGGCATGGCGCCCAGCACCACCGAGTTCGACCTCGTCGTCCCCGAGGGGCGCATGTTCGTGCTCGGCGACAACCGTCCCGACTCCACCGACTCCCGGCACCTGCTCGGCGCCCCCGGCGGCGGGATGATCCCCGTGGATCGGGTGGTCGGCAGGGTCGAGCGGATCGTGTGGCCACCGCCTCGCGGCGGCTCCCTCTGACTCCCAGCCCCCAGCGGCTATCCTTGCCGCGATGAATGCGTCCGCCGAGAACCGCCGAGCTGGCTCCCCGACCGGGGACGCCGCTCCCGCCGAGGACGCCTCGACCGCGACGACCGCGTCCGAGAGCAGCGCCCCGCAGGGGGACGAGCGCCCCGCGGCGCAGGACCGCCCCGAGGGCGAGGGCCGCACCCACCGCCGCAGGCAGCGGATGCCGCTGTGGCTGGACACGCTCGTAACCATGGTGGTCGCGCTGGTCATCGCGGTGCTCGTGAAGACCTTCCTGATCCAGCCGTTCTACATCCCCTCCGCCTCGATGAACCCCACGCTGCTGGAGGACGACAAGATCATCGTCTCCAAGCTCAGCCCCGGGGTGTTCGACCTCGAGCGCGGCGACGTCATCGTCTTCGAGGACCCGGCGGACTGGATCCCCGGCGACGCGACCGAGAACCCCACCCCCCGGGTGCGGGTCATGATGGCCCTCTCGCTCATCGGGCTCGCCCCCGACCCCTCCCAGGACCACCTGGTCAAGCGGCTGATCGGCCTGCCCGGCGATCACGTGGTGTGCGAGGAGGAGGGTGCCGCCCTGCAGGTCAACGGCACTGCGCTCGACGAGCCGTACATCAACCCGGAGACCCCCGCCTGCCAGGCGGCCTTCGACGTCACCGTCCCCGACGACAAGGTCTGGGTGATGGGCGACAACCGCTACGCCTCCGCGGACTCCGCCTGGCACGAGGTGCAGGGCGACGGCGGCTTCGTCGACGAGTCGGACATCACCGGCCGCGCCGAGGTCGTGTTCTGGCCCGCGAGCCGCTGGACCGGTCTCGGAGACGGGTCGGACGCGTTCGCCGACGTGCCCGACCAGCCGTGACCGCCCCCGCACCGACCCTCGACCTCGAACGCGAGCTCGCCCGCCGCGCGGGCCCAGGGCGCCGGGTCGTGGTGGGGCTGGACGAGGTGGGCCGCGGCGCCCTCGCCGGCCCCGTCGCCGTCGGCGCGGTCGCCCTCGAGATCACCGACGGCGAGGTCGCACCCCTGCCCGACGGCTTGAGGGACTCCAAGAAGCTCACCGCCCGCCGCCGCGAGGCGCTCGTCGACCCGATCCGCGAGTCGGCGCTGGCCGGCGCCGTCGGCTGGGCGGAGGCGTCCGAGATCGACGAGATCGGGATCATGGCCGCCCTGACCCGCGCCGCGCTGCGCGCGCTCGAGGGGCTCGGGGTCGAGGCCGACGCGCTCCTGCTCGACGGGGATGCGGACGTGCTCACCCCGGCGCTGACGACCGCGGAGCGCCCCGCGCCGCTGGTCCAGCTGCGGGTCGCCGCCGACCGGGACTGCGCGAGCGTGTCCGCGGCGAGCGTCCTCGCGAAGGTCGCGCGGGACGCGCGGATGGTCGAGCTGGACGCGGAGGCCCCCGAGTACGGCTGGGGCTCGAACAAGGGATACGGCGCCGCGGTGCACCGCGCGGCGATCGACAGGATCGGCGTGCACGAGCACCATCGCCGCAGCTGGCGACTCGGCTCCGCGCCCGCCGCCGGTCGTGGCGCCCGCCCCGCCGCGGCACCCGTCGCGGGCACCGTCCCGACGCCCGGCTCCGCTGGCGTACTGTGGGAGGGCCCGTGGAGCCCGCAGGACGAGGAGGAGCGCCGATGAGCAGCCAGGATCTCGAGAACTACGAGTCCGACCTCGAGCTCCAGCTCTTCCGCGAGTACCGCGACGTGGTCAGCCTGTTCACCTACGTCGTGGAGACGGAG
This sequence comes from Brachybacterium sp. GU-2, assembly GCF_030866705.2. Lineage (NCBI taxonomy): Bacteria > Bacillati > Actinomycetota > Actinomycetes > Micrococcales > Dermabacteraceae > Brachybacterium > Brachybacterium sp. GU-2. The sequence continues at coordinate 1,240,832 of NZ_CP133037.2, read as the reverse complement.
CGCCGCTTCTACCTCGCCAACCAGGTGGACCTGCAGGTCCGCTCGGGCGGCGGCGAGGTGTTCTACGAGCTGCGCCTGGCGGACGTGTGGGTGTGGGACATCTACCGCTCCAACCGCTTCGTGCGCTCGGTGCGGGTGGTGACCTTCAAGGACGTCAACATCGAGGAGCTCAACAAGCAGGACATCTCCCTGCCCTGAGCCCGAGGCGCGGACCTCCGGCGCCGCGCGACCTCTCCTCCACAGCGCCCCGTCGTCCCCAGGATCCCGGGGCCGCTTCCCCGTCCGGGACGCTCCGGCGAGGCTGACGGGCATGAACAGCCTCGCTCCCGTCCCCGGCACCCCGCCCGCCTCCCTCCGCGCCGACAGGCCGCGCCCGGCCCCGGCACCGCCCCGCGTGCGGGAGATGACCACCCTCGAGCTCGGTCGTGCGGGGGAGGACCTCGCCGCCGACCACCTGGTGGCCTGCGGCTGGCAGATCGTGGAGCGCAACCTGCGGCTCGAGCACGGCGAGCTGGACATCGTCGCCCTCGCGCACACGACCCTCGTCTTCGTCGAGGTCAAGACCCGCCGCTCCTTCGTCACCGGGGTGCCGCAGGCCGCCGTCACCCCCGCGAAGCTGCGCAGGCTGCGCCGCCTGGCGGGGGAGTACCTGATGGAGCGCTCGACCCCGCACCGCGACGTGCGGATCGACGTGATCGCCGTGCACGCCCACCTCGACGGAGTCTTCTCCCTCGAGCACCTCGAAGGGGTGCACTGAGATGGGCCAGGCGCGCACCCTCTCGATCAGCCTCACCGGCCTCGAGGGCACCCTGGTCGAGGTCGAGGCCGACGTCTCCCCGGGCCTGCCCGCGTTCTCGCTCGTGGGCCTGCCGGACTCCTCCACCCTCCAGGCCAAGGACAGGGTCCGCGCCGCCGCGGCCCGCAGCGGCCTCCGCCTCGCCCAGCGCCGGATCACCGTGAACATGACCCCGGCCTGGCAGCCCAAGCACGGCTCCGGCTTCGACCTCGCGATCGCGCTCGCGGTCCTCGACGCGCAGGGCGACCTGCTCACCCACGTCCCCTCCGACACCGTGCTGCTCGGCGAGCTCGGGCTCGATGGGAGGCTGCGTCCCGTCCCCGGGGTGCTGCCCGCCCTGCTCGCCGCCCGCGGTCAGGGGCTCTCCCGCGCCGTGGTCCCCGAGGTGAACCTCGCCGAGGCCCGACTCGTCGGCGGCATCGAGGTCGACGCGGCGCCCGACCTCACCACCCTCCTGCACCGCTTCGGCGCGGACGTCCCGCCGTCCCCCGCCCGCGAGCCGCTGCCCGCGGGCGCCGCAGTGGAACGAGACGCGGGCAGCACAGTCGACTTCGCCGACGTGATCGGCCAGGAGCAGGCCCGCCGTGCCGCGGAGGTCGCCGCGGCAGGCGCCCACCATCTGCTGCTGCAGGGACCGCCCGGCGCCGGCAAGACGATGATCGCCGCGCGCCTGCCCGGCATCCTGCCCGAGCTCAGCACCGAGGACGCCCTGGACGTCTCCGCCGTCCATTCGCTCGACGGCCGCTTCGACGCCCACGACGGCCTCCTGCGCACCCCGCCGCTGGAGAGCCCCCACCACACCGCCACCGCCGCCGCGATCGTCGGCGGGGAGGAGGTCTCGCCCGGCCCGGCGCGATCTCCCGCGCCCACTGCGGGGTGCTCTTCCTCGACGAGGCACCGGAGTTCTCCGCCCGCGTGCTCGAGGCGCTGCGCGAACCCCTGGAGACCGGGGACATCACCCTGCACCGGGCACGCGGGGTCACCCGATACCCGGCCCGCTTCCAGCTGGTCCTGGCCGCGAACCCCTGCCCCTGCGGGAACGCCTGGGGCAAGGGCGAGAAGTGCACCTGCACCCCGCTGCAGCGTCGCCGCTACCTCTCCCGGCTCTCCGGCCCCGTGATGGACCGGATCGACATGCGCGTCGACGTCGGCCCGGTGGACCTCCACCGCAGCGGCACCGAGCCCGCCGAGCCCAGCGCCGCGATCGCCGCCCGCGTCGGCCGGGCCCGCACACGCCAGGCGCGCCGCTACGAGGGACGCGGCTGGAGCACCAACGCCCACCTGCCCGGCCCGCTGCTGCGGACCGAGTTCGCCCCCGCCCCGGCGGACCTCGCGCTGCTGCGCCACTCCCTCAGCCAGGGCCGGCTGACCCTGCGCGGCTACGACCGCGTGCTGCGCCTGGCCTGGACCCTCGCCGACCTCGACGGCGCCGGCCGGCCCGACGCCCTGCACATCGGCGAGGCCCTCACCCTGCGACAGGCGGACGCCCGATGACCGAGAACCCCGAGAACCCCGAGAGCCCCGACTTCACCCGCGAGGCCGAGCGCCGGGCCCGGCTCACCTGGTCCCTGCTCGCCGAGCCGTCCGACTCCGTCGCGCTCCTGGCCCGGGAACGGCTCGGACCCCGCGCCGCGCTCGAGCTCGCGCGCGAGGCGACGCCGACCGAGCTGCTCGCCGCGCTGGACGGACAGGTGCCGGCCGAGGCCGCCGACCCCGGCGCCGGCACGCCCGACGCCCGCGCCTCCCGCGCCCTCCAGCGCTGGCGCGGCCGGCTCGCCGCCGTCGACGTCGAGGCCGTGCTGGAGGACGCCGACCGGCGGAGGATCCGGGTCCTGATCCCCGGGGACGAGGAGTGGCCGAGCACCCTCGACGACCTCCAGGAGACCGCCCCGCACTGCCTGTGGGTGCAGGGCCCCGCCCGGCTCGACCGCCTGGCCGGGGAGCGCGCCGCGGCGCTCGTCGGCTCCCGCGCCTCGACCCCCTACGGGGAGGACGTCGCCTCCTCCCTCGGCGCCGCCTTCGCAGGCGCCGGCGGGACCGTCGTCTCCGGCGGCGCGTACGGCATCGACGCCGCGGCGCACCGCGGGGCGCTCGCCGCCCAGGACGGCGCGACCCTCGCCGTCCTCGCCGGCGGGCTCGACCGCCTCTACCCCCGCGGGAACACGCAGCTGCTCGAGCGGATCCGCGAGCAGCACCTCCTGCTCAGCGAGGCCCCGATGGGCACCGCCCCCACACGGTGGAGGTTCCTGGCCCGCAACCGGCTGATCGCCGCCCTGTCCCGCGCGGTGGTGGTCGTCGAGGCGGCCTGGCGCTCAGGGGCCCTGTCCACGGCGCGGCTCGCCGATCAGCTCTCCCGACCGGTCGGAGCGGTGCCCGGGCCGGTCACCTCCGCCGCCAGCGCCGGCTGCCACCGCCTGATCCGCGAACGCGGCGCGGTGCTCGTCACCGAACCCGCCGAGCTGCTGGACCTGCTGCCCGGAGGGCCCGCCGCAGGGGAGGGGAGCTTCGCCCGCCAGGACGAGCTCGATCTGCTCTCACCAGCGGATCGGCGTGTGCTCGATGCCGTGCCGCCCCGCTCGGGCATCTCCCCGGGCCGCCTCGCGGACGAGATCGGCTTCGCGCCGCGCGAGGTCGGCGCAGCGCTGGCCCGGCTCGAGCTGCTGGGCCTGATCGAGCAGGGAGGGCCGCGGGTGCGGCGCACCCGCCGCACGGGCTGACGGCCGGCTCGGCGGGAGCACTGCCCCCGGCAGCGAGGATGGGCGAGAATGACGGGATGAGCACGGAGCGCGCGACGGAGACCGACGAGCAGATCGTCGACGCCTTCGCCGCCCATCTCGACCTCGAACGAGGCAGGTCCGAGCACACCGTCCGGGCCTACCGCCGCGAGGCCGCGGCGCTGCTGGCGCATCTGCGGGAGGTCGAGCGGATCGCCCCGGCCGAGCTCGACGTGACCGCGCTGCGCTCCTGGCTCGGCGCCCGCGCGGAGACCGGGGCCGGCGCGAGCACCCTCGCCCGCTCCGCCGCCGCTGCGCGGACGTTCACCACCTGGCTCGCCGCCACCGGCAGGATCCCGCACGACGTCGGCGGCCGGCTCCGCGCACCCCGCCGCGGCCGGCACCTGCCCACCGTCCTCACCGACGAGCAGGCCGGCGCGCTCCTCGACGGGATCGTCACCGAGCCCGCTCCGAGGAGGAGCGACACTCCGGCACCGGGCGCCGACACGGACTCCGAGGACGCCGTCCCGGGACGAGGCGGCACCCCGACGCCGGGCAGCACGGCGACGAGGGACGGCGCCGCAACGCGTGACGGGACGGCGACGGAGGGCGAGACAGCAGGGGAGGACGCCACCGCAGACGGCGCGCCCGCCGAGGAACCCTCCGAGGTCGATCCCGTCCAGCGCGCGGTGCAGCTGCGCGACGCCGCCGTGCTCGAGCTGCTCTACTCCTCCGGCCTGCGCGTCTCCGAGCTCGTGGCCCTCGACCTGGGCGGGATCGACATGGCCCAGGGCACCGTCCGCGTGCGCGGCAAGGGCGACAAGGAGCGGATCGTCCCCGTCGGCGTCCCCGCCCTGGAGGCGCTGCGCCGCTGGGAGACGGAGGGCAGGCCGGTGCTCGCCGGAGCGACCGCCGCCGGTCGAGGCACGGCACAGGCCCCGGGGAACGGCCGGGCCGGGACCTCCGCGGCGCGCCGAGCGAAGGTGCCGGGGCGGGCGCTCTTCCTCGGGGTGCGGGGCGGGAGGCTCGGGGACCGCGCCGTGCGCACCCTCGTGGACCGCTACGCGGCCCGCGCCGGGATCGCCCGCCACGTCACCCCGCACACCCTGCGCCACAGCGCGGCCACCCACCTCGTCGAGGGCGGTGCGGACCTCCGCAGCGTCCAGGACTTCCTCGGGCACTCCTCGCTCGCCACCACGCAGATCTACACCCACGTCAGCGCAGAACGCCTGCGCAGCACCGTCGAGCAGGCGCATCCGCGCGCCTGAACCTCGGCAGGCGCGCCGCGCCCGCGCCCGTCGCGCCGGGCTCGCCACCATCGCCGGCGGTCCTCGGCCCTGGAGCCCCGGCCGCCCCGCGGTCCCGACGGTCCCGGGCCGTACAGCCCCGGCGGCCCCGGGCACGGTCAGGCCAGGGCGACCGCCCGCGCGCCGTGACGTGCGACCTGAGCGCCGACCGAAGCGCTGACCGGAGCGATCGCCCGGGACGGCATTCCCGCCCCTGCAGCAGGCTCCGCGCTCGCTCCTGCTGCCGACGCCGTCCCCGCAGACCCTGCCCCGGCATCGGCGGAGGCCCTCGGCCCGGCCGCTCCCGCATCGCCTCCGGACGCGCCGCCTGCCCAGGGCAGCAGGACGCTCGGTCCGCGCCCGCCGAGCAGCAGCAGCGGATCGACGTACAGCTCGCCCCGTCGAGCGCCCAGATGCAGACAGTCCCGACCGTCGCAGTGGGAGGCGGGCGAGGTGCCATCGAGGGTGCCGAGCACCTGACCGGCCACGATAGGGTCGCCGGCGCTCACCGCCCCGTTGACCGGCTCGTAGGTCGAGATCAGCCCGTCGGCATGCACCACCGAGACGACGCCGCGCCCGGCGACCGACCCGCTGAACCGCACGGTCCCGCCCTCGACCGCCCGGACCTCCGCACCGCCCGGGACCGCGATGTCGATCCCGCGATGACCGGGGCCGTAGGGCGTCGCCGGCGCGTCGAAGCGCGCGATCACCTCGCGCGGCGGCGGCACCGGCCACTGCCAGCGCGGACCGTCGGCCCGCGCCGCGGCGGACGGCATCACGGCCAGCAGCAGGAGCAGCACCAGCAGCGCGAGCACCCGCGCTGCCGGGGAGGCGGGCGGGGGAGAGGGCGGAGGCGCTGACGAGGGGATCATGTCGGCATCGTCCGCGCCCCGCCGCGGCTCGGCGAGCCCCGCCCGGCGGCGGTGGACCCGCGGGGTCTGTGGAGGAGAGGTCGCGCGAGGGCCCGGCGAGGACTCGCCGGGACGGAGGGGATGCACGGGGCCCGGCGAGGACTCGACGGAACGGGGGTGACGCAGGACGCGCGCGAGCAGGCGGCGGCGTCCGATAGACTCCATTCAGCATCCGGTCCGTCCGGATGACTTCGCGTGCCCACCAGGGCTCGTCGGCCATCGGTCCTTCCCGTCCCCGCCCCGTGCGGAGGCAGGTGCAGGGCGGCCGACACCCGGGCACCAGGCCCCGCACCGACCGGTGGCGGGGGAACAACCGAGAAAGCAGGTCCTGCGCGATGACCGCGGACGCCTTCGGGCGCGCCGTGCGAGCCCAGGACCGGAGAACAGAGGACACCATCATGGCAGTCGTCACCATGCGCCAGCTCCTGGAGAGCGGCGTCCACTTCGGTCACCAGACCCGTCGTTGGAACCCGAAGGTCCGTCGCTTCATCTTCACCGAGCGCAACGGCATCTACATCGTCGACCTCATGCAGACCCTGTCGTACATCGACAAGGCCTACGACTTCGTCAAGCAGACCGTCGCCCACGGCGGCACCATCCTGTTCGTCGGCACCAAGAAGCAGGCGCAGGAGTCCGTGCAGGAGCAGGCCACCCGCGTGGGCATGCCCTACGTGAACCAGCGCTGGCTGGGCGGCATGCTCACCAACCTGCAGACCGTCTCCGCGCGCGTGAACCGCCTCAAGGAGCTCGAGCAGATCGACTTCGACGATGTGGCCTCCTCCGGCCGCACCAAGAAGGAGCTGCTGATGATGCGCCGCGAGAAGGACAAGCTCGAGAAGACCCTCGGCGGCATCCGCGACATGGGCAAGGCCCCCTCCGCCCTCTGGGTCGTGGACACCAACAAGGAGCACCTCGCCGTCGACGAGGCGCAGAAGCTCAACATCCCCGTCGTCGCGATCCTGGACACCAACTGCGATCCCGACGAGATCACCTACCCGATCCCGGGCAACGACGACGCGATCCGCTCCGTCACGCTGCTGACCCGCGTGGTCGCCGACGCGGTCGCCGCCGGCCTCCAGGAGCGTCACGCCAAGTCCACCGGCGGCGAGAAGAACGTCTCCGCCGTGGACGCCGAGCCGCTGGCCGAGTGGGAGCAGGAGCTGCTCAAGCAGTCCGAGGTCCAGTCCCAGGACGCTCCCGCCGAGGAGTCCGTCGCCGCCGCCGAGGAGAAGCCCGCCGAGGAGGCCCCCGCCGCGGAGTCCTCCGAGGAGACCTCCACCGAGGCCCCCGCCGCCGAGTGATCCGCGGGCCCGGGACCGACACGTCGGTCCCGGGCCCCTCCACGGGGAGGCCGAGCGCCTCCCGCCACCTCCCGAAGCAGCTCCCACAAGGAAGAGGAACATGGCCAACTACACGGCAGCAGACATCAAGGAGATCCGCGAGGCCACCGGCGCGGGCATGCTCGACGTCAAGAAGGCGCTCGACGAGGCGGACGGCGACAAGGCCAAGGCCGTCGAGGTCATCCGCGTCAAGGGCCTCAAGGGCATCGCCAAGCGCGAGGGCCGCACCGCCTCCGAGGGCCTCATCGCCTTCGACATCCGCGACAGCGCCGAGGGCCGCACCGGCACCCTCGTCGAGCTCAACTCCGAGACCGACTTCGTCGCCAAGAACGACAAGTTCGTGGCGCTCGGCGACGAGGCCGTGGCCGCCGCCGTCGAGTCCGGCGCCACCGAGCCCGAGCAGCTCGCCGAGACCCCCTTCGGCGAGGCGCTGACCAACGCCGGTGCGTCCATGGGCGAGAAGATCCTGGTGCGCCGCATCGGCCGCGTCTCCGGCGAGGCCGTCACCGAGTACATGCACCGCACCAACAAGGACCTGCCCCCGCAGGTCGGCGTCCTGGTCGCGACCGACGCGGCCGGCGCCGAGGTCGCGCGCGACGTGGCGATGCACATCGCGGCGTTCACCCCCGCGTACCTGACCCGCGACGAGGTCCCCGCCGAGCTCGTCGAGAACGAGCGCCGCATCGCGCAGGAGACCGCTGAGAACGAGGGCAAGCCCGAGAAGGCGATCCCCAAGATCGTCGAGGGCCGCCTGAACGGGTTCTACAAGGAGAACGTCCTGCTCGACCAGGCCTTCGCGAAGGACCCGAAGAAGTCCGTCGGCCAGGTCGTCGAGGAGGCCGGCGGCACCGTCACCGGCTTCGTCCGCTTCCGCGTCGGCAACTGACGCCACCGGGCCGGGCCGGGCGCACTGCGCGTCCTCCCCGCCCGCCGGCCACGTGAGCGTGGCCACCGCCCCGCGGCCCCGCACCATCGGTGCGGGGCCGCGCCGGTATCATCGCCGAGGACCCCGCGCGGAAGGACCCCTCCCATGACCCAGACGTTCACGTCCCCCATCCCTGTTCTGCCCAAGCGACAGGACGGGCGACGCGTCCTCCTGAAGCTCTCGGGCGAGGCCTTCGGCGGAGGCGCCGTGGGCGTCGACCCCGATGTGGTCTCCCGCATCGCAGCGGAGATCGCCGAGGGCGTGGCCCAGGGCGTCCAGTGCGCGATCGTCGTCGGCGGCGGCAACTTCTTCCGCGGCGCCGAGCTGTCCCAGCGCGGCATGGACCGCCGTCGCGCGGACTACATGGGCATGCTCGGCACGGTCATGAACTGCCTCGCCCTGCAGGACTTCCTCGAGCAGCGCGGGGTCTCCACCCGGGTCCAGACCGCGATCGAGATGGGCCAGGTCGCCGAGCCGTACATCCCGCTGCGCGCGGTGCGCCACCTGGAGAAGGGGCGCGTGGTCATCTTCGGCGCCGGCGCCGGCATGCCCTACTTCTCCACTGACACCGTCGCCGTCCAGCGCGCGCTCGAGATCGGCTGCGAGGAGGTCCTGATGGCGAAGAACGGCGTCGACGGCGTCTACGACGCCGACCCCCGCACCAACCCCGACGCCACGAAGCTCGAGCACGTCACCTACGGCGACGCGCTCCAGCGCGGCCTCAAGGTCGTGGACTCCACCGCCTTCAGCCTCTGCATGGACAACGCCCAGCAGATGATGGTCTTCGGCCTCGACACCCCGGGGAACATCACCCGGGCGATGCGCGGCGACCGGATCGGCACCGTCGTCACCAAGTGACACCGGCCCGCAGGTCGCGGCGCCCGGACGCCGCGACGTGCGGGACAATGGACCCGAACACCCTTCGACAACCGAGGAGCACCCCGTGAGCGACGACACCGCGAGCATCCTGAAGGACGCCCAGTCCAAGATGACCAAGACCGTCGAGGTGACCAAGGACGAGTTCACCGCGATCCGCACCGGCCGGGCGAGCGCCGCGATGTTCCAGGGGATCACGGTCGAGTACTACGGCGCGCCGACCCCGCTGAACCAGCTGGCCTCGCTGCAGTTCCCCGAGGCCCGCACCGTCATCGTCACCCCCTACGACAAGACGGCGATGTCCGCGACCGAGACCGCCCTGCGCGAGTCCGATCTCGGCGTGAACCCCACCAACAACGGCGACACGCTGCGCGTGGTACTTCCGGCGCTGACCGAGGAGCGCCGCCGCGACTACATCAAGCTCGCCCGCACCAAGGCCGAGGACGGCCGCATCGCGATCCGCGGCTCCCGCGGCAACGCGAAGAAGGCCATCGAGAAGCTGGTGAAGGACGGGGAGATCGGCGAGGACGAGGGCGCACGCGCCGAGAAGGACCTCGAGGCCCTGACCAAGAAGTTCATCGAGCAGGTCGACGAGGCGCTCGCCCTCAAGGAGACCGAGCTCCAGACCGTCTGAGCCGCGGAGCCACCGCCCCGCCGTGCAGACCGTGAGCGCTCCGCGATGAGCACCTCCGCGCCGGACCCCGCCGCAGCGACCGCCTCGACCTCCGTCGAGGCGGTCGCTGTCGCGCCGGAAGGCGAGCACGCCAAGCGGCGCGGCCCCGGCCGGAACCTCCCCGCCGCGATCGGCGTCGGCCTCGCGCTCGTGGCGGTGCTGGCGCTGTCCGTGCTGGTGGTGCCGCAGGCGTTCCCGGTCGTCGCGGCCATCGCGATGGTCGCCGCGGTGCTCGAGCTCACCCGGGCGCTCGCCCACGGAGGGTTCGAGGTCCCGGCTGTGCCGCTGCTGGTCGGCGTGATCGGGATGGTCGTCTCGACCGTCGTGTTCGGGGCGGAGGGGCTGATGCTCTCCACCGCCGCCGCGGTCTGCGTGCTGATCCTGTGGCGGGTCAGCGAGTCGATGGGCCTGACCGCCCTGCGCGACGTCGCCGGGGGAGTGTTCGCCCTGGCCTGGGTGCCCTTCCTCGGCTGCTTCCTGCTCCTGCTGATGCAGCGGGACCAGGGAGCGATGCTGGTGCTGCTCGCCGTGCTCGGCCCCGTCGGCAACGACGTCGGCGGCTACATCGCCGGGGTGCTCTTCGGCCGCCACCCGATGGCGCCCGGCATCAGCCCGAAGAAGAGCTGGGAGGGCTTCGCGGGCTCGCTCGTGCTCGGCACCGCGATGGTCACCCTGATCGCGGTGCTCGCGCTCGAGCTGCCCTGGTGGGTGGGAGTCGCGATCGGCGCGGTGCTGGTCGTGGTCTCCACCTGCGGGGACCTCGCCGAGTCGCTGCTGAAGCGGGACCTCGGGATCAAGGACATGGGGCACCTGCTGCCCGGCCACGGGGGCGTGCTGGACCGGGTGGACTCGATCCTCCTTGCCGCCCCCACCACCTACGTCATGCTGGAGGTACTGCTGCCATGAACGAGACCCCGCCTCGCACCCCTGCCGCAGGGACGAGCAACCCCGACCTCTCCCGCGAGGCCGTCCCCGGGCAGAAGGTCGCCCTCGCCCCCGGCCAGCTGCAGCTGCGTCCCACCCGTCGTGGGAAGCCGCCGGCGCACCTGGCCGACCTCACGCTCGAGGAGCGGATCGAGGCGGTGAAGGAGATGGGCCTGCCCGGCTTCCGCGCCAAGCAGCTCTCGGTGCACTACTTCGAGCACTTCACCACGGATCCCGAGGACCTCACCGACATCCCCAAGGACCTCCGCCAGCAGCTCGTGGACCGCTTCTTCCCGCCGCTGCTGAGCGTCGTCTCGCGCCAGAGCGCGGACCACGGCGCCACGCAGAAGTTCCTGTGGAAGCTGTTCGACGGCCCGATGGTCGAGTCCGTGCTCATGCGCTACAGCGACCGGGTCACCCTGTGCATCTCCTCGGAGGCGGGCTGCGGCATGAACTGCCCCTTCTGCGCGACCGGGCAGATGGGCCTGACCCGCAACCTCTCCACCGCCGAGATCCTCGAGCAGGTGCGGATCGCGAACCGGATGCTCGCGAGCGGCGAGCTGCCCGGCGGCCCCGGCCGCGTCTCGAACATCGTGTTCATGGGCATGGGGGAGCCGTTGGCGAACTACCGCCCCGTCGCGACCACCTGCAAGCGGCTGAACGCCCCGGCCCCGGACGGGTTCGGGATGGGCGCCCGCCACATCACCGTCTCCACCGTCGGCCTCGCCCCGGCGGTCCGCAAGCTCACCGCGGAGAAGATCCCGGTCACCCTCGCGGTCTCGCTGCACGCCCCGGACGATGCGCTGCGTGACGAGCTGGTGCCGATCAACACCCGCTTCGACGTCGACGAGATCCTCGATGCGGCCTGGGAGTACTTCGAGACCACCGGCCGACGGGTCTCCATCGAGTACGCGCTGATCCGGGACATCAACGACCAGGCCCACCGCGCCCAGCTGCTCGCCGACCGGCTGATCGCCAAGGGCGGGGCGCACTGGATCCACGTCAACCCCATCCCGCTGAACCCCGTCAAGGGCTCGAAGTGGACCGCCTCGGATCCCCTGGTCGAGAAGCGCTTCGTGGAGATCCTGCGGGACAACGGCATCTCCGCCACGATCCGCGACACCCGCGGCTCCGACATCGACGGCGCCTGCGGCCAGCTCGCCGCCGAGGTGATCGAGTCCGACGCCCATCGCGAGGACCGCGAGGCGCGCGTCGCCCGGGTCGAGGCGGTCGCCTCGTCCGTCGCCGACTGACGCCGCGACCCGGCCCCGTCCAGGACCGCCGGGCCCAGCACGCCTCCCCGACACACCCCTCCCGCGCCGCTACAGTGGGACACCGACAGCACCGAGGAAGGACCACCAGGTGAGCACATCGTTCGAGCGTGTCTCGCGCTTCAGCGTCGGATACGACATGCGCGAGGTCGACGAGTTCCTCTCCCGCGCCCGCAAGGCCTACGAGGGCCGCGACCCGTCCTTCGACGGCTCCGACATCACCGCGGCGAGCTTCGGCACCGAGCGCGGCGGCTACGACATGCGCGTGGTCGACGAGGCGCTGGACCGCCTCTCCGACGCGTTCGCGCTGCAGGCCCGCGACGACGCCATCGCCGCCCAGGGCGAGGAGGCATGGGTCGCGCAGCTCACCGAGCGCGCCGAGACGCTCAAGGAGCGGCTCGAGCGCCCCGCGGGCGACCGCTTCGCCCCGGCCGCGCAGGGCGAGCCCGCCTACGACAAGGGCGACGTCGACGCCCTGTGCGACCAGCTCGTCGCCTACTTCACCGACGGCCACCCGATGAGCGTGGACGACGTGCGCCGCGCCGCCTTCGGCCGCCGCCGCGGCCCCGAGGGCTACCGCGAGGCCGTGGTCGATGTGTACCTCGACCATGTCGCGGACGTGATGGCCTCCGTGCCGTGACCGCCGTCCCCCGGCGCCTGGTCCTGCTGGGGTCCACCGGCTCCATCGGCACGCAGGCGCTCGACGTCCTCGCCCGCTACGGGGACGTCGCGACCCTCCACGGCCTCGCCGTCGGCGGCACCCGGCCCGGCCTCGTCGCCGAGCAGGTGCTCGCGCACCGCCCCGCCGAGCTCGTCGTCTCCGATCCCGCCCGGGCCGTCGCGGTGCGCGAGGCCGTCGAGGCGGCCTGCTCCGCCGTCGGCCTCCCCGCGCCGCGGATCAGCGCGGGCGCCGAGGCGGTCGTCGAGCTCGCCGGGTCCCTCGGCGTGCAGGACGTGGTGCTCAACGCGATCACCGGCTCCGTCGGCCTGCTGCCCACCCTCGCCGCGCTCCGCTCCGGGGCCCGGCTCGCGCTGGCGAACAAGGAGTCCCTCGTCGTCGGCGGAGACCTGGTCACGGGCGCCGCCGCGCCCGGGCAGATCCTCCCCGTCGACTCCGAGCACACCGCGATCGCGCAGGCCCTGGCCGGGGTGCGCCACGACCAGATCGACCACCTCGTGGTCACCGCCTCCGGAGGGCCCTTCCGCGGCCGCACCCGCGCCGAGCTCGACGGCGTCACCCCCGAGCAGGCGCTCGCCCACCCCACCTGGTCGATGGGCCGGGTCATCACCACGAACTCCGCGACCCTGGTGAACAAGGCGCTCGAGGTGATCGAGGCCTGCTTCCAGTTCGACCTGCCGGAGGAACGCGTGCAGGTGGTCGTCCACCCCCAGTCGATCGTCCACTCGATGGTCACGCTCGTCGACGGCTCCACGATCGCCCAGGCGGGCCCGCCGGACATGCGCCACGCGATCGGCTGGGCCCTCGCCCATCCCGAGAAGCTCCCCGGACTCGCCGCCCCGCTGGACTTCTCCGCCGCGCAGTCCTGGACCTTCGAGCCCGTGGACGAGGACACCTTCGACGCGATCGCGCTGGCCCGCGCCGCGCACCGCGAGGGCGGGGGAGCGATGGCCGTGTACAACGCCGTGAACGAGGAGGCGGTCGACGCCTTCTTCGACGGGCGCCTCGACTTCCTCGGCATCACCGGGCTGATCCGGGCGGTGCTCGAGCTCCCGACGCGGCCGCGCGCGGAGCGCGCCGACGGCGTCGATGCCCTCCTCGAGCTCGAGTCCTGGGCGCGCGCCGCCGCGGCCGAGCTCCTCGCGGCCCGGGCGCGCTGAGCATGCTGCTGTTCGCGCTCGGCGTCGTCGTCATCGCCGCGGGGCTCGCCCTCTCGATCGCGCTGCACGAGATCGGGCACCTGGTCCCCGCGAAGCTGTTCGGGGTCCGTGTCACCCAGTACATGATCGGCTTCGGGCCGACGGTCCTCTCCCGCACCCGCGGCGAGACCGAGTACGGGCTGAAGGCCATCCCGCTGGGCGGCTACATCCGGATGATCGGCATGTACCCGCCGCACAAGGGCGAGCCCGAGGGCACGATTCGCGAGGACTCCACCGGCCTGCTCCAGCAGATGACGGAGATGTCCGAGGACGCGAAGGCGTACGAGTCCGCCCAGTACGGGCCCGAGGACGCGCACCGCACCTTCGTGGCGCTGTCGGTGCCGAAGAAGCTCGTGGTCATGCTCGGCGGGCCCACCATGAACCTGCTCATCTCCGTGCTGCTGATGGTGGTGCTGGTCAGCGGGATCGGCCTGCCCTCGGTGACGCCGACGGTGCAGAGCGTCTCCGAGTGCGTGGTCCCGGCCGACGCGCCGGCGGACGTCTCCTGCGAGGGACAGCCCCCGGCCCCCGCGCTCGAGGCCGGGATCCGTCCCGGCGACGTGCTGCGCGAGATCGACGGCGCCCCGATCCAGCGCTGGGAGGACGTCACCGAGGCCGTCCGCGCCGCGGACGACCGCACGATCGAGGTCGTCGTCGAGCGTGACGGGCGGGAGATCCCGCTCGAGGCGACGCTCGTGATCGACGCCCGCCCCGTCCTGGACGAGGACGGCGCCGCGGTGCGCGACGCCGACGGGAGCCTGGTCACCGAGGAGGTCGGGTTCCTCGGCGTGGCCGGCACCCCCGACCTCGTCCCGCAGTCCCCGGCCGAGGTACCTGCGATGGCGTGGGACGCCTTCGTGCGCACCGGGCAGATCGTGGTGACCCTCCCGGTGCGGCTGTACGAGGTGGCGCAGGCCGCCTTCGGCAGCGCCGAGCGCGACCCGGACGGGCCGCTCGGCGTCGTCGGTGTCTCGCGGCTGGCCGGCGAGGTCGCCTCCGCCGACGAGCCCGGCTTCGAGCTGCGCGAGAAGGTCGGGACGATGATCTCGATGCTCGCCTCGCTGAACATGGCGCTGTTCGTGTTCAACCTCGTCCCGCTGCTGCCGCTGGACGGCGGGCATGTCGCCGGGGCGCTGCTCGAGGGGTTCCGACGCCGGATCGCACGGCTGCGGGGACGCCCGGATCCCGGGCCCGTGGACATGTCGCGGATGCTCCCGCTGACCAATGCGGTCGCGCTCGTGTTCATCGTGATGACGCTGCTGCTGCTCTACGCCGACATCGTCAAGCCGATCGCGCTGTTCCCCTGACCCGCCGCGCGCCCGGTGCTCCGGCGCCGGCCCGACAGGCGCCGCTCCGACAGGCGCCGGCTCGATCGACGACGGCCCGGCCCCGGCGCGCACCGGACCCCGCGGGGCTGTGCCCCGGGCCACGTCGTGCGTGCAGGAGCGGTGGAGGTGTCGCACCTCGCCTCGCCGGAGCCCGTCGGCGGTCCATAATGGAGGGGTGACTTCCGTGAGCCTCGGCATCCCCTCCGTCAAGACGCCCCCGCCGGTCCTCGCCCCCCGGCGGACGACCCGCAAGGTGAAGCTGGGCGACCTGTACGTCGGCGGCGACGCGCCGATCACCGTGCAGTCGATGACCACCACTCCGACGCACGACGTCAACGCGACCCTCCAGCAGATCGCGGAGCTGACCGCGGCCGGCTGCGACATCGTGCGCGTGGCCTGCCCGCGCCAGGAGGACGCCGACGCGCTCGTCGCGATCGCCGCGAAGTCCCCGATCCCGGTGATCGCCGACATCCACTTCCAGCCCAAGTACGTCTTCGCCGCGATCGAGGCGGGCTGCGCGGGCGTCCGTGTCAACCCGGGCAACATCCGCCGCTTCGACGACCAGGTGAAGGACATCGCCAAGGCCGCGAAGGACCACGGCACCGCGCTGCGCATCGGCGTGAACGCCGGCTCGATCGACAAGCGCATGATGACCGGCGACCGCGTCACCCCCGAGGCCCTCGTCGCCTCCGCGAAGTGGGAGGCGTCCCTCTTCGAGGAGCACGACTTCCACGACTTCGGCATCTCGGTCAAGCACAACGACCCCGTGATCATGGTCGAGGCCTACCGCCAGCTCGCCGCGGAGGGCGACTGGCCGCTGCACCTCGGCGTCACCGAGGCGGGCCCCGCCTTCCAGGGCACCATCAAGTCCTCTGTCGCCTTCGGCATCCTGCTCGGCGAGGGCATCGGCGACACCATCCGCGTCTCCCTCTCCGCCCCGCCGGTGGAGGAGGTCAAGGTCGGCAACCAGATCCTGCAGTCGCTGAACCTGAAGCCGCGCAAGCTCGACATCGTCTCCTGCCCCTCCTGCGGCCGCGCCCAGGTCGACGTCTACACCCTCGCCGACAAGGTCACCGAGGGGCTCAAGCACCTCGAGGTCCCGCTGCGCGTCGCCGTCATGGGCTGCGTCGTCAACGGCCCCGGCGAGGCGCGCGAGGCCGATCTCGGCGTCGCCTCCGGCAACGGCAAGGGCCAGATCTTCGTCAAGGGCGAGGTCATCAAGACCGTCCAGGAGGAGGACATCGTGGAGACCCTGCTCGCCGAGGCGAACCGCATCGCCGCCGAGATGGGCGAGGACGTCCCGGCCGGCGGTGCCCCCTCCGTCTCCGTGGGCTGAGGCCGTGTTCCGGCGGGGCGGGCGCCTGCGCGCAGTGCGCCCCGGCACGGTGGACGCGGCGCTGGAACTCGTCCTGCGGGACCCGGTCACCAACGCGCTCGGCGGGGCCCGGCTGCGGGAGACCGCACGCTCCGCCTCCCTCGCCCAGGAGTTCTCCCTGGTGGGCGATGACCGCCTGCCCGAGGGCGTGCTGTGGCACGGGGTGAACCTCTCGCCGCTGTCCTCGACGCCGCGCGCGCTCGACGAGTTCGGGGCGCACCTGGCGGGCAGGCCGCGCCGGGCCAGCTCGGTGGTGGGGGAGCGTGCCGCGATCGAACGGCTGTGGGAGACCCTCGGCCGCTCCTGGGACCGTGAGGTGCGCGAGCATCGCTGGAGCCAGCCGCTGCTGCTCGCGGACCCGCCGGCACTGATGCCCTCGCTGCCCGGCGCGGGACTGCGGGCCGCCGAGCCGCAGGACGCGGCGGCCGTGTTCCCGGCCGCGGTGGCGATGTTCCGCGAGGAGGTCGGGATCGATCCGCTGCTCGGCGACGGCGGCCGCTCGTACCGCCACCGGGTCGGGGAGCTGATACGGCAGCGCCGCACCTATGCGGTGATCGAGGAGGGCGAGGTGCTGTTCAAGGCCGATGTCGGCGCGCTCTTCGGCCCCGTCGCCCAGATCCACGGCGTGTGGGTGCGCCCGGACCGTCGCGGCCACGGGCTGGGCCGCACCGCGATGGCCGAGCTCGTCGCCCAGGTGCGCCGCGACCACGCCCCGCAGGTCTCCCTCTACGTCAACCACTTCAACGAGCCGGCCCGTCGCGCCTACGCCGCCTCCGGCTTCCGTCAGGTCGGGGAGCTCTCCACGCTGCTGTTCTGAGCCGACGGACTCTGTGTCCCGTCGGCTCAGGCGGGACGGTGGGCGGTGAGCACGTACTGCAGCGCGAGCCGGTCCGGGTCCTCCCGCAGCCGGTAGCGGTCGCCCTCGCGCACCATCAGATCAGGCCACGGGCACCAGGCCGCGTACGGGACCTCCTCGAAGGAGTCCAGCACCAGCCCGGCCTGCAGCAGCGCGGTGAGGATCTCCCCGATCGAGTGGTTCCACTCATGGCTGACGGTGTGGGTCATGCGGGGCGTGCCCTCGGGGACCGGGACGTAGCTGCCCTCCTGGTCCCAGGTCATCGGCTGCTGCCGCTGGAAGTAGGGCTGCTCGATCCTCAGCCCGTCGGAGACGTCGTCGCCCACGGCCATGAACATCGGGTGGTCGTCGCGGATCAGGAAGCGTCCGCCCGGGCGCAGCAGCGAGGCGACGACCCGTGCCCACGCCGCGACGTCGGGCAGCCAGCACAGCACCCCGATCGAGGTGTACACGAGGTCGAAGTCGCCCGTCACCGCCTCCCGGGCGTCGTACACGTTCGCCTCGACGAACTCGATCCCGGCCCCGGCGCGGTCCGCGATCTCCCGGGCACGGGAGAGGGAGCCGGGGGAGAGGTCCACGCCGACGGTCCGGCGAGCCCCGAGCCGGGAGAGGCTCACCGTGTCCGTGCCGAGGTGGCACTGGAGATGGACGACGTCGAGGCCGGTGAGGTCCCCGAGCCGTCCGCGGTCCTGGGCGACCTCGGGGCTGATCAGCGAGGGGTCGGCCACGAGCTCCTCGATGCCGTAGCCGGAGGCGACGTGCAGCGCGGCACGGTCGTCCCAGTTCGTGCGGTTGTCCTCGAAGAGGCGCTGTCGTGCCGGTGCGTCGTCGGCGCCGGTGCGGTGGGGCGTGCCGGTGGTGTCCATGCCGGGCACGCTAGGGCACGCCCTGGCCGTGGTGCCAGCGAGTTATCGCGCCGCCGTGGTGCGCGGTGCGGGGAGCGAGCGCGTCGGTGCGCTGCTCAGGCGGCGAGCGCGTCGAGGGCCAGCAGCGTGTTCGCGGCGGTCCAGGCCAGCGGCGCGACCTGGGCCGGGCGGCCGTCGTGCAGCACCTTCTCGGGCAGGGAGCCCTGCTCGGTGCGGTGCGCGGCGAGCCAGGAGAGGATCTCGCGGGCGGTCCGGTGCTCCCCGGCGCGGGCGAGGCCCAGGCCCAGCAGGCTGGTCGACGGGGTCCAGCTGATCCCGTCCTGCTTCCAGGCCGCGCCCGGCGCGATGCCGCCGGCGGGCCGGGACAGCTCGCTCCGCAGCTCCCCCAGGCGTGCCGGATCGATCATGTCGTGCAGGCCCGTCGCGTCGAACAGGGCGAGTGCGGAGTCGGCGCCGCCGCCGTCGCGATAGCGCTGCCAGCCGCCGCGCCCGAAGGTCCCCTCGAGCAGGTGCGCGAAGACCTGCGCGGACTCCTCCGCGCCGGTGGAGCCGGTGAGCTCCGCCCCGGCGCGCAGCCCGGCGAGGGTCGCTCCCGCGCCCCACAGGGTCGCGGCGCCCTCGCGCACCTCCCAGTAGTCGGGGGAGGCGGGCGGCAGCGCGGTCCCGCCCGAGGTGGCGTGGTGCAGGGCCGCGAGCGACGTCGTCACCAGCGGTGCGAGCCGGTCGGCGACGGCCCCGCCTCCGGCGCCCGCGGCGGCGACCGCCTCGGCGCCCGCCCACAGCAGCAGCCCAGTCCCGTCGAACTGCGCGGCGCGGCGATCGGGGGCGCGGTCGGTGCCGGGCACGTAGCGCGCCTCGAACCAGCCGTCGGCCTGCTGGAGGTCCTGGAGATGGGCGAGCACGTCGGCGGCGCGATCGGCCGCGCCGATCCGGGCCAGGGCGACGGCGCAGAACGCCACATCGCGCGGCCACACGTACCGCCAGTTCGCGGTCCAGCCGGCGACGGGGGCGGGCAGGTCGTCGTCGAGCACCCAGAGGTCCGCGAGCGCGGTGTCCGCGAGGTCGACGAGCAGATCGGCGTCCCCGGCGGCGCTGCTCGTCCCCGCGGCGGAGATCTCGGCCCCGGCGTCGGAGTTGCCGACCCCCGAGGGGGCGTCGCCGCCCTCCGCCAGCCGTGCGCGCAGCCGTTCGCGCCAGGCCGCGGTCCGTGCGGCGAACCCCGCGGCGCGGTCCCGGGCGGGGGAGTGCTCCGGCAGCGCGGCGGCGAGGCGGGTGCCGGGGCTCAGGGCGAGGTCGGGGGCGCGACCGCCGACGAGCACCCGCTCGCCGTCGGCGCCGATGGCGACGGTCCCGGCGTGCAGCGGGATCTCGGTGCGCGGGTCGACGGCGCTCCAGGTGGAGCGCCCTGCCGCGACCGCGCCGGTGCCGAGCGCCCCGAGCACGCCGAGACCGGCGACGGCGCCCGCGCCGCGCAGGAGCCGCCGTCGGCTCGGGGACCGGCGCCCGCCGGTCCTCCTCGCGTCTCGCGCGCCGCTCCCGCCGGGGCGGGGGCCCGCCGCTGTCGTCGCTGCATCCCGTCAGCGTACCGACGGGCCGCCGCAGCGCCGCATGCACGTCCGCAGGGTCACTCCTCGCCCCGCCGGGACCGCTCCGACCAGTAGCATGGCCCCGCGCAGCCCATCGCCGGCTCGCGCCCCCTCGCATCCCGAAAGGCCGCCCCATGCTCCGTCTGTCCACGCTGTTCGTCCGCACCCTGCGGGAGGACCCGTCCGACGCCGAGGTCGCCAGCCACAGGCTGCTGGTGCGCGCGGGCTACATCCGCCGCTCCGCCGCCGGGGTGTACACGTGGCTGCCGCTGGGCCTGAAGGTGCTGCGGAAGGTCGAGCAGATCGTGCGCGAGGAGCAGGACGCGATCGGCGGCCAGGAGGTGCTCTTCTCCGCGCTCCAGCCGCGCGAGCCCTATGAGGCGACCGGCCGCTGGGAGGAGTACGGGCCCACGCTGTTCCGGCTCCAGGACCGTCGCGAGGACGACTACCTCCTCGCCCCCACGCACGAGGAGGTGTTCACCCTGACGGTGAAGGACCTGTACTCCTCGTACAAGGACCTCCCGGCGATGCTGTACCAGATCCAGACCAAGTTCCGCGATGAGGCGCGTCCCCGCGCGGGCCTGCTGCGCACCCGCGAGTTCATCATGAAGGACGCCTACTCCTTCGACGTGGACGACGCAGGGCTCGACGCCTCCTACGACAAGCAGCGCCTGGCCTACCAGCGCACCTTCGAGCGCCTCGGCCTGCCCACCGTGATCTGCCAGGCCGACGCCGGCGCGATGGGCGGCTCCCGCTCCGAGGAGTTCCTCCATCCCACGGAGGTCGGCGAGGACACCTTCGTCGTCTCCGACGGCGGCTACGCCGCGAACGTCGAGGCCGTCACCACCCTGCCCCCGGAGGTGCTGGACGAGGCGGCGATCGCGGCCCTGCCCGCGATGCACCTGGAGGACACCCCCGGCGCGAGCACCATCGCGAAGCTCACCGACCTCTCGAACGAGGCCTTCCCCGGGAAGGGCCGCGTCGCCGAGGACGGGCAGTGGACCCGCTACGAGATGCTCAAGCACCTCGTCTACCTCCTCACCCACCCCGACGGCACCACCGAGCCGCTGGTCATCGCGCTGCCCGGAGACCGCGAGGTCGACCCCAAGCGTCTCGAGGCCGCCGTCGCCCCCGCGATCGCGACCGCCTTCACCGACGAGGACTTCGCCGCGCATCCCGTGCTGAAGAAGGGCTACATCGGCCCCGAGGGCCTGGGCCTGGAGGCGCCGTCCGGCATCCGCTATCTCGTGGACCCCCGCGTCGTGCCCGGCACCGCCTGGGTCGCCGGCGCCGGCGAGAAGGACAAGCACGCCTACGACCTCGTCTACGGCCGCGACTTCACCGCCGACGGCACCATCGAGGCGGCCGAGGTGCGCGACGGCGACCCCGCGCCCGACGGCTCGGGCCCGCTGCGCCTGACCCGCGGCATGGAGATGGGGCACATCTTCCAGCTCGGCCGGAAGTACGCCGAGGCGCTGGGGCTGAAGGTCCTCGACGAGAACGGCAAGTCCGTGGTCGTGACCATGGGCTCCTACGGCATCGGCGTCACCCGCGCGGTCGCCGCGGTCGCCGAGCTGCACCACGACGAGAAGGGTCTGGTCTGGCCGCGGCAGCTCGCCCCGGCCGACGTGCACATCGTCGCCACCGGCAAGGACGCGGCCGTCTTCGAGGAGGCCGAGCGGGTCGCCGCGGAGCTCGAGGCGCGCGGCCTCGAGGTCCTCTACGACGACCGGCCGAAGGTCTCCCCGGGCGTGAAGTTCAAGGACGCCGAGCTGCTGGGCGTGCCCACCTCCGTGGTGATCGGCCGTGGCCTGGCCGAGGGCACCGTCGAGGTGCGCGACCGGGCGAGCGGCACGATCCGCGAGGTCTCCCCGGCGGAGGTCGTGGGCGCCGTCCTCGCCGAGGTGCGCGGGGCCTGACCGTGTCTGTCCGCGGCGGCGCTCAGCCGTCCGCGGGCGGCGGGTCCTCGGCGACCAGGCCCGGCAGCGGGTCCATCCGGTCGACCCGTCCGGCCAGCAGCTCCGCCTCGGCCAGAGCCGCCGCGATGGACAGCGGCCGCCGCTCGAAGGGCGCTGCGCCCGTGAGCGCGAGATGGTCCAGCAGGAGCCCCTGGGAGAGTGTCGTCGGGAGCGTGCCGGCGGCAGCCTCGTCGAGCTGACCGCCGGGCAGCGCGTAGACCGCCTGGCGGACCACCACGGGTGCGCCGTCCTCCTCGGCGACGGCGGCGAGCTGCTCGGCACGGGTGCGGTGCAGCTCGGTCCGCGCCAGGTGCGCCTCCCGCTCCTCGCCCTCCGAGCGCGCGGCGAGCACCTCGTGGACGTAGCCCGCGTACCACTCCTCCTGCTGGGCCCGCTCGATCGCGCTGCGGTAGTCCTCCTCCGCCCCGATCGAGGGCGGATCCGTGGCGGGCACGTCCCGGCGCGGCACGAGGTCCTCGGCCGACGGGGAGGCGGGCACCGATCCTGTCCCCGACGAGGTGCGCAGGCGCAGCGCGATCCAGGCCGAGTGCGCGGCGAGCGCGGAGGTCGCACGTGCGAGGGAGCCGGAGACCTGGCGGGAGGCGTCGGACGCGAGGTCCCGCAGCTCGACCAGGACGGCGAGCAGCGCAGGGAGGTCGTCGGGGACGTCCGTCGGGTCGGGCGCCGTGGTCGCCTCCGGAGCGGGGTCCTCGGACGCCTCGACCTCCTGCTCCTGCTCCGCCCCGGTGAGCAGGGCGCGACGCTGCACGGGCAGCGCCGCGACGAGGACGGTGAGGTCCGCGGCCAGTGCCGGGTCCCCGCCGGTCGAGGTGCTTGTGAGCGCCTCGGCCCCCGCGATCGATCGCTCGAGCAGGGCCAGCAGTTCCCGGCGGTAGAGGTCGTCGATGCCCGGCGGGGGAGGGGTGTACTCCTCGGGGCCGCCCAGGGCGATCCGTCCGCAGCCGCCGAGCGTCCCCGCGCCGAGCGCTCCCGCCGCGAGGGCGAGGACGGAGGTGCGCAGCAGGCGCCGCCGGCCGAGCAGGGCCGGGGGATCGGAGGAGCGGAGGGAGTCGGGCACGGGAGGATTCTCGCATCCGCGCGCCCCGTGACAGCGCGGACGCCGCGTGGACACTATCCTGGTGCCGACGCTCCGGGGCACGTCCCGGGCGGCGAAGTCACCCATATGAGCAGGAGGCGACCAGTCCATGAGCGCACTCGAGGACCAGACCGACCTGCGGGAGGCCGCCGCCGCCGTGCTGGACGCCCACGGGCTCGTGCTCGAGGAGGTCGAGCTGGGGCGCGAGGGCGGGATGCCGCGCCTGCGCCTGGTCGTGGACCTGCCCGAGGACGAGCTCGGCAGCGCCGACCTCGACACCGTCGCCGAGGCGTCCCGCGAGCTGTCGGCGCGGATCGACGCCGACGACGCCCTGCTGGGCCCGGAGCCGGTGCTGCTGGAGCTCACCACCCCGGGCGTCGAGCGCGCCCTCACCGCGCCCCGCCACTTCCGCCGCAGCCGCGGCCGCCTCCTCGCCCTGCGCACCGCCGCCGGGACCGAGCACCGTGCCCGGCTGCTCGCCGTCGACGGCGAGACCCTGCACCTGCGCCAGGAGCCCGGCCGGGACGACCGCGGCCGGCCCCGGAAGCTCCCCGCCGGCACCGCCGAGCGCCTCGAGCTGCGGATCGACGAGCTCGACGCGGCACGGGTCGAGGTCGAGTTCGACCCGCCGGACGACCTCGAGCAGCTGCTGGCCGACGCCGCCGCCGACCTCCCCGGGACCGGCCCCGCCGACCCGGACACCACGACCGCCGAGACCACCGCGGGGACCACCGCGACGAAGGAGAGCTGAGATGGACATCGACATGGGTGCCCTGCGGGCCCTCGAGCGCGAGCGCGAGATCAGCCTGCCCGTGCTGCTGGACGCGATCCGCTCGGCGCTGCACGCCGCCTACCTGCACACGGACCATCCGGTCCGCGACTCCGAGGTGCTGATCGACGAGCACACCGGCGAGGTCGCCGTCATCGCCCGTGAGCGCGACGCCGACGGCGTGGTCCTCGAGGAGTGGGACGACACCCCGGAGAACTTCGGCCGCGTCGCCGCGAGCACCGCGCGCCAGGTCATCTTCCAGCGCATCCGCGACCTCGAGGACGACGCGGTGCTGGGCACCTACGCCGACCGCGAGGACGACATCGTCTCGGGCATCATCCAGCAGGGCCGGGACCCGCGCATGGTGCTGGTCGACCTCGGCGAGGTCGAGGCTGTCCTGCCCCCGCACGAGAGGGTGCCGGGGGAGGACTACTCGCACGGCCGACGGCTGCGCGCCTACGTCACCGAGGCCCGCCGCGGCCCGAAGGGCCCGCAGATCATGCTCTCCCGCTCGCACCCGAACTTCGTGCGCCGGCTGTTCGCGCTCGAGGTGCCCGAGGTCGCCGACGGCACCGTCGAGATCGCCGGGCTCGCCCGCGAGGCCGGCCACCGCACCAAGATGGCGGTGCGCGCCACGGTCCCGGGCGTGAACGCGAAGGGTGCCTGCATCGGCCCGATGGGCGCGCGCGTCCGCTCCGTGATGAACGAGCTCGGCGGCGAGAAGATCGACATCGTCGACTTCGACGAGGACCCCGCGGCGTACGTCGCCGGCGCCCTCTCCCCGTCGAAGGTCTCCTCCGTCACCGTGATCGACGAGGTGGGCCGGGCCGTGCGCGCCGTGGTCCCCGAGAACCAGCTCTCCCTGGCGATCGGCAAGGACGGGCAGAACGCCCGCCTGGCCGCGAAGCTCACGGGCTGGAAGATCGACATCCGCCCCGAGGGCGGGGGCGAGGTGCCGGCCGAGGGCTGAGCTCCGCGCGGCCCGGCGTGCGCCGCCGATCCCCGGGGCACGGGCCACGGGCCCAGGGGTCCGCACCCGGGGGCCCGCACCGCGGGGCCCGCGGGACGCCGAGGTGTGTCGCACGCCTCCCCGCTGCGGCCCGGGACGCACCCGTCCGCTACACTGGGGAGGCTGTTCGCCCAGTGGAGACCGCGATCGACCCCCGTCGACCGCCCTCCCGTCCGGGCGGAGGCGCTCGGAACGGAGGAGGTCGCGTCATCGCACGCTCCACCGCACACCGCCCCGAGCGCACATGCGTCGGCTGCCGCCAGGCGGCTCCGCGCGAGCAGCTGGTGCGACTGGTCCGGGAGCCCGCTCCCGACGGCGTCGTCCCACGTGTCCGCGTCGATCCCACGGGATCGGCGCCCGGCCGCGGGGCATGGCTCCACCCCGACGCATCATGTCTCGACCTCGCCCTGCGGCGAGGCGGCCCGGCCCGGTCCTTCCGCGGCAGGGTCGACACCGGGCTCCTCGCCCGGGACCTCGAGGCCTTCGAACCCACCCGCACGTGGAACAGGTAGAAGCACCCATGGACATCCGATGAGTACTCACTCATGAGCACCCTCAGGAACTAATGGTCCGAGCCCTCTTGTCGGCCGGACCGAGACAGGAGAAAAGTGGCTAAGGTCCGCGTCCACGAGCTCGCCAAGGAGCTCGGACAGCCCAGCAAGGTCGTCCTGCAGAAGCTGCAGGACATGGGCGAGTTCGTCCGATCCGCCTCCTCGACCATCGAGGCACCCGTCGCCCGTCGTCTGCGCCAGGAGTTCCCGGCGTCCGACGGCGCCCCCAAGAAGACCTCCGGCGCCCCCACGCCGGGCTCCGCGCCGAAGCCCGGTGCGAAGCCGGCCGCGAAGAAGCCCGCCGCCGAGGCCCCTGCCGCGCAGAAGCCCGGCACCCAGAACGCGCCGCAGAAGCCCGGCCCCGCCGCCCCGACGCCGAAGGCCGCGTCTCCGGCCGAGCCCGCGGCGGAGAAGCCTGCCGCGGAGAAGCCCGCGTCGGAGGCTCCGCGTTCGTCCGCCAAGCCCGGCGCCCCGAGCCCCAAGCCCGGTGCCCCGGCGCCGAAGCCCGGCGGCGAGAAGTCGTCCGCGCCCAAGCCCGGGAACGAGCGCCCCGCGCCGCGCCCCGGTGCCGCGCGCCCCGGCAACAATCCCTTCGCCAGCTCGCAGGGCATGCCCCGTCCCGGCCGCAAGCCCGGCCAGGGCGGCGGTCAGGGCGGCCCTCGTCAGGGCGGTCCCCGTCCCGGCAACAATCCCTTCGCCACCTCGCAGGGCATGCCTCGTCCGGGCCAGCGTCCGCCGCGCCCCGGGCAGGGTGCCGGCGCCGGTGCCGAGCAGGGCGGTCGCACTCCCCGTGAGGGTGCTCCCCGTCCCAGTGGCGCGCCGCGTCCGGGCGGTGCCCGCCCCGGCATGCCCACCCCGGGCATCATGCGCCAGCACTCCCACGGCGGCCTCGCCGACGCCAACCAGGGCGGCGGCCGCGGTCGCGGCGGCGGCCCCGGCGGTCGTCCCGGCGGTGGCGGCGGCACGGGCGGTCGTCCCGGCGGTGGCCCCGGCCCCCGCGGTCGCGGCGGTCGCGGCGCGACGCAGGGCGCCTTCGGTCGCGGCGGCAAGCCGGCCCGCTCCCGCAAGTCGAAGCGCGCGAAGCGCCAGGAATGGGAGCAGCAGCAGGCTCCCGCACCGGGCGGCGTCTCGCTGCCCCGCGGCAACGGCGAGACCATCCGCATGCGTCGCGGCGCCTCGCTGTCCGATTTCGCCGATCGCATCGACGTCAACCCCGCGTCGCTGATCACGGTGCTCTTCGCGATGGGAGAGATGGCCACGGCCACCCAGTCGCTGGACGAGGACACCTTCGAGCTGCTCGGCAACGAGCTCGGCTACAAGATCGAGATCGTCTCCCCCGAGGACGAGGAGCGCGAGCTGCTCGAGCAGTTCGACATCGATCTCGACGCGGAGCTCGCCGAGGAGGACGAGGCGGACCGCGTGCCGCGGCCCCCGGTCGTCACCGTCATGGGTCACGTCGACCACGGCAAGACCCGCCTGCTGGACACCATCCGCAAGGCGAAGGTCGGTGCGGGCGAGGCCGGCGGCATCACCCAGCACATCGGTGCGTACCAGGTCGACGTCGAGCACGAGGGCGCCCAGCGTCAGCTCACCTTCATCGACACCCCGGGCCACGAGGCGTTCACCGCCATGCGTGCCCGTGGTGCGGACGTCACCGACATCGCGATCCTCGTGGTCGCGGCGGACGACGGCGTGATGCCCCAGACGATCGAGGCGCTGAACCACGCCCAGGCGGCGAACGTGCCGATCGTGGTCGCGGTCAACAAGATCGACAAGCCCGAGGCGAACCCGGAGAAGATCCGGCAGCAGCTCACCGAGTACAACCTGATCGCGGAGGAGTACGGCGGCGAGACGATGTTCGTCGACGTCTCCGCCCGCGAGAACCTGCACATCGACGACCTGCTGGAGGCGGTGCTGCTCACCGCGGACGCCGCCCTCGAGCTCTCGGCGAACCCCGACAAGGACGCGCGCGGCGTGGCCATCGAGGCGAACCTGGACAAGGGACGCGGCCCGGTCGCCACCGTGCTGGTCCAGCAGGGCACCCTGCGGGTCGGCGACGCGATCGTGTGCGGCATCGGCCACGGCCGAGTGCGCGCCATGCTCGACGAGAACGGCGAGAACGTCACCGAGGCGGGTCCGTCCCGCCCGGTGCAGGTCCTCGGCCTCACCTCGGTGCCCGGCGCCGGTGACTCCTTCCTGGTCGCCCAGGACGAGCGCACCGCCCGTCAGATCGCCGAGAAGCGGGAGGCCGCCAAGCGCGCCGCCTCGCTCTCCAAGGCCCGCAAGCGCATCTCGCTCGAGGACCTCAACAAGCACGTCGCCGACGGCAAGATCGAGACCCTCAACCTCATCCTCAAGGGCGACGCGGCCGGTGCCGTCGAGGCCCTGGAGGAGTCGCTGCTGGGCATCGATGTCGGCGAGGGCGTGGACCTGCGGATCATCGACCGCGGCGTCGGCGCGATCACGATGAACAACATCAACCTCGCCGTCGCCTCGGACGCGGTCATCATCGGCTACAACGTCCGGGCCGAGGGCCTGAACGCGGAGTACGCCGACCGCGAGGGTGTGGAGATCAAGTACTACTCGGTCATCTACAACGCCATCGACGAGGTCGAGCAGGCCCTCAAGGGCATGCTCAAGCCGGAGTACGAGGAGGTCGAGCTCGGCTCGGCGGAGATCCGCGAGATCTTCCGCTCCTCCAAGTTCGGCAACATCGCCGGCTCGATCGTGCGCAGCGGCCTCATCAGGCGCGGCGCCAGGGCGCGCATCACCCGCGGCGGCAAGGTCATCGCGGAGAACATCGAGATCGCCGGTCTGCGACGCTTCAAGGACGATGTCACCGAGGTCCGCGAGGGCTACGAGTGCGGTATCAACCTGGGGTCCTTCAACGACCTCCAGCTCGAGGACCTCATCACCACCTACGAGATGCAGGAGAAGCCCCGCAGCTGATCCTGCGACGACCGGGCACCCCTTCGCCGGGGTGCCCGGCCGCGCCGGCGGGGGAGGAGACCACGATGAACGAGGTGTCCCTCCTGCTCCGCGCCCCCTCGGCCAATCGCGTCTATGCGCAGGCCGCGGGGGCGCTCTCGCGCGCCGAGGCGCACTGGGTGCTCGGCGCCCATCTCGGCGCGGTTCCCTCTCTGCGGGACCGGGAGGTCGGGGGGATGGCGGGACTCGAGGTGCGCGGCGCGACGGGCGGGTCGCGCTCCGAGGCGCTGCTGGCGATGCTCTCGGGCACCCTCGGCGTGCTCGACGTGCAGCAGGAGGACCCCCAGGATCCGGACCGGCCGCTGCTGCGCCCCCGGCCCCTGCCCGCCGTGCTGCGCCACCCCTCCGACCTCGAGACCACCCTGCGCTACACCGGCAAGACCAACGAGCAGTTCACCGCCCTGCTGGTGAACCTCGCCGCGGCCCTGTCCGCCCGCCGCGCAGGGATCCTCGACGGGACCCTCGACCTGCTCGATCCGCTGTGCGGACGCGGCACCACGCTGAACCGGGCGCTGCGCCTCGGGCTCAGCCCCGTCGGCGCGGAGATCGACCGCAAGGACGTGGAGGCCTACCGGGCGTTCCTCGGCACCTGGCTGCGCACCCACCGCTTCAAGCACACCCTGGAGACCACGCGGCTCACCGTGCACGGCGAGCAGCTGGGCAGCCGGACCGAGGCGGAGCTCGCCCCCGACAAGCAGACCCTGCGCGCCGGCGGAGGGCAGCGCCTGACCCTGCTCGGCTGCGACACCACCCGACTGGGCGAGGTGCTGCCCGGCGGCTCCGTCGACGCGCTGGTCGGGGACCTGCCCTACGGCGTCCAGCACGGCTCCCGCGCGGGCGGCGCCTGGCAGCGCTCCCCGCTCGAGGTGCTGCGCGAGGCGGCGCCCGGCTGGCGCTCGCTGCTGCGCGACGGCGCCGGGGTCGCGCTCGCGGTCAACCGCCGCACCCTCGACCACGCCGAGGCGAGCGCGGTGCTCGCGGGCGCCGGGCTGCGCGTGCTCAGCGCCGACGGCGCCTTCCGCCACCGCGTCGACCAGTCCATCGACCGTGACATCCTGCTCGCGGTCCCCTTCGACCATCCCCGCGCCGAAGAGCTCGCCGCTCTCGGCGCCGACCAGGAGGATCCCATCCCATGAACGACAACCCCCGCGCTCTCAAGCTCGCCGACCGCATCAAGATCATCGTCGCCACCATGCTCGACACCCGGGTCAAGGACCCGCGGCTCGGCTTCGTGACCATCACCGACGTGCGCGTCAGCGGCGACCTCCAGCACGCCACCGTCTTCTACACCGTCTTCGGCACCGACGAGGAGCGCGAGGGCACCGCCGCCGCGCTGCACAGCGCCACCGGCATGCTCCGCCGCGAGGTCGGCCGACAGACCGGCGTGCGCCTGACCCCCACCCTCGAGTTCATCGCCGATGCGGTGCCCGAGAACGCGCGCGTCATCGAGGACCTCCTCAGCGAGGCCCGCGGCCGCGACGCGGAGCTCGCCCGCTCCAAGGAGGGCGCCGCCTACGCCGGCGAGGCCGATCCCTACCGCAAGCCCCGCGACGAGGAGGACGAGGACCTCGACGACGAGGACCTCGACGACGCGGACCTCGACGTCGAAGATCTCGACGACGACGAGGGCACCGCCCCGGGGCACGAGCGGGCGTGACCTCCGCACCCCACGGCATCCTGCTCGTCGACAAGGCCGAGGACCGCACCAGCCACGACGTGGTCGCCCGCGTGCGCTGGCTGCTGGGGACCAAGAAGGTCGGCCACGCCGGCACCCTCGATCCGATGGCCACCGGCCTGCTCGTGCTGGGCGTCGGGCAGGGCACCCGGCTGCTCACCCATCTCGTCGGCCTGGACAAGACCTACCTCGCCACGATCCGGCTGGGCAGCGCCACCACGACCGACGACCGCGAGGGCGAGGCGCTCGGCGAGCGGGTCGACGCCACCGGGATCGAGGACGCCCGTCTCGAGGAGGCCCTCGACGGGCTCCGCGGCGACATCCAGCAGGTCCCCTCGACGGTCAGCGCGATCAAGGTCGACGGGGAGCGCGCCTACGCCCGCGCCCGCGCGGGGGAGGACGTCCAGCTCGCCGCCCGGCCCGTGCGCGTGCCGCGCTTCGAGATCCTCTCCCGCACCGAGCGGGACGGGCACCTCGACCTCGAGGCCGTGGTCGACTGCTCCTCCGGCACCTACGTCCGCGCCCTCGCCCGCGACCTCGGCGCCGCCCTCGGCGTCGGCGGGCACCTCACCGCGCTGCGCCGCACCGCCGTCGGCCCCTTCGCGGTCGAGGACGGGGTGCACGTCCCCGCCCGCGGCGAGGGCGACGACGTGGACCTGCCCCTGCACGGGCTCGGCGAGATCGCCGCGCGCGTGCTGCCGGTCCTGGACGTCTCGGAGGACGAGGCCGCGGCGCTCGGGACGGGGAAGCGGATCCGCTCCGCGCAGGAGCTGCGAGCGCCCTCCCGGCCCCATCCCGCGCACGCCGGCCCGGAGGACACCCCGGTCGCGGCCCTCGATACGGCCGGCCGCCTGGTGGCCGTCCTGCAGCGCGAGGGACGGGACTGGCACCCCCGGCTCGTCGTGCCCGAGGACACCCGCCGCTGAGCCGCCCGAGCTCCCCGCGGGCGAGACCGCCGCACCGGGGCTCGCACGGAGAGAGGGCCCCTCCCGTCACCGGGAGGGGCCCTCTCTCACTGCCGTGCGGGGGAGCGGGGACCGCTCAGCGGTGCACCACCGTCCGCGTGCCAATGCTGGCCCAGTCGTACAGCCACTTCGCATCGGAGACCGGCAGGTTGATGCAGCCGTGCGAGCCGGAGTACCCGAAGGAGGAGCGCCACGGCGCGCCGTGGAACCCGTACCCGTTATGGAAGTACTGCACCCAGGGGACGTCCGGGGTGTAGTAGTACTTCGGATGGTCCTCGTCGTAGTACGGCGCGTTGGTCATGTCCTGACGGTCGTAGCGCAGGTAGATCTCGTAGGTGCCGGTGGGGGTCTCGTTGCCCTCCTTGCCGTCGACCATCGAGCGCGGGCCCCAGACGGGGGTGTCGCCCACGTAGGCGGTGACCGTCTTGTTGGTGAGGTCGACGTCGATCCACTTCTCGCCGGTCGGCTCGGCGGCGGGCTCCTCGTCCTTCGTCTCCTCGTCGTCCGAGGACTTCTCCTCGTCCTTCTCCTCCTCGTCCTTCGGCGCGTCGACCTTGTCGACCTCGGCCTCGAGCTTCTTGGTCTCGAAGGCGGCCTCCAGGGGAGTCGTGCCCTTCAGCGCGGTGATCAGCTCGTCGGCGACGGCGTCGGTGTTGGTGATCTCCAGGCCGTCCTTCTTCTCGGAGACGACCTTGACGACCTCGCCGGCCTCGTCGACCTGCTCGATGCCGTTCTCCGGCTCGACGGCGTCCTCCTCGGCGCGGGTGGCGACCCACTCGCGCACCGCGTCCTCGTCCACCGCGATGGAGAGGTTCTTGCCGGACTCGTCCGGGGTCACGGAGATCCAGTCGCTGCGGCGCTCGGCGGAGACCTCATGGGTCTCGCCGTCGGCGCTGGAGATCGACATGGGCTGCTCGAGCAGCGAGGAGATCGTGCCGACGACCTCCTCGGCCTCCTCGGTGGTGATCGCGGGGGCGATCTGCTCGATCGGCTGCTCCACGGAGAAGCTCTCGAGGGCGGGAGCCTTGGTCTTCACGGCCTCGACGAGGGTCTGCGGGTCCACGCCCTGGCCGTTGCGGCCGGGCTCGACGTTCCAGGCCTGCGCCTCCTCGTCGAAGACGACCTGCGCATCGACCGGGGTGGTCATGTCCTCGGGGACCAGGCCCTTCGCGAACTCGGCCGCGGCGGCCTCGTCCACCTCGACGACGGGCTCGACGGTGTGCTCGCCGGACCAGGTCGAGGAGATGACCGCGGGCAGGGAGTCGTCGCGCTCGAGCGCCGCGGCGGCGGTCGCGGCGGAGTCGACGCTCACGCCGAGGTCCGCCAGCGGCACCTCGAGCTGCTTCTCGCCGGCGGTCACCGAGACCTTCACGGACTCGCCGTGCTCGGTCACCAGGGCGGCGATCTCCTCGGGGCTCTTCCCGGAGACGTCCTGGCCGAGCACCATGGTGCCCGGCAGCGCGCGGCCCTCGAACTGCTTGGCGTAGGCCAGCGCCCCGCCGGTGAGGATCACGGCGAGGACGGCGACGATCGCCACGAGGATCAGCGCGACCCGGCGACGGCTGCGGCCACCCGGGGCCGTATTGGTCACGTTCGTCATGGATCCAGATCCGTTCCCGGCGGCCGTCGTGCCCGCCCTCGGCTTGCGCCGCAGGGCACAGGGGTCCCTCCCCGGCGCCGCCTTCCGTCCGAGACTAACGGAGCGTCCCGCGTACTACCACGATGTCCGGTCCGAGCTTCGTCACAGCTCTGCAACAGCCGAGGTCCAGGTCGCACTCGGGCAGGTGGCCCGGAGCACGCCCCGGGGCGTCGGTGCCGTGGCGACGTCGGATGGCCCCGGCCTGCGAGCGTTACAGTGTCCTCCGGCGAACCCGCCGTCGCAGCCCGCCCGCCGGCGCGGCGGAGCACGGGTGCGCGGACCGCACCCGGCATCGGAAGGACCTGAGCGCGTCGTGACCCGCCTCCCCATCTGGCACTCCGTCCTGGAGGTGCCCGCCGAGCTCGGCGAGACCGCGGTCTCGATCGGGAACTACGACGGCGTCCACCGGGGGCACCGCTTCGTGCTGGACCAGCTGCGCCGCCACGCCGAGGCGCGCTCCCTGAGCCCCGTCGCCCTCACCTTCTGGCCGCATCCGCGCCATGTCATGGGCTCGCCCGAGGCGACGCCGCTGCTGACCGGGCACGAGGACCGCGACCGCCTGCTCCTGCTCGCCGGCCTGCACGGCGTGCTCGACCTCGAGTTCACGCTCGACTTCGCCCAGCACTCCCCGGAGGAGTTCGTGCGGATCTTCCTGGTCGAGGGGCTTCGTGCGAAGTGCGTGGTGCTGGGGGAGGACGCCCTGTTCGGCCGCGCGAACGCGGGGAACATCGACACCATGCGCGAGCTGGGGGAGAAGTACGGCTTCGAGGTAGTCACCGCCCCGGACCTCGGGCCCGAGGGGGCGGGCACCGGCCGGATCTCCTCCTCGGGGATCCGGCGCGACCTGCTCGCCGGTGACGTGCGCGCCGCGAACGAGGCGCTGGGCAGGCTGCACACCGTCACCGACGTGATCCACCACGGCTTCCGCCGCGGCCGCGAGCTCGGCTTCCCCACGGCGAACCTGGGCCCGCGGCCGCAGGGCCTGATCCCGGCCGACGGCGTCTACGCCGGCTATGCGACGGTCACCGCCCAGGACCCCTCGCACGCGGGGGACGAGCCGCTGGCCGGCGCCCCGGCGACGATCTCCATCGGCACCAACCCCACCTTCGAGGTCGACGGCGCGCCCCGCCGCACCGTCGAGGCGTACGTGCTGGGCGACCACGACCTCCATCTCTACGGCGACACCGTGCGCCTGGAGTTCGTCGAGTTCCAGCGCCCCACGCTGAAGTTCGACTCGATCGACGCGCTCGTGGAGCAGATGGCCGAGGACGTCGAGGTGACCCGCCGCACTCTCGAGGCGGAGCGCTCCCGGAGCGACCTGGGCTCCTGATATCCTTCCCGAGCCGTCACACCGGCCGCGGAGAGCGATCCCGCCCCCAGCCAACGCCCACCCGCAGGGGTGAGGTGCGCTCGGGGGCCGCTCGTCGGAAGAGCCCGGGGCAGAAGGCCCCGGCGCGCCGCGCAACGACCTGAGGAGAACCAGTATGGCCTTCGATTCCGCCACCAAGCAGGCGATCATCTCGGAGTACGCGACCGGCGAGGGCGACACCGGTTCGCCCGAGGTCCAGATCGCGCTGCTCACCCACCGCATCACCTACCTGACCGAGCACCTCAAGACCCACAAGCACGATCACCACACGCGCCGTGGTCTGATGCTGCTGGTCGGTCAGCGCAAGCGCCTCCTGAAGTACCTCCAGGAGAACGACATCGAGCGTTACCGTGCGCTGATCAAGCGCCTCGGCATCCGCCGTTGATCCCCTCCGCCGCTCGCCCCCAGGGCGGGCGGCGGTGTCGTATGTCCGCCCCGACCAGGTTCGGTCCTCGGCAGTGGCCTGCGGATCGGGCGACCGGAGACCCCGGTCCCGCCCGGGCGCCGCGGGTGACTGACGAAGGCCGCACCGGCAGGGGCACCCCTCAACCAAGGAGATCCCCCATGGCCATGGAAGGCCCTGACATCACCGCCACCACCGCCGTCATCGACAACGGCGCCTACGGCCGTCGCGAGATCCGCTTCGAGACCGGCCGCCTCGCCCAGCAGGCCGCCGGTGCCGTGTCCGTCTACCTCGACGACGACACCATGGTGTTCTCGGCGACCGCGGTGTCGAACAAGCCGAAGGAGCACTTCGACTTCTTCCCCCTCACCATCGACGTCGAGGAGCGGATGTACGCCGCGGGCCGCATCCCCGGCTCGTTCTTCCGTCGCGAGGGCCGCCCGGGCACCGATGCGATCCTCGCCGCCCGCCTCACCGACCGCCCGCTGCGCCCCGCCTTCGTCAAGGGCCTGCGCAACGAGGTCCAGGTCGTGCTGACCGTCATGGCCTGCAACCCCGAGGACGCCTACGACGTCGTCGGCATCAACGGCGCCTCCGCGTCCACCCAGATCTCCGGTCTGCCCTTCTCGGGCCCGATCGGCGGCGTGCGCATCGCGCTCATGCCCGACGCGCAGGGCGGCGGCCAGTGGGTCGCGTTCCCGACCTTCGCGCAGCTGGACGAGGCCGTCTTCTCGATGGTCGTCGCCGGTCGCATCGTCGAGGACGATGTGGCGATCATGATGGTCGAGGCCGAGGCCACCGACAACTCCTGGACGCTCATCAAGGAGCAGGGCGCGATCGCTCCGACGGAGTCCGTCGTCGCCGAGGGCCTCGAGGCCGCCAAGGTCTTCATCCGCAGCCTGTGCGTGGCGCAGCAGGAGCTCGCCGCGAAGGCCGCGAAGCCCGTGCGCGAGTTCCCGCTCTTCCTGGACTACCAGGAGGACGCCTACGGCATCGTCGAGGCCGCCGCGACCGAGCGTCTGGCCGAGGTCATGTCCATCGCCGCGAAGACCGAGCGCGAGGAGCGCACCGAGCAGCTGCTCGGCGAGGTCACCGCCGAGCTCGCCGCCGAGGGCGCGCAGCTCGAGGGTCGCGAGTCCGAGGTCTCCGGCGCCTTCCGCGCGCTGACCAAGCAGGTCGTGCGCAAGAAGGTCCTCACCGAGGGCGTCCGCATCGACGGCCGCGGCCTGCGCGACATCCGCGCTCTCTCCGCCGAGGTCGAGGTGCTCCCGCGCGTGCACGGCTCGGCGCTGTTCCAGCGCGGCGAGACCCAGATCCTGGGCGTCTCCACGCTGAACATGCTCAAGATGGAGCAGCAGATCGACTCCCTCGGGCCCGTCGACCGCAAGCGCTACATCCACCACTACAACTTCCCGCCGTACTCCACCGGCGAGACCGGCCGCGTCGGCTCCCCGAAGCGCCGCGAGGTGGGCCACGGCATGCTCGCCGAGCGCGCCATCGTGCCGGTGCTGCCCAGCCGCGAGGAGTTCCCCTACGCGATCCGTCAGGTGTCCGAGGCCCTCGGCTCCAACGGCTCGACCTCGATGGGCTCCGTCTGCGCCTCGACCCTCTCGCTGCTGAACGCCGGCGTGCCGCTGCGCGCCCCGGTCGCCGGCATCGCGATGGGACTGATCTCCGACACGGTGGACGGCGAGACCCGCTACGCGGCCCTCACCGACATCCTCGGGGCCGAGGACGCCTTCGGCGACATGGACTTCAAGGTCGCCGGCACCTCCGAGTTCGTCACCGCCATCCAGCTCGACACCAAGCTCGACGGCCTGCCCGCCTCGGTGCTCACCGGCGCCCTGTCGCAGGCCCACGAGGCGCGTCTGGCGATCCTCTCGGTGCTGGGCGAGGCGATCGACGCGCCCGATGAGATGAGCCCGCACGCCCCGCGCGTGCTCGCGGTGACCATCCCTGTCGACAAGATCGGTGCGGTCATCGGGCCGAAGGGACAGATGATCAACCAGATCCAGGACGACACCGGCGCCGACATCACCATCGAGGACGACGGCACCGTCTACATCGGCGCGACCGACGGCCCCTCGGCCGAGGCGGCCCGCTCCGCGGTCAACGCCATCGCCAACCCGATGGTGCCCGAGGTCGGCGAGCGCTACCTCGGCACCGTCGTGCGCGTGGTCGACTTCGGCGCCTTCGTCTCGCTCACCCCGGGCAAGGACGGCCTGCTCCACGTCACCCAGCTGCGCAAGCTCAACGGCGGCAAGCGGGTCGAGAACGTCGAGGACGTCGCCAAGGTCGGCCAGAAGATCGAGGTGGAGATCCGCGAGATCGACAACCGCGGCAAGATCTCCCTCGCCGTGATCGAGGACGAGTCCGAGTCTGCCGAGGCTGTCGAGTCGCAGGCGACCGTCGCCGCCGAGGAGACCACCGCCGAGTGATCCCGTCGCTCACCCGCTGAGCGCTCGTGCGAGGGCGGCACCCCACTCGGGGTGCCGCCCTCGCACCGTTCCCGGCCCCGCCATGAGCCGGTCCATGCGCATCATGCGCCAGCCGTCCACAGGCGACGAGCCGTGCTTGGGTGGGGCCGGTGCCGTCGCATAAGGTGATCGCGGTGAGCCCGATCACGGGAGTCCGGGCGCCGGGGGCGGCGAGGAACGGCACGCTGAGGATGGACACCGAGGAGGTCCTGCGGTGCTCCGATGCCGGCCGGCGCGCGGAGGGGACGCTACGGGCACGGATCGACCAGGTGGATCGTACGATCTCGGGGCTGGACGCGTCAGTCGTTCCAGGAGCGACGCGGCGGCCCCATGACGCAGCGATGCCGGTGTCCCGGTGAGCCAGGGATGAGCGAGACCACCCGACGAGCCCTGCTGGGGGCCGGGCTCCTCCTCGGGGCAGGGACGCTCAGTGGCTGCGGCGGGCCCCCGGACAGCATCTGCCTGGAGGGTGATCAGCCGGTCGAGTCCGGAGCAGGGCTCTCCCTCCCCTCGCTCGGAGCGGAGACCCACCTTCGCAACGAGCCGCAGCTCGGACTCCTCGGCCTTGCCGTGTCACCGGACGGTGCTCGCGTCGCCGCCCATGAGTGGTGGCACCGGCAGGCGCTGTCGGAGAGCGAGACGGCCGGCACGACGATCTGGGACACCGCCACCGGGGAGATCGTCGCCCGCTTCGACGACACCATGACCGGGGCCATCGTCTGGCATCCTCAGGAGGACCTGATCGCGACGGCCGGAGAGCTCGCGATCCACCTGGCGCGACCCGATGGTGAGGTGCTGTGGACACTCGGCGGCCATGAGGAGTCCGATTCCCGACGCTCCCGGGTCATCCGGGATCTCGCCTTCAGCCCTGATGGCGACCAGCTCGCCTCCCTGAGCACGGACGGGACGATCCGGCTCTGGTCGCTCGCCGGGGGCACATGCGCGACCCAGCCGGTCCTGCGCGTCTCGTACGGGACCCCGATGGCCCTCGCCTACTCGCGGGACGGCTCGCAGATCGCCGTCGCTGTCCAGGGACGCGGCGCCGAGCACTGGAATGCCCGCACCGGCGAGAGGGCCATGGCCCTGGAGGGCTGCTCGCAGGATGCGGTGGGGATCGCCGCCGACGACCAGGGACGCTTCGTCCTGGGCATCGCCGAGGAGGCCCGGCTCCAGCCGGCTTCCCCCGACTCCGGATGCGGCAGGGACGTCGAATCGGGAATCCCCGTGCCCGAGTACCTCGCCGTGGGGCCGGACGGTCGCCTCGCCGTTTCCGGCGGAGAGTCCGAGGCTCTCGAGATCTGGAGCGCCGGCCTCGCGGGACACGAGCGCATCGACCTGCCGAAGTCCGTCCCCGACATCGGAGCCCCCGGGGAGCTGGGACGCACCGCATGGGCCCCCGACGGCACCCTCTATGCCGTGACCCGATGGTGGGGCGTGATCAAGTGGGACGGCCAGGAGTGGTCGCCGCTGGAGATGCCGTGAGGCGGCCGGCGGGCAGGTGGACGCAGAGCAGGTGCGGCTCGCGCTCGCCGGTCTGCGTGCCAGCGGGACCGGGAGCGCGGAGGATCCGAGAGCGGTGCTCGGCGTGCAGGACGAGTACGACCTGCTGGAGAGCGCTGGGCGCACCGTGCGCGCCCAGCAGCTGTCCCGGACCTCCGACGCGGTGTTCGACGTGGTCACCCTCGACGACGGCGCGCGGATGTGGTTCGAGCTGCTGTGGGAGCGCCCTCCTCCCGGCCAGGAGTGAGGTGAGCGAGGTCTCTCGGAGCGGCGCGCCACCCGTGGAACAATCGAGCGATGCCTTCCGACCTCCTCTACGACGATCCTGCCTCCGACGTCATCCTCGACGCCGCGACCGGCGTGCGGCGCAGCATCCTGCCCGGCGGGGTGCGGCTGCTCACCCAGACCGACCGCAGCGTGCGCAGCGCGAGCATCGGGCTGTGGCTGCCGGTCGGCTCCCGCGACGAGGCCCCCGCCCATGCGGGATCGACCCATGTGCTCGAGCACCTGCTGTTCAAGGGCACCCGGCGCCGCAGCGCGATGGACATCGCCACAGCCTTCGACGAGGTGGGCGGCGACTCCAACGCCGTCACCGCCAAGGAGCACACCCTCTACTACGGTCGGGTGCGCTCGGCCGACGTGCCGATGGCCGTGGACGTCCTCACCGACATGATCACCTCCTCCGTCCTCGAGCAGGACGCCCTGGCCACCGAGCGCGAGGTCATCCTCGAGGAGCTTGCCATGGCGGAGGACGACCCGGGCGACATCGGCTACGAGACCTTCCTCGCCCAGGTGCTGGGCCCCGACACGGCGCTCGGCCGTCCCGTCGGCGGCACCGCCGCGAGCGTCGAGGCGCTCACCATCGAGGACGTCCGCGCCCACTACCGCGAGCACTACCGGCCGGACAACCTCGTGGTCACCGCCGTCGGCGACATCGACCACGACGAGCTGGCCGGCCTCCTGGCCGCCGGCCTGCGCCGCGGCGGCTGGAGCCTGGACGAGGGGGCGCTGCCCTCCCGCGGCCGGCGCGCCGCGACCGTCGTGCCGAGCGACGGGACCGCCGCCGACGTCGGCGCGCTCGCCCCGCACCGACTCGCCCGCCCCACCGAGCAGAACCACATCTACCTCGGCGGACAGGGCCTCACCGCGCTCAGCGAGGACCGCCACACCCTCTCGGTGCTGATGTCCGTGCTCGGCGGCGGCATGTCCTCGCGCCTGTTCCAGTCCGTCCGCGAGGAGCGGGGGCTGGCCTACACCGTCTACTCCTTCAGCGCCGGCTACCGCGATGCGGGACTGTTCGGCATGTACGCCGCCTGCCGTCCCGGCCGCACGGGCCAGGTCGTCGAGCTGCTGGCCGAGGAGCTCGGCCGCATGGGCGAGACGGGCGTCGACGAGCTCGAGCTGATCCGGGCGAAGGGCCAGATCACCGGCTCCTTCGCACTCGGCCTCGAGGACACCAGCTCCCGGATGGGCCGCCTCGGCACGATCGAGCTGGTCCACGGCCGCTACACCAGCGTCGACGAGACCCTCGCCCGCATCGGGAAGGTCGACGTCGCCGACGTGCGGGACCTCGCCGCGCGCCTGTCCCGCTCGTACAGCACCCGGGTCGAGGTCGGCCCCGAGAGCTGATCCCACCTCGCGGACCCTCCCCGTTCCCGCCCCTCCGCCCACCGCCACGACCCCAGGAGCCGCCATGACCCCCGCATCCACCTCGTCCTCCGCACGCCCCACCCGCGTCGCCGTGCTCGGCGCCGCCGGCCGCATGGGCGCCGCCGCCTGTCGTGCCGTCGAGGACGCCGACGACCTCGAGCTCGTCGCCCGGATCGGCCGCGGCGACGAACTGAACGCCGTGGCCGAGGCCGGGGCCGAGGTCGCGATCGACCTCACCGTCCCCTCCGCCACCGCCGACAACGTCGCCTGGCTGATCGACCACGGCATCCACGCCGTGGTCGGCACCACCGGCTGGAGCGAGGAGTCGCTCGAGGCGCTGCGGGAGCGGCTCGCGGGCGCCGAGGGCGTGGGCGTGCTGATCGCCCCGAACTTCGCGATCGGCGCCGTGCTCGCCATGCGCTTCGCCGAGGTCGCCGCGCGCTACTACGACAGCGCCGAGATCATCGAGATGCACCACGAGAACAAGCTCGACGCCCCCTCCGGCACCGCCCGCCACACCGCCGCCGCGATCGCCCGCGGCCGGGCCGCGGCGGGTCTCGGCCCGGTCCCGGACGCCACCGAGAAGGACCCGGACGGCGCCCGCGGCGCGGTCGTCGACGGCATCCACGTCCACGCGGTGCGCCAGCGGGGCCTCGTCGCCCACGAGGTCGTGCAGTTCGGCGGGGTGGGAGAGCAGTTCGTGCTGCGCCACGACTCCTTCGATCGCATCAGCTTCATGCCCGGCGTGCTGCTGGGCGTGCGCGAGGTCGCCTCGCACCCGGGCCTCACCGTGGGCCTGGACGGCTACATGGACCTCGGCTGAGGCCCGGGACGGGGACAGGGATGCGAGAGAAGCTGATGGTCACAGGGCTCGTTCTGGTCACTGCGGCCTATGCGTGGGGCCTGGGCTGGATCGCCTGGGGCTTCGTGCGCGCCGGGGGAGGGCTCGGGTACGGGCTGGCCATCGGCATCGTGGTGCTGCTGGTGCTGACCGTGTGGGTGACCTGGCGCGAGGTGCTCTTCGGCATGGCCGCCGGCGACCTCTCCGCCCGGTACGAGCCCCCGGCCGACGCCGAGGGGGAGGACCCCCGGGCCGAGTTCGAGGCCGCGCGCACCGCGGTCCAGGACGGCGGCGAGGGGGAGTGGAGCGCCTGGTTCCGCCTCGCCCTGGCCTACGACGCGCTGCGCGACCGCAAGGGAGCGCGCATGGCGACCCGTCGCGCGATCGAGGCCGCGCGCCGCTGACCCGTCGGGCGTCCTCGCGCCGGGAGCCCGGGCGAGCGCGATGGCGAGCGGTGCGTCGAGCGGCGCGACGAGCAGGACGCCGCGCTCAGGCCCAGCCGAGCGCCCGCAGCGCGGCCGCCGCCGCGGCGGCGCCGACCACGACCACCAGGAACGGCGCCCGCACCAGCAGCAGCACCACCGCGACGCCCAGCCCGGCCAGCCGCGCGTCCAGCACGACCTCCGTCCCGTCGGCCGCGGTCTGGGTCGCCACCAGCGCCCCCAGCAGCGCGATCGGCAGCAGGCGCGTGATCCGCGCGATCCGGGGGCGCTCGAGCACGTCCTGCGGCGCCTGGTAGCCGATCCACTTCTGCACGAAGGACAGCACCGACGCGGCGATCACCGCGATCCACAGCAGGCTGATCGCCGCTCCTCCTCGTCCGTCGCGGGCTCGTCGTCCGACGCACCGACCTCGGGCGCTGCGTGCCCCGTCGCCCCGCGACGGGACGGCAGCAGACCGGCCACCACCGCGACCAGCGCCGCGGCGAGCACCGGCAGCCCGGCGGGAAGCACCGGCGTGGTCAGCAGCGCCACGAACGCTGCGGCCACCGCGATCGCGACCGCGTCCCCGCTGCGCAGCCGCGGCCACAGCAGCGCGATGAACGCCCCGGCCGCGGCGGCGTCGAGCCCCCAGGCCGCGGGATCGGCGATGTGCTGACCGGCCAGCGCGCCCGCGAGGGTGAACAGGTTCCAGAAGACGTACACCCACACCCCGGCGGACCAGAACCCCGCCCGACGCTCCGCCTCGGTCGTGCCCGTCGCCGCCAGCGCCGCGGACTCGTCGATCGTCAGCTGCGCGCGGGCCGCGCCCCTCGCCCCGCCGCGCGGCAGGGAGGGGGCGAGGATCAGCCCGTACAGCGTGTTGCGGATCCCCAGCAGCAGCGAGGCGAGCGCCGCGCCGAGGGCGGAGCCGCCCCCGCCCACCACGCCCACGAAGGCGAACTGGCTGCCGCCGGTGAACATCACCGCGGAGAGCACCATCGCCTGCCACACATCGAGCCCCGAAGCGGTCGCGAGCGCGCCGAAGCTGATCCCGTACAGCCCCGTCGCCAGACCGATCGAGAAGCCGGTGCGACGGATCGAGCG
Organism: Brachybacterium sp. GU-2; assembly: GCF_030866705.2. NCBI lineage: Bacteria > Bacillati > Actinomycetota > Actinomycetes > Micrococcales > Dermabacteraceae > Brachybacterium > Brachybacterium sp. GU-2. The sequence goes on along the minus strand of NZ_CP133037.2, from coordinate 1,198,811 downwards.
CAGCCGCGCATCGGGGGCGTGGTGGCGCGGCGACGAGGCGGGGACGGCGGCGGTCATGATGCTGGACACTCTACGATCACCTGCACCGACATCCACCGCGCGTCCGACAGGGGATATGAGATTCTGACGGCATGACGGACTCCCAGGATCCCGCTTCCGACACCGCCCTGCCGCTGCGCACCGGCGCCCTCCTGCTGGACATGGACGGGACCCTGATCGACTCGGGCCCCGCCGTCGAGCGGTCCTGGAACACGCTCCTGCGCGAGCTGGGCACCGACCTCCGGTTCGGCCACGCCCATCACGGCATGCCCGCCCGCCGCATCCTCGCCCAGATCCTGCCCGAGGCGAGCGAGGCCGAGCTCGACGCGGCCCACCGCCGCATCGAGGAGCTCGAGATGCAGGACGTGGAGGGGATCGTCGTCCTGCCCGGCACCGAGCGGCTGCTCGCCGAGCTCGATGCCGCCGCCGAGACCCTGGGCCGCGCGAGCTGGACCATCGTCACCTCCTGCACCCGGCCCCTGTTCGAGGCCCGCTGGTCCCGCACCGGGCTGCCCGTGCCCGACGGGCTGGTCACCGCGGACCAGGTCACCCACGGCAAGCCCGATCCGGAGCCGTACCTCCTGGGCGCCGAGCGGGTCGGGGTCGAGCCCTCCCGCACCGTCGTCCTCGAGGACTCCGTCGGCGGGCTCCGCGCCGGGATCGCCGCTGGGGCTCGCACCGTCGCCGTGACCACGACCACCCCCGCCGGGGAGCTGTCCCCGCTCGCGGACGCCCTGGTCACCTCGCTGGACGACCTCGAGGTCCGCGTCGAGGGCGAGGACCTCGTCCTCGCCCGCCGCGGAAGCTGACCGTCGCGCCGCGCCTGCTCCGTCGGCCGCGGCCCCGTTGATACCCTTGGGCGGCCCGACCGGTCCGTCCCGCGCCCTGCGGACGACGTCCCCGACGTCGCCGCCCCACGGCGGCGAGCGTCCGGACCGAGGGCGCAGCCGTCCCCCTCGAAAGGACTCGCCCCATGTGCGGAATCGCCGGCACCTACGGATACGGCGCTGACACCGAGCGGATCGCCCGCCGGATGAGCGGCGCCCTGGCCCACCGCGGTCCCGACGGCGAGGGCCTCTTCGTCGACGGCGAGGCCGGGCTGGCCCACCGGCGCCTGGCCATCATCGACCGCGAGCACGGCGCCCAGCCGATGACCACCGCCGACGGCCGCTACACCATCGTCTACAACGGCGAGACCTACAACTACCTCGAGCTGCGCGCCGAGCTCGAGCAGCTCGGCCACATCTTCCGCACCGACTCGGACACCGAGGTGCTGCTGGAGGCGCACGCCGAGTGGGGCACCGCCGCCTATGACCGCTTCAACGGCATGTTCGCCTTCGCGATCCACGACGCGACCACCGGCACCGTCACCCTCGCCCGCGACCACTTCGGCATCAAGCCGCTCTACTACCGCCTGGACCCCGCCTCCGAGGCCGGTGGGGCGCCGAAGGTCGTCTTCGGCTCGGAGATCCGCTCGCTGCTCGCCTCCGGCACCTTCGAGGCCGCGCCGGACGACCGCGCCGTCTACCGCTACCTGAAGTTCCGCGTCCAGGACGACGACTCCCGCACCTTCTTCGCCGGCGTGAACCGCCTGATGTCCGGCGAGGTGCTCGAGATCCGTCCCGACGGCACCGAGGTGCGCTCCTTCACCCGGCTGAAGGAGGAGCTGCGCGAGATCGCCGCCCGCCCCAGCCGTCCCTACGACCAGTCGGTCGTGGACGAGTACCGCGAGCGCTTCCAGGACTCCGTGCGGATGCGCCTGCAGTCGGAAGTCCCCGTCGGCACCTCCCTCTCCGGCGGGCTGGACTCCTCCGCCGTCGCCGCCGTGATCGCGCGCCAGCTGCGCGAGCAGCCCGAGGACGCGGGCTACGAGGCGGTCGGCTCCCGCCAGAACACCTTCTCCGCCGTCTTCCCGAACTCCTCCAACGACGAGGAGCGCTACGTCGACGCGCTGCTGGACGAGAACCGCGGCCAGATCACGGCCCACAAGATCCACCCGCAGCCCGAGGCGTTCCTCGAGGACCTCCACGACTTCGTGCGCACCCAGGAGGAGCCGATCATCTCGACCGGCCCCTACGCGCAGTACGCCGTGATGCGCGAGGCCAGCCAGCACATCACCGTGCTCCTGGACGGGCAGGGCGCCGACGAGATGATGGCCGGGTACAACCCGTACTTCTACGTCTACCTGCGCCAGCTGCGCCGCCAGAAGCGGTTCAAGGAGCTCGCCTCCGAGGTCGTCGGCTCCCGCGACATCCTCCGCAAGCTCGCCCGCACCAAGTTCTCCGGCCGCACCTCCGTGCCGATGGAGGCGCTGCTGAACTCCGGCTTCGTCGCCGAGCACAGCGGCGAGAAGGTCACCTCGGTCCAGGACGACCTCAAGGAGCGCCTGCTCGAGGACACCTTCCGCTCCTCCCTGCCCTCGCTGCTGCGCTACGAGGACAAGAACACGATGCGCTTCAGCATCGAGGGGCGCGTCCCCTTCGTCGACAAGGAGCTGCTGAAGTTCCTGTTCTCCCTCGACGAGTCCGCGATCATCCACGACGGCTGGAACAAGCGGATCCTGCGCGAGGCGATGGACGGGATCCTCCCCGACATGATCTCCAAGCGCCGCAACAAGATCGGCTTCACCACCCCCGAGGGGGAGTGGTTCCGCTCGATCGCGCCGCAGCTGCGGGACGTCTTCGCCTCCGCATCCTTCGCCTCCCGACCCTACTTCGACGCGCCGAGCGTGCTCGCGCTGTTCGACGACTACATCGCCCATCCGGAGAACCACGGCACGCTGATGTTCTGGCGCCTGCTGAACGTCGAGCTGTGGATGCGCATCTTCTTCGACGACGCCGAGGGCGCCACCCGCGCGCTCGGCGGCTCGGCCGACGAGGCCGCGCTCGCCGCCGCCCCGGCCCCCGCCGCCGTCGCCGCAGAGCCCGCGGCCGAGGAGGAGGTCGTGCCCAAGAGCGACTACGTCGCCAACGAGGGCAAGCAGCTCGACCTCGTCTCCGAGGCCGACGGCCGCACCTGGCGCCGCCTGCCGCTGCAGACGCAGCTCGTCGCCCGCGGCGACGACATCGAGCGGATCGCCCGCGAGCGGGTCGAGGCCTTCGCCGCGTCCCTGCCGGGCGGCGTCGTCCCCGACGGTGCGCCCTGGTACTTCGTGATCAGCGAGAAGATCATCGCGATCACGCAGGGCCGCTCCTGGTTCACCTGGGAGATCAGGCCCCGCCGCTCCGCCAAGGTGCTCAGCCGCTTCGTCTCCCGCACCCCGGCCGGCATCGGCCTGGGCGACCCGACCACGATGGAGCTCGCGATCCGCGAGGTGGGGCTCCCGCGCGTCGTCGCCGCCTCCGCCGTCGGCGCCGCGGGAAAGGTCGTCGGCAGGCGTGGTCTGTTCTACGAGGTCGTCGGCGCGAACGTGCGCGCGATCGACGGGCCCACCCCGTACTCCGCCTTCCCCTCGAACGTCTCCGCGAAGCTCCCGCCCAAGGACCCGGACGCGGTCGCCGCGCGGATCTCCGCCGCGATCCGCGGCGCGGAGATCCCCGCCGCGCTGCGCGACAGCTTCGTCGGCACGGTCGTGATGGACGCCAACGACATCGGCCGCAACGTGCTGGGCTCGGACGTGCCCACCACGAACGAGGTGCTCGAGGCGACCTTCGCCGACAACCCCCTCGGCCAGGGCCGCCAGCGCACGCCGCTGGCGATCCTCGTCGACCTCGGCGGCGCGGACCGGCGCTGAGGAGCTCGCGGCGGCGGGCCCTCGCCCCGCCGCCGCCCGCCCCGCCGCCGCCCGCCGCGGCACGGCGCCGACGGACCCGCCGCGTGCCGGGACGGCACGGGACACGGCCGCCCCTGCACTAGGATCCGGGCAGCAGCACTTCCCCTGGAGGAGACCATGAGCAGCACCGACCAGCGCCCTGCGCGACCGTTCGGCGCGGTGGGGACCGCGATGGTCACCCCGCTGAGCGAGGACGGCCACCGCGTCGACCTCGACGCGGCCCAGTCGCTCGCCGCCCACGTCGTCGAGCACGGCCACGACCTCGTCGTCGTCTCCGGCACGACGGGGGAGGCGCCCACCCTCACCGACGTCGAGAAGATCGACCTGGCCCGCGCCGTGGTCGAGGCCGTCGGCGAGCGGGCGACCGTGGTCGCCGGGGTCGGCACCTACGACACCGCCCACTCGATCGACCTCGCCCGCGCGCACGCCGAGGTCGGCGTCGACGGGCTGCTCGTGGTCACGCCCTACTACTCCAAGCCCTCCCAGGCCGGGGTCGTCTCCCACACCACCGCGATCGCGGACTCCACCGACCTGCCGGTGATGCTCTACGACATCCCCGGCCGCGCCGGGATCCCGCTGGCGCTGGAGACCCTGCTGCGCCTGGCGGAGAACCCGCGCATCGTCGCGGTGAAGGACGCCAAGGCCGACCTCCAGCAGGCCTCCCTCGTCATGGCGCAGACCGACCTCGTCTACTACTCCGGCGAGGACGCGCTGAACCTGCCCTGGCTGACGCTCGGCGCGGCCGGCATGGTCTCCGTGGTCAGCCAGATCGCCGGCGACATCGAGCGGGAGATGGTCGAGGCGGTGGACCGCTCCGACCTGCCCGCCGCCCTCGAGGCCCATCGCCGGCTCGTGCCCGTGGTCGAGGCGGTCATGAACCGGATGCCCGGCGCTGTCGCCGCGAAGGCCGCGCTGCACCTGCAGGGCGTGCTGCCGCACGCCGCGATGCGCGGGCCGCACCTGCCCGCCGACGCCACCCAGCTGCGCGAGCTCTCCGCCGCACTGGACGCCGCCGGCCTGCTCTGACCCGATCCGCCCGAGTGCCGAGGAGACCCAGATGACCGCCGCCTTCACCGACCGTCTCCCCGCACCGCCCGAGCTCGCCCCGGGCACGCTGCGGATCACGCCGCTGGGCGGCCTCGGCGACGTGGGCCGCAACATGACCGTCCTCGAGTACGAGGGCCGCCTGCTGATCGTCGACTGCGGGGTGCTCTTCCCCGAGGAGTCCCAGCCCGGCGTGGACCTGATCCTGCCGGACTTCGACATGCTCGAGGACCGGCTCGACGACGTCGCCGCGATCGTGCTCACCCACGGGCACGAGGACCACATCGGCGCCGTGCCCTACCTGCTGCGGCGCAAGCCCGACATCCCGCTGGTGGGCAGCCGGCTGACCCTCGCCTTCATCGAGGCGAAGCTGCGCGAGCACCGCATCCGTCCCGTCACCCTCGCCGTCGCGGAGGGGCAGACCGAGAGCTTCGGCCCCTTCGAGTGCGAGTTCGTGGCCGTGAACCACTCGATCCCCGACGCGCTCGCGGTGCACGTGAGCACCCCCGCCGGGACCGTCCTGCACACCGGCGACTTCAAGATGGACCAGCTCCCGCTCGACGGCCGGATCACCGACCTGCGCGCCTTCGCCCGCCTCGGCGAGGCCGGGGTGGACCTGTTCATGACCGACTCCACCAACGCCGAGGTCCCCGGCTTCACCGTCGGCGAGCAGGAGATCGGCCCGGTGCTGGAGGGGATCTTCGCCCGCGCACGCCAGAAGATCGTCGTGGCCTCCTTCTCCAGCCACGTCCACCGCGTCCAGCAGGTGCTCGACGCCGCCGCGGCGCACGGGCGGAAGGTCGCCTTCGTGGGCCGCTCGATGGTGCGGAACATGGGCATCGCCGCGGACATGGGCTACCTCCGCGTCCCCGAGGACACCCTCGTCGACGTCAAGCGGATCGACTCCCTGCCCGACGAGCAGGTGGTGCTGATGTGCACCGGCAGCCAGGGCGAGCCGATGGCGGCGCTGGGCCGCATCGCGAACCGCGACCACCGCGTCTCCGTCGGCCCCGGCGACGTGGTCATCCTCGCCTCCTCCCTCATCCCCGGCAACGAGAACGCGGTCTTCCGCGTGGTCAACGGTCTCGTGGCGCTCGGCGCCGAGGTGGTCCACAAGGGCAGCGCCAAGGTCCACACCTCCGGGCACGCCAGCGAGGGCGAGCTGCTGTACTGCTACAACATCGTGCGGCCGAGGAACGTCATGCCCATCCACGGCGAGGTCCGCCACCTCATCGCCAACGGCCGCATCGCCGAGGCCACCGGCGTGCCGCGCGAGCGCGTGGTCCTCGCCCGCGACGGCCAGGTCGTGGACCTGAAGGACGGGATCGCCGAGGTGGTCGGGGAGATCCCCAACGGTTACGTGTACGTGGACGGCTCGAGCGTCGGCGAGATCTCCGAGGCCGACCTCAAGGACCGCCGCATCCTCGGCGACGAGGGGTTCATCTCCCTGTTCGCGGTCGTGAACTCCGAGACCGGGGCGCTGATCGCGGGACCCGAGATCCACGCCCGCGGCGTCGCCGAGGACGACGCGGTCTTCGACCGGCTCCGGCCCGACATCGTCAAGGCACTCGAGCAGGCGGTCGCCGACCAGGCCGACCGCCGCGACACCTACCAGCTGCAGCAGGTCATGCGGCGGGTCGTCGGCCGCTACGTCGGCCAGCGGCTGCGCCGGCGCCCCATGATCATCCCGGTGGTCGTCGAGGCCTGAGCCTCCCGCGTCCCGCCGAGCCGGACACGTGCCCGCGGCGCGGCCCGGGGGCGGAACCCCTGTCGGCGGCGTGATCCGCACCCCGCGGGACCGGATCGCGCGGGTCGCCTCCCGGGCCGAGCGGGGGCCGGAATGTACCATCGGGACCATGGCGACACGTACGTCTTCCCCCGCACGTGCGTCGAAAGGCTCGTCCCGCTCCTCGGCCTCCGGCAGCTCCCGGACCCGCGGAGCCGCGGCGAACGACCCCTCGACGCTCCCCCTGCCGGTGCGCGCAGTGCGCTCCGGCTATCTGGCGATCGCCCGCATGGTCGGCGGCATGGTCCGCGGCATCGGGGTGCAGCGCTGGGAGGTCGAGCCCGAGCAGCGGCGCGACGGCTACGCGCTGTTCCTGATGCTCATCGCGGTGCTCGTCGCCGTGGTCGAGTGGTGGCAGTCCAGCGGACCCGTGCTCGGCGCCGTGCACACCGTGGTCGCCGGCACCTTCGGGATCTCCTCCATGGTGATCCCGCTGCTGGCCGCCGGCTGGTCGCTGCGCATGTTCCGGCGCCCCGACCAGGTGCGCGCCAACACCCGCATCTCGATAGGGATCGCCGTGCTGCTCACCGCGATCTCCGCCATCGCCTCGGTCTCGGCGCGGCTGCCCGCCCCGGCCGACGGCATCGACGCCCTCGCCCGAGGCGGCGGCGTGCTCGGCTATCTCGCGGCCGCGCCGCTCGAGGCGCTGCTGCCGCCGCTGGCCGTCGTGATCATCCACTCCGCCCTGATCGCCTTCGGCATCCTCGTGCTCACCGCGACGCCGGTCGAGTCGATCCCCTCCCGCCTGCGCGGCGTCTACGACGTGATGGTCGGCCGCAGCGAGGAGGAGGACGAGGAGCGCATCGCCTTCGGCCTGCGCCCGCGCCGCGTCGACCCGGCAGTGCACGAGCAGGAGACCGAGGCCCAGCCCGCAGCCCGCACCCGTCGCCGCACCCGCAAGGAGAAGGCGGAGGCCGCGGAGGCCGAACGGGACCACGAGGCGTTCGGCTACGCCGGCGACGAGGCCTTCGAGCAGGGCGTGGCCGAGGAGGGCCGCCCCGGCGCAAAGAAGCCGGGTCGCGCCGGCAAGGGCGCGAAGGCGGCAAAGGCCGGCCCCGCCGGTCCGCGCCGCGGCGCCCCGGAGGACGCGACCGAGGTCTTCGACGTCGTCGAGGACGAGAACCAGCGCGCCAAGACCTTCCCCACCGGCGACGAGGCGCCCACCGCGGCGCTGCCCGCCAAGGGGGCCCGCGGCGGCGACCGCACCACCCCCATGCCCACGAAGAAGGCGCCCGCCGCCGCACCGGCGGAGAAGCCCGAGGACGCGACCGAGCTGGTGCATCCGCCGATGGGCGACCTGCCCCGCGCGGGCGAGCAGCTCGAGCTCGCCGGCGACGTGGTCTACACCCTGCCGGAGTCCTCCTTCCTGCTCGAGGGGCCGCCGCACAAGACCCGCTCCGAGGCCAACGACCGGGTGGTCAGCGCGCTCGAGGAGGTCTTCGCGCAGTTCAAGGTCGCCGCCGAGGTGGTGGGCTTCTCCCGTGGCCCGACGGTCACCCGCTACGAGGTCGAGCTCGAGCCCGGCACCAAGGTCGAGAAGGTCACGGCGCTGGACAAGAACATCGCCTACGCCGTCGCGAGCTCGGACGTGCGGATCCTCTCGCCGATCCCCGGCAAGAAGGCGATCGGCATCGAGATCCCCAACACCGACCGCGAGACCGTCGCGCTCGGCGACGTGCTGCGCAGCCAGGTCGCCCGCCGCAACGAGCACCCGCTGGTGATGGGCGTGGGCAAGGACGTCGAGGGCGGGTTCGTCGTCGCGAACCTCGCCAAGATGCCGCACCTGCTGGTCGCGGGCGCCACCGGCGCCGGCAAGTCCAGCTTCGTCAACTCGATGATCACCTCGATCCTCATGCGCGCCACCCCGGAGGAGGTGCGGATGGTGCTGGTGGACCCCAAGCGCGTGGAGCTCACCATCTACGAGGGCATCCCGCACCTGATCACCCCGATCATCACCAACCCGAAGAAGGCCGCCGAGGCGCTCGAGTGGGTCGTCAAGGAGATGGACGCCCGCTACGACGACCTCGCCGCCTTCGGGTTCAAGCACATCGACGACTTCAACAAGGCCGTGCGCGCCGGGGAGGTGCAGGTCCCCGCCGGCAGCGAGCGGCGCCTTGCCCCCTACCCGTACCTGCTGGTGGTCGTCGACGAGCTCGCGGACCTCATGATGGTCGCCCCCCGCGACGTCGAGGCCTCGATCCAGCGCATCACCCAGCTCGCCCGTGCCGCGGGGATCCACCTGATCCTCGCCACGCAGCGCCCGTCGGTCGACGTCGTCACCGGCATCATCAAGGCGAACGTGCCCAGCCGCCTCGCCTTCTCGACCTCCTCCCTGCAGGACTCCCGCGTCATCCTCGACACGCCCGGTGCGGAGAAGCTCATCGGCCAGGGCGACGCCCTGTTCCACCCGATGGGCAAGGCGAAGCCGATGCGCGTCCAGGGCGCCTGGGTCAACGAGTCGGAGATCCACAAGGTCGTCGACCACGTCAAGACGCAGATGACGCCGAACTACCGCGAGGACGTCACCGTCGTCGCGGAGAAGAAGCAGATCGACGACGACATCGGTGACGATCTCGAGGTGCTGCTGCAGGCCGCGGAGCTCGTGGTCACCACGCAGTTCGGCTCGACCTCCATGCTGCAGCGCAAGCTGCGCGTCGGCTTCGCGAAGGCGGGCCGGCTGATGGACCTGCTCGAGTCCCGCGAGATCGTCGGCCCCTCCGAGGGCTCGAAGGCCCGCGACGTGCTCGTCCACCCCGACGAGCTCGGCACCGCGATCGCCCGCATCCGCGGGGAGGAAGCCCCGAGCGGGGAGGGCGACGAGCCCTACGGCGCCGACCAGGCCGTGGACCTCGAGCCCGAGCCGACCGAGCCCGTGGGCGAGGGGAGCGCCGACCGGTACGGCAGCGACCCGCTCGCCGACGACGGCACCGAGCCCGCCGTCGACTACTACGACGAGGACGACGAGGAGAGCGAGGACGCCTGGAGCCTCACCGGCCGCTGAGCGTCCCGCCCCCGTCCCGCCCTCGTATCCCGTCCCGCCGCACCCCAGGAGCACCGATGACCACGAAGCCCGAGGCCGAGGTCCCGCTGTGGAACATCGCCAACATCCTCACCATGCTGCGCTGTGTCATGGTGCCGCTGCTGGTGGTGCTCGCGATCCTCTATCCCGACTCGGTCGGAGGGCGTCTGCTCGTCGCCGCGGTGTTCGTCCTGGCGATGATCACCGACTTCGTCGACGGGCACCTCGCCCGCAGCCGCAACCTGATCACCGACTTCGGCAAGATCATGGACCCGATCGCGGACAAGGCGATCACGGGCGCGGCGCTGATCATGCTCTCCGTGTGGGAGTACGTCCCCTGGTGGATGACCGTGCTGATCCTGGTGCGCGAGATCGGCATCACCGTCATGCGCTTCACCATCCTGAAGTACGGGGCGCTGCCGGCGAACATGGCCGGCAAGGCGAAGACGATGGTGCAGTCCATCGCGATCACCTTCTGCCTCATCCCCTTCGAGCTGTGGTGGTCCCCGGCGCGCTGGATCGGCCTGGCCCTGGTGCTGCTGGCCGTGGTGCTGACCGTGTGGTCCGGCCTGGTGAACCTCAAGGACGGCCTGCGCCTGCGCCGTGAGGCGCTCTCGGCGGGGACCGCGCAGGCATGAGCGGGACCCCCGCCGCGGTGATCGACGCCGCCGCGGTGATCGACGCGGCGCGCGAGCGCGGCTGGTCCCTCGCGACCGCCGAGTCGCTCACGGCCGGCGCGGTCGTGGCCCGACTGGTCGACGTGCCCGGCGCGAGCGATGTCGTCGCCGGGGGAGCGGCCTGTTACTCCTACGCGGCGAAGAGCCGAGTGCTCGGCGTGGACGCCGGGCTGCTCGAGCGCACCGGCGCGGTGACCGCGCAGGTCGCCGCCGCGATGGCCGAGGGCGCGCAGCGGCTGTACGACGCCGACCTCGCCGTGTCCACGACCGGAGTGGCCGGCCCCGGCCCCGACGCGCGGGGTGTGCCGGAGGGCACGGTGCACCTGGGGATCGCCCGACGCGGCGGTCCCGCCCGCACCCGTGAGGTCCGTCTCAGCGGCGGGAGAGCCGAGATCCGGGCCCTCGCCGTCGAGGCGGCCCTCGATGAGCTCGCCGTCGAGCTCGCCGATCCGTCCGAGTCCTGATCAGCCGGGGACGACGCGGTCCTCTCCTCCCCGACGTCCACCGTGCACATCTTCAGCGAACCCTCGGACGTGGCCCACTACACTCTGGGGAACACTCTCGCGGGAGGACGCGTTGGGCTCTACGTGATGACGACGACGTACCGCATCCCAGAGGTGCATGAGAAGTTCATCCAGAGTCAGAGGAAGGGAGGAAGGTCCATGATCCTGTACCGCCAGGAGCTGGGGGACGTGCTGCGCGATGCGCGCCGTGCCCAGGGCCGCACGCTGCGGCAGGTGTCCTCCGACGCGCGCGTCTCGCTGGGCTATCTCAGCGAGATCGAGCGCGGGCAGAAGGAGGCCTCCAGCGAGCTGCTCGTCTCCGTGACCGACGCCCTCGGTCTCCCGCTGTCCTTCGTCCTGCGCGAGGTCTCCGATCGCATCGCGGTCGCCGAGCGCGTGACGATCCCGGACACGGTCCCCGAGGGGCTCGCCGACGGCACCGCGCCGCTGGTCGGCGCCAGCTGAGGTGCGCCGCAGCGAGTTCGCGGAGCTGGCCGATCACGTGTTCGGCTCGTCGCTGGCCCGCACCTACACCCACGACCTCGTGCTCGAGGAGGTCGGCGGCCTGACCGCCGCCGAGGCACTCGAGCGCGGGGTCGCCGTGCGTGCGGTGTGGACCGCGCTGTGCGAGGCGATGGAGGTCCCCGAGTCCGCCCGCTGGGAGATCCCTGTCGAGCAGCGACGACGCTGACGTCCCCCGGGGCCGGCGCCGCCGCCGGCCCCGCAGGATCGCTGCGGAACACGCGGCGCGACACGCCCGTGGCCGACTTGAGTTCGAACGTCTGTTCGGTAGTCTGTGTCCGTCGGTCCCCGGGCATCGTGCCCGCCTCAGCACCTCTCCTCCCCAGCGCCCCGTCATCCACAGGGGCACCGGGGCAACGGCGAATGTCGGGGTCGGCGCCTACTGTGGCCGCAAGGTCACCACGTCGGCCCACCTGGCCCTCAGGAAGGAACACCCCATGGCTGCATCGAAGTCCGCCCCCAAGTCCACCGCGAAGGATCGCGGCTCCTCCCTCGACAACGCCCTCGCCCAGATCGACCGCCAGTTCGGCAAGGGATCGATCATGCGGCTCGGCGACGACACCCGCCCGCCCGTCGAGGTCATCCCCACCGGATCTGTCGCGCTGGACGCCGCCCTCGGGGTCGGCGGCCTGCCCCGCGGCCGCATCGTCGAGATCTACGGTCCGGAGTCCTCGGGCAAGACCACCGTCGCTCTCCACGCGGTCGCCAACGCGCAGCGCAACGGCGGCATCGCCGCGTTCATCGACGCCGAGCACGCGCTGGACCCCGAGTACGCCAAGAAGCTCGGCGTGGACACCGACGCCCTGCTGGTCTCCCAGCCGGACACCGGCGAGCAGGCCCTCGAGATCACCGACATGCTGATCCGCTCCGGCGCGCTGGACATCGTCGTGGTCGACTCCGTCGCCGCGCTCGTGCCCAAGGCCGAGATCGAGGGCGAGATGGGCGACTCCCACGTCGGCCTCCAGGCCCGCCTCATGTCGCAGGCGCTGCGCAAGCTCACCGGCGCGCTGTCCTCCTCGGGCACCACCGCGATCTTCATCAACCAGCTGCGCGAGAAGATCGGCGTCTTCTTCGGCAGCCCCGAGACCACCACCGGCGGCAAGGCGCTGAAGTTCTACGCCTCGGTCCGCATGGACATCCGCCGCATCGAGACCCTGAAGTCCGGCTCCGACGCCGTCGGCAACCGCACCCGCGTCAAGGTCGTCAAGAACAAGATGGCCCCGCCCTTCAAGCAGGCCGAGTTCGACATCCTCTACGGCGAGGGCATCTCCCGCGAGGGCGGCCTGATCGATCTCGGCGTGGAGCACGGCGTGGTCCGCAAGTCCGGCGCCTGGTTCACCTACGAGGGCGACCAGCTGGGGCAGGGCAAGGAGAACTCCCGCCAGTTCCTCAAGGACAACCCGGACCTCGCCGCGGAGATCGAGGAGAAGATCCTGCGCACCCTCGGAGTCGGCAAGTACGCCGCAGAGCAGTCCGCCCCCGAGACCGAGATCGGAGCCGAGGACGTGCTGGGCGAGGACGAGTTCCTCGACGAGGACGTCCCCGCCACCATCTGAGCGATGACTCCTCGGCACCACCCCGGCGGCGCCGGCGACCAGCAGGTCGTCGGCGCCGACGACGTCCCTGCGCGGCCCCCGGACGCAGCACCGCACGCGGACCGGTCCGTGACCGCCTCCCCGCGGCAGAGCTCCCCAGGGGCGGCCCCCGGCCGGCGCACGAGCCCCGCGCAGCAGGTGACCGAGCAGCTCGCCACCCGCACCCGGGAGATCCTCGAGCGGCCGCGTGTCGAACAGAGCGAGGAGGAGCGCGCGCGGGAGAAGCAGGTCGTGCACGAGTGCCGGTACCTGATGCGCCTGCTGTCCACGCGGCGTCGCTCCGAGGGGGAGATGCGTCAGCGGCTGGCCGAGCGGGAGGTCCCCGCGGACATCGCCCACGAGACGATGGCCCGCATCGCCCGCGCCGACCTGATCGACGACGCCGCCTTCGCCCGCGAGTGGGTCCAGCAGCGCCGCTCCCTGCGCGCCCTCGGCGACGAGGCGCTGCGCCGCGAGCTCGGGGCCCGGCGCGTCGACGCCGAGCTGATCGAGGCCGCTCTCGCGGACGGGCAGAGCGACGAAGAGCAGCGCTGCCGCGAGCTGATCCGCTCCCGCCTCGACCACCGCGACCGGGAACGGCTGCGCGAGGAGCGCGACGGCAGCCACCGCCGGAGGCTCTCGCGTCGACTCGACGCGCTCCTGACCCGCAAGGGCTACCCCGGCGACCTCGCCGTCCACGTGATCGCGGGCGAGCTGCGCGCCGCGGCCGAGGACCCCGCCGCCTGAGCAGGCGGGCGCCGCACGGCGCGCCGCCGCGCAGGACGTGGGCCCGGATCAGCCCGTCTCAGCCCGTCGAGGCCGCTCCGTCGGAGGCGTCCTCCCGATCAGCCACCGAGGGGCTGTCACCGCGGGATCCGCGGCGCCTGATGAGCTGCAGGACCACGGCGATCACCGCGAGCACGAGGCCCGCCACGGAGACGACCACGTGCGGATAGACCATCAGCACGCCGCCGATGAGGAGCAGAGCCCGCTCCAGGGCGCTGGTCCGCCCGAAGAAGTACCGCGCGAGCCCGGCCGCGATCACCATCATCCCCAGGACCAGGGTGGCCAGCGCCGGGATCAGCTCGGCGATCGTTCCCTGGAGCAGCAGGGACGGCTCCAGGACGAACACGAAGGGGATCAGGAACGCCGCGATCGCCAGCTTGACCGCCGTGACCCCGGTCTTCATCGGATTCGCACCTGCGATCCCTGCACCGGCATAGGCCGCGAGGCACACCGGCGGAGTGATGTCGGCGAGGATGCCGAAGAAGAACACGAACATGTGCGCCGCGATCACCGGCACCTCGAAGTTGTTGATCAGGATCGGCGCCGCGATGGTCGCGGTGACCACGTAGTTCGCCGTCGTCGGCAGACCCATGCCCAGGATCACGCAGACGATCATCGTCATCAGCAGCACCAGCAGGAAGCTGCCCTGGGCGATGTCGATGATCGAACCGCCGAGGCGGCTGCCCAGCCCCGTGCTGGTCACGGTGCCGGCGACGATTCCCGCCGTGGCGCAGGCGGCGATCACCGGCAGTGCAGTGCGAGCGCCCGCCTCCAGCATCTTCACGATCCCGACGAAGCCCAGCCTGGTCGACTTCCTCAGGAAACTCAGCACGAAGGCCGCGCCGATGCCCCACAGCGCCGCACGGGCCGGGGAGAAGCCGTCCAGCATCATCCACACGATGATCACCAGCGGAATGATCAGGTCCGCCCGTTTCGCAAGCGACTTCCAGGACGGGAGCATCGACGCGGGCAGACCGCCGAGCCCGTTGCGCTTGGCATCGAAGTGGACAGAGAGCATGACGCCGAGGAAGTACAGCAGCGCGGGGATGATCGCGATGACGATGATCTCCGCATAGGGCACGCCGGTGTACTCCGCCATGATGAACGCGGCCGCGCCCATGATCGGCGGCATGAACTGGCCTCCGGTGGACGCGGTGGCCTCGGTGGCCCCGGCGACGTGCGGCTTGAACCCGGCCTTCTTCATGATCGGGATCGTGAAGGACCCCGAGGCCACCGTGTTGGCGACCGAGGATCCGGAGATCATGCCCTGCAGACCGCTGGCGGCGACCGCGGCCTTGGCCGGACCGCCGGTGAAGCGCCCCGCGACGCGGAACGCGAGGTCGTTGAAGAAGGCGCCGATGTTCGTGCGGATCAGCACCACCGCGAACAGCAGGAACAGGAAGATGAAGGTCGAGGAGACCTGGATCGGGGTGCCGAACACGCCCGAGCGCGCCGTGAAGAACGTGCCGACCGCGTAGTTCTGCCAGCTCATCCCGTACACGAAGATCGAATACGCGATCGCGAGGGACGCGATGATCACGATCGGCAGCCCCACGCAGCGCCTCGTGGCCTCCAGGACCAGCAGGATCCCCAGGGCGGCGACGATGTAGTCGACCTCCCGGAACCCCATGATCTGCACCAGGTTGCTGGTCAGGTGCCGGTACTCGATGACGATGTACAGGTTCGCGCCGAGGGAGAGGATCGCCAGGACGGCGTCGTACCAGGGCACCCCGTCGGTCAGGCTCACACGCCTGTTGATCGGGTAGAGCAGGAAGATGATGGAGGTCGCGCCGCCGAGGTGGATCGCGCCCTGGATGAGGGAGGGGCGCGATCCGAAGACCCCGGTGTAGAGGTGGAACAGCGTCAGCGCGATCGAGAGACCGCCCACGATCCACACCCAGGCCCCGAGCCCGGTGCGAAAGCGGCTCGCGCTGTCGTGCTCCCTCAGCAGCGCCTCCGTCTGCTCCTCGGCCTCCTTCACGGACTCCGCATCGAGCGGTGCGTCGAGCGCGGAGTCCTCGGGCCGAGGAGCGGACGGCGTGTCGGCAGTGCT
This sequence comes from Brachybacterium sp. GU-2, assembly GCF_030866705.2. Taxonomy (NCBI): domain Bacteria; kingdom Bacillati; phylum Actinomycetota; class Actinomycetes; order Micrococcales; family Dermabacteraceae; genus Brachybacterium; species Brachybacterium sp. GU-2. The sequence continues at coordinate 1,183,036 of NZ_CP133037.2, read as the reverse complement.
CATCTCAGAGGAGCCCCTGCTCCTGGTAGTACTTCTCGGCGCCGGGGTGGAAGGGGACGTCCCCCTGGCCGAACAGGGCGTAGTCGTGTGTGATCAGCTCGCTCTGCGGGAGAGTGATCTGATCGGCGAACTCGAAGGTCGCCGCCGTGATCTCGTAGGCCACCTCGGGGCTGACCTGCGTGGTCGACGCGACCAGGGCCGCGGCGACGGACAGCGTGGTCAGCGGCTCGGTGACGAACTCGTAGGCGCCGGGCTCGATCGTGTAGACCTCGTACAGGGAGCCGTCGGCGATCTCCTGCGCCGTGTCCTCCTCGAGCGAGAGCAGCGTGACGTCGTTGGTGGCGGAGAGGTCGCCGAGCGAGCCGGTCGGGGTGCCCACCACGAAGATCGAGGCGTCGATGTTGCCGTCGCGCAGGAGATCCAGCGAGCTGGAGAAGTCCTGCTCGAAAGGCTCGTAGTCGCCCTCGGCGATCCCATAGGCGGCGAGGATCGCGTCGGAGACCGCACGGGTGCCCGAGCCGACGTCGCCCACGGCGATGCGCTTGCCCTTGAGGTCCGCCACGGACGTGAAATCGGCCTCGGTCAGCGTCACCATGTGCGCGGCCTCCGGATAGAGCGCGGCGATCCAGCCGAGGTTGTCGACCTGCGCCCCCTCGAAGTCGGCGGAGCCGGTGACCGCGGCGTTCGCGGTGTCGGACTGCGCGATCCCGAGCTGCCACTCCTGCTGGAAGATCATCCCGATGTTCTCCACCGAGGCGCCGGAGTCTGTGTAGTTGACGGTGATGCCCTCGATGTTGTCCTGGTAGATGCTCGCGTACTCGCCCCCGAGCGGGTAGTACACGCCGGCGGTGCCGCCGGTGCCGAAGGTCAGGTCGGTGACGAAGTCGCCCTCGCCGCCCTCTGCGGGTGCACCGCCCTCGCCCCCGCCGCTCCCGCCGTCGTCGCCGCAGGCGGCGAGCACACCGGCTCCCAGGATCGAAGCGCCCAGGGCGGCAAAGCTGCGTCGTCGCATTCGCATGTCTACTCCTCGTCAAGGTCGTCACCGGGGAACGAGCACCGGGCGGACAGCTGTATCTCGTCGGCTTCCCCGCAGGTCATGATCACCTTAGGTGGATCCGGAGTGGGGACGGTCACTTCACGGCGATCGTTTCCGCCCTGTGACCTGAGGGCCCGCCCGCCCCGAGCGCCGTACCCTGGGACCACTATGCCTCTCACCGCTCCCGCCCCGCAGCGCGGCACCTACCAGGTGCGCACCTTCGGCTGCCAGATGAACGTGCACGACTCCGAGCGCCTCACCGGCATGCTCGAGGACTCCGGCTACAGCGCCGCCCCTTCGGGAGCGGACCCGCGCCGCGGCGAGGTCGACGTGATCGTGTTCAACACCTGCGCGGTGCGGGAGAACGCGGACAACAAGCTCTACGGCACTCTCGGAGGGCTCCGCCCCGGCAAGGACGCGAACCCGGGCATGCAGATCGCCGTCGGCGGCTGCCTGGCGCAGAAGGACCGCGCCGCGATCGTCGAGCGCGCCCCGTGGGTCGACGTCGTCTTCGGCACCCACAACATCGGCTCGCTGCCGGTGCTGCTGGACCGCGCCCGCCACAATGCGGAGGCCCAGGTCGAGATCCTCGAGTCCCTGGACGTCTTCCCCTCCACGCTGCCCACGCGGCGCGAGTCCGCCTACGCGGCGTGGGTGTCGATCTCCGTGGGCTGCAACAACACCTGCACCTTCTGCATCGTCCCCTCCCTCCGCGGCAAGGAGAAGGACCGCCGGCCCGGCGACGTCCTCGCCGAGGTGCGCGACGCGGTCGACTCCGGCGCGATCGAGGTGACCCTGCTGGGCCAGAACGTGAACTCCTACGGCGTGGAGTTCGGGGACCGCGGCGCCTTCGCGAAGCTGCTGCGCGCCTGCGGCGACGTCGAGGGGCTCGAGCGGGTGCGCTTCACCTCCCCGCACCCGGCGATGTTCACCGACGACGTCATCGACGCGATGGCCGAGACGGACAACGTCATGCCCCAGCTGCACATGCCGCTGCAGTCCGGCTCCGACGACGTGCTGCGCCGGATGAAGCGCTCCTACCGCTCCAAGAAGTTCCTCGGCATCCTCGACCGCGTCCGGGAGCGGATCCCCGAGGCCGCGATCACCACCGACATCATCGTCGGCTTCCCCGGCGAGACCGAGGACGACTTCCAGCGCACCCTCGAGGTGGTCGAGGCCTCCCGCTTCTCCAGCGCCTTCACCTTCCAGTACTCCATCCGCCCCGGCACCCCCGCCGCGACCATGGAGGACCAGATCCCCAAGGAGGTCGTCCAGGAGCGCTTCGAGCGGCTCGTCGCCCTCCAGGACCGCATCGCGCACGAGGAGAACCTGGCCCAGGAGGGGCGCGGCGTGGAGATCCTCGTCGCCGAGGGGGAGGGGGACCGCGACGCCGAGACCCGCCGGCTCTCCGGCCGCGCCCGCGACCACCGCCTGGTGCACTTCTCCGTGCCCACGGACCTGCCCGAGGCGCAGCGGCCGCGGCCCGGCGACCTCGTCACCGCGACGGTCACCCATGCCGCGCCGCACTACCTCATCGCCGACAGCGCCCTCGAGGCGGGCACGCCCCTGCGCGCGGGGGATCCGCGCTTCTCGGTGCGCCGCACCCGATCCGGCGATGCCTGGGAGGCGGGCGTGCAGGGACTGGACGCAGGCGGCTCCTGCGGCACCGGCCACGAGGGAGCGGCACCGGCCGGCCCAGTCACCCTCGGGATGCCGAGCCTGCGCCGCCGCTGAGCCGTCGGCGCGAGGTCCCGTCGTCGGCCGCGGCCGACGACCGCGGGACCCGTCGGCCGCACCCTCCGCACAGGGACGAGCCGGGGCCCTCGCGATCGCTCGCAAGGGCCCCGGCCCGTGGTCCGCCGGAGGCGGGGATCAGGTGTCGAGGTCGTCGAGCTCGGCGCCGAGACGCTCCTCCAGGCTGTGGAAGAAGGCGATCACGGTGCTGAGCCCGCACTTGATCGCGCTGTCGATCTGGGAGTCGAGGGCGCCGGCGCGGAAGTCCGCGGCCAGCTCGCCGTACACGCCGAGGAGACCCTCGGACTCGCGGCGCACGTAGACCTTCGGCCAGATGCGGTTCATGTTCCACTCGTTGCAGAGCTTGATCATCTCGACCTTGCGCGAGACGTCCACCGAATGGCTCCAGCGGCCGCGGGTCTGCAGCACGCCGAGGCCCTCTCCGGTGAGCATGAACTGGAAGCGGTAGTCGTCGAAGCGCGCGCGGACGATCTCCGCGTGCTCGTCGTCCTCGACGAAGGCATAGCCATGGCGCGTGAGGCTCTCCTCGAGCCTCGCCATGCTCACAGGGGCCAGACCAGTGGCCGAGTCCGTCCTGACAGGGGACTCGTTCGGTGCAGTCACTTCCCACCTCGGGCGTTGGACGTAGGGCCTGGCAGGCGTGTCCGTGCCAGGATCGCCGATCACCCTACTCCCTCCACCCGGGAACCGGGCAGGGCCCGTGCCCCCGGGAGCCCGGTGACACCTCCCACACGACTACAGTGCGGGCTGTGGAGCACAGCGCGCAGGACCCCGCCCCCGCCTCGGCGGACACGCCGCTGATCGCCGTGGTGGGCGCGACCGCGACGGGCAAGTCGGACCTCGCGATCGCCCTGGCCCGGCAGCTCGACGGCGAAGTGATCAACGCCGACGCCCTCCAGCTGTACCGCGGCATGGACATCGGCACTGCGAAGGTCACCCCCGACGAGCGCGCCGGGGTGCCTCATCACCTGCTGGACGTCCTCGAGGTCACCGAGGAGGCTAGCGTCTCCGCCTATCAGCGCGACGCGCGTGAGGCGATCGCCGCGATCCGGTCCCGGCGCAGGACCCCGATCCTGGTCGGCGGCTCCGGGCTGTACGTGCGCGCCGTGCTCGACGACATCGAGTTCCCGCCCACCGACGCCGCCCTGCGCGAGCGCCTCGAGCAGCGCATCGCGCAGGAGGGGACGGAGGCGCTGCACCGCGAGCTCGCCGCGAGCGACCCCGAGGCCGCAGGGATCATCGGCCCCCGCGACGCACGCCGGATCGTGCGCGCCCTCGAGGTCGGCACCCTCACCGGGCGACCCTTCACCGCCTTCCTGCCCCGTCCCCTGTACGCCGACGCCTCCACCGTGCAGATCGGGCTGCGCCGCGACCGCGCCCTGCTCCACGAACGGATCGCCGTGCGCGTGGACCGCATGATCGAGGGCGGACTGCTCGAGGAGATCCGCGCGCTGCGGGAGCAGGGGCTCGACCGCGGCCTCACCGCACGCCGCGCGATCGGCTACGAGCAGGGCCTGGCCGTGCTCGACGGCGCCCTCGACTGCGCCCAGGCGATCCAGGACACGGTCACCGGCACCCGCCGGCTGGTCCGCAAGCAGGACACCTGGTTCCGCCGCGATGCGCGGGTGCACTGGCTCGACGCGGACGAGGACGCGGACGGCACCCCCCTCCTCACGCGAGCGCTCGCCGTCCTCGAGGCGCAGGACACAGCGGCCGACGGGTCCCGGCCGTAGGCTTCCGCCATGAGCGCACCCCTCGCCTTCACCAAGGGCCACGGCACCGAGAACGACTTCGTGATCCTCGACGACCCCGACGGCCGGCTCGAGCTGGACGCCGCCCGCGTCGCCGCGCTCGCCGACCGCCGTGCCGGGATCGGCGGCGACGGCGTGATCCGCGCCGTCCGCTCCCGCGCCGCCGGGATCGATGCCCCTGACGACGCCCCCGAATGGTTCATGGACTACCGCAACGCCGACGGCTCGATCGCGGAGATGTGCGGCAACGGGGTCCGCGTCCTGGCCGCGCACCTCCAGCGGGCCGGGCACGTCCGCGAGGACCGCTTCACGATCCTCACCCGCGCCGGTGTGCGCGGCGTCGAGATCCTCGAGCGGCCGACGGGCCCTGGCGCTGCCTGGCAGGTCCGCGTCGGCATGGGCGCCTCCCGCACGGCCTTCGAGGCGCGCACGGTCGAGATCGCCGAGCTGCGCCTGGACGCGACCGACGTCGACATGGGCAATCCTCACGCCGTCGCCTTCCTGCCCGCGGACGTGGACCTCGACGGCCTCGACCTCTCACGCCGACCCGCCCTGGACCCGGAGCCGGTGGACGGAGCGAACATCGAGCTGGTCAGCGAGCGCGGTCCGCACCACGTCGCGATGCGCGTCCACGAGCGCGGGGTGGGGGAGACCCGGTCCTGCGGCACCGGCGTCGCCGCCGTCGCGGTCGCCGCGGCGCTGCGCGCCGCGGACGAGTCCCGCACGCCGTGGACGGTGGACGTGCCCGGCGGGCGGCTCGAGGTGGGCTGGACCGAGGAGGGGGAGGTCACGCTCAGCGGCCCCGCCCAGCTGGTAGCCGACGGGACGACCCTGCTGAGCGCCTGAACGCCTGAGCGCCGGCGGAGCGGGAGCGCTGCCGCCGCCCCGTCAGCTTTCGGGACCGATCTCCAGCACCCGGAAGCCCTTCGCGCTCGCCGCCTTGCCGACCTCCCGCGCGGGCAGCAGCTCGCCGAGCCAGCGCGCGAGCGGGTCGGCGCCGAGGTTCTTCCCCACCACCAGCGCGGCGGTGCCCGTCGGCCGCAGACGCGCCGTCCACTCGCGCAGGAGCTCGTGCAGCGCCGGCTTCCCGATGCGGATCGGCGGATTCGACCACAGGGTGTCCACGGCGAGATCCCCGGGGATCTCCTCCGGCGCGAGAACCCGCAGGTTCTCCACGCCCGCGCGGCGCGCGTTCTCGGCGGTGAGCTCGCGGGCGCGCTCGCTGACGTCCACCGCCCACACCTCGACACCGGGATGCCGCAGCGCCGCCGTCAGGGCGATCGGCCCCCAGCCGCAGCCGAGGTCCACGAGCGTGCCGCCCTCCGGGGGCTCCGCGACCTCGTCGAGGCGGTCCAGCAGCACCGCCGTCGCCTTGTCGAGCCCGTGCCCGCTGAACACGGCGGAGGAGGAGACGAGGTCCAGGTCCCGCCCGGCCAGACGCACAGGCAGCGGGAATCGACGGTCCGGGGCGGAGGGGTTCGCGGTGAAGTAGTGCTCGTCCACCCCCGCAGGATACGGAGCCCCGGCCCCTCACGGCGACGCACGGAGCGGCCCGTGCCCTGATCCTGGCCGTCCCCCGCGTTCGGGGCGTGATCCGACCGTGATCCGGCTCCGCCCAGCGCAAAATCCCTCGACCCGGCCGAGAGGACGTGGGATTCTGGGACGACCGCTTCACCCGACCCAGAGGAGTGCCCCGATCGTGCCCATCGCCTTCCATCCCGAACCCGATTCCGACCGCGACGTCGACGGGACCAGCACGGGAAGGACCGGGGCCGTCGAGCACTCTCCCGCAGTGGAGGACCCCGCGCCCGTCGGCCCCCGTCGCGACCCGCTCACCGAGCGGATCCTCTCCCGCGGCGACGCCTCCGTCCAGGGCACCACCTTCTCCTCGGAGGCCGACGGCGAGCAGTACGACCTCGCCGACCGCCAGGCGCTGCGCCGCGTCGCCGGGCTCTCCACCGAGCTCGAGGACGTCTCCGAGGTCGAGTACCGCCAGCTGCGTCTGGAGCGCGTGGTCCTCGCGGGTCTGTACACCTCCGGCAACTCCGACGAGGCCGAGACGAGCCTGCGCGAGCTCGCCGCGCTCGCCGAGACCGCCGGCTCCGAGGTGCTCGACGGGATCCTCCAGCGCCGCGCCCACCCCGACCCCGCGACCTTCCTGGGCAAGGGCAAGGCCGCCGAGCTCGCCGACATCGTCGCCGAGTCCGGGGCGGACACCGTGATCGCCGACGGCGAGCTCGCTCCCGGCCAGCGCCGCGCCCTCGAGGACATCGTCAAGGTCAAGGTCGTCGACCGCACCGCCCTGATCCTCGACATCTTCGCCCAGCACGCGAAGTCCCGGGAGGGCAAGGCCCAGGTCGAGCTCGCCCAGCTCGAGTACCTCCTGCCGCGTCTGCGCGGCTGGGGCGAGTCCATGTCCCGTCAGGCCGGCGGCCAGGTGGGCGGCGCCGGGGCCGGCATGGGCTCTCGCGGCCCGGGCGAGACGAAGATCGAGCTGGACCGCCGTCGCATCCGGGACCGGATGGCGAAGCTGCGCCGCGAGATCCGGCTCATGACCCCCGGACGCGAGGCGCAGCGCGCCGACCGCCGCCGCCACCAGGTGCCGGCCGTCGCGATCGCCGGCTACACCAACGCCGGGAAGTCCTCCCTGCTGAACCGGCTCACCGGCGCCGGGGTGCTGGTCGAGAACGCGCTGTTCGCGACCCTGGACCCGACCGTCCGCCGCGCCACCACCCCGGACGGGCGCGAGTTCACCTTCGCCGACACCGTCGGCTTCGTGCGCCACCTGCCCACGCAGCTGGTCGAGGCGTTCCGCTCGACACTCGAGGAGGTGGGCGACTCGGACCTCCTCCTGCACGTCGTGGACGCGTCCCATCCCGACCCCGAGGGGCAGGTCACCGCGGTCCGCACCGTGCTCGGCGAGATCGAGGGCTTCGACGTCCCCGAGATCGTCGTGCTGAACAAGGCCGATCTCGCCGCGCCCGAGACCATCGCGCGCCTGCGCAGCCAGGTCGAGGTCAGCGCCGTGGTCTCCGCCCGCACGGGGGAGGGGATCGAGGAGCTGCGCGAGCTGATCGCCGAGCGTCTGCCCCGCCCTGCGGTCGAGGTCGACGTGGTCGTGCCGTACTCCCGCGGCGACCTCGTCTCCCGAGCCCACACCACCGGGGAGGTCCTCGCCGAGGAGCACCTCATGGAGGGCACCCGCGTGCACGCCCTCGTGGACGAGACCCTCGCCGCGGAGATGCGCACCTCGTCCTGAGGCCGCGGTGCGACGGATGACCCAGGAGCCCCGACGATCCGGTGCCGCGGGTGCCCCGGGGATCCCGAGGCCCCGGGCATCGGGAGATCGGGCACACCGGGGTGCGCCTCGGCGGGTCCCGGTGTCCGCGCGGATACGCTGATCCGATGACCACCGCACCCGAGCATCCCGTCGTCCCGGCGGCGGCCGACGTCCCGCTGTCGGACCTGATGGATGCCGCGGTCTCCGCCGTCGGGGGCTCGTCCCGCCCCGGCCAGCAGACGATGGCGGAGGCGGTCGACCTGGCGATGTCCGGCGGCCGGCACCTCCTGGTCCAGGCGGGCACCGGCACCGGCAAGTCGCTGGGATATCTGGTGCCCGCGATGCGGCACGCGCTCGTCACCGGGCGCCCCGTGGTCATCTCCACGGCGACGATCGCGCTGCAGACCCAGATCGTGCGCAAGGACCTGCCGCGGCTCGCCGAGGCGCTCGCCCCGCATCTGCCGCGCACCCCGACCTTCGCGCTGCTCAAGGGGCGCGCGAACTACCTGTGCAAGCACAAGATCGCCGGCGGCTATCCGGTCGACATCGAGCCCGGCGCCCTGTTCTCCGAGGCGTCCTCGGACCCCTCCCGCACCGGCGGCGAGAAGCTCGGCACCCAGGTCAAGCGTCTGCGGGAGTGGGCGGAGGAGACCGATACCGGGGATCGGGACTCGCTCGAGGACCCCGTCTCGGACCGTGCCTGGCGTCAGGTGTCCGTCACCGGGAACCAGTGCATCGGCACCTCCTGCCCGATGATCCAGGACTGCTTCGCCGAGCGCAGCCGCGAGGTCGCGCGCGAGGTGGACGTGGTCGTGACGAACCATGCGCTGCTCGCGATCGACTCCTTCGACCGCCACGGCATCATCCCCGAGCACGACGTCGTCGTCTTCGACGAGGCCCATGACCTCACCGCCCGGGTCACCAGCGCCGTCACCGAGGTCCTCAACCCCGGCATGCTGCGCGGCGCGGTGCGGGACCTGCGCGGCCTCGGCGTCGCGGCGACCGCGCTGGACGATGCGGGGGAGGAGCTGCGCGCCGCGCTCGAGCTCGCCCCCGACGGGCGCGTGCTCGGAGACCTACCCGATCAGCTCGCCGATGCCGTCGGCCACGTCCGCGTCGAGGCGCGCACCGCCCACTCGGACGCGAGGGACGCCGGCGACGACTCCTCCGCCGGGGCGCGCAAGACGGTGCGGGCGAACCTGCAGGAGATCATCGACGTGTGCGAGCGCCTGAGCGACCCGGGCGAGGACGACGTCGTCTCCGTCTCCCGCGGGCAGGCGACCGGCCGCGCCTCGCTGCAGGTCGCGCCGCTGAGCGTGGCCGCGGCGATGCGCGGTGCGATCCTCGAGGACCGCACCGCGGTGCTGACCTCCGCGACGCTCGCTCTCGGCGGTCGCTTCGAGCCGGCCGCCGGGGAGGTGGGCCTCGCCCGCCGGGGACGGGTCGCCGAGGACGAGATCCCCGCCGCCGAGGACTCCGGGGCCTGGGCGGGGATCGACGTGGGCAGCCCCTTCGACTACCGGCGCCAGGGCATCCTCTACACCGCCCGCCACCTCCCGCAGCCGGGCCGCGACGGCCCCTCGCCCGCGATGCTGGATCACCTCACCGAGCTGGTGGAGGCCTCGCGCGGGGGAGCGCTGTGCCTGTTCTCCTCGCGCCGTGGCGCGGAGCTCGCCGCCGAGCACGTCCGCGCACGGCTGGACCTGACCGTCGCGGTGCAGGGCGAGGACTCCATGGCGAACCTCGTGCGCACCTTCCGCGAGGACGAGGACGCGAGCCTGTTCGGCACGCTCACGCTGTGGCAGGGCGTGGACGTCTCCGGCCGCTCGCTGCGTCTGGTCACCATCGACCGGATCCCGTTCCCCCGACCGGACGACCCGCTGATGTCGGCCCGCCAGGAGCGGATCGCCCAGCACGGCGGCAACGGCTTCATGGCCGTCGCCGGCCAGCACGCCGCGCTGCTGCTGGCCCAGGGGGCGGGGCGGCTGATCCGGCGAGAGACGGATCGCGGGATGGTCGCCGTGCTCGATCCGCGTCTGTCGACCGCACGGTACGGCTCGTTCCTGCGCGAGTCGATGCCGCCGCTGTGGCCGACGGTCGACCCCGAGGTCGCCCTCGGCGCGCTCCGGAGGCTCGCAGCGGGCTCCTGAAACGCGCCGCGGGTTCCGGGGGAGCGCGAGCCCGGGAGCTCAGACGGAGCGCAGCACCGCGACGACCTTGCCGAGGATCTCGGCATGGTCGCCGAGGATCGGGGCGAAGGCCGGGTTGTGCGGCATCAGCCACACGTGGTCGTCGCGCTGCACGAAGGTCTTCACCGTCGCCTCGCCGTCGATCATCGCCGCGACGATCTCGCCCTTCTCCGCGGTGCTCTGCGAGCGGACCACCACCCAGTCCCCGTCGCAGATCGCGGCGTCGATCATCGAGTCGCCGACCACCTGCAGCAGGAAGAGGTCCCCGCCGCCGACCAGGCGCTCGGGAAGGGTGAAGACGTCCTCGACCTGCTCCTCGGCGGTGATCGGGATGCCGGCGGCGATCCGGCCCACCAGCGGGACGTTCACCGAGCTGCCGCCGGGCTCGATCTCCACGGGCGGGGCGGGGACGTCGTCGGCCTCGGGCATCACGACCTCCATCGCGCGCGGACGCTTGGGGTCACGGCGCAGGAAGCCCTTGCGCTCGAGGGTCTGCAGCTGGTGGGCGACGGAGGACGAGGAGGTCAGGCCCACGGCATCGCCGATCTCGCGCATCGACGGCGGGTAGCCGCGCGCGGCGACCGCCTCGCTGATCGTCTCCAGCACGAGGCGCTGGCGACGCGTCAGGCCGGCTGTGCGCTCGTCGGCCGGCGCATCGCCGCGGGCCCTGGTCGGCTTGGGGGTGCTCGGCGTCATCGTGCGGCCTCCTGGCGTCGTCTGTCGGACCCATCGGGTTCCGTTGTCCTCGTGGCCCAGCGTAGGGCGGCACGCGAGGGATGCCAAACATGTGTTCGATGTTCCTCTTGCGTGTCGCGAGCGCCGCGGGCTACAGTCGCACAGAGATTCGATCGAACAGGAGTTCGGAGATGAGTACCCACACCGCCACGGTTCTTCCCTTCCCGCGGCAGGACGAGCAGGCCTGCGAGTCCGTCGCTCGACCGCGTGTTCGACTCGAGCCGACCCGCCGCGGCCGGCGCCTCCTCACGGGCGTCGCCTTCCTGCTCGGCCTCGCGGTCGCCGCGATCGCCCTCCTCGCGCTCGACCTCCCCGCCGCCCTCGCGGGCACCGAAACCGCCCAGCCCGCCGTGATCACGGTCGAGGCGGGCGACACCCTCTGGGACTACGCTGCCGAGCATGCCCCCGAGGGCGTTGGCGAGGCCGAGTTCGTCGACGAGGTCCGCAGCCTCAACCACCTGCCCACCGGCCGGATCACGGCCGGTCAGCAGCTCGAGCTGCCCGTGCTGGAGGGTGCCTCGCGCTGAGCGGGGGTCGTGCCGGTACCCTGAGCGGATGCACTGTCCGTTCTGCCGCCACCCCGATTCGCGCGTCGTCGACTCGCGCACGTCCGACGACGGCGCGACGATCCGGCGCCGCCGTCAGTGCCCCAGCTGCTCGCGCCGCTTCTCCACCTCGGAGACCGCCTCGCTGTCGGTCCTCAAGCGGTCCGGAGTGAGCGAGCCCTTCAGTCGGGCGAAGGTCATCTCCGGCGTCCGCAAGGCGTGCCAGGGCCGTCCGGTCAGCGACGACCAGCTGGCCCTGCTCGCCCAGCGGGTCGAGGAGAGCATCCGGCTCAGCGGGCAGGCGGAGATCGACGCCCATCAGGTGGGCCTGTCGATCCTGCAGCCGCTCCAGGAGCTGGACCTCGTGGCCTACCTGCGCTTCGCGAGCGTCTACCAGGGCTTCGACTCCCTCGATGACTTCGAAGCCGCGATCGCACGGCTGCGCGCCGAGGGCTCCCAGGTGCAGGGGGCGACCTCCGGGGGCGGCGCGACGGGCTGAGCGCCGTCCGCCGCGCGGATCCGGAGAGATTCCTGGACATGGCGCAGGAGGGGGTCGGACTGTGCTTAAGATATTCCTCGTGCACCGACCAGGTGCACACCAGATCGGCGGTCGTGGAGGGGAAGCCACGGCCGCCGATCGCCCTCCCGGGGCCCTGAGGTCCCGGGGGCGTCGGCGGAGGGCTCAGCCCGCCATGCCGGCCGGGAGCTCCCGGGCGTGGACCACCCCGAGGTGCTGCGTGGAGCGCGACATCGCGACGTAGAGGTCGCCCGCGCCGTGCGCGTCGATCAGCTCCGCCGGCTCCACGATCACGACGATGTCGAACTCCAGGCCCTTCGCGTCCTGCGCCGTCATCACGGCGACCTCGTCGTCGACGCCCGCCGAGCCGATGCCGACCGACGGCACGGACTCGAGGGAGTCGATCGCGGCGGCGAGATCGTGGAGGCGCTCGGCCGCGGCGATGACGGCGATCCGTCCCGGGAGGCGATCGTGCACGCGGCGCACCGCCTCGGCGCTGCGCGCGGTGAGCTCGGCGGGGGAGACCTGCTCGAGCAGCGGGTCCTCCTCGCCGTCCCGGACCGAGCTGACCGCGGTGACCGGCAGCGAGTGGGCCTGTGCCATCGCGACCGCGCGGTCCATGATCCGGCGCGGGGTGCGGTAGTTGACGGTCAGGTGCTCCACCTGGAGCCGGTCCTGGATGTAGGGGGACAGCGCCGCGGTCCAGGAATCGGTGCCGCCGGCGGAGGAGGTCTGCGCGACGTCGCCCACCACGGTGAAGGACTTGGTGGGGGCGCGGCGCATGAGCGCCCGCCAGCTCATCGGGGAGTGCTCCTGCGCCTCGTCGACCACGACATGGCCGTAGGTCCAGGAGCGCTCGGAGGAGGCGCGCTCGGCGAGGGTGCAGCCGTCGCGGATCTGCCCGACCTGATCGGCGAGGTCCTCCGCCCGGACGATGCCGGAGGTGTCGATGTTCTCGATGACCTTGCGGGCGTACTCCACGTCCGCCCGGCGTCGCTCGGCGTCGTCCCTGGCCTTCGCCTCGGCCGGGGCGGCGTCCTCGCCGAGGAGCTCTGCCACCTCGTCCAGCAGCGGCACGTCCTCGACCGTCCAGGGCGAGTCCTTGGGGCGCACCAGCAGGTCGACCCGACCGGCGAGAGAGCGCGGCGCCGCTGCCCGCAGACGGTCAGGACGCGCGAACAGGATCCGCAGGAAGCCCTGCGGGGTGTAGGGGAGCCAGGCCAGGTTCAGCTGCCGCTTCACCTCGGGGTCGTGGCGGAGGTCGGAGAGCAGGTCCGGTCGGTCCTCCGGCACGATCGTGGAGCCCTGCGCGACGAGCGCGCGCTCGTACGCCTCGACCAGGCGGTCCATCGCCGCGCGGACGAACACGGCGCGGGCCGCGTTGTGGGGCTTGTGCGTGGCGCGGGCTTCGCGCCGGGCGGCGCGGAGCATGTCCCGGGTGAGCACGAGCGGCGTGCCGTCGATCCGCAGCCTCACGTCCTTCTCGGGGACCGCCTGTCGCTGCTTGACCGCGCGTAAGAGTAGCTCCGCCATCGCGGCGTCGCCCTTGAGGCGCGCCACGTCGTCGGCGTCGTGGGAGAACGTCTCGACCCCGGGGAACATCTCGCCCGGCGTCATCATCACGACGCCGGACTCGCCGAGGCTGGGCAGGACGCGTTCGATGTAGCGCAGGAACCCGGGAGTGGGCGCCATGATCAGCACGCCCGTGTGCTCGAGCCGTCGGCGGTGGGTGTACAGGAGGTAGGCGGCGCGGTGCAGGGCCACGGCGGTCTTGCCGGTGCCCGGTCCGCCCTGGACCACGAGCACGCCGCGGTTCTCGGAGCGGATGATCCGGTCCTGCTCGGCCTGGATGGTCGCGACGATGTCGCCCATCCGGCCGGTGCGCGTGCCGGAGACGGCGGCGAGCAGCGCCCCCTCGCCCTGGAGGACCACGTCGTGCTCCCCGTCCTCGAGCACGCTCTGGTCCAGCACGTCGTCCTCGAGGCCGACGACGGTGCGGCCGCGGCTGATCAGGTGCCGGCGCAGGCGCACATCGAGGCGCTCGGTGCTGGTCGCGCGGTAGAAGGCGGCGGCGGCCGGGGCGCGCCAGTCCACCAGCAGCTGTTCGCGCTCGGGGGTGAACAGGCCGATCCGGCCGATGTAGTGGCGTGCGGCGTCGTCCATGTCCAGGCGTCCGAAGACGACGTTGCGGGACACGGAGCGCAGCAGGGCGAGGCGGTCCTCGTAGAGGGCCATGAAGGAGTCGCGCTCGGAGCGGTTCTGGTGGGTCGAAGCCTGCTGCGACCCCTGGATCCGGTCGAGGTTCCGCTCGACGTGGGTGATCAGCTCGTCGACCCGGGCGTAGAGGAGATCGGCGTACTCCTGCTCCCGTGCGATCTCCCGTGCGACCTGCTCCTCAGCCTCGCGGGCGATCTGCTCCTCGGTCCCGTCCACTGGTCTGCCCCCTCCGTTCGCTGCTCCACCTGCCGCGCCCTCCCGGGCGGACCCGGGGTCGGCGAGGCACGGTGGTCCATTATGGTGGACCCGCCTGGATGCGTGTGCCATCAGGTCACCGACATCTCCACGGCAGCGAGGGAGGAGAGCCCGATGCGCGATCCCCGAGATCTGTACCGCTTCGAGTCGACCGAGGTCCTCGAGGCGGTGCCCCGTTCCGGACTCACGCTCGTCCACGCCCTGCCCGGCACGGTCGACGCCGGCAACGCCTGCCGCATCGCCGCCGACTACCTCCGTGACGAGCTGCGCCACCTGCGCCTGGTCTCCTTCGAGACCGACGAGCTGCTGGACTACCGCGGCTCCCGCCCGCAGTCCACCTTCGACGGCACCTCCTTCTCCGAGGTGGCGATCCCGGAGATCACACTCTGGCTGATGTACGACGAGAGCGACCGCCCCTTCCTCTTCCTCGACGGTCCGGAGCCTGACCTGCAGTGGAAGCGGCTCGCCGAGGCGCTCATCGACCTCGTGGAGTACTTCGAGGTCGAGCGGGTGGTGGGCATGCAGGCCGTGCCGATGGCGGTCCCGCACACCCGGCCGATCGGTCTGTTCGCGCACGCCAACGACCCCTCGCTGCTGGGCCGGCCCGGCACGCGCCCCACGCCGGCGCCGGGCACCGATCCTTCCGCGGGGGAGGAGGGTGCCTCCGAGCTCGTGATCCCCGCCGCCTTCAGCTCGCTGCTCGAGAACCGGCTGGGCCGGGCCGGACACCCGGCGATGGGCTACGCCGCCCAGATCCCGCACTACCTCACCCGCACCGACTTCCCCGCCGGCGCTCTCGCGCTGCTGCGTCGGGTGAGCGAGGCCGCCGAGCTCGATCTCCCGCTCGTTCACCTCGGCGACCTCACCGATGCCGCGACCGTCGCGCTGCAGGGCACCCTCGCCCAGAACGGCGAGGTCCACCAGATCGTCAGCGCCCTCGAGGAGCAGTACGACGCGATGAGCGAGGGGGAGGACCGCTCTCCTCTGGCGACCACGCTGGACCTGCCCACGGCCGAGGAGATCGGGGAGCACTTCGAGCGCTTCCTCGCGGACCACGAGGACGACCCGGGCGACGGGACGCGGGAGGGCTGAGCCTCGCGGGCCCTCGCGAGGGAGCCGTCGATCACAGTTCGTTATGTCTTCGTGACCAGGTGTTCGCCATCGACGTGTGAAGCGGGCCACGGTCGTGTCAGAATGGGCGCGTTGCGGTGATGCAGTTCCAGCAGGACAGTCCGTCGACGGTGCCTCCGGCACAGCAGTACGGCACGCACCATTGCGCCACCCGCTCCGGCGGGGGACGGCTTCACGCGGCACCGCGATCGCGTCGTGCGATCGATGATGGACGACACAGAAGGTGACAGGTATGGCACAGGGCTCGGTCAAGTGGTTCAACGCCGAAAAGGGCTACGGATTCATCGAGATCGACGGAGGCGGCGCAGACGTCTTCGTGCATCACAGCAAGATCGACATGGACGGCTACCGCGCCCTCGACGAGGGTCAGCGTGTGGAGTTCGAGGTCAGCCAGGGGGACAAGGGCCCGCAGGCCGAGCAGGTCCGCCCGCTCTGACCACGGAACTTCCGTGAACCCACGGACCGGGCAGGAGCATCGCGCTCCTGCCCGGTTCGTCGTCGTCGGGGGATGATCCGCTCGTCCGACGGTGCGTTCGACGGCACGGCGCCGCGCAGTCCTCCGTGGCGTGCGGCCCTCGTGGTGCGGCCCTCGCGCCGGGTCCGTGCCGGGACCCGCGCCGGCGGGTCAGTCGCCGCCCAGCACCGTCCCGGCCCGGGCCAGGGCGAGCACCCGGTCCCGCCGGGCGAGCCGCACCGAGACCGCATCCGAGCGCAGCGCCCGGTCGATGCCGTCGGGCAGCGGTCGCTGCGAGGCCAGGAGCACACAGTTCCCGCGGCGCTTGCCGGTCAGATGCGCCGGCTCGGCGATGACGCCGACGTGCGAGAAGACCGCCGAGAGCGTCGCGACCTCGTCGGCCAGCAGCTGCGTCCCGGGCGGTGCGGCGCAGTTGACGAGATAGAGGCCCCCGGGCGCAGCACCCGCGCCGCATCAAGGACCGCTGGCGAGTCCGGTCAGCTCGGGCGGGGTGACCGAGCCGGCGAAGACGTCCCTGACCAGCACGTCGAAGCGGTCCTCCCGCCAGTCCTCGAGGGCAGTGCGCGCATCGTCGACCCGCAGCCGCAGCCGGGGCGAGCGCGGCAGGTCGAACCACTCCCGCACCCGCTCGGCCAGCAGAGCGTCGAGCTCCACCACGATCTGCCGTGCACCGGGGTGGCGGGACGCGACGGCACGGGGGAGGGAGCATCCGCCGCCTCCGAGATGGGCGAGCTGGGCGGCGCGCTCCTCGCCGGACTCCTCGAGATGGAGGTCGATCACCTGCAGCATCCAGCGCATGTACTCGAACACCAGGTGCTCGGGATCGGGATGCAGATGCGAGGAGGGGACGCCGTTGACGTCCAGCAGGACCGAGCCGTCCGTCTCGACCGTGAGGCGCGCGGTGCCGGTGGAGATGGGGATCGCCGTGTCCAGCGGGCCGAGGCTGTGGAAGGGGGCGCGCGGGGCGCGATCACGGCGGGGCATCGCACCACTCTAGGAGACGCTGCCGCGGAGGTCCGTGCGGCCCACCTCTCCTCCCCAGCCCCCGCTCGTCCCCAGCGAGGCCGTCGCGGGCGTCGTCCGTCACACCCTCCGCCTAGCGTTCAGGGCACGAGGTCGGGACGAGACCGACCGGCACCGGACACCCCGCCCGAAGGGCGGCCCCGAGCAGGAGGAGGAGCGCGATGGGCACCACCACGGCACGCAGCGGAGGGCGGCACCCCGAGACGGTCCTGCGTTCGGACGCCCGCTCCCTGAGGCTGCTCCTCGCCCGGCTCGACCAGGACCAGGCCGACCTCGAGCGGGCGCGGCAGCTGCTCCAGCAGGGACGGGAGCTCGCCCCCGTCGCCCCTCGTGAAGCCTTCGAGCTCGTGCACCGCGCCGCGCTCCGCGGCGCCGGGGTGCTCGTCGCCCGCGCGAACCGCGAGCGCCGACGGGCGCTGCCGCTGAACGTGTGGACCGCGCTGGAGCGGCTGGGAGGGGAGGAGGCTCGGCGCGCGGAGACGATCGGCCCCCTGGTCGCCGAGCGCACCCGGCTGGACCGGGACGCCTCGGCGCTGCCGGACCCCGCGCTGCTCGCCCAGCACCTGGAGGGGACCGCGACCCATCTCGACCGCGTCGCCGAGAAGCTGCTCGAGGGCCTGCCCGTCCCGCTCGCGGAGCTGTCCGAGGGCTGAGCGTCCCCGCGCCCGCCCCGGTACAGTCCTCGGCGAAGGAGGTGGCGATGGGAACGGGTGCGCGCACAGTCCGCACGGCGGACGGACCGGAGGAGATCCCCGGGATCCTCCACCTGGACATGGACGCCTTCTTCGCCTCCATCGAGGTGCGCGACGATCCGTCGCTGCGCGGCCTGCCCGTCGTGGTCGGAGGCGCCGGCGCCCGGGGAGTCGTCGCCGCGGCGAGCTATCCCGCCCGCGCCCGCGGCATCCGCTCGGCGATGCCCATGGCGAGCGCCCGCCGCCTCGCCCCCGACCTCGTGATCATCCCGCCCCGGATCGCGCACTACCGCGAGGTCTCCTCCCGGGTCATGGAGATCCTCGGGGATGTCGTCGCGGACATCGAGCAGATCAGCGTCGACGAGGCCTTCCTCGACGTGCGCGGTGCGCGCCGGCTCTTCGGCGAGCCCGTCGAGATCGCCGACCTGCTGCGGCGACGCATCCGCGAGGAGCTCGCGCTGCCCAGCTCGGTGGGCGGCTCGGTCTCCCGGGCCGTCGCGAAGATCGCCTCCGCGCGGGCGAAGCCCGACGGGATGCTGATCGTTCCCGCCGACCGGACGGCCGAGTTCCTCGCCCCGCTGCCCGTCGGCGCGATCTCCGGCGTCGGCCCCAAGGCCCAGGCGGCCCTCGAACGGCTCGGCGTGCGCACCATCGGACAGCTGCGGGAGGTCCCCACCAGCACCCTCGCCCGTGCGCTCGGCCCGCGCACCCCCGAGATCCTCGCGCTCGCCGACGGCAGCGACCGCACCGGGCTCGGCCACCGCACGAAGGACCGGTCGCTCGGCACGGAGCGGACCTGGGACGAGGACCTCACCGACCCCGCTGAGGTGCGGCGGCGCATCACGATGATGGCCGACGAGGTCTCCCGGCAGCTGCGCCGCTCGGGCTTCGTCTCCCGCACCGTCGTGCTCAAGCTCCGCGCCCCCGACGGCACGACGCTCTCCCGCTCCTCCACCTTCGACCAGCCCACCGCGAGCGGCGAACGGCTGAGGGAGCACGTGGTCGCGCTCTGGGAGAGGGAGCGCCCGACGATGCGCAGGGTGCGGCTCGCCGGGGTCCGCGCGACCCAGCTCGAGCCCGCCGCCGGAGTGTCCCTGCAGTCGGAGCTCAGCGCGAGGCCGGCGGGCTGGACCGATCTGGAGGCCGCGATGGACCGTGCCCGCGACCGCTTCGGCAGCGCGAGCCTGAGCAGGGGGTCCACCCTCGAGCCGGGGCGTGCCGAGGCGCCGCCGACGGAGTCGCCCGCGCCGGGGGAGTCGTCACCGGGACGGTGAGCGGAGGCGCCTCGCACAGATGGTTCCCATAACTCAGGAAGACGCTCTAAACTGGATGAACCGCCGACGGGGCTGTTGGCCTCCGGCGGGTGCACCGGGCGCCGCAGGGCGCGAGAGGACGGGGACAAGGAGCGGGACCATGCCGCTGTCTGAACACGAGCAGAAGATGCTCGACGAGATGGAGCGTCAGCTCTTCGCCGACGATCCGCGCCTCGCACGTGCCTTCGCGCCCAAGGCGCCGCCGCGACGCAACGGTCGTCGAATCCTGATCGGCCTCGGAGCCGTCGTGCTGGGCCTCGCCCTGCTTGTCCTGGCCGTGGCCCTTCCCGCGATCTGGCTCGGCGTGATCGCCTTCATCGGCATGGTGGCCGGTGCGGTCTACGCCATCACCGGCCCCAGCGGCACCTCCTCCGGCACCGGCAGCTCGGGAGGCGGTCCCGGCGGCGGTCGGGGGCCGACGGCCCCCGGCACCGGCGACGGCGGCAGCTTCATGCGCAAGATGGAGGAGCGCTGGGAGAAGCGCGCGGGGGACGACCCGCGCCTCTGACCGTTCGGCTCCCGGCCGCGGTCGCCCCGCTGCTCCGCACCGTTCTGCGGCGCCCCACGGCACGCCCTTGATTCCCCGAAGCCCCGGCTCCTCGAGCCGGGGCTTGGTCGTTCCCGGAACGGCGCCTCTGCCGCCGCCGCTCCGTCGACCGCGCGGACGGCCCCACCTCGCTCCGTCGCGCTGTCGCGGGGCGGCCCGGACCGGCCGCTCGGAAAGCCTCCCCCTGTTCCCCCGCGCTCCTGCGGCCCCGTCCCCGCCCCGCTCCCGGCGACTCCCCACATCACTCCACCGGTGTCCTCCACCTCCCTCCACCCCGGGTCCCGGGGCGCCCGTCCCGAAGGCTCCGATCCGCTGACCTGGGCAGATGCCGTGGAGCGGTGGGGGAGCGGTGCACTGTCGGCCGGGATCCTGCACCCCGCGGCGCCCTCGCACCACGCCCGGACGCGAGATTCCCCCCACCTCGCTCCACCCTCCTGACCTGCAGTGACCCAACACTCGTGCCCCGGTTTCCCCGTTCCTGTGGTCATGGGTGGGGAGTAGTGGGGTAAAGTGGAGTGTGTTGGGAGGAGATGGAGATCTGATCGCGAGTCACGGCGACTGAAGGAGGCTGCGGATGTTCCTCGGCACCTTCACGCCCAAGCTCGACGAGAAGAGCCGACTGATCTTCCCGGCCAAGTTCCGCGACGAGCTCGCCTCGGGACTGGTCATGACTCGTGGACAGGAGCACTGCATCGCCGTGTACCCGCTCATGGAGTTCCGCCAGAAGCTCGAGGAGGCCCGTCGGGCGCCCACGACCGACCGACGCACCCGCGACTACCTGCGAGTGCTGATGTCCGGTGCCGAGGACGTCATCCCGGACAAGCAGGGCCGCATCACCATCCCGGGCCATCTGCGCACCTACGCGGGGCTGGATCGGGAGTGCGCCGTCATCGGCGCGCTCGACCGGCTCGAGATCTGGTCGCTCCCGGCCTGGGAGACCTACCTCGAGCAGAAGGAGGAGGGCTTCGCCGAGACCTCCGAGGAGGTGATCCCCGGCCTGTTCTGAGCCCGGCCACGAGGACATCCGTCCTGTGAGACCTCTCGTCGTTCCCGCCCCGACGCAACTTCCCCGGTGGCGGGTCGGGAACGACGGGGAATCTGACAGGACGGCAGCGCCCAGGGGGCGCCGGCCGGCATCCGGACCGAGAACGCAGCACATCGCACGAGAGCACGACCCGAGGGGAGGGGCGAGATGGACGACACCACGCACGGCGACCTGCCGGCCGAGCAGAGGCACCTTCCGGTCCTGCTCGAGACCTCGGTCCAGCTGCTCGCCCCGGCGCTGCAGGAGCCCGGGTCGGTCCACATCGACGCGACCCTCGGCATGGGCGGCCACGCCGCCGCCGTGCTGCACGCCGCACCGAAGGCCCGGCTGGTCGGCATCGACCGCGACCCGCAGGCGCTCGCGCTGGCCCGGGAGCGCCTGGACCGCGAAGGCGTCGGCGACCGCGCCACCCTCGTCCACGCCACCTACGACGAGATCCCCGAGGTGCTCGCCGAGCTCGACCTGCCCGGTGCGCACGGCGTGATGATGGACCTGGGGCTCTCCAGCTTCCAGATCGACACCGCGGAGCGAGGCTTCTCCTACTCCGTCGACGCGCCGCTGGACATGCGCATGGACGCCACCTCCGACGGCCCCACCGCCGCGGACCTGCTGCGCGAGCTGCCCGAGGCCGAGATCGCCCGCATCCTCCACGACCTCGGCGACGAGCGCTTCGCCCGCCGGATCGCCCGCCGCATCGTCGAGCAGCGCGAGACCGCGCCGCTGGCCCGCTCCGGCGAGCTCGTCGAGCTGCTGGAGAAGGCGATCCCCGCTGCCTCGAAGGCCAGCGGAGGCCACCCCGCCAAGCGCACCTTCCAGGCCCTGCGCATCGCCGTCAACGAGGAGCTCGAGATCCTCGCCTCCGCGATCGAGGCGGCGCTGGACTGCCTCCACGTCGGCGGCCGCATCGTCGTGGAGTCCTACCACTCCGGCGAGGACCGTCTCGTCAAGACGGCCTTCGCCCGCCGCACCCGTTCCTCGGCCCCGCCCGGACTCCCGGTCGAGCTCGAGGAGCACAAGCCCACCTTCACCCCGCTCGTCCGCGGCGCGCTCCAGGCCGACGAGGACGAACGGAGTGGCAATACCCGTGCCGCGTCCGTCCGACTGCGAGCATTGACCCGTACCCGTTCCGCCGAGAGAGCACACTGAGATGGCCAGCACGTCCGCCGTTCATGCGCCCGCGATCCGCCCTGCTCGCGGAGCGCGCACCGCCCAGACCGCCCGGCCCCGCCTCACCGTCGTCTCCACGCCGAGGACGGGCGGCAGCTCGATGCCGTTCGCGCTGCTGTGCACGCTCATCGTCACCGCGACCCTCGCCGCGCTGCTGTTCATGAACATCCAGATGTCCGACGCGAGCTACGAGATCACCCGGCTCCAGGGCCAGTCGCAGCGGCTGACCGAGGAGAGCCAGGGCCTCCAGGAGACCAACGAGCGCCTCGGCACCCCGCAGGAGCTCGAGCGCCAGGCGCGCGAGATCGGGATGGTCCCGGTGTCGGATCCGGCATACATCGACCTCGACACGGGCCAGATCATCGGCGAGACGGCCCCGGCGGAGCAGACTGAGGGGACGCCGGAGCTGGCGGACGTGCCCGCCGAGGTGGCGGTCCCGCCGGCGCAGATCTACGACGAGCCCACCGGGTACCACGGCATGGGCAACGAAGGGGCCTGACACATGTCGCCATCGCGCAGGAACGGCCGGTCCAGCACCTCCCGCTCCGCGGGAGGTGCTGGTCGTCCACGCCCCGCAGGCGGCGCGATCCGGCTCCCGCGGGCGCGCGTGGGTGACCCCTCCACCCGCCACCGCCTCCTGATAAGCCTGGTCCTGGTCGCCGTGCTCGCCCTCTCCGGCCGCCTGGTCTGGGTGCAGGGACTGGACGCGAGCGCCCGGGCCGAGGAGGCGATCGCCCAGCGCACCGTCACCCGGTCGATCCCCGCGCTGCGCGGCGACATCACCGACCGCGACGGCACAGTGCTGGCCAGCTCCGTGCAGCGCTACGACCTCTGGGTCAACCAGACCCAGGTCGACGACTACCTCGCGAACTCGAAGACCGCCGAGGTCACCGGCGTGGAGGCCGCAGCGCGGGAGCTCGCGCCGGTGCTCGGCTGGAGCGTGAGCGAGACCGAGGAGGCGCTGACCGGCGAGGCCGGCTTCGCGTACCTCCGCAAGAACGTGGAGCCCGCCGTGCGGGACGCCGCGATCGCCCTGGGCATCCCCGGCATCGGCGCGGACCCGGTCGCCGATCGGATCTACCCCGCCGGCTCCGTGGCGGGCAACGTGCTCGGCTTCGTCGGCGCCGACGGCACGGCCCTGGCCGGCACCGAGCTCTCCTTCGACGACGAGCTCGCCGGCACCGACGGCAAGACCACCTACGAGCGCGGCGCCCAGGGGCAGATCATCCCCACCGGCAAGCAGGAGACGACCCCCGCCGTCGATGGCAGCGACGTGGTGCTCACCATCGATCGCGACCTGCAGTGGAAGGCGCAGCAGGTCATCGCCAGCTCCGTCGAGCAGTGGGGCGCCACCGGCGGCAGCGCCGTGGCCTACAACGCCCGCACCGGCGAGGTGCTGGCGCTGGCGGAGTCCCCGACCTACGACCCGAACTCGCCGGGCGACGCCGATGCTGAGGACCTCGGCAACCGCGCGATCTCGAGCGTCTTCGAACCGGGCTCCACCGGCAAGCTCTTCACCATCGCCGCCGCGATCGAGGAGGGCACCGTCACGCTCGAGTCCCAGTACGACGTCCCCTACGAGAAGTACTTCGAGGGTGAGCGCATCAAGGACTCCCACAGCCATCCCGACCAGCGCCTCACCCTCGCCGGTGTGCTGAAGAACAGCTCCAACGTCGGCACCGTGCAGATCTCGGAGACGCTCACCCCCGAGGTGCGCCACGACTACCTCCTCGCCTTCGGGCTGGGGGAGAAGACCGGCGTGGAGCTGCCCGGCGAGTCCGCCGGCATCGTCCACCCCGCCTCGGACTGGACCGGCCGCACCCGCTACACCACCTCCTTCGGCCAGGGTTACAGCGTCAACGCCCTGCAGATGGTCTCCGCCGTCGGCACCTTCGCGAACGACGGCGTGCGCGTCCAGCCCTCGCTGATCTCCGGTGTCAAGGAGGCCGACGGCTCGGTGCGCCCCCTCGGCGAGCCCGAGAGCACCCGTGTCGTCTCGAGCGAGACCGCGGCCACGATGCAGGCGCTGATGGACAACGCCGTGGACGACGAGACCTCGAGCGCCGCGGTGAGCGGCTACGCGGTCGGCGGCAAGACCGGCACCGCCCAGGTCCCCGACGGCACCTACACCGCCTCGTTCATCGGCTTCGCCCCGGCGGACGACCCCGAGATCGTCATCGGCGTGTTCCTCTTCGGACTGAACACGTTCATCTCCGGCTCGACGGCGGCCGCGCCGGCGTTCTCCGAGCTGACCACCTTCGCCCTCCAGAACCAGGGCATTGCCCCGACGGGCGTGCCCGCCCGTCAGCTCGAGAACGAGTGGTGAGGACACCGATGAGCGAGACCCCTGTGCCCCAGCACGAGCCAGCCCGCCCGCGCCGCCCCCGCGGCGCGAGCGTCGCCGAGCTCGCCTCCGCCCTGGGCGCCGCGCCGCACGACCACGGTGACGACGCCCTGCGCCTGACCGGCGTCACCCTCGACTCCCGCTCCGTGGAGCCCGGCGACCTGTGGAGCGCGCTGCCCGGCCAGGTCACCCACGGCGCCCGGTTCGCCGCCCAGGCCGTCGAGCGGGGCGCCGCCCTCGCCCTGACCGACGAGGACGGCAGCGCGCTCTGCGCCGAGGCGGGCCTGCCCGCCCTCGTCGTCCCCGACCCCCGTGCCGCCACCGCGACCGCCGCCGCCCTGGTCCAGGGCCGGCCCGCGGAGCGCCTCGCGACCGTCGGCGTGACCGGCACCAACGGCAAGACCTCGATCACCACCGCGATCACGCGCACGCTGCTCGCCCTCGGCGTCCCCGCCGGGGTGATCGGCACCAGCGGCACCAGCTACCGCGACGCCCGCGGCGCGGACCACACGGTCGCGACCGTGCGCACCACCCCCGAGGCGCCAGAGCTGCACGGGATCCTCGCCCGCATGGCCGAGGACGAGGTCGCCGTCGCCTCGATGGAGGTCTCCAGCCACGCGCTCGTCCTCCACCGCGCCGACGAGGTGGTCTTCGACGTCGCCTGCTTCACCAACCTCACCCAGGACCACCTCGACTTCCACGGCACGATGGAGGAGTACTACAGGGCCAAGCGCCTGCTGTTCACCCCCGGGCACGCCCGGCGCGGGATCGTCTGCGTGGACGACGAGTGGGGCCGTCGCCTCGCCCGCGAGGCGACGATCCCCGTCACCACCTACGCGACCCTGCCCGGCGTCGAGGCGGACCATCGCGCCGTCGCCGCGCGCTCCGAGGGCTACGGCAGCACCGTCACTGTGCACGGCCCCGACGGGGAGCGCACCCTGCACGCCGCGCTGCCCGGCCGCCACTACGTCGCCAACACCCTCGCCGCGGAGCTGCTGCTCGCCGAGATCGGGCACTCCGGCCCGGAGGTCGTGGAGGCCCTCGCGACCGAGGGCATCGTCCCCGGCCGGATGGAGCTCGTCGCCGACGACGGGGTGCGCGGGATCGTGGACTACTCCCACACCGCCGACGCCCTCGAGCAGGCCCTGACCACACTGCGCGCCGTGCCCGGCACGCGCCGCCTCGTGGTCGTCATGGGCGCCGGCGGTGACCGCGACCGCACCAAACGGCCCCGGATGGGCGAGGTCGCCGCCCGCCTCGCCGACGTGGTCATCGTCACGGACGACAACCCCCGCACCGAGGAACCCGCGAGCATCCGCGCCGAGGTCCTCGCCGGCATTCCCGAGGACACGAACGCACAGGTGCACGAGGTGGACGGGCGCGGCGCCGCGATCGAGCTGGCCGCCTCCCTGGCCGACGTGTCCGACACCATCCTAGTGGCGGGCAAGGGAGCCGAGACGGGCCAGCAGATCGGGGGTATCGTCCATCCGTTCGACGACCGCCTCCGGCTGCGCGACGCGCTGCACACGGCACGGTCGACGCCCCGACGGGTCGATGCCGACGACATGGACGAAGGACGCTGAGCATGCTCCAGATCACGACACGGGAGATCGCCGAGATCACCGGCGGGTCCCTCGTGGGCGGCGCGACCGGTGACGAGACCGTCACCGGCACCGCACGCATCGACTCCCGCGAGGCGGCCCCCGGCGACCTGTTCGCCGCCTTCCCCGGCGAGCACGTCGACGGCCACGACTACCTCGAGGCCGCCCGCACCGCCGGCGCCGCCGCCGCGCTCGTCACCGAGGACCGCGGCGTGCCCGCCGTCCAGGTCGCCGACGTGCGCACCGCCCTGTCCGATCTCGCCCGCGCCCAGCTCGAGCGCGCCCGCACCGAGAACCCCGAGCTCGTCGTCCTCGCCGTCACCGGCAGCGCCGGCAAGACCGGCACCAAGGACCTGCTCGGCACGATCCTCACCCCCGCCGGGGAGACCATCGCCCCCGCCGGCACGTTCAACAACGAGCTCGGCCTGCCGCTGACCGTGCTGCGCCTGACCGCATCCACCCGCTTCCTCGTGCTGGAGATGGGGGCGCGCGGCATCGGCCACATCGCGCAGCTCACCGCCATCGCACGTCCCGACATCTCGCTCGTCCTGAACGTCGGCTCCGCGCATCTCGGCGAGTTCGGCAGCGTCGAGGCGATCGCGACGGCCAAGGGCGAGCTGGTCGAGGCGCTCGCCCCCGGAGGCCGCGCGATCCTGAACGCCGAGGACCGGCTCGTCGCCGGGATGGCCGAGCGCTCCGCCGCCCCGGTCCTCACCTGGGGCTTCCACGAGGGGACGGTGCGCGGCACCGACCTCACCCTGGACGACCGTGCCCGCATCGGCTTCGACCTCGTCGTCCCCGACGGGCTGACCGCCCTCGACGGCACCCCGATCCCCTCCGGCACCTTCCCCGTCCGCCCCGACCTGCTCGGCGATCACCAGGCCGCGAACGTGCTGGCGGCCCTCGCCGGGGCGCTGGCCGCGGGCGTCGACCCCGCGGCGGCGGCCGCCTCGCTCGACGGGGCGACGCTCGCCTCCGGCCACCGCATGGAGGTCCTCGAGGCCGGTGGCGCGCTCGTCATCAACGACGCCTACAACGCCAACCCCGACTCGATGCGACACGCGCTGAAGACCCTCGCGCACCTCGGCCGCACCCGCCGCACCATCGCCGTGCTCGGCGAGATGCTCGAGCTCGGCCCGGACGCGGCGCGGCTCCACGACGAGATCGGCCGCCTCGCGGTGCGGCTGAACATCTCCCAGCTCTACGTCGTCGGCGACGGCGCGGCACCGATCCATCACGGGGCGAGCCTCGAGGGCAGCTTCGGCGGGGAGTCCGAGTACGTCGACACCGTGGACGAGGCGCTCGCTGTGCTAGAACGGGCCGTGCGTCCCGGTGACGCGGTGCTGCTGAAGTCCTCCCGCGACGCGGGCCTGCGCTGGCTCGCCCAGCCGCTCGTGGAGGCGCTCGACCGGCACGCCGGGACCGACCAGACGGGAGACGATGCATGATCGCGATCATCATCGCGGGGGCGCTCGCCCTGGCCATGTCCATCTTCGGGACGCCGCTGTTCATCAAGGTGCTCGAGCGCCGCGGCTACGGACAGTTCGTCCGCGACGACGGCCCCACCTCCCACGCGACCAAGCGCGGCACGCCCACCATGGGCGGCGTCGCGATCATCCTCGCGGTGGTCCTGGCCTACTTCCTCACCCACATCGTGCTGTGGACCTCGCCGAGCGTCTCCGTGGTGCTGGTGCTCTTCCTGATGGTGGGCCTCGGCGTCGTCGGCTTCCTCGACGACTACCTCAAGATCTCCCAGCAGGACTCCACGGGCCTGCGCCCCCGCTACAAGCTGGTGGGCCAGTTCCTGGTCGCGACCGGCTTCGCCGTGATGGCGCTGCTGTTCCCCGACGAGAACGGCAACGCTCCCGCCTCCACGCACATCTCCTTCGTCCGCGACATCCCCTGGCTCGACCTCGCCTTCCTCGGCTCGGTCGTCGGCTTCCTGCTGTTCGCGATCTGGGCGAACTTCCTGGTCGCCGCCTGGTCCAACGGCGTGAACCTCACAGACGGGCTCGACGGCCTCGCCAGCGGCGCGACCATCCTGTTCACCGCCGCCTACCTGATCATCAGCTTCTGGCAGTGGCGGCAGGTGTGCAGCGTCGACCTCGACGCCGGGGGACTGGTGCACTGCTACGACACCCGCGACCCGCTGGACATCGCGGTGCTGTGCGCGGCGATCATCGGCGCCTGCGTCGGCTTCCTGTGGTGGAACACCTCGCCCGCGAAGATCTTCATGGGCGACACCGGCTCCCTCGCCCTCGGCGGCGCGATCGCCGGCCTGACCATCGTCACCCGCACCGAGATCCTCGGCGCGATCATCGGCGGCCTCTTCGTGGTCATCTCCCTGTCCGTGATCATCCAGGTCACGAGCTTCAAGCTGACCGGCAAGCGCGTGTTCAGGATGGCGCCCCTGCAGCACCACTTCGAGCTCAAGGGCTGGAACGAGGTCACCATCGTGGTCCGCTTCTGGATCGTCGCCGGGATCCTCGCCGGCGTGGGCCTGGGCCTGTTCTACCTCGACGCCCTGCCGAGGCTCGCCTCATGACCGCCCCGGCGGGCGGCGCCCCCTCCCTCCCCGCCGAGGAGCGTCCCTGGCCGGGGATGGACGTGGCCGGGCTGCGGATCCTCGTCACCGGCTTCGGCGTCTCCGGCTACGCGATCGCCGACCAGACCATGCAGCGCGGCGCCCGCGTGCTCGTCGTCGACGGGGCGGACACCCCCGAGATCCGCGAGCGCGCCCAGATCCTCGAGGTGCTCGGGGTGGAGTTCCGCCTCGGCGCCGAGCACACCCGCGCCCTGCCCGAGGACCGCGAGATCGACCTCGTGGTCACGTCGCCCGGCTGGCGCCCCGACCAGCCCCTGCTCGCCGCCGCGGCCGCCCGCGGCATCCCCGTGTGGAGCGAGGTCGAGCTCGCCCGCCGCATGCAGCCCGCCGACGGCCCCGCCTGGCTCGGCATCACCGGCACCAACGGCAAGACCACGACCGTCACCATGCTCGAGTCGATCCTGCGCGCCGCGGGCCTGCGCGCCGTCGCCTGCGGGAACGTGGGCCTGCCCGTGATCGAGGCGGCCCTGGACCCCGAGGGCTTCGACGTGCTCGCGCTGGAGCTGTCCAGCTTCCAGCTGCACTGGACCGAGCACCTGGACTGCGAGGCCGCGGTGGTGCTGAACGTGAGCGCCGACCACCTCGACTGGCACGGCGGCGCCGAGGAGTACGCCCGCGCCAAGGGACGCATCTTCGAGGGCGTCCGCACCGCCTGCGTCTTCAACACCGCCGATGAGACCACCCTGCACCTGGTCGAGGAGGCGGACGTCGTCGAGGGCGCCCGCGCCGTCGGCATCTCGCTGGGTGCCCCGGGACTGTCCGAGCTCGGGATCATCGACGGCATCCTCGTCGACCGCGCCTTCCACCCCGAGCGCCGCAGCTCCGCCGCCGAGCTCGCCACCCTCGCCGACCTCGCCCACCTGGGCCCCCAGGGCGCCGGCCCCCACGTGCTCCTGGACGCCCTCGCCGCGGCCGCGCTCGCCCGCGCGCACGGCGTCCCGGCCCATGCCGTCCGCGACGGCCTGCGCGCCTACCGCATGGGCGCCCACCGCGCCCAGCACCTCGCCACCGTCGACGGCATCGGCTTCGTCGACGACACCAAGGCCACCAACCCCGCCGCCGCCGCGGCCTCCCTCCAGGCGGCCGAGCGCGTGGTCTGGATCGCCGGCGGCGACGTCAAGGGCGCCGATCTCGGCCCGCTCGTCGCCGCCGCCGCGGACCGCCTGGTCGGCGTCGTGCTGCTGGGCCTGGACCCCGCGCCCTTCACCGAGGCGCTCAGCCGACACGCCCCCGAGGTCCCCGTCCGGCGCATCGATCCGGGCGAGACTGACGACGTCGCCGCGCGCACCCGGTTGATGGAGGACGCGGTGCATGCCGCCCGCTCCCTCGCCGTCGCAGGGGACGTGGTGCTGCTGGCCCCGGCCGCCGCCTCCATCGACCAGTTCCGTGACTACGCGGAACGGGGGATCTGTTCGCCGCGGCCGTGACCCGACTGCCAGGAGAGCACGCATGACGATGGAGGACACCCGGCGCGACGCACGTCGCAGCACCGACTCCCGCCCGTCCGCCTCCGGCACCCGGCCCGCGGACCGCTCCACCTCCGTCGTCCGGCCCGACGAGGACCAGCCCCTGGGGAACATCTCCGGCCGCGTCCGCGAGGGCGTCGGCAGCTGGCTGCGCTCCCCGGCGCTGGACTTCTACGGCCTGATCGTCGTCGGCGCGATGCTGGTCGGCATCGGCCTGGTGATGGTGCTGTCCTCCTCCGCGGTCCTGAACATCTCCCGCGGCAACTCCGGCTACGCCGGGCTGGTCCGCCAGGGGACCTTCGCCGGGATGGGGCTCGTGCTGCTGATCATCGCCGCGGTGCTGCCGCCTGGCTTCTACCGGCGCGCCGCCTGGCCGCTGCTGGGCCTCGGGCTCCTGCTGCAGTGCCTCGTCTTCGTCCCCGGACTCGGCGTCGCGGTCGACGGCAACCAGAACTGGATCATGATCGGCGGTCAGACGCTGCAGCCCTCGGAGTTCCTCAAGCTCGCCCTCGCCGTGTGGCTCGGGGCGCTGCTGTCGGTCAAGCGGCCGCTGCTCCACCGCCCCGCGCATCTGCTGTTCCCGCTGGTTCCCGGCGCTCTCCTGGCACTCGGTCTCGTGATGCTCGGGCATGACCTCGGGACCATGATGATCATGGCCATGCTGGTCGCCGGAGCGATGTGGGTGGCCGGCATCCCGCGTCGGTGGTTCGCCCTCGCCGGCGCCGCAGGGGTCATCGGGATCATCTTCCTCACCGTCACCAGCGCCAACCGCATGGCTCGCATCACGAACTGGATCCACGGGATCTGCGAGGGCGACTCCTGCTACCAGTCGGACCAGGGCCTGATGGGCCTGGCCGAGGGCGGCTGGTGGGGCGTCGGTCTCGGGGAGTCGCGGCAGAAGTGGGGACGACTGCCCGCCGCCCAGGACGACTACATCTTCGCGATCATCGGCGAGGAGCTCGGCCTGATCGGCACCCTCGGCGTGCTCGCGCTGTTCACCGCGCTCGCCCTGATCATGTTCCGCATGATCACCCGGCTCGAGGATCACTTCATGCAGATCACCGTCGCGGGCATCAGCGCCTGGCTGCTCGGCCAGGCCGTCGTGAACATGATGGTGGTCACCGGGCTGCTGCCCGTGATCGGCGTGCCCCTGCCGTTCATCTCCTCGGGCGGCTCGGCCCTGCTCGCCTCGATGACCGCGCTCGGACTGCTGCTCTCCTTCGCCCGGCGCGAGCCCGGTGCGCAGGAGGCGATCAGCGCCCGCTTCGGGGCGGTGCGCCGCTCCGTCAGCGTCCAGCCCGCCCCGCGCGACAACGCCCCTGCCGCCCGCCCCGCGAAGGCCGGACGCCGCGGGAACGCCGGTCGCGCCGCGAAGGCCGGGCGCTCCTCGCGCTCGGGACGCTCCGCCTCGCGCCGCCGCCGCGGCGCCTCCAGTCCCTCCCGGAGGACCCGATGACCCCCACCCCGCCCCGCATCCTCCTGGCCGGAGGCGGCAGCGCCGGACACGTCTCGCCGCTGCTGGCCACCGCCGCGCAGATCAGCCGCCGCAGCCCCGAGTCCGAGATCATCGTGCTCGGCACCGCCCAGGGGCTCGAGACGGACCTCGTCCCCGCCGCCGGGCTCGAGCTCGTCACCATCGAGAAGGTCCCCTTCCCGCGCCGCCCGAACGGAGCCGCGCTGCGCTTCCCCGGTCGCTTCGCCGGCACGCTGAAGGCCGTACGCACCCTCCTGCGCGAGCGACGGATCGACGTGGTCGCCGGCTACGGCGGCTACGTCTGCCCGCCGGCCTATCTCGCCGCGGCCGCCCAGCGCCTGCCCGTCGTGATCCACGAGGCGAACCGTCGCCCGGGGCTCGCCAACCGCCTCGGCGCCCGCCGCGCCGCCGCCGTGCTCACCGCCTTCGAGGGCTCCACCCTCCCCGGCGCCCGCCGCATCGGCATGCCCATGCGCGAGGAGATCGCCCACCTCGACCGCACCGCCCGCCGCGCGGAGGCCGTCGCCGGCTACGGGCTGGACCCGTCCCGTCCCGTGCTGCTGGCCACCGGCGGCTCCCTCGGCGCCCAGCGTCTGAACGCCGCCGTCGGCGAGGCCGCCGAGGCCTTCACCGCCGCCGGCGCGCAGATCCTCCACGTCACCGGCCGCGGCAAGGCCGACGGTCTCGTCGAGAGGGACGGCTACCGGGTGCTGGAGTACGTCTCCGCCATGGAGGACGCCTATGCGGCCTCCGATCTCGCCCTCACCCGCTCGGGCGCCGGCACCGTCAGCGAGCTGACGGCGGTCGGGCTGCCCGCCGTACTGGTCCCGCTCCCGATCGGCAACGGCGAGCAGGCGCTGAACGGGGAGGAGGTCGTCGCCGCCGGAGGCGCGCTGATGGTCCCCGACGCCGAGCTCGACGCGCAGCACCTGCGCAGCGAGGTGCTGCCTCTCCTGCTGGACGACCAGCGGCGCGGTGAGATGGCCGAGGCCGCCCGCGCCTTCGGCATCACGGACGCGGCCGAGGTGATGGCCGACGTCGTGATCGGCGTCGCACGCCGAGCCTGACCCGGCAGCGCCGAGCGCACGGATACCGTGACCCCATGACTCCCGCCTCCCCGCACGGCCCCGCACCCCGCACGATCCTGCGCCCCGGCGACGTGATCACCCGGCCGGACTGGCCGGCGGGGGAGAGCATCCGCTCGGTGCACGTGGTGCGGATCGGCGGCGCCGGCATGAGCGCCGTGGCGCGGCTCGCCCTCGAGGCCGGGCTCGCCGTGAGCGGGTCGGACTCCCAGGACGGCCAGTTCATCGCCCCGCTGCGCGAGGCCGGCGCCCGGATCGGGATCGGCTTCGATGCCGCGCTGCTCGCCGAGGACTGCGACCTCGTCATCGTCTCGACCGCCGTGCGCGCCGACAACCCCGAGGTCGCCGCTGCCCACGAGCGCGGCATCCCGGTGATCCACCGCGCCGCGGCGCTGGCGGGCCTGCTCGGGGAGCGGGACCTGATCGCCGTCGCCGGCACCCACGGCAAGACCACCACCACCGGCATGGCCGTCGCCGCGCTGCGCGGCGCCGGGCAGGACCCGGCCTGGGCGCTCGGCGCGGCCGTGCCCGATCTGGGCCGCAACGCCGGCTTCGGGAAGCAGCCCGGCGGCAGCGGCCCGGACAGCCCCGCCGTCGTGGAGGCCGACGAGTCCGACGGCTCCTTCCTCGCCTTCGCCCCGCTCTCGATCGTCGTCACCAACCTCGAGCCCGACCACCTCGACTTCCACGGCGACGCCGAGACCCTGACCGCCGCCTTCGACGCGCTCGTGGACCGGCTGCGACCGGGCGGCACCCTCGTCGTCTGCGAGGACGACCCCGGCGCCGCCGCCCTCGGCGAGAGGGCCCGGGCCCGGGGCGTCGCCGTCCAGGGCTACGGCACCGCCGAGGGCACCGCGTGGACGCTGCGCGCCGAGCGCAGCGGGGCCCGCGGCGCCGAGGTCGAGATCGAGGGCCCCGCCGGCCCGCTGACCCTGTCCCTCGCCGTCACCGGCCACCACAACGTCCTCAACGCCGTCGGCGCCCTCGCCGCGACCGCCGCCGCGGACCCGTCCCTGGACCCCGCCCGCCTCGCCGCGGGCCTGGGCACCTTCACCGGCGCCTCCCGCCGCTTCGACGTGGCGGGCGCCGCCGGGGGAGTGACCGTCGTGGACGACTACGCCCACCACCCCCGCGAGGTCGCCGCGACCCTGGACGCCGCCCGCGGGATCGTCGAGGCGCAGGAGGTGCCGGGCCGCGTCCTCGCCGTCTTCCAGCCCCACCTCTTCTCCCGCACCCGCGACTTCGCCGCGGACTTCGCCGCCGCGCTCGAGGCCGCGGACCTCGCCTGGGTGATGCCCGTCTACGCCGCCCGCGAGGATCCCGACCCCGCCACCACCGCCCGGACGATCACCGGCCACGCGGGCGAGGCCGTGGTCGCCCTCGACGCCGACGCGCAGGTCCTCGACCTGGTCCCGGCCGCGGCCCGCCCCGGCG
The DNA here is from genome assembly GCF_030866705.2 of Brachybacterium sp. GU-2. NCBI lineage: Bacteria > Bacillati > Actinomycetota > Actinomycetes > Micrococcales > Dermabacteraceae > Brachybacterium > Brachybacterium sp. GU-2. Next base: position 1,149,354 of record NZ_CP133037.2, on the reverse strand, counting down.
ACCTGCTGCTGATGCTGGGCGCCGGAGACATCGTCGAGACGACCCCGGCGCTGCTCGCCGCGCTCGAGGCGGACCCCCGGGACCGCGCCTGATGGCACGCCGCCCCACCACGCCCCGACCGCGCCCCGGCACGGTCCGCCCGACGCCGCCCGCGGAGCGCCCCGAGCAGTCCGCCGAACGGCGCTCCGCCCGCGAGGCCCGTCCCCGCCCCGCGGAAGGGACCGGCTCCGCCGGGGGTCCGTCGCGGACCGCACGGTCGGGCCGCACCCCGCAGTCCGGTCGCACCCCGCAGCCTGGCCGCGCCGCGCAGCCTGGCCGCGCCGCGCCGACCGGCCGGAGCGCCGCTCCGGAGCCGTCGGCCCGCAGCGCACACTCGGCTCCCTCGGCCCACTCGGCGGCCTCGCCGTCCCCGGCTCCGGGCGCGTCCCGCGGCCGGGGACGCAGCCTCGGACGGCCAGCCGTCGAGCCCGAGGCTCCGCTCGCCCCGCCCCGCGCGCAGGAGGAGGAGCCGGGCGGCGGCCGCATCGTCCAGGCCGCGGACCGCTTCCGCGAGCTCGTCGCGGGACGCCCGTGGCGCCGGCGTCGGCGCGCGATCATCGCCGGCACCCTCGTGACGCTGCTCGTGCTCGTCGCCGCCCTCGCCACCGTCGTGATGCTCCCGGCCCTGCAGGTCCGCGACATCACCGTCGAGGGAACCGGGTACGTCGCCGAGGAGGACGTGCGCGAGGCCGTCGCCTCCCACAGCGGCGACAGCGTGCTGCTGCTGCCCACCCGCGACATCGCCGACCGAGCCGCCGAGGTGCCGGGCGTCGCCACCGCCGAGGTCGACCGGGTCTGGCCCGACGGCATGACCGTCACCGTCACCGAGGCGGCCCCGGTCGCGCAGCTCACCCGCGCCGACGGCAGCACCGCCGTGGTCGACGCCGCGGGGGAGGAGCTCCCGGCCGCGGCCGGCGAGGGCGCGACCCTGGTGCCGATGACCGTCCAGGGCGGCGCCGCCGACCCCGAGGGCGCGGCCGCGACCATGAGCGAGGTGCTCGCCTCCCTGCCCGATCCGCTGCGCGGCGCGGTCCGGGAGGTCTCCGCCTCCAGCACCAGCGACGTCACCCTCGTCCTCACCCTCGAGGACGGCGGCACCAAGACGGTCGTCTGGGGCGACGCGCATGATGCAGAGCTCAAGGCCGAGGTGGTGCAGGCGCTGCTGGGCCGACCCGGCACGACCATCGACGTCTCCTCCCCGGTCGCACCCGTCACCCGCTGATCTCCTCCGCTGCGACGCCGGCCCCCGTGCGCCGGGAGCGGGACGGGGACGGGCGGGCGGACACCCCGCAGTCCGACGGATCGGGCGGACCGGACGGTGACATTGGCCCGGCTCGCGCCCGACACGCGCCCTCGGTGTTTGCGTGCGCGTGCACTCCTCCTTAGCGTCGAGGGAAGGGAGAGGCGCCCCGAAGTCCGAACCTCAAGTAGAGGTCCAGGGTTGAGGAGCGGTCGCGACCAGGCGCGATCCAGGCCCTTCTCCAGGAAGACCTACAAGAGCCAAGAGCAAGGACCAAACGTGGCCGGAACCCAGATCTCCCTCGCAGTCATCAAGGTCGTCGGCGTCGGCGGCGGAGGTGTCAACGCCGTCAACCGCATGATCGAGTCCGGGCTCAAGGGCGTCGAGTTCATCGCGATCAACACCGACGCCCAGGCACTCCTCATGTCCGACGCCGACGTCAAGCTCGACGTCGGCAAGGAGATCACCCGTGGTCTCGGCGCCGGCGCCGACCCCGAGGTGGGCAAGAAGGCCGCCGAGGACCATGCCGAGGAGATCGAGGAGGTCCTGCGCGGGGCCGACATGGTCTTCGTGACCGCCGGTGAGGGCGGCGGCACCGGCACGGGCGGCGCGCCCGTCGTCGCGAAGATCGCCCGCAGCCTCGGCGCCCTGACCATCGGCGTGGTCACCCGCCCCTTCACCTTCGAGGGCCGCCGCCGCTCGACCCAGGCCGAGTCCGGCATCGCCGCGCTCCAGGCCGAGGTCGACACCCTCATCGTGATCCCCAACGACCGCCTGCTCTCCATCGCGGACAAGCAGGTCTCGATGCTCGACGCCTTCAAGAGCGCGGACCAGGTCCTGCTCTCCGGCGTCCAGGGCATCACGGACCTGATCACCACCCCGGGCCTGATCAACCTCGACTTCGCGGACGTGAAGTCCGTGATGCAGGGGGCGGGCAGCGCCCTGATGGGCATCGGCTCGGCCCGCGGCGACGACCGCGCGCTGCAGGCCGCGGAGCTCGCGGTCTCCAGCCCGCTGCTCGAGGCCTCGATCGACGGGGCCTACGGCGTGCTGCTCTCCATCCAGGGCGGCAGCGACCTCGGCCTGTACGAGGTCTCCGAGGCCGCGCGCCTCGTCCAGGAGGCCGCGCACCCGGATGCGAACATCATCTTCGGCTCCGTCATCGACGACGCCCTCGGCGACGAGGTGCGCGTGACCGTGATCGCCGCGGGCTTCGAGGGCGGCGGTCCCCAGCCGCGCCAGGACCTCACCCCGCAGCAGCGCCCCGCCGCCCGCACCGAGCAGCCCGCCCAGCGCCCCGCGGTGCAGCAGCGGCCCGCCGTGCAGCAGCGTCCCGCCTCCTCCGAGCAGCGCCCCGGCCAGGGCGCCGGCGCGGCCGCCGCCTCCCCGGGCGCCTGGGGCCTGCCGCAGCAGGCCTTCTCCCCGTCGCGGCCCAGCGCCCCCGAGCCCGAGACCGAGGCGCTGGACGCTGCGGACGTCGAGGACGCGGGCCAGGCTCAGAACGTCGCCCCCCAGCCGGCGCCCCGGGCCCCCGAGCCCACCCGCCCGCCGCACATCGAGGAGCCCCCGGCGGACGACGACGACCTCGACCTGCCGTCCTTCCTGAAGTGACGAGCCCCCTCAGCGCACGGGCCCCGCGGATCCGCGGGGCCCGTGCCCTGTTCACGGGCCGTGCCGGAGGAGTCAGCACGGGCGAGCACGCCGGCCTCAACCTCGCCCGCCACGTCGGCGACGACGCACGGGCCGTCGAGGAGAATCGGGCGCGGGTGGCCGCGGAGATCGGTGCGCCGCTGGTCTTCGTCGAGCAGGTCCACTCCGCCGATGTGCACGTGCTGCCCGCACAGGACGCCGAGCCCGGGCGGGGCACGGGGCCCGCGGGGGAGCCGGGACCCGTCGTGCGCGCCGACGCGATCGTCACCGATCGCACCGACGTGGCGCTCGCGATCATGGTCGCCGACTGCCTGCCCGTGCTGCTCTCCGACCCGGTCGCCGGGGTCGTCGCCGTCGCCCACGCCGGGCGCCGCGGCCTGCTGGACGGCGTGCTCGAGGCGACCCTCTCGGAGATGGCCGCCCTCGGCGCCCGCCCCGCGGACGTGACCGCGAGCATCGGCCCGTCGATCTGCGGTGCCTGCTACGAGGTGCCGGAGCAGATGCGCGGGGACGCCGCGGCCCTCCTGCCCGCGACCGCCTCGAGGACGCGCTGGGGGACCCCGGCGCTGGATCTGCGGGCGGGGGCGGTCTGCGTGCTGCAGGACGCCGGCGTCCCTGCCGAGGCGATCGACGCCGAGCATCCCTGCACCCTCGAGGACGAGCGCTTCTTCTCCTACCGCCGCAGCGCCGTCACGGGTCGCTTCGCCGGGGTGCTGCGCAGGGGCTGAGCCGGGCCCGGGCGATCCCGGTCGGGCTCCGCCGCCCCGCCCGGGACCTGGGCGGCCCGCACGTCACGACGTGCACGTCACGCCGCGACACGCGCACGACACGCCGACGACGTCCCTGTCGTCTCGAATCGCCTGCTGTACTTTCGAGTCAACGGGCTCCCGCGCACTCCCCGTGCTTCCCCGGGGCCCAGGTCAGCGCGAACAACGACTGGGAGATCTGCGATGGGAACCTGGCGCAACGCCATGGTCGCACTCGGCCTCGCCAACGAGGTCGACGACGAGTACTACGAGGACGAGCGGTACCGCGAGGAGCAGCCTGCTCCGTCCCGCCGCACCGAGCGGGCGCCCGAGCCCACCACCGAACGGGAGGCCCAGGTGACCCCGATCCGTCAGCACTCGAACGTGGTCGCGATGGCCCCGGCAGTGGAGGAGTCGATGCAGCGCATCACCACGATCCATCCGCGGTCGTACAACGACGCCAAGGCGATCGGCGAGTCCTTCCGCGACGGCGTGCCGGTGATCATGAACCTCTCGGACATGCAGGACGGCGACGCCAAGCGCATGGTCGACTTCTCCGCCGGCCTCGTCTTCGGCCTGCGCGGCACGATCGAGCGCGTCACCTCCAAGGTGTTCCTGCTGTCGCCGGAGTTCGTCCAGGTCGACGGGGACTCCTCGGCCGACGAGGGCAGCTTCTACAACCAGAGCTGAGGCTCCCGTGCAGCTCGTCGCCGGGATCCTCTATCTCGCGGTCCTGATCTACCTGCTCCTGCTCCTGGCGCGCCTGGTGCTCGAATGGATCCAGGGCTATGCCCGCGAGTTCCGCCCCTCCGGACTGGTGCTGGTGCTGTTCGAGGTGGTCTTCACGCTGACGGACCCCCCGGTCAAGCTCTTGCGCCGAATGATCCCCCCGCTGCGGCTGGGCGCGGTGAGCCTGGACCTGTCCCTGATGATCCTCCTGATCGTGGGTTGGATCCTGCTGCGCGTCCTCGCCGGCCTCGCGGCCTGATCCACGGCCCTGCGATGTGAGGTGCGCGATTCTCCCGGCCCCGATGCAGGGGTCCGCCGCCGATCCGCTAGGCTGTCCGCACCGCGCCTCACCGCGCAAACCGACTCACGAATGACGAAAAGGTGACCCATGGCTCTGATGCCCGAAGACCTGATGAATCAGCGGTTCACCCCGGTCCGGTTCTCCGAGGGTTACGACATGGACGAGGTCGACAACTTCCTCGACAACGAGGTCGAACCCCGCCTGAAGGAACTGATCTCCGAGAACGAGCGCCTGAAGAAGGAGCTCGAGGAGGCGCACAACCGCATCGCTGAGCTCGAGTCCGGTGCTCCTGCCGCGGCCGCCGCCCCCGCCGTCGAGGCCGAGGAGCAGGACGAGGAGACCGTCGTCTCCGAGGTGCCCGCCGACGCTGCCGCGGACGAGGCCGCTCCGGAGGAGGTCGTCGCCGAGGAGGAGCCCGCGGCCGTCGCCGAGGAGCCCGCCGCCGCTGCGGCGCAGACCCCGGACCAGTCCGCCGCCGGCATCATCGCCCTGGCCAACCGCCTGCACGACGAGCACGTCAAGAACGGCGAGGACGAGCGCGACCGCCTCATCACCGAGGCGAACGAGGAGCACAAGCGCATCGTCAGCGAGGCCGAGGAGAAGTCCCGCACCACGCTGGCCGATCTGGAGGCGAAGAAGTCAGAGCTCGAGAAGACCATCGAGGGCCTGCGCAACTTCGAGCGCGACTACCGCAACCGTCTGCGCAACTACCTGGAGAACCAGCTGCGCGAGCTCGACACGAGCGAGACGCAGGACAAGCAGGCGAACTTCGGTCTGTGAGCACTCCTGACCCCACGTCGACGAGCGCCGGCCCGCAGAGGTCCGGCGCTCGTCGCCGTCTGAGCCGCCCCGCCGTCCTCGGCGTCGTCGGCCTGCTCGCGGTCGTGCTCCTGGTCGCGGACCAGGTGACGAAGAACTGGGCGGTGGCGACCCTCCCCGAGCTCGACCCCCAGCCCTTCCTCGGCGAGGTGCTGCAGCTGACCCTGCTGTACAACACCGGCGCGGCCTGGGGGATGGGCGCGGAGATCACCCCGGTGGTCACCTGCCTGCAGATCGCGATCGTGATCGGCGTGATCGTCTTCGCGGTCCGCTCGGTCCGCTCGCCCTGGTACGCGCTCGCCCTCGGTCTGATCATGGGCGGCGCGCTCGGCAACATCCACGACCGCCTGCTGCGGGCCCCCGGTCCCTTCCACGGCGCGGTCGTCGACTTCCTCGAGCTGCCGAACTGGCCCGTCTTCAACGTCGCCGACATGGCCGTGGTGGGCGGGGCGATCCTGGTGATCGCGCTCGGGCTGTTCGGCCTCGACGCCGATCCCGCCCGCGCCGCGCAGGAGCAGGCCGAGGCCGAGCAGGCGCAGACCCGCGCCGAGCAGGAGCAGGCCCGTGCCGCCGAGCCGTCGACGGGAGGCCCGGCGGAGGAATCCCCGGAGGCGGGGAAGTGAGCGCCTCCCGCACCCTGATGGTCCCCGACGGCCTCGCCGGGGAGCGCGTGGACGTGGGCATCTCCCGCATGCTGGGCCTGTCCCGCACCCGCGCCGCCGACCTCGTCATGGCCGGGCACGTCCTGGTCGACGGCCAGGTCCCCGCCCGCTCCACCCGTCTCGAGCCCGGAGCGATGGTGGACGTCGAGCTGCCGGACGAGAAGCCGGCCGTCGAGGTCCGGCCCCAGATCGCCGAGGGCATGAGCCTCATCCACCAGGACGACGACATCGTCGTGATCGACAAGCCCGTGGGCGTCGCGGCGCATCCGAGCGCCGGCTGGTCCGGGCCGACGGTGCTGGGCCATCTCGCCGCCGCCGGCGTCTCGATCCGCACCAGCGGCGACCCCGAGCGGCAGGGGATCGTCTCCCGTCTGGACGTCGGGACCAGCGGGCTCATGGTCGTCGCCCGCACCGAGCGCGCCTACACCACTCTGAAGGACGCCTTCCGCGCCCGCGAGGTGGGGAAGGTGTACCACGCGGTGTGCCAGGGGGCGCCCGATCAGCCCTCCGGCGCGATCGACGCGCCCATCGGCCGCTCGCCGAGCCACGACTACAAGTTCGCGGTGCGCGAGGACGGCAAGCACTCGGTCACCCACTACGAGACCCTCGAGGAGCTGCGCGGCGCGACCCTGCTGCGTGTGGGCCTGGAGACCGGCCGCACCCACCAGATCCGCGTGCACATGGCCGCGCTGCGACATCCCTTGGTCGGCGACCCGCTCTACGGCGCGGACCCGACCCTCGCGACGAAGGTGGGCCTGGTGCGACAGTGGCTGCACGCGATGGAGCTGACCTTCACCCATCCGGTCAGCGGGCGCGAGGTCACCTACGCCTCCACCTACCCGGACGACCTCCAGCAGGCGCTCGAGCGGCTCAGGGAGCGCTGAGCAGGGCGGGGCGCGGCGCACGGCTCCTGCGCCCTCTGTGCGGTCCGGGTGTCGTCGTCACCGGCATCGGCGGTCCACGAGATACCGTCGAGGCATGACCGACGAGCAGACCTCCGGAGCGCTGACCCCCACCCGGGATGCCGCCCTGTCCCGCCCCGACTTCCCCGTCGCCCGCGTCGCGCGCCGCCTGGGCCTCGACCCCGAGGGTGCCGAGCTCGCGCTGCGCGACGACGAGCGGGTTCGCGCCGCACTCGCACGCTCCGTCGAGGAGTTCCTCGCCGCCGATGACGACCGCCGCGCCGGACGGCCCCCGAGCTCCGAACTCGCCCTGGACCCCGACTTCCCGAGCGGCGTGGGCATGGCGCTCGTCGGCGCGGCGGTGCTGTGGGAGGAGCGGGACCTGGTGCCGAAGGTCGCTCTGCGCGTGGCGAAGGACCACTACGAGGACGGGGCCGACGAGCTCGCCGCGAGCTACGTCGCCCTCGTGCAGGAGTCGGTCGAGCCGGGGGAGCGCAGCGACGACGACGCCCTCGCCTGGGCCGCGCAGTCCCTGCTGGTCTCCGTGCTGCAGCGCTCCGGGGACCCGGCCCGCGCCGACGAGATCGCCCGAGACCTCGCCGCCCATGCGATCCCGATCGACCTGTGGCGCGACGACGACCCGACCCTGCCGGACGACTCCCTGGCCTGGCACGGCGGCGCCTTCGTCGGCGGGATCCCTCCGCGCCGCGACGAGCGACGCCTCAGCTTCGAGGACGTCCACGACTACATGAACTCGCTCATGGCCGACATGCAGCGCGAGCAGGCGGCGGAGGACGACGGCCGCGGCTGAGCACGCCAGCTCTCAGCAGGCCGGGCTCGTCGGCCCGAGTCCGTACCGTATCCCCATGACGACCGCGGACACGCTCGCGCTGCCCTCCGGGACGGCGGCGGAGGACGACTACCTCGACCTCGTCGAGGAAGTGGGAGACAGGGCCATCGCCCAGCTGCTCGAGGAGTGCCGGGTCGCGGGGCACGGGGTCGAGGAAGATGTGGCTGAGATTCCGGTCGCGGCGGCGCTCGAGGACCTGGCGTCCGCGCTCGCCGATGCCCTGCTCGACGCCGAGCTCGGTGCGCCGCGCGGAATCTCCCCGCACTCGCCCCTGCGCGACCACCCCGACTTCCCCGAAGTGCTCGGCCTGCGAGTCCTCGGGGCCCTGCATCTGCACGACGTCCTCGACCGCAGCGCAGCTGCCGCGCTGATGGCTGGGCTGCTCGCGCGTCGGCGGATGCACGACGGGGAGACCGCGGAAGCCCTGAAGCTCGCGGTGCTCGCCGCCTCACTGGGCAGCACGTCCTCGAGCCCCCACACCGGCCTCTGCCTGGGCGTCCTCGCCGCCGCGCTCCAACGATGCGGGCACCGTCGCCAGGCCTCCGGCATCCACCTCCTGCTGCACACCTACGGGGTCGAGATCGAGGCGTGGCGGGATCCGGAGAAGTGGGAGGCCGGTGCGCCCTGGACCGACGGCGCACGGTTCGAGCAGTGGCTCTCCCTGTCCAGGGGCGCCGAACGGCGGGTGCCGTTGTCGGACGACGATCCCCGTTCCGCCCTCGCCGGGATAGTGGCGAAGGCCGGACGCCTGGAGCGGTTCGGGCTGCTGCGCCACCTGCGCCGCCGCCGGGAGGAGAACCCTCCCCTCGACCTGATGCTCCGCGAGCTCGAGGACCTCGCGATCCAGGAGGAATGGGAGTACCTCTGAGCCCGCGCCGGGACGCCCGTGACCTGGCCCCATGACGACTCCACGGGGCGCCCTCTTCACGGGCAGCGTGAACTACGACGACGCCGAGAAGACCATGCGCACCGCCGTAGAGATCCTCGGCGCGCACGTCGGGCGGATCCCCGACGGCGAGGTCGGGAAGCGATTCCACTGGATCATGTTCCAGCCCGACGTGCTCGGCGAGGCCGACGGCGTCGAGCGCGTGGGCGCGGAGCCGATCCCCTTCGGCGCCGGGCTCGACGCCCGCCCGCTGCGGATCGCCGACGGGGTCGAGGCCGCCGAGATCGCACTGCCACCGCTCGGCTGCGCGGATGCGCTGCTGGGCGAGCTCGAGCAGATCCTCGAGGAGATCCCGCACGAGGACCTCGCGATCCAGTGGGACGTCGCCTCCGAGAGGGGCATCCTCGAGGGCGCCTCCGGCTACGGCGCGGTCATGTAGAGCTGGTGGACGGGGGGAGTGCTCGAGGGGATCGTCGCCCGGCTCGCTGCGCTCGTGGACGCCGTCCCTCTGGAGGTCGAGGTCGGGATGCACCTCTGCTACGGCGATGCCGGGGAGAAGCACTTCGTCCAGCCCGCCGACACCGCGAACCTCGTCCGGGTCGCGAACGCCGTCCTCGGCGCCGTCGGCCGCACCCCGCTGCGCAGCGCCCTTGAACGCCCCGGTGCGTCGGCGGATTCCCGACACGCCGGACGCGCCGGGGTGACCTCTCCGACCCCCGCTTGAGCGCTCGCCCGTCGGCCCTCGCGGCTACGCTGGTGGGCATGGCTTCTGCGGGTTCCGATGACTTCGTCCATCTCCACGTCCACACCGATTACTCGCTGCTGGACGGCGCCGCGAAGATCGACAAGCTGGTCGCCGAGACGGTGAACCAGGGCCAGCAGGCGGTGGCGATCACCGACCACGGCTATCTCTTCGGCGCCTACGAGTTCTACAAGGCCGCGACCGACGCCGGGGTCAAGCCCATCGTCGGCATCGAGGCCTATGTGACTCCCGGGACGAGTCGTCATGACCGCACCCGCGTGCAGTGGGGCACCAAGGAGCAGCAGGCGGCGGGCGATGACGTCTCCGCCCGCGGCGCCTACACCCACATGACCCTGCTGTCGAAGTCGACCGAGGGCATGCACAACCTCTTCCGCCTCGGCTCGGCCGCGTCCCTCGACGGGCAGATGGGCAAGTGGCCGCGGATGGACCGCGAGATCCTCTCGAAGTACGCGCCGGGCCTGATCGCCACCTCCGGCTGCCCCTCCGGCGAGGTGCAGACCCGCCTGCGGCTGGGACAGTTCGACGAGGCCGTGAAGGCCGCCGGCGAGTTCCAGGACATGTTCGGCAGGGACAGCTACTTCATCGAGCTGATGGACCACGGCCTCGACATCGAGAAGCGCGTGACCAAGGACCTGCTCGAGGTCGCCAAGGCGGTGAACGCCCCGCTGGTGGCGACCAACGACCTCCACTACGTCACCGAGCAGGACGCCACCATCCAGGACGTGCTGCTGTGCATCAACTCCGGCTCGCGCCTGAACGATCCCGACCGCTTCAAGTTCGGCGGCTCCGGCTACTTCCTGAAGTCCGCCCAGCAGATGCGGGAGCTGTTCCGCGAGTTCCCCGAGGCCTGCGACAACACGCTGCGCATCGCCGAGATGTGCGACGTCTCCTTCACCACCACCTCTGAGGGCGCGAACTACATGCCGCACTTCCCCACCCCGGGCGGGGAGGACGAGGAGTCGTGGTTCGTCAAGCAGGTCCAGGACGGCCTGCACTACCGCTACCCCTCCGGCATCCCCGACGAGGTCCAGAAGCGCGCCGACTACGAGGTCGGGATCATCCTCCAGATGGGCTTCCCCGGCTACTTCCTGGTCGTCTCCGACTACATCAAGTGGGCCAAGGAGCAGGGGATCCGCGTCGGCCCCGGCCGTGGCTCCGGCGCCGGCTCGATGGTCGCCTACGCCATGCGCATCACCGACCTCGACCCGATCGAGCACGGCCTGCTCTTCGAGCGGTTCCTGAACCCGGACCGCGTCTCCATGCCCGACTTCGACGTCGACTTCGATGATCGCCGCCGCGGCGAGGTCATCGAGTACGTCGAGCAGAAGTACGGCGACGACAAGGTCTCCCAGGTCGTCACCTACGGCGTCATGAAGACGAAGAACTCCATCAAGGACGCCGCCCGCGTCCTGGACTACCCGTTCGCGATGGGGGACAAGATCACCAAGGCGCTGCCGCCGGCGGTGATGGGCAAGGACATCCCGATCAACGGGATCTTCGACCCCGAGAACAAGCGCTACGCGGAGGCGACCGAGTTCCGCCGCATGCACGACGAGGACCCCGACGTCCAGAAGGTCGTCGAGATCGCCAAGGGCGTGGAGGGCCTGACCCGCGGCTGGGGCGTGCACGCCTGCGCGGTCATCATGTCCAGCCACACCCTCACCGACATCATCCCGATGATGCGCCGCCCCTCCGACGGTCAGATCATCACCCAGTTCGAGTACCCGACCTGCGAGACGCTCGGCCTGCTGAAGATGGACTTCCTGGGGCTGCGGAACCTCACCGTCCTCTCCGACGCGGTGGAGAACATGTCCCGCAACGGGAAGACCCCGCCGGACCTGGAGACCCTGCCCTTCGACGACCCGGCGACCTACGAGCTGCTCCAGCGCGGCGACACCTTGGGCGTGTTCCAGCTCGATGGCTCGGGCATGCGCACCCTGCTGCGGCAGATGAAGCCCGACCAGTTCGGGGACATCACCGCCGTCTCGGCGCTGTACCGTCCGGGCCCGATGGGCATGGGCTCGCACACCAACTACGCGCTGCGCAAGAACGGCCTGCAGGAGATCACGCCGATCCACCCGGAGCTCGAGGAGCCGCTCTCGGAGATCCTCGACGAGACCTACGGCGTGCTCGTCTACCAGGAGCAGGTGATGCAGACGGCGCAGAAGGTCGCCGGCTACTCGCTCGGCGAGGCGGACATCCTCCGTCGCGCCATGGGCAAGAAGAAGAAGGCGGAGCTGGACAAGCAGTACGTCTCCTTCGAGGCGGGCATGAAGGACAACGGCTACTCCGACGCCGCCGTGCAGGCGCTGTGGGAGACGCTGCTGCCCTTCGCGGACTACGCCTTCAACAAGTCCCACTCCGCCGCCTACGGCGTGGTCTCCTACTGGACCGCCTATCTCAAGGCGAATCACCCCACGGAGTACATGGCCGCGCTGCTGACCTCCACCCAGGAGAACCGCGACCGGCTCGGCCTCTACCTCGGCGACTGCCGCCACCGCGGCATCACCGTGCTGCCCCCGGACGTCAACGAGTCCGACCTGTACTTCTCCGCCGTCGGCGACGACATCCGCTTCGGACTCTCCGCGATCCGCAACGTCGGCACGAATGTGGTCGAGGAGATCATCCGCACCCGGGAGGAGAAGGGCGCCTTCACCTCCTTCACCGACTTCCTGGACCAGGTCCCGCTGTCGGTGTGCAACAAGCGGACCATCGAGTCGCTGATCAAGGGCGGCGCCTTCGACTCCCTCGGCCACAACCGCCGCTCCCTCGTGCTGATCCACGAGGATGCCGTCGACTCGGTCGTCGACGTCAAGCGCAAGGAGGCCCAGGGCCAGTACGACCTCTTCGCCGACGTCTTCGGCGGCGCGGGCGGCGGCGAGGGCGAGGACGCGATGGCCTCCGGCTCCGCGGCGACGCTGACCATCCCGGACCTGCCCGAGTGGGACCGCAAGGAGCTGCTCGCCTTCGAGCGCAACATGCTGGGCCTGTACGTCTCGGACCACCCCCTGTACGGGCTCGAGCACGTCATCGCCCAGAACTCCTCCACCTCCATCAGCTCGCTGGCCGACGACGGCGCCGTCAAGGACGGCGAGATGGTCACGATCGCGGGGCTGATCACCACCCTGCAGCGCAAGACCACCAAGAAGGGCGACATGTGGGCGATCGCCACGGTCGAGGACCTCGAGGGCTCGATCGACTGCCTGATGTTCCCCTCGACCTACATGACCGTCGCCTCAGAGCTCGCCGAGGACCTCGTCGTCTCGATGAAGGGCCGGGTCGACACCTCCAAGGGCATGCCCGAGCTGCGGGTCATGGAGATGACGATCCCGGAGACCGGGGGAGGGGTCGACGGCCCCGTCACCATCGCCCTGCCCGCCCTGCGCGCCACCGAGAAGGTGGTCGGCGACCTCCGCGGCGTGCTCGAGGACAACCCCGGCTCCTCCGAGGTGCGGGTCAAGCTCCAGGAGCCCGGCCGCACGACCCTGATGCAGCTGGACAAGCGCCTCGCGGTCACCCCGTCGGCCGCGCTGTACGCCTCGCTGAAGGCCCTGCTGGGCCCGGGATGCCTCTCCTGAGCACGGCAGCGCGGAGGTGACGGCGTGAGCACGCCGCCCGTGCCGCGCGGCGGCGGGGACGGCCCGGGGCGGCCCGCGCCCTGGCGCATCGCGACCTTCAACATCCGCCACGGTCTGGGCCGCGACGGACGGGTGGACCTCGCCCGCACCGCCCGGACGATCGCCGCACTTCAGGTCGACGCGATCGGCCTGCAGGAGGTGGACGTCGCCTACGGGCCCCGCTCGGGGCACGAGGACCAGGCCTCCCGGCTCGCGGAGCTGCTGGGCTGGGAGGTCGCCTTCGGGGCGGCGCTCGACCTGCCGCCCCTCCGGCCCGACGGCCCGCGCCGCCGCTACGGGGTCGCGCTGCTCGCCCCGCATGCGCTCACGGGTCCCGTGATGCACGCCCTCCCCGCGCACCCGGGCGCTCCTGCGCGGCACGAGCCCCGCGGGGTGCTGCACGCGCAGGTGACGCGCGGCGGCGGCGATGTGCTCGACCTGTTGGTCACCCATCTGGACAACGACCTGCCCCAGCACCGCACCGCGGAGGTGCTCGGCATCCTCCGCCGCGCCGAGGGGATCACCGGACCGGCCGTGCTGCTCGGCGACCTCAACGCCGCCCCGCACCGCCCCGAGCTCGCACCGCTCGCCGCCGCCGGCTGGCGGGAGGCGGCCGACGCGCTGCGCGGACCCGGGCGCGGCCTGCGGGAACTGCCCGTGCTCTCCGCGCTGACGGGCTCCCCGGCGCGCCCGACCCACCCGGCGCGCGTCCCCGTGCGCCGCATCGACTCGCTGTGGGTGCGGGGCGCGGTGGAGGTGCTGGACCTCGCCACCGGTCCGCTCACCGACTCCGACCACCGCCCCGTTGTCGCGACGCTGCGCGCCCGGACCGCCCCGCACGAGCACGGACCCGGCCCGGAGCCCCGCACCGTGTGCGACCTGGACTAGCGTGGACCCATGAGCGTCATCGCCGAGGAGCTGCTGCCCGACTCCCTGCTCGCGACCTTCCGCGAGCGCGCGGTGGTCCACGACCGGGAGAACACCTTCCCCGAGCAGGACCTCGCCGACCTGCGCGAGCGCGGATACCTGCGCCTGCTGGTCCCTCGCGAGCTCGGCGGACTCGGCGGGAGCCTGCTGCAGGCCGCGCGCGTCCAGCGCCGCCTGGCCGGCGCCGCCCCCGCCACGGCGCTGTCGATGAACATGCACCTCGTCGTCACCGGCGCCGCGCTGCACGCCCACCGCCTCGGCGCGGAGCCCGTGCGCAGCATCCTCGAGGACGCCGCCGCGGAGAAGCTGTTCGCCTTCGGGATCTCCGAGGCGGGCAACGACGCGATGCTCTTCGACTCCGCCACCCGCGCCGTCCCCGACGGCGACGGCTTCCGCCTCACCGGCACCAAGATCTTCACCTCCCTCGCCCCCGTCTGGGACCGCCTGGTCGTGCACGGCCGGGTCGCCGTCGCGCGGGAGGACGACCCCCGGCTCGTGTTCGGGGTGATCGAGCGCGACGAGCACGTCGAGACCCTCGACGACTGGGACACCCACGGCATGCGCCCCTCCCAGTCCCGCACGACGCGTCTGGACGGCGCGGCCGTCACGCCGGAGCGGGTGCTGACCACCACGCCCGTCGGCCCGAACACCGACCCCTTCGTGATGGGGATCTTCGGCGCCTTCGAGCTGCTGATCGCCTCGGTGTACACCGGGGTCGCGCAGCGCGCCGTGGAGGTGGGCGGCTCGATCGCGACCACCCGCCGCAACGCCACCAAGGGCATCGTCCACGCCGACGACCCCGACATCCGGTGGCGCCTCGCCGACGCCGCGATCCGCCTCGACGGCGCGGTGCTGCAGGCCGAGAAGGTCCTCGCCGACCTCGACGCGCTCGGGACCGGGGAGAGCGGCCCGGGCACGAGCGACCACGGGCCGCGCTGGTTCCTGCACTTCTCCGGGGTGAAGTCCCGTGCCACCGAGGCCGCGATCGCCGCGGTCGACCAGGTGCTGCGTGCCAGCGGCGGCGCCCAGTACTTCCGCAGCAGCGAGCTCGAGCGCCTCTCCCGCGACGTGCGCGCCGGGCTCTTCCATCCCTCCGACGAGGAGTCCGTCCACGCCTCCTACGCCAAGGCGCTGCTGGGGGAGATCGGCTCCCCGCGCTGACGTCCTGACACACCGCCCGCCAGCACGGCGGCCGCGCCCGACGGGCGGCGGATCAGCCGAAGAGCACCTCGGCCTCGTGCCAGCGCGACTCCGGCACCGCCTTCAGGCTGTCGATCGCCTCGGTCAGCGGCACGTCCACGATGTCGGTGCCGCGCAGCGCGACCATCCGCCCGAAGCCGCTGCCGTGCACCAGGTCGACCGCCGCGGTGCCCAGGCGGGTGGCGAGCACCCGGTCGTAGCCGGTCGGCTCGCCACCGCGCTGGATGTGCCCCAGCACCGTCGCACGCGACTCGATGCCCAGACGCTCCTCGATCAGCGGCGCGAGCGCCGCGGCGACCCCGCCGAAGCGCGGCCGTCCGAACTCGTCGAGGTCGTAGTCCATGAAGCCCTCGGGCGCGTCGGAGGGCACGAACCCCTCGGCGACCACCACCAGCGGGGCGCGACCGCGGTCGTGGGCCGCCTTCACGTAGCCGCAGATCTCCTCGATGCTCAGTGGGAACTCGGGCAGGCAGATCACGTGCGCTCCGGCGGCCATCCCCGAGTGCAGCGCGATCCACCCCACCGAGCGGCCCATCACCTCCGCCACCATGCAGCGGTGGTGGGAGTCGCCGGTCATCCGCAGCCGGTCCAGCGACTCGGTCGCGATCTCGACCGCCGTGTGGAAGCCGAAGGTGTAGTCGGTCGCGTCGAGGTCGTTGTCGACCGTCTTGGGCACGCCGACCACCGGGATCCCCGCCTCGGACAGCCGGTTCGCGGTGAACAGCGTGCCGTCGCCGCCGATCGCGATGATCGCGTCGACCTCCTGCTCGTCCATGTGGCGCCGGACGATCTCGGCGCCGTCGGCCCCGTCGTGGAAGGGATTCGCGCGGGAGGTGCCCAGGATCGTGCCGCCGATCCGGCCGATGCCGCGCACGCGACGGCGGGGGAGGGTCATCCAGTCCCCCTCGATCACGCCGCGCCAGCCGTCCCGGTAGCCGATGAACTCGTCCTCGAAGAGGCGATCGCCCTTGATCACCGCTCCACGGATCACCGCGTTCAGGCCGGGGCAGTCGCCGCCGGAGGTCAGGATTCCGATCTTCATGACGGGCTGGCTCTCTTCTCTCGGGCGTCCGGGCGTCGGGGCGGAGCCGCTCCTCGGCGTGCTCCGCCTCCACTCTAGGCGGGCCGGGTAGCTTCTGGGCGGGTCCTCGGTCCCCGGATCGTCGCAGGTGAACGACGGATGGACGGTGTCCTGACGGGGGATGACGCAGCGGCGCCCCGCCTCCTCCGCAGAGGGGACGGGGCGCCGCAGATGCGGGGGAGAGGCGTCAGGCCTCGCCCTCCCCTTCGTCGGCGGTGGGGTCCGCGGCGGTGGAGAGGCCCTCGCCACGGGTCTGCTCGGACTGCTCGCGCACCGCGCGACCGCCCTCGGCGGCCCGCTGGAGCGTGTCCTGGAAGTCCACGCCGGTGGTGGACTTGACCATGTCGAGCACCTGGGCGAGGCCCACGGAGATGTTCTGCCCGATCTTCGCCTCGCCATCGGTGGAGAACACCGAGAGGTTGGAGATGTTCGAGTACGGGGAGGCGAGCTCGCCGGCGACCTCCGGCAGCACCTCGAGCACCTGGGCCAGGACCGCGGCGTCGTTGAACTGCTTGTACGCCTCGGCGCGGGCACGGGTGGTCTCCGCCTCGGCGTCGCCCTTGGCGCGGATCGCCGCGGCCTCGGCCTCGCCCTTGGCGCGCAGCGAGTCGGCCTCGGCCTGGCCCTCGAGCCGGACCGCCTCGGCGTCCTTCGAGCGGCGCTGCAGCTCGACCTCGGCCTCGGCCCGGCCGCGGGCCTCGATCGCGTGCGCCTCGGCGTCCGCGGTGACCTTGCGGGACTCGGCGCGGTTGCGCTCGTCGGTCAGCTGCGCCTCGGAGTCCGCGACGCGGGCGTACTTCTTGGAGTCCGCGTCCTGCTGCTCGGCGTAGCGCTTGGCCTCGGCCGGCTTGTGGACCTCGGCGATGAGCTGCTTCTCGCGCAGGTCGTTGTTGCGGACCGCAATGAGCTCTTCCTGCTCGATGATCCTCTGCTGCTGCGCGGCGCGGGCAAGGGGACCGGCGGCGTCGGCGACGGCCTGACGCGCATCGGTCTCCTCCTTGATCTCCGCGTTACGGAGGTCGAAGGCCTGCTTCGACTCCGCCTCCTGCTGGAGGTTGAGGTTCTTCGCCTGGGTCGACTCGCGGTTCGCGTCCGACTCGGCGATCGCGGCGCGCTTGGCGACCAGCGCCGCCTCGGGACGGCCCCAGTCACGCAGGTAGGAGCCGTCGTCCTCGATGGCCGAGATCTGGAAGGTGTCGATCACCAGGCCCTGGTTGTTCATCGAGTGCTCGGCCTCGGCCTGCACCTGCGAGGCGAAGGAGGCGCGGTCGCGGATGATCTGCTCCACCGTCAGCGTGCCGACGACGGCGCGCAGGGTGCCCGAGAGGATCTCCTGGGTGTAGTGGTCGATCTGCTGCTGCTGATCCAGGAAGCGCTGCGAGGCCTTGCGGACGTCCTCGATGTTGCCGCCCACCTTCACCTGCGCCACCCCGCGCAGACGGAGGAAGATGCCGTTCATCGAGTAGCCCTCGACCTCGACCGGGATCTGACGCGAGGACAGGCTGAGCACGAAGGCGCGGTCCACGATGGGACGCACGAGCGCACGGCCGCCGATCACGACCCGCGCGCTGCCCGACTCCAGGTCGATGTCCCCGGTGGGACTCTCCTTCGTGTTGCGGCCCGTGATGATCAGGGCCTCGTTCGGTGCGGCGATGCGGTAGCTGCGCAGCAGCACCAGCGGCAGGATGAGCAGGACGACCACCACGACGGCGACGCCGCCGACGATCGGTATCAAGGCTTCCATGGGTTCCCCTCGGTCAGTTCAGGCATGCCGACGATGATTCTTCCATCGACGGCCGCCGACCGGGAGGCCGATCTGCCACCGGAGACCCGCGCGTGACCGGCGGTGCGTTCACTTCATGCCGGTCGCGGCGATGCCCTGGACGATCTGGCGCTGGAACACCAAGAAGCAGATCAGGACCGGGACGAGCGAGACCACGGAGATCGCGAGCACCAGGTTGAAGGGCACGACCTCCTGGCTCGCGAAGCGCTGCAGCGCCACCGGCAGGGTGCGGGTGCGCTCGTTGGTGACCACCAGCGGCCAGAGGAAGTCGTTCCACCGCCACAGCACCGAGAAGATCGCCAGCACCGCGAGCGCGGGACGGCACAGCGGCAGCACCACCCGCCAGAAGATCCCGAACTCCCGCGCCCCATCCATGCGCGCGGAGTCGATCAGCTCGTCGGGGATGGTGAGCATGTACTGGCGCAGCAGGAACACCCCCGTCGGCGTCGCGATCGCCGGGAGGATCACGCCCCACAGCGAGTTCGTCAGGCCGAGCGCCGCGGTGACCTGGTAGACGGGGATCAGGATGACCTGCAACGGCACCATGATCGTGGCGAGCGTGACGAGGAACAGCACCTCCCGGCCGCGGAAGTTGTAGCGGGCCAGGGCGTAGGCCGCCATCGAGTTGATCGCGAGGGTCAGCAGCGTCGCGACCACCACGACGATCACCGAGTTGGTGAGATAGCGCAGCACGTCGAAGCCGGTCAGCGCCTCCACGTAGTTCTGCGGAATCCACTGCTCGGGAAGCAGCGTCGGCGGCCGACGGGACAGCTCGGTGGGGCTCTTGAAGGAGCCGAGCACCGTCCACACCAGCGGGATCAGCACCAGGAGGGCGAGGGCGGTGAGGTTCACGGTCCGCACCACGTCCCGTGGACGCACGCGGGTGCGGGAGGTCGAGGTCCAGGTGGTGGGTCTCTGCGAGGTCGAAAGGGTCATCGCGTCACACCGCCTCCGCGCGTCGGCCGACGAGCCAGTTCAGCAGCGTGAACGCCATGACGATCGCGAACAGCACCACCGAGCCGGCCGCCGCCATCCCGTACTGCATCTGGGGGCCGAAGGCGTTGTCGTAGACGTACTGCACCAGCAGCGTCGTCGCCCCCACCGGCCCTCCGCCGGTGAGGTTGTAGATGACGTCGAAGGACTGGAAGCCGTGGATCGTGGACAGGATCAGCACCACCATCGTAGTCGGGGCGAGCATCGGCAGGGTGATGTGCCGGAACTGGTGCAGCGGCGAGGCGCCGTCCAGGCTCGCCGCCTCATAGAGGTTCGGGTCGATCGACTGCAGCCCCGCCAGCAGGATCATCGTGTAGAAGCCGACGTTCACCCACAGGCTCACCGCCACCACGCTCACCATCGCGAGGGTCGGGTCCACCAGCCACGGCACGGCCGGGATCCCGAGCGCGCCGAGCGCGGCGTTGACCAGGCCGCCGTTGCGCTCGAGCAGCCACCGCCACACGATGCCGACGACCACCGGGCTCAGCAGCACCGGCAGGAAGAACACCGAGCGGAAGAAAGCTCTGCCCACCCGCTGCGCGTTCAGCTGCACGGAGAGCACCACCGAGATCGCGACCGACAGCGCCACGAAGGCGAGGACGAACACGAGCGTCGCCCCCATCGACTGGAAGAAGTCGTCGTCGGCGAAGATCCGCCGGTAGTTGCCGAGCCCGGCCCATTCGAAGGTGCGGCCGTTTCGGGAGCTGTACAGCGAGATGTTCAGGCCACTGAAGGCCGGGTAGATCGTGAACAGCCCGAAGATCACCATGTTCGGCAGCAGGAACAGGTAGGGCGCGGCGCGCAGGGACCACGGCACCCGTCGGCGACGACGGGTGCCGACGGGTGCGGTGGCGGAGCTCATCAGGCCTGCTCCACGATCGCGTCGATCGAGGCGCGCAGGTCCTCCATCGCGGTGGCGAGGTCCTTGTTCCCGGAGACGACCTCCGCGAACTCGGCCACGAACTCCTGCGCGGCGGCGTCGAAGTTCGCGTCGTAGCAGGCCGCGTACGCCTCGGTCGGGGTCTCGGCGAGGTCGTCGACGAAGATGCCCATCTCCTCGTTCCGCACCGGGTACTCGACCCCGGACTCGGTGAGGTCCGCGCGCGTGGGCATGAACGCGGAGGCGGAGATGAAGGACTTCTGAGACTCGGTCGAGTTCATGAACTCCAGGAAGGTCGCCGCGAGCTGGTTCTCGGGCCCCTCGGCGAAGCCGACCATGAACTTCCCGCCCGGGAAGCCGCCGCCCGCGACCTGCGTGGGGTTGGGCATCGTCGCCCAGCCGAACTCCGCGTCCTCGTCGAACTGCGCGACCTGCCAGTTGCCGGAGAGGTACACGGGCACCTGCTGGGCGAGGAACACCTCGTTGGCGCCCTGGTACTTCGTGCCCGAGTCGAGCCAGAAGTCTCTGGGGGAGGTGCCGGCCTCGATCATGTCCACCAGCGGCTGCAGCGCGGTGGCCGCGGCGGCCACGTCCAGGGAGCTGCTGCCGTCCTGGACCAGGTAGGTGCCGCCCTGGGACAGGATCGTGGAGAGCCGGTGGCCGGACTTGTCCATCGCGAAGGCGAACTCGGTGCCGGTGGCCTCCTGCACCTGGGCGGCGAGGTCCGCCATCTCCTCCCAGGTCCAGGACTCCGGCAGCACGACCCCGGCCTGCTCGAACAGGTCGGTGTTCACGAAGGGGCCGTTCTGGGTGAGGTCGGAGGCGATCGCATGGATCCTCCCGTCCGCGTCGGTCATCCCCACCTGCACTCCCTCGGTGAACTGCTCGAGGTAGTCGGCGCCGAGATAATCGTCCAGCAGCAGCAGGTCCCCGACGAAGGGCGCGGTCGCGGCGACGCGCGCGACGTCTGGCGCCTGCCCGCCGGACAGCCGTGCCTGGAGGGTGGTGGTGATGTCGGCGAAGGGCACGATCTCGAGCTCGACGGTGACGTCGTACTCCTGCTCGAAGGCGGCGATGAGGTCGCGGGTCGCCTGCTCGTCGGGACCGTCGGTGAAGTAGAGGTAGCTGAGGGACTTGCCGGCGAGAGCGGCGGTGTCCTGCTCGGCGACGGGCTCGCCCTCGCCACCGCCGTCACCGCCTCCGGAGCCCCCGGGGTTGCAGGCGGCGAGGGCGGTGGCGGCGATCGCCGCGGTCCCTCCGAGGGCGACCGTGCGGCGGGTGGGGTTGAGGCGCGAACGGGAGACGGTATGGCGTGACATGCGCGGTCCTCCTCGACAGCGATGCGGTCCCTCCGCGGAGGGCAGGGGACGCGACGGTGCGGCCCCTGCCCATATGGTCAGCGCAATTCCCCAGCAGGGGAGGGGCTCGCGGTGATTCGTCCGCATCGTTGCGGGACTGTGACCAGGTCCCGCGGGGGAAAGCGCTACCCCGTGAAACAGGGTGAACAGTTGGAGCCATTCGGGTGTACGTCAGGGGGTGCTCGCCGGCGCCGCCACGGTCTCAGGATCCGGCCCGAGGGTCCGCATGGTGGACCTCCGGGTCTAGTGTCGCCCGTCGTGAACACCGTCCCCGCTCCGACCTCCTCCACCGCCCCGCCGCCGGCTGCACCGGCCAACACCCGCGGCCGGGTCATCACGGCCTCGATGGTGGGCACCACCATCGAGTTCTTCGACTTCTACGCCTACGCGACCGCCGCCTCGCTCGTGTTCCCGGCCCTGTTCTTCCCCACGCAGACCCCGGCCAACCAGCTGCTGAGCTCCTTCGCGGTGTTCGGCGTCGCCTTCATCGCGAGGCCGCTGGGCTCGCTGATCTTCGGCCACTACGGCGACCGTGTGGGCCGCAAGGCCACGCTCGTGGCGAGCCTGCTGGTGATGGGCATCGCGACCTTCCTCATCGGCGTGCTGCCCACCGCCTCGACCCCGGGCTTCGCGTTCATCGCCCCCGCGATCCTGGTGCTGCTGCGCTTCTGCCAGGGCATCGGACTGGGCGGCGAGTGGTCCGGCGCCGCGCTGCTGGCGACCGAGAACGCCCCGCCCGTCAAGCGCGCCTTGTACGGCACCTTCCCACAGCTCGGCGCGCCCGTCGGCTTCATCCTCTCGAACCTGCTGTTCGTGCTGCTGAGCGTGCAGCTCACCCCGGAGCAGTTCATGGCCTGGGGCTGGCGCGTGCCCTTCCTGCTCTCCTCGGTCCTGGTGGTCGTGGGGCTGTGGGTGCGGCTGAAGCTCATGGAGTCCCCGGCCTTCCAGAAGGTGCTGGACGAGCAGCGGGTCGCCTCCGTGCCGATCGCGCGCGTGTTCCGCACCGCGTGGAAGCCGCTCGTGCTCGCGACCCTCGCGATGGTCGCCACCTACGTGCTCTTCTACCTCATGACCGCCTTCCTCATGGTGGTCGGCACCACCGCGGCCGACGAGGCCTCCGCCCGCGCCGCCGCGGAGACGGCCGGCAAGGACTTCAACGCCGCGACCTTCGTGCCCGGCCTCGGCTACGAGCGCACCGACTTCCTCACCATGCTCATCATCGGCGTGATCTTCTTCGGGATCTTCACCGTCGTCTCCGGTCCGCTCGCGGACCGGCTGGGGCGCAAGCGGCTCCTGCTCGCCGTGACCGCCGGGATCGGCGTGTTCGGGCTCGTCCTCGACCCGCTCATGCACGCCGGCACGGCCGGGGTGATGGCCGCGCTGATCCTCGGCTTCACCCTGATGGGCATGACGTTCGGGCCGATGGCCGCGTTCCTGCCGGAGATGTTCAAGGCCGACGTGCGCTACACCGGCAGCGCCGTCAGCTACAACATGGCCTCGGTCATCGGCGCGGCCCCGGCCCCTTACGCGATGATCGCGCTGTGGCAGGCGCAGGGCGGCTCGCTGCTGCTGGTGGGCGGCTATCTCGCCGTCGCCGCGGTCGTGACGATCCTCGCCCTCGTCCTCGGCGGCGAGACCAAGGACGTGGACTACCTGGCCTGATCGACGTGCTGTGAGGGACGAGCGGCAGGAGATCGGGCGGGAGGGTGCTGCCTGATCGACGTGCTGCGAGGGACGAGCGGCAGGAGATCGGGCGGGAGGGTGCTGCCTGATCGACGTGCTGCGAGGGACGAGCGGCAGGAGATCGGGCGGGAGGGTGCTGCCTGATCGACGTGCTGCGAGGGACGAGCGGCAGGAGATCGGGCGGGAGGGTGCTGCCTGATCGACGTGCTGCGAGGGACGAGCGGCAGGAGATCGGGCGGGAGGGTGCTGCCTGATCGACGTGCTGCGAGGGACGAGCGGCAGGAGATCGGGCGGGAGGGTGCTGCCTGATCGACGTGCTGCGAGGGACGAGCGGCAGGAGATCGGGCGGGAGGGTGCTGCCTGATCGACGTGCTGCGAGGGACGAGCGGCAGGAGATCGGGCACGACGGCGCTCGCCCGAGCCGGGGAGTGCGAGACGAGGGGCGGTCCCGATCGGGACCGCCCCTCGTCGATGCCGTCAACGGATGCGACGGCGAGGGCGATCAGCCCTCGCGGTGCTCGCGGTAGTAGCGGATCAGGCCCTCGGTCGAGGCGTCCTCCGCGGAGATCTTCTCCTCGTCGCCGGCGACGGCGCCGGCGAGGTCCTTCGCGAGCTGCTTGCCGAGCTCCACGCCCCACTGGTCGAAGGAGTTGATGCCCCACACGACGCCCTGCACGAAGGTGATGTGCTCGTACAGCGCGATCAGCTGGCCCAGCACCGACGGGGTCAGCTTCGGGGCCATGATCGAGGTGGTGGGCCGGTCTCCGGAGAACTCGCGGGCGGCGACGAGCGCGCCCTCGGTCCCTTCGGCGCGGACCTCCTCGGCGGTCTTGCCGAAGGCGAGCGCCTTGGTCTGGGCGAAGAAGTTCGCCAGGAACAGCTCGTGGACGTCCTGCTCCCCGTCGACCAGCGCGTGGTCCGGGGTGGCGAAGGCGATGAAGTCCGCGGGGATCACGCGGGTGCCCTGGTGGATCAGCTGGTAGAAGGCGTGCTGGCCGTTGGTGCCGGGCTCGCCCCAGAAGACCTCGCCGGTCTCGGTGGTCGCCAGCGAGCCGTCCCAGCGCACGCCCTTGCCGTTGGACTCCATGGTGAGCTGCTGGAGGTAGGCCGGGAAGCGGTGGAGGTACTGGGAGTAGGGAAGGACCGCGTGGGTCTCCGCCTCCAGGAAGTTCACATTCCAGATGTTCGTGAGGCCCATCAGCAGCGGCACGTTCTGCTCCGCGGGCGCGGTGGCGAAGTGCTCGTCCATCGCGTGGAAGCCGGTCAGGAACTCCTCGAACACGTCCGGGCCCAGCACGGTGGCGAGCACGGTGCCGATCGCGGAGTCGACGCTGTAGCGGCCGCCCACCCAGTTCCAGAAGCCGAAGGCGTTCCGGGGATCGATCCCGAACTCCTCGACCTTGTCCAGCGCGGTGGAGACGGCCACGAAGTGCTTCGCGACGGCCTCCTTCTCCTGCTCAGCGGTCAGGCCCGCGCTCTCGCGCAGCCCCTCCAGCAGCCAGCTGCGCACCAGGCGCGCGTTGGTGAGGGTCTCCAGGGTCGTGAAGGTCTTCGAGGCGACGATAACGAGCGTCGTCTCGGGGTCGAGGCCGCGCGTGGTCTCGTACGCGTCGGTGGGATCGATGTTGGAGAGGAAGCGGGCCTCGAGGCCGTCCTGGGCGAGGGGCTTCAGCGCCTCGTACACCATGACGGGGCCGAGGTCGCTGCCGCCGATGCCGATGTTCACGACGGTCTCGATGCGCTTGCCGGTCACGCCGGTCCACTCGCCGGAGCGGACCTTCTCGGCGAACCCGTAGACGCGGTGGAGCGTGCCGCGCACGTCCTCGTCGATGTTCTGCCCGTCCACGATCAGGGCGGGGGAGGAGCCGGCGGGGCGGCGCAGCGCGGTGTGCAGCACGGCGCGGTCCTCGGTGGTGTTGATGTGGGCGCCGGCGAACATCGCGTCGCGACGCTCCTCGACCCCGACCTCGCGGGCCAGCTTCAGCAGCAGGCGCATGGTCTCGGGGGTCAGAAGGTTCTTCGAGAGGTCGACGTGGAGGTCCGCGGCGTCGTGCGTGAACCGGGCGGCGCGCTCGGGATCCGCGGCGAACCATTCGCGCAGAGAGCCCTCGAGCGCGAGGTCGTGCGCCTCGAGCTCGGCCCAGGCCTCGGTCGTGGTGGGGTCGACAGGAGCGGTGGTGGGATCGAGAGAAGTCATATGGCCATTCAACACCCAGGCACGCTGGGAGGGGACTTCCTGCCACGGGTTCCGCCCCTGGTCCGTCCCGGGTTCGCTCATGGTTGAAAAATCGTCGAGACCGAAGCGTTACCGACAGATGGAATGCAGTTGACATCGGAGGGTGCACACTAGGTGCCGTACCGCACATCGATGGTGCGGTGCACGACCACGAGCCATCCAGGAGAACCCATGGCCATCTCGCGCCGATCCATGATGCTGGGCACCGCCGCCGGAGGCGCGGCAGCCCTCACCCTCGCCGCCTGCGGCGGTGACGACGGCGGAAGCGGCGGCGGCAACGATGCCGGCGGCGGCACCGGAGAGCCGATCTACGCGAACACCACCGAGCCCGAGAACCCCCTGCTGCCCGCCAACACCGGCGAGGTCGGCGGCGGCCGCATCATCACGATGATCTTCGCGGGGCTCGTGTACTACAAGGCCGACGGCAGCATCGAGAACGACATCGCGGAGTCGATCGAGTCCGAGGACAACCAGAACTGGACCATCAAGATCCGTTCGGGCCTGACCTACTCCGACGGCTCCACCCCGATCGTCGCGCAGGACTTCGTCGACGCCTGGAACTACGGCGCGAACGCCGCCAACGCCCAGATCGGCCAGTACTTCTTCGAGCCCTTCGAGGGCTACGAGGAGCTCTCCGCCGAGGACGTCGCCCCCGATGCGACCCTCTCCGGCCTCGAGGTCGTCGACGAGACCACCTTCACCGCGCGCCTGGTCTCCCCGCAGTCGGACTTCCCGACCCGTCTGGGCTACTCGGCCTACATGCCGATGCCGCCCTCGGCCTTCGACGACATGGAGGCCTACGGCGAGGCGCCGCTGGCGAACGGCCCCTACAAGCTCGAGACCTGGACCCACGACCAGGAGCTGGTGCTGGTCCCCAACGAGTCCTACGACGGCCCCCGCGCCCCGAAGAACTCCGGCATCACCTTCACGGTCTACCAGGACCCGGAGACGATGTACCTCGACCTGCAGTCGGACAACGTCGACGTCGTCGACCAGCTGCCCGGCTCGGCGCTCGCGACCTTCGAGGACGACCTCGGCGAGCGAGCAGTCAACGCCCCCGGCGCCGTGTTCCAGTCGATCACCCTGCCCGGCTACGACCCGAACTTCGAGGGCGAGGCCGGCGCGATCCGTCGCAAGGCGCTCTCCCGCGCGATCGACCGCCAGTCGATCTGCGACAACCTCTTCTTCGGCACCCGCACCCCCGCCACGGACTTCGTCTCCCCGGTGATCCCCGGCGGCGGCGCGACCGACATCCCCGGCTCCGAGGTGCTCGAGTTCGACGAGGCCGAGGCGAAGAAGCTGTGGGACGAGGCGGAGGCGATCACCCCGTTCAAGGGCCCGCTCACCCTCGCCTACAACGCCGACGGTCCGCACGCGGACTGGGTCGAGGCGGTCTGCAACTCGCTCGCGAACGTCCTCGGCATCGAGGCGAAGCCCACGCCGTTCCCGGCCTTCGGCGAGATGCGCGAGCAGATCCGCGCCCGTGACCTCCTGGGCACCTGGCGCTCCGGCTGGCAGGCGGACTACCCGTCGGCCTACAACTTCCTCGGCCCGCTCTACGGCTCCTCCGCGGCCGACGGCAACGGCTCCAACGACGGCGACTACAAGAACCCCGAGTTCGACCAGCTCCTGGCCGACGGCCTCGCCGCCGAGACCGAGGAGGACGCCATCAAGATCTGGAAGGAGGCGGAGGCCCTGCTCATGCGCGACCTCCCCGTCCTCCCGCTCTGGTACCAGAACACCATCGGCGGCTACTCGACGCTCGTCTCCGACGTGGAGTACGGCTGGGACACGGTGCCGCTGTACCACAACATCACCAAGTGATCTGCTGATCTCCCCGTGACAGCGGGAACCGGCTGCGTCCGGTTCCCGCTGTTCCACGCCCGGCGCCCGGCCGGGCCGTTCCACCGGGCCGCAAGGCCCCTCCTCCTTCGAAAGGGAACGACGTGCTCTGGTACATCGGGCGGCGACTGCTGCAGATGATCCCCGTCTTCCTCGGCGCCACCCTGATCGTCTACCTGCTGGCGTTCTACACCTCCGGCGACCCGATCCTCACCCTGGCCGGTGACAAGCCGATCTCCCCGGCGGTCGAGCAGCGGCTGCGCGAGCAGTACAACCTCGACCAGCCTGTCCTCGTGCAGTGGCTGCTCTACCTCAAGAGCGTGCTGACCTTCGACCTGGGCGTCGGCTTCAACGGGCGCCCCCTGTGGGACCAGATCGCCGCGGCCTTCCCGACCACGTTCCGCCTGGCGATCATCGCCGTCGTCGTCGAGACGGTCTTCGGCGTCGCCGCCGGCGTGATCTCGGGCCTGCGCAAGGGCAAGCTGATCGACACCACGCTGCTGATGCTCTCGCTGCTGCTGATCGCCACGCCCACCTTCGTGCTGGGCTTCCTGGCGCAGTTCGTGTTCGGCCTGCAGCTGGGGATCGCCCCGATCAACGTGGGTCGCGACCCGTCCTGGCAGAACCTGCTGCTGCCCGGCATCGTGCTCGGCGGCGTCTCCTTCGCCTACGTGCTGCGTCTGACCCGCACCTCGATCGCGGAGACGGCGGGCGCCGACCACGTGCGGACAGCGACCGCGAAGGGTCTCTCCCGCGGCGGCGTGGTCTCCAAGCACGTCCTGCGCAACTCCCTGATCCCCGTGGTCACCTTCATCGGCGCGGACCTGGGCGCCCTGATGGGCGGCGCGATCGTCACCGAGCGCGTCTTCAACGTTCCGGGCATCGGCACGCTGCTGTTCAGCTCGATCAACGCGGGCGAGGCCCCGATGATCGTGTCGCTGGTGACGCTGCTGGTGATCATCTTCCTGCTCTCCAACCTCGTCGTGGACCTGCTCTACGGCGTGCTCGACCCGAGGATCCGCTATGCGAAGTGATGCTCAGAACTCCCGCCGCCCCCGCACGGAGCACTGGGTCGCGCCGCTCGCGGAGACCCCGCTGCAGGAGGTCGACGCGGTCGACACGACCGGCACGCCGCGCTCGCTGTGGGCCGAGGCCGGGCGCAGCCTGATCCGCAACCCCGTGTTCGTGATCTCCGCGCTGCTGATCCTGTTCGTGCTCTTCGTCGCCGCCTTCCCGCAGGTGTTCACCTCGCAGGATCCGGGCTTCGGCGATCTCGGCCGCGCGAACCAGCCGCCCGGTCCCGAGCACCCCTTCGGCACCTCCCGCCAGGGCTACGACATCATGGCCCGCACCTTCTGGGGCGCCCGCACCTCGGTGATCATCGGCTTCTTCGCCATGATCGGCTCGACCCTCATCGGTGGCACGATCGGCGCGCTCGCCGGCTACATCGGCGGCTGGTTCGACGAGGTCATCTCCCGCGTCACCGACATCTTCTTCGCGGTGCCGATGATCCTCGGCGCGATCGTGGTCGCGACCCGCGTGGGCGAGATGAGCATGTGGACCGTGATCGTGGTGCTGAGCATCTTCGGCTGGACCAACGTCGCCCGCATCATGCGCGGTGCCGTGATCTCCACGAAGGGTCAGGACTACGTCACCTCCTCGGTCGCGCTCGGCGCCTCCAGCCCCTCCGTGCTGCTCAAGCACGTGATCCCCAATGCGATCGCCCCGGTGATCGTCACCGCGACCGTCAACCTCGGCGTGTTCATCGTCGCCGAGGCGACGCTGTCCTTCCTCGGCGTGGGCCTGCCCACCTCCGCCGTCTCCTGGGGCGGGGACATCTCCGACGCCCGCGACGCGCTGCGCACGCAGCCGTCGATGCTGTTCTACCCGTCCGTGGCGCTCGCGATCACCGTGCTGAGCTTCATCATGCTCGGCGACGCGGTGCGCGACGCGCTGGACCCGAAGGCGAGGAAGCGATGACCACGACCTCCGTGAACCCCACCCCGTCCGCCTCCTCGGCCGGCTCCGCGCAGCCGCTGCTGGAGATCAAGGACCTCGAGATCACGTTCACCACCTCGAACGGACCGGTCAAGGGCGTACGCAATGCGAACCTCGAGGTGTACCCCGGGGAGACCGTCGCGATCGTGGGGGAGTCCGGCTCGGGCAAGTCCACGACCGCCATGGCGATCGCGCACCTGCTGGCCGAGAACGGTTCCATCACCGGCGGACAGATCCTCTTCGAGGGCCGCGACATCACCCATGTCTCCGAGAAGGAGATCCGGGTGCTGCGCGGCGACCAGGTGGGCCTGGTCCCGCAGGACCCGATGAGCAACCTCAACCCGATGTGGAAGGTCGGCGCGCAGATCCGCGAGACCCTCGCCGCCAACGGCATCGCCAAGGGTGCCGAGGCGAGGAAGCGCACCGTCCAGCTGCTCGAGGAGGCGGGTCTCTCCGACGCGGAGCGCCGCGCCGAGCAGTTCCCGCACGAGTTCTCCGGCGGCATGAAGCAGCGCGCCCTGATCGCGATGGGCCTGGCCGCCCGGCCGAAGCTGCTGGTCGCCGATGAGCCGACCAGCGCCCTGGACGTCACCGTCCAGCAGCAGATCCTCGACCACCTCGACCACCTCACCGGTGAGCTCGGCGTGGCGGTGCTGCTGATCACCCACGACCTGGGTCTGGCCGCCGAGCGCGCCCAGCACCTGGTGGTGATGTACAAGGGCCAGGTCGTCGAGTCCGGTCCTGCGCTGCAGCTGCTGCAGGACCCGCAGCACCCGTACACCAAGCGGCTCATCAGCGCCGCGCCGTCGCTCGCCTCGCGGCGCCTGGTCTCCTCCACCCAGCGGGCGGAGATCCGGGAGCAGGCGCAGGAGAACGCGCCGGTGCACGCCGAGGACCGCCTCACCTCCCCGGCTCCGGTGTCCGACACGATGGCGCCCGAGTTCGGCTACGCCGAGCCGGACGCCGACGCGGTGATCGAGGTGCAGAGCCTGACGAAGTCCTTCCCGATCCGCGGGAAGGTGCCGTGGAGGTCGACCCCCTTCCTCGCGGTCGACGACGTCTCCTTCGCGCTGCGCCGCGGCACCACCACGGCGATCGTGGGGGAGTCCGGCTCGGGCAAGTCCACCGTCGCCCAGATGGTGCTGAAGCTGCTCGAGCCCACCTCGGGCCGGGTGCTCTTCGAGGGGGAGGACGTGGCGGACCTGCGGGGCGGCCGGCTGAAGGCGCTGCGCCGTCGCGTGCAGCCGATCTTCCAGAACCCCTACGGCACCCTCGACCCGATGTACTCGATCTTCCGCACGATCGAGGAGCCGATGCGCCTGCACGGCATCGGGGATCCGAAGAGCCGCGAGGCGAAGGTCCGCGACCTGCTGGACAAGGTCGCGCTCCCCGCGGCGATGATGCGTCGCTACCCCAACGAGCTCTCGGGCGGCCAGCGCCAGCGCGTCGCGATCGCCCGCGCGCTCGCGCTGGATCCCGAGGTCGTGATCTGCGACGAGGCCGTCTCGGCGCTGGACGTGCTGGTCCAGGCCCAGGTGCTCGAGCTGCTCAACGACCTGCAGGCCGAGCTGGGGCTGAGCTACCTGTTCATCACCCATGACCTCGCCGTGGTGCGGCAGATCGCGGATCACACCCTCGTGATGGAGAAGGGGAAGGTCGTCGAGCAGGGCACCACCGACGACGTCTTCCACGCTCCGCAGCAGGACTACACCAAGCGCCTGCTCGCCGCGATCCCTGGCGGCTCCATCCCGCTGGCGGGCTCGGAGACGATCGACGTCGAGGCCCCGGAGGGTTCTGCCGACGAGACCGGCGGCGAGGGCGACGGCGGGCCGGACGACATCATCGATCCCTTCGCCCAGGCCGGGCACGTCTGAGCCGGTGACCGGGGGCCGATGACGTCGGACCGATGACAGGGGCGAGGCCCGCGCGGAGAGGATCCGTGCGGGCCTCGCCCACGTCGATCCGAGAGGTGACGCCTCGGCTCGGCCCTCCCCGCCGCGCTCTTCGCCGGGAACAGCGCGTCGAAGCTCTCATCCCCGCACCCGTCGCGAAGCGCCCCGGCCCGATAGACTCGGCGCGGCCCTGGAGCGGGTCGCACCCGCCGTGCGACCGGGCGCTGCTCGGTCCACGCCCCGCCGCGCTATCTGAATCGAGCACCTGCGTATGACCATCCAGCACCGCACCGACCTGCGAAACGTCGCCATCGTCGCCCACGTGGACCACGGCAAGACCACCCTTGTCGACGCCATGCTCACCCAGGGCGGAGCCTTCGGCGAGCGTGACAAGCACGACGAGCGGGCGATGGACTCCGGCGAGCTCGAGCGCGAGAAGGGCATCACGATCCTCGCCAAGAACACGGCGATCCGCTACGTCGGCCCCTCGGCCGCGGCGGTCGGCGAGCCCGACGGCATCACCATCAACGTCATCGACACCCCCGGCCACGCCGACTTCGGCGGCGAGGTCGAGCGCGGCCTGTCGATGGTCGACGGCGTCGTGCTGCTGGTGGACTCCTCCGAGGGCCCGCTGCCGCAGACCCGCTTCGTGCTGCGCAAGGCGCTGGCCGCGAAGCTGCCCGTCATCCTCGTGGTCAACAAGGTCGACCGCCCCGACGCCCGCATCGACGAGGTCGTCGGCGAGGCCACCGACCTGCTGCTGGGCCTGGCCTCCGACCTCGCCGAGGAGGTCGACGACATCGACCTCGACGCGGTCCTCGACGTGCCGGTCGTCTACGCCTCCGGCAAGGCGGGCCGCGCCTCCACCACCCAGCCCGCCGACGGCACCCTCCCCGAGGAGGAGACCGTCGAGCCGCTGTTCAAGACCATCCTCGAGTCGATCCCGGCCCCGAGCTACGACGACGAGATGCCGCTGCAGGCCCACGTCACCAACCTCGACGCCTCCCCGTTCCTGGGCCGTCTCGCGCTGCTGCGCATCAAGAACGGCGAGCTCACCAAGGGCCAGCAGGTCGCCTGGTGCACCCAGGACGGCACCACGAAGACGGTGAAGATCACCGAGCTGCTGGAGACCAAGGGCCTCTCCCGCGAGCCGATGACCCGCGCCGCCCGCCCGGGCGACATCGTCGCCGTCGCCGGTATCCCGGAGATCATGATCGGCGAGACCCTCGCCGACGTGAACGACCCGCGCCCGCTGCCGCTGATCACCATCGACGACCCCGCGATCTCGATGACCATCGGCATCAACACCTCCCCGCTCGCGGGCAAGAACGGCAAGGGCCACAAGCTCACCGCCCGCCAGGTGAAGGACCGCCTGGACTCCGAGCTGGTCGGCAACGTGTCCCTGAAGGTGCTGCCCACCGAGCGCCCCGACGCCTGGGAGGTGCAGGGCCGCGGCGAGCTGGCCCTGTCGATCCTGGTCGAGCAGATGCGCCGCGAGGGCTTCGAGCTCACCGTCGGCAAGCCGAAGGTCCTCACCCGCGAGATCGACGGCAAGGTCCACGAGCCCGTCGAGCGGATGACCATCGACGTGCCCGACGAGTACCTCGGCACCGTCACCCAGCTGATGGCCTCGCGCAAGGGCCGCATGGAGACCATGAGCAACCACGGCTCCGGCTGGGTGCGCATGGAGTTCATCGTCCCCGCCCGCGGGCTGATCGGGTTCCGCACCCGGTTCATGACCGAGACCCGCGGCAACGGCATCGCCTCCTCCTACGCCGACGGATTCGAGCCGTGGATGGGCGAGATCGAGTTCCGCGCGACCGGCTCGCTGGTCGCCGACCGCCCCGGGAACGTCACGCCCTTCGCGATGATCAACCTGCAGGAGCGCGGCTCCTTCTTCGTCGAGCCGACCTCGGAGGTGTACGCCGGTCAGGTCGTGGGGGAGAACTCCCGCAACGAGGACATGGACGTGAACATCACCAAGGAGAAGAAGCTGACGAACATGCGCGCCGCGTCGTCGGACTCCTTCGAGAACCTGGTGCCGCCGCGGAAGCTGACCCTCGAGGAGTCCCTCGAGTTCACCGGCGAGGACGAGTGCGTCGAGGTGACCCCGGAGATCGTGCGCATCCGCAAGGTGATCCTGGACGCGAACGAGCGCCGTCGCGCCCAGTCCAAGGCGAAGTCCGGGAAGTGACGCGGTGACCAGCACGCAGCAGAGGCCGACGACGGTCGACACGACCTCCCTCGCCGCCCGGCTCGGCCAGGCCGCGATGGCGATCGTGCTCGCGATCGTCTCGGTGCTGCTGCTGGTCACCACCCACCGTGTCGAGCTGACCGTGCTCGGCGCCGACCTCCCGGCCGGGCTCCTGTTAGGCGCCGCCTTCCAGGCCGTGGTGTGCCTGTTCCTGTGGTCCGCGACGGGGACCCGCTTCCCGCTCCTGGTGCTCGGCTCGCTGTGGGGGCTGCTGGCCGGGCCCTTCCTCGGCGAGGGCGCGGGCGGGGGAGTGCTCATGCCCGCCGTGATCGCGGAGCAGACGCAGTACTCCGGCTGGATCGTGCAGGGGATCGGGATCCTGATCCCCTTCGCCCTCGCCCTGGTGATCACGGTGGCGGCCCGCGGCCGGTCCCGGGCTCGCTGAGGCCATGAGCGCCGCCGACCGCCCCGACTGGGCGACGATCCCGAACCTCGTCACCCTCGTCCGCCTCGCGCTGCTGCTGCCGGTGTGCCTGCGCCTGGCGGACGGGCCGGACACCCTCGGCGTGGTGCTGCTGCTCGTCTGGGCCTCGACCGACTGGATCGACGGGATGCTCGCCCGCGCCCTGGACCAGACCAGCCGCACCGGCCAGATCATGGACCCGATCGCGGACCGGCTGGGCCTCGTCGCGATCGTGCTGACCCTGGCCCTCGCCGACCTGCTGCCCTGGGCGGCGCTCGCCGTGATCGTCGTCGTCGACGCGGCGATGGCCCTCCTCGCCACGCGGGCCGCGCTCGGCGGGCGGATCTCCGTCTCCTGGCTCGGCAAGATCCGCACCTTCGTGCTGATGGCCTCGGTGTTCCTGCTGGTCGCCGTCGCCGCGTGGGCGCCCTCGCTGGTGCCGATCGCGCAGGCGCTGGTGTGGGTCGGGGCCGTGCTGCACGTCGGCTCCGGCGTGGACTACATCGTCAGGGCGCGGCGGGCCCCTGCCGCCGCACCGGCGGAGGGGGGACCTCCTTCGCGGCGATGACCAGGGCCCGCGGCACGCGCACCTCGCCGCGCCGCGTCATCACCTGGACCACCGCGTCGTCGACCAGCGTGATCGTGCCCAGCGCATCGGTCATCGACTCGCCGTGCGGGGAGCGCTCGCGGTCGATCGCATAGCGCAGCACCACCCGTCGCCCCTCGGCGAGGAAGGGCGCCCAGCCGGCGCGGACCCGGTGACCCTCGTGCATCGTCATCCGGGCAGGCTATCCCCGTGCCCGTCGATCCGGCGCGGGGGCCGCCGCAGGCAGGTGTGCATCCTGTCACCTCCTGCTCCGGCACGTCCCGGCGGCGCTCCCGGGCGGGGCCGGGATGAGATGATGGAGAGCGCCCCGGACGGAAGGAAGCCGCACATGACGTACGTCATCGCCCTGCCCTGCGTCGACGTGAAGGATCGTGCCTGCGTCGACGAGTGCCCCGTGGACTGCATCTACGAGGGCAACCGGATGCTGTACATCCAGCCCGACGAGTGCGTGGACTGCGGCGCGTGCGAGCCCGTCTGCCCCGTCGAGGCGATTTTCTACGAGGACGACACCCCCGACGAGTGGGCCGACTACTACAAGGCCAACGTCGAGTTCTTCGACGAGCTCGGCGCACCGGGCGGCGCCGCGAAGATGGGCGTGATCGACAAGGACCACCCCCTCGTCGAGGCCCTGCCCCCGCAAGAGAACCCTCTGGCCTGAGCCGTGGCGCCGACGCACTCCGCCGCCCGCCCCGCCGCACGCGAGGGCCTCGCCGCCCGCCTGCCCGCCTTCCCCTGGGATGCGATCGTGCCCGCCCGTGAGCGGGCCGCGCAGCACCCCGACGGGCTCGTCGACCTCTCCGTCGGCACCCCCGTGGACCCGACGCCCGCCACCGTGCAGCAGGCGCTGGCCGACGCGGCCGACAGCCCCGGCTACCCGACCACGGTCGGCACCCCCGCCCTGCGCGAGGCACTGGTGGACTTCGTCCGCCGCCACCGTGCGGCCCCCGCCGCGCTGGGGGTCGACGCGGTGCTGCCCACCGTCGGCTCGAAGGAGCTCGTCGCGCACCTGCCCTTCCAGCTGGGCCTCGGCGCGGGCGACGCGATCGCCTTCCCGCACATCGCCTACCCGACCTACGACATGGGCGCCCGCTTCGTCGGCGCGAGGCCGCTGCCGGTGGACATGGCGCGCCTGGCCGCCGAGGGCGACGCCGCGCTTCCGGACCCGTCCGCCGCGAGCAGTATCCGGCTGCTGTGGCTGAACTCCCCCTCGAACCCGACCGGCGAGGTGCTGGCGGCCTCCCAGCTCGCCGCGCTGCTGGCCTGGGCGCGCGAGCGCGGGATCGTCGTCGCCTCCGACGAGTGCTACGCGCTGCTGCCCTGGACCGTGGACGAGGTCCCCTCGATCCTGGACCGGCGGGTGAACGGCGGCTCCCTCGAGGGTCTGCTGTGCGTGTACTCGCTGTCCAAGCAGTCGAACCTCGCCGGCTACCGCGCGGCCTTCGTCGCCGGGGACCCGTCGCTCGTGGCCGAGCTCGTCGCGGTGCGCAAGCAGGCCGGGATGATGCTGCCCGGCCCCGTCCAGGCCGCCTTCGCCGCAGCGCTCGCCGATGACGCCGCCCCCGCCGCGCAGCGGGAGGTCTATCGGGCCCGCCGCGCGCAGCTCGCCCCCGCGCTCGAGTCCGCGGGCGGGACGATCCACGGCTCGCAGGCGGGCCTGTACCTGTGGACCACCTTCGACGAGGACTCGATGGCCACGGTCGACCGCCTCGCAGACCTCGGTGTGCTGGTCGCACCAGGGATGTTCTATGGTGAGGGGGGAGCGCGGTTCGTGCGCATCGCCCTCACCGCGACCGACGAGCGGATCGCCGCCGCCGCCCAGCGCCTCGAGCGCTCCTGACACCTCCGGCCCCGCGCCGGGACCGATCCGACCACGCACAACGGAGAGCCCATGGATCACGCCACGACGTCTGCCCACCTCACCCTCGGGGAGAAGTCCCTCGACCTTCCGGTCGTCCCTGCCGTGGAGGGCAACTCCGGCATCACGATCGGTCCGCTCCGCAAGGAGACCGGCCAGGTCACCTACGACCCCGGCTTCATGAACACCGCGAACGCGAAGTCCTCGATCACCTACATCGACGGCGACGAGGGCATCCTGCGCTACCGCGGCTACCCCATCGAGCAGCTCGCGGAGAAGTCCAGCTACCTCGAGGTCGCTTACCTCCTGATCAACGGCGAGCTGCCCACCAAGGGCCAGCTCGACAACTTCGAGGCCCAGGTCGAGCGCCGCACCCTGCTCGACGAGCGCTTCAAGCACCTCTTCGACGGCTACCCGCGCGACGCCCACCCGATGGCGGTGCTGCAGGCCGGGGTGTCGGGTCTGTCGACCTTCTACCAGGACTCCCTGGACCCCTTCGACGAGGAGCAGGTGCGGATCTCCTCCGTGCGCCTGCTGGCGAAGATGCCGACGATGGCCGCCTACGCGCACCGCATCGCGCAGGGCCACGCGCTGCTCTACCCCGACAACCGCCTCTCCCTCATCGAGAACTTCCTGCGCCTGACCTTCGGCTTCCCGGTCGAGGAGTTCATCGCGGACCCGGTGATCGTGCGCGCGATGGAGCAGCTGCTGATCCTCCACGCCGACCACGAGCAGAACTGCTCCACCTCCGCGGTGCGCCTGGTCGGCTCCGCGCAGGCGAACCTGTTCACCTCGATCTCCGCCGGCATCGGCGCCCTCTCCGGCCCCGCCCACGGCGGCGCGAACGCCGCCGTGATGGAGATGCTCGACGAGATCCAGGCCCGCGACATGGATCCCCGCGACTTCATGGAGAAGGTGAAGAACAAGGAGGACGGGATCCGCCTGATGGGCTTCGGCCACCGGGTGTACAAGAACTACGATCCCCGCGCCCGCATCGTCAAGAAGATCGCCGACGACGTCCTCGAGCGCCTCGGCGTGCAGGACGAGCGGCTCGAGCTCGCGATGAAGCTCGAGGAGATCGCGCTGAAGGACGACTACTTCGTCGAGCGCAAGCTCTACCCGAACGTCGACTTCTACACCGGCATCATCTACAAGGCCATCGGCTTCCCCACCGAGATGTTCACGGTGCTGTTCGCCATCGGCCGCCTCCCGGGCTGGATCGCCCAGTGGCAGGAGATGATCCACGACCCGGAGACGAAGATCGGCCGCCCGCGCCAGATCTACACCGGCGAGGCCGAGCGCCCGTACACCGCGATGCAGGAACGCACCGGCACCAGCGAGCTGCGCCTCGCGGATCTGAAGGCGGAGATGGACAAGCAGCGCAGCTGAGCGCTCCGGCGGCCCGTCGGCACCGTCCTGAGGACCCGCGAGGGCCCGTGCGATCACCGATCGTGCGGGCCCTCCGTCGTGCCCGGCGGGGGCCGTGCCAGGCGCAGCCCCGGCGCGCCCCTCGGGCCCTCCGTCGCACCCGGCAGGCCCTTGGTCCCGGCGGCGATGGACCGACGTCCAGCGGCGGGCCGGCTCGGATCGTGCGGGGACCTTCGACCCCGGTCGACGGCGTCGCCGGTACCTAGCGTGGAGTCATCCACGAAGGGCCCCGCACCGCGGGTCCGCGCCGCGAACAGGAGCCGCCATGAGCACCGCGACCACCGACCGTCCCGCCGCCGAGACCGCCCCGGGCGACGCCTGGGCAGGGTTCGCCCCCGGCCCGTGGCAGGAGACGATCGACGTGCGCGACTTCATCCTGCGCAACTACACCCCCTACTCGGGCGACGCCTCCTTCCTTGCCGGCCCCACCGAGAAGACCCTCCGGCTCTGGGACCACCTCGAGCGCACCTACCTCTCGGAGGAGCGCAGGCGGCGCGTCTACGACGTCGACACCGAGACCCCCGCCGACATCGACGCCTTCCCCGCCGGGTACATCAGCGAGGACGACGACGTGATCGTCGGCCTCCAGACCGACGTGCCGCTCAAGCGCGCCATGATGCCCAGCGGCGGCTGGCGCATGGTCGAGACCGCGATCCGGGAGGCGGGCAAGGAGCCCGATCCGCGGATCAAGGAGATCTTCACCAAGCACCGCAAGACCCACAACGACGGCGTCTTCGACATCTACACCCCGCGGATCCGCGCCGCCCGCTCCAGCCACATCATCACCGGCCTGCCCGACGCGTACGGCCGCGGCCGCATCATCGGCGACTACCGCCGCCTCGCCCTCTACGGCGCGGACTTCCTGATCGCCGAGAAGAAGGCCGCGAAGGACGCCGTCGCGGGTCACGGCTTCTCGGAGCACTGGGCCCGCTACCGCGAGGAGCACGCCGAGCAGATCAAGGCGCTGGCGAAGCTCGTGCGGCTCGGCGAGACCTACGGGCTGGACCTGCGCCGCCCGGCGGCGACCGCCCAGGAGGCCGTGCAGTGGACCTACATGGCCTATCTCGCCTCGGTGAAGAGCCAGGACGGGGCCGCGATGTCCATCGGCCGCCTTTCGGGCTTCCTGGACGTGTACATCCAGCGGGACCTCGCCGCCGGCACCCTCACCGAGTCCGAGGCGCAGGAGATCATCGACGCGCTCGTGATCAAGCTGCGCATCGTCCGCTTCCTGCGCACCGTCGACTACGACCAGATCTTCTCCGGCGACCCCTACTGGGCCACCTGGTCCGATGCCGGCTTCGCCGAGGACGGCCGGCCACTGGTGACGAAGACGTCCTTCCGTCTGCTGCAGACCCTGCGGAACCTCGGCCCCGCCCCGGAGCCGAACATCACGATCTTCTGGGACCCGTCCCTGCCCGAGGGCTACAAGGAGTTCTGCTCCGCGATCTCGATCGAGACCTCCTCGATCCAGTACGAGTCCGACGAGCAGATCCGTGAGCGCTGGGGCGACGACGCCGCGATCGCCTGCTGCGTCTCCCCGATGCGGGTGGGCAAGCAGATGCAGTTCTTCGGCGCCCGAGTCAACGCCGGCAAGGCGCTGCTGTACGCGATCAACGGCGGCCGCGACGAGGTCACCGGGAAGCAGGTCACCGAGCCCGGGCTGCACACCCCGATCACGGGCGAGGGCCCGCTGGACTTCGACGAGGTCTGGCAGCGCTACGAGGAGATGCTCGACTGGGTGGTGGGCACCTACGTCGAGGCGCTGAACATCATCCACTACAGCCACGACCGCTACGCCTACGAGTCGATCGAGATGGCGCTGCACGACAGCGAGATCGTGCGCACCATGGGCTGCGGCATCGCGGGCCTGTCGATCGTCGCGGACTCCCTCTCCGCGATCCGCTACGCCACGGTGACCCCGGTGCGGGACGAGACCGGCCTGGTCGTCGACTACGTGACCGAGGGGGAGTTCCCCCGCTACGGGAACGACGACGACCGCGCCGACGACATCGCGGCGACGATCGTGCACACCGTGATGCAGAAGATCAGGGCGATCCCGATGTACCGCGACGCGATCCCGACCCAGTCGGTCCTGACGATCACCTCGAACGTCGTCTACGGCAAGGCGACTGGCTCCTTCCCCTCCGGGCACCGGGCCGGCACCCCCTTCTCCCCGGGCGCGAACCCGGAGAACGGCGCCGACACCCACGGCATGGTCGCCTCCATGCTCTCGGTCGGCAAGCT
The DNA here is from genome assembly GCF_030866705.2 of Brachybacterium sp. GU-2. Classification (NCBI taxonomy): domain Bacteria; kingdom Bacillati; phylum Actinomycetota; class Actinomycetes; order Micrococcales; family Dermabacteraceae; genus Brachybacterium; species Brachybacterium sp. GU-2. The sequence goes on along the minus strand of NZ_CP133037.2, from coordinate 1,109,486 downwards.
CGACTACGAGGACGCCCTGGACGGCATCTCGCTGACCAACACGATCACCCCGCAGGGGCTCGGCCGCACCAAGGACGAGCAGGTGACGAACCTGGTCGGGATCCTCGACGCCGGCTTCATGATCGACGACGAGTGAGCCTCGCACCGGCCGGCCGACGCGCCCCGTCGGCCGGCCGGCACCCGGCGGCGCCGCCGGACCAGCCCCTCCACCCCCGAACCTGCACCGCACACCCCGAGGAGACCCCCATGACCACCCCCACCTTCGACCAGCGCCTCGCCTCCATGAAGGCGAGCCGGGCCGCGAACAACGCCGAGGCCGGCCTGTTCCACGCCAACATCAACGTGCTGAACAGGGACACCCTCGTCGACGCGATGGAGAACCCGGAGGACTACCCGAACCTCACCGTGCGCGTCTCCGGCTACGCGGTGAACTTCGTCAAGCTCACCCGCGAGCAGCAGCTGGACGTCCTGGACCGCACCTTCCACCAGGGCGCCTGAGCGGCGCGCGGGCGCAGCCGGCGCACAGAGCACACAGAACAGACAGAGCACAGCGAGCACGGGGACGAGAGCGCAGATGACGCAGAGCATCGACCTGCTGGGCCGGCCCGCCCGGAACCGGCGAACCGGCGCGGGGATCGACGGGATGGCCGAGGCGGAGCTGGACCGCAGCGGCCGCCTCGCCGCGATCCGGGAGGGCCGCCTCGCCTCTGTCCACTCCTGGGAGCTGGTCACCGCGGTCGACGGCCCCGGCACCCGGCTGACGATCTTCTTCGCGGGCTGCCCGCTGCGCTGCGTCTACTGCCACAACCCCGACACCATGGAGATGCGGCGCGGCCAGGACGTCGAGCTCGAGGAGATCGAACGGCTCCTGCGCCGCTACCGCCGCGTGTTCCGCGCGACCGGCGGCGGGATCACCCTCTCCGGCGGCGAGGTGCTCATGCAGCCCGCCTTCGCCCGCAACGTGCTGCGCGCCGCGAAGGCGCTCGGCATCCACACCGCGATCGACACCTCCGGGTATCTCGGCGCGGTCGCGAAGGACGAGCTCCTCGCCGACGTCGACCTCGTGCTGCTGGATGTCAAGAGCGGCGACGAGCCGAGCTACAAGCGCCTCACCGGCCGGGAGCTGCAGCCCACGATCGACTTCGGCGACCGCCTCGCCCGCGCCGGCACCGCGATCTGGATCCGCTTCGTGGTCGTGCCGGAATGGACCGACGCGGCGGAGAACGTCGAGAAGGTCGCGGACATCGTCGAGCGCTGGCAGGACGTGGTCGAGCGCGTCGAGGTGCTGCCCTTCCACAACATGGGCCAGGACAAGTGGGACGCGCTCGGGATGGAATACCGGCTGCGGGACGCGCTGCCGCCGTCCACGGAGGTCGTCGAGCGGGTGCGCGAGCAGTTCCGCGCCCGTGGCCTCACTGTGCACTGAGCCCGAGCGAGCCTCGGACCGGGGCGAGCGCTCAGTCCGCCGGATCCCGATCCGCGGCGCTCAGCGGCCGCTGACCAGCACGACCACCCGCTCGGGATCGCCGCCCTCGGCGCTGCCCCAGGCCCCGGCCTCCTCGCCGTGGGCGGTGCGGTCCCAGACCCGGCCGCGATAGCTGACCTGCACCACCCCGTCGTCGGCCGCACGGGCGACGGCCCAGTTCGCGAGCGACCAGCCCAGCGTTTCGTCGCCGCCCGGGTCGAGCACGAGCGCCGTCGCGCCGGCGCCCTCGGGCACCTGCGGGGCGGCCCCGGCGGCTGAGTCCAGCGACGATGTGACCCGCCCGGACTCCGTCGCGCGGGGGAACTGCCGCGCGAGCTCGCCGCGCAGCTGCTCCGGGGAGGCGGTCGCACCGACCTCGTCCAGGGTGCACAGCAGGTTCGCGCCGGACTGGCCGGTGAGGGCCGAGGCGTACAGCCGACCCTCGGTCTCGTGGTCGCGATACGCCTCGGGATGCCCGGAGCGCTGGACCTGCTGGGCGATGTCGTTGATGTCGGCGCTGGTGTAGTCGGGGTAGGTCTCGAGCACGTCGAAGAAGGCGTTGGAGGCGTAGACCGGGTCCATGATCTGCTCCTCCGTGCCCCAGCCCTGCGAGGGCCGCTGCTGGAACAGGCCCAGCGAGTCCCGGTCGCCGTAGTCGATGTTCTGCAGCTGCGACTCCTGGTACGCGGTCGCCAGCGCGATCGACGCCGCCCGCGGCGGCATGCCCCGATCCACCGCCGTCGCGCTGATCAGCGCCGCGTTCGCGACCCGATCGGTGGTGTAACGGTGGCTGGTGCCGAGCCCCGAGGCGACGCAGGTGCCCTCGTGGGCGGGGGAGCCGTAGCGCTCCAGGGCGAGATAGCTGCCGCCAGCGATCCCGCCGAAGACCAGCACCATGACCAGAGGGACCGCGAGGTGACGGCCGACGCGGCCGCGTGCGCGGCCGCGCGCACGGGAGCCTGCTGCCACCCTCGCGGTCCTCCGTCCCTCAGATGCTTCGTCTCAGTTGCTGTGCAGGGCGGCGTTGAGCTCGACGGTCTGGCCCGCGCGGGCCACCGCCTGCACCGCACCGGTCAGCGAGTTGCGGCGGAAGAGCAGGTTCGGCACCCCGGAGAGCTCCCGCGCCTTCACCACGTGCGGGCCCTGGGCCTCGGCGCCGGGCTCGCCGAGCAGCTCGACCTTCGTGCCGGCGGTGACGTACAGCCCCGCCTCGACCACGCAGTCGTCCCCGAGGGCGATGCCGATCCCGGCCTCGGCGCCGACGAGGGAGCGCCGACCGATGCTGACGCGCTCGGTGCCGCCGCCGGAGAGGGTGCCCATGGTGGAGGCGCCGCCGCCCACGTCGGAGCCGTCCCCGACCACGACGCCCTGGGAGATGCGGCCCTCGATCATCGAGGCGCCGAGGGTGCCGGCGTTGAAGTTCACGAAGCCCTCGTGCATCACGGTGGTGCCCTCGGCGAGGTGCGCGCCGAGCCGCACGCGATCCGCGTCGCCGATCCGCACGCCGGTGGGCAGCACGTAGTCGACCATGCGCGGGAACTTGTCGAGGCTGAGCACGGTGGGGGTGCGGCCCGCGGCGATCAGGCGCAGGCGCGTCTCCTCGAAGCCGGCGACCGCGCAGGGCCCTTCGGTGGTCCACACGACGTTGGTGAGGGTGCCGAAGAGCCCCTCGAGGTTCTGCTCGTTCGGGCGGACCAGGCGGTGGGAGAGGAGGTGGAGGCGCAGGTAGGCGTCGGCGGCATCGGTCGGGGCGGCCGTCAGGTCGATCGCGCGGACCACGACCTCCTGGGTGGTGCTCCGCACCTCGTCGGTCTGCGCAGCGGAGACCAGCTGCGCGTGGAGGGGATGGCCGGCGGGGTCAGCAGGAGCCTCGCCGAGCTGCGGCGAGGGGTACCATGCATCGAGGACGGAACCGTCGGCCCCGAGTGTCGTGAGCGCGATGCCCCAGGCGGCGGTGACGGTGGACTCGGATGTCGAGGATGTCATGGTCCGAGTCTACGAATCCTGACCCAGCAGGGGAGCATGCGCCCGTCCGGGCGCGGCGAAGAGCACACCGCGGGGCACCAGACGCCCCGAGCGGGAGGGACCGCGATGTCCGGGGGAGCGGTGAGCGAATGACCCTCGTCGGGGTGCTGTTGCCCGTGGCGCCCTCGATGGTGTGGATCGGGCTGTGCTACACGGCGATCGGGATCGGCCTGCCCGCCTTCAACGCCTCCGGGCAGGGGTCTTCACCCACATCACGCCGGTGGCGATGCAGGGCCGGATCAGCTCGCTGATGCGCCTGGTGTCCCTCGGCGTGATGACCTTCGCGCCAGCGCTCGCCGGCTGGGGCCTCGAGATCGCCGGCAGCACGACCACGCTGCTGCTCTTCGCGGCGGTGCTCGCGCTCGGCGTGGTGATCGGTCTGCTCGCCCGCGACCTGCGTCGCCTGCCCGTCTCCTCCCGCTGGGAGCGCCACGCCCGGGAGAGGGGCTACTCCGTCCCGGAATGAGGGGACGAGGTGGCCTCCCCGACCGCACCACGGCTCACACCGCCGGCGGCTCCTCGTCCAGAGGCGCCGGTCCGATCCATTCGCTCGCCCGCACCCGTCGCGCCCTCCGCTCTCGGCGCCGCCCGCCGAGGTACACCGCCGCGGTCGCGGCGACCAGGGCGATGACCCCGCCGATCAGCAGCGCCGGTGCCTGCTCGGTCGCGACGATCTCGGCGCGCAGCATGAGCGAGAGCAGCAGCACCGCGGCGCCGGCGACGATCGCGAGGATGCCCGCCCCGAGCAAGAGCGCCGGGCCGAGGGATCCGAGGATCACCGGCCCCGCGGACTCGCCCTGCAGCGGCCGGCGCAGCGGCAGCCCGCGCCCCAGCTGGTCGGGACGGGTGACCGCCCAATCCAGCAGCGTCCGGTCCCGGCGGCGCGTCGCGACCGCGCCGACGACCGCGGCGAGCACGAGGCACAGCAGCATCCCGCCGAGCAGCGGGCCCGCCTCCGCGGCCAGGTGCCCGGGAAGATCCGCGGCGTCCAGGCTCCGCAGCACGGTGAGCACCACGCAGACGAGCGCGCCGAGCAGCAGCGCCCCCTCGAGGAGCCGCAGCGGGAGCTGCCTGGCCGCCCGCTCCGCCTCGGCCGCGGCGCCGACCTCGTCCGCGACCGGGTCCGCGCCCTCCTCGAGCACCACGCGGCGCTCGTCGGCCAGGCGCTCGGCGAACTCCTCGACCGAGCCCGGGGCGCGCAGGGAGGGCGCATAGCGCTCGCGCTGGGCGGCGCTGAGCCAGGCGGTGAGCACCAGCGCATCGGCGGCGGCGCGCTCGCGCGGCAGCAGATCGGCGTTGACCACGGCGCGCAGCCGCGCGGCCTGCCCGAAGAGGACCCCGGTGAAGGGTCCGGAGCTCGTGCGCGGCGGAAGGTGTCTCGGCGACGTCGATGACATGGAGACATGGTCCCAGACGGCGCGCACGGACCGAAGGCTCCGCGCCGCGTCGCATACTGGGGGGATGACCCACGCCGCCGACCCCGTCCGCACCGTCGTCGTCATCGGGGCGGGTCCCGGGGCACCGCGATCGTGGAACGGCTGGTCGCGGCATCGACCACCGAGGCGTGGCAGGGGCCGCTGACCGTGCACCTCGTGGACCCGCAGGTGGGGCGCGGCGGGGCCGTGTGGCGCCATGACCAGCCCGAGGTGCTGCTCATGAACACCACCACCTGCCAGACCACCCTGTACCCGGACGAGTCCTGCCATCCGCTGCTGCCCGTCCCGCACCGCGAGAGCCTCGCCGACCACCTGGCAGGGGAGGGGCTCGGCCCCTCCGACTTCGCCTCCCGCGCCGCGCACGGCCGCTATCTCGCGCACGTGCTCGAGACCGCGCTCGCCGACGCGGACCCCGAACGGCTGCGGATCGTGCTGCACCCCGCCGAGGCCGTGGACGTCACCGGCCCGCCCGACGGACCCCAGCGGATCCGCCTCTCGGACGGACGGGTGCTGCGCGCCGACGCGGTCGCGCTCGCGCTCGGCCACCTGCCCACCGCGCTCGGCCCCCGCTCCCAGCAGCTCGCCGACGCCGCCGAGCGGCACGGACTGGTCCACCTCGGCCCCGCCAACCCGCTCGAGGTCGACTACGCCGCCCTGCTCGGCCGCGAGGCGGTCGCCGTGCAGGGGATGGGCCTGAACTTCTACGACGCGATCGGGATGCTCACCACCGCCGCCGGCGGACGCTTCGAGGAGGCCCCGGAGACGGAGGCGGGGCTGCGCTACGTGCCCGGCGGCGCCGAGCCCGTGCTCGTGATCGGCTCCCGCTCCGGAATGGTCTACCGCCCCAAGCCCGACCTGCCGCAGGAGCAGCTGAGCCCCTACCCGCTGCAGGTCCTCACCAGCGAGCGCGTCCTCGAGCTCGCGGTGCGCTCGGCCGGCGTGGACCACGAGGGGGAGGTGATGCCGCTGATGCTCGCCGAGCTGCGCCGTGCCCTGCGCGGGGCCGGGCACGTCGAGCTCGCGAGCGACGAGGCGCTGATCCGCCTGCTGTTCCCCTTCGGCCGCCGCGGCGGGGACAGCGACGACGCCCACCGTCGCACCCGCGAGGTGCTCGCCTCCGCGCTCGCCGCTGCGACCGCGCCCGATCCCGCCTGGGTGCTGATCCACCGAGTGCTCATCGCGCTGCGGATGCAGGTCAATCGCCTCATCGACCTCGGCGCGTACACCACCGAGTCGGTGCGCCGCGACATCGACGGCCACCTCCGCAACGCCTTCGCCTCCTGGGCCTCGGGCCCTCCCGTGCTGCGCGCCCGGCAGGTGCTCGCGCTCGAGGCGGCGGGGCTGGTGCGCTTCACCGGCCCGCGCATGCACCTGGACATCGACGAGGAGGCGGGACGCTTCGCGGTGCGCGGCGGGGACGGGTCCGTGACCCTGTGCGACGGGGTGCTCGAGGCGCACCTGCCGCCCGTGGACCTGCCGGCCTACCGCTCCGCCCTGCTCGGCGCCTGGCGCGAGCGCGGCGAGGCGCAGAAGGACCACTGGGCCTCCCGAGGCTCCCGCCGCCGCATGCTCACCGGCTCCATCGCGGTCGACGGGCTCTACGCCCCGATCGGCACCGACGACACCGTCTACGAGCGGCGCCTGCTCGTGGGAGTCCCCGTCTCCACCGCCCAGCCGGGCTCCGCGATCACCGCCGAGCCGGGCACCTCACCGCAGCTGCTGCGCCATGCCGAGGCGGTCGCGGTGCGCCTCGCCCGCGCCGGGGGAGCGCTCGCCGCGGAATGAGCCGGCACCAGGCGTGGCACGATGTCGCACATGAGCACGCGCCCCGCCCCCGCCCTGGACCCGTCGGCCGACATCGTCGACCTCACCGCCGCGATCGTCGACATCGAGTCGGTCTCCGGGAATGAGAAGGCGCTCGCCGACGCCGTCGAGCAGGCGCTGGCCGCGCACGCCCCGCACCTCGAGGTGCTGCGCGACGGGGACACCGTCATCGCCCGCACCCATCACGGCCGGGACCGGCGCGTGCTGCTGGCCGGTCATCTCGACACCGTCCCGGTCGCCGCGAACCTCCCCTCCTCGAGGCGTCTCCGCAAGGGCCGCGAGGAGCTCGTCGGCCGCGGCAGCTGCGACATGAAGGGCGGGGTCGCGGTGATGCTGAAGCTCGCCGTCGAGGCGGCCGATGCGCCGATGGACCTCACCTGGCTGTTCTACGACCACGAGGAGGTCGCCGCGGCCGACAACTCCCTCACCCGCCTCGCCGCCGAGCACCCCGAACTCCTCGAGGCCGACTTCGCGATCCTCGGGGAGCCCACCTCCGCCGGGGTCGAGGGCGGGTGCAAGGGCACCATGAAGCTCGAGGTCACCGCCCGCGGCGTCGCCGCGCACTCCGCCCGCGACTGGGTGGGCGAGAACGCGATCCACCACCTCGCCCCGGTGCTCGAGCGGCTCGCTGCCTATGAGGCGCGCCGCGCGGTGATCGACGGGCTCGAGTACCGCGAGTGCCTCAACGCCGTCGTGATCACCGGCGGGATCGCCGGGAACGTCATCCCCGACCGGGCGAGCGCCACCCTGAACTACCGCTTCGCCCCGGACACCAGTGTCGAGCAGGCCGAGGCGCACGTGCGCGAGGTCCTCGCGGGCCTGGACCTCGAGATCGAGGTGACCGACGCGGCGCCCGGCGCGCTGCCGGGCCTGGACACCGCCGCCGCCCGCGACTTCCTCGCCGCGCTCGGGGGAGAGGTCCCCCTGGCCGCGAAGCAGGGCTGGACCGACGTCTCCCGCTTCTCGGCCCTCGGCACCCCGGCGGTGAACTTCGGACCCGGTGACCCGCTGCTGGCCCATACCGACGACGAGCACGTCCCGGTCGACGACCTCACCCGCGCGCTCGAGGGACTGCGGCGATACCTGCTCGGGGCCTGAGCCCGGCGGTCCGACGCTCGGGAGCCCGGGCCGTTACGATCGCGGCATGACACCGGAGGAACGAGAGCACCACCGCAAGGGCCCCGTCACGCTGCGCGGCGCCCAGCGGCCCGACCGCACCACCGACCAGCGTCTGCTCGAGGAGTCCGCCTCGGGCGCCTGGGTGCACTCCGATCCGTGGCGGGTGCTGCGGATCCAGTCGGAGTTCGTCGAGGGCTTCGGGGCGCTGTCCGAGCTGGGCCCGGCGATCTCGATCTTCGGCTCCGCCCGCCTCGGTGAGGACCACCCCGATTACGAGTGCGCACGCCGGATCGGCGCGGGCATCGCCGAGCGCGGCTACGCCGTGATCACCGGCGGCGGCCCCGGCATCATGGAGGCCGGCAACCGCGGCGCTCAGGAGGCGGGCGGCGTCTCCGTCGGCCTCGGCATCGAGCTCCCGCACGAGCAGGGGCTGAACCCCTACGTCGACCTCGGCGTCGACTTCCGCTACTTCTTCGCGCGCAAGACCATGTTCGTGAAGTACTCCAGCGGCTTCGTGGTGATGCCCGGCGGCTTCGGCACCTTCGACGAGCTGTTCGAGGCGCTGTGCCTCATGCAGACCCACAAGATCGACCTCTTCCCGGTGATCCTGGTGGGCCGCGACTACTGGCAGGGACTGCTGGACTGGGTGGGCTCGGCGGTCGTGGACCGCGGGATGATCAGCCTGGCCGACCTGGACCTCGTGCGCGTGGTGGACACCGCCGAGGAGGCGCTGGCCGCGCTCGGCGAGGCGATCCGCGGCGGCGACGAAGCTCCGGCGGCGGAGCAGGCCCGCACTGCCGCGGAGGACGAGGTCGTGGACGCCTCGTGACCGCCGTCGGCCCGATCGTGCTGCTCCTGCTGCTGGTGGCGGTCGTCGTGGCGGTGCTCATGGTGGGGTTGGCGATGGGCCGTCTCGGCGACGGGATCGGCCTGCCGGAGCGGCCCCGTCGGACGACTCGTCGGACGTGGCGTGCGAGCACTCCCGAAGACCTGAGATAATGGCCACCGTACGCGCGCTGCCAGAGGCCCCGTCCGGGGGAGCGACTCAGGGGCAGCGACACATCTAGGAGGCACGCCATGGCTGCTATGAAGCCGCGCACCGGTGACGGTCCGCTCGAGGTCGTGGAGGAGGGGCGCAGCATCATCATGCGGGTCCCGCTCGAGGGGGGCGGCCGTCTGGTCGTCGAGATCGCCGCATCGGAAGCCGTGGAGCTGCGGGACGCCCTGGAGGGCGTGATCAAGTAAGCAGCTCGCCGCCGGCATCGGCCCCGCACCCGCTGGACGGGTGCGGGGCCGGTGCTGTCCGGGCGCCGGCTCTCAGCCCCGGCGGGGGCGGTGCACCGCGGCGAGCACGCCGTCGCCGCTGCCGGTGAGCGCGGGGATGAGGTCCTCCGCCTCGGAGACCGCGCGGAGCAGGCCCCGCACCGCCCGGGTGGTGGCATCGCGCGCGGCCGGGTCCGCGACCCGGTCGTGGAAGAGGGCGTGGGGGATGACCAGCACGCCGCCCGGGCGCAGCAGGCGCCGGGCGTGCTCGAGCAGCTCCTCCGCGTGCGGGGCGTGGGCGGGGAAGGCGACCAGGTCGTAGGCGTGATCGGTGAGCCGTCCGACGACGTCGCGCGGCTGACCGGCGATGGTCCGCACCCGCGGCGTGCGGATCCGCGCCTCGGCGAACGCCTCGCGCGCCGCGCGCTGGTTCTCGACCTCGGGGTCGATCGTGGTGAGCACCCCGTCGGGGTGCATCCCGGCGAGCAGGTACAGGGAGCCGACGCCGCTGCCGGTGCCGATCTCGACCGCGGAGCGGGCCTGCACCGCCGCGGCGAGCAGCCGCATCAGCGCGCCCGCTCCCGGCAGCACGGGCGGCGCGCCGAGCTCGTTGCCGCGCTCGCGGGCGCGGGCCAGGACGCCGTCGTCGGCGAAGAGGTCCGCCTCGTCGACGAACTCCTCGCCGTGGGCCCAGGAGGCCACCTTTCCCGACGACATCTCCGCTTCCTCTCGCCGCATGCCTGTGAACGGGCCGATCCTACGACAGCCGCGCGGGCGACGCGCAGTCCGTGCGCCGTTCCCAGGGGGCGCGATGCAATAATGGGCCCGCAGCAGCGGACCTCGAGACGTATAGGTGGACAATGGGCGGCACCGGCTTCATGGGCCTCGGCGGGTGGGAGATCGTCGTCCTGCTCATCGTGTTCCTCGTGATCGTGGGCCCGCAGCGCCTGCCCGAGGTCACCCGTTCGCTGGTCCAGTGGGTGCGCAAGGCGCGCCGCTGGGTCGACGACTCCCGCTCGACGGTCGAGGACGAGATGGGCATCGCCATCGAGGACCTCAAGAAGTACGACCCGCGCCAGTACGATCCGCGCCGCATCATCCGCGAGGCCTGGGGCGACACCGACATCGAGGAGCTGCTGCCCAGCAAGGAGGCCATGTCCGTGGCAGGCGGCGCGGCCGCGGCGGGCGCCGCGAAGAGCGCGAAGAAGCGCTCGGGCTCGGCCGCCAAGGACGAGGGCCCCAAGCGCGCCCCCTTCGACGACGAGGCCACCTGAGCCGAACGGCTCAGCGCCGCGCGACCGTCAGTGCCGCGCGACCGACAGCGGCAGCTTCATCCCGCCCAGGCCCCGCGGGGACCGCGTCAGCGAGCGCGCCACGGCCGTGAGCGCCTGCGCGGTGGGGGAGTCGGGATCGGAGACGACCAGCGGTACGCCCCGGTCCGCGCCCTCGCGCAGCGCCGGGTCCAGGCCCACGCGGCCCAGCACCGGCACCTGCTCGCCGACGGCGTCGGCGAGCGTCGCGGCGACCCGGTCGCCGCCGCCGCTGCCGAAGACGTCCATCACGGAGCCGTCGGGCAGGGTCAGGCCCGCCATGTTCTCCACGACCCCGGCGATCTTCTGCTCGGTGGAGGCGGCGAGGGAGCCGACCCGCTCGGCGACGGAGGCGGCGGACTGCTGGGGCGTGGTCACCACGACCATCTTCGCGCCGGGCAGCAGCTGCGCGACCGAGATCGCGACGTCGCCGGTGCCGGGCGGGAGGTCCAGCAGGAGCACGTCGAGGTCGCCCCAGAACACGTCGGAGGCGAACTGCTCGATCGCGCGGTGCATCTTCGGGCCGCGCCACACCACGGCCTGCCCCTCGGGCACGAACATGCCGATGCTCATCACGGCCACGCCGTGCCCCACCGGCGGCATGAGCAGGTCGGAGACCTTCGTGGGCTGCTCGGTGATCCCGAACATGCCCGGCATCGAGAAGCCGTGGATGTCCGCGTCGATCACGCCGACGCGCAGCCCGTCGGCCGCCATCGCGGCGGCGAGGTTCGCGGTGACGGTGGACTTGCCCACCCCGCCCTTGCCGGAGGAGATCGCATAGATGCGGGTGAGGGAGCCGGGCTGGTTGAAGGGGATCTGGCGGCGACCCTGGCGCAGGCGGGCGGTGAGCTCGCGGCGCTGCTCCTCGGTCATCGCGGAGGTGGTCACCTCGACGCGGGACAGGCCCGGCACGGTCGCGGTCGCCTCGGCGGTCTCGCGCTCGATCCGGTCCCGCATGGGGCAGCCCTCGATCGTGACGAGCACGTGCACGCGGGCGATGCCCTCGGCGTCCACGTCCACGGAACCGACCATGCCGAGCTCGGTGATGGGGCGATGGATCTCGGGGTCGATCACCCCGCTCAGCGCCTCATGGATGCGCTCCACGCGCTCGTCGCCGGGGGCCTCGGTCGCGCCCTGGGCGGGCGTCTCCGGTGTGGTCACTGGGGGTCCTGCTCCTTCCCGGTGCGGCGCTCGAGCGCCGCCTCGACCTCCTCGCGCAGGATCGCGCGGAGGCTCTGGTCGTCCAGCGCGGGCGCCTCGGGGCGGTCCGTCTCCGGCCCGGCCTCCTCGAGCTCCTGGAGGAGGTCGCGCAGCTCGCCGCGCACGAAGTCGCGCGTGGCGACGTCGTTGAGCGCGAGGCGCAGCGAGGCGATCTCGCGCGTGATGAAGTCGGTGGTGGCGTGGTTGCGCTCGTTGGACTGGCGGTCCTGCTCGGCCTGGACGCGGTCGCGGTCGTCCTGCCGGTTCTGCGCGAGCAGCAGCAGCGGAGCGGCGTAGGAGGCCTGCAGCGAGAGGATCAGGGTGAGCAGGGTGAAGTTCAGGGCGCGCGGGTCGAACTGCGCGGACTCCGGGGCGAGCGAGTTCCAGGTCAGCCACACCGCGCAGAAAAGGGTCATGCCCACCAGGAAGGCGGGAGTGCCCATCATGCGCGCGAAGCCCTCCGCAGCGCGTCCGAAGGCGTCGCCGCGCAGCGGGTTGCGCAGGCGGCCGCGACGCCGGGGCGCCGGGTCGTCGAGAGGGTCGACGTTCTTCTCCGCCATCCTCAGCCCTCCTCACCGCTGTCGCGCGCGGTGGCCCGCGCGATCTCGGACAGGTCGATCTGCCCGGTCGTCGCGGGGGGCTCGTCGTCCTGCTCGCGCCAGTCGTCGGGCAGCACGTGGTCGAGCACGTCGTCGACGGTGACCGCGCCGAGCAGGCGTCCGTCGTCGTCGACCACCGGGATGGAGACGAGGTTGTAGGTCGCCATCTCACGGGTCACGGTCGACAGCGGCACCGTCGGGGAGACGGCGACCCGGTCCTGGTCGATGATCTCGCCGACGGGACGGTCGGGCCGCTCCCGCAGCAGCTGCTGGAAGTGCACGATCCCGAGCAGGCGGCCGGTCGGGGTCTCGAGCGGGGAGCGGCACACGTGCACGGTCGAGGCGAGCGCGGCGTGGATCGCCTCGCGGCTGATCATCGCCAGGCAGTGCGCCACCGGGGTCTCGGGCGAGACGATCAGCGGCTCGGTCGTCATCATGCCGCCGGCGGTGTACTCGTCGTACGCCATCAGGCGGCGCACGTCCTCCGCCTCCTCGGGCTCCATCAGGTTCAGCAGCTGGGAGGCGACCTCATCGGGCAGCTCCTGGACGAGGTCCGCCGCGTCGTCGGGATCCATCACGTCCAGCACGTCGGCGGCGCGCTTGGCGTCCAGGCCAGTGACGACCTCGACGCGGATGTCCTCAGGCAGCTCCTCGAGCACGTCGGCGAGCCGCTCGTCGGCCAGCTCCCCGGCCAGCTCTATCCGGCGCTTGGTCTCCAGCTCCTGGATGATCTCGGCGAGGTCGGCGGGGTTGAGGTCCTGGTAGGAGGCGGCGAGCAGGTGGGCGGACTGCTCCGCCTGCGTGCCGAACAGGCCCGTCACCTCGCGCACGTCGACGGTGAGCGTCTCGCCCCGCGAGACCAGCCGGCCCAGCGACCCGCCCGCACGGCGCCGGCGCACATGCAGGCGCGAGATCGACCAGTCGCGGTGGCGATCCTGGTCCAGGGCGATGTCCAGCACGGTCGCCTCGCCGGAACCGTCGGAGAGGGTCACCACCCGGTCCAGCAGGTCCCCGAGCACCAGCAGCTCCCCGGTGCGCTTCTCGAAGCGGCGCACGTTCAGCACCCCGGTCGAGATCACCTGGCCGGGGGAGATGGAGGTGACCCGGGTGATCGGCAGGAACACGCGCCGCTTCGCCGCGACCTCGACCACGAACCCGACGGCGCGGGCGCTGCTGCGGGTCTGCGGCACCACCACCACGTCGCGGACCGTCGCCACCGCGTCCCCGATCGGGTCGAAGACGGAGGTGCCGACGAGCCTCGCCGCGTAGAAGCGGGACGGCGCGGAGGTGCTCACGAGCGCAGCTCGGCGATCCAGGCCTCGACGTCCTCGGCACGTCGGGGCGCTCCGGCGGAGAGGTTCTCGACCCCGTCCTGGGTGACGAGGACGTCGTCCTCGATGCGCACGCCGATCCCGCGCAGCTCCTCGGGGACCAGCAGGTCGTTCTCCTTGAAGTACAGGCCCGGCTCGATCGTGAAGACCATCCCGGGCACCAGCTCCGCGTCGAGGTACATCTCGCGGCGGGCCTGGGCGCAGTCGTGCACATCCATGCCGAGGTGGTGACTGGTGCCGTGCGGCATCCAGCGCCGGTGCCACTGACCCTCGGGGGCGAGGGACTCCTCGGCGGTGCCGGGCAGCAGGCCCCACTCCTCGAGGCGGGCGGCGAGGACCTTCATCGCGGCGGTGTGCAGCTCGCGGAAGCGCAGCCCGGGGCGCGCGACCGCGAACGCTGCATCAGAGGCCTCGAGCACCGCGTCGTAGACCTTGCGCTGCACGGGCGAGAAGGTGCCCGAGACGGGGAGGGTGCGGGTGACGTCAGCGGTGTAGAGCGAGTCGATCTCGACACCCGCGTCGACGAGCACCAGCTCATCGGGCCGCACGGCGCCGTCGTTGCGGGTCCAATGGAGGGTGCAAGCGTGGTCGCCGGCCGCGGCGATCGTGTCGTAGCCGACGCCGTTGCCGTCGGCGCGGGCGGTCGCCGCGAAGACGCCCTCGATGACCCGCTCGCCGCGAGGATGGCCGACGGCCTGGGGGAGGTTGCGGATGACGTCCTCGAAGCCGCGCAGCGTCGCCCCGACGGCCAGACGCATCTGGCGCACCTCGTACTCGTCCTTGACCAGCCGGGCCTCGCTGGCCGCCTCGCGCAGGGCGGCGTTCTCGGCGGCGGCCTCCTCCCCGCCGGGCAGACCGTTCTGGGAGCGGATCTCCTGGACCATCGCCTCGATCGACGCGTCGACCTCGGGCACGACCGACAGCGACAGCTGGGCGCCGACGTCCTTGGCGAGGTGGTCGCGCAGCTCGTCGATGTGGCGCACCTCGATCCCGAGCCGCTGGGAGGCCTCGGTGAGGGTGGGGCGGCGGCCCACCCACATCTCGCCGTAGCGGGAGTCGGCGTAGAACTCGTTGGAGTCGAAGCCGGCGCGGGGCCGGAAGAAGTAGGTCGCGACCGAGACCGTCGGGTCCTCCGCCGACGGCTCGACGACGAGCACGCTGTCGGGCTCCTCGTCGGTGCCCAGCCCCGAGTAGTACGCGAAAGCGGTGTCGGGGCGGAAGGGGTAGTCGGTGTCGTTCGAGCGCACCTTCAGCACACCGGCGGGCAGCACCAGCCGCGTCCTCGGCAGGCGACGCACCAGCGCGTCACGACGCTCCGGCGTGAAGTCCGCGGACTCGCGCCGCTCGGCGTCCGGCACCGTCTCGTCCCAGCCGGAGGCGATGAACTCGCGGAACGCCGCGCTGTCGGGGCGCTGCGAGCGGGAGTCACCGCGCGAGGCGAGGTCCTTCATACGGTCTTCGCTGGAGGTGGCGTCGGTGCTGGTGTCGCTGTTCTCGGTGCTCACCCCACGATGTTCTCACGCCTCGGTCTACCCTGGGCGCATGAGTGAGCGGTCCTACTCCGGCGCGAGGCAGCGCATCGATCTCCACGGGCACAGCACGTGCTCGGACGGGACGACGTCGGTGCCGGACCTCTTCGCGCAGGCCCAGGCGGTCGGGCTGGACGTGCTGGCCCTGACCGACCACGACACCGTCGAGGGCTGGCCGCAGCTGCCCGCCGCGGTCGCCGCCACCGGTGTCGCGGCCGTACCAGGGATCGAGGTCTCCTCCGAGCACGGGCACCGCAGCGTGCACCTGCTGGCCCTGCTGGTGGACCCCTCCGAGGGCACGGCCCTGGCCGCCGAGATGGCGGAGGCGCGCTCCTCCCGCATCGAGCGGGCCCGGCGGATGGTCGAGCTGATCGGCCGCGACCACCCCGTCACCTGGGACGACGTCCTCGCTCAGGTGGCGGGGGAGGAGACGGTGATCGGCCGACCCCACATCGCCGACGCCCTCGTCGCGGCCGGTGTGGTGCCCGACCGGTCGGCGGCGTTCGCGGAGATCCTGCGCGGCTCCGGCCCGTACTACGTGCCCTACTACGCGCCCTCCCCGCTCGAGGCGGTCGCCGCGATCCGGGAGGCCGGCGGCGTCTCCGTGATCGCACATCCCGGCTCGGTCACCCGCGACGACGACCTGCCGGTCGAGCTGCTCGAGGAGCTCGTGGAGGCAGGGCTCGACGGCGTGGAGGTGCACCACCGCGAGCACGACGACGCGGAGCGGGAGCGGCTGCTGCGCTTCGCCGAACGGCACGACCTGCTGGTCACCGGCGGCAGCGACTTCCACGGCACCGGCAAGCCGAACCTGCTCGCGGAGAACCTCACCGACCCGGCGGTGCTCGCCGAGATCGAGCGTCGCGCGACGAGCGGGACTCGCGTCATCAGGCCCTGAGCGGGCGCGGGCACCGCGGCGACGGCCCGGGCCGCTCGGTGCCTTCCCGCGTGGCCCACGCGGCTCGGACATGACGCGCACTGCAACGCCGACGGGCTCCGACACGATCGATCGTGTCGGAGCCCGTCGGTCAGGTCGGAAGGCTCAGCTCTCGGAGCCGCCGCCGTTCGAGGAGCCGCTGTTCGACGACCCGCCGCGGCTGCGACCGCGACCACCGCGCGAGCGACGACGACGGTTCGAGGGACCGCCGGCGGACTCGGACGAGCCGCCCTTGTCCTCAGGACCGGTCGACGAGGACTCGGCACCGGTGCTCTGCTCGGCGACGACCTCGCCGTTCACGCGGCGGGTGCGGGAGCGCGAGCGGGTGCGGCGGGGCTTCTCGCCGTCCTGCTCGCCACGAGTGCGGCCGCCGCTCTCGGCGTCGGCCGTCTGCTCGCGGGACTCCTCGTCCCGACTGCGGCGCTCGCCCCGGGAGCGGCCCTCGCCGCGACCACGGCCCTCGCCACGGCCGCCGTCGCGACCACCACGTCCGCCGCGACCGGAGTCACGTCCGCCGCGTCCGCCCTCGCGCGGGGCGCGACCGGCCGAGTCGGGACCGCCGAGGTCCTCGATCTCCTCCGCGTCCAGGCCCTTGCGGGTGCGCTTGTCCTTCGGCAGGTTGCCCTTGGCGTCGGTGGGGATGTCGAGATCGGTGAAGAGATGGTCGGAGGTCGAGTAGGTCTCCACCGCCTCGGTCGACTCCAGCCCCAGCTGACGGGCGATGAGAGTCCAGCGCGCCAGGTCCTCCCAGTCCACGAAGGTGATCGCGGTGCCCTTCTTCCCCGCGCGGCCGGTGCGGCCGGTGCGGTGGAGGTAGGTCTTGTCGTCGTCGGGGCAGTTCCAGTTCACGACGTGGGTGACGTCGGTGACGTCGATGCCGCGCGCGGCGACGTCGGTCGCGACCAGGACGTCGATCTTGCCGTTGCGGAAGGCGCGCAGCGCCTGCTCGCGGGCTCCCTGGCCGAGGTCGCCGTGCAGCGGAGCGGCGGCGAAGCCGCGGTCGGCGAGGTCGCCGGCCACGCGGTCGGCCTGGCGCTTGGTGCGCATGAAGATGATCGACAGGCCACGGCCGCGGGCCTGCAGCACGCGGGCCATCACCTCGATCTTGTCGAGCTGATGGACGCGGTAGACGACCTGCTTGATGTCCGCCTTGGTGCGGGACTCGTCGCCGGGGTCGTGGGCGCGGATGTGGGTGGGCTGCTTCATGAACCGCCGTGCCAGCGCCATGATCGGTCCCGGCATCGTGGCGGAGAACAGCATCGTCTGACGGTTGCTGGGGACCGCCTGGAGCAGCTTCTCGATGTCCTCGAGGAAGCCGAGGTCGAGCATCTCGTCGGCCTCGTCGAGCACCGCGGTGCGCACCTGGGAAAGGTCCAGGTGCTTCTGGCGCATCAGGTCGATGAGGCGGCCCGGCGTGCCGACGACCACCTCGACGCCCTTCTCGAGCGCCTCGATCTGCGGCTCGTAGGCGCGGCCGCCGTAGACGGTGAGGATGCGGATAGGACGCTTCGCCGAGGCGGTCTCGAGGTCGTGGGCGACCTGCACCGCGAGCTCGCGGGTGGGCAGCACCACGAGGGCCTGCGGCTTCCCGATCGGGCGGTCGTCCGGGTTCGGCTCGCCGGGGGCGACGGAGCTCTGCAGCAGCGGGATGCCGAAGCCGAGGGTCTTGCCGGTGCCGGTCTTGGCCTGGCCGATGATGTCGCGGCCGCGGAGCGCGACCGGGAGGGTCAGCGCCTGGATCGGGAAGGGCGTGGTGATGCCCTTGGCCGCGAGGGCCTCGACGATGTCGGCGCGGACGTCGAAGTCGGCGAAGGTCTGCTGCGGGTCGGTGGTGCCGGAGCTCTGCTCGACGGCGGGGGAGGCCGACACGGCCTCATCGGTGTGCGGGATCGTTTCAGGCACCGTTCAACTCTCTGGTCATGGATGTGCACGGCCATGGTAGCCCTCGGGCCCGAACCGAGGTCCGGAAGGTGACGAACGGGTCGAACCGCCCACACCGGCCGCTCGGGAAGGGCCTTTGGCAGTCCCGGACGGGAGTGAGGAATCGTGATCGTTCCGTGACCGAGGTATCTGTGCGGTAGCTGATCGTTGACTGCATGATGTGCTGGCTCTCCGGCGTCGGAGGGGTGGAGCAGCGTGGGTGCTGCGAGTGGGCGACGAGTTCCTCCGTTGGAGATCCCTGTGTTCGGTCGGTGGTACCGCCGTGCCCTGGTGAGTGCGTGGTGCGTGGCAGGAGTTCGACACCACGCTGGTGGAGCAGGAGGACGGCTCGATCGCGCCGGCCGCGGTGCCGGACGGGGTGGTGCTGGCCGGGGAGGTCGAGGGGTCGAGCGCGGAGCCGGCGCCGGTTGCGGAAGTCGGCGCGGGCGAGGACGCGTCGGTGGCGGTGGCGTGGGAGGACTCGCTGCCCGCCCCGGTGCTGGAGGGGTCGGCGGCGACCTATGCGGGGGCGTGGCCGGGGATCGATCTGGTGGTCCACGCGACGCGGGACTGCATCATCCGCTCACTGCTCGACACCGGCGGATTCCGACCCCTTCGACACCCTCAAATGCGATGAGCCCGAAAAGCCGCGCTCATACGCTCTGCTCAGGCGAAGGGTGACGGACTGGCCTGCGCCCTCGGGTAGACCACAGCGCGCCGACGATGAGGGGAATCTGGAACGGAAGACGAAGCAGCCTCTTCCTATCCGTGTCGAGGCCGAAGCCGTCACGTTTGTTCCGCCACTGCGCCACATTGCCCGGGAAGACTGCTACGAAGAAGGCTGCGACCACACCGCCAACCACGCGCTGCCGTCGTCCACTGAGAAGGGCCGCGCCGAGTGCGATTTCAGTGACGCCGGAAGCAAGGACGGTCGCGTCTTCGCTGACCGGGACCCAGGACGGCACCTGTGCGCGGAACTCTTCACGAGCGGATGTCAGGTGGGTAACACCGGCGTAGGTAAGGGCTGAGCCAAGCAGCAAACGTACCGCTGTGCGGGCCCGGCCGCAGTGCACGGGGTGGGCGTCACTCATGTGCGTGTTCATCGGCTGTCCATTCTTCGATAGCGGCGAGGATTTCGGGAGAATATGGGGTGGTGCGTGGTCGGAAACGCTTGACGCGGCCGTCGGGATGGACAAGGAACTTTTCAAAGTTCCACGTCACCTTGCCTGACTTACCGTTGGCGTCCGCGAGGGTCGTGAGCTGCTTGTACAGAGGGTGCGCGTTCCTCCCGTTGACCCGAACCTTCTCGGCCATCGAGAACGTCACTCCCCACGTCGCCGAGCAGTAGTCGGCGATCGCCTCCGACGAGCCTAGCTCCTGCAGGAACTGGTTGCTCGGGAAGCCGATCACCGTGAACCTTCGATCGCGGTAGCGACGTTCTAGATCCTCGAGCTGCTCGTACTGCGGAGCGAGTCCGCATCGGGAGGCGACGTTGACCACTAGTGCGACCCCGCCTCCCGAGAGCTCACGGGACTGCCGCACGATCAGGTGACAGTTGGGGTGTCAGGCCGCGAGGCCCACGGCGGGGTTCATTATGGTCTCGTATTCGATGGGCGTCAATCGGCCCAGGCGGGCCTGTCGACGACGCCGGTGGTAGGTCCTCTCGATCCAGGTGATGATCGCGATCCGGAGCTCTTCTCGAGCCCGCCACCGCCTGCGGTCCAGGACGTTCTTTTGCAGCAGCGCGAAGAAAGACTCCATCGCGCCGTTGTCCCCGGCAGCGCCGACTTTCCCCATCGATCCGATGAGGTGGTGACGGTTCAGGGCGTGGACGAATTTCCGTGACCGGAACTGGGACCCGCGGTCCGAGTGCACGATGCAGCCGGCGGCATCGCGACGACTCGATACCGCGTTGTCCAGGGCGTTCACCGCAAGGCGGGCCTTCATCCGGTCGCTGATCGAGTAGCCGACGATCCGGCCGGAGAACACGTCCTTGATCGCGCAGAGGTAGAGCTTGCCCTCATCGGTCCAGTGCTCCGTAATATGGCCCTTCAGAGTTGAGTGTGGGTGGCGGGGAGGCAGCGTGGGGCTAGCCGGCTCCGCGGCTGACCTCGCTACGACGCTTCCGAGCGGCCGATCCCGCCATGTACCCGGCGACCGCGAGGATCCCCACCGTCACGTAGAGCGCGTACTTGTCCACCAGCAGCACGAGGTCCACGGCGGTCTTGCCCATTGCATGACCCAGACCTACGACGATGCCGGTAATGAGCGCTGCGCCGAGGATGTCGAACAGCAGGAAGATCCGCAAGTGCATCCCGGATAGCCCAGCGAACAGGTGGACCAGGAGCTTGGGGATGCCGGGCAAGAAGGCGAGGACTACGAGCAGGCAGACCACCCAGCCAGGTACCTTCTCCATGCGTGCGGCGAACTTTGTAGCGTAGCGGCCTGGCGTGAAGAAGCTGACCGCCTTGGGGCCCCAAGTTCGCCCGGCCATCCAGAACAGCCAATCCAGGTTGATCATGCCGAAGATCCCTGCGAACACGACGAGCCACAGGTTTGCCTCGCCGATACGCGCGAACGCGGCGCCCGCGGCAATGGTCGGCAGGCCACCGGTCAGCGCGCTGAGTCCGACGGGGTGGTCGGCGATCAGCAGTGGACGCAGAGGGAAGGACCCCAGGACGAGCAAACCACTAGTCACGATGCACGCTATGAGGATCTTGTCGGTCCGCGTCATCGGCGAGCTCCACGGGACGATTTCCCGCAGAGCCTGGCTTCGAGAGCTCTCGGCCTGGGCGAGGACATGGTTCTCCCTGGTCATGTCTCTCCTCTCAGGGCGGCGTGGCTCTCGAAGGTCAAGGGGGCTGTTCAGAGTTGAAGGTAGGCGCGGCTAGGCGTAGAGGTTCTCGATGATGAGCGGACTTCTAACCCCGCTGATTTCAAGGACCTCGACGATGCTCAACCATAGTTGCGTATGCGCTGACGCGCCCGATCGCTGCGATCGCTGTGACCTTCTTCTGGACTTCCCCGGTCTTCATCTGGTGGCCGTCTCGAAGGGCTGGGCCGGGCTGGTGCTCGAGGTGGAGTCCTGCGACCCGATGACCGGGTGCCCTGGCTGCGGTGTCATCGCCACTGGTCACGGCCGAGTGGTGACCTCGGTGATCGACGCGCCGTGGGCGGGCAGACCGGTCAGGATCCAGTGGCGCAAGCACCGCTGGATCTGCCTCGAAGACGTCTGCGAGGTGGCCACCTTCGTCGAGCAGAACCCGGAGCTCTGTGCCCCACGGGGCCTGCTCAGCACCCGCGCGATCCGCTGGGCGATCGGCCAGCTCCGGCGCGAGGGCGCGACGATCCAGGGCCTGGCCCGGCAGCTCGGCACCACCTGGAACACGCTTTGGTCCCAGGTCCAGCCAGTCCTGACAATGGCTGCGAACGACCCAGTCCGCTTCGAGAACGTGCAGGTCCTAGGAATGGACGAGCACATCTGGCACCACCGGGACCCGCGCCGGCGCGGCCCGAAGGAGCTCACCGGGATGGTCGATCTGACTCGCGAAGCGCATCCGACTGCCAGGCTCCTGGACCTGGTCCCGGGCCGATCCGGTAAGGCATACCGCGACTGGCTGAACGAACGCGGCGAGACGTTCCGCGAGGGGATCCAGATCGCGACGCTGGACCCGTTCCAGGGTTACAAGAACGCGATCGATGACCAACTCGAGGACGCCACCTGCGTGCTGGACGCCTTCCACATCGTCAAGCTCGCCGGCGCAGCGGTCGATGACGTGCGCCGCCGGGTCCAGCAGGAGACTCTCGGGCATCGCGGCCGCAAGGGCGAGCCTCCCTACGGGATCCGTCATGTTCTCCGCGCCGGGAGGGAGCGCCTCACGCCGCGCCAGCAGATCCGTCTGGACAGCGCATTCGCTGCCCATCCCGATCACGTCGCGGTCGAAGTCGCCTACCAGTGCGCCCAGGACCTCCGCGACGTGTTCCACCAGCCCACTCCTGCCCGGGGTCGTCGACTGGCCCAGCAGCTGATCGCTGCGCTGCCGTCCTGCCCGATCCCCGAGATCGCGAGGCTCGGGAAAACCCTGCGACGATGTGAGGCCGCATTCCTGGCCTACTTCGATACCGACGGCGCGAGCAACGGCGGGACAGAAGCCGTCAAAGGGATCATAGAGCTCGGCCGCCGCATCGCCCGCGGGTTCCGCAACGTCGAGCACTACCGCCTCCGAAGGCTCCTCATCGCCGGCGGCCTCGACGCCTCACCCCACACTCAACTCTGAAGAGCCCGTAATATCGGTCAGCCACAGTTCGTTGACGTCATCGGCGGAGAAGTCGCGCTTGACCAGGTCGTCGTGGACCGGTGGTCCGGGACGCTTCCCGTTCTTGCCGCGCTTCTTGCCGAAGGCGGACCACCACTGGTTGTCCCGGCAAATCTTCCACGCGGTCCGCTCACACATCACCTCGCCGGCCTCCGCGGCCTCGTCGACCAGGAACCGGTACCCGTACTCGGGGTCGTCGACGTGGGCGTCCAGCAGGGCGTTGGCACGGTAAGCCTCGATCAGCTCGGCCTGGGTGATCTGTTGTTTCCGCCAGCGGTAGTAGGACTGACGGGAGAGCTTGAGGACCCGCAGGGACACCGCGACGGGGATGCCGTCGGGCTCACGAGCGGGTAGAGCTTTACCCGGCAGGTTCGCCTGGGAGAGGTAGGCAGCGGCGCGGCGGAGGACCTCGTTCTCCTGCTGAAGCAGCCGGATCTGCTTGCGCGCCTCACGCAGCTCGGCCGATTCCTCCCGGCTCTTGCCGGGCCAGTTGCCATCGTTGATATCGGCTTGGCGGATCCATTTGTGCAGCGTCTTCTCGTGGACGCCGAAGTCCTTCGCGGTCTGCGCGATGGTGATGCCGTCCTCGCGGGACCGGGCCACTCGCACGACATCGTCGCGGAACTCCTGGGGGTAGGGAGCGGGCATGGTGCACATCGTTCCAGGCCGCCCAGTGGGCAAGCCAGATCAGATGTGACCTATCCATGCGGCAGTCCCCGATCCCCCGGCACGGCAACGTCACCACACAGCTCCTGGTCGCCCGCTGCTTTGACGTCGTCGTGGCCTCCATGGGTTCCTTCGTCAAGATCGGCGACGTGCCAGCCAGCGTCGCCCGAAATCCCTTCGACCGACCCGTTCAAGAGGTCCGGCTCAAACTCGGCCGCTACGACACAACAGGGGCAGAAGTGCCCCGGCTTGGCCATGGGTGCTCATCACCTTCGTCGTCACGCTCCTTTTCGTCGAGCTCCTGCCGTTGGGCCCGTCCGTGGACTCCAGCTGCGTTTCGCAGGTGGGGACATGCAGAGGTCGGCGTTCCTACCGCGCGCGCGTGCACGCCGAGGCATGATGTCCTCATGGCACTCAGGAACCGGAAACGCACACCGAATCGGACTGCAACGCGGAAGCCCCGGATCCCGAAGCTACGCATGACCGTCGTCGTCCATCCAGAATCCAATATGGAGGAATATGGGTCCATAACACTAGATCGAGAATTGCAGGCTATTCGTGCCGCAATACTGTACGCCGACGAAATTGAGGTCGTCAGTCCCGCCTCCGAGATGCTGTTAAGTCTGAACGCACTCGCACAAGACAACTCAGCTTCAGCGTTCGACATCCTTCGTGCCCTTGACGCCGACACTCTCGACCGGATGACCCGCGGCAAAGGAACGGACGCGAAGGCCGTCCTCAACGCTCTACCAGTTCTGCTCGATCCGCGATTCGACTCCATCCTCGAGACCCTTGACAATGAGCAAGCGGAAGCGCTTCGCAAACTGGCCACTGGCCTCAGGGGGGTTGAGAACGATTCTTCGCAGCAGCTTCGCGACCAGATCACAACGATGATCGAAACCGCTGGCGGGCCTGAGCTGGCGGCGGCCACCAGGACCCGAGTGGTCAAGCTCAAACCACTCTTCAATACTGAAGGCAACTGGGACGAAGAAGTGCTGGCCGAGAGGTATGCGGCCGAGGTAATGAACCTCCTTGCCGATGGCTCTCGCCATATGCTTCTGGACCAAGGCACGACCCAGTTCGCGCGCGTCCTAATCAACGAGAAGAGGGTTGAGCCGTCTGCCCTGGCGCTCCCCAACGCTCTGGAGGCCCTCGTCGGCACGGGGGTAATAGCTCGACTTCCGACCTTCGGCGAGACACCAGCAGACGAACTCCTCGACCTGCGGCGCGACCTAGCGGGATCCCTCAGTAGGTACCGCCGGGCGGCGGCCTCGCTCGGAGAGAAGATGCGGGTTGGCCCGCTCGACGACGAGGTTCAGTCTGAAGTTGACCATCTCTACCGGAAGGAGATCGTGCCGACGCTAGAAGATATACGCGAGCAGCTTGCCGAGCACGGATTGGTCCGCGAGTTCGCGAGAGCGGTCGGGGCAAACATCAAGGAGATAATAGTCGGTGGCGCTGCCATGCCAGGCCTAGTCGTCGGCATACATGCGGTCACCGACCTGGCGGTGGTAGCAACGGCCGGGCTGACTCCGGGCGTCGCAGGAGCTGCAGCACTAGGAGTGCATGCGTGGCAGCAACAACGGGAGGCAGTGGCCAGCATGCGAGGCAACGACCTCTACTACCTCCACGAACTTGACCGCAGAATGGCCTGAGCGGACGGTGTCGACGACGCAATGCATCTGAATATCGGACACGGCCAGAACCAGCAGTGCAGCAGGGGCATCTTTGCGCGGCTCGCACGCCACTGCCGTATCACCTCGCTCCCACGTCTCGGCTATGCGGACTCCTATTCCGCACCGTTCGCCCCGGGGGTCGTAGGCCGTGCCGTCCGAGCAACCAGTGGACCCACGTCGCCTCGCGACCCATCGCGAGCGACAGCGTCTGCATCGGCACGCCGACGGCAACCAGCGCGGCGCTGGCCTCCGCAAGCTCTGCACCCTCGTCGCCGCCGGTCTCGCGGTGGCCCGGGACGGATCCGAGGAGACTCCGGACGTCCCTCGTAGAGCCGCCGGAGCTCCTGCAGGTCAGCGTCGGTGGGCTCGCGCCGGATAGAGAGACGCGGGTAGCGCGTGGTCGGCGGGCCGCTGAGACTGTCGAGGTCCATGCGGATTCTCCGCGCTGGTGTGCATACCTCTCGACTCAGGCGGATCAGGTCCGGTGAACGACGAGGCCCCACGGGAATCTCCTAGGGACCTCTTAAGTGCTCGTGTTGTCACTCAACACCTCCTGGCGTCGACTGACCGCGCACGCGCGCGCTGGTAACGTTATCGCTTGCCCGTCCTGCTGATAAAGTTATCAGCATGCGCACCGCGATCGACTGCCCTTTCAGCCCGCATGCCGACGTCGTGCCGCCGATCTGGGCCGGCCGCGTGGACCAGCTCCGGGACTGGGATGACATCGTCCGACCCCGGAAGATCTCGGGACTGCCCGAGCGTGGGCGCACCATGCTCGGCGAGGCAGGGCTCGGGAAGTCAAGCCTGCTGCGCAAGATCTCCGAGAAGGCCGTCGAGAAGGGTGACTGGGTCACGCCCCAGTTGCGCATCCCCTCCAAGGCGGATCCTCTGAAGGTGGTCGCCGCGGCCCTCCTTAAGCTCGCCGACACAGCCGGGCTGCCAACCCGTCGCGAGAAGCGACTCACCGACCTGCTCTCGCGCGTCTCGCAAATCTCGCTGAAGGGCTACGGACTCAGTCTTCGGGAGGCGGACGGTCCGGAGCCGTTCACCTCCCTCACCGAGCTGCTGGTCGAGATCGGGACCGCGGCGATGAAGCGCGGCGACGTCGTCGTTCTCATCCACATCGACGAGGTGCAGAACATCGCCGACGAGCATGTCCTCTCCCAGCTCCTCATCGCGCTGGGCGATGCCATGGCGCATGAGGTGCAGGTCACCGCTCCCGGCGGGCGGGTCATCGATCGAGTGCTGCCCATCGCCGTCTACCTCACGGGACTGCCCGACTTCGCCGACATGTCCTCCGCACGTCGCGGTGCGACCTTCGGGCGACGCTTCCAGACCACCACGCTCGAGTCTTTCGGCGATGACGATCTCGCGGCAGCCCTACAGCCCCTCGTCCTAGCCGGCTGGGAGGTGCCCGATGGTGTCGGCGGCACCCGCCCGGTGACCATGGCCCCGGAGGCACGCGACGAGATCCTCGAGCTCTGCAAGGGCGAACCGTTCCTCTTCCAGCTCGCCGGCCAGAAGGCCTGGTACGCAGGCAGCACCGACGTGATCACCCGCGAACAGGTACTGAAGGGCTGGGAGGATGCGGCGCGCGATGAGGCC
Organism: Brachybacterium sp. GU-2; assembly: GCF_030866705.2. NCBI lineage: Bacteria > Bacillati > Actinomycetota > Actinomycetes > Micrococcales > Dermabacteraceae > Brachybacterium > Brachybacterium sp. GU-2. The sequence goes on along the minus strand of NZ_CP133037.2, from coordinate 1,083,265 downwards.
GCGACGCACGTAGAACGGATCATCGAACGCCTGCCGGAGCGGGAGCGGGAGATGCTCGAGGCGATGGTGGGACTGCCGCCCGAGGAACGCAGCCTGAAGAACATCGCACAGGCGATGGGCTTCGAGAAGTCCACCCAAGCCGGGACCACTGCACAGCGCCTGGACACGATCCGCAAGATCATCCGCCGCGGGAAGGTTTACACCTTCCGCAACCGAGCGATTGAGGCGTTCCTCTCCAGCGAATGGCCCGACATCGATCCCGAGTGAGTCCCGCGATCCTCGTCTATGGACGGGAGGGGCCGAGTTCGCTGCGCGTGGAGCACTTGCGCCGTCAGAGACGCTCGACGGGCGCGGTCTTCGGCAGGTCATTCAGCGTCTGTCCCGTGCTGAGCATGAGGCTCACACACCCCGGGTGGTTTTTCTCGTGCGAGAGGACCGAGTCGTTGTCCTCGATCGACTGGACGATGCCCTCGTAGACCTTGCCCTGGTGCTCGAAGCGGACACTGTTCGCCCGCTGCATCTCGCGGATGTCCCATGCCTGGATCATGCTCGCTCCTCGGTACTCGGAGTGGGAATCGTCGAGACGCCTGACGGCGACTCGTACAGCCAGATCGCGCGGTCGAGCGCGCGAGTCTCGACGCCCAGCTCCTGGGCAGCGTCGGTGAGCAGCTTCGTCGCCCGTGCCACCGAGACCTTCTCCCCCACAGCGCGCCCGAGGAAAAGGCGGATCATGACGTCGGGTTTGGTCAGCGACCCGATTCCAGCGTTCATCAGCAGGTACTGCCAGGACAGTGGACCGAGCCCCTTCACCCGGGTCCATGCGCGGCGCACCTCGTCGTCCTCGGCGCGCTCCCTGAGCAACGCAGCAGTCGTGACCCCGCTGGCCTCGAGGTTGCCGAGCGCCTCGCGGATTCCGCCGGCGCGCAGCCGCTTCGTCCCGGGGAGCTTCGATTGGTTGCGAGTCACGTCGCGTGAAAAGTCTTCAGGTCCGCCCGCGGCGTCGATGGCAGCGATCAGGTCGGGTCCTGAGTCGGTCTCGGGATCCGCGCCTTCAGCCACTCGATGGGCGCGGTAGCGGCGCATCACCCGGATGACGGACGGCGTCCCGGCCCGGAGGGTGTGGACGGAGTTCAGCGCCGCCAGCGCCAGGGACTCGCGCATCTCGACGGGCGCACCCCAGGTGTCGGGGTCGCCGAGCTCGGAACGCACGGCGACGAGGACGCGCTGCAGCTGATCATCGGTCATGGTCGGAAGATACTGGACCGGAAGGACAGTCGAGAGCGATTCGGAGCCGTTGCCCGTCTCGCTACGCTCCAGCGTCCCGGGACCTCCGCCTCGTGCTCAGCCCTTCACGTTCGGCGGCCTGCAGGTCGTGCTGGCCGAGCAGCCAGTGCACCCAGGTCGCTCCGCGTCCCATCGCGAGCGACAGCGTCTGCATCGGCACGCCGCCCGCGACCAGGGCAGCGCACGCCTCTGCGAGCTCGGCACCTTCGTCGCCGCGGGTTTCGCGGTGTCCGGGGCGGTTCCGCGGAGCCTCGGGGCAGGTCTCATAGAGCCGCCGGAGCTCCTGCAGCTCGCCGTCGGTGGGAGCACGGCGTGTGGAGAGCCGCGAGTAGCGCGTGGCCGGAGGGCCGCTCACGCTCTCGAGGGCCGTCCCCACCGCGGTACGCGAGCAGCCCAGCGACACCGCGATCGACTGGATGTAGGGAGCGGGCGTGGTGCACATCCTTCCAGGCCGCCCTGCGGGCAAGCCAGATCAGATGTCACCTATCCATGCGGCAGTCCCTACGGCCGATTCAGGGTGATTCGAAGCCGCTCTAGGTCGTGTCGCGTCGTCGGTCCGGTTCCTACCCCTCGCCGCCGTCGCTCGCGCCCGGCGCGGGGCTCACCGGGTCGGTGGGCGTGACGCGGTCCTCGTCCGGCAGGCCCTCGCCGGGGGCGACCTCCTGCTCCGGCGGGACCGTGCCGTCGGGGGTCTCGGCGCCCTCGGGCACCTCGAGCTCGGCGTCCCCCTGCGGCATCTGGGAGCGGTGGATCGAGACGGAGACCAGGCCCAGCCCACCCATAGTGATGTCGTCGTAGGCGACGAGGCGTCCGGTCTCCCGGTCGAAGTAGAGCATCCGCGCGGTGAGGTCCAGCGGGTCCTCGCCCTGCAGCACCGGAGCGACGCCTCCGGAGGCGAGGGCGCCGCCGGTGGAACCGACCGTCAGCCAATCGGTGCCCGAGCCCTCCCGGTCCAGTTCGACCTTCGAGGTGTGCATGTGGCCGGAGAGCACCAGCGGAGCGCGGCCCAGGAGGCCGGCGGGCTGGGTCGGGTCGTGCAGCAGCGCCAGGTCGACGGGGTCCTCGGGATGGGCCTCGTCGTGCGCCTCGATCGTGTCGCCGAGCTGGAAGGCGCTCGCGGCGACCGCGTCCTTGCCCTCCTGCCAGCCGCTGCCGATGTCGGAGTCGTCGTCGGCCGCGAAGCGGGGATCGCCGATCCCGGCGATCGTCAGCCCCGCCACCTCGACCACCTCGTTGTCGACGACGGTGGCGTTCGGCTGCGCCTCGATCGTCGCCGCGGCCGCGGCGCCGTCGTGGTTGCCGCTGATGTAGACATAAGGGACGTCCAGCGTGCCGATCGTGTTCAGCAGCTCGTTCTCGACCGGGGTGCCCCACGAGACGATGTCGCCGGTGTCGATCACGGCGTCGATCGCGAACTGCGTGTGCAGCTGCTCGATCACGTCGTAGGCCTGCGGGTTGTCGTGGATGTCCGAGACGTGCAGCACCGTGACCAGGTTCTCCTGGTCCAGGCCCACGGGCAGGCTGTCCGCCGCGATGTACAGCGCCGAGACCTGTCCCACGAACTCCGCGAGGGTGTCGCGATAGCTCGCGTAGTCCTGTGCGGTCGCCTCGCCGAGGTCCGCGATGTAGGCGGCCTGGGAGAGCAGCCCCTCGAAGCGGGGCTGGGTCAGGGCGGCGGGGGAGAAGGTCACCGCCGCCGCGCCGACGGAGACGCCGACCAGCGCGACGGCGCTGCCGCCCGCGACCAGGGAACGGCGCACCCGGCGGAAGGTGAGGCCGACGGCGAGACCCGCACCGACGGCCGCGAACAGGGCGTTCATCGCCGCATTGCGCGCCGCGGCCGAGGTGATCGCCTCCGGGGCGCTGTTCTGCAGCTCGGCGAAGCCGGTGTCGGAGTAGAAGAGCGCCTCGGCCTTCTCGACGTCGACGCCCTTGACCCGCGCCTCGATCGACAGCGGCGCGGTGTGGGTGTCGAAGGAGACCTCGCCGATCGGCGGCAGCAGTAGCACCGTGTCCGAGGAGAGGGAGGGGCGCACGTGCACCGAGGCGGTCAGCGGGCCGACCTCGACCTTCGAGTCCGGCACCAGCAGCAGTCCGAGCATCGCGCCGAGCACCGCGACCACGGCGGTGGCGGTCACCTGCAGCGCCCGGGCACGGCGACGGCGCCGACGGCGGGCTCTCGCCTCGTCCGTCGGCGCCGGCTGCGCGGGGTGCTCGTCCTCGCGGTCCTGCGCGGAGCCGTCGGTCCCGGTGGGGCCGGCGTCGTCCGGGGACCCGGTCCCACCCGCTGCTGCCGCTCCCGCGGCGTCGTCCGCGGGGTCCGGCTCCTCGGGGGTGCTCAAGTCCTCAGCCGAGGAAGCCGACGCGGCGGGGCTCCTCGGTGGAGACCTCGGCGTAGGCGAGCTTCGCACCGGGGATCAGGACCTTCTTGCCCTTGTCGTCCACCAGGGTGACCGGGCTGCCGTCGGTGACGGCCGCATTGAGGCGCTCGAGCACCGCCTCGGCGTTCTCGTCGGACTCGATCACGAGCTCGCGGGGGGAGTGCTGGATGCCGATGCGGATCTCCATGACCTGACCTTCCCTCCGCTCACGGGCGGAGACGGGAGTGCTGTTCACGGCGAGTCTACGTGGACCCCCGTGCGCTTCGGCGCGCGTACGCCGCAGGCGGAACCGCGTCCTATCCGCGAGGGGCGAGCCGGTGCTCAGGGGCGGGAGGCATCCTGCTCGGGTGCCGGGTCGTCGGCGTCCCCACGCTCGGCGCCGGCCTGCTCCACCGGTGTGAAGCCCGTCAGGCCGTCGACCACCACGGCGGTCACGGTGCTGAGGATCTCGTCGCGCTCCTCGTCGTCGGCGGCGTCGTGGAGCTGCTGGGCGGTGGTCTGGGCGATGCCGATCAGGCCCCGGCCGAGAATCCTCGCCTGACCGGTGCTCAGCGCGCGATACGAGAGCAGCACCCCCGCCAGCTCGATCGACATCTCGTCGAGGATCCGGGTGACCCGCTCCTTGACCTCGTCCGAGACGACCTCGTGGCCGGTGAACAGGCGCAGCGAGTTCTTCAGCGACATGAGCTCGTAGAACCGTCGCATGCCGAGCCGGACCCGGTCCTCGGCGTCGCCGTCGCGCCCGGCCATGTCGCGGACCTCGACGAGCATCGCCTCGCCGATCGCGTCGAGGACCTCGACGTAGAGGGCCTCCTTCGAGCGGAAGTGCTGGTAGAGGACGGGCTTGGTGACCCCGGCGGCAGTGGCGATGTGGTCCATCGAGGTGGCCTGGTAGCCCTTCTCGGTGAACACCTCGGTGGCCAGGCGCAGCAGCTGCGAGCGACGCTGCTCGCGGGGCATCCGGGAGGTGGTGGGCGAGGACATGAGGTCAACCTCCGGAATCCGACATTAGGGATATCGGGTGATCCCGCACACTGTACCGCCGTCAGAGGCCTGTGCGGAGCATCGCGGACGTCAGGGCCATGGGGTCAAATGGTCCCATGCGACGCACCGGCACCATCACGGGGGAGGGCATCCGCCTGCTCGGACCCGATCTCGAGGCGCTGCCCGCGCTGCTGCCCGCCGCGCAGCTGGACTCGGGCCAGCGCCGCGCCCTGGACGCCGTCGCTGCCGGCCACCACGTGATCGTCCACGGCGGTCCCGGCAGCGGCCGCACCGCCCTCGCGCTCGCCGCGGCCGACGCCGTCGGGGAGGACGCGCTGCTGCTGGCCCCGCGCCGCCTCGCCGCCGGGCGTCTGCGCGATGCGCTCGCCGTCCGTGGGCACGGCACGGCCCGCGCCATGACCCCGCCCGCCCTCGCCCATGCGATCGCCCGCGCAGACGCGCTGCGCCGAGGGCTGGGCGAGCCGACCCTGGTCACCGGCGCGGAGCAGGACGCCCTGCTCGCCGAGCTGATCGCCGAGCGCCCGGCCTGGCACCTGGACGTCGACCCCGGCGCACGCACCTTGCTCGGCTTCCGCACCGAGCTGCGCGATCTGATCACCCGCGCCGGGGAGCTCGGCCTCGGTCCCGTCGCGCTCGAGGAGCTCGGCCGCGAGCACGACCGCCCCGCCTGGCGCGACGCCGCGGCGCTGCTGCGCGACTACCTCGGTGTGCTCGACCTCGAGGCCTCCGCAGCGCTCGACGCCGGACCCCGCCTCGACTCCGGCGCGCTGGTGCGCCGCGCCGCCGTGCTCCTGGCGGACCCGACCCTCCCCGCCACCTTCCGCACCGTGGTGGTCGACGACGCGCAGGACCTCACCGCCGCCGGCATCGACCTCGTCGTCGCGCTCGCCGCGGCCGGAGCGAAGGTGCTGGTGACCAGCTGCCCCGACGCGGCGGTGGACACCTTCCGCGGCGCCCTGCCCGATGCCGCCGCCCGGCTGCGCGAGGCCCTGCCCGGCGCGCCGCTCGAGATCACGCTGCACGGCGCGCACGGCGGCGAGGAGCCGCTGGTCGCCGTGGTCGATGCGCTGCGGGGCAGGCTTCCCCTCGCGGGCGCCCCGGCCGCGTCCCGTCGGCCCCGCGCCGAGCGACCGGGAGGACTCGTGGCGCTGCGCGCCGCGGACCCGCTGGACGAGGCGCGGCTGATCGGCTCCGCCCTGCGCGACCTCCACCACCGCGAGGGCGTCGACTACGACGACATGGCCGTGGTGTGCCGCTCCGGCGCGGCCGTCGCCGATGTCGCCGATCTGCTCTCCCGCACCGGCCTGCCCGTGCGGGTCCCGCGCCGCCCCCAGCCGCTGCGCGACGTCGCCGTGGCCGACGACCTGCTCACGATCCTCGAGCTCGGCCTCGCCCCGGCCGGCGTCCCGCTCGAGGCCCGCGCCGCGACCGCGCTGCTGCGCGGCCCCTTCGGCGACGCCGACGACCTGCGCCTGCGCCGCATCCGCCGCCTGCTGCTGGCCGCCCATCGCGCGGAGGAGGCGAGCGCGGCAGGGGAGGACCCGACGGGATCGGGAGCGTCGGAGGAGAGCGGCGCAGAGGAGTTCGAGCCGGCCGAGCACCGACCGAAGGACAGCACGGAGGATGCCCCCGCCCCGCCGGTCACGAGCGAGGAGCTGCTCGCCCGCGCCCTCGTCGAGGACGAGGTGCCCGGCCTTCCCGCCGCGGACGCCCGCGACCGCGCCGCCGCCCCCGTGCACCGGATCCGGGACATGATCCGCGCCGTCCGCGAGCACCGCGAGGACGGCGCCGAACAGGTGCTCTGGCACGCCTGGGACGCCTCCGGCCTCGCCGGCGGCTGGCGCCGCGCCGCGCTCGGCGACTCCGGGGACGTGGACGGCGCCCGTGCCCGGATGGCCGCGGCGAGGCTGGACGCGCTGCTGGAGCTGTTCGCCGCCGCCGAGCGCCTCACCGAGCGCCGCCCCGGCGCCGGGGCCCTCGACCTCGTCGAGCAGATCCGCGCCCAGGCCGTCGTCGAGGACACGCTCGCCCCGGCCGCCGCCGCCCGCGGCCGGATCGACGTGCTCACCCCCGCCCAGCTCGCCGGCGAGCACCGCGACACCGTCGTCCTCGCCCGCCTCCAGGAGGGCGCCTGGCCGGATCTGCGCCTGCGCTCGACCCTCTTCGGCGCCGCGGACCTCTCCCTGCTCGCCGGACCCCGTGCCGCCGACCCCGCCCCGGGCCCCGAGGCGCTGCGCGCCCTGCAGCGAGAGCAGGTCCTCGCCGACGAGCTGCGCCTGGCCGTCAGCGCCCTCGCCCGCGCCCGCACCCGCGTGCTGCTCACCGCGATCGAGGGCGAGCAGGAGGAGCCCTCCGCCCTCTTCGACGTGCTCGAGGACGCGGCGGGGGAGCCCTGGATCGACCCCGAGGTGCTGCGCCGCGACCCCGGCCCCGCCCCCGACGCGCGCCGCCTCGTCGCCGCGCTGCGCCGCCGGCTGCACGAGGAGGACCCCGTCCGCTCCCGCGACGCGGCCCTCGCCCTGGAGGCCCTGGGCCGCGCCGGCGCCCCCGGCACCGACCCCGGCCGCTGGTACCACCAGGAGCCCAGCTCGAGTGCGCCGCTGCACGGTCCCGAGGACCCGATCAGCCTCTCGCCCTCCGCTCTCGAGCGCGCTGTGGACTGCCCCCAGTCCTGGCTGATGGAGCGCGCCGGCGGCACCCGCGCAGGCGGCCCCGCCCAGCTGCTCGGCACCGCGATCCACCACCTCGCCCAGATCCACCCCCGCGGCGAGGTCGACCTCCTGGACGAGCTGCACACCCTGCTGCGCGGCATGCCCGGCACCGACACCTGGTCCGGGCGCCGCCGCGTGCGCCACGCCGAGGACGCCGCCCGCCTGCTCACCGAGCACCTCCGCGTCGCCGGCGAGCCCCTCGCCGTCGAGGCGCCCTTCGAGGTGGCGCTGGACCGCGTCCGCCTGCGCGGCAGCATCGACCGGATCGAGGGCGATGCGACCGGTCTGCGGGTCGTGGACCTTAAGACCGGCCGCACCGCGAAGTCCGCCGCGAAGGCCGAGGAGGACCTGCAGCTGGCCGCCTACCAGGCCGCCGTGCGCGAGGGGGCGCTCGCCGAGCAGCTCGGCGAGGACGCCCCCGAGCGGCTGAACGGCGCCCAGCTCGTCTACGTCGGCACCGGCGGGAAGAGGGCCGCGGTGCGCACCCAGACCGCGCTGGGCCGCGCCGAGCACCCCGAATGGTTCGACGAGCTCGTCCGCGACGTGGCCCGCGACGTCTCCGGAGAGCACGTCACCGCGCGTCGCAACGCGCACTGCGACCACTGCGCAGTGCGCGCGAGCTGCCCGCTCCAGCCCGAAGGAGAGCAGCTGTGACCACCGACTCCGTCCATGTCACCGCCCCCGGAGATCCTGCCGCCCGGTACTCCGCCGCGCAGCTCGCGGCCCTGCTCGAGCAACCCCCGCCCACCGCCGAGCAGACCTCCGTGATCGAGGCGCCGCTCGCGCCGATGCTGGTGGTCGCCGGCGCCGGCTCCGGGAAGACCGAGACCATGGCCTCCCGCGTGGTGTGGCTGATCGCCAACGGCATCGTCGAACCGCGCCAGGTGCTGGGCCTGACCTTCACCCGCAAGGCCGCCCACGAGCTCGGCGAGCGGATCGGCGCCCGCCTCGCCACCCTCGCCGCCGCCCTCCGCGGCGCCGGGGAGGAGCTGCCGCCCGGCCTCGAGCGCGGCGGCGACGAGCTCGTCGGCCAGCGACCCCTGGTCCACACCTACAACGGCTTCGCCCTGGACCTGGTGCGTGAGCACTCTCTCGCCGTCGGCATCGACCCGGACCTGACCATGATGTCCGCCTCCGCCTCCTGGCAGCTCGCCCACGAGATCGTCGAGGGCTGGGACGACTCCCTGGACCTCGAGGCCTCCCCGGCCACGCTCACCGCCGCCCTGCTCTCGCTGAGCTCCTCGCTCGCCGACCATCTCGTCACCCCCGAGCAGCTCGAGGCGCATCTGCGCGAGATCCGCGACCACCTCTCCCAGATCCCGTTGCAGGTCGAGGGCCGGCGACGCACCACCCCGAAGGACGTCGCGAAGGTGATCGACCAGCTCGAGCAGCGCCTGGCCCTGATCCCGCTGCTGCGCCGCTTCGCCGAGATCCGCACCGCCGACTCCGCACTGGACTTCTCCGACCAGGTCTCCCTCGCCGCCCGCATCGCCCGCGAGGTCCCCGCCGCCGCGGCCCTCGCCCGTCGCATGCACCGCGTGGTGCTGCTGGACGAGTTCCAGGACACCTCCGTCGCCCAGCTGCGCATGCTCACCGACCTCTTCGGCCCCGGGCATGCCGCCTGCGCCGTCGGCGACCCGCAGCAGGCGATCTACGGCTGGCGCGGCGCCTCGGCCGCCTCCCTCGCCGGCTTCGCCGACGCCTTCGCGACCGAGGCGCAGCCGGTCCTCCAGCGCACCCTGTCCACCTCCTGGCGCAACGACGAGGCCGTGCTCGCCGTCGCCAACCGCGTCGCCGCCCCGCTGCGCGCCGCCGGCGCCGGGATAGAGATCCCCGAGCTGCACCCCCGCCCCGGCGCGGGGAGGGAGCCTGCGAGATCCTCGAGGCGGCCGACGAGCGGGCCGAGGCCAGCGCGATCGCAGACTGGATCCTCGCCCGTCGCGCCGAGGACGGACGCGACGCAGGGGACGGCGCCGGCCCCGACGATGCCCCGCCCGCCTCCGCCGCGGTGCTCGTGCGCGCCCGCCGCCAGATCCCCGCCCTCGTCGCCGGGCTCGAGGAGAGGGGACTGCCCGCCCAGGTCGTCGGCCTCGGCGGGCTGCTGCACCGCCCCGAGGTCGCCGACGTGCGGGCCCTGCTCGAATGCGCCCACGACCCCGGCCGCGGCGACGCCCTGATGCGCCTGCTCACCGGGCCGCGGATCCGGCTCGGCGCCCGCGATCTCGCCGTCCTCGGCCGCTGGCGGGACCGGATGGGCTCCCGCCGACGGGCCGGCGCGGGCGAGGCCGGGGCCGTCGGCGCCCGGGACGAGGCCGAGGAGGTCTCCCTCGTCGACGCGGTCGACGACCTGCCGCCGGCGGACTGGACCGACCCCTCAGGCCGCTCCCTCACCCCCGTCGGCCGGGAGCGGCTGCTGCACCTCCAGCAGATGCTGCGCGAGATGCGGCGCCTGCTCCCGCTGCCTCTGCCGGACCTGGTCACCGCCGCGATCCGGGTGCTCGAGGTGGACCTCACGCTGCTCGAGACCGCCCCGGGCACCGGTGCGCTCGCCGACCTCGAGGCGTTCCGCGACCACGCCGCCTCCTTCGAGCGCACCGCCCGCCGCGGCGGTCTCGGCGCCTATCTCGACCTGCTCGAGATCAGCGAGGACGAGGAGGCCGGGCTCTCCGTCACCGCCGCGCCCGAGCAGGCCCACGACCCCGCCGCCGTGACCATCGTGACCATGCACTCCGCCAAGGGCCTGGAGTGGGACCTGGTCGCCGTCGCCGGGCTCACCGAGGGCTCCGTCCCCTCCTACGACCTGCGCCGCGCCAAGGCCGACGAGACCGGGCGGGTGCGCGTGCCCGGCGACGGCTGGCTCGGCAAGCTCGCCGGAGCCTCCGTCCCCACCGCGCTGCGCGGCGATGCGGACACCCTGCCCGAGCTCGCCTGGGCCGAGGCCGACACGCAGGTCGACGCCGAGGGGATCATCCAGGAGTACCGCTTCGCGCAGGGCGAGGAGGCGCTGGCCGAGGACCGTCGCCTGATGTACGTCGCCGTCACCCGCGCCAAGCGCCGCCTGCTGTTGACCTCCGCCGCCTGGCGCGAGGGGCTGCGCACCCCGCGGCCCCGCTCCCGCTATCTCACCGAGGCAGCGCCGCTGCTGCCCGAGGCGTTCCGCTCCGCGCAGGAGGTGCCGGAGGAGAACCCGCTCGAGTCCGAGCGGCCCACCGCCACCTGGCCGCCCGCCCCGGGCGAGGCCGAGCAGGCCCGCACCCGCGCCGCCGCCCGCCTCGCCGAGGTCGCGCGGGAGCAGTCAGTTCCGGAATCCGACCCGGCAGTCCCCGCGTCGGCCGCAGGGATCGAGGCGCCCTCGCTCGCCGACCCGGAGCTCGAGGAGCTCGTGCGACGCGCTCTCGCCGACCTCGCCCAGCACGCCGCCGCGCCCGCCGTGCACTCCCCACCGCGGCTTTCTGCTTCCCAGGTGGTGGCGCAGGCCCGCGACCCGCAGGCCGCCGCGATCGAGCTGCTGCGCCCGCTGCCGCGCCGCCCCTCGCCGGCCGCCGTGCGCGGCACCGCCTTCCACGCCTGGCTCGAGACCCGGTTCGAGAGCGCGACCCTGCTGGACCTCGAGGACCTCGCCGATCTCGAGGATCCGGAGGAGGAGCGCGCCCTCGCCGACGCCCGCGCCCTGCGCGAAGCCTTCGAGGCCTCCGACTGGGCGCACCGCAGCCCCCTCGCGGTCGAGCAGCCGGTCACCACCCGGATCGGCGAGATCGGGGTGCGCGGCGTGATCGACGCGGTCTTCGCAGACCCCGAGGGCGGCGACGGCACAGCAGGGCCCGACGGCACCGGCGGGGTGATCATCGTGGACTGGAAGACGGGCCGCATGCCCCGCCCCTCCCAGCTGCGCGAACGCTCGCTGCAGCTCTCGCTCTACCGCCTGGCCTGGCACGAGCGGACCGGTCTGCCGCTTCAGAACATCCGCACGGCCTTCCACTTCGTGGCCGACGGGATCACCCACGAGGTCACCGAGCACCCCTCCCGCGAACGGATCGCGGAGATGCTGTCGGGGGAGTGACGAGGCCGGAAGGCCGAGCCCGCCGCGGGCTCATGCCGGCCGGGGCATGCTCGGACGACCGATGTCGGTGAGGGAGCTGGGTCTCGCTCAGGCCTCGGAGCGGGCGCTGTCGGCGGACCGCCCGCCGTCCTCGTGCGCGTTCATCTCGTCGTAGGTGCGCTCGGCCTCCTCGCGCGCGATCTGGGCGAGGTCCGCGTCGAGGTCGGCGATCATGCCGCGGGCGTCGGCGACGATGTCCTCGTCCTCGATCTCCAGGCCGTGCTCGAGCCACTCCGCGACCGCGAACTCGCCCAGCGCCTGCGCCCGCTCCATCAGTCGGGGATGGCTGGAGGTGGGCAGCTCCTCGCGGTACGCGGCGTACAGGGAGTCGAACCGCTCCGGGTCCAGCGAGGAGATCAGCCAGGCCAGATCCGCCGCGGGATCGCCGACGATCGAGGAGGACCAGTCCCGCACGGCGCTGAGGCGCCGGCCCGAGACGAACAGGCTCTCCTCCGACAGGTCCCCGTGGATGAACTGGGGCGTGAAGTCCCACAGCTCCTGATCGGCCAGCAGCGCGTCCCACCGCTGCGCGACCGCGGCGGGCAGGTGCCCGGCGGCATGGACCTTGTCGATCCGGGCACGGTGGCGGGCGTGCAGCACCTCCGGGGTGAAGGACTCCACCCCGGCGGACTCCGCGGCGTAGCGCGGCACGGTGTGGATCCGGGCGAGGACCTCGCCGAGGGAGCGGGCGAGCTCCTCGCTGTGCTGGAGGTCGTCGAGCATGAGCGGCCGGCCGACGGGGGCCTCGGTCACCGCGCTGCGCCCGCCCTCGGGGAGCTTGACGTAGCCGAGCACGGGCGGGATCACGGCCTTCAGCGGGGTCCCGGTGAGGGCATCGGCGACGCGCAGGTCGCGCTCGAGATGGATCCCTGCCGCCGTGGTGGCGGGGGAGTGGACCAGCACTCGGCGGCCGTCCTCCGCGACCACTCCGGCGACGTCGAGATCCTCGACCGGGGTGGCGATGGAGGAGGCCCGCACCGGGGCCAGCCCGGGGACCGCCGCCGCGGCGAGGGCAGCCATGGAGTAGGAGTTGCGATGCACGCGTCCACCGTACCCGTCCCGACCCCGCCCGCCGGTTAGGCTCGAGGCCATGCCGACGCTCCGTGGACCGCATCTCAACACGCCCCTGACCCTCCTGGGCTCCGACCGCGACGCGCTGCTGCGCGGCGAGGACGGAGTGCTCGCCCCCGGCGAGGACGCCCGCTATCTCGTCACCCGCGCCGGGGCGGTCACCCTCTCCGAGGACGAGCACGGCACGCTGCACGCCGTGCTGGAGACCGCGGACCCTCGCGGCGGCACCACCCAGCCGCTGGTGCTGCTGGGCCGACGGGACGGCGTGCGGGTGCTCGCCGTGGAGATCCCCGAGCCGAGTCCCGAGCTCGACGACCCCGGCCGTGATCTGCGCGACCTCCGGCGCGTCGCGGACCGGCTGGCCGATGCGGATGCCGACCTCGCCGCGGCCGCGGTCGCGATGGGTGCCTGGCACCGCTCGATGCGGCACTGCCCGCTGTGCGGCGGGCTGCTCGAGCCCGAGAAGGCCGGCTGGGTGCTGCGCTGCCGTGAGGACGGCGTCGAGCAGTTCCCCCGCACCGACCCGGCAGTGATCATGGCCGTGCGGGACGGCCAGGACCGCCTGCTGCTGGCCCGCAACGCCCACTTCCGCGGCCGCTTCCACTCGGTGCTCGCAGGCTTCGTCGAGCCCGGAGAGAGCCTCGAGAACGCCATCGCCCGGGAGGTCGCCGAGGAGGTGGGCGTGACCGTCACCGAGGTCGAATACATGGGCAGCCAGCCCTGGCCCTTCCCGCGCTCGCTCATGCTCGGCTACCGCGCCTGGGCGCCGGAGGCAGGCGAGCTCACCCTCCAGGACGAGGAGATCGCCGAGGCGCGCTGGTTCAGCCGCGAGGAGCTCGCCGCCGCTCTCGCGGCCGACGAGATCGAGCTGCCCGGCCCCGCCTCGATGGGCCGCGCCCTGATCGACGACTGGTACGGCCGCTCCGCCGAGGCCTGAGCGGCGCTTGCCGGCCCGGCTCGACCTGCGGGGTCCTGATCGACCTGCTGCCCTCGGCTCGACGTCGGCGAGGGCAACGGTCAGTCGATGGCGCGTGGCGTACCTCTACGCCTATATAGGCGTAGCGGGACGCCACGCGCCATCACCCGTGAGGTGCGGGCCGAGACTACCCCGGCCGCTCGTGTCCCGACGCCCCGGCGAGGTGTGAGGCACCCGCCGTCCACAGCACCCAGTGGAGCGTCGCACCGCCCTGGCAGGATGGAGGGCGATGACCGACCAGACCGCCGCCCCCGACGCCACCGCCCCGTGCGCCCCGCCAGATGCGGAGTCGCTCCTCGCCGCGCTCGACCCCGAGCAGCGCGAGGTGGCGGAGAGCTTCGGCACGCCGCTGTGCGTGCTCGCCGGCGCCGGCACCGGGAAGACCCGCGCGATCACCCACCGCATCGCGTACGGCGTCAGCACCGGTCAGCTGAACCCCCGCCACGTCCTCGCCGTCACCTTCACCGCGAAGGCCGCCGCCGAGATGCGCTCGCGCCTGCGGGACCTGGGCGTGCCCGCCGTGCAGGCCCGCACCTTCCACTCCGCCGCGCTGCGCCAGCTGCGCCACTTCTGGCCCCGCGTCGTCGGCGGGCCGATGCCCGACATCATCCCCAGCAAGTACGCCGCGGTGGGGGAGGCCTGCTCCCGCCTGCACCTCAGCGTGGACCGCGCGGCGCTGCGCGACATCGTCGCCGAGGTCGAGTGGTCGCGGGTGTCGATGCTGACCCCCGAGACCTATCCGGACGCGGCCGCGCAGGCCCGCCGCCCGGGCGTGGCCGGCTTCGACTCCCGCTCCATCTCCCGCATCCTCACCCAGTACGAGGAGGTGAAGAAGGAGCACAACGTCATCGACTTCGAGGACGTGCTGCTGCACATGGTCGGCTTCCTCACCGAGCGCGGCGACGTCGCCCGCGAGGTCCGCTCCCAGTACAAGCACTTCGTCGTCGACGAGTACCAGGACGTCTCCGCCCTGCAGCACGCGCTGCTGCGGCTGTGGCTGGGCACCTCCGACGACCTGTGCGTGGTGGGCGACGCCGCCCAGACCATCTACACCTTCGCCGGCGCCCGCGCCTCCTACCTGCTGGACTTCCGCAGCGAGTTCAAGCGCGCCCGCACCATCCGCCTCGAGCGCAACTACCGCTCCACCCCGGAGATCGTGCGCATGGCCAACACCGTCCTCGACGGCGCGCAGGGCCGCACCCGCGCCGGTCGTCTCACCCTCGTCTCCCAGCGCGATGCCGGGCCGCCGCCGCTGGTGGAGTCCTTCCCCGACGACGCCGCCGAGGCCGACGGGATCGCCGACCGCATCGGCGCGCTGATCGGCGAGGGCCGCACCGCCTCCGAGATCGCGATCCTGTTCCGCACCAACAGCCAGTCCGAGGCGTTCGAGCAGGCGCTCACCGCCCGCGGCATCGGCTACCTGGTGCGCGGCGGGGACCGCTTCTTCGAACGGCAGGAGGTGCGGCGCGCGATGGTGTCCCTGCGCGCCGCGACCCGGGTCGAGCAGCTCGACCCGGCCCGCGCCGTCCGCGACGTCCTCTCCCAGCAGGGCTGGTCCGAGCAGGCCCCGGAGACCACCGGCGCGATCCGCGACCGCTGGGACTCGCTGAACGCCCTCGTCGGCCTCACCGACACCATCACCGCACGGCCCGGCGCGACCATGGCCGACGTGGTCCGCGAGCTCGAGGAGCGGGCCGAGTCGCAGGCCGCGCCCGTCGTCGATGGCGTCACCCTCGCCTCCGTCCACGCCGCCAAGGGCCTGGAGTGGCCGGTCGTGTTCGTGGTCGGCGCGAGCGACGGGCTGCTGCCGATCTCCATGGCCAAGACCCCGGCCGAGGTCGAGGAGGAGCGGCGACTGTTCTACGTCGCCCTCACCCGCGCCCGCGACCTGCTCACCGTCAGCTGGGCCGCGGCCCGCACCCCCGGCGCCCGCGGCTCCCGCAAGCCCTCCCGCTTCCTCGACGGGGTGCTCGCCCATCCCGACTCCCCGCGCACCGCGCCCGGTCCCGGACCGCGCCGCACCGGCCGCCGCTCCGCCACCGTCTACTCCGAGTGCCGGGTGTGCGGGCAGGGCCTCGTCTCCGCCGCCGAGCAGCGGCGCGGCCGCCACGACGGCTGCCCCTCCACCGCCGGGCCCGAGCTCCTCGCCGAGCTGCGCAGCTGGCGCCGCGAGGAGTCCGGGCGGCGCGGCGTCCCCGCATACGCCGTGCTCACCGATGCCGCCCTCGAGGCCGTCGCCGAGCGCGCGCCCCGCACCGAGGAGGAGCTGCTGGCCGTGCCCGGGATCGGCCCCGCGAAGGTCTCCTCCTACGGCGCCGCGTTGCTGCAGATCCTCGCCGGACCCTCCGAGAAGGACTGAAACCGCAGGTCAAAAAATACTTCTGCATTCGCCGGGACGGGTGTAGAGTCCTCTACGTCAATCGTTCGGGTCGTGAGCCGGGAAGCCGGGGCACGCGCACAGAAAGGGGGTGGGTCTCGTGATCGTTTTCAGGAATCTGGCAGGAGCTGGCCTGCGCCCCCTCGGCGCGCCCGCTCTTCTGCCGCGCGAACGGGGCTATGCCCCCGCGGTGCTCCGCCTGAGCTGACGAGGTCCACCCTCGCTGCACGGGGCGGCGCCGGCGCCGCCCCCTCCCGCCCCTCCCGGGGCCGTCCTTCCCGACGACGTCGAAGCAGCGAGACGATGACTTCTCTACTGACCACCTTCCTGAACCCTGCGGACGCCTCCGCAGACATGCTGCCGTGCCACGACGCGGACGCGGCCGACCTCTTCTTCTCCGAGCGCCCCGCCGACCTCGAGCAGGCCAAGCTCCTGTGCGCCGACTGCCCCCTGATCCAGGAGTGCCGCCAGGGCGCCCTGGACCGGGGCGAGCCCTGGGGCGTCTGGGGAGGCGCGATCTTCCAGGACGGCCGCATCATCGCCGTCAAGCGCGGCCGCGGCCGCCCGCGGAAGAACCCCCTCCCCGACGCCGACGCGGCATGAGCGCGCCCGCGACGGGCGAGGGGACGACGAAGGGCGGGGCACCGATGGTGCCCCGCCCTCCGCGGTCTGTGGAGGCAGAGCCTCGCAGTACGTCGATCAGCAGTGCTTGCTGCCTGATCTCCTACCGCTCGTGCCTCGCAGTACGTCGATCAGGCCTTGCCGAGGATCCGGTTCAGCTTGGTGCCGCACTCCGGGCACACGGCCTTGGCCATGCGACGGCCGTTGGAGACGACGACGTTGCCCTCGGCCTCCCGCTTCTCGCGGCACTTGACGCAGTAGAACTCTCCGGCATAGGTCTCGTCGGCCATATCCGCTCCTCGTGGGTTCGTGAGTGATGAACATTCGCCGGCGCACGACTCTCGCCGCGGACCGGGACCGGACCACTGTAGCGGGGGGCGCACATGCGCACGAATCAGGAACAGCCGCGGCGCGGCGCAGAAGAAGGGTGATCCGATCTGACCGGCCCGTCGTGCGCTTCGGGAGGCTGGGGGCTCCGGGGAGCCGAGGAAGTGCGCACGACGAGCCGATATCGGCGGCCCGACGGCAGCGTGAGGCCGACCTGGGCCGTAGGACCCCGGGGCGCTCAGCACCACGCGCACCTTCCCCGTGTGCGTCCTGCTAGTTATCCCGGGGTCCTACGTGCAGGGAAACCTAGCCCCTGCGGACCGGGCGGGTCAAAGACAGACCGGGGACCGGCTGTGGACAACCGGCCCCATCCTGTGGACAGCCGGCCCCACCCGGTGTGAACACTGTGGAGGAACCGTCATCGTCCCCGGTCACGACGCTCTGACCGGCCGAATCGCAGTGCACAGCTGTGGACGAAAAAACTTCGCCGGCCGAGCGTGCCAGGCTTGCCCCATGAATGATCTGGTCCACCATGAGCAGCTGAGCGGGCCCCGCGGCGAGCGGGTGCTCGTGCGGCGCAGCGCACGCCGGCGCCGCACCGTGTCCATCACGAGGCGCGACGGCGACATAGTGGTCGCGATCCCCGCCTCCTTCAGCGCCCGCCAGGAGCGGGACTGGGCACGGAAGATGGTCGACCAGATGGTCGCGCGGGAGGCGCGCAGCACCCCCGCGAGGCGCAGCGATGCAGAGCTGATGAGGATGGCGCGCGAGGTCAGTGAGGCTCATCTCGGTGGCCGGGCCCACCCCGCCTCGGTGACGTGGTCCACACGCCAGAACACCCGCTGGGGCTCGTGCACCCCGGCAGACGGCACGATCCGGCTCTCGCACCAGCTGCAGGGCATGCCGGACTACGTGGTGCGCTCGGTGATGATGCACGAGCTGGTGCACCTGCTCGTGCCCGGCCACGGGCCCGAGTTCAAGGCCCTGATGGCCGCCTACCCGCAGGCGGAGAAGGCGCAGGGATTCCTCGACGGGGTCTCCTGGGTGAAGAACATGCCGCCGCTGGACGGCGACGACGTCGAGGAGGCCGCCGGAGAGGCCTGAGCGCGGCCGGGGCGGGCGGTGCTGCGCCCGCGGACGCCGTCGAGCACAGGCCGGCGCCGGACCGCGCGGCGCTGGAGCTCAGCGCTGGAGCTCAGCGCAGCAGCGTCGCGAAGCGCTCCGCGAGGGCATCCAGCGCGGCGGGCAGGTCCGGGACCACGCCCTCCGGCAGCAGCTTCGCCGCCGGGCCGGGCAGGGGAGTGCGGGAGGGCCAGGGGAACCACTGCACGTCCCCCGACTCCTCGCTCGCCCTGAGCGGCATCTGGGCCGCCGGGCGCGGGCCGCGCAGCAGGTACTGCACGTCCCAGTGCTCCTGGCAGCGGCCGAAGGCGGCGTCCAGCCCGTGACGGTGGAGCATGGCCGGGCCCTCGCCGATGCGCTCCAGGCCCGACAGTCCGATCTCCTCGGCGACCTCGCGCCGCGCCGCCTGCTCGAGGCTCGTCTCGCCGTCCTCGAGATGACCGCCGGGCTGCACCCAGAAGCGGCCCTTGAGGTGCCAGACGAGCGCCACGTGCTCGCCCGGCGCATCGGTCACGATCGCGCTCGCGGTGAGATGGCGCGGCCCGCCGTCGCGGTACAGGGCGCGCGGCACGCCCGTCAGCAGGTCGAGGAACTCCCGGGCGAGGGCGGGCGTCGAGGCCGCGCCCTCGAGTGCGAGGGCGAGCTCTGTCGCCGCCGGCTCGGGCGCGGCCGACGACGTCGGAGCGCTCACGGGCGGCTCGGCGGCAGGAGCCCCGTCCGCCACCGACGAGGCGTCCGCGGTGCCGTCGTCCACCTCAGCGGGCATCGCCCGCCGGGCCGTTCCCGTCCTGGTCGGTGCCGGACCCGTCGGAGTCGCCGCTGTCCGAACCGCCGTCGTCGGTGGACTCCCCATCGCCCGGGCCCTCGCCGTCCTCGCGCAGCCGGCCCTGCTCGTCCTCGTGGGGCGCGTCGTCCACGCCCTCGCCGGCCAGCAGCTTCTCGAGCTCCGCGTCGAAGTCGGCGGGGATGGTGACGTCGGCGAGCTCCTCCGCGCCCTCGGCCGGGGCGGCGGCGTCGGTCCTCGGCGCCTGCGGCGTGCCCGAGAGCACCTCCGCCGTGGGCAGCAGGTCGGGGTGGTCCCACTTCGCCTCACGGCCGGACTCGCCCTCGGTGGCCAGCACGGATTCCCACCAGGACAGCGCCTCGCGCACGCGGCGCGGACGCATCTCGATGCCGATGGTCTTCGAGAGCATCTGCTCGGCCGGGCTGCCGGCCGCGCGGCGGCGGCGCAGCACCTCGCGCAGCGCCTCCAGGTCCGGCAGCTTGCCGGTCAGCGCCTTGGTGGTGACGTGGTCGACCCACGCCTCGATGAGTGCGAGGGTGGTCGCGAGCTCCTCGAGGGCCCGCTCCTGCGAGGCGCGGCGCGTGAAGACGAACATCTCCTCGGGCCGGCGCGCCTGCATCGACTGCGGGTCCGAGAGGTCCAGGTCCCGCACCATCTCGTCGAGCGCGTCGAGATCCAGGGTGATCCCGCGCGAGTAGTCCTCGATCGCGGAGAACAGGGCGCGTCCCAGCCACGGCGCGGCGGTGAAGAGCGCTGTGTGCGCGATCTCGCGGGAGGCGAGGAAGATCCGCGTCGACGCCGGGTCGAGGGAGTGCGCTGAGATCAGGTCCTCGACGTTGGCGGCGACCAGCGCCGGCTCGCCGTCGCGGCCGAGCGGCAGCCCCAGGTCCGTGGTGCCGGAGATCTCCCGGGCCAGCGCCCCGATCGCGTGACCGAACTGGACGCCGAACATCGTCCCGCCGATGCGCTCCATCATCCCGGCCGGATCGCCGCCGCCGGGCATCTGCATCCCGGCCGCGCCCATGGCGCCCAGATCGCCCATCTGCCCCATCTGCGCGCTGATCGCCTCGCCGATGGCGCCGGCCATGTACTTCGCGACCGGCTCCACGATCGGCTTCCAGCGCGGCAGGGTGCGCGCGAGCCAGGTGCCGCGGCTGTACACCTGCAGCTCCGCGGAGGGCACGTCGATCGCGAGCACCGGGTCCAGCCACAGCCGCGCCACCTGCGCCGCCTGGCGCAGCTCGGCGACCTGCTCGGCCGAGGGGCTCGGATCGCCAGGCGTGCCGGACGGCGTCTCGACGCCCGGCAGGGTCACCTGCCCGGCGGCGGTGCGACGCGCGAGGTCCTCCGCCATCTGCCAGTTCACGGGGCTGTCGCCCTGGGCGGCGAAGAGGTTCTGCATCTGGGCGGCGGCCGCACGCAGCTGCGCGGGGTCCTGGGGGAGGTTCGCCTGCTGCGCCAGGGCGGAGAGGTCCAGCCCGTCCAGCGCTCCCTCGGGGAGCGCGTCCCCGAAGGTCTCCTTCAGGAAGCGCTTCAGCGCCTCCTCGTCCATGTCACCGGGTCCACCCGGGATCGGGGCATCGCTCATGGCCACCTCCTGCGGTCCGTGGGGTCCCCAGGGTACCGACCGCACCCCGGCAGCGCGCTGACCGTCCCGCCCGGTGCGGCACAATGGGCTGGGTGACCGACGACCCCACGCCCCCTGCCCGCCGCCGCGGGGTGCGCGCGGCGGCCGCGCGCGCGATCGACGACGCGCAGCTCGCCCGGCCCCGGCTCGCACTGACGATGCTCGCGCTGCTGTGCGCGATGATCCTCGGCGGCTCCCTGCTCCCCGTGCCCTACGTCATCGAGCGGCCCGGCCCCGCCATCGACGTGCTCGGCGAGTGGGAGGACGAGGAGATCCTCGTCATCGACGGCGCCGAGACCCACCCCACCGACGGGTCGCTCATGATGACCACGGTCTCCGTCGACGGCGGGCCCGGCTACAGGGTGACCCCCGTCGAGGTCGTCGCCGCCTGGTTCGACCGCTCCAAGATGGTGCTGCCGCGCGAGGCGGTCTTCCCCGACGGGCAGACCCGCGAGCAGACCACCCTGACCAACACCGCCGCGATGAGCACCTCCCAGCAGGACGCCGTCGCGGTCGCCCTTGACGAGCTCGACATCGAGTACCGCGACGTCGTGATGATCGCGGGCGTCCAGGAGGACGGCGCCGCGGCCGGCACCCTCGAGGGCGGCGACGTGATCGTCTCCGTCGGCGGGCAGACCGCCGGCGACGTGCAGGGCTATCGCGACCTCATCGCCGCCGTGCCCGAGGGCGAGGACGTGGAGATGACCGTGCGCCGCGACGGCGAGGAGAAGGACCTCCAGGTCCCCACCGAACTCGTCGACGGCACGCCGCGGATGGGGGTGATCCTCGCCGAGGGCCACGAGTTCCCGCTCGACATCGACATCGCCGTCGGCGACGTCGGCGGCCCGAGCGCGGGGCTGATCTTCTCCCTGTCCGTCTACGACGAGCTGACCGAGGGGGCCCTCACCGGCGGGCACGCCATCGCCGGGACCGGCACCATCGCCGAGGACGGCACCGTCGGCTCCATCGGCGGTATCCGCCAGAAGATGGTCGGCGCGGAGGAGTCCGACGCCGAGTTCTTCCTGGCCCCCTCCGCGAACTGCGAGGAGGTCGTCGGCTACGAGCCCGACGGGCTCGAGGTCGTCGCCGTGGGCACCTTCGAGGAGGCCCTCGAGGCGACGACCACCATCGCCGAGACCGGCACCGTCGAAGGACTCCCCACCTGTGAGGACGTGACCCCATGAGCAAGAAGAACCGACGACGCGCCCCGCAGCGCCCCACCGTCGTCTTCGACTTCGGCGGCGTGCTGAGCGCCGGCCACGACCCGGTCCCCGACATCCACGAGCTGCTCGGCGGAGACGTCGAGGCCGTCGGCGAGGCGCTGTGGGCCGAGCGCGGCGACTACGACGCTGGCCGCACCAGCCCTGCCGAGTACTGGGGGTTGGTCGCCCGCGCCGCCGGCGTGGAGGAGCTCACCGCTGCGGAGATCCACGAGCTGCAGGACGCCGACAACCGCTACTTCCTGCGCCTGGAGCCCGATTCCCGCGCGCTGCTGCACGACCTCGCCCGCAACGACGTGCGCATGGCGCTGCTGTCCAACGCCTCGGCTGCCTTCGGCGAGGCGGTGCGGAAGGCCGACTGGTTCGAGGCCTTTACCCTCGCGGTGATCTCCGCCGAGGAACGCACCGTGAAGCCCGAGCGGGAGATCTACGAGGTGCTGCTGGACGTGCTGGCGCACGAGACCGGGGGAGTGCGGCTCCCCTCGGCGGTGATCTTCTTCGACGACCGCGCGGAGAACGTCGAGGCCGCCCGGGCGCTCGGCATCGACGCGCATCTCTGGCCCCGCAACGGCGATCCGCGCCCCGAGGGCACCGAGCCCGGCGTGAGCATCGCCCGGCGGGTGCTCGCCGAGCGCGGAGTCCCGACGGACTGAGCCGGTTCGCCCTCCATCTGGGCGGCCCGAGCCGGACCCGGGCGGGTCGCGCGGAGGGCGGGCGGGGTAGAGTCGGTCATCGCGACGACTCCCGTGCGGCGCCGCCCTGCGGCGCGCCGGTGAGAGACCAGCACTCCGACCGCTCTCCGACAAGGACACCACATTGGCAGAGTTCATCTACACGATGTACAAGGCCCGCAAGGCCGTGGGCGACAAGGTCATCCTCGATGACGTCACCATGAGCTTCTACCCGGGCGCGAAGATCGGCATGGTCGGCCCCAACGGCGCCGGCAAGTCGACCATCCTGAAGATCATGGCGGGGCTGGACCAGCCCTCCAACGGCGAGGCCCGCCTCAGCCCGGGATACTCCGTCGGCATCCTGCTGCAGGAGCCGCCGCTGGACGAGTCCAAGACCGTCCTGGAGAACGTCCAGGAGGGCATGGGCGAGCTGTTCAAGAAGGTCCAGCGCTTCAACGCCATCGGCGAGGAGATGGCCGAGCCCGACGCGGACTTCGACGCGCTGATGGAGGAGATGGGCAAGCTCCAGACCGAGATCGACGCCCAGAACGGCTGGGACCTCGACTCGCAGCTCGAGCAGGCGATGGACGCGCTGCGCTGCCCGCCCGGCGACGAGCCCGTCACCCACCTCTCCGGCGGTGAGCGCCGTCGCGTGGCACTGTGCAAGCTGCTGCTGGAGAAGCCCGACCTGCTGCTGCTGGACGAGCCCACCAACCACCTCGACGCCGAGAGCGTGCTCTGGCTCGAGCAGCACCTCCAGCAGTACGAGGGCGCCGTCATCGCCGTCACCCACGACCGCTACTTCCTCGACCACGTCGCCGAGTGGATCGCCGAGGTCGACCGCGGCCACCTCTACCCCTACGAGGGCAACTACTCCACCTATCTGCAGAAGAAGGAGGAGCGCCTCCAGGTCCAGGGCAAGAAGGACCAGAAGCTCGCCAAGCGCCTCAAGGAGGAGCTGGACTGGGTCCGCTCCAACGCCAAGGGCCGCCAGGCGAAGTCCAAGTCCCGTCTGGCCCGCTACGAGGAGATGGCCGCAGAGGCCGAGAAGACCCGCAAGCTCGACTTCGAGGAGATCACCATCCCGCCCGGCCCCCGCCTGGGCAACCAGGTGATCGAGGCGAAGGACCTGAAGAAGGGCTTCGGCGAGCGGATGCTCATCGACGGGCTCTCCTTCTCCCTGCCGCCGAACGGCATCGTGGGCGTCATCGGCCCCAACGGCGTCGGCAAGACCACCCTGTTCAAGACCATCGTGGGCCTCGAGCCCCTGGACGGCGGCGAGCTGAAGATCGGTCAGAGCGTCAAGATCAGCTACGTCGACCAGAACCGCGAGAACATCGATCCGGAGAAGAACCTCTGGGAGGTCGTCTCCGACGGGCTGGACTTCATCCAGGTCGGCAAGGTCGAGATCCCCTCGCGCGCCTACGTCTCCCAGTTCGGCTTCAAGGGCCCGGACCAGCAGAAGAAGGCCGGCGTGCTCTCCGGCGGCGAGCGCAACCGCCTGAACCTCGCGCTCACCCTCAAGCAGGGCGGCAATGTGCTGCTCCTGGACGAGCCGACGAACGACCTGGACGTGCAGACCCTCGGCTCGCTCGAGAACGCGCTGCTGGAGTTCCCCGGCTGCGCCGTGGTCGTCTCCCACGACCGCTGGTTCCTCGACCGCGTCGCCACCCACATCCTCGCCTACGAGGGCACCGAGGAGAACCCGGCGAACTGGTACTGGTTCGAGGGCAACTTCGAGTCCTACCAGCAGATCAAGGTCGCCCGCCTGGGCGAGGAGGCCGCGCGCCCGCACCGCGTGACCTACCGCCGCCTGACCCGCGACTGAGGTCCGGGCCGGGAGCACCGGTCCAGCCGCCGGAAGGGGCCGATCACCGCGAGGTGATCGGCCCCTTCCGTCCTCCCGGCATCGTCCCGGCCGGCTCGGTGAGCGGGCGCCGACGTCGGGCCGCGACCCGCGCCGGACGAGCGCCTCGCTCAGATGCCGCTGATCCCGCGGTCGAGCGTCGCCACCACCCGCGGGGAGGGGGAGCCGGAGCCGCTGCCCGGTGCGATCTCCCGCGTGACCAGCAGACGATCGGCCGTCCCGTCGGCGGTGAACGCGATCTCGCCGTCGCGGGAGAGGTCCAGCACGCCCAGGCTCCGCGCGATCCGGTCGGTCTCGCCCCACAGCTCGAGCACCTCGCCGTCCCAGCCGGCGACGCCCTCGGCGCGCAGCGCCACGCCGTCCTCCGCGATCACCGCCTGCCAGGTGCCGTTGTCGCTGAGCCCCGGCACGAGCTGCGCCTCGGGGGAGAGGGAGAGCGTCGTCCAGGTGTCGGTGAACTCCTCGGCCTCGGCGAGATCGCCGCGGGTGGTCACCAGCAGCCCGCCCAGCACCAGCGCGGCCACCGCCAGGAGCGCGGCGAGCGTGCGGGAGATCCAGGGCGTGCGGCGCGTCCCCGCGCGGGCCTGCTGTCGGCGCCGGCGGCGAGCACGGCGGCCGCGCTCCGCCTCGTCTCCGGGGCGGAAGGCGAAGGAGGGGGCGGCGTCCGGGGCGGACTGCTCGCCGCCGGAGGGGACGGGGGTCGGGGCCGAGGGGGCCGACACCCCGGGCGCCGCGGCCGGTGCGGCGCCGGGACGGGCAGGCGGCCCCACCATGCGGCGCTGCGAATCCGTGCCCAGCACCGGGGTCGCGTAGTCGCCGCTGTAGGCCGCCTCGGGCGCCGGGGCGGGGACCGGCTCCGGGGCGAAGCCCTCGAGCACGGCCACATGCAGGTCCCGCGAGGGCGGGACGGCGGTCAGGAGCGTCAGCCGCGCCGCCGCCTCGATCGCGTGGCGGTGCACGCCCGCGGTCTCGGGACCTCGCGCGATCTCCTTCAGCCGTGCCTGCTCCGACGGGTCCGCGAGGGCCAGGGCGTCGAGCGCGGCCAGGGCCCGCAGCTCCGGGTCCTCCGGGCCGGCGAGGGGCACGAGCGCGTCGAGGACCTGGGCGAGGGCGGTCGCGGCTCCCGGCCGCTCGGCCCCCGTCGCCGCGAAGCGGCCCTGCGCGGCGGACTCGACGAGGGCGCGCTGGGGCAGCGGGAGGACGAGCAGGACCCGCAGCACGTCCACCTCCCGTCGGTCACGGGTGCGGTCGTTCGCGGCGGCGGGGGAGACCAGCGAGCGGACGTCGCCGCTGGGACGGGTCGCGAGCGCCGCGCGTCGGGCCCGGTCCAGCACCGCCGCCTCGCCGGGCAGGCCGCTCGCGGCGAGCTCGGCAGCATCGCGCAGGCACGAGCGCAGCACGCTGACGGTGAGGGCCGAGGCACGGGCGGCGGAGCCGGTAACGTGGACCGCGAGACCGTGGATCCGCGGCCCGAGCACGTCCAGCAGCGCACCGGCTGCGCGACGGTCCCCACCCGCGGTGCGCCGCAGGAGGGTCCGCACCGGATCGAGCCGCTCCCCGAGATCGATCGTGTCCTCCGGGATCCCGGGAAGATCCATGACGTCCCCGGTCGCTGCCTCGCTGACCATCCGGGCCCCTCCATGCGCTGTGCTCTCGTCGACGGCACCGCCCCCACGGTGCCGATCCCCATTGTGGCAGGCAGGAGCGCCGTCTCGGGCGCAGAGCGCGCGGAGCGGGGTCGAGTGGGGGAGGAGGAGGGGAGCGGAGGTCGCTGAAAGTTCTTGCAAGAGGGTGACAGATCGTGACGGCCACTCGCGCGGATGAACGGGAGGTGTCCCAACAGTGCTGGTGAGGGTCCAGAAATTCTCCCGGACTTCGGTGATCCCGACACGCAAGACCATTGCAAGAAGGAGGCCCGGCTCGGGTATCTTGGTGGCCATGAAGCCGATCTCCACGATCACCGTCGCCTCCGAGCTCCCGGACGCCCTCGCCCCCCTGCGCGATCTCGCGCTGAACCTGCGCTGGTCCTGGCGTCGACAGACCGTCGACCTGTTCCGCAGCCTGGACCCGCAGGCCTTCGTCGACAGCGGCGAGAACCCCTTCGCGATGCTGCCCATGGTGCCCGCCGGGCGCCTGGCCGAGGCGGCGCGGGACGAGTCCTTCCTCACACGGATGCGCTCCGAGGTCAGGGACCTGCGCACCTATCTCGACTCCGGCCGCTGGTTCCAGCGCACCGTCCCGGGCGAGCAGGGCACCGGCCAGGGCTCCTCGATCGCGTACTTCTCCATGGAGTTCGGGATCACCCCCACCCTGCCGATCTACTCCGGCGGCCTCGGCATCCTCGCCGGCGACCACCTGAAGTCCGCCTCGGACCTCGGCGTCCCCCTGACCGCCATCGGCCTGCTCTACCAGTGGGGCTACTTCTCCCAGTCCCTGGATCGCAGCGGCTGGCAGCAGGAGGAGTACCGCCTCAACGACCCCGCCGACCTCCCCGTCGAGCCCGTCCTCGAGCAGGACGGCACCCAGCTCACCGTCCGCGTGACCCTCCCGGGAGGCCGCGACGTGGCGATCGCCGTGTGGAAGGCCCAGGTGGGCCGGGTCGCGCTGCTGCTGCTGGACACGAACGTCGAGGGCAACGACGAGTCCGCCCGCCAGATCACCGACCGCCTCTACGGCGGCGACCACGAGCACCGCATCGTCCAGGAGATCGTCCTGGGCATCGGCGGCGTCCGCGCCGTGCAGGAGTACGCCCGCGTCACCGGCGGACCGGCCCCCACCGTCTTCCACCTCAACGAGGGCCACGCCGGGTTCTCCGGGCTGGAGCGCGTGGGTCGCCTGATCGAGGCCGGCGCCGGGTTCTCCGAGGCCGTCGCCGAGGTGCGCGCCGGCACCGTCTTCACCACCCACACCCCGGTGCCCGCCGGCATCGACCGCTTCGACGCCTCGCAGCTGCGCGGCTACCTCGACGCCGACGAGAAGGGGCTCTCCCGCCTGATCCCCTCCCTCCCGGTCGAGGCCGCGCTCGCGCTCGGCATCGAGGAGGGCGGCGACATCTTCAACATGGCCCAGCTCGGCTTCCGCATCGCCCAGCGCTCCAACGGCGTCGCGAAGCTCCACGGCGCCGTCTCCCGCGCCATGTTCCAGAACCTGTATCCGGGATTCGACGTGCCCGAGGTCCCGATCGGCTCGGTCACCAACGGCGTGCACCGCCGCACCTGGACCTCCGCCCACATGGATGACCTGTACAAGAAGGCGCTCGGCGACATCGACATCTCCTCCATGTCGGACTGGAGCGCGCTGTCGGCCCTCACGGACCACGAGCTCACCTCCACCCGGGACGCGCTGCGCGCGGACCTCGTGGCGATGGCGCGCAAGCACGTGAAGGACTCCTGGCTGCGCCGCGGGGCCGACGAGGCCGAGCTCGCCTGGACCGACCACATCCTCGACCCGGGCGTCCTGACCATCGGTTTCGCCCGCCGCGTCTCGACCTACAAGCGGCTGACGCTGATGCTCTCGGATTCCGAGCGTCTCAAGCGGATCCTGCTGGACGAGGAGCGTCCGGTCCAGATCGTCGTGGCGGGCAAGTCCCACCCGGCCGACCGCCCCGGCAAGGAGTTCCTCCAGCAGCTGGTGCAGTTCGCCGACGACCACGGCGTGCGCCACCGGATCGTGTTCCTGCCCGACTACGACATCCGCATGGCCTCGGTGCTGATCGCCGGCGCCGACGTGTGGCTGAACAATCCTGTCCGCCCCGAGGAGGCCTCCGGCACCTCGGGCATGAAGGCCGTGCTCAACGGCGGTCTGACCTTCTCGATCTCCGATGGCTGGTGGGACGAGATGAAGGACGACGCGGCCGGGTGGACGATCCCGACCGCGGACGTCGCCGACCAGGTCGAGCGCGACCGGATCGAGGCCGGGGCGCTGTACGAGATCCTCGAGCAGGAGATCGCGCCGCTGTTCTACGAGCGCGACGCGCGCGGGATGCAGCGCGGCTGGATGACGAAGGTCCGCTCCTCCCTGGTGCGGATCGCCCCGCAGATCACCGCCGCCCGGATGGTGCGCGACTACGTCACCGACCTCTACCTCCCGGCCGCTCGTGCCTCGGGCGCCTTCGCTGCGGATCCCGCTCTGGCCGGGGCGTTCACCGAGTGGAAGGCACGCGTGGGCCAGGTGTGGTCGCAGATCGCCGTGCGCGATGTGCGCCTCGAGGGCACGACCGGGGACCGGGTGGCGACCGGCGCCGAGGTCACCCTCTCGGCCGAGGTCGACCTCGCCGGCCTCGCGGACGAGGACGTGCTGGTGGAGGCGGTCCTGGGAGAGGTCGCCGACGGGGATGAGATCATCGATCCGCAGCTGATCCCGCTGCGACGCGGGGATGACGGGCGCTTCGCAGCCCGCTTCGCCCTCGCCGCCCCCGGCCGGGTGGGCTTCACCGTGCGGGTCACCCCGCAGCATCCGGTGCTGTCCTCCCGCGCCGAGCTCGGGCTGGTGACCACCGCCTGAGGCTCCCCGACCCACGCACCCGTCAGAGAGGCCCCGAACCCGTGCCGACCCGTCGACAGCTCCTGCTCACCGCCGCCGCGACGGGACTGGCCGGGGTCGGGGCCCTCTCCGGCTGCTCCCGCGGCGGCCCGGCCGAGCTCGAGGACGGCGACCGGCTGCGGATGCGGGTGTGGAGCGAGGCGGCCGGCGCCGCCTACGAGGAGTCGCTGGCCGCGTTCACCGCGGACAGCGGCATCGAGGTCGAGCTCGAGGTGCTGAGCTGGGACGACTACTGGACCCAGCTGCCGCTGGACGTCGCCGGCGGCACCCTGCCCGATGTGCTGTGGATGAACACCGCCCATCTCGCCGAGACCCACGCCGCGGAGGTGCTGCTGGACGTCGGCGAGATCGTCGGGCGCGACAGCTCCGCCTGGGAGCAGGTCGCCACCGACCTCCACCGGATCGACGAGACGCTGTGGGGCGTGCCCCAGTACTACGACCAGAGCCTGCTGATCGCGAACCAGGGCCTCGTCGCCGCCGCGGGCGGGGACGCCTCCGCGCTGGTGTTCGATCCCGGCGCGGGCTCCGATCCGCTGCGGGAGCTCGCCACCGCCCTCACCGCCGACGGGGAGGGCCGCCATCCCGGGGACGAGGGCTTCGACCCCGCCGCCCGCACCACCCACGGCTTCAGCGCCCATCCCGACCGCTCCTCGGTGCTCGGCCCGTTCCTCGCCGGGCAGGGCGGGGCCTGGCAGGATGAGGAGGGCGCCGTCACCCTCGCCACCGAGCAGGGCGTCGCCGCGATCCAGTACCTCGCCGACCTCGCCTCCTCCCATCTCGCGCCCGCCGCGGCCGAGACCCTCGAGGAGCCCGGCCGCTGCCGGGACCTCTTCGTCGGCGGGCGGCTGGGGCTGCTGCAGACCGGCACCTACGACCTCCACACCCTCGTCGAGGAGATCGACGGCGCCTTCGAGTGGACCCTGCACCCGGTGGTCTCGGGGCCCGAGGGCGCCCGTCCGCTGGTGCACTCCGTCGCGGCCGCCGGCGTCGATCCCGACTACGAGGACCGCGCCGCGGCGATCGGGAGGCTGCTGGGCTGGCTCGGCTCGGTCGAGGGGCAGCGCCCGCTGGCCGAGAACCGCCTCGGAATCCCCGCGCACCGCGACCTGCGCGGCGCCTGGGAGGAGAGCTGGGCGGGTGTCGGCGTGGACGTCTCCGCGGTGGAGGTCCCGCAGGAGCCGGCCCTCCCCGAGCACGGGGCCCGCTCCGCGGAGGCGACCGGCGAGGCCCTCGCGATCATCGCCGAGGTGTTCCGCGGCGACACCACGGCGGAGGAGGCGCTGCCCCGCGCCCAGGAGGCCGCCCGCACGGTCATGTCCTGACCGGTGGCGGCCCCGGCGGATCAGCCCCGGCGCGGCGCGCGGATCATGCCCTCCTGCGTGACCGTCGCGACGAGCTCCCCGGACCGGTCGAAGATCTGCCCGTGGGTGAGGCCGCGCCCGCCCGAGGCGGAGGGGGAGCGCTGGACGTACAGCAGCCACTCGTCGGCCCGCACGTGGCGGTGCCACCAGATCGCGTGATCGATGGTCGCCATCTTCAGACCGGGCGTCATCCAGCTCAGGCCCTGCTTGCGCAGGATCGGCTCGAAGGGCGTGTAGTCGCTGGCGAAGGCGAGGATCGAGTCGTGCAGCAGCGGGTCCGCGTCCACCGGGGCGAGGGTGCGCATCCACACCATCTGCGCGTCGATCGTGCCGCCGTTCTCGTCGGGCCGCAGATAGATCGGGTCGGTGACGTGGCGGATGTCGATCGGCCGCTGTGTGGACCAGTACTCGGCGACCGGGTGGTCGATGCCCGCGAGCACCTCGGCGGTCGTCGGCAGCCCCTCGGGGTCCGGCGCCTCGGGGGCGTGCTCGGCGTGCTCGAGCCCCTCCTGCTCCTCCTGGAACGACGCGGTCATGGCGAGGATCGTGCGCTCGCCCTCCTCCTCGGTGCGGCCGGGCTGGGTCGCGAGCACGCGTCGCACGGAGAAGGAGCCGCCGTCGCGCAGCGCGTCGACCTCGAAGCGGATCGGGTGCGCGGGATCGCCCGGGGCGAGGAAGTAGGAGTACATCGAGTGGATCCGACGGCCCTCCGGGACGGTGCGGCCCACCGCGGTGACGGCCTGGCCCATCACCTGGCCGCCGAAGACGTGACCGCCGGGCTGCGGGGAGGAGTCCCCCTCGTAGACGGCGACGGCGGTGGCGGAGGAGGCCGCCCCCGCGGCGTCGACGGGGCGGAGGTCCAGCAGGTCGACGAGGCCAGCGGCGACGCGCATGTGGTCGGGGTTCGAGGCGGTCATGCCCCGATCGTACTGGTCAGGCCGTGCCGGTCCGGGGATCTAGCATCAGCATCATGCAGTTCACGATCACCACCGACGCCACGCCCGAGCACCCCGCACCGCTGGATGTGCCCGTCCCCGTGCGCTGGACCGACCTCGACGCCTACGGGCACGTCAACAACGCCGCCATGGTGCGCCTGCTCGAGGAGGCCCGCATCGCGGCCTTCTGGCAGCCCGCGCCCGAGCAGCTCGAGCTCGGGGCGCAGCAGCCGCCCGCCGCGCTGCCGTTCAGCGGCGCCGGTACCGAGGACGCCGCCATCGCGACAGTCATCGCTTCCCAGCGCATCGAGTACGTCCGTCAGCTCGGCCACCGCCGCGACGGCGTGGTGGTGCGGCTGTGGCTCTCCCGCATCGGCGGGGCGAGCCTGACCGCGGACTATCTCGTCCTCACCCGCGACGATCCCGAGGGCGGGGCGCCCTACGCCCGCGCCCGCACCGTCATGGTGCTGGTGGACGCGGAGACCGGCTCCCCGGTCCGCCTCGAGCAGGAGGCCCGCGAGTCGCTGCGCGCCTTCACGGGCGAGCCGCTGACCTTCCGGGACTGATCCGCCGCGGGATCATGGCCGCGGGGAGCGCACCCCGGCCGTGGGAGGGCGGGCCGGCCGGCTCAGGAGAGCCGGTCGGGGACCTGCTGCCCGGCCGCGGGCGCCTCGCCGCCATCGACGGTGTTGAGCATCGAGTGGGCGGCCCGCTCGAGGTAGTCCCACAGCGTCTGCTCGTGCAGCGGCGCGAGCTCGAGCTCATCGACCGCGACGCGCATGTGGCGCAGCCAGGCGTCCCGCGCCGAGGGCGAGACGGGGAAGGGGGCGTGGCGGATCCGCAGCCGCGGATGCCCGCGCTCGGCGCCGTAGGTCTTCGGCCCGCCCCAGTACTGGGCGAGGAAGGTCTCCAGGCGGTGCTTCGCCCCGGTGAGGTCCTCCTCGGGGTACATCGGGCGCAGCAGCGGGTCCTCGGCGACGCCCTCGTAGAACCGCTCGACGAGCCGGGCGAAGGTCGGCGCGCCGCCGACGGCGTCGTAGAAGCTCTGCTGCTCGGGCGAGCGGCCTGCGGGAGTGGTCATGGTCGTGCTCCGTCTGTTCAGGGGCGGGCGAGGGTCACTTGCCCGCTTCGACGAAGCGGGGCAGGGCGAAGGCGACGTGGGCGGAGGCGAAGCCGGCGCGGATCCGTGCCCGCAGCTCCCGCTCGACGCCCCACTGCTGGCCGGGGACGGTCTGCACCACGACGCGGCGCTGGTAGCGGTTGCCGTCGACGTCGAGGATGCCGCTGATGTCCGCCGGGGCGAGGATCAGCTCCTTCCACTGCGGGTCGGACCGGAGATCAGCGGTGACCTGCTCGAGGATCCTCGTGACCGTCTCATCGTCGGCGCCGGCGTCGATGTCGAGGGTGACCACGGCGTTGGAGAAGCCGCGCGCGTAGTTGCCCACGCGGATGATCTCGCCGTTGCGCACCGTCCACAGCACGCCGTCCATACCGCGCACCTGGGTGGCGCGCAGGTTGATCGACTCGACGGTGCCCTCGGCGTACTCGAGGTCCACCCAGTCGCCGACGGCGACGATGTCCTCGAAGAGCATCACGACGCCCGCGACGACGTCCTTGATGATCGTCTGCGCACCGATGCCCGCGGCGAGGCCGACCACGCCGAGGCTCGCGATGACCGGGGCGATGTTCACGCCGATCTCGGAGAGGATCATCATGAACGCGATCGCCCAGATCACGGCGCGGGCCACGTTGCGGGCGACGTTCGAGAGGGTCTCGGCGCGCTGCTCGCGACGTGCCTGGGCGGCCTTCTGCGAGCGGGGATCGCGCTTGATGACGGTGCTCGCCGCGTTCGAGATCCGGGAGCCGGACTGCACCATCGTGGTGAAGAAGCGGCGCAGCAGCCAGCCGGCCACCAGGCTGAGGACGGTGGCCGCCACGAGGATCACGACGATCTTCACGCCGCTGGTGGCGAGCCACTGGAGCAGCTGGTCGGCGAGGCTCAGCGCCTCGTCGGCGGAGGGCGTCGCGAGCAGGGGGCCGAGGTCGGGAGGGAAGTCGTCAGGCATGTCCTCGACAATATCCTCGCCCCGCCGGGGCCGTCATGGTCCGGACGGGGCGAGGCTCGTCACCGTCGGCTCACTCGACGTCCGCGGCGCGCACCCGCTCCTGGCGGGCGACGGTGTCGCGGCCCTCGATGATGATGCGGCGCAGGCCGAAGGGCGCGTCCTCGGAGTCGGCGAGCCACTGGTCCGCGGCGTCGAGCACGCCCTGCCCGCCGTAGGAGTGCGGGAAGTAGCCGGAGACCAGGCGGGTCGCGATCTCGTTCGAGCGCTCCGCCCAGATCCGGGAGATCTCCTCGAAGTAGCGCGGACGGTACGGGGCGATCAGCGTCTCGTCGGTGACGCGGCGGAAGCCCTGCACCACCGCGGTGACCGACTCGTTGGCCAGCGTGTCCTTTTCGACCGTGCGGCGCCACGCCTTGGCCTTGGCGACCTCGGTGGGCAGCGCGGCACGGGCGGTGAGGGCGTGCTTGCGGCCGGACTGGGTGTCGTCGGCCGCGAGCTGCTCGTCGATGCCGGCGGCGTCGATCCCGCCGAGCACGGCCAGGGAGATCACGAGCTTCCAGCGCAGATCGGTGTCGATCTCGCGGCCGGGCAGGGCGATGCCTCCGCCGAGCAGCCCCTCGAGGGTGCTGCGGTGCTCGGTGGTGCGGGCCAGGCGCGCGAAGCTCTCCAGCAGCTGCAGCTGCGTGTCGGAGCCGGCCTCGGCCTCCTGGGCGAGGGCCCAGACGGCGTCGGCCGCCTGCTCGGTGCGGCCGGCGCGCTCCTCCGCGGCGGCGTAGGGGCCCGCGACGGACTCGAGCTGCTGGAGCAGGGTGCGGACCACGGAGGAGGAGCTCTCCCCGGTGAGGTTCGCGAGCACCAGCTGCTGGAAGCGGCGGCTGGGCAGCTCGGCGTCGCGCACCATGTCCCAGGCGGCGGACCACAGCAGGGTGCGCGCCAGCGGGTCCTCGAGATCGCGCAGATGCTCCATCGCGACGGTGAGGGAGTCGGCGTCCAGGCGCACCTTGGTGTAGGTCAGGTCGCCGTCGTTGAGCAGCCAGAGGTCGGCGCGGCGCCCGGCGAGCTCGGGTACCTCGGTGAGCTCCCCGTCGACGTCGAGCTCGAGCGTCTCGGTGCGCACCAGCTTCCCGTCCTGCAGGGAGAAGCCGCCCACCTGCAGGCGGTGCGGGCGCAGCACCGGGTGCTCCGCCGGGGCGGTCTGCCGGATCGCGAAGCGGGAGACGGCGCCGTCGGCGTCGTGCTCTATCACGGGGGCGAGGGTGTTGACCCCGGAGCGCTGCAGCCACAGCTGCGCCCAGCGGGTCAGGTCGCGGCCGCTGGTGGCCTCGAGCTCGGTGAGCAGATCGCTCAGCTCGGTGTTCCCCCAGGCATGCTTCGCGAAGTAGGCGCGCACGCCGGCGAAGAACTCCTCCCGGCCGACGTAGGCGACCAGCTGGCGCAGCACGGAGGCGCCCTTGGCGTAGGTGATGCCGTCGAAGTTCGTCTCGACGGCCTCGAGGTCGACCATGTCGGCGACGATCGGGTGGGTGGAGGGCAGCTGGTCCTGCTGGTAGGCCCAGCTCTTCTCCGACAGCGCGAAGGTGGTCCAGGCGTCGTCCCAGCGGGTCACCTCGGCGCTGGCGAGGGTGGAGGCGTACTCGGCGAAGGACTCGTTCAGCCACAGGTCGTCCCACCAGCGCATGGTCACCAGGTCCCCGAACCACATGTGGGCGAGCTCGTGGAGGATGGTGAGGTCGCGCCGCTCGCGCACCGCGTCGGCGACGTCGGAGCGGAAGACGTAGGACTCGACGTAGGTGATCGCGCCGGGGTTCTCCATCGCGCCCATGTTGTACTCGGGCACGAAGACCTGGTCGTACTTGCGGAACGGGAAGTCCTGGTCGAAGGCCTGCTCGTAGAAGTCGATGCCGGCCTTCGTCACATCGATGACGTTCTGGGCGTCGACGTGCTCGGCCAGCGAGGCGCGGGCGAAGACGCCCATCGGGATCGTGCGGCCGTCGCGCGCGGTGACCTCGCCGGTCCCGCCCTGGTAGTTGCCGGCGATCAGCGCGACGAGATAGGTGGACATCCGCTCGGTGGGGGAGAAGGCCCAGGTCGCCGTGCCCTCGCCCGCGGCCGACGGCTCCGGCGTGGGGGAGTTGGAGATGACGCGCCAGTGGTCGGGCGCGGTGACGGTGAGCTGGTACGTCGCCTTGAGGTCGGGCTGCTCGAAGCAGGCGAACATGCGCCGGGCGTCGGAGACCTCGAACTGGGTGTAGAGGTACACCTCGTCGTCGACGGGGTCGACGAAGCGGTGCAGGCCCTCGCCGGTGTTCATGTACCGGCCGGTGGCCAGGACGCGCACGGTGTTCGCGCCCTCGGCGAGGGCGGGCAGGCGGACGCGGGCGCCGTCGAAGCGGGAGGCGGGATCGGGCAGGAGCTCTCCGTTGAGCTCGATCTCGTGGACCTCCTCGGCGATCAGGTCGAGGAAGGTCTCCTGCGCCTCCGCGGCGTCGAAGCGCAGCGTGGTCTCCGTGCGGAAGGTCCGCTCGTCGGTGGCGAGGTCCAGCCGGATCTCGTAGGCGTCGGTGCTGAGGAAGGAGGCGCGGCGGCGCGCCTCGTCCCGGGTGAGGTTCTCTGAGGACATGGGGCCATCCTGCCACCGGGCCCGGCCCTTGCGCTCAGCGTCGGGTCAGGTCCAGGTCCCAGCTGTAGTGCTCGGGCAGCCGCGGCAGCTCCCAGGTGGGGTCCGGGAAGAAGTACTCGTAGCCGGCGGAGAAGGGGTAGGTCCACTCGGCGATGTGCTGCTCGGCGTCGCGGCCGGCGGCGCGGATCCCCTCGACCTCCTCGGGGCTGAAGTAGCCGGTGCGCTCGGCGCCCTCGAGCTCGTCCTCGTCCTTGTAGTGCCAGTCGCGGCGCGGCAGGACCACGAGGTCGAGCACCAGGTCGC
The DNA here is from genome assembly GCF_030866705.2 of Brachybacterium sp. GU-2. Lineage (NCBI taxonomy): Bacteria > Bacillati > Actinomycetota > Actinomycetes > Micrococcales > Dermabacteraceae > Brachybacterium > Brachybacterium sp. GU-2. The sequence goes on along the minus strand of NZ_CP133037.2, from coordinate 1,047,295 downwards.
GGGTGCGCACGCCCCCCTCGGTCCGCTCGTAGGGGGTCTCGAGGTTGACGTAGTAGCAGCCCAGCGAGCCGTCGTCCTTGTAGAACAGCCAGATCGAGTAGGGCTTGTCGGGCAGGCCGATCATGAGGATCCCGTTGCCGGTCCAGAGCTGCTTGGACTGCACGCGGGGTGCGGTGAACATGCCCTCGTCGCCGGCGCGGCGCAGCGCCGCCCCGGACTCGAGCACGGGCAGCAGTACCTCGGTGCCGGGGGCGATCCACACCACCACGCCGCGGTCGTCGTCGAGCACGACGGTGCCGGGGCGGACGGTGCGGGTGGGGTGCTGCGGGGTGTAGTAGGTCCAGGTCACCTGGTCGCCGGGCGACCAGCGCGGGGTGGAAGACATGGTGGAGGTCCCGGCCGGATCGGCCTCCGCGGACGCCCCGTACCGACCGGCCACCGGGCCGGGGCTGCGCTGCCCGTGGAGGGGTAGGCGTATGGGGCGACCCTACCTCGTCGTCATCTCAGCCGGTGGCGGCACGCCGTCGCGGCGGGCGCCGAGGGCGGGGCGCCGGTGCGGATCATCCTCACCCTTGAGGTGGAGGGGGAGCCGGCCGAGGACGCCGCGGACGGCGACGTGCTCGAGCTCGGCGACGTCGGCACCTCGCGGCGATGGGACCTGACCGGCGGCGAGGGCGTCGGGCGGGTGCTGCGCCTCGCCGGCGCGGGAGGGCTCAGCCCGCCCAGGCCTCCCACAGCCGGGCGTAGTCCCCGCCGCGGGCGACGAGCTCGTCGTGGGTGCCCTGCTCGACGACCGCGCCGTCGGCCATCACCAGGATCCGGTCGGCGACCTTAGCCTGCGAGAGGCGGTGGGCGACGATGATCGTGGTGCGGCCGCGGGCGACCTCGAGCGCCGCGCGCTCGAGCACCCGCGCCCCGGAGGAGCCCTCGTCGGCCGTGGCCTCGTCGAGGATCAGCACGGCCGGATCCTGCAGCGCGACCCGGGCGAGGGCCAGCTGCTGGGACTGCTCGGCGGTGAGCCGCTCGCCCTTCTCGCCCACCTCGGTGTCCAGGCCGCGGGGCAGCCGGTCCACCCAGGCGAGCGCCTCCACCCTGGCCAGCGCCACGCGCAGCAGCTCGTCGGAGGCGTCGGGGGCGGCCAGCTGCAGGTCCTCCCGCAGCGTGCCGCGGAAGACGTGCACGTCCTGGGAGACGATCGACGCGTGGCGTCGGACGGCCTCGAGGTCCGCGCTCGCGAGATCCGCACCGCCGTGCAGCACCCGGCCGTGGCGCGGGACGAGGGTGCCCGCCATGATCGCGGCGAGGGTCGACTTGCCCGCGCCGGAGGCGCCCACCAGCGAGACCGTCTCCCCGGGCGCGATCTCGAGGTCCAGCGGCCGCAGCACGATCCGCTCGTTCCCGTCCTCGTCCTCGCCGTAGGCGTGGGAGACCTGCTCGAGGCGGATCGAGGCGTCGCGGGGCACCTCGGTGCCGGGGGAGACCGCGGGGTCGATCGAGGTGATCACCCCGACCATCCTCGCCAGGCTCGCCAGCGCCGACTGGACCTCGTCGAGGTTGAAGATCACCGCCATCATCGGCCAGAACAGGGTCACCAGGTACACCGCCGCCGCGGTGACCAGGCCGACGGGCGCCGCACCGGTCTGCACCAGCACGAAGCCGACCCCGATCACCATCGCCAGCGCCAGGTTCTCGGGCACGTTCAAGCCCAGCACCAGCCGGCTCACCAGGTGCATCACGCGCATGTTCAGCAGCGCGGCGGTCTCCGAGAGCACGGCCACGTGGCGGGTCTCGCGCCGCTCGATGCCGTAGGCGTGCACGGTGGGGATGCCGTGGATGGCGGAGAGCAGGCCCTGGGCGCGGGCGCCCATCGCGATCCGCTCGCGGCGGTAGATCGGGCCGGTGCGGCGCAGGTACCAGGTCGCGGCCAGCACGTACATCGGCACGATGATCACGACCATGAGCAGCAGCCACGGCGAGAGCATCGCCATGCCGCCCAGGGTGATCAGCACCAGGAATCCGAGCTGGATGAGGTTCGGGACGAGGTTGTTCACCGCCCGGGCGGCGACGTCCACGTCGTCGGCGACGCGGGAGAGGGCGTCGCCGATGCCGGTGCGCTCCATGGTCTGCGCGGGCAGGTCCAGGGCGCGGTCGATCACGTCCTCGCGCATCTCGGCGAGGATCCGCTGGCCGAGCGCGGAGATCATCGACCAGCCCGCCGCCATCAGCACCGCCTGGAGCACCCCGACCCCGAGGATCCGCAGCCCCAGCGACCACACCTCGGCGCTCGAGCCGCCGGCGGCGACCACGTCCACGGCGGAGCCGATCAGACGGGGGAGGATCGCGGCGGCGACCGCGCCGCCCACGGTGATCAGCAGCGTGGCCGTGGCCGAGAGCCAGTGCTCCCGCAGCCGCGCGAGCATGAAGCGCATCGAGGCGCCGGGGCCCGCGATGGGCAGCAGCTGCGCGTGCTCGGCCAGCTGACGGCGCGCGGTCGCGTCCTCGCCGAGGACCTCCTCGAGCGGTCGGTCCCAGTCCAGGCCCGGCATGCGGGTCCCCTGGGATCCCTGCGATGCGCTCATCGCCGCACCACCTCCCGGTACTGCTCGTGTCCCATCAGATCGGTGTGCTCGCCCTCGGCGGTGATCCGCCCGTCGCGGACGAAGACCACGCGGTCCGCCGCCTGCAGCAGCGCCGGGGCGCGGGTGACCAGCAGGGTCGCCCGGTCGGTGCGGTGCCGTGCGGCGACCAGCGCCTCGGCGATGTTCTGCTCGGTGACGGCGTCGACCGCGGTGGTCGGGTCGTGCAGCACGAGCACCGGCGCGTCCGCGGCGACGGCGCGGGCGAGCGCGATCCGCTGCCGCTGCCCGCCGGAGAGGTTCGCGCCGCGGTCCAGGATGCGGGTGTCGTAGCCCTCGGGCAGGATCCGCAGCAGGTCCTCGGCGCCGGCGGCGTGCAGCGCCGCGTCGGCCCAGCCGTCGTCGCCGGTCTCCGGCGAGGGGCCCTGCTCGGGGGCGCGGGTCGCGAGCTGCTCGCGCAGGGTCCCGTCGAAGAGGTCCACGACGTGCGGCTCGACGAGCAGGTCCGCCCGCAGGCCCAGCCGGTCCTCGGGCGTGATCGCCACCTCGCCCACGCGGGCGCCGCCGTCGACGCGGCCGCTGACCGCGTCGATCACGTCCGCGGCATCGGCCGGGTCCGCGCAGGCCAGCGCCACCACCTCGCCGTCGGCGACGGACAGCAGCGGCAGGTGGAGGCCGCCGGCGGCGCCGCGTCGGCCCGTCCCGCGGCTGCCGCGCTCGTCGCGCTGCGTGGTGAGCACGTCCAGGGTCAGCTCCGGGTCGTCGACCGTGCGGCCGAGGTCCGTGTACAGGTCCCGCACGCGACGCGCCGAGGTGGACATACCGGCCCACCACACCGGGGCGCCGGAGAGGCCCTGCAGCATCCCCATCACGTAGCGGGCCAGGCCCACCACGGCGATCAGCACGCCGAGGGTCAGCGCGCCGTCGAGGGTGCGCAGCGCGGCGAGGACCACGACCGCCGCGAGCATCGTCCCGGTCACCAGGGTCGTGAGCCCCGAGGAGAGGCCCGAGTAGCGGGCGTTGACCAGCGCCGCGTCCAGCGCGGTGCGGGAGCGGCGGCGGTAGGTCGCCCGTGCCCGGCTCTGCACGCCCAGGCCCTGCAGCACCCGCAGCCCGTGCACGAGGTCGGTCGCGGTCGCGGCGGCCTCCGCAGCCTGGGACTGCTGGTCGTCGTAGCGGGCGGACAGGGTCGGGGTGATCACGCGGATCACCACGACCATCACCACGATGCCCAGCCCCATCGCGAGTCCCAGCCACGGGTCCATCACGGTGAGATAGGCGGTCGCGCCCAGCACCGCGAGGGTCGAGGGGACCACCCACGGGATCATGTCCATCACGTCGGATGCTTTGTCCGCATCCGACGTGGCGATCGAGAGCACCTCGCCGGCGGGGCGGCGCACCGTGCGCGAGCGCGGGTCGAGCACCGCGCCGGTCAGGCCCACCCGCAGCCGGTGCCGCTCGTACATGACCGCCTTCTGCGAGAGCAGGAAGGTCCACACCCACAGCAGCACGCCCAGCACGCGCAGCAGGATCAGCCCCGCCGCGCCCAGCACCGTCAGCCGCAGATCGCCGGCGAGGATGCCGTGGTCGATGAGGAGGCCCAGCACGATCGGCATGAGCATCTCGACGCCCTCGGACACGGTCGCCAGCGGCAGGATGAGCGCGAGGGTGCGACGGTGGGCGCGCACGATGGAGCGCAGCACGCCGGGGGCGGGGCGCGCCGGGGAGGAGGTCGCCGCGGCCGCGGCGGGGGAGGAGTCGAGCACTCGTCCGATCCAACCCGTCCGGACCCTGCGGGGCAAGGTGTTTTCCCTCGCCGTGAGCGGGCCGACGCACGGCGGGCGCGCCGGTGCGACAATGGGGGCTCACCACCCCCGATCCGAGGAGAGTCCATGACTGCCCGTCGTGTGGAGCTGTTCGTCGACCCCGTCTGCCCCTTCGCCTGGATGACCAGCCGCTGGCTGCTGCACGCCGCCGAGGTGCGCGAGATCGAGCCGGTCTATTCGGTGATGTCGCTGTCCGTCCTCAACGAGGGTCGCGAGCTCGATCCCGGTTATCGCGCCATGATCGACGACTCCTGGGGCCCGGCCCGGCTGGCGATCGCGATCGACGCCGCCGAGGGCAACGAGGCCTTCGCCCGCTGGTACACCGCCTGGGGCGAGCGCTACCACGTCGGCGGTCAGAACGAGGACCGTCGCGCGACCGCCGTCGCCGCGCTCGCCGACGCGGGCCTGCCCGCCGAGCTGATCGAGGCCTACGAGCCGGTCGCCGGCGACGAGACCGACAGGGCGCTGCGCGCCTCGCACGAGGGCGCGATCTCCCGCGTCGGCGACGAGGTGGGCACCCCGGTGATCTCCTTCGGCGAGGGCACCGCCTACTTCGGCCCCGTCGTCTCCCCGGCCCCGAAGGGCGAGGAGGCCGGGAAGCTGCTCGATGCTCTCGCGACCCTCTCCGGGATCGACGGCTTCTACGAGCTCAAGCGTTCCCGCTCCGGCGGCGTCGACTTCAGCTGACCGCAGCACAGCCCGTCCCCGACGGGTCTCCCACCCCCACCCCACGACAGGAAGACAGCCACGACATGCGCGTGCACATCGGCACCGACCACGCCGGCTTCGAGCTGAAGAACCGCCTGGTGACCCAGCTGGAGAAGAAGGGTCACGAGGTCACCGACCACGGCGCCCACGAGTACGACGCCCTGGACGACTACCCGCCCTTCTGCACCGATGTGGGCGAGGCCGTCGTCGCGCAGCCCGGCTCCCTCGGCATCGTCATCGGCGGCTCCGGCAACGGCGAGCAGATCGCGGCGAACAAGGTCACCGGCGTCCGTGCCGCGCTGGTGTGGAACGAGGAGACCGCGCGCCTGGCCCGTGGGCACAACGACGCGAACGTGATCTCCGTCGGCGCGCGCCAGCACTCCGAGGAGGAGCTCGAGGCGCTGATCGACCTGTTCCTGGCCGAGCCGTTCTCCGGCGAGGAGCGCCACCAGCGCCGCATCGACCTGGTCGCCCGCTACGAGACCACCGGCGGCTACAGCGAGGACCAGGGCGCCGGCGCCGACGCGCGCTGATGCCGGAGGGCCATACCGTCCACCGGCTCGCCGCCGCCTTCGCGCGCGGCTTCGGCGGGCAGCGGGTGCGCACCTCCAGCCCCCAGGGACGCTTCTCCGACGCCGCTCGGCTCGACGGCCAGGTGCTGCTCGGCGCCGAGGCGGTGGGCAAGCACCTCTTCCTGTCCTTCGCCCCCACGGCCGACGTCGACCCGGCGGACCCCTCGGTGCGGCACGTCCACGTGCACCTGGGCCTGTACGGGTCCTGGACCTTCGCGGGCGACCCCGGTTTCGCCGGCGCCCACGCGATCGGCGCCCCGCGCCTGCGCGTCGGCGAGCGGGAGGAGGAGAGCGAGGGCACCGTGGACTGGCGGCGGATCGTGCCGCGCGAGACGGTGCGGCTGCGGATCGCCGGCCCCCGCGGCCTCGCCGACCTCACCGGCCCCACCGCCTGCGAGGTGCTGGACGCCGAGGGCCGGCAGCGGGTGCTGGACCGTCTCGGCCCGGACCCGCTGCGCCCGGACCCCGACGGCTCCGCACGGCGCCGCTTCGTCGAGGGGATCCGGCGCTCCCGCACCACGATCGGCGCGCTGCTGATGGACCAGAAGGTCGTCGCCGGGATCGGGAACATCTACCGCGCCGAGCTGCTGTTCCGGGCGAGGCTGGATCCCTTCGTGCCCGGCCGCGATCTCACCGCCGGGATGTGTGAGGAGATGTGGGAGGACCTGGTCGCGCTGATGGCCTACGGCGCGCGGACGGGGCGCATTGTCACCACCCAACCCGAGCACCGACAGATCGAGGCGCGGATCGTCGAACGCTCCCGCGGCACCCGCCAGAACGGGGACGAGGACCCGGACGTGGTGCCGCGCGAGGAGTCCTTCTACGTCTATCACCGCCAGACCCTGCCCTGCCGGCTGTGCGGGACGACGGTGCGCTCGGGGGAGATCGCCGCGCGCACGGTGTTCTGGTGCCCGCGCTGCCAGCGGGTTCGCAGCCGGCGCGCGGGATGGACCCGCGAGCACCCCGCCGCGCCCTGGGCGCTCGCGCGGTGATCGGTGACGACGGCAGTACCCTGACGCCCATGCCCGACCAGCCCGTCGCCCCGCCCGACCTGCACCGCGCCGTCCTCGACGACCTCTCCGCCCGCACCCTGTACCGCCTGGCGACGCTCCGCCAGGACGTGTTCACGATGGAGCAGGGCGCGAGCGACGCGGACCTCGACGGGCGCGAGCTCGAGCCGACCACGGAGCTGCTGTGGCTCGAGGAGGAGGGCGCGCCGATTGCGCACCTGCGCCTGCTGCGGGAGACGGACGGCACGCTCCGCATCGGCCGCGTCGCGGTGCGCGCGGACCGACGCCGCGGCGGCCACGGCCGGCGCCTCATGGTCGCGGCGCTCGAACGGGCCCGGGAGCTCGATCCAGGCGCCGAGGTGCACCTCGACGCCCAGGCATATCTCGAGATGTGGTACGCCTCGATGGGTTTCGAGACGGTGAGCGACGTGTTCCTCGAGGCCGGGATCGAGCACGTCGCGATGGTGCTCCGCCCCGCGAGCACCTGAGCCCGGCCCCGTCGGCTCAGGCGCGGCGCGCCTCGATCAGCTCCACGATCTCGGCCCGCTCGAAGTAGCGTGCCGTCGCCAGGCCGCTCGGCTCGCCGAGGTCCGGATCCGCCCCGGCCTCGAGCAGCGCCCTCGCCACCTCGGTGAAGCCCTTGAAGGCGGCGCCCGCGAGCGGGGACTGGCCGCGGTCGTTCATCAGGTCCACATCGGCGCCGCGGGCGGCGAGCTCGCTCACCAGCGCGGCATGACCGTGATAGGCGGCCAGCATGAGCGGGGAGTTCCCGGCGGCGTCGCGCAGGTTCGCCGGCGCGCCGTGGTCGAGGAAGGCGCGCACGGTCTCGGCGTCGCCCTTCCGGGCGGCGTCGAGCAGGGCGTTGGCGAGCTCGATGAGTTCGGGATCCAGGGAGTCGTCGGTCATCGCCCCAGCGTATTACGCAGCACCGACGAGCATCTCCGCCAGCAGCGGCCACACCAGCAGCCCCGCCGCGATCACGACCCCCAGCAGGTCCGCGGGACCGACGGGGCTCGGCGCCGCCCAGGTGCGGTGCGTCGCGGTCGCGAAGCCGCGGGAGTCCATCGCCAGAGCCTGCTGCTCGGCGCCACGCAGCGTGTCCACGAGCAGGGCGAGGGTGGCGCCCGCGAGCACCCGGGGGAGCGGGGACCGCCGAAGCCGCGGCGAGTGCGGGCCTCGAGGATCGCCGCCCACTGCCGCCCCAGATGCCCCACCCGCACCAGCGCGATCACGGAGGCGGCGACAGGCCGTCCGGGCAGGTGCAGGCGCTGGCCGAGCGCGTCCCCGAGCGGGGTCGGGCGCACGGAGGCGAGGGCCAGCACCCCGGGGGCGACGAAAGCGGTGATCCGCGCGGCCTCCTTCAGGCCGACGAGCCATGCCTCCCCGGACAGCGGCGGCGCCTCGCCCAGCAGCGCCGTGGTCCAGGCGAGCCCCGCCGCAGAGAGCACGATCGGGAGCAGGCGCAGGGCCGCGCCGCGCAGGCTCCGCACCGCCAGCGGGGCGAGCAGCACGGTCGGGGCGAGGGCGAGCAGCCCGCCCTGCCAGCTCTGCACGGCGAAGGAGCCGATCGCGGCGAGGATCCCGATCAGGCTCAGCGTCAGCGGGTTCAGCGCGTCGGCCGGGACCCGGCGGAGCGAGGGCGTGGGGACCGCGCCCGGCGCCGGGGCGGGCAGGTCATGGCGCGCGTCGGCCGCGGCGACGAGGAGCTCGTCGTGGCTCGCGACGAGCACCGCCGTGCCGCGGGCCCTCGCCTCGCGCAGCAGCTCCAGCACCTCGCGGCGCCGCCGGGCGTCCAGGCCCACGGTCGGCTCGTCGAGCACGAGCAGGCCGGGGCGCTGGGCGAGGGCTGCGACGATCGCGAGACGGCGCTGTTCGCCGCCGGAGAGGCGGTGGGGGTGGGCGCCGGCGAGCGGGGCGAGGCCCGCCCGCTGAAGGAGCTCGTCCGCGAGGTCCTCGTCCGTGGCCCAGGGGGAGGCGAGGACCTCCTCCCGCACGGTCGTCGCGACGAAGGAGTGCTCGGGGTCCTGCGGGACGAGGGCGATCCGGGAGGGCTCGGGGCGGGTCACGGTGCCCGCGCCAGGCTCCGCCGCGCCGAGGAGCACGCGCAGCAGGGAGGTCTTGCCCGCACCGGAGGGGCCGGTCAGCACGGTCAGCCGCCCGGAGCGCAGCTCGAGGTCCTGCGGCGCGGTGAGCCCCCGGGCGGGCACGGTGACGCCGTGCAGCGCGGCGACGGCCTCGCCGGGTTCGGCCGGTCCCGGCGCCTCCTCGGCGGCGGTCCCCTCCTCGAGCACTCCCGCCTCGATCAGCACCTCCCGCTGCCGGGAGAGCAGCTCGCCCGGTGCTCCGTCGGCGAGCACCCGGGCGCGAGGGCCGAGCACGATCAGCCGGTCCACGTGCGGCAGCCAGGGCCCGATACGGTGCTCGGAGACGACGAGGGTGCGGCCGCCCGCGACCGTCAGGATCGCCTCTCGCACCTCCTCGGCCGTCGGCGCATCGAGCATGGAGGTCGGCTCGTCCAGGAGCAGCAGGTCGGGGCGCAGGGCCAGCGCACCGGCGAGCGCGATCCGCTGCTGCTGACCGCCCGAGGCGTCCAACGGCGCCCGCTCGGGGTCGAGGTCGACGCGCGCCGCCTCGAGCGCCCGGGCGGCGCGCTCGGTGAGCTCCGGCCGGGGCAGGCCCGCGTTCTCCGGTCCGAAGGCGGCGTCGCGGGCGATGGTCGCGCCGACGAGGGCGTGCACCGGGTTCTGCAGCAGCAGGCCCCGCTCCCCGGGCCGGGAGGGGGCGGGGACGAGCCCCTCGCCGTCCCCATCCTCGGGGTCCAGCAGCCCGGCCAGCGCCCGCAGCACGGTCGACTTCCCGCTGCCGCTCGCCCCGGCCAGCAGCACTCGCTGCCCGGGCGGGATCTCGAGGTCGAGTCCCTCGATGGTCGGCTCGCGCCGGGTCAGCGGCCGCCAGCGCAGCCCGTCGACGTGCACGGACGCCGCCGGGACGGTCCCGGTGCTCAGGCCTCCACCGCGCGGGCCGCCTCCCGGCCCGAGGCCAGGGAGTCCACCGCGCCGGTCGCGATCAGCGCCCGGCTCGCCGCCCAGCCCAGCACCCCGCACAGCAGCGCCCCCGAGAGCAGGAAGAAGGCGAGCATCGTGCCGGAGAAGGCCCAGCTCATCTCCTGGTAGTAGGCGACCTTCTCCCATCCCCATTCGAGCAAGGCCGAGAGCACGCCGCCGAGCACCGCCACGGGCAGGGTGAAGCGCCGGTAGCGGGTGAGCAGGAAGGCGAGCTCGACCCCACCGCCCTGCATGAGACCGGACACGGCGGTGCCCCAGCCCCACTGGCTGCCCAGCAGCATCGAGAGCACGGCGGCGACCATCTCCGCGAGCAGGGCGGCGCCGGGCTTGCGCACCAGCAGCGCGGCGAGCACGGCCGGCAGGAACCAGATCCCCGCCAGCAGCCCCTCGGCAGGCTTGAACGCCGCGGTCAGCGGGCCGATCAGGGTGTAGAGCTGGCCGTAGCCGAGGAAGGCGACCCCGAAGGCCGCCCCGATCAGCACGGTCGCCAGCAGATCGACGGTGCGATAACGGGTCATCACGTCTCCTCCCAAGTCCTGGAAGGGGCGCGGAGCACCGGCGGTGCTCCACGGAAATCCCGACTCCCTACGCCGGTGCGAGCCGGATCAGGTTCGAGGGTCTGCGCCGTCGGCGCACTCTCAGCACCGCACGGTGCTCCCCTGTCAGTGGATGACGAGCAGACAGTCTAGCCCAGGAGCACGCTCAGCGGCGGGCACGGATGGCCTGGTCGATCGCATCGGCGGCCGCCTGGGGGTCGACGGGGGAGAGGATGTAGCAGGTGTCCTTCGTCCCGATGATCTCCACGGTCGTGCCCGGCCGGGTGACCAGCATCCGGTAGGGCCGCTGCTGCTCGGCGACGGTGAAGATCTTCCGCGCGCCGACGGGGGTGAGCTCCTCGGGCTTCGGGGTCATCGCCCTCCCGCGCCGCCAGCCGTAGCCGCCGAGGGCGGCGCCCACGGTGCCGGAGGGGATCTCCCGCAGCTGCACGGTGCGGAAGTCCTCGACCGGCCAGGTGGGACGGGGGAGGAACCCGCCGAGGCTCACGGTGATCCCGCGCTCGTCGACCACGAAGCGGGTGGCCTGGGCCATCCACGTCCACAGCGCCAGCAGCGCGAAGGCGGCGAGCACCGCGATCGCGCCCGGCGCCGAGCCGCGCTGCAGCAGCAGGCCCGACACGATCAGGCCCGCCACCACCGTGACGACGACGCGGGTCCAGCCCACGGAGGAGGGCACCGTCCGCCCGACGTGGAAGGGCGGATCGGGCCTCACCAGATGCTCACCCGGTCCTCGGGGGCGCGGTACATGCCGTCGCCCTCGCGCACGTCGAAGGCCTCGTGGAACTCGTCGAGGTGCCCGGCGACCGTGTTGCAGCGGAACTCCATCGGCGCATGCGGGTCCACGGCGAGGCGGCGGATCGCCTCCTGGGGCCGGTTCCGGCCCCGCCACACGGTCGCCCAGGACCAGAACACGCGCTGCAGGCCGGTGAGTCCGTCGAGCTCGGCCGCGGCCTCCTCCTCGGAGCGGCTGGCGAGATAGGCCTTCACCGCGATGGAGAGCCCGCCGAGGTCGCCGATGTTCTCGCCGATGGTGAGGGCGCCGTTGACGCGGTGGGAGTCGTCGAGCTCGCGCGGGGAGAGCTCCGAGTACTGCGCGATGAGACGGGCGGCGCGGGCGTCGAAGGCCTCGCGGTCCTCCTCCGTCCACCAGGAGACGAGGTTGCCGTCCCCGTCGTACTTCGAGCCCTGGTCGTCGAAGCCGTGGCCGACCTCGTGGCCGATCACCGCGCCGATCCCGCCGAAGTTCACGGCGTCGTCGGCTTCCGCGTCGAAGAACGGGGGCTGGAGGATCGCGGCGGGGAAGACGATCTCGTTCCGGCCGGGGTTGTAGTAGGCGTTGACCGTCTGCGGGGTCATGTGCCACTCGGTCTCGTCCATCGGCCCGCCGACCTTCGAGAACTCGAAGTCCGCCTCGAAGCGGCGGGAGGCGCGGACGGTCGCGACGAGGTCGCCGGGGACGAGCTCGAGGCCGTCGTAGTCGCGCCACTTCTCGGGGTACCCGATCTTCGGGGTGAACCTCTCGAGCTTCGCGAGCGCCTTCTCGCGGGTGGCCGGGGTCATCCAGTCCAACGAGCTGATCGAGTCGCGGTAGGCGTCCATCAGTGCGTCGACCAGCGCGGTCATCCGTTCCTTGTGGGCGGCGGGGAAGTGGCGGGCGACGTACTCGCGGCCGACGGCGAAGCCGACCGCGCCCTCGACCAGGGCCACGCCCCGCTTCCACCGCTCCTTCAGCTCCTCCGCGCCGGAGAGGACGCGGCCGGAGAAGTCGAAGTCCTCCTCGACCAGCGCGGCGGGGAGATAGGGGGCGTAGGAGGAGACGGTGTGCAGGGCGAGCCAGGTGCGGAGCACGGCGAGGTCCTCCCCGGCCAGCAGCTCCGCGGCGGCGGAGACGAACTCGGGCTGGCCGACGGAGACCACGTCGAAGGCCGCGGCCGGCGCGCCGGTGCCCTCGATGTACGCGTCCCAGGGGAAGGCGGGGGCGAGCTCGCGGCGCTGCGCGGCGTCCATGGGGTTGTCGGACTTCTCCCGGTCGCGCAGGCGGACCACGTCGACGTGGCAGGCGGCGAGCCGGGTCTCGAAGTCGAGCACGGCGCGGGCGAGCTCCTCGGGGCCGCCGACGGCGAGCCCGGCACGGCCGGGCAGCTCGGCGAGGCGGGCGAGGTTCGCCAGGTGCGCGGCATAGGCCTCGCGGGTCTCGGCGTGGTGCTCCTCGCGGTAGTAGGACTCGTCGGGCAGGCCGAGGCCTCCCTGATGGATCTTGACCTGGTACTGGGAGGAGTCGTGGTCGTCGGTCCACACATAGGCGAGCACCGCCGAGGCCCCCGAGTCGGGCGCCGCCATCCGGCGCACGAGGCCCTCGAGGTCCCGGATCGCCCCGATCTCGTCGAGCAGGCCGACGAGGCCGGACAGGCCGGCGGCCTCGATCGCCTCGGTGTCCATGAACATGCGGTACAGCGTGCCGATCCGGGCGTGGTCGGTGGTCGGGACCGGCAGGCTCCCCGCCTCGTCCGCGCTGCGCGCGACGTCGTCGGCCGCCTCCTCGACGATCTCCCGCACCCGCTCCTCGGACAGGTCGCGCAGCGCGTGGAAGGCGCCGTCGCTGGACCGGTCGGCGGGCATCACGTGCTCGGCGAGCCAGCGGCCGTTGACGTGGCCGAAGAGGTCGTCCTGGGGGCGGGCGGCGGCGTCGACCTGCTCGAGGTCGAGTCCGGAGGGGAGGGCTGCGGTCATCATCGGCTCCTGCGGGGGTGGTGGGGTCGGTCGGTCAGAGGCTCAGCAGTCCGAGCACGGCCAGGGCGAGGGTCAGCGCGCCGAGGGCGACGGGCATGTACGCCCAGGTGGTGCGGGAGCGCTCCGCCGGAGGCCTGCGCTGGAGGACGAGGGTCGACAGCCCGGTGCCGATCGAGAGCACGGCGGTGCCGACGGCGAGCACGGGCGAGAGGATCACGAGCACGGTCGCGCCGAGCTGGAACATCACGGTGCCGAGCACGTCCAGCAGGCGCATCACGACGGTCTCGCGGGCGCCGACGCGCTGGGAGAGCAGGGTCGAGATCGCCTCCTCGGACCAGTCGCCGGGCGTGGCGATGCGGCGCCGGGTCGCGACGGTCTGCGCGGTCGCCAGCACGATCCACACCAGCGCGCAGCCGGCGCCCACCCACACCCCGAGCTCGGAGCGGATGTCGGCCGGCCACAGCACGAGAGCGAGCAGCACCGCGGCGATGCGCAGCACCTCCTCGAGCACGCTGCGCACCGCGACCAGCCCCGGGTTCACGGCGAGCTGGCGGCGGGTGCGGGCGACGAAGAGGCTCGTCGCGACGAGGGAGACGAGCTGCAGGGCGCCCAGCCCGATGCCCAGCAGCAGCGGCACCGGCGTGGTGGGGGCGAAGGGCAGGATCGCCACCAGCATCACGATCGCGAGGGCGGGGATCAGCAGGGCCTGGATCGACAGGCCCTTGACGAGGTCCCGGACGAGATCCGCCCCGGTGGGGGGATGGTCATGGCCGGTGTGGTCATGGGGATCGTGGGGGTCGTCGCAGTGCGGGCGGGGCTCCGCGGGGGTGTCGGTCATGGGGCTCCTTCTCGGTCCCCACCAGGGTAACGGGGCCCGGCCCGGGCCTGACCTGTGGAACCATGGGCTCGTGAGGACGGACGAGAAGCATTCCCAGGCCCCCGGGCTGACCGCGGCGCAGCGGCAGCGGGCGGTCGGCGCCGTCGTGGCCGCGGCGACCGGGGACGCGCTCGGGGCGCCCTACGAGTTCCAGGCCCCTGTCGTCGACTCCGAGGAGATCGCCATGATCGGCGGCGGCGTGCTCGGCTGGCAGCCGGGGGAGTGGACCGACGACACCTCGATGGCGATCGTCGTGCTCGAAGCCGCTCTAGCCGCCTCCGACCACCATGACCTGCGGCTCGAGTCCGCGCAGGACCACATCGCGCGCGAGTGGTACTCGTGGTCGCTGGGCACCCCGGACATCGGGAACCTCACCTCCCACGTGCTGCGCTCCGCGGCGGACATCGGCCGCGAGGCGGGCCACTACGCGCCGCGCGCGGTCGACTTCCGGGCCGCGGCCGCGAAGGCGCACGAGGACCACCCGACCTCCGCGGGCAACGGCTCCCTGATGCGCGCCCACGCCTCGGTGCTGCCCTATCTGCTCTCCCCGGACGCGGACGCGGCCGAGGCGATCGCCTCGGTGTGCCGCTTGACACACGTGCATCCGGACACGATCGAGGCCTGCATCCTGTGGGGCTTCGCCGTGCGCCACGCGATCCTCACAGGCGAGCTCGACGTGCGCGTCGGCCTCGACCAGCTCGAGCCCGAGCGCCGCACGGTCTGGCAGGATCGGATCGAGGAGGCGGAGGAGTCGACCCCGGTCATGTTCCGCCGCAACGGCTGGGTCGTCGGCGCCTTCCAGGCGGCGTGGGCGGCGATCGCCGGCGTCGGCCCGATCCCCGAGGGGAAGTTCGCCCAGCGCGACGCACTGGTCGCCGCGCTCGAGGCCGCGGCCCGGGCCGGCTACGACACCGACACCGTCGCCTGCATCACCGGCTCCCTGATGGGGGCGGCGCTCGGCCACAAGGCCGTCCCGCCCGAATGGAGGCGAGTCCTGTTCGGCTGGCCCGGCTACGAGGTCGAGGAGCTCGCGAACCTCGTCGAGCGGGTGATCGCCCCGCAGGTGGACGAGGAGCCGATCCCGTGAGCGCCGCCCGAGGCAGTTCGGGGCGCGCTGGCTGGGACCTGCGGATCCTGTCCTGGAACCTGTGGGAGCTGCGCGGCGACCTGCATGCGCTGATCGAGGCGGTCGAGGATCTCGACCCCGACGTGCTCCTGGTCCAGGAGGCGCCCCGCTTCGTGCTGCCCACGACGCGGCTGGCCTGGTTCGCCCGGCGCATCGGCCGACGGGTCCTGGTCGGCGGGCTCGGCGGGCGGGGCCTCGCGATCCTCGCGACCGAGGACGTCGCCGCGCAGGTGATCCGCCGCGGCATGCACCCGGTCACGCAGAGCGTCACGGACCTGAACTCCACCTACCCGCGCGGGGTCGCCGCGGTACGGCTGTCGGTCCCCGGCGGCGGCGAGGTGGTCGTCTCCTCGCTCCACTTCGCGCTGCAGGAGGACAACCGTCTGCGCCATGCCGAGCACGTCGCGGCGCTGGTGCGCGGGGCGGGGGCGCCGGTGATCGTCGGCGGCGACCTGAACGAGACCGCCGACGGCGCGGCGCGCCGTCTGCTGGACCCGCTGCTGCGGGACCCGGCCGGGCAGTCCGAGCACACGTTCCCGGCCGCAGGTCCGGTGCGCCGGATCGACGCGACCCTCGTCGGCGAGGGCGTGCGGGTGCGCGACGCGCGGGCCGTCCGCTCCACCGCGCGGGTCGGCGAGGAGCGGCTCTCGGGCGCCAGCGATCACCTGCCGACGCTGCTGGACGTCAGCGTCTGAGACCCCGGAGCGGGGTGCTCAGCCCCGGAGCCCGGTGCGCAGGGCGACCGTGTCGTCCTGCCCGCCGACGTGCCGGATCGCGAACCCGCCCTCGGCCGGTCCGCGCAGCGTGAGCTGGGTCCGGTAGGAGTCCACCGCCCGCTCCACCGCGTCCGCGGTCTGCGGGAGATCGCGCACCACGGTGCCGGGTGCCGCGGCGTCGCTCGCGATCTGCACCAGCGGCACGCCGGTCCGCTCGGCCGCGGCGACGGCGACGTGATGGGCGCGCACATGGTCGGGATGCCCGTAGGTGCCCTCGTCGTCATAGCCGATCAGCACGTCCGGACGGGACTGCTCCACGAGGGCGACGAGGTCGTCCGCGGCCTGCTCGAGCGGGGCGAGGGAGAAGCTGTCGGGGCCGGCGTCGGGGGAGGGACCGGCGAGCCCCTCGCGCACCCAGGCCATGCCCGAGTCGCGGTAGCGGCGCGGGGCCGCGCCGGCCGCGAGTGCGGGGGCGGTGCCCAGCCAGTGCCGCTCGGCGATCCCGAGCGCGGCGGTCGCGGCATCGATCTCCTGCTCCCGGATCTCCTCGAGGGGGCGCTCGTCCCCGTCGGCGACCGCGCCGGGGACGCTCTCGCCCTCCTCGCCGCGGGTCGCGGTGACGAGCACGACGCGGGTGCCGTCGGCGGCGAGCGCGGCGAGCAGCGCGCCGGTGGAGAGCGACTCGTCGTCGGGATGGGCGTGGACGGCGAGCACGGTGCGTGCGGTCCCGAGCAGCTGCCAGGGGTCGGTGCTCATGCGCGCTCCTCCACGAGTCGGGTGTACTGGGAGGCGAGCGCCTCGGCGGTCGCCTCCCAGGTGCGGGAGGCGGCGAACTCGCGGGCGGCGCGGACCGCCGCCGCGTAGCGGTCCTCGTCGTCGAGGAGCGCTTCGAGGGTCTCGGCCCAGACATCGGGGTCGCGGCTGCCCTGCACCAGGCCGTCGGGCGCGAGGGCCTCCCGCACCCCGCCGGCCGCGCGCCAGGCGAGGACGGGAGTGCCGCTGGCCTGCGCCTCGAGGGCGACGAGGCCGAAGGTCTCCGACCAGCTGGTCAGCAGCAGAGCGCCGGCGCAGCGCATCTCCTCGGCGAGCTGATCGCGGTCCAGGGTGCCGACCATCTCGACCCGGTCCTCGACGCCGAGCTCCTTCGCGAGGGCCCGCAGCGACTCCAGGTACTCGGCGAAGGCGGGGGCGGCGGAGCCGGCCAGCACGAGCCGCGCGCCCCGTGCGGGGTCGAGCCGAGCGAGGACCTCGAGCGCCAGGTCGGGGCCCTTCAGCGGCTCGATCCGCGCGGTGAACAGGAGGGTGGGGCGGTGGCGCCGGGCCTGCACGTCCTCGCAGGGGTGGAAGCGGTCCACGTCCACGCCGGGGCGGACCACGGCGAGGCGCTCTCCGGGAACGCCGTAGCGCTCCACGACGGTGCGCGCCTCCGCGTCGGAGACGGCGATGACCAGGTCGGAGCCGGTCGCGGCGAACTGCTCGCCGGGGATGCGACCCTCGGACTCGGCCGGCTCCCCGGCCTCGAGCGTCGAGGAGCCCTCGGGCGCCGCGACCGAGTGGAAGGACTGCAGGTGGGGGAGGTCCAGCTCCCGGGCGAGGGGCAGGGCGGCGACGCCGCTGAACCAGTGGTGGGAGTGGACCAGGTCGTAGTCGCCGTCGGCGAGGTGCGGCCGCAGCTGCTCGCGGAAGGGCCGGATCATCGCGTCCATGTCGCCCTTGGCGACGGGGGCGGCGGGCCCGGCGTCGAGGTGCAGCAGGCGCACCCCGTCGGCGACCTCGACCACGGCCGGCGCGTCGGGGTCGGAGCGTCGGGTGAAGAGGTCGACGCGGTGGCCCAGCCGGGCGAGGGCGAGGGACTGCTCGAGCACCACGACGTTCATGCCGCCCGCGTCCGCGCCTCCGGGCTCGGTGAGCGGTGAGGTGTGCAGGCAGACCGCGGCGATCCGCAGGGAGGTGGCCGTCATCCCGCCATCCTAGAGGGGTCGCGCGGTGACCCTCCGAGGGGCTCCTGTTCGCCCGTGACGAAATAGGACGCGGCCTGGGTCACGGGAAGTTGAACTGGGAAACAGCATAGTGGAGCCTGACAGACATGGACACGGCGGAGAAGGTTGACTGGGCGGCGCTGAACGCCCACGCCGCGGGCCGTCCCGCCCGTCGGCTCGTGGGGAAGGCGATCTCTGCGGCCGGAGGTGACCGCCGTCCCGGGGTCGTGCTCGATCTGGGGGCCGGCGCCGGTGCCGACTCCCTCCAGTTCGCCCGGCGCGGCTGGCAGGACCATGCCTACGACAGCGACGACACCCTCGCTGCCCGCCTGGTGGAGAACGAGCGCATGAGCGGCTCGGTGACCTTCCACCACACCGACATCCAGGACGTGGCGGAGTTCCCGTCCGCGCAGATCGTCTACTCGACCTACACCCTGGGCCTGCTCGGCCCGGAGGCGCTGCCGGAGGTGTGGGCGAAGCTCGTCGGCGCCCTCCCGCGCGGCGGCGTGATGGCCGTGGACTTCTTCGGCCCCAACGACTCCTGGGCGGAGCTGCCCGATGTCGCCACGCTCCCGCTCCACGAGATCGACGCGATGTTCCGCGACTTCCACGTGATCGACCGCTCGGTGCGCGACGAGGACGGCCGCTTCCTCGCGGAGAAGAAGCATTGGCACGTCATCACGACGCTGGCCCGGAAGGTCCGCTGACCCGGGATCCGGTCGCTCCGTCGGCTGTCAGCGCGAGCGTAGGCGGCGGGGGCGGCGGGAGTCACGGAGTTTCTGCATCGCCGCCGAGCGGGGAGCCCCCGTCCTCCGTCGGGGCGGAGTCGTCCCCAGAGGTATGAGCGGACCCTTCGGCGCGGAGGGGCGGAGGGATCACGCTCGGCGGCGACGAGTAGCCGACGGCGCCGTGCGGGCTGGTCCAGCGATGTCGGGCCGCGCCGTCGGCCCCGGCACCGGCCTCCGCGTCGGCTGCCGTGATCTCCCACTGCCCGTGCTCCTTGGCCAGGTTGCAGCGCACGCACAGGCCCTGGCCGTTCTCGTAGCTGGTCGGCCCGCCGCGGTGATGGGGCACGACGTGGTCGATGTGGCGGATCACCGCATTGCACCAGGGCGTGCGGCAGGTGACGTCCCGCAGACGGATCAGCCGGGAGAGCCCGACGGGGAAGGCGCGCGCCCGGGATTCCATCGCCACCAGCTCGCCCGGGCGCGGACTCGCGTACAGCCGACGGAAGACGGCGGCGGCTTCCTGGTCGGGGTGCTCGATCGGGGCGGAACGGTCCGGTGGATCGCTGGCACCGGCACCGTGTGGATCGTTGGTCCCTACGGGATCGTCCCCCTCGGACGGACCTTCCGCAGCAGGAGTCCCGCTGACGACCGGCGGATCCTCGGACCCCACCTCGCGGATCCGTCCCGGAGGCCGACCCTGCAGGGTGTCGGTGACGACGTGGGCGGGGATCGTTCCGTAGCCCTCGAGCAGGGCGCACTCCTCCTCGTCACCGCGACCGAGCAGCGCCCTGTCGGTGATGACGATGCCGAGGTCGAGCCGTGGCCGGGAGGCGGTGGGGGTGAGGGCGGTGCCCGTGGGGGCTGCTCGCAGCACGGCATCCACCAGCAGGTCCGCCTCGAGGGCGCGTGCGGGTGTGCGGGATCCGGCGGCGCGGAGAGACTCGGAGCGGGCGTGGAGGGTCTGCATCACGGAGGTCGCCTCGAGGCCGGGCAGCACCGCGCTGAGCCGCGCCATCCCGTCGGCCAGCGGCGTCATCGTCACGTGGCGTGCGCGTGCGGCGCGCTCGGCCCGGTCCCGCGAGCCCTCGGGCTCGAGCTGCTGGACCATGCCGCGCAGGTCGGAGGCCAGGCGCTTCCTCCCGCGTCCCTGCAGCGCCTCGGGGTCCTCGGCGATCAGTCGGTCGATCCGTGCACAGGTCTCCGGGGAGGCGCCGTCGAGCGTGGTCGCGACGGTCGAGGCCTGCTCTGCGGTGAGCCGTCCGCTGCGCAGCACAGAGGTGGTGCCGGGCAGCTGCTGGACGAGCCGGCGCGCCGCGGCGAGGGAGTAGGAGCCGGCGGAGGGGGAGGCGCGACGGGCGAGCGAGATCTCGTGGGATGCACCCTTGCCGCGACGGGAGGCGGGGACTTCGTGCGCCTCGTCGTCGCGAGCGATCCTCTGCTCGGCCTGCACCTGCCAGGTCGTGTCGATCGCGGCGAGTGCGGAGCGCAGGTGATCGAGCCCGGCGAGCACGGCGAGGGCCTCCTCGGCGCTGCCGGGGGCAGTGTCCGGCAGCGGATCGCGCGTGGACCGGGTGCGGGTGAAGGCGTGGAGGGTAGAGGTCAGCACCTCGGCGAGGACCGCGCGGGCCGACGGGTCGGCGCCGAGGCCTGCGAGCTGCGCGGCGGCCCGATCCAGGACGTCGACCTCTGCAGGACCGCCGGCCGGCTCAGAACCGCCGTCAGGCCCGGACGCGCGGGCCGACGGGGGCTCTGCGCCGGGGCGGCAGGAGTCCCCACCGGGGCGGTCCCCGTCGTCCTGCCGTCTCGTGTGAGCCATGCCTCCATCGTACGTGTGTGCGATTTGTGACACCAGGACTGAAGGGAATCTGTGGATGAATCCTACGGCCTTCTCGTAAATGTGGACAGAACTGTGGATAACGTGGGTGTGTGGAGGAGAGGTCGAGGTGGCCGTGTCGGCGTCTGTGCGGTGAGAGTGCTGGTCATGCGCGATGCGACGAGTGTTTGCCCGTCGCGCGCGCCCTGCCGGACCCGTCGGAGAAACGGTTCGATGTTGACGCCTTGGGTTGACCGCGGAAAATGCGAGGAAGTGGGCCTGTCAATACCTCGACAAGAATTGTGCACAGCCCCCGACTGTGGAGGAAAGGCGGGCCGCGCGAGCCGGCCGTTCGACCATTTCCCCAGCAGCGTCAGCACCGCTGTCACCCGCCGGTGACCGCTCGCGTCGTCGCTCAGCCCGAGCTTCGCGAAGAGCCGCTGGGTGTGCTTCTCGATCGCTGGGCATCCCTGCCCCGACCCTCAGCCCTGCTCGCAGATCTCCTTCAGCGTCGCCAGGTCCGCGCCGACGGCCTCGGCGTCCTCCGCGAACTCCGCCTCGCTCATCGAGCCGCGGCGCAGGGTGAACACCACCTCGCAGCTCTCCTCCGTCAGCGGCAGCACCCGCAGCGGGTTCAGCACGGACTCGCCGGTGGGCAGGGTGACGGTGTGGTCCACCACGCCCAGATCGTTCTCCGGCACGAAGCTGACCAGCACCCGCCCCATCGGCGAGCTCATCGACCACTGGGAGACCTCCCGCTGCACCTCGCTGCCCGCGAGCCCCGCCGCCCAGCGGGGCAGGTTCCGCGGATCACTCACGTACTCGTACACGCGACGCCAGGGGCGGTCGATCACGATCGACAGGTGGCGGGAGGGGCCGGCGGCGGGGGTGGAGTCGCTCATGGGGCGACGCTAACAGCCTTCGTGTCGCGAGCGCCCTGCGCCGCCCTGACCGTCGCGCCGACCGCGTCCTCCCAGCTCGTCGCGACGAGCCCCTCCTCCCGTTCGAGACGCCCCGGCACCTGCGCGCACGGCCCGTACCAGAGCCCGGAGATCCCGTGGAGCTCACGGGCGAAGGTGTTGAACGGCGCGAGCAGGGTCAGTGCCGCCCGAGGGATCGGGATCGGCCGACGGGCGGGCGCGCCGACGAGCCGGGACACCTCCGCGATCAGCTCCCGCTGGGTGCGGGCGGGGGCGGCAGGGGCGTTCAGCACCGCATCGCCCGCGGCCCCGGTCAGGTGCTCGGCGCGGCGGGCGGCGTGGAGCATCGCCGCCGCGAGATCCGGCACATGGGTGAGGGTGTGCGGCGCGTCGGCCCGGCCGAACAGGATCGCGCGACGCCCCGCGAGCAGCGGCTCGATCACCATCGCGGTCGCGACCGCCGCTCCGGTGCCGACGGTGCTCGGCCCGATCAGGTCCGAGGCGATGACGCTGAGGGTGCGGGCCCGGTGCGCACGGCGCGCGGCCAGCAGCTCCACCCGCACCCGTCCCTTCTCGTCCTGCGGACTGGGCGAGGCGTCCTCCGTGAGGAACGCGGCCTCGCCCTGGAAGCCGTAGAAGGACTCGGGGAGGACGACGGGGATCCCGCGCTCGGCGGCCGCGTCGAGCACGGCGAGCTCGCGGGGCGGGAGCTGCTGGCGCCAGAGCCGGGCGTCGTAGGGGGCGTGGAAGGTGGCCATGACGGCGTCGGCGCCGTCGATCGCGGCCCCGAGCGCCGCCGGGTCGAGCACGTCCCCGGCGACGCGCCGGATCCCGGGGGAGGGGTCCTTCGCGGTGCGGCGCAGCACGGTGACGGTGTCGCCGTCCGCGAGCGCCCGCTCGATGATCGCGCGGCCGATCTGTCCTTCTCCGATGACGAGGTGATGCATGACTGCCTCCCGAATGTGAGCACTGCTCTCTGTTCTGTCGAGAACAGTGAACACCGCTCTCGGTTCGACGTCAAGAGCAGTGCTCTCGGAGTGTGGGAGGATGCGGAGCATGAACGCCGCACCGACATCCCGCGCCCTCGCCCGGGAGCGCACCATGGCCCGCATCGTCGAGCTCGGGAACGCCCAGCTCGCCGAGAGCGGCGTCGCCGGCCTCAGCGTCCGCGAGATCGCCCGCGGCCTCGGCATGGTCTCCTCGGCGGTCTACCGCTACGTGGCCAGCCGCGACGAGCTGCTGACGCTGCTGATCGTCGACGCCTACGAGGACCTAGCCGCCGCGGTCGAGGAGCGTCTCGCGGGCGCCGGCGACGAGCCGCGCGAGCGCTTCCTCGCCCTCGGCGGGGCGATGTCGAGCTGGGCGCTCGCCGCCCCGGAGCGCTGGTCGCTGCTGTACGGCACCCCGGTCCCGGGCTACGCGGCGCCGTCGGAGACCACGAACGCGCCCGGCACGCAGGTGACCCGCGAGGTGCTCGCGATCGCGGCCGACGCGGCCCGGGGGGATCGACCGCTCGGCGAGTCGCCGGCGCTCGCCCCTGCGGTCTCGGAGCTGCTGGACCGGCATCTGACGGAGTTCGCGATCGAGGCGGACGCCGCGACCGCCGCCCGCGCCGTCACGGCCTGGTCGGGACTCGTCGGTGTGATCAGCGCCCACCTGTTCGGCCAGCTCGGCCCCGATGCGGTCGCCCTCGGAGAGGACATCCTCCGCCCCCAGATCGAGATCCTCGCGGACCTCATCGCACCGCGCTGAGCGACCTGCCCGTCGCGTCCTCGTCGAGCGCGGCCAGGACGACCCGGACGATCGCGCTCGGCGTCGCGGGCTCTCGCACCCGCGCG
The DNA here is from genome assembly GCF_030866705.2 of Brachybacterium sp. GU-2. Lineage (NCBI taxonomy): Bacteria > Bacillati > Actinomycetota > Actinomycetes > Micrococcales > Dermabacteraceae > Brachybacterium > Brachybacterium sp. GU-2. The sequence goes on along the minus strand of NZ_CP133037.2, from coordinate 1,024,254 downwards.
CCCGCCGCCGACGGTGCGACCACGACCCAGCGGGGCGTGCCTCGTCGGCGCATCCTGCCGATCTCGACGCTCCCGCCCCTGCGCAGCGGGATCACGAGCGCACCGCTCGGGCCGACGGCGAGGCGAGCGCCCAGCTCTGGACGCTGCGCGAGCAGGAGCGCGCGGATCCGCTCGCGCTCGGCCCGCACCGCATCGGCGGGGACGGAGCGCGCAGCAGAGCGGCGCGACGGCGACATGCTCACGAGCCTAGGAGCGGGGTGCGACGGACGAGCGGAGCGACGCGGTCGGCCCCGCCGTTCCCCCGCACGGGGGTGCGCAGTCGCTCGCGGGAGGGAGGCGGGCGGGACGGGCGAGGGCGAGGCTCGTCCCATGAGCACCACCACCGACACCCCCGCCCTCCGCACCCGCCCCCGTCCCGACCGCCTCACGACGGCCGCCGGCTGGAGCCTCCTCGCGATCTGCGCCCTGCACACGCTCGCCTTCTCGCTCCATCCGTACTGGGCCGACTGGCTCGCCGGACCGCTGCGCACCACCGAGGCGAGCCTCGACGAGGCGGCGCAGTTCTGGGGGCTGCCCGGCGGGTTCGTCCTCCCCGGCGTCCTGCTCGCCCTGCTGCTGATCCGTCTGGGGAGGCAGGGAGGGCGAGCACCCGCGGCGTTCGGGCCCGTGCTCGGGCTCTGGGCCCTGGGCTGCGTGTGGATCCTCGGACCCAGCGGGTTCCTGTTCGTCCTGGTCCCTGCCGCGCTGCTCGTCCTCGCGCGCCTGAAGGGCGGCCCTGCCGCTGCCGCCTAGGATCCTCGTCCATGACCGCACTGGAGGCCTACGCCCGCCGCGCCGAGGAGTACACCGCGCTGCTCGGCAGCGTCGAGGCGATGGCCCCGGCGGACGTCCGACGGATCGAGACCTGGGCCCGCACGGCCTGTGGGCCGCTGCTCGACCTCGGCTGCGGCCCCGGACACTGGACCGCGCACCTCGCTGCGCTCGGCCACGAGGTCGAGGGCTGGGACCCGGTGGCGGAGTTCGTGCGGAGCGCCCGGGACCGCCGTCCCGGGACGGCCTATCGCCGGGCCGCGCTCGCCGACCTCGAAGGGCACCCGGGCACCTGGGGCGGGATCCTCGCCTGGTACTCGCTGATCCACCTCGAGCCCGCGGCGATGCCCGGCGCCCTCGCCGCGCTGCACCGGGCCCTGCGCCGCGGCGGGACCCTGCTGCTGGGGTTCTTCGACGGGGCGCGGCAGGAGCCCTTCGACCACGCCGTCGCGCCGGCGCAGCACTGGCCCGTCGGCCGGATGACCGAGCTCGTGGAGGCGGCGGGGTTCGAGGTCCTCGATGTCGAGACGCGCACGGACCCGGGCGCCCGGCCGCACGCGGCCGTCCACGCCCGAGCCCCTCACTAGGCTGACCCCCATGGCACAGCGCATGCAGGACGGCAGCGCGGGAGACGCGGACTACGGCGCCCTCGGGTCCACCTACTCCCGCTACCGACGCCCCGACCCGCGGCTCGCCGCCGTGATCACCCAGGCGCTCGGCGAGGCGCGCACCGTGCTCAACGTCGGCGCCGGGGCGGGCTCCTACGAGCCGACGGACCGTGAGGTCATCGCCGTCGAGCCCTCCGCCGTGATGCGGGCCCAGCGCCCCGCCCACCTGGCCCCGGCCGTGGACGCGACCGCCGAGCAGCTGCCCTTCGCCGACGACTCCTTCGACGCCGCCATGACCACCTTCAGCGTCCACCAGTGGCAGGACCTTCCTGCGGGCCTGGCCGAGCTGCGCCGCGTGACGCGCGGCCCGGTCGTGATCCTCACCTGCGACCCGGCCCGCGTGCAGGAGTTCTGGGTGCGGGAGTACGCGCCGGAGGTGCTCGAGGTCGAGGCGCGCCGCTGCCCGTCGCCGGAGGCGCTCGCCGAGGGGCTCGGCGGCAGCGTCTCGATCAGCACCGTGCTGATCCCGCAGGGCTGCACCGACGGGTTCACCGAGGCGTACTACGGACGGCCCGAGCACCTGCTCGATACCGAGGCGCAGCGCGCCTGCTCCGCCTGGAGCCTCGTCGAGCCTGCGGTGATCGACCGCTTCACCCGGGAGCTCGCCGGGGACCTGCTCGACGGCACCTGGGACGCCAGACACGGCGCGCTGCGCACGCTGCCGCGCTACGAGGGGTCCCTCGTGCTGCTCGTCGCCGAGCCCTGAGCCGTCCCCGCCCCGCTCAGTCCCCGAGGATCGCGCCGCGCGAGGCGGACTTCACGAGCTTCACGTACTTGCCCAGCACGCCCTTGGTGAACTTCGGCGGCAGCGGCTCCCAGCCCTCCTGCCGCGCGGCGAGCTCCGCCTCGTCGACCAGCAGGTCGAGGGTGCCCGCACCGACGTCCAGCCGGATCCGGTCCCCGTCGCGCACGAACGCGATCGGCCCGCCGTCCACCGCCTCCGGGGCGATGTGGCCGACGCACAGGCCCGTCGTCCCGCCGGAGAAGCGGCCGTCCGTCATCAGCAGCACGTCCTTGCCGAGCCCGGCGCCCTTGATCGCGCCGGTGATCGCGAGCATCTCGCGCATGCCCGGCCCGCCCTTGGGGCCCTCGTAGCGGATCACCACCACGTCGCCGTGGTCGATCGTGCCGTCGTTCAGCGCGTCCAGCGCATGCTGCTCCCGCTCGAACACGCGCGCGGTCCCCTCGAAGACGTCCTCCTCGAAGCCCGCGGACTTCACCACCGCGCCCTCGGGGGCGAGCGAGCCGTGCAGGATCGTGATCCCGCCGGTCGGGGCGATCGGCGCGGTCGCCGGGCGCAGCACGGTCCCGTCGGCCGGGCGGGGCTTCAGCACCTCGAGGTTCTCGCCGATCGTGCGACCGGTGACGGTCAGGCAGTCCCCGTCCAGCAGGCCCTCGTCCAGCAGCGTCTTCATCACCACCTGGATGCCGCCCACGTGGTCGACGTCGTTCATGACGTAGCGGCCGTAGGGCTTGAGGTCCGCGAGGTGCGGCACCTTCGCACCGATCCGGGCGAAGTCCTCAAGGGTGAGGTCCACGCCCGCCTCGTGCGCGATCGCGAGCAGGTGCAGCACTGCGTTGGTCGAGCCGCCGAAGGCCTGCACCACGCTGATCGCGTTCTCGAAGGCGGCCTTGGTCATGATGTCGGAGGTCGTGATGCCCTGCCTCAGCATCCCCACCACGGCCTCGCCCGCCCGGCGCGCGTCGGCGTCGCGGCGCCGGTCGGCCGACGGGGGAGTGGCCGAGCCGGGGATCGACATGCCGATCGACTCGGCGACCGTCGCCATGGTGTTCGCGGTGTAGAAGCCGCCGCAGGCGCCCTCGCCCGGGCAGATGGAGCGCTCGATCCGGCCGACGTCCTCCCGGCTCATCAGCCCGCGGGCGCAGGCGCCGACGGCCTCGAAGCCGTCGATGATCGTCACGTCCTTCTCCGTGCCGTCGGAGAGCGCGGCGCGGCCGGGCATGATCGTGCCCGCGTAGACGAAGACGCTCGCGAGATCGAGCCGCGCCGCGGCCATCAGCATCCCCGGCAGGGACTTGTCGCAGCCGGCCAGCAGCACGGAGCCGTCGAGCCGCTCGGCGAGCATCACCGTCTCGACGCTGTCGGCGATGATGTCGCGGGAGACGAGGGAGTAGTGCATGCCCTCGTGCCCCATCGAGATCCCGTCGGAGACCGAGATGGTGCCGAACTGCAGCGGGTACCCGCCGCCGGAGTGCACGCCCTCCTTCGCGGCCTGGGCGAGCCGGTCCAGCGACAGGTTGCAGGGGGTGATCTCGTTCCAGGAGCTCGCGATGCCGATCTGGGGCTTGTCCCAGTCCGCATCGCCCATCCCCACCGCGCGCAGCATGCCGCGGGAGGTGGTGGCGGCCAGACCGTCGGTGACCGTGCGGCTGCGCGGCTTGATGTCCGGGGCGCTGCGGTCGTCGAGGGAGGGAGCGGCAGGGGCGGCGTCGTCGGGGGTCATGGCTCGACCCTAGGACTCCGCGCCGCTGATGTACACGGCCGGCGGGGCGCGTCGGACCGGCCGACGCGCCCCGCGGCGGGCCGGTCAGAGAACCCGGGAGCGGCGCTCCTCCTCGCCGAGGCGGGTGAGGCGGCCGAGCTGCGTGACGTGCTGCGGACCGAGATCGGCGAGGGTGGGGACCTGCAGCAGCTTCATGGTCTGCTCGACCTGGCTCGCGAGGATCTCGATGGTGCGGTCCACGCCTTCCTTGCCGCCGGCCATGAGCCCGTAGAGGTAGGCGCGGCCGATCATCGTGAAGTCGGCGCCCAGCGCGATCGCGGCGACGATGTCGGCACCGCTGCGGATGCCGGTGTCCAGGATGATCTCGACGTCCTTGCCGATCTCGCGCGCCACCTCGGGCAGAAGATGGAAGGGCACGGGGGCGCGGTCCAGCTGGCGGCCGCCGTGGTTGGAGAGCACGACCGCGTCGACGCCGAGGTCGGCGAGCTTCTTCGCGTCCTCGAGGGTCTGGACCCCCTTGACCGCGAACTTCCCGGGCCACATCTTCCGGATCTCGGCGAGGTCCTCGAAGTCGATCGAGGGATCCATCGCGGAGTTCAGCAGCTCCCCGACGGTGCCGCCGGTCTCCGAGAGGGAGGCGAACTCGAGCTTCGCCGTGGTCAGGAAGTCCCACCACCACCAGGGGCGCGGGATCGCGTTGACGACGGTGCCGAGGCTGAGCTGCGGCGGGATCGAGAAGCCGTTGCGGGAGTCGCGCAGCCGTGCACCGGCCACGGGGGTGTCCACCGTGAAGAAGAGGGTGTCGAAGCCGGCCTCGGCGGCGCGCTCCACCAGGCCGTAGGAGATCTCCCGCTGGCGCATCACGTAGAGCTGGAACCAGTTGCGACCCAGCGGGTTGGCCTCCTTGACGTGCTCGATCGAGGTCGTGCCCAGGGTCGAGAGGGTGAAGGGGATACCGGCCTCGCCGGCCGCCGAGGCACCTGCGATCTCGCCCTCGGTCTGCATCAGGCGGGTGAAGCCGGTGGGGGCGATGCCGAAGGGCTGCGCGGAGCTGCCGCCGAGGATCTGGGTGGTGGTGTCCACCGAGGAGACGTCGTTCAGGATCGAGGGGTGGAACTCGATGTCCTCGAAGGCCTCGACGGAGCGGCGCATCGAGATCTCCCGCTCGGCGGCGCCGTCGGTGTAGTCGAAAGCCGCGGCGGGAGTGCGTCGCTTCGCGATCGTGCGCAGGTCCTCGATCGTGAGCGCCGAGGAGAGCCGTCGCCGCTTGGGGTCGAGGTCGATCTTCTTGAACTTCATGAGCTCGAGAAGCTCGGAGGGGCGGGGGATCTGACGCTGGACCATGGGTCCTCCTTCGTGTCGGACGGTCGTATCGGGGCGAGCGGGAGCGGGTCAGAGGGTGGGGATCATCCAGGACAGCACGTTCGACTGCAGCCCGACCAGCAGGCACAGCGCGATGAGCATGCCGAGGCTCCACCAGATGACGCGGCGGAAGATCGCGGACTCCTGACCGACCAGGCCCACGGCGGTCGCCGCGATGGTGAGGTTCTGGGGGCTGATCATCTTGCCGACCACGCCGCCGGAGGTGTTCGCGGCCACCAGCAGCGCCGGGTCCAGCCCGGCCTTCTCGGCGGCGGTCTGCTGGAGCGTCGCGAACAGGGCGTTGGCGCTCGTGTCCGAGCCGGTGACCGCGGTGCCGAGCCAGCCCAGGATCGGGGAGAGGAAGGCGAAGGCGGCGCCGGTGCCGGCGATCCAGGTGCCGATGGTGATCGTCTGCCCCGACTGGTTCATGACGTAGGCGAGCGCGAGCACCGCGGCGACGGTGAGGATCGACCAACGCATCTTCACGAGGTTGGTGACGTACACGTCGACGGCGTCCCGCGCGCCGAGTCGGTAGACGAGCGCCACCACGATCCCGGTCAGCAGCAGCAGGGTGCCCGGCGAGGAGAGCCACTGGAGGGTGTACACCGTGCTGGTGGAGACCTCCCCGGCGGCGGTGAGCACCCGGCCGTCCAGACCCGGCCAGTGGATCTTCAGATCCGTCGAGGCGAGGAAGGAGTTCAGCGCCGGCACCAGCTTCGAGGCGGAGAAGACCAGGATCACCAGCAGGTAGGGGAACAGGGCCATGAGCACGCGGCCCGAGGTCAGGGCGGTGTCGGGTCGGGTGCGGGTGGCGGCCGCGACGGCGCCGGTCCCGTCCCGCGGGGCGTCGGCCTGCTCGGTCTCGCGCTCGCGGTGCATGTTCGCCAGGGCGTCCTTCCCACCGACGGGCTTCCACACGCGCAGCATGAGCACCGCGGCGCCGAGCCCGGCGAGGGAGGCGATGATGTCGGTGAGCTCGACGGAGATGAAGTTCGAGGAGACGTACTGGCTGATCGCGAAGACGAGGCCGACCACCAGCGCGAGCGGCCAGAGCTGGCGCACCCCGCGCCGACCGTCGACCAGCAGCACCAGGAAAAGCGGCACGACGGCGGCGAGGAACGGCGCCTGGTGTCCGATGATCGCGCCGATGTGCTGGTACGGGATGCCGGTGAGGTTGCCGGCGGTGATGATCGGGATCGCGATCGCGCCGAAGGCGACCGGGGCGGTGTTGGCGATGAGCACCACGGTCGCGGCGCGCATCGCGGTGAAGCCCACCGCCATCAGCATCACGCCGGTGATCGCGACGGGAGCGCCGAAGCCGGCGAGGGCCTCGAGCAGGCCGCCGAAGCAGAAGGCGATGATGATCGCCTGGACCCGGGGATCGTCGGAGATCCTGTCGATGACGAGGCGGAGGTCCTCGAAGCGTCCGCTGCGGACGGTGAGCTCGTACAGCCAGATAGCGTTCAGCACGATCCACATGATCGGGAAGAGCCCGAAGGCGAACCCCTGCGAGGCGGAGAGGGCGACGAGGTCCAGGGGCATGCCGTAGACGAGCGCGGCGACCAGGCCTGCGACGGCCAGTGCCGAGAGGCCTGCCCAGTGCGCCTTCCAACGCAGCACTCCGAGGGTCACGAAGATCGTCAGCAGGGGGAGGATCGCGACGAGCGAGGACAGCATCAGGCTGCCGGCCAGCGGTGCGAGGTCTGGGGTGTACATGGGAACCTCCGAGACACGTCAGCGGCGGTGCTGCACTGCATCGCCGTCGATGTCGTGCCTGGTGAGTCGTGAGGGAGAGGGAGCGGAAGACCACGGTGTGGTCCGACCACATGGCGATCGTAGGGCCAGGGCGGCGGCGAGGCAACCCCCTGGACGGGACGGGACGGGACCGGAGCGGACCGGGACGGGATGCGTCCTGCGCAGTCCGGTGGGGAGAGCGGGCCGTGCGATCGCAGAGCCGGCCGTGCTAGAACGGGCCCATGGTCGAGAACGCGCACCACTCGGAGGTCGGACCGCATCGGAGCACGGCCGGAGCCGGCGGTGCAGCCTGGGGTCCTGTGTCCCGTCGCAGCACCCACGAGCTGGTGATCGACGCGATCGAGGACCAGATCATGAGCGGTGCGCTGGCCGTCGGGGACCTGCTCCCGCCCGAGCGGGAGCTCGCCTCCCGGCTGCAGGTGAGCCGCACCGGGGTGCGCGAGGCGATCCGGGTGCTCGAGGCCCACGGGGTGCTCCGCTCCGAGGTCGGCTCCGGACGTGGGGCCGGCACCTTCGTCGCCGCGCTGCCCCGCGCCGCCCTCGAGCGCTTCCTGCGACTGCACGTCGCCCTCGCGAACTTCCCCGTCCACGACGTGGTCGAGACGAGGATCCTGCTCGAACGGGCCAGCGCCGCGCTCGCCGCGGAGCGCGCGGACGCGGAGGAGCTCGCGGAGCTCGAGGAGCTCCTGACGAGGATGGACCGTCCCGGCGCGAGCCGCGAGGACTTCAACGACGCGGACACCGAGTTCCACGTCGCGATCGCCCGCGCCGGCGGCAATGCGCTGTTCGCGGAGATGACCGGGGCGATCCGCGCCTCCCTGCGGGCGCCGATCCTCGAGGCCTTCACCAAGGTCGAGGACTGGGACGCGATGGCCGACATGCTCCGCGCCCAGCACCGGGAGATCCTCGACGCGCTCCGGGCGGGGGAGACCGAGGAAGCCGCGAGGCTGACCGCGGAGCACATCCGCGCCGCCGCCGCGGCCCTGCCCGACCTCCCCGGCTCCTGAGCGCCAGGACTCGCGGCACCAGCCGGATCAGGCGCCGGGGACCGGCCGCTCGTCCACCCCGTCGTACTGCGACAGCGGACGGATCAGCGCGTTCGACGCCCGCTGCTCCATCACATGGGCCGTCCACCCGGTCACCCGCGCCGCGATGAACAGCGGCGTGAACAGCTCGGTGTCGAAGCCCATCAGGTGGTAGACGGGACCGGCGGGGTAGTCGAGGTTCGGCTTGATGCCCTTCGCCTCGTCCATCGCCTGCTCGAGCCCGTCGTACAGGCCCAGGATCTCGTCGCGGCCGGTGTGGGCGATCATCGCGTCCAGAGCCTGCTTCATGGTGGGCACGCGCGAGTCGCCGTGCTTGTAGACGCGATGGCCGAAGCCCATCACCGTCTTCCTCTGCGCGAGGGCGTCCTCCATCCAGGCCCTCGCCCGCTCCTTCGCCTCGGCGCCGGACTCCTCCGGACGGATGCCGATCTCGTCGAAGGTGTGCATGACCGCCTCGTTCGCCCCGCCGTGCAGCGGGCCCTTGAGCGCGCCGATCGCCCCGGTCACGGCCGAGTGGAGGTCGGCGAGGGTCGAGGTGATCACACGCGCGGTGAAGGTCGAGGCGTTGAAGGAGTGCTCGGCGTAGAGGATCAGCGAGACGCGGAAGGCGTCGACCACCTCGGGCGCCGCCTCCTCGCCGAACGTCATCCACAGGAAGTTCTGGGAGTGGTCGAGGTCCTGGCGGGCGGGGACCGGCTCGGTCGGTCCCCCGGCCCGACGCCGACGCTGCTCGTAGGCGATCACGGCCGGCAGCTGCGCCGTGAGCCGTTCGGCCTTGGCGAGCTCGCTCTCGGGGGAGGAGTCCTCCGCGTCGGGGTCCAGCGCTCCGAGGACCGAGACGGCGGTGCGCACCGAGTCCATCGGGTGGCAGGTCGTCGGCAGCGCATCGAGGGCCTGCTTGACCGTCGGGTCGAGGCCGCGGTGGGCGCGGAAGCGCTCCTGCAGCGCGGTGAGCTCGTCGGCCTCGGGCAGCTCCCCGGTCCACAGCAGATGGGCGACCGCCTCGAAGGACTGTGTCGCCGCGAGCTGCGGGACGGGATAGCCGCGGTAGAGCAGCGAGTTGGTCTCGGGGTTCACCTTCGAGATCGCGGAGACGTCGGCGACGACGCCGTTCAGTCCCTTCCTGATCTCGGAGGTGTCGGTGGCGTGGTTCATGGGGCTCACTCCTTCGTCGACGGCGGTGTCCGGTCGGGGGCGTGCGGGTCGGTGCCGTGCGCGGCGGGGACCTCGAAGTCGAAGACCGAGGCGTCGAAGCGGCTGTAGGACTCATAGTCCACCAGTTCGTACAGCCGCGCACGCGTGAGCATCTCCGGAACACGGGATTCCTGCGTGCCGGTCTCCAGGATCGTCTCCAGCACCCGCTCGGCCGCGCCCATCGCGGCGCGCAGCAGGGTGACCGGGTAGATCACCATCGCGACGCCCGCCTCGGCGAGCTGCTCACGGGTGAACAGCTGCGACTTCCCGAACTCGGTCATGTTCGCGAGCACCGGGACGTCAAGCGCCGCGCAGACCTGCTCGAACTCGCCGAGGTCCGCCAGCGCCTCGGGGAAGATCGCATCGGCTCCCGCGTCCACCAGCGCCTTCATCCGGTCGATCGCGGCGGGCAGGCCGTCGGTCGCACGCAGGTCGGTGCGGGCCATGACCAGGAAGCCGGGGTCGCGCCTGCCGTCGGCGGCGGCGCGGATCCGCTTGGTCGCCGTGCCGAGGTCGACCATGGTCTTGCCGTCCAGGTGCCCGCAGCGCTTGGGGTTGACCTGGTCCTCGATGTGGCAGCCCGCGAGCCCCGCGTCCTCGAGCTCCTGGATCGTGCGGGCCACGTTCATCGGCTCGCCGAAGCCGGTGTCGGCGTCGATCAGGCAGGGAAGGTCGGTGGAGCGGGCGATCTGGGCGCCGCGCGTCGCGACCTCGCTGAGGGTGGTCAGGCCGATGTCCGGCAGGCCCAGCTCGTTCGCGATCACGGCTCCGGAGATGTACGCGCCGGGGAAGCCCTTCTCCTCGATCAGCTTCGCGGACAGCGGTGTGAACGCGCCAGGGAACGGGGCGGCGGCGCCGGGGGTGAGCAGGGAGCGCAGGTCCTGCCGCTTCTGGGCGGGGGTGCGGGTGCTCGACAGCATCAGAACAGTCCCTTCGGGGCGGCCGACGGGTCGATCACGCCCGGAGCGGCCAGGACGTTCAGGCGATGCAGCTGCCCGGAGGGCAGCTCGGCGAGGTTCTCCGCGGCGTCGAGGAAGCGGGCGATCTCGCGCTCCTCGAGCACGCCGTCGGCGAGGGAGCGGAATTTGTCGATGTACTGCGCGCGGGCGAAGGGCCGGGCGCCCTGGGAGTGCGCATCGGCCACCGCGATCTCGTCGCGCAGCGTTCTCCCGTCGGCCAGGGTGATCACGACCTCGCCGCCGAACGCCTTCTCGGCGAGGTCCAGGGAGTGGTAGCGGCGGGTCCACTCCGCGTCCTCCTCGGTGGTGACCTTCTGCCACAGCGCGACGGTGTCCTCGCGGGAGGCGCGCTCGGGGGCGTAGGAGTCGACGTGGTGCCAGGTCCCGTCCTGCAGCGCGACCGTGAAGATGTACGGGATGGAGTGGTCGAGCGTCTCGCGGGACGCGGTCGGGTCGTACTTCTGGGGGTCGTTCGCGCCCGAGCCGATCACGTAGTGGGTGTGGTGCGAGGTGCGCAGCAGGATCGAGTCGACGCTGCCGGGGTCGGCGAGCTCGGGGTGCTCGGCGTGCAGTCGCCGGGCCAGGTCGATCCAGGCCTGCGCCTGGTACTCGGCCGAGTGCTCCTTGGTGTAGGTGTCCAGGATCGAGCGCTTGGCCTCGCCGGGACCGGGCAGCGGCACCGTGTAGCGGGCGTCCGGGCCGCCCAGCAGCCAGGCGATCACCCCGTCCTCGCCCTCGTAGATCGGGACCGGGGAGGTCTGGCCGCGCATCGCGCGGTCCACCGCCTCCACGGCCATCTTCCCGGCGAAGGCGGGGGCGTGCGCCTTCCAGGTGGAGATCTCGCCCTTGCGGGACTGGCGGGTGGCGGTGGTGGTGTGCAGCGCCTGCCCGATCGCCTGGAAGATCGTCTCCGCGGGCAGGCCCAGCAGCGTGCCGATCCCGGCGGCGGCCGACGGGCCGAGGTGGGCGACGTGGTCGATCTTGTGCTCGTGCAGGCAGATCGCGCGCACCAGGTCCACCTGCAGCTCGTAGCCGGTGGTGATGCCGCGCAGCAGCTCGGCGCCGGTGCGGCCGGTGTGCTCGGCGACGGCCAGCAGCGGCGGGATGTTGTCGCCGGGGTGGGAGTAGTCCGCCGCCAGGAAGGTGTCGTGGTAGTCGAGCTCGCGCACGGCGACGCCGTTGGCCCAGGCCGCCCATTCGGGGGAGGTGCGCGTCTCGAGGCCGACAACGCTCGAGCCGGTGCCTCCGGCGGGGACGGGATGGCTGAGCGCCTGGGCGCGGGCGGAGACGATCGGGGCGCGGGTGAGGGAGGCGACGGCGACGGCGGCGTTGTCGATGACGCGGTTGATCACCATCTCGGCGACCTCGGGCTCGACCTCGACCGGGTCGACGGCGACCTGCGCCATCTTCCAGGCCAGCTGGTCCTCGTGGGCGAGGTTCTCCTCGGAGCGGTGGACGCGGACGTCGTGGTCGATCATGCGGTGGCCTCCTGGTGCGCGGGTTCGGCGGATGCGGCGGGGTCGGTGGGGATGCCGGCGCCCTGCAGGTGGGCGAGGGCGCGGCGCAGATGGACGAGGGTGCTCGCCGCCGCGAGCTCGGGATCCCCCGAGGCGATCGCACGGGCGATGTCGGCGTGCTCGCGGGCGGAGTCGGCCAGGCGACCTGGGGAGTTGCGCGCCAGGCGTCGCAGCCTGCCCAGGTGCAGGCGCAGACCGCGCAGGGACTCGGCGAGATAGGCGTTCTGGCAGGCGGTGTCCAGCGCGGCGTCGAGCTCGCGGGTCAGGGCGTAGTAGGCGGTGGGGTCGGTGCCGGCGGCGAGGAGGCCGCGTGCCTGCGCGAAGCGGTCGGCGAGAGCGGCGAAGGCGTCGGCCCCGCCCCGCGCGCCGGACGTCCCGTCGGACCGCGCGATGCGCTCCGCCGCGCGGCGGGCGGCGAGGGTCTCCAGCGCGATGCGGAGGTCGAACAGCGGGGCGGCCTCCTCGAGGGAGACGGCGGTGACGACGATCCCGCGGCCCGCGGCGGGCTCGGCGAGCCCGTCGGAGACCAGCCGGGCCAGGGCCTCGCGCAGCGGGGTGCGCGAGAGGCCCAGTCGCCGGGACTGCTCGACCTCGCCCAGCACGGCGCCGGGCGCGAGGGAGCCGTCGATGATCTCCTCGCGCAGCGCCGTGTAGGCGCGGTCACTGGCCCGCATGGCATGAGTGTATGCAGAGATTTCGTCCCTGTGCGGGAGCACCGGTGATTTCGGGGGAATCGTGCCACCGATGTATGCACTGCGCGGGGTGGCTCGTCGTCCGGAGCCCGGTCCGTCGGGACCGGGGAACCGGCGTGATACCGTCCACGCGGCCCGAGACCGCCGTCGGCCCCCGCACCGGGACCCACCTCGGCGACGCCGCCGGTCCGACGGGCGCCTGGCAGGTCCTGCCGCGCCGCCACCGCACGTCGGCGCGATCCCGGACCGGGGAGCGGGACCCACCGCGCCCCGCACCGACCCTGACCACCACCGGGCGCACCCCGCCCCGCGGCCTCGCCGCGGGATCCGCCGTGCCCCTCCCTCCTGAGAGGCCCTGATGAAGTTCTTCCAGCGCCTGGGCAGATCGCTGATGCTGCCCGTGGCCGTCCTCCCCGTCGCCGCGATCCTCAGCGGCATCGGCTACTGGATCCTGACCGCCACCGGGAACGACGCGAACCTCGTCGGCGTCTTCTTCACGACCGCCGGCGGTGCGCTCCTGGACAACCTCCCGCTGCTGTTCGCGATCGGCGTCTCGCTCGGCATGGCCACGAAGCCCGACGGCACCTCCGCGCTCGCCGGCCTCGTCTCCTGGCTGGTGGTGACCACGCTGCTGTCCCCCGAGAACGTCGCCCTGTTCCAGGGCATCGAGCCCGATGCCGTGAACCTGGCCTTCTCGAACCTCGAGAACGTGTTCGTGGGCATCCTGTGCGGCCTGATCGGCGCCTGGTCCTACGACAGGTTCAAGGACACCGAGCTGCCCGACGCGCTCGCCTTCTTCGCCGGGCGCCGCTCCGTCGCGATCGTCTCCGCCGGGCTCTCCCTCGTGCTGGCCCTGGCGCTGTTCTTCATCTGGCCCCTGGTGTTCTCCGGCCTCGTCGCCTTCGGCGAGTTCATCCTGACGCTCGGGCCGGTGGGCGTGGGCCTCTACGGCTTCCTCAACCGCCTGCTGATCCCGCTGGGCCTGCACCACGCGCTGAACTCCGTGTTCTGGTTCGACGTGGCCGGCATCAACGACCTGGGCAACTTCCTGGACGGCACCGGCACCTACGGCGTCACCGGTCAGTACATGACCGGCTTCTTCCCGATCATGATGTTCGGCCTGCCCGGCGCGGCCCTGGCCATGTACGTCACCGCGAAGACCTCGCGGCGCAAGGTCGCCGCGGGCGTGCTCTTCTCCAGCGCCGTCGCCGCGTTCTTCGTGGGCGTGACCGAGCCGCTCGAGTTCGCGTTCATGTTCCTCGCCCCCGGCCTGTACCTGCTCCACGCGCTGTTCACCGGTATCTCCATGGCGATCAGCGCGCTGCTGCCGGTGCGGATGGGCTTCGGCTTCTCCGGCGGGTTCATCGACCTGGTCCTCGGCTGGGTGAACCCCATGGCGCAGAACCCGTGGGCGATTCCGCTGATGGGCATCTTCTGGTTCGCCGTCTACTTCCTCGCCTTCCGCTGGATCATCCTCAGGTTCGACCTGAAGACCCCCGGCCGCGACGACTCCTTCGACGGCCGGGTCGAGGGGGAGGACGCCGCGAGCGACGGCAGGTACGCCGCGACCGCGACCGCCTTCCTCGCCGCCCTCGGCGGCGCCTCGAACATCACCGACCTCGAGAACTGCGCGACGCGCCTGCGGATGGAGCTCGCGGACGTCTCCAAGGTCGACGAGGCGGCGCTGAAGCGCGCGGGCGCCGCCGGGACCATGAAGCCCGGCGGGCACTCCGTCCAGGTGATCTACGGGACCTCCGTCCAGTTCGTGAAGGACGCGATGGAGCGGATCATGAGCGGCACGGACCGGCCCGTCGCCGAGGAGGACGTCCGCGCCCTCGAGGAGCAGGACGCCGCCGAGGCGGGAGGCGGGAGCGTCACCGCGCTGCGGGCCTCCTCCCTCGTGCGCCTGCGCCGGCCCGTCGAGGGCACCTCGGTGCCGCTCGACCAGGTGCCGGACCCGACCTTCTCCCAGGGGATCATGGGCCCCGGCATCGCGATCGAGCCCAGCGACGGGCTCGTGCTCGCCCCGGCCGAGGGCACCGTCGCCCACGTGTTCCCCACCGGTCACGCCGTCGCGCTGACCCTCGAGGACGGCGTCGAGGTGCTGATCCACGTGGGCCTGGACACCGTGGAGATGAAGGGGCACGGCTTCGAGACCCTCGTGCAGACGGGAGACCGCGTCGTCGCCGGCATGCCGCTGCTGCGCGCCGACCTCGCCGCGATCCGTGCGGCCGGGCACCCGACCGTGACCCCGGTGATCGTGATGAACGATCCCGGCGCCCGCATCGAGCTGGTCTGAGCCGATCTCGCCGCGACGGCCGTCGCCCCATCAGCGGGGCGGCGGCCGTCATCGTCCCGGGCGGGGCCGGCCCGTCTGCACCGGCCGGGCAGGGGCGGGCAGACGGGGGCGACCTGTCAGGAGCGGCCGACGCGGCCGACGGCCTCCTCGGTCTCGTGAGGATCCAGCACGGCGGCCGGGTGCGGCCCGGCCGCGAGCCAGGCTGCGCGCCAGTCCTCGACCGCCGGGGAAGCGAGCGCGCCGCCGGCCAGCAGCACCATGTTCCCGTCGGCCGGGCGTGCCAGCAGCTGCGCATCGGTGAGCGTCCACACCCCCGGCACCCCCACCACCGCAGCGGCGGCCTCGAGCTCCCGCACCTGCGCGGCGAGGAAGAGCTGCCCCGCGTCGTCGCCGACGTTCACCATCAGCAGCCCGTCGGCCCCCAGGTGGGAGAGGGCTTCGCGGTAGAACGCGGCCTCGGCGAGATGGGCGGGGGAGTCCTGGCCGGAGAAGACGTCGAGCACGATCACATCGAACTCCCGCTCCCCGAGCGCGGCGAGCTCCTCGCGCGCGTCCCCGATGACCACCTCGAGCTCCGTGCCCTCCGGCAGCGGCAGCGCGGTGGTGACGAGGGTGGGCAGCTCCCGCTCGATCTCGATCACCAGCTGCGCGGAGCCGGGCCTGGTCGCCTGCACGTAGCGGACCAGGGTCAGCGCCCCGCCGCCGAGGTGCGCGATGCGCAGCGGCGCCCCGGCCGGCCGCACCTGGTCCAGCACGTTGCCCATCCGGCGCAGGTACTCGTGCACGAGCCGCGTCGGATCCTCGAGGTCCACGTGGGACTGCTCCACGCCGCCGATCAGGAGGGTCCAGCCGCCCACCACCTCGTCGGCGACGATCCAGGCCGGCTGGTCCGAGAAGGAAAGCTGCGCGCTGCGGGGCGTGCCGGGGGCGAAGGGCGTGGCGGAGGACGGGGACGCGTTCATGGGGACATTGTGCCGAGGACGGGCACCCGGAGCGCGTGCCCTCCTCCTGACGGGCACCCGCACAATGGCGTCCATGACGGCGCTGGACATCCTGGACCTCCCCACCGGCCCCGTCGCCCTGCACCGCGCGCGCGAGGCGGACCTGCCCGAGCTCGTCGCCCTGCTCGCCGACGACGTGCTGGGCCGGGAGCGGGAGGCCCGGGAGCTCGGCCCCTATCGCCGGGCCTTCGCGGCGATCGACCGGGATCCCGCGCATCTCCTGCTCGCGGCGCGCGACGAGGCGGGCGCGCTGCTCGCCACGCTGCAGCTGACGCTGCTGCCGTCCCTCTCCCGCGGAGGGGCGCTGCGCCTGCAGATCGAGTCGGTGCGCGTGGCCGCCGACGCGCGGGGGAGCGGCCTCGGGACCGCGCTGATGCAGTGGGCCCATCGCTGGGGGCGCGAGCGCGGTGCCGCTCTCGCCCAGCTCACCACCGATGCCGCCCGCACGGACGCCCACCGCTTCTACACCCGGTTCGGGTACGCCCCGAGCCATCTCGGGTTCAAGCTCCCGCTCTGAGTCGCATCCCGCACAGCCCCTGCTCCGCGCCCGGCACCCGCCCGCTCCCGCCCGACTCCCGCCGGGCGACCGCCCGGCCGCCGGAGGCGGCGCAACCGCCGCGAGGTGCCTATGATGAGCATCACGGCGAAGCAGCGCAGGAGACAGGAGGGTCCGGTGCCGATCTACGAGTTCCGCTGCGAGGGCGCGCACGAGTACGAACGCTCGGTGCCCATCAGCGCCCGCGACGAGGACCTCGTCTGCCCCGACTGCGGAGCGCCGGCCCGTCGGCGGATGAGCGCCCCGCGCCTCGGCCGGCTCGGCTCGGCCGCCGGACAGCTGCTGGACCGCTCCGCGAAGAGCGCCCACGAACCCGCCGTCGTCGATCGCGTCCCCGGCGCGCGGCCCGCCGCGACCCGCACCTCGACGGACCCGCGCCACGCGCGGCTGCCGCGTCCCTGAACGCGGCCCAGGACCCGGCGGGCCGATCCGCGGACCCGTCGCTGTGGAAGGAGACGCATGCCCCAGAACGTGTTCCCCCTCGACTCCGCGAAGCCCTTCACGGAGCAGAAGATCCTCGGTCACAACCGCTGGCACCCGGACATCCCGCCGGCCGTCAGCGTCCGGCCCGGCGACACCTTCCGCGTGGACTGCCGCGAGTGGTTCGACGGGTACATCAAGAACGACGACTCCGCTGAGGACATCGCCACCGCGCCCCTGAACACCGTCCACACCCTCTCCGGGCCCTTCCGCATCGAGGGGGCGAAGCCTGGCGACCTGCTGATCGTGGACATCCTCGACGTCGGCCCGATCCCGCAGGAGGACGACGGCCCGCTCGCGGGGCAGGGTTGGGGCTACACCGGCATCTTCGCCAAGCGCAACGGCGGCAGCTTCCTCACCGACCAGTTCCCCGACGCCTACAAGGCCGTGTGGGACTTCCGCGGCGAGAGGGCGACCTCCCGCCACGTCCCCGGCGTCGAGTTCACCGGCATGATCCACCCCGGCCTGATGGGCACGGCCCCCTCGCCGGACCTGCTGGGGAGGTGGAACTCCCGCGAGGCGGCGCTCATCGCGACGGACCCGGACCGCGTGCCGGCCCTCGCCCTGCCGCCCGAGCCGGACGGCGCGATCCTCGGCGCCGTCCCCGACGGCGAGTTCGACCGCGTCGCGGGGGAGGGCGCCCGCACCGCCCCGCCGCGCGAGAACGGCGGCAACCAGGACATCAAGAACCTCACCCGCGGCACGAGGATCTTCTACCCCGTGTTCGTGGACGGGGCGAACTTCTCCGTCGGCGACCTGCACTTCAGCCAGGGCGACGGCGAGATCACCTTCTGCGGCGGCATCGAGATGGGCGGGTTCATCGACCTGCACGTCGACGTGATCCCCGGCGGGATGGAGAAGTACAACGTCTCCGAGAACGCGATCTTCATGCCCGGGAACACCGCCCCGCAGCACTCGCAGTGGCTGAGCTTCTCCGGCACCTCGGTGACGCTCGACGGCGAGCAGCGCTATCTGGACTCGCACCTCGCCTACCAGCGGGCGTGCCTGCACGCGATCGAGTACCTGACCACCTTCGGCTGGTCGGCCGAGCAGGCCTACCTGCTGCTCGGCGCCGCGCCGATCGAGGGTCGTTTCTCCGGCGTGGTCGACATCCCCAACGCCTGCGCGACGGTCTACCTGCCGCTGGACATCTTCGACATCGACATCCGCCCCGGGGCGGGCGAGGTGCCGAGGATCGATCCGGGCATCGGCGCGCCGCGCGCGAGCGTGGGCTGACCCCGAGGGCCTGGCCGACAGGAGCGGGCAGAGCACCGACCGACGAGCGACGGCGGCGGGTCCGGGACGCGTCCCGGACCCGCCGCCGCGGCCGCCGCGAGAGACGGCCGGGATGACCGGACCCGTCCTCCTGCCGCTCGACGGTGCGCCACGCCGTGCTGCGCTGAGAGCCTCCGCGCGGCAGGCCCCCGTCGCCTGGTGATAATGGCGCACATGATCGACCTGGACCTGCTCTGGCACGACTATCTCGGGATCAGCTGGACCGGTGCACTGGGCGTGGTGCTCTCCACGATCGTGCTCTACCTGTTCTTCACACTGCTGGTGCACCTCTCCGGCACCCGGCTGATGGCGACGATGAGCACGGCGAGCTTCGTGGTGCTCGCCGTGGTGGGCGGGGTCAGTGCACGCTCGATGCTCGGGGAGTCGCCGACGATGCTCGCGGCCCTGCTCGCGCTCAACACGCTGATGGTGATGGATGCGCTGATGGGGACGTTCCGCCGCATCGCGCCGGTCCTGCCCGCGGCCGTGCGTCGCCGCCCGAGCGTCGTGATGCTCGAGGGGAGCAGCCGTGCAGCAGCCCTGCGCCGACGTGGGCTGACGGAGGCCGGGCTGCACGATCGACTGCGCATCGGGGGAGTGCTCGACCCCGCCGAGGTGGAGCTCGTGATCCTCGAGGAGCGCGGCGGCCTGACGATCGTCCGCCGTGGTGAGCGGATCGCGCCCGGCCTCCTCGCCGGCGTCGAGGGCGCCGAGCTGGTCCCCGAGCGCCTGACGACCTCCGCCTGACCCGTCCGCCCGGCGGGCCTCAGACCTCCGCAGCCGCCGTCGACTCGCGGATCACCAGGTGCACCGGCACGATCACATTCGTGCGCACCCCGCCGTCGATCTGCTTGCTGAGCGCGTCGACGAGCTCCTCGGCGATGCGGGTGAAGTCCTGACGAACCGTCGTCAGCGGCGGAGTCTCGTCCTTTGCACCGGCGGCGTCGTCGAACCCGCCGACCAGGACGTCTCCGGGGACGGCGCGGCCCGCTTCGTGCAGCGCCTCGATCGCTCCACGCGCCATCCGGTCATTCGCGGCGAAGAGACCGTCGAACCTCGGATGAGCCGCGATCAGCTCACGGGCGATCTCCCGACCGCTGTCTCTCGAGTAGTCGCCGTGGCGAACCTGCAGCAGTTCCGCGTCGACCCCTTCGACCGCCGCCGCTCGGATCGCGTCGCGGAACCCACCGGGGCGCAGGATGCCGCCGGGCGAGTGCTCGGGCCCGGCGATGACGACGAACCGCCGTGCGCCGCGCTCGAGCAGGTGCTCGGCCATCAGCCGCCCGCCTTCGCGATCGTCCGCCGCGACGAAGGCGATGCGATCCTCGAGGCCCGTCGGACTGCCGATGTTCACCAGCGGGATCCCCGAGGAGAGAAGCCTTTCGAACAGATGGTGCTGCGGCTGCGCCGAGGCGGTGACCGCTGCATCGACCCCGCTGGTGAGCAGGAATGACTCGGCCCTTGTCGCGCTCGGTTCGTCCCCGGCCAGGAGAACAACCATCGACTGATCCCTGGTCGCCAGCGCGGCGCCCACCTCGACCACCAGCGCCTCGAAGTTCGGGTCCTCGAAGAACCGGGCGGGAGGCTCATCGACCACGAAGGCGATGGTGCCGCTCCTGCCGGTGCGAAGCTTCCGCGCGGTGGCGTTGGCGACGTAGCCCGTCTCCCGGATCGCCTTCGTGACGGCCTTCGACGCCTCCGGAGACACCCAGTGCCCTCCGTTGAGATAACGCGAGACGGTCCCTGTGGAGACACCGGCGCGCCGAGCCACCTCGGAGATCGTCGGACGCTTGGCCTTCCCGTCGGATCGTGGTGCGGCCACGTCTCTCCCTCCTCTCGGGTCGCCGCGACGCGACGACACCCGCGGCAAGTATCGCCGACGGCAGGGGCGCGAGCGCTCTCGGGTGCTGCGTTCAGCCCTTGACCGCGCCGCCGATGAGATCCGAGTGCCAGTAGCGCTGCAGGAGCAGGAACAGGGCGATGAGCGGGATGATCGAGACGAGCGCGCCGGTGATCACGGTGGTGTACATCGCCGGCTGCGAGGCGCCCTGGTTCATGAGGGTCGAGAGCCCCACGGTGATGGGGAACAGCTCGTCGTCGCCGAGCATGATGTACGGGAGCATGTAGTTGTTCCACACGCCCACGAACTGGAAGAGGAACACGGTCACGAGCCCCGGCATCATCATCGGCACGGCGAAGCGGGTGAAGATCCGCAGCTCCCCAGCGCCGTCGGTGCGGGCGGCCTCGACCATCTCCCGCGGGATGGAGGCGCCGGCGTAGATCCGGGCGAGGTAGATCCCGTAGGGGTTCAGGATGCTCGGCAGAAGCACCGCCCAGTAGGTGTTGGCGAGGCCGGCCTGCGCGAACAGCAGGTACTGGGGGACGGCGAGGATGACGGCCGGCAGCAGCACGCCGGCGAGGATCACGTTGAAGAACAGCTTCTTGCCGCGGAAGTCGAACAGGGCGAGGCCGTAGCCGGCGGCGGCCGAGACGAGCGTCGAGGCGAGCGCGCCGCCGATCGCGTAGAGCACGGTGTTACCGGCCCAGCGCAGGAACAGCCCGTCGCGATACGCGAAGAGGTCCCGCAGGTTCTCGAGCAGGTGCGTGGAGGGGGCGAAGGTGAAGGTCGAGAACAGCTCGTCGGCGCTCTTGGAGGCGGCGACCAGCACCCACAGCACCGGCAGCACGCAGTAGAGGGCGCCGAGCAGGAGGATCCCGGTGGCGACGAGGGAGGGCCGCTCGGCCCCGACCCCGCTGCGGGCGGGGGTGCGCCCCGTGCGGGGCGAGGGGCGGTCGGCGACGGCGTCGGAGGGGGCGGAGGGGTTTAGAGCGGTCGAGGTGGTCATGGCGCGGCTCACCGTGCTTCCTGGGAGAAGGCCTGACCGCGCACGAGGCGCAGGAAGCCGAAGGAGATGACGAAGGTCGCCAGGGCCACGAGCACGGACCCGGCGGAGGCGGTGTAGATGTCGTTCTCGGTGAAGGCGTCGCGGTAGATCCGCATGAGCGGGGACCAGGTGGTGGAGATCGAGCTCGTCAGCGGGCGCAGGAGCATCGGCTCGGCGAACACCTGGAGCGTCGCGATGATGGAGAAGACAGCGGTCATGATCAGGGAGGGCACGATCATCGGCACCTTCACGCGCAGCGCGGTCTGCAGCTCGGAGCAGCCGTCGAGCGTCGCGGCCTCGTAGAGCTCGCCGGGCACGGAGCGCAGCGAGGTGTACAGCACCACCATGTTGAAGCCGGTGCCGCCCCAGATCCCGATGTTCGCGATCGCCAGCAGCACGAGCTGCGGGGAGAGCACGTCGGGCAGGGTGCCGCCGAGCGCGCCGGCGAGGAAGTGGAAGGGGCTCGTGCCGGGCAGGTACAGGAAGCCCCACAGCAGGGACGAGATGACGGCCGGCACCGCGTAGGGCAGGAAGATCAGGATGCGGCCGGCACGCCGCAGGCGGGCCCGCGGCGAGTCGAGCAGCAGCGCGAACAGCAGCGCGAGCCCCAGCATCACGGGCACGAGCACGAGGCCGTAGACCAGCACGCGCAGCGCGCTGGCGAGGAACTCGGGATCGGCGAGGACCTGGGCGTAGTTGCCCAGCCCCGCCCAGCCCTCGACGCGGCCGCCGGCGCCGAGGCCGAGGCCGACGACCTGCTCGCGCCGCACGCTCACCCAGAGGGCGTAGCCGATCGGCACGGCGAGGAAGGCGAGGAAGCAGAGCGCGGCGGGGGCGATGAAGATGTAGCCGTAGCGGTCGGTGCGTCGGCGGAGGGTGGAGGCGGTGGCGGTGCTCATGCGAGGTCGTACCCCTGGTTCTCGAGGTCGGCGACGGTGCCGGCGTGGATGGTGGCGACGGCGTCGACGAAGGCGTCGGCGGTGCCCGTCCGGGTCGCGAGCGCGAAGGCGTCGTTGAAGATCGAGTACGCGACGTTGACGTTGGGGCCGAAGGTGAAGGGCCGCACGCCCTCGGCGTTGTCGGTGGAGAGCTCGTGGAAGTCCTCCTGCGTGGCGAAGAACTCCGGCGGCGCAGTGAGGGCCTCGGCCGCACCGGGCCGGTCGGCGGGGAACACGCCGCTCTTCTCGACGAGCGCGCGCACCCCCTCGGGCGAGGTGTTCATCCACTCGGCGAAGCGCACCGCGGCGGCGCGGCGCGGGGAGTCGACCGTGACGGCGGTGGTGGAGCCGCCCCAGTTCCCGGTCGCCGCATGCCCGGCGTCCCACTGCGGGATCGTGGCCATCCGCCACAGCCCGGCGGTCGAGCCCGCGTTGCCGGCGAGCACACCCGGCGCCCAGGCGGCGGAGACCCATCCCACCTGCGTGCCCGCGTTCAGGGCGGCGTTCCACTGCGGGGTGTACATCGGCTCGGCGGCGATGACGCCCTCCTCGACGAGGCCGCCCCAGTACTCGGCGACGCGCCTGGTGGGCTCGGTGTCGATCGCGACGCGCCAGCGCTCGCCGTCGATCTCCCACCAGGAGGCGCCGGCCTGCTGGGCGAGGCCGACGAAGAGGCCGGGGTCGGTCGAGGAGAAGGTCCCCAGGAACATCGTCTCGTCCGCGGCGTGGATCGTCCGGGCCGCCTCGGCGTACTCCTCCCAGGTGGTGGGGGCCGAAAGGCCCAGCTCGTCGAAGACGTCCCCGCGGTAGTACAGCTGCAGCGGGCCGGTGTCCTGCGGGATGGCGTAGATGCTGTCGCCCTGGAGGCTCACGGAGGACCAGATCCCCTCTGCGAAGTGCCCGGCAGTCTCGGGGGAGAGGTCGGCGGAGAGGTCGGCGAGGGCGTTCGCGGCGACCAGCGAGGTGATCGCCTGGTACTCGACCTGCACGAGGTCGGGGGCGCCGTTGCCGGCGCGGACGGCGGTGAGCAGCTTGGTCACGGCGGCGTCGCCGGCGTCCTGCCGGCTCACCTCCACCTGCACGTCGGGGTTCTGCTCGTTCCACAGCGCGACGACGTCCTCGATGCCGGGGGCCCAGGTCCAGAACATCAGCTCGGTGGTGCCGGAGCCGGTGACGGCCGAGGAGCCGCAGCCGGCGAGGGAGCCGGCGGCGAGGGCGCCGCCGCCGAGCGTCGTCGCCGCGCCGAGGAGCCTGCGGCGCGAGAGGCCCGGGCGCTGCCGGGGGTGGGTGGCACTGGTCATGCTCGCCTCCTTGCGATGGACAGGCGGCCCGGTCGTGGACGGCCTGGCGGGAAGCGTAGGGCTGTAATCGATCACAGTCAATGCCCGCCGGCGAGGCTTGCGAAGGAAAGACTTCCGTGTCAGAGTCCTGCACCATGCACCGTGATCGATCCCAGTCCTCTGTCGCCCATCCCTGGCCCCTCGGCGTCGAGGGCATCGCGTTCGGCGGCGACTACAACCCCGAGCAGTGGCCCCGGGAGACCTGGGTGGAGGACGCCCGCCTCATGCAGGAGGCGGGCGTGAACCTGGTGAGCATCGGGATGTTCTCGTGGGCGAGCCTCGAGCCGTGCCGGGGCGAGTACCGGTGGGAGTGGCTCGACGAGGTGTTCGAGATCCTCCACGGTCATGGGATCCGCATCGATCTCGGCACCCCCACCGCCGCGCCGCCCGCCTGGTTCTTCCGCGAGCAGCCGCAGGCCCGGGTCGTGGACCGCCAGGGCCGTGCGCTCGGCCCCGGCTCACGCGGCATGGCCTGCCCCTCGTCCCCCGCCTATCGAGACGCGGCGACCACCATCACCCGCGCCCTCGCCGAGCGCTACGGCGACCATCCCGCCCTCGCGCTCTGGCACGTGCACAACGAGTACGGCGCCCCCGTCGGCGAGAGCTTCTCCTTGCACGCCCAGGACGCCTTCCGCGAGTGGGTCGCCCGCCGCTACGGCTCCCTCGAGGCGGTGAACGATGCCTGGGGCACGGCCTTCTGGGGCCAGGTGCTGGGCGAGTGGGCCGACGTCCACGCCCCGTTGCCCACGCCGTCGGTGCAGAACCCCTCGCTCGAGCTCGACTGGCGCCGCTTCAGCTCCGAGCAGATCCTCGAGTGCTTCCGCGCCGAGCGCGACGTGCTGCGGGAGCTCACCCCGCACGTTCCCGTCACGACCAACTTCATGGCGCACACCTGCCCGAACATCGACCTGTGGAAGTGGGCCGACGAGGTCGACGTGGTCTCCAACGACCACTACCTCGTCGCCGCCGACGAGCGGAACTTCGTCGAGCTCGCGCTCGACGCCGACCTCACCCGCTCGCTCGCCCGAGGCCGGCCGTGGATGCTCATGGAGCACTCCACCTCGGGCGTGAACTGGCAGGAGCGGAACATCGCCAAGCGCCCGGGCGAGATGGCCCGCAACTCGCTGTCCCACGTGGGCCGCGGAGCGGACGCGGTGATGTTCTTCCAGTGGCGCGCCTCGCGCAAGGGCGCGGAGAAGTTCCACTCGGCGATGCTCCCCCACGCCGGCACGGGCAGCCGGATCTGGCGTGAGGTCACCGAGCTCGGAGCCCGCCTCGGCGAGCTCGCGGACCTCCGGGGCTCACGGGTCACCGCCGACGTCGCGGTCCTGTGGGACTGGGAGTCGCACTGGGCGCAGGACCTCCCGTGGCGGCCCGCGGCCGCGCTCCGCCACCGCGCCCAGATCCATACCTGGTACGAGCGGCTCTGGCGCGATCACCTCGCGGTCGACTTCGTCCACCCCGAGGACGACCTCTCCGCCTACCGCCTCGTGCTCGCCCCCGCCTCGTACCTCCTCACCGACGCCGCCGCCGCGAACCTCGCCGGCCACGTCGCCGCCGGCGGGAACCTCGTCGTCGGCCCCTTCTCGGGCGTCGTCGACGCCGAGGACGGCGTGCGCGCCGGAGGCCTCAACGCGGCCCTCGCCCCCGTGCTCGGCGTCGAGGTGCAGGAGTTCTGCCCCCTGCGCGAGGGCGAGGAGGTCCGCCTCGAGCTCGGCGGGAGCGCCCTGCGCGCCCGCATCTGGACCGAGGACCTCCACCTCGTCGGCGCCGAGGCGCTGGGGCGCTTCACGGACGGCCCGCTGCCCGGCGGCGTCGCCGCGACCCGGCATGCCCACGGCGCCGGCCGCGCCTGGTACGTCGGCGCGGACCTCGACGCCGACGACCTCGCCGCCCTGCTCGCCGAGCCCTACGCCGCGGCGGGACTCGCGCCCCGGGACCTGCCCGAGGACGTCGAGCTGCTCGAGCGCACCGCCGCCGACGGCACGCGCCACCTCATCGCGCTGAACCACACCGCACGGCCTGCCGAGGTCCCCGCCGGGGACGGCACCGTGCTCGAGATCCCGGCCGGGGGAGTCGCCACCCGGCGCCTGCCCGCCCCGGCCCCGGTCGCCGCCCGCTGACGGCGACCCCGCGCCGACGCGTAGGAGAAGACGATGACGTCCACCCGCAGCACCCGCCCCGAGAACCTCCGCGCCGTGCCCCGGCGGCGCCTTGCCGGGCTCGGCCTCGGCGGCGCCCTCGCCGTCTGCGCCGCCGGGACCTTCCCGGCCCAGGCGGCCGGTCGGCCCGAGGCCCTGCGCAACCCCGGCTTCGCCGAGGGGACCGCGCACTGGTCGATCGACGGTCCGCCCGAGGCGGTCACCGTCACGGCCGACGGCGAGCGGGAGCACGTGCTCCACCTCGCGCCGGCCGCGGGCGAGGAGGTCGTCGCCCGCCAGCAGGTCGTCATCGGCCGGGGAGGGGACCGGGTGCTGCGCGCCCGGGTCCGCGCCGGCGGCGACGGCACCGCCGCCCGCCTCGAGATCCGCTCCCGAGGGAGGACGGAACAGGTGCACCTCCCGGTCACCGGGAGGGACGGGGCATGGCTCGACCTCGCCGTCGGCCTCCCGGAGGCGCGCGGAGTGCTCGAGGCTTCGCTCCGCGTGCGCGGCGGGGATGGGGCCTGGGCGAGCATCGACGACCTCGAGCTCCTGCCCGGCGGCGTCCCACGCACGGTGCGCGGGGTCGACCTCTCGGGCGTGCCGAAGAACGAGGCGCACGGGGCGGTGTACTTCTCGGCCGACGGGACGCGGAGCGTCGACCCGGTGGAGATCATGGCCGAGCACGGCGCGACGCTCGGGCGGCTGCGCGTCTGGGTCGACCCGGTCGACGGGTGGTGCACCCCGGAGCGCACCGTCGAGATGGCACGGAGGATCCGCCGGGCCGGCATGGACGTGCTCGTGGACTTCCACTACTCCGACGAGTGGACCGACCCGGGCGCCCAGCACGTGCCCGCGGCCTGGTCCGACCTCGGCGTCGACGGCCTCGTCGACGCGGTCGCCGAGCACACCCGCTCGACCCTCCTCGCCCTGCGCGAGGCCGGGATCGACGTGGCGATGGTGCAGGTCGGCAACGAGATCAACCCCGGCATGCTGTGGCCCCATGGCCAGACCTGGGACGTGGACGAGGCCGACGGCGTCGCCGGCGCTCGGTGGGAGGACCTGTGCCGCTTCCTCGCCGCCGGCTCCCAGGCGGTGGCCGAGGTGTTCCCCCGCGCCGAGGTGATGCTTCACCTGACGAACATCCACGACGGGATCGAGGGCCTGACGTGGTGGTTCGAGCAGGTGCTCGCCCGCGACGTGCCCTTCGACCTCATCGGTCTGTCCTACTACCCGTACTGGCACGGCACTCTCGGCGACCTCCAGGAGGCGGTCGCCGTGCTCTCGGAACGCTGCGCGCGCGACGTGGTCGTCGTCGAGACGGCCTATCCCTTCACGCTCGAGGACGGCCCCCGTGTGCCCTATCCGAACATCGTCGACGGCGCGACGCCGCTGCCCGAGGGGTATCCGGCAACGCCCGCCGGGCAGGCCGCGTTCTTCCGCGCCGTCCAGGACGTCACCGTCTCCGCCGCCGGCGGCCGCGGCCGCGGCGCCGTCTACTGGGAGCCCGCCTGGACCGCGGTGGAGGGCGCCGGCTGGGACCTCCACGACCCCGCCTCCGGCAACGCCTGGGAGAACCAGGCGATGTTCGACCACGAGGGCCGGGCGCTGCCGGAGGTGCTCGCCGCGCTCAGCTGAACGCCGGCTGCGTGGCGCGTTCGACGAGCGCTCCCCTCATCCCTGCTGCTGGATGATGCCGATCTTCTGCCACACCTTGCGGGCCATGTCCGAGGTGAGCGCCTCGATGCCCTCGACCGCATCCAGCACGTCCCCGTCCGTGGTGTGTTCCGCGAAGAGCGCCGCGCTCTTGCCCACGAGCGACAGCATCTCCGTGCAGAAGTCGAGGTAGCGGGTCAGCTCCGTGCGGTCCAGGTCCAGCCCGCCGTCCTCGCGCGAGCCGCGCTCGAGCCGCTCGGGCACCTTGGTCAGCTGGTGCATGTCGATCACGTGGGCCAGGGAGCGCAGACGGTGCAGGATCCGCAGCACGCGCGCCCGCTCCATCCGCTCGGGGATCCGCAGCAGGAAGAACACCGCGATCCCGCCGAAGACGAGGTCGTTGATGATCGTCTCGAGCAGCGGGAGCACGTCCAGCGGGCCCAGCACGTCGCGCTCCGCGAACAGGTCCACCGCCGCGAGCGCGACAGCCCCGCCGAGGAACAGCGCGACCGCGAGCATCGCGAGCCGTGAGAGCAGTCGGGCGAGCCGCACCCGTCGGCGGCTGATGCCGGTGCCGGCGTTGATCTCGTCCACGAGCCCCACCACCTCCCGGCACACCTCCCACAGAGTGCGATCGGGGAAACGGGTCATGATCCTGTGTTCGAGCGCCGCCGCCGAGCGGCGCACCGCCTGCCCGTCCAGGCGCTGGAAGCGGCTCGAGGAGGGCGGCTCGTCGGAGTGGTCTTCGGGGCGGGGCGCGGGGGCCGACGGGTCGGTGGTCGGAGACATGCAGCGAGGCTAAGGGATCCGACGGGGACGGGAGTGCGTCGACCCCGAGCTCACCCGCGGACCCCTCGAGCGCCCGCCGGTCCGCGCCGGGACCGTCGGCCTCGGCGACGGCCCATCGAGGGCGCGCAGAGCCACGGAGGCAGCACTGTCCTGCCGACCATCGAGGAGGGGCTGATGCGACAGCGGGGCGGCAGGGCGGTCTGGGTGCCCCGCTGAGGGGACCATCGGCCGCCGCCGGGCAGCGCAACTCGCACGGTCCTGGATCAGGACGCCCCGGGAATCGGCTCCACAGCCGTGGCAACAGCCGTGGAGCCGATTCCCGGGGCCGCACCCCGATGTCAATCGAGGCTGATGCTCTAGGCGGTCTCGCCGGGCAGCTTGTACGCGATCACGTCGACGTTCTGGATGCTCGGCTCGGTGCTGAACAGATCAGCTCCCTGTGCAGCGAGTGCCTGACCGACGCCACCGGAGAGGTGGGTCTGGCGGGCCTCGTCGTCGGGGAACACGTCGAAGATCCCGAAGGTGGATTCGTCGAACTGCAGGGCGAACCAGGCCCGCGTACCCTCCTCCTGCTCGACGATGGGGCGGGCGCTGCGGAGGAAGTCCGCGACGTCCTGCTCCTTCCCCGGCTTGGCGTGAACGACGACTGACAATGCAGAGTTGATCATGTTTTCCTCACTTGTCCTGGCTGAACAGCTCGACCATCGCGGCGTTGAAGGCCGGGAGATCCTCGGGCGAGCGGCTGGTGATCAGGTTCCCGTCGCGCGCCACCTCTTCGTCGACGACGTTCGCTCCGGCATTGCGCAGGTCGGTGCGGATGCTCGGGTACGAGGTCAGCGTCCGACCCTTCGCGACACCGGCCTCGATCAGCGTCCACGGTCCGTGGCAGATCGCGGCGACCGGCTTGTCGGCGACCATGATGTCGCGCACGAATCCGACGGCGTCGGTGTCAATGCGCAGCTGATCGGGGTTGACCGTGCCGCCGGGAAGGAGCAGGGCGTCGTACTCGTCGGCCGAGGCGGACTTCACCAGGGCGTCGACCGGGAATGTCCCGGCCTCGTCCAGGTCGTTCTCGCGGGCCTTGATCTCGCCCTCGTGCAGCGAGAGCAGCACGGTCGTGGCCCCGGCGTCCTGCAGAGCCTGTCGCGGCTGCTCGAGCTCCACGCGCTCGACGCCGTCCGCGGCCAGGATCGCGATCCGTTTCCCTCGTAATTCGTCTGCCATGTTCTGCTCCGTTCTGTGGGAGGTGACGGCCTGCCCGTGCGGGCGAGCCGCACGCTGTCCGTACCGGGCAACGTGGTTCGGGTGCAGGACGACTCGCGTGCAGTCGTCATTGCGCTCATCGGAGTGCCGGCAGGCGTTGGCTGCCGATTCTCGGGCCGGATCCTGGGAGACGGTGAAGAAGCTTCGGCCCTGTGGTCGACGATGACCTTCCGCCATCGACGGTGGGCCTTCTTCGCCGGGGCCCGGCCGAATGTGAGCGTCTGCCCCTTGGCCAGTGTAGACCTCGCACGTCAGGGACGGGGCCCGCGTGGCCATCTCATCCGGGACGCCGGGACGGCGGGACGCCGGGCCGCGAAGACGTCGACGACTCCGATGCCGCCCGCGGGCTGTGCAGAACCCACCGAAGATGGCGGAGGCACGACCCGGCGGGTTCCCGTCGGACTCGTGCGTCGTGCCCCCGCGAGCCCGCGCCCCGGCCCGGCGTCGCCCTGCTCGCCGGCCCGGGGTGCAGGTCGGCGCGGAGCGTCTGCTGACCGCGCTGGGAAGGCATGCGCCCGGGCTCCCGATCTGGGGCAGCCTGCTCGTCCGGTGCGCTCTCTGCGCGAGGTCGTCGCCTTCGTCGCAGCCTTCCGACTCTCACATCCGGGAGGTGGCCTCCTGGAGCGCGGCCTCGAGGTACGGTGCCGACGCACCGGCTCCGGACGAGGCGACCTGCGCGGGCGTGCCTGAGGCGACCACCGTGCCGCCATCGTCTCCCGCGCCGGGCCCGAGGTCGATGACGTGGTCGGCCACGGCGACGATGCGCATGTCGAGCTCGACCGCGACGACGGTGTTGCCAGCGTCCACGAGGGTCTGGAGATGCGTCACGAGCCGGTCGGAATCGGCGCTGTGCAGCCCGGACGTCGGCTCGTCCAGGACGTAGAGGGTGTCCCCGCGCTGGGATCGTTGGAGCTCGGAGGCGAGCTTCACCCGCTGCGCCTCACCTCCGGACAACTCGGTGGCCGGCTGTCCGAGACGGAGATATCCGAGGCCGACGTCGACCAGGGCCGCGAGCGACCGCATGATGTCGAACTCGCCGTGGAAGAAGTCGTGTGCCTCCTCGACGCTCATGGCGAGGATCTCCGCGATGTTGCGGCCGCGCCAGGCGATCTCCAACGTGCTGGACTGGTAGCGGGTGCCGTGGCAGTCAGGGCACTCGGTGTAGACCGAGGGGAGGAAGAGCAGCTCCACCATGACGGATCCTTCGCCCTTGCAGGTAGGGCAGCGACCGCCGGTGACGTTGAAGGAGAACCTGCCCGCCTTGTACCCGCGAGCGCGAGCCTCGGGCGTCTCCGCGAACCTCCGCCTCACGTGGTCGAACAGGCCCGTATAGGTGGCGACGTTCGAGCGCGGGGTGCGACCGATGGGCTTCTGGTCGATGCTCACGACGCGGCGCACCCCGTCGACGTCGCCGCGGATCTCACCCTCGAGCTCGTCGGGCTCGTCCGACAGCAGGAGCTCGTCCCCTTCGGCGGCGTCAGCGTCCTCCGCCTGGTCTGCTCGTCCCTGCCGTTCGCCGAGCAGCGCAGGCAGTGCCTGGCTGACCAGGCTGGACTTGCCTGATCCCGAGACTCCGGTGACGGCCGTGAACACCCCGAGCGGGAAGGAGATCGTCACGTCGCGCAGGTTGTTGCGCGTGACGTGCTCGAGCCTCAGCCATCCCTGCGGCTGGCGAGGCGTCCGGCGGGGCAGGCCGCTGCCCCCGAAGACATAGCCGCGGGTGACGGACTCCTCCACCTCGGCGAGCCCTTCGTAGGGCCCGCTGTAGACGACGCGGCCGCCGCGCTCACCCGCGCCGGGCCCGATGTCGACCAGCCAGTCGGCGTGCCGCATCACATCCACCGAATGCTCCACCACGAACAGGCTGTTGCCCCGGCGCTTGAGCCCGTCGAGGATGCCGAGCAGAGCGCTGACGTCCTGCGGATGAAGACCCGCGGACGGCTCATCGAGCACATAGACCACACCGAACAGCTCGGAGGTCAGCTGGGTCGCGAGCCGCAGTCGCTGCAGCTCCCCGCCGGAGAGGGTGGGAGTGGTGCGGTCCAAGGACAGGTACCCCAGACCGAGATCGATGATCGGCCGCAGTCTGTTGACGAGCTCCGCGCCCAATCGCGCTGTCGCGGCCAGCTTCTCGACCGAGCGGTCAGGCGACATGCGCGCGTCCTCGACGGCTGCGGGGGCGGATCCTCCGGCGTCGTCGATCCGCTGCCCGGCGTCGCGTCGGTCAGCTTGGCCACCTGTGCGGCCCGCCGACTCGGCCCCATCGAGAGCGCCGGCAGCTCGCTCGACCGCCTGGTCGATCAGCGTGGAGAGCTCCGCGAGCGGCAGCGCGGAGAGATCTGCGACGTCGAGACCCTCGAACGTCACGGACAGGGCCTCCGGCTTCAGCCGCTTCCCATGGCAGGCAGGGCAGGGAGCGACCGAGAGGAACTCCGCCACGCGTCGCTTCATCGACTCGCTCTTGGTGTTCGCGAACGTGTCGAGCACGTACCGACGCGCGCCGACGAAGGTGCCCGAGTAGCTCGGTTCGACGCCCGCCGCGGTCGCGGCCCGAGCCTCGGCGAGAGTCAGCCGCGAGTGGACCGGGACATACGGCGTCTCGTCCGTAAAGAGGATCCAGTCCCGATCCTCCTTCGGCAGATCCTTCCAGGGCACATCGACGTCGTAGCCGAGCGCGACGAGCACATCGCGCAGCTGATGACCGTGCCAGGCCGTCGGCCATGAGGCGATGGCCCGCTCGCGGATCGTCAGCGACGGGTCCGGCACCATCGTGTCCTCGGTGACCTCATACACCCGGCCGATGCCGTGGCACTCCGGGCATGCGCCCTGCACGGTGTTGGCGGAGAAGTCCTCGGCGTAGAGCATCGGCTGATCATCGGGGTAGTGGCCGGCCCGGGAGTAGAGCATGCGCACCAGCGAGGAGAGCGTGGTGATGCTGCCCACCGAGGACCGCGCGCTGCGGCCCCCGCGCTGCTGCTGAAGAGCGACGGCCGGCGGCATGCCCGTGATGGAGTCGACGTCCGGGACGCCCGCCTGGTCGATGAGGCGACGGGCGTAGGGAGCGACGGACTCGAGGTAGCGGCGCTGGGACTCCGCGAACAGGGTTCCGAAGGCCAGCGAGGACTTTCCCGAGCCGGAGACGCCGGTGAACACCACCAGCGCGTCGCGGGGCACCGTCAGGTCGATGTCTCGGAGGTTGTGCTCGCGCGCGCCGAGAATCTGCACGTCGGGCTGAACGGGAGAGGAGTCAAACGGCGCGGACCTGCGTGCTTCGACCATGCCGGCGACACTAGCAACGCGTTCCACCGACCGGTCGGAGCATGGCCCGGTCCTCCACGGTCCACCTGCCTGTGGTGCCTATCGCCGCAGCGGCGGCGGGCACCTCGGTGGAGGGCGAGGTCCCGTCTGTCCTATGCTCGAAGAGAGCCGAGGTCGCGGGCGACGGGCATCCATATGACCGTGGCACTTCCGCGACCGGGCCATCCACAACTGGAGGAGATCGTCATGGCAAGCAGCAACCGCGCCGTCGTGTTCCAGAACGTCAAGGACATGCGCGTCGAGACCCTCGACTTCCCGAAGCTCGAGATGCCGAACGGCAGGAGCGCCCCGCACGGCGTCATCCTCAAGATCGTCGCCACCAACATCTGCGGCTCCGACCTGCACATCTACCGCGGTTCCTTCCCCGTCCCCCAGGGCATGGTGATGGGGCACGAGATGACCGGCGAGGTCGTCGAGATCGGCTCCGACGTCGAGTTCCTCTCCGAAGGCGACCTGGTCTCGGTCCCCTTCAACGTCGCCTGCGGCCGATGCCGCAACTGTCGTGCCCGCCACACCGAGGTGTGCGAGACCGTGAACCCCGACGTGTCCTGCGGCGCCTACGGGTTCAACCTGGGTGATTTCCAGGGCGGACAGGCGGAGTACCTGTTCGTCCCGTACGCCGACTTCCAGCTGCTCCGCTTCCCGGACAAGGACCAGGCCATGGAGAAGATCCGTGACCTCGCCCTGCTCTCGGACATCCTGCCCACCGCGTTCCACGGCCTCATGGAGGCCGGGGCCAAGCCCGGCTCGACCGTCTACATCGCCGGCGCCGGTCCCGTCGGTCGCTGCGGCGCCGCGGCGGCCCGCCTTCTGGGTGCGTCCTGCATCATCGTCGGTGACTACCACCAGGACCGGCTGGACCTGATGAAGAACAACGGCTGCGAGACCATCGACCTGAACCAGGACGTGCCGCTGACCGATCAGATCGAGGCCATCCTCGGCGAACCCATGGTGGACTGCGCCGTCGACTACGTCGGCAACGAAGCCCACGGGATCGGCCGCGAAGCCGAGGACATGAGCCCGGCCCACGCCATCAACCAGGTCATGGACGCCACCCGCGCAGGGGGTGCCACCGGCATCGTCGGCGTCTACGGCCCCGACCCGCTGGCCTCCTCCAAGGCCGAGCAGGAGGGCACCTACCCGCTCGACTTCGGCAAGGCGTGGATCAAGTCGCCTCGGATCTCCGGCGGCCAGGCCCCGATCATGCACTACAACCGTGAGCTGATGATGTCGATCCTGTGGGACCGCATGCCCTACCTCAGCGACATGCTCAACACCAAGGTCATCAGCCTCGACGAGGCCCCTGACGCCTACGCGAAGTTCGACACCGGTGTCTCGGAGAAGTTCATCATCGACCCGCATGGCATGATCCCCGCCTGATTCAGGGATGTCATACACCCGGCCCGCGATCGTCGCTCCAGCGGCGGTCGCGGGCCGGCTCTGTGCACGGATCCGTCGCCGATCCCGTCCTGGACGATGCCCGGCGCGGGCCCGCCTCGGCACGCCCTGCGGGGAGGAGGGTCACGTGGCGCGCTGCGCCACGCGGGGATCGACTGCGGCATCAGCCCACCGCACCCGGTGGGAGGGGAGGGGTCCGGGCGTGCCGTCACCTGCCCCCTCTCCACGGGATGCGGTGGGCGGTGGTCAGCTGATGGCGGAGCGGATGGCGGCGGCCGCGGCGGCGACGTCCGATGCGCTGTAGATGGCGCTGCCCGCGACGGCCACGTCTGCTCCCGCCCGCTGGACGGCCTCGACCGAGTCCGCACTGACGCCGCCGGCGACGGAGAACGGGACCTCGGCGGCCTCGCCGGCGGCGAGCAGGGCGTCGAGGCTGTAGCCGTCCTCCGCCTGCTCGTCGAGGCCGGCGTGCATCTCCACGAACACTGCACCGAGGGCGACGACCTCTCGGGCCCGTGCGGCCTTGTCGGCCACTCCGATCAGATCGACGACGACGCCCTTGCCGTGCTTGGTCGCCGCGGCGACCGCGCCGGCGATCGTGCTGTCACCGGCGACGCCGAGCACGGTGACCAGATCGGCTCCGGCAGCGAAGGCGATGTCAGCTTCCAGCTCGCCGGCATCCATGGTCTTGAGGTCGGCGAAGACGGTCTTGTCGGGGTGGGCGGCCTTGACCGCCGTGATCGCCGCGAGGCCCTCGCTCTTGATCAGAGGGGTGCCGAGCTCGAGGATGTCGATGTGGGGTCCGGCCTTCGCGGCGAGGTCGAGGGCGGACTCGGTGGTCAGGGTGTCCATGGCGAACTGCAGTCGCATATCAGGGTGTCTCTTTCTCGTGGTGGTGTCGATGATGGAACGGGGAAGAAAGGTCATTCGAGGTTGGCATGACGGGGCCAGAGCGCATCCGCACTCTGTCCGCTCTTCTGCCACAGGACGTCGAAGAGAGCGTCGCCGACGAGGACGAGGAGCTGCTCGAAGAGGCTGCCGGCGTACTGAGCCGACTGCTGCTCGGAGCGGTCTGTCTTCGTCGCCGCACGGATGACCAGGACGGCGTGGGACAGCTGAGCAAGCGGTGACTCGGGGTCGGTCGTGATCCCGATGACGCGGGCACCGACGGATCTTGCCGTCTCGGCCGCGCTCACCACTGACGAGGTCGTGCCGGAACCGCTGGCGGTCAGCAGCAGATCGCCCTCTTCGATCGCCGGGGTCGTCGTCTCACCGACGACGTGGACCTGCAGCCCGAGGTGCATGAGGCGCATGGCCGTCATCCGCAGCGCGAGCCCGGAGCGTCCGGCGCCGTGGAGGAAGACCCGCCGGGCGTTCGCTGTCAGTTCGACGGCGGCCGCGAGCGCGTGCGCGTCGGGAAGGGCAGCTGCCCCGTCGATCTCGTTGACGATCCGCGTCAGCGAATCCTGGATGCTTCGTTCTTCCATGTCGACCATCTTGGGCCGGTCCGCGGCGGTCCACTGCTGCCCGATGAGCGGGGCGCCCCGTTCGATCGGGTGGGCCTCCCAGGTCGGGCTAGAGTAGCCGAGTGAGCGATCTCCCTACCCCGCTGGAACGTGCCCGCTCCCTGTCGGGGGACCGTGCCCTGACCGAGCAGGCTGATCAACATGCGATCACCCTCGAATCGATCCTTGCCGTGCTCCGCTCCGGCCGACTCGCGGATGCGGCCGCGCGCAGGGAGGCCACGGAGATCGCCTCCTCCGCACTCATCCGTGCCCGCTCGGTCCATGAGCAGCAGGAGAGCGTGCTCGAGCCGGTAGCCGAAGCATTCTCGCGCCTGCGCACCGAACTGCGTCCTCTGATCCGCTCCGGGCCGCTGCAGGTCCAGTTCGCCGAGCCTCCTGCGCGAGGACGGGCGCTGCCGGGCCCGGTCGCTCGGGAAGCCCGCGCCATCTCCCGCACAGCAGTGCTCTCGCTGATCGACCGCGCGGACGCAGCACGCGCCCGGATCGGCTGGGACTGCGATGGCCGCAACCTGCTGATGGAGGTCCGTGACGACGGGGGGATCGCGGTGACGGCGCACGACGACACACTGCGTCCGATCGCGGAGCGAGTGGCGGCGCTCGACGGAACCATGGACGTGGAGACGACCCCGGGCTGGGGGACGACGCTGCGGATCGAGGTCCCACTGGACCCACCCAGCGCAGCGCTCACCGTGGAGGGCGCCGAGGAACTCACCGACCGCGAGAAGCAGGTGCTGCGCCTGGTCGCGACCGGGATCTCGAACCAGCGCATCGGCGACCAGCTCGGGATCACGGCCAACACCGTGAAGTACCACGTGGCCAACTTGCTGCGGAAATACGGCGCCCGCACGCGCGCCGAGCTCGCAAGCATCGCTCACTCCCATGATGCGCACTCTCCGAGCGCCCAGACACGATAGCGGGCCTCGGTCCGGACGTCGGCAGCGGTGTCGCACCCGCTGCGCTGCGAGCCTCATGGCCGTGACCTCGAAGAGCTGGTGGCCGGCGGTGAAGGCGATGCCGCACGCCGTCCAGGACCAGCCCGACGCGAAACCGGTGAACGCGCAGCTGTGACTGATACGCGCCGGCACGGCCCGCGTCCCACCGTGTTCCGGGTTCGCGGATCGGCCTCAGGCCCTCGCCGCCTGGGTGCGGCCCCCGCGACGGCTCGATTCCAGCATCTCGGTCAGTGAGCGCGCGTCATAGCTGCCCACCATCCGACAACCCTCGATGAAGAACGTCGGGGTCATCTTGGCGCCGCTCGCCTCCGCGCTCGCGATGTCCCGCTGGACCCTCGCAGCGACCTCGTCGCTGTCGAGATCCTCGATGAACGCCTCGACATCGAGTCCCAGCTCGGCCGCGTAGCCGATGAGATCCTCCCTCTCCAGCGCGTCCTGCCGAGTGAAGACGAAGTCGAGCCACGGCCAGAACATCTGCTGCTTCGCGGCCGCCTCGGCGGCCCGTGCGGCGAGGGGGCCGTGAGGATGGTGAGGCAGATGCCGCACGACGTAGCGCAGATCGTCACCGAAGCGCCCGTGCAGGTCTTCCCATGAGCCAGTGGCGTGCGCGCAGTACTCGCACTCGAAGTCCACGAACTCCACGAGGGTGAGCCGGGCGTCCTCCGGTCCGCGGATGTGATCCACCTCGGGGTCCACCGGAGAGTCGAGCGTCATCGGGAGATCCGCCGTCTCCTCTCCCCACCGACGGGCCGCGACCTTGAAGATCAACCAGCCCAGAACAGTGGCGAGCACCATCGCCACGAGCACGCCCAGCGTCGCCTGGCGCCCCAGATCCGAGGAGGAGTCGAAAGCGAGGCTGATGACCAGCAGCGACACGGTGAAACCGATGCCCGAAAGTGCTGCCCCGCCGAACACGCTGCCCATTCCGACCCCCTCCGGCAGTCGGCCTGCGCCCATCCGAACGGCGAGGAGCGTCGCGATCCCGATTCCGAGGAGCTTGCCGAGCACGAGCCCCGCGATGACGCCCCACGTCACAGGCGAGCCGAGCGAGTCGGCCACCACCCCGCCGCCCAGGTCGACTCCGGCATTGGCCAGAGCGAAGATCGGCACGACCAGCAACGCCGTGGGGAGACGGAGGTACTCGTACAACCGCTCGTTGACCGACACGCCCTTGGACAGCCCCCGTCCGACGGCACGCGCCGAGGAAGCGATCGGGGATTGCCAGAAGTCTCGGAACAGCTGCCGGGCGGCGACCACCTCCTGCCGTTGCGTCGGGTAGGCGGGGATCAGAAGGCCGGCGATCATGCCCGTCAGCGAGGCGTGGATGCCGGAGGACAGAGTCGCCAGCCACAGCACGATGACGATCCCGACGTACGGAGCGGCACTCCACTGCCGGGAACGGCCCACCAGCCACAGGGCGACGAGGCAGCCGAGAGCGACCAGCAGCGGGACGGGTCGGATCTCGTCGCTGTAGAACACCCCGATGATCGACACCGCAAGGAAGTCGTCGACCACCGTGAGGGTCAGGAGGAAGACGCGCAGCTGCCCGGAAAGCCGAGGGCCGACGATCGCGAGAGCACCGAGCATGAACGCCGTGTCCGTTCCGACGACCGCCCCCCACCCGCGAAGCCCCTCGCCACCGGACGCGCCGACGACCAGGACGTACACCAGCGCGGGCAACGCCACACCCGTGACGCCCGCGATCGCCGCCAGACGGGCGCGACTGCTGTCCCGCAGAGCCCCGTGTGCGAACTCCTGGCGCACCTCGAGACCCACGACGAAGAAGAACACGACCATCAGTCCGTCGTTGATCCAGTGGTGCAGATCCAGGTGCAGGCCGAACGGGCCGACGTCGATCCCGACGCTCTGCTGCCACAGCTCGACATAGGAAGAGGACAGCGGCGAGTTCGCCCAGAGGAGAGCGAAGGCCGTGACGACGATGAGCAGGACGGCCGAGCCCGACTCCGTGCGGAGTCTTCCGGCAATACCGCGCGAGGGAGAGGTGGAGTGGGGCACGGCGCGATTCTGCCTGAACGCGCTGGCCGGCGCCACTGGGTCGGACCGGGTGCGATGCCGCTGCTGTTCGGGTCCGAGGGGATGGACGGGCGGCCGTGGGAGATCGATCCCCGGCTGCGCGCGAGGTGCGTGCGGCTCGTGCAAGAGCTCCCGCGGGAGTTCCCCTCCCACCTCGCCGCAGCGGTCGCGACCGCTCGGCAGAACGGAGTCCCGTGGGGGCCCGTGCGGCGCTGTCCGGCGCAGGACGATGCCGACCACAGGACTCGTCCGGGTGTCACCAGCGCAGGGAGTGCGTCATCGATGCCCTGGTCCGAGACAGGATCCGCGATCCAGCCACGCCGGTGACAGATCGGTGAGATCACTGCCACCTTGTCGAGAGCCTGCGGATGTGGCCTCCATCACGTCTTGCTGCACCGGGAATGAACCTGATCGGATCAGAGTTGAGTCGGGTGCACTCAAGAACGGAGCTGCTGAGATTGACATCGTCGATCTCGGGTTCTCTACTTGAGTCCGTACAGCTCAAGTCTTGCCGTCGGCCGCTGGTCGGCAGCGAAGATCCCGTGCGGCGCATCCGTCGCAGAAAGGCAGGCACCCATGTCCCGTGTCGTCGGAATCGATCTCGGCACCACCAACTCCGCCGTCGCCGTCCTTGAGGGCGGTCAGCCCACCGTCATCGCGAACGCCGAGGGCTCCCGCACCACCCCGTCGGTCGTCGCCTTCTCCAAGCAGGGCGAGGTGCTCGTCGGCGAGGTCGCCAAGCGTCAGGCCGTGACCAACGTCGACCGCACCATCTCCTCCGTCAAGCGCCACATGGGCACCGACTGGACCCAGGAGATCGACGGCAAGAAGTACACCCCGCAGGAGATCTCGGCCCGCATCCTGGGCAAGCTCAAGAAGGACGCCGAGTCCTACCTGGGTGAGTCGGTGACCGACGCGGTCATCACCGTCCCGGCCTACTTCTCCGACTCCGAGCGTCAGGCCACCAAGGACGCCGGCACCATCGCGGGTCTGAACGTCCTGCGCATCATCAACGAGCCCACCGCCGCGGCACTCGCCTACGGCCTCGAGAAGGGCAACGACGACGAGCAGATCCTCGTCTTCGACCTCGGCGGCGGCACCTTCGACGTCTCCCTGCTCGAGGTGAGCAAGGACGAGGAGGGCTCGACCATCCAGGTCCAGGCCACCGCCGGCGACAACCGCCTCGGCGGCGACGACTGGGACCAGAAGATCGTCGACTGGCTGATCTCGCAGGTGAAGAACAAGGAGGGCGTGGACCTGGGCAAGGACCGCATCGCCCTGCAGCGCCTGAAGGAGGCCGCGGAGCAGGCGAAGAAGGAGCTGAGCTCCTCCACCTCCACCACCCTCTCCCTGCAGTACCTCTCGATGACCGAGAACGGCCCGCTGCACCTGGACGAGAAGCTGACCCGCGCGCAGTTCGAGGACATGACCTCGGACCTGCTCGAGCGCACCAAGGCCCCCTTCCACCAGGTCATCAAGGACGCCGGCATCAAGGTCGCCGACATCGACCACGTGGTCCTCGTGGGCGGCTCGACCCGCATGCCC
Organism: Brachybacterium sp. GU-2; assembly: GCF_030866705.2. Taxonomy (NCBI): domain Bacteria; kingdom Bacillati; phylum Actinomycetota; class Actinomycetes; order Micrococcales; family Dermabacteraceae; genus Brachybacterium; species Brachybacterium sp. GU-2. The sequence goes on along the minus strand of NZ_CP133037.2, from coordinate 984,389 downwards.
GCGGTGACCGAGGTCGTCAAGGAGCTGACCGGCGGCAAGGAGCCCAACAAGTCCGTGAACCCGGACGAGGTCGTCGCCGTCGGCGCCGCGCTCCAGGCTGCGGTGATCAAGGGCGAGCGCAAGGACGTCCTGCTCATGGACGTCACCCCGCTCTCCCTCGGCATCGAGACCAAGGGCGGCGTGATGACCAAGCTCATCGAGCGCAATGCGGCCATCCCGACCAAGACCTCCGAGGTCTTCTCCACGGCTGAGGACAATCAGCCCTCCGTGGCGATCCAGGTGTTCCAGGGCGAGCGTCAGTTCACCCGGGACAACAAGCTCCTCGGCACCTTCGAGCTGACCGGCATCGCGCCGGCCCCGCGCGGCATCCCGCAGATCGAGGTCACCTTCGACATCGACTCCAACGGCATCGTGCACGTGACCGCGAAGGACCGCGGCACCGGCAACGAGCAGTCCATCCAGATCACCGGCGGCTCCGCCCTGTCCGAAGAGGACATCGACCGCATGGTGAAGGACGCCGAGGCCCACGCCGCCGAGGACGAGGAGCGCCGCAAGAACGCCGACGCCCGCAACACCCTCGAGCAGCTCGTCTACCAGGGCGAGAAGCTGCTGAAGGACAACGAGGAGAAGATCTCCGACGGCGACAGGACGAAGGCCGAGGACGCCATCAAGGAGGCGAAGGACGAGCTGGCCAAGGAGGACGCCTCCACCGAGGACCTCGAGGCCAAGCGCGACGCGCTGAACGAGGCGCTGCAGGCCGTCGGCACCGCGATCTACTCCCAGGCCCAGGAGGGTGCCGAGGGCGCTCCCGAGGGCACCGAGGCGCCGTCGTCCGATGACGACGACGTGGTCGACGCCGAGATCGTGGACGAGGACGAGGAGAACAAGTGATGACCGAGAACCAGAGCCACCCCGACGACGCCCAGCGCCCTGAGGGCGAGCCGCGGTTCTCCTTCACCGACAAGCGGAAGGTGAACCCGGAGGACGGCTCGATCCGTCCCTCCGGGGACGCCCCCGCCTCCGAGGGACAGGGCTCCCAGGAGCCGGTCGACCCGATCGACGCCGAGGCGGCGACGCTCTTCGAGCAGGCCGCCTCGGGCCAGGGCGGGGACTCCGCCCCGGCAGACGCCGGACGGGTCGCCGAGCTCGAGGGCCAGGTCACCGCGCTCACCGAGCAGCTCAAGCGCGAGCAGGCCGAGTACGTCAACTCGCGCCGCCGGATCGAGGCCTCCGCCGAGGCGGGCAAGGAGGCGGCCGTGGGTCGCGTCCTGGCCGCTCTGATCCCGGTGCTCGACGACGTGGAGCTGGGCCGCCAGCACGGCGACATCGCCGAGGGAACGCCCTTCCACTCGATCGCGCAGAAGCTGGTGGAGATCCTCGGCTCCCACGGCCTGAAGCGCTTCGGCGCGGTGGGCGAGGAGTTCGACCCGAACCTCCACGAGGCCCTCATGCACGAGGACGCCGATGACGTCGAGACCGCCACGATCTCGCTCGTCATGCAGCCGGGCTATGCGATGAACGATCGCGTGCTGCGCCCCGCCCGGGTCGGGACGCGCGGGCCCGCCTGAGAGCAGGCGCCTCCACCACGCCGGGGCGGGGCCCGTCGGTCCCGCCGACGGGTCCCGCCCCGGCTCATTCCCCACGAACACCACGAACCCCCGAACGACGCAGAAGTACCTGAGGCTCCCGGAAGGAGACGCTGATGTCCGGACAGGACTGGCTCGACAAGGACTTCTACGCGGTCCTCGGCGTCTCCAAGGACGCCGACGCGCAGGAGATCAAGAAGGCCTATCGCAAGAAGGCCCGGCAGTACCACCCCGACCGCCACCCCGACGACCCCACGGCGGAGGAGACATTCAAGGAGATCGGCGAGGCCTACTCGGTCCTCAACGATCCCGAGCAGCGCGAGCAGTACGACGCGATCCGCGCCATGGGCTCCGGCGGTGCGCGCTTCTCCGCCGGCCAGGGCGGGCCCGGCGGTGCAGGCTTCGAGGACATCTTCTCCTCGATGTTCGGTGCCGGTCAGGGCGCCCCAGGCGGCTACGCCGCAGGCGGCGGAGGTGGCGCGAGCCCCGATCTCGACGACCTGCTGAAGATGTTCGGCGGTCAGGCCGGCGGCGGCTTCGGCGGCGGGGGACCGGCCGGCTTCCAGCCCGGCCCCTCCAAGGGCCAGGACATCTCGGCCCGCACGAGGATCAGCTTCCGCGACGCGGCGCTGGGCACCGAGATCCGGCTGACCGTGGACGGGAGGACCGTCACCGCCCGCATCCCCGCGGGCGTCCACGACGGGCAGAAGATCCGCCTGCGCGGCAAGGGCCGGCCCGGCCCCGGCGGCGGCCCGGCAGGAGACCTGCTGCTCACGCTGGACGTCGAGGAGCACCCCGTGTGGAGCGCCGACGGCGCGAACCTGAAGATCACGGTGCCCGTCTCCTTCGACGAGGCCGTGCTGGGCACCACCCTGTCCGTCCCGCTGCTGGACGGTGGCACCGTGTCGGTGAAGGTCCCCGCGGGCACCCCGTCCGGCCGTACCCTGCGCGTCCGCGGCAAGGGGCTCGTGACCTCCAAGCGCACCGGCGACCTCCACGTCAGCGTCCAGGTCGCAGTCCCCTCGCACGTCGAGGGGAAGGCGAAGAAGGCCGTGGAGGACCTGCGCGAGGCGCTCAAGGGCGAGGAACCGCGTGCCGGGCTCGCCGCGGCCGCCGCCAGCTGACCGGAGCCGAACGGGCCGGACGGAGGTCTCCGGCCGGTCCGTTCGGAGATCGGCGCCGCCCGCCGCCGCGCCCGTCCGACCCGTCCATCTCCGCATCCCGGAAGGAGCTGTCCGATGGCCCCCTCGTCCCGTCTCGACGAGCGCGCGCCGGTCTTCGCCATCTCGGTCGCTGCCGAGCTCTCCGGCATGCACCCCCAGACCCTGCGCCAGTACGACCGGCTCGGCCTGGTCGTCCCGCAGCGCACCCGCGGCCGGGGACGCCGCTACAGCGCGCGCGACGTGATGCGGCTGCGGGAGATCCAGGCGCTGTCCCAGGACCAGGGCGTCAACCTCGCCGGCATCAAGCGGATCCTCGAGCTGCAGGACGAGGTCCAGACCCTCCAGGACCAGCTGCAGCGCGTGCGCGAGACCCTCGAGTCGATGAGCCCCGCGCAGCGCCGCGTGTTCACCGCCGACCGCGACGGGGAGATCAGCGCTCTGCGCCGCGGCGAGCGTCCCCGCCGAAGCTCCGGCAGCGGCGCGCTCGTCGTCTGGCGGCCCGGCCACCGCCGCTGACCTCGGGCCGCCGGCACCGGGCCTCCCTCGCCCGCGCCGAGCGAGCGGCCGGCGACGCCGGGCCGCGGCCGGGACCCGCGCCCGGGCGGCCCGGCCTCAGTCGTCCGGCCCGGGAGCAGGCCGGTGCGGCTGCGCCCCGACCTCCTCATACAGCGTCCCGAGCGTCCGCGCGATCTGCCGGATGTCCACGCCCTCGGCCGCCTCGCGTCCCGCTCGGTGGAGGTCGGCGAGCTCCCCGTCCAGCAGCGCAGCGAGCTTCTCCGCCGCGCGCCCCGGGAAGCCGGGGCCGTCGCCCGCGACCTGGTGCGTGAGCACCCCGTCGGGCGTCCCGTCGCGGTAGATCGGGATCGCGCGCACCAGCGCCGGCACCTCGCAGGCCAGCGCCTCCCACAGCACGATCCCCTCGGTCTCCTCCTTGGTGAGGAAGCAGAAGACGTCCGCCCCGCAGTACGCCTCGCGCACCTGCTCCGCCTGCACGTAGCCGGGGAAGAGGGCGTTCGGCGGCGCGGAGGCCAGCGCCCGCTCGACGTCCCGGGTGAGCATGCGGGGATCGGTGCGGCCGTACCAGACGAAGGTCACCTCCGGCAGCAGCCTCGCCACCTCCACCCAGTCGAGGATCCCCTTGCGCACCAGCTGCATCCCGACGCTGACCACCACGCGCGCCTCCGGTCCGAGGCCCAGCTGCTCGCGCAGCCGCCTCCGCGCTCCCGGATCGGGGCGGAAGAAGGTCGTGTCCACGCCGTTGGAGAGCACCCGCACCGGGGCGCGCAGGCCGTACTCCGGCCGGGAGATGAGCCCGCGCGAGTACTCGCTCGGGGTGACCACGAGGTCGCCGCGGCGGTACAGGTGCGCGATCCAGCGACGGAACAGCGGCGCGACGCGGTTCGCCCGGGGAAGGAGTAGCGGAAGTCCTCCTCGGTCGAGTGTGCCCACATCAGCACCGGTCGTCGGCACAGCCGCGCCCAGTGCGCGAGCAGCGGCGTGTCCGGGAACGGGGTGTTCAGGTGCACCACGTCGAAGGGGCGCAGGGGGTTGGTGACCACCTCGTGGCCGAGGGCCCGCACGGCGTTCTCCTGATGGCGCATCGCGGCGCCGATCCCGGACTCCTTCGCCAGCGAGGCGAGACCGCGCGGCATCAGCACGCGCAGCGGCTCGTCGCCGCGCACCCCGCGGCGGGGATGGCGTCCGGGCAGGACCGTGTGGGCGATGCGGTCCAGACGGCGGCCGGCCGCCTCGAGCGGCCGGCGGCGGCGCCTCGCGGCGCGGGAGCTCATGAGCATCGGGGAGTACTCCTCACCAGGGAAGGAAGCGCAGCAGCAGCGCGCTCACGCCGAGGCCGTAGGTGATCAGCGCCCACGGCTTGCACAGCAGGATGATCGCGACGTAAGTGCGCCACCTCATGCGGGTGGTGCCCGCGATGTAGCACAGCAGGTCGTCGGGCGCGACGGGAAGCGCGATCGCGAGCGCGAAGGCGCGGGTGAAGTGCGCGCTGCGCGTCCAGCCCAGCAGCTTCTCCACCGTGCGCGGACGGAACATCCGCTGGATGAGGCCCAGGCCCACGTGCCGCGCGATCAGGAAGTTCAGCAGGGAGCCCGAGCACACGGCGAGGTAGTTCAGCACGGTCCCCTCGACGGCGCCGAAGAGCACCGGGCCCGCGATCACCAGCAGGCCGCCGGGGACGATGGGGAAGACGACCGAGGCGGCGGAGACCACGAAGAAGGCGAGCGGACCCCAGGCGCCGAGCGAGTCGATGAAGGCCTGCAGGTTCGTCAGCGAGCGCAGCACCCCCGTGTCGAGCCCCCAGACCACCAGTGCGATGGAGAGGCCGAGGCCGAGCAGCGGGGAGAGCCGGGCGGCGATCCGCAGCGGGTCCCGTCGGATCCCGGCCTCCCGGCCACCGGTCCCGGAGATCCGGTCGGCGCCGGGGCGGGCCGGGGCGGCCGGGGCCTGCACCGCAACCGGGCGGGAGACGGGTGCGGGGACCGGCCGGGCGGTGACGTGACGGGCGGCGATGCGGCGTGAAGGGGTCGCCGGGCGCGTCGGTGCGGTGCGGACCGCGGGGATCGCCCCGGTCGTGGTGCTCATGCGGTCACGACCGGGCGCGAGATGATCCGGGCGGGTCTGCGGCGCAGGCTCTGGTGGTACACCTCGAGCACGTGCCGACCGAAGTCCTGCGCCCCGCAGGTCGCCTGCGCGTGCTCACGGGCCGCGGTCGCCATCTCCTCGCGTCGGCGCGGGCCGTCCAGCAGCGTGGACAGGTGGGCGGAGAACTGCTCGGCGTCCTCGTACTGCCAGCCCGTGCGCCCCTCGACGACCACGTTCGCCAGCGACGGGTCGCGGCGGCACAGCAGCGGCAGCCCGCAGGCGAGCGCCTCGATGAAGGTCAGGCCCTGGGTCTCGCTGAGGGAGGCGCTGACGAACAGCTCGCCGATCCGGTACCAGCGCTGCACCTCGGCGGGATCCGCGACGCCCGCGAAGCGTACCCGGTCGGCGATCCCGAGCGCCCGGGCGTGGGCCTCGAGCTCGGGGCGGTAGGGCCCGTCGCCGACGAGCACGAGCACCGTGTCCGCCCGGTCCGCGGCCGCGACCATGTCGAGGACCTCCTCGAGGTTCTTCTCCTTGGCCAGGCGCGAGACGGAGACGAGCACCCGCTGCTCGGGGGCGATGCCGAGCCCGCGGCGCAGCGACCGGACGTCCTCGTGCTCGGCCTCGCTCGCGGCGGGCCGGAAGCGCTCGAGGTCCAGGCCCGTCGGCACGACGTGCACGGGGGAGCGGACCCCGTAGCCGGTGAGGATCCGCTGGACCTTCGCGGTGGGGACCACGACGGCGTCCGTCCCCGCCAGGACCCGGCGGGAGAAGGTCTCCACGACCTTCCTTCCGACGGAGCGGCTGGGGGAGTAGTAGTGCGTGTAGTCCTCGTAGATCGTGTGGTAGGTGTGCACCAGCGGCACGGCGAGGGTGCGGGCGATGCGGCGCGCCCACACGTGGGTCGAGAACTCGCACTGGGAGTGGACGACGTCCGGTCGCCAGCGCAGGATCTCGCGCAGCACGCGGCGGCTGGCGGGCATGCCGATCCGGGCGCGGTCGTAGACCATCGAGGCGGAGACCGAGCCGATGCGGTAGACGCCCTGCTCGCTGCGGGTGCGGATGCCCTGGGACAGCGTCAGCACCCGCACGTCGCAGCCGAGGGCGAGCAGCTCGCGGCGCAAGGTCTGGACCGAGGCGACCACCCCGTTGACCACCGGCTCCCACCAGTCCGTGGTGAGGAGCACTCGCAGGGGACGGGTCGGCTCGGCGTCCTGACGGTGGCTCGGGCGCATCCTGGTCACGTTCACCCCTCGAGGTTCGCACGTGGTCGCGCCGAGCGCCTCCGCCGAGCGGAGGAGAGGGATCAGACCGTGGTCTGATCCTGCCTCCGACGCCTGGCCGTGCCTGGTCCTCGTGCTCATGCTCCGAGCCTATGACCGGTGCCCAGGGGCCAGAACCGGGCGCGCCCGACGCGTCGCGGAGAGTTTCCCCCTAGTGCGTCAGCCCGTCACCTGGTAGCGGGCCGTGAGCGACGTGGACCCCAGCTGCTGGGTGAAGATCGCGAAGCGCGCCTGGACGTTGGCGGCCCCGTGCTCGACGCCGAGGGTCTCCACAGGCAGGGCGTGGATCGAGAACTGATAGCGGTGCGGGGCGCCGGCGGGCGGCTCCGGCCCGTCGTAGCCGACGTTCCCGAAGTCGTTCACGGCCTGGCGGATCGGCGAGCCGGCGTCCTCGCGGGCCACGCCCTGCGGCAGCGACGCGGCAGTGGCAGGGATGTCCCAGGCGACCCAGTGCCAGAACCCGGAGCCCGTCGGGGCGTCCGGGTCGTAGCAGGTGACCGCGAAGGACCGCGTCCCCTCGGGAGCGTCGCTCCATGCGAGATCGGGGGAGAGGTTCTGCCCGCCGAGGGCCTCGACGAGCTGCGGCGGGGCGACCACCGTCCCGTCCGGCGTGGCGGAGGAGGTCAGGCTGAAGGTCTCGTCGGATTCGGTGACGTTCTCGCTCATGCCGATCAGCCTAGGCAGGGCGCGCGGAGAAGTCGACCGGACCGCGCCGGTCTCCCGCCCCTCAGAAGCCGTCGGCCGAGGGACGCGGGTAGTGCTGGAGGAACTTCTTGACCTGGTTCATCTTCGCGGCGAGCACGTAGAAGCGGCGCTTCGCGCCCTCGACCCCGTAGGCGAGCGGGTGCACGGTGCGGCGCTTCCCGATCTCCCGCACCCGGGTGCGCAGGTCCGGGTCGATGATGTAGCGGCGCAGCAGCGGCCACGGCACGATCGAGTAGAGGACCTCCTCGCGCGGCACCAGCCGCTCCATCTCGCGCTGCTCGACGAGGTCCGCCACCACGGGCAGCGCGACGTTCGCCCCGGCCGCGGTCATGTAGTAGTTGTTCCGGCCGATGCGGGGGTTGACCTCGAAGAACTTCCCGACCCCGTCGCGGGGGTCGATCTTCACGTCGAAGTTGGCGTAGCCGCGGTAGCCGGTGTGGTGCAGGAAGCGCACCGACTGCTCGAACACCTCCGGCAGGTCGGTCGTGAACATCGCCGCCGGGTTCCCCAGCGCGCCGGGGGTGTGCTCCTCGAGGAGCACCTGCGCCCCGCCGAGCAGGGTGACCCGGCCCTGGGTGTCGACATAGGCGGTCACCGACAGCATCGAGGTGTCGTCGCCGGGGATCATCTCCTGGACCACGAAGCGGTCCTGATAGCCGGCCTCCGTGAGACGGCCGACGAGGTCGAGCAGCTGGGCGCGGTCCTCGATCTCGAAGACCTTCCGCTTGCCGGGGAAGGAGACGGCGTTGTACGCGGAGGAGCGGGAGGCCTTGGCGACCACGGGCCAGCCGAGGTCCAGCTCCGGCACCTCCGGCGCCGTGCCGCCCTCGAAGTCGAGCACGACGGTGCGCGGGGTGGCCACGCCGATCTCGGAGCACATCTGGGAGAAGGTCGCCTTGTCCGCGACGGCCTCGAGCACGTCGTCGTCCAGCAGCGGCAGGTGGAAGAGCTCGCCGAGCTCGTCCCGGTGCGCGGCCAGCAGCGCGACCAGGAAGTCCGCGTTCGCCAGCAGCACCGGGCGGGTGCCGCCGGAGCGAGCGGCCTTGTCGCGGCCCACCTGCAGCAGCGCCGCGACCATGTCCTCCTCGGAGGCGGCCATGCCCAGCTCCACGGTCGTCAGGATCGAGGAGTCCGCGACGGGGCCGGCGACCTTCCGGGTCACGACCGTCGAGGTGATCCCGTACTTCTCGTGGAAGGCGCGGGCCAGGGCGTAGATGCCGATGTCGCCGCCGAGCAGCACCAGGTCCACCTCCGGGGTCGACACGGCGGTGCAGGGGCGGGGCGGGGTGTCGGGCATCAGAGGGGTCCTTGTCGGTCGTGCGCGGTGCGGGAGGGGTGAAGCGGTGGGATCGGGGAGCGGCGGGACGTGCCGGGCCGGGACGCTCAGAAGCCGGTGTCGGTGGGGCGCGGGTACACGGCGCGGTACTTGCGCACGAAGTTCAGGCCGGAGACGACCGAGTAGGCGCGCATCCACAGGCCCTCAGGACGGTACCGGAAGGGGTTGCGCAGCCCGCGCCGCGCCACACCTCGGACGTGCTCGCGCAGGGCGGGATCGCGCACATAGGAGAGCACGAGCCGCAGCGGCAGGATCGTGTAGAGGATCGGCCGGGTGACGCGCACCTGGGCGATGTCGCGTCCGTGCACCCGGTCCTCGACCACGTGCCGCGCCACGGGCTCGCCCGCGGCGGTGACGTAGTAGTTGTTCCGGCCGATGCGGGGGTTGATCTCGAAGAAGCACTCCCGGCCGGTGCGCGGGTCGACCTTCACGTCGAAGTTCGCGAAGCCCACGTAGTCCACATGGTCCAGGAAGCGCTCCGCGGCGGCGGTGAGGCTCGGGAAGTCGCCGGTGACCATCGCGGCGGGCCGGCCGAGCGCCTCGGGGGTGTGCTCGCCCAGCAGCACCTGCGCCGCGCACAGCAGCGTCACCCTCCCGCGGCTGGAGCGGTAGGCGGTGATCGAGCGCTGCGCGGTGTCGTCCCCCTCGATCAGCTCCTGGAACAGGAAGCGCCCGGTGAAGCCGGCCTCCTGCAGGGATCGCACGAGGGCCTGCTGCTCCTCCGCGGACTCGAGGAAGAACACCTTCTTCTTCCCGGGGAAGTCGACGTGGTGGTATTCGGCGGTGTTCGCGGCCTTGCCGACCACGGGATAGGACCAGGGCAGCTCCTCGTGCCCGTTCCAGTCCGGCTCCCCGGCCCGGGAGAAGTCGACGATGACGGTGGGGACCGTGTCGATGCCGAGCTCCTCGCAGATCTCCGCGAACTCGGCCTTGTCCGCCAGGCGCGACAGCAGCTGGGCGTCGACCTGCGCGAGCAGGTAGTGCGGCTCCAGATCGGCGCGGAAGCGATCGATCAGCTCGATGAGGGAGTCCGCGTTGGTCAGCAGCAGCGCCGGCCGGCCGGCGGGGCGCTGGGCGGCCAGGTCGATCAGCGCATCGCGCAGGTCCTCGTCGCTCGCGTCGGCGCCGAGGGTGACGAGGTCCGTCGTGACCGTGCGCTCGTTCATCGCCACCGGGGTGCGCACCACGGTGGTGCAGCGCATCCCGTACTGGGCGTGGAAGGCGATGGTGAGGTTCAGGGAGTTCAGGCCGGCGCCGAGGACGACGACGTCGAACCCGGGATCGACCGGGGCGGAGGGCGAGCGCATGAGCGCGATCCTAGCGGGGAGGCGGGCTCCCGCCGCGCAGGGACGGGCCCTGCGCGGCCGGACGTGAGCACCGCGACTCACCGGCGATCCGCCGGCGGCGTCAGTGCTGCTCCTCCCCGGCGCAGCGGCGGCTCAGCGCCGACGCAGCCACACGGCGGCGTCGGCCGGGAGCCGGCCGGGCACGGGCTCGGCGGAGCCGACCAGCACCTCCGCGTCCGCGAGGTCGAGGCCGTCCGGTCCGGCGGGCAGCGGCAGCTCCTCCTCCGAGGTGTTCACCAGCACCACCACCTCGCCGCGCACCAGGCCCAGCAGGCCCTCGGGCAGGTCCTCGAGGAACTCCACCGGGGCGTCCGAGCGGCCCAGGCCGTGCTCCCTGCGCAGCGCGATCGCGGCGCGGTACATCTCCAGCGTCGACCCGGACACGCCCTCCTGCGCATCCGCCGCCAGCGCCCCGAACTCCTCCGGCTGCGGCAGCCAGCTCTCGCCGGTGGGGGAGAAGCCGTACGCCGGGGCGTCCGCCCGCCAGGGCAGCGGCACGCGGCAGCCGTCGCGGCCGGGCACCCCGGCCCGAAGATGGGCGGGGTCCTCGCGCAGCGCGTCGGGGATCTCCGCGACCTCCGGCAGGCCCAGCTCCTCGCCCTGGTACAGGTAGGCGGCGCCCGGCAGGGACAGCATCAGCAGCGTCGCCGCGCGGGCGCGGGCCAGGCCCAGCGCCGCGTCCGGCGTCTCCTCGCGGCCCAGCCCCTCGCCGAAGCGGTAGCCGGGCGGGAAGCCGTAGCGGGTGGCGTGCCGGATCACGTCGTGGTTGGACAGCACCCAGGTGGTGGGCGCGCCCACGGCATCGGCCAGGGCCAGCGGCTTCTCGATCGCCGCCCGCATCGTCTCCACGCCCCAGGTGGCCTGGAGGAACCCGAAGTTGAAGGACTGGTGCGCCTCCTCGGGGCCGATGTACAGCGGCAGCCGGTGCTCGGGGATCCAGGCCTCCAGCACCATCATCCGCTCGCCCTCGTAGGAGTCCAGGATCGGCCGCCACTCGCGGTAGATCTCCAGCACCCCGTCGTTGTCGAAGTAGATCGGCACCTCGCCCTCGGGGATGTCCAGCAGCCCCTCGGCGTTGACGGCGGCGTCCGGCAGCCCCTCGGGCTTGACCATCCCGTGGGCGACGTCCACGCGGAACCCGTCGGCCCCGCGATCCAGCCAGAACCGCAGCACATCCCGGAACAGGGCGTGCACGCGCGGGTTCTGCCAGTTCCAGTCCGGCTGGGAGGTGTCGAAGATGTGCAGGTACCACTGCCCGGGCGTGCCGTCCGCCTCGGTGACGCGGGTCCAGGCCTCGCCGTGGAAGATCGAGGTCCAGTTGTTCGGCGGCAGCTCGCCGTGCTCCCCCGGCCATCGGCGAACACGTACATGTCCCGCTCGGGGGAGCCGGGCCCGGCCGCCAGCGCCTGCTGGAACAGCTCGTGCTCGCTCGAGGAGTGGTTGGGGACGATGTCCACGATCACCTTCAGGCCCATCGCATGGGCGGAGGCGATGAGCTCGTCGGCATCGGCGAGCGAGCCGAAGCGCGGGTCCACGTCGCAGTAGTCGGCCACGTCGTAGCCGCCGTCGCGCTGCGGGGAGGTGTAGAAGGGCGAGAGCCAGAGGGCGTCCACGCCGAGCTCGCGCAGGTAGGGCAGGCGGGAGGTGACGCCGGGCAGGTCGCCCATGCCGTCGCCGTCCGCATCGGCGAAGGAGCGGGGATACACCTGGTAGACCACGGCGTCGCGCCACCATTCGGGGGCGCCGGCCTCCGGCTGCGCGGTCGCGGGGGCGGGCGAGGAGGTGGTGGTCATGGTGTCCTTCCGATGGGGGCGGTGCGGGGCGCCGGGCCGACGGGGAGTGCCGGCCCGGAGGATTCGTGGAGTCTCAGACAGAGGTCGGTTCCGTGGTCGGCTCAGCAGCCAGCACGGTGGCGCCGGCCGCGGTGGCCTGCAGGTGCAGCAGCGGTCCGTGCGCGGCGGCGGTGGCGCCGCCGACGGCCGCCAGGGGATGGGCACCGGTCACGCCGGGCAGGGACCGCAGGTCCAAGGTGACGGGATCGTGGGCGTCCCGGGCCAGGTGCACGATGATGTCGCCGTCCGGGTGGGTGCGCACGAGCACAAGGGCGTCGTCCCCGGTGTGCAGCCAGCGCAGGCCGCCGCGGCGCAGGGCCGGGTGCTCGCGGCGCAGGCCCAGCAGGGTGCGGGTGGACTCCAGCACCTCGGCATCGACCGGAAGATCGGCGTCCCCGGGATCACCCGCCTGCTCGGCGAGGGCGTCGATGGCGGCCCAGGGCATCGGGGTGCGGGCGTGCTCCCCGGTGAGGCCCTCGGCGCCGAGCTCGTCCCCGGCGAAGACGGTGGGCACCCCGGGAAGGGCCGCCAGGGCGGCGACGGCGGTGAGCTGGCGGCCGCGCTCGCCGACCACGGTGCGGGTGCGGGGCGTGTCGTGGCTGGAGAGCTGGTTCTGGGAGTGGAGTCGGGAGGGCCAGGGCATCTGCGCGTTGTAGTCGCGCAGGCTGCGGGAGACGGCACCGCCGGGCAGCCGCGGCGTCGTCATGGGCAGTCCCAGCCAGTTCAGGGCGCTGCCGGGCTCGGCCAGCCAGGCCCACAGGGGCCGGGTGAAGCCGGTGTAGTTCATAGTGCCGTGCCAGCCGTCGCCGTCCAGGTCCCCGGTGGCGTCGTGGCCGTGCTCGGCGACCAGCCAGGTGTCCCGGCCGGTGCGGGCGCGGACTCGGCGCAGGGTGCCGCGCATCTCGCGGGCCACCTCGCGGGTGAGGTCCACAGCACCGTGGCGGCCGGTCATGTTGGCCACGTCGATGCGCCAGCCGTCGGCGAGCACGGGCTCGTCGAGGAATCGCGCGGTCACGGAGCCCTCACCGCGCGTGAGGCGGGCGCGCAGGGCGGCGCTGCGCTGGTCGAGCTTGGGCAGGCTCGGCACGTCCAGCCAGCTCACGTAGCGGTGCGGGTGCTCGGTGAACAGGTAGTACCCGGCCTCTTCGCTCCCGGCATCGGCCTGGGCGGCGCGGAACCACTCGTGGGTGTCCCCGGTGTGGTTGGTGGTCAGGTCCAGCACCAGGCGCATACCGCGCGCGTGCAGCGCCTTCGAGAGCCGCGCCAGGGCCTCCTCGCCGCCGAGCAGCGGATCGACCGCCTCGAAGGTGGAGGCGTCGTAGCGGTGCACGGAGCCGGCGGGGAAGATCGGGGTGAGGTAGACGGTGTCAGCGCCGAGGGAGGCGATGTGGTCCAGGCGCTCGATGATCCCGTCGAGGTCGCCGCCGTAGTACTGGGCGCCGGTGAGGTCGCCGCGCACGGCGGGCTCCTCGTCCCAGCGCATCGGCACCGCCCAGGCGGGCAGGTCCTCCGGGACGGGGCGGCCCTCGGCGTCCTCGGGGATGCGGGAGCTGCGGGCGAAGCGGTCGGGGAAGACCTGGTAGACGATCGCGTCGTCCACCCAGTCCGGGGCCGGCTCGTGCGCGACCAGGCGGAAGTCGGTGGCGTCGGAGACGTCCCAGGGCACCAGGCCGGCGGCGGTGAGCCAGGCGTAGGTGGGGACCGGGGCGCCGGAGGCGGTGCGGGCACCGGGCTCGGCGAGCACGGCGACGCGGTAGGGCACGACCGGGTTCGCGACGGTCAGGGTCGCTTCCCACCAGGTGCCGGTGCCGTCGGACGCGGGACGCGGGGTGAGGTCCCCGGTGAGGATCTCCCCGTCCACCACGGACAGCAGGGCCAGGGTGCGGGCCGGATAGGCGGAGGGCACCCAGACCCGCAGCGTGGCCTCCTGGCCGAGGCCCGCCCGCGGACCCGGCACGAAGGACGGGCCGGAGTCGTGGTGGGGCTGCTCGGTCAGGGGCACGCCGCTGGGCTCGATCGCGGGATCGACCGGCTGCGGGGCGGGGGAGGGGAGTCCGCTCATCGGGAGGGTCCGTTCAGCCCTTCACGGCGCCGGCGGTGGAGCCGCCGACGATGTAGCGCTGCAGGAACTGGTACAGGATGATCACCGGCACCATGATCATCACCGAGCCGGCGGCGAAGACGCCCAGGTTGTTGGAGCGGTCGCCCTCGAGCATCCCGTACAGGCCCACGGCCAGGGTCTTGGTGTCGTTGCTGGTCAGGAAGATCGAGCCCAGCAGGAACTCGGAGAGCACACCCACCAGGGCCAGCAGGATGGTGGTGGCCAGGATCGGGGTGAGGGTGGGCAGCAGGATCTTGGTGAACACCTGCCAGTGGGAGCAGCCGTCGATGATGGCGGCCTCGTCCAGCTCCTTGGGCACGGTGTCGAAGAAGCCCTTGATCAGCCACACCTGGCCGAGCGAGCCGCCCAGCAGCACGATGATGTAGCCCGGAAGCGAGTCCAGACCCAGGAAGGGGATCGCCTTGCCCAGCCCGGAGACCATCGAGTAGACCGCGATCATCGCCAGGAACGCCGGGAACATCATCACCAGCAGCAGCGAGAGCAGGCCGATGCGGCGACCGGCGAATCGCAGGCGGCTGAAGGCGTAGGCGGCCAGGGTGGAGAGGAACACCTGCACCAGGGCGACGGTGCCGCACACGATGATCGTGTTCACGTACCAGCGCAGGAAGGGCCCGCGATCGCCCGCGATCAGGGACTCGTAGTGCACCAGGGAGAAGGCCTTGGGGATCAGGCCGGAGCTGGAGACGGTGCCCAGCGGGTTCACCGAGGCGGAGATGATGAACAGGATGGGGAACACCGCGAAGGCGACGGCGAGGATGCCGACGACGTGGCGCCACCCGACCTCGGCCATCCAGCGGCCGAAGGGCATCCGCCGCTGCGCGGTGACGGAGGTCTGCTGCGAAGTCTGCGTGCTCATGATCGGGCCGCCTCTCAGTTGACGTCTTCGAGGACGCTGGTGAACCGGAACTGGATCGCCGCGAGCACGCCGGTCAGCGCGAACAGGGCGACGGAGACGGCGGAGGCGAAGCCGAAGTCGGCCCCCGAGCCGCCGAAGGCGATGCGGTAGATCATCGAGATCAGGATGTCGGTGCCGCCGCGGGTGTACTCGCCCGGCAGGAACGGACCGCCCTCGGTGAGCAGCTCGATCGCGTTGAAGTTGTTGAAGTTGAAGGCGAAGGAAGCCACCAGCAGCGGGGCCACGGCCACCAGCAGCAGCGGGGTCACCACCTTCACCGTGGTCTGGAAGCGGCTGGCGCCGTCGATGCGGGCCGCCTCCATCACGTCACCGGGGATCGCTTGCAGGGCGCCGGTGGAGACGATGAACATGTAGGGGAAGCCCATCCACAGGTTCGTCAGCAGCACCGCGATCTTGGCCATCGTCGGATCGCCCAGCCAGTTCACGTTGATGCCGAGGGTGGTGTTGATCAGGCCGAAGTCCTGGTTGTAGAAGTTCGACCACACCAGCAGGGCGATGAAGCCCGGCACCGCGTAGGGCATCAGCAGGATCGAGCGGTACAGGCGGCGGCCCTTCAGCCGCTCGTCGTTGAGGATCAGCGCCAGGGCGAAGCCGACCACGAAGGTCAGCGCCACCGAGCCGAGGGCGAAGACCAGGGTCCAGACGAAGGCGGCGAGGAACTGGCGGGCGATGTTGGAGTCGGTGAACAGGCGCTGGTAGTTGGACCAGCCCACGTTCTGCAGCCAGGACTGGCTGAAGGCGCGCTCGCCGTTCTCGTTCACGAAGTACTCGGAGTCGCCCACGGTGCCGACCGCGTAGACCGCGCCCGTCTGGGTGTCGGTGATGGTGTCGGCGGCCTCGTCGTAGGTCAGCAGGGTGGTGCCCACGTAGGCCTGATTGGCGCCCTGCACCCGCACCGCGGAGTTCTCGTCGACGGGGACGGCGACCTCCTGCAGCGCGTTGTAGGCGTCGTTGACCTCGCGCGCCTCGAGGATCGTGTAGCCGGACGCCTCGGTGACGTAGTTGTTCTCGACGGTGACGTCGGCGGCGGGCACCTGGGCCAGCTCGGTCTCCTCGTCGCCGGAGTAGACGACGCCGGTGGCGGGGTCCACCAGGAACAGGGTGAAGGGGCCCTCGACGGGGTCGCCCTGGGTGGCGACCGACATGTTGTACCAGGTGGAGTCGTCGGTCTGGACCACCGAATTGGCGATGATCGAGTTGACCGCCTGCTCCTTGGTGCCGCGGGTGCCGTCGCCGTAGTTGGTGAAGGAGTAGCCCACCGTGAGGATGATCGGGGTGATCAGGAAGACCGCGAGGAAGAAGGTGCCGGGGAAGAGGTACTTCCCGGGGATGAAGCGCTTCGTGGAGTAGATGACGAAGATCGCGATCGCGGCCAGGACCATCACGGCCAGCCACAGCCACTGCTGCTGCTGGATCATCAGCGGCACGGTGAAGGCGGTGACGGCGAGGACGGCGCCGAGGACGATGATGCGCACCAGGACCGCGGGGATCGAGGTGCTGCGCTCGCGGTGCACGGGCGGCAGGGGGCTGGACATGGCGACGGTGCCTTTCACGGGGTGGCGGGTGTGACCGGGCAGGTCGGTCGGACGGGGTGCGACGCCGTGATGTCGCACCCCGTCCGGGGGAGCCGGGGGAGCGGGCGTGCTGCCCGCTCCATGGCGGAGAGGGTCAGCCGATCTGGCTGGAGATCTGCTCGCCGGCGGAGGTCATGGTCGACTCGGCGTCCGCGCCGCCGACCAGGTTGGCCTCGGCCTGACCGAGCGGTTCCCAGATGGCGGCCATCTCGGGGATGGCGGGCATCGGGGAGGCGTCCCCGGCGTACTCGGCGATCTTCACGATCTCGGGGTAGTCGGCCGAGAGCTTCTCCTGCAGCTCGAGGTTCACCGGGGGCAGCTCGTTGCCGGCGAACATCGCCTCGGCGATGTCGGGGGAGGAGACCACGTCGGTGGCGAACTGCTGGGCGAAGGCCTGGTTGGCGCCGCTGGAGGCGACGAAGAAGGCGTTGACGCCGGCGAAGGGGACCGCCGGGTCCATGCCCTCGAAGCCGGGGACCTGGCTCATGGTGAAGTCGACCTCCGCGGTGCGGATGTCGGCCAGGGCCCAGGGGCCCGAGATCAGGTAGGCGGCGTTGCCGTCGGTGAACAGCGAGATCGCGTTGTCGTTGCTGATGGAGGTCTTCAGCACGCCCTGCTCGCCGAGCTCGACGATCTTCTCGGCCGCGGAGATCGAGCCCTCCTGGCCCACGCCCACGTCGGAGGGGTCGAGGTTGCCCTCGGAGTCCTCGCCGAAGAGGTAGCCGCCGCCGGAGGTGTAGAAGGGCTGCATGTGGTAGGCGTCGCCCTCCTCGCCGACCGGCAGGGACAGCACGTTCTCGGCGCCGCCGGCCTCGCCGGCCTCGACCAGCTCCTCCACGGTGGAGGGCTCGGGCACGTCGGTGAGCTCGTTGTTCGCGTAGAGCACCAGGGTCTCCACGGCGTAGGGGGCGCCGTAGGTCTGGCCGTCGTAGGTCACGGCCTCGAGGCCGACCGGGGCGATCGCGTCGGAGGCGCCGGAGGGCAGCTGCACCGGGGAGATGGCGCTGTTCTGCACCAGGTTCCCGATCCAGTCGTGGGCGGCCACGATCATGTCGGGGCCGTTGCCGGCCTGGTTGGCGGTGATGAAGTTGCCCTGCAGGTCGTCGGCGACGATCTGCACCGCGACGGTGAGGTTGTTGGCCTCGGCCCAGTCCTGCGCCGGGCCCTCGAGGGCGCCGGCCTTGACCTCGTCGGTCCAGATCACGAGGTCGGCATCGGCGCGCTCGGGCGCCGCGCCCTCGGAGGAGCCGCCCGCGTCCGAGCCGCCGGAGGAGCTGTCGGAACCGGAGTCGCTGCTGCCGCCGCAGGCGGCGAGGACACCGGTGGTGGCGGCGATGCCGCTCAGGGCGAGGAAGTTCTTGCGACGGATCTGCACGTCTTCTCCTTCGAATCGTGGTGCACCTGGCCGTCGGTGGCCGTGCGGGTTGGGAGAAAATATAGATCCTGCTGCCGTCCTGTGCAAGAATCAGCAAGAACTTGCAGGACACGATTCGGACACGGCGCGATGGCGCTCGTGACAAGGGGGGATGAGTGTGATGGCGCGACTCGTCGACATCGCCAAGGCCGCCGGTGTGAGCGAGGCCACGGTCTCCCGGGTGCTCAACGGGCGACCCGGGGTCAACGAGGCCACCAGGCGTTCCGTGATCGAGACGGCCCGCCGGCTGGGGCGGGAGGTCGGCACCGCCGCCACCCGCACCGGGCCGCTGGTCGGGATGCTGGTGCCCGACCTCGACAACCAGGTCTTCACCTCCTGGGCCGAGCGCATCGAGGCCGAGCTCTTCGCGCGCGGGGCCGACTGCCTGGTGGCCATGCGTGCCCGGACCGCTGAACGCGAGCGAGAGATCTTGCAGCGTTTCCTGTCGGTCGGGGTGGACGGCATCATCGTCGTCTCCGGGCACCACGCCCAGGAGGGTGGCCCCATCGACCACTACCGCGAGGTGACCGATACCGGGAGGCCCCTGGTGCTGGTCAACGGCGTGCGCCCGGACCTGGACGCCGCCTACCTGTCCACCGACGACGAGCACGCCGTGCGCGCCACCCTGCAGCACCTCGAGGACCTCGGCCACCGCCGCATCGGCCTCGCGGTGGGGGACGAGCGCACCTGGCCGGTGCGCGAGAAGGTGCGGGTCTTCGAGGAGGCCTCCGCCGACAGCGACCGCGAGGAGCGCCCCGTCTCCTACACCGACTTCTCCTACGCCGGGGGCTACGAGGCCGCCCGCGACCTGGTCGCCCGCGGCGCCACCGCGATCATGTGCGGGTCCGACGTGATGGCCGCCGGCGCCCTGGAGGCCGTGCGCGCGATGGGCCTGACGATCCCGGGGGACGTCTCCGTGGTCGGCTACGACGACGTGTTCTGGTCGGCCCTGACGAACCCGCCGCTGACCACCATGCGCCAGGCCGTGCCCGCCCTGGCTCGCGCGGCCGTGCGCGCCGCGCTCAGTGGCGGCGAGGAGTCCCGTCGCCCCTCCCGCACCTTGGTGGTGGTGCGGCCGCAGCTCGTCGTCCGCGGCTCCACCGGCTCCGCCCCCGAAGCCTGACCCGGGGCCGCGGACCGGGGGCTTCCTCGCCCCGGTCGGACGCCGCGAGCGACCCCGGCAACGCCGCACGGCACGGTATTCATCACCTGACTTCCATCCCTGGAAGGGAGCCGAGGAGAACCGGCTCCTCCGTCCGGATGTGCGATCATCTCGGGTCGCACTTACCTCGGTGGACGTGCTCACTGAACATGTTCACCACGGTCGGGGAGGTCCGATGCCTGGAACACGGCACGCACAGCGCGCAGGGACGAATCGGCGGGTGATCGCCGCACGACGCTGCCGTCACGGAGGTCGCGGGGTACGAGCCGGAGACCGCCGGGTACGGTGCGCTGGACGTCGCGGACGCCATGCTCGGGCTGGTCGATCCCTTTCTGGGAGCCTGTTCGCGCACCCCGAGCTGTCGCGGTCCTATGTCGCGATCCTCGTGACGGGCCGCTATCCCTCCACCCTGGTCTCCGAGCTCCCCAATCGGCGAACCGCTGACTTCCGGGCTGTGCTGCCGTCCTGTCCGGGTCGTCTACTTCCCCGCCGCCGCATCCCACCTGCGGGCGTGCTTCCTCGGTCCCGCCTTCTGGGTGAACTGTCCGGGGATGCTGCTCCACTCCATCGCCGTGCTGGTGCTCTCCCTGGCCTGGTGAGGCACCCGACGATCCGGCCGTCGTCGGTCGCGTCGGAGGGGCGCGCGGGCGCCGATAGCATGGTGGGCATGACCGATATCGTCGCCGATGTGACCCCCGAAATCACCCCCTCCAGCTACGACGCCGCCCAGCGGCGCAGCGACGCGATCTGGCAGAAGATCGAGAGCGACCCCAGCGGCCTGCGCATGCTCACCGGTGACCGGCCCACCGGCGCCCTGCACATCGGCCACTACTTCGGCTCCCTGCGCAACCGCGTCCGCCTGCAGCAGGCCGGCGTGGAGACCTGGGTGATCGTCGCCGACTACCAGGTGATCACCGACCGCGAGATCCTCGGCGACATCCAGGGCTCCGTGCGCGAGCTGCTCACCGACTACCTCGCCGTCGGCATCGACCCCGAGCGCGCCACGATCTTCACCCACTCGGCGGTGCCCGCCCTGAACCAGCTCATGCTGCCGTTCCTCTCGCTGGTCACCCAGCCGGAGCTGGAGCGGAACCCCACCGTCAAGGCCGAGCTGGCCGCCGCCGGGAAGTCCGCGATGGGCGGGCTCATGCTCACCTATCCCGTGCACCAGGCCGCGGACATCCTCTTCTGCCACGGCAACCTCGTGCCCGTCGGCAAGGACCAGCTGCCCCACATCGAGCAGACCCGCGTCATCGCCCGGCGCTTCAACGAGCGCTATGCGGGCGGCGAGGAGTACTTCCCCGAGCCCGATGCGCTGCTCTCCGAGTCGCCGACGATCCTGGGGCTGGACGGCGAGAACAAGATGAGCAAGTCGCTGGGCAACACCGTCATGCTGCGGATGGGCGAGGCCGAGACGATCAAGAAGATCAAGAAGGCCAAGACCGACGCCGACCGGCAGATCACCTACGACCCCGAGAACCGCCCCGAGGTCGCGAACCTGCTCACGATCGCCGCGCAGTCCACCGGCCGCACCCCCGAGGACATCGCCGAGGAGATCGGCGACCGCGGCGCGGGGACCCTGAAGATCTTCACCGCCGAGGCCCTGAACGCCCACCTCGCCCCGCTGCGCGCCCGCCGCGCCGAGCTCGAGCAGGATCCCGGTTACCTGATGCAGGTGCTGCGCGCCGGCAACGAGCGCGCGAACGCCGCGGCCGACGAGACCCTCCAGCGCGTGCGCGAGTTCATGGGGATGGTCTACTGACCGCTCCTGCCCAGGGGCGGGCCCGTGACCTGCGCAGGCGGGCCACGGGCCCGTCCTCGTCCGCGGCCCGCGCCCGGGCGGGCGCGCCCGGTGCCGGCTCAGAAACGGCTCGAGCTGCCCGCCCCGGAGAACCCGCCGCCGGAGTAGCCCGTCACGCCGCCGCCTCCCGAGGAGGGCGAGCGGTGCGTCTCGAGCGCGGAGCCGGACTCCTGGTGCCAGCTCGAATACCACAGCACGGGGCTGAGCTGCCAGAGGCCCGGTGACGTCCCGGGGGCCAGCGCGTGACGTCGGGCGCGCAGGGAGCGGTACTCCCCGCCGTCCGCGTCCTCGAAGGCGTCGCGCAGCACCTCGCGCTCGTCATCGTCCTCGGCGAGCACGTCGATGCGGTGCTCGGCAAGCTCCTCGACCGCGGCCGAGAGCTCCCGGGTGAGGGTGTCGAGCTCCTCGAGGGCCGAGTCGGGATCGATCGCGTCGTCCTCGAGTCGGGCGGTGAGCCGATCCAGCTCGCGGGCGATCCCGTCGCCGAGCGTCAGCAGACGGTCCGCGGATGCCTGCTCGGCGGTGCTCATCTCCCCGCGGTCCTCCTCGACCTCCCCGAGGGCGGCGAGGGAGTCGCGCAGCGGTTCGAGCTCCCGGTCCCAGACTGCTCGCCATTCCCCGCTGCGATGGAGCAGATCGGCGGCGGCGAGGATGTCGTCGTCGGCGTCGTCGAGCCGTTCCACCACGCGCTCGAAGTCCGCGGCCGTCGCCCGCTCGCGGCCGCGCAGGCCCCACGCCCAGGGGCGCTCGGCAGGCTCTGGGAGGGCGGCGCGGAGCCGGGCCGCCTCCTCGAGGTCCTGGGAGAACCGCTCGTGGGCGAGAACCGCAGCCTGCGCGTAGGCGGAGTGCTCGGGCAGAGTGCGCGCCGCGGCGTCGGTGATCGCGCGCTTGGTCAGGACGTCCCGGTGTCGAGGCAGGGCACGATCCACCCGGCGCTGTGCTGCGAGACGCAGCCCGAGGGTCGAGACCGCCGCGACGACGGCTCCGACCATGACGGCCGCTGCGGCGACGAGCGCGGCGGGATGACGCCACCAGGGACGGTGCAGGAGTGACGCGTACTTCTTCGCACCCGCCTCGAGCGATCCGTCCCAGTCCGCGTCCCGGGCGGGATCGCGCATCGCGTCCTGGACCGCCTCGAAGTCGCTGTCCGAGAGCTTCACGTCCTCGCCGGCATAGGAGCCCAGGAAGCGGTTGTTCGGATCCAGGGCGAGGATCACCGTCCCGTCGGCCCAGTGCGAGCCGTCGGCGGAGAGCAGCGAGGGGTCGGAGCTGCGGGCGTGGTCGAGCACCGCGTCGTTCAGCGCCCCGTCGTCCGCCGGGTCCAGGCCGTGCTCGGTGACGTCCAGGACGAGCACGATCAGGCGCACCTCGGTGCGGAAGTCGATCTCCGCGAGGCGGTGCTCGAGGATCTCCGGGTCCACGGAGCGGGTGGTGTCGGTGACCTCGACGGAGGCCGGCGGCTCGGCACGCGCGGGTGCGGGGGCGAGCGCCGCCGGCAGGAGGACGGCCAGGAGCGCGAGCAGCAGCAGTTTTCTCGAGGGACGGCGGGTGCGGGGTGCGCCGAGAGCGGCGGAGGACGGACGCGACGTGGACATGGGGCGACCGTAACGGCTCGACCGGCGGGAAGGGGGACGACCTCCGTCGGTGTCGGGCCCTCCTCCTGTCGACCTGCGGAAGAACCCTGGGAGTCTCCGCGGCCGCTCCCGTCAGCCGCTCCCGTCGGCGTCCCGTGGGTCGCCCGTCGAACTCCCGAACCCTTCACGCCTCGCCCCGTTATGATCGACGCAAGAAACCCTTGGCCCCGCACCGTGCGGGGCCCGACGAGGAGGTACCGCATGCCCGTCTACGAGAACGTCTCCGATCTGGTGGGTCGCACCCCGCTGGTGAAGCTCAACCGCCTGGGCGACGACGTCCGCGCGACCGTCCTGGCCAAGCTCGAGTTCTACAACCCCGCCAACTCCGTCAAGGACCGCATCGGCGTGGCCATGATCGATGCCGCGGAGAAGTCCGGCGAGCTGAAGCCCGGCGGGACCATCGTCGAGGCGACCTCCGGCAACACCGGCATCGCGCTGGCCATGATCGGAGGCTCCCGCGGCTACAAGGTCGTCCTCACCATGCCCGAGTCGATGTCCAAGGAGCGGCGGATGCTGCTGCGCGCCTACGGCGCCGAGCTGGTCCTCACCGAGGCCGCCAAGGGCATGAAGGGCGCGGTCGAGAAGGCCGAGGAGATCGCGGCGGAGACCGGCGCCGTGCAGGTCAAGCAGTTCGACAACCCCGCGAACCTCGACATCCACCGCCGCACCACCGCCGAGGAGATCTGGGCGGACACCGAGGGCGAGGTCGACGCGGTCGTCGCCGGCATCGGCACCGGCGGCACCATCTCCGGCATCGGCCAGGTGCTCAAGGAGCGCAAGGGCGAGGTGAAGGTCTTCGCCGTCGAGCCCGAGGAGTCCGCGATCCTCAACGGCGGCCAGCCCGGCCCCCACAAGATCCAGGGCATCGGCGCGAACTTCGTGCCCTCGATCCTGGACCGCGAGGTCTACGACGAGGTGCTCGACATCGACGCCGAGACCGCGATGGAGCGGGCCCGCTCCGTGGCCCGCGGCGAGGGCCTGCTGGTGGGCATCTCCTCCGGCGCCGCGATCGAGGCCGCCGCCCGCGTCGGCGCCCGCGAGGAGTTCGCCGGGAAGACCATCGTGGTGATCGTGCCCTCCTTCGGCGAGCGTTACCTCTCCACGCCGCTGTTCGCGCAGTACGCGGACTGAGGAAGGACGCCATGGCCGCCCTGGACCGGGTGATGGGCGTCGTCGCGAGCGTCCGGGAGGACCTCGCGGCGGCGCACCGCCGCGACCCTGCGGCGACCGACGACCTCGCGATCCTGCTGACCTCCCCGGGGCTGCACGCGATCTGGACCCACCGCGTGGCGCATCGGCTCTGGGCGCGCGGTGCGAAGCTGCCCGCCCTCGTCCTCGCCCAGGGCTCGCGCTCGGTGACCGGCATCGAGATCCATCCCGGCGCCATGATCGGCCGGCGCTTCTTCATCGACCACGGCATGGGCGTCGTGATCGGCGAGACCGCCGAGGTGGGCGACGACGTGATGCTCTACCACGGCGTGACCCTCGGCGGCCGGTCGATGGAGCGGGTCAAGCGCCATCCCACGGTCGGCGACGGCGTGGTGATCGGGGCCGGTGCCCGGGTGCTCGGCCCGATCACCCTCGGCGAGGGCTCCCAGGTCGGGGCCAACGCCGTGGTCGTCAAGGACGTCCCGGCCCGGGCGACCGCCGTCGGCATCCCGGCGACGATCCGCCCCGAGGCCGCGCATCCCGAGGAGCACACCGACCCGGCGATCTGGATCTGATCCGGAGCCGACGACCCGCGGGGCCCCTGGCCTCGCGGGTCGCGCGCGCCCGCCGGGACCGCTGCGCTCAGGCGCCGAAGGGATCGAGGAACGAGGTCCCGCCGACGCGGTGGAGGCGACGCTCCCAGGCGGGCAGCACCTCGTGCGCGTCCTCGGCCAGGACGTGGTCGAACAGCTCCGAGGAGCCGTGCGGAGGAGCGATGTCCACCAGCACCGTCGTCGCCCCGTGCTCCCGGGCCAGCGGCGCGAGCTGCGCCGCGGGAAAGACGACCCCGCTGGTGCCGACGACGACGAGGAGATCCGCACGCTGCGCGAGGCGCATGGCGAGCTCGAGCTGCGCGGAGGGCAGCTGCTCGTCGAAGAGCACCACGTCCGGGCGGGTCGGCTCCCCGCAGCGCGGGCAGTGACCGGGCACGCCGTGGTCCTCGGGGGAGGATCCCTCGCCCGGTGCGAGCACCGCCCGCCAGTCGCAGCGCCGCCCCAGGCACACCGCGTGCAGGGCGCTGCCGTGGAGCTCGGCGACGACCTCGCTGCCCGCGGCCTGGTGCAGCCCGTCGACGTTCTGGGTGATCACCGGTGCACCGAGGCGGGCGATCGCCCGGTGCCCCGGAGTGGGGCCGTGCGCGAGCGCGATCGAGGCCATCCGCCCCCACACGGCCCACAGCTGCGGCAGGGAGCCCGGCAGCAGCGAGGCGTGCATCGCCTGCTCGGTCTCCGGCTCGAGGGCCCACAGGCCCTCCGGGCCGCGGAAGGTGCCCAGTCCCGTGCGGGCGCTGAGCCCGGAGCCCGTGAGGAAGACGACCTCACGGTGCTCCGGTCCCGGGACGAAGGGAGCGGCCGTGCTCACCACTCCTCGTGCTCGCGGGAGTCCCAGGCGGCGTCCTCCCCGAGGTCGAGGGTGGCCAGCAGCGCACGGTCCTCGTCGTCCAGGGAGATCCCCTCGAGCGTCGCGTTGGTGCGCTGACGGGTCGGGTCCTGCGACTTCGGGATCACGACGATGTCCTGGTCCACGGCCCAGCGCAGCGAGATCTGCGAGGTGCTCACGCCGTGCTTCTCGGCGACGCGGCGCAGCGCGAACTGCTCGCCGAGGCCCTCGCGGCCGCCGAGCGGGCCCCAGGCCTGGGTGACGATGCCGTGCTCGCGATGGAAGGCGACGGCTTCCCGCCGCTGCAGGGCGGGGGAGAGCTGGATCTGGTTCACCTCGGGCGCGACGCCGGTCTCGTCGATCAGCTGCTGCAACTGCTCGGGGCGGAAGTTCGAGACGCCGATGTGCTGGGTCAGGCCCTGCTCCTTCAGCTCGACGAGGGTGCGCCAGGTGTCCAGGGCGAGGCCCCGCGACGGGTTCGGCCAGTGGATGAGGGTCAGGGCCACGCGGGGCAGGCCCAGGCGGCGCAGCGAGCCGAGCAGGCCCTCGCGGGCCTCCTCCCGGCCCTGGTCGCCGCCGGCGATCTTGGTGGTGATCAGCGCCTCGTCGGGGTCCAGGCCGCTGTCGCGCAGACCCTGGCCGACGGCGGCCTCGTTGCCGTACTGGGCGGCGGTGTCGACGAGCCGGTAGCCGGCGCGCAGCGCCGCCGCGACCGCGTCGGCGCCGCCGGTGCCCTTCATGCCGGAGGTGCCGAAGCCGATCAGCGGGAAGACGGTGCCGTCGGCGAGGGCGGTGGTGGGGATGGACAGCTCGGACACGGATCCTCCTGGATGACGGTAGCGGGTGCTCCCAGCGTATCGATCATCCCGCCCCGGTGCTCTGCTAGCGTCCGGCAGGACGAGGACGTCGACCCGCGAGGAGAGCGCAGCATGAGCAGCACCGGCACGGCCCCGACCCCGGAGGCGGCCCCCGCCGCGGGCGTACACGGGGTGCACGACGAGATCTCGCCGCTGCGCACCGTCCTCGTCCACCGGCCCGGCCGCGAGCTCGAGCGTCTCACCCCGGACACCCGCGAGGAGCTGCTCTTCGACGAGGTGCTGTGGCGGGACCGCGCCGAGGCTCAGCACGACGAGTTCACCCGCCTCCTGGGCGGCCAGGGGGTCGAGGTCCTCCAGCTGCGGGACCTGCTCGTCGACATCCTGCGGGACGTGGGGCTGCGGGAGCACCTGCTCGCCCGCGCCCTCGACCCCGCCGTGCTCGGCGACATCGCCGTCCAGGACCTGCGCGGAGGGCTCGCCGACCTCGACGCCGAGGCGCTCGCGGACGTGCTGATCGGCGGGATCACCGTCGGCGAGCTGAGGACGCTCGGGGCGGAGCCGCGCTCGATCGCGCTGCAGCGGGTGGGGGAGGAGCACCTCGTGCTCGACCCGCTGCCCAACCACCTGTTCACCCGCGACACCTCCGCCTGGATCGGCGACGTGGTCTCGGTCGGCGCCATGCGACGCTCGGCCCGGCGACGGGAGAGCCTCCACCTGGAGATGGTCTACCGCCACCATCCGCGCTTCGCCCGGCCCGGCGGTCCGCGGCGCCTGCTCGGCCGCGACGGCGCCGGGGCGGCGAGCGTCGAGGGAGGCGACGTGATGATGCTGTCCCCGCGCACGGTCGCGATCGGGATGTCGGAGCGCACCAGCGCCGTCGGCGTCGAGCGCCTCGCCGCCGCCCTCCTCGCCGACGACGCGGTGGACCGGGTGATCGCGATCGCGCTGCCCCACCGCCGCGCGATGATGCACCTGGACACCGTCACGACCGTCGTCGACGAGGAGTCGATGCTCCGCTTCGGCCCCCTGCCGGCGCTGGAGACCTTCGAGATCGAGCGGCTCGGCGACCGGCTGGTCTCCCGGGCGCGGTCGGCCGACGAGATGGACGCCGTGCTCGCCCGCGGGCTCGGGGTCCCCTCCCTGCGGGTGCTCACCCCTCCGCTGGACGCCTACGCCGCCGCGCGCGAGCAGTGGGACGACGGGTGCAACGTGCTCGCCCTCGCACCGGGCAGGGTCATCGCCTACGAGCGGGCCGCGGCGACCAACGACTACCTCCGCGCCCAGGGTGTGGAGGTGCTCGAGTTCGCGGGCGACGAGCTGGGGCGCGGTCGGGGCGGTCCGCGCTGCATGAGCTGCCCCGTCGCACGCGGCTGAGCGTCGCCGTCGCTGAGCGCGGCGCCCTCAGCGGCGCGTCGGGGGCGGCGGGTCCTCCGCGGTCTGCAGGGTCGTCTCCTGGGCGGGCAGCGGCTCGCGCAGCGAGCGCTCCAGCAGCAGCTGCTGGGTGCCGAACTCCTCGAGCCCCTTGCGCACCGTGAACCCGAGCTTGCGCAGCAGGGCGACGCTGCGCTTGTTGCGGGTCTGGCTGATCGCGATGACGACCTCGTCCGCGAGCTCGCGGCGCGCCCAGTCCAGCAGCGCGATGCAGGACTCCGCGGCGTAGCCCAGACCGGTCCATTCGGGCAGCAGCGCGTAGGACAGCTCCAGCTCCCCGCGGTCGTAGTCCAGCGTGATCGAGCCGATCATCGTGTCGTCCTCGGCCAGGGCGAGCACCCAGCGCCCCCAGGTGATGCCCAGCGGGGAGAGCTCGAGCGCCTGGCGGGAGGCGTAGTCCACGGCGCCGCCGAGGTACTCGCGGGTGACCGGGTCGGTCATCAGCCGGATCAGCGCGGTGCGGTCGGCGTCGCCCGGCGGCCGGATCACGAGTCGGGGACTGCGGATCCGGACGGGCCACTCGGCGGTGCCTTCCTTCGTCACGACCACCACGGTACAAGCACCGGGCCGGTCGCGCCCGTCGGGGTCCGCGTCTCCGTGGCGACGGGGTGCGACGAGGACCGCGAGGCGTGTCCGGGTTCGGTATGGTGACTCTGCGGCACATCGGTGTGCCGCCGAGCGTCGGTGCCCGGTCCCGCACCGGGCCTCGCGAGTCGGTCGTGACGAACATTCACGCAGTCCCCGGACGAGTAGGAGCACCATGGTCGACCAGGACCTTCGCAGCACGGCACTGGAGGCGGTCCACGAGTCGCTCGGAGCGACGTTCACGGATTTCGCGGGATGGCGGATGCCGGTCCGATACGACTCGGACCTCGCCGAGCACAGGGCGGTGCGCGAGAGCGCAGGCCTCTTCGACCTCAGCCACATGGGCGAGATCCACCTGCGCGGGCCGCAGGCGGGCGAGGCCCTCGACCACGCCATGGCCGGCAAGCTCTCCGCCGTGGCCGTCGGCCGGGCGAAGTACACCCTGCTCCTGACGGAGCAGGGCGGGGTGATCGACGACGTGATCGTCTACCGGCTCGCCGAGGACCACTTCCTCGTCGTCGCCAACGCCTCCAATGCCGTCGTCGACGCCGAGGAGATCCGTGCCCGCGTCGCGGGCTTCGACGTCGAGGTCGACGACGCCTCGGACCGCACCTCCCTGATCGCGGTGCAGGGCCCCGCCAGTGAGCAGATCCTGCTGGACCTGCTGGACGCCGAGGACTCCGGCGTCGAGGGCGTCACCGCCGAGGACATCACCTCGATGAAGTACTACCGCTTCGCCGAGGGCACCTACCGCGGCGGCGACCTGCTCGTGGCCCGCACCGGCTACACCGGCGAGGACGGCTTCGAGCTGTACGTCGGCGACGACTCCGCCGAGGAGCTCTGGAAGGCCCTCACCGCCGTCGGCGGGGACCGGATCGTGCCCTGCGGCCTCGCCTGCCGCGACACCCTCCGCCTCGAGGCCGGCATGCCGCTGTACGGCAACGAGCTGAGCCGGGACCTGCTGCCCGCCCAGGCGGGCATGGGCCGCGTCGTCGCGCTCTCCTCCAAGGGCGACTTCGTCGGCCGGGAAGCCACCGAGGCGGCGCAGACCGAGGGACTGCCCGTCCTGGTGGGCCTCGCGGCCGAGGGCCGCCGGGCCGCCCGCGCCGGCTCCGCCGTCCGCGACGGGGAGGGGAACGAGATCGGCGCCGTCACCTCCGGCGTGCTCTCGCCGACCCTCGGCCATCCCATCGCGCTGGCCTACATCGACCCCTCCCACCGCGAGGTCGGCACCGAGCTGGTGGTCGACGTGCGCGGCAAGGACCTGCCGGTCCGCGTCGTCGAGACGCCCTTCTACCGCCGCGGCTGAGCGGCTCCGAGTTCCCCGACCGTCCCCAGGAAGGACCACAGCAATGTCCGCAGAACTCCTCTACAGCAAGGACCACGAGTGGGTCCGCGTCGAGTCCGACGGCGTCGCCGTCATCGGCGTGACCGACTTCGCCGCCGAGCAGCTCGGCGACGTCGTCTACGTCGACCTGCCCGAGGTCGGCTCCGAGATCACCTCCGGCACCGAGATGGGCGAGATCGAGTCGACCAAGTCCGTCTCCGATCTCTTCTCGCCGATCAGCGGCACCGTCTCCGAGACCAATCAGACCGTCGTCGACGAGCCCGAGCTCGTGAACTCCTCACCCTTCGAGGAGGGATGGCTGATCAAGGCCACCTTCGAGGCGCTGCCCGACGACCTGCTCAGCGCCGAGGAGTACAAGGCCCTCACCCAGTCCTGAGCATGCAGGGGCGGCCCGGCGCCGGGCCGCCCCGCGCCCAGGCCACGACCCCGCACCTCCACGTAGAACCCCAGGGACACGCCTTCATGACCGCAACGCCTGCGCTCGATCACGCCTCCTTCGTCCGCCGCCACGTCGGCACCGACCCCGGCGCCCAGCGCCACATGCTCGAGGTCCTGGGCTACGAGTCCCTGGAAGAGATGCTGCGGGCCGCGGTGCCCTCCACGATCCTGCTGGACGAGGAGGCGCTCGACGCGACCTCCGTCCCCGACGGGATCACCGAGCCCGCCGCGCTCGAAGAGCTCCGCGCCCTCGCGGACCGTAACACCGTGCACCGCTCCCTGATCGGCCTCGGCTACCACGGCACCCACACCCCCGCCGTCATCCAGCGCAATGTGCTGGAGAACCCCGCCTGGTACACCGCCTACACCCCGTACCAGCCCGAGATCTCGCAGGGCCGACTCGAGGCGCTGCTGACCTTCCAGACCATGGTCTGCGACCTCACCGGGATGGACGTCTCGGGCGCCTCCACCCTCGACGAGGCGACCTCCGCGGCGGAGGCGCTGATGCTCGCCCGCCGCACCGCCAAGCGCAACGGGAACGTCTTCCTCGTCGACGCCGACGCGCTGCCGGCCACCAAGGCGGTGCTGCAGGGCCGCGCCGACGGGCTCGGCATCGAGCTGCGCGAGGTCGACTTCCGCACGGGCGGCGCCCCCGAGGGCGACTACTTCGGCGCCCTGATCCAGTACCCCGGCGCCTCCGGCCGCATCTGGGACCCGCGCGACGTCATCGCCGAGGTCAGGTCCACCAAGGCCGTCGCGATCGTCGCCGCGGACCTGCTCTCCCTGACCATGCTCGCCTCCCCGGGCTCGCTCGGCGCCGACGTCACCGTCGGCACCACCCAGCGCTTCGGCATCCCGCTCGGATTCGGCGGCCCGCACGCCGGCTTCGTCGCCGTGCGCAAGGGCCTCGAGCGGCAGCTGCCCGGCCGCCTGGTCGGCGTCTCCCGCGACGCCGACGGCAACCCCGCCTACCGCCTCTCCCTGCAGACCCGCGAGCAGCACATCCGCCGCGACAAGGCCACCAGCTCCATCACCACCGCGCAGGTGCTGCTGGCCGTGATGGCCGCGATGTACGCCGTCTACCACGGCCCGGAGGGGCTGACCCGGATCGGTCGCGCGGTCGCCGACCGCACCGCCTCCCTCGCCGACCTCCTGCGCCGCAGCGGCTTCGAGCTGGTCGCGGAGTCCTTCTTCGACACCCTCGAGGTGCGGGCCACCGGCACCGCCTCCGACATCGCCGCCTCCCTGCGCGAGGCCGGGTTCCTGGTCCGCGTCCTCGGCGACGACGTGGTCCACCTGTCGCTGGACGAGACGATCACCGCCGCGGACCTGCAGGCGATCGCCGCGGCCTTCGCCCCGCATGCCCCGACCCCCGGCCAGGAGCTCGCCGAGGTCGGCTCCGGGGCCGGCTGGGAGGGCCTGGTGCGCGAGGACCCCTTCCTGCGCCACCCGGTGTTCTCCTCCTTCCGCTCCGAGACCGCGATGATGCGCTACCTGCGCCGCCTCTCCGACCGGGACTTCGCGCTGGACCGCGGCATGATCCCGCTGGGCTCGTGCACGATGAAGCTCAACGCCGCCACCGAGATGGCCGGCATCACCTGGGCCGAGTTCAACGGGATCCACCCCTTCGCCCCGGCCGAGGACGTGACGGGCTATCTCGACCTCATCACCCAGCTCGAGACCTGGCTGACGGACCTGACCGGCTACGACACGGTCTCCCTGCAGCCCAACGCGGGCTCGCAGGGCGAGTTCGCGGGCCTGCTGGCGATCCGCGCGTATCACGCCTCCCGCGGCGAGTCCTCCCGCGACGTGTGCCTCGTGCCGAGCTCCGCCCACGGCACCAACGCCGCCAGCGCCGTGAACGCGGGCCTGCGCGTCGTGGTCGTCGCCTCGGACGCGAAGGGCAACATCGACCTCGAGGACCTGGGGCAGAAGATCAAGGACCACGGCGACGAGCTCGCCGCCATCATGATCACCTACCCCTCCACGCACGGCGTGTACGAGGAGCAGGTGCGCACCGTGTGCGAGCTGGTGCACGACGCGGGCGGCCAGGTCTACGTCGACGGCGCGAACCTCAACGCGCTGCTGCAGGTGGCGCGCCCCGGCGAGTTCGGCGGCGACGTCTCCCACCTGAACCTCCACAAGACCTTCTGCATCCCGCACGGCGGCGGCGGCCCGGGCGTCGGCCCGGTCGCGGCGAAGGCGCACCTGGCGCCGTTCCTGCCCGGTCACCCCGAGATCCAGCGCGAGTCGCACCCGGTCGCCGGGGCGGGGGAGCAGGTCCACGGCGGCGCGCCCGTCTCGCAGGCACCCTACGGCTCGCCGTCGATCCTGCCGATCACCTGGACCTACATCCGCCTGATGGGGCCGGACGGGCTGCGCCACGCCACCGCCTCGGCGGTGCTCGCGGCGAACTACATGGCCCGCCGCCTCTCCGAGTCCTACGAGATCCTGTACACCGGTGAGAACGGGCTGGTCGCCCACGAGTGCATCGTGGACCTGCGCCCCTTCACCGAGCGCACCGGGATCACCGTCGACGACGTCGCCAAGCGCCTCATCGACTTCGGCTTCCACGCCCCGACCATGTCCTTCCCCGTCGCGGGGACGCTCATGGTCGAGCCCACCGAGTCCGAGGACCTCGCCGAGATCGACCGCTTCGTCGAGGCGATGCTGATGATCGCGAAGGAGGCCGACGAGGTGATCGCCGGCACCTGGCCCGCCGAGGACAACCCGCTGGTGAACGCGCCGCACACGGCCTCGTCGATCGCGACGGGGGAGTGGACCCACCCCTACTCCCGCGAGATCGCCGTCTACCCCGGCTCCTGGACCGCGCCCGAGGACGACTCCGTCCACGACAGCGCCCAGATGCGGATCCAGTCGAAGTACTGGCCGCCGGTGCGTCGCATCGACCAGGCCTGGGGCGACCGCAACCTGGTGCCCACCTGGCCGCTGGACTGACCGCGGCAAATCCCGCCCCTCGCCCGCCCGGACCGCTCCCGCGGCCCGGGCGGGCGAGTTCGTGAACTGCTGTGACGGCCCGGCTCGCGTCCGGGCCGCCCCTGCTCATAGGCTCGGCCCATGACCGAGATCCTCACCACCCACGCCGGCTCCCTGCCTCGCACCCCGGAGCTCATCGCCGCCAACGCCGCCCGCCCCGTCGGCGAGGACGGGCTGACCCCCGCCCCCACCGACGAGTTCCGCGAGGTGCTGCGCCAGGCCGTCGTCGACGTCGTCGCGAAGCAGCGCGAGATCGGGATCTCGATCCCCAACGACGGCGAGTACGGGCACCTGATGGGCTCGGCCGTGAACTACGGCTCCTGGTGGTCCTACATCTTCGACCGGGTCAGCGGCCTGGAGATCACAGGCAGCGACTACTTCTCCTCCGAGCCGGTGCGCTCCACCCCCGGGAACGTGCGCCTGACCACCTTCCCCGATCGCCGGGACTGGACGCTCTTCGCGGAGGCGTACCAGGACCCGACCTCGGGCATCACCGTCGGCTCCCAGCCCACCTTTCCCGCCGCGACCTCCGCGATCGCCTACTCCGACACCGGTCGCGAGCTGGTCGCGCAGGACGTGGCGAACTTCCGCGCCGCGGTCGACTCCGCCGGCTACGCGAACGGCTACCTCGCCGCGCTGTCCCCGGGCTCCGGCTCCCGCATCACCGACGACCACTACGGCGACGAGGACGCCTTCCTCGACGCCTGGGTCGAGGTGATGCGCCCGAGTACGAGGCGATCGCCGCCGCGGGCCTGACCGTGCAGATCGACGACCCGTCGATTGCCGAGAACTGGGACCAGATCAACCCCGAGCCCTCCGTCGCCGACTACCTCGAGTTCACCCGCAAGCGCGTCGACGCCGTCAACCGGGCGCTGGTCAACGTACCGACCGAGCAGACCCGCTTCCACCTGTGCTGGGGCTCCTGGCACGGCCCGCACACCACCGACATCGAGTTCCGCCACATCGCGCCGCTGCTGCTCGAGATCGACGCGAAGTACTACTCCTTCGAGGCCGCCAACGTGCGCCACGAGCACGAGTGGACCGTGTGGCAGGACCTCGAGCTGCCGGAGGACAAGGTGATCGTCCCCGGCATCGTCTCCCACGCCACCAACGTCGTCGAGCACCCCGAGCTGGTCGCCCAGCGACTGGAGCGCTTCGCGCGGATCGTCGGCCCCGAGCGCGTGATCGGCTCGACCGACTGCGGGCTCGGCGGGCGCATCCACCCGCAGATCGCCTGGGCGAAGCTCGCCTCGCTCGTGGAGGGCGCGGCCCTCGCCTCCTCCCGGCTGTGAACCCGGCGCGCCGCTGAGCCCCACGGGGTCCTGATCGGAGGCGGTCGGGACCCCGCGCCCGGGCTCGCGGGCGGGGCGAGAGTTCACCGCCTGGTCGACGACACGTCACGCCCCGGTGGGGCCGCGGAGACCTGGGCGGCGGAGCATCGGGGGCGTGAGGATCCTCGTCGTCGCCGAATCGTTCCTGCCGCACATGAACGGGGTCACCAACTCGGTGCTCCGCGTCGTCGACCACTTCGCCGCCTCGGGCGATGATCTCGGGATCATCGCCCCGAAGTGGCCCGGGGCCGACAAGCACATGCGCACCTCCTGCGGACGCAGGGTCCGGGTGCGCCGCATCGCCTCCGCCCCCATGCCGGGCTACACCGAGGTGCGCATCGCCACCGCCAGCGCCGCCACCCTGCGCCGTCGCATCGACGAGTTCGCGCCCGATGTCATCCACCTCGCCTCGCCGATGATCCTCGGCGGCCGCGCCGTGGTCGCGGCGCAGAAGGCCGGGGTGCCGACGGTCGCCGTGTACCAGACCGACATCCCCGGCTACACGGCCCGCTACGGCATGCCCTTCCTCGAGAACGCCTCCTGGCAGCTGCTGCGCGACGTGCACAACCGCGCCACCCTCAACCTCGCCCCCTCCACCGCGACCCGCGACCAGATGCTCGAGCACGGCATCGAGCGGGTCCACCTGTGGCGACGCGGCGTGGACACCTCGCTGTTCTCCCGCTCGCTGCGCAGTGCGAGGCTGCGGGCCCGCTACGCCGAGCCGGAGGAGAAGCTCGTGGTCTACGTGGGCCGGCTCGCCCCCGAGAAGCAGGTCGCCGATCTGCGCGTGCTGCACGACATGCCCGGGGTGCGCCTGCTGATCGTCGGCGACGGCCCCGAGCGGGACGCCCTGCGTCGCGACATGCCCCGGGCGCGCTTCGCCGGCTTCCGCTCCGGCACGGACCTCGCCGCGCACCTCGCCAGCGCCGACCTCTTCGTCCACCCCGGCGAGCTCGAGACCTTCGGGCAGACGATCCAGGAGGCCATGGCCTCCGGACTGCCCGTCATCGCACCGCGCCGGGGAGGACCGGTGGATCTGGTCACCCCGAGCCGCACCGGCTGGCTGTACACCCCGGGGATGCTCGACGAGCTCCGCGACCGCGCCGCGGACCTGCTCTTCGACGACGCTAAGCGCGAGGCCTTCGGCACGGCGGCGCTGGAGTCCGTGCGCAAACGCACCTGGCCGGTGCTCAGCGAGCAGCTGCGCGGCTACTACCGCCGGGCGATCGAGGAGCACGCCCAAGTGCCCGCTCGCTGAGCCGCCGTCACATTCCGCCACACAGCTCGCGGGGAGGGGCTGCTGCGGGGTGGACTGAGTCCTGTCGCCGATCGGCGGCACGTGACCCGGCTCCACTGCGGAAAGGACAACATCATGGCGCAGCGCACTCGTCGCCCGCTCATCGGCGTGACCGCGGGGACCCGCACCATGATGTCCGGCGCCTGGGAGGGTCACGACGCCGTCGTCGTCAACGAGCACTACGTCCGCGCACTGCGCGAGGCCGGCGCCCGGCCCGTGATCCTCTCCCCGCAGGACCCCTGGACCGAGGAGGAGCTCGCCGAGCTCGACGGCCTCGTCCTCACCGGCGGCACCGACCTCGACCCCGCGGCCTGGGGCGAGGACGCGCTCGGGACCGACATGACCCCGGACCCCGCCCGCGACGCCTTCGAGACCACGCTCTACCGCACCGCCCGACGCGTCGGCGTGCCCGTGCTCGGGATCTGCCGCGGCCTGCAGATCATCACGATCGCCGAGGGCGGCCGGCTGCACCGCCACCTGCCGGAGGACGTCCCCGCCCACCCGACCACCGGGCTCGCCCCCACTGCGGTCGACGTCGAGATCGACGCGGCCAGCGACCTCGCCCTCGCCCTCGGCACCTCGGCCCGGGTCACCGCCTTCCACCACCAGGGCGTGCGCGAGGTCCGCGGCGACCTGCGCATCGTCGCGCGGCACGCGAGCGGTCTCCCGCTCGCGGTCGAGGCCGCCTCGGGCAGCGGCGTGATCGGGGTGCAGTGGCATCCCGAGATCGACGGCGAGAGCGGCGCTGCGGTGTTCGAGAGCCTGTCCACCGCGATCCGGCACCGGGACGTGGCGGCGAGCAGCCGCGCACTGGTCTAGGATGGTCCTGGTCGCCCGCGCCTGATGACGGGCGCCGTGGACGCCGCACCACCGGTCGCGGACCGGCAGAGTCAGGAAAGAAGGCAGCATGAGCAACGAGCACGTCGCGGACACGAGCCGCGCGCGGGTGCACCAGGACGAGAACATGACCTCGAAGGGCAACAACGTCGTCCTGTCGGTGGTGCTGTTCCTCGTGCTGTTCGGCCTGTTCGTCGCCGGCCTCTACGTGATGGCGATGTTCACCGCCGTGACCTTCATCGCGGGCCTGGCCATGTGCCTGGTGGCGCTGTTCGTCACCTTCGACCTGGTGCCGCGCTTCCTCACCTGAGCACTCGCTCCTCATCCTCCACCGTGCCCGGCAGCCCTCGCGGCGGCCGGGCACGGTCATGTCCGGGACGCTCCTGCCCGGCCCGACCGCCCGGGAGAGCCCCTGCGAGGGCCCGGCGTGACGCAGCCCCCGTCGTGACGGACAATGGTGCATCGTGAACGCTCACTCACCGTCGGCCGACGACGCCCTCCGCCCCGCCGTGCCGCGTGACGCGATGCTCGCGCGCCGGGCAGTCTCGCTGATCTTCTTCCTCAACGGCGCCTCATTCTGCGCGATCCTGCCGCGGTATCCCGAGCTGGTGGAGTCGATCGGGCTGAGCAACACCGCCTTCGGCCTCGCGGTCGGGCTGGGGCCGCTCGGCGGACTGCTCGCGGGGCTGTTCGCCGCCCGGCTGATGTCCCGCTTCGGCTCGGCCCGCACCTCCGTGGCCTTCCAGCTGCTCGCCTCGACCTCTCACCTGGCGATCTACGTCTCCGGCTCCTGGCTGTGGCTGACGGCCGCGCTGCTGCTGGCCCAGGCCGCCGACGCGCTCACCGACATCTCCATGAACGCGCACGGCATGCGGGTCGAGCGCCGCTACCGGCGCTCCATCATGAACAGCTACCACGGCTGGTGGTCGCTCGGCGCGGTCCTCGGCGGGCTGCTGGGCGCGGCCGCCGCGCAGGTCGGACTGCCGCTGTGGGCGCAGGGCGTGGCGGGCCTGATCGTCTTCGGCGCGCTCGTGCTGGGCTCCTACCGGTTCCTGCTGCCGGGCGACGACTCGACCGAGCGCGCGCCCGTCGCCGCGACGGGCGGTGCCGGTGGGACGTCGAGCGACTCCCCGGCGGGTCCGTCCGCCTCCTCCGCCGCCGAGGTGCCGCCGGTCGCGCCCGCGGGACGGCGCATCGCGGGGATGGGCCTGCGCGCGCTGGGGCTCGTGGCGGCGCTGGGCATGGTGCTCGTGTTCGCGGGGTCGACCGAGGACGCCGGCAACACCTGGGGCGCGCTGTTCATGCGCTCCACCTTCGAGGCGACCCCGTTCCTGGCCGGCATGGCCTTCGTCGCCCTCCAGGGCGCCCAGACGATCGGCCGCTTCACCGGCGACGCGATCGTGGACCGGCTCGGCGACCGCGTCACCGCCCGCGTCGGCGCCCTCATCGCCCTGGTCGGGATGAGCATCGCCCTGGTGCTGCCCAGCCCGGCGACCGCGCTGCTCGGCTTCGCGGCGGCGGGCTGGGGGATCGCCACCCTGTTCCCGGCGGCCTTCCGCACGGCCGACAACCTCCCGGGCGTGCCCTCCGGCGTCGGCATCACGGTGGTGGGCTGGTTCGCGCGGCTCGGCTTCTTCCTCACCCCGCCGCTCGTCGGCGCGCTCGCGGACGCGCTGACGCTGCGCTACGCGCTGTGGCTGGTGCCGATCTACGCGCTGGGGATCCTCGCGTTCTCCGGGGTCCTCTCCACCCGCCGGAGCGCGCAGCAGGGCTGAGAACCGCGGGATCGGACGGAGGGGGCGAGGATCGCGCGGCTCAGATCCGGTCGACGTCCCCCGCGCCCTCACGGGCGATCACGGGCTCGGACCCGGTGAGGTCCACGACAGTGGTCGGGTCGATCCCCACCTCGCCGGAGTCGATGATCACGTCGACCTGCTCGCCCAGCAGGTCCTGCACCACCCAACCCTCCGAGGGCGGGTCCTCCTGCCCGGGCAGCAGCAGCGTCGAGGACAGGATCGGCTCGCCGAGCGCCTCGACCAGCGCATGGGCCACCCGATGATCGGGGATCCGCACCCCCACGGTGTGCTTCTTGGGATGGGCCATCTTGCGCGGCACCTCCCGGGTCGCGGGGAGGATGAAGGTGTACGGCCCCGGGGTCGCGTTCTTGACCAGGCGGAAGGTCGGGTTGGAGACCAGCACGTACTGCCCCAGCTGGGCGAAGTCCGCGCAGACGAGCGTGAAGTGGTGGTCCTTGCCGACCTGGCGGATGCGACGGATCCGCTCGAGGCCGTCCGCGTCCCCGAGACGGCAGCCCAGCGCGTAGCAGGAGTCCGTCGGATAGGCGATCAGGCCGCCCTCCTCGAGCGCGGCGACCGCCTGCGCGATCAGGCGGGGCTGCGGATCCTCCGGATGGATGTCGAGATACTTCGCGGAGCGACGTGATCTGGCCATGCCCGATGGTACGCCCGCACGGAGCGGGCGGGGCGGTCCCGCGCGGACAGGGCGCGCGTCGAGGCCGGTGCCGGGGCGGGCACGGGCCGGGTCAGGCGACGACCACGAACTCCCGCCCGATCCACTTGGTGCGCCGCAGGCGCACCACCGCGCTGACCGGGAGCGGCCCCATGATGTGAGGGTAGCCGCGGCCCTTCCCGTCGACGTCGGCCTCGATGTCCACGGCGATGCCGGCCGCCTCGACCCGGCCCACATCGATCTCGAGGATCACGAGGTCCGAGGGGCGGTCGGGGTAGATGCGCTTGGCGACCTTCGAGACCTGCTCGGGCCAGGAGGCGTGGAGGAAGCCCTCCTCGGCGAGGTCCCTGCCGCGGGTCGCGCGGGTGTAGACGCCCTCCGGGACCGCCGCCTCCCAGGCGGCCGACTCGGTGATGTGCCAGATCAGGGGCGAGGGCATGAGCGGCAGTGTACCGTGACCGGCATGGATGAGACCTCCGCCGACCAGGGCGCGGTGCGCCTGGTCCACGACGACGATCGCGACCGCTTCGCCGCCCTCGAGGGCGAGACCGTCGTGGCCGTCCTCGCCTTCGAGGACGAGGACGAGGTGCGCGACCTGCGCTCGACCGTCGTCGCCCCGGACCGCTCGGGGCGCGGGATCGGGACGGCGATCGTCCGCTTCGCCCTCGAGGACACCCGCGCCCGAGGGTTGAAGGTTCGCCCCACCTGCTGGTTCGTCCGCGGCTTCATCGAGCGTCATCCCGAGTACGCGGATCTGCTGGAGGACCCCGGGACGACCCCTTCGACCACCTGACAGGAGTGACGTTGACCTACCGCATCCTCACCGTCTGCACCGGCAACATCTGCCGCTCGCCCCTGGCCGAGTACGCGCTGCGCGAGGCCGTCGAGGCGGAGGGCCTCGCCGGGGAGGTGGAGATCGCCTCCGCCGGCACCACCGGCTGGGAGAGCGGCAACCCGATCGATCCGCGCGCCGGGGCGCTGCTGCGCGAGCACGGGATCGACCCCTCCGCCCACCGGGCCCGACGGATGGATCCCGAGGAGCTGAAGGGCGCGGATCTCGTGCTCGCCCTGGACCACGACCACGTCGACCCGATCCGTTCGGTGCTCGGCGCCGACCGGGCCGCGGAGACGCTGCGCATGGTCCGCGACTTCGCCCCCGAGCCCGTGGAGGACACCGGCATCCGCGATCCCTGGTACGGCGACGAGAGCGACTTCGAGCTCACCTGGGAGCAGATCACCGAGGCCGTCGACGGGATCCTCGACCACGTGCGGGCCGGACTCGAGCAGGGCGCCCAGGACGGGGTCAAGCGGTGACCGCCGCGACCCCGCAGCCCGGCGACCCGTCAGGCGCGGCCCGGGGGGCCGACGGGGGAGCGGGAGCGCCTCGGCGCGCCTCCGGGCCGACGGATGCGCCGCTCGGCGCCCTCGCCACCGCCGCGGCCCTGCGCTCCGGCGAGCTCGATCCCGTCTCCCTCGCCGAGACCGCGCTCGATCGCGCCCGCACCGTCGGCGCCGAGGTCGGGGCCTTCGCCCACGTCCTCGAGGAGCTCACCCTCGCCCAGGCCCGCGAGGCGGGGGAACACCTGGAAGCGGCCCGCACCGACGGCGCCCTCGAGGAGCTCTCCCGCAGCCACCCCCTGCTCGGGGTGCCGATGCCGATCAAGGACCTCACCCAGCTCGCCGGCGCCCCCTTCGAGGCCGGCAGCGCGGCGCTGCGCGGGAACATCGCCACGCGCACCGACGGGGTCGCGCAGCGTCTGCTCGACGGCGGCACCCTCACCGTCGGCAAGACCACGACCCCCGAGTTCGGGATGCCCTGCTACACCGAGCCCGCGACCGGCGCGCCGGCCCGCACCCCTTGGGACCTGCGCCGCACCGCCGGAGGCTCCAGCGGCGGCGCCGCCGCCGCGGTCGCCAGCGGCATCGTGCCGATCGCCCACGGCTCCGACGGCGGAGGCTCGGTGCGGATCCCCGCCGCCTGCTGCGGGATCGCGGGGCTGAAGCCGTCCCGCGGCCTCGTCTCGCCCGGCCCGCACGGCGGCGAGGGGATGGGGCTGGTCACCGACGGGGTCCTCGCCCGTGAGGTACGCGATCTTGCGGCGGGCCTCGACCTGATCGCCGGGCCCCGCCCCGGCGACTTCATGCCGGCCCCCGCCCACGAGGGGAGCTATCTCGCGCGGCTCGAGCAGGGCGCGGCGCCGCAGAGGCTGCGCATCGGCGTGCTGCGCGAGCCGCTGGCCGCGGACACCGAGGTGCACCCGGCCGCGCTCGCCGGCCTCGAGCGGGCCGTGCACCTGCTGGAGGACCTCGGGCACAGCACGCAGGAGATCCCCGCCCCGTTCACCCCGGAGCAGTGGACCGCCTTCATGCCGCTGTGGACCGTCGGCGCGGCGAGCATCCCGCTCGAGCCCGCGCAGGAGGGGCAGCTGCTGGAGCTGACCCGCTGGCTGCGCGAGCAGGGCAGGGCGTACACGGGCGTCGACCTCGCCGCCGCGTTCAGCGGCGTGCAGGCCCTCGCCCGCGGCACCCTTGAGGACTTCGCCTCCTTCGACGTGGTGCTCACTCCGTCCCTCGCGGCCCCGCCCGCGTTCCCGGAGACGCTCCAGCTCAACGACGGCGCCGAGGACTTCGCCGCCCAGTGCGCCTTCACCCCGTGGACCAGCACCTGGAACATGCTCGGCACCGCCGCGCTCTCGGTGCCGCTGCATCGCGAGACGGTGGACGGCGTGGAGCTGCCCTTCGGCGTCCAGCTCGGCGCCACGCGGCCCGGCGACGAGCCGCTCCTGCTCGCCCTCGCCGCCCAGCTCGAGGCGCACGATCCGTGGCCGCTCGTGCGGACGCTGCAGTCCGCATGAGCGACGGGGGAGCGGGTCAGGCCTCCGGGACCGGGGCGTCGTCGGGCCCGACGTCGGTGCGTCTGGACGTGTGGCTGTGGAGCGCCCGGCTGATGCCCACGCGCTCGGCCGCGACGGCCGCCTGCCGTGGCGGCCATGTGCGCCGCAACGGCGAGCCGGTCAAGGCCGCCCAGCGGATCTCCGTCGGCGACGAGCTGCGGGTGCGCTCCCCGGGCCGGGAGAAGATCGTGGTCGTCACGAAGATCCTCCCCAAACGCGTCGGCGCCCCCATCGCACGTGAGGCCTACGAGGACCACAGCCCGGAGCCGGTCCCGCAGCTCGCCGCGGCGCCGCCCCGCCGCGAGCGGGGGACCGGACGGCCCACGAAGCGCGAGCGGCGCCAGTTCGAGCGCCTGCGAGGCCGCGACCAGCACCTCTGGAGCGAGGACGAGCGCTGACCTGTCCTTCACGGCACACGCCCCGCCCCCCGGTGACCGGGGGGCGGGGCCTGTGCGCGAGGGCTGTGCCCTGTTCGTGTCGGCTCTGCTCAGCGGGCGTGGGAGAGCAGCTCCTGGCGGTTGCTGGTCAGACGCTGCAGCAGGTTCCGCTCGATCTGGACGACCTTCGGGTTCGCGCCGTCGGCCAGGAGGCGCTGACGGATCGAGGCGAGGTCCGCGCTCTCGCGGATGAACCTCTTCATCACGGGCTTCGCGCCGATCTGGGCGGCCCAGCGCATGCCCTCGCGGCGCCCCTTTCAGGTCGCGAGCATGTCGACCTCCTCATGGGTCAGCCAGCCCTGGTTCGCGTAGTCGCCCAGGCGCACGCGGGTCAGCCGGGACTCGTCCCAGATCAGCGCGATGATGACCAGCAGGAAGATGAAGGAGACGACCATCTTGGTGCCGTACATCAGGACCGTCATCGCCATCCCGCCGCCGAGGCCCGCGGTGAAGTTCCAGGCGGCGTGCAGCAGCATGCCCGGGATCAGCGCGGGGATGAACACCAGGAAGCCCATGATCGTGCCCCACTTGCGGGTCACGAAGCCCACGATGACGCCGGTGCAGGCGGTGTAGATGGCGTGGCCGAAGATGTTCAGCACGCCGCGCATGATGAACAGGATGAGCACGCCGGCGCCGCCGGCTTCCTCGAGGATCCGGGTGTAGTAGATGATGTTCTCGGTGAAGGCGAAGCCGCCGCCGATCAGGGAGCCGTAGATCAGCCCGTCCAGCGGCCCGTTGAAGTAGCGGCGCGCCAGCAGCATCAGCACGAGCAGGCCCGCGCCCTTGGTCGTCTCCTCCACCAGCGGCGCGCTGATCACCGGGCCTGCGAAGCTCACGGCCGCCTCACTGCCGGTGACCGTGTAGACCAACAGGCTGTTGAGGGTGTTGATCCAGTAGCTGCCGAAGGCGGCGATCGCCGCGCCCCAGAACACCGCGATCAGCAGCAGCGGGAAGGGCTGCGGGTCCCACCTGTCGGCCAGGAACATCACCAGCGCGATCACCAGCAGCGAGATCCCGGCGAGGAATGCGGTCACCGGCCACCACACCGGGCTCGAGCTCGCGGTGAGCACGAACTCGAGGAAGAAGTAGCCCAGCACCAGCAGCAGGGCGAATCCGAGCACGATCGCCGAGATCCACACCAGGATGCTCACCGCGGGAAGCTGCGTGGGGTTCTGCGAGACCTCCTGCACCCGACGGGTCTGGGTGGACCAGGCCGACTGCGGCTGAGCCTGGTCGGGACGCTGGATCTGTGCAGGGGCGAAGCGCGCGGCGGTGAGCCCAGAGGCCGGACGCACCGAGGTGTCGTAGGCCCGGGGATTGCCGTAGTCGATGTACCGCGGCTGCTGCTGGAAGGACGGGGCCCCGGGCGCGGAGTGGGTCGCTCCCGGCCGCGGGCGACCGTTCGGCATGTACTGGCCGCCCTGCGGCGGGTACGGGGACTGGGACATGGAGGCCTCGGTCTCTGGAGGAGGTGCGGGGGTGCGGGCGGGGCCGACGACCC
Source organism: Brachybacterium sp. GU-2 (assembly GCF_030866705.2). Lineage (NCBI taxonomy): Bacteria > Bacillati > Actinomycetota > Actinomycetes > Micrococcales > Dermabacteraceae > Brachybacterium > Brachybacterium sp. GU-2. Next base: position 940,942 of record NZ_CP133037.2, on the reverse strand, counting down.
CGTCGGTGTCGGTTCCCCTGGACGGACGGTGCGCGGCTCCGGGACGATGCTACAGGGGAGGTTCGCCGCGCACCGGGGGGCCGGAGCGCCTGTGGACGGACCCGTCGCCCGCACAGCTCGAGATCGACAAGGTTGAGCGGAATAGACTCAACCCTGTCGACGTTGACCCCATCGAGCAGGGATGATCATCCCGAGACCACCGCCCGGAAGGGCTCGCACAGCGGAAGGAGCACCGTGGAGTTCCAGTTCACCACTCGCTCGCAGGAGGCCGTCACCGCGGCAGCGGAGAAGGCCGTCGAGCTCGGCAACCCCCAGATCACCTCGATGCACCTGCTGTGGGCGCTCGCCGGGCAGGTCGACGGGATCGCCCGCGCCGCGCTCGAGGCCGTCGGCGTCGATCCCCTGGACGTGATCCGCCGCGCGGAGCAGGCGATCGACTCCCTGCCCCGCGTCTCCGGCGAGGGCGCGGAGTCCTCGCCCACCTTCGTCGGCACCGGCTACGACGCCCTCGAGGCGGCGCGCCAGGAGGCCGACGCCGCCCACCGCACCTACCTGTCCACCGAGCATCTGCTGATCGGCATCGCACTCGGCAAGGACGCGGCTTCGAGGCTGCTCAGCAGCGTCGGCGCCACCCCACGAGCTCTCCGCGATGCCGTCCGCACACTGACCTCAGGAGATGACCGCATGAATCAGATGGACTCCCAGAACCCCGAGGGCACCTTCCAGAGCCTCGAGAAGTTCGGCATCGACCTCACCGAGCAGGCCCGCGAGGGACGCCTGGACCCGGTGATCGGACGCGACGCCGAGATCCGCCGCGTCGTGCAGGTGCTCAGCCGCCGTACGAAGAACAACCCCGTCCTGATCGGCGAGCCCGGCGTGGGCAAGACCGCCGTGGTCGAGGGTCTCGCCCAGCGCATCGTCGCCGGCGACGTCCCCGACTCCCTGCGCGGCAAGCGCCTGATCTCCCTGGACCTCTCGTCGATGGTCGCCGGCTCCAAGTACCGCGGCGAGTTCGAGGAGCGGATGAAGGCGGTCCTGGACGAGATCCGCACCAGCAACGGCCAGATCATCACCTTCATCGACGAGCTGCACACCGTGGTCGGCGCGGGCGGCTCCGGCGACGGCTCGATGGACGCCGGAAACATGCTCAAGCCCATGCTCGCCCGCGGCGAGCTGCGCATGGTCGGCGCGACCACGCTCGACGAGTACCGCGAGAACATCGAGAAGGACCCCGCGCTCGAGCGCCGATTCCAGCAGGTGCTGGTGGGGGAGCCGAGCGTCGAGGACACCGTGACGATCCTGCGCGGTCTGAAGGACAAGTACGAGGCGCACCACAAGGTCACCATCACCGACTCCGCACTGGTCGCCGCGGCCTCCCTCTCCGACCGGTTCATCGCGGGGCGTCAGCTGCCGGACAAGGCGATCGACCTGGTGGACGAGGCCGCCTCGCGCCAGCGCATGGAGCTGGACTCCTCCCCCGAGGAGCTGGACATCCTGCGGCGCCAGGTGGACCGGCTGAAGATGGAGGAGCTCGCGCTCGCCGGGAGCGACGACCCGGGCTCGCTGGCCCGCCTGGAGTCCGTCCGCTCCCAGCTCGCCGACCGCACCGAGGCGATGCAGGAGCTCTCCGCCCGCTGGGAGCGCGAGAAGGCCGGGCTGAACCTGGTCGGCGATCTCAAGGCGCAGCTCGAGCAGCTGCGGATGCAGGCCGACCGAGCGCAGCGCGAGGGCGACCTCACTGCGGCTTCGAAGATCCTCTACGGCGACATCCCCTCGCTCAAGCAGCAGCTGCGCGAGGCCGAGGAGCAGGAGGGCCGCGCAGAGGGCGAGGACGAGCGGCCGATGGTCGCCGACCATGTCGGCCCCGATGACATCGCCGAGGTGGTCGCCGCCTGGACGGGCATCCCCGCCGGGCGTCTGATGCAGGGGGAGACGGAGAAGCTGCTGCAGATGGAGCAGCTGATCGGCAAGCGGCTGATCGGGCAGGAGCGTGCGGTCTCCGAGGTCTCCGACGCGGTGCGACGGGCCCGGGCCGGGATCTCCGACCCCAACCGCCCCACCGGCTCGTTCCTGTTCCTGGGCCCGACGGGCGTGGGCAAGACCGAGCTGGCCAAGGCGCTGGCCGAGTTCCTCTTCGACGACGAGCGGGCGATGATCCGCATCGACATGTCGGAGTACTCCGAGAAGCACACCGTCGCACGGCTGGTCGGAGCGCCCCCGGGCTATGTCGGCTACGACGAGGGCGGCCAGCTCACCGAGGCGGTGCGGCGACGCCCCTACTCGGTGGTGCTGCTGGACGAGATCGAGAAGGCGCATCCGGACGTGTTCGACGTGCTGCTGCAGGTGCTCGACGACGGCCGGCTCACCGACGGACAGGGCCGGACCGTGGACTTCCGCTCCACGATCCTGATCCTCACCTCGAATCTCGGCGCCCATGCTCTGCAGGATCCGGCGCTGACCGAGCAGGAGAAGCACGACCGTGTGATGCAGGTGGTGCGTGCCTCCTTCAAGCCCGAGTTCCTCAACCGGCTCGACGACATCGTGCTGTTCGACGCGCTCTCCCCCGAGCAGCTCGGCCGCATCGTCACCCTGCAGATCCAGGAGGTCGCGGAGCGTCTGGCCGAACGGCGCATCGAGCTGCAGGTCGACGAGTCGGCCACGCGCTGGCTCGCCGAGGAGGGCTTCGACCCGATGTACGGGGCGCGGCCGCTCAAGCGCCTGGTCCAGAAGGAGATCGGGGACGGCCTCGCTCGTCTCATCCTGCGCGGTCAGGTGCAGGACGGCCAGACGGTCACGGTGACCACTGCGGCCGACGGCGACGGGCTCGTGCTCGGCATTGCGGAGGAGCTGGAGCACCCCGCGGACGAGGCGGACGAGGAGCGACCGTCCGACTGAGCGGGCTTGCAGCCGGCCACGCCGGACAGACCCCGCCGCCCCTCCCTCAGGACTGGGCCGCACGGCTCAGCCCTGAGGGTCCCAGGGCATCGGCGCGTAGCGACGTCGTGCGTCGTACCAGGTCTCCCCGTCGGTGAGGGTCTCGCGGAAGTCCGTGAGGCCCTCGACGTCCTCCCGGACCGTGGCCTCGGCGCTCTCCAGAGCGGCAGCCGCCTCCGGGCTGATCCCCCGGACCGCGTCGGCCCCCTCGCCGAGGAGATCCGCGCCCGTCTCCGCATAGGCCGGGATCGGCGTGATCGTGAGCAGGTCCGCGGAGTTCTCTGCGCTGCGGTACAACCCGCGCTCGCCGGCGCGCGCGGCCGCTGCGAGGTCGCCCTCGCCGACGGCGGCGGTCACCTCGGAACCGGTCTGGAGGACGTTCGCCCAGCTCCGATCGAGGACTCCCGCCAGCTGGCCGGCGGTGGAGCCCTCGCCCAGCACCGGTTCGGTCACGGTGTGGGGAACTCGCGCGACGCGGGCCAGGGCCTCGAAGACGGTGCCGTCGGCCGCCTCGTCGAGGCGATCTTTGAGGTGCCCGAGCTCCTCGTGCAGCCCGAGCGCGGTCTGGATGTGACCGGCGACCGGGACGGAGCCGAGGGCGAGCTCGCGGTCCCCGCGCGCCTCGGCGACGATCCCGGGATCCAGCGCGAACTGCTCACCCTCGGGCAGCGGCCCCGACACTGCGGGCGGCGGAGGGGACGGCATGAAGGGCCCGCCGCTCCACGGACCCCAGCCTCCGGGCGGGGTCGGCAGCGATGGCACCGGGGAAGTCGGGTCTGCCGGAGCCATCGGCCCCCCGATCCACGGACCCCAGCCGCCGGGCGGCGTCGGCAGGCCGCGGAGGCCCGGGGCGGGATCGCGCGGGTCCGCGGGCGCCATCGGGCCGCCGATCCAGCGGCCGGGTTCCTCGAAGATCTCCTTGCCGCCCCTGTCCCCGGGAAGCTCGGCCCGCACCGCGACTCCGGGGTCGAGCTCCGAGGCCCGCTCCTGCTCCCACGCATGGCGTCTCAGCTCCAGCGCCTTCGCGCGCAGGTCGGCGCCGGCGGCGAGGCCGTGCTCGGCCATCGTCGCGGTGCGATGACGGTGGGCGTCGGCGTCCGGACCGGTCCAGTCGACCGACTCGGCGGCCTCGCGCAGCAGCTCGATAAGCTGGATCAGGCGCAGCGCGCCCTCGCGCACCCGCTCGGCCAGATCGTCCAGGGTCTCGGTGTCGCATCCGCAGAAGGTGTCCATGGCGCGAGGCTAGGGATCGCTCGGTCCGTGCCGCCGGGGGCCGGGTCTCGATGTGGACGATGGCCGGATGTGGAGGAACGGTCGCAGGCCCTCGGCCCGAATCCGAGCCCGAATCCGAATCCGAGTCCGAGCCCGACACGACCACGGCCGGACATGCGTCGGCCCCGCCGCTCCAGGGAGCGACGGGGCCGTCGGTCGCCCGGTCTCAGACCACGATGTTCACGATCTTCGGGGCGCGGACGATCACTTTGCGCACCGTCTGCCCCTCGAGCAGCTCCTTGACCCGGTCCTCGGCCATGACGGCGGCCTCGAGGTCCTCGGCGGAGATCTCGGGGTCGACCTCGATCCGGTGACGGACCTTGCCCTTGACCTGGACGACGCAGGTGACCTGATCGGCCTTCAGCAGCTCCGGGTCCGCGACCGGGTACGCCACGCGGGAGACCCCGCCGGAGCGCCCCAGGCGCACCCACAGCTCCTCGGCCAGGTGCGGGGCGAGCGGGGAGACCATCAGCACCAGCGGCTCCACGGCCTCGCGCGGCACGGAGCCGGTCGAGGTGAGCTGCTTGGTGAGGTGGTTGACCAGCTCGATGAGCTTCGCGATGGCAGTGTTGAACTGCATCCGGTCCATGTCGCGGCGCACGCCGTCGATCGTCCGGTGCACCGCCTGCTTCGTGGGCAGGTCGGCCGGCTCGTCGGAGACGGTCAGCTTCCCGGTCTCCTCGTCGATCACGAGGCGCCACAGGCGCTGCAGGAAGCGCTGCGAGCCGACCACGGCGCGGGTCTCCCACGGGCGGGAGAGGTCCAGCGGCCCCATCGACATCTCGTACACGCGCAGGGTGTCCGCGCCGTACTCCTCGTACATGTCGTCGGGCGCGACCGCGTTCTTCAGCGACTTGCCCATCTTCCCGTACTCCTGGGTGACCGGCTCGCCCTGGTAGGTGAAGGTGCCGTCGGCCTCCGCGACGACCTCCTCGGCCGGCACGTGCACGCCGCGGGAGTCGGTAAAGGCGTAGGCCTGGATGTAGCCCTGGTTGAACAGGCGGTGGAAGGGCTCCTGGCTGGTCACGTCGCCGCGGTCGAAGAGCACCTTGTGCCAGAACCGCGCGTACAGCAGGTGCAGCACCGCGTGCTCCACGCCGCCGACATAGAGGTCCACGCCGCCGACGCCGCCCTCCTCACGGGCGCCCAGCCAGTACTTCTCGTTCTCGGGCCGCACCAGGACCTCGTCCTCGGTGGGGTCGATGTAGCGCAGGTGGTACCAGGACGAGCCCGCCCACTGCGGCATCGTGTTGGTCTCGCGCAGGTAGGTCTTCGGCCCCTCGCCGAGGTCCAGCTCCACCTCGACCCAGTCCTCAGCGCGGGAGAGCGGGGTCTGCGGCTCGGTATCGGCGTCCATCGGGTCGAAGGTCTTCGGGGAGAAGTCCGCGACCTCCGGCAGGTCCACCGGCAGCATCGACTCCGGCAGCGCGATCGGGGTTTCGGGATCCGCGGGGTCGTAGACGATCGGGAAGGGCTCGCCCCAGTAGCGCTGGCGGGAGAACAGCCAGTCCCGCAGACGGTAGGTGGTGCGGGCCCGGCCGAAGCCCTTCTCCTCGGCGTAGGCGGTGGCGCGCGCCTTCGCCTCCTCCTTGTCCAGGCCGTTCAGATCCAGGTCCGCGGAGGCGGAGTTGATCTTCTCGCCCTCGCCGGTCCAGGCACCGCCGGTGAAGTCCTCCGGCGGGCGGACGGTGCGGATCACGGGCAGCTCGAAGCGGTCCGCGAACGCGAAGTCGCGCTCGTCCTCGGCGGGCACGGCCATGATCGCGCCGGTGCCGTACCCCATCAGCACGTAGTCAGCGGTGAACACGGGCAGCTCGCGGCCGTCCATCGGGTTGGTCGCGAACAGCCCGGTGAACACGCCGGTCTTCTCGCGGCCCTCCTCGGTGCGCTCGTCCTCGTCCAGCGAGGCGGCGCGCGCCTGGTAGGCGGCGACGGCCTCGCGGGGGCTCGCGGCGCCGCCGGTCCAGGCCTCGTGCGTGCCCTCGGGCCACGCCTCCGGCAGGGCGGAGACGTCCGTCAGCAGGGAGTGCTCGGGGGAGAGGACGCAGAAGGTCGCACCGAACAGGGTGTCGGCGCGCGTGGTGAACACGTCGAAGCCGGCACCCTCGCGGCCCGCGAGGCCCGTGACGGGGAAGCTGATCTGGGCGCCGTGGCTGCGGCCGATCCAGTTGCGCTGCATGGAGCGGATCGACTCGGGCCAATCCACCCGGTCCAGGTCGTCGATCAGGCGGTCGCCGTAGGCGGTGATGCGCATGTTCCACTGGCGCAGGCGCCGGGTGAAGACGGGGAAGTTGCCGCGCTCGGAGCGGCCCTCGGCAGTGACCTCCTCGTTGGCCAGCACCGTGCCGAGTCCGGGGCACCAGTTCACGGGGGTCTCGGAGATGTAGGCCAGGCGGAAGCCGTCGGCGAGCTGCGCGATCTCCGCGTCGGAGGCGCCGGGGACGTCGGCGGCGCTGCGGCCCTGCCAGGAGGCGGGGATCTCCAGACCCTGGCGGCCCGCGAGGGCGAAGGGATCGATCGTGCCGGCGCGCAGCTCCTCGCGCAGCTCGGCGATCGGCCGGGCGCGCCCGGTGACGCCGTCGGCGTTCGGGGCGTCCGGGTCGTACCAGGAGTCGAAGATGCGCAGGAAGATCCACTGCGTCCACTTCACGAACTCGGGGTCCGTGGTCGCCAGCGAGCGGCGTGCGTCATGGGACAGGCCCAGTCGGTGCAGCTGGCGGCGCATGTTCGCGACGTTCGCCTCGGTGGTGGTGCGCGGATGGGTGCCGGTCTGGACGGCGTACTGCTCGGCGGGCAGGCCGAAGGCGTCGTAGCCCATCGTGTACAGCACGTTCTTGCCGAGCATGCGCTGGTGGCGCGCGACGACGTCGGTCGCGATGTAGCCCAGCGGGTGGCCGACGTGCAGCCCCGACCCCGAGGGGTAGGGAAACATGTCCATGATGTACATCTTCTCGGACGAGGAGGTGGCGGCAGCGGTGGCCTCCTCGAGCGAGGGGGCGGTGCCGCGCAGCTCGCCGACGGGGTTGTCGGCGTGGAAGGTCCCCTCCTCGTCCCAGCGCTGCTGCCAGCGCAGCTCGATCTCGTCCGCCATCGCGGCCGTGTACCGGTGGGGTGCCTCGCTCATGGGTGGATCGTCCTCCGAAGGATCAGTGCGGCCGTGGCCGCCAGGCAGTGGGTCAGGAAGTGGCGTGATGGTCACGTGACATGAAAAAACCCTCGCGCAGGCGAGGGGAGCCGCGTCGGTGCCTCGTCGTGGCCGGGCGCTCGCTCAGGAGCGCGACACGGTCGCGGGCCTTGTCCGACGCGGCTGCATAAGCAGCAGCCGTTCCGTCACCGGGCCATCCTAGCGCGCCCGTTGCGGAGGGCCCCGCCCGGTCAGACCTCGAGCACCGCGGAGATGAGCAGCAGCACGAGCACGGTGCCGATCGTGGTGATGAGCACCGTGTCGCGGGCGAGATTCTCCGAGGCGCGGTAGCGGGCGGCGGCGACGTACACGTTCTGCGCGGTGGGCAGCGCCGCCATGACGACGACCTCGTACAGATGGGCGCCCCGCATCCCCAGCAGCAGCCCGATCCCGAGCGCGACCAGCGGCATGGCGAGGAGCTTCGCACCGGAGGCGACGGCGATCAGCCCGCGATATCCGTCGTCCTTCGCGAGCGGGCGCGAGCCGTGCAGGGACAGCCCGTAGGCCAGCAGCATCGCCGGGATCGCCATGTCGGCCAGGGACTGGACCGGTTCGAGCACCACCCCCGGGACCTTCACCCCGAGCAGTACGAGCACCAGCCCGATGGCCGAGGCGATGATGACGGGGTTCGCGACGATGCTGCGCAGCACCCCGGCCGCGCCCTGGGCGTCCTTCTCCGTGACCCGGTGCAGGACGAAGAGGTAGAGAGGCGTGTAGACCGCCTGCTGGAAGAGGATCACCGGCAGGGCGTGGGAGATGTCCCCGAGCACGTAGGCGGCGATCGGGAAGCCCATGTTCGCGCCGTTGACGACTGAGCCGCTGATCGCGGTGACCACCAGATCCGCGCCGCGCCGCTTCGTGAACAGGGCCACCCCGGCGATGAGCAGCGCGCCGGTGCCGAGCCCGGACAGCCCGGCCACCAGCATCGGCAGGGAGAACACGGAGCGCACATCGGAGCCGAGCAGCCCCACCAGGACCAGCGCGGGGGAGGCGACGAAGAAGGTGGTGCGGTTCAGGACGTAGCGGCCGTGGGCGCCGAGCACGCCGGTGCGTCCCACCACCCAGCCCACGCCGATCATGGACCAGACGATGAAGAAGCCCGCGAGGACGCCGCTCACAGGGGAGGACGGGGCGAGGAGGAGGTCACCGCACCGATCCTATAGGGAGGGGCGGAAAGGGGCTTCCTGCGTTCGCGGGTCGGACGCCGGCCGGTGGGAGGGGCGCGGGCCCGTGCCCCGCCTCCGGGACCCTGCGGCCGGACGTCGCGGAGACGAGGGGTCAGCGGATGCCGTGGGAGGTGCGGCCGTCGATCTGATCGGGCATGCCGGGGACCGGCTGCGCGCCGTCCTCGCCGATCGCGACGATGCGGTTGTCCTCGTCGACGTGGACCACGCGCGGGTGGTGTGAGGCGATCTCGGCCGCGTCCAGCTGTCCGTAGGCCATGATGATCACGAGGTCGCCGGGGGAGACCAGGTGCGCCGCCGCGCCGTTGATGCCGATCACGCCGCTGCCGCGCTCGCCCTCGATCACGTAGGTGGTCAGGCGGTGGCCGTTGGCGATGTCCACGATCGTGACCTGCTCGTGCTCGACGAGACCCGCGGCCTCGGTGAGGACGGGGTCGATCGTCACCGAGCCCACGTAGTGCAGGTCCGCCTGCGTGACCGTGGCCCGGTGGATCTTCGAGGTCATGAGAGTGCGCAACATCGCTCGCATTATCCCATGAGTGCGAGATGCTGGATGATGGGAGTGCACGTCGTCGTCAGGAGGATCACCATGCCCAAGGCTCGCCGCCGCTCCGCCCATCTCTCGGAGCGGTTCGAGGACATGGCGCTGCCCGACGAGCTGCTCGGCGTCCTCGCCTCGCAGGGGCTCGAGCGCGCCTTCGAGATCCAGTCCGCGATCCTCCCCGACGCCCTCGCGGGCCGTGACGTGCTCGCCCGCGCGGAGACAGGCTCCGGCAAGACCCTCGCCTTCACCCTCGCGATGACCTCGCGCTTCCGCGGCCGCAAGGTGCATCGCCGTCGGCCGCTCGGCGTGGTGCTCGTGCCCACCCGCGAGCTCGCGGTGCAGGTCGTCGACACGATCCACCCCTTCGCCCGCGCGGTCGGGATCTCCGCCCAGCTGGTCTCCGGCGGCATGAACATCGAGAAGCAGGCCGAAGCGGTCGCCCGCGGCGTCGGCATCGTGGTGGCGACCCCGGGACGCCTGATCGACCTCGCCGAGCGCGGCGCGCTGCAGCTGGACCTGGTGGAGTCGACCGTGATCGACGAGGCCGACCACATGTCCGACCTCGGGTTCCTGCCCGATGTGCGCGACATCCTCGCCGCCGTCCCGATGGGCACTCAGAAGATGCTCTTCTCCGCGACGCTCGACGGACAGGTCGAGGACATCGTCGACACCTTCCTCGTCGACCCGATCAGCCACGAGACCACCCCGGTCACCGCGGCGGTGAAGACCATGGACCACACCGTCCTGGCGATCGCCCCGGCCGCGAAGCGCGCCGTGACCGCCCAGCTCGGCGCCCGCGAGGGACGTACCCTGATGTTCACCCGCACGCAGCTCGGCGCGGAGCGCGTCGCCCAGGAGCTCGTCGAGGTGGGGATCGGCGCCGCGGCCCTGCACGGCAACAAGCAGCAGGGGCTGCGCACGAACGTGCTCGCAGGCTTCCGCCAGGGCGCCTTCCCGGTGCTGGTCGCGACCGACGTCGCCGCCCGCGGCCTCCACATCGACGACGTGACGATGGTGGTGCACGTGGACCCCTCGGACGACGTCAAGGAGTACGTCCACCGCTCCGGCCGCACCGCTCGCGCCGGCGCCGCCGGCAGCGTGGTCACCCTCGCCCTGCCCCATCAGACCCGGCAGGCCCGTCGGATCCTGGGCGAGGCGGAGGTCGAGCCGCGCTGGGCGGAGGACGTCGAGGACGCCGAGCACCCCGTGCTCGAGGAGCTGGGCGGCCGCACCCCGGCCGGGGAGCCCGTCGAGGACCCCGCCCGCGTGAAGTACAAGGGCGCGCCCCGCAAGCTCGACCTCTCCCGCTCCCGCGGCGCCGACGAGCGCAAGGCCGAGGCGCGACGCACGAACGAGGAGCGCCGCGCCTCCTGGGAGGAGGAGCCGCAGGAGCGCCGCGGGGGACCGCGGCGCGGCGGCGCTCCCGGCCGGGGCAAGAGCGCGGGCGCCGGACGAGGCGGTGCGAAGGGGGCTCGCGGCGGCGGGCGCGGTGCGGGCAAGGGCTCCGCGGCCGGAAAGGGCTCCGGCGGCAAGGGCTCCGGCGGCACCGGCCGCGGCGGCAGGGACTCCGGCGGCACGGGGCGCGGCCAGGACTCCGGCCAGGGCCGGGGCACCGGACGCGCGGGTGGCCGCGGCCGCTCCGGCGCGCCGAGCCGCGGCCCGCGACGGCACGGGGGACGATGATCGTCGTGCCGTGACGCGTCGGGGGGAGCACCCCCGGTCACGGCGCGCAGTGCCCGCCCGCACGCGCGGCGGGCACGATCGACACGACGAGGACGTCGAGGAGGACTGCGGTGAGCATCAGCACGTTCGACATGTTCAAGATCGGCATCGGCCCGTCGAGCTCCCACACGGTGGGACCCATGCGGGCGGCGGCGCAGTTCGCGCACGAGGTGCTCTCGGACCCGGAGACGGGTCCCCAGGTCGCCGAGGTGGAGGTCCACCTGTACGGCTCGCTCGCCGCGACCGGCGAGGGGCACGGCACCCTCTCCGCGATCGTGATGGGCCTGGAGGGCTCGGATCCGGAGACCGTGGACCCGGTCGCGGGCAGGGCGCGCGTCGAGCGGATCGAGGCCGAGGGCGGGCTGCTGCTCGACGGCCGGCACGAGGTGTCGCTGCGACCCTCCTCGATCGTGCTGCACCCGCTGACCTTCCTGCCCCAGCACTCCAACGGGATGACCTTCATCGCCCAGGACGCGGGCGGCGCCGAGCTCGTGCGCCGACCGATGTTCTCCGTCGGCGGAGGCTTCGTCGTCGACGAAGCGGACATGGACCGCTCGATCGCGGAGGTCGCCGCGGAGGACGAGGGCCGCACCATCTTCACCACCGGGGCCGAGCTGCTGCGGGTGTGCGAGGACCGGGGGATCTCGATCTCCGACGCGATGCTGCTGCGCGAGAGGCAGTGGCGGGACGACGAGGAGATCCGCGAGGGCCTGCTGAGGATCTGGCGCACCATGGACGACTGCATCCAGCGCGGCATCCGCACCCCGGGCACCCTCCCCGGCGGGCTCGAGGTCAAGCGCCGCGCCGCCTCCTGGTACGACTCGCTCTCCGCCGAGGACCCCGCGCGCCTGCCCATGAACTCCTTCGAATGGGTCTCCCTCGCCGCGCTCGCCGTGAACGAGGAGAACGCCGCCGGCGGCCGCGTCGTCACCGCGCCGACCAACGGGGCCGCCGGGATCATCCCGGCCGTGCTCTTCTTCGCGACCAACTACATCGAGGGCGTGGACCCCGACGAGATCGCGGTGCGCTTCCTGCTGACCGCCGGGGCGATCGGCTCGCTCTACAAGGAGCACGCCTCGATCTCCGGCGCCGAGGTGGGCTGCCAGGGCGAAGTGGGCTCGGCCTGCTCGATGGCGGCCGCGGCGCTGTGCGAGGTGATGGGCGGCAAGCCCGCCCAGGTCGAGAACGCCGCCGAGATCGCGATGGAGCACAACCTGGGCCTGACCTGCGACCCCGTCGGCGGTCTGGTGCAGGTGCCCTGCATCGAGCGCAATGCGATGGCGGCGGTCAAGGCGATCACCGCGGCGCGCTTCGCGCTGCGCGGCACCGGCGAGCACTTCGTCTCCCTCGACACCGTCATCGAGACGATGCGGCTGACGGGCAAGGACATGTCCGAGCGGTACAAGGAGACCGCCATGGGCGGGCTCGCGGTCACCGCGGTGCCGGTCAGCGTCCCGGACTGCTGAGCGGACCGTCCATCGGACCACCGAGGCCCCAGGGTCCCGAGGGACCCTCTCCCGACGGAGCGGACCCCTCGCCGTCGGGTCCCGACGGCGCCGCGCTCGCCGCGCCCGGCGGCAGGAACCGCACCTCGCGGGGCACCGCCGCGGCGCCCAGCCGGTCCCGCACCAGGCTCCGGAGCTCCCCGGCGCTCGGCGGCACCGCGTCGGTCGCGACCGGGGCGAGGACCACCTCGGCGAGGGTCCGCACGCCGAAGCGTGCATCGGGCACCACCTGCAGCCGCGCCGAGGCGACGCCGGGAGCGGAGCGCAGCACGCGCACCGTCGCGGCGGGGTCGTGGAGCATCCCGCCGGAGGAGACCGAGCCGTCCGCCCGGCCCAGCACACGCACCCTCCCATCGGCCGTGATCTCCCCGCGATCGGTGACCAGCTCCCGACCGCCCGTGAACGGGGTGCGGGCGCACAGCAGCCCGTCGAGTTCCCGCAGGTGCACGCCGTGCAGAGGGCGACCGTCCACGCACAGCGAGCCGGTCTCGGTGGTGCCGTAGACGTCGTGGACCCGGGCCCGGAAGTGGCGCGCGAGGTCCGCGCGCAGCACGGGGGAGAGCACGTCGGAGCCCGCGACGACGCGGTCGATCGCGAGCGGACGCCCGCCGCCGAGCTCCCGGTCCGCGCGCAGCAGGTCCGCGAGGTGCACCGGCACCCCGGTGAGCAGCGCGGGCGAGGTGCGGTGCAGCAGGGCGATGCGCTCCGCGGCGGGCAGATGCGTGAGGTCAACGAGCGGGGCGCCGAGGGTGAGGGCGCCCAGCGTCGCGACCAGTCCGTGGCCGTGCACCCCCGGCGCGGCGCAGGCCGTGACCCGGCCCGGCCGCAGCCCGATCCGACGGGCGAGGTCCGCCAGGGAGAGCAGCTGCGCGGGGGAGAGGGGGCCGCGTCGCTGCGGCCGGGGAGCACCGGTGGAGCCGCTCGAGCGCAGCTCCAGCACGTCGGGGCCGGCGAGCACCGCGGCGAGCACCTGGCGCAGCGGGGCCTCGGCCGGAAGGGCCGGGAGGCCGGCGCGGTCCGCCGTGGCGGTTCCGCTGCGCTGCAGACGCACGAGGTCCAGCAGCTCCCCTCCGGTGAGCGGGCCGTGATAATCCATGAGCACCACGGCGCGGGGCCTCGCCCCGAGCCGCGCGCGCAGCGCGGCGCCGACGTCCAGGGCGGGCAGGGCCAGGGGAGCGCGGGGGCGGGAAGCGCGGGCCCGGGCCGCCCTCCCGCTGCCCCGGAGCCCGGCCGGCGTCCGGTGCCTCATCGCCGTCGCTCCTGGTCGGCGCGGCCCTGCCCGCCGGAGCCCCGGCCCTGTGCCTCGCGGCCGCACGGCGCGGAGCCGCGGGCGGCGAGCCTCCGTGCGACCTCCGCCCCGGCGCCCGCACCACGGGCCGCGAGGGCGGGTGCGGCCTGCGAGAGCACCGCGGCGAGCCGTGCCCAGGGCGGGGAGACCAGCGCCGGGGCGCGGTCCAGCCCCCGCAGCACCCGGGCGGCGGCCTGCGCGGGCGCGAGCGCTCAACGGGGCCGGTCGCCGTAGGTCGGGGCGGCCATCGCGGTCGCCACCAGCGGCAGCTCGACCACGGTGATCCGCACCCCGGCCTGCTCCGCCTCGGGCCGGATCGCCCGCAGCCAGGCGTCCAGCCCCGCCTTCGAGGCGCCGTAGGCGGCCCAGCCCGGGGTCGGGATCCGGGCGGAGGCGCTGGTGGCCACGAGGAGGAGTCCCCCGCCGGCGCGGCTCATCGGCGCGAGCAGGGCCAGCAGCAGCGCGGCCGGGCCGAGCATGTTCGTGCCCGTGAGACGGACGAGGTCGTGCGGGCGCCCGATCGTGTCGGCGAGGGAGCGGCGCAGCGAGTGGCCCGCGAGGGAGACGACCGCGGAGGGCGCCCCGTGCAGCGCGAGCACCTCCGCGGCGAGCTCCGCGACCGCCTCCTGGTCCCGCAGATCGCAGGGGTGCACCGTGGCGGTGCCGCCCGCCGCGCGCACCCGCTCGGCCAGCGCCTCGAGCCTGCCCCGATCCCGGGCCGTGAGCGCGAGGTCCTCGCCGCGCGCGGCCAGCTCCAGGCACAGCGCGGTGCCGACGCCGCCGCTCGCCCCGGTCACCAGGATCATCGTCTTCCTGCCGTGCCGCTCACCAGGAGCCGCGGTGGTAGGCGCCGGGGTAGAGCGCGGGATCGCGCACCCCCAGCTCGTGCGCGGCGCGCTGGGGCCAGCCCGGCTCGCGCAGGGCCGCCCGACCCACGGCCACGAAGTCGGCGTCCCCGCGCTCGAGCACCTCCTGGGCGCCGTGCGGATCGGTGATCAGGCCGACGGCCGCGACCGGCATCGAGACGGCATCGCGCAGCGTCCGGGCGAAGCCGACCTGGTACTCGGGGCCCACCGCGATGTCCGCGATGACGGCACCGCCGGTGGAGACGTGCAGGGCGTCGACGCCGACCTCCTCGAGCTCGCGGGCGAGCTCGACGGACTGGGTGATGTCCCAGCCCCCGTCGATCCAGTCGGTTGCGCTGATGCGCACGATCAGCGGGCGGTCGGCCGGCCAGGCCTCGCGCACCGCCGCGGCGATCTCCCGGGCCAGGCGGCGCCGTCCCGGCCCGTCGCCCCCGTACTCGTCGGTGCGCGTGTTCACCAGCGGCGAGAGGAACTCGTGGACGAGATAGCCGTGGGCGAAGTGGAGCTCGACCGCGTCGAAGCCCGCCTCCTCGGCCCGGCCGGTCGCGGCGACGAAGTCGGCGACCACCCCGGCGATCTCCTCCTTCCCCAGCGCATCCGGCGCATCCAGTCCCGGGAAGGGCTCCGGGGTGGGGCCCACGGTGCGCCAGCCCGCGGCGAACTCCGGCACCGTGCCGCGCCGCGCGCGGTAGCGGGGCAGGGCCGGCCAGGTGGAGGCCTTGCGGCCGGCATGGGCGAGCTGCACGGCGATGCGGGCGCCCTGGCCCTCGCAGAAGGAGGTGATCCGCCGCCACGCGTCGGTCTGCTCGCGGTTCCACAGCCCGGTGTCCTGGGGGCTGATGCGTCCCTCGGGGGAGATCGCCGTCGCCTCCGTGACGATCATCCCGAAGCCGCCCGCGGCCCGCGCGCCGAGGTGCACCAGGTGCCAGTCGGTGGGCACCCCGTCCCGCTCCTCGACCATGTACTGGCACATCGGGGCGAGCCAGATGCGGTTGCGCAGCTCGAGACGACGCAGCTGTGCCGGGGCGAGCAGGGCGGGGGTGACGGCGGGGTCGGGGGCCATGATCCCCCACGGTAGTCGGCCCGGCCCGGAGGTCGTCGATCCGCCCATGACCGTCGTGAGCGTGACGTGCATCTCCTGCGATACGGTGTTCGCGTCCATCCGCCCCGGTCGCCCCGGGGCCCGTGAAGCAGGAGTGTTCATGACTGACGAGGCCGGCACCGGGATCGAGAACCTCTCCCAGGAGACCCGCACCTTCTCTCCACCCACCGATTTCGTGCAGGACGCGGTCGCCCGCCCCTCGCTCTACGAGGAGGCCGAGCGGGACCGCCTCGCGTTCTGGCGCTCGCGCGCGAGCCTGCTGAGCTGGGAGACGCCCTTCACCGAGACGCTGGACTGGTCGAACCCGCCCTTCGCGCGCTGGTTCGCCGACGGCACCCTCAACGTCGCCTACAACTGCGTGGACCGCCACGTCGAGTCCGGCCACGGAGACCAGGTCGCGCTGCTGGCCGAGTACGAGGACGGCTCCGACGCCACGTTCACCTATGCGGACGCCAAGGACGAGATCTCCCGCATGGCGAACGTGCTCGTGGACCTCGGCGTGAGGACCGGCGACCGCGTCGCGATCTATCTGCCGATGATCCCCGAGGCCGTCTTCGCGATGCTCGCCTGCGCGCGCCTCGGCGCGCCCCACTCGGTCGTCTTCGGCGGCTTCAGCGCCGACGCGCTGCGCTCCCGGATCGAGGACGCCGAGGCGCGCGTGGTGATCACCGCCGACGGGCAGAACCGTCGCGGCAAGCAGCTGCCGCTCAAGCCCGCGGTCGACGAGGCGCTCGCCGGCGGCGCGGAGTCCGTCGAGAAGGTCCTCGTGGTGCGCCGCACCGGCGGGGACGTGGAGTGGACCGAGGGCCGTGACGTGTGGTGGCACGAGGCGAGGGAGACCGCCTCGACCGAGCACGCGCCGGTGCCGGTGGAGGCCGAGCACCCGCTGTTCATCCTCTACACCTCCGGCACCACCGGGAAGCCCAAGGGCATCGTCCACACCACCGGCGGGTATCTCACACAGGCCGCGTACACCCACCGCAACGTCTTCGACCTCAAGCCGAGGTCCGACGTGTACTGGTGCACCGCCGATGTCGGCTGGATCACCGGGCACACCTACGTCGTCTACGGCCCGATGGCCAACCGTGCCACGCAGGTGATCTACGAGGGCACCCCGGACACCCCGCACCAGGGCCGCTGGTGGGAGATCGTCGAGAAGCACGGGGTCACCCTGTTCTACTCCTCGCCCACCGCGATCCGCACCGCCATGAAGTGGGGCGAGGACATCCCCGCGAAGCACGACCTCTCCTCCCTGCGCCTGCTCGGCAGCGTCGGCGAGGCGATCAATCCCGAGGCATGGATGTGGTACCGCCGCGTCATCGGCGGGGACCGCTGCCCGATCGTGGACACCTGGTGGCAGACCGAGACCGGCGGCATCATGATCTCGCCGCTGCCCGGCATCACCGCCACCAAGCCCGGCTCCGCGCAGGTGCCGCTGCCGGGGATCGGCGCGGACGTCGTGGACGAGAGCGGGACGTCGGTCGCGAACGGCGAGGGCGGCTATCTCGTGCTCGACAAGCCCTGGCCCGGCATGCTCCGCGGCATCTGGGGCGACCCCGAGCGGTTCAAGGAGACCTACTGGTCCCGTTTCGAGGGCCTCTACTTCGCCGGCGACGGCGCCAAGCGTGACGAGGACGGCGACATCTGGCTGCTGGGCCGCGTGGACGACGTCATGAACGTCTCCGGCCACCGCCTCTCGACCATGGAGATCGAGTCCGCGCTGGTCGGGCACGACTGGGTCGCCGAGGCCGCTGTGGTCGGCGCGAACGACGAGACCACGGGCCAGGCGCCCGTCGCCTTCGTGATCCTGCGCGGCGGCAGCGCGGAGGAGATCGCGGCCGCCGGCGGCGAGGAGAAGGTCCCGGAGCTGCTGCGGGCCCATGTGGCCAAGGAGATCGGCCCGATCGCGAAGCCGAAGCGGGTGCTGGTGGTCACCGAGCTGCCCAAGACCCGCTCGGGCAAGATCATGCGCCGCCTGCTGCGCGACGTCGCCGAGAACCGTCAGGTGGGGGACACCCAGACCCTCGCCGACGCCTCGGTGATGGACCTGATCCAGCAGGGGATGTCCGGGAAGTCCTGAGGGACGCCGGGCCCGGGGACGTTCAGCGGGTGAGCGTGACGTCCCCGGTCTCGGTGACGGCGGTCAGCGTGCCCGCGGACTCCGCCTCGGAGCCGCGGAGCGCGGGGTCCACGGTGACCTCGCCCAGCGAGCTGCGCGTCTCGACCTGCCACGTCGAGGTGCCCCCGACCGCGATCCGCACGTCGCCGAGCTCGGTCACGGCCCCGACCGCCCCGCTCGCCTCCGCGGGGAGCTGCAGGGAGATGTCCCCGAGGGTCGAGGAGAGGTCCACGGCCGTGGGACCGGGGGCGGCGAGGTCGGCCTCGATCCCCCCGACCTCGGTCGAGACGGTGACGTCCTGCGCGATGCTCGTGGTGCCCAGGTGCACGTCGCCCACGTCGGAGCGCACCGCGAGGGAGCCGAAGTCGCCCTCGGCGACCACGTCCCCCACATCGGTGCGGAGGTCGAGGTCCAGCTCGTGCCCGACCGGGACCAGCACGAGCACGTCACGCGTGTCGTCGAGGCCGGGCCAGGTGGAGTAGCTCTCGGGCTGGCTCACGGCGATGGCTGCAGCGGAGCCCGTGCCGCCGCGCTCGAGACGGGCGCGGACCTGCTCCCCGGCCGGCGACGGGACCGTGGTGCCCGGGGTGACGAGCGAGAGCGTCACCTCGTCGACCTCCTCGGAGGGCTGCACCCGCACATCGCCGAGGGTGCTGGTCAGCTGCAGCGAGGAGGGGGTCCCGAGACCCGCGGTCGCAGGGACATCCTGGTAGGCGCGGCCGTTCCACCAGGTGAAGGCCGTCGACGCGGCCAGGAACAGGATCACCACCAGCATCACGGCGCCGCCGGCGAGGACGACGCCCCGCCGCCAGGGGAGGTCGCGCTCGCGGGAGGGCGTGAGCCGGCGCGGCGGGTCGTACCGACGCTCCGAGGGCATGGCGCGCCCCGCCCCCGGGGCGCCGTCGCCCACCACGGCGGCGTCCACCTCCCGCAGCGCGCCGCCGTCCGACGCGGCATCGCCGCGCGCGGCGGGCCCGCGGTCCACGGTGCTCACGTCCGGTCCTCCGACTCCAGATAGCGCAGCACCGCCATGACCCGTCGGTTCTCGCCGTCCACGGGCGGCAGGTCCAGCTTCGTGAGCAGGGAGGAGATGTGCTTCTCGACGCTTCCGGCGGAGACGAACAGCGCATCGGCGATCGCCTGGTTCGAGCGTCCCTGCGCCATCAGGGAGAGCACCTCGCGCTCCCGCGGGGTGAGCGCCTCGAGGGTGCGGCGTCGCCGGGAGCGGACGAAGATCTGCTGGACCACCTCAGGATCCAGCCAGGTCCCGCCCTCGCCGACGTCGGTGACCACGCCGAGGAACTCCTCGACGTCCGCGACCCGGTCCTTGAGCACGTAGCCGAGGCCGTGCGAGGAGTCGGCGATGAGATCGGAGGCGTAGCGCTCCTCGACGTACTGGGAGAGCACCAGCAGCGCCACCTCGGGATCCTGCTGCCGGATCAGCACCGCGGCCCGCACGCCCTCGTCGGTGAACGTCGGCGGCATCCGCACGTCGATCACCGCGAGGTCGGGTCGGTGGTGGGAGACGGCGGCGAGCAGGGCCGCCGCATCGCCCACCGCGGCGACCACCTCGTGGCCGGCGTCGGTCAGGAGCCTCTCGAGCCCGGCGCGCAGCAGCACGGCGTCGTCGGCGATCACGATCCTCATCGGGGGACCTCCAGGGTCTGGTCTCGGGGCCCGGTCCCGTCGGCCGGGCGCGGGAAGGGGACGGCGGTCAGGTCGGCGGACGGGGCCGGTCGCAGGGGAGCGGCGCCGGAGGCCGGCGCGCCGGTGGGCAGGACGGCCTCGAGCACGGTGCCGCCGCCGGCGGGGCTGCTGATCCCGAGCACGCCGCCGGTCGCGCGGACCCGGTCGGTGAGCCCGGCGAGGCCGGTGGAGAGCCCGTCGCGGCGCACCCGCGCCCCGCCGCGCCCGTCGTCCTCGATCCGCACCCGCAGCGCGTGCGGGTCCTGGCGCACGCTCACGGAGACCTGCTCGGCCTCCGCGTGCTTGGCGATGTTGGTCAGCGCCTCGGCGACCACGAAGTAGGCCACGCCCTCCCGCTCCCGGTCCAGCCCGGCGTGCGCCGGCCCCAGCAGGGAGACGTCGAGGTCGACGGGGATGCGGGAGCGGGCGGCGAGGGCGGAGAGCGCCGCATCCAGGCCCCGGTCGGTGAGCACCGCCGGGTGGATCCCGCGGGCGAGCTGGCGCAGGTCGGTCATCACGGCCTTCGCCTCCGCATGCGCCTCGCCGACGAGCCGCTCGGCCCGGTCCGGGTCGGTGCGGATCGCGGTGCGGGCGAGGCCCAGGGTCATGGCGAGGTTCACCAGGCGCGGCTGCACCCCGTCGTGGAGATCCCGCTCGATGCGCAGCCGCTCCTGGGCGGCGGCGTCGACCGCGCCCTGACGCCGTTCTGCGAGGTCCGCCACCTGCTCGCGCAGCTCCTCCTCGGAGCCGGAGATCAGTCCGCGGGCGAGACCGCGGTCGGCGAGCGCGCCGAGGGCGAGCAGCACCGCGCAGAGCGCCAGGGCCGCGGTGCCGAGCACGGCGAGGGCCCAGCGGGACAGCTCCAGGCTCGCTATCCGGACGGGGCCGTGCAGCAGCGCGAGCTCCCAGCCTGACCAGCCCAGCCACAGCATCGCGAGGGAGATGAGCAGGAACGCCCCGGCCACGATCATCGCGAGGTGGTGGTGGAGGACCCCGCGCCAGAACCCGCCGGTGCCGAGCTCGAACCAGCGGTCCTGGAGCCAGCCGGCCGCACCGCGACGCAGCGAGCGGCGCCGAGCGGGGATGTTCACCCCGATGCCGTGCACCGCGACCGCGCGGCGCCGCTCGATCCGCACCGCGACCTGCATCAGCAGCAGCCAGGGGACCAGCAGCAGCAGCCCGCTGCCCAGCGCGGGCAGGGCGCTCAGCCCCGTCACGAGCATGACGATGCTCGCCACGCACCAGGTGAGGCTCAGCACCCCGCCGACGACCACCGAGGCCAGCGCGGCGGGGGAGATCCGGGACCGGGCGGGCGCCCCGGTCCTCTCGCTCGTCTCGTCCATGGCTCGACCCTAGAGGGGCCCTCGCGACCGGTCCCACCGGGTCCGCCGTCGGCATGCGCGGGGGATATCCCCCGCGTAGTCGGCGCCGGGTGAGCCATCCCGCACCGACCGCACCCGCGGATCTGCCGCCGCGGCCGCAGCCGATGCGGTTCAATGGAGGCCATGAGCAGTGACGCCACCTCCTCCGACAGCTCCCTGGACCCCCACAACGACGCGGCCGCCGCCCAGGCCGACGACGGCTCGACCGGCCAGATGGTCGAGGACGTGGAGTCGACCGCCGCCGAGATCGATGCCGACGGCGCGCCCCGCGGCACCCTCCGCGACGTCGCGAACTCGCTGGGGATCTCCAGCGCGGTCGCGCTGCGCGCCCTGCGCGGCGCCGACGAGATCAAGCCCCGGATGGTGGAGCGCGTGCGCGAGGCCGCCGAGCGCCTCAACTTCCCGCTCGAGGAGCTCAGCGAGGAGACGGAGCACCGCGGCGTCGTCGCCGTGCTCGTGAACACCATGCGCAACACCTGGATCTCCGACCTCGTCCGCTCGATCCGCATCGAGCTCGCCGCGACCGGCCGCACCGCCGTCGTCGTGCCGACCCGTCGGCGTCTGCCGGAGTACCCGGTCGCCGTGGACATCGACGCGATCGAGAACCTCGTCCACCTCGGCGTGGACGGCTTCCTGATGGTCTCCGACCTCGCCGACATGGACGAGGTCCTCGAGGTCACCGGGAACCGCCCCCTGGTCGGGATCGGCTGCTCGAAGGAGCTCGTCGGCCGGATCGACACGGTCCGCATCGACGACGAGGTCGGGCAGGGCCTCCTGGTCGACCACCTGGTGAGCCTCGGCCACCGCGAGATCGCTCACGTCGGCGGGGTCGGCGCGGCCGTCGCGCGCGAGCGCGCCGACGCCTTCCGCGCCGCGATGGCGCGCCACGGGCTGGAGGACTCCGCCCGGGTCGAGCCGGGCGACTTCACCGAGCAGGTCGGCCAGACCGCCGGGTCGATGCTGCTGCGCGGCAGCCAGGTCCCCACGGCGGTGACCTGCTCCAACGACGTCACCGCCGTCGGCGTGCTCTCCGCGGCCCGCGAGGCCGGCTACGACGTGCCGGAGGCCTTCGCGGTCGCCGGCTACGGCAACACCTCGCTCGCCTCCTCCGGCGTCGCGGAGCTGACCAGCGTGGACCCGAACTCGGAGCGGCTCGGCGCCCTGGCGGCCCAGATGCTGGTGGACCGCGTCTCCGGCCACGAGGGACCCTTCCGGGACGTCGCGGTCGCTCCCTCCCTGGTGGCGCGCCGCACCACCGCCGCCGGCCCCCGCCCCGAGACCACCCGCCGCAAGCGGATCTCGGTGGACTGAGCCCTCGGCCCGCTCCCTCGATCCGGCTCGATCCGACACAGAAACGCCCGCACCCTGCGATAGGCTCCGATCATGATCAACACCACGAACGACCCGAGCACGCCGCCCACCCAGCGGTCCATCGGCGAGCTCGTCCAGTCCATCCGCGATGAGCTCCTGGGCGTCGTCCATCACGAGATCGACATCGCCAAGAAGGAGATCACGGCCCTCGGCATCAAGGTCGGCATCATCGCCGCGATGGCCGCCGTGCTGCTGTTCCTCCTCCTGTCGGCCTGGGTCATGCTGCTGTTCGCGGCCGCGACCGGCCTGCAGGCGCTCGGGCTGCCGGCCTGGGGCTCGTTCCTCATCGTCGCCGGGGTGTTCGTCCTCCTCGGTGCGATCGCCGGGCTCGTCGCCTTCCTGGTCTCCAAGAAGCTGAAGGCCCCCGAGACCACGATCGAGACCGCCCAGTCCGCGGTCCAGGCCGTCCAGGGCAAGCGCCGCAGCAACGCCGTCTCCTACGACGACACCTTCGAGGAGCTCTACGGCAAGCAGGTCGGCGCCCGCACCGAGTGACCGCCCGGGGACCGATCGGCCCGACCGCGCGCGCCGGTCGAACCGGCTGAGCGGAGACGGCCCCACCAGGCAGTACCCTGGGGACGTGACTCTCCACCTGCACGACACCGCCACCCGCACCACTGCACCGTTCACCCCGGTGCGCGAGGGGGCGGTGTCGCTGTACGTCTGCGGTCCCACCACGCAGGGCGCGCCCCACCTCGGGCACCTGCGCACCTTCCTCTCCTTCGACGTGCTGGTGCGCTGGCTCGAGCGCAGCGGCTACGAGGTCGCGCACATCCGCAACGTCACCGACATCGACGACAAGATCCTCGTGAAGTCCGCCGAGGCGGGCGCCGAGTGGTTCGCCTGGTCGCTGCGCTTCGAGCGCGAGTTCCAGGACGTGCTGGACCGTATCGGGAACCGCCGCCCCACCTACGAGCCGCGCGCCACCGGTCACGTGCCCGAGATGATCGAGCTCATGCAGCGCCTGATCGAGCGGGGCCACGCCTACGCCGACGGCGCGGGATCGGTCTACTTCGACGTCGCCTCCCTGCCCACCTACGGCGCGCTGACCCGCCAGTCCCTCGAGGACATGCAGGACGCCGGCGAGGAGATGGAGCCCGGCAAGCGCGACCGCCGCGACTTCGCCCTGTGGAAGGCGGCGAAGGCGACCGAGCCGGAGACCGCCTCCTGGAACACGCCCTTCGGCCGCGGCCGCCCGGGCTGGCACCTCGAGTGCTCCGCCATGAGCCGCAAGTACCTCGGCGAGACCTTCGACATCCACGCCGGTGGGCTCGACCTGCGCTTCCCGCACCACGAGAACGAGCAGGCGCAGTCCCACGCCGCCGGCTACGGCTTCGCCCAGCGCTGGATGCACTCCGGCATGGTCACGGTCGACGGGCTGAAGATGGGCAAGAGCCTGGACAACTTCGTCACCGCCGCCGATGCGCTCGGCGAGCACCCCGCCGCGGCGGTGCGCCTCGCCCTCGTCGGCGGCCACTACCGCGCGACGATCGAGTACAACACCACCGCGATGCGGGAGGCGGAGACGGTGTGGGAGCGGTTCTCCGCGACCGCGCGCCGCGCCGCCGAGCAGCTCGAAGGGGCCCCGATCGCCGCGGCCGACGCCGACCTGCGCGCCGTGGAGCTGCCGCAGGAGTTCGTCGCGGCGATGGACGACGACCTCTCCGTCCCCGAGGCGCTCGCGGTGATCCACCGCGAGCAGGCGGCGCTGAACACGCTCCTGGCCGCGCGCGGCGGGGCGGACGGCGCCCAGGTCGCCGAGGGCCTCGGCCGTCTGCGGGCCATGCTCGACGTGCTGGGGCTGGATCCGCTGGGCGAGCAGTGGGGCGGGGAGGCAGGCGCCTCCGGGGTGGAGCACGCGGCGCTCGACGCGCTGATCTCCGCGCAGCTCACCGCCCGCGAGTCGGCGCGCGCCGAGAAGGACTGGGCCCGGGCCGACGCGCTGCGTGATGCGCTGACCGCCGCCGGGATCCGCATCGAGGACGGCCAGGGCGGCGCCCGCTGGACCCTCGAGACCCGAGACTGAGCAGGACTGAGGAGACCATCCATGGCAGGCAACAGCTCGCGCCGCGGCGCGGTGCGCAAGGGCAAGAAGGGCGCGACCGTCGGCTCCGGCGGCGTGCGCCGACGGGGGCTGGAGGGCAAGGGTCCGACCCCGAAGGCCGAGGAGCGCCCGAACCACAAGAAGTACTCCGGCGGCTCGGGATCCGGCGCCGCGGGACGACGCGGCGGGCCCAAGGCCAAGGGCAAGGTGCCCGGCAGCGACCAGGTCGCCGGGCGCAATGCGGTGCTGGAGGCGCTGCGGGAGGAGATCCCCGCCACCCAGCTGACGCTCATGGTGCGGATCGACGCCGACGAGCGGGTGCGGGAGATCATGCGCCTGGCCGCGGCGCGGGCGCTGCCGGTCGTCGACGCGACCCGCACCGACCTCGACCGCATGACCGATCACTCGGTGCACCAGGGTGTGGCGCTGACCATCCCGCCCTACGAGTACGCCGAGGTCGACGAGCTGCTCGAGATCGCCGCGGACCGCTTCGAGCCGCCGCTGCTGGTCGCGCTCGACGGCATCACCGACCCCCGCAACCTCGGCGCGATCCTCCGCTCGGCCGACGCCTTCGGCGCGCACGGCGTGATCCTGCCGGAGCGGCGCAGCGTGTCGATGACCGCGAGCGTGTGGAAGGTCGCCGCGGGGGCCGCCGGCCGCGTCCGCGTCGCCCAGGTCACGAACCTCAACCGCACCCTCGCCGCGCTCAAGGAGCAGGACGTGTTCGTGCTCGGCCTCGACGCGGACGGCGACGTCACCTCGCGCGAGCTCGAGCTCGGCACCCAGCCGGCCGTGCTCGTCGTCGGCGCCGAGGGCAAGGGCCTCTCCCGCCTCGCGCGGGAGACCAGCGACCAGGTGGTCTCGATCCCGATGGCGGGGCGCTCCGAGTCGCTGAACGCTTCGGTCGCCGCCGCGATCGCGCTCTACGAGATCTCCGGGGTCCGGGACCAGCACGGACTGGCCTGACCCTCCCGGCCCGGCCTGGCCCTCCCGGACCGGCCTGCCGCGAGGGCCCGGGCCGGGCCCGAGACCCCCGGCCTCAGTGCGCGGCGCCGGGCTCCCTGCCCCGCACCGAGCGGACCGGGATCAGCACGTGGGGCAGCGCCAGCTGGATGACGAGGCCGAGCGCGATCGCGTAGACGACGGTGCCGAGCCCGAGCGGTCCGCCCAGCAGCCATCCGGTCACCAGCACGATCACCTCGAGCACGATCCGCACCGGCCCGACGGGCCGAGAGAGCACCCGGCTGAGCGCCGTCATCAGCCCGTCGCGGGCGCCCGCACCGAGCTGCGCGCCGATGTAGAGGGCGCCGCTGATCCCGTTGACCACCACGCCGAGCAGCATGAGGGCGATCGCGACGGGCAGCGAGCTCGCCTGCGGCAGGATCAGCATCCCGAGGTCGATGCTGACCCCCACCCAGATCGCGTTCGCGACCGTGCCGATCCCGAGCCGCTCGCGCAGCGGGATCCAGAGCAGGAGCAGCACGAAGCTCACCGCGATGCTCATCGACCCCACGGTCGCGCCGAGCCGCTCGGCGAGCGCCGTGTGGAAGACGTCCCAGGGCGCGCCGCCCAGCCCCGAGCGCAGCAGCATCGCCAGCGACAGCCCGAAGCCGGTCAGCCCGATCATCATCTGCACGAGCCGGCGCGTTAGCCGATCCACGCCCAGCTGATCGCGCAGGGACAGGTTGTCGAGCCGGGGGTGCCGGCGCCGCTCCGACGCAGCCACGTCTCGTCTCGGTCTCCTCCAGGGCCCTCAGGCCTCGACGATCGGCAGGGCCGAGGTCTCGGTGGTCACCAGCGACTTCTCGTCGGGCCGGTGGATGAGCTCGTTGAGGATGTAGTGCCGCACGGTGTCGTCGAGGCTCACGTCGGCGCCGGCCTGCTCGGAGAGGAACCACTTGTGCTCGAGCACCTCGTGGAAGAACTCCGGCGGCTCGAGCTTCGAGCGCATCGACCGGGGGATCGCCCGGACCACAGGCTCATACTGATCCTTGAGCCACTCGTGGGCGACGAACTCCTCCTCCTCGGCCTGCTGCTCCGTGTCCGCGCGGAACTGGTCGAGGTCGTTCAGGAGTCGACGTGCCTGGTTCTCCTGAGCGTCGATGCCGGTCAGGCGCAGCAGGCGCCTCGAGTGGTGACCGGCGTCGACGACCTTGGGGCGGATCGAGAGGGTGGTGCCGTCGAGGTCGGTGGTGATCTCGAGCTCGCCCACGTCGAAGCCGAGCTTGTTCAGCCGCTCGATCCGGGCGGAGACCCGCCAGCGCTCGTCGGCGGAGAAGCGCTCCGAGGAGGTCAGCGCCTCCCACAGCTCCTCGTAGCGGGCCACGAGGTCGTCGCCGATCTCGACGGGATCGACCTCGGGGTCGATCATGTCGCCGGCCTGAAGGTCCATCAGCTCGCCGATGATATTGGTGCGGGCGAGGTCGAGATCGTAATGGCGCTGCCCGGCCGTGAGCGTCTCGTACAGGGAACCGGTCTCGACGTCGACGATGTAGGCGGCGAAGGCCCCCGCGTCACGGCGGAACAGCGTGTTCGACAGCGACACATCGCCCCAGTAGAAGCCCTCCAGATGCAGCCGCACCAGCAGCACGGCGAGCGCGTCGAGCAGGCGCTGGGCGGTGTCCTGGCGCGAGACCTGACTGAACACGGCCCGATAGGGGAGGGAGAACTGCAGATGACGGGTGATCAGCACGGCGTCCAGCGCCTCGCCGGAGCGGCCCGTGCGACCGGAGACCACGGCGAAGGGCTCGACCGAGGGGATGCCGATCCGGCCGAGCACCTTGAGCGTGTCGTACTCGCGCTGGGCGAGGTGGTGGTTGATCTCCTTGAGCGCGAGCACCCGCCCCGAGACCCGCACGAAGCGGACCACATGGCGGGAGATGCCGCGGGGGAGCGCGGCCAGGATCTCGTCGGGCCACTGCTCCAGCGGCGTCTCCCAGGGCAGATCCAGCAGTGCAGGGTCTGCACGGGACGCGGTGATCTCCAGGGGTGCCATGGGTCCATTCTCTCCCGAGCGCGAGGGCCAGGCCCATACGCTTCCACAAATCACGTCGGACCGACGGGAAGATCACGGCTCGGGACTTCGTGTCGTCGCGGCCCCGAGGTCGCCGGGAACCGTCCTGGGGCCGACGGGGGCGGCGGCGCCGAGCCCGCCGGGGACGGACGACGAGCCCGCCGTGGACGGATGACGGAGCCGCCCGGGACGGACGACGGGCGCCCGGCCGGAGCCGGACGCCCGTCGTGCGGAGCGGGGGTGCTCAGTCGCCGAGGCGCTTGCCCGACTTCGCGTCGAAGAGGTGCAGGTGGCCCTCCTTGGGACGGAAGTAGACGGTCTCGCCCTTGGCCGGGGGACGGCGGCCGTCGACGCGCGCGATGAACGGCTTGGCGGTCTCGTCGCTGCCGGCGCGGCGACCGTAGATGAACGCGTCCGCGCCGAGCTCCTCGACCACATCGACCTCGACCGCGATGCCCTGCTCGTCGCCGACGAGCTCGAGGTCCTCGGGGCGCACGCCCACGGTGACGGTGGACTGGTCGGTGTCCGAGAGGGTCGCACGGTCCACGGGCAGCACGGCGCCGCCGAACTGGACGCCCTGGTCGGTGAGCTTCTCCTCGAGCAGGTTCATGGCGGGGGAGCCGATGAAGCCGGCCACGAACACGTTGTTCGGGTGGTCGTACATGCGGCGCGGGGAGTCGATCTGCTGGAGCACGCCGCGGTCGAGGACGGCCACGCGGTCGCCCATCGTCATCGCCTCGGTCTGGTCGTGGGTGACGTACACGGTGGTGACGCCGAGACGACGCTGCAGCGAGGCGATCTGGGTACGGGTCGAGACGCGCAGCTTCGCATCGAGGTTCGACAGCGGCTCGTCCATGAGGAACACCTGCGGGGAGCGCACGATCGCACGGCCCATGGCCACACGCTGGCGCTGACCGCCGGAGAGTGCCTTCGGCTTGCGGTCGAGGTACTCGGTGAGGTCCAGGATCGCCGCGGCGTCCTCGACGCGCTTGCGGATCTCCGCCTTCGGGGTGCCGGCGATCTTCAGGGCGAAGCCCATGTTGTCGGCGACCGTCATGTGCGGGTACAGCGCGTAGTTCTGGAACACCATGGCGATGTCGCGGTCCTTCGGCGGGACGTCGGTGACGTCACGATCGCCGATGAGGATGCGGCCCGCGTCGATCTCCTCGAGACCGGCGAGCATGCGCAGGGAGGTCGACTTGCCGCAGCCCGAGGGGCCGACGAGGACGAGGAACTCGCCGTCGCCGATCTCGATGTTGAGGTTGTCGACCGCGGGGCGCTCCTGGCCCGGGTAGACCCGGGAGGCGTTGTCGAACGTGACTGTTGCCATGGTGGTTCTCCTTCACCGGCAGGTACGTGCCGGACGATCCGTTGTGAAGTGACTGTGACACCGGTTCGGGGAGCTCCTCGAGGGTGCTCCATCGCACCGGCACGGCAGAGTGTATCCCACGTCTCACCCTCCCGGTCCGCCCTGCCACCGACGGCGCGCCGTCGTCCCGGCCGCGCCCTGCCCGGGCCGTGGACGGGCCGCGGCAGGGCCGAGCCCGGCGCACTCCCGTGCACGGCGCGGGCACGGGATACTGGGGCGGTGGACACTGCTGAGCTGACCCGGAAGATCCTGGACCGACGCCCCCGCGAGGGCGCCCCGCTGCGCATCGTGCAGGCAGGGCACCCCGCCCTCCGCCGCACCGCCGTCGCCGCCCGCGACCGCCTCGAGCCCGCGCTCCTGGCGGAGCTCGCGGATGCCATGACCGTGACGATGAGGGACGCGCCCGGCGTCGGTCTCGCCGCCCCGCAGATCGGGCTGCCGCTGAGCTTCTACGTCGTCGAGGACCCCTTCGCCGCCGAGGAGGGGGAGGACCCCGAGGACGAGCTGCTCGAGCGCCGACCGCTCGCGCTGCGCGCCCTGCTGGACCCCGTCGTCGAGCCGGTCGGGGACGAGACCGTCTTCGCCTTCGAGGGCTGCCTCTCGGTCGACGGCTGGCAGTCGATCGTGCCCCGCTCGCGCCGGGTGCGCCTGCGCGCCCAGGAGCTGCTGCCCGGCGGCTCCCTGCGCGAGGTCGACGAGGAGCATGTGGGCTGGACCGCGCGGATCCTCCAGCACGAGACGGACCACTTGGGCGGGATCCTCTGCCACGACCGGATGGTGCCCCGCTCCTTCGTGGAGGCCGGCTACGTCCACCACTACGCCGACCTCGGCGAGGCCGTGCGCCGACTGGGCCTGAGCGGCGACATCGCCGAGCTCGGCGAGGGCGAGGTCGTGCTGCGCCGCTGAGGCGCCGCGCAGCCCGGTCCGCACTGCCCGGTCCGTGCCGGGGCTGTGCGGCATCCGCGGCATCGCCATGTCCCCGTCGGGCGGGGAGCCGACCGCGGACCGGGCCTTCGCCGTGCGCACCCGCCGTCCAGGAGCGCGGCCCCGTGCGCGATACCGTTGCCGTGTTCAGGACCCCGACGAATGGAGGCCCAGGTGGCCACGAACTCCCCGCAGCCCGTCCCGCGCGACCACGGAGCCCCCGCGACGCGACCCGACGACCTCCCCCTCGAGGAGGGCTCCCTCGACGAGCAGCTCGACGAGCGCTGGCTCTCGCTGATCGACGCCGCGCTCAAGGTCCAGGCGCCGCTGGCCCGCACCTACGTCGAGCACCTGCGCGCCAAGCACCCGGAGGCGACGGACCGTCAGCTGCTGGAGAAGGTCACCTCGCGCTTCACCGCGCTGACCACCGCGACCGGCGCCGGCATCGGCGGCGTCGCGGCGCTGCCGGGCCTCGGCACCGCCGCCGCGATCGGCCTCACCGTGGGGGAGGGGCTCTCCTTCGCGGAGTCCTGCGCCTTCCTCACCCTTGCCGCCGCCGACATCCACGGCGTCGACATGACCGACCGCGAGACCCGACGCCTCGTGCTGCTGGGCGTGCTCGGCGGCGAGCGCGGCGCCGAGATCATCGGCAAGGCGCTCGGCCGGCAGGGCATGCGCTGGAACTCTGTCCTCGGCGGCGGGGGCCTCCTGCCCGGCTTCGTCACCAAGCAGGTCAACAAGTACGTGCGGCGCCGGGTCGTGGCCCGCACCGGCGGTCTGTGGCTCGCACGCCTGGTGCCCTTCGGGATCGGCGCGGTCCTCGGCGGACTCGGCGCCCGCGTCGTGGCACGCTCCGTGGTCGAGGCGATGCTCGAGATCTTCGGGCAGGGGACGCAGGGCCCGGAGGGCGAGCTCACCCGGCGCTGAGCGGGAGGTCCGGGCGTCGCGCCCGCAGTCACGCCCGCACATGATGACGGGGCCGGTCCCTCAGGACCGGCCCCGTCATCGTGCGTCCTGCGCGGACGGACCGCGCTCAGACCTCCTGCGTGAACTCGTTGGCGTGCTCGGTGCCGACAGCACGCTGGTAGGAGCGGCGGATCTCCGCCTCCGCGTCGCTGCGGCCCTCCCAGTGCGCGCCCTCGACGCTCTTGCCCGGCTCGAGATCCTTGTAGACCTCGAAGAAGTGCTGGATCTCCAGACGGTGGAACTCCGAGACGTCGGTCAGCTCCTGGCGGCGCACCTGACGGCGATCGCCCACGGGCACCGCGACGATCTTGTCGTCGCCGCCGGCCTCGTCGCGCATGCGGAACATGCCCAGCGCGCGGCAGCGGATCAGGCAGCCCGGGAAGGTCGGCTCCTCGAGCAGGACCAGGCAGTCCAGCGGGTCGCCGTCCTCGCCGAGGGTCCCCTCGATGAAGCCGTAGTCGTCCGGATAGCGCGTCGCGGTGAAGAGCATCCGGTCCAGGCGGATCCGCCCGTTGTGGTGGTCCACCTCGTACTTGTTCCGGTTCCCGCGAGGGATCTCGATGGTCACGTCGAATTCCACGACAGCCGCTCCATTGCTCCGGCCCCGTGGGCCACTTCATTGCTCCGGCCCCAGGGGCCGCTTCCGATGACCGGGACACCATATCGTGGTGGCATGGCCCTTCGAGCAACCGAGCGCATGTGGCGCACCGTCGCCGTCGTGATGTGCGCGGCACTGCCCGTGAGCTTCTACGTCCTCGGCGACCTGATGGACGCCTTCCCCGGCGTGCTCACCGTGCGCAGCGCCGAGGAGGACCCCGGCTCCGGCCCCCGCGCCGTCGCGGAGGACTGGGAGCGGGTCGATCCGGCCGAGGCCGTGGCCCCCGTCGGCTCCTCGCCGTCCCCGGTCGACCCCGCCGACCTGCAGCAGCGCATGGCCGCGAAGGCGGAGCTGCCCGTCGTGGGCGGGGGCCTGGCCTTCAGCGTCGTCGCGGCCGAGGACGGCCAGGTGCTCGCCGAGCGGGGCTCGTCCAGCGCCCTCGTGCCCGCCTCGACCCTCAAGCTGCTCACCGCCGCGGCCGTGCTGCGGCAGTACACGGGGGATGAGGTGCTGGTCACCCGAGCGACCGTCCAGGACGGCGTGGTGACCCTGGCGGGAGAGGGTGACATGACCCTCACCGAGGAGGATCTGCGCGAGCTCGCCGCGCAGACGGCGGCGCTGGCGGCCGAGCAGGGGACCTCCTCCGTCTCCCTCGCCCTGGACGACTCGTATCTCGTGGGCGGGGCGAACCCGGCCTGGGGTGACAACGGCACGGCGGGCGGCTGGGTCACGCCCACCGCCTCCCTCGCGCTCGAGGAGGGATGGCTCGACGGGGAGCAGTACGGCCCGAAGTCCACCGATCCAGCCGGCGACGCGGCCCAGCGCTTCGCCGAGCTGCTCGGCGAGGAGGGTCTCGAGGTGGCCGGCGGGATCACCGCGGCCGCCGCCCCGGAGGGCGCTCCCGCCGCGGAGATCTCCTCCGAGCCGCTCTCGGAGATCGTGCGCCACACCCTGCTCATCTCCGACAACACCACCGCCGAGCTGCTCGCGCACCTGGTGGCGCTCTCCCGCGGCGAGGAGACCACCCCCGCCGGCGCCGCCGCCGCCGTCGAGGCGGAGATCCGCGAGCTCGGCGCCGAGATGGGGCTGCCCGAGGAGGACCTCGCCGGGCTCGACCTCCGCGACGGCTCCGGCCTCTCGCGGGAGAACCGGGTCCCGCCGGCGCTGCTCGCCGCGGTGCTCGCCCAGGTCGCCTCCGGCGAGGTGCCCGCTCTCGAGCAGATCCTCTACGACGTGCCCGTCGCGGCGCTCTCGGGCACTCTCGCGGACCGCTTCGGCCACGGCGACGACACAGCCGCCGCCGGGCAGGTGCGCGGCAAGACCGGCTATCTCGGCGGCGCCGCGACGCTCGCCGGCGTGACCGTGCTCCCCGACGGTCGCACCGTCGGCTACTCGATCGTGGTCCACGACTTCGACGGCGCCGACGCGGACGCCGCCCGCGCCGCGGTCGACGACGTCGCCGCCGAGATGGTGCAGGTCGACTGATGGCCGGCCCACCTCCCGTGGTCGCCCGTGCTCGCCGGGCCGTCCGCGCCGCCCTCGCCGAGCGGCTCGAGCAGCTCGCCGACGACACCGGCTCCGGCCACCTCGCCCCGCGCCTGCTGGTCGGCGTCTCCGGGGGCGCCGACTCGCTCGCGCTGCTGGCGACCACCTGCTGGGTGGGGGAGCGGATAGGGCTCGCGACCGAGGCCGCGATCGTCGACCACGGGCTCCAGGACGGCTCCGCCTCCGTCGCCGCGCGCGCCGCCGCGCAGGCGGAGCGGCTGGGCGCCGAGGCGCACGTGCTCACGCCGTCCGTCGACCTCGCCGCCCCCGGCGGTCTGGAGAATGCCGCCCGCACCGCCCGACACGACGCCCTCGAGCACCTCGCCCGGGAGCGCGGTGCGCTCGCCGTGCTGCTGGGCCACACCCTCGACGACCAGGCGGAGCAGGTCCTGATGGCCCTCGCCCGCGGCGCCGGGCCCCGGGCGCTCGCCGGGATCCGCCGCAGCCGCGGCCACCTGCTGCGCCCCTTCCTCGGCACCGGCCGCGACGAGACCACGGCCCTGCGACGCGCCGACACCGAGGAGATCTGCACCCTCCACGACCTCGAGTGGTGGGAGGACCCGATGAACGCGGATCCCGAGCTGCTGCGCTCGCGGGTGCGCCACCGGGCCCTGCCGCTGCTGCGCGAGATCCTCGGGGACCAGATCGACGAGAACCTCGCCCGCAGCGCCGACCTGGTCCGCCCTGATGTGGACCATCTCGACGAGGAGGCTCGGGCGCTGCTGCCCGCCCTGCGCCGCGACGCCGGGGAGCTCGCCGAGGTGGGAGACCTGCTGCACCTGGACGTCCATGCCCTCGCCGCCGTCCCCGCCCCCGTGCGCACCCGCGTGCTGCGCGACGCCTCCCGTTCCGCTCAGCGCGCAATCGATGCAGGTGACGCAGGTGGATCCACGAAATCGCTGCTGCGCAGGCAGG
The DNA here is from genome assembly GCF_030866705.2 of Brachybacterium sp. GU-2. Taxonomy (NCBI): domain Bacteria; kingdom Bacillati; phylum Actinomycetota; class Actinomycetes; order Micrococcales; family Dermabacteraceae; genus Brachybacterium; species Brachybacterium sp. GU-2. Next base: position 907,409 of record NZ_CP133037.2, on the reverse strand, counting down.
TGCTCGCGCTGGATGCGCTGGTCGTCTCATGGCACGGTCAGGCAGCGGTGCCCGTTCCGGGTAGGATCGAGGTCGCTCGCCGTGACGGCCTGTTGGTGTGGCGCCGTCCCGCTCCGTGAGCCGCGGCGGACGCACCCACCACATCACCTGGAGGAGATCCGCGTGCCCCAGACGCACCCCCACCCCGATGTCGACCGCGTGCTGCTGGACGAACAGCAGATCCGTGACCGGCTCGCCGAGATCGGCGCGCAGATCGCCGCGGACTACGCCGAGGAGCCCCCGATCCTGGTGGGCGTCCTCAAGGGGGCGGTGATGGTGATGGCGGACCTCGCCCGTTCCATCGACCTCAAGGTCGAGATGGACTGGATGGCGGTCTCCTCCTACGGCTCGGGCACGAAGTCCTCGGGCGTGGTGCGGATCCTCAAGGACCTCTCCGGCGACATCACCGGGCGCAACGTCCTGATCGTCGAGGACATCATCGACTCGGGCCTGACCCTGAAGTGGCTGCTGGCCAACCTCCGCTCGCGCGGGCCGAAGTCCGTGGAGATCGCGACGCTGCTGCGCAAGCCCGAGGCCGCGCGCGTCGAGATCGACGTGAAGTACGTCGGCTTCGACATCCCCAACGAGTTCGTCATCGGGTACGGGCTCGACCATGCGGAGAACTACCGCAACCTTCCCTACGTGGGCGTCCTCGCACGCTCGGTCTACGAGGACTGAACCGGTGGCAGATTCCCCCAAGAGCACGGGCCGCGGCTCGGGCGGCAGGAAGCGCCGCCCCTTCACCTCCGTCGCCCTCTGGATCGTCGTCGCGCTGCTGCTGGGCATGGCGCTGTTCTCCCTGCTGGGCCGTGACGGCTACCAGCAGATCGACACCGAGCAGGGCCTCGAGCTGCTGCAGGGCGACACAGTCGAGCAGGCGAAGATCATCGGCGGCAACCAGCAGCGCGTCGACCTGGTCCTGACCGAGGACTTCACCGACGGCGAGGAGAACAAGGGCACCCGGGTGCGCTTCGCCTACGTCGACGCGCGCAGCGAGTCGATCGTCTCCGCGGTCGAGGAGTCCGCCCCCTCCGGCGGCTACACCGACGAGATCGCCACCAGCTCGTGGTGGTCCACGCTGCTGCTGTCCTTCCTGCCGCTGCTGATCTTCATCGGCCTGTTCTGGTTCCTCATCATGAACGCCCAGGGCGGCGGCCGGGCGATGCAGTTCGGCAAGTCCAAGGCGAAGCTGTTCAACAAGGAGGCCCCGAAGGTCACCTTCGCCGACGTCGCCGGCGCCGAGGAGGCCGTCGAGGAGCTCGACGAGATCAAGCAGTTCCTCGTGGACCCGGGCCGCTACCAGGCTGTCGGCGCGAAGATCCCCAAGGGCGTGCTGCTCTACGGCCCGCCCGGCACCGGCAAGACGCTGCTGGCCAAGGCCGTCGCCGGCGAGGCGAACGTGCCCTTCTACTCGATCTCCGGCTCGGACTTCGTGGAGATGTTCGTGGGCGTCGGCGCGAGCCGCGTGCGCGACCTGTTCAACACCGCGAAGGAGAACTCCCCGGCGATCATCTTCATCGACGAGATCGACGCCGTCGGCCGCCACCGCGGCGCCGGCATGGGCGGCGGCCACGACGAGCGCGAGCAGACACTGAACCAGATGCTCGTGGAGATGGACGGGTTCGACGAGAACCAGAACGTCATCCTCATCGCCGCCACCAACCGCGTGGACATCCTCGACCCGGCGCTGCTGCGCCCGGGCCGCTTCGACCGCCAGATCGCGGTGACCGCCCCGGACCTCAAGGGCCGCCTGCACATCCTCGGCGTGCACGCCAAGGGCAAGCCGCTGGCCCACGACGTGGACCTCGAGGCCGTCGCCAAGCGCACCATCGGCATGTCCGGTGCGGATCTCGCCAACGTGCTCAACGAGGCGGCGCTGCTCACCGCCCGCTCGGGCAACCAGATCATCGACAACCGCGCCCTGGACGAGGCGATCGACCGCGTCTCCATGGGCCCGCAGCGCTACTCCAAGGTGATGACCGAGCGCGAGCGCCAGATGACCGCGTACCACGAGGGCGGTCACGCCCTGGTCGCCGCGGCGATGAACAACTCCGCCCCGGTCACCAAGGTGACGATCCTGCCGCGCGGTCAGGCTGGCGGCTACACGATGGTGGTCCCCACCCAGGACCGCAACTACCAGTCCCGCAACGAGCTGCTGGACCGCCTCGCCTACGCAATGGGCGGCTACGCGGTGGAGGAGTCGATCTTCCACGACGTCACCACCGGACCCAGCTCCGACCTCCAGAACGCCACCAAGATCGCCCGCACCATGGTCATGCAGCTGGGCATGAGCGCGGCCGTCGGCCAGGTCGCCCTCTCCGGCGACCAGGACGAGGTGTTCGTGGGCATGCAGCAGGGGCAGGGCCCCCGCTTCTCCGACGAGACCGCGAGCGTCGTGGACCAGGAGGTGCGCACGCTCCTGGACAACGCCCTGGACGAGGCCTGGTCCGTGATCGTGCAGAACCGTCACGTGCTGGACCGCCTGGTCGAGGAGCTGCTGGAGAAGGAGACGCTGAACGAGCACGAGCTCGCCGCGATCTTCGCGGACGTCACCAAGCTGCCGCCGCGCGAAGTGTGGGTCTCCAGCGAGGAGCGGCCCTCCCTCGAGGCGCCGTCGGTCGGCTCGACCACCACCGGCACCGGCACCGAGGAGCACGACGCGGGCGAGCCGCTGCAGCCCGGCGCCCCCGAGCTGCCCCATCCGGGCGGCGACGGGCCCGGCATCCCCGGCGCCCCGCCCGGAGGTGCCCCCGGCGGCTCCGGTTCGGCCGGTCCCGGTCAGGGCTACGGCTACAGCGACCACGACGAGACGGAGCGCTGAGATGGCGGTGGACCGGCCCCGGGTCGAGGCGGCGGTGCGGGAGCTCCTCGCCGGGATCGGCGAGGACCCCGACCGCGACGGCCTCCTGGAGACCCCCGCGCGGGTGGCGCGGATGTACGCCGAGGTCTTCGAGGGGCTGGAGCAGGACGCGCACGAGCCGCTGTCGACGACCTTCGACATCGAGCACCAGGAGCTGGTGCTCGTGCGCGACATCGCCTTCCACTCGATGTGCGAGCACCACCTGCTGCCCTTCCACGGGATGGCGCATGTGGGGTACATCCCCGGCGGCGGTGCCGTCACGGGGCTGAGCAAGCTCGCCCGCCTGGTCCACGTCTACGCCCGACGCCCGCAGGTGCAGGAGCGGCTCACCTTCCAGATCGTCGATGCGCTGATGGACGAGCTCGGTGCGGCCGGCGCGATCGTCGTGATCGAGGCGGAGCACATGTGCATGTCGATGCGCGGCGTGCGCGCCGCCGGGGCCCGCACCATCACCAGCGCCGTGCGCGGCATGCTCCGGGACAGCTCGAGCACCCGCAGCGAGGCCATGGCCCTGATCAACGGACGGTGAGGTCGTGCCCATCCCCGTGCGCCGCCCCGAGGGCCTGCCGGACCGCCTCGGCGGGGACGACACCCTCGTCATGGGGGTCCTGAACGTCACCCCCGACTCCTTCTCCGACGGCGGGAAGCACGACAGCGCCCCCGACGCGATCGCCCACGGCCGCCGCCTGGTCGCCGAGGGCGCCGCGATCATCGACATCGGCGGGGAGTCCACCCGCCCCGGTGCCCCGCGCGTCCCCGAGGAGGAGGAACTGCGCCGGGTGATCCCCGTGGTCGAGGCCCTCGCCGCCGAGGACGTCGTGCTCAGCGTGGACACCATGCGCGCCTCCGTCGCCGCCTCGAGCATCGCGGCCGGGGCCCTCATCGTCAACGACGTCTCCGCCGGCCAGGCCGACGTGCGGATGGGGGCGCAGGTCGCCGAGCTGCGCACGCGCCTGGGCACCCCGCCGGTGTTCATCGCGATGCACTGGCGCGGCCACAGCGACGTCATGAACGACCTCGCGCGCTACGAGGACGTCGCCCACGACAGCACCGCCGAGCTCGGCGACCGCCTCACCACGCTGCGCGAGGCCGGGATCGAGGACCGCTTCCTGGTCGCCGATCCGGGCCTCGGCTTCTCCAAGACGGGGGAGCAGAACTGGGACCTGCTGGCCGACTGGGACGCGATCGCCTCCCACGGCCTTCCCGTCCTCATCGGCGCCTCGCGCAAGCGCTTCGTCAGCGCCCTCGACGTGGACCGCGACGCGGCGACCGCCGCGATCAGCGCCTACAGCGCCGAGCACGGCGCCTGGGCGGTGCGCGTCCACGAGGTCCCCTCCAACCTCGCCGCGGTGCGGGTCGGGGACCGGCTGCGTCGGAGCAGGCGCCGATGAGCCCGCACGACGGCAGCACGCACGACGACAGCGCGCACCACGGCGGAGCGGGCCACGGCAGCGCGCATCACGGCTCCGCGACGGCGTCGATCGGACGCCTGGACCGCATCGAGGTCACCGGCATCCGCGCCTGGGGCCATCACGGCGTCCTCGCCGCGGAGAAGGAGATCGGCCAGGAGTTCGCGGTCGACGTCGTCCTGCACCTCTCGACCGCTGCGGCCGGCCGCAGCGACGTCCTCTCCCGCACCGTGAACTACGCCGAGGTCGTCACGGCCGTGCACGAGGAGATCGGCGTCGGCCCCCACGACCTCGTCGAGACCCTCGCCGAGCGGATCGCCGAAAGGATCCTCGAGGAGACCGGTCATCCGCTGGTGCGCCGCGTCGGCGTGCGCGTGCACAAGCCCGCCGCCCCGGTCGGACTGCCCGTCGGCGGGGTGTCCGTCGCGATCGAGCGCGACGCGCGCCCCGTCCTCGCGGTGCTTGCGCTCGGCAGCAACCTCGGCGACCGCGAGATGCATCTGCGCGGGGCGCTCGATGCGCTCGCCTCCCACCCGGGCACCGAGATCGCCTGGACCTCGCCCGTGCTCGAGACCGCCCCGGTCGGCGGGCCGGACGGCCAGGGCGCCTATCTCAACGCCGTGGTCGGCGTGACCACCGAGCTCGGCCCCCACGACCTCCTCGCCCTGGCCCACCGCGCCGAGCGGGCCGCCGGACGGCAGCGACTGGTGCGCTGGGGCGAGCGGACCCTCGACGTGGACGTGATCGCCTACGGCGACTGGCGCAGCGAGGACCCCGACCTCACCGTGCCCCACCCCCGCGCCCACGAGCGCGCCTTCGTGCTCGGCCCCTGGCATGCCGCGGACCCCGCCGCCGAGCTGCCCGGCCACGGACCGGTCGAGGCGCTCCTCGCCCGCGCCGCGGACCGCGAAGCCCTGCGCCCGGGCCCGGTGCTCGAGGGCTTCGACACCCCGGCCTCCCGGACGGGGGAGGGAGCGGCGGAGTCGTGAGGCCCCTGAACATCCCGGTGCTCGTGCTGATCCTCGTGATCGGTGCGGGCTTCGGGGCCCAGATGCTCGAGACCCTCGCCGCCCGCGGCCACTCCCTCCCGATCGCGGGTTGGCTGACCACCCTGGTGCTGCTGGCTCTGGCCGCGGTGTTGCTCGCCCACGGCCTCCCGATGCGCCGCTACCTCCAGGAGAGCGAGGAGCGCCGCAACAGGCCGTCCTACACACCTCGACGGCACCAGATCGACCTGCCCACCGCCTATCGCACGGTCCTGCTGGCCCGGGCTTGCGCCTACACCGGCGCGATCATGGGCGGGATCTTCACCGGCCAGGCGCTGTTCCTGCTGATCACCGGCACCGGCGACCTGCTCGGCGCGATCCTGCCGACCGCCGCCGCCGCGGTCTCCGGCATCGTGCTCGGCGTGCTCGGGGTGATCGTGGAGCGGTGGGGCAAGCTCCCGCCCGACGGCGACGGCTCCGCCGAGGGTGCGGAAGCCGGGTCCTGACCGAGAGCTTCGAGCCCTCCGACCCCGCCGTGAGGCGGGCCTGCGAGCTGCCGGTCGGCGGAGCGGGGCGCGGGCGAGGACCGACCTTCGGCGGAGCGAGCAGCGCCGAGCGTCGCACAGCGCCTCCGGTCCGGGATGACACGATGTCCCCATGACCTCCTCCGCGCACGATGCCCGACCGCCGCTCCCCACGGCGACGCCCCACGACGCCACGCCGACCGAGGTCTCCGACGCCCCCGGGACGCGACTCGGCGAGCAGGGTCTGCAGCCGGTCTCGCCGAAGCTCGTCCCGGCCCGCTATCTCGCGGGGATCCCCGGCTATGTGATCGGGGTGCTGCTGACCATCGGCGCGATCGTCGCGGCGGTCCTGACGGGATGGTGGTGGCTGGGGCTGACGGCGATCGTGCCGCTGGTGCTGGTGGTGCAGGGCCTCGCGCTCACCCCGCGACGGGTGCGGGCGATCGGCTATCGCGAGGGGGAGGAGGACCTCACCGTCGCCCTCGGGATCATGTTCCGCTCCGTGCACACGATCCCCTACGGCCGCGTGCAGTCGGTGAAGATCGACGAGGGGCCGGTGGACCGCCGCTACGGCCTCGCGAAGCTCACGCTCAGCACCGCCCATGACGGCGCCGGCGTCACCCTGCCCGGCCTGCCGAAGGACGAGGCCGAGCGCCTGCGCGCCCTGCTCACCGCGCGCGGCGTCGAGCTGATGGCGGCGCTGTGACCGCCCCCGGCCCCGAACCCGCCCCCGACCCCGTGCCCGGAGCGCCCCGCCACCGCACCCATCCGATCACGCCGCTGGTGACCGGCTGGAAGGTCGTCGTGGGCGTCATCGCGGTGCTCACCGCCCAGAACATCGCCCAGCTGGCGAACGAGTTCACGATCCGGCGCGCGCTGATCGGACTGGGCATCCTGCTCCTCGTCGTCCTCGTGGCGATCGTCCTGTCGGCCCTCAGCTGGTGGTTCACCACCTACGCGGTGGACGAGGACGGCGTCTCCGTGCACAGCGGCATGATCAGCCGCTCTCGCGAGTACGCGCCGCGGGCACGCATCGAGTCCGTCTCGATCGAGCGCCCGCTGCTGGCCCGCCTGCTGGGGCTGGCGAAGGTGCGCGTCGAGGTCGCCGGCGGCGGCGAGTCGTATCTCGACATCGAGTACGTCTCCTCCGCCCGCGCCGAGGAGCTGCGCCTGGGCATCCTCGAGGTCGCGGCCGGGACGCCGGCCCCGCCCACCGACGCCGCTCCCGTCGAGGCGGCTCCGGCCGACGGTACGAGCGCGGAGGCCTCCACGGCCCACGCTGGCGGCCCGACCGAGGGCTTCTCCGCCCCAGGCCGCCAGGACGCCCGCGGCGCCGCTCACGAGCACGGCGGTCGTCTCGAGGAGGTCCTGTACGACGGGGTGACCGACGGCGAGCTCATCGCGAGGATCCCCACCGAGCGGCTCGTCCGCTCCCTCATTCGGGACCTCGGCTTCCTCACCGGGATCGTCATGAGCGTCGTCGGCGTGGTCGTCGCGGTGCTCCTCGCCCTGTGGCAGGAGGGCTTCTCGATCGCGATCCTGGCCGCGCTGGCGCCCACCGCGATCGCGGTGCCGAAGTACGTCTTCGGCCGGATCGACTCCGGCTGGGGCTTCGTCTCCCGCTTCAGCGAGCGCGGGCTGCGGATGCGTCGGGGCCTGGCCAACACGCGCACCGACAACATCGCCGCCGGTCGCATCCAGCGCTTCGACCTGCGCCGCCCCTTCCTGTGGCGCGGCCCCGGCTGGACCGCGGTCTCCGCGACCGTGGCCGGGATCGATGACGACGACGAGAACGGCGCGACCAGCGTGCTCCCGGTCGGCACCCGTGAGGAGCTGCGGCAGACCCTCGGCCGGCTCAGCGCGCCGCTGGGGACCGAGGACGACCTCGCGACGATCGAGCACCTGCTCACCGCCCGCGCCCGCGACCTGCCCGGACTGCGCACCCCGGTGCGCTGGTACTGGATCGCCCGCCGCACCGAGGTGAGCATTCTGCTGCCGGGAGCGCTCGTGCACCGCAGCGGCCTCGTGTCCCGCAAGCTCAGCATCGTGCCCCGCGAGAGGATCCAGGAGCTGAGGCTCGAGGACGGCCCGCTCGCCCGCCGTCTCGGCGTGCTGGACCTCCATGTCGAGGGCGCGGGGGACTCGCTCCTGCTGGAGAACCTGCGCCGCGAGGACGCCCTCGCCGTGCATGCCGTGCTCGCCGCGGACGCCCGCACCCTGCGCCGCTACCGGGATCGCGAGAGCTGGCCCCGTCCCGCGCTCGCGCCCGTCGGCCCCGCCGCGCAGGCGCCCGGCAGTGACCCCGCGAGCGTCCCCGGGAGCGACCCCGAGCAGGGGCGGCCCGCCGCACCCGCCCCCGACGCGCACCCCGGCGGGCAGGAGACCCGATGACCCCGCCCCGCCTCGGCATCGGCGTGATCGGCGCAGGACGCGTCGGCGCCGTGCTCGGCGCCGCGCTGCGCACCGAGGGGCACGCGCTCACCGGCGCCTACGCCGTCTCCGACGCCTCCCGGGAGCGGGCCGCGGAGCTCCTGCCCGGTGTGCCGCTGCTGGACGTCCCCGCCCTCGTCGAGCGCAGCGAGATGCTGCTGCTCGCCGTGCCCGACGACCAGCTCGGACCGCTCGCGAGCGGGATCGCCGCGACCGGCCTCGCCCCCGGCGGGCAGCTCGTCGTCCACACCTCCGGCCGCTACGGCACCGAGGTGCTCGCCCCGCTCGCCCGCGCCGGCGCCGCGACCCTCGCGATCCACCCGGCGATGACCTTCACCGGCACCCGCACCGACCTGCCCCGGCTGGTCGGCTGCCCGATGGGGATCACCGCCAGCGAGGAGTTCCTGCCCGTCGCCGCCGCGCTCGTGGTGGAGATGGGCGGCGAGGCCGTCGTCATCGCCGAGGGCGACCGCCCGCTCTACCACGCCTCCCTCGCCCACGCCGCGAACCATCTCGTGGTCCTCGTGGACCAGTCCCGCAGGGCGCTGGCCCGGCTCGGCATCGAGGACCCCGGCGCCTACCTCCGCCCGCTGCTCGAGGCCGCGCTCGAGGAGTCGCTGCAGCGGGGGAGCGGGGCGCTGACCGGACCGGTGGTCCGCGGGGACGCCGGCACCGTCGCCGCCCACCTCGACGCCCTCGCCGACCTCGACGCGACCGCCGCCCCGCTCGAGCCCGGCGACGTGAGCGACACCTACCGAGCCCTCGCCCTCGCGGCGCTCGCCCGTGCAAGACTCGCCGAGGGCGACCGGGAGACGATCCGGGCGCTGCTGGAGGCGGCACCGCCCCCGGAGGAGAGCTGAGGAAGGACCCCGCCGTGCCCGAGAGCACCCCGCGCACCACGCTCGTCACCACCAAGTCCGCGCTGCGCGAGCACCGCGCCGCGATGGACGGGACGGTCGCGGCGGTGCTCACCATGGGCTCCCTCCATGCCGGACACCTGGCCCTGGTCGAGAGGGCCCGCGAGCTCGCCGACCACGTGATCCTCACCGACTTCGTCAATCCCCTCCAGTTCGGGCCCGGGGAGGACTACGAGGCCTACCCCCGCGACCTCGAGGCGGACCTCGCCCTCGTCGACGGGCTCGTCGACCTCGTCTTCGCCCCCGGCGTGGAGGAGATGTACCCCGTAATGCCGCCGACGGTCTCGGTCCGCGCCGGTCACGCCGGCACGGTCCTCGAGGGCGCCGCCCGGCCCGGCCACTTCGACGGCGTGGTCACCGTCGTCGCGAAGCTGCTGCGCCTGACGGACCCGCACCTGAGCGTGTTCGGGCGCAAGGACGCCCAGCAGCTCGCGATCATCCAGCGCCTGGTCGCCGACCTCGACCTGCCCGTGCGGATCGAGCCCGTGGAGATCCAGCGGGAGGAGACGGGCCTCGCCCGCTCCAGCCGCAACGCCTATCTCTCCGCGGACGGGAAGGAGCGGGCTCTGGCCCTGTCCCGCACGATCGCCGCGGCGCTCGCGGCCGCCCCCTCCCTCTCCGGCATCCGAGACGCGCTGGAGGCCGCGCGGGAGCGGGCCGAGATCGACTGGGACTACGCGCTCGCCCTGGACCCCGCGACCCTCGAGCCCGCCGCTCCCGACCACCGCGGCGAGGTGCTCGTCGTGCTCGCCGGACGCGTCGAGGGCACCCGGCTGCTGGACGCCGCTGTGGCGGTGGCGACAGCACCCTGATCCCGGAGGCCGTCACGCGCGCGGTGATGAGACAATCGCAGCCATGAGCGAGAACCCCCCTGCCTCCGAGGTGACCGACAGCTCCGACCAGATCGCGGTCCGACGGTCCAAGCGGGAGCGCCTGCTGGCGCGCGGGGAGGAGCCCTATCCCGTCTCCGTCCCCGTCACCGCCACGATCGCCGAGGTCCGCGCGGAGTACGGCCACCTCGAGGCCGGGGTGGAGACGGACGACGAGGTCGGCGTCTCCGGCCGCGTCGTCTTCCAGCGCAACACGGGCAAGCTCGCCTTCGTCACCCTCCAGGACGGCGCCGGGGAGCGTCTGCAGATCATGGCCTCGCAGGCCGTGATCGGCGAGGAGCGCCTCGCCGCTCTCAAGGCCGACGTCGATCTCGGCGACCACGTCTTCTTCCACGGCCGGGTCGGTGCGTCCCGGCGCGGCGAGCTGAGCATCTTCGCCGACTCCTGGCAGATGGCCGCGAAGGCGGTGCGCCCCCTCCCGGTGCTCCACGCGGACCTCTCCGAGGAGTCGCGGGTGCGCCGCCGCTACGTCGACCTGATCGTGCGCCAGGAGGCACGGGACGCGGTGCGCCTGCGCTCCGAGGTCATGCACTCCCTGCGCGAGTCCTTCCGCGGCCGGGACTTCGTCGAGGTCGAGACCCCGATGCTGCAGGTGATCCCCTCGGGTGCGGCGGCACGGCCGTTCGTCACCCACATGAACGCCTTCGACCTGGACCTGTACCTGAGGATCGCGCCGGAGCTGTTCCTCAAGCGCGCCGCGGTGGGCGGGCTCGAGAAGGTCTACGAGATCAACCGCAATTTCCGGAACGAGGGCGCCGATTCCACGCATTCGCCCGAGTTCGCGATGCTCGAGTCCTACCAGGCCTACGGGGACTACGACTCGATCGGCGAGCTCACGCAGTCGCTGATCCAGGAGGCCGCCGAGGCCGCCACCGGCTCCCAGATCGTCACCCTCGCCGACGGCACCGAATACGACTTCTCCGGGGAATGGGCGAAGATCACCGTCTACGGCTCGCTCTCCGAATCCCTCGGCGAGGAGATCACTCCGGAGACCACCCCGGCGCGCCTGCGGGAGATCGCCCGCTCGCTCGAGCTGGACCTCGACCACCCGAAGTACGGCCACGGCAAGCTCGTCGAGGAGCTCTTCGAGCATCGCGTGGGCGACCACCTGCACGAGCCGACCTTCGTGCGCGACTTCCCGGTGGAGACCAGCCCGCTGGTGCGCGCCCATCGCAGCACGCCCGGCGTGGTCGAGAAATGGGACCTGTACGTGCGCGGCTTCGAGCTCGCCACCGGCTACTCCGAGCTGGTCGATCCCGTCATCCAGCGCGAGCGCTTCGCCCAGCAGGCGGAGCTCGCCGCCCAGGGCGACGACGAGGCGATGCGCCTGGACGAGGACTTCCTCGAGGCGATGGAGTATGCGCTGCCGCCGACGGGAGGCATGGGCATGGGCGTGGACCGCCTGCTCATGGCCCTGACGGGGCTCGGCATCCGCGAGACGATCCTGTTCCCGCTCGTGAAGCCGGGGGCCTGAGATGGACTCCGGGTTCTGGTTCGAGGCCGGTGCGCTTCTGCCCTCGATCGGCGTGGGGCTGCTGTTCTGGTTCGTGATCCGTGCGCTGCTGCGGGCCGACCGCCGCGAGCGGGAGGCCGAGCGTCAGGCGGAGCAGGAGCTGCTCGAGCGGAAGCAGCCCCGGAAAGACCCCTGATGCGGCGGCGGACGAGAATGAGAACATCCCTACGTCCACACACCTCGTAATCAGATTGAAATAACCGGCCTCGTAATGGATACTGGGCGAGATCGTGAACACCCCCTGCGTTCATGATGAAGTCCGGAAACCACCAGCGAGGGAGAACCCCTATGGCACGGAAGACCTACGTGGAGCTCATCGACGACATCAACGGTGACAAGGCCGAGGAGACGGTGAGCTTCGCCCTGGACGGCGTCGCCTACGAGATCGACCTGACGGCCGAGAACGCGGAGAAGCTCCGCGAGGAGCTGAGCGGCTGGGTCGGCAAGGCGCGCCGCGTCGGGGGTCGCCGCACCCGCGGCACCGCCTCCGGCTCCCGTGCGAGCTCGAACGACTCCTCGCGCATCCGCGAGTGGGCGCGTGAGGCGGGCTACGAGGTCCCCGACCGCGGCCGGATCTCGAGCGCGATCCGCAAGGCGTACGAGGAGGCCCACGGGGAGTGATCCCCGCACGGCGGCCGTGAGCCGCCGACGCCTTCGACGAGGGCCCGTGACCGTCAGGGTCACGGGCCCTCGTCCTGTCCTGGGCCGCGCTTCGGGCGGCGTCCCCCGCCCGCCGTCGGGCCCGCCGCGCCGTTCAGCTGATCACCAGCCGCGGATGCTCCAGGAGGCGGCATGCTCGTCGCCCGGGGCAAGGCGCACCACGTCGGTGCCGCTGCGGAAGGCGTCCGGCGGGCAGGTCATCGGCTCGACCGCGAGGCCGCGGCGGTGGTGCTCCGGCTCAGGGCGGTCCCCGGTGTGGATCTGGAGCCACGGGCACTCGGGACCGGCGGTGAGCTCCACCCCGGTGCCGCCGGGAGCGGTGACGGCGACATCCAGACGCCCCTCCGCGTCCCGGGCGAGGTCGGTGAAGGCGTGGTCGATGAACAGGTCGCCGAGAACGCGCGCAGCGGAGAACTCGAAGGGATCACCGGGCGGGACCGGGGCGGTGCCGGTGGGCAGCAGCCGGTCCTCGGTCACCGTCAGCACCGTGCCCGCCGCGACCTGCAGCGACCACTCGTCCAGCGGCTCGGGGCCGGCGACGAGATAGGGATGCGGGCACACCCCGTAGGGGGCGTCGCGCCGGCCAAGGTTCCGGGCGGTGACCGTGGTGGTCAGCCCGTCCTCAGGGGAGAGCGCGCAGCGGACCGTGAGCAGCAGGTGGAAGGGATAGCCGGGGGTGGGGAACAGCTCGGTGCGCAGCACCACCTCGTCCTCGCCCACCGACGCGGGGGTGAAGGACTGGAAGGAGACGAGCCCGTGGAGCGCGTTGCCGCGCTCGGGCTCGCTGAGCGGGGTGCGCAGCTCCTCGCCGTCCCACACGTAGGTGCCGTCCCCGATCCGGTTCGGCCAGGGCGCCACGATCGCGCCCCGGTAGAACAGCATCGGCCCCTCCTCGGGGCTGCGGAGCACGAGATCCCGACCGCCGACGGTGAGGGACTCGAGCGTCGCGCCGACGGTGGAGATCTCGGCGCGGTAGTCCCCGGCGACGAGGACCAGCAGGTCGCCGCGATCGCGGGCGGCACGGCCCGCGTCCCCAGCAGCGTCGGCGAGGGCGCCGAGGTCGGCGGGCGTGAGGGGAGTGGTCATCGGCTGCTCTCCTGGGAGGTGGGGGTGGTGGGGCCGCTGTCGGCCGGAGGGCGGGCGGGGGCGTCGGGGCCGGGCTCCGGTGCGGGTGATGTCTCCGGCTCGGGTGTCGGCGTCGGCTCGGGCTCGACGAGCACGACCTCGAGACGGCGCGGCCCGTGCACGCCCTCGACGCGGTCGAGCTCGATGTCGCTGGTCGCGCTCGGCCCGGAGATCATCGTCCACGCGGCACGGGGATCCTCGGCCATGCGCTCGATGCCGCGCGGCACCCCGAGCACCACCTGCTCGGCCTCGACGACCACGACGTGCCGGTCCGGGACCAGCGAGATCGCGCGCCGGCCGCCGAGCTCGTCGCCCCGCAGCACGATCGTGCCGGTCAGCGCGATGGCGGTGTGGCAGCCGGTGAGCACGGCGTCGATCCCGTCGAGCTCGCGGGGCGAGGCGGTGCCGTCGTCGACGGTGACCGCGACGCCTGACGGCGGCATCCACTGGGGCGGCAGACCGGCGGGGACCACCGCCGAGGCCGCGTCGCCGAGCGCCGCGGCGATCGCGGCCGGGAGCTCCGACGCCGTGGTGCGGTGCACCACCGCGGTGTAGTCCTCGAGCCGCTGGACGAGCACGTCGCGCACCTTCTCCGGGGCGGTGCCGAGCTCCTGCCTGTCATCCGAGCGCTGGTAGTCGCGGGGCACGTCCTCGGCGCCCGTCACCGCATCGCGGCGCGGGGCCGCGAGCGCGGTGCGCACGCGCGCGAGGATCTCCTCCTTCGCGCTCATCCCCGGTGTGCGGGCGGGGCGGGCGTCGGTCCAGTCGTTCACGGCTGCTCCTCCCCGTCGGGGGTGACGGCGGAGTCGTCGGCGGGCGATGCATCACCGTCCGGGGCGGGGCCGTCGACCGACCGCGCGCGGCCCCTCTCGCCGGGCCCGTCGGACGCCGGTCCCTCCGGGCCCCGAGCGACGCGCTCCTTCTCGCGCTCGTCCCACCAGGACCGGAAGGACTGCGGGGGACTGGGCAGATCGCGGTGGTCGGTCCAGCCCGGGATGATCGGCAGCGCCCCCGGGAGCCGTCCGATGTTCGCGCCGGGCAGCAGCGAGGACAGCGGCTTCGCCGAGCGGACGGCGAGGTCGTAGGCGCGAGGGGAGGACATCAGGCGGCTCGCGCCCTTCAGCGCCAGGTCCCAGCTGCCGTGGAACTCGCCCCGCGCCTCGCGGCGCCGGTCCACGTCCTTCGCACGCAGGTGCACGAGGATCTCGGGGATGTCGATCTTCACCGGGCACACGTCGTAGCAGGCGCCGCACAGGCTCGAGGCGTAGGGGAGGGTCGAGTTCGGGTCGTCGGTGCCGCTCATGCCCGTCATCTGCGGGGAGAGGATCGCGCCGATCGGGCCGGGATAGGTCGAGCCGTAGGCGTGGCCGCCCGTGCGCGCATAGACCGGGCACACGTTCAGGCAGGCCGAGCAGCGGATGCAGTGCAGGGCGCTGCGCCCCTCGGGGTCCTCCAGCACCGACGATCGCCCGTTGTCCAGCAGCACCAGGTGGAACTCCTCGGGGCCGTCGCCCTCGTGCACACCCGTGAAAAGAGTGGTGTACGGGTTCATCCGCTCCCCGGTGGAGGAGCGGGGCAGCAGCTGCAGGAACACCTCGAGGTCCTGGAAGGTGGGGACGATCTTCTCGATCCCGACCACGGAGATCAGGGTCCGCGGCAGGGTCAGGCACATCCTGCCGTTGCCCTCGGACTCCACGACCACCAGCGTGCCCGTCTCGGCGACCGCGAAGTTCGCCCCGCAGATCGCGACCGAGCCGGGCATGTCCAGGAACTTCTCGCGCAGGAAGCGGCGCGCCGCCTCCGCGAGCTCGGCCGGGTCGTCGGTGATCGACGGATCCAGATCCGGCATCGCCGCCAGGAAGATCTCGCGGATCTCCGCGCGGTTGCGGTGGATCGCGGGGACCAGGATGTGGGAGGGGGTGTCGTCCGCGAGCTGGACGATGAGCTCGGCGAGATCGGACTCGATCGCCCGGATGCCCGCGTGCGCGAGCGCCTCGTTCAGGCCGATCTCCTGGGTCGCCATCGACTTGACCTTCAGCACCTCCCGGGCATCGCGCTCGAGGGCGAGGCGGGTGACGATCTCGGAGGCCTCCTCGGCATCGCGGGCCCAATGCACGACGCCCCCTGCACCTGCCACCGACTCCTCGAGCTGCTCGAGCAGCTCCGGGAGATGATCGGTGACCTGCCACTTCAGCGCGCTGCCCGCGCTGCGGAGCTTCTGCCAGTCGCGCACCTCGCGCACCGCCCCGGCGCGCTTGCCCTGGATCGTCGAGGTCGCGTGGCGCATGTTCGCGCTCAGGGTCGCATCGCCCAGCGCCTCCCGCGCCGCCTCCGGGAACCCGCGCTCGCCCCGCAGGGTCGAGACGGGCGAGGCGTGCTGGGGGCGGACGGTCGGCATGCCCAGCTGGACGGTGCTCATGCGACCATCTCCTCCCGCTCGTTCCTCGCAGTTCGTCGACCGGCGGAGCGGCTCTCGACCATCTCCTCCCGCTCGTTCCTCGCAGTTCGTCGACCGGTCCTGGTGCTCATGACGCCCTCCCGAGGATCGTCTCCGACGGGACGAAGGGGTCCTCCTTCGTCGAGGCGAGGATCTGCGCGAGATGCACCGACCTCGGCGCCGCCCCGGTGCGGTGCAGCTTCCCGCCGATGTTCATCAGGCACGAGGCATCGCCCGCGACCACGAACTCCGCACCGGAGGCGACGACGTTCGCGGCCTTGTCGGTGACCATCGCGTCGCTGGTGGCATCGTTCTTCACCGAGAAGGTGCCGCCGAAGCCGCAGCAGGTGTCGGACTCGGGCAGGTTCTTCACCTCGATGCCCTCGACCGCGCGCAGCAGCTTCAGCGGGCGCGGCCCCACCTTCAGGAAGCGCATCGAGTGGCAGGTGGGGTGGTAGGTGACCGAGTGGGGGAAGTACGCGCCCACGTCGGTCACCTTCAGCACGTCCACCAGCAGCTCGGAGAGCTCGTAGGTCTTCGCGGCGACCGCGGCGGCGCGCTCCTCCAGCGCCGTGTCGCCCTCGTGCCGGGCGACCAGCGCGTGCTGGTCGCGGACGCAGCCGGTGCAGGAGCCCGAGGGCATCACGATCGCGTCCACCTCCTCGAGCGCCGGCTCGAAGGTGTCCACGAAGGAGCGCACGATCGGTGCGGCCTCGGTGTAGTAGCCGGAGTTGGTGTGCATCTGGCCGCAGCAGGTCTGCCGCCTGTCGAACACCACCTCGTGGCCCAGCCGCTCCAGGAGGGTGACGGTGGCCCGGGCGACGTCCGGGGCCATCACGTCCACGAGACAGGTGGTCATCAGCGAGATCCGCATGAGCTCTCCTGGGGCGGCGAGGCGTCGTCGTCGACGCGCAGTGGGCGAGGCCGGGTGGCTCTCAGTGGGCGAGGTCGAGGACGGCGGCGGTCCGCTCGAGGGTGCGATGCGCGAGCTCCGCATCCTCCGAGAGGTGGGTGCCCCAGCTGGGGATCATCTGCTGCAGCGCGGGTCGCCACGCCTCGATGCGCTGGGGGAACATCTTCTCGAGCATCGTGAGCATGATGCTCGTCGCGGTCGACGCGCCCGGGGAGGCGCCGAGCATGCCGCCGATCGAGCCGTCGGCCGCGGTGATCAGCTGGGTGCCGAACTGCAGCACGCCATGCTTCTTCTTGTCGGGGGCGATCACCTGGACGCGCTGCCCGGCGGTGACCTCCTCCCAGTCGGACATGTCGGCGGCGGGCATGTACTCCAGCAGCGCCTCGAAGCGCTTGTGGGTGGTCGCGGCGAGCTGCGAGCCGAGGTAGACCATGAGGTCGAGGTTCGGCGGCGCGACCGCCATCATCTGGGTGAGGTTCGAGGGCTTGATCGACTCGAAGAGGTCCGTGTAGGAGCCGGACTTGAGGAACTTCGGCGACCAGCCCGCGTACGGGCCGAACATCAGCGAGCGCTTCCCGCCGACGTACCGGGTGTCCAGGTGCGGGACGCTCATCGGCGGGGCGCCGACGGCGGCCTTTCCGTACACCTTCGCGTCGTGCCGCGCGATGACGGCCGGGTCGGTGCAGCGCAGCCACTGGCCCGAGATCGGGAAGCCGCCGAAGCCGCGGATCTCCTCGATCCCGGACTTCTGCAGCAGCGGCAGGGCGTAGCCGCCCGCGCCGACGAACACGAACGGCGCGCGCACCACGCGCAGGGAGTCGTCGGCCGTGCTGCGCACCATGACGCCCCAGTCGTTGCCCATGCGGCGCAGGTCCACGACCTCGGAGCCGGTGGCGACGGTGGTCCCGGCGCGGGAGGCGAAGTCGAGCATCTCTCGGGTCAGGGCCCCGAAGTCGACGTCCGTGCCGTCGGGCGACCAGGTCGCGGCGATGGTCTCGGTGACCGGTCGGCCCTCGGAGACCAGCGGCGCCCACTCGGCGAGCCGGGCGTGCTCGGTGGTGAACTCCATGCGGTCGAAGAGCGGGTTGGCGACCAGAGCCTCGTGGCGGCGTCGCAGGTAGTCAGCGTTCTCCATCCCGTGCACGAAGCTCATGTGCGGGACGGTGTGAATGAATCGGGAGGGGTCGCCGATCCGGTCGTTCTCCACGAGATGGGCCCAGAACTGGCGCGAGACCTGGAACTGCTCGTTGATCGCGATGGCCTTCGCGGGGCTGACGGAGCCGTCCACGTCCTGCGGGGTGTAGTTCAGCTCGCACAGCGCGCTGTGCCCGGTCCCGGCGTTGTTCCATGCGTCGCTGGACTCCGCGCCGAGGGAGTCCAGGCGCTCGAGGACCACGATGTCCCAGTCCGGCTCGAGCTCGGTGAGCATCGCGGCGAGGGTCGCACTGGCGATGCCGCCGCCGATCAGCACCGCGTCCGCGCGGGTCACGTCCAGGTCTGCCATGTCTCTCCGTTCGAAAAGCTTACTCGCGCCGGTGCGGGCGCCGCACGGGGCGAGGCTCGGGTGCCGCTTCGGGGGATGACTGCGTCGGCCGCGGCCACCCTCCGGGCGATCTCTCGCGTCAGACTATCGCCCTCAGCGGGGTGCGGCGGCTCCTCGGCCCGCGGCCGGCGTCGTCGTGCTGGGCGCGGAGCTCGGCGCGCGCTACGTGGTGCCCACCGCGAAGCACCACGACGGGTTCTGCCTGTGGCCGACGTCGACGACCGACTACTCCGTCTCCTCCTCCCCGTGGCGCGGCGGGGACGGCGACCTCGTCGCCGAGGTCGCCGTCCCCGCCGCCGCCACGGCATGGGGCTCGGCCTCTACCTCTCCCCGTGGGACCCCCACGCGCCGGAGTACGAGGACCCCGCCGCCTACGACGCGCTCTACCTCGCCACCTCCGCCTCGAGACCGAGGGCGAGGGCGTCGTGATCGAGGCGGTGCGCGTGCATCGTCCGAGCTCCGCACCGGCACCGGATCTCACCGGCGCGCGCCGAGCCCCGACGACGCCGTCGAGCCTCTGATCGTCCCGGGCGACCAGACGTCACGCCAGCGGCGAACACACGGGGAATCCCCGCCCGATCCGCGTACTCTCGATCCATCACCACCACCGAATGGGGGAGGAACATGTTCGAACGGTTCACCGACCGGGCGCGTCGCGTCGTCGTCCTGGCGCAGGACGAGGCCCGCCTGCTCAACCACAACTACATCGGCACCGAGCACATCCTGCTCGGCCTGATCCACGAGAACGAGGGCGTCGGCGCGAAGGCGCTCGAGGCCCTCGGCGTGACGCTCGACGCTGTGCGCGAGCAGGTCCGCGACATCATCGGCGAGGGCAACCAGACCCCCTCGGGCCACATCCCCTTCACCCCGCGCGCCAAGAAGGTGCTCGAGCTGAGCCTCCGCGAGGCGCTCCAGCTCGGCCACAACTACATCGGCACCGAGCACATCCTGCTCGGCCTGCTGCGCGAGGGCGAGGGCACCGCCGTCAAGGTGCTCTCCCGCCTCAAGGCCGAGCCGTCGGCCGTGCGCCAGGAGGTCATCGAGCGCCTCTCCGGCTACCAGGGCAAGGAGCCGGCCAACGCCGGCGGCCCCTCCGAGGGCCAGCCCTCGGGCTCTCTCGTGCTGGACCAGTTCGGCCGTAACCTCACCCAGGCCGCCCGCGACGGCAAGCTCGACCCGGTCATCGGGCGCGATGGCGAGGCCGAGCGGGTCATGCAGGTGCTCAGCCGCCGCACGAAGAACAACCCCGTCCTGATCGGCGAGCCCGGCGTCGGCAAGAGCGCCGTCGTGGAGGGCCTCGCCCAGTCGATCGTCGCCGGGGACGTCCCGGAGACGCTCAAGGACAAGCAGCTCTACACCCTCGACCTCGGCTCCCTGGTCGCGGGCTCCCGCTACCGCGGTGACTTCGAGGAGCGCCTGAAGAAGGTGCTCAAGGAGATCCGCACCCGCGGCGACATCATCCTGTTCATCGACGAGATCCACACCCTCGTCGGGGCCGGTGCCGCCGAGGGCGCGATCGACGCCGCCAGCATCCTCAAGCCCATGCTTGCCCGCGGCGAGCTGCAGACGATCGGTGCGACCACTCTCGAGGAGTACCGCAAGCACATCGAGAAGGACGCCGCGCTCGAGCGCCGCTTCCAGCCGATCCAGGTCGACGAGCCCTCGGTCGCGCACACGGTCGAGATCCTCAAGGGCCTGCGCGACCGCTACGAGGCGCACCACAAGGTGACCATCACCGACAGCGCCCTCGTCGCCGCGGCGAACCTCGCCGACCGCTACGTCAACGACCGCTTCCTGCCGGACAAGGCGATCGACCTGATCGACGAGGCCGGCGCGCGCCTGCGCATCCGTCGCCTCACCGCCCCGCCGGAGCTCAAGGAGTTCGACTCCCGCATCGAGGAGGCGCGGAAGAAGAAGGAGGAGGCGATCGACGGGCAGGACTTCGAGCTCGCCGCGAACCTCCGCGACGAGGAGCAGAAGCTCAAGTCCGAGCGCGAGGAGAAGGAGAAGGCCTGGCGCCACGGTGAGTCCGACGCGGTGACCACGGTCTCCGAGGAGGTCATCGCCGAGGTCCTCGCCGCCTCCACCGGCATCCCGATCGTGAAGCTGACCGAGGAGGAGTCCTCGCGCCTGCTGCACATGGAGGAGGAGCTGCACAAGCGCGTCATCGGGCAGGACGAGGCCATCAAGGCCGTCTCCCGAGCGATCCGCCGCACCCGTGCGGGCCTGAAGGACCCCAAGCGTCCCGGCGGCTCGTTCATCTTCGCCGGCCCCACCGGCGTCGGCAAGACAGAGCTGGCCAAGGCCCTGGCCGAGTTCCTCTTCGGCGACGAGGAGGCGCTCATCCAGCTGGACATGTCGGAGTTCGGCGAGAAGCACACCGCCTCGCGCCTGTTCGGCTCGCCCCCCGGCTACGTCGGGTACGACGAGGGTGGCCAGCTCACCGAGAAGGTGCGCCGCAAGCCGTTCTCCGTCGTGCTCTTCGACGAGGTGGAGAAGGCCCACGTGGACATCTTCAACTCGCTGCTGCAGATCCTGGAGGACGGTCGCCTGACCGACTCCCAGGGCCGCGTGGTGGACTTCAAGAACACCATCATCATCATGACCACCAACCTCGGCACCCGGGACATCGCCAAGGGCGTCTCCATGGGCTTCACCGCGGGCGGCGACCTCTCCACCGACTACGAGCGGATGAAGTCGAAGGTCCACGAGGAGCTCAAGCAGCACTTCAAGCCCGAGTTCCTCAACCGCGTCGACGACGTGGTGGTCTTCCCGCAGCTGTCCAGGACCGAGATCATCCAGATCGTCGATCTCGAGGTCGCGAAGCTCTCGCGTCGCCTGCAGGATCGCGACATGACGCTCGAGCTCACGCAGCCGGCCAAGGACCTCCTGGCCGAGAAGGGCTACGACCCCGTGCTGGGCGCGCGGCCGCTGCGCCGCACCATCCAGCGCGACATCGAGGACTCCCTCTCCGAGCGGATCCTGTTCGGCCAGGTCCAGGTCGGCGACCAGATCGTGGTCGACGCCGAGGGCGAGGGACTGCTGGGCGATCTCACCTTCGCCCGCCGCGCCGAGGACGGCTCCCTCGAGCCGATCTCCGATGTGGTCGACGTGGAGTCGATGACCCAGGCCCGCGCCGAGGACGTCACCCACGCCGACGGCGCGGATGGCGCCGACAGCACGCCTGACAGCGCGGAGGCCAGCGCCTCCTGAGCTCGGGTCACGGCCCGGCCCCGTCCGCGGGAGCCGGGCCGTGACCGATCCCGCCTCCGGTCGCTCGCCGGAGCGCGGAGCACTCCCGGACCGGGATCACCGGTGACGGGAACACGTCCCGGAGCGCAGCGGCCCCCACGGCGGCCGCGGGACCCCTGACCGGAAGGACCCATGGGAGAGCTGCTCGATCGTCTCCTCTCGCTGACCGGCGTCCTGGAGGACTGGATACTCCAGATCGGCGACGCCTGGTGGGTCCACCTCGTCGTCTACGCCTTCGCCGCCCTGGACGGCTTCTTCCCGACCGTCCCCAGCGAGTCGACGATCGTGTCCCTGTCCTCGCTGTGGTCGAGCTCCGGAAGACCCTCGATCATCCTGATCGGGCTGGCGGCCTGGGCCGGCGCCTTCACCGGCGACAACCTCGGCTATCTCCTGGGCAACAAGATCGGCTGGGAGCGCTTCCGCTTTCTGCGCGAGGGCAAGGGTCGACGCGCGGTCGAGGCCGCGGAGAACGGGCTGCGCAAGCGGGCCCTGGTCTTCCTCATGACGGCCCGCTACATCCCCTTCGGCCGCACCGCCGTGAACCTCGTCGCGGGCGCCGTGCACTACCCCCACCGCCTGTTCTGGCCCCGCTCGCTGCTGTCCACCTTCGTGTGGGCGGTGTACTCCTGCGCGATCGGCGCGGTCGCCGGCGCCTGGTTCGAGAACAACCACCTGCTCGCGATCACCGTGGCGCTCGTCGCCGCGGTCGTGATGGCGCTGGTGGTCGAGCGGATCATCGCGGCCGTGCACCGCTGGCTCGATCGTCGCGCCGAGCGCCGCGATGCCGAGCTCCACGGGGCCGAGCGCCGCGCTCCCGAGCCCGACGATGCCGCGGCCGACGCAGAGGCCGGCTCCGCCGTCGAGACCGGCACAGGCGTTGGCACCGGTTCCGCCGTCGGCGCCGGTTCGGCAGTCGGCACCGGCACCGGCGCGGACGCCGAGGCCGACGCCGCCACCACCGTCCACGGAGAGGACAGCCCCGCATGACCTCAGGCACCGCCGCACAGATCCGCCCCGCGCTCCCGGCCGACGTCCGCGCCATCAACGCGATCGTCGAGCCGATGACCCACACCGGGATCCTGCTGGGCAAGGACCTCGTCTCCTACTACGAGGCCGTCCAGGAGTTCCTCGTCGCGGTCGACGAGGACGGCACGGTGGTGGGATGCGGCGCCCTGCACGTGATGTGGGAGGACCTCGCGGAGGTGCGCACCCTCGCTGTGTCCGACACGGTGCGCGGCACGGGCCTCGGCCACCGGATGCTCGAGGCGCTGCTGGACCGGGCCGTGCAGCTCGGCCTCGAGCGCGTGTTCTGCCTGACCTTCGAGGTCGAGTTCTTCGCACGGCACGGCTTCGAGGAGATGGCCGAGACGGTCGCCCCGGAGATCTACAGCCAGCTGCTGCGCTCCCCGGACGAGGGGATCGCGGAGTTCCTGGACCTCGCCCGGGTCAAGCCCAACACCCTGGGCAACACCCGCATGATCAAGCAGCTCGACCGGAGCGCCTGAGCCCGTCGGCGCCGTGCTTCAGGGCATGCGCGGTGCCTCAGGGCAGACGCAGGCCGGGGAGCGCGCCGGCGTCGCCCGCCGCGGCGGTCCCTCCCGCCTCCTCCGCCACCGCTGCGAGCCCGTCGGCCAGCAGGGAGCGCACGCAGCGCTCCACCCGCGCCGGGTCCTCGGGATCCAGCGCTGCGAGCATCGCAGGAGCGGCCGCGCCCTGCTCGCGCAACAGCGCCATGATCCGCCCGCGCATCTGCCGGTCCGTCCCCTCGAAGGACTGACGGCGTCGTGTGTCCTCCTCGGGCTCGGGGCGGCCCGCGGCGACCCACGCGCAGCCGATCCCCGCGAGGGGGCACTGGGCGCAGCGGGGCGTGCGCGCGGTGCACACCAGTGCGCCGAGCTCCATCACGGCCCGGTTCCACGCCACCGACCGCTCACGCTCCGCGGGCAGCGTGTGCGTGGCGAGCGCCCGTTCGGCGGCGGAGTAGGAGCGGTCCGGCAGCGCCCTGCCGCGGACGGCGCGGGCGAGGACGCGCCGGATATTGGTGTCCACGACCACGGCGCGGTCGTGGTGGGCGAAGGCGGTGACCGCGGCGGCGGTGTACTCGCCGATCCCGGGCAGCGATCGCAGCCGCTCCTCGCCGCGGGGGACCACGCCCCCGTGCGCGCGCACGATCTCGCGCGCGCACTCCTGCAGACGCAGCGCGCGCCGCGGATAGCCGAGCCGATCCCAGGCGCGCAGCACCTCGGAGGTCGGGGCGTCGGCGAGGCCGGCAGGCTCGGGCCAGCGCTGCATCCACTCCAGCCAGCGAGGCAGCACCCGCACCACGGGGGTCTGCTGCAGCATCACCTCGGAGACGAGGATCCCCCAGGCCGTCGTGTCGGGAGAGCGCCAGGGGAGGTCGCGGGCGGTCTCCGCGTACCAGGCGACCGTCGCGTCGATCATCGTCCCGAGATCGGGACCGGCCGCAGCGGCCTCGTCCTCCGTGCCCGGGACGGAGGGCGCCGCGGGGCGGGTCGTGCCGTTCGGGGCGGTGGGGGAGCGGGTCACCCGGGGGACGGTATCGCATCCCGTCCCGGCGCCGGGGCGGGCACCGGTCTCGCGCGCGCAGTCCGCGCGGGGAACGACGTCCACCCCGGGAACGACGACGGGGGCGGCACCAGGTGGTGCCGCCCCCGTCGTGGGGTGCGCGGGCGATGCCGCGCCAGGGTGGAACGGACCAGGATCAGACCTGGGGGTTGCCGCCCTGGGGGTTCTGGGTCTTGAGCAGGTCGCGGATCTCGGAGAGGAGCACGATGTCCTCGGGAGCCGCCTCGATCTCCTCGCCCAGGTTCTTCTTGCGGTTCGCCATCTCGCGGGCCTTGGTCATCGGCATCACGAAGACGAAGTAGACGACGGCTGCGGTGATCAGGAAGGTGATGACCGCGGAAATCACCGCACCGAAGTTGATGAAGGTCGCCTCGTTGTTCTCGAAGATCTTGAAGCCGAAGCCCTCGACGCTGTCAGCGCCGCCCGCGGCGGCGACGACCGGGTTGATGAGGTTGTCGACGAAGGCGGTGACCAGCGCGGTGAACGCGCCGCCGATCACGACACCGACCGCGAGGTCGATGACGTTGCCCTGCATGACGAAGTCCTTGAAGCCCTTCATGGGGAGTTCCTTCTCAAGATGGGGGGATGAGGGAGAACCGCAGTCACGGCCCGCTCGGACTCTAGCGGATCACGGACACCGTCACATTCGACGTGCCGAGAGCGTGAGCGACTTCTCCGGACCGGTGCCGGTCCACGAGCACGAGCGCCTGGACGCCGGTGTCGGACCCCGTGCCGAGCGCTCCCGTGCCCGTCGCGGCGGCGGAGAGGGAGCGGATCTGGGCGGGGATGCGGGTCGCGGACCCGTCGACGGGGTCGTTCATCAGCAGCTCGATGCGGGTCCCCGATCGGAGATGCGGCAGCAGCACCTCCGGCACGGGGACGGCCAGCAGCGCCGTTCCCTCGGGGAAGGGGTCCTCGCCGGTGCCGAGGAGGTCCCCGGCGAGGATCGGGCCGTCCGCGGCGACCGGGGCGGCGAGGCGCTCGCCCACGAGATCCTCCACCGCGGTCGCGGCGCCGGAGGGCACCAGCGAGCTCGCGACTTCGACGGTGCGCATCTGCCCCGCCTCCAGGGCGGTGCCGGGCTGCAGGTCCTCGGCCGCGACCACCACCTCCGTCCCCGCCACCGAGGCCGGCACGAGCGAGGGCACCAGCAGCACCGCGGCGGCGGCCACGACGAGCACGGCGAGGGTGCGGCGTCGCCTGCGCAGGGCGCGCCGCCATGTCGGCAGGTGGGGGAGCAGTCGCTGGAGCATGCCCCGAAGCTAGCGCCGCCGCCTCGGCGCGGCGACGCCACGCGCCCCGCTGTGGACGGCGGGGCAGTGTGGAGGAGAGGTCAGGAGGCCGCGGCGGCGGGCTGCGAGGCGGTTCCCGTCGAGGAGCCGCTCGCGGAGGAGCCGGCCGAGGAGGAGCTGCCGGAGCCCTCGGAGGGCGAGGAGGAGCCGCTCGCGCCGTCGGAGGAGGAGCTGCCGCCCATCGTGGAGGCACCCGAGGTCGCCGAGTCCGTCGAGTAGAAGCCCGAGCCCTTGAAGACGATGCCCACCGAGTCGAAGACCTTCCGCAGGGCTTCCTGCGCGCACTCGGGGCAGGTGGTCAGCGAGTCCTCGCTGAAGCTCTGGTACTGCTCGAAACGATGTCCGCAGTTCTTGCAGGCATAGACGTACGTGGGCACGCGGGTCCTCCGGGATGGTCGATGTGCGGGCCGCGCACGGGCGGCCGCAGAAAGTCTACGACCGCGCGGCGCTCAGACGGGATCGGAGGTGACCAGCGAGACGATCCCGTCGGCTGTCAGCACCTCGCGGATCGGCACGTCGTGCTCCTCGCGAGGGAGGGTCCCGGCGACGAGCAGCTCGTGCGGATGGGTCACGACCACCACCCGCGCCTCGGCCGGAAGCGTAGTCAGCGCCCTGTCGTAGTAGCCGGCGCCGTGCCCGATCCGGGTGCCGGAGCGGTCCACGGAGAGAGCGGGGGCGAGCACGAGCACGGCCTCGGAGAGCGCATCGGACCCGAGCCGCTCGCCCCGGGGCTCCTTCCCGAAGCCGCGGCCGGGGGAGTCGGTGAAGTCGGAGACCCCTTCCCAGCGGATCCACTCGAGCTCCGCCCCGGCGGCGGCGGGGAACACGAGCTCCGCGCCCCGCGCGGCGAGGGCGGAGGCCAGCGGCATCACGTCGGCCTCCGTCGGGGTGGGATGGAAGGCGGCGACACGAGGGGCCGGTTCCCCGGCCTCCTCCCGACGAGCGGCCAGCGCCTCGATGTCCGCGACGATCCCCGCGGCATGCGCGAGGATCGCCTCCGCCTCGCGGGAGCGCCGGGCGGGGTCCTCGCCGTACACGGCACGCCGGTCCGCGCGCAGCGTCGTGCGCAGCGCCTTCTTCACCGACTGCTTGTCCACGAGCTGCTCGTCCACGCGTGCCTCCTTCTCCAGCTGCGCGCTCTGCGCCTGCGCAGGCGCCGGCTCTCCGCCCGGCGAGCCGACCCGGGGGCGGGAGGCCCCGGGCGGCGGCGCATCGGCCGGGGCCGGGCGTCCGGGGCCCAGAGTCGCACAGGGCGGGAGAACGCGCAGGCGAGTCCGTCGGACGTCTACGATGACGCGATGGTTCACGTGTGGCCCCTGGTCCTGCGCGACGGGGAGCTGACGCTGCGCCCGCTGCGACGGCGCGACCGCGGAGACTTCGAGCGGCTGCGCGCCCGCAGCGCCGACTGGCTGCGGCCGTGGGACGCGACGGACCCGCTGAGCGAGCGCGGGCCCGCGGACTTCCGCACTCTGCGCCGCTGGGCCGACGAGCAGGCGCGGCTGGGGACCTCCCTCCCGCTCGCCATGGTCGTGGGAGGACGGGTGATCGGGCAGATCACCGCGGGCCCCATCCAGTACGGGGCGGTGCGCTCGGCGGTGCTGGGCTACTGGGTGGACCGGGAGATGGCCGGCCGCGGGCTGGCGCCCCGCGCGGCGGCGCTGGTGATCGACCATCTCTTCGCCGAGCTCGGCCTGCACCGGGTCGAGGTGACCGTGCGGCCCGAGAACGCGCCGAGCCTGCGCGTGGTCCAGAAGCTGAACCTGCGCCCCGAGGGACTGCGCCGCGCGGCGATCCACGTCGACGGAGGCTGGCGCGACCACCTCGTCTTCGCGCTGACCGTCGAGGAGGTCGCGACCGACCACGCCGGCTACGGGGTCCTGCGCCGCCTGCATCGCGAGCATCCGAGCCCCGCACGGACCGGCTGAGCCCCGCCGTGGCGCGGCGCACGGAATTGCTCGCCGACACGCCCGCTCCGTGACCAGGCGAATCACATAGGTGTCATTACTGTGGTGGTGTGGAGTCGATCAATCTCGGTGCCGTCCTCTTCGGCGGTCTGCTGCTGCTGTGGCTGGTGTACGCGCTGCCGCGCACCGCCGCCCGTCGCGAGGTGATGGGCCGCGCCCGCGCCGCGGACGAGGCCGGGATGACGCCGCAGGCCCGGGATCTCTCCGAGGCCGTCCACGCCCGCCGCTCGTCTGCCGAGGTGACCACCCCCATGCCCCAGGACCGACTGCTCATGCGTCCCGCCGACCCGACCCGTCGGCCCCGCTTCGACACCGACCCCGGCACCCGCGTCGACCTCGGCGAGGAGCGCGGCCGTTCGCGCCGCCTCATGCGCGGGGTGCTGATCGGGCTGATCGTCCTCACCGCCGCGCTGGTCGTCGGCGCGGTCGCGAACGTGCTGCCCTGGTGGCCGCCGGTCCTCGGCGCGGTCGTGCTCGGCGTGTTCCTGGTGGGGCTGCGTCGCGCCGAGCTGGAGCGTCGGGCCCGCCGCACCCGCGCCGCGACCCGCTCCCGTCAGGAGCGTGCCGAGGCCGAGACGGCGCGTCGACGCGCCGAGCAGGCGCCCGCGAGCACCGGCCGCGAGCTGCCCGCCCCGTCGGCCGTCTCCGCCACGCAGCATCCCGCCGTGTCCGCGGAGGCCGAGGCTCCCTCCGCGTCGGCGCTCGAGACCGCCTCGGAGCGCGCGGCCGAGCAGGTCACGCGCCCGGGGGAGTGGACTCCCCGCCCGGTGCCGCGGCCCACCTACGCCCTGCGCGGCGAGGTCGACGACCTCGCCAGCCGTCACGCCGCCCACCGCCGCAGCATGCTCCCCGAGTCCGTGCCGCTGGAGCGCGCGCACGTCGAGGAGGCGGAGGCGGTCGAGGAGAGCTTCGCCCCCGCGCAGGACCTCCACCTCGACGAGATCCTCGCCCGCCGCCGCGCCTGAGGCGGACCCGGTGCGCGACCTCGCGGTACTCGACGGACTGCTGGCCGGTGCGGGCTGGTTCGAGCGCCCCCTCGCGGTCCTCGACCTCGACGCCGTCGACGCCAACGCCGACGACCTCCTCCGCCGCGCCGGCGGCACCCCGGTGCGCATCGCCTCGAAGTCGCTGCGGGTGCGGGGACTGCTCGACCGGGTCCTCGCCCGCCCCGGCATCGCCGGGATCCTCGCCTTCACCCTCCCCGAGGCGCTGTGGCTCGTCGCCCACGGGGCACGGGACGTGCTGGTCGCCTATCCGACCGCGGAGCGCGGGGCGCTGCGCCGCCTCGTCGCCTCGCCGGAGGCGCTGGACGCGATCACGCTCATGGTCGACGAGACCGCGCAGCTGGACCTGATCCTCGACGCCACCGCCGACCTCACGCCCCGCACGGGCGGGCGCAGGATCCGCGTGGCGCTCGAGCTCGACGTCTCCTACGCCCCGCTGCCCGGGATCCGCTTCGGCGCCCTGCGCTCCCCAGTGCGCACGGCGGTCCAGGCCGCCCGCCTGGCCCGCGCGGCGCTCGCCCGGCCCCGGCTCCAGTTGGTGGGCCTGATGGCCTACGAGGGGCACATCGCCGGGGTCACCGACGCCGCGCACACCCCCTACGGCGCCGCGGTCCGCGCGATGAAGCGCCTCTCCCGCCCCGAGATCGCCGCACGCCGCGCCGAGGTGGTCGCCGCCGTCCGGGCGCTCGCCCCGCTCGAGTTCGTCAACGCCGGCGGCACCGGCTCGCTCGAGTCCAGCGCCGCCGAGGAGGCCGTCACCGAGGTCGCCGCCGGCTCGGGGCTGATCGGGCCGGGGCTGTTCGACCGTTACCGCGGCTTCTCCCCGCAGCCCGCGCTGTGGCTGGGCACGTCCGTCGTGCGCCGCCCCGCCCCGGGCGTCGCGACCGTGCTCGGCGGCGGGTGGATCGCCTCCGGCCCGCCCGGCACGGACCGCCTGCCCACCATCGCCCATCCGCCCGGACTCGCCTTCGCCCCGCAGGAGGCGGCCGGCGAGGTGCAGACCCCCGTGATCGGACCTGCCGCCGAGGATCTGCGCGTCGGCGACACGGTGTGGCTGCGGCACGCCAAGGCCGGCGAGCCCGCCGAGCACTTCTCCCACTACCTGCCCGTCCAGGGCGAGCAGGTCCTGGACCCGATGCCCACCTACCGCGGCGAGTGCGGGACCTTCCTCTGAACCCCGGCCCGCAGCGCCCCGCCGCCCCTGTCCCGGAAGGAGCCGTCGATGACGACGAGCCCGAGCCGCCGCCCGCGATCAGGCCGCCCCCGGCCGCGCCGCAACTGGTCCGGCGCGGTCCGCTTCACCCCGCACGAGGTCCTCGCCCCCACCAGCGAGGACGAGGTCACCGCCGCGCTCCGGGAGGCACGCTCCCGCGGCCTCCCGCTGCGCGTGATCGGCGGCGGCCACTCCTTCTCCCCGCTGGTGGCGACCGACGGGCTGCTCCTCACCCTCGACCGCTATCAAGGCCGGGTCCGCGCCGATCCGGCGACCGGCCTGGTGACCCTGCGCGGCGGCACCCGGCTCTGGACGGTCGCCGAGCTCCTCGCCCCGCACGGCCTGGCGCTGGAGACGATGGGAGACATCGACCGGCAGTCGATCGCCGGGGCGATCCAGACCGGCACCCACGGCACCGGCGCGCGCTTCACCGGCTTCGCGGGCACGGTGCGCGCACTGCGGATCGCCCTGCCCGACGGCTCCGTCCTCGACACCTCGCCGACCCAGGACCAGGACCTCTTCGAGGCGGCACGGCTCGGCCTCGGCACGATCGCGGTGATCCTCGAGGTGACCCTGCAGTGCGTTCCCGCATACCGGCTCGAGCTGGTCGAGACCACCCGGCCCCTCGACGAGGCGGCAGGCGACTTCCTCGCGACCTGCGAGAGCGAGGACCACCACGAGATCTTCTGGTTCCCCCGCACCGACCGCGCGACCGTGCGCACCATGCGCCGTCTCCCGGCCGACGCGTCCCGGCAGCGGCCCCCGCGCGCCGCCGAGCTGCTGCAGCGCGAGGTGCTCGGCAACGGCGCCTGGGAGATGCTGTGCCGCGCCGCCGCCCTCGCCCCGCCGCTGTCGAGGCCCGTCGCCGAGATCGCCTCCCACGTCTTCGCAGGGCCGCGCACCGTCGACGACTCCGCCGCGGTGTACGCCGCGCCGCGCCGGGTGCGCTTCCACGAGTCGGAGTGGGCGCTGCCGGCCGAGCACCTCGAGGCGGCGCTCACGGCGCTGCGCGCCCGCTTCACGGCCGAGGACGTGCGCGTCACCTTCCCGCTCGAGATCCGCCGGGCCGCGGCCGACGACGTCTGGCTCTCCACGGCGTTCGAGCGGGAGACCGTGTACATCGCCGCGCACCGGTACCACCGCGAGGAGGCCGGGCCCTACCTGCTGCTCGTCCAGCGCACCCTCGCCGACTTCGGGGCGAGGCCCCACTGGGGCAAGATGCACTGGCTGGGCGCCCGCGAGCTCTCCCGGCTCTACCCGCGCTTCGCGGACTTCCGCGCCGTGCGCCGCGCCGCGGACCCGGACGGCCAGCTCATGACCCCTGCGCTGCGCCATCTGCTCGGGACGTGACCGGGCGGCGTCTCGGGCGGCCGGTCACGGGCCGACAGGAGTCCGCGCCCCGGTCCGTCGCCCCGAGGCTGACCAGGGCGGACTAGCCTGGCGGTGATGAACACCACCGCTTCTTCCGCCCCGTCCCCGGCCCAGCTGCTCGAGCACGCCCTCACCGCCGCGCACGCCGCCGCCGAGTACCTCCGCGGCCTCGACCGCGACGACCTCTCCCGCGAGTACAAGACCTCCAGCCACGACATCGTCACCGAGCACGACCGCCGCAGCGAGGAGATCATCGTCTCCGAGCTGCGCCGCCTGCTGCCCAGCGCCCGCATCGTCGGCGAGGAGGGCGGCGAGCGCCCCGCCGCGGAGCCCTCCGGTCCCGAGCAGGTCAGCTTCTACGTCGACCCGATCGACGGCACCAGCAACTTCGCCGCAGGCCTGCCGCTGTTCTGCATCTCGATCGGCGTCACGGTCGGCGACGAGCTGGTCGCCGGCGTGATCGACGCGCCGGTGCTCGGCCAGGTCTTCGCCGCGGCCGACGGGCCCGCGACCCTGAACGGCCGGGAGATCACCCCGCGCGAGACCCGTCCGGCCCCCGACGCCCTCGTGCTCTCCGGCTACCCCGGCCAGCGCACGGGCTCCGGCTTCCCGGAGTTCGCCGCCGGTGCCGTCCGCACCCTCGAGGACTCGGTCTCCGCGGTGCGCCACCTGGGCTCCGCCGCGCTCGAGCTCGCCTACGTCGCCGCGGGATGGGCGGACGCCACCGCGCTGACCGCGATCAATTCCTGGGACGTCGCGGCCGGCTTCCACATCCTCCGCCGCGCCGGAGGCTCCCTGCGCACCTGGCCCGGTGAGGAGGTCGCCGAGCGGCCCGACCACCTCCAGCCCGCCTACGTCGCCTGCTCCGGCCAGGGGCGGCTCGAGGTGCTCGACGGTCTGCAGGACGAGCTGCAGGCCCTGCGGGTCGGGAACTGAGCGCGCGCTCTGTGACCTTCGTCAAGAGGCCCGCCTCGATGCGACAGCATCCCTGGTGGGGTGCTAATCTGATGCGGTCGCCGAGCGACATGGGGCTATGGCGCAGTTGGTAGCGCGTCTCGTTCGCAATGAGAAGGTCGGGGGTTCGAATCCCCCTAGCTCCACAATTTCAGACGTACTAGAACACCTGACATCGGTGGAAGCCGGTGTTGGTGCGAGGGCGGCGAACGGCTCAGCGAGCTTGATCGTCGCCCTCTCGTCTTCGCTGATCTCGATGCCGTTGGTGAGCGCTTGGTTGGCCAGCCGCTTGCCTTGGTCGTCGGCGCGCGCGTACAGGGTCGCGCAGTCAACGAGCAGGCTGAGCGCGGTGCTGAGGTGCTTGCGTGAGCCCTCGTGCTGGTCGTGTTCGCTGGCGAGGCGGCGGTCGATGTCTGCAAGCCCGGCCCGGATGCGGTCTTGGTGCCGTTTGAGGGTGTCGAGGTCGATGGCGTCGGCGAAGTGTGCGGCGAGCAGCTTGTCGCTCTCGTTCTGGAGCCGCTTGCGGTTCTCGGTCAGGTCGGCCAGTTCCTGGGAGCGGGAGGCGAGCCGTTCATCGAACGCTGTCTCGACCTGAGCGGCGAGGGCGGCGTACTGCTCTTCGGTGATGGAGATGTCTCGGTAGCAGTCCGCGACCAGCTGCTCGGCGATACCGACCGGCACGGCCCGCCGGGTGCAGTTCTTCCGTTTGGAGGCCCGACCGGAGCACACGTAGTAGGCGTAGCGCACGCCTTGCTTGTTGGCGGGGTAGTCCAGTTGCATCCGTGACCCGCACTGGCCGCAGAACAGGGAGCCTTTCAGGTAGTGGTCGTGCGTGCGGCGGCGCTCGGCCGCGATCTTGCGGGAGTCGAGTAGACGTTGGACTTGCTGCCAGGTCTCGACATCGACCAGCGGTTCGTGGGTGCCGGACTGCTCGGCTCCCTTGTAGCGGACGATGCCGATGTAGTACGGGTTGCGCAGCATCGAGAAGAACGTGGAACGGCCCACCGGCCCGGACGGACGCTTCGGCGTGGGTACGGTGGTGAGTCCGCGCGCGGTGGCCTCGGCGAGCAGGCTGACAACGGTGTGCTCACCGGTCGCGTACTGCTCGAATACCCACCTCACCAGCGGGGCGCGCTCGGCGTCGATCTCGACGGTGCGGTACTCGCGGCCCTGCTCGTCACGCTTGCGGACGTTGAGATACCCGACTGGTGCTCGCATCGGGGTTCCGCCGGTCTCGAACTTCTGGTTCAGGCCCTTGCTGACCTCGGATGCGAGGTTTTTGGAGTAGAACTCTGCGATGGAGGACATGATGCCGTGCAGCAGCATCCCCGAGGGCGTCTCGTCGATGTTCTCCGTCGCAGACACCAAGGTCACCCCGGCTTCGACCAGGCGGCGGTGAATCTCCACATCGTCCAGTCGGTTGCGGGCGAGGCGGTCGACCTTGTGGACGATGCAGTATGTGACTTGATGCGTGGCGATGTACTCCAGCATCCGTTGCAGGTCTGGCCGGTCAGCTGAGCGGGCGGACTCTCCGGCGTCCACAAACTCGGCGACGATGCGTGCGCCGAGGTCTTCGGCCTTGCGCGCGTTCGCCTGGCGCTGAGCGGGGATGGAGAACCCCTCGTCACGACCCCCCTTGGTCGCCTGCTCCTTGGTCGAGACACGTTGATACGTCACCGCTGTCAGAAGCGGCGACGTATCCGTGTCGTGTATCGGCATTGTCAGGGTCATGGTGGCCTCCTTGCTCGCCAGACGACGAATGGGCGTGCGTCGTGTTTCCGGTGCTGTGTCGATCACCGATGCGACGCTGCTGCTCATCAAGCTCCTGGGCGTGAAGTCCATCCGCGATGTGCAGAACCAGCGCGATCAGTTGCTTGTTGTCAGGCTTGGAGCGCACCCGAGGCTCGGCCGAGATACGTCGGCCCGTGCTCGTCACCCGGTAGTGCCTCATACCCGCCAGGTGAACTCGCCTGCCCGTTAGCGTCACGGGCGACGCGGCGTTCCTTGCGGCGGGCGGCACGGAGCCGGAGGTAGATGCCGAAGCCGTGAAAGAGGAAGCGGAAGCCCTCGCAGATCCCGATCAGAACGAAGAGGTGGAGCCACTCCGGGCCTCCGTTGTCGATCAGGACGGTGCACCCGTAGGCGAAACCGAAGTAGACGACCCCGGCGAGCACGGCCCACAGACCCCACTTCGGGTCGCGCTGAGTGCGGAACCAGTCGAGCAGGATGGTCGAGGGTATCCAAGGCCGCAGCACCCGGAAAAGGATGACGACTGCGATGAAGATGAGCCAGATCATGGTCAAGTCCTCCCGAAGCGGCGACGCTTCCTATGGGATGGACTTGCCGGGGCGGCTTCCCCGGTTCGTCTGCCACCTGCCTGGGGCCGGTGACGACTAGCTGAACATTGATGTCGCCTACCCCTAGTCTAGCGCCTGCACGCTGCTGTCGGAAGAGCGGTCGTCGTGGGTCGGGTACCTACCCGTATGGCCACGATGGAGCAGCTGGCGTTCGACTTCGATGAGTTCGCCCGCGAGGACGCCCGCGCGCGACTGCCCGAGTGGGCCGGAGCACCGCTGCACTACACCGAGGACTACTACCCACCGAGGCTGCTGGACGAGGCGTTTGAGCACTGGCGGTTCATCAACGGCAGCTTCGGCTCGTTCGCGCGTAGCCATATGTGGCACCGCTTCAGTCATGCCACTGTCGAGTTCGGCGAGCATCGCGCCGAGATGTTCCACGCCGATCTTCGCCCTGAGCCCGACGCGGAGGGGCCGGGCGATCTGCTGAAGAAGATCGTCTGCGGGCCGTGCGCGTGGCAGTCCGACGCCGGCGGCGAGTCAGATGCGGTCGAAGCGTGGCACGATCACGCCGTACCGGGGTGGCGAGACCTCCCCGTGGTTCCCGGCCAGATTCGGGTACGCACCGACAAGGGCCTGTCGAAAGTGGCCCTGCGGTGGATTGAGCAACGCTACCCGCAGCACATGCAGATACCTGGTGCCCCGATCATCACCGAACGCCAGCAGTTCGGCATCCGCCACGTTCCTGCCTACTCACCCTGGGGCGGCTACGACCTGTCCGCTACCGCGCTGGAGCGCCCCGCGCCTCGGCCCGCAGGTCACGCCGTGCGCCGGGAGCCTGCCCAGTTCGAGCCGTCAGTGAGCGCGCCGCGTCGGACCGGGCGCATGCTCGGCGACTGACCGGCACACGAGAGCGGGGCCGAAACTTGGGAGTAGGGCTTCGGCCCCGTAAGCGGTGCGATGCTCAGCTGATCTCGCCGGTCTCGGGGTTGAGGTTGGCGTAGAAGTCGTGTTCGAGTTGGCGGCGGCGCTCGACGTCGGCGATGACGTAGGCCACGAAGTCCTCGTCGCGGTCGGTGATCGGGGTGTCTTCGATCGGTTCGGCCTCGTCCTCGCCGGGCCAGACGGTCTGGCGCGTGGGCCGGTCGCGGTCGAGGCGGGTGCCGCACGCGGCGACCCAATCACGCAGCCGCTGCCTGGCGTCCGCGAAATCCCGGTGCCAGCCGATCGGGGCCGAACCGTTCTGCTGCGGGTCGAACGCGCACAGCCAATGGGTGTGAAGCGCTGAGAGTTCCCAGTGCAGCTCGGGGTGACGGTGCCACATGGGAGGCACCACCGACGACGGCAGCCCGTAGGTCGTGCGAAGCCAGTTCACCCACTGGTTCAGTTCCAACCATGCGGCCTCGGCGTCGTCGGCGGTCAGCAGATTCCAGTTGATCGGGCCGGGCGGTTCATCGAGCATCGGCCCCGCCGCCCCGACCCGGTTTGTGGTGCCGTGGTCGATTTCGGGTTCTGGCTCGTCCTGCTCGGGTACGAAGTCCTCTTCGTCATTCATGGTGTCGGCCCTGTCCTACTGCGACATCACGGCCGGTTCGCGCTGCTGCGCGGGCCGGTCGTCGCGCTCGAACCCCTGGCTGCGGTCGAGGCCCGGGGCCTCACGCTGCGGTGTCTCCTGCTGCGGCGCACGGTCGACGGTGTAGGGCGTCCACATCATGTCGTGGCCGATCTTCGTGGCCACGAACTCTTCACGCTCGTTGCCGTTCTGATCGGTAAACGGCCGCACGTACCCCTGTGCGATGAAGCGGTCGTCCTGCTGGAACTTCTGGCTCGCTTCCTCGGCGGTCTTGCGGAAGAGCACCATGTCGTGGAACGTGGTGCCGGTCTTGACAAACGAATCCTCGCCGTCACGACGGAAGTGATCGACGCCGACGCGCGCGTACAACCGCGCGATCCCGTTCTTGCTGTACGTGAGCCTGGGTTCGGAGTCGATGTATCCGACCAGCGCTTCACGTGGTCGCAGCTTCGCCCGTTCCTGCCTCTGGCCGTCGTGCGGCTCGTTCTGCTCGTCCATCAGCTTGCCTCCTACCTCACGGTGCCCCGCCAGTAGGCGGCGCTGCTTGTGTGTGGCGGCAAGGTGCACGAAGCGGCCCGCGAGCCTTAGAACCCTCGCGCGGGCGTCTCCCGCGCCCACGACTGCGCCGACGAACCAGCTCTGCTGGATACCGGGGTGCGTTCGGGGTTCGGGCGGACACCGAGCGCGGGCCGGTGTGCTCGCACGGTCTCGACGTTCAGCCCATTCGGTGGGTTCCCCGGCGCGGGTTCGGGTTGTGCTGCGTGGTCGATGTCTTCTTGCATCGCGGCCAGCTGGGTCTCGATTCTGGCGAGGTCTTTCTCCGCGTCGGCAAGGGCCTGGGCGTGGCGGAACGGCTGGCCGATGCGCTGCTCGGCATCGTCGCGTTCGGTCTCGGCGCTGGCGAGGTCGCTGCGGGCTTGCTCGAGGAGGGAGGGGATGCCGGATGCGCGGTTCTCGATGCGCTGGATGAGTCCGACGCCGCCGTCGAGGAACGACTGGCGGGTCATGATGAACCCGCTACGCGGCACCCCGTCGAGCCGAATGTTCACCACGGGGTCGGCCCCGAGTGCCGGGCTGGTCGAGACGATCACGTCAAAGCCGCTGATCTGGCCGATGACGCCGTGGTCGCGGGAGGCGTAGCGCGGTGCCCACTTCAGGTCGGAGTCGTGCGCCCAAGTTGCGAGCGCGTGTGCAGCATCGGCCCGGGAGGTGTAGGTGTTGTCGCGTAGCTCGATGCGGAACCTGTCACCGGAAGTGTCGGTCACGCGCGGCAGCACCGCTTCGAGGGCTTCGATGTCGGCTGCGGCACTCCGTGCATGGTCACTGGCGCGGTCGCGGGCGTGGACGAGCATCGACTCGTTGCGGTGATAGGCGCGTTCGAGACGGCGGAGCCGTTGTACTTCGGTATGCACCGTGGAGTGCTCCAGCAGAAGCGGGTTCCCCGAGGAGATGGCCTTGGCTTCGGCGGCGGATAGGGCGGATGAGTCAATCTCCTCGATCTCGCGGGAGTCGAGGTTTCCACGCATGAGCTGCGCGATGAAGGTCGCCTTCCGCTCGACCCCTTGCCACATGTAGGAGTCGAATGACCGTTCGGTGACGAACCGGACGATGCCGATCTCGGGGTTTTGGTTGCCTTGGCGCAGGATGCGGCCCTCGCGCTGGGCGATGTCGCTGGGTCGCCACGGGCAGTCCAGGTGATACAGCGCGACGGCCCGGTTCTGGACGTTGGTGCCGACGCCCATTTTCTGTGTGGAACCCATCAGCACCGCGACGTGCCCGGCACGCGCGGCAGCGAACAACCTGGCTTTGTCCACGTCGGTCTTGGCTTCGTGCATGTACCGGATGGACTCGGGCGGCATCCCGCGCACGACAAGCTGCGCCCGCAGTTCGTCGTAGGCGTTCCACTGGGTTGGGTTCGGGGTGCCGATGTCGGAGAACACCAGCTGCAACGCACCCCGCACGGGCGACTCCTGCCCGGTGATCGGGTCGAGGTAGATGTTGTCTTTCGTCTGCTCCCAGACCCGGTGGATGCTGTCGGCAGCCAGGTCCACCTTGGTCGGCCCAGACGGGTCGGTGGATGCGATCATGCGGATATCGAGGGCGGCCTTGCGCCCATCGGTCGAGATGGTGAGCATGTTGTCTTCGCTGGGCGACACCGCCCGGGCTGCGACCTTCTCGGCACGCTTGCCGAGGGTCTCGATGAACTGCTCCAGCTCGACCGTGGGCTGGATCGCGACCGTCGCCGGTGCCCGCCTACCATCCTCGCGCTCGGCGATCTCGGGGGTGGGCAGTTGCAGATCCTCGGCGGTCTTCACATCCGCGAAGATCGACCAGAGTTTCAGCATCTCGGGCACGTTCTGGAACTTGGCGAACCGCGTCTTCATGCGGAACGTGTTGTTGCCGGTCGGGGCCATCTCCATCTGCGTGACCGTCTGCCCGAACGTCGCCGCCCACGCATCGAACGCGCCGATACCGGCGGCGTCGAGCAAGTCCGGGCGCAGGTACTTCTGCATCACGAACGCCTCGGTCACGCTGTTCGAGATCGGCGTCGCGGTCGCCCCGGTGACCACCCGTTCGCGGCCTTCGGAGCGCAGGTATTCGAGCTTCATGTGCAGATCGGAGGCACGGTTGGAACCCTCGATCGCGGCGTCTTGGATGTTCGAGTCGGTGGCGAGGTTCTTGTACATGTGCATCTCGTCCACGACCACGTAGTCGATGCCGGTGTCCTCGAAGCACACCCCGGCATCTCGGCTGGTGTCGATGCGGGCTTTGACCTTGTTCTCCAGCTGGAGCAGCTTGCGCTGGATGCGTTTGACGCTCATCGCGTTCTCGCCCGTCGCGGTGGCGAGCACTTCCCGCATGTCGTCGACCTGGGCTTGGATGTACGCCTGCTGGGTCTCGGTGCGCAGTGGAATCTTCTCGAACGCGCCCTGCGTCATGAGCACGCCATCCCACTCGTTCGCCGAGGTCCGTGCGACGAACAGGCGGCGCTTGTCGGCGGTGAGGTCTTTGCTGGACGCGGCGAGAATCCGGGCCTGCGGATAGATTTGCAGCCACTCGCGGGAGAACTGTTCCAGCATGTGATTCGGAATTACGAGCACGGGCTTGTCGATCAGCCCCATGCGGCGCATCTCCATCACGCCCATGATCATTTCCGCTGTCTTGCCCGCCCCGACCTCGTGGAACAACCCGGCAGCCGGTTCGGCGATCATGCGGGCGACGGCGGAGCGCTGGTGCGGGCGCGGGGTGAAGTTCTCCGCCAGCCCCGGCAGGCTCAGGTACTCGCCCGCGTCGGTGTAGTCGCGCAAGACGATGGAGTTGAAGCGCCGGTTGTACTCGGCCACGAGCGTGCGGGCACGCTCCGGGTCTTCAAACACCCACTCGGCGAACCGCTCTTGCAGGGCGTCGGCTTTCTCCTGCGCGGCGGTGGTCTCCAGCGGGTTGAGCACGCGGCGCTTCT
Organism: Brachybacterium sp. GU-2; assembly: GCF_030866705.2. Lineage (NCBI taxonomy): Bacteria > Bacillati > Actinomycetota > Actinomycetes > Micrococcales > Dermabacteraceae > Brachybacterium > Brachybacterium sp. GU-2. The sequence continues at coordinate 868,197 of NZ_CP133037.2, read as the reverse complement.
TGCCGTCGACGTTCTCGATCTCGTCGTAGACGAGCAGGGTCTTCTGCTCCATGATCGCCTGGGCGATATCGGGGGCCGGGCGACGCTCGGTGCCCCACTCGTTGGTGGCCAGCAGCCCTTGGCGTCCTCCCCGCACTTCCCACATGCCTGGCAGCGGGTTCTCCACGTTCACGTCGCGGGTGCGCAGCAGCTCGTTCAAGAACTGCGCGTGCACGTCGGCGCTAATCCACACCGCGCCCATGCGGGCGCTGATCTCTTCTACCCCGAGTGCTTCGGGTACGACCTCGGTGAGCGCGTCGACATTAGCCTGGAACGCCGGGTCGTCGGCGGCGCGCTCGGTGGCGTGCTCCAGCTTCATGCGCACGTCGCCGGAGAGATACGCGGGGGCGTGGATGAGCTCGTCGGTGATCGGGTCGGTGAACACCAGCCCGGTAAGCGAGGCGCGGGCTTCGGTTTCGTCCATGCCGAGCATGTCGGCGATCAGCGGCAGGTCGATCCTGCCGGTGCGGTCGAGGCTGACCGCTATCGCATCGGCCGGGGTGTCAACGCCTTGGGGTTCGGTGCGCGGGGAGACGACGCGGCGTGTCATGATCGCCGCCGGGGTCGCGGTCTGGTCGGTGTCGTCAAACTGCTCCAAGGCGAGCACGAGCGCCCCGAACGGGTCGGAGCGCAGCAGCCGGATCGGGGTCGGCACCGTGCGGGCGTAGGTGTCTTCCCCGGCCTCGTTGGTGCGGCCGGTGCGGCGCAGCGTGTACCGGTTCAGCGGCCCGTACCTGCCAGCATACTTCCGGTAGTCGCGGTACAGGCCCTCGCGCGCCTGGTTGATCTCGTCGGTGTCATCGACGGTCGCGGCCTCCAGTTCGAGCAGCCGGTGCGCGCCGTCGCGCAACCCCAGCAGGGCGCGCAGCTCCGGCCCCGCCGATTTCGGCACGTCCAACGGTTCGACGGAGCCTTGGACGACGGTGCCGAACCCGGTGTCGGTGGCGACGATGCTGCCATCCCACAACTGCGGCGGCGACGGCACACGCGCGGCCTGCCGTGCCTGATACTCCGCCGTGGGCGCAGTGAAGACCCTTCCGGTGCGGCGGGCTGTGAACGTGATCTGGTCGAGCACATCGGCCAGGTCGGCCTCCAGGCGGTCGAGGTCGCCATCGACGGTGAGCGTCGGGGTGCCGTACATGCCCTGCCGGATGCTCAGGGTGCCGAGCACATGCTCGGGGTGGTGATCGAAGTAGGCGTTGATCTTCGCGCGCTGTCCGTCCAGGCTGATCGGGGTGACCGTTTCCCACAGGTCATCTGCCGGGGGTTGCCCGTCCTCGCGGCGGTGCAGGATGAGCAGATCGGTCACCACGTCGGTTCCCGCCGTGCGCCGATGTGCCCCGGCGGGGAGCCTGATCGCGCCCACGAGGTCAGCGAGCATCGCCATCTCGCGGCGCGCGCCGGGGTTCTGCGCGTCCATCGTGTACTGCGACGTGAGCACCGCGACCATCCCGCCGGGCCGGGTGAGCCGCAGGCTCTTGAGGATGAAATGGTTGTGCATCGACAGCCGCGTCGGATTGTGCACCGGGTCGTGCAAGGTCACGTCTGAGAACGGCACGTTCCCGATCGCCGCATCGAACGAGGCTTCGGGCAGCCGGGTGTCGGCGAACGACTCAGTCCGTACCTCGGCGTGCGGATACAGGGCGCGGCTGATCGCCGCGGTCACCGGGTCGAGTTCCACCCCGGTCATGCGCGCGGTCTCGGGGGCCATGCCGAGGAACGTGCCCAGCCCGGAGCCGGGTTCCAGCACCCTGCCGCCGTCGAAGCCGAGCGCGGTCATGGTCCGCCACATCTGCCGCACGATCAACGGGTCGGTGTAGTGCGCGTTGATCGTCGTGCGTGCGGCGGCATCCCACTCGTCCGGGGTCAGCAGGCTCCGCAGCTGCTCACGCTCGGTTGTCCAGTCCTGCCTGGACTCGTCGAACACATCGGGCACCGCGCCCCAGCTCGACCAGCGCGCGAGCGTCTGCTGCTCATCAGCGGTCGCCGGGCGTTCCTGCTCGACCAGCAGCCGGGCGGTTTCGATCGCCGCGATGTTCGCGCGAAAGCGGGCTTTCGCGCCCGAGGGAGCGAGGTCGTCGTGCGTGGCGGGCACGAACCGCCCCACCGTCGCGGCAGGCTCCGAGTCGGTGGCGGTCTCGTCGGCGGTGGAGGTTAGCGGACTTCGCGCAGGAAGCGGATCGTCGCCGCTTCGGCCAGCAGGCTCTGGTGTTCTTCCAGGTACTGCCTCGGGATCTCCGCTTCGACCAGACCCTCCAAGAACCAAGTCGGCACGGCCCAGTCTTTGGCTTTCTGCTCCAGGTCGACCGTCGAGGGCATCAGGTCGGGGGCGTCTTGCATCCGCTCGGCCCAGGTCACCAGATTCTCGTCCGACGGCCGGGTCTGCTCCCACTCCTCGCGGGCCTCGTCCAGCGGCAGGCTCGGGTCGCTGACCCAGGCGAGTTGCTGCATCACGACCTCCTCCGCTATCCGTAGCGCCGTCATCCGGCGTGCCACGTCCTGCAAGTAAGTCTGCTCCGAAGAGGCCGTCTTCGCCAGCACCGACGCCGGTGTTGTCTCGATCTGTCGCGCCAGTTCGCTGATCTGGCCCTGCGCCTCCTGGCCCAGATCGGTGAAGAACCGGGTCGGGTCGTCGAGGTTCTGGAACCGCTGGGGTGCGTGGGTCTTCCAGTGCGCCATCGCCTGCGCTCCGTACTTGTTCATGTGTCGATCCCTCCAGTCCGGTCGCGGTTTCGGCTGCTTCGTTGATCTGCTCGTCGGCGGTCTGCTCGGCCAGCCCCCACAGGTCGAACTCGAGCTGACCGGGCGGCGCTTTCCGGCTCCTGCGGGCCATTGGCCATCACCTCCACGCCTCTGCCGTCGTTGCTGCGACCACCGATCGCAGCTCGCGGCCACGGTTCAGCGGTCGGTGAATGAGGTGCAGCTCAGGGGCCATTCGCGCCTCGTTCCAGCAACGCCTCGATCTCGATCCGATCGGCTTTCAGTCGCTCGCCGTCGTCTCGCTTCGTCCAGGCCCGCAGATCGGTGATGATCGGCGGGGCCGAGCGCAGCAGCGTGACCGCGGTGCCGAACGGGAGGGTGCGGATTCGCTCGGGCGGCATGATCGCGATGCGTCTGACCGAGCGTTGATTGGACCGGGTGCCGTGGTCGCCCAAGGTCACACTGTCGGTGAACTCGTCGCGTTCCCCGATCAGTGAGGAGAGGTCTTGCAGATCACGGCTGTTGGATGCGCCGCCGAGGACGATCTTGGTGATCGCGGCATCCCAGATCGCGTTGGCCTGGTTCTCGCTCCAGCGATCCCGCGCTTGGGCGAGGCTTTGGAGCACGGGCATGGCGGTGATTCCCGTTCCGCCTCCCTCCGACATGAGTGTCGGCAGGCTGGGAAGCGGGCTGAGGTTGGCGATCTCGTCCAAGGCCAGCAGCAGGGGCGGGTCGAGGCGTGCGCCAGGTGAGCGTGCCGCTACGCGGCGGGCTGCCTCGACGAGGTCTTCCACGAACGCCGCCACGAGCGCGGCACTCGCGCCCGCGCCCGCGCCGGTGGCGAGCAGGTAGAGGGTGCCGCGCGAGAGGATGAACTTCTCCGGGTCGAAGTCTTCGCCCGCGCCAGGTGAGACCGCATCGAGCACGCGCGGGTCGGCCAGGGCGCTCAGCGACAGTGACACGCCCTGCCAGATGGAGTCGCGCGTCCTCGGGTCGGCGTCGATCATCGCCTCCAGCGACTCGGCCCAGCCGCCCGCCGCGAGTGGGCTGTTCGTCAAGATCGCCACCGCATCGGCGGCGGCTGTGGGGTCGAGCGTCCACCGGAACAATTCCGACGGTGGCCTGTGGTCGATCGCGGCCGCGTGCAAGAGCGCCTGCAGCGCGGAGCGGGTCTTGCCCTCCCAGAACCCGCCGCCCTCCACGCCGCCCGAACTTAGGCCGGTGGCCGAGGCGAGGCCGGTTGCGCGGATCATCGCCGTCAGCGGGTCTTCGCAGCCCCTGATCGGTGACCAGCGCAGCCCGGCCGGGATGCCCTCGGCCAGGTGCTGCGGGTCGAACACGGCGGTCGGGCCGATGCGTTGGCGCGCGCGCAGGCTCGCGGTGAGGTTGTCCGGGCGGGTCGAGGTGGCGACCACTCCGCCGGGCGCATCCAGGATCGTCGGCACGACGATCTGGAGGGATTTGCCGCTTCGAGGCGGGCCGATGACCAGCAGAGAGTCCTCCACGCTGGCCCACACGTCAAGCCCATGCGAGGTGCCGATCCGATAGCCCACATCGGACGGCGCGGGACGCTCCAGAGAGGGCCGGAGATTCCCTGCCCGAGATAGCAGCGCCTTGGCGGAGGCGGCCTGAGCCACGTCATGTTTCGTTGCCGTGCCGGGAAGTCGATGAGGGTCTTGCGCACTCTTGCGCGACTGGCGGCGCAGGAGTGTCCACGCCCAGGTGATCGCCGCCGCCAGCAGCCCCAGCAGCACGACCGCGACGATCCAATAGGCGACGACACTGAGGCCATCGGCCTCCAGCGCGGTCGCCGGGTCGCCGGGGTTGAACAGCACCCCGACCCCGGCGGCGGGGCCGGCCAGGGGTTGAGCGGTGCCGGTGAGGAACGCCGCGACCGACCCGGCACCGCGCAGCAGCAGCGTGAGCGCGAACACCCCGATCAGTCCGATCATGGCGGCGTTGGTCAGCTCGTCACCGAAGGAGCCGGTCTGCCTGCCCGGTGCCGGGGCACTCATGACAGGCTCCGCACGACGAACGTGCCCGAGACCCTGCCCACGAGCACAACCTCGTCGCCGGGGTCGACGTGGTCACAGGCCAGGTCGATGAGCGCGCGGGCGGTGCCAGTCGGGGCGGCGTCGGTGTGCCTGATGATGTGGCACACCGCAATGTCCTCACCGGGCACGAAACCATCCCCGGTCACTTCCAGCAGCCGGGGCGCATCCGCAGGTTCGGGTTCCGGCGGGGCCGGAGCGGGGGTGTTCTTGCGGGCGGTGGCGGTGATGATGTCGGTGAACGTCGAGCCATCGGCCTCGGTGACCTCGACTCGTGCCGGAATCATCCGCTCGGCGGTGACCTGATCGACAATCCGCGCGAACGAGCCGCGCCGCCATGCGCCCTCGGCGACCGGCGGGGCGAGGGGTTCCCCGTCGACGGTGGCGCTCATCGTGCCGTCGTCGTGCACGGCGAGGCGGATCAGCGGCATCGAGACCGGCGCGGGAGCAGCGGCATGGGCAAGTGGTTTTCTCATGCCGTCAGGTGCGCCTGACGCCTCCCGGCGAGCGGCTAGAGCCTCGGCGCGGGCGGTTCGTTCCTTCGGCGGTGACCGATGCCGAACTGTGCGGCCTGAGTGGTGCGGTTCTGTATGCGCCGCGCCCAGTTCTCGGCCTCGACGAGCACCTGCCAGAAGTCCTCCGCACGCGCTTCGCCGGTGCGCTCGACGCCCCACATGTGCGTGCCGTCCGAGTGGCGCACGCGACGTTCCGCTGTCCACGTCCACGACGTCGGCAGCCGCTCGTCGTCTGACCAGTCGGTGCCGGTGTACTGCTCTTCGATCGCAAACCGTGAGCGGGTGTCGTTCTCCGGGTAGAACACGAAGTGCCCGGCGCCGAACGTCTCGGGATCTTCGTAGAAGAACTGCACCGCGCCCTCGTGCTTCCGAGCGATCCGGTTCAGGCCGTCGTCGAGCGCCGTCATCGTCAGCGTGAGGCGCTCCCGATCAGGTTCGCTCTGGCTCATCGCACGCTCCCGCCCGGAGAGCGCCCCGATGCCCGGGCACTCGTGTCGAAGAGCGCGAGCTCAGCAGGGTGCAACTGCTGTTGGACGACGAAGCTGCGTTCTTTGATGCGCCACAGGCCCTGCCCGACGCCGAGTGAGGGCAGCAGCTTACGCTCGGTGGTCGTCAGGCCGAGGGCCTTGGCGGTGACGCCCAGCTGGTCGGATTCCTGCCGGTAGATCACCCGCGTCTCGGCGTTCGCCAGCAGGCTGTTGGCGAGCGAACGCATGGCGCTGCCGGAGTCACCGACGTTCTCCAGATCGGTCAGCTTGTGGAAGATCAAGGCATTGGCGATGCCGTAGTGCCGGGCGAGCCGCCAGTGCGCGTCCATCCGTCTCAGCAACGACGGCTGAGACATCAGCCGCCACGCCTCGTCATAGATCACCCACCGTTGCCCGCCTGCCGGGTCGAGCAGCGCCGACTCCATCCACGCCGAACAGCACGTCATTAGCGCGCTGATGAGCGTGCTGTTCTCCGTCACCCGCGACAGGTCGAGGCTCATCATCGGCAGCGTCGGGTCGAACTGCACCGTCGAGGGGCCGTCGAACAATCCCGCCAAGTCGCCTGCGACCAAACGCCGCAAGGCGTGGCCGACGATGCGGCCGTCCTCGGTCAGTCGCCCGTCGGCGTCGTCGGACGGGGCGAGGATACGGTCTACGACCATCGGCAGAATCGGCACGGTGTTCTCTCGCACGGTCGCGATCAGCGCCGTGTCGATTGCGGTGTGCTCCAGCGGCGTGAGGCCTCGGTTGAGGACGACCTCGGCCAGCGCGCCGATGAGGTCGCGGCGGCGCGCTGCCACGGTGCTCTCCCACTCCGCATCGGTGAAGTGGGAGGGCCGATACCCCTCGTCCAGAGGGTTGAGCCTGTTGGCCATGCCGTGGCCGAGCGCGATCGCCCTGCCGCCGACCGCTTCAGCGATGACGGTATGTTCCCCTTTCGGGTCACCCGGCACGTACACGCGCCGCCCGAACGGCAGGCTGCGCGTGTAGAGCGACTTGGCCAGTGAGGACTTGCCGGACCCGACGATTCCGGCCAGCACGACGTTCGGCGCGGTGATGACGCCGTTGGCGTACAGCACCCACGGGTCGTAGACGAAGCTCCCGCCCGAGTACAAGTCTTGACCGACGAAGACACCGGACGAGCCGAGGCCGCCCTCGGCGACGAACGGGTACGCGCCGGAGAGGGTGGCGGAGGTGTCTTGATGTCGGGGCAACTGGAAGCGGCCCGGTGTACGCAGCATCGAGGGTCCGGGTTCCCCGGCGGCGGGCAGATACTGGCGTGCGGCGCGCTCGGCCTTGTCCGCTTCGGCGCGGGCCTTGGCCTCGTCTATCCGCTGCTGGCGCTGCTCGCGGTGCAGCTGGTCCGCGGCTTGGCGCCGCTGCTTGCGGTAGCGGCGCCGCTCTTTCGCGGGGGCGACCAGCACCGAGGCGTGCAGCTTCTCCTCGTCGCTGTGGCTCATCGTTCCAGCCCCCGGTCGCGCTTGATGTCCGCGATGCGGTCGGGGGTGAACCAGGACCCATCGCCACGCACGCGGTCGCGGCGCTCATCGAGCGCGCGGCGCGCGGCCTCGACGTTCGCCGCATCCTGTGCGGGCTCCACCCGCTGTGAACCGTCGGCGTTTGCTGTGGCGTTGGCTGGCGGGTTGTAGTCACGGTAGAGGGCGACGTTGCCGAGCGTCCGGTTGTAGGTGAGGGAGTAGCCGGCGGTCTTGGCGTATTTGTCGGTTGTGCTGTCGGGCAGCTCGTCGTAGACGTGCCCGTTTGCCAGCGCGGCATTGTTGGTCTCGTCGCCGTAGTCCAAGCCTCGCAGATACTCGATTGCCGCGTCGGTGCCGTCGCGGTCGATGAAGTCAAGCACCCGGTCGGCTTCCTCGCCCTGCAAGAACACCACGGTCACCCACTGGCGCTCGGACGGCTGCCAGGCGATGCGCCCCAGGTGCCCGGACGCCTGATCCAGGCAGCTCTCGGCGGCGCTGACATGCTGCGCGGCCTGGCGCAGCGCATCGGCAGCGGCCCAGACATCCGCGGCACCGAGGTCGCGGTCACCGTCGTCATGAGCGGCCCGGCCTTGGTAGGTGATACCTGCTCCGGCGAGCTGGATGAACGACTGTTCCAGCAAGCGGGTCGCGGCCAGTAGTTCCCCGACGATGCCGTGGAGCTTGTCGGGGTTGTCGATGCGTCGGCTGGCGTGCGCGAGGCCTCGCAACGCCGCGTTTGCTTCCGCAGCGTCAGCGGTCGGGTCGTTGAACGTGGGCATGTCGGACCTCCAGATGAACAGGTGCAGGTGGCTTCGAGGTGCGCCCGACGGCTCAGACCTTGCGGCACAGCGGCAGCGCGGCGGCGGTGAACGCTTGGGCCTGCTGGCCGACCAGCACGCGGGCCTCACACGAGGCTTGGATGGCGGCCTGCTCGATCGCAGCGACTGCCGCTTCCAGTTCCTCGAGCGAGTCGGCAGACACCGAGATCAGACCCGTGTAGCGGAGCACTCCGTGCCCGGCGGTGAGGTCTGCCTCCTGCTGGAGCACGTCGTGGTATTCAGCGGTTTGCGAAGCGTCTTCGATCTGCCCGATGCGGGCGCGCTGGGCCGCGTCGCTGATGTACTCGGTCTTCTTGCGGCGAATGTCGCGCGCGGCCTGATCGGTGCGCAGCGGGGTACAGATCAGCGAGAACGCACGGTGGATACCACTGGACAGCAACACGGGTGAGAGGAACCCCGGATGCACCATCGAGCGCGGCCACTCCGAAATCCAGACGACGGTGTGATAGGCCGAGTCGCTGCGCAGATGCCCCCACGACTCGGTGACCGCGACTGGCCCGGCGGTGGCGAGGTCGTGTCCGAGGTCGCCGTGGCGTTCCAGCGTCGCGGCGATAGCCGGGTCATACGCCGAGCGCAGGATGACCGCGATCTGCCCGGTGCTGAGCCAGCCCTTGCTCGTCAGGTCTGCCGAGCGCAGCGCTGCCGACAGGGTGCCCATCTCCTGCCGCAGTACGTTCGCCGCGCCCTTGATGCCGCCGCCAGCGGTGCGAATCTGGCGGGCGGCGGCGCGCATGTCCAGGCTCAGGCTGAGCGTGGTCGCGTGACGTTCCCCGGCAGGTCCGGCCCGGTCGATCAGCTCCTGATAGGTCGTCGCCGCCCACGAGCCGTCGGCGGTGCCGTGCGCGGCCCACCACTCGGCCAAGCCCTGCCCGGAGTCCGGCAGGGTGCGTTCCAGCACTTGCAGGGTGGCGATGCGCCCGGAGCGGCACACGGTCGCCAGCACCCGGCCCCACGCGGTCACGCGGCGTTCCTGCTCGCCGGGGTCGAGCAGCACGAACGCGGGATGGGTGATCACGGTGACGACGGTGAGGGTTCCGGCGGTCGGGTCGTGCACCATCCCGGCCCCGGTCTCGGGGTCGGTGTACTCGCGCAGCCGGGCCATGTCGCCGGGCAGCGCGAGCGTTCCCGCAGGGCGCGGGGTGACGATTCTGCGCCGGTAGGCCAGTTGCCCGCCGGTCTTGCGCCACAGCCACCAGCAGGCCACCGGCAGCCACTCGACGAGCGGGCGGCCCGCCACGGGAATCCAGGTGATCGCGGCAGCAAGTACCCAGATCGGGGCGGTGATGAGGAACAGGAGGCCGCCGCCGCCGTAGAACGCGGCCACGAGGCTCGCCCCACCGACGCCGAGGGTAATCAGCTGGCTCAGCGACAGGCCGAGCAGGATGCCGCGTCTGGTGAGGCGTGAGAACTTCACGGGCACCAGTTCGCCGCCACCTGGCTCGTGGGGCGTCTCCGGGCTGGGCATGGCGTGTCACTCCTTCGTCGGCTTGGGCTTCGGCGGCGGCGCGGAACTGGTCGGGGTTTTCGGCAGCGGTTGCGAGGGCGGCGGCGCGTGCGGGGTGACCGGAGCCGACCCCGCTTGCTCGGCACCGCTGGCCGCTTGATCGGCTTGACCGGCCAGCGCCTGGCCCGCTTTCGGCCCGGCGGTGGCGGCGGCTTTGACCACGGCGGCACCCGCCACGACTCCGGCGGCGACCGGCCCTGCCGCCGCCGCGCCTCCACCGGCACCGGCACCTGCGGCTCCGGCGGAGCCGCCTGCACCAGCTGCACCACCACTGCTCGCACCGGCTCCTCCGCCGCCTGCCGAGGACGGGGCAGGCGTGGGGTTGGCTTTGGGGCCTCCACCGGCCCCGCCGCCCCCGTTGCTACCTGCGCTGCTGGACTTGTCGCCGCCTCCCTTGCTGCCCTCGTCGAGCACCTTCTTCGGCTCGCCCCCTTGTGGCTTGCCCGGCGTCGGAATGGGCCGGTTGAGCGCGCTCTTGGCTTCCTGCTCGGTGCCCATCGAGTTGTAGAGGTCGAACCCGATGAACGACAGGAAGCGGTATGTCATGTACGGCGCGAACCCGGCCAGCGCCATCAGCACGACCCCGGCGAGGGGGTCGGCGATACTCGACAAATCGCCGTCGATCGGGGCCGACACCTGGGTCACTGCGACCAGCAGAATCACGACGAGTACGAGCTTGGAGAGGATGAGCGCGACGACGAACATCGCCCACTTGGAGATCCAGCCGCGCGTGGCATCCCAGGAGGCGCCGGAGAACGCGAACGGGGCCAAGACCACCGCGACCAGTAGGAGCGCCTTGCGGACTAGCAGGCTCAGCCAGACGATCGCAGCGGCTGCGATGGCCAAGGCCGCGAGGAAGATGGTCAAGATCGCACCGACACCGGGTGCCCCCACGTTCAGCGCGGTCAATCCGGCGACGAGGATCGCGATCTTGTCGCCCATCGTGGCTGTGGTTTCGCCAGCGGCTTGGATGATGCCGACCGAGAGTTGGTCAACAATCTCTAGCAGTAGGGCCGTGAGGGTGATCACCACGAAGGAGCCGAGGACGCTCTTGGCCAGCCCGAGGGCCGCTCGGGAGAGGGCGGCGGGTTCTCGGCGAATCATGCCCGTGATGAGCTGTAGACAGAAGAACAGCAGCATGACGAACACGGCGATTCCGAAGATCAGGTTGTAGACGCCTAAGTACTCGCCGCTGGTGACGTCGACCATCGTGGTCGTGTCGAAGACCGTCCAGACAGCCTCAAACATCCAGGCGGCTGCCGCGCCCATCGCACTGGCGAGCCAGTCGAATGGTGCCGAGATCAGCGTCGCTGCGGCTTCACCGGCGACGTCGCAGACGGTGGAGATGACGGGGATATCGCACACGCCCATCACGAGCCTCCTAGTGGTTCGGAGTAGATGGGCGGGTCAGACGGCTTGGCCGACGCCCCAGAAGAAGTTGATGAGCGTGACCGACGCGCCACAGACGACGGCGGCACCGCACGAGATCAAGACGCCGATCTTGCCGCGACCGGCCAGATGCGGGTTGGAAGAGTTGGACCCGTAGGCCCAGATGATCGCCGAGACAATCAACGCCAGGACCGACAGGATCAAGCCCACGGTCATGACTGCGCCGACGATGATGCGCAGCTGGTCGATACCCGGCAAGCCACTGGAGTTGGGGTCGATGTCGATCACGGCAGTTCTCCTTTGTGAGAGGACGGATGGTTCTGCCGTCAGGTGCTCTCCGCTGCCACGCACACGAAAGCGCCCGCCCCAGAGAGGGGCGGGCGCTCAGAAGAAGCCGGAGTCGTCAGAGTTGCTGGCCGATGCCAATCAGCCAGTTCATCCACGCGACACCGGCACCGGCAAGGACTGCGCCTCCGAGGGAGACCAGCACTCCGACGCGGCCCTTGGCGGCGGCGGCATAGTTGCCGGTGCTCGATGAGACCGCCCAGATGATCGCCGAGACGATCAGCATCAGCACCGCGATCACGAGCGCGAACATCAGCAGCGCCCCGACGACCTCCCGTAGATCGTCGATACCGGCCAGTCCATCGAAGTCGGGAAATACATCCATGACGCACCCCCGCTACTTCACCGTGACGTGCAGGTGGTCGTAGTGCCCACCCGTCACGTTGTCGGGGTCGTGCATCCCGCCGCCGTTGTAGGAACGCCAGCCCTCGGAGTCGCGCGAGAGCGACCAGATCTTGCCCTGCCAGATCAGGTACTCGACACCGAGAGCTTCGGCGTGGGTCTGCATCCACTCGGTGACCTGCCAGCCGTAGTCGAGTTGCTCGCTGGCCGGATACTGGCCGATCGCGTTGCCGAACGTCAGATCACACGCCCTGCCCAGGGGATGCTCTGACTGCGTGCCGGGCCGGGGCGAGTAGCAGCCCCAGCCCGTGTCGGGGAACTGGGCGAGAGTCTGCTCATACAGGTGCAGCATCCGGGCAGTGATCTGCCCGGTCGACGTCGGGTCATCGACCATCCGGCTCGGGTCGTCGCCGTCGAATGGAGCCGGGTCACCGGCGATACCGTTGGTGCCCGCGCAACCGTGGGGAGGCCCGACTGAGGCTTCGGGGAGGTCGGCGGCGTTGTGCTGGTTCAGCCATGCTGCCGGGTCGATCTGTTCGCCGTTGGTGCCGCCGGGTCGAACCTCGAAGTGCAGATGTGCTCCGGTGCTACGTCCACTCGACCCGACATCGCCGATGTGCTGGCCCGCGCGCACGTGATCTCCGACCGAGACGTGGATGCCGTGCTGCCACATATGCGCGTAGGCGGTGGCGACGGTCTGCCCGCTGATGGTGTGCTCGATGATGATGAGACCGCCGTAACCGCCTGAGAACTCAGCCACAGTCACTGTGCCGTCAGCGGCGGCCAGGATGGGGGTGCCGTCAGCTGCGCCGAGGTCGAGACCGGAGTGATAGGAGGTCTCGCCGGTGAATGGGTCGCTGCGATACCCGAACTCGCTGGTGACGACCCAGGTGCCCTCGGGCAGCGGGAACACCACGCGCGAAGACTCCGTGACTTGTCTAGTCGTCACCAGGTAGGGGCCAGTCGCGGTGGTCGGGCCGCCGGAGCCGGTGAGGGCACTGAGGATAGTGGCCGCGACCGGCTCGTAGTTGTTGTACCTGTCCGGGTGGGCTGAGACCTCGACAGCCTGTGCCGCCTCGCCCTTGCCCATCTGCTGCCAGCCAGGAATGTCGAGCAGGCCACGCGGACTCGGGTAGTTGGGGCCGTCCGGCCCGCCGTAGAACGCCCGCGCTTGATACGTGGAGTCCATGAGGTCGGCGACCGTTCCCCACCCCGACTGCGGGCGCATCTGGAACAGGCCGAGTGAGTCGTGGTCTGAGCCATTGCCATCGTTCGGGTAGTCGGCGCTCTCGGGGTAGGCGGAGGTGTTCGACAGCATCCGCAGGCTGGATTCGGTCAGTGCGGCCATGAGCGCGATCTGGATGCCGTCGCGCCCCACCCCGTCGATGCCGGAACCGATCTCGATGATGGTGGCCGCGTGCGTGAGTTGCTGCCGGTTGAGCGTGATGGTCTCGCCGTTCGCGGTGGTCGCGGTCAACGAGTCGGGGATGTTCCCTACGGTGATGCCGGAGCCGTCGATGGTGCACTCGGCGTTCGCGGAGGGGTTCATCAGCACGCCGATACCCAGCAGGCCCATGAATGGGCCGAGCAGGAGCAGAAGGGCGAGGGCGATGACTGCTTTCTTCATCGTCATGGCCTCCGTCTCAGCGCAGTGGCTGGTCGAGAATCGACAGGCGCAGCAGGTAGCAGGACGGCACGACACCCGCATCGGGCGTGCTGGTCTCGCTTTGGCTGCCGGTCGGCGGGTCGTCGGGCGGGCAGGCGAGGAAGATCGTGAACGCCACCGAGTGCTCGGAGGTCACGGGTTCGTCGTTCCAGATGCCCTCGCGGTGCCGGGTGCCCTCGATCGTGATGGCGGTCGCCCCGACCGGGAGTTGTCCGGGCCGGGCTTGTTCGACCGCTTGTGCCCACTGCTCGGGCACGTAGGCTTCGGTGATGGTCAGGTGCTGGCTCGTGCTGTACTGGCGCAGATCGACCCAGGCGTCACGCGACGGCAGGTAGGAGGCGATGTCAGAGGCCAGGCCCGCCTGCTCGTTCCCGGTCGGGTCGCCCACGTCCAGCAGCACGGCGGTGTAATCCAGCGGCAGGAACCCGCTGGTGGTATCCCAGGTGAACAGCACGTGCGCGGCCTCGCGCGCGAACTCGTCGGGGTCGGTCGACGGGGCGATGTAGGGCAGGCGCGGAGTCGGCCGGGTCGGGTCGGTGGGCGCAGGCGCTGCCGGTGCTTCGGGTCGGGTGCCGTCGTCGTTCGGGCCGGTCACCAGCCCGTAGACGCCGATCGCAGCCAGGACGAGGAACGCGACGCCGGCGCAGACAAAGGAGATCAGTCGGCGGCGGGTGCGGGCGGGATCATCGGGAGTCGTCTTCATGACCCCCAGGTGCGCCGTCCGCGCACCCGACGAGGGTCAGAGCGCCCGGAGGTGCCTGCGCGGATTGCTCAACGCCTGCCGCGCCGTGCGCAGGTCGTCGGCGAACGTGCTGGTGCCGTCAGCGGTCGCCAGGAACGAGGCGATCTGCTCATCGCTGAGTTCGTTCGCCAGCACCTCGGCGTCGTAGTGCGTCCACCAGTCGGCAAGCTCGCTCCAGGTGGCGACGAACGCGCGCACCGGCCACCGTGCAGGCTCGGCCGCGCCCGCGAAGGTGACCGGCGCAGGCTTGGTCTGTGCCGCCTGCGCGCGGGCGACGGCCTCTCGTGCGAGTGCCTCCAGGTCGGTGGTCTCGCTTGCGGTCTCGGTGACGGCGGCGCGGATGCGCTCGAAGCCGGGATGCACCGGGGCACCGGCGTCGATGCGTTCGAGTTCGGCAGCGGCGTCGCCGCGCACCGTGGCGGGCAGGTCGGGGTCGTCGGTGACTTGCCGCAGGTAGTCGATCTTGTCGAGCGTCTTGTACGACGCGCCGCCGGGAATCATCGCGGCGGCTTGCTCGCTGGCACGGCCCACAGGTTCGGACGGTGCGGGAAACTTTCCCGCACCGTCCTTTCCGGGCTGGTTCTCCGCGCTGAACCGTGTCGCGGCCTGCCTGCGCGCGGCATCCTCGGCCATGAGGGTCTTCAGCTCGCGGTAGAGCGCAGCCGCCTCGACCGGGGTGAGGTCTTTGTGGAGCATGTTGTCGTCTTGCTCGGCCAGCAGGTGACCGAGCCTGCCCGAGATGCCCGAGCGCACCCACACGCTCACCGTGCGCCAGCCGAGCATCTTGATTGCGGCCAGCCGCCTCGCACCGCACACCAGCACCCCGTCGATGGTGACCGTCAGCGGTTGCAGGAGGCCGTCGCGGGCGATGGACTCGGCCAACGCGGTCAGGTCACCCAAGTCAGTGCGGTGACGGTTGCCGACGACGATGGACTCGACGGTGCGGTTGAGTTCGATGTGCCCGGTATGCCTGCTCATGACCGGCCCCCACGTTTTGGGGCCGCGAGCGAGATCATCAGCACGAGATCGTCGTCGCGCAGCAGCGCGCGCAGGCTCTCGCCGATCAGCAGCCTGAGCAAGATGCCGCGCCCGGCAGCGGTCGCGGCGTAGGCCGGGCTGGGGTGCCCGAGCAGTGCCTTCAGCAGCGCTGTCCACGCGGTGCTGTTCACGTCGAGCAGGGCGCGGGCGTGCTTGTCGCGGCGCAGCGCTTCATAGGCGCTCTGGCGGCTGCCCGCCCGGGCAAGCGCCTGGCAGATGTGCTCGACCCCGGCGCGGGCGACATGCGGGGGCCAGCCCAGCAGCGTGAACAGTGCGATGGCGTCTTCGACCGCCGAGTCTGTCGAGCAGCACGCCGTCGTGCTTGCCGGTTCGTCCGTGCCAGTCGGGTCTGGGTCGGTAACGTGGAACGCCGTGTGGTAGTCCGTGAGCGGGTTCTCTCGATCTGACAGCCGCTCGGCGTCGTGGAACGCGGAGATGTGCGGACGCCGGGCTTGATGCACCGAACAGAGCAGGCCCTGCCCGCGTTCCTCGGCGATGCAGGTGATGCGAACCGCGTGGGTCACCACGCCCCACGGATCGTTCGCGGTGCGGGCGGCCTTGGTGCGCATCACATCGAACGCGGCACTGGCTGCCTCCCACGGGTCGAGGCCGTGCTTGCGGGCCAGCGCCCCGTACTTGTCGGCGGCGTAGGCCATCAGGTCGGCGGCCACCGGATCGCACTGCCAAGCGCCAGGGCCGCCCTCGTGCAGTCGGTTCAGCAGGGCACGCAAGCCCTCGCTGCGAGTGAAATCCTCCGGTACGTGCTCGGTTGTGCGAGTTGTCATGGTAGGCACCTCCTGCCAGCCAGGTGCGCTCCCATGCCCAACAGGTCGGGGGCGGTCGGGCGTTCGCTGTCGAATCATCGCTACTCACCACTTCACGACTTCCCGACCGCGGCCCTCGTCGGCGCGTGGTGCCGGGCACCGTGCCCGAACGCCGTCAGCGGCGACAGCCGCCTGGCCCGGTCGCTGAGGTTCCGCAGCCCGGCCACGAGTGGTTCGCGGGCCTTGCGTGACATCTCGACTTCCATGTCGATGCCCCGCCCGGCCAGCGACGCCGTGTTACGGGCGATGAGATCGGTGGGCCGCACCCACTCGATACCGCGCGCCCGGTGTTCCTCGAGTTTCTGCTCGACCTCTGCCGCCTCAGCTGCACCGGTCATCTCGTCAGTCGCGGGGGTCTCGACCGTGGTGTCCTTGCGCTTGGTCACGTCGGCAGCGGCGACCGCCTCGGGCACCTGCCGAACCTCGCTGCGGTCTTCCGGCATCTCCGGTTCAGGCACATCCTCGACGTGCCAGTCGTCGTAGGCATGCGCCTGCTCGCGCGGGTCGATGTTCATGGTGTTGTCTCCATCTCTGTTGTGGTTTCCGGCTCCTTGACCGGCGGGGTAAACCAGCGGCCCACCGTCGAGGCATGGACGCCGAGCTCGTCGGCGATGGCCTTGTTCGACCAGCCGGCCTCCCGCAGCCGAGTGGCACGCTCACGCCGCCCCAGCACCAGCTCGGCCTCCGGGTCTGCTTCGGACTCGATCGCGGCCATGGGTTCGGTCGCGGCGGATAGCTCGGGCGGTGCCTGCGCCGTGCTCGGTGGCGCGGTGGTCGAGCGTGTGAGGACGACGGTGAGGTGCGTGCTGGCGAGCAGTACCAGCGGCGGCACGGCCGCGACCGTTGCGGCGAGCATGGCGGGCACGCTGGCGTCGGCGGCGACGATCGCGTGCAGCGCGTTTGCAGCAACCGACACGAGTGCTCCGCAGATCAGCAACGCCCACGGATACCAGGCACCCCGGCGACCATCGAGTGCGACAACCGCGATGGTGGAGACTACGATCAGGCCGTCCACGAGCAAGGGCCAGATCCACGCCTGCCCCGGCGCGATACCCGACCGGGCCGCGAGATCGGCCAGCGCCATGAACGAGAGCCAGAACGCGCCGATACCGATCAGCACGGTGCCGGTCGCGGCGGTCACCACCGCCCAACCCCATGCCGGTTGCCGCACGCTCATCACAGCCTCCGACCACTCACCGAGACAGGCGGCTCGGTGTGGGCGAACCCGGAACCCGTCTGACGTACCGGGGCGCGACGGCGCGGCCCGTAGGTGCTGACGTGGCGATACGCCGAGCCGACTGTCCGGGTGATCTCGTGCTCTCCCAGCCCGGACTGGCCCGCTGCTGGGCCGAGCGCGTTGAGCGCGTCGCGGGGTGAGTGTCCGTGCTCAGCCATGCGGCACGCGGCCTTGAACAACCCGAGGTTGCGTTCGCCCTCGGGTTTGCGAGCTACCTGCGAGGCGAGCCGGGCAACGTCCAGCGGCCAGCCGCCCGGCGGTTCCGGCGCGGGCGCGTATTTCGGGCGCGGGTCGAGGAAGTCACGCAACTGCTGCGCGTCTAGTAGCGCGACAGGGCGCGTCGCCATGCTCTCGACCCGATACGGCACCCGGCGACCGTCGATGGGGCGCTGCGAGGGCGGCACGATGATGTAGCCGCCGTCGCCCCGAAAGTCGATACCCGCCCGGCCCGCCTGCCACGATCGCTGCTCACGTTCGGCGTCCGTTGGGTAGTACAGATGCCTGCCGCCGGTCGGCGTGGTAACGACCGCCAACGGCTCCGGCAGCAGCCCGGCGCGTGTAGCGCGTCTGAATGCGGGATACCCGTTGACCTTGTGTACATCGACGTCGACGACGACGACACCCGAGGCTGCGCCAGTCGGGATGGCGAGATTCGCATGAGGCCGATGCCGCCACCACGCCTCCACCTGTCTCACATCGTTGGTTGCCTCGTG
Source organism: Brachybacterium sp. GU-2 (assembly GCF_030866705.2). Taxonomy (NCBI): domain Bacteria; kingdom Bacillati; phylum Actinomycetota; class Actinomycetes; order Micrococcales; family Dermabacteraceae; genus Brachybacterium; species Brachybacterium sp. GU-2. Next base: position 850,287 of record NZ_CP133037.2, on the reverse strand, counting down.
GAAACCTCGATCGGGAATCGGGCGCTTCCCGCCGGGCGCGCACGGGAACACCGGCACGCCGTGTCGGGCTAGCTCGTGCGCGACCAGCGGTAGCGGCACGTCCCCGCCGAGCCGGGAGAAGACCGCAGCGACCGATGAGGCCCGCCGCTCGATCAGATCGTGCGCCCCGCGAGCGTCGCCTACCTTCACCATCGCCAGACCTCCCTCCCATCCGGAGACCACCCCTCGCTGGGTGGCCCTACGACCGTGAGGTGCGTCGGGAGGATCAGGAAGACGAGACGGACAAGGAATCGAGACTGTGACCGTCAGGCATCTTGAAGAACCCGACGTGTCTATTCCGGACTACCTACGTCGAGGCAGACTGTCCAGCAGTTGTCACGACTGCGGTACACATCGCGCATGACGGGGCACGAATGACGCATCACGCCACGCTGCGCGGAGGTGCGTCGGCTGGAGCTGCCCGCAGGACGTCCCTAGGTCGCGGCCGGGTGAGGTGTCTCCCGAAACTCGGATGGGGATACGCCGAATCGACGTCGGAATCGAGCGGAGGCGATGCGAGAATCCACCCACCCCACTTGCCGGGCGGCCGCGCTTATAGGCACATCTGTTTCTTCGATTAAGCGTGTGAACTCCGTTAATCGAATCTCAGCAAGAAACCGCATCGGAGGCGCGCCGGCGTGTGCCGTAAAGAGACGCGTGAGATGGGTGCGCGACACAGCGACCTCGTTTGCCAGAGAGTTCACAGTCCAAGGTTCCGCCAGTCGAGCGCGCAGAAGGTCAATCGCTTTGGTGACATGGCCAGCTGAGGGTGGCCGGGTCAGCCGTCCAGCGATCGGCCGCCACAACGGGCGAATGGGTTGCGGTGACATGCTAGCGTCCAGGAAGACAGGAAGAACACCGGAAACCCAGCGAGCGAACAGCTCAATGGTGTGGATCGCAGCTACTTCTGGCGCATGGGTACCATCATTCAGGATGCTCATCTGACGCCACAGCGGCTCGACCTTGCGTAGGGCGGCAGTCCCCGGAGTCAACACTATTGCCGTACCATCCCATTCGCAGGGGTGCAGCCCACTGTGAACACGTTCGCGATGAGGAAGAAACCAAGACATCTGCATGCGAAGAAACTGCTCATCTGCATAGATCGACCAGATGCGCACCCGGCCTTGTGGCTTGATCCGGCACCATCTGTCTGCCCCTAGGGCGATCGACATCCCGGCCCTCAGCATATAGTCGCCGTTGGCAGTCTCGATCCGAGTACTGCCTTCCATCACATTCATGATCTGCGCATGGCGAAAGAGCGCTCGACTCGACGCGAGCGTCCGGACAAGTTCGAGAGCCGTCATCCCTCCGGGAACATCTCGGTTCTCTGCTAGCGAGTGCGACCAATCCGCGCCGTTGTCGAGTTCGAGATGGAGTCTCCTCACAGCCTCGCGCGCGCCTATGGCTTACCTCCACGATCAGGAGCAACACGCGAATCGGCGTGAGGTCCGCGTGCACCACTTCCGAAGCGTGCGACGTGACGAGAACTCAGCTCCGAGAGTCTGAGTTCTCGAAAGGAACTGTCAGTCGTCTGAGCCCGCAGTCTCATGTGAGTGGCTCAGAAGAGGTCAGTGGCGTATCGCCCGGTCTGGCTGAGTTCGGTGAGCCAGTTGGGTCCGTGGACGTCCTGGCCGATCCGGGTCAGGGTCTCCTCGACCGCTGGCCCCATGCCGGTGACGTCACCGCACACATACACGTGCGCGCCCTGCTCGATGAGGTCGAGGATGCTGTCTCGTTCGGCCCAGAGCCGGTGCTGGACGTAGCGGACCTCGCCGTCGGGCTTGCGTGAGTATGCCCGGTGCACGCGCAGCGTCCCGGCAGCCTCGTAGGTGGCGAACTCTTCGGCGTAGAGGTCGTCCCAGTCGGGGTGCTGGCAGCCGAAGAACAGCACCGTCTCACCCGCCGGTTCGCCGCCGGTGGCGCGAGCATGACGAGCGTTGATGAAGCCGCGGAACGGGGCGATGCCGGAGCCAGCGGCGATCATGATCGCCGGGATCGAGTTCTGGGCTGGGGGCCGGAAGTGCTCGGTCGGCGAAGCGAGGGTGACGGTGAGCCGGTCGCCGGGCTGGACGCGCTGAAGGTAGCTGGAGGCCGCGCCTCGGTAGGTGCCCGTCCCCGAGAGTGCGGGGCCCTCGATGACTGAGACGGTCAGTGCTACTTCGGTCTGGGTTTCGGCGGCGGAGCTGATCGAGTACTGCCGTGCCCTGGGGGCGGGGAGTCGTTCGATCACCCAGGCCAGGTCGACCTCGCAGGAGGCGAACATCTCCAGCAGGTCCAGCAGTGAGAACCGGCGCTGCCTGATGGTGTCCGCCTGTTCAGGGGAGGCCAGCTTTTCGAGTTCTGCGCGCTCGGGAGGGCAGCGTGTCGTCTCGGCGAGCGAGGCGAGTACCCCCTGCGTGGCTGGGGCGGTCAGGTCGACGTGGCGGGTCAGCAGGTCATCGACCCGCACCGGCACTCCGACGGGGATGCGTCCGCTGGGGGCGTCGGAGTCGATGGTCACCAACTCGTCGCCTGGCAGTGCCAGGCGGGTGAGCATGCGGGTGACGAGTTCGGGGTGGTTCTGCGGCAGCACCGAGAGGTAGTCGCCGGTGCGATACGTCATGCCCTCGGGCAGGCGGAGTTCGAGGTGCCGCTTGGAGCGGGGCGAGTCGCCGCGGACTAGCTCGCGGTTCTCCAGCACGATCGCGGTGGCCTCCTCACGATGGGCGGCGGGCTGGCTGGTGGAGGCGATCCGGTAGCGGGGGCCTGTCGGGGCGGTGTCCTCGATCTGGTAGTGCTCGGACAGTTCGGGCCACAACGGCTGGTACCAGCGTTCCCAGTCGCCGAAGAAGTCGGTGCGGGCATCGGTGGCACCGCGTTCACGAATCCTCGTGGCCCCGGCAGCAGTCATGGCGTCGTCGATGAGGGTGGGGACGCGCTGGTAGGTGGCGGCCCAGTCCAGGCTCCCGCAGCCCAGCACCAGGTATTCAACACCGCTCAGGTCCGGGCCGGTGGTGGTGAGCCAGTCGACGAAGCGCTTCGCATTGTCGGGTGGGGTGCCGTTGTAGGAGGAGGTCACGATGACGACCGGCCCGGCCGTGGGCAGGTCCGCGGTGGCCTCATCGAGGGAGGCCACTCGGGTGTGCCAGCCACGGGCGGCCCCATCGCCGGCGATGGTGCGGGCCAAGCCCTCACTGCTGCCCCCGTTGGAGCCGTAAAGCACCAGCATCGGCGTGCCGTGCGCATCCGCCGGTGGTGTCGCGGCGGCGGACGCCTTCCGAGCAGGAGCAGGAGCAGGGGCGGACGCGGGTGCTGTGGCGTCGGTGCGGAGCTGGGTGTGGCTGAGGCGGTTGGCGGCGTGGATGGTGAGGTTCTTGGGCTTGATCGTCAGCGACTCGGCGATCTTCAGCTCATACCCGGGGTCGGTCAGGGCGATGTCGAAGCGCTGGAGCATCATCGCCAGCACCAAGGTGGCCTCCTGCAACGCGAAGGGACGACCGATGCAGGCCCGTGCGCCGTGGCCGAACGGCATCCACGCATACTCGGGGATCTCATCCATCCGTTCCGGGGAGAACCGGTCCGGGTCGAACCGCGTCGGCTCGGGCCACACGGCCGGATCGGTGTGCAGGGTCGGGAGCATCACCATCACGCTCTCTCCGGCGGCGATGTCGTATCCGCCCAGCGTGGTGTCCTCACTCGGGGACAGCGCGAACGCCGGAGCGGTGGGATGCAGCCGCAGGGTCTCACGCAGAACCTGCCCGATGTAGCCCAACTTGGCCAGGTCAGCGAACTCCGGGGTCCGATCACCCAAGACCTCATCAACCACCTCGCGGGCCTTCGCGAGCACATCGGGGTGGGTCAGCAGCTTGTGGGTCGCGAAGGACAACAGCCCGGAGGTGGTCTCATGCCCGGCGATGAGGAAGGTCGCGAGCTGATACTGGACGTTCTCCTCCGACAGCTTCTCCCCGGTGAGCGGGTCCGCAGCCGACAGCATCCGCTCCAGCAGGTCATCAGGCCGCTGATCGACAGGCCTACCGGCGCGGGCCGTGACGATGTCCTGGGTGATCTGCCGCATGGTGGCGATGTCCTCGCGGTAGCGGCGGTTGGTGCCGACCATGAACGGCTGCACCCCCGGTAGGCGCTCGCTGCGCAGCCCCGCCTCGGTCAGCGCGCCCACCATCGCACCGACGAAAGGGTGATGGTTCTCGGAGTAGAACGAGTTGAACCGCACATCGAACGCACACAGCGCGATCGTGTCCAGCGTCAGCCGGGTCATGTCCTCGGCGACGTCGATCTCCACGTCTGGCCCGAAGCGCTCCCAGCGGACCATCATCTGCTCGGCGATGTCGAGCATCTGGCCAAAGTAGTCCTTCATCGCCATCGTCCCGAACGCCGGCATCAACAACCGGTGCGCCTTCCCCCAGTTCGGCTCCTCGTTGTACGCGGTGAACAGCCCGTCACCACCGAAGTCGCGCACCTGATCGATCGCGTCATGGACCTTCTTCGACCACAACGGACTGGAGCACATCTCCGCCACCAGCGCGTGTTCCGAGGCGAAGATCTGCCGCGTGCCCAGCACATCAAGGGCGAACATGCCGCCGTACTTGGCGTGATAGTCCTCAGCGAACTCGATTGAGGTCTCCTGCGAAGCGCCCAGCACCTCGAACAGGTTCCCCACCACCGGCAGGGCGGCAGGGCCGGGGATACGAGGGGTGCCGGTGGCGTTGGGAGGAGTCATCGAAAGGGCCCTCCTGTTCACGATCTATCGGGTCGAACCGTCCATCGCCCCTGGTGGCTGGCTGTGAGCGGGCGCACCCGGTCAGAGGTCGGAGTGCGGCCTGAAGCCCGGCCATGAGTTCGGGCACCGCGTGACGTCTCCCAACACACTAACTTGGCCACTCGCCTAGGTCAACTGGCCACGTCGTGTGCCCAAGGCGTATGATGGGGCTATGGACGATCGAGGAGAGGCGCGTACGCCGCGCAATCAGATCAGCGCTGGCGAGCGTCGAGAGCAGTTGGTGGCCGCCGCGCTGCGGGTGATGAGGCGCGACGGGATCGCTGCGGCGAGCACCCGTGCGATCTGCGCTGAGGCGGGGATGCCGCACGGGGCGTTTCACTACTGCTTCCACTCCAAGAAGGAGCTGTACGCAGCCCTGCTGGCCAGTGACATCGAGATCGACCTGGGGGCCGCCTGGCCGCATATTTCACCCGATGCAAGCCCGTTTGAGAACATCCGCACCTTGCTGCTGGCGTTCTGGTCACAGATCGAGACCGACCCCGACGCGCAGTTGGTCCTGTTCGACCTGGGCAGCTTCGCGCTGCGCGACCCCGAACTCCAGGAGCTGCCACAGCACGAGCACGCCGCCTCCCTGGAGAAAGCCACCGGCTACATCACCCGCCTGGCGGACGAGGCGCGTCTGGACTTCGCCCAGGACGAGCGAGTGCTCGCCGAACTCGTCCTCGACACACTTAACGGAGTCGCCTGGTCCTGGCTGGCCCACCGAGACAACGACCTCGCCCGCCAGAGCCTGGAACGGTTCGCGAGCCTGGCGGCATCGTTCGCACGCACCAGCAGCGAACACACCAGCTAGCGCCACGCGGCACCTCGCCGCACATCACACCAGCAGTCCTGTACGGGCTGCGCACTACCACCAGAACTGTACCGGCACGACGGTTTAGTTTGAGGAAGATACTGAGGAGACTGAACATGAATGAACTGATGACGCCAGCCAGGCGATGGGCCTCGCTGGCTGTGCTGGTGGGAGCGGTGCTGCTGCTGGCCATTGACGCCACGGTGCTGTATCTGGCGGTGCCGTCGCTGACCGCCGACCTGTCCCCGACGGCCTCGCAGGTGCTGTGGATCGGGGACATCTACTCCCTGGCCCTGGCGGGGCTGCTGGTCACGATGGGGAACCTGGCCGACCGGATTGGGCGCAAGAAGCTGCTGCTGATCGGAGCCGCAGCGTTCGGACTCGCCTCCATCCTGGCCGCCTTCGCGCCGACCGCGGAAGTCCTCATCGCCGCACGCCTGCTGCTGGGTGTGGCCGGAGCGACGATCATGCCCTCGACGCTGTCGCTGATCCGCAACATCTTCACCGATCCGATTGAGCGCACCCGTGCGATCGCGATCTGGTCGGCAGCGGCCGCCAGCGGCATCGCACTTGGCCCTCTGGTAGGCGGGGCACTGCTGGAGAACTTCTGGTGGGGCTCGGTGTTCCTGATCAACCTGCCCGTCATGGCACTGGTCATCGGCCTGGGCGCGTGGTTGCTGCCGGAGTCCCGCAACCCCAACCCCGGCCGGTTCGACCTGATCTCCAGCGGCCTGTCGATGCTGGCGATCATCCCGTTCGTGTACACGATCAAGCAGGTCACCGGCGGCAAGTTCGACCTCCTCACCGCAGCGGCGATCATCGCGAGCGTGGTCGGCGGCATCCTGTTCGTGCGCCGTCAGCGCAAGACCGCCTCTCCGATGATCGACGTGGACCTGTTCCGCGTGCCTGCCTTCAGCGGCGCGGTGCTGGTCAACTTCATCTCGGTGTTCGCCCTCAGCGGTGTGCTGTTCTTCTTCTCCCAGTACCTCCAGCTCGCCCGCGGCCTCAGCCCGCTCCAGGCCGGACTCGCGCAGCTACCCGCCGCCCTCTCGGCGATGGCCGCTGTGGCAGTGGTCGGGTTCCTCCTCACCCGTCTCGGTCGCGGCCGGGCGATCGGGGTGGCTCTGATCACCGGCGCGGTCGGGCTTGGGCTGCTGGCCGCATTGGAGAGCAGCGAGCAGTTGGCCTGGGTGCTGCTGGCCGTGGTCCCACTCGGGCTGGGCATCGGTGTCGCCGAGACCCTGTCGGTGGATGCGGTGGTCTCCGCCGTCAAGCCAGCCAAGGCCGGAGCCGCGGCCTCGGTCGCCGAGACCGCCTACGAGCTCGGCGTGGCCCTGGGCATCGCGATCCTCGGCTCGCTGATGAGCGTGTTCTACCGCGGAGGCCTCGACCTGCCGACAGGTGTTCCCGGCGAGGTAGCGGCCCGGGTCGAGGACTCACTCGCCTCGGCGACCGCGGTCCTCGAGCCCGGAAGCCCGGTCCTGGAAGCCGCGCAGCACGCGTTCGTCTCGGCAATGCAGTCCACCACCCTGATCGCCGGGGGAGTGATGGTCCTCGCCGCGATCGTGGCCTTCACCCTCATCCCGAACAACAAGGACGCCGTCACCGCCGACCACTGAAAACCTGACCACAACTGAAATCCTTGAACCGAACCCACGAGAAAGGAGACGCATCATGGCACGGACCGCCGGACGCAGCGCAGACGAGACCAGACAACTCATCCTGACCTCGGCCGCACGCCTGATCGGCCGGCACGGCACCACGGTGCCCGTGACCGACATCGCCGAGGCCGCCGGGGTCTCCAAAGGCGGCCTGCTCTACCACTTCCCGAACAAGGAAACACTGCTGAACGGGGTGGCCACCAACCTGATGACCCAGTTCCGCAGCCACGTCGAGCAGGCCGCGACCGCCGAGCCCGAAGGGGTCCCGGGCAGACTCACCCGCGCCTACATCCGCGTCAGCTTCGCTCACGCCGGGGACCCCAGCGGGCTACGCGACTACATCGCCCTAGCCGCTCACCTGATGTTCGAGCCCGCCCTAGAAGAACTCGCCCAAGCAGACGCCGCGCAGTGGCGCAGCGCGCTCTTCGAAGACGGCCTCGACCCCGCGATCGCTCGCATGGTCATCGCCGCCACCGACGGGTCCAACAGCGCCCCGCTGTGGGGAGCCGTCCTGACCGAGCCCGACCGCACCGCCCTCGAAGCCGACCTGATCGCCCTCACGCAACGTGACGACTCATCCGGCTGACCCACACCATTCACGGAAAGGAAAACCACGCCATGACCAACATCGTCTACCGCCCCTACCAGCCGCAAGACGCCGAGGACATCAAGAAGATCATCAACGAAGCCTTCTACATCCACCGCTACGTCACCGGCCGCCTGGTCCTTGACAGTGCGCTGGAGATCTACCTGCGCGAGCGCCTCCTGGCCAGCACCTGGACCCGCGTCGCGGTCCAGGACGAACGTGTCGTCGGCATCATCATGGGCCAAGTCGACGGGCAGCCACGCCTCGGCGGCCGATTCACCAACCGACTCCTGACCCTGGCGCACACGCTCCGCGCCGGCATCCTCGGCCTGCCCCAGTGGAAGTCGATGCGCCAATACTTCGCCTTCGACCGCGTATACGGTGAGCTGCGCAAGAAAACCCCGAGCCCGCTGACCGACGAACTGACGCTCTTCGCCGTGGACTCCAGCACCCGCGGACTCGGCATCGGCAAGACCCTCTACCGCGACTACCTCGACCACCTCCGCAGCCTCGGACGCAGCGACTTCTACCTCTACACCGACTCCCTGTGCACCTTCCAGTTCTACGAGAAGCAGGGCATGACCCGCACCGCCTCCGAAGACATGAACCTCGTCCTCGACGGCAAACCTGAAGCCCTAGGCGTCTACCTGTACTCGGGCACCGCCACCTAAGACCACGACACGAGCACCGGGCTCCAGGACTTCAAGCCCGGAACCCTCGATGGGACAATGGGTCGCATCGGCCCGTTCCCGCCTACGGCACGCGATCGTCGCCGAACACCGGCAGACCGACCACGCCACCCGACACGAAAGCAGGAGCCGATGGCACGTACACGTTCCCGCGGAGGGTTCTGGGTCGGCGCGGTCGCAGAAATCTGCATCATCGTCGCCAGCCTCGTTTACGTGGTCTCCAGCGAACTCTGGGCGCTGATCGCTTGGGAAGCACTCGCGACCGGTTACCTCGCTATCGGGTTCACCCTCGCCTGGAGCGGCAAACGCCCCTCCCGAGTCTCCCGCGGCGACGTCCGCGCCGTCGCACGATGGTCGTGGGTTCTTCCCCTCATCTCCAGTTTCGCCGGCGTCAACTCCGCCGTGCTCGCCCTGATCGCCCGCGGCGACGGCATCCACAACGACGCCCTGCTCGGCGTCGCCGCATCCATCGGTGTCGTCCTGTCCTGGACACTCCTGCACACCGGCTTCGCGCAGATGTATGAAGCCACCGACATCGCCTCAGACCAAGACGCCATCACCTTCCCCGGCAACGACCGCCCCGTCTTCCTCAACTACCTCTACTTCTCCTTCACCATCGGAACATCCTTCGCCACCTCAGACGCCACACTCAAAACCCTCCCCGCTCGACGACTCGTCCTCATCCACGGCGTGGTCTCCTTCTTCTACAACGCCCTTGTCGTCGCCGTCGCATTCCAAGTCCTCCAACACGCCGTGGCTTCCTAACACCTAACGTGGCAATGCTTCGTGGCGCTCTCCTGTCGCTGTCATATGCTGCTCGTTCGCTGGGAGCGCGTCAACGGCCTCGGGATGGTTGTCGAGCGTGATGCCGGAGAAGCTCATCGGGAGGCCCTGTGCGGTCCAAAGTGAGGCGCGGTCCATGAGTTGCGCATGCACATGCGGCTCGCTGGTGTTGCCAGAGTTCCCGCAGCCTCCGATGACCGTGCCAGCAGTCACCCGGTCACCGACCTTCACGGTCAGCGATCCCTGCTGCAGATGTGCGACAGTCGCGTATGCGCCATCGCCACTGCGGATGGTGACGTGATTTCCGATGACGAACCCTGGCCCGCCGATTTCGCGGATCATGCCCTCGATCATCATGTAGACGATGCCCCAACCGTTGGAGCGGGCCCGGTGATCCCTGCGCCATCCTGAAGCGCGTACGACCTCCCCGTCGACCATCGCGAATACGGGCTCACCGAACGCAGGATACGCACTCGGTAGCCGCATCATCGCGCCACCGAACTCCGGGCGCGGTTCAGCCACCGGGTCGGCGACAATATCGATGGCATAAGCCTGCCCATAGGCCCTCACACCGTGGCTAGGAACCTTCGAGGCTGGACTATTCATCCCCAACCACCGGCCTCGCACTGGTGGCTCGACCACCCGGACCGGAGAGTCCGGGAGTAGTCGCGGTGCCAGGAACACCAGCATCAGACAGAGACCGGCAAGTGCGAGAGCGGCGAACACAGCAGCGAGCCACACCTCACGAACACCTCCGGCACTCATGAAGCGCCCCAAGACTGCGTTGCCGATGAGGACCACTGCCGCGAGGTAGTAGAGCGGGATTCGCACGCGGTACAGCGCCAGCACTGCTCGTTTCATCGCCCCGCCCCCACCAGGCAGGCCAGCAGCGGCACGATCCGCGCCGCGGGCACCTCGTAATTCCCGCGACCGCTCTGCTTGACCCAGCCCGCTGCGACAAGCTGCCGGAGATGGTGGTGCAGCTGTCCGGTCGTGCCGAGAGACGCAACCTCGGCAAGATCAGCCGTCGCGTGCGTGCCCGAGAGGATATGGCGCAGCAGTTCCAGTCGCACAGGATGCCCGAGCGCAGAGAATGCCGCGGCTTGATCGGACCACTCCGTCTCCCAAATACCCGCGGTGCCCGCGGCCTGCTGCCACGCTACCGGCGTACCATCCGGCAGTTTGAGCGAACCCACCAGCATGACCGCCCCCTCGACTGTCGAGGGGTGATCGTTCAGCTGGGACTGTAAGCCCGTCAAAGCCCAGAACTGCTCCTCATCCAGGATTGGTGAAGAATCACGCGCCCGATCGGGGCTTTCGGCCATCGCTTCCAACCGTGCCATGCGCTCGGACAGCGCCTCCAGCTCCGCTCTCAAATCCTCACCAGGCTTGATCATAAGCACGATAGTACGCTATATCGTTCTTCCGTACTAACTCTGGAACTCCTCTCTCACTTGCCGCATCCCTTCGACGAAGCGAGTCAGTGCCACCGCTCGCCGTCGTTGTCGTCACGCGGCTCAGGCACTCAGAGGGCGAGAGCGGAACGTATCCGGTCAGCCCAGCCCCGGCTACGACTCCCAGCGCTAGGGCCTCCGCGCTCCCGCTCCCTTGACCGCCCCTCAGATTCCCCCACACGTCTGGCACTAAGAGTGCGAGCCGCGCGCTGCGCGCGCACCTAACCCCCGAGATCGCCCCTGATGTGACGGTCTCGGGGAGGGGCCGTCGTGGTGATGACCATCCGTGTCATGTCGTCCGGCAAGGGCTACGAGTACCTGCTGAAATCGGTCGTCGTCGGCGACGGCGACCGGGAGATGAGCAGCCCGCTGACCCGGTACTACACCGAGTCCGGCTGCCCGCCCGGAACCTGGGTCGGCACCGGCCTGATGAGCCTCGACGACGGGCGCACCCCGGCGCTGGCCGAGGGCGACACGGTGACTGAGGAACACCTGGCCCGACTGCTCGGTGACGGCATCCATCCGGTCACTGGCGGTAAGCTCGGCAAGAGGTTCCCCTCGTTGCAACCCCCACGCGAGCGGATTGCGGCGCGCGTTGCACGCCTCGACCCCGGCTTGCGTGGCGCGGCGCGGGCCGAGGCTGTGGAGCGCATCCGTGAGGGAGAGGTTGCGAAGAAGCCTCGCACCGCCGTTGCAGGGTTCGACTTGACGTTCTCCCCACCGAAGTCGGTCAGCGCGATCTGGGGCGTGGCCGACGCGGGCACGCAAGCCCTGATTGCGCAGGCGCATCACGCCGCGATGCGCGACACGATCGCGTTGCTGGAACAGCGGGTCGCTGCAACCCGCGTCGGTGCGGGCGGTATCGCGCAGATGCCGATCGTGGGCGTGATCGCCACCGCGTTCGACCACTACGACTCCCGAGCCGCCGACCCGCAACTACACACGCACGTCGTGGTGTCAAACAAGGTGCAGGGCGTAGATGGGCGCTGGCGCACCCTCGACTCCCGCCGACTGCACAAGGCCGCTGTCGCTCTCTCGGAGTCGTACAACGCCTTCCTCACCGATCACACCGCGCGGCTGCTCGGCGTGACGTGGGTGCCCGTCGACCGGGGCAAAGACCGCAACACCGGATGGGAGATCGAAGGCGTACCGGCGGCGCTGATCGCGGAGTTCTCCCGACGCACCACCGGCGGCAGCGACGGCGGGGCGGGCATCGAGCAGGTCAAGAACCGGCTGATCGAGCAGTACGTCGCCGAGCACGGCAGGCAACCCTCAGCGGCGACGATTGCGAAGCTCCGGCAACAGGCGACCTTGGAGACGCGACCAGAGAAAGAACTGCACTCGCTGGCCGACCTCACCACCGACTGGCGGGCGCGTGCCGAGGTCGTGCTCGGCGAGGACGCACCCACCTGGGCGCAGCACCTGCTCGACCGGGGTGCGACCGAAGCCCGGCTGCGCGCGGACGATCTCGGGCTGGAGCAGATCGAGGATCTCGCCTCGGTGGTGCTGATGAGCGTGGCGAACCGGCGCGCAACCTGGGGGCGCTTCAACCTGCACGCCGAGACCATGCGGCAGATCATGGGCGTCCGGTTCGCAACCACCGACGACCGTCTCCAGGTGCTCGACCAGATCGTCGCGCACGCCGAAGCCGAATCGCTGCGGCTCACCCCCGACTACCACCGCGCCCTACCCGCCCACTACGTCGAGAGCGAGGGCAACAGGTTCCAGCCGGTCGATCAGATCGCGTACTCCAGCCAAGACATCCTCGACGCCGAGCAGCGCCTACTCGCACACAGCCAGCGCACCGGCGGGCCAGCATTGACGGCGCGGCTCGTCGCGCGGCATACCTCTCGCAAGATCAGGGGCGTTCGGCTCGACCCCGACCAGGCCGTCGCTATCACCCGCATCGCCCGTTCCGGGCTGAGCCTCGATCTGCTGGTCGGCCCCGCTGGTTCCGGCAAGACCACCGCGCTACGCGCTCTGCACCGGGCATGGACAGCCGCGTACGGACGCGACTCGGTGATCGGCCTCGCGCCGTCGGCAGCTGCCGCCGAAGTGCTCGGCGACTCCCTCGGCGTGCGAGCAGAGAACACCGCGAAGTTCCTCTACGAACACCATCACGGACGCTGGAACCTCGAAGCCGGGCAGCTCGTGCTTGTGGACGAGTCCTCGCTTGCCGGAACCCTCGCGCTCGATCGCATCGCCGAGCACGCCACCGAAGTCGGAGCCAAGGTCGTCCTCATCGGCGATTGGGCGCAACTGAGCGCGGTCGAGACAGGCGGGGCGTTCGGGATGCTCGTGCGACACCGTCAGAGCGTTCCCGAACTCACCGATGTGCGCCGCTTCGCCAACGATTGGGAGAAGAGCGCCAGCCTCGGCCTGCGACACGGACGCACCGATGCGCTCGACGAGTACCAGGAGCGCGGCAGGCTGGCGGACGGTGACGCCGAGGCCATGCTCAATGCGATCTACGAAGCATGGCGCAGCGACCGCGACGCGGGCCTGCGCACGCTGATGATTGCGGGCACCGGCGAGATGGTCGCCCAACTCAACGAGCGCGCCCGCGCCGACCTCATCGAGACCGGGCAGGTTGAGGCCGACGGTCTGCGTCTGCACGACGGCACCACCGCAGGCGTCGGCGATCTCGTCGTCACCCGGCTCAACGACCGCCGCCTGTCCACCGGCAGGGCATGGGTCAAGAACGGTGATCGCTGGCAAGTCACGCACCGCTACGACGACGGCTCGCTCGCTGTGCGGCGGCTGGGGCGCGGCGACAAGCCCCACGGCAAGGCGCTCGTGTTGCCTGCGAAGTACGTGCGCGAGGAACTCGAACTCGGCTACGCCTCCACCGTCCACCGTGCCCAGGGAGCCAGCGTGGATACCGCGCACGCGCTCGTTGACCCCGAAGTCTCGTCGCGGGAGTTGTTCTACGTGGCGATGACGCGCGGTAAGCACCGCAACCACGCCTACGTGATCGTGCCTGACCCGCACGAGGTCGAGCCGCATCTCGACCAGCCGAAGCCGCTGACCCTGATCGACCGGCTTGCCAAGGTGCTTGCGCGCAGCGACGCCGACCTCTCCGCGACCGAGACGCTGACGCTCGAGGTAGACCGTCACGCCTCGCTGTCCACGCTGCTCGCCGAGTACGACGTGCTCGCCCGCGAAGCGCAGATCGACCGCTGGGCCGCGCTGCTCGACATCGCGCCGTTCCCCGAGAACGTGGCCGACGACGTGTTCACCAGCCCCTACTACGAGCGCTTGGAGAGCGCACTCGCACGTCACGAGGCAGCCGGCCACCTTGCAGCCGTCGCGCTCACCGCGCTCGCACCGAGACTCACGCCCGGCGAAGACCAGGCCGACCCCGCCGCGCAGCTGGCCGACATGCTCGACCAAGCCACTCAGAAGCTCCGGCCCGGCAAACGAACCACAGTACGAGTTGCCGGACTCATCTCCACGCCTGCCGAGCCGATCGCAGACGACATGCAGACCGCGCTCACCGAGCGGCAGGCGCTGATCGAGGCTGCCGCGCGCGGACTCCTGCACGACGCCCAAGAAGCGGGAGCCGAATGGGTGGCGCGGCTCGGCCAGCCGAGTTCACGACCCGAAGCGCGAGAGCGGTGGGAAGCACACGCCGCCACGGTCGCGCTGTACCGCTACCAATACGACGTCAGCGGCCCGGCACCGCTGGGCGACCCGAACATCGTGCGTGGCCCTGACCAAGCGGCCGAGTACCGAGCCGGTCAGCATGCGTTGCGGCACATCAAGGCGAGTGCTCAACACGATGATCACAGAGGACCTCAGTCGACCGTCGGCAACACACCACGACGTGGACTCTGACCCGCGACCTCATCAGGCGCGCGACGACACGCCACGCGGAGAACCACTCGGTGACGACGTTGTGGCGGGTGGAAAACTGCTCCGCCGGGCGTGTCACCACGGAACCGACTACGCGGGAGGACGCCGGAAGATACCCTATGTAGCATGGGTACCGCGTACGACTTCCTCAGCTCTCATCTGAAGACGATGGCTGCGCCGTACCTGTTTATCGGCTCGGGGATTTCAAGACGGTATGCTGATCTGCCCGATTGGGAAGGTCTCCTCAGACACTTTGCTGCATTTACTAGCCACCCGTATGAGTACTACCGTGGCCTCGCTTCAGGCGATCTTCCTAAGACTGCCTCACTGCTGGCCAATGAGTTTTACTCGGTGTGGTGGTCCGATAAGCGATTCTCAGATTCGAGAGACAGGTATGGTCCTGAGGTTACTGATCCCTCATCAGCGCTAAAGATCGAAGTGGCAAGGTATTTCGAAGAAGCGATTGAAGGATTCGAGCCGACGGCCGAGCACGCTTCCGAGTTCTCGCTCCTGCAGAGCGCAAACGTCGAAGGAGTGATAACGACCAACTTCGACAGGCTGATGTCCGTTGTTTACCCTGACTACACCGTCTTTACTGGCCAAGATGAGTTGCTGTTTGCCGATCCACAAGGTATCGCGGAAATCTACATGATTCACGGGTCCTCGCAGCAGCCGCGTTCACTCGTTCTGACGGGGGAGGACTACGAGGACTTTCAAGAGCGAGATGCGTACCTTGCCGCCAAGCTGATGACCTTCTTCGTCGAGCACCCGATCGTTTTCCTTGGCTACAGCCTGAGTGACAACAACGTACTTGAGATACTTCGTTCGCTGGTGAAGGCGATGCGTGGCACCAACGCGAGCAAGCTTAAGGAGCGCCTACTTTTCGTCAACTGGGACTCGGAAGCTTCCCCAGAGATTCGCTCTCGAACTGTGCAGATCGAAGGTGGTCAAATCGAGGCATTTGAGATTGTTGTCCCCGACTTCATCGACGTCTTTCGAGCGCTAGGAATCAAGGAGAGGGCGCTTCCGGCTCGTGTTCTACGTCAGCTCAAGAATCAGATTTACGAACTGGTGAAGAGCAACGATCCTGACGGTCGACTCGTGCAGGTTTCCGACATTGAGTCAGCTTCGGATCAACTCGACGTGGTGTTCGGTGTTGGTGCCAAGATGACTGTTAAAGGGATCATTGGCCTATCTCGCTGGGACCTCGTTGATGATGTGCTTGGTTCGCCAGACCGTGGGCTTCCCAGTGACCAGGTGATATCGGAGGCGTTCGGGAGTTCCTTCGCTAGCAACTGGTATGTGCCCTACTGGAAGCATCTCCGGCAAGGTGGATTCCTTGACGAGGCGGGGAGCTTGCTGCCGCAGCTTGAGGTCCCATCCAAGATTCATTCCTATATATCCCGAGAAACCAAGAACCTGGGAAAACGCTCTCTCCCGGATGGTGTGACCTTTCAAGACGTGCTCGATCGCGAAGGAGAGGACTGGATTCTTGGCCACCCTTGGTCGTTGCTCGACGAGACCCGCGACGGTGAGGGCTTGCGAGAGTACCTGAACAACAACCGAAGCTATCGTCAGCAGTCCTACTACCTCACGCAGTACGCCAAGTTGGCCGTGACTCTCGACTGGCTGATGTACGGACCCCCGAACGAGGCCAAATCATGAGCGTTGTAGAGAGCCAGGCGGCAGCGGCTTCGGCATTGCTTTCGGCTCCCGTTCTCCGCTCAGCGATGCGAGACGGCCCGGCATCGAAGTTGGCGAATCGCACCATTTCAAGTCTTGTTGAGAGTGGTCTAGCCATTGGCGCATCCACCGTTCGAACACTGATCTGGCGTTGCGACCGATGGCTTTCGCGCCACTACCGTAACGATCTCGTCTACCGTAGAGCCGTTCTCGGTCAGATGATCCCGTGGAGCGACGGCATCCTTCTGCCGGAGTTCAGGGTCGGCCGCTCCATCGTCGACTTCTTGGCCGTGACAGACTCGTTGCACGCCGTCGAGATCAAGAGCGACCTCGACAACACTTCCCGACTCGATAGCCAACTACACGATTACCGGAAAATTGCACCCTTGGTGTCTGTTATGGCATCAAAGCGCGTAGTGGAACGACTGCTCGCTGCCCGGGAGTTCGAGACTGTTGGTCTTCACTGGCTTAATGTGAACGGTCGCGTGGAGACTGTCCGCAACGCGGAGTTTAGCCGTGAATACCTTGACTCAGAGGTCTTAATGCGGTCACTTCGTCGCGCAGAGTATCTCAGAGTCCTGTCTGCTCTTGGCTCTACTGTTCCCGATCTCCCGAACACGCGGGTGTTCTCATACGCACTAGCAGCTTCCCGAGATCTGGACCCGCTGATTTTCCACAACGCGGTAGCCGATCAGCTGAGAGCGCGGAAGCCGCGGGCTGGCCGTACATTGATCGCTAAATTGCCCGAACCGGTGCGGCCCGCCGTTTTAAAGCTTGATCCGACGAGACAGCAGATATCCAGTCTTCAAGATTGGATGAACCAGGAGGTGGCAAATGTATATGCCTAGGCTGAGGGCACGACAGCATGAGGTCTTCGCCGTGCGTAACTGCGCCTCAAGTTTTGCTGCATCTTCGCGTGTCGTACCGGTTCTCGAGCCGGTGGCCGCGCCAAACGACCTCTTCACGCGGAGGTTGGGAGCGATAGCCGACGAGGGAGGCAGTTGTGACCTCGTCCTTAACCCCTCGGTTGGTGACCTACGTTCGAAGGGTAGTTGGAGAGGGCTTGGCGACTACTACCTTGAGAATGATCTTCTCAAGCACCACGGACTTGCGGTCCTCTCCAATGCTGACGCTGATCACGCGGCGATGTCACGTTGGATCAGTGAGGCCAGGGGTGCTGGACACGAGTTCACACTCGACATCGTTCATGAACTGGATCTCTCCGTGACCCTACAAGGTGCGACGTATCACGGAGTTCGATGGAACATTGCCGAAGATCGGACGGTCCCGGCGTCATATGGTCTTCCCCTCGGAGGCCTTCCGGTGGTTTGGGCGAATGACCCGTTTCCTGCTTTGCCGCGCAATCGAGAGTACGTCGGCCGTGAAGAGGGGATCTTCAGCACTCGCGTTGCCGGCTACAAGAGCGCAGGCTACCTCGGCGTCAGCGATTTCCTCACGCTTGGAAGGGGATTTCAATCCGGCGGCGGGCCTGCCTATGCGGTGGTTATCCACTTCACATATGAATCCGGTGATGTTGTCCGCCTGAAGCACTTCTGCTCTGACAGCAACGAGACTCAGGATGACCCGGCTGGGAAGTTCTTCGAGGCCCTTGAGAAGCTCATCGACTTCGTTGACGAAAGGTCGCTCCCAACAAACCTAGGAATCGACGGGTTCCGCGATCTGTATCAGCGTCAGCACTTTCCCGGGCTTGGCAAGGTCAAGGAGTTGTCGATCATGAATCACATGTTGGTCATGCAGGACGCAATTATCTAGATTTCGTGTCGGTATGACTCCAGTCGGAGAGGGCACGGAGATACGAGCGGACGACTTTGCACGAGGATCCCAGCCTTCCTAACTAGAAGTGAGACATCACTTCAGTCATCAGACTGTGATTCGTCGGCTCGCTTGACGACGCCCTTGGCGACCGGCTTTAGAGGTCTCCAGTCGATGCCGCTGCCTCGCCAGTAGCGGTCGCATTCCGCCTCGATCTCAGACTTCAGTTCGTCCAGTTGCGCGTAGTTCGCTTGCTCAGACTTGGACAGACCTGGACCCTTCATCTGTTCTCTGTACGCATCGAGCTTCTCTTGAATTCGGCGCAAGGCTATACCAGCAGCGCTAGTAAAACGGCCATTCGCGGTTGAGCGTGGAGGTGTCGTGAGTCAAGGGGCTCGCGCCCTTGTTGGATGATGGGTTCTGCGAAGAATCACATCGTCTACCGAAGGACGCGAGCCATGTTCCAGCCTACGGGCCCACACCTGTCCCTGCCCACTGTCAGCAGCCCTGCCGAGCTCTTTCGGGATCCGGCCTCGGTGGTGTTCAACCTGGACGGTTACCAGGTTCTCGCAGCCTGTGATCTGCCGCTGGGCGGCCGGCGGGTCACCGCCGCTGCCAACAGCGTCGAGGCGGCCTGCCCTGACTGCGGGGTGGTCTCGACTCGGGTGCATCAGCGCACCCGCCAGAAGGTCAAAGACCTCGGCGTCGGCGGCAAAGACATCGAACTGGTGATCATCAAACCCCGGTTCCTCTGCAGCGAGGCCGCCTGTGCTCGGCGGACCTTCACCCAGGTCACCGACCAGCTTCCTTTCCGTGCCCGGTGCACCGCCCGGTTGAAGGAAGCCGCCGTCGAAGCAGTGCTGGATGAGGGGATGCCGATCTGGCGAACCTGCGCCCGCTACCAGCTTGGGTGGGCAACAATCAACACCGCCGTCACTGCCGATGCCCTCACCATCCCCGACCCCGACATGGTGCCGGTACGAGCACTCGGGATTGATGAGCACCGCTTCGCCCGCGCTAAGTGGTTCAAGCACCCCGAGACTGCTCAGTGGTGCCGGGTCGAACCGTGGATGTCGACCTTCGTCGACGCCGACACCGGCCACATCCTCGGCGTCGTCGACGGCCGCTCCAGCGCGAACATCACCCGCTGGCTGAAGCAACGCTCCCAGGCGTGGCTGGAGCAGCTGCAGGTGGTCGCGATCGATCCCTCCAGCGCGTTCCGCAACGCCGTACGCCAGGTGCTGCCGGCGGTGGAGATCAGCGTTGATCACTGGCACGTAGTCCGCCTCGGTAACCAGATGCTCACCGAGGTCCGCCAACGAGTCACCCGCGAAGTCCTGGGCCGGCGGGGCCGGAAAGAGGACTCGGTGTGGGCTCACCGGATGCTGCTACTCCGGGCAGGAGATCGACTCACCGACGCCGGACTCCACCGGTTAGAGCAAGTCCTCGATGATGAGGACTACGAGCAGGTCGCAGCTGCCTGGGCGGTCAAGGAGCGCCTGCGGGCCCTGCTGGCCGCCAAAGACATCCCAGCAGCCCAGAACGCCCGGATCGACTTCGAAATGGCCGTGGCCGCCGCTGACATGGCCGAGACCGATAAACTCGCCGCCACGGTGGCGAAGTGGTGGACCGAGATCAAAGTCTTCGTCCGCACCCAAGTCACCAACGCCAGGACCGAGTCGGCGAACACCGGGATCAAGCAGATCAAGCGCACCGGCCGCGGGTTCCGCAACCAGAAGAACTATCAATCACGTATCCTAGGCACCAGCGTCAGGCAGACACGCCGACGCCGCAGGACCCCCCACCAACAAGGGCTCCACGCTCAACGGTGAATAGCCCCTTTAGCACGCTTGCCAATGATGGGGTAGAGCGCGCTGCGGATAGACAGCGGCAGGTGGTAGCGATAGGCGAAGAGCCCGAATGCCATACCGGTAAGGGCGTACATCGCCCAACCTGGGATGCCGTAGTGGAACATAGTCCACAGGGCAGCCTCTTCAGCGGCCTGGAGGGTGCCTTCGGCTGCTCCGGGGCCTACTCGCAGGTTCGTGGCGGGACCAACTACGGAGAAGAACATCAGGTCTACGCCGATACCGGCGGCGAAGAGCATGGAGGCCCAGGTGAAAAGGCTGAACTTGGGTTTGGAGTGGTCGGGGCCAAGCCTCGTCTTACCGACGCGTGAGAATGCCACGATCAGTACGAAGATGACAATGATCGCCGCCGTAAGAATGAAGTACCAGCCCAGGTACTCACTGAGCCATGTGAACGCTGTTTCCAGCGTGGTGTAGGCGGTGCCCGGTGCAAGGGCGGCCCAGAGCGTGAAGGCCAGGATGAGCACCGCGGACACGATGAACACCGGCCAATTCACTTTGGAGACTGCAGACGCAGCTGCCATGATTTTCTACCTTTCAGTTCTTTACCTCGTCAGTCAGGCGCACGGCTGACGGGGCAGCCTTGCGCGGACCAAACATGCTTGTGCACAAAACATCCCTACGTTATTTCGAATCTGAAGTGAGACTCGCGAATTAGGAGGGGGCGGATTCTTGATTGTGGCGCATAGTCACGCGGAAAGGAGCAAGACGATAACGGGCTCTTCAGAGTTGAGTGTGGGCGCGCCGGTGGCGTCGGGTAGCTGGGGATAGACGTCGAGGTCCTCGATGATGAGCGGACTTCTACCCCCGCTAATCTCAAGGACCTCGACAATGCCCAACTCTACGTGCGCCTGCTCTGACGCGCTCGGCCGCTGCGACCGTTGCGATCTTCTCCTCGATTTCCCCACCCTCCATCTGGCCTCGGTGGTGAAGGGCCGTACGGGCCTGGTGCTCGAGGTCGAGTCCTGCGATCCAGTGGCCGGATGCCCTGGTTGCGGAGTCATCGCCGCTGGTCACGGCCGAGTGATGGTCGAGGTGATCGATGCGCCCTGGGCGGGCCGTCCAGTGCGGATCCGGTGGCGCAAGCGCCGCTGGATCTGCCACGAGGGCCTCTGCGAGGTGGTCTCGTTCGTGGAGCAGGACCCGGAGGTCTGCGCTCCGCGGGGCCTGCTGAGCACGCGCGCGATCCGCTGGGCGATCGGTCAGCTCCGCCGCGAGGGAGCGACTATCCAGGGCCTTGCTCGTCAGCTCGGCACGACCTGGAACACGGTCTGGTCCCAGGTCCGACCACTCCTGATCGAGGCTGCGAACGACCCGTCCCGGTTCGAGGGAGTGCAGGTCCTGGGCGTGGACGAGCACATCTGGCACCACCGCGACCCGCGCCGGCGCGGCCCGAAGGAGCTCACCGGGATGGTCGACCTGACCCGAGGACCCCACCCCACCGCCAGGCTGCTGGACCTGGTCCCCGGCCGATCCGGCAAGGCCTACCGAGACTGGCTGGACGAGCGGGGCGAGACGTTCCGACGGCGGGTCGAGATCGCGACGCTGGACCCGTTCCAGGGATATAAGAACGCGATCGATGACCAGCTCGAAGATGCGACCTGCGTGCTGGACGCCTTCCACATCGTCAAGCTCGGCGGGGCGGCGGTCGATGACGTTCGCCGCCGGATCCAGCAGGAGACCCTCGGCCACCGCGGCCGCAAGGGAGATCCCCTCTACGGCATCCGCCACATCCTCCGCGCGGGGCGCGAACGCCTCACCCCGCGCCAGCAGACTCGGCTGGCCAGCGCGTTCGCGGCGCATCCCGAGCATGTCGCGGTCGAGGTCGCCTACCACTGCTCCCAAGACCTCCGCGACGTCTTCCACCAGCCCACACCCGCACGAGGGCGACAGCTCGCCGAGGAGCTCATCGCCTCCCTGCCGTCCTGCCCGATCCCGGAG
Organism: Brachybacterium sp. GU-2; assembly: GCF_030866705.2. Classification (NCBI taxonomy): domain Bacteria; kingdom Bacillati; phylum Actinomycetota; class Actinomycetes; order Micrococcales; family Dermabacteraceae; genus Brachybacterium; species Brachybacterium sp. GU-2. The sequence goes on along the minus strand of NZ_CP133037.2, from coordinate 828,385 downwards.
ATCGCCAGGCTCGGGAAGACTCTGCGCCGCTGGCGGACAGCGTTCCTGGCCTACTTCGACACCAACGGCGCGAGCAACGGCGGCACCGAGGCCGTCAACGGGCTCATCGAGCTCGGCCGCCGCACCGCCCGCGGCTTCCGGAATTTCGAGCACTACCGCCTCCGAATGCTCCTCATCACCGGCGGCCTCGACGCCTCACCCCACACTCAACTCTGAAGAGCCCGATAACGGGTCCTATTTGTGGGCAATATCACCTCATACTGGCACAGGGTGCTCCGAGACGGGAATCGGTGGAACGGACACTGGACTCGGCATAGCGGGGGCTCCCGCGGTAGGTTAGGGGATCGTGGCACTGACTATCGGAATCGTGGGACTCCCCAATGTGGGTAAGTCGACCCTCTTCAACGCACTGACCCGGCAGACGATCCTGGCGGCGAACTACCCGTTCGCGACCATTGAACCCAATGTGGGCGTGGTGAACCTGCCGGACGAGCGGTTGGGGAAGCTGGCCGAGATCTTCGGCTCGGAGAAGATCCTTCCGGCCACGGTGTCTTTTGTGGACATCGCCGGCATTGTGAAGGGCGCCTCCGAGGGTGAGGGTCTGGGCAACCAGTTCCTGGCCAATATTCGTGAGGCTCATGCGATCGCTCAGGTGGTGCGTGTCTTCGAGGATGAGAATGTCATCCATGTGGACGGCAAGGTGGATCCCACCTCTGACATGGAGACCATCAACACTGAGCTGATCCTGGCTGATATGCAGACCCTGGAGAACGCGATCCCGAAGTTGGAGAAGCAGGTCTCGGGTAAGAAGGCTGATAAGGCCACCCTGGATGCTTACCGGGAGGCGCTGACCGTGCTGGAGGCGGGGGAGACGGTGTTCTCCAAGGCTTCATCACTGGATATGGATCAGCTGGCGCAGATCAGCTTGCTGACCGCTAAACCGTTCATCTATGTCTTCAACGCAGATGAGGGTGTGCTGGGTTCTCCTGAGCGTCAGAAGGAGCTGGCGGATCTGGTGGCACCGGCTGAGTCGGTGTTCCTTGACGCCAAGCTGGAGTCTGATCTGGTGGATCTCTCTGAGGAGGAAGCCCGCGAGATGCTGGAGCTCAACGGTCAGGAGGAGTCCGGTCTGGATCAGCTGGCACGCGTGGGCTTCAACACCCTGGGGCTGCAGACCTACCTGACGGCGGGCCCGAAGGAGACACGCGCCTGGACTATCCCGCAGGGCGCGACAGCGCCGGAGGCGGCTGGTGTGATTCACACTGATTTCCAGCGTGGCTTCATCAAGGCCGAGATCGTCAGCTTCGATGATCTGGTGGCTGCCGGCTCCATGAACGAGGCCAAAGCCGCCGGAAAGGTCCGCCTGGAGGGCAAGGACTACGTCATGAAGGACGGCGACGTGGTCGAGTTCAAAAGCGGATTAACCTCTGGGCGGCGCTGACTGCCTACGCAGAATTACAGCAGTGATGCTGAATGGTGGCGGTTGGAAGACTGCCTCGATTCCCTCACACTGCTGTTCTGGCTGGTTTGGTAGCCGAGGGTAGGTACTGTGTGGGTGTGTTCGGTACCTCCTGGGTAGGCAGCCAGGGTGCTACCCAAGGTGCTGCGACTTTTGACCCGCTGATTGTGGGTTCGATCCCCACAGGAGGTCAAGTCCTGAGTAGTGGTGTATGAGTCGTGTTCGCGGTGTGCTCTCGTTTCAGGGTGTGTTCAGGCGGGGATGGCTTCGAGGGTGGGCTCTGTGGTGCTCACCTCCTGACTGCTGGTGGGCTCGAGGGCCTGGGCTGCTTCGATGGCTTCCAGCGAGAGGTATCGGCGGGCTTCTGCCCATTCATCGTGCTGCTCAGCCAGCACCGCTCCGACCAGCCGGGTGATGGAGTCGCGGTCGGGGAAGATCCCCACGACATCGGTGCGGCGGCGGATCTCGCGGTTGAGTCTCTCGTTGGGGTTGTTGGACCAGACTTTGCGCCAGATGGCCTTGGGGAAGGCGGTGAAGGCCAGGATGTCTTCCCGGGCGGCGGCGAGGTGGTCAGCGACCTTGGGCAGCTTGGCATCGAGGTCCTCAACGACTCGGTCGAACTGGGCATGGACGGCCTCAGGGCCGGGCTGGTCATAGATGCTGTGCAGCAACGCCCGCACTGCTGGCCACTGCTGCTTGGGAGTGATGCTCATCAGGTTCACCGCGTAGTGGGTCCTGCACCGCTGCCAGGCTGCCCCAGGCAGGGTCGCGGCCACCGCGGCCTTCAGCCCGGGGTGGGCATCAGAGGTGACCAGCTTGACCCCGGACAGGCCCCTTGCGACCAGGTCGCGGAAGAAGGAGAGCCATCCGGCTCCGTCCTCAGCAGAGGTGACCTGGACCCCGAGGATCTCACGGTATCCGTCGCTGTTGACTCCGGTAGCGATCAGCGCGTGGACGTTGATCACTCGCCCATGCTCACGGACCTTGATCACCATCGCGTCTGCGGCGACCAGGGTGTAGGGCCCGGCATCCAACGGCCGGGTGCGGAAGGCCTCGACCTGCTCATCGAGCTCGGCGGCCATGTCACTGACCTGGGACTTCGACAGGCTGGTGATCCCCAAAGAGCCGACCAGCTTGTCCATCCGGCGGGTGCTGACACCGAGCAGGTAGCAGGTGGCCACCACCGAGGTCAGAGCCCGCTCCGCGCGTTTCTTGCGCTCCAGCAGCCAGTCGGGGAAGTAGGAGCCTTCCCGCAGCTTCGGGACTGCGACATCGATGGTCCCAGCCCGGGTATCGAGCTCTCGGTGCCGGTAGCCGTTGCGCCGGTTGCTCCGGGATGCATCACGGGCACCGTACTCGGCCCCACAGACCGCGTCAGCCTCGGCCGAGAGCAGGGTGTTGATGAAGATCTGCAGCAGTTCCCGAATCAGGTCCGGAGAGGCCTGCAGGACCTCTTTCTCCAGAAGGGCCTTCAGGTCGATACTGGAAGGGGTGACGGTCATCGTCGTGGCTCCTTTCGAGAGTGCTGTGAGAGGTTCACTCGAAAGAACACGCGGTGGCCGTCACTGTCATTCCAACAGCCAGCTCACCGAGGCTCGTACACCACTATCCCGGACGCTACTCCACAGGACGCACCAGATCGTCGTCCACGCCGCCGGCATCACCCGCGCCAGAGACGCCGCCCCAGCAGCAATGCCCCGGCCGCCAGACCGAGCAGCACTGCACCTGCAGCTCAGACCCGCCCCCATCCGATGACAGCACCGATGACTCGTGGGTCGTATGTGTTGGTGCCGGCGTACTGGAATGGGGTGAGGCCTTCCAAGCCGGGCTCGGCACCGTTGAAGGACAGCTCGCCCCACGCCTGTCTGGCGGCCGGATATGGGTCGCTCTCGACGCGCAGGTCAGTGTCCATGATTAAGGTGGACCTGGTGTCCTCGTCGTACTGAGTCCAGGTTGTCTCCGCGGTGGTCGGAGTCTGCCCCTGGGCGAAGGAGACCCACAGATCCTGAACCTGCTCGGAGAGGCGACGGTTGGCGGCATCGTCGGCGACGAACGTCGTGGCGGCGCCGGTGGTGCCGAAGACGAATGGAAGCTCCACCGCGTGCGGGGAGCCCAGAGCGCCGTCCATGTCTATGGTCGGAACGGTCGCGAGGTACATGTGGGTCTCGACGCCGCGGGCTGAGAGCGCATCGGCCATGCGGATCGCCGGCATGCGGAACCCGACGTCGCCGATCATCGCCAGCTGCAGCTCCGAGTCAGTCAGATCCGGGCGTTCGGTCCGATACGCCTCGATGACCTCATCAGCGCGGTCGCTGACCAGGGCCTCCAGCCAGGGACGCGAATAGACCAAGGGGAGTCGTCGGATCACAGGCAGTGGGTAGTACCAGTAGCGGGCCTCGTCGAGTGTGGTCCCGATGATCACCGGTGTGCTCGGGCCATCTGGTGAGGCGATCCGCGCAGACGGCAGTTCGGGGATGAGCCCGCCATCGACCACCGGGTGGAACACAGTGTCGAAGAACTCGGAGGAGTACAGCTTCGATGCGGCCCGGAGCATCTGTTCGGTGCTGAGCTCGAGCACCTCCGCCAGGTTCTTCACCCGAGCCTTCTTGGCGAAGGTCTTCGCCACGCCTGCGGCCCACTTGCGGGAGGCTACAGTGCCGGCGGTGCCGCTTTGCAGAATGGCCCGATCATAGAGTCCATCAGCCTCCGGGGCTCCCATGAGTGCGGAGATGCTGATCGCGCCAGCAGATTCACCTGAGACCGTCACGTTCCGCGGATCCCCGCCGAAGGCAGCGATGTTCTGCCGGACCCACTGCAGTGCGGCCATCTGATCCTTCAGGCCGTTGTTCATGCTCTGTGCGTACTCGGGGCCGAGGTCGCTGAGATCGAGCCAGCCGAACGGGCCAAGACGGTACTGGATCGAGACCACCGTCGCCCCGCGCCGGGCGAGGTCTGCACCGTCATACCAAGGAATGCTGGCCGATCCTGCGACGAAGCCGCCTCCATGGATGAACACGATCACCGGATCATTGCCCTCCAATGAGCGTGACCACACGTTGAGGGTCAAGCAGTCCTCAGAGATGGGCGAGCCTTCCGGAAGCTCCAGGCCTTCCGGAAGCTCCAGCTCGCTGTACTCCTGGGGACAGGCCGGGCCGAACTGCGTCGCCTCTCGCGGCTCAGTCCATGGTTCCGGGGGCTCAGGCGCTTTGAACCGCCGGTCACCTACTGGCGGTGCGGCATAGGGAATGCCGCGGAAAGCCAATATCGAATCCTCGACGGTGCCGCGCACCGGACCATATGCCGTCTCGACCACTGGGGTCTCCTGGCGGATCTTTTCCATCGTTTCCTCTCTCCGTCGCTCACCGCGTACAGGCTGATAGTATATTGTCATAAGAGTAATTGTCAAGACCTGTGGATCGGCGTGTCACGCTACGTGTTGCTGGTTTGCTGATTCCTCGGGTCGTTCGACGAGCTTTCCCTTCTCGAAGGTGGCGCCGGCGCGGACGAGGGCCACGAGGTGGGGTGCGTTGACCGCGCGCCAGCGTCGTTGCGCGGACTCGATGAGCTTGAACGCCATGGCGATGCCCGCGGCGCGCGAGCCCGGTCCCTTGGTGACGCGCTGCCGCAGCCGGACGGTGGCGAACGTGGACTCGATCGGGTTGGTCGTGCGCAGGTGCACCCAGTGCTCGGCCGGGAAGTCGTAGAACGCCAGCAGCACGTCCAGGTCCTCGGTGATCTTCGCGGCCGCCTTGGGCCACTTCGCACCGTAGGCGGCCGCGAACGCCTGCGCCGCGGCCTCGGCGTGCTCGCGGTCCTGCGCGTTGTAGATCTCGGCGAGGGCGGCCTTGGCGTCCTTGTGCACCGACTTGGGCAGCGCGGCGAGCACGTTGCCGATCTTGTGCCACCAGCACCGCTGCTCGGCGGTCTCGGGAAAGACGTCCCGCAGCGCACGCCAGAACCCCAGGGCGCCGTCGCCGACGGCAAGGACGGGGGCGGCCATGCCGCGACGCTTGCACGAGCGCAGCAGGTCTGCCCAGGACTCGGTGGACTCGCGGTGCCCGTCCTCGAGCGCGACGAGCTCCTTGGTGCCGTCGGCGCGGACGCCGACCATGACGAGCAGGCAGACCTTGTCCTGGGTCAGGCGGACCTTGAGGTGGATCCCGTCGACCCACACGTACACGTAGTCGGTCTCGGCCAGCGACCGCTGGTTGAACGCGGCGGCCTCGGCCTGCCACTGCTCGGTCAGCCGGGTGATCGTCTTGGCCGATAGTCCGGAGGCGGTGCCCAGGAACTGCTCCAGCGCCGGAGCGAAGTCCGAGCTCGACAGGCCGTGCAGGTACAGCAGCGGCAGCACCTCGGCCAGCTGCGGGGACTTGCGGGCCCACGCGGGCAGGATCGCCGAGGCGAACCGCTTGCGCTGACCGGTGGCCTCATCCACCCGCCGGTCGTTGACCCGAGGCTGCCGGACCGGGACCGCACCAGCGGCGGTGGTCACCACCCGGGGCGCGTGGTACCCGTTGCGCACCACGAGCCGGTGGCCGTGCTCGTCGACCTCCTCGATGAACCGCTCAATGTAGGCGGCGACCTCGGCCTGCAGCGCGGCCGCGAGCATCTGCCTGGCGCCATCGCGCACGATCTCATCCAGCAGCGACCCACCCCCAACGGTGGTCGCGTCGACGTTGGACTTGGTGCTCTCCTGGACTACCTTGAGCATGGGCGTACCTTCCCGAGCCGGCGCGCCAACGCCGACCCTGATCAGAACTTGTATGGGCTTCAGATCTTGCTCGGGAGGTACGCCACTTTCACGTCACCCCGCCGAGGGCCATCCACAGGTTCTGATCATTGCTCTATTGTCATTAATGACAAACAAAAGGGAGGAGTGGTTGTGGGGCGTCCAAGTCTGGCGGAGGAGCGGATCGCGACGATCCTTGCTGCGACCGGTCGTTCTATCGCCCGCAACGGCGTAAATGGCACCACCCTGGAGAAGGTTGCCGCCGAGAGCGGAATGAGTCGCAGCCATATTCGGCACTATGTCGGCAATCGGGCTGACCTCATCGCGCTGTTCCGGACCCGGATCCTTCAGCGCTACGCGCCGCCGAGTCTTGCTGATGCTGAAGTGACCGGTATCAGTGCCACGGAGTACGCCTTGAACTTCCTGTTCGACCATGAAGTCGATCTGGACGAGTATGCCGGCTATTCACCGTTGAGCGTGGAGTCCCTGTTGGTGGGGGATCCTGCGGCGTCGGCGTGTCTGCCTGACGCTGGTACCCAGAATACGTGATTGGTAGTTCCTCTGGTTGCGGAATCCGCGGCCAGTACGCTTGATCTGTTTGATCCCGGTGTTCGCGGATTCGGTCCTGGCGTTGGTGACCTGGGTGCGGACGAAGACCTTGATCTCGGTCCACCAGTTCGCGACCGTGGCGGCGAGCTTATCGGTCTCGACCATGTCAGCGGCGGTGACCGCCATTTCGAAGTCGATCCGGGCGTTCTGGGCTGCTGGGATGTCCTTGGCGGCCAGCATGGCCCGCAGGCGCTCTTTGACTGCCCAGGCAGCTGCGACCTGCTCGAAGTCGGCGTCGGCGAGGACTTCTTCGAGCCGGTGCAGCCCAGCATCGGTGAGTCGGTCTCCGGCTCTTAGCAACAGCATCCGGTGAGCCCACACGGAGTCTTCTTTGCGGCCTCTGCGGCCCAGGACTTCGCGGGTGACTCGTTGACGGACTTCGGTGAGCATCTGGTTACCGAGGCGGACTACGTGCCAGTGATCAACGCTGATCTCCACCGCCGGCAGCACCTGGCGTACGGCGTTGCGGAACGCGCTGGAGGGATCGATCGCGACCACCTGCAGCTGCTCCAGCCACGCCTGGGAGCGTTGCTTCAGCCAGCGGGTGATGTTCGCGCTGGAGCGGCCGTCGACGACGCCGAGGATGTTGCCGGTGTCGGCGTTGACGAAGGTCGACATCCACGGTTCGACCCGGCACCACTGAGCAGTCTCGGGGTGCTTGAACCACTTCGCTCGAGCGAAGCGGTGCTCATCGATCCCCAGCGCCCGCACCGGCACCAGGTCCGGGTCAGGGATAGTGAGCGTATCGGCTACTACTGCGGCGTTGATCGTTGCCCAGCCCAACCGGTGACGGGCACAAGCCCGCCAGATCGGCATCCCCTCATCCAGCACCGACTCGACAGCGGCGGCCTTCAACCGGGCGGTGCACCGGGCACGGAAGGGCAGCTGGCTGGTGACCTGAGTGAAGGTCCGCCGAGCACAGGCAACCTCGGTGCACAGGAACCGAGGCTTGATGACTATCAGCTCGATGTTCTTGCCGCCGACGCCGAGGTCTTTGACCTTCTGGCGGGTGCGCTGATGCACCCGGGCCGAGATCACCCCACAGTCAGGGCAGGCCGCCTCACTGCTGTTGGCCGCGGCGATGACCCGGCGGCCACCCATCGGCAGATCACACGCTGAGAGCACCTGGTAGCCGTCGAGGTTGAACACCACCGAGGCCGGATCCCGAAAGAGCTCGGCAGTGCTGCTGGCAGTGGGCAGGGACAGGTCAGTGCCCGTAGGCTGGAACATGGCTCGCGTCCTTCGGTAGACGATGTGATTCTTCGCAGAACCCATCATCCAACAAGGGCGCGAGCCCCTTGACTCACGACACCTCCACGCTTAACCGCGAATGGCCAGTAAAACCCCTTATGTGGCCGTCATCACGATGATCGCTTAATACCTGTCGAGCAGACTCCTGCGCAGTATCTCGCAGGAACTCACCTGCCTTTTGAAAGTGACTATTCATCGCACTCCTTCCTCGATTCTGCTAGCCGGGCGAGGCTGGCAGCGTACGTCAACTTGCCTTCGTCGCACCGATGCCGCTGGCGAACGCCGTCGCGGTTCAAAACGGAGTCTCGGCGTTCGTGGACCACGGACTGGTTGGCGTTGGCGGCAACGCACCTTCTGGGAGCGGTAGGTTTGCGACGACGTAGAGGTTCAAGATGTCGTCGCGATCCATGAACATGATCTGGCTGCGCTTGTGGGCGTCGAGTGCGTTGCCGAGCCAGTTGCGCGCCGCCTTGGTGATCTCGCCGCCCGCCACGATGAAGGCATGATCGACCAGGACGCGACGATTGGTCTCGGGGTCAAAGATCTCGTGCGCCAGCATCATGAGCGCCTGGTTGTGGATCTCAGCCATGTTGGCGTTACCCGTCTTGGTTGCCCCCGAAGCGTCGAGCTTGCCCTTCTTCGCCTGGATTCCGAAGTAGAGAATGTGCTGCGTCGGCAAGGTGTATCGCATCCAAATGTCCTTGCCGTACTCCAGAGCCTTATCCTTGTGCCCGGCAGCCGTGATGCGGTGGTAGCCAAGCTGTCTGAACATCGGGAGTAGCACCTCCTCGATGAGGTCATCCTCGCTGCACTCGTTGAGGTACGCCGTCAGGAGTTGCCGCCGTTCCAGCTCAGCCTTGCTGAAGGGTCGGTGGGGGTTGGTGGCAAGGATGGTCACGGTCTGGGTGCCGACATGACGCAGATAGCAGTGGTTGTCTTCGCCATAGAATGCCTCGAAACCTTCGCGGCCAAGGACCTCGTTGAGTTGCGCGAGCGCCCGAGGACGGTCTGACCCTTCGTTGAGACGATCGGCCGGGCTCATCAGCTGATCGATGAGGCGACAGAAGATCTCTGGCGGGCGGTTGGGTCCGTCGTGCGGTTCGGCCAGCATCTGTTCCAGCACATCTGCCACCCAGCGGTGGCGAGTGGAACCGTCATGCTGGTACTCAGTCTCCAGCTCTTGGAAGAACGAGGTGATGTACATGCTGGACCGGTAGGGGAAGTACTTGGCTTCGTCCTCATTTTCCGCGTCGTCACGGCCCGTGTTGCCCACGATGAGGTCAGCAAGAGCTTCGAGGTTGCGGCGCTTAAACTTCACGGTGCCATTATCGCAAGTGAAGCCGACAGGCCTCCGGACTCAGCAACGCTCGTGTGCCGCAGCTCGTGCACGGTCACCTCGGAGTGTGCAGCACAAGGGGACGTCAGAACAAGTCTCTCGTGTGCGTCCAGACGGTCATCCGATGCACGTTGAACCGCTGACAGATCGAGACCACGCTCTCACCGTTCGCGCGGGCTGTTCGGATAGCGTCCACTTGGCTCTCCGTGAGGGGTGTTCTAGCTCGTCTCCTAGGGTTCACGACGACTCCCGGCTCATCGTCAGCTGCGCCGTCCGGCTGGTCGCCGAGCACGAGCTTCGCCTGATTCCACGCGGAACTCAGCCGCTCCAATCGCTGCCAGGTGTTCGGTTTGAGTCCACCCGCGTCCACACCACGCACAAGGCTCGAACCCTTGCCAACTTCAATGTTGGTGGAGGTTCGGGCCTTGTCGGTATCTGCGGCCCAGGTCAGCGCGTTGGCGTTGACCTGCGGGTCGAGCAGCATCTCGAAGGGCCGGTTGTGCTCGACGCGCAGCTCGTTGTCCTCGTCGATGTAGACCTTGGTGAAGAACGCCTGGTTGCAGAGCCGCCGGTTCGTGTCGTCGCAGCGAGCGTAGATGTCGGCGCAGTTCGCGAGCTGAATCGGCCCAGGTTTGATGCCGCTGCTGTTTGAGTCCGAGAGGATGGACAGCATGCCGAAGAAGATCGTTCCCCAGCTGCGCGCGAGGTGCGTGCGGCTCGTCAGGGAGCACCTCCAGGAGTACCCCACCTTGACCGCCGCCGTCACCGCAGTGGCTCGGCAGGAAGGTGTCTCGCGGGAGTCCGTGCGGCGCTGGCTCGCGCAGGCCGAGGTCGACGACGGGACCCGCCCCGGCATCACGACCAAGGAGTCTGCAGAGGTCAAGCGCCTGAAGGCCGAGAACAAGCGGCTGCGGGAGGACAATGAGATCCTGCGCCGCGCCTCGATTTTCTTCGCGGGGGAGCTCGGCCCCCACAACCGCTGATCTGCGCGTTCATCGACGAGATGAGAGCCGAGGGCTATGCAGTCGAGCCGATCCTCCGCGTCCCGCGCCAGCAGGGCCTGAAGATCGCTGCACGCACCTACCGGGCCTGGAAGAAGCCGGCCAGCATCGCGGCCCGCACCGTCACAGACGCCCTGGTCGAGGACAAGATCCGCGACCTCGCCTGGACCATCAACCCCGCCACCGGGCAGGTCCATATGACGCCCGAGGGCCTCTACGGACGTAGGAAGTGGGTCGCGCGGCTCCGCCGCCAGGAAGGCCTGGCCGGCACCTCCCGCGGGGCGGTGGACCGGGCGATGCGGACCCTCGGTCTTGAGGGCATCCGGCGAGTGAAGAAGGTCCGCACCACGATCCCCGGCCCGGACGGGAAACGGGCCGGTGACCTGCTGAATCGCGATTTCACCGCCCCTGCTCCGAACCGGGTCTGGGTCACCGACTTCACCTACGTCCGCACCTGGGCGGGGTTCGTCTACGTCGCGTTCGTCGTCGACGTCTTCGCCCAGCGAATCGTGGGCTGGCACGCCTCGACCTCGAAGCAGGTCGACCTGGTCATGACCCCGCTGCGCATCGCGCTGTGGAACCGCGAGAGGGAAGGAAACCCGGTCTCACCAGGGAACTTGATCCATCACAGCGACGCTGGGACTCAGTACACCGCCATTCGACTGACCGAGCATCTCGCCCTCGAGGGCATCGCCCCGTCGATCGGGACCGTCGGCGACGCCTTGGACAACGCGCTGATGGAGACGATCAACGGGCTCTACAAGACCGAGTGCATCCGCACCACCGTCTTCCACGCCGGCCCCTACCGGACCCTCGCGGACGTCGAGTTCGCGACCGCCGGCTGGGTCGACTGGTACAACAACCGCCGCCTCCACGGCACCCTCGGGATGCTCACCCCGATAGAGTTCGAGACGCTGCACAACGAGGCCCTCACCCGGGAGCCCGAACCCGCAAAGTAGCGGCAGAGAACCTGGGCCGATTCAGATTCAGCGCTCAGCTCGAGGAATGTCTGGCAACTTGATCGTACTAGCCCTGCACCGCCCTCATCTGTCTGGGCATCAGAAGCATCGCTGCCGGCACCAAAATCTGTCAAACCCGCGCCGCGAGCGTCGCGTGACGGTAGAGTCACGTGCATGATACGAAAGTCATCTGCAGCGTACCCGCTTTCGACCAGCGACGTTTTTAACCCCGGCCAATATCCAAGGTACACCTATCGGCCACGGACGAAAGAAGAGTCCGCCGTTCAGAAGTGGTGGATGGACCGCGGTAAAATTCTAATTGTGAACGGGCCCTCCAAGACCGGCAAGACAGTTCTCGTGCAAAACCTTCTGAGCCAATACGATCCGATCTGGATTGATGGGCATGGATTGACTTCCGTTGACGTTCTTTGGGCGCGTATCGGCGATCGGCTCAACCTTTATACCAACATCAAGCGCGACAACAGCAACTCCGATGAACTTAGCGTTAATATCAACGTCCAGGCGGGTATACCGGGTACGCATATTGCGACAAATCCGACCTATAAAGACTCAACTAGCAATGGATACAGCGTGGCGGTCGATCGACCGATCGAGCTTGTCGCAAGGGAGGCGCTTCTCGCTACTGAGCGACCGCTTGTGATCGACGATATCCATTTTGTACCTCGCGGCGCGCAGGAGGACATAATTAAAGCGCTCAAGCCGCTCGTGTTTGGCTCAAAGGATGCGCCCGGGCGTCGAGTGGTCTTTATCTCCATTGGGAATCGCGTAATTAATGTGCTGACGAGTCTTAATGACATGCGGGACAGGATGCTACCCCTGCCTGTCGAATACTGGGAAACGCCGGACCTTATTACTATTGCAAAGGATGGATTTGCCAAACTCAATCTAGATGACATAGACGGTGAACTAGCAGGCAAGCTCGCAGAGCAGAGCTTTGGTAGCCCCCAACTTATGCAGCAACTCTGCCGCGAACTGTGCGTCGGCGAACCGAACGGCATCCTTGGAGCGCAGCCTAGGAAAGTAACGCTATCAAGGCCGAATGATTGGGAGGCGTTCTTCAAGGCGCAGCTTCTCGATGACATTAAGGCATGGGTAATAAAACTTGCCAAGGGTCCGGAGACTCGAGGTAGCGACCGGAAGTTAATACCGATCAAGTCCGGCGGGGAAGTTGATGCGTATCAAATGGTGCTGCTTGCAGTCGCAAGTACTGGGCCCAAGCTCGATCTTACAAAAGACGAGCTGAGAATCGCAATCGGGAACGTTGTCGATCAAGTTCCACCACCAAAGACCGTGCCGACCGCCATAATTAAGAATATGTCCCTTATTGCCGCCACTAAACTTCTCGAAAAGCTGCCTTCACTCAAGGCTCTGCAGGACGCAGTGGAGGCGGGGATGGATCCATATGCGCAAGCTGACCTGCAGCCGGTATTGGAGTATCGAGACGCAGGCGCAACATCAACATTCACCATCACTGATCCCTTCTTCGCCTTCTACCTAGCGTGGGGTTTGGAGGATCTACTTGACGAAGTAAATGCCCCTGCACTTGCGGCTGCTGAGGAATCGGCAGCGCAAGATAGGGAGGCCGAAGCGGAAGAGTGGGGAGAACTGGTGTAGGTACTGTCCCCACGCTTCCCATCGGGCTGCGTTCTGCCTGGCTGGTTACCAGATTTCGTCAGCGCTCCCATCGAAAATTATACGGCAATTCCTAGGTGTTGAATAAGGCCGGCCAAGGTTGCCGCGAAGAATGTAGAGACCACTCGGCAAATTGGTAACTTGGGGGCGCGCACGGCGCGAACCTCGGGCCTGCTACTAGGTGCCGCTCAGTGCGGCTCGTAAAGGCCCCGTCTGACCCGAACCGCCGACAACGGGATCGCGCCGCCTTAGCTTGCGCGGGCGACAATCGATCGGCTTCTCGCGGGCGACGGCCAGGCCGGGGATCGAGTCCGGACAGCCGTCCCGCACCTCGGCGCGGATCCGGACGGGCGGCTCCCGGCGCGGGTTGTCGTCGGCGAGGACGACGAGCTCCGCGAGCTCGGCCGCGATCTCGCCCATCGGGGTGCGCTTGGCCCGGTCGCGCTCCCCGCCGACGCCGACCACCAGGAGCACCCTGCCCTCGGTCCGCGCCCGCACTGCGGTGAGCGCCGTGCGCAGCGCCGCGGGGTTGTGCGCGGTGTCGACCATCGCGGTGACGCCGCCGCGGCGCCCGATCACCTCGAGCCGGCCCGGGGAGGAGTCACCCCGGCCAGCGCCTCGGCCACCGTCCCGGGCCCCGCACCGAGGGCGATCACCGCGCTCGCCGCCAGCAGCAGGTTCGTCACCGCCACCGCGTGCACCGTCGGCAGCACGACCGGGAGACGCTGCGAGCCCACGCGCAGCACCCCCTCTAGCCGCACCGTCCCGTCGGCCACGGCGACCTCCTCGGCCTCCTCGAGCGCCACGTCCCCGCCGGGGCCGACCGTCGCCAGGCGCGCCCCGCGCCGCGCCACGGCGTCCCGCACCAGATCCCCCTGCACGCAGTCCGTGGCCAGCACGGCCACCCCGCCGGGCCGCAGGTGCTCCTCGAACAGCCGCAGCTTCGCGCCCCAGTACGCCTCGAGGCTGCCGTGCACGTCGAGATGGTCGCGCTCGAGCCCGGTGCACACCGCCACGTCGACCTCGACGTGCTCGAGCAGCCCGTCCTTGAGGATCCCCACGAAGGCCTCGAGCGAGATCGCCTCCGCACCGAGCGCGACCTGCTCGGCGATGAGGTCCGGCAGGAACTGCGCAGAGCGCCGGAACTGCGCGGGCCTCACCGCACCGTGCACGTCGTCGATCCCGGTCGAGTCGCAGCCGGCCGCGCGCAGCCCCGCCGCGCGCAGCAGCTGCAGGGTCGCGGTCGCGACGGTGGTCTTGCCGTTGGTGCCGGTGACTGCGCTGACGAGCGGGCGGCCGACGGGTGCGGTGACGGGCTGGATCATCGTTCTCCCCCTGGGACGACGGCAGCACGCGCGGACGGCGCACCGCTCTCATCCCACCACACGACCAGGGTCCGTCCCAGGCCCGGCACTCGTCATCAGGCCCCGGAGCGTGAGGGCGGGATCGGACGGAACCGTCCGCCCGCACCGCGGCTCAGCACCACGGCGCTCGCCGGAGCGACCTCGCACACCGTCTCCTCGAGATGCCGGGCCACCGCCGCGAGGGCCCGCCGTGCCGACTCGTCCTCCTCCGCCCGGGAGCTCGGATCCACGCCGAAGCGCAGCACCAACCGGCCGATGCGCCGGCCCGCGACGAGCGGCGCCTCGACGTCCTTCCGCTCCACGGCGTGGAGGGAGCCGAGCGCGAGCGCGGCCTGCTCGAGCACGTCGGCGGGGGAGGAGCCGGGGCGGAGCGCACCGATCGGCAGATGGAGGCGGTAGCTCGGCATCGCTCCAGAGTAGTCAGCAGCCGACGGGGTCGCTGTGCGAGGTCACCTTGTCGATGAGCAGCTCCTGCGTGTCTCCGTCCCGGACGAGATCGTAGGTGAGGTCCCAGTCGCTGCAGGACTGGCCGTCCGGGCCGTCCTCCGGCGCCTGCTCGGTGCGGAGCGCCACCCGTAGCGAGACACCGCCCTGCGTGACCGTGCTGTCGGTCAGCGTGAGCTCGGTCCAGTACGAACTGTGCAACCCGCTCGACCAGGCCTCGACGCCGCCCATGGCCTCCTGCATCCGGGGTGTGAAGATCGCGAACGCGCTGTCGTAGCTGCCTTGGTTGATGGCGTCGCCGTGCACGAGAAGGGTGAGCAAAGCGAAGGCGACCTCGGGGTCGGAGACATCGCCGTCGACGGCCACCTCGGACGGATCCGTCTCGGTAACGCACTCCGGCGTGGCCGGTCGGCCGGGGGACTGGGCCCACTCGTCGACCAGCGGACGCGCAGTGGCATGGGAGAGGGCGTAGCTCATGGCATTGGCCGGGCGTCCGTCGATCTCGTGGTAGCCGTGGCTGACGATGCCGACGACGTCCCCCGAGCGAGTGATGACCGGCCCTCCGCTGTTTCCCAGATTCACGTCCGCGCTGATCCGTACCCACTCCAGGCCCTCGCGTTGCTCGATGCTGCTGAGAGTCCCGCTGTTGATCGACAGGTCGCCGCCGTAGGGGAACCCGAGCGCCGCGATGTCCGTTCCGATGCCGACCTCGTCCTCCGGCCAGGAGAAGACGTGCGCCCCGTCCAAGGGCCTGTCCAGTAGCAGTAGGGCGACGTCGGCGTCGTCGTCGATGCCGAGCGTCATGGCGTCCCGGACCTCTCCGTCGACGGCGACGGTGGTCGTGATCGCCTCGTCGACCACGTGCGCCGCCGTGACCATGAGATCCGGGGCGACGAGGAATCCGCTTCCGGAGCCGTACACCGACGGATCACAGCCGACCACGGTGAGGCGGGCGATTCCCGAGCTCGTCTCCTTCGTGACGGTCTCCCAGCTGGAGGAGGCGTCGGCGTCAGCGTCCTCGTCGGGGTCCTGCTCCGGTGTCGATCCGGCATCGCCCGGGTCGGCGGAGACCGGACCAGCGTCTTCCTCAGGGCCCTTCTCCGGCTCCTGCTCGTCCGAGAGCTCGCCCTCCTGACCGGCGTCCTCGGCGACGACCTCGGGCTCGTCCGGAGGGGGCTGGTCAGCGGTCGGGACATTGATGGAGACGCAGCCCGAGAGGGCCAGGGCGGCACACCACACGAGAGCGGGACGAAGACGGTCGAACACACTGGTCAGCATGGTGGGCTCCTTCGCCTGGAAAGGGGCGTCCTCGCCCCGTATCGGGAGAATAGGGCTTACCGGGAGGAAACGGAATCGCCCTCCGACGTGCGCCGGCGCAGCGGCGGCGAAGGGGCGCGACGGAGGGCTGTCCGTCCCGGCGAGATCCTTTCGGGGAGTCGTCCGCGGGCTGCGATGCAGCCGTGGGTAGCAGGCTCCCGGTACTCTCCCTTGGGGGAGCTGAACGCCACAGGAGAGGACGCCGTGACTCGGAGCATCGTGCTGATCCACGCCGTGCGCTCCTCGCGCACCATGTGGAAGGGCCAGGTGCGCCGTCTGAGCGACCGCGGCTACGAGGTGATCGCCCCGGACCTGCCCGGCCACGGCGCCCGCCGCGGCGAGCCCTTCACCCTCGAGTCCGCGCTCGCCACGATCGACGAGGCCGTCTCCCGCTGCCAGCAGCCGCCGCTGCTCGTCGGCCTCTCGCTCGGCGGCTATCTCACCCTCCACTTCGCCGGCACGAACCCCGGCCGGCTCGCGGGCGTGGTCGCCGCGGACTGCACGATCGTGCCCGGACCCGCGATGGCGCGGATGTACGGGCTGTGGATGACGATGAAGGACTGGCTGCCCGGCGACTCCGACGCCCGCGTCGCCCGCTCCTTCGCCCGGCGCCACACCCGCAAGGCCGCGAAGCGCTACTACGGAGGCGGCCGCGCCCACGGCGTGATCCGCACCGTGGTGCGCACGATCGGCGCCCTCGACCTGCTCGCCGACGTCGCCGCGATCGACGTGCCGATCACCTTCGTCAACGGCGAGCACGACCCCTTCCGCCGCCACGAGGCGCTCTTCGTCGAAGCCGCCCGCGACGGCGAGCTCGTGATCCTCCAGGATGCCGGGCACATCGCGAACCTCTCCCGCCCCAAGCGCTTCGCGAAGGTGCTGCACCGCTGCGCGGCGGCGACGGTGCCGGCGTGAGCGACCCCGCCGCGACCCGCCCCGCCGGGCCCGCACGTCCCTGGCCCGTCGTGCTCGTGCACGGCACCCGCACCTCCCACAGCCAGTGGGACCCGCAGGTGCCCGCGCTCCGCGCCGCCGGCCACCACGTCCTCGCCCCGGACCTGCCCGGGCACGGCGCACGCCGCGGCGAGAACTTCACCCTCGAGGCCGCGCAGTCCGTCATCGAGGGCGCGGCGCGCACCGCGCACGAGGCGACCGCTCTGCCCGTCCACCTCGTCGGCAGCTCGCTCGGCGGGATGCTCGCGATCCGCTCCGCGGCGCGGCTCGGCGCGGCGGACCGGGCCGACGCCGGCACCGACTGGGCCGGTGCATCCCCCGTCCTCGGCTCCCTCGTCGCCTGCGGCGCCGCGGTGCAGCCCACCCCGCTCACCGCCCGGCTCTACGCCCGCCTGATCACCGCCACCGACCTGCTGCCCGCGATGCGCAGCGGCTCCGAGGCCTTCCCCTTCACCTGGCTGCTGGGCCGGGACGGGGCCCGCGCCTACCTGCGCGGCGGTCGGGCCGACATCGACGTGGTCGCCCCCGCCTTCGCCGCCGTCGCCTCCCTGGACCTGCGCGGCGAGCTGTCCCGCATCCCGGTGCCGGTGACCTTCCTCCACGGCCGCTTCGAGCAGCTGCGACTGCACGAGCGCTCGTTCGCCGCCGCCGCCCCGCAGGGCCGGCTCGAGCTGCTGCCCTACGGCAACCACATGCTGAACCTCGTCCGCGCCGAGCGCTTCACCCCGGACCTGCTGCGCGTCCTCGCCCGCGCCGAACGATTGACGAGCCCCGGGACGACCCAGGACCGTCTCGGGCCCTAGTCTGGTCCCATGCACCACACCACCCTGCGCGTCGGCTTCGTGCCCGGCGTCGAGCCCGACCGCTTCCTGCGCCGCTGGAAGTCCGGCCGCCGCGATGCCTGGCTCGAGCTCGTCCCCGTGCCGCTGTCCCGCCAGACGGAGGCGCTGATCGGCGGCGAGGTCGACATGTGCTTCGTGCGCCTCCCGCTGCCGGAGCAGTCGGGCGAGCAGCTGCACCGGGTGGCGCTGTGGGAGGAGCGGGCCTGCGTGGTCGTCGGCGACGAGGACGTGCTGAGCCTGCACGACGACATCGTCGAGGCCGACCTCGAGGGGCAGACCGAGATCCGGCAGGAGCACCTCGACGATGCCGCCTCGCGGATCGCCGTGGCCGCGAGCGGAGTCGGCTTCACGCGGGTCCCGCTCTCCCTCGCCCGCCTCCACCGTCGCAAGGACGCCGTCGCCCTCCCGCTGCGGGACGGCGAACCGACCCGCATCGCGCTCGCCTGGCCGCGCGCGTCCGACGACGAGATCCGTCAGGAGTTCGTCGGCGTGGTCCGCGGCCGCACCTCCCGCTCGAGCCGCTGACCGCGCCCGAGCCGCGCAGAGCCCCCGCGTCGCGCCTCCGCACCCGCCGACTGCGCGGACCTCGCATCCGCCGCATCGGCCCCTGACCCCTCCGCCCACCCCCGACCAGAGGAGAACCATGACCGATCAGCCCCGTATGAACGTCGAGAGCTTCAACCTCGACCACCGCACCGTCGCCGCGCCCTACCTGCGCATCGCCGACCGCAAGGAGCTGCCCGGCGGCGACGTGCTCACCAAGTTCGACGTCCGCTTCACCCAGCCGAACCTCGCCCATCTCGAGTCCGAGACGGTCCACTCCCTCGAGCACATGATGGCCGAGCACATGCGCAACCACTCCGGGGACGTCCTGGACGTCTCCCCGATGGGCTGCCGCACCGGGTTCTACGTGCTGCTGGTGGGGGACCACGACGCAGACGGCTTCGCCCCGATCCTCGAGGCGACCCTGCGCGACCTGCTCGCGGCCGACGAGGTCCCCGCCGCGAACGAGGTCCAGTGCGGCTGGGGCGCCCACCACAGCCTCGAGGGCGCCCAGGCCGCGGCCCGCGCCTTCCTCGAGGCGCGCGAGGAGTGGGGCACCGTCACCGCCTCCTGAGCCTGCCCCGCCGACGACGCAGCCCCGCCTCCCACGATCACGGGAGGCGGGGCTGCGTCGTCGAGCGTCCCGGCGGTCGGGGGACAGCGGGCTCAGCGCCCGCCGATCCCCTCCCGCACCGCGGCGAGCAGCCGTGCGGTGCGGGGATCGGTCGCGATCTCGTCGAGGCCGACGGGCCGGCCGGCCGGGTCCGCGAGCGGGATCCGCCAGTTGGGGTACTCCTCGTCGGTGCCCGGCTGGTTCTGGATCCGCCGCTCGCCCACGCAGTCCACGAGCGAGACCCCGAGCAGCATCGACGGGGTGCGGGCCAGGTGCCGGTGCAGTGCGATCACCGTCTCCTCGACGTCGCCTGCCGGACCCGGGGCCAGCAGCCCCTCGGCACGCAGCACGTCCAGCACCTCCTCGCGCCCGGCGGCGTCGGCCGCGAGCTCCTCGTCCAGCGGCCGCTCCAGCAGCCCGAGCTCGTGGCGGAGGGTGACGTGGTCGCCGGCGAGATAGCCGGCCGTCGGCGGCAGGTCATGGGTGTTCACAGAGGCCATGCACAGGGTGCGGTAGTCCTCGGCGCGCAGCGGCTTCCCCTCGCCGTCGTACTCGAACCACAGGATCGAGGTGCCCATGATCCCGCGGTCCACCAGGTAGTCGCGCACCCACGGCTCGAAGGTGCCCAGGTCCTCGCCGACGACGAGGGTGCCCGAGCGCTGCGCCTCCAGCGCGAGGATTCCGATCATCGCCTCGTGGTCGTAGGAGACGTAGGCGCCGTCGGCCGCCTCGTGCCCCTCGGGGATCCACCACAGCCGGAACAGGCCCAGCACGTGGTCGATGCGCAGCGCACCGGCATGCCGCATGAGTGTGCGCAGCATGTCCCGCCACGGCCGGTAGGACGCCTCGCGCAGACGCTCCGGGTGCCAGGGCGGCTGGGACCAGTTCTGGCCCTGCTGGTTGTACTGGTCGGCGGGGGCGCCGACGGTCGCGCCGCGCGCGAGCACGTCCTGCAGCGCCCAGGAGTCCGCGCCGACCTGCTCCACGCCGACGGCGAGGTCGTGCATGATCCCGATCCGCATCCCGGCCTCGCGCGAGGCGGCCTGGGCGGCGGCCATCTGCTCGTCCAGCCACCACTGCACGCGGACGTGGAACTCGATCCGGTCGGCGAGCTCGGTCCGGGCCCGCTCGAGTGTCGCCTCGTCGAGGTGCTGCAGCAGTTCCTCGTCGGCCGTGCCGCGCACCGACTCCGCGATCGCGGACCACAGGGCGAAGTCCTCGAGCCCCTGCCCCTCCCGCGCCCGGTAGGCGTCCAGCAGCGCGGCCCGGCCCGCCGTCAGCGGCACCGCGAACAGCTCCTCGAGCGCCTCGAGCTTCGCCTCCAGCACGGCGTCGCGCTCGAGCCGGTCCCCGCGCGTGTTGCGGTCCTCGACCGTGCCGCGCAGCAGCTCGACCTTCTGACGGGCGACCTCGGTGAGGGAGCGGTGCTCGGGCACGTCCTCGATCCGCAGGTACAGCGGGGCAGTGAAGCGCCGGGTGACCGGGAGATGGGGGAGGGCTCCACGGGCGGGGTCGGGTAGGAGGCGTGCAGCGGGTTCACCAGCAGGAAGTCCGCGCCGTGGCGGGCTCCGGTGATCGCGGCGAGGTCGCGCATGTCGGCGAGGTCGCCGATGCCCCAGGAGCGTTCCGAGCGGACCGAGTACAGCTGCGCCTGGACGCCGAAGGCGCGCCGGGCCGCGTACTGCTCGTGGACGGTGAGCCGTGCCGGGGTGACCACGAGGTCCGCCTCGGCGGGACCGGCGGCGGTCTCGGCGACCAGCCGGTGCCAGCCCAGCGGCAGCCCCTCCGGCAGCAGGAAGCGGGCGCGGCCGCGCAGCGTGCCGTCCAGGTCGTGGGCGGGGGTGTGGTCCTCGCCCTGGACGAGGTCGACCCGGCCGCCCTCCTCGAGCAGGACGTGCACAGTGACGGGGGTGCCGTGTTCGACGTGCACGGGGACGCTCGAGGAACGGTTCTCGCGCATCACCGTCACGGGCGGGAGGGTGCGCTCCCACGGGGCGCGCTCGCGGCGGGCGCGGACGGCGGCGATGTCCCCGTCGGAGGCGACCGGAGAGCCGAGCGCGGCGAGGATCGCGTGCAGGGTGGAGTCCGCGACATCCTTCTCTGTGCCGTCCCACCCCCAGTACCGGGTGCTGACACCGAGGTCGTGGGCGAGAGCTCGCAGCGCTGAAGAGTCCGAGGCCATGGCGTCATCGTAGCGGCGGTCAGGGGCCGTGATGCACCGGACTGCGGGGTTGCCGCACGGGACGCCGGCGCGCCCGCGGTCCGTCAGGTCCAGGACGGCAGCCACATCCGGTACTGCCACTGCTCCACGTCCAGCACCTGCCCGGTCCACACCGGCCAGAAGAACGCCGAGACCATCACGATGAGCACCAGCAGCGAGCCGACGAACAGCCCGCCCGCCAGGCGCCGCTCCCGCTCCGCGCCGGGCGGACCGATCACGAGGCTGAGCATGTAGGTCAGGCACAGGATCAGCCACGGCTCGAAGGCGATCGCGTAGAAGGTGAAGATGGTGCGGTCGGTGTACAGCAGCCACGGCAGGTAGCCGGCGACGATCCCCGACAGCGACGCCCACGCCCGCCCGTCGCGATGCACGATCCCGAGCACCACGGCGACGAGGATCGCCAGCGCTCCCAGCCACCAGATCAGCGGATTGCCGACGTCGAGGATGTGCGCGCCGCACTTGGCGACCTCGCAGCCGTTCTCCCCGTAGTCGTAGGAGCGGTAGTAGAAGTTCGTCGGTCGCAGCTGCAGCAGCCAGCCCGCCGGGTGCGCCTGATAGGGGTGCTCGGAGTCGAGGCCGACGTGGAAGTCGTAGGCCTGGCGGTGGTACAGCCACAGCGAGATCAGCGCATCGAGCGGACCGAACCCGGTGGCGACGCCCTCGTCGACCGCGAGATGGCGGTTGTACCCGACCGAGGAGGCGAACCAGCCGGCCCAGGAGACGAGGTAGGTCAGCAGCGCCGTGCCGACCACCGCGAAGAACGCGGGGATCGCGTCCTTCACCAGCCCGACGAGGAACCAGCGGGGCTGGGCGATCCTGCGGCGCGCCCACCAGTCCCACAGCACGGTCATGATCCCGAAGACCGCCACGAAGTACAGCCCCGACCACTTCACCGCGCAGGCCGCGCCGAGCAGCGCCCCGGCCAGGATCCGCCAGGGCCGCAGCCCGCCCGAGGCCCCGAGCGGCGGCGGCGCCTCGGAGGCCAGCTGCATCCGGGCGGCGGTCAGCGCGAGATGCTCCCGGAACCGGTCGCGGTCGATGAGCAGCGCACCGAAGGCGGCGAGCACGAACACCATCAAGAAGGGGTCCAGCAGGCTCGTGCGCGCATGGACCAGCGCCATCCCGTCCACGGCGAACAGGAGCCCCGCGATGAGGCCCGCGGTGGTGGAGCGGAACAGCCGCCGCGCGATGAAGGTCAGCATCAGCACCGCGAGGGAGCCGAGCACGGCGGAGGAGATCCGCCAGCCCCAGGGGCTGTCCGCCCCCAGCAGCGTCATGCCCGCGCCGATCAGCCACTTCCCGAGCGGCGGATGGACCACGTACGAGCCGGTCTCCTCATAGGAGTCGACATCCCCGGCCTCGAAGGCCGCGTCGGGCTCCTCGGGCCAGTCCATCTCCACGCCGGTCTGCGTGAGCGCGTAGCCGTCCTTGACGTAGTAGGTCTCGTCGAAGATCAGCTCCCCGATGGAGCCCAGCCCCCACAGCCGCAGCACGAGCGCGAGGCCGAACACTGCCATCGCCCCGGCCCAGGCCATCCGCGAGACCGGCAGGTCGACGGCGCGCAGACGCCGACGGTAGGAGGCCAGCAGCGCGCCCGGCTCGTCCTCGACGGCCGCACGACGACGGGCCCCCGCCGCGGACTCCTCCTCGGACAGCTCGGTGCGCACCCGGTCATGCTAGGTGATCGGCAGGCCGCGCCACGGACAGCACGCGGAGCCCTACGGCGTCGTGGGGACCGGCACCGACGGCACTAGCATGGCGGGATGCTCGAGCCCGGAGTCCTCACCCTCGCCGCCACCCCGATCGGGAACCCCCTGGACGCCTCGGTGCGCCTGCTGCGGGCGCTCGGCTCCGCGGACCTCATCGCCGCCGAGGACACCCGGCGCCTGCACCGGCTGATGACCGACCTCGAGGTCTCCACGGGCGCGAGGATCCTCTCCTACCACGAGCACAACGAGGCCGAGCGGACCGCGACGCTGCTCGAGGCGGTCCGCGCCGGGCAGCGGGTCCTCGTGGTCACCGATGCCGGGATGCCGGTGGTCTCCGATCCCGGCTTCGAGGCCGTGCGCGCCGCCGCGGAGGAGGGGCTGCCCGTCACGGTGATCCCCGGCCCGTCGGCCGTGCTCACCGCGCTCGCCGCCTCGGGGATCGCCCCGGACCGCTTCACCTTCGAGGGCTTCCCGCCCCGGCGCGGGGGCCGGCGCGCGAGCGCCCTCGAGCCGCTCGCGGGCGAACGCCGCACCATGGTCTTCTTCGAATCGCCGCGGCGCACCGCCGCGACCCTCGCCGCGATGGCGGAGGCCTTCGGCGAGGGCCGACGCGCGGCCGTGGCCCGCGAGCTGACCAAGACGCACGAGGAGATCCTGCGCGGCACCCTCGCCGAGCTGGTCCGTTGGGCGGAGGGCACCGAGGTCCTCGGCGAGATCGTGATCGTCATCGCCGGGGCCGAGCCGGTCCTCGCCTCCGCCGAGGACCTCGTCGACGAGGTGCTCGAGCGGGCGGCGGCGGGGGAGCGGCTCAAGGACGCGGCGAAGGAGATCGCCCGGGCCCACGAGGGCGTCGGCGCGAGCGAGCTGTACGACCTCGCGCTCGCCGCCCGTCGGCGGTGAGGACGCCGGCGATGGGGCGCCGGGGGTGTGAGCGCCCCGTGGCGTGCGGGCCCCGCATGCGAGAACGCCCCCGGCGCCAGGTGCCGGGGGCGTTCTCGAAGGTCCTGCGTGCGGGCCGTGCCCGCGCGAGATCAGTCCTCGATCTGGAGGAGGCCGCGCTGGTAGGCCTTCGCGAGGCGGCGCGGGACGTTGGCGGTGCGGCCGCGGACCGTCACCTGCACGAGGTCGGCGTTGTTCGCCTTCCACTGCGAGCGGCGGGAGTGCGTGCGCGCACGGGACATCTTGAACTTGGGCACTGCCATGGGACGCTCCTTGGACGGTCCGGAGGATGAACGGCGTTGGCGTCCGTCCCGAGCAGCGACCCGAACCCGCTGCAGTGTCCGGGGACACGACGATCGGGGCGCTCGGGTGCACGAAAGGGCGCGCAACGACGACCCATCCTGCCACATCCGCATCGATTCCGCGCCCTCGCGCTCCGTGAGGTAGCACACCGGCGGTGCAGGACACGGCCAGTCGGGCGCCTCTGCGGCACTGCGCGGCAGAGCGATGGCCGTCGGCCACTCAGGCCGCGGGGGCGCTCCCGAGGACACGGTGCGGAGCAGTGCGGCGACCCTCCTACGATGGTCGCATGCCGTCACCGCACGAGAACACCCCCGCCTCCGCGCTCCCGCCGGTGCGCGACCGCGAGGACATCGATCCGCGCGGGAAGAAGCGCGACCGCTCCTGGCCGCCCGCGCCCGAGCCGCTGCCGTCCCCGGTGATCGACAACCACTGCCACCTCGACTTCGCCGACGGCGACACGCAGCTCAGCGTCCAGGACCACGTGGACCGCGCCGCCGCCGCCGGCAT
Organism: Brachybacterium sp. GU-2; assembly: GCF_030866705.2. Taxonomy (NCBI): domain Bacteria; kingdom Bacillati; phylum Actinomycetota; class Actinomycetes; order Micrococcales; family Dermabacteraceae; genus Brachybacterium; species Brachybacterium sp. GU-2. The sequence goes on along the minus strand of NZ_CP133037.2, from coordinate 803,629 downwards.
CGACGCGCAGATCACGATCGGCTCCGACATCGAGGCGGTGCGCTGGACCGCGGCGCTGCTGGCCGCCCCGGACTGCCCGCCGACCCTGCGCGGCGGCGTCGCCGTGCACCCCAACGAGGCGGCGCTGCACGCCCGCGGCCACGACCACGAAGGGCGCGGGATCGTCGGCCTCGACGCCGCGATCGCCGAGGTCTCGGAGCTGCTGCGCGGGCCCGGAATGGTCGTGGTCGGGGAGACGGGCCTGGACTGGTTCCGCACCTCCCGCAAGGACGAGCAGGCCCGCGAGGCGCAGATCTCCTCCTTCCGCGCCCACATCGCGCTCGCCAAGGAGCTCGACCTCCCGCTCCAGATCCACGACCGCGACGCGCACCGCGACGTGCTCGAGATCCTCGAGGCCGACGGCGCCCCCGAGCGGACCGTCTTCCACTGCTTCTCCGGCGACGCGGAGTTCGCGCGCGAGTGCGCGGACCGCGGCTGGTACCTCTCCTTCGCGGGCACCGTCACCTTCAAGAACGCGACCGACCTCCGCGCCGCGCTCGCCGAGGTGGGCCTCGGACAGGTCATGGTCGAGACCGACGCGCCCTTCCTCACCCCCGTGCCCTATCGCGGCCGGCCGAACTCCTCGTACCTGATCCCGCTGACCATGGCGACGATCGCGGAGACCACCGGTGCCTCCCTCGAGGAGGCCTGCCGCGCGGTGCGGGTCACCACCCAGGACGTGTACGGCTGGCCCGAGACGGCCGCGGCATGAGCACGGGGGAGCAGGGGCGCGGGGGCGAGCAGGACGGCGCCGGCCTGCTGCTGACCCACCGCGACATCCGCGAGCTCGCCGAGGCCGCAGGGATCCGCCCCTCGAAGCAGCGCGGCCAGAACTTCGTGATGGACCTCAACACGGTGCGCACCATCGTCGGACGCGCCGGCGTCGAGCCCGGCCAGGCCGTGCTCGAGGTCGGGCCGGGTCTGGGGTCCCTCACGCTCGGCCTGCTCGAGGCGCAGGCGGACGTCGTCGCCGTCGAGCTCGACCGCGGGCTCGCCGAGCTGCTCCCTCTCACCCTGCGCGCCCGCGGCGTCGAGGAGGAGCGCTTCCGCCTCGTCCACGCCGACGCTCTCCAGGTCACCGAGCTGCCCGCACTGCCCCGCGCGGGGGAGCCGACGATGCTGGTCGCGAACCTGCCCTACAACGTCGCCACCCCCATCCTGCTGACCATGCTGGAGCGCTTCGACTCGCTCCGCTCGGCGCTGGTCATGGTCCAGTCCGAGGTCGTCGACCGTCTCACCGCCGGACCCGGCTCCCGCACCTACGGCGGTCCGAGCGTGAAGGCCGCCTGGTACGGCCGCGCCGTCCAGGCCGGACGGATCTCACGCCAGATCTTCTGGCCCGTCCCCAACGTCGACTCCGCCCTGGTGCAGCTGGTCCGCCACGAGGAGCCGCTCGGCACCGCGGCGGAGCGGGAGCAGGTCTTCGCCGTGATCGATGCGGCCTTCGCCCAGCGCCGCAAGACCCTGCGCGCCGCGCTCGCCGGCTGGGCGGGCGCCGCGGCACGCGCCGAGGAGATCCTCCGCGCCGCCGGGATCGACCCGTCGGCTCGAGGAGAGACCCTCGAGATCGAGCAGTTCCGCGCCATCGCGCACGCCGCTGCCGAGCAGGCCGAGGGCGACGCCGAGGCGGGCGAGGGGACGGGGCGCTCCGCGCCCGAGGACGACGCGACGGGAGCCGAGGGGTGAGCGGCGCCCTCGAACGGGTGGTCGTGCGCGCCCCCGGCAAGATCAACCTGTCCCTGCACGTCGGCGGCGTGGACGGCCGCGGCTACCACGCGCTCGCGACGGTGTTCCAGGCGGTCGACCTCTACGAGACCGTCACGGCGACCCGCGCCGACGAGATGAGCCTCGAGATCACCTCCGAGGTGCCCGGGGAGGTGCCGCTGGACGGCACCAACCTCGCCCTGCGCGCCGCCGAGCTGCTGCGCACCGAGTGCGGCGTGCGGGACGCGGCGGCGCTCCACGTCCGCAAGCAGGTCCCCGTCGCCGGCGGCATGGCGGGCGGCTCGGCCGATGCGGCGGCGGTGCTCGTGGCGCTGGACCGGCTGTGGGGGCTGGGTCTCGGCGCCGAGGCGCTGCGCACGCTCGGGGCACGGCTCGGCGCCGACGTGCCTTTCTCGATGCTCGGCCACACCGCGCTCGGGCGCGGCAACGGTGCGGACCTCACCACGGTGCTCACCCACGGCGAATGGACCTGGCTGCTCGCCGTCCCCGGCGGGCACCTCTCCACCCCGGAGGTCTTCCGGCGCTTCGACGAGCTCGTGCTCGCGGGCGGGCGAGTGCCGCCGGAGCGACCCGAGATCGACGAGCGACAGCTCCAGGCGCTCAGCGGCGGCAACCTCGAGCTGCTCGCCGACACCCTCCACAACGACCTCCAGGCCGCGGCGTTCGCCCTGCATCCCCGGCTCGAGGAGGTCGTCGAGGCCGCCGAGCGGCTCGGCGCGATCGGCGCGATCGTCAGCGGCTCCGGACCGACGGTCGCCGCGCTGGTCGAGGACGAGGCCGCCGCGCGCACCATCGCGGCAGGCCTGACGGAGGGCAAGCTGGTGGAGTCCTGCCTGATCGCGCGGGGCTCGGCGCCCGGCGCGAGCGTGCTCGAGGAGTGCTGAGCCGGGCTGCGGCCCGCCCCTCCGGGCGCGGCCCCGTCCCGGTGCGGCATGGACGGTTCCTCCACGAACCGGAGTCATCCACCGTGTCGTGTCGAGGGTTCCTCCCCACATATTGGTTTTCCACAGTGCGCTGTCCACAATTCGGCGCGTCCGATCGTGGACGGCATGCGAGCTATCCACAGGAATCGACCCTGCTTGACATTCCGCCGTGGATTCGAACGCGCAGTTGAGGCCCGGGATGGATGCGGGCCTGCAGGTCGGCGGACGGGTGCTGGTGCGGCTCCTTGCCGCAAACGCCGACCTCTCCTCCCCGCGACCTATTTATCCACACTATGAAGTTCCTGACCGGTAGCTGCAATGTGGGTCTTCTCGTTCTCGAATGGCTGTGCGAAAATAGAGGCATGTCGAAGGAATCCTCGAACGAGCGCGATGTACCCGAAGGTGCCGCCGGCGCCTCCGGTCATCACGGCCCCCCGTCCGGGGAGCACTTCCGCCCGTCCGGAGATCCGGCCGGCGAACTCCCTCCTCGTGCGGACCGCCCGATCCAGGTCGACGCCGAGCAGCTGACCATCGGCGAGCTCGACCTCCTCGCCACCCGCGAGATCCTCGCCGAGCTCGGTTCGCGGGGCTCCGCGCCCCTGGACTCGCTGGACATCGACGGGACGATGACGCTCCTCGAGACCATCGTCGGCCTGGAAGGAGCGCTCGAGGCGCTGCGCGCGCGGACAGTGGTGCACCTCGAGGACGCGGTGAAGGCGGACTGCGTCCGGCGGGAGGAGAGCCCCAGGCAGGCCGCGCTGGTGGCCCGTGCCGAAGCGTCGCGGGCGCTGAAGTCCTCCCGCGCGGTCGCAGGGCGCACACTCGCGACCTCCCGCCGGCTCGTCGGCAGCATGCCCGGGATGATCTCGGCGCTGTCCTCCGCGCGCATGCTCCCGCAGTCCGCCCACAAGGTCGGCTCGGTCCTCGGCCCGGCGACCCCGGAGCAGCGTCGACAGGTCGATATGATCCTCACCTCCCGGCTCGCCGAGCTCGAAGGGTGCGGGCCTCAGCAGTGGGGCGACGAGGCGGCGAGGATCCTCCACGCCCTCGACCCTGCCGGTGCCGCCGCGCGCCACCAGGCCGCGAAGCGGGAGCGGCACGTGACGGTGCGGCGCACCGACCACGGGATGGCGCGGATCACCGCCCTCGTCCCCGGCATCGACGGCGCTCGGATCCGCAAGGGACTCGACGTCGCGGCCGAGAACGCCCGCGCCCAGGGCGACCGGCGCGGCCACCAGCAGATCATGGCCGACCTCTTCGCCGATGCGCTGATCGGCCGCGGCGACGGCATCGACCCCACGACGCTCGACATCGGGATCGTCATCACCGACCGCTCCCTCCTCGCCCCCGCGCACGCCGATGCCGCCCTGGTCGAAGGATTCGGGACCGTCCCCTACGACCACGTGCGCGAGGAGATGCTCCGCGCGGCCCAGGCCGAGGAGGACACCGACCTCGCCCTCACGATCCGTCAGCTCTACGCCGACCTCGACCACGGCGACCTGGTCGCGGTGGAATCACGGTCGCGGGCGTTCCCCGCAGCGCTGACCAGGTTCCTCACCCTCGCCCACCAGACCTGCCGCGGCCCCCACTGTGACGCTCCGATACGGCAGATCGACCACATCACGCCCTGGTCGCAGGGCGGGGCGACGTCCCTCGACAACGGGAACGGGCTCTGCGCCGCATGCAACCAGAAGGAGCTCGCCGGGGAGACGGCACGCGTGGTCCGCGACGAGGACGGCGAACGCCGCACCGTACGCTGGACCACCCGCCACGGCCGCAGCGCGACCCGCGGGGCGATCAACCTCGATCCGCTCGGCACCTACCGACGACGATGCGCATCCGCGAGCCGCGCATCCGACACCGATGTTCCGAGAAGCCCCGCGACGGCAGAGCATGCGGCGAGGGAACGGATGGCGGAGCACCGCACGACCGGCGAGCGCGCGGACCGCCGATGCGACGCGATCACCCCTGGGAGCAGTGGGCGCGAGAGACTGCCGCTGGGGCACGACGAGCCCGGCGAGCTGATGACCCTGCAGCGCGCGCTCACGGATCTGCGCCTGCGGCTCACGGACATCCCGGATCCGCACCGGATCCACCGTCTCCCGGGCTACCCGGGTGACTGGATCGTGCGACGCGGCAGTCGGGGGAGATAGTCGGGAGGCGATGAGCAGATCCGGGAATCGAGGATCCCGAGTGCCGTGCGCCGGCCGACCTCAGCCGGGCGTCGACGCTCAGCCGAGCTGCTCGGACAGCTCCAGCCAGCGCTCCTCGAGCTCCTCGTTCTCCCGCCCGACCTCCTGCAGCTGCGCGGTGATCTCCTGCAGCCCCTGGTAGTCCGACTGGTCGTGCCCGGCGAGCTTCGCGTGCAAGGACTCCGTCTGCTTCTCGAGCTTCTGCATCCGCCGCTCGATCGCGCCGAGCTCCTTCTGCGCCGCATGCGCCTCGGCGCCGGAGAGGGCAGGAGCACCCGCGGAGCTGCCCCCCGACCCGGGGGTCCCTGCGCCGCCCGCCCCGGACCCGGAGCCGGCAGCGCCGGAGGAGCCCGCGCCGGACCCCCCGCCCGTCGCCGCCGAACCCGCCCCCGCGGCCTTCTCGCTCGCGGCGCGCAGCTCCAGGTACTGCTCCACACCGCCCGGCACGTGGCGCACCGTGCCGTCCAGCACCGCGTACTGCGTGTCCGTGATGCGCTCGAGCAGGTAGCGGTCGTGCGAGACCACCAGCAGCGGCCCGGGCCAGGTGTCCAGCAGGTCCTCCATCGCCGCGAGCATGTCCGTGTCCATGTCGTTGGTCGGCTCACCCAGCAGCTAGATGGCAGATGCAAGAGGAGCACCTGTCTGTCATGGAGACTCGACTACCCACCCGACCACCGGCTTCCGAGATCAAGGCTCTCATATACACGCGAGCCTCGATGGATCGTCACTACCTCATGCGCTCGACCGACGATCAGGAGACGGACTGCCGCGCCTGGTGCGCGCAGCAGACGTGGAATGTCGGCAGGGTCATCACCGATGCCAATCGATCTGCATCGAAGTGGCGCACCCGCGAGCGTGAGGGGTTCGAGGAGGCTCTCCACCTGATCGCCTCCAAGAAGTATGACGCGTTCGTGACGTGGGAGCCCTCCCGCGCCGGACGTGAGCTACTGGCGTACGTGCAACTGCGTGCGGCTTGTCAGGAAGCCGGTGTGCTCTACCTGACGAAGGGCCGGGTCTATGACTTTTCCCGCCATGACGACAGCTTCATGATGGGGCTGGAGTTCCTCACTGCGGAGAAGGACGCCGCGGTGATCCGGGACCGGCAGCTGCGCACCGTGCGGCTCAACGCGCAGAAGGGTCGCCCACACGGTCGGCTCCCCTACGGGTACCGCAGGGTGTATGACGAGCAGACGCGTGCGCTGGTTCGTCAGGAGATCGACCCGGGAAAGGCCTCGATCATCATCACGGCCGTCGATGAGATTCTGGACGGGGTCTCGATCAACAACATCGTGACTCGCCTGAATCGCGCGGGGGTGCCGACCCCGATGAAGCCGACGTCCGACCAGTCGCGAGGTTGGATGAGCTCAACCCTGCGCCAACTCATCAAGAGTCCAACGATTGCGGGCCTGCGCATGTATCAGGGCGAGGTCATCGGTGAAGCGGACTGGCCGGCGATCGTTCCGGTCGAAAAGTGGGAGAAGGTCAACCAGATCCTTGCGGACCGGGCTCGCCGTACTCGGTACGTGGAGGAAGGCAACCATAGTCACCCCAGGTGGCTGCTGTCATTCATTGCCAGGTGCGGCTTCTGTTCGCACCCCTTGGTGCGCATTCATGGTGCCGTGGATCGCAAGCGGACTGGGATGCCTCGCGACAACTACATCTGCGGGAAAGTGGGGTGCCGGAAGGTCAGTATCGACATTCCCTACACGGACGCTTACGTCACCGGCGCACTACTTGGTTGGCTGTCCAAGCCTGAGAGCCTAGCGGTCATTCTGGGCCCGGACGACAACTGGAACGAGCGGGTCCGCGAAGCCCAGGACCATGTCGCAGCACTGCGCAGGCGCCTCGCCGACGCAGCGGGCGAGTATGCACAGGGCCGGATCAGCATGACGATGCTGGCCGATGTCGAGGAACGCCTCAAGCCCGAGATCGAACGTGCCGCGAAAGCCGCCGTTCCCCCGGTCGCCGACAGGCAACTCCTCGCACTGATCCAGACGAAGGATCTGGATGCCGCATGGGAAGCTCTCGACCTGGTCGAGAAGCGCCGCATGCTCAAGATGCTGCTCGACATCCGGATCGAGAAGGCCAAGACCATGGGGGGCCGCTTTGATCCGGCACGGATCAAGATCACTCCTCGGTTCTCGGTTCCCGAGACATATCAATGGAGGCGACCAGAATCGTCCTGACCGCTGCGCCCTGACGGTCAGTCGGCGGTAGGAACGACGCGCCGAGCTCTCGCCCCAGCTCCTGGAGCCGCGAGAGCTCGGCGCTCGTCTGCTGAGCTGCGGTACTCATCGCAGTTCCCCGGTGCGCGGATCGGCGCCTGCGAAGAAGGCGTCCTCGGCGGCGCGGCGTTCGGCGACTCGTGCGGCGACGTACTCGACGAAGTCGGCATCGCGGTCGGCGACGAACACGTCCTCGACCGGGTCGGCGGGGTCCTCGCCGGGCCAGGTCGTCTGCCTGGTTGGCCGGTCGCGGTCCAGGCGGGTACCGGAGGCGGCGACCCATTCGCGCAGCCTGGCGCGGGCGTCGGCGAAGTCGCGATGCCACCCGAACGGGGCACTGCCGTTCTGCTCGGGGTGGTAGGCACACAGCCAGTGCAGATGCAGCGCTGAGAGCTCCCAGACGAGTTCGTCGTGGCGGTGCCAGAACGGTGGGATGACGCTGGCGGGCAGCCCGTAGGTGCGGCGTGTCGTCTCGACCCACCGGTTCAGGGCGTACCACTCCTTTTCGAGTTCGTCGGCGCGCAGCAGGTACCAGTTCACTGGGTGCGGCGGGCCGGGGTCCTCCTCGTCCTCGTCTTCGAGCATCCCCTCGTCGTCGAGGTCGAGCTCGTCCTCGGGCAGCTCCTCCACGGCGGGCTCACCGGGGGTCTCGTGGTCGCGGTCGTCGGTCATGATCGGGACTCCTCGGTGCTCACAGGCCCATGTCCGGCGACTGCCGGTCGGGCCGGTACTCGGGCGCGGCGAACGCGGCAGGCGTCTGCTGCTGCGCCACCTGCCGTTCCGGCTGCTCGGGAACGCCGGAACCGGCGGACTGCTGGGCTGCGTCACGTTCGACGGTGGGTCGCTGGGCCTGTTCGCGGCGCGGGGTGCGGTCGACCTCGTAGGTGGTGCGGGCCATGTCGTGACCGAGCGCGGTCGCGACGAACCGCTGCTTCGTCTCGCCGGTGCTCTTGGACTGGTAGTCCTCCATGCGCCCCTCGGCGATGAAGAAGTCGTTCTTGGCGAGTTGCTTGTAGGCGCGCACGGCGACGCCCTTGTAGGCGACGAGGTCGTGGTAGGTGTTCGGCAGACGGGTGTAGGTGCCGTCGTCCTCGTAGTCCCAATGACGCTGCTCGACCTTCGCGTAGAACGCCGCTTTGCCCTTCTGAGTGGTGCCCAGCGTCGGCTCGGACTTGATGCGTCCCTTGAAGGACTCGCGGACATCCGCGCCCTGCTCGGGCTGGGTCTCGGGGCCGGTTCCTGGGTTCTCGTGCTCGGCCATCGTGCTGCTCCTGTCTTCCTGATGCGGCCACCTGTCGTGGCGGCCGTCGTGACAGGCAGGTGCACACGAGCTGTCCCGGACCTACCGAGGCGGGTCGGGGCGGCGCAGCAGCGCCTCGATCTCGGCCCGGTCGGTCTTGAGCTGGTCGGCGTCGGCGCGAGCGGGCCAGGCGCGCAGATCGGTGACGATCGGCGGGGCCGCACGCAGCAGGGTCACCGCGGTGCCGAACGGGAGGGTCCGCAACCGGTCGGGCGGGAAGATCGCGACCCTGCGCACGGAGCGCTGGTTCTGGCGAGTGCCGTGATCACCGAGGGTGATCGAGTCGGTGTACTCATCACGTTCACCGATCAACGTGGACAGGTCTTGAAGGTCTTTGCTGTTCGAAGCCCCGCCGAGAAGAATCTTCACGATGGAGGCGTCCCAGATCGCGCCGGCCTGGTTCTCCGACCACTTGTCGCGCGCCTGCGCGAGAGACTGGAGCACGGGCAAACAGGTGATTCCGGTGCCACCGCCCTCGGCCATCAGCGTCGGCAACGACGGCAGCGGGGCGAGGTTGCCGATCTCATCCAACGCCAGCAGCAGTGGCGGGTCGAGACGGGCTCCGGGTGAGCGTGCCGCGATCCGCCGGGCGGTCTCCACGAGATCCTCCACCAACGCGGCGACCAGTGCTGCGGAGGCTCCGGCTCCAGCACCGGTCGCGAGGAGGAACAGGGTGCCCCGATCACGGATGAACGCTTCGGGGTCGAACTCCTCCCCGGGGCCGGGGCTGACGGCATCGAGCACCCGCGGGTCAGCGAGAGCACCGAGGGCCAGAGAGACGCCCTGCCAGATCGAATCGCGGGTCCTGGGGTCGGCGTCGATCATGGATTCCAGCGAGTCCGCCCACCCCGTGGCCGCGTCCGGGCTGTTGGTGAGGATCGCGACGGCCTCCGCCGCAGCCGAGGGGTCCAGGGTCCAGCGGAACAGCTCCGCCGGGGAACGCCCATCAAGAGCAGCGGCGTGCAGCAGAGCCTGCAGCGCAGTCCTCGTCTTGCCTTCCCAGAATCCGCCAGACTCCACCCCGCCGGCAGACAGGCCGGTGGCCGAGGCGAGGCCGGTAGCGCGGATCATCGCGGTGAGAGGGTCGGCGCAGCCACGCACGGGCGACCAGCGCATCCCCGCCGGGACGCCCTCGGCCAGGTGCTGGGGGTCGAACACTGCGACCGGGCCGTGCTTCTCTCGCGCGCAGGGTCGCGGTGAGGTTGTCCGGGCGGGTGCTGGTGGCGATCACCGCCCCCGGCGCGTCGAGGATCGCGGGGATTACCACGTGCAGGCCCTTGCCGGAGCGGGGTGGTCCGATGAGCAGGATCGAGTCCTCGACGCTGGCCCACACCTCCCTGCCCCGGCACATCCCGAGTCGGTAGCCGACATCCGCCGGGGTCGGCTTGGAGAGAGAGGGTCGCAAGTTCCCGGCGCGGGTGAGCAGCGCCGTAGGTGAGGCGACCGTGGCCACCTCGTGGCGGGTCGCGACTCCGGCGGTTGTGTGCGGGTCGACCTCGGTCTTGCGGGCGTGACGGCGCAGCCGCGTCCACACCCAGCAGCCGCCGGCGACCAGCCCGGCCAGCAGCACGACGGTCACGGCCCAGTAGGCGACCGCGCTCATCCCTGGCGCGTCGAGCGCGGCGGCAGGATCACCGGGCCGGAACAGCACCGAGATGCCGGAGGCGGGCCCAGCGGCGGGCTGGTCGGTGCCGGTGAGGAACGCGGCCACCGATCCGGCGCCGCGCAGGATCAGGGCGAGGCCGAACAGTCCGACCAGCCCGATCATCGCGGCGTTGGTCAGCTCGTCGCCGAAGCTGCCGCTCTGGCGGCCCTGCGGGACGCTCATCGCAGCCTGCGCGCCACGACCGTGCCGGAGACGCGCCCGACCAGCAGCACCTCTCCGGCATCCCCGACCCGTCGCGGATCGAGCAGCCCCCGTGCAGTGCCGTCGCCGGCCGCGTCGGTGTCGGAGACGAGCACGGTGCAGGCGATGTCCTCCCCGGCGACGAACCCCTCCCCGGTGACCTCGATCAGCGCCGGCACCGCCTTGGGCCGTCTCGTCTTTGGGGCCGGCTCGGGTGCAGGGTCGGCGCGGCGTGGTTGTGCGGCGACGAGTTCGGTGAAGCTCGTGCCGTCGGCCTCGTGCACCTCCACCCGCACCGGCACCGCACGCTCCTGGCTGGCGTGGTCGATGATCTGCGGGAACGCGGCCCGCGACCACGGCCGCTGGTCGTCGTCGGGCGGATACACGGTGCCGTCGATCATCACGGTCATCGACCCGTCGGCGTGGATATCGAGGATCACGGTGCGCATCGACACCGGCACCGGCTCAGGGAGATTCGCATGTCGTCTCATGCCGGCCAGGTGCACAATCCCGTACCCGCACCGTTCATCCTGGCTGCTGCTGGCGCAGCTGCCGGGCCTCGTCCAGCACACGACGGCAGGGTTCCCTCACCCATACGCCGCTGTTAGTATCTGCGTATGGATGCAGATAAGCAGATGTGCGGCATGGATCCCGCGTCGGAATACGTCGATCTCGCCGCGGAGGTCTTGGGACTGTTGTCCGATCCGACGCGGATCAGGATCGTGCTGGCCCTGCGCCAGGCCGACGAGTTGCCGGTGAACGCGCTGGCGGAACTGGTCGGGAAGAAGCCCTCGGGGGTGTCGCAGCATCTGGCCCGACTACGGATGGCGCGGATGGTCACGACCCGGCAGGAGGGCACGAGCGTGCTCTACCGCCTCACCGACGAACACGCGGTCGCCCTGGTGGTCGAGGCGATCAAGCAGGCCGAGCACGCGGTCGCGAACGGGCAGATCCCGCCCCACCACCACGCACCCCGGCAGTAGTAGCCCGTTCGTCGCACAAACTCTCGTTCGTTAGGCCTCGTCTCATGCTTGCTGTCCTGCGCAATCCCACCTACGCGAAACTGTTCAGCGCGCAGGTCATCGCGCTGCTGGGCACGGGCCTGCTCACCGTCGCGCTCGGACTGCTCGCCTTCGAAATCGCCGGCGGCGACGCCGGCGTGGTGATGGGTGTGGCGATGACGATCAAGATGGTGGCCTACGTCGCCGTCTCCCCCCTCACGACGGCACTCACCGCCCGTCTCAAGAGAAAGCCACTACTCATCGGGACCGATCTCATCCGGGCTGGGGTCGCGCTCTCGCTGCCGTTCGTGACCGAGGTGTGGCAGATCTATGTGCTGATCTTCCTGTTGCAGTCCGCATCGGCGACGTTCACGCCCGCGTTTCAGGCCGTGATCCCGTCCGTGCTCCCGGACGAGGGACAGTACACACGTGCCCTGTCGCTGTCGCGGCTCGCCTACGACCTGGAGTCGCTGGTGAGCCCGATGCTCGCCGCCGCCTTACTGACGGTCGTCAGCTTCCACAATCTCTTCGCTGGCACCGTGGTCGGGTTCCTTGCCTCTGCGACCCTGGTGCTTGTCTCCCGCTTTCCTCGCTTCGAGGCTCCCGCTCCGGCGCCGTTCTTCGATCGCCTCACCCGCGGCGCCCGTGCGTTCTGGGCCAGCCGGGAGCTGCAGGGCCTGATGGCGCTAAACCTCGTCGTGGCGACGACCACGGCGATGGTGATCGTCAACACCACTGTCCTCGTCCTGGGCGATCTGGGCCGCACCCAGTCCGATGCTGCGCTCCTGCTCGCCGCCTACGGAGGCGGCTCCATGATCGTGGCCCTGACCATGCCCAAGCTCTTGGAAGCCGTCTCGGACCGGCGAGTCATGCTCACCGGCGGCATCGCCCTGCCCGTCCTTCTCCTGGCCGGAGCCGGGGTGCTCGCCTGGACCGATGGCACGCCCCAGTGGGTCGGGCTGCTGAGCGTGTGGGCGCTGATGGGGGCGGCAACCTCCACGATCCTCACCCCCTCCGCCAGGCTGCTGCGGCGAGGCAGCACGGAAGAGAATCGGCCCGCGGTGTTCGCCGCGCAGTTCTCCCTGTCCCACGCCTGCTTCCTCATCACGTACCCCCTCGCCGGTGTTCTCGGCGCCGCTATCGGCCTTCCCGCCGTGGCTCTCGTCCTCGTCGGTATCGGCATTCTCGGCGCGGTCCTCGCCACCACTGCTTGGAGCGCTACGTCCCGCACTCTCGTGCAAGCTCACAAGCGATGAGCACAGGGAGCGCTCATGCCCTCCACGACCGCTTCGACAAAGATCGATCCGATCGCTCGTACGGTTGCATCTGTAACGAACATGCGACCCCACAGTCAAGGTCAGAACGTCTGGAGATCCGCGGAATCACGCGGATTCTTACCCTACGCGGGGTTGGTTTTTTCCGGGATCGGACATGCGGCTGGTGGTGTCGAAGAGCTCGTACTCGGCCGGGTGGAGCTGGTGCTGGACGACGAAGGAGCGTTCCTTGATCCGCCACAGCCCTTGTCCGGTGCCCAGCGTCGGCAGCAGCTCGCGCTCGGTGCCGGTCAGTCCAAGGGTCTTCGCGGTCGTGCCCAGCTGGTCGGATTCCTGCCGGTAGATGATGCGGGACTCCGCATTGGCGAGCAGGGAGTTCGCGAGCGAGCGCATGGCCGAGCCCTGGTCGCCGACGTTTTCCAGGTCGGTGAGCTTGTGGAAGATGAGCATGTTGCTGATCCCGTACGCCCTCGCCAGCCGCCAGTGCGCATCCATGCGCTTGAGCAACGCGGGTTCGGACATGAGGCGCCAGGCTTCGTCGTAGATGCACCAGCGCTGCCCGCCGTTCGGGTCCAGCAGCGCCGATTCCATCCACGCGCTGGAGCACGTCATCAACACCGACACCAGCGTGGAGTTCTCGGTGACTCGCGACAGGTCCAGGGACACCATCGGCAGGGTCGGGTCGAACACCTCCGTCGACGGGCCGTCGAACAGGCCGGAGAGGTCCCCAGCCACCAGTCGTCGCAGCGCGTGTCCGACCATGCGGCCGTCCTCGGCCAGCCGCCCGTCAGGGTCGTGGGAGGGAGACAGGAGGTGGTCGACGATCATCGGCAGGATCGGCACCTCGTTCTCCCGTACCGTTTCGGCGAGGGCGGTGTCGATCGCGGTGTGCTCCAGCGGCGACATGGGCCTGGCCAGCACGGTTTCGGTGAGCGCGCCGATCAGGTCGCGGCGGCGGGAGGCGACCGTCGTCTCCCACTCCGCATCGCTGAGCCCGGAGGGGCGGTAGCCCTCGTCGAGGGGGTTGAGGCGGGTGGGCAGGCCGTGGCCGAGCTGGATCGCCCGCCCGCCGACGGCGCGGGCGATCTCAGTGTGCTCGCCTTTCGGGTCACCGGGAACGTAGACCCGCCGCCCGAACGGCAGGCTGCGCGTGTACAGGCTCTTGGCGAGGGAGGATTTGCCGCTGCCGACGATCCCTGCGACCACGACGTTCGGGGCGGTGATGACCCCGGTCTGATACAGCACCCACGGGTCGTAGACGAACGAGCCCCCGGAGTAGAGGTCCTGGCCGACGAACACGCCCGCCGAGCCCAGGCCGCCCTCGGCGAGGAACGGGTACTGGGCCGACAGGGTCGCGGAGGTGTCCTGGTGGCGGGGCAGCCGGAACCGGCCCGGCGTCCGCAACGTTTGCTTGCCGGGCTCCCCGGCGGCGGGCAAATACCGAGTGGCCTTGCGCTCGGCCCGCTCGACCTCGGCCTTGGCTTTCGCTTCCGCGACCTCGCGGCGACGCTGCTCGGCCTGCAACCGGGCCGCGGCCTGGCGGCGCTGCGCCCGCAGCCGTCGCCGCTCGGTGGCCGGGGCGACCAGCACGGAGGTATGTAGGCGTTCCTTCTCGCTCACAGTCCCAACCCCCGCTCCTGACCTCTGCTGGACCCGGCGGGGTGCGGGTCGAACCACGACCCTGCCGGCTGCGCGACCCGCGCCTGCCTCCCCGCGCGCAGGGAACGCCGCGTCGTGTGCTTCGGAACGGTGGTGGGGTGTTCGATGGCGGTGACGGCACCGGTCAGGCGGGTCGTGGTCTCCTCCAGTGCGGTGCCGGCCTGATGGAGCTCGTCACCGATCTGCAGCCCGGTATCCCGTGCGAGGGCCGGGGCGCCGGGGAGGGTGTGGGCGACGGCGATCCGGTCGATCGCCTCCCGCATCGCCGTGGCCGCATCGCGCAGGTCGCCCAGCAGTGTGGCGGTGCCGGGACCCGTGGCCTGCAGTTCACTGTCCGCGGCGAGGTGGCGCAGGTTGCGGGCGGCCTCGGTGGCGAACGCGGCGGGATAGTAGACGGCGGACATGATGGCCTCCCAGGCACGAGAACGACGGGGATGTGGTGCAGGTGCACCCCACCCGCCCGGTCACGGACATACCGGTGCCGCCGACCCCACAGGGCGGCGGCACCACGGGAGGTAGTCGGGTCAGAGGCCGAGGCCGCGGTCACGCTTGACCGCCGCGACGCCCGGATGCTCGAACCAGGAACCCTCGCTCACCGGCCCACGCCCGGCGGCACTGCCCGCTTCTCGTCCGGTGGCGCGTACCCCGCGATCAGAGAGCGCCGCAGCGGCAGCACCCGCCGCGCCCATCGCAGTCCCGGCCGAGGCGGCACCGCCGGCACTGCCCATGTCGGGGTCCATGGTCGGTGCGGGGGTGTCGGTGTCGAGGCTGTCCTCGGGCGCGATCTGGTGGTGGCGGTAGAGGGCGACGTGGCCGAGGTCCGGGTTGTAGGTCAGCGTGTACTCTCCCGTGCGTGCTTCCTTGTCCAGCGCCCCGGTCGGTGGGGTGTCGTAGACGTAGCCGTTGAGCATGGCCGCGTCCGTGGTCTCCTCGCCGTAGTCGAAGCCGGCCAGGTGCTCGATCGCGGCGTCCGGGCCGTCACAGTCGATCAGCCACAGCACCGCATCGGCTTCACCGCTCTGGAGGAAGACGATGTTCACCCACCGCGACACCGGCCCCTGAACCCTGGTCATCTCCGTCTCGGCGGGTGCGGGCGGGGCGGGGTGCCAGGCGATGCGACCGGCAGCCTGCGAGGCACGGTTAAGCCCCTCCTCGACACGGTCCAGGGCGGCAGCGGCCTCGGAGAGCTCCCCGGCGGCCAGGCGGGCATCACGGATACCGGCGGCGGGGTCTCCGGCATCGTCGAAGGCGCGCCCGTCATGGCGGGCGTGGCGGGTGGCGAGCTGCTGGATCGACTGCTGCATCGAGCGCACCCCGGCCAGCAGGTCCCCAATCACCCCGTAGGCGTCCTCGGGGTGGGTGAAGTCGCGGCTGGCGTGCGCCAGGCCGCGCAGCGCCTGCGATGCCTCCTCGGCGTCGGCGACGGGATCGTAGAATGTAGGCACGGTTCCTCCCCTTGACTGTGGTGATCGAGAGGTACGCATTCAGAGCACGAACCAGCCGGAGGAGCACATGAGCGGTGAGGATAGGGCCAGCGATCAGCTCGCAGCGAGGCACACTCAGACCCTGCGACTGTTCAAACGCCGAGCGGAAGAGCTCTTCTCGTGCGAGCTCGCACGTCGTGACGATGCGATGAACCTGGGGCAACAGCTGCACATGAACTTCGTTGTCGATCAAGCCACAGGCCAGTCGTCTCTGGCAGGCATTCGCCAGGTCATTCCTCCCAAAGAGCAGGTGGCTTACGCACTCACACTGATCCGTCCACTCACGCTCACGAAGAAGGGCGACCGGCTCGCATGGGTAACGGTTCTTGCCGCGTTGGAGTACTTTCGGCCGGCGGACGCCACCAATGTCTCTGAGCATTTGACACAGTTGCGTGAGAACTGGGCGCAGTACCCGCCTCGCCGAATGCGGATTATGCAGGCCCCGATCGACCCAGAAGCAGCCGGGGTTCGTGTCAATGCCTGGGACAACGAGATCGCACGTATGTTCCTCTACGGTGACCTCGTCCATGGCGATGACAACGCCGAATTGCTGGACGCGCTCGGAGATGATCAGGTTGTCTTCTCCGCCGGTGCGATGGCGTCGGACGGCTTCATGTTGGTGAACAACACGTATCAGGTCATGCACTGGCTCCGACCAGATATCGCCCCAAACGACGCGCACTTCTCCCAACTCCTAGCACAGGAGAAGCCCCCGAAGGACAACTGAGCCGGCTCATACGGGCCGGGTCAGGGGCAAGGCCGCGGCTGTGAACGCGGCGGCCTGCTGGCCGACGAGGCGGCGGGTTTCGCAGGAGGCCTGGATGGCGGCCTGCTCGACCGCGGCGACCGCGGCGTCCAGTTCCTCGATGGTGGGCGCCGAGACGGCGACCAGACCGGTCACGCGCAGCACGCCGTGCCCGGCGGTTAGGTCAGCTTCCTGCTGGAGCACGTCGGTGTATTCGGCGGTCTGGGCGGCGTCCTCGATCTGTCCGATCCGGCGGCGCTGCGCGGCATCGGAGATGTGCTCGACCTTCTTCTTGCGGATGTCACGGGCAGCCTGATCGGTGCGCAGCGGGGTGTAGAGCAGCGACAGGGATCGCCCGATCCCTGAGGAGAGCACCAGCGGGGCGAGGAACCCCGGATACACCATCGAGCGGGGCCACTCGCTGATCCAGAGCACGACGTGGTAGCCGGTATCGGTGCGCAGCCTCGTCCAGGTCTCGGTCACCGCGACCGGGCCGGCGGTGGCCAGCGACTGGCCGATCTCCCCGTGCCGCTCCAGGGTCGCGGCGACGGCCGGGTCGTAGGCGCTGCGCAGGATCACGGCGATCTGCCCCGGGCTCAGCCACCCGGCAGGGGTCAGGTCCGCCGAGCGCAGCGCCGCGGTCAGTGTGCTCATCTCCTGGCGCAGCACCGCGGCCGCGCCCCGCAGCCCGCCGCCGGCGGTCCGGATCTGCCGGGCCGCCGTCTTCATATCCAGGCTGAGGCTGATCGTGGTGGCGTGACGCTCCCCGGCGGGCCCGGCGCGCTCGATCAGCTCGGCATACGTCCTCGATGCGAAGGAGTCGTCCTGGCTGCCGTGGGCGGCCCACCATTCGGCCAGGCCCGTGCCCGAGTCCGGCAGGGTGCGCTCCAGCACCTGCACGGTCGCGATCCGCCCGGACAGGCAGACGCTGGCCAGCACCCGCCCCCAGGAGGAGACCCGGCGGGCCTGCTCGCCGGGATCGAGGAGCACGAACGCGGGATGGCGGATCTCGCACACCACCGTCAGCGTCGCCTGGTGAGGGTCGTGGATCATGCCCGCCCCGCTCTGCGGGTCGACGTGCTCGCGCAGCCGCGCCATGTCACCGGGCAGCGCGAGCGTGCCCGCCGGCCTCGGAGCGACGATGCGGCGCCGGTAGGCCAACTGTCCGCCGGTGGTCCGCCACAGCCACCAGGCGGCCACGGGCACCCATTCCACGACCGGGCGCCCGGCGACGGGCATCCAGGTCAGCACGATCGAGGACACCCAGATCGGGGCGGTGTAGGCGATCAGCATCCCGCCGGCGTAGAACGCGCCCACCAGGGACAGCACTCCGACGGCGAGGGTCGCCAGCTGGGTCGCGGACAATCCCAGCAAGATGCCGCGGCGAGTCAATCTGCTGAATTTCACCGGCACCAGGTCGGTGCCCGTACGCGCTTCTTCGGCGCTGTGCTTGTTGCTCACGAGGATCACTCCTTCCCACCGGTCGGCGGCTTACTGGGCCCGTCGTCGGGCTTCGGGCCGGTCGGCAGGTTCGGCTGCGGGGTGCTGCGCGGCGGTGCCTGCGCGCCCGGCCCACTCCCACCGCTCTCACCGTTCCCGCTGGTGTTGGTGTTGCCGGTGTTCTGGTTGGCGCCGTCGGTGGCGGCCTCGGCCTGGGCGCCGATCTGCTTGCCGGCCTCGGGGCCGGCCGTCGCGGCCTTCTTCGCGACCTCCGCGCCGATGACCACCGCCGCGACCGGTCCCGCGGCAGCTCCCGCACCGGCCGCCGAACCGCCGGCGCCCGCACCGCCCGCACCTGCTCCGGCACCTGCTCCGCCGCCTGGTGGTGGCGGCGTGCCCCCACCGCCGCCGCCTCCGCCGGGTGGGTTTCCGCCTCCGGGTGGGGGCGGTTCGTCACCCCCGCCCCCACCTCCTCCGCCGCCGTTGCCGTTGGTGTCGAGGATCTTCTTCGGGCCTTCGCCTTGCGGTGTGCCGGGCACCGGGACGGGTCGGTTCATGGCGTTCTTGGCTTCTTGTTCCGATCCCATGGTGTTGTAGAGGTCGAAGCCGAGGAACGCGATGACCCGGTAGACCATGTAGGGGGCGAAGGCGGCGATCGCGAGCATGACGATGCCGGTGATTGGCTCGGTGATCGCCGTCAGGTCCGCCTCGATGGGGGTTGCCATCTGGGTGATCGCGATGAGGAACACCACCACGAGCACCAGCTTGGAGATGATGAGGGCGAGTACGAACGCCGCCCACTTCCCGATCCACCCGCGGGTGGCATCCCACGCCGCACCAGCGAACGCGAGCGGGGCGAGCACGATCGCGATCAGCAGCAGAGCCTTGCGGATCAGCAGCGAGAACCACACGATCGCGACCGCGGCGACCATGAGCCCGCCGAGGAAGATCGTCACGATCGCCCCGACACCGGGGGCGGAGATGTTGATGGCGGTCAGTCCGGCGGCCAGCAGGATGATCTTGTCGCCCATCGTGGCCGTGGTCTCGCCGGCGGCTTGGATGATCCCGATGGTCAACTGGTCGGTGATCTCCAGCGCGAGCGCGGCCAGGGTGATAACCACGAAGGAGCCGAGCACGGCCTTGCCGGCCCCGAGGGCGGCGCGGGACAGCGCGGTGGGGTCGCGGCGGATCAGGCCGAGGATGAGCTGGAAGCAGAAGAAGATCAGCACGATGAACACGCCGATCCCGAACAGCAGGTTGTACACCGACACGTACCCCTCTTGGGTGACGTCGACCAGCGTGGTCGTGTCGAACACTGTCCACATGGCCTCGATCAGCCAGCCCGCCGCCCCGCCGACGGCCTGCGCGAACCAGTCGAACGGGGCGGCGATCAGCGACGCGGCCGCTTCACCGGCGGAGTCGCAGACCGTGGAGATGACGGGAACATCGCACAGCGCCATCACAGACCTCCCTCACACAGATAGGCGGGTTCAGACGGCCTGGCCGACGCCCCAGAAGAAATTGATCAGCGTGACCGCGGCACCGCAGATCACCGCCGCACCGCAGGAGATCAAGACGCCGATCTTGCCGCGGCCGGCCAGGTGGGGGTTGCTGGAGTTGGAGCCGAAGCCCCACACGATCGCCGAGACGATCAGCGCGAGGACGGACAGGATGAGGCCGACGGTCATGACGGCACCGACGATGGTGCGCAGCTGGTCGATGCCGGGCAGCCCCGAGTCGTTGGGGTCGATGTCGATCTGCATCGGGAGCATCGCCAAGCGGGCGAGGGTCCAGGTGGCGAGGGTCGTGATGGTCATGGCAGGGCGCTCCTTCGACAGATGAGACAGAGGTGTTCTCTCGACCAGGTGCACCCGACCCCGCCAGACACGCAGCAGCGCCCGCCCCCACAAGACCGGGGGCGGGCGCAGCAGCTTCAGCGCAGGGGTTCAGAGTTGTTGGCCGATGCCGATCAACCAGTTCATCCACGCGACCCCGGCGCCGGCGAGGATCGCCGCCCCGAGGGCGACGAGCACGCCGGTGCGGGCCTTGCCGGCGGCGGCGTAGTTCCCGGACGCAGACGCGATCGCCCAGACGATGCCGGAAATAATGAGCATCAGCACCGCGATGATGAGCACGAACGTCAACAGGGCGCCGATGACCTCTTCCAGGTCGCCGATGCCGCCCAGGCCCTCGAAATCGGGGAACACGTCCATCAGGCCCCACCACCCGAATCGGCGAGGGTGACGTGGAGGTGGTCTTGATGCCTCGTGGTGATATCGGGCTCTTCAGAGTTGAGTGTGGGCGCGCCGGTGGCGTCGGGTAGCTGGGGATAGACGTCGAGGTCCTCGATGATGAGCGGACTTCTACCCCCGCTAATCTCAAGGACCTCGACAATGCCCAACTCTACGTGCGCCTGCTCTGACGCGCTCGGCCGCTGCGACCGTTGCGATCTTCTCCTCGATTTCCCCACCCTCCATCTGGCCTCGGTGGTGAAGGGCCGTACGGGCCTGGTGCTCGAGGTCGAGTCCTGCGATCCAGTGGCCGGATGCCCTGGTTGCGGAGTCATCGCCGCTGGTCACGGCCGAGTGATGGTCGAGGTGATCGATGCGCCCTGGGCGGGCCGTCCAGTGCGGATCCGGTGGCGCAAGCGCCGCTGGATCTGCCACGAGGGCCTCTGCGAGGTGGTCTCGTTCGTGGAGCAGGACCCGGAGGTCTGCGCTCCGCGGGGCCTGCTGAGCACGCGCGCGATCCGCTGGGCGATCGGTCAGCTCCGCCGCGAGGGAGCGACTATCCAGGGCCTTGCTCGTCAGCTCGGCACGACCTGGAACACGGTCTGGTCCCAGGTCCGACCACTCCTGATCGAGGCTGCGAACGACCCGTCCCGGTTCGAGGGAGTGCAGGTCCTGGGCGTGGACGAGCACATCTGGCACCACCGCGACCCGCGCCGGCGCGGCCCGAAGGAGCTCACCGGGATGGTCGACCTGACCCGAGGACCCCACCCCACCGCCAGGCTGCTGGACCTGGTCCCCGGCCGATCCGGCAAGGCCTACCGAGACTGGCTGGACGAGCGGGGCGAGACGTTCCGACGGCGGGTCGAGATCGCGACGCTGGACCCGTTCCAGGGATATAAGAACGCGATCGATGACCAGCTCGAAGATGCGACCTGCGTGCTGGACGCCTTCCACATCGTCAAGCTCGGCGGGGCGGCGGTCGATGACGTTCGCCGCCGGATCCAGCAGGAGACCCTCGGCCACCGCGGCCGCAAGGGAGATCCCCTCTACGGCATCCGCCACATCCTCCGCGCGGGGCGCGAACGCCTCACCCCGCGCCAGCAGACTCGGCTGGCCAGCGCGTTCGCGGCGCATCCCGAGCATGTCGCGGTCGAGGTCGCCTACCACTGCTCCCAAGACCTCCGCGACGTCTTCCACCAGCCCACACCCGCACGAGGGCGACAGCTCGCCGAGGAGCTCATCGCCTCCCTGCCGTCCTGCCCGATCCCGGAGATCGCCAGGCTCGGGAAGACTCTGCGCCGCTGGCGGACAGCGTTCCTGGCCTACTTCGACACCAACGGCGCGAGCAACGGCGGCACCGAGGCCGTCAACGGGCTCATCGAGCTCGGCCGCCGCACCGCCCGCGGCTTCCGGAATTTCGAGCACTACCGCCTCCGAATGCTCCTCATCACCGGCGGCCTCGACGCCTCACCCCACACTCAACTCTGAAGAGCCTGATATCGGTGCCGCGCGTGTAGTCGCGCCAGCCCTCGTCGTCACGGGCGAGGGACCAGATCTTGTCCTGCCAGATGAGGTAGTCGACTCCGAGGGTCTCGGCGTGGTCTTTCATCCAGTTCGTGACTTCCCAGCCCGCCTCGATCTGCGCGGGCGTGGGCATCTGCCCGATGGCGTTGCCGAACGCGATATCGCAGGCCCGACCCAGCGGGTGCTCCGAGACCGTGCCCGGCCGTGGCGAGTAGCACGACCAGGTCGTCTCGGGGAACGCCGCGATCGTCTGCTGATACAGGTGCAGGGTGCGGCGGGTGATCTGCCCGTTACTGGTCGGGTCGTCGACCAGCTCATCCGGGTCACCGGCCGGGGCAGGGTCAGGCTCCCCACCAGGCCCATTGCTGTCGGGGTCGCAGTCGCCGGCCGGTGGGCCGGTCTCGGCCTCGGGCAGGTCCGCGGCGTCGTGGGCGTTCAGCCAGGCGGCGGGGTCGGTGTGCTCACCGCCGGTGCCCCCGACATAGACCTCAAGGTGCAAGTGCGGGCCGGTGGACTGGCCCGAGGAGCCGACGTCGGCGATGTGCTGCCCGGCCCGCACCCTATCGCCGGCCTCGACGTGGATGCCGTCGGCCCAGGAATGGATGTACCCGGTGGCGACCTGCTCGCCGCCGACCTGATGTTCGATGACGACCTTCCCGCCCCACGCATCGGTGTACTCGGCGACGGTGACCGTGCCGTCGGCGGCGGCGAGGATGGGCGTGCCGTCCGGGGCGGCGAAGTCGCTGCCGGTGTGGAAGGACTGCTCCCCGGTGATCGGGTGGGTGCGCGGCCCGTACGGGTCGGTCGCCGTCCACGTGCCCTCGGGCAGAGGGAACACCACCCGCGAAGACTCCGCCGCCCCGGCCACAGCAGGCACCACACCAGGGTCAGTTTCGACGTTCGTGCCTGTGGTGCCGAGGAGGGTGTCGAGGATCGTGACGGCGACGGGGCTGTAGTTCTCGTACCGGTCGGGGAACGCCGAGACCTCCACGGCTTGGGCGGCCTCGCCTTTGCCCATGTCTTGCCAGCCGGGGATGTCCAGCAGCCCGCGCGGCGAGGGATGGTTCGGGCCGTCCGGGCCGCCGAAGAACGCTCGCGCCTGATACTCGGGGGCCATCAGCTCTGCGACCGACCCCCACCCGGCCTGCGGGCGCATCTGGAACAACCCCAGGCTGTCGTTGTCGCTGCCATCGCCATCGTTCGGGTAGTCCGCTGACTCCGGGTAGACGCTCGTGTTCGACAGCTGCCGCAGGGTCGACTCGGTCAGTGCGGCCATCAGCGCGATCTGGAGTCCGTCACGGTTCACGCCCTCGACGCCGGAGCCGGTCTCGATGATCGTGGCCGCGTGCGTGAGTTGCTTCTTGTTCAGCGTGAACGACTCCCCATCGCGCGTTTCGACGGCGAGCTCGTCGGGCACCTCGCCGACTTGCAGTCCGCCGCCGGGCACGGTGCAGGCCCAGGTCGCGGCGGGGTTCATCAGCAGCCCGATCCCGACCATCGACAGGAACGGTGCTACCAGCGCCAGTGCGAGCAGTCCGATAGCGAGCTTCTTGAGCACCACGCCCCTCCTTTCTCCCCAGACCTCTCGGGTCAGCGCAGGGGGTTGTCCAGCTCGGACAGCCGCAGCAGATGACAGGTGTCGTAGGCGGGCTCGCAGACCACGAACACGGTGAACGCCACCTCGTGCGCGGAGTCGACGGGTTCGTCGTTCCACACCCCGGCACGGTGGCGGACGCCTTCGATCGTGATCGCCGTCGTCCCCTCCACCAGCTGCCCCGGCTGCGCCTGCTCCTGCGCGGTCGCCCACGCTCCGGGCACGAACGCATCGGTGATCTCCAGGTGCTGGGTGGTGGCGTACTGGCGCAGCTCGACCCATGCCTCCCGCGTGGGCAGATAGGCGGCGATATCGGAGGCGAGGCCGGCCTGCTCGGTGCCGGTCGGGTCGGCGACCTCCATCAGCACGCTCGTGTAGTCCAGCGGCATCAGCCCCGACCCGGTATCCCAGGCGAACACCGCCGTCGCGACGTTGCGGGCGAACTCCTCAGGGTCCCCGGACCCGACCACCGCAGCGATCCGCCCCGGCCGTGGCGTGCCGGACTCGACCGGACTCGACGACGCGCCCGGCTCGGGGTCACGGTCGTGGGGTGGGCTGGTGTCGGGGCCGAGGATCAGGCCGTAGATCCCGATGCCGGCCAGGAGCACGATCACCAGGCCGGCGGCGAGCAGGACGATCAGGCGGGTGCGCGGGCGGGAGTCAGCGAAAGTCTTCATGCCGCCCAGGTGCACGCACCCGGTCACAGAGCACGCAGATGCTGCCGAGAGACGCTCTCGCCTGATTCAGCATCAGCGCCGGGGCCGGTGTCCTCGTCGGTACGGGGCTCCTCGGTTGTCGTCTCGACGTCGTGGCCGGTGGTGTCGAGGGAGATGCGCAGGCGGGCGGCGAAGGCGCTGGTGCCGTCGGCGACGTCGAGGAAGATGCCGGCCTGCTCCTCGGTGAGTTCGCGGGCGAGCTCGTCCACGTCGTAGTGGGTCCACCATTCCGCCAGGGAGGTCCAGGTCTGCACGAACGCCGTCACCGGCCACCGCCCCGGCACCACCGCCGGCCGGGCCGAGGTGTGCGTGCGGGGCTTGCTGCGTCCAGCGGCGGTGACACGGGCGACGGCCTCTTGGGCCATCGCGCGCAGCGACGCCTGGCGAGAGGCGTCCGCTTGCTCGACCTGGCCGCGCAGGCGCTGATAGGCGGGGTCGACCGGCCCGCCGGCCTCGATCCCCGCAAGCTCCGTCGTCGCCTGCTCGCGCAGCGCCTCGGGATTCTCGGGGTTCTCGGCCATGGCCTGGATCGCCGAGATCTTCTCCAGCGTCGTGTACGAGGCGCGGCCGGTGACCATCCGCGCGGCCTGCGCGCGGCTCCTCCCACCGACACCCCCTGACGGGGGTGCCAATTGGCACCCCCGTCAGCACCGGGCTGATTCTCCGCCGAGAAGCGGGTTACGACATCGCGGCGCTGGGCGTCCTCGGTCATGAGCTGCTTGAGCTCGCGGTACAGGGCGGCGGCCTCCAGCTGGTTGAGCGGCTTGCGGTGCGCATTCTCGTCCTGCTCGGCCAGCAGATGCCCCAACCGGGTCGAGACACCCGATCGCACCCACACGCTGACCGTGCGCCAGTGCAGCAGCCGGATCGCTTCCAGCCGGCGTCGCCCGCACACCAGCACCCCTTCGGGGGTGACCGTGATCGGTTGCAACAGGCCGTGCTCGCGGATCGAGTCAGCCAGAGCCTGGATATCGCCGAGGTCGGCGCGATGACGGGCACCGACCTGAATCGACTCCACGGTGCGTTGCAGTTCGATACTCATCACCACTCACCCCTCTCAGTCCTCTCTTCGTGGTCCCCGGTTACTTCCGGGCCTGTCGTGGGGCGGCCAGGCAGATGGTGAGCACGAGATCGTCATCGCGCAGCAGCATCGGGATCGTCTCGCCGATCAGCAGCCGCAGCAGCACCCCGCGGCCCGCGCTGGTCGCCGCCAGCGCCGGGTGCGGGTTGCCCAGCAGCGCCTTGAGCAGCCCGGTCCAGGACCGGCCCGGCAGATCCAGCAGCGCGCGGGCGTGCTGGTCACGTCGCAGGGTCTCGAACGCGGTATGCCGCGCCCCGGCCTTCGCCAGCGCCCCGCAGATGTGCTCCACCGACGCCCGCGCGGTCGCGGGCTCCCAGCCGAGCATCGTCACCAGCGCGATCGCGTCCTCAGCCGCCGACGACGCCGACATCGCCACCCCCACCACACCACCACCGCCACCGTCACCGTCTCCGGCGTCTCCGGTGCCGTCGGGATCGGGTTCGGGGTCGGTGACCTGGAACGCGGGGTGATACTCCGACAGCGGCGTCTCCCTGTCGGAGATTCGCTCGGCGTCGTGGAACGCGGAGATGTGCGGGCGGCGGGCCTGATGGGTCGAGCACAGCAGCCCCTGGGCGCGCTCCTCGGCGATGCAGGTGATCCGCACCGCGTGCGTGACCACGCCCCACGGGTCGATCGCCTCCCGGGCGGAGCGGGTGCGCATCACATCGAACGCGGCGCTGGCGGCCTCCCACGGGTCCAACGAGTGCTTGCGCGCCAGCGCGGCGTACTTCTGCGCCGCATACTGCATCAGCTCGCCGGCGACCGGGTCCCGCGCCCATGCCCCGGGCCCGGCCGCGTGGAGCCGGGCCAGCAGGGCACGCAGCCCGGCGCTGGTCGTGTAGTTCTCAGGCCCCCGCTGCGGGGAACCTGTGTGAGTCGTGGTCGTCATGGGTTCGGCACCTCCTGGCAGGCAGGTGCACTCGCCTTCTCCGACACCTGGTGCTCGGCGTTCGGCGCCGGGCATGGTCGTGGTCATGGCCGGTCACCTCAGTTCATTCCGACCGGGCCGCGCCCGGCCCCGTCACGGCTCGTACTGCGGCCGAACGCCGAGATCGGGGGCAGCTCACGCTCCTTTGCACCCAGGCGCGTGACGCCGCGGGCGAGGCCGTCGTGGGCCTTGTGTGCGAGGTTCGCCTCGAAGTCGATCGCCAGGCGTGAGATCTGCCCGGTGCCTCTCGCCATCAGGTCCGAGGTGCGTACCCAGTCAACCCCGCGCGCCTTGCGCAGTGCCGGATCAACATCCGCAGTCTCAGTCTTGGCACCGGTTGTGCGGGTGACGTCGGCGGCTTGGATCGCCTCCGGAGCACCCGGTGTCTCCGCCCGGTCAGGGCGGGTCGTCTCCGGCGGGGGCGTGTCCTGCCTGCCGGGGTTGTCCTGCTCGTAGGGGTTCATGATTTCTGCTCCTTCTCCTCATCTGATTCGTTGTGGTGCTCGGGCACTGCCGAGGTCTCCTGGTCTGCGGCGGGCGCGGGATCGGTGCGGGGGAACCAGCGGCCGACGGTCGAGGCGTGCACGCCGAGTTCGCGCGCGATCGCCTTGTTCGACCAGCCCCGCCCCCGCAGCACTGCCGCCCGTTCCCGCCGCCCAGCACCTGCCAACGTTGGCGGGTCGGGCTCAGCCGATGGGGTTTCGGCCACCGCCTCCAGCACGGGCACATCCGATCGGTCAGGCTCTGTCTGCTCGCCCAGCACCTTGGCGGCCGGGGCCGGCGTTGTCGCTACCGCGATGCCCGTGGCCGAACGTGGCCGCTCGGGAAGCTCCGGCAGAAGGAGCGGTGCGGCCTGTGCCTGCGCGCCAGCGGTCTCGGAGACCTCCAGCGCCGATCCTGACTCCGGGGTGGGGGTGATCGGCGTGGGGACCGGGGTTCTGGTGGAGCGGGTCAGGACCGTCGTCAGATGCGTGGAGGCCAGCAGCACGAGCGGCGGGACCGCGGCGACGATGGCCGCGAGCAGGCCCGGCACGGAGGCGTCAGCGGCGACGAGGGCGTGCGCGGCGTTCGCGCTCACCGACATCAGCGCCCCGGCGATCAGCAGCACCCACGGGTACCAGGCCGCCCGATGCCCGTCGAGGGCGACGACCGCGACGGTCGCGACCACGATCAGCCCGTCCACCAAGAGCGGCCAGATCCACGCCTGGTTCCTGGTGATGCCCGAGCGCACCGCGAGATCGGCCAGAGCGACGAAGCTCAGCCAGAACGCGCCGCCGCCGATCAGCACCGTCCCCGACGCGGCCGCGACCACCGCCCATCGCCGCCCCGACAGCCCGCCCATCACAGCCCCCGGCCCGCCCGCGTCGCAGCCGGCACCGGCCCGAATCTCTCCGGCACGGACTCGGCCCGGGTCGAGGTGCCGACACCGGTGGTGATGGTGCGGTAGGCGGACTCGACGGTGCGAGTGATCTCCCGCTGCCCGAAATCCGGCTGCTCCACGCTCGCAAACGCATCCAGCGCCTCGGAGACCGGCACATTGCCCTCGGCGAGGCGGCAGGCGGCCCAGAACAGCTTGAGATTGCGATCCGTGGACTGCCCGCTCAGCCAGGACGCCATCCGACCCGCATCCACCATCGCCCCTGCATCCGAGATCGGGCCGGTCTTCGGGCGGGGCCGGGGCGGGGTGAGAAACTCCCGCAGGCGCTGCGCATCCAGCGCCCGCCCGTCGGTGGGGGCGAACGAGGTGGGGCGGTAGAGCACGCTCTCGCCGTCGATCTGGCGGCGCGAGGGCGGGACGATGATGTAGCCGCGATCCCCACGGAAATCCACCCCGGCACGGCCGGCCTGCCACGACGGCTGTTCACTGTCGGCGGCCGGGAAGTAGATGTGCAGGCCGCCGGTCGGTGAGCGCACCATCGTCTCCCAGCCATGCACCAGCCCCTCCCGCCGCGCGGCGCGGATCGCGTCGAAGCCGTTGACGCCGTGCACATCGACATCCACCACGGAGACGCCCGAGGCTCGGCCGGTGGGCATGCCGATGTTCGCCGCCGGGAACCTGCGCCACCAGGCCTCCACCTGCGCCGGGTCGGTGGTGGCGTCGTGGAAGCCGCGTCGGGTGATTGGCTGCTTGCCCTCCGGCGCGCACGGGAACACCGGCACCCCGGACTGCGCGAACACCATCGCGGCCCGCCCCAGCGGCCAGGACGCATCCATCTGCCGGACCGCCCGAGTAAACCTGCTCTCGGACATCACAGCCCCCGCCCCAACACGACCGCAGCGGCCCGCTCCGGCGCCGGCAACGGCGCCACTTGCCGACCGGGCGTGTCCTGCCGTGGGCTCTTCGGGGCCGGGCCGTCGCGTTCCAGCCCGGGCGGTGTGCCGTCGGGCACCTGGTTCGTGTCGAGGCCGTCGAGGATGCTGAGCGCGGTCTTGCGGATGCGCTCACCGGCGGCCTGCACGACCTCGACCGGGTTCTTCCCGTCGACGTTCGCCGCCCACCCGGCCACGTACGGGATCGTGTAGCCCGTGGTGTCCATGCCGTGGGCGGCGCCGATCATCAGCGCCACCGATTCGGCCTCGACCTCACCGATCCCGCGATGCTGCCGCGCCTCCTCCTGGTCCGGCCCATGCATCAGCACATGCCCGAGCTCGTGGGCGAGAGTCTTCACCTGCGCGGCGTCGTCCATGTTCGTGCGCACGGCGACTTGCCGGGTCGAGTAGTTCGTCAGCCCGTTCGCGCCGCCGATCATGCCCTCGTGCGGCACCCACAGCAGCTCGAACCCCTCCGCCGTGACCTGCTCCGCCAGACCCTCGCGCAGACCTTCGGGGGCTTCGCCAGCGAGCAGCCGTGGCGCTGGCCGTTCGGGGATCGGATCGCCGCTGGTCTGGGAGGCGTCCCAGACGTAGGCCGGGCGCACGCCGACCATGCGGGAGCGCACGACCTCACCGGGCTTCGGCTTCTCACCCCGGTTCAGACGCCGCCAGGAGTCCGGATCGGCCGGGTTCGTCGAGGCGAACCTGCCAGTGACCGGGGCGAGGATCTGATACCCGGCCTGGCCCTTCTCGACCTGTCGGCCCAGCTGCTGCCACTGCTTGTATCCCGCGACCAGGGTGGGGAACGGTTCGGGCACCCCGCCGGCCTCGAATGCGGCCTGGTGCTGCTCCCAGATCAGGCAGACGTTGTTGAAGCTCCGCGACCGGAACCGGGCAGCGAACCGCATCGCATCGGCCCAGTTCTCACCGGTGACCAGCCGTTCGACGGCACCGGTGAGCTTCTCGTGGAGCTCGTCGAGCTTCGCTTCCCGCTGTTGGCGGGCTTCCTCCCTCGTCGCCATCGTCGGCCTCCTCTCGGCAGGCCAGCCGCGAGGTCGCGGCTGGCCTTGCACCAGCGAGGTGAGCCAGGAGCTTCCGGCGAGTCAGACGGTCAGCGAACGGAACAGTCGGTAGGTTGGCCGTCAGGACACGGGCGGCACCTGACGTGGACCTACTGGCGTATCAGCCTCAGAGCCTGCGTAGGGCTGGAAGCAGCTGAGTCCGGTCGGACGCCGGACGAAGTGATGATTTCCCGGACGACTCTGCTGCTATCTATCCGCGACAACCGGGCGCATGGAGCGGTAGCGACTCGGGCTGAGCCCGACGTGCTCGATGAATGCCTCCGTCGCCCGTGAACGGCTGGACCAGCCGACGCAACGACCTACTGCTGCGACAGAAAGATCGGACTCGCGCAGCAGCCTGGCCATCTCCTGCACGCGAAGCATCGTCAGATACGCGATCGGGGTCTTCCCGAAGGCATCGACGAACACACGGGTCAATTGCTGCGGGGAGAGCCGCACCCTCTCGGACAGCTCGTGGAGTGTCCACCTATAGGCGACGTTTTCATGCAGTGCCTCCCGTGCCAGCAGCGCCTCCGGACGGAGAGGGGCTAACCTGCGACTGCGCGGCAGCACTGGACGCGCGCGTGCACGCTGCAATGGTGTCAGCCTCGCAGGCGAGACCCGGATGAATCGTCCGAGCACATCCATGACAGCGAACCAGAGTGCCTGGAGTCGGTTGAATCTCTCTCGGAACCGTCTCTCAACGCTGAGCGCGACCATCTCATCAATCCACGGCACAACCATCCCGGCCCGATCTCTGCCGAGTCGCAGGATCTGCGCTGGTTCAGAGTAGATCTTCTCCGCGAAACCGGGGGCGTCAAGCCGATCGTGCAGCACCGCAGAGTGCTGCCAGAAGAACTGATCGAGAGCGAAATCGGTATCGACACGGATCGACGTCACCGACACTTGGCACTCGGGCTCGCAGCTGAACAATACGTTCGGGCCGAGAAGGATCGCATCGCCCACGCTGACCGGCTGACGACCGAACTCGCTGAACATGATTGCCGAGCCCGACCTAATGAACAAGATGTTGAGGCAGTCGTAAACCACCGGGCCGACAGGCCGGTGGACGGCAAGCGTCTGGGCGACCAGCGGGCTACGCCAATGTGCATCACAGGAGTGCCTCGCTGCCTCTGGCGTGGAGTAATTGTCAAGACCTGTGGATCGGCGTGTCACGCTACGTGTTGCTGGTTTGCTGATTCCTCGGGTCGTTCGACGAGCTTTCCCTTCTCGAAGGTGGCGCCGGCGCGGACGAGGGCCACGAGGTGGGGTGCGTTGACCGCGCGCCAGCGTCGTTGCGCGGACTCGATGAGCTTGAACGCCATGGCGATGCCCGCGGCGCGCGAGCCCGGTCCCTTGGTGACGCGCTGCCGCAGCCGGACGGTGGCGAACGTGGACTCGATCGGGTTGGTCGTGCGCAGGTGCACCCAGTGCTCGGCCGGGAAGTCGTAGAACGCCAGCAGCACGTCCAGGTCCTCGGTGATCTTCGCGGCCGCCTTGGGCCACTTCGCACCGTAGGCGGCCGCGAACGCCTGCGCCGCGGCCTCGGCGTGCTCGCGGTCCTGCGCGTTGTAGATCTCGGCGAGGGCGGCCTTGGCGTCCTTGTGCACCGACTTGGGCAGCGCGGCGAGCACGTTGCCGATCTTGTGCCACCAGCACCGCTGCTCGGCGGTCTCGGGAAAGACGTCCCGCAGCGCACGCCAGAACCCCAGGGCGCCGTCGCCGACGGCAAGGACGGGGGCGGCCATGCCGCGACGCTTGCACGAGCGCAGCAGGTCTGCCCAGGACTCGGTGGACTCGCGGTGCCCGTCCTCGAGCGCGACGAGCTCCTTGGTGCCGTCGGCGCGGACGCCGACCATGACGAGCAGGCAGACCTTGTCCTGGGTCAGGCGGACCTTGAGGTGGATCCCGTCGACCCACACGTACACGTAGTCGGTCTCGGCCAGCGACCGCTGGTTGAACGCGGCGGCCTCGGCCTGCCACTGCTCGGTCAGCCGGGTGATCGTCTTGGCCGATAGTCCGGAGGCGGTGCCCAGGAACTGCTCCAGCGCCGGAGCGAAGTCCGAGCTCGACAGGCCGTGCAGGTACAGCAGCGGCAGCACCTCGGCCAGCTGCGGGGACTTGCGGGCCCACGCGGGCAGGATCGCCGAGGCGAACCGCTTGCGCTGACCGGTGGCCTCATCCACCCGCCGGTCGTTGACCCGAGGCTGCCGGACCGGGACCGCACCAGCGGCGGTGGTCACCACCCGGGGCGCGTGGTACCCGTTGCGCACCACGAGCCGGTGGCCGTGCTCGTCGACCTCCTCGATGAACCGCTCAATGTAGGCGGCGACCTCGGCCTGCAGCGCGGCCGCGAGCATCTGCCTGGCGCCATCGCGCACGATCTCATCCAGCAGCGACCCACCCCCAACGGTGGTCGCGTCGACGTTGGACTTGGTGCTCTCCTGGACTACCTTGAGCATGGGCGTACCTTCCCGAGCCGGCGCGCCAACGCCGACCCTGATCAGAACTTGTATGGGCTTCAGATCTTGCTCGGGAGGTACGCCACTTTCACGTCACCCCGCCGAGGGCCATCCACAGGTTCTGATCATTGCTCTCTGGCGTGGCCGCGCACTCTTGCTGGCTCTTGTCTGATCCGCTCACTAATCTCGAACGCCTGTGGAGCCGGACGAGCTCGCCAGTTCCGAACCAACAGCAATAGCGCATGATCGCTGTGGGGCGGGAGTCGGTTTCGTACCAGTCTTCGCTGCCTTCGTCGATGCGGCAAGGCAGTCCACGGTTCTGATGAGCCGAGGGGTCACTACTCTCCGACGCGCATCGACAAAACCCAGCGGATCGCCCCGCAGCATCGGTGCACCACAAGGCACACCTCGGACGCTCCAACCATCGTTTGCAGCACTTGCGCGATGCAGCTCACACGATCGCCTCCCTCCTTGCGGAATACCTGACAGGGGTATAGCGTTGACTTGTACACGTACCCGGTAGGGGTACTACCGACATGCAAGGAGGATACCTGATGGCTTCGAACGATTACCAGGTGACGGGCATGACCTGCGGCCACTGCGAGATGTCGATCCGCGAGGAGGTCAGCGAGATCCCCGGCGTCCAGGACATCCAAGTCAGCGCGCAGACCGGCAAGCTCAACGTCACCGCCGAGGGTGAGATCGACGACGCCAAGGTCCTCGCGGCGGTCGAGGAGGCCGGCTACTCGGCGGTGCGCGTCTGATGAAGGCCGGAGGACGGCTCGCGCTCTACGGGGCCGGGTTGGTGGTGGCGTTTGGCGGGGCCTTCGGCCTCGCCGGCGCCGTCATTCCCGATAGCTTCGCAGCAGCATGGGCAGAAGGAAGTAACGTGAACGCACACGGTGAAGGGCACGGCGACGCTGCGCAGGAAACCGCGGAGCCCGCTCTGAACGGGGTCTCCGCAAGCGCGGACGGCTTCGTGCTCTCTCCGGTCCAGGCCCCCACGGCCGCAGGCGAGGATGGAGACCTGAGCTTCCAGATCCTCGACGAGTCCGGCGAACCGGTGACCGAGTACACCACCGCGCACGAGAAGGACCTGCATCTGATCGCCGTGCGCACCGACGGCGCCGGTTTCCAGCACGTGCACCCCGAACTCGACACGAGCACAGGCACCTGGTCGGTGCCGTGGACCTGGGACGAGGCGGGCACCTACCGCGTGTACGCCGACTTCACACCCGCGGGCGAGGAAGCCGAAGGCATCACTCTCACCCGCGCAATCGAGGTCGCGGGCGACTTCACCCCTGTCGAGACCGAGGCGCAGACCACCGACGAGGTCGACGGATACACCGTCTCCCTCAACGGCGACCTCACTGCGGGCACCTCAAGCGAGCTCACCATCTCGGTCGAGCGTGACGGTCAGCCGGTGACCACGCTGGAGCCTTACCTGGGCGCGTTCGGCCACCTGGTGGCGCTGCGCGAGGGTGACCTCGCCTACCTGCACGTCCACGCCGAGGGCGACGAGCCCCAGGCCGGGGACACGGCCGGACCCGAGATCCGATTCGCAGCGGAGGCCCCGACCGCCGACCGTTACCTGCTCTACCTGGACTTCCAGGTCGACGGGCAGGTGCACACCGCCGAGTTCGTGATCGACGCCGAGCACGGTGACGGCTCGAAGACAGACGATTCGCATTCCGACGGCCACTGACCCGCAGGGCTTGGCGTCGCACGAGAGCTGAGAAAGAAGGAAGAGGATGAGCACATCAGCGCCCCCAACGGGTGGGCCGGACATCGAGTTGGAGATCGGCGGGATGACCTGCGCCTCCTGCGCGAACCGGATCGAGAAGAAGCTGAACAAGCTCGATGGCGTCGCGGCCACCGTCAACTACGCCACTGAGAAGGCTAAGGTCACCGTGCCTGCCGGCTACGATCCGTCACTGCTGGTCGCCGAGGTCGAGAAGACCGGGTACACGGCCGCACTGCCCAAGCCCAAGGACACTACGGCGAACATGTCGGAGACCGAGGCCGGGGAGGAGGAAGACAGTGAGCTCACCTCGCTGCGGCATCGGCTGATCGGCGCGATCGTGCTCACTGTTCCCGTGATCGCGATGGCGATGATCCCCGCGCTGCAGTTCACGTATTGGCAGTGGGCCTCACTCGCCCTGGCCGCACCGGTGATCATCTGGGGAGCTTGGCCGTTCCACAAGGCGGCGTGGACGAACCTCAAGCACGGTGCGGCGACGATGGACACGCTCATCTCGATGGGTACCTCCGTCGCGCTGCTGTGGTCGCTCTATGCGCTCTTCCTCGGCACTGCCGGCACTCCCGGCATGACGCACCCCTTCGAGTTCACGATCGCTCCGTCGGATGGCGCGGCGAACATTTATCTCGAAGTCGGCGCGGGCGTGACGATGTTCATCCTCGCCGGCCGCTACTTCGAGAAGCGATCCAAGCGCCAGGCCGGGGCCGCGCTGCGCGCCCTCCTGGAGTTGGGCGCGAAGGAAGTCGCCGTACTCCGCGACGGCGTAGAGGTGAAGATCCCCACCTCTGAGCTGGCGGTCGGCGACGAGTTCATCGTCCGTCCAGGCGAGAAGATCGCCACCGACGGTCTCGTGACCTCCGGCTCCTCCGCGGTGGACGCCTCGATGCTCACCGGCGAGTCCGTGCCGGTCGAGGTCCGCGAGGGCGACTCGGTCACCGGTGCCACCGTCAACGCCGGCGGCCGCCTGGTCGTGCGGGCGACTCGTGTGGGTTCGGACACACAGCTCGCACAGATGGCGAAGCTCGTCGAGGACGCGCAGACCGGCAAGGCCGAGGTGCAGCGTCTGGCCGATCGTATCTCCGGCATCTTCGTGCCGATCGTCATCGTCGTCGCGTTCATCACCCTCGGCGCCTGGCTGGGAGGCGGGTTCCCCGTCGCTGCCGCGTTCACCGCAGCGGTCGCTGTGCTCGTCATCGCCTGCCCCTGCGCGCTGGGTCTGGCGACCCCGACCGCGTTGCTCGTCGGCACCGGGCGCGGTGCGCAGATGGGCGTCCTCATCAAGGGCCCGGAGGTGCTGGAGTCCACTCGCAAGGTCGACACCGTCGTGCTCGATAAGACCGGCACCGTCACCAGCGGCAAGATGACTCTGACCGACGTGATCACTGAGCCCGGTGTGGATCGTGCGGAGCTGCTGCGTTTCGCCGGTGCACTGGAAGACTCTTCGGAGCATCCGATTGCGCAGGCGATCGCCAAGGGCGCGACCCAGGAAGTCGGCCAGCTGCCTACTCCAGAGGACTTCGCCAATGTCGAGGGCAAGGGCGTGCAGGGCATCGTCGAGGGGACCCCGGTCGTCGTCGGCCGCGAGTCTCTGCTGGCGGACTGGTCGCAGAAGCTCTCTCCGGAGGTCGCACAGGCGAAGGCCCAGGCCGAGGGCGAGGGCAAGACGGTCGTCGCGATCGGCTGGGACGGTGCTGCGCGCGGCATCCTCGTCGTCGCCGACACCGTCAAGCCCACGAGCGCCGAGGCGATCCGCGGGCTCAAGGAGATCGGCCTGACCCCGGTGCTGCTCACCGGTGACAACGAGGCCGTGGCCCGCCAGATCGCGTCCGAGGTCGGCATCGACGAGGTCATCGCCGAAGTGCTACCCAAGGACAAGGTCGACGTCGTCACTCGCCTCCAGGAAGAGGGCAAGATCGTCGCGATGGTCGGCGACGGCGTCAACGACGCCCCCGCGCTCGCGCAGGCTGATCTGGGCCTGGCGATGGGCACCGGCACGGACGTCGCGATCGAGGCCTCCGACATCACGCTCGTGCGCGGTGACCTGCGGGCCGCCGTCGACGCGATCCGCCTGTCCAGGAAGACCCTGTCGACGATCAAGACCAACCTGTTCTGGGCATTCGCCTACAACACCGCCGCGATCCCGGTCGCTGCGCTCGGCATGCTCAACCCCATGCTCGCAGGTGCGGCGATGGCGTTCTCCAGCGTCTTCGTCGTCGGCAACAGCCTCCGCCTGCGCGGGTTCACGAGCGTCGCCTCGAAGTGACGTACGAGAACCCACCCATCCACACGAATCCAATAACGAAGGAACACCAGAGAATGAGCAGCTGCTGCAGCACGAACGAGACCAACCCGGCCGTGGAGAACGGTGGACGCGAGAACCTTCTTGGCGGGGGCGCCGATGACATGACCACCTGCCCGGTCATGGTCGGCACCCCGGTCAGCAAGAAGACCGCCGAGGCCGTCGGCCTCTACCGCGACTTCGAGGATGAGCGCTACTACTTCTGCTGCGCTGGTTGTGGGCCTGCGTTCGATTCGGACCCGGCCAAGTACGCCGCCAACATGGCGTAATCCACCAGCGTGCGGGGTGCCGCGGCACCGCTGCGGCACCCCGCCACCTGATCGGAGCGAACCGACATGACCACTACGACTCCCACCACCGAAACCCACCTCGACACCTGCCCCGCAGGAGGCGACGGCGACGCGTCCGTCCACGGATACATCAGCGATAAGACGAAGTACCGCAATCGTCTGCGGCGCCTCGAAGGCCAAATCCGCGGCATCGATCGGATGGTCGACGAGGACCGCTACTGCATCGACATCCTCACCCAGATCTCCGCAGTCACCAGGGCACTCGAAAATGTCGCCCTCGGCCTGCTCGACGATCACCTCAAGCATTGTGTCCTCGACGCCGCACTCGCCGGCGGACCAGTGAGCGAGCAGAGGCTCGGCGAGGCGTCCGAGGCCATCGCCCGCCTCGTGCGCTCCTGACGCCGGCGCATCAGTTCGATCACGACCAGCAGTTCAGGAGTTCTTCTATGACCCCACAGCACGTTCTCATCCTCGGCTCGGGAGCAGCCGGGGCCGCAGCCGCCCGCACTCTCGCCTCACGCGACGATGTCCGGGTGACGCTGGTGACCCGCACCGGGGAGACGCCCTATACGCGGATGCTCATCAAGGGAATCGCGTTCGGTCCGACACCGCCGGAGATGATCAAGCTCCCGCTGCCTCAGATCGAGGTCATCGCCGACACCGTGCTCAAAGTCGATACCTCGGCGAAGCAGGTCCAGCTGACCTCCGGCGCACAGGTCTCCTACGACGCGCTCATCGTCGCGACCGGGAGTATGCCTCGCTCCCTGCCCGCTGACGTGTTCGGCGGCGAAGACGCCGGACAAGGGCGGGTCACCGCTCTTCACTCCGTGGAGGATGCCCTGGGCATCCGAAAGCTGCTGACCGGACTGGGGCGACCCGCGCGGGTAGCGATCTACGGCGGTGGAATCATCGCAGCCGAGACAGCCTCGTCTCTGCAAGCCGACGGACACATGGTCACGCTGGTCTCCCGCAGTTCAGTTCCCGGCGTCGGAGCGTTTGGGGCGCCCGTGGCTGAGCGCCTCGCCGCCGACCATGCCGCCAAGGTGCAGGCCCGATTCGGTCGCACTCTCCAGCATGTCGACGAAACAGAATCCGGTGTCACCATCACCCTCAACGACGGAAATCCCGTCGTGGCTGACTTCCTTCTCCTCGCGCTCGGCACGACGCCCGCAGCCCCGTCACCGTGGACGAACGGTATCGACGTCGACGATCACCTCCGCGCCGCGGCAGAACACGTCTACGCAGCCGGAGGTGTGGCCACGCACCACGACGAGGCACTGGGCGCCTGGCGCATCGACCATTGGGAAGACGCCGCCGCACAGGGTGCGCATGCCGCGCAGGCCGCATTGCACGACCTCGGCATTAGCGACGATCCGGGCGCCTACCTGCCACGCAGCCCTTACATGGCAATGGTCTACGGTCAGATGATCTCCGGAGTCGGGTACACAGCCGGCGCAGACGCCCACCTGGAAGCCGGTGAGGAGTTCATCGTCCGCCACGAGACCGACGGCATCGTCGTCGGCGTCACTGGCATCGACGCAGTCGGCACCGTCTACCAGTGGGGGCAGCAGCTCCACGGCGTGCGGGCATAGGCGATGGCGGGAGACTGTATTAGGCAGATCCCACGGCGGGGCTTCGTGCTCTCGCTGGCAGCGACCATTCTCATGATGGCCGCTGCCAGCGCGCCGTCCTTGTTCTACCCCCAGATCGCCGAACGGCTCGGACTCATCCCCGTCGCCACCACACTCGTGTTCGCGGTCTACACCTTCACCCTCCTGGCCGCGCTGCTCTACCTCGGACCACTCTCCGACCACGTCGGCCGACGTCCGGTCGTGGCCGCCGGTTCTTTGGCGCTGGCGCTGAGCGTGGCCATGTTCTGGTTCGCCGGTAGCCTCGCGGCGCTCCTGGTCGCCCGAGCCTTGCAAGGGCTCGCAGCGGGTCTGCTGATCCCGGCGCTGTCGGCGATGATGATCGACTTCGAGTCCCCGTCGCATCGGAACATCGCAGCCCTGTGGAACACGATCGGCCCGATGATTGGCCTTGGGGCCGGGGCTCTCGGTGCTGCGCTTCTCCTCGATCTCACCTCCGAACCGACAACTGCCGTCTTCGGGTCGCTCGTGCTTGCCTTCCTCATCGTGGCAACGGTCGTGTGGAGCACACCGGAACTGGCCCCGAAGACCCGGATACGACGTGGCGACCTCCGTCCGCGGTTCACCGTGCCACCGCACCTGCGCCGCATGTTCACCGCCGGAGTGCCCGTGATCATCGCCGGGTGGGCGACCAACGGGCTTTTCCTCGCGCTCGGAGCCGACCTCGTCGGCAGTGAGCTTGGGGGCTCCACGCACACCCAAGCTGGGATCGTCATCTTCGCACTGGCGATCTCCGGAGTCACCGCCTCGTCCGTCCTACAGCGGCGTTCCGCCCGCACCATCAGCCTGTATGCGACCAGTGCCCTGGCGTTCGGCACCGCAGTGAGCATCGGCGCCCTCGCACTCGGTTCCTACTCAGCCTATGTCGCCTCGGTCGCGATCGTCGGTTCCGGGTTCGGCACAGCGTTCCTCGGGGTACTGCGCACACTCATGCCCCACACGGCATCGTCGGAACGCGCCGCCGTGATGGCTGTGATCTACACAGTTGCCTACCTGGCATTCGGCGTGCCCACCATCGTCGCCGGATTGCTCGTGCCGGTGCTCACCCTGTCGGGGACGATGACGATCCTCGGTGCGATCATCATCGCCCTCAGCCTCGTCGCCACCGTCCTGCGCCTGCGCATCCCGCACCCGGCCGCAGGCCCGGCAGAGACTGACGACTTCCCCGAGCCTCCCACCGGCTCTCACCGCCGATCCGCACCCGACCGAGAGGAGCAGCCATGACCTACGTGATCGCGCTTCCCTGCGTGGACGTCAAGGACCGCGCCTGCATCGACGAATGTCCTGTCGACTGCATCTACGAGGGCGAACGCTCGCTCTACATCCACCCCGACGAATGCGTCGACTGCGGAGCCTGCGAACCGGTCTGCCCCGTCGAGGCCATCTACTACGAAGACGACCTGCCCGACGAATGGTCTGACTACTACAAGGCCAACGTCGAGTTCTTCGACGAGTTGGGTTCTCCCGGAGGAGCCGCGAAGATCGGACCGACGGGCTTCGACCATCCCCTCATCGCCGCATTGCCCATCCAACACGAGCAGACCCTCTGAGAAGGGGCTTCCGATTGATCCATACCGACACAACACACAATCCTTGACTAGTACCCCCTAGGGGTATATGGTAGGCATATTGATGAAAGGAAATGACATGCAGAGGAGACTGCGAACAGGACTGGCAGCGGGAGCGCTCGGAGTGGCGCTCGTGCTCGCCGGTTGCGCCAGCGGAGCAGACGACGACCAGCAGACCGACCCTTCGGCTACTGAGGAGCATCAGGGCCACGGCGGCAACAACGCAGAAAGCGGTGATGAGGAGATGGAGCACCCGATGGACGGCGGACCGGCACCCGAGGGTATCGCCGAAGCCAGT
Source organism: Brachybacterium sp. GU-2 (assembly GCF_030866705.2). Taxonomy (NCBI): domain Bacteria; kingdom Bacillati; phylum Actinomycetota; class Actinomycetes; order Micrococcales; family Dermabacteraceae; genus Brachybacterium; species Brachybacterium sp. GU-2. Next base: position 764,003 of record NZ_CP133037.2, on the reverse strand, counting down.
GAGCCCACCTACCCTGTCGGTACCGAGGTGCAGCTCACGGCCGACCACATGGAAGGCATGGAAGGGGCTACAGCAACGATTTCCGGCGCATTCGACACGTACACGTACTCCGTGAACTACACGCCCGCAGGTGGCGGCGACCCCGTCACTGATCACAAGTGGGTCGTGCAGGAAGAAATTGAGGATGCCGGCGACGAGCGTCTGGCCGACGGCACAGAGGTGACTCTGCTCGCCGAGCACATGGAAGGCATGGAAGGCGTAAAGGCCACCATCGCTTCGTCCACCGATGAGACGGTCTACATGGTCGACTACGAGACGGACGGCATGAAGATGACGAACCACAAGTGGGTCGTCGAGAGCGAGATCCAACCAGCGTCCTGAGCCGACGTTCGCTTGCCCGGCCACCGGGTGAGCGGCAATCGGCCTGGCTCGATGACGGAGGAGAGGAATCATGACGGACCCGAACTCACACCAGCACCACGGCCATGAAACCGATACACCCGCCCACGGCGAGCATCACCACGGGTCTGTGTCCGCGCACGCCTCGGCGGATGCGCACGGCACGCGCGAGGGTCAGCACACCGGGCATCAGGGCCACGCCATGGACCACGGGCAGCACTCAGGCCACACGGGCCTCGACGAGCACGGCGGCCACGATGAGCATGCCCAGCACGGTGGGCACGGAGATCACAGCGGCCATGGCGGGCACGGGGACCACGTTGGCCAGTTCCGCCGGCTGTTTTGGATCAACCTCGTCATCGCCATCCCCGCGGTTGCCCTCTCACCGATGTTCGCCATGCTGCTGGGCTACGAGGTCCCCGGCTGGGCGGGCTGGGTCGCCGCGGCACTGGGCACCGTCATGTACGTCTGGGGCGGCAGGCCCTTCCTCACCGGTGCCGTCAGCGAGTTGAAGTCCCGCAAGCCCGGGATGATGCTACTCATCGCTCTGGCGATCACGGTGGCCTTCTTCGCCTCCTGGGCCGCCACGCTCGGGCTCGTCCATCACGAGCTCGAATTCTGGTGGGAACTGGCGCTGCTGATCGTCATCATGCTGCTGGGCCATTGGATCGAGATGCGCTCCCTGGCCCAGACCACCTCGGCGCTCGACTCGTTGGCGGCACTGCTGCCAGACGAGGCCGAGCGCGTCGAGGGCGAGAACGTCGTCAAGGTGGCCCCAGCCGACCTCGACGTGGGCGACGTGGTCATCGTGCGCCCCGGCGGCAGCGTCCCGGCCGACGGAACCATCGTCGACGGCCGCGCCGACATGGACGAGTCCATGATCACCGGCGAGTCCCGCCCGGTCTCTCGCGGCGAGGGCCAGACCGTCACCGCCGGCACCGTCGCCACCGACTCCGGTCTGCGGGTGGAGATTACCGCCACCGGTGACGACACCGCCCTGGCCGGCATCAACCGGCTCGTCGCCGAGGCGCAGAACTCATCCTCCCGCGCCCAGCGGATCGCCGACAAGGCCGCGGCCTGGCTGTTCTGGTTCGCTCTTGGCGCGGCGCTGGTCACTGCGGTCGTCTGGACGCTCATCGGCATGCCCGACGAGGCCGTCGTGCGCACCATCACCGTGCTCGTCATCGCCTGCCCCCACGCCCTCGGCCTGGCGATCCCGCTGGTCGTCTCCATCGCCACCGAGCGAGCCGCCCGCGGAGGCGTCCTAGTGAAGGACCGCCTGGCGCTGGAGTCCATGCGGCAGGTCGACGCGGTGCTGTTCGACAAGACCGGCACGCTGACCAAGGGCGAGCCCACCGTCACCGGCGTCGAGCCGACCGGCGAACTCGACGCCGACCAGGTCCTCGCCCTCGCTGCCTCGGCCGAGGCCGACAGCGAGCACCCGCTCGCCAAGGCCATCGTCACCGCCGCCAAGGACAAGGGCCTTGCCCTCCAGCAGGCCAGCGGCTTCTCATCCTCGCCCGCCGTCGGCGTCACCGCGACCGTCTCCGGCCAGGAGGTCCGCGTCGGCGGGCCCCGGCTGCTCGAGGAGACCGGTCAGCACGAGGTCGGCACGGCCGAGGCATGGCGCTCCGAGGGCGCGATCATTCTGCACGTTCTCCGCGGCGGCCAGGTGGTCGGCGGGCTGAGGCTCGCCGACGAGGTCCGGCCAGAATCCCGCGACGCCGTCGACGCCCTCCACGCCCTCGGTGTCGAGGTCGTCATGATCACCGGCGATGCCGAGGCGGTCGCGAACGAGGTCGGACGGGAGCTCGGCATCGACCGCGTCTTCGCCGGCGTGCGCCCGGAGGACAAGTCCGCGAAGGTCTCCCAGCTGCAGGAAGAGGGCAAGAGGGTCGCGATGGTCGGCGACGGCGTCAACGACGCCCCGGCTCTGGCGCAGGCCGATGTCGGCATCGCGATCGGCGCGGGCACCGATGTCGCCATCGCCTCGGCCGGGGTGATCCTGGCCAGTTCCGACCCACGCAGCGTGCTCTCGATCATCCAGCTGTCGCGACGCGCATACGGCAAGATGAAGCAGAACCTGTGGTGGGCCGCCGGCTACAACCTTCTTTCGGTGCCGTTGGCGGCCGGTATCCTGGCACCGGTGGGATTCGTCCTGCCAATGTCGATCGGCGCGATCCTGATGTCAGCCTCCACCGTGGTTGTCGCGCTCAACGCCCAGCTGCTGCGGCGCATCGACCTCACACCCGAAGCCAGCACGCGTTCCGTCCTGGAGCGCCAGAAGTAAGGACATGCCCATGTCTGTCGATACCGATTCCCACCAGCACGGCTACATCAGCGACAAGGAGCGCTATCTCGGCCGCATGAAGCGCATCGAAGGACAGGCGCGTGGGATCGCGAAGATGATCGATGAGGAGAAGTACTGCATCGACATCCTCACCCAGGTCTCCGCTCTGACCCGTGCCCTCCAGGGGGTTGCGACTGGTCTGCTCGACGACCATCTCAAGCACTGCGTGCTTGATGCCGCCAAGCTCAGCGACGAGGCGGCCGTCGAGAAGATCCAGGAAGCCACCGACGCCATCAACCGGCTCGTTCGCTCCTGAACCCGGACCCCGATCACCGCGTTCCAGGACACGGCGGGCACAAACCCTCAGGATGCCAGCGCGCTTGCTCCTTGCCGACGCGCCGTCCGCCCGCGACGCGCTCACCTTCGCTAAGCGGGCCGCGCAGGCCGGTGCCCATGGCGTGCGCTTGCAGGCCGCGGCCGGGCTGCTGCGCATGAGCGCAGCCGCGCTAACGCCCCGTGGTCCGCTCGACCGCACTCCTACGATCCTCGTCCTTCGCACGCTCCGCTCCGACCCTCAGCTGCAGTGCGACGTCACCGTGGAAACGTTGACCGCGACCGCCGACCCTCTTACCCTGGCGTTGCCGGAAACCGCGCTGGCACCCGCCTGGACCAGCGTCGAACCCCCGCAACACGGGTGGAGACTTATTGCGGATGTGTCCAGCCTGACGCTGATGCGCAGCGCCCGTGCCGGCATCGAGGCCGTCGCCCAAGCACTTCCCGACAAACCCGGCGACGATGTCGTCCGCAAGATCCGGGGCACGGTTTGGGGTACCCCGGACACGGCACTCGCATCGCTGCCACAAGGCGTTGCGTTCGCCGCCTACGTCTTCGGGTTCCTCAGCCGAGGAAACGGGGCCACGATCTCAACCGCCGGCCGTTGGACGCGGTTGACCCTCCCGACTGGACACGTGCTCCTGCGCGGACCCGTCGCCTCTGGCCTCACCCCGATCCGCCGCACCCGGCCACGCGTTTCCGAGTCCGTCACATCGATTGAATAACCCTTGATACCCTATAGGGGTATGGGGTAGTATTGATGACTATGAAGAAGGTTGAGCACGTGCACGCCACGTATGACACACCGCATCTGAATGCGGCGGTCGGAGTCTTCGCGTTGCTGGCGAATCCGGTGAGTGTGAAGATGATCCTCGCCATTCGCGACATCGAGGTCTCTGCCAATCATCTGGCGGACATCGTCGACCTTCCCGTCGACCAGACCTCCCACGAGCTTCACCGCCTGGAGTCGGCCGGGATCGTGAGTCGGCAGCGACGCGAGTCCGGCGACTTCTACCTATTGAACGGTGTGCATGCCGGGGCGCTGGCTGAGGCTGCGATCTTCCATGCCGAACATCAGCAGCAGGAACGCACTCGTGCGGGTTCTCCCACCTCGAACTCGCGACCGAACTGACAGAGGAGGCATCATGCCCCGTTTTTCCCGATTGACCCCTGAGACCGCAGTGGGGGCCTCACGAGACTTGCTCGGCGATCTCGTCGAGCGGCACGGCCAGGTCGGAGACATGGTCTCGACGATGGCGCACTCCCCGGCGGTGCTCGGCGGCTATCTGCAGCTGAGCAAAGCCATGCGTCGCGCCAAGCTCGACCGTAAGGTCAGCGAGCTCGTTTCGATCGCCGTGCAGTCGAAGCAGGGATGCGGAATGTGCCTGGCCTCGCACATCAGCGCGGCACGATCGCTCGGGGTCAGCGATGACGAGATCGCACTCGCCCAGCAGGGTACGGCGATGACCGGCCCGGTCGCGGCGATGATCGCGCTCGGCCTCCAGATCTACCGTGAGCCTACGTCGATCACCGACGAGCAGATTGACGAGCTTCGGGGATACGGGTACAGCGACCGTGAGATCTCTGATGTCGTCGGGGTCGTGTCGCTGAACATTCTCACCGGCGCCTTCAACCTGGTTGCTGGCCTCACGCCGGGCGACTGACTTCGCCGGCGACTTGGTGCCTTGGCCGAGAGGATAGGCAGCGGTCTGCAAAACCGTTTACACGGGTTCGAATCCCGTAGGCACCTCCACTTCCCGCTGAGCCCAATAGGACACACGTCGTTGGAGGCGAGTGATGGAGAGCCAGCACATCTTCAACGGTGACATGACACGCGTCGCGCGCATCCTCGTGAAGGTGAGCGCCCAATATATTGCCCGTGAAGCCAACGTGACCAAGGAAGAGTTGCGCGACTTCGAGAAGGGGCGACACGACTTGTCGTAGAAGAAGCAGGAGCGTGTGCGGGCCGCCCTCGAAGAATTGGGGGCAGAGTTTCTGCCTGACGGACCCAACGGCGGCTACGGCATCCGTCTGAAGTTCGGCCGCTCCAGGATCTACTCACTTGAACGTTGCGAGGGCGAGGGCGGGCCGCGGCTCACAACAGAGTCTGATCGTCGGACCCAGGCCCATGTGCCCTTCTCGGAACCGGATTCAAACCTACCTTTTCACCTGGAAGATCGCACCACGGCCTCACTGCGCATCCTGGTGCCGTTGCGCCTGGGCCGGCTTTGGCCGTCACACCTTGCCTCTGTTCCAGGAATGGAAGCGTGGGCACGCTGAGCTCATCGAATACAGTCGCCCGACGGACCCGATCTGGGCCCTGCGCGACGGGGGCGATCGATGCCGCACTCATCCGCTCTTCTTCACCCAAACGTGCCATTGGTCCGGGTTTGGAGCGGTTACCGCTGTTCACCGAACGCCTGGTTGCATCGGTGACGAGTACCGACTCGCGTGCCCGGCAGGAGTCGGTGACCCTAGCCGATCTCGCTGACGGGCCGGTGGCGGTCTGCGCGACCGCTCCGACGGCCACCGGGGAGCTGTGGAGTACGACTGCTCGCATGCCGCGCACGATCTCGGTGGCGAACACGGACGAGTGGTTAACCCGCATCGCTGTCGGCGACGCCATCGGCATCACTGCAGAGGCGACAACGCACAATCACCGCGCGCCGGAGGTGGTCTATCTGCCCATCGAGGATGCCCCACGGGTGACCGTGGCGCTGACCTGGCCAGGGCAGAGGAGGAGCCACCCGCAGGTAGGGGTCTTCGCCACCTGCGCACAGGACTACTTCACCCGACTCATCGACATCGGCTCCCCACCCCGCCTGCTCTCCACCGGGGCCGATGGTCAGCTGACGTAGCTCCCCACTGCAGCTATGCGACCGACCATCCCCCAGGTAGCCCATCCTCGGGTGCGACGGGACCCCTGAGCTTCATTCCGTGTCGGAGCAACAGATCACACTCGACAATATCGCTCTAGCGCGATATGATCGCCCTATGACGATGATTCAAGAGGAGGGGGCAACCCTCGACGAAGTGGCGACAGTAGCGTACGCCCACCTGTTCCAGGCATTTGCGGAGCCGACGAGGTTAGCGATCGTGCAGCACCTCGCCTCCGGGGAGCACCGGGTCCGGGACCTGGTCGAGCACATGGGCCTGGCCCAGTCCACGGCGAGCAAGCATGTCGGCTTCCTCGTCGAGTGCGGCCTGGCGACGATGCGCCCGGAAGGGCGCTCCACCTGGTACTCGCTGGCACAGTCCGAGCTCCTGCGTACCCTCATCGCCGCTGCCGAACGCCTCCTCGATGCCACCGGCACGCAGGCCCTGCTCTGCACGCACCTGCGACTCCCACATACCCACCACGCGACAGATACGGACAAGAAGTAGTCATGGGCGCAGGACACAATCACGGCCCCGCCGCCAGCGAGACCGGTCACCCCGGAGATTTCCGCAAGAAACTCTGGATCGCATTCTCGATCACCGCGACGATCGTCGTCGCCCAGGCCATCGGCTCGATCATCACCGGCAGCCTCGCACTGCTGACCGACACCGCCCATGCCATTACCGATGCCTCCGGGCTGCTGGTCGCACTGATCGCCGCGACGCTGATGCTCAAGCCCGCCAACTCCAAGCGCACCTGGGGGTTCCGGCGTATCGAAGTGATCGCAGCCCTCGGACAGTCGGCACTGCTGCTGGCGGTGGGCACCTACGCCGCCATCGAAGGCATCCGGCGACTGTTCGAGCCGCCGGAGGTGCCCGCAAGCGAACTGCTGATATTCGGCATCATCGGCCTGGTCGCGAACATCATCGCCATCACCATCCTCGCCTCCAGCCGCGGTTCGAACTTCAACATGCGTGCCGCGTTCCTCGAAGTTCTCAATGATGCCCTCGGGTCGCTCGGAGTGATCATCGCGGCGATCGTCATCGCCACGACCGGGTTCATGCAGGCCGATGCCATCGCCGGACTGCTTATCGCCACATTGATCGTGCCTCGCGCGTTCAAGCTCATGCGCGAGACCACCGGCGTCCTTATGGAGTTCACTCCCAAGGGCCTCGACCTCGACAAGGTGCGTTCGCACATCCTCGAACTTGACCATGTCAAAGATGTCCATGACCTGCACGCCTCCACCGTGGCGACCGGCCTGCCGACCCTGACCGCCCACGTCGTCGTCGACGACGAGTGTTTCACCGACGGTCATGCCGCGCAGACGCTCCACGAGATCAAAGATTGCGTCGCAGGACACTTCGAGGTCTCCATCCATCACTCGACCTTCCAGATCGAGACCGAGCACATTGCCGAACATGAACCGGAAATCAGCAAGCACGACTGAACGCAGTGCCCCCTCCCGGGCTCGTTCCGGGGGGCTTCCGCGTCACGCAGGTAGGCACTACCCCTATGGGGTAGTATGGCCAATTGGCACCACGGCAGACACGGCAAGGAATCCCATGAAAAACTTCAGGCCATTCCCGAAGTACGGCGGAACGAAAACCGCTGCAATCACCGTCGTGGTCGGCGCTTTCCTGCTCACCGGATGCACGGCCGCCAACGACTCACCCTCAGCCTCCTCGGCCAGCGGAGCCGAGATCCTTGCCGAGAACGGTCTCGATGGCCTCGACGTGCGTGAGCTGGTCGAAACGCTCGATGCGATCCCGCTGGACGAACGCACGGAGACCTTGACCACGTCGATCACTGCGGAGGCGGTCACGCTCACCGATCAGCACGAACACACGGCAGAGGTGCGGTTGCCAAGTAACGAAATCTACGTATCCGTCGCCCCGTATCGGTCGCAGCCCCATGATTGCTACTACCACAGCCCGACCGGATGCCTGGGTGAGCTGCGCAACGCAGACGTGGCCGTCACGGTGACGGATGCGACGACCGGCGAGACGATCGTCGACGAGGAGATGAGAACCCTCGACAACGGCTTCGTCGGGATCTGGCTGCCCCGAGGCATCGAGACGTCGATCTCGATCACCCACGACGGCCAGACCGCCACCTCCAAACTTTCGAGCGTCGACGACGATGCGCAAACCTGCTTGACCACGATGCGACTGGCCTGAAACCAGCACCACGGGAATACCCCAGGGGGTAGGGTGTTGTGGTGTGCGTGCGGTCTATCGCACGCAACGTGTAACAGGAAGGAAATCAGTCCCATGAGCGAAGTCACCACCGTCGACACCCAGACCTTCGATGAGGTTGTGCTCCAGAGCGACGTACCCGTTCTCGTGGACTTCTGGGCAGCCTGGTGCGGCCCGTGCCGTGCAATCGCGCCGGTCCTGGACCAGATTGCTGCCGAGCAGGATGGAAAGCTTCTCATCGCCAAGCTCAATGTCGACGAGAACCCCGACATCGCCTCGCGCTACAACATCAGTTCGATCCCTGCGATGAAGGTCTTCGACAAGGGTGAGATCGTGCGCGAGATCATCGGGGCGATGCCGAAGCCGCAGATCGAGCAGCGCCTCGAAGGTATTATCTGAGGCTCGGCCGTCGAACTGTTCCCGAACTCCGCCGATCGTTGCGCGGCAGTTGACGATCGCCCAAATCGGCGTGGTTCCATACGTAGTCCAAGACTGCGCAGGGCAAGGAGCGCTTGAAGTGGCAGGACCCCGTTACCCAACGCGGTGTTCTGCTGATTTGCAGTCAGATCACCCATCGGGTCGGTGATCCATCCGACTGGCAGACCTATAAGCCATTCCACGAACTCCGGCGACGAACGTGGCCCTCTGTCCTCGTTCAGAACTGCGGGGGCAGGGGCGCCGCGTCGGGTGATGTGCTCCCATCGTGCGACGGCGTCGGCGTATCGCCCCCAGCGACGAAGATGCTGTCGACTAGCGCGAACAGGGTCTCCGCTGCGTTCGAGTTGATGGTCGAGCCGCCCGGTCCGTTAAGTGCGAGGTCGATTATCTGATGACTCAGTGCGATAGTGCCGCCGCGGGCTCTGACCGTCTCCATCGTCTCTCCGCCCCGAGAGGAGTCCGTTGCTAGCGGCGTCCGGAACAGCGCCCCTGCGGTAGGCGACGATGAAGATACGGAAGCGATGGTGATCAGCGCCGGAAAGTGAAGCCGGTAGGCCGATCCATCGTGCGTCATACCGCAAGTCGGCCAGGTCTCCGAGTACGGCGCCTGCCGTCCGAAGAGGTCGGGCTGATGCGTCCCCCAGACCGCACGGGTCGGATGCCAAGTCGCAAACGGTTGCATGGCCAGCGGCTGTAGGATCACGGTCAACGGGTCCACTTGATACCCCTTCGCGGGTCGGGTAGCGGGGGCCGAGAGCAACCCCTTACGTTCTCGATCACGACGCACGCGGGTTGCAGCTCCTCGATTGCGCGTGCCATGCACGACCAGAGCCCCGAGCGAGTACCTGGCGCGATGCCTGCACCCTTGCCGACGATTGAGACGCCCTGGCAGGGGAAGCCGCTTATCACGATTTCGACCGGCGGTACGGTACTCCAGTCTATGACGGAGATGTCGCCGAGGTTTGGGGCATCCGACCAATTGTGAGAGAAGACTTGCGCGACCGAGGTGTTGATCTCGGAGAACCAGACCGTATCCCCCACCAGTGGCGTGTTCGACGGCAAGGTCGAGCCCTCCGTACCCGCTGAAGGTCGAGCCAATTCGCGGCGAGGAAACGGGGGGAAGTGCGACGTGCAGACACAAGTTGCTCCGGGTGATTGGCTTTCCCGGTGCTGAGCGGTTGCCTGCCCTACCGGTCTGGTTGCTGCCAGGTAAGCGAGTCCGTCTCCGGCGCCGAACTTCTCCAGCGCTTCCCACTCACCTCCCTGTCACCTGCGCGACCCTTACCGGGCTTCCCACGGCATAATTTTTGGCTCGGCGTTCTCTCGTCGCCAGCCTGATCACCTACCGCTCAGAGTTGGTCCACACCTCTTGCAGATCAAGGTGTCAACCCAGGTTGACAAGGCTTCGCGGCGGCGGGATCGCGCGGTCACCTGGAGATCGACAGGCCCCGCGGCGGGCCGAGCGAAGGGACAGGAGACAGGTCATGGTGGAACGGGTGGAGCTCGCGATCACGGAGGCTGAGCGAGGCAAGATCGCTGACGATCTACGTCGTTACGGCGCCTACCATGAGCGCACGGGAGTCGATCTCTGGAACGTGTTCACGAAGCAGAAGCCGCACGAGCTGGAGCCTCCGAACCTCACGCAGGAGATCAAGGGCAGGACTGCCTCGCACCACGCGGTTGCTGAGAGCTGCATGGCGATGGCCTCCGTCATCGAGAGCGAGAACCCGTTGCTGCTCACTCCGGAGACGGTCCAGCTCATCCAGGAAGCCTTCGGCGACATCTACGGTGGCGAGTTCCCCCTTGGGCCGCTCGCACGGCAATGTTCTCCCGCATGGCCTCCCGTCGCATGAGTGAGGCCGCCGGGAACGGATCGTTTGCTCTCGCTGAGTTCGTTGTGGTGAACGCGGAGCTGCAACCCTCTGATGCCGAGCGCTACGAGGTCGCGATCATGCACTACCTGACCGAAGCCAACGCGAAGATCAGCGAGCAGCTCGCCGAGTTGCGCACAAGCATGGACGGTCTGAACGAGCAACTCTAGGCGCAACGGCGCGAGATCGACCAGTTGCGCAACCCCAGTGCAACACGCCGACAGCTCCCGAACCCCTTTCGCTCGACCTTCGAGCCCACCGTGCAGGCTCCCCGGCGGCGCGGCCCGTCCGACGACGGGCCGGCCCTGTAGCCAACCTCCGGCATTGAGGCTCACACCGATGCCGTGGTGAGTCTGTCCACCTGGTCTGCATGACGGTCTCGATGCGGGTGATGAGCGCGGGCGACGGGTACAAGTACCTGATGCGCACGATCGCTGCCGCCGACGGCGACCGCTCCCTCTCGACCCCGTTGACCAGGTATTACACGGAAGAGGGAACACCACCGGGCACTTGGATCGGGTCGGCCCTTCGCGGCCTCGGAGACGGGCGGATCGCTCTCGGCGATGAGGTCTCGGAGTCGCAGTTGCAGTTGCTGATCGGGATGGGCCGCGATCCCGTCAGCGGCGACCCGCTCGGGCGGGCCTTCCCACGGTACGTCTCGGTCGCCGACCGGATCGAGAAGCGCGCCGCCGACCTCGACCCCGGCCTGGGGATGGGTGAGCGTGCCGAGCAGATCAGCCAGATCGAGGCCGAGGAGAACGAGCGGGGCAACCGCCGTGCGGTCGCGGGGTTCGACTACACGTTCTCGGTGCCGAAGTCCGTCTCCGTGCTGTGGGGCGTGGCCGACGCCGGCACGCAGGCCCTGATCGCCCAGGCGCATCACGAGGCGATCGCCGAGGTCGTGAACTTCATGGAGCGCGAGGTCGCCGCGACCCGCACCGGCTACACCGCCGCCGACGGCGCGGTCGCCCAGGTCGACGTGACCGGACTGATCGCCACGGCCTTCGATCACTACGACAGCCGCTCCGGGGACCCGCAGCTGCACACTCACGTCGTGATCTCCAACAAGGTCCAGACCGCGTTGGACGGACGATGGCGGTCACTGGATGGCCGCCCGATGCACGCGGCGGTCGTCGCGCTCTCGGAGCATTACAACGCGGTCCTGGCCGACCGCCTCACCGGCACGCTCGGCGTGGAGTGGGAGGCGCGGGATCGGGGCCGGGACCGTAACCCGGCGTGGGAGATCACCGGGGTCAGCGAGGAGCTGATCGAGGAGTTCTCCTCCCGCGCCCGCGATATCGATGCCGAGACCGACCGGCTCATCGCCGCCTACACCGCCGAGCACGGCCGCCGGCCCTCGGCGCGGACGATCGTGCGCCTGCGCGCCCAGGCCACCCTCGCCACACGCCCCGAGAAACAGGTCCATTCCCTGGCCGACCTGACGAGCGGCTGGCGTGAGCGGGCAGGTCGTCTGCTGGGTGAGGACGCGACCGGCTGGGCCGGCGGCCTTCTCGCCGAGGCGCAGCAGGTGCGGCCGTTGCGGGCTGATGATGTGCCGTTGGAGGTGATCTCCGAGCTCGGGCAGGCGGTGGTCGAGGTCGTCGGCGAGAAACGCTCGACCTGGCGGCGATGGAACCTGCACTCCGAGGCGAGCCGGCAGTCGATGGCATGGAGGTTCGCGACAGTGAGCGACCGGGAGGCGATCGTGGAGATGATCGCCGATGCCGCCGAGCAGGCCTCGCTGCGGCTGACGCCGCCCGAGCTCGCCACCAGCCCGGCCGCGTTCCGCCGCCCAGACGGCAGCAGCGTGTTCCGGCCCCGCCACTCGACCGTGTTCTCCTCCACGGTGCTGCTGGAGGCCGAAGACCGTCTCCTGGAACGCTCCCGCACCCTGACCGGCCCGGTGGTCGAGGTCGAGACGGTCGAGAAGATCACCGCGAAGCCCGACCGGGAAGGGCGCCTGCTCGGTGACGACCAGGCCGAAGCGCTCACCCAGATCGCGGTCTCCGGGAGGGTTCTCGACGTGCTGGTCGGCCCGGCAGGAGCCGGGAAGACCACCGCCATGTCGGCGTTGCGTCGGACATGGGAGAAGCAGCACGGGAACGGGTCCGTGGTCGGGCTGGCACCGTCGGCGGTGGCGGCGCAGGTCCTCGGCGAGGATCTCGGGATCGCGACCGAGAACACGGCGAAATGGTGGCAGAACCATCTCCTCCACGGGGAGACGTTCCAGGCCGGGCAGCTCGTCATCATCGACGAGGCTTCCCTGGCCGGCACCCTGTCGCTGGATCGCATCACCGGCCTCGCGGCCGAGGCGGGCGCGAAGGTGCTGCTGGTCGGCGACTACGGGCAGCTCCAATCCGTCGATGCGGGTGGGAGCTTCGGGATGCTCGTGGCCGACCGCGACGACGCCCCCGAGCTCGTGGACGTGCACCGCTTCGTCCACGAATGGGAGAAGACCGCCTCCCTCGATCTGCGCCACGGCCGCACCCGCGTGATCGACACGTACCTCGCTCACGACCGCGTCAGCGACGGTGATGCCGAGGACATGATCGACGCCGCCTACACCGCCTGGCGTGCCGACCGCGACGCCGGACGGGCCTCGGTGCTGATCGCCGAGACCCGCGAGGACGTGACCGCACTAAACGCCAGAGCCCGCGCCGATCTCATCCTCACCGGGAAGATCAAGCCCGGCCGCGAAGTCGCGCTAGCCGAGGGCACGTCCGCCGGGGTCGGGGACACGATCATCACCCGCCGCAACGACCGGCGCCTGCGCACCGGCACCGGCCGTGGCTGGGTGCGCAACGGCGAACGGTGGCAGATCACCGACGTGCGCGATGACGGGTCGATCACGATCCGCAAGCCCGGCCACCGTTTCGGGTCGATCGTGCTGCCCTCCGACTACGTGGCAGAGCACGTCGATCTGGGATACGCAGTCACTGCGCACCGGGCCCAGGGCGTCACGGTCGATACCGCGCATGTGCTGGTCGAGCCGTCCTCGACCCGTGAGAACTTCTATGTCGCGATGACTCGCGGTCGGCTGGCGAATCTGGCCTACGTGATCCCGGACCGCCTCGACCCCAACCACCCTGAACCGCATCCGGCGGACAATCCCGATGCGAGCTCGCGCACCGTGCTCTACGGGGTGGTGCAGCACTCGGGGGCCGAGGTCTCCGCGCACGAGACGATCACCGCCGAGCAGGACCAGTGGGGCTCGATCGCGCAGCTCGCCGCCGAGTACGAGACCATCGCCGCAGCCGCCCAGCACGACCGCTGGGCCGCCCTCCTACACGGCTCGGGCCTGACCGAGGAGCAGGCCGACGCCGCGATCGGGTCGGTCGCGTTCGGAGCGCTAACTGCCGAGCTGCGACGCGCCGAGGCCAACCACCACGACGTTGACGCGCTGTTCCCGCGCCTGGTGGCCGCTCGCGGGTTCGATGACGCCGAGGACATCGCCAAGGTCATGCACTACCGCCTCGCCCGCGCCACCGCCCAGCCGGCCGGGTCGGGGCGCACGAGGAAGACTCCGCGGCTGATCGCCGGCCTCATCCCACACGTGCAAGGCTCGATCGCCGCAAACATGCGGCAGGCGCTGACCGAGCGACGAGAGCTGATCGAGACCCGCGCCGACGCGATCCTCGACACTGCCCGCCAGACTGGCGAGCCCTGGACCCAGCCGCTCGGCACCCCTCCCGCCGGCAGGCGCGAGCAGGCACGCTGGCGACGCGACGCCCGAACCATCGCCGCCTACCGCGACCGCTACCAGATCAGCGACGACACCCCACTCGGCCCGGCCCCGCAAACCGGCCCGCAGAAGATCGACCACGCCCGAGCCAACGCAGCGCTACGCGTGCTCACGGTAGAAGCGAATCAAACCTTGGCTCAGGAAATGCGTGTAGGGCTCCTGGGCTCCAACATCACCTTTGGACGCTGATCCTCGGCAGAAGACACTACTTCGCGGCCGACATCTGGACGAAGTCAGGATATGAGCAAAGGGGGCGGCCATCGCCTACAAACAGTGATTGATGACAGCGCGATCCAGGCTAGAAAGACTTAGTGCGAAATAGCCTGCCCTCAGCCCCATCGTCATGCAATGTACATACCACTTCGCTCGTCTCAATAGCATCAGGCGACGAGGAAATCGCCTCCGGAAGATCAGAATCAAGAGTTGTGATAACAGGCTGCAATCCTAAGTCCGCATACTGACGCAAGACCGAGATTAGGCGCCTCTTTGCGCGTGGTTCGAGACTCTCGAACACGCCGTCATGGAAGGAAAACCTAGGAAACTGCTGCCCCAGATAAGTGCGCAAAACCGCCAAATCAAACGCGATGCACAACAACTTTTTAAACGTGAATCCTCTACCAGCACTTGTTTCAGAGCCCGTCGAATCTACGATCTCAGCCGAAAACTCAAGACTACCGGTGGATGCCACGGTTACCGAAAGTAGGGCGTGCTCATCGAGAACGTCATGCACGATCTCATCAAAGTACTGTTGGATCTCACGATAGCGATTGCCTGCCGTCTCAGACTGGACTAAGACATCTTGCTCGATAGCAGTTTGAAGGTGATTTCTACGTTCCTGAACCTGTCGCTTTTCCTGCCGCAAGTGCACGATCTGAGACAGTGCCTCACGCTGCCGGTCCAGTGAAGCAATATCTGCCCGAATGCTGATGACCTGGTTCGAGACTTCCTTGTACTTCTCAATAGTGTCTGAACCATCAAGGAACTCAAAGAGTCTTGCACGCTCACGTTGCAAGGACTCAAGTTCAGGCGTCAGAGCCTGCAATCTCTCTTCAGTTTCGGTGCGCTGCTCAAGGAGGTAGTCACGACGCTCCTGGGAGATGGCTCGATTGAACTCAATAAGTTGTTCAAAATCCTTTTTTAGTTGGTCTGGGAAGGCCACGCCGGCTTCAGCAAAGAGCTTCTCGGTCTGGCTCGGGCTAAAAAGGATCGCGTCTTCGTTGAGAGAATCGTTTAGTCTGTTCAGCAGCTGCGAGAGCCTATACGCTTCCTCGTTTCCCGCGGCGATCTTCTCTTCAATGTCTTCAACCAAGTCCTCAGTGGCCTCGGCATCTGCACGCGAGAAGTCGAAAGTGTCCAATGTTGACTGGAATTGGTCAAGTTCGCGGGTTCTTATAGCGATAATTCCGTCGAGCTTCCCGACATCGGCATTATCTGCAGTTCCAGCTTCGCGTTGATGGTGATATATCGCTTGGTCAAGCTTCTCTTCTTCATCGACCTGATCGTAGAGCTCCACGGTCAACTCTGCATTGAATCCGAGCAGGTGCGCGAGAAATGGCTTCCACTCCCTATGCTTACCTCGAAACTTGCGCAGGTGGAAGACGTCGCTATAGTCGTCTTGCTCGCGCAACACGTACCCCATTATGTCTCGATAATCGGGCTCTTCAGAGTTGAGTGTGGGCGCGCCGGTGGCGTCGGGTAGCTGGGGATAGACGTCGAGGTCCTCGATGATGAGCGGACTTCTACCCCCGCTAATCTCAAGGACCTCGACAATGCCCAACTCTACGTGCGCCTGCTCTGACGCGCTCGGCCGCTGCGACCGTTGCGATCTTCTCCTCGATTTCCCCACCCTCCATCTGGCCTCGGTGGTGAAGGGCCGTACGGGCCTGGTGCTCGAGGTCGAGTCCTGCGATCCAGTGGCCGGATGCCCTGGTTGCGGAGTCATCGCCGCTGGTCACGGCCGAGTGATGGTCGAGGTGATCGATGCGCCCTGGGCGGGCCGTCCAGTGCGGATCCGGTGGCGCAAGCGCCGCTGGATCTGCCACGAGGGCCTCTGCGAGGTGGTCTCGTTCGTGGAGCAGGACCCGGAGGTCTGCGCTCCGCGGGGCCTGCTGAGCACGCGCGCGATCCGCTGGGCGATCGGTCAGCTCCGCCGCGAGGGAGCGACTATCCAGGGCCTTGCTCGTCAGCTCGGCACGACCTGGAACACGGTCTGGTCCCAGGTCCGACCACTCCTGATCGAGGCTGCGAACGACCCGTCCCGGTTCGAGGGAGTGCAGGTCCTGGGCGTGGACGAGCACATCTGGCACCACCGCGACCCGCGCCGGCGCGGCCCGAAGGAGCTCACCGGGATGGTCGACCTGACCCGAGGACCCCACCCCACCGCCAGGCTGCTGGACCTGGTCCCCGGCCGATCCGGCAAGGCCTACCGAGACTGGCTGGACGAGCGGGGCGAGACGTTCCGACGGCGGGTCGAGATCGCGACGCTGGACCCGTTCCAGGGATATAAGAACGCGATCGATGACCAGCTCGAAGATGCGACCTGCGTGCTGGACGCCTTCCACATCGTCAAGCTCGGCGGGGCGGCGGTCGATGACGTTCGCCGCCGGATCCAGCAGGAGACCCTCGGCCACCGCGGCCGCAAGGGAGATCCCCTCTACGGCATCCGCCACATCCTCCGCGCGGGGCGCGAACGCCTCACCCCGCGCCAGCAGACTCGGCTGGCCAGCGCGTTCGCGGCGCATCCCGAGCATGTCGCGGTCGAGGTCGCCTACCACTGCTCCCAAGACCTCCGCGACGTCTTCCACCAGCCCACACCCGCACGAGGGCGACAGCTCGCCGAGGAGCTCATCGCCTCCCTGCCGTCCTGCCCGATCCCGGAGATCGCCAGGCTCGGGAAGACTCTGCGCCGCTGGCGGACAGCGTTCCTGGCCTACTTCGACACCAACGGCGCGAGCAACGGCGGCACCGAGGCCGTCAACGGGCTCATCGAGCTCGGCCGCCGCACCGCCCGCGGCTTCCGGAATTTCGAGCACTACCGCCTCCGAATGCTCCTCATCACCGGCGGCCTCGACGCCTCACCCCACACTCAACTCTGAAGAGCCGATAATCGTATGGCGAAATCACTGAGAATCCGAATAAGCCGTCCAGCAACCGCTTTGCCGGAGAGATCCCTAGTCCTACGTGCGACCATTGGTCGATCTCTAATTCAGTCGCATCAGGCACGTCGACAGTGGAGGTGAGGATCGAAACGGGGCGTTTGGCATCTACCGATCGCGCAACAGTGATGTAGTTTCCGTCTCCCAACTGAAGTTCCAAGAAGAAGGTGAAGTTGGCAAAGATATCCTCGTGCTTGAACAAGAAGAAACTGGAGTGTCTACCCTTCAGTAGACAGAAATCGATCAATCGAGCGACCGTGCTCTTGCCGAGATTATGTACGGTTTTTCTCTTGCCTTGATCTCGACGGATCTCCGCGAGCACAACCGATAAGCCTTCATTGAAGGCGATTGGGCTGAAAATGTTCGGTTGATTGGAGTAGAGCCTGACTAGCCTCATGCTTTCACCCACTCAAAGGAGTCTGACTTGGGAAGGTATCGCACGAGACCCAGCAGGAACAGAAGGCTGATCGCCGGAGAGAACAGGTAGTCGACCTTTTGATTCTTGCTTTGGCAATGTTCAAGCAGTGCGTCGTAGGTCACGACTCGATATCTCGAAAGATACTTCATCATAGTTCCGGAGACGGCTATGACGGTTTGGTCGGGATGGTCATGCTTGGTTGGAAACAACATCCGCTTCGACCTCCGTATCACCGATATCACAGTTCCAATACATGTAAAAGACCATTGCTCGCGTCAGGCGGCGATTTCTGCCCAGAAGAGGATCTCTGCTAGTCAATAGATCAACTATTTGACCGAAGACCTTATCGAACGTGTGATGCTCCTCTTTGTGGGCCAAAATCTTGAGATCGAAGTCTTCCGCGCAGCTATCGTAGAGGTCACGAATCGCACTATTGCCGGGATCGGCCAAGAAGTCCTTGAACTGCGTGAGCAGGTGGCCATAGTTACCCATCAAGCGTCTTGAGGTTTTCTCAGTCATGCTGTTGAGTTCGTTCTTCGCCGCTAACGAAGTGCGCTCTTGCGGACGACTTTGCATCCCAGTTGTGTTGTCATCGATAATCTCAGCGATCGCCTCCACGACTTCCGCAAGTTCACGACTGGATACGATAAGTGGCCCGTCGAGAGGGTTTACCCCGGCCAGTTGCGCCAGCCGTGGTTCCATTCGAAACGACTCGTCTAGAGCCTCGATTCCACAAAGATGCACGCTCTCACTGGGGATGCCCGTCTCAGCTGAGACCATCTCGATGATTTTTTCATTGGCGTTCGCTGTGAGATATCGGTTCGAGTAGAGCAGGTAGTTATTGAGCTTTCCGTTCTCGTAGAGCTTCTTGGCCCTCGGAAGCTCATTGGCCAGCACCGAACTGGCGGCTCCACCGCTAAAGTCAGAGTCGCTGAAATAGCCGTACGACATAGTGTGCTTGGCCTGGATGATAGAAATCCCGTCCCACGGTCGTGCCGCACTGGGGAAGCCGTCTGCAAGCCCCTCAAACCGAGCATCCCTGCCACCATCCACGCCTGTGGCAAACCCCTGAACACCCCTGCCCAGGAGTAGTTTCGCAGCCTGGACAACGAGGGCCTCAATTTGAGCCTCTGCTAGGTCTTCGTACGGATATCCCACACCTGATGGTACCAAGCGCGCCGCCTCCGCTTTAAGGCTGACACGACGTCACAGTAGTTCCTTGTGCAGGTTGGACGCTCTCGATGTCGGTTCCTGCCGTACACGCCGGGAGATGGCTCTCTGCTGACTTGTTCCTCCAAGTCTGAGCCCGAGCCCGTCAGGATCATGAGGCGCACTACAGGCGCGGCCCCTCCTGCGACGCCGTGTTCTGCGGCGGGGTATCGAGCTGCCGGCCAGGTGCCTGGCGGTTCAGCAGCCGGCCCGGATCATGCAGCGAGTCCAGCAGGGCGGTCACGTCCGCGGTATCGGTGATGATCTCGGCGCGTCCGCGATTGATGAGCTCATGCGGACCCGCACTCGCCGCCGACGTGACCGGGCCAGGGACCGCGCCGACGGCGCGGCTGTGCCGGTGCGCTTCTGTCGCCACCAGCAGCGATCCCGACCGGAAGCCCGCCTCCGGGATCACCGTCGCGCCCGACAGCGCACCCAGCAGACGGGCGCGGGCCATGAACCGCCACCGGGTCGGCGTCGCCCCCGGAGGAGCCTCGCTGGCCAGCACCCCCAGATCACCGATCCGGGCCAGCAGATCAGAGTTGCCGCGCGGATAAGGGCGGTCAACGCCGCCGGCCAGCACCGCGATCGTGCTCCCGCCTGCGGTCAGCGCAGCGCGGTGTGCTGCGGCGTCGATGCCATAGGCGCCACCGGCGACGATCGTGCGCTCGTGGTGCGCGAGATCGCTCGCGAGGTGCCCGGCGACCTGCACGCCGTACTCGCTGGCGGCTCTGGAGCCGGTGATCGTGACCCGATCCGTGAGAGCACCGGAAAGGAGCGATGTCGCCCCACGCGTCCACAGCAGGTACGGGGCGCGGGGGCCGAGGTCGTTGAGCGAGTGCGGCCAGTCCGTATCGGTCGGGATGAGCGTGGATATACCGGCTCGTTCCGCATCCGCGACACGGGCGGGGATGTCGCCCTCAATGCGCGGGGCGACGCGGTTGCGCCAGGCGATCGCATCGGCGCGGTTCATCTCCGGTACTGTGGCCTGGTCGTCTTCGAGCAGCCGCAGCGTCTCGACCCCGCCGACTCGGTGCAGGACGCGGCCGGTGGCCGCGTCGTCGGGCTCGGCGATCATCGACAGCATCATCCGCGCCTGCTGCTCACCCTTCGCCTGCTCTGCCAGCTTCGCCATGATCTGTGCCCCTTCCCAGACAGTCACGGGCAAGGTGCACCGCCAGCGACCGAGCACGGCCGACGGGGGCTACCGCGTGTCGTACGTGCGGCGTAGAGTGAGAAGCACAGAGGCAGATTCACCCCTCACCATGTAGGCCCCCTCGGGGCCGTCCTCCGGGACACTCCACACGTACTGCCTCACCACAGTTACGTGCTTGGAGGCATCATGTTCCGACTCATCTGGTTCGCCAGCATCCACATCCGCATCTTCATGCGCCGATGGATGCCGACCAACATCGTGCTCGACAAGGTCCGCACCCGTCACGGCCTCAAGTGGGGCCTCCCGGCAATGCTGCTCGCGATCCCATACTTTTACACCGCGAGCCTGCTGACCGTCATCATCCGTGACGGCGGGCCGGGCTGGCTCAACCTCGTCGTGCTCATCGCGATCTGGTCAGCGTTCAAGATGCTCTGGATCGGCCCCGTCAGCCTGGTCCTGCTCGCCCGCGTGCGCATCCACGAGCACACCGAGCGACGCCAGCGGCGCCAGGCACAGGGCGTCTCCTCCGCCCCGATCATGGCAGGGGGTGCGTCATGACCAAGGCGGTTCTCTACCTGCGCAGCGCGACCGACAGCGAAGCGCAGACCAACCAGCAGGCAGAAGACTGCCGGGAGTATCTGCACGAGCGTGGCCTGACCGAGGACGGCGTCTTCACCGATGCCGGCCACACAGGCCCCGGTCTCGCCCAGCTCCTCGACCCGGCCGCTAAGGGCGAGGTTACCGACGTGATCGTCGCCGAGATATGGCGCCTCGGCCGAGCCCCCGTGGCCAACCTGCGCACCGGCGACGCTCTCGACCGAGCCGGGGTCACCGTCCACGTCGCCACAGGCATCCTCACCGGCCCCGTCCTCGACGACTGCGTGCGAGGGTCGATGTACGAGTTGAGCATCGCCGATGCCCGGCGCATCGACGGCGATGCCGAGACCGAGAAAGACGATCCGCCCTTCGACTAACCACCCGACCTTCCCCGATACACAGTTCGCGCCTGTCACTCACGAAGCGGCAGGCGCGAACCCATGTATGCGGGACGGAAGCCCTGGCCCGTCAGGAGATCGACTCGGACAGCTCCAGCCACCGCTCTTCGAGCTCGGCGACCTCGTCCTCTGCCTGGCGCAGCTCATCGGTATGGCCTTGCAAGCCCTCGTAGTCGCTCTGGTCGTGGTCGGCGAGACGCTGATGGATGCGCTCGATGCTTCCCGACAGCTTCTCCAGCCGGCGCTCGATCGCGCCGATTTCCTTCTGCACCGCCCGGCGCTCCGCACCCGACAACTCCGAAGCCGAAGACGACGCCGCCGTCTTCTCCTCGCTGCTCTGAGCGCTCATCGGCGACGGGGTCACGGCCTGCTGCTCCTGTGCGGCTCGCAGCCGCAGATACTCGTCCACCCCGCCGGGCACGTGCCGCAACCCGCCGTCGAGGATCGCATACTGCTGGTCGGTGACCCGCTCCAGCAGGTAGCGGTCGTGAGAGACCACGATCAACGTGCCAGGCCACGAGTCCAGCAGGTCCTCCAGCGCCGCGAGCATGTCCGCGTCAACATCGTTCGTCGGCTCATCGAGAAGCAGCAGGTTTGGCTCGCTGAGCAGCAGCATCAGCAGTTGCAGCCGCCGCTTCTGCCCGCCGGAGAGGTCATCGACCCGTGCCGAGAGGTGTTCGCGGGCGAAGCCGAGCCGTTCGAGCAGCTGCGCCGGCGTGAGGTCCTTGCCGTCGATCTGGAACGTGGTCTTGGTGCGTGCCAGGACCTCGCGCACCCGGTCGCCGCCGATGTCGGCGAGCTGGGAGAACTGCTGATCGAGGATGCCGACCTGCACCGTCTTGCCTCGCTTGACCCGACCCTCGGTCGGCTCCAGAGTGCCGCAGATCAGCCCGAGCAGTGTGGACTTGCCCGCCCCGTTCGCGCCCAGGATGCCGGTGCGCTCACCCGGAGCGATCCGCCAGGTCACGTCATCGAGAACCTTCCGATCCCCGAAGCTCACGCTCACGTTCTCCAGGTCCACGACCTGCTTGCCCAGCCGGGCCACCGCGACCCGCTGCAGCTCGATGGGGTTGCGCACCGGCGGCACGTCAGCGATCAGCTCGTTGGCCGCGTCGATCCGGAACTTCGGCTTCGACGTGCGCGCCGGAGCGCCTCGCCGCAGCCACGCCAGCTCCTTGCGCATCAGGTTCTGCCGCTTGCTCTCGGCCGCAGCGGCCATCCGATCTCGCTCGACCCGCTGGAGCACGTAGGCGGCGTAGCCGCCCTCGAACGGCTCGACCGTGCCGTCGTGCACCTCCCACGTCTCGGTGCAGACCTCATCGAGGAACCAGCGATCGTGCGTGATGACCAGCAGTCCGCCGCTGTTCTTGGGCCAGCGTCGCTTCATGTGCTCGGCCAGCCAGGCGATGCCCTCAACATCAAGATGGTTCGTAGGCTCATCGAGAGCGATGAGTTCCCAGTCGCCCACCAGCAGGGCAGCGAGGGCCACGCGCCGCCGTTGCCCTCCGCTGAGTCGGCCGATCACCGCATCCCAGGAGATATCCGGGACCAGCCCGCCGATCACATCGCGGATGCGGGCATCGCTGGCCCACTCATGCTCCGGCGCGTCGCCGGCGATCGAGTACCCGACCGTGGCCTCCGGATCGAGGTCGTCACTCTGACCGAGCACGC
The DNA here is from genome assembly GCF_030866705.2 of Brachybacterium sp. GU-2. NCBI lineage: Bacteria > Bacillati > Actinomycetota > Actinomycetes > Micrococcales > Dermabacteraceae > Brachybacterium > Brachybacterium sp. GU-2. The sequence continues at coordinate 741,250 of NZ_CP133037.2, read as the reverse complement.
CGAACCGCACGCCGCCGCGCCGGGTCACCCGACCCGCCTGCGGCTCGATTTGCCCCGAGAGCATCCCCAGCAGGCTCGACTTGCCGTCACCGTTGCGACCGACGATCCCGATCCGGTCGCCCTCCTCGATCCCGACCGAGAGCGAGTCGAAGACCACCCGCGTCGGGTACTCCAAGTGCAGCCCTTCGGCCCCCAGAAGAGGTGTAGCCATCAGCGACCACCCTTCCCGACCAGCGCGGTGCGGCACGGTACAACCCGCCTCGCACGGGTACGACACCCAGCAACGGGGTGTGACGCTGCCCTGCCACGACGGTAGAATCGAGGCGTCCGGAACGAACAACCCATCGAATTGTTGGGTTCGTCCAGGACCAGCACGTTCGGCTCCTCGAGCAGCGTCAGCAGCAGGTCGAGCCGACGCTGCTGACCACCCGAGAGCGCCTTGACCTGCACCTTCTGATGCGCCGCGGTGAAGCCCAGACGCTCGAGCAGCTGACCGGGGGAGACCTCGTCCTTACCGGCCGTGAACGTGGTGCGGTATCGCCCCACGACATCGCTGACCCGGGAGTCCAGATGCTCCTGCAGCCCCTCGAGCCGCTGGGACACCTGCCGCACCGTCACCGTCTTGCCTCGCTTGACCCGCCCGGCGAGCGGCTCGAGGTCCCCGGTGATCAGCGCGAGCAGAGTCGACTTCCCGGCGCCGTTCGGGCCGAGGATCCCGATCCGATCCGCCGGGCCGATGTGCAGGGTCACGTCCTCCAGCACGGTCGTGCCGCCGTAGCCGGCGTCGACGTCGAGCACGTCGATCACGTCGCGGCCCAGCCGCGAGGTCGCCAGCTGGGTCAGCGCGACCGTGTCGCGCACGGGCGGCTCGCCGGCGATGAGCTCGTTCGCCGCGTCGATGCGGAACTTCGGCTTCGAGGTCCGCGCCGGCGCGCCGCGACGCAGCCACGCGAGCTCCTTGCGCATCAGGTTCTGCCGCTTCGACTCGATCGCGGCGGCCTGTCGGTCTCGCTCGACCCGCTGGAGGACGTAGGCGGCGTACCCGCCCTCGAAGGGCTCGACGATCCCGTCGTGCACCTCCCACATCCGGGTGCACACCGCGTCGAGGAACCAGCGGTCGTGGGTGATGACCACCAGCCCGCCGTCCTTCGCGCTCCAGCGCCGCCGCAGGTGCTCGGCGAGCCAGGCGATGCCCTCGACGTCGAGATGGTTCGTCGGCTCGTCCAGCAGCAGCACGTCCCAGTCGCCGACCAGCAGCTCCGCCAGATGCACGCGGCGCAGCTGCCCGCCCGAGAGGTCCGTCAGCGGTGCGTCGAGAGCGATGCCGCCGAGCAGACCCGCGAGCACGTCGCGGATCCGCGCGTCGGAGGCCCATTCGTACTCGGGCCGGTCGCCCACCACGCGGTCGCGGACGCTCGCCCCGACCGTCGCCTCGTCCTGCTGGGTCAGCACGCCGACGCGCACCCCGCCCCGCACCGTCACCCGTCCCTCGTCGGGCGCCTGCGCGCGGGCGAGCAGGCGCAGCAGCGTCGACTTGCCGTCGCCGTTGCGGCCGACGACGCCGATGCGGTCGCCCTCGTCGATGCCGACGGTGACGTCGTCGAGCAGCACGCGATCGGGCAGTGCGACATGGAGGGACTGGGTGCCGAGCAGATGAGCCATGGGGTTGGGGTCCTCCTGGGGACGGGGAGCGGGGTCGGAGGGTGCCGGGCGGCGCGGGCGCGGACGCTCACCGGGCGCCGCGCGCCGGCTTCAGCCTCCGAGGGGGTCGTCGGACTCGAAGGTGAGCAGCAGTGTGCGGAGCATGCCCGCGAGCTCCGCCTGCTCGGCCGCGGCGAGCGGGCCGAGCAGCTCCCGCTCCGCCTCGAGCAGGCGCTCCATCGCGGCGTCGACACGGGCCACGCCGTCGGGACGCAGGCGCACCTCGACTGCGCGGCCGTCGTGCGGGCTGCGGTTCTTCGAGACCAGGCCGCGGGTGACCAGCTTGTCGATGCGGGTGGTCATGGTGCCGCTGGTCACGAGGGTCTCGTGCATGAGCGCGCCGGGGGAAAGGGCGTAATCGCCGCTGCGGCGCAGGGCGGAGAGCATGTCGAACTCCCAGCCCTCGAGCCCCGCCTCGGAGAAGGCCTCGCGCCGGGCGATCTCGAGATAGCGGGTCAGGCGCGAGACGCGGGAGAGGACCGCCAGCGGCGAGACGTCGAGGTCCTCGCGCGCCAGCTCCCAGCCCGCGAGGACCCGGTCGACCTCGTCATGGGGCGGCGCGGCGTCGTCCGCAGGCGTGGTGGGCATGGGGCGAGTCTAGGTTCTCGGTCCTGGCCGCGGCCGCCACGGGTGACGCGGGCGACGCGGGGGACGTGCCGCGCCGGCCGAGACGCTCAGCCCTTCGTCTCCCCGCGCAGCTCGGGCTTCTTCTCCAGCGAGCTCAGCCCGAACCAGGAGAGGTTCACCATCCGCGCGGCGACGACCTCCTTCGCGGGCTTGCGGGTCTCGAGCCACCACTGGCCTGTGTAGGCGACCATGCCCACCAGCATCTGCGCGTACAGCGCGGCGTCCTTGATCGGGTACGAGTGCAGCCGCAGCTGTCTCGCCAGGATCACCTCGACGCGGCGCGAGACGTCCGTGAGCAGGGAGGAGAAGGTCCCCACGGAATGGCTGACGGGGGAGTCGCGCACGAGGATCCGGAAGCCGTCCTCGTTCTCGTCGATGTAGGCGAGGAAGGCCAGCGCCGCGCGCTCCATCAGCATTCGCGGATGGGCGCGCTGATCGGAGAGGGACTCCTCGAGCGCGGTGAGCAGGGTGGCGACCTCGCGGTCCACCACCACCGCGTACAGGCCCTCCTTGCCGCCGAAGTGCTCGTAGACGATCGGCTTGGAGACCTTCGCGCGCGAGGCGATCTCCTCGACCGAGGTCATGTCGAAGCCCTTCTCGGCGAACACCCGTCGGCCGACGAGCACGAGCTGCTCCCGCCGCTCCTTGCCCGTCATCCGGGTCGACCGGCCGCGAGGGGCCCCGTTCTCCGCCATGCGGCGAGTCTCCCATACGGCGACCGCACGGTGACCGGCGGGTCAGCGGAGCCCCCGGCGCGTCGACGGGCGCTGGTCGGGGCCGCCCGGGCGGTAGGATCGCTCCGCGTCCGTGCGCCCGTCGGCCCCGTCCGGCGGTGCCCCGCGCCTGCTCGCAGGCGCTCCGCGACGGGCGCGCTCCGCCATGGTGTAATCGGCAACACCTCAGATTTTGGTTCTGAAGTTTCAGGTTCGAGTCCTGATGGCGGAACGCTCACCGTCCCCCGGGGCGGCGCGGCCGACACCCGTCGATCCCCCCCTCGATCTCTAGGAGCTGCCGACGTGGCCACTGCCGAGACCACCGCACCCGTCGCCGTCATCGTCCTGGCCGCCGGCGCCGGGACCCGCATGAAGTCCCGCACCCCCAAGGTGCTCCACGAGATCGGCGGTCGCTCGCTCCTCGTGCATGCGCTCACCGCCGCCGAGGGCACCGGCCCCGGCGAGCTCGTCGTCGTGCTGCGCCACGAGCGCGAGCGCGTCGCCGCGCACCTCGCCGAGCACGCCTCCGAGGTGCGGGTCGCCGACCAGGACGAGATCCCCGGCACCGGCCGCGCCGTCCAGTGCGGCCTCGAGCAGGTCGCCGCAGGCGAGGGAACCGTGCTGGTGACCTACGGCGACGTGCCGCTGCTGGACCCCGCGACGCTGCGCGAGCTGGTCACCGCCCACGAGGCCGAGGGCGCCGCCGTCACCGTGCTCAGCGCCCGCGTCCCGGATCCCGCCGGCTACGGCCGGATCCTGCGCAGCGAGGACGGCTCCGAGGTGCTCGGCATCGTCGAGCACAAGGACGCGACCGATGAGCAGCGCGCGATCGACGAGATCAACTCCGGCATCTACGCCTTCGACCTCGCCGTGCTGCGCGACGCGCTCGGCCGCACCACGACCGACAACGCCCAGGGCGAGATGTACCTCACCGACGTCCTCTCGATCGCGCGGGCTGACGGCCGCTCCGTGCGGGCCGTGGTGACCGAGGACGTGATGATGGTCGAGGGCGTCAACGACCGCGTCCAGCTCGCCCAGCTCGGCGCCGAGATGAACCGCCGCATCCTCGAGCGCCACATGCGCGCCGGCGTCACGATCGTGGACCCCGCCACCACCTGGATCGACGCCGACGTCACCATCGGCCAGGACGCGACGATCCTCCCCGGCGTCCAGCTGCACGGCGCCAGCGACATCGGCGCCGAGGCCGTGATCGGCCCGGACACCACCCTGCGCGACACCGAGGTGGGCGCAGGCGCCGAGGTGGTCCGCTCCCATGCGCTGCTCGCCGTGATCGGCGAGGGCGCGACCGTCGGCCCCTTCTCCTACCTGCGCGCCGGCACGGACCTCGGCGCGAAGGGCAAGATCGGCGGCTTCGTCGAGACGAAGAACGCGGTGATCGGCGAGGGCGCGAAGGTGCCCCACCTCAGCTACATCGGCGACGCCGAGATCGGCGAGGGCACCAACATCGGCGCCGGCACGATCGTGGCGAACTACGACGGGGTGAACAAGCACCGCACCACCGTCGGCCGCCACGTGCGCGTGGGCTCGGACAACGTGCTCGTCGCCCCGGTCACGATCGGCGACGGCGCCGCGACCGGCGCCGGCACCACCGTGCGCAAGGACGTCCCTGCCGGAGCGCTGGGCGTGAACGCTGTCTCGCAGCGGAACATGGAAGGATGGACCCTGCGACGCCGTGCGGGGACCCCGGCCGAGAGCGCGGCCCGGGCCGCCCTCGACGCCGAGCAGGGGTCCGCGGCACAGACGCCCGCAGGAACTGCCGCCGAGGAGCACAAGGAGCACGAGCAGCGATGAGCGGAATCGTCACCACCGGGGAGAAGCGACTGGTCCTCGCCTCAGGACGGGCCCACCCGGTGCTCGCACAGGAGGTCGCCGAGGAGCTCGGCGTCGAGGTCCTCCCCATGGACGCCTGGGACTTCGCCAACGGGGAGATCTACGTGCGATACGGCGAGTCCGTGCGCGGCACCGACGTCTTCGTGCTCCAGTCCCACCCCGCTCCGATCAACACCTGGGTGATGGAGCACCTGATCATGATCGACGCGCTCAAGCGCGCCTCCGCAAAGCGCATCACCGCCATCGCGCCGAGCTTCCCCTACGCCCGCCAGGACAAGAAGCACCGCGGCCGCGAGCCGATCTCCGCCCGCCTCATGGCGGATCTGTACGAGACCGCGGGCGTGGACCGCATGATCTCCGTGGACCTCCACGCCCCGCAGGTGCAGGGCTACTTCAACCGGCCGCTGGACCACCTGATGGCGCTGCCGATCCTCGCCGACTACGTGCAGAGGAAGTACGGCGAGGAGGACATCGCCGTGGTCTCCCCGGACGCCGGCCGGATCCGCGTCGCGGAGCAGTGGTCCAAGCGGCTCGGCGGCGTGAACCTCGCCTTCATCCACAAGACCCGCGACACGACGCGCCCCAACCAGGCCGTCGCCAAGCGCGTGATCGGCGACGTCACGGGCAAGACCTGCATCCTCGTCGACGACATGATCGACACCGCCGGCACCATCGTCCAGGCCTCCGACGCGCTGATCGCCAACGGCGCCGCCTCCGTCGTCATCGCCACCACCCACCCGATCCTCTCGGACCCTGCGACCGAGCGGCTGAAGAACTCCCAGGTGCGCGAGGTCGTGTGCACGAACACCCTCCCGGTCCCGCCGGAGAAGCAGTTCGACCGCCTCACCCAGCTCTCCATCGCGCCGCTCCTGGCGCGGGCGATCCGCGCCGTGTTCGACGACGGCTCGGTGACGAGCCTCTTCGACGGCGAGGTCTGAGCCGACGGCTCCTCCCGGCCCGGAAGCTCGTTCTGGCCCGGAGGCTCCTCTCGGCGCGGTGCCCGGCAGCGGGCTCCCGACGCGGAAGCGGCCCCGTCCCCCAGGTGGGGACGGGGCCGCTCCGTCGTGCGGTCAGTGGCGCCGAGAGGGGCTCAGATCAGGAACCGGTTGCCCTTGACGAGCCGGCTCCACTGCTTCCCGAGGCCGACGTGGTCACCGGCGGCCAGGCCCGCCATCGCGAGGACGGCGACCGCGAGCAGCAGGTGGGTGTCGTAGAGCGGGTTGGTCGACATCGGGAACGCGGCGAGGTACATGAGCGTGTACATCGCGGCGGCCGAGACGGCGGCGACGCGGGTGCCGATGCCGAGCATGAACGCCAGGCCCACGCCGAGCAGGCCGAGCATGAACAGCACGTCCGTGAGCGGGTTGATCGAGAGGAAGAAGCTCCACACGCCCGCGAAGGGGTTGCCGCCCTCGATCGAGCCGCCGAGGAAGCCGGCGGTGGGGGAGCCGCCGTTCAGCCAGGCGCCCTCGGGCGGGGTCGCGAAGCCGAGGCCGAAGGTCTTGTCCAGGAAGGCCCACAGGAAGGTGAAGCCGACCATCAGGCGCGTCACGCCCAGGAGCGTGTAGCCCCAGCCGGCCTTCCGCGTGGCGGTGACCTCGGAGGCGGCGGGGCGGGCGGGAGTCGCAGCGGCGGGGGTGGCGGCGGTGGCGCTCACGGGAGGGGCCTTTCGGTGTCGACCCGGTCGATGATCGGATCTCGGGGTGTCTGTCTGACAAGAACAACGGTAGCCCCGATCGACGGGTCCACGCGGGGACCAAGGTCACTGATTTCTGCTCCTGACCTGCAGGGACGTTGGTCCCGGGGTGTTGGGCGAGGGGGTAGGGCGAGGGGAGGAGTGAGAGGGCGGGAGGCACTGCGCCATGCGGCGCCGCTCACCTCCGAGCCTCCATCGGGCGACGTGCGGAGGCCTGCGTGGTAATGTCTGCGCGTCACTTCGGCGAGGGAGGGGTCCTGCCCCTCCGTGATCGACGCGGTGCGGATCTCCGGGAGGAGTACCCTCCCTGTGCCCCGTGGCGTCGCTCATCGTCGAGCCCCGCATCCACGAGGAGCACCACCATGGCTGAGAAGCTGAACGTCGAACTGCGCGAGGACTTCGGCAAGGGCGCTGCCCGCCGTCTGCGCGCCGAGAGCCGCGTCCCCGCCGTCCTGTACGGCCACGGCGAGGACCCCCTGCACCTGTCGCTGCCCGGTCACGAGACCGCGCTCGCGGCCCGGAACCCCAACGCCCTCATCGAGCTGCAGCTCGCCGACGGCACCTCCCACCTCGCCCTGATCAAGGACATCCAGCGCCACCCGCTCAAGCGCACCCTGAACCACCTCGACCTGATCATCGTCAGGAAGGGCGAGAAGGTCGAGGTCGACATCCCCGTCGTCCTGACCGGCGAGGCCGTGTCCCCCGCGGTCGCGATGGTCGACCTGCAGTCGCTGACCCTCTCGGTCGACGCGCTGAAGGTCCCCGAGCAGATCGAGATCGACGTCGAGGGCCAGGAGGAGGGCTACCAGCTCTTCGCCGGCGACGTCGTCCTGCCGGGCGACGCCGAGCTCCTCACCGACGCCGAGATCCTCGTGGTCTCCGTGATGGTGCCGCGCGTGGACGAGGCCGACCTCGAGACCCCGGGTGAGGACGAGGACGCCGAGGGTGCCGAGGGCGAGTCCGCCGAGGGCGAGGACGCCGAGTCCTCCGAGGGCTCCGAGGAGGAGTGACCCCTCCGGGCCGGGGAGCGCGGGCACGACGCCCGTCGGCTCCCCGTCCCGCTCCGTTGCTCACACACCGCCTGCCGGGGCGTCGCGCATCGCGCGGCGCCCCGGTACGGTGTCCGGGGTCGTGCGCCGCCGCGCACCGGTGAGAACGAGGAGCATCATGACCGTGAGCGAGCGCCGCCCCGGGCCGTACCTGGTGGTGGGCCTGGGCAACCCCGGCCCGAAGTACGCCGCGACCAGGCACAACATCGGCCAGATGGTCCTGGACCACATCGCCGACGCCGCCGGCGGGCGATTCGCCGCCGCCAAGCGGGCGCAGGCCGTCGTGCTGGAGGGTCGTCTCGGCGCCCCCGGCGCCGGCGAGCGGGTGATCCTCGCGAAGACCACCACCTACATGAACGTCTCCGGCGGTCCGGTGAAGGCGCTGGCCGACTACTACGGCATCGACCCCGAGCAGATCGTCGTCGTCCACGACGAGGTCGACATCCCCTTCGACGCGGTGCGCCTCAAGCGCGGCGGCGGCGAGGGCGGCCACAACGGCCTGCGTGACATCTCCAAGGCGCTGGGCACCAAGGACTACCTGCGCGTCCGCGTCGGGGTGGGCCGGCCCCCGGGCAGCCGCGACACCGCCGACCACGTGCTCGCCCCCTTCACCTCCACCGAGCGCCGCACGCTCGAGCTGCTGATCTCGGACGCCGCCGACGCCGTCGAGGCCGTCGTCCTCGAGGGCCTCACCGCCGCCCAGCAGCGCTTCCACTCCCGGGAGGACCGATGACCGCACCGACCGACGCCGCACGCACCGACCGGGCCGCCGGTGCAGGCCCCGATGCCGTGAGCGCCGAGCGGTCCGCCGCGCCGCTCGCCCCGCTGCTCGCGCGCCTCGCCGAGGGCGCGGACCTCACCGCTATCCGCGAGCTCGTCGAGTCCGCCGGCGCGGACGAGGACCGTGGCCCGGGCGGGGACATCGTCGCCGCGACCGCGCTGTTCCCCTTCGTCGTCGCCGATCTCGCGCGACGCGCGAGTGCCGAGTCACCGCTGGTCGTGGTCACCTCCACCACCCGCGCCGCCGAGGACCTCCGGGCGGCGCTGAGCTCCCTCGTCGGCACCGCGCACGTCGCCGAACTGCCCGCCTGGGAGACCCTGCCCCATGAGCGGCTCTCCCCGCGCGCCGACACCGTCGCGAAGCGCCTGAAGACCCTGCGCCGCATCGCCCATCCGGAGACCGAGGACCCGGTGCACGTGCTGCTGATGCCCGTGCGCTCCCTGCTCCAGCCGATCGCGACCGGCCTCGGCGACCTCCGTCCCGTCCGGGCCCTGGTGGGGGAGGAGCACCCCCTCGAGGAGCTCGAGCAGGAGCTCGTCGACGCCGCTTACGTGCGCGTGGACATGGTCGAGAAGCGCGGCGAGTTCGCGGTGCGCGGCGGGATCCTGGACGTCTTCCCGCCCACGGAGCCGCATCCCGTGCGCGTGGACCTCTTCGGGGACGAGATCGACGACGTGCGGTACTTCGCCGTCGCCGACCAGCGCTCGCTCGATCCCGTCCCGCACGGGCTCGACGCCCCGCCCTGCCGCGAGATCCTGCTGACCCCCTCGGTGCGCGAGCGTGCCCGCGCCCGCGCCGAGGAGCTGCCCGGTGTGCGCGACCTGCTGCTGCGCATCGCCGACGGCATCGCCGCCGACGGCATGGAGTCCCTCAGCCCCGTCCTCGTGGACGGCATGGAACAGGTCGCCGACGTGCTCCCCGCCGGTGCCCGCTTCCTCGTCGTCGACCCGGAGAAGGCCCGCGCCCGCTCCGAGGAGCTCGTCGCCACGACCGACGAGTTCCTCGCCGCCGCCTGGTCCAGCGCCGCGGCCGGCGGCGGACTCCCGATCGACGTGGGGGCGGCGAGCTTCGTGCCCCTGTCGGAGGCGAAGGGCCACGCCCGCGAGGGCGGCCGCGCCTGGTTCACCCTGGCCGCCTTCGGCCTCGACGCCGACCTCGACCTGACCACCTCCGGCACGTCCACCCACCCCGGCTACTCCGGCAAGCCCGCCGACGCGGCGAAGGACCTCGAGCGCCGTCGCGCCGACGGCTGGTCCGTCGTCGCGACCATGGCCGGCACGGGCGGGGCCCGCCACGCGGCCGAGAACCTCCGCGGCGAGGGCATGGCGGCCGTCTTCGCCGAGCGGCTCGAGGGTCCCGTATCCCCGGGAGAGGCCGTCGTCACCGTCGGCCCCTTCGCCGAGGGTCTCGTCGCCGAGGACCTGAAGCTGGTCCTCGCCTCCGAGCGCGACCTCACCGGCAAGTCCGGGGCGCGCCGCGGCGAGGAGCGGAGGATGCCCTCCCGCCGCCGCAACGTCGTCGACCCGCTCCAGCTGCGGCCCGGCGACCACGTCGTCCACGCCCACCACGGCGTGGGCCGCTTCGTGGAGATGACCAGCCGCACCGTCGGCACCGGCGCGAAGCGCACCACCCGCGAGTATCTCGTGATCGAGTACGCGGCCTCGAAGAAGGGCCAGCCCGGCGACCGGCTCTACGTCCCCTCCGACCAGCTCGACCAGGTCACCAAGTACGTCGGCGGCGAGGAGCCGTCCGTCAACCGCATGGGCGGCGCCGACTGGGCGAAGACCAAGTCGAAGGCCCGCAAGGCGATCCGCGAGATCGCCGACGAGCTGGTGCGCCTGTACTCCGCCCGGCAGTCCGCGCCCGGCCACGCCTTCGGCCCCGACACCCCCTGGCAGCGGGAGCTCGAGGACTCCTTCGAGTTCGTCGAGACCCCGGACCAGCTCTCCACCATCGAGGACGTCAAGAAGGACATGGAGAAGCCGGTCCCGATGGACCGCCTGATCCTCGGCGACGTCGGCTACGGGAAGACGGAGATCGCGGTGCGCGCCGCCTTCAAGGCCGTCCAGGACGGCAAGCAGGTCGCCGTGCTCGCCCCGACGACGCTGCTGGCCCAGCAGCATCTCGACACCTTCTCCGAGCGGTACACGGGCTTCCCCGTGACCGTGAAGGGGCTCAGCCGCTTCCAGTCCGCCGCCGACTCCGAGGCGACGGTCGAGGGGCTGCGCGAGGGCAGCGTCGACGTCGTGATCGGCACCCACCGCCTGCTCACGGGCAACGTGCGCTTCAAGGACCTGGGGCTGCTGATCATCGACGAGGAGCAGCGCTTCGGCGTCGAGCACAAGGAGACGCTCAAGGCGCTGCGAACGAACGTGGACGTGCTGTCCATGTCGGCGACACCCATCCCGCGCACCCTCGAGATGGCCGTGACAGGCATCCGGGAGATGTCCATCCTCGCGACCCCGCCCGAGGAGCGCCATCCGGTGCTGACCTACGTCGGCGCCGACGAGGACCGCCAGATCGCCGCCGCGATCCGGCGCGAGCTGCTGCGCGAGGGGCAGGTCTTCTACATCCACAACCGGGTCGAGGACATCGACCGCGTCGCCGCGCACCTGCGCGAGCTGGTGCCGGACGCCCGCGTCGCCGTCGCCCACGGCAAGATGAACGAGCACCAGCTCGAGCGCGTGATCGTCGACTTCTGGGAGCGGGACTTCGACGTGCTCGTATGCACCACGATCGTCGAGACCGGCCTGGACATCGCCAACGCCAACACCCTGATCGTCGAGAACGCGGACCGCTTCGGGCTCTCGCAGCTGCACCAGCTGCGCGGGCGCGTGGGCCGTTCGAGCGAGCGCGCCTACGCCTACTTCCTCTACAACGCGGGCAAGCCGCTCACGGAGACCGCCCACGACCGCCTCACCACCCTCGCCACCAACACCGACCTCGGCGCCGGCATGCAGGTGGCGATGAAGGACCTCGAGATCCGCGGCGCCGGCAACCTGCTCGGCGGCGAGCAGTCCGGGCACATCGCCGGCGTGGGCTTCGACCTCTACGTGCGCATGGTCGGGGAGGCCGTCGCGGCCTTCCGCGGCGAGGCGAGCGCGCCGGAGAAGGAGATCCGGGTCGAGCTGCCGCTGGACGCGCACGTCCCGCACGACTACATCGGCTCCGAGCGCCTGCGGCTCGAGGCCTACGCGAAGCTCTCCGCGGTGCGCGAGGTCTCCGAGATCGAGCAGGTCCGCGCCGAGCTCGCCGACCGCTACGGCCCGCTGCCCGCGCCGGTGGAGGTGCTGCTGGACGTGGCCCGCTTCCGGATCGACGCGCGTGCCGCGGGGGTCGACGAGGTCCAGGCGCAGGGGAAGATGATCCGCTTCGCCCATCTCGAGCCCGCCGACTCCGTCGCGATGCGGATGAAGCGCCTGTACCCGGGCACGCTGCTCAAGCCGGCCCTGCGCCAGGTGCTCGTGCCCCGCCCGATGACCTCCCGCTTCGGCGGCACCGAGCTGCGCGACCACGCGCTGCTCGAGTGGGCGCGCGAGGTGCTGCGCGAGCTCGTGCCCTCCGCGGCCGAGCAGATCTCCGCGCCGGTCGTGCAGGCGGAGGCGGGGTCGGGGCCGGCGAGGAAGTAGCCTCGCCACGTGAGCACCGCGCAGCGCCCCGTCCCGTCCGATCCCGCCCCGCGCGGCAGCGCCCTGCTGCGGGCCGTGGAGGTGATGGAGGCGCTGCGGGCGCCGAGCGGCGACGCCTGGACCCACCGGCAGACCCACGCCTCGCTCGCCCGCTACCTCCTCGAGGAGACCTATGAGGTGCTCGAGGTGATCGACGACCCCGCCGGCCACGGCCCCGGGGCGCTGCCCGACGAACTCGGCGACCTGCTGTTCCAGATCCTCTTCCATGCGCGCGTGGGCCAGGAGGAGGAGCCGGCCTGGGACGTGGACGACGTGGCTCGCTCCTTCGTCGCGAAGATGGAGCGGCGCAACCCGCACGTCTTCGGCGACGCGCCCGAGCAGGCGCTCGAGGACCCCGCCGACGTCGAGCAGATCATCGCGCAGTGGCACGCCGTCAAGGCGCAGGAGAAGCAGCAGGAGCAGCAGGGCCGGCAGGAGCAGGGCAGCTCCGGGGCAGCTCCGACGCGCCCCCTCGGCTGGGCCGAGGGGATCCCCGCCGAGCTGCCCGCCCTGCAGACCGCGGCGAAGATCGTCCACCGCGCCCGGTCGGCGGGCGGGCTCGAACAGCTCCTCGCGGCGGCCGACGCCGCGGCCTCGGCCGAGGACGCCGACGACTGGGGCGGCGACCTCGGCCGGGCGCTGCTCGACCTGGTCGTGGCCGCCGAGGGCCGCGACGACGATCCCGAGACCGCGCTGCGCGCCCTGCTCGCGAGGACCTTCCGCGAGCTCGAGCAGGGCCCCGGCGCCTGACCGGGGCACTCGTCCGCCGTCGGCCGCCTCCGGCCGCAACCGCGGGCACGGGGGCGCGTGGCGGGCGTCGCTCGGCCTAGACTGTCGGGCGGACGGTCAGCGCCGACCGGACGATTCGAACTTCATCACCGAAGGAAGGAACAGCCCATGGCAGCCCTGATCGAAGCACTCCTCGCCCGAGAGATCCTCGACTCCCGCGGCAACCCCACCGTCGAGGTCGAGATCCTGCTCGACGACGGCACGTTCGAGCGCGCGGCGGTCCCCTCCGGCGCCTCCACCGGCCAGTTCGAGGCCGTCGAGCGCCGCGACGGCGACAAGGACCGCTACCTCGGCAAGGGCACGCTCGACGCCGTCAACGCCGTGATCACCGAGATCCTGCCGGCGATCCACGGCATGGACGTCCAGGAGCAGCGCGCGATCGATCAGGCGATGCTCGATCTCGACGGCACCAAGAACAAGGGCACCCTCGGCGCCAACGCCATCCTCGGCGTCTCCCTCGCCGTGGCGCGCGCCGCCGCGGCCTCCGCGGGCGTGCCGCTGTACCAGTACGTCGGCGGCCCGAACGCTCACATCCTGCCCGTCCCGATGATGAACATCCTCAACGGCGGCTCCCACGCGGACTCCAACGTCGACATCCAGGAGTTCATGATCGCGCCGATCGGCGCGGAGACCTTCTCCGAGGCCATGCGCGTCGGCGCCGAGGTCTACCACGCGCTGAAGGCCGTGCTCAAGGAGCGGGGCCTGGCGACCGGTCTCGGCGACGAGGGCGGCTTCGCCCCGAACCTCGACTCCAACCGCGCCGCGCTGGACCTGATCGTCGAGGCGATCGGCAAGGCCGGCTTCGAGGCCGGCAAGGACGTCGCGCTCGCGCTCGACGTCGCGGCCTCCGAGTTCTTCGAGGACGGCGCCTACACCTTCGAGGGTGCGAAGAAGTCTTCCGCCGAGATGGTGGACTACTACGCCGAGCTCGTCGACGCCTACCCGCTGGTCTCCATCGAGGACCCGCTGGACGAGGAGGACTGGGACGGCTGGAAGGCCATCACCGAGCGCCTCGGCACCAAGACGCAGCTCGTGGGCGACGACCTCTTCGTCACCAACCCCGAGCGCCTCGGCCGCGGCATCGACGAGGGCGCCGGCAACGCGCTGCTGGTCAAGGTCAACCAGATCGGCTCGCTCTCCGAGACCCTCGACGCTGTGGACCTCGCGCACCGCGCGGGCTTCAAGGCCATGATGTCCCACCGCTCCGGCGAGACCGAGGACACCACCATCGCCGACCTGTCCGTCGCGACCAACTGCGGTCAGATCAAGTCGGGCGCCCCCGCCCGCGGCGAGCGCGTGGCCAAGTACAACCAGCTGCTCCGCATCGAGGAGGAGCTCGGCGAGGCCGCCCGCTACGCCGGCGCCTCCGCCTTCCCGCGCTACACGGCGTGATCGTCGCCGCCCGGGCGCACCGCGTTTCCCGCGCGGCGCGTCCAGGCGGAGGCCGTATCCTCTAACGCATGAGCAGCAGACGACCGGGCGCCCCGCGATCGACGAGGCGCCCGGTCGCCGCGTCCGGGGCCCGTCGCACCGGTGCGCGCTCGACCTCGCGCCCGTCGGCCGCCCCCGGCCGCGGCGGCGCCGCCCGCCCCGGCGGGACCAGGCAGTCCGCCTCCGGAGGCAGCGGCGGCGACCGCAGCCGGGGCCCCGCCGCCGCCTCCCGCCCCGCCACCGCCCAGTCCCGCACGGACGGGCCGGACGGGCCCGGCATCACGATCACGCGCCGCACCCTGGTGCTGGTCGCCCTTGTCGTGGTGGCGCTGGCGGCCCTCGTGCCGACGGTGAACTCCTACGTGGCCCAGCGGCAGAAGCTCTCCGACCTGCAGGGCCAGGTCGCCCAGCAGGAGGCGGAGGTCGAGGACCTGCGCGAGCAGGTCGCGCAGTGGGAGGACCCCACCTACGTCGCCGCCCGCGCCCGCGAGCGCCTCCTGTTCGCGATGCCGGGGGAGACCCAGTACCGCCTCACCGACACCTCCGGCCAGGACGTCCCCCTCACCGAGGCGCAGCAGGCCGAGGAGGCCGCGAAGGAGGGCGAGTGGTACTCGACCCTCTGGGAGAGCGTCGAGGGCTCGAGCCGCCTGACCCCCGAGGACATCCCCGACGAGACCGGCTCGACCGACGAGGACGTCCCGGCCGAGGACCCCGCCGACACCACCGATCAGGACGATGACCAGTGACCTCACTCGCCCCTCTTCCCCACGAGACGCCCGCCTCGCCGCGCGACCTCGAGATCATGCGCCTCCAGCTCGGCCGCGACATGCGCGGCGTCGTCTCGATCGCCAGGCGCTGCGCCTGCGGGCGCCCCGCCGTGGTGCGCACCGCTCCCCGTCTCGAGGACGGCACCCCGTTCCCGACCTCGCTCTACCTCACCCTTCCCTGGCTCACCCTCGAGCTCTCCCGGCTCGAGGCGACCGGGCTGATGGCCGAGCTCACCGAGCGCCTCGAGAGCGACGAGCAGCTCGCCGGCCCGTACCGGGCGGCGCACGAGCGCTACCTGGCGCGCCGTGCCGAGATCGGCGAGGCGGAGGAGGTCGCGCACGTCAGCGCCGGCGGCATGCCCACGCGCGTCAAGTGCCTGCACGCCCTCGCGGGCCAGTCCCTCGCCGAGGGACCGGGCGTCAACCCGGTCGGCGACGAGGTGCTCAAGATGATCGACGGCGCGGCGCCCGAGCTCGTCTGCCGCTGCCAGGACGAGGAGCCCGGGACCGACCCCGACGAGCACCGCCCCGACGAGGGCGAGGAGGGACGATGAGCGCGCCCGTCGCCGCGATCGACTGCGGCACCAACTCGATCCGCCTGCTGATCGCCCGGCGCGACGAGGCCACCGGGCGCCTCGTCGACCTCGAGCGGCACCTGGAGATGGTCCGCCTCGGGCTCGGCGTGGACCGCACCGGACGCTTCGACCCCGTCGCCGTCGAGCGCACGCTGGAGGCCGCCCGCCGCTACCAGGCGCTGGTGGAGCACCACGGCGTGCGCCGCGAGGACGTCCGCTTCGTGGCCACCTCCGCGACCCGCGACGCCTCCAACCGCGAGGACTTCATCTCCGGCATCCGCGCGATCCTCGGCATCGACCCCGAGGTCATCTCCGGCCAGGAGGAGGCGGAGCTGTCCTACCGCGGCGCGGTCAGCACCGTCGAGGGCCTGCCCGCAGGGCCCGCGCTGGTGGTCGACATCGGCGGCGGCTCCACCGAGCTGGTGCTCGGCACCACCGCCCCCACCCACCGCATCAGCCTGGACATGGGATCGGTCCGCCTCACCGAGCGCCACCTGCGCTCCGACCCGCCCGCCGACGCCGAGATCGCCGCCGCCGCGGCGGACATCGACGCCCTGCTCGACGAGGCCGCGGCGGCGATTCCGCTGGAGCAGGTCGCCTCGCTCGTCGGCGTCGCCGGGACGGTGACCACGGTCACCGCGGTCGCCACCGGGATCCGGGACTATCGTCCCGATGTCACCCACGGCGCCGCCCTTCCCGTCGACGAGGTCCGCGCGCTGTGCGAGACGCTGCTGCGGGAGACCCGTGAGGAACGGGCGCGCCACCAGGTGATCCACCCCGGGCGCATCGACGTCATCGGCGCGGGCGCGCTGATCTGGTCGCGCATCGTCGAGCGCGTCGCCGCCGCCTCCGGCATCGTCGAGACCCGCACGAGCGAGCACGACATCCTCGACGGGATGGCGCTGGATCTGCTGGACCACGCGCCCTGAGACCCTCAGCGCGTCAGGCGGTGACCATCTGACGAGGTGCTTTTGTCTCAGCGACCATACGGTCCTAGGCTGGGGTCCATGACCAACACCCTCGGCGGCAAGCCCCATGTCCTCATCCTCGGCGGCGGTTCCGTCGGCATGACCACCGCGTCCGAGCTGCGCAAGACGCTCGGAGCGGAGGTCGCGATCACCGTCGTGGACCCGCGCCCGTACATGACCTACGCGCCCTTCCTCCCCGAGGTCGGCGCCGGCAGCATCGATCCCCGCAACGTGCTCGCGCCGCTGCGCAAGGTCCTCACCGGCGCCAAGGTCGTCACCGGCTCCGTCGCGGCGATCCGCAGCGCCGAGCACACCGTGGTGGTGGACACCGAGGAGGGCGAGCAGCTCGAGATCTCCTACGACTACCTCGTGGTGGGCCTCGGCGCCGTCCCGCGCCTGCTCCCGATCCCCGGCCTCGCCGAGAACGCGATCGGCTTCAAGCAGGTCGAGGAGGCCACGGCCGTCCGCGACCGCATCCTCGCCAACCTCGCCGAGGCGGCGACCACGAAGGATCCCAAGCTCCGCAAGCGCCTGCTCACCTTCACCTTCATCGGCGGCGGCTTCGCCGGCGGCGAGGCCGTGTCCGAGGCCGAGGACATGGTGCGCGATGCCCTGCGCTACTACCCCGACCTCCACGCCTCCGACATCCGCTTCGTGCTCGTCGACGGCGCTCCCTTCATCTTCCCGGAGCTCACCGAGGACCAGCGCGCCTATGTGCTGAACCAGCTGCGCGAGCGCGGCATCGAGGTCAAGCTCGAGACCTTCCTGAACTCCGCCGAGAACGGAGTGATCAAGACCAGCGACGGCGACGAGTTCGAGACCGACCTGCTCGTGTGGAACGCGGGCGTGAAGCCCAACCCGGTGCTCTTCGACGAGGAGACCTCCGACCTCCCGATCGTCACCGAGCGCGGCCCGCTCATGGGCAAGGTCCAGGTCCTGCCCGACCTGCGCGTCAACGGCGAGGACGGCCCCTTCGACGACGTCTTCGCCGCCGGCGACTGCGCCGCCGTGCCGGATCTCGCCTCGGGCGAGGGCAAGTTCTGCCCGCCCAACGCCCAGCACGCGGTGCGCCAGGCCAAGCGCCTGGCCGACAACATCGCGCGCTCCGTCCAGGGCCGCCCGCTGGTGGACTACTACCACAAGAACCTCGGCGTCTTCGCGACCCTCGGCATGTACAAGGGCGTCGGCCGCCTGATGCTCGGCGAGAAGGAGCTGGACATCCGCGGCCTCCCGGCCTGGGCGATGGCCCGCTCGTACCACCTGTACGCGATGCCGACGATCGGCCGCAAGGTGTCCGTCGCCGCAGGCTGGGTGGGCAACCTCGTCTCCCGCCGCGACATCATCGGCATCCCGCAGGCGGAGACCCCGCGCGCCGCCTTCGAGCTCGCCGCGAGTTCCGGCAAGAAGAAGTGAGCCGCGCGGGACGCCGCTGAGCGTCCCCCGACACGACGCCGTCGCCCCTCAGGGGGCGGCGGCGTCGTCGCGTCCGGAACCTCTGTGGGCTCGGACCTCCGTGAGCGAGTATCCTCGGATGGTCACGCAAACGAGCACGTTCGCGCACGCGGCAGAGTCGCGGCACTGAGCATCCGGCGCACGGCCGGAGAGGGGCAGGACCATGCAGATCCATATCGTGGAGGACGCCGCGGCCGGAGGCGTCGTCGTCGCCGACGAGATCCAGCGCGTCCTCGAGCGGACGGGCGACCGGGGCCCGGTGCTGGGCCTGGCGACCGGCTCCTCGCCGCTGCCCGCGTACCAGGAGCTGATCCGCCGCCACCGCGAGGAGGGGCTCTCCTTCGCCGATGCCCGCGCCTTCCTCCTCGACGAGTACGTGGGCCTGCCCCACGAGCACGAGCAGAGCTACCACCGCTTCATCCGCGAGAACCTCGTCTCCCACATCGACCTGCCGGAGGAGAGGGTCTGCTCCCCGGACGGCACCGCCGAGGACCCGCACGCCGAGGCCGTGGCCTATGACGGACGCATCCGTGACGCCGGGGGAGTGGACGTGCAGGTGCTCGGCATCGGCTCGAACGGCCACATCGCCTTCAACGAGCCCGGCAGCTCCCTCGGCTCCCGCACCCGCGTGGTGGGCCTGACCCGCTCGACCATCGCCGACAACTCGCGCTACTTCGCCGGCCCCGAGGACGTCCCGATCCAGGCGCTCAGCCAGGGGCTCGGGACCATCCTCGAGGCGCGGCGGATCGTGCTGGTCGCCTCCGGGGAGAACAAGGCCGCGGCCATCGCGCAGCTCGTCGAGGGCGGGATCAGCGCGCGCTGGCCCGCGACCGTGCTGCAGATGCACCCCGAGGTCGTCGTCGTCGCCGACGAGGCCGCCGCCTCCCGCCTCGAGCTGCACGAGGACTACCGCCACGAGCGCCGCCTCGAGGAGGCCGAGCGCGCCGCGCGCTCCCACTGAGACCGAGACCACCGGGTCCCGGGCGGGACCATCCTCCCCGGCAGGGCCCCGGTGGGCGCAGGGCCGATACGATCGCCCTCATGCAGCAGGCCGATCCCTCCCCCTCCTCCCCGCGCACCGCCCCCGACGCCGCGACCGCGCCCCCCGAGCCGCGCGGCGCCCTGGACCGCTGGTTCCGCATCACCGCACGCGGCTCGACGATCCCTCGGGAGATCCGCGGCGGCATCGTCACCTTCTTCTCGATGTGCTACATCGTGGTGCTGAACCCCCTGATCATCGGCACGGTGCCGGACTCGACCGGGATGTACCTCGGCGGCGGCACCGAGCCGAACCTCCCCGCCGTCGCCGCCGGCACCGCGCTCATCGCAGGACTGCTGAGCATCTTCATGGGGGCGTGGGCGAAGTTCCCGCTGGCTCTGGCCGCCGGGCTCGGGCTGAACGCCTATCTCGCCTACTCCGTCGTCCCGCTGCCGGGCATGACCTGGGGCGGCGCCATGGGCCTCGTCGTCATCGAGGGCGTGGTCATCCTGCTGCTGGTGCTCAGCGGCTTCCGCAAGGCCGTCTTCGACGCCGTCCCGGCCTTCCTCAAGACCGCGATCGCCGTCGGCATCGGGCTGTTCATCGCCTTCCTGGGCCTGTACAACGCGAAGTTCGTGACGACCGCGAACGGCACCCCGGTCCAGCTCGGCAACGACGGGTCCCTCACCGGCTGGCCCACCTTCGTGTTCGTCGCCGGGCTGCTGCTCATGTTCGTGCTGTGGGTGCGCAAGGTCCCCGGCGCGATCCTCATCGCCATCGTCACCGCGACCGCGCTGTCGATCGTGATCGAGCGCGTGCTCCACCTGGGCGCCTTCGCCCCGGCCGGCGCCGACGGCCCCGGCAATCCGGGCGGGTGGGCGATGAACGTCCCGGCCGTCTCCGAGTTCCCGATCCAGCTCCCCGACTTCTCCACGCTCTTCACCGTCGACCCGATCGGCGGGATCACCGCCGCGGGAGCGGTCGGCGCCAGCGTCATCGTGTTCTCGCTGCTGCTGGCCGACTTCTTCGACACCATGGGCACCATGGTCGGGGTCGCCGCGGGGGCGGATCTCGTCGACGAGCAAGGCGACATCCCGCACTCCCAGCGGATCCTCGTGGTCGACTCCGCCGCGGCGATCGCCGGCGGCATGGGCGGAGTCTCCTCGAACACGAGCTTCGTCGAGTCCACCTCCGGCGTCGCCGAGGGCGCGCGCACCGGGCTGTCCGCCGTGGTCGTCGGCGTGCTGTTCCTGCTCTCGACCCTCCTCTCGCCGCTCGTGGGCATGGTGCCCTACGAGGCGGCGACCCCGGCGCTGGTGATGGTCGGCTTCCTGATGATGACCCAGATCACCGACATCGACTTCACCGACGTCGAGATCGCGATCCCCGCCTTCCTCACGATCATCCTGATGCCCTTCGCGTACTCGATCACCGTGGGCATGGGCGCCGGCTTCATCATGTATGTGCTGCTGAAGCTGGTGCGGGGCAAGGCACGCTCGATCCATTGGCTGATGTACGTGATCGCCCTGATGTTCGTCGCGTACTTCCTGCGCGGCGCGGTCGAGGGCCTGCTGCTGTGACCGATCCCGGGGCGGAGACCGAGATCGCCGAGCTCGCCGCCGAGCTGCAGCGCCTGCTGCTGGTCTCCTCGCGGATCCTGCGCTCGCACACCGCCTCGCATGCGGTCTCCGCCTCGCAGTTCTCGGTGCTCGCGCACCTGGACCGGGCGGGGGAGTCCACCCCGGGGGCGCTGGCCGACTTCGAGCACGTGAGCCCTCCGGTGATGACCCGCGTGCTCGGCCGCCTCGAGGAGGCGGGGCTCGTCCGCCGCTCCGCCCACCCCGAGGACGGTCGGCAGGTGCGGGTGACCCTCACCGACCGGGGCAGGGAGCTCGTGCGGGCCGGCCGCGCGGAGCGGGACGCCTGGCTGCGCTCCCGTCTCGACGGGATCAGCGCCGCGGAGCGGGAGAGCCTGGGCGAGGCGACCGCCCTGCTGCGGCGCACGCTGGTCCCGCCGCGGGACTGACGGGGCGCGGAGGGACGCAGAGACGGTGGCGCCGGGATGCCGTCGCGGGCGAGCGGGGCGCCGCCCCGGGACCACGGCGACGCAGAAGCTCGGCGACGCAGAAGCGCGGCACCGCCCCCGCCCGCACCGCGAAGTGCCTCGCCGCGGCGCCGCAACGACTCCTCGCACGCGCGTGCGGCACGCACGAAGGGTCCCGTCCGCGGATGGGGCCCTTCGTGGTCTGTGGGACGCGTGATCCCCGCGGGCGGGCCGACGCGCAGCGGTCCGCGCGCGGGAGCCGCCCGGCCCGGCGAGGTGCTCAGGAGACGGCGTCGGCCGAGCGGTCGAGCACGTGGTCCAGGACTGCGATCAGCGCGGCGACGTCCTGCTCGTCCACGGCCGGGAAGGTCGCGATGCGCAGCTGGTTGCGTCCGAGCTTGCGGTAGGGCTCGATGTCGACGATCCCGTGGGCCCGCAGCACGGAGGTGATGGCCGTGGCATCGATCGAGTCGTCGACGTCGAGGGTGGTCACGACCTGCGAGCGCGCCGCCGGATCCGTCACGAAGGGGGTGATCTCCTCGCGCCGCTCCGCCCAGGCCTGGAGCATGCCGCTGGTGGTGCGGGTGCGGGAGTCGGCCCAGGCGAGACCGCCCTGGGCGAGCATCCATTCGATCTGCTCGGCCATCAGCACAAGGGTCGCCACCGCCGGGGTGTTGAGCGTCTGGTCCTTGCGGGAGTTGTCGATCGCGGCGGTGAGGGAGAGGAAGGACGGGATCCAGCGGTCCGCTGCCGTGCCGAGGCGCTCCGCACGCTCGATCGCGGCGGGGGAGAGGAGCGCGAGCCACAGCCCGCCGTCGGAGGCGAAGGCCTTCTGCGGCGCGAAGTAGTACGCGTCCGTCGCCGAGACGTCCACCTGCGCGGCGCCGGCCACGGAGGTCGCGTCCACGAGCACGAGCTGGTCCTCGCGCGCACCCTCGGGACGGGCGACCGGGACCATCACGCCGGTCGAGGTCTCGTTGTGCGGCCAGGCATAGGCGTCCACGTCCTCGGAGACGCGCGGGGCGGGGCAGCTCCCCGGCTCGGCGCGGATGACCTCGGGCTCCGCGAGATGCGGTGCGCCGGAGGACTCCGCGGCGAACTTCTGCGAGAACTCGCCGAGCACGAGGTGCTGGGAGCGCTCCTCGATCAGCCCGTAGGCGGCCACGTCCCAGAACGCGGTGGAGCCTCCGTTGCCGAGCACCACCTCGTACCCCTCGGGAAGGGAGAAGAGCTCGGCCAGGCCCTGACGGACACGAGCGACGACCTGCTTGACCGGCGCCTGACGGTGGGAGGTGCCCATCACCGTGCGGGACACCGAGGAGAGCGCGTCCATCTGCGCATCGCGCACCCGGGAGGGACCGGAGCCGAAGCGTCCGTCGGAGGGAAGCAGCTCCGAGGGGATGGTCAGGGCGCGCAGGGCGTCGGTGCGAGCGGTGCTGGCAGCGGTCATTCGAGCTCTCCTCACGAGGACGGTCCGGGCCGCCCGGTCACGAGGCGGCCCGGGGGCATTCTTCCAGGAACGTCTTCCGACGCCTCGGTCTGTCCGGGGAGCGTAGGGGGTGCGGGCCGACGTGCGCTCCCGGGCCACGGTCCGTGCGAGGATCAGGGCATGAGCCGTGCCGATCTCGAGAAGCAGCCGTACGACGTCGCGACGATGTTCGACGGCATCGCCCGCCGCTACGACCTGATGAACGACGTCGCCGCGATGGGGCAGGTCGGGATGTGGCGAGAGAAGATGGTCGAGTCCCTCGACATCGCTGCGGGGGACCAGGTCCTGGACCTCGCCGCCGGCACCGGCACCTCGAGCGCCGCCATCGCCCGCGCCGGCGCGCAGGTGGTCGCCGCCGACTTCTCGCTCGGGATGATGACCGAGGGTCGCCGACGAGGTGCGCCGGTCCCGTTCGTGGGCGCCGACGCCCAGCACCTCCCCTTCGCGGACGACTCCTTCGAGGCCGCGGTGATCTCCTTCGGCCTGCGCAACGTCCATGAGCCGCGCCGGGCGCTCGCCGAGATGTCCCGGGTGGTCCGCCCGGGCGGCCGCGTCGTGGTGTGCGAGTTCTCGACCCCGACGTGGCGTCCCTTCCGGGCGGTCTACGAGAACTACCTGCTGCGTGCGCTGCCCGCCGTGGCACGACGCGTCGCCACGAGCGCCGACGCCTACGACTACCTCGCCGAGTCGATCCTGGACTGGCCGGACCAGGAGGCGCTGCGCGGATGGTTCGCACAGGCCGGCCTCGAGCAGGTCCAGTACCGAAACCTCAGCGGGGGCATCGTCGCCCTGCACCGTGGAGTGGTGCCCGCTCGCTGACCTCCCTCGATCCTCGCCCTGACCTGCACGGACAGGCGAGACGAAGATCGGCGACGGGGCCGATGCGCGCCTCGACGGGGAGCGATGTGGTCGAGGCCACCTCGAAAAGGGTCGTTCTGGCTTGACGGGGTCTCTGAACCCCCGTAATGTTCTTCCTCGTGCCCAGGAGATCGGGACAGCGGATCGGCCCATGGTCGAGAACTTGGAACTGGTCCTGACCTGGGGCGGAAGGTTCTCGGAAGAGGATCGCGGCGCGGATCACACCGCAGCGATTTGACTCGGGGGAGCGGAAGTCCTAAGTTAGACGGGTTGCCTCAGGGCGAAGAACTTGAAAAGGTTCCGAACGCTGAGTGCGCGTGTTGCTTGATATCTCAATAGCGTGTCTGTTTATCGATGCCATTATTTTGAATGGCAGATTATAACGGATGATACAGCAGTTAAATGCTGGTTGTTTGTTTATTTTGTCAGGTTTATAGTTTTTCATGATTTTCATGGAGAGTTTGATCCTGGCTCAGGACGAACGCTGGCGGCGTGCTTAACACATGCAAGTCGAACGATGACGGTGGTGCTTGCACCACCTGATTAGTGGCGAACGGGTGAGTAACACGTGAGTAACCTGCCCCCCACTTCGGGATAACCTCGGGAAATCGTGGCTAATACCGGATACGAGCACTCATCGCATGGTGGGTGCTTGAAAGATTTATCGGTGGGGGATGGACTCGCGGCCTATCAGTTTGTTGGTGAGGTGATGGCTCACCAAGACGATGACGGGTAGCCGGCCTGAGAGGGCGACCGGCCACACTGGGACTGAGACACGGCCCAGACTCCTACGGGAGGCAGCAGTGGGGAATATTGCACAATGGGCGAAAGCCTGATGCAGCGACGCCGCGTGGGGGATGACGGCCTTCGGGTTGTAAACCCCTTTCAGTAGGGAAGAAGCGAGAGTGACGGTACCTGCAGAAGAAGCGCCGGCTAACTACGTGCCAGCAGCCGCGGTAATACGTAGGGCGCAAGCGTTGTCCGGAATTATTGGGCGTAAAGAGCTTGTAGGTGGCTTGTCGCGTCTGCCGTGAAAACCCGAGGCTCAACCTCGGGCGTGCGGTGGGTACGGGCAGGCTAGAGTGTGGTAGGGGAGACTGGAACTCCTGGTGTAGCGGTGAAATGCGCAGATATCAGGAAGAACACCGATGGCGAAGGCAGGTCTCTGGGCCATTACTGACACTGAGAAGCGAAAGCATGGGTAGCGAACAGGATTAGATACCCTGGTAGTCCATGCCGTAAACGTTGGGCACTAGGTGTGGGGGACATTCCACGTTTTCCGCGCCGTAGCTAACGCATTAAGTGCCCCGCCTGGGGAGTACGGCCGCAAGGCTAAAACTCAAAGGAATTGACGGGGGCCCGCACAAGCGGCGGAGCATGCTGATTAATTCGATGCAACGCGAAGAACCTTACCAAGGCTTGACATGCACTGGACGGCTGCAGAAATGTGGCTTTCTTTGGACTGGTGCACAGGTGGTGCATGGTTGTCGTCAGCTCGTGTCGTGAGATGTTGGGTTAAGTCCCGCAACGAGCGCAACCCTTGTTCTATGTTGCCAGCACGTGATGGTGGGGACTCATAGGAGACTGCCGGGGTCAACTCGGAGGAAGGTGGGGACGACGTCAAATCATCATGCCCCTTATGTCTTGGGCTTCAAGCATGCTACAATGGTCGGTACAATGGGTTGCGAAACTGTGAGGTGGAGCGAATCCCAAAAAGCCGGCCTCAGTTCGGATTGGGGTCTGCAACTCGACCCCATGAAGTCGGAGTCGCTAGTAATCGCAGATCAGCAACGCTGCGGTGAATACGTTCCCGGGCCTTGTACACACCGCCCGTCAAGTCACGAAAGTCGGTAACACCCGAAGCCAGTGGCCCATCCTCGTGAGGGAGCTGTCGAAGGTGGGATCGGTGATTGGGACTAAGTCGTAACAAGGTAGCCGTACCGGAAGGTGCGGCTGGATCACCTCCTTTCTAAGGAGCATCACCAGTATTGGTGGCCATCGTCGTCTGCGAGTGTCAGGCGGGTGGTTGCTCAAGGGTGGAACATCGATGGATGGGCACTTCATCTGCTGCGCTGATCGCTAGTACTCCTTCGGGATGGAACGTGTGAGGGCAGCGGGTTCGAGGTGGAGACACGCTATTGGGTTGTGAGGCTGCACGCAGCCCCCGTTTGTGGGGGTGTGTGGCTGGTCCCCCCGGCCATGACTGTCCGTTGGATGGTGGTGGTGGGTGTGGGGTTGTTTCTTGAGAACTGTATAGTGGACGCGAGCATCTTGTAAGCAATTTTTAAGCGCAAAGTGTCTTTGTGTTGCCGTAAGTTTTAAAGGGCGCACGGTGGATGCCTTGGCACAAGGAGCCGACGAAGGACGTGGGAGTCTGCGTTAAGCCTCGGGGAGTTGACAACCGAACTGTGATCCGAGGATGTCCGAATGGGGAAACCCACCACGAGTCATGTCGTGGTACCCGCTGCTGAATGTATAGGCAGTGTGGAGGGAACGCGGGGAAGTGAAACATCTCAGTACCCGCAGGAAGAGAAAACAAATAGTGATTCCGTGAGTAGTGGCGAGCGAAAGCGGAGGAGGCTAAACCTGGTCTGTGTGATACCCGGCAGGGGTTGCAGGTCAGGGGTTGTGGGACGTGTCTGTGGGGTCTGCCGGCCTTGCGACGTGTACGCGCAGTGGTAGTCGAAGCCGTGGTGAGTGCGGTGGCGTAGAGGGTGTGACCCCCGTAGACGAAACCAGTGCGTGGCGTGACGCTGTTCCCGAGTAGCACCGGGCCCGTGAAATCCGGTGTGAATCTGCCAGGACCACCTGGTAAGCCTGAATACTACCTTGTGACCGATAGCGGACAAGTACCGTGAGGGAAAGGTGAAAAGCACCCCGGGAGGGGAGTGAAATAGTACCTGAAACCGTGCGCTTACAATCCGTCGGAGCCTTGAGGGGTGACGGCGTGCCTTTTGAAGAATGAGCCTGCGAGTTAGTGGTCGGTGGCGAGGTTAACCCGTGTGGGGTAGCCGTAGCGAAAGCGAGTCTGAACGGGGCGTTCAGTCGCCGGCTCTAGACCCGAAGCGAAG
The DNA here is from genome assembly GCF_030866705.2 of Brachybacterium sp. GU-2. Lineage (NCBI taxonomy): Bacteria > Bacillati > Actinomycetota > Actinomycetes > Micrococcales > Dermabacteraceae > Brachybacterium > Brachybacterium sp. GU-2. The sequence continues at coordinate 714,741 of NZ_CP133037.2, read as the reverse complement.
TGATCTATCCATGGGCAGTGTGAAGCGCGGGTAAGACCGCGTGGAGGCGCGAACCCACTTCAGTTGAAAATGGAGGGGATGACCTGTGGATAGGGGTGAAAGGCCAATCAAACTTCGTGATAGCTGGTTCTCCCCGAAATGCATTTAGGTGCAGCGTTGCGTGTTTCGTGCCGGAGGTAGAGCACTGGATAGGCGATGGGCCCCACCGGGTTACTGACCTTAGCCAAACTCCGAATGCCGGTACGTGAGAGCGCAGCAGTGAGACTGTGGGGGATAAGCTTCATGGTCGAGAGGGAAACAGCCCAGAACATCAGCTAAGGCCCCTAAGCGTGTGCTAAGTGGAAAAGGATGTGGAGTTGCTGAGACAACCAGGAGGTTGGCTTAGAAGCAGCCACCCTTGAAAGAGTGCGTAATAGCTCACTGGTCAAGTGATTCTGCGCCGACAATGTAGCGGGGCTCAAGCACACCGCCGAAGCTGTGTCACTCCAACTTTTGTTGGGGTGGGTAGGGGAGCGTCGTACAGCCGGTGAAGCTGCGGGGGAACCCAGTGGTGGAGGCTGTACGAGTGAGAATGCAGGCATGAGTAGCGAAAGACGGGTGAGAAACCCGTCCGCCGATTGATCAAGGGTTCCAGGGCCAGGTTTATCCGCCCTGGGTTAGTCGGGACCTAAGGCGAGGCCGACAGGCGTAGTCGATGGACATCGGGTTGATATTCCCGAACCGATCGTAGGAGGACCCATACCGAGGCGGCTGATGCTAACCACCCGAGCTGTCACCGCACCCTTCGGGGTGTGGATGGTGGTGAGGCTGGGAACCAAGGTCGTAGTAGGTCAGCGCGTGGGATGACGCAGAGAGGTAGCTTCCGCGGACTTAATGGAATAGTCCGTCTAAGCGTGCAGCCCGGCCCCGGGTAATGCTGGGGCCATGAGGGTGAGACGTGATGGGGATCCCGTATGGGCGTAGGTGAGTGATCCTGTACTGCCTAGAAAAGTTCCGGCGTGACGAATACGGTCGCCCGTACCCTAAACCGACTCAGGTGATCAGGTAGAGAATACCGAGGCGTTCGAGAGAATCGTGGTTAAGGAACTCGGCAAAATGCCCCCGTAACTTCGGGAGAAGGGGGGCCCGATCCGTGAGAGCGGAGAGGGCCGCAGAGACCAGGGAGAAGCGACTGTTTATTAAAAACACAGGTCCGTGCGAAGTCGTAAGACGCTGTATACGGACTGACGCCTGCCCGGTGCTGGAAGGTTAAGAGGACCGGTTAGAGCTTTTCGGAGTTCGAAGCTGAGAATTTAAGCCCCAGTAAACGGCGGTGGTAACTATAACCATCCTAAGGTAGCGAAATTCCTTGTCGGGTAAGTTCCGACCTGCACGAATGGCGTAACGACTTCTCCACTGTCTCAACCGCGAACTCGGCGAAATTGCATTACGAGTAAAGATGCTCGTTACGCGCAGCAGGACGGAAAGACCCCGGGACCTTTACTATAGTTTGATATTGGTGTTCGGGACGGCTTGTGTAGGATAGGTGGGAGACTGGGAAGCATTCACGCCAGTGAGTGTGGAGTCGTCGTTGAAATACCACTCTGGTCGTTCTGGATTCCTAACCTCGGTCCGTGATCCGGATCAGGGACAGTGTCTGATGGGTAGTTTAACTGGGGCGGTTGCCTCCTAAAGAGTAACGGAGGCGCTCAAAGGTTCCCTCAGCCTGGTTGGCAATCAGGTGTTGAGTGTAAGTGCACAAGGGAGCTTGACTGCGAGACAGACATGTCGGGCAGGTGCGAAAGCAGGAACTAGTGATCCGGCACCTCATTGTGGAATGGGTGTCGCTCAACGGATAAAAGGTACCCCGGGGATAACAGGCTGATCTTGCCCAAGAGCTCATATCGACGGCATGGTTTGGCACCTCGATGTCGGCTCGTCGCATCCTGGGGCTGGAGTTGGTCCCAAGGGTTAGGCTGTTCGCCTATTAAAGCGGTACGCGAGCTGGGTTTAGAACGTCGTGAGACAGTTCGGTCCCTATCCGCTGCGCGCGTTGGATATTTGAGAAGTCCTGTCCCTAGTACGAGAGGACCGGGATGGACTGACCTCTGGTGTGCCAGTTGTTCTGCCAAGGGCATGGCTGGTTGGCTACGTCGGGAAGGGATAACCGCTGAAAGCATCTAAGCGGGAAGCCTGCTTCGAGATGAGATATCCTTGCACCCTTGAGGTGTGTGAGGCCCCCAGTAGATGACTGGGTTGATAGGCCAGATGTGGAAGCACAGCAATGTGTGGAGCTGACTGGTACTAATGGCCGATGACTTACAACAACATTCTTTGCGCGTGTTGTTTGCTGTGTGTGTTCGCGTCCACTGTGCGGTTCTTGGGGAACAACCCTGCTGCCGGCACTTTTTTTGGTGTGGGTGGGTGGCTGGTTGTGTCTCATCGTGTTACGGCGGTCATAGCGTCGAGGAAACGCCCGGTTCCATTCCGAACCCGGAAGCTAAGCTCGATCGCGCCGATGGTACTGCACTCGGGAGGGTGTGGGAGAGTAGGTCGCCGCCGGACATCTTCACTGGGAGTGGAGGAGCGCTTGAACCCCTTGCGGGTGTTCGCCTCCTCCACTCCCTTTTTCATGCCCGCGAACAGGGAGAGTGCCCGTGAGCGAGGAGATTCTCCGGTCACGGGGCCTTCTGCGGGAATCGGGGCGCTTCTCTCGGGCGCGTGCCGGCGCGTCGTTCTCCTGCTGCCAGCGGGACGAGCCGGCGTAGCTGCCGTCGACCTCGGTCGCCTCATGGCCGGCCCGTCGCGGAGAGTTCGCGGCTACGGAGGCGCGCAGCCCCGACTGGCAGAAGGCGATGGCGAGGACGATGATCTCTGCGTCGTCGGACTCCGGGCCGAAGGCCCAGCCGATAGGGGAGGCGGCCTTGCCCGGGGCGGGGATGCTGAGCGCACCGGGAACCATGCCCTCGTGCACCTCGGCGACGGGCCTCGTGTCCACGAGGACGATCGCGCCGGACGCCATCCCCGAGGAGATCTCCGACGCATCGACGCGGCGGGGAGAGTCCTCTCGCCCAGCAGAGCCGGCCCGAGGACGTTCTGACGTTTCATCCGTCCGAAGTAGGCGTGGGCATCGGGCTGACTGTCCAGGAGGTCCTTGACGAAGCCCTGCTCGTCGTCGGCCGCGAGATGCGGAGCCCACCAGGCGAAGCTTCGCTCATAGCCGACCGTCGTGGAGGGCACGGCCCCGAGGGACTTCCCACAGGCCGAGCCGGCGCCGTGGCCCGGGAGCACCTGGACATGGTCGGGGAGGGAGAGGAGCACGTCCCGCAGCGAGGCGAAGAGCTGCCGTGCCCCGTCGATGCGCGTGTCCTTCATACCGGCCGCCTCGTCCAGCAGATCCGGCCGCCCCAGATCGCCCGCGAAGACGAAGTCCCGCTGAGGAGATGCCCGGGGCTCGGCGCGAAGGAGGTGTCGGTGATGAGGAACGAGAGATGCTCCGGGGTGTGCCCGGCGTGTGGCGGGCGGTGATCGTGACCACGCCGAGCTCGATCGTGTCGCCGTCGTGGAGGCGCTCGGCCGGGAAGTCGTACTGCCAGTCCTCGCCACCCTCCCCCGGGACATAGGCGGTCGCGCCCGTCGCCGCGGCGAGCTCGCGCGTCCCGGAGAGGAAGTCCGCATGGACATGGGGCTCGGTCACGGCGACGATCCGCAGACCTCGATGCCGGGCGAGGTCGAGATAGACGACGATGTCGCGCCGCGGATCGACCACGAGCGCCTGCCGCTGTCCTGGCAGGCGACGAGATAGCTCGCCTGGGAGAGGCCCTCGTCGTAGAGGCGTTCGAGGAGCACGGCTCCTCTTGGTGGCTGCGAGGCACGGTGACCGGGCGGGGCCGTCCAAGTGGCCGAGGACCCAAACGCTTTCGAGGGTACGCCCCGTTCCCGAGGGACACATGGCGGGGATCGCGGAGAGGAACCGGCGGGGATCGCGGAGTGGGACGGGTGCGCGTCGCGACGCCGAGCGGGAGACAGAGCGCCGAGATCGGAGGGGGCGAGCGGTGCGCGACGGGAGGGCTCCGGGCAGTGCGCCGCTGCGCCGGCGCCGGGTCCGCGAAGCCGAGCACCGTCGGTTCCCGGAGTCTGGGAGCCCCGTGAAAGCAGTCACGGATGATGCCGTTACCCGAGGGTCAAGGGCATGCTCTGGCTTAGAGTCGCCGGGAGACAAACGCATAGGGCGCACAGGGCGAGACGAAGAGGCGGGCGGTCCAGGTGGCTGAGCACAGCAACAACGGGAGCGACCGCGGCCGGGACGACTGGGGTCGTGACGGTCGGCGGCGGGACGAGCGTGGCTCGACGCCTCGATCCGGCGCGTCCGCCGGCGGCCGCGCCGGGGGTCCTCGAGGCCGCCGCGACGCAGGCCCCTCCCGCGACGGAGGAGCACGCCGCGAGGGCGGACCCCGCCGGGACGGCGACCGCCCCTATCGCCCCCGTCAGGACGACCGCCCCCGTCACGATGACCGTCCGCGTAGGAACGATCGCCCCCGCGCCGACGGCGCGGACCGCCGCGAGAACCGCCCCTACCGCGAGGACCGAGGCCGGTGGCAGGATCGCCCGCACCGGGAGGACCGTCCGCGCAGGGAGGGCGAGCGCCGCGACGACACCCGCGGACGCGACGACCGTGCTCGCCGCGACGACCGCCCCTGGCGCGAGAACCGTCCCCAGGGCGGGGAGCGCGGGGACCGCTATGCAGGGCCGCGCCGCGAGGACCGCGGTCGCCGCGACGATCGGCCGCGCCGCGACGATCGGCCCTGGCGCGAGGACCGCGACCGACGGGGGAGCGGCGAGGAGCGTCGCGGAGGTACTGGTCAGCGCCGGGACGACCGGCCCCGCCGTGATGATCGACCCCGCCGCGGCGGCCAGGACCGTTTCGACGACCGCCGGGGCGGCTCGCGCGACCGGGGCCGGGACGCGGGCCGCCGTGAGGACCGTCGCAGCGGCCGTCCGGGCGAGGAGCAGCGCGCCGATCGGCCGATCGAGCCGCGCGTGCCCGAGGGCATCACCGGCCGCGAGCTCGACAAGGAGACACACGCGGAGCTGCGGGGCCTGAGCAAGGAGACCGCGGAGCGCGTCGGTCGCCATCTCGTCTCCGCCCAGCTCCTTGAGGACACCGACCCCGAGACCGCCCTCGCCCACGCCCGCTTCGCCGCCCGTCTCGGCGGACGCGTCGGCATCGTGCGCGAGGTCTACGGCATCTTCGCCTATCACGCCGGCGACTACCGCACCGCATCCCGTGAGCTGCGCACCGCGATGCGCATCACCGGGCGCACCGATGTCCTGCCGATGATCGCCGACTGCGAGCGCGGCCTCGGCCGGCCCGAGCGCGCCCTGGACATCGCGGCCTCGGAGGAGGCCGCCGCCCTCGGGGTCGAGTCCGCGATCGAGCTGATGATGGTCGTCGCCGGCGCCTACGCCGACACCGGTGACGTCCAGACCGCCCTGCGCACCCTCGAGATCCCGGCCCTGCGGCACAAGATCGACGGTCGCTGGCAGGTGCGGCTCTGGGTCGCCTACGCCGACCTCCTCGAGCGCGCGGAGCGCGAGGACGAGGCGCGGCGCTGGATGACGCTCGCCGCCGACGCGGACACCGAGGGCCTCACCGATGCCGCCGAGCGTCTCGGCCGGCCGGCTCCCGCGCCCGACGAGGCGCCCGTCCTGGAGGGCGACGAGCAGATCAGTGTGCTCGACGCCTTCGACCCCTACGCGCAGGACGACCAGGACGGCGCCGACGATGCAGAGGACGGCGACGCCCCGGTGGATGCCGGCGCGGACGCCGACGCTTATGAGGCAGGCGACGTCGACGGAGCGGAGAGCGCGGCGGAGGCCGCCGACGACACCGAGCGTCGCGACGCGGACGACACCGAGGGCGACGGCGCGGAGGACGGCGACGCGATCGTGACGGCGGAGAGCTCCGACGAGGCCGACCGCCCCGGCGCCCCGGAGTCCGAAACCCGGGAGGAGTCCGCGTGATCCGCCGGCCCGACCCCTCGCTCCTGGACCTCCACGACGCGCTGCTGTTCGACCTCGACGGCACCCTCATGCACGGCGCCCGGCCGATCCCGCACGCCGTCGAGGCGGTCGAGACCGCCCGGGCCGCCGGCCGCTCCGTCGTCTTCGCGACCAACAACGCCTCCCGCACCCCGCAGCAGGCCGCCGACCACCTCGCCGTGATCGGCCTCGAGGCGAGCCCCGAAGAGTTCGTGACCTCCCCGCAGGTCGCCTCGCGCCTGCTCGCCGAGGACCTCGCCCCCGGCGCGAAGGTGCTCGTCGTCGGCGGACCCAGCCTCGCCGACCAGCTCCGCGCCGACGGGCTCGAGCCGGTCGAGACGGATGCCGAGGACGTCGTCGCCGTGGTCCAGGGCTGGTCCCCGGACCTCGGCTGGGCGCGCCTGGCCGAAGGGGCCTACGCGATCCGCCGCGGCGCGCGCTGGATGGCCACCAACGTCGATGCGACCCTGCCCACCGAGCGCGGCCTCGCCCCCGGCAACGGCTCCCTCGTCGCCTCCCTGCGCCACGCCACCGGCGCCGAACCCGAGGTCGCCGGCAAGCCCGAGCCGGGCATGTTCACCGTCGCCGCGACCCGGATCGGCGCCCGCCGCCCGCTCGTGGTCGGCGACCGGCTGGACACCGACATCGAGGGCGCCGTCCGTGCCGGGATGGACTCCCTGCTCGTCCTCACCGGCGTCGACACGGTCGAGACCGCCCTGCACGCCGAGCCGGTGCGGCGCCCCACGTTCATCACCCCGGACCTCGCCGGGATCGCCGCACCCTTCCCGCTGCCCGTCGTCGACGGGGACGGCGCCGCCTGCGGCGCCGTCTCGGTGCGCCGCGAGGGCGAGGACATCGCCGTCGTCCACGGCGAGGCCGACGACCCGCGCGTGCTGCGGGCCGTGCTCTCGCTGCTGCGCACGACCCATCCCGAGCACGCCTGGCCGGGACGCCTGCTGAGCCGCGACGGGGCCACCGCCCTGCCCGCCGCGGCCGCCGCCCGGTGAGCGGGGACCGGCTCGACGTCGCGCTGCTCGAAGCTGGCCTCGCACGGTCCCGCACCCACGCCCGGCGCATCGTCGAGGAGGGACGCGCGCGGATCGACGGGCGCCGGGCCGACAAGCCCTCGGCCCCTGTCCCCGACGGGGCGCGCCTGACCGTCGTCGACGTGCCCGACGGCATCGAGTACGCCTCCCGTGCCGCGCACAAGCTCGCCGGCGCGCTCGATCTGCTCGAGCTCGACCCTCGCGGCCTGCTCTGCCTCGACGCGGGCGCCTCGACCGGCGGGTTCACCGACGTGCTGCTGCGCCGCGGCGCCGATCGCGTGATCGCCGTCGACATCGGCCACGACCAGCTCGCCGACCATGTGCGCGAGGACGCCCGCGTCGAGGTGCGCGACGGCACGAGCGTGCGCGACCTCACCCCGGGCCTGCTCGGCGCCCGCGTCGACCTCGTCGTCGCGGATCTCTCCTTCATCTCCCTGCGCACCGTCCTGCCGGCCCTTGCGGGCGTGACCGCGCCGCACGGGGAGCTGCTGCTCATGGTCAAGCCCCAGTTCGAGGTCGGGCGGCAGGCGCTGCCCCGCACCGGCGTGGTCACCGATCCCGCCGCCCGGATCCGCGCCGTGGAGGGCGTGGTCGAGACCGCCGCCGAGCAGGGGATCGAGCTCGCGGCGATCGGCCCCAGCGCCCTGCCCGGCCAGGACGGCAACCGCGAGTACTTCGTGCACCTGCGGCCCGCCCGCTCGGTCCGGCCGCATGCTGCAGGGGCCACCGCGCCCGGCTCGTCCTGCACGCCGGATGCGCAGGCCTATGACATGATCGGATCTGCCGTGGGTGGGGCACTCCCGCGGCGCCGCTGCGACCAGAACGCCCCCGAGGAGGACTGACCCATGCGACGGTTCCTCCTGTACGTGCACACCGGCCGTCGGGCGGCGCTGCGCGCCATGCTCACTGTCCTCGAGGAGCTGCGCCGCCGGGGCGTGCGCGCGGTGGTCGTCGACGAGCAGGTCGACGAGGTCCTCTCCCTGCCCGAGGACGAGGCGCCGCCGCGCCTGCTGACCTTCCTCACCAACGGCGGCGTGGACGTGCTCGACGCCGTCTCGGCTGCGGACGCCGTCGAGCTCGGCATCGTCCTCGGCGGCGACGGCACCATCCTGCGCGCCCTCGAGGCCGTGCGCGAGGCCGACATCCCCGTCCACGGCGTGAACCTCGGCCATGTCGGCTTCCTCGCCGAGAGCGAGGTCGAGGACCTCTCCATCACCGTCGCCCGGCTCCTGGACGGCGACTACGAGATCGAGAAGCGCTCCACCCTGGACATCGCCGTCCTCGACGAGCACGACGAGCAGATCGGGCACCACTGGGCGCTGAACGAGGCGTCCCTGGAGAAGGCCGACCGGCAGAAGATGATCAACGTCGCGATCGAGATCGACGGCCGGCCCGTCTCGAGCTTCGGCGCCGACGGGGTGCTGCTGTCCACCCCGACCGGGTCGACCGCCTACGCGTTCAGCGCCGGCGGTCCCGTCATCTGGCCCGAGGTCGACGCGATGATGCTCATCCCGCTCGCCGCCCACGCCCTCTTCGCCCGGCCGCTGGTGCTGGGACGCTCCTCCGAGATCGCCGTCGAGATGACCATGGACAACCGCGACGACGCGATCCTCACCCTCGACGGGCGCCGCGGGGAGGACATCGTGGCGGGGATGCGGATCGAGGCGCGGCTCTCCGCGCACTCGGTGCGTCTGGTCCGCCTCGCCCCGACCCCGTTCGCCGATCGACTGGTCGAGAAGTTCCAGCTGCCCGTCGTGGGCTGGCGGGGCCGCGGCCCGCGCACCCGCTGAAGGGCGCTGCCGTGCTGTCCACCCTGCGCATCCGCCACATCGGCGTGATCGACGACGCCCTGCTCGAGTTCGGGCCGGGATTCACCGCTCTGACCGGCGAGACCGGCGCCGGCAAGACCATGATCGTCACGGGCCTGACCATGCTGCTGGGCGGTCGCCTGGACCGAGGCCGCACCCGCGGCTCCAGCACCGTCGACGGGACCCTCGCGCTCGCCGGGCACGGGGAGCTCGCGGACGCGATGGACGAGCTCGGCGCCGAGGAGGAGGACGGCGAGGTGCTCGTGGTGCGCCGTCTGACCCGCGACGGCCGCTCCCGCGCCCAGATCGGCGGGGTCCCCGTCCCGATCGGGACCCTCGCCCGGCTGGTGGGCACCGCGGTCACCGTGCACGGCCAGTCCGACCAGCAGCGTCTGCGCGACCACGACGCACAGCGCGAGGCCCTGGACCGCTTCGGGGCCGCCGAGATCGAGCCGCTGCTCGAGCGGCACCGCACGATCTGGCGCGAGCGCACCGCCCTCACCGAGCGTCTCGCCGAGCTCGACACCCTGCTCGCCGAGCGGGAGCGCCGCGGCACCGTCCTCACCGAGGCGCTGGAGCGGCTCGAGCAGGCCGACCCCCAGGCGGGTGAGGACGACGCGCTGCGCGCCGAGATCGAACGCCTCGGCAACGCCGAGGAGCTCCGCGGCGCCGCCGGGCAGGCCGCGCTCGCCCTGGTCGGCGACGACGACGGGCCCGCCGCCGGATCCCTGCTCGACATCGCGGGGGAGGCCCTCGCCCGCGCCGCCCGCACCGACGGCACCCTCGTCCCCCTCACGGAACGGCTCGACGCGCTGCGGATCGAGCTCTCCGACATCGCCGGGGAGCTCTCCAGCTACGCCGACGGGATCGACGCCTCACCCGGACGCATCGAGGAGGCCAACGAGCGTCTCCACGAGCTGACCGTGCTGGTGCGCGACCTCGGCGCCCTGCTGCCGGGACGGGACGGCCCCGCAGAGGACGTCACCACACTGCTCGAGACCTCCCGCACCGCGGCGCAGGAGCTCGACCGCTTCGAGGGCGCGGAGGAGGAGCGCGGCACCGTCGCGGCCCGCCTCGAGCAGCTCGAGACGGAGCTCGACGCGGCCGCCGAGGAGCTCACCGCGGCACGCACCGAGGCCGCCGGCGCCCTCTCCGGCGCGGTCCAGGAGGAGCTGCGCCACCTCGAGATGCCCGATGCGGAGATCCGGGTCGACGTCACGGGGCGCGCCCACCGCTCCCACGGCCGGGACGAGGTCGCGATCCTGCTCGCCCCCCATCCCGGCGCCGACCACCTCCCTGTCGCGCAGGCCGCCTCCGGCGGCGAGCTCTCCCGCGTCATGCTCGCCCTCGAGGTGGCGCTGGCCTCCTCCCGCAGCGACCGCACCGCCGCGCCCGTGTTCGTCTTCGACGAGATCGATGCGGGCATCGGCGGGCGCGCCGCCCTCGCCGTCGGCCAGCGCCTCGCACGCCTGGCCCGCCACGCCCAGGTCATCGTCGTCACCCACCTCCCGCAGGTCGCCGCCCACGCCTCCACCCACCTGCAGATCGTGAAGACCTCGCAGGACGGTGCGACCAGCTCGACCGTGGAGACCCTGGACCGGCCGGGCCGGATCCGGGAGCTCGCCCGGATGCTCGCCGGGGACGACGCCTCCGACGTCGCCCTCGCCCACGCCGAGGAGCTGCTGGACGAGGCCGGACGGACGAGGCCATGAGCGCGGCCCGCACCGAGGGCGTGGCCCGCCTCGGCAAGCGCACCAAGGACCTCACCAAGCGTCTCCGCCCCGGCGAGATCGCGATCATCGACCACGAGGACATCGACCGGGTCGCTGCCGAGGCGCTCCTCGAGCGGGAGCCGGCCGCGGTCCTCAACGTCGCCGCCTCCACCTCCGGCCGCTACCCCAACGCGGGCCCGCGCATCCTCGTCGACGCCGGGATCGTGCTCGTCGACTCCCTCGGGGACGAGGTCTTCGAGGGGATCCGCGACGGGGAGCGGATCACCGTCGAGGACGGGCGGGTGCTGCTCGAGGGGGAGCCGATCGCCGAGGGCGCCCGGCAGGACGACGCGAGCGTCGCCGCCTCCCAGGAGGCGTCCCGGGAGGGGCTCTCCGAGCAGCTCGAGCTGTTCGCCGAGAACACGATGGAGTACATGCTCCGCGAACGGGACCTGCTGCTGGACGGGATCGGCGCGCCCGAGGTCGCCACCCGGATGGACGGCCGGCCGGTGCTGATCGTGGTGCGCGGCTACCACTACAAGGAGGACCTGGCGACCCTCAAGCCCTTCCTGCGCGAGAACCGCCCCGTGATCATCGGGGTCGACGGCGGCGCGGACGCGGTGCTCGAGGCCGGGTTCCGCCCCGACATGATCATCGGCGACATGGACTCCGTCTCCGACCGGGCCCTGCGCTCCGGCTCCGAGCTCGTCGTCCACGCGTATCGCGACGGCCGCGCCCCCGGGATGGAGCGGCTGGCGGAGCTGGGGCTGGCCGAGGGCGCGGTCTCCTTCCCCGCCTCGGGCACCAGCGAGGACATCGCCATGCTGCTCGCCGACGAGAAGGGCGCCTCGGTCATCGTCGCCGTCGGCACCCACGGCACCCTCGAGGAGTTCCTCGACAAGGGCCGTGCCGGCATGAGCTCTACCTTCCTCACACGTCTGCGCATCGGCTCCAAGCTCGTCGACGCGAAGGGCGTCTCCCGCCTGTACCGTCAGAGGATCTCCACCTTCCAGCTCGTGCTGCTGGCGCTGGCGGGTCTGGCCGCGCTCGCCGTGGCGCTCTGGGCCACCCCGGGCGGTCAGGCGCTCGTGCAGATCCTGTTCGCCCGCCTCGACGGGCTCCTGTCCTGGTTCACCACGCTGTTCACACCCCGGGCCACCGGGTCGTAGGAGGGTCCCGCCCCCGTGATCGACTTCCGTTACCACCTCGTCTCGCTGATCTCCGTGTTCCTCGCGCTCGCCGTCGGCATCGTCCTCGGCGCCGGGCCGCTGCGCGAGAACCTGGGCGACCAGCTCGCCGGCCAGGTCGAGCAGCTGCGCACCGAGCAGGAGCAGCTGCGCACCGAGGCCGAGCAGCTCGCCGGCGAGAACGACCAGCTCTCCTCGTTCATCACCGAGGTCGGGCCGGAGCTCGTGGACGGCACCCTCGAGGGGCAGCGGATCGCGGTCCTCACCGACGACGACTCCACCCGCGCCTCCACCGAGCGGATCACCTCGCTGCTGGACGCGGCCGGCGTCGAGCAGACCGTGCACGTCGAGCTGCAGAGCGCGCTGTGGGAGCCGGGACGCGAGCAGGCGCGGGCCGACGCGGTCGCCGCGGCGGAGCAGATCGCGCCCGAGGCGCTCACGGCCGTCGGAGGAGAGGAGCTCACCGACTCCGAACGCCTCTCCGCGCTGATCCCCGGGCTGCTGGCCGGCGGCGAGGGCGATCCCCTGGACGAGGAGCTGCGCGGACAGATGTGGCAGGTGCTCATCGAGCACGGGATGGTGAGCGTGGACGGCGGGGCGCCGGGCACGGTCGACGGGGTCGTGCACGCGAGCGCCGCCCCCGAGGAGCTCGCCGTCGACACCGACGACGACCAGGCCGCCGCCGAGCGCGCCCAGGGGCTGCTCGCCTCCCGCACCAGCATGCTCACCGCCCTCGCCGGGACCGGCCTGCCTGCGGTGGTCTCCGCCGTGACGCCCGCGAACGACGCCTCCACCGGCATCCTGCGCACCGTGCGTGGGGAGGCGACCTACGACGCGCTGTCGACCACGGACCGGCTGCAGGAGCCCGACGGGCCGGTCCTGTCCGTGCTCGCGCTGGTCGAGCAGACCCGCGGCGCCTCCGGCGCCTACGGCACCACGGCCGATGCCGCCGAGCGTCTCCCCGCCCTGCCCGAGACCGCCGCGGTCGGCACCGAGGGCGACGGCTCCGGGGGCGTCGGCACCGAGGGCGGGGCCGCGCCGTCCGACGGCGGGGGAGCGGAGTGATCGCCGCCCTGCGCGCCGAGCTCGCCCGCACCAACTTCGCCGGACGCGAGGTGAGCCTCGCCGAGGGTGCGCTCGTGGTCGCGGGCACCTGCGCCCTCGGACGGCGCACGGGCCGCCCCCTGGACCTCCTCGCGCTCGCCGGGATCGGCGGGCTCGGGCTGCTCGACGACCTGCTCGAGCCGCATCAGCGACGCGCCGGCCGCCCGGTTTCCAAGGGGCTGCGCGGGCACCTCGCCTCGCTCCGCTCCGGCCGGGTGACGACGGGGGCCGCGAAGGCGCTTGGCATCCCCGCCCTCGCGCTGCTCGCCGCGGCGGGCGGCCCGGCCCCGCGCGGCGGTGCGATGGTCCCCGTGGACGCCGCGCTCACGGCGGGCTGCGCGAACCTCGCCAACCTGCTCGACCTCCGCCCCGGCCGTGCGCTCAAGGCTGTGCTGCCGCTCGCCGCCCTGCTCGCGCTCACGGCCGGGCAGGACGAGCGCGCCCGCAGCGGTGCGGGGCTCGCTGTCGCGGCCCTGCTTCCCGGGGTGCTCGCGCTGCCGGCGGACCTGCGCGAGCACGGCATGCTCGGCGACGCGGGCGCGAACGTGCTCGGCGCCGCCGTGGGCGCCGCCGCGACCCGCACCCTCCCGGCCCCTGCCCGTCTCGCGCTGCTCGGCGGGGTCGTCGCGCTGACCCTGGCCAGCGAGAGGGTGAGCTTCAGCGCGGTCATCGACCGCACTCCGGCGCTGCGAGCGCTGGACCGCGCAGGCCGGCTGCCCGTGTCCTCCCGCGCCGTGGACGGCTCCGCCGTCCCTGGGACGACCGACGGGCCCGCCGCGCCGTCGGAGCCGGCGAGGACGTCCAGCGACCCGGACGACGCGGAGGAGGCACGATGAACGGGACCGACACCGCGTCGGAGGCGCGGCCCGTGCCCTCGCCCCGCAGCGGCCGCATCGCCCGCTCCGTGCTGCGCGGTGCGGGGATCATCCTGATCGTCACCGTGTTCGCACGGATCGCGGGCTTCGTGCGCTATCTCGTGTTCGGCGCGAGCGTGGGCGCCGGCGACGTGGGCACCGCCTACACCACCGCCAACATGCTCCCCAACGTGCTCTTCGAGATCGTCGCGGGCGGGGCGCTCGCCGCGGCCGTCGTGCCGCTCATCGCGGGCCTCGTGCCCGAGCGGGACCCCGAGGAGACGGAGGGGACGGCCGACGTGCCCGTGCCTGCGCCCGCCGCCGGGACGACCGCGGTCCCGCAGCCGTCCACGGCGACGCCGGAGCCCACGACCCCGGCCCCCGGCTCTTTGGCGTCGCCGCAGAGCGCCTCCTCGCCCGACTCGCCGACGCGCCCCGTCCCCGCCGGTGCGGCGCTCGCCGACCGGATCGTCTCGGCGCTGCTGACCTGGACGGTGATCGGCACCCTGCTCCTCGCCGCGCTCGTGATCGCCCTCGCCGAGCCGCTCTCGCAGCTGCTGCTCGCCTCCGACCAGACCGGGGCGGCCGGCGTCGGCCTCGGCGCGACGCTGCTGCGGATCTTCGCGGTCCAGCTGCCGTTCTACGGGGTCTCCGTCGTGCTGGCCGCCTACCTCCAGGCCCGGCGGCGCTTCCTCTGGCCGGCGATGATGCCGCTGCTGTCCTCCCTGGTGGTGATGGCGTCCTATCGCGTGTACGCCCTGCTCGTGCCGTCGGTCGCGACGGTCTCCACCATCGACGGCGCCGCCGTGCAGTGGCTCGGCTGGGGCACCACCGCCGGGGTCGTCGTGATGGCGCTGCCCGTCGCGATCGCCTCCGCCCGGGCGGGGCTGCGCGTCCGCCCCGCGCTGACCATGCCCGCCGCGCACGCACGGCGCGCCCTCGCCCTCGGCGGCGCGGGGCTCGGCGCGGTCGGCGCCCAGCAGATCGTGCTCGCCCTGGTGATGCTGCTGGCCATGCGCGCGGGCGGCGTCGGCACCCTGCCCGTCTTCCAGTACGCCCAGGCGCTCTACCTGCTGCCCTACGCGGTGCTGGTGGTGCCGCTGGTGACCTCCGTCTTCCCGCACCTGTCCGAGCTGCGCCTGGTCGGGGACGTCACCGGCTTCGCCCGTGTCGCCGCCGTCTCGGTGCGCACCGTCATCGGCGTGTCCGTGGTCGGGGCGGCGATGCTCATCGCGGCCGGCCCGGCGCTCGGCCAGTTCTTCCGCCACATCGACCGGGCCGAGGCGACCGGGGTGGGCTCCGCGACCGCGGGCCTCGCGCTCGGGCTGGTCGGCTTCGCCGTGGCGACCCAGTGCACCCGCATCCTCTCCGCGGCGCTGCGCGCCCGGGACGCGCTGATGGTCGGCGCGGTCGGCTGGGGCATCGCCCTGGTCGCCCTGCTCGTCCTGGTGCTGCCCAGCCCCGCCCGCTCCGCCGCGGAGGCGGCCACCGCCTTCGCCCTCGCGATCGCGGCCGGCATGGCGGTGGGCGGCCTGGTCGGTCTCTCCCGCATCTGGGACATGCTCGACCACGGCGGCCACGAGCGACAGGTGCGCCGCACCGCCCTCGCGGTCCCCGTCGCCGTGCTCGTCGGGGCGGTGCCGGGACTGCTGCTGGGCCGTCTGCTGATCACGGTCGACACCGGCGAGGTGCTCACCGTGCTCTACGGCATCCTGTGCGGGCTGGTCGCGGCCGTGCTCTCCGCCGCGGTGCTCGGCGCGGTGGACCGGGAGCTCGCCGTCGGCGTGCTGCGACGCCTGCGGAGGGCGGGCTGATGCGCGTCCTGCTCGTGCGCCCCACCGCCAGCGGGGGACTGGCCGCGCACGTCGACCAGGAGCTCGCGCTGCTCGAGAGCGCAGGACGACGCGTCGCCGAGGCGCCGGTGCGGATCTGCGAGCGCCCCAGCCCCCGGCACGACGCCGCGACCGTGACGGCGCTGCGCCGGATCGTGCGCGGCGCCGGGGAGCCCGCCGCCGTCCATGCCCACGGGCTGCGCGCCGGGGCGCTGGCCGCCCTGGCCGTGCCCCGCCGGGGCGGGCACCGGCTCGTGGTCACCCTGCACAACCGCACCGTCGGCGGGATCCCCGCCCGAGCGATCGGCGCCGCGCTGCTGCGGCTCCTCGCCCGCCGGGCCGACACCGTGCTCGCCGTCTCCCCGGATCTCGCCGAGCACGCCCGCCGCGCCGGCGCGCGCGACGTGCGACACGCCGTGATCCCCGCCCCGCGGCGCCCGGAGGAGGCGGGGGAGCAGCGCTCCGCGAGCGACGGGACCGGTGCCCGGGAAGCGACCGGGCCGGGAACGCCCGTGGCCCTCGTCGCCCTCGTCATCGCCCGGCTCGCCCCGCAGAAGGGGCTGCACGACCTGCTCGACGCGGCGGCCCTGCTGCGCGGCGAGGAGGTGCGGATCCTCGTCGCCGGCGACGGTCCGCTGGAGCGCGAGCTCGCCGCCCGCATCACCGCGGAGGACCTCCCCGTCGATCTGCTCGGCCGTCGTCAGGACGTCCCCGACCTGCTGCGCCGCGCCGATCTGGTGCTCTCCGCCGCCCGCTGGGAGGGACAGCCCGTCGCCCTCCAGGAGGCGCTGCTCGCCGGC
Organism: Brachybacterium sp. GU-2; assembly: GCF_030866705.2. NCBI lineage: Bacteria > Bacillati > Actinomycetota > Actinomycetes > Micrococcales > Dermabacteraceae > Brachybacterium > Brachybacterium sp. GU-2. The sequence continues at coordinate 698,377 of NZ_CP133037.2, read as the reverse complement.
CGCGCGATCGTCGCCACCGACGCCGGCGGCACCCGCTGGGTCACCGGAACGGCCGCGCACCTGGTCCCCGTCGGTGACGCGGAGGCGCTCGCCGCGGCGGTCAGGACGCTCCGCGCCCCGCTCGCACGGCGCCGCGCGGAGACCGCCTCCCGGCGGCGGGCCCGCGAGCTCCCGCGTGCCGAGGATCTCCTGGCCCAGCTCGACGAGATCCTCGCCCCCGCACCCCGCCGATGGTAGGTTGGCCGTCCGTGGCAGACACGAGCGCAAGCGCACCCCAGACCGGCACCGGCCCCATCCCCCGGATCGGGGCGGCCGCATCGGCCAAGCCCTTCCGCAACGAGGGCACCACCAAGCACATCTTCGTCACCGGCGGTGTCGTCTCCAGCCTCGGCAAGGGACTGACCGCCTCCTCCCTCGGGATGCTCCTGCGCAGCCGCGGGCTGCGCGTGACGATGCAGAAGCTCGACCCGTACCTCAACGTGGATCCGGGCACGATGAACCCCTTCCAGCACGGTGAGGTGTTCGTCACCGAGGACGGCGCCGAGACCGATCTCGACATCGGCCACTACGAGCGGTTCCTCGACGAGAACCTCTCCGCGAACGCGAACGTGACCACCGGCCAGGTCTACTCCACCGTGATCGCCAAGGAGCGCCGCGGCGAGTACCTCGGCGACACCGTGCAGGTCATCCCGCACATCACCAACCAGATCAAGGAGTCGATGCGCTCCCAGGCCGGTGACGGCGCGGACGTGATCATCACCGAGGTCGGCGGCACCGTCGGCGACATCGAGTCCCAGCCCTTCCTCGAGGCCGCGCGCCAGGTCCGCCAGGACATCGGCCGCGAGAACGTGTTCTTCGTGCACGTCTCCCTGGTGCCCTTCATCGGCCCGTCCCAGGAGCTGAAGACCAAGCCCACCCAGCACTCCGTCGCCGCGCTGCGCAGCATCGGCATCCAGCCGGACGCGATCGTGCTGCGCGCCGACCGGGCGCTGCCCGCCTCCGTGAAGTCGAAGATCTCCTCGATGTGCGATGTGGACATCGACGCGGTCGTCACCTGCGCCGACGCCCCCTCCATCTACGAGATCCCGCTCGTGCTGCACGGTGAGGGCCTGGACGCCTATGCGATCCGGCGCCTCGACCTGCTCAGCCACGACGTGGACTGGAGCCAGTGGGAGGAGCTGCTGCGCCGCGTCCAGCATCCCGCCTACGAGGTCACCGTCGCCCTGGTCGGCAAGTACGTCGACCTGCCCGACGCGTACCTCTCGGTCACCGAGGCGCTGCGCGCCGGCGGCTTCCACCACAGCGCGAAGGTCACGATCCGCTGGGTCGAGTCGGACCTGTGCGCGAGCGAGGACGGGGCCCGCGAGCAGCTCGCGGACGTCGACGCGATCGTCGTCCCCGGCGGCTTCGGCGTGCGCGGCGTGGACGGGAAGGTCGGCGCGCTGCGCCACGCCCGCACCCACGGCCTGCCCGCGCTGGGCCTCTGCCTGGGCATGCAGTCGATGGTGATCGAGTACGCCCGCACCGAGCTGGGCCTGACGGGGGCGCACTCCACCGAGTTCGACCCCGACACCGCCCATCCCGTCATCGCGACCATGGCCGAGCAGGAGGACATCGTCGCAGGCAGCGGGGACCTGGGCGGCACCATGCGGCTCGGCTCCTACGCCCACACCCTCGCCGAGGGCTCCCTCGCCGCCGAGGTGTACGGCACCACCGAGGTCGCCGAGCGGCACCGCCACCGCTACGAGGTCAACAACGCCTATCGCGACCGGCTCGAGCAGGCGGGGCTGCGCATCTCCGGCGTCTCCGAGCTGACCGAGGACCACTCCCTGGTCGAGTTCGTGGAGCTGCCCGCAGAGGTGCACCCGTTCTACATCGGCACCCAGGCCCATCCCGAGCTGAAGTCCCGCCCCACCCGCGCCCATCCGCTGTTCGCGGGCCTGATCGGCGCGGCGCTCGACCTCCAGAAGGCCACTCGCCTGCTCGAGGTGGAGCCCGACGGGACCGTGCCCGAGCTCGCCGAGCGCGAGGACGACCAGGACCAGCAGGACTGAGACCCGCGCGAGTGCGCCGGGACCTCCCCTCCCGGCGGCCCGCGACGACCGAGGACGGAGCGGCGATGACCGACGACGCGACCACGCACCCGCAGCACGGCGGCGAGGACCCGCTGCGCGACGAGGCCGACCAGCGCCCCCTCGCCGCGCACCGCACGGTGCACGAGGGGATGGTGTGGGACCTCGTGCGCGACACCATCGACTTCGCGCCGGGCGTGCGCTTCGACCGCGAGTACATCCGCCACACCGGTGCCGTCGCGGTCCTCGCCGTGGACGAGGCCGACCGGGTGCTGCTGATCCGCCAGTACCGCCATCCCGTCGGCCACCGGCTGTGGGAGATCCCCGCCGGACTGCTCGACCTCGCCGGCGAGCCGCCCCACGTCGCCGCCGCCCGCGAGCTCGCAGAGGAGGCCGGCTGCGAGCCGGTGCGGATGTCCACCCTGGTGGACCTCCGCCCGAGCCCGGGAGGCAGCGACGAGGTGATCCGGGTCTACCTCGCCGAGGGCGTGCGCGAGAGCGAGGAGGAGTTCGAGCGCGTCCACGAGGAGGCCGAGCTGATCAGCCGCTGGGTGCCGCTCGGCGGGGCCGTCGCCGCAGTGCTGGAGGGCCGGATCACCAACGGCACCACGGTCGCCGCGCTGCTCGCCCTGCAGGCGCTGCGCGGCGGGGGAGCACCCGCGGACGCGCTGCGACCCGCCGACGCACCGTTCATGGAGCGGCCCGGACGGGACTGAGCGGGCGCTTCCCGGGCTCAGACGGACTCGACGAGCGCCCGGTGGATCACCGGCGCGGACTGCTCCGCCTGCCAGGGACGGGCGCCCAGGTCGCGCAGCGCCTGCTCGACCTCCGCCTCGGTCCCGGCCTCCTCGTGCTCCCACACCCACTGGCGCAGCAGCGCGGGCTGGAGGAGGTTCTCCGGCGGCATCTCGAGATCCTCGGCGCGCTGGTTCACCGCGGCGCGCACCACCTGGTAGCGCTCGGCCACCTCGGGATGCTTCTTGGACCAGAGCTTGTGGGGCGGGGGATAGGAGCGCTCGGAGCGCTCCGGCAGGTGCGAGGCCGGCAGCTCGATGCCCGAGCGGGCGACCTGCCACCAGCGGTCCTTGTGCCGCATCTTCGTCGGCAGCGCTCGGTCGAAGGCCTCCCTCCCGCGCGGCGCCTCCTTCGCGGCGGCGACGAGGTCGCGGTCCTTGATCACCCGGTGCGGGGAGAGGTCCGCCTCGCTCGCGAGCTCGTCGCGGCGGGTCCACATCTCCCGCGCCGCCGCGAGCTGCCGCACGGTGCGCAGGGCGCCCAGGCCGTGCAGCCCCCGCCAGCTCGAGGAGCGGGTGGGACCGTGCTCGCGGGTGCGCTCGTGGGCGAACTCCTGAGCGGCCCAGTCCGCCTTGCCGGCCTCCTCGAGGCGCTGCGCCAGCACGTCCCGCACCTGGACCAGCACCTCGACGTCGAGCGCGGCGTAGACCAGCCAGCTCTCCGGCAGCGGCCGCTTCGACCAGTCCGCGGCGGAGTGCTCCTTGGCCAGGCGCAGGGCGAGGGTGTCCTCGACCACCGCGCCGAGGCCGACCCGCTCCATGCCCAGCAGCCGCGCCGCGAGCTCGGTGTCGAACAGGCCGCCGGGGTGCAGGCCCAGCTCCGCCAGGCTCGGCAGATCCTGGCCGGCCGCATGCAGCACCCACTCGCGCTCGGCCAGCAGGGTGCGCAGCGTGCCCGGCATCGTGAACGCCAGCGGGTCGATCAGTGCGGTCCCGGCCGCCTCGGTGCGCAGCTGCACCAGATAGGCGCGGGAGCTGTAGCGGTAGCTGGAGGCGCGCTCTGCGTCCACCGCGACCGGCTCGGCGGGATCGGATGCCGCCGCCTCGCACCAGGCCAGCAGGGGCTGGATGCGGTCGATCACGGGCACGAGGCCGTCGCGGGGCGCGGTGAGGTCGCGCAGCTCGGGTCCTGGGGCAGGAGTGGTGGCGGTGTCGTGGGGCATCTGGGTGCTGGCTGCGCTGTCCGTGGTCTCGAGGGGGCGGGGGCGGCGAGGGCCGCGCGTGCGGGTGCGGCGGCGGGAGCGGGACGCCGCAGGATCGGCGTGATCGGCGGGGGAGGCGTCGCTCGCGGCGTTCACCGCAGCTCCCCGTCGTCCTCCGCGGTGCGGGGCGCTCGCGCATGGTGGGTGGGCGTGATCGCCGAGATCTGCGGGGGCGCCGGGGGCAGCCCCCGGCCGCGGCGAGCATCGCGGTCCAGGCCGCGAAGTGCGGGGCGAGGGCGAGGTCCCCGTCCTCGGAGGGCTCCGGCGTCCACGACACCCGCATCTCGACGTCGACCGTGGAGGGCCGTGAGGCGAGCGCGCCGTAGGACTGGGAGACGACACGGGTCGCCGTGCAGCCGAGCTCCCGGGCGTCGGCGTCGTGCAGCTCGAGGGACTCGGTCACCCAGGACCAGGCGACGTCGCCGAGCATCGACTCGATCGCGAACTCGGGCTCGAGCTGCGCCTGGACCAGCGCGACCATCCTCGAGGTGCCGTCCCAGGACTCCTGACCGGCGGGGTCGTGCAGGACCACCAGTCGACCGGAGGCGAGCTCGTCGTCATGGACCAGGATCTCTCCGGTGCAGGCCCACGTCGAAGGCGCCATCCTGGACGGGGCCGGGATGGTGCGCCAGGTGAACTCCGGGCGATGGGGAGCGCTGGTCATGGCGTCGATGGCGGCGCGGAAGGTGTCGTCGCCGGTGCGGATTCGATGGACGGACACGCAGGGAGGCTATCCCCGGCGTGCCCGCTCGCCCGGCAGGCGCGCCGAGCTCAGCCGCGGTCCGCCGCGTCGTCGCTGTGCAGCAGGCTGATCGAGTTGATGCAGTAGCGCTGGTCGGTCGGGGTGGGGAAGCCCTCGCCCTCGAAGACATGCCCGAGATGCGAGCCGCAGCTCGCGCAGCGCACCTCGATGCGGCGCATCCCGAGCGAGGTGTCCTCGAGCAGCTCCACCGCGTCGGAGTCGCTCGGGGCGTAGAACGCCGGCCAGCCGCAGTGGGCATCGAACTGGGTTTCGGCGGTGAACAGCTCGACGCCGCAGGCGCGGCAGGCGTAGGTGCCGGCGGGACGCACCTCCTCGTACTCCCCGGTGCCGGGGCGCTCGGTGCCGCCCTGGCGGAGCACCTGGTACTCGGCGGGGAGAGGCGCTCGCGCCACTCCTCCTCGCTGATCGCGACCGGGTAGGGGCGGGTGCCGATGGGATCGTTGGACATGATGCCTCCGCTCTGCGGCGCCTGGCGCCGCCTGGGGCCGCGGACCGGCGGGGACGGGCTCGTCCCCGCCGACGCGGACGGGTGTTCTCAGTGTCGATGCTAGTGCGTCGATAGGATGCGCGATATGACGTGCGACCCCTCCCGGAACCGCCCGACCACGGCGCTGACCCTTCGCGAGCGGCTGCTGTCCGCACGCCCCGACCAGGCCCGATGGCTCCACGTGGCGGGCTACGGGGTCACCGGTGCCGCCGGAGCGTTCGCGCTCAGCGCAGGGCTGCTCACCGTCGGCGCCCGGGTGATGGCGCGGCTGCCGCTGGTGCCGCGGGAGAGCCTGCGCGGACGGCCCGACGTCACCGTCCGCGCCGTCCACCCCGACCGGGTGCACCTCGACGCCTCCGCGACCACGCGCCGTGACGGCCTGATGGCGCTGCGCCAGTCCGGCGGAACCGTGCACGTGCGTCTGGGGCCGGTCGACGGCCGCCCCACGCCCACGACGGTCTCCCGCCCGCTGCTGGTCGAGGACACCGACGAGCCGCTGCTCGTGGACCGGGCGACGTCCAACGGCTTCTTCTGGGCGGGCACGCCGCAGACGGCGCACGGGCTGGCGACGGAGGAGGTGGAGATCGGCTCGCCCGTCGGTCCGATGCCGGCGTGGCTCGTGCGGCCCGACGAGGCCGAGGGGTCCGTGCCGGGGCAGGAGGACACCTGGGCGATCCTGGTGCACGGCCACGGCTCCGCCCGCGGCGAGGCGCTGCGCGTGATCCCGCTGCTGCACCGGCTGGGGCTGACCAGCCTCGCGATCACCTATCGCAACGACGCCGGCGGCCCCGCCTCCGCAGACCGGATGCACCACCTGGGCTCGGCCGAGTGGGAGGACGCCGAGGCCGCGATCGAGTACGCCGTCTCCCAGGGCGCCCGGCGCCTCGTGCTGGTGGGCTGGTCGATGGGCGGGGGGATCGTGCTGCGCACCTCCGTGCGCTCGGCCCACCGCGACCTCATCGCGGCCCTCGTGCTCGACTCCCCGGCCGTGGACTGGCAGGACATCCTCATCTACCACGCCACCGCGCTGAAGGCCCCCGCCCCGATGCGGCGGCTCGCGCTGTGGATGATGACCTCGAGCATCGGGGCGCGGATGGTGCGCCTGCACGAGCCGCTGGCGCTGCACGAGATGACCCCCGCCTACTACGGCCGTCATCTGCGCCACCGCACCCTCCTCTTCCACGCCCTGGACGATGCGACGGTGCCACCCGCCCCGAGCCGGCATCTCGCCGCGCTCCGGCCGGACCTGATCGAGTTCGAGCCCTTCGAGGGCGCCTCCCACACCCGCGAGTGGAACCGCGACCCCGCCCGGTACGAGCGGCAGCTGGCCGACTTCCTCGGCGATGCGCTCGGTCTGGGGGAGCAGGCCGCCGCCCTCGAGGTGCCGGTGCGCGATCCCGCCGCGCCCGCTCTCGAGGGATCGATCGGGCTGCGGCTCTGAGCGGACGGGACCTCCGGGCCCCGACCGCACCCCGAACGGGAGCGCTCAGTACCGCCGATAGCGCGACAGCGTCGCACCCTCGCCCAGCAGCAGGGACTCCAGCGTCCAGCGCGTCTCGTGCGCGGCGCCGTCGAGCACCCGCGGGGAGGGTCCGCCGACGGTGCGGTGCGCGGTGGTGAAGCACAGCTCGTCCAGCAGCTCCGCCTCCGCCAGCCGGGCGAGCGCCGACGGTCCGCCCTCGGCCTGGATCAGCCGCATCCCCCGGGCGGCGAGCGCCTCGACCGCCTCCAGCGGGGAGTCGGCGGCGAGCACCTGGGCGGCGGGCAGGCCCGAGCGGCGCGCGGCGTCCTTCGCCCCGGCCGACGGGGTGAGCAGGTAGGTCGGCTGATCGGGGTCGACATAGTCCGGCAGCTCCCCGCTGCGCGACCAGATCGCGAGCGCAGGTCGCGGGGCGCCGCCGGGCCGGAGGGAGGGCCGCAGCAGGTCCGCGCGGCCGCGCACGCTGCGGTAGTCCTCCGCCCGCACGGTCGTGGCCCCCACGAGCACCACGTCGGTGAGCGCGCGCAGCACGGCGAAGAGGAACGAGTCGTCGGGGTCGTGGAGCGAGCCGGAGGTCCCGTCGGCCCCCGCGACCGCGCCGTCGATCGTGGTGGTCATCATCGCGCGCACGTGCACGGCGCCCGGCGGGAGCTGCGGGGCGGCGTACAGCGCGGCGAGCGCGCGGGCGCCCTCGGCGTCGGCCGGGACGGGCACGGGGGAGGGCAGCACGGCCCCGTCTCGCAGCAGCAGGTGCACGGAGCTCTCCTTCGCACAGGACGGATGGGACGGCCGCTCCGGGGCGGGGGCGGAGGGGTGTGTCCTCGATCATCGCGCATCGGGGAACCGCCCGGGGCACGGCACGCGGCGCGGGATGGGCCCCTACACTGACCGGCGTGACCGACTCCCTCTGCGACCGTCGCCCCGAACCGACCCTCGAACGACTGCTCGCGGACCTCGTGCCCCCGCCCCGCTTCGCGCAGGCGCGCCTGGACAACTACGTCCCCGACCCCGCGCACCCCTCGCAGCAGGAGGCCAAGGAGCGCGTCTCCGCCTTCGCCGCCGCCCTCGACCGGCCGCGCGGCGGATTCCTCTCCCGGCTGCGCCGACGCAGCGAGGCGGCGCGCGGCATCTACCTCGACGGCGGCTTCGGCGTGGGCAAGACCCACCTGCTCACCTCGCTCTTCCACGCGGTCGAGGGGGAGAAGGTCTACGGCACCTTCGTGGAGTACACCGACCTGGTCGGCGCGCTCGGCTTCCAGAAGGCCGTGGACCTGCTGGGGGGCTCGCGCCTGGTCTGCATCGACGAGTTCGAGCTCGACGACCCCGGCGACACCCTGCTCATGACGCGGCTGATCCGGGAGCTCTCCGACCGGGGCGTCTCCATCGTCGCGACCTCCAACACCCTCCCCGACGCGCTCGGCGAGGGTCGCTTCGCCGCCCAGGACTTCCTGCGGGAGATCCAGGCGATGGCCGAGCGCTTCGAGGTGCTGCGGATCGACGGCGAGGACTACCGGCGCCGCGACGGGGTCGCCGAGATCTCCGCCCTGCCCGAGCAGGAGGTGCGCGAGCACGCCGCGGCGCAGGACGGCGCGACCCTCGACGGCTTCGACGAGCTGCTCGCGCATCTCATGCGCGTCCACCCCTCCCGCTACGGCGCCCTGATCGACGAGGTCGCCGCCGCGCACCTCACCGGGGTGCACGGGCTCACCCACCACCACGACGCGCTGCGCTTCGTGGTGCTCGTGGACCGGCTCTACGACCGGGAGGTCCCGGTGCTCCTCTCCCTCGCCCCCGCGGGCGGCGCGGAGGCCGACGGCCGGGCCGCGGCGAGCGAGCCCGGGGACGGTGTGCTCGAGGACCTGTTCTCCGCCGAGCTGCTGCGCTCCGGGTACCGCAAGAAGTACCTCCGGGCGCTGTCGCGCCTGGCCTCCCTCGCCCGGGACGGACTCGTCCTCAGCCGCTGAGGCGCGCCCCGCGCAGCACGGCCGCTCCCGCCCCGTCCAGGTGCACGCCCCCGTCCTGTCCGTGACGGAGCGGCCCGAAGGAGCCCAGCACCTCCTCGGCGTGGAGCACCCGCCCGTCGGCCGCGGCGAGCGCGCCCGGGCCACGGTGGGCGAGCACCGAGAGCTCCCCACGATGCATCAGCACCGTCTCCTCGGCGAGCACCTCGACGCGGGTCGCGGCCAGATCGCCCGAGCGCAGCGCCTCGTGCGCGCGGCGCAGCGCGATCAGCTCCCGGTACCACTCCAGCATCCGTCCGTGCTCGCCCTCGGTGCGCTCCTCCCAGCGCAGCTGCGAGCCGACGAAGGTCGAGCGCTGCTGCGGGTCGGGCACCTCCGCGGCCCAGCCCATCGCCGCGAACTCCTCGGCGCGGCCGGCGCTGACCAGGGGCCCGAGCTCGTCGTCGTGGTCGGTGAAGAAGGCGAAGGGGGTCGAGGCCGCCCATTCCTCGCCCTGGAAGAGCATCGGCGTGCCCGGGCCCAGCAGGATCAGCGCGATCGCGGCGGCATGGGTGCCCGGGGAGATGCCGTGGTGGATCCGGTCGCCGGCGGCGCGGTTGCCGACCTGGTCGTGGTCCTGCAGGAAGGTGACGAAGGAGTGGCCGTCGTAGTCGGGGGAGGCGGGGTCCACCGGCGCGCCCCAGACCTGGCCGCGGAAGCTCGAGTACGTGCCGGCGTGCAGGAAGATCCCCGGCAGCACGGCGGCGAGCACGTCGGCGTCGCCGAAGTCGGCGTAGTAGCCGGCGCGCTCGCCGGTGGCCCAGGCGTGCACGGCGTGGTGCACGTCGTCGGCCCACTGCATGTCCATCCCCAACCCGCCCGCGCCCGTCGGCGTGACGGTCGCGGGCTGGTTGCGATCCGATTCGGCGATCAGGGCGAGGGGGCGCCCGGTCTCCTCCCGCCAGGCGGCGACGGCGCCGGCGAGCTCGGCGAGGAAGTGCGGGGAGGAGTCGTCCTTCAGCTCGTGGACAGCATCCAGCCGCAGCCCGTCCAGTCCCAGCTCCACCAGCCACTGCCGGGCGCTGCCCAGCAGGAAGTCGCGCACCTGGCGGGAGCCGGGCTGGTCGAGGTTCACCGCCTCGCCCCAGGGCGTCTCGTGGCGGTCCGTGAAGTACGGGCCGAACATGCCCAGGTAGTTCCCCGAGGGGCCCAGGTGGTTGTGGACCACGTCCAGCACGACGGCGAGACCGCGGTCATGGGCGGCGCGCACGAAGCGGGCCAGCGCCTCCGGCCCGCCGTAGGCGGAGTGCACGGCGTACAGCCCCACCCCGTCGTAGCCCCAGCCGCGCTCGCCGGGGAAGGTCGCCAGCGGCATCAGCTCGACCGCGTCCACGCCGAGCTCGACCAGCGCGTCGAGCCGCTCGATCGCGGTGTCGAGGGTGCCGCCGGCGCCGTCCGGGCCCGGGGCGAAGGTGCCCACGTGCAGCTCGTAGAGCACGGCGCCGCGCAGGTCCCTGCCCTCCCAACCCGGTGACGGCGCGAGCGCCTGCGCGTCGACGACCTCGCTCGCGGCGTGGACGCCGTCCGGCTGGGACAGCGACCGGGGATCCGGCAGCCACAGCTCCCCGTCGTCGAGGCGGAAGGCATAGCGCGCCCCCGCCACGGGCGCCGGGTCCGACAGCTCGAACCATCCCTCCTCGGCCGGGGCCATGGTGTGCACGGTCCCGTCCACGCGGATCTCCACGGCGCCGGCCGACGGGGCCCACACGCGATAGCGGTCTATCGCGCCGAGCGGGGTCGGGGGCTGCGGTGCGGCGGTCATCGCGTCTCCTCGAGGTGGTGGGGGACCGGCAGGGCGCCGGTCGGGGTGGCGCCGACGCGCACCAGCAGCGCGACGGGGCTGTCGTCCAGCAGCTCGACCAGCGGGACCATCCCGCCCTCGTGCTCCGCGCCGCCGAGCACGTCGCGCCAGCGGCCTTCGGGCAGTCCGATCTTGCTCTCGCCCCAGCCGCCGCGCTGGGCGAGCCCGTGCGCGAGCCGTGTGACGACGGTGACCACCTCGACCGGTCCCTCACCGCATGCGCGGCCGAAGGCGACGGCATGGCCGGTCGTAGTGGGCAGCGGGTGGTAGGCGGCGTCCCGGCCCTGGAACAGGTCCGGCCGCTCCCGGCGCAGCACCAGCGCACGGTGGGTCAGCCACAGCTTCTCGTCGCCGATCCCCTCGGGACGGGCGCCCTCGATCATCCGTCCGAGGCGGGCGGCGTGCGCGGCGTGGTCGACCTCGCGGCGGTTGTCGGGGTCGACCAGGGAGAGGTCCACGCTCTCGTTGCCCTGGTAGACGTCGGGGACGCCGGGCATCGTGAGCTGCACGAGCTTCTGGCCGAGGATCGCGGCGCGCTGCACGGCGGCCGTGCGCCGGGTCCAGTCGGCGAGGATCGCGGCGACCTCCTCGGACTCCAGCGCCGCTCGCCCCAGGGCCTGCACCTCGCGCTCGTACTCGGCGTCCTGCTCGGTCCAGGTGGTGTGGGTCTTCGCCTCGCGCATCGCCTTGGCGAGATAGCCCTCGAGCCGGTCCGCGTCCAGCGGCGCGGCCCCGGAGCCGGGCAGCTTCCAGCAGGCGGCCAGGGTCTGCCACAGCAGCAGCTCGATCGCCCCGTCGACCCGGTCGCCGCGATGCGCGGAGGTCGCCCGATCCAGGTCCTGCACCACCAGCGCCCACTCGAGCGGCTGCTCTGTGAGGACGGCCAGGCGCGCCCGCACGTCCTCGCTGCGCTTGGTGTCGTGGGTGGACAGGGTGGTCATCGCATCGGGCCGGGTGCGCACCATGTGCAGGGCGTGGTCGTGCAGCACATCCGACTCGACCCCGATCCGCTCCGGGTCCGAGCCCACCTCGTTCACGGCCAGGAAGCGGGTGTAGCGGTAGAACGCGGTGTCCTCGAGCCCCTTGGCGTGGACGGGGCCGCAGGTCTGCGCGAAGCGGACCACGACCTCGTCGCGCTCGGCGCTGCGGCTGCGTCCCGCGCTGCCCGCCTCGTCCCCGCACACCAGGGCGACGACCAGCTCGAGGGTCGCGGCGAGGTCCTCGTCGTCCCCGAGCCGGGCCTGTGCCCGCGCCGCGGCCTGCTCGATCACGGCCCGCTCGGCGCCGGGGGCGGGCTCGCCCGGGACGATGTAGGCGCGGTAGCGGTCCATCGAGGTCAGCAGCGCGACGACGACCTTCTGGATGTTGCGCCGCGTGGTGTCGCGCAGGCGGATGTCGTCCTGGCAGATCCCGTGGATCAGCGCGGTCAGCCGTTCGATCTCGGCCCACAGGCTGGTGGTGACCACGAGGTCCGTGGACTCGGCGGCGACCTCCTCGAAGGGGCGCAGGTCGCCGGTGCGCCGCTGCCACAGATGGGTCAGGCCCAGCGCGCCGTGCGGGTCGTGGAACAGGCCCGTCACCCGCCACAGCGCGTCGTAGCCGGTCGTGCCCGCGCAGGGGAAGTCGCCGGGCAGGTGCTCCTCGCCCTCGAGGATCTTCTCGATCACGGTCCAGGCCCCGTCGGTGGCGCGCTCGAGATCGCGCAGGTAGCCGCGAGGATCGGAGAGGCCGTCGGGATGGTCGATCCGGTAGCCGTCGATCACGCCCTCGCCCTGTAGCTGCAGGAGCGTGCGATGGGTCGCCTCGAACACGGCGGGGTCCTCGACCCGCACCGCGGCGAGGGTGTCCACGTCGAAGAAGCGCCGGTAGTTCAGCTCCTCGTCGGAGACCTTCCAGTACGCGAGCCGGTACCACTGGCGGTCCAGCAGATCGGCGAGCCCGAGGTGCTCGGTGCCTGCGGCGACGGGCAGCACGTGGTCGTAGTAGCGCAGCACGGTCTCCTCGGCGACCGACCCATCGGCTTGAGGGACCTGCTCGACGCCCATCGTGATCTCCCCGTCGGCGAGGACCGCGCCGATGGGCCGTCCCAGCACCGGCACGAGCACCGAGCGCTCGCCGGAGAGCTCGAGGTCGAACCAGTCGGCGAAGGGGGAGGCGGGGCCGTCGCGCAGCACCGACCACAGTGCCCGGTTGTGCCAGATCGGGGTCGGGATCGACATGTGGTTGGGGACGACGTCCACGACGATCCCCATCCCGTGGGCGTGGGCGGCCTCGGCGAGGCGGCGCAGCGCCTCCTCCCCGCCGATCTCCTCGCTGATGCGGGTGTGGTCCACGACGTCGTAGCCGTGGGTCGAGCCGGGCGCGGCCTGCAGCACGGGGGAGCAGAACAGGTGCCCCACGCCGAGCCTGGCGAGATAGGGCACGATCTCCGCCGCGTCGTCGGCGGTGAAGCCGGCGTGCAGCTGCAGGCGGTAGGTCGAGGTCGGGACCCGGCGCACCGCGGGCTGGGCCCCGGTGACGGCGGGTCGGGAGCGCCGGGACGGCATCTCCCGGGTCGTGGGACGGGGACCGGTCTCGAGACTCACTGCGGGGCTCTCCTTCTCGGGGGTCAGGCGCGGACCGTGCGCTCGAGGTCGTCCGCGGCGCGCTCCTCGTCCTCGCCCGTCTTCGGGGGCCGCATGAGGATCAGCATCGAATGGCCGGGGCGGACGATCTCCTGGCCGGGGTCGAAGACGGAGCCGACGTCGATGGTGTCGCCGGTGCCGAGCACGACCTCCCACTCGGTGCCGTACTCCTCGCCGGGCAGCACGAAGTCGACGTCGTTGCCGGAGGCGTTGAACACCACCAGCGCCGAGTCGCCCTCGATCCGTTCGCCGCGGGAGTTGGGCTCGGGGATCGCGGAGCCGTTGAGGAACATGGTCAGGCACTTGTTCTGAGGATCGTTCCACTCCTCCTCGGTCATCGGCTCCCCGTCGGTGCCCAGCCACTCCACGTCCTTGAGCACGGAGCCGGCGTCCTCCCGCACCACGCCCTGCAGGAAGCGGCGTCGGCGGAAGATCGGGTGCTCGCGGCGCAGAGCGATCATGCGCTGGGTGAACCAGAGCATCTCTTCCTGGTGCTCGTCGAGGTCCCAGTGCACCCACGACAGCTCGTTGTCCTGGCAGTAGGTGTTGTTGTTGCCCTGCTGGGTGCGTCCCATCTCGTCGCCGTGCAGGATCATCGGCACGCCCTGGCTGACCAGCAGCGTCGCCATGAGGTTCTTGGCCCTGCGCTTGCGCAGGGCGAGCACGGCCTCGTCGTCGGTGTCGCCCTCGATGCCCGAGTTCCAGGAGCGGTTGTGGCTCTCGCCGTCGCCGCCGCCCTCCTGATTGGCCTCGTTGTGCCGTTCGTTGTAGGAGACGAGGTCCCGCATCGTGAACCCGTCGTGGGCGGTGACGAAGTTGATCGACGCGATCGGTGTGCGGCCGGTGTGCTGGTAGAGGTCCGAGCTGCCGGCGAGGCGCGAGGTGAAGTCGCCGACGGTGCCCGGCTCCGAGCGGTGGAAGTCCCGCACCGAGTCGCGATAGCGGCCGTTCCACTCCGACCACAGCGGCGGGAAGCCGCCCACCTGGTAACCGCCCTCGCCCAGGTCCCACGGCTCGGCGATGAGCTTGACCTGGGAGATGATCGGGTCCTGCTGGATGATGTCGAAGAAGGCGGAGAGCCGGTCCACCTCGTGCAGCTCGCGCGCGAGGGTCGAGGCGAGGTCGAAGCGGAAGCCGTCCACGTGCATCTCGGTGACCCAGTAGCGCAGCGAGTCCATGATCAGCTGCAGCACGTGCGGGGTGCGCATCAGCAGCGAGTTCCCGGTGCCGGTGGTGTCGTAGTAGTGCGCCTCGTCGCCCTCGACCAGGCGGTAGTAGGCGCTGTTGTCGATGCCGCGGAAGCACAGGGTGGGGCCCAGGTGGTTCCCCTCGGCGGTGTGGTTGTAGACCACGTCGAGGATGACCTCGATGCCCGCCTCGTGGAGGTTCTTGACCATCTGCTTGAACTCCTGGACCTGCTGGCCCAGCTCACCCGCATAGGCGTACTCGTTGTGCGGGGCGAAGAACCCGATCGTGTTGTAGCCCCAGTAGTTGCGCAGCCCCTTCTCGACGAGATGGCCGTCCTGCACGAACTGGTGGACCGGCATCAGCTCGACCGCGGTGACGCCCAGCTCCTTGAGGTGCTCGATCACAGCGGGATGGCCCATTGCGACGTAGGTGCCGCGGATGCTGTCGTCGATCTCCGGGTGCAGCATCGTCAGGCCCTTGACGTGCGCTTCGTAGATCACGGTGTCGTGGTACTCGTGCGCGGGCGGATGGTCGTTGCCCCAGTCGAAGAAGGGGGAGACCACGACCGAGTGCATGGTGTGGGCGGCGGAGTCCTCGGTGTTGCGCTTCTCGGGGTCCTCGAAGTCGTAGCTGTACAGCGAGGGATGGTTGCTGGCCATCCCGGCGATCGCCTTCGCGTACGGGTCCAGCAGCAGCTTCGAGGGGTCGCAGCGCAGGCCCGCGGCGGGGTCGAAGGGGCCGTGCACGCGGTAGCCGTAGCGCTGGCCGGGCTGGACCGCGGGGAGGTAGACGTGCCACACGAAGGCGTCGACCTCGGTGACCTCGATGCGCCGCTCGGCGCCGTCCTCGTCGAACAGGCACAGCTCCACCCGCTCGGCCGCCTCGGAGAAGAGTGCGAAGTTGGTGCCCGAGCCGTCGAACGTGGCGCCCAGGGGGTACGACTTACCTGTCCAGATCTGCATGGCCCCACAGTAGTGGGCGCGGGCGAGCGGGGAACGGGGCGCGGCGAGCCCGATCGTGATGATCCCGCGAGCTCGGTCGGGCCCCGGCGGGGTCGGCGGGCTCGTCCACGCCGGGGCGGGGACGAGAAAGGCCCCGGCCGGAGCCGGGGCCTTGCATGGTGGGCGATACTGGGATCGAACCAGTGACCTCTTCCGTGTCAGGGAAGCGCGCTACCGCTGCGCCAATCGCCCGTCGCGCCGGAGGCGCGGGGGAGGGATGGAGCGGACGACCGGATTCGAACCGGCGACCCTCACCTTGGCAAGGTGATGCTCTACCAACTGAGCTACGTCCGCACATCGGCTGGGCCGACGAGGAGTTACCTTAGGCGCGCTCCGACCGCCTGTGCAAACCCGGACGGTCTTCAGTGTCCGAGGTCACGAGCGGCAGGGCCGGGGTGCACGGAGGGCTCGTGCCGGCCGGCCGGTCGGGGCTGCGGAGCGCGAGGAGCGCCAAAGGCGCTCCCGCTCCGTCCGCGCGTCTCACGGGCGCGGCGCGCCCGTGCAGTCGGATCGGCGGCGCGCGCGAGCGGCCGGATCGGGGAGGGTGATGGGGCCCGGGTGCCGGCGGGGCCGGAGGGTCGGCTCGTCGGGTCCGACGCCGCTCCGATCGACCGGGATGCAGGTCACATCCAGAAGTGGCGCGAGCACCCGTCGGGAGCATGTAAGCTTCTTCAAGTCCGATCGAGAGAGCGGGCATCACCTCAGGGCGATTGGCGCAGCGGTAGCGCGCTTCCTTCACACGGAAGAGGTCACTGGTTCGATCCCAGTATCGCCCACGGCAGGTTCTTCGGATCCCTGTCCTGCGGACGTAGCTCAGTTGGTAGAGCATCACCTTGCCAAGGTGAGGGTCGCCGGTTCGAATCCGGTCGTCCGCTCCGGGGGACGGCGCTCCCGACCTCGCGTCGGGAGCGCTGTTCCGTATGATGCGAGAGCATCACCCGGTGGGTTGGCCGAGAGGCGAGGCAACGGCCTGCAAAGCCGTGTACACGGGTTCGAATCCCGTACCCACCTCGAACGGCACCCGCCGGTGCCGTCCCGGGCGATTGGCGCAGCGGTAGCGCGCTTCCCTGACACGGAAGAGGTCACTGGTTCGATCCCAGTATCGCCCACCCCCAGCAGTAGAGCCCCGACCCCCTGGTCCGGGGCTCTTCTGCGTCCGCAGAGAGGCGCCCCACGCCGGGTCCCGCAGCTGGGGCCCACCGGGCCCTGGGTCCCGGTGCGCGGCCTCCGAGGTCTCTAGGCTCGACGGTGACGAGACCGCCATCACGTCACCCGCCACGCCGACCCGGAGGAGACCTCAGCATGCGTGCCCTCATCGTCCGTGCCCATCCGCTGGACCCCAGCAAGTCCCGTTCCATGACGATGGCCGACGCCTTTGTCGAGGAGCTCACCGCGCATCGCCCCGACACGGTGGTCGACGACGTGCGGCTGTACGAGACCGCCGTGCCCGAGATCGACCTGGACATGATGACCGGCTGGGAGCGGCTGCGAGCGGGCGAGCACTTCTCCCACCTCACCGGTGCCCAGCAGAACAAGCTGGCGCTGTTCGACCAGTACACCAAGCAGTTCCAGAGCGCGGACCTGGTGGTGATCGCGAACCCGCTGTGGAACCTCTCGGTGCCCACTCGTCTGAAGGCCTGGATCGACACCATCTGCCGCGCCGGCGTGACCTTCCGGTACACGGCCGAGGGCGAGGCGGAGGGCCTCGTCATGGACAAGACCGTGGTGCACCTGCAGGCCAGCGGCGGCCACTTCGGCCAGCAGGATCCCGCGAGTCTGTACATCGCCGGGATGTTCCAGTTCCTGGGCTGCACCACCCACACCCTCGCCGCCGAGGGCATGGACCACGAGCCCGATCGTGCCGAGGAGATCATGGAGGCGGCGCTCCTCCGGGTGAGGGAGCTCGCGCGCTCCCTCTGAGCCGCCGCCGTCGAGGGGCCGGTCCGGCGCGGGCGCGCCGGCCGGTACCATCGACGACGGATCCGGCGTCGTCGGCCGGCTCACCCCGAGAACTAAGGAGCACCCCCGTGGCCCAGATCGCCATCACCCTCGACGGATCGCCCCAGGAGATCGAGGAGGGGACCACGGGCACCGCGCTCTTCGAGGGCACCGCCGCGATCGTCGCCCTGCGCATCGACGGGGAGCTGCGCGACCTCGACACCGTGCTCGAGGACGGGCAGGACGTCGAGGGCGTGGACATCTCCAGCCCCGACGGGCTCTCGATCCTCCGCCACTCGACCGCGCACGTGCTCGCGCAGGCCGTGCAGAAGACGAACCCCGACGCGAAGCTCGGCATCGGCCCGCCCATCACCGACGGCTTCTACTACGACTTCGACGTCTCCGAGCCCTTCACCCCTGAGACCCTCAAGGTGCTCGAGAAGGAGATGAACCGGATCGTCAAGTCCGGCCAGCGCTTCGTGCGCCGCGAGATCACCGACGACGCGGCCCGCGCCGAGGAAGCCGCGGAGCCCTACAAGCTCGAGCTCATCGGCCTGAAGTCCTCCGCCGACGACGCCGCCGAAGGAGCGAGCGTCGAGGTCGGCGAGGGCGGCCTGACCATGTACGACAACGTCGACCGACGCGGCGAGGTGGTCTGGACCGACCTCTGCCGCGGCCCGCACCTGCCCTCCACCAAGCTCATCGGCAACGGGTTCGCCCTGACCCGATCCGCCGCCGCCTACTGGCGCGGCAGCGAGAAGAATCCGATGCTGCAGCGCGTCTACGGCACCGCCTGGCCCACCAAGGAGGAGCTGCGAGCCCACCAGGAGCGGATCGCCGAGGCCGAGCGACGCGACCACCGACGCCTGGGCAGCGAGCTGGACCTGTTCTCCTTCCCCGACGAGATCGGCTCCGGCCTGCCGGTGTTCCATCCCAAGGGCGCCATGATCAGGATGGAGATGGAGGACTACTCGCGTCGCCGCCACGTCGAGGCCGGCTACTCCTTCGTCTCCACCCCCCACATCACGAAGAAGAACCTCTTCGAGACCTCCCGCCACCTCGAGTGGTACGCCGACGGCATGTACCCGCCCATGCACATGGACGAGGAGGTCGACGCCGACGGCAACGTCACCAAGCAGGGCCAGGACTACTACCTCAAGCCCATGAACTGCCCGATGCACAACCTCGTCTACCGCTCCCGCGGCCGCTCCTACCGCGAGCTGCCGCTGCGGCTGTTCGAGTTCGGCAGCGTCTACCGCTACGAGAAGTCCGGCGTGGTCCACGGCCTGACCCGCGCCCGCGGCTTCACCCAGGACGACGCCCACATCTACACCACCCGCGAGCAGATGAAGGAGGAGCTCTCCAGCCTGCTCGGCTTCGTCCTGGACCTGCTGCGCGACTACGGCCTGGACGACTTCTACCTCGAGCTGTCCACCCGCGACCCCGAGAAGTCCGTGGGCGACGACTCCACCTGGGAGGAGGCCACCCGCACCCTGGAGGAGGTCGCCACCGCCTCCGGGCTGGAGCTGGTGCCCGACCCGGGCGGCGCCGCCTTCTACGGCCCGAAGATCTCCGTCCAGGCGAAGGACGCGATCGGCCGCACCTGGCAGCTCTCCACCATCCAGTTGGACTTCTTCGAGCCGGAGCTGTTCGAGCTCGAGTACACCGCCCCCGACGGCTCCCGCCAGCGCCCGGTGATGATCCACCGCGCCCTGTTCGGCTCGATCGAGCGCTTCTTCGGCGTGCTGCTCGAGCACTACGCGGGCGCCTTCCCGGTCTGGCTCGCGCCGGTCCAGGTGGTCGGGGTGCCGGTCGCCGCCGAGTACGTGCCCTATCTCGAGGAGGTCGCCGCCAAGCTGCGCGCCCGCGGCGTGCGCGTCGAGGTCGACTCCTCCGACGACCGTATGCAGAAGAAGATCCGCACCCACACCAAGGAGAAGGTGCCCTACCTCCTCATCGCCGGTGGCGAGGACCAGGAGAAGGGCGCGGTCTCCTTCCGAATGCGCGACGGCAGCCAGGACAACGGCATCGACGTGGACGAGGCCGTGGAGCGGATCGTCACCGCGATCGCCGACAAGGTGCAGGTGTGAGCCCGGCCGAACAGCCCGGCGGCGAGCCCGCGCTCGAGGACGCCCGCGACTTCGCGGGCGTCCCCGACGACACCCAGCGGCTGTGGACCCCGCACCGGATGGCGTACATCGGCGGGGAGAACAAGCCCGAGGACCCGCACGACGACGAGCAGTGCCCCTTCTGCGCGGGGCCGCGCCGCAGCGACGAGGACGCGCTCATCGTCCATCGCGGCCGCGTCGCCTACGCGATCCTGAACCTCTACCCCTACAACTCCGGCCATCTGCTGGTGTGCCCGTACCGGCACGTCTCGGACTACACGGAGCTGACCGAGGAGGAGGTGGCGGAGGTCGCCGAGATCACCCGCACCGCGATGACCGTGATCCGCGAGGTCTCCGGCCCCGCGGGCTTCAACCTGGGCATGAATCAGGGCGAGGTCGCGGGCGCCGGGATCGCCGCCCACCTGCACCAGCACGTGGTGCCGCGCTGGGCGGGGGACGCGAACTTCCTGCCCATCGTCGGCCGCACAAAGGCCCTCCCGATCCTGCTCGCGGACACCCGTCGGCTCTACGCCGAGGCGTGGCCCGGCGGCGGCGGGACCTGAGCTAGCATGGCCGAGCGCATCCGGGGGGAGCGCCGTGCGGACGGCGGGAGCCGACCGACCGCGACCGAGCACCGGGGGAGAGGCAGGGCCACGCTGTGACCAGCTCGACCAGCTCGACCGGCGCGCCTGCGCGCCAGCCCGGCCCGCCGCGGGCCGCCGGCCCCGGCGCCGCCGCCCCGGCCGGTCCCGACGCCGGGTACGGCTACGACATCGCGCGCACCGATCCCCGCGCTCCCGGCCGGCTCGGTCCGGGCACGCCCGCCGCGGCCCGGCCCCGCCGACGCTGGCTGCGCTGGGTGCTGCTGATCGGCTCGGTGCTGGGCATCCTCGCCTCCCTGGTCGTGCTGTATCTGGTGGTGATCAGGCCGCTCGGCATCGGCACCGCGCTGGTCGCCCTCACCGCGGCGCTGGTGCCGGTCGCGCTCGTGCTCGGCGCGGTGTGGTGGCTGGATCGGTACACGCCGCAGCCCCGGCTCTCGCTCGTCTCCGCCTTCGCCTGGGGCGCGATCGGCTCCGTGCTGCTGTCGCTGTTCTTCGGGACCTTCTTCGACGCCTGGATCTCCCCGCAGGAGGAGACCGAGCTGATCGACTCCTTCCTCGGCGCGACCGTGCAGGCACCGGTGATCGAGGAGACGATGAAGTCCGCGGGCCTGTTCGCCCTGCTCATCTGGGGGCGACGCTTCATCTCCGGTCCGCTCGACGGCGTCGTGTACGCCGCCCTCATCGCGGGCGGCTTCGCCTTCACCGAGAACATCCTCTACTTCGGGAACTCCTTCCACCAGGCACAGGCCGCCGGGACGGTCGACGTCTTCTGGCAGACCTTCTTCCTGCGCGGCATCCTCTCGCCCTTCGCCCACGTGTCCTTCACCGCCCTGTGCGGCCTCGGCCTCGGAATCGCGGCCGAGCGCCGCTCGCTGATGCTCTACTTCGGCCTGGGCCTCGGCGGGCTGTCGCTCGGGATGGCGCTGCACGCGCTGTGGAACGGCTCGAGCTTCTTCCTCCCAGTGGACCCGGAGGCGCCGCTGGCCGGGTTCCTGCGCTACTACGTCACCGTGCAGGTGCCGATCTTCCTGCTGCTGGTGGGCATCGTGCTGTTCCTGCGCCTGCGGGAGAAGCGGATCCTGCGCCGCCAGCTGTCCGAGTACGGCAGGGCCGGCTGGTTCTCGCCCGACGAGGTCGAGATGCTGGTCTCGATGCGTCGACGCCGTCGCGCCGAGGCGTGGGCGGGCCGCCACGGCGCCGTCGCCCGGATGGGCATGCACGACCTGATCCGCTCGGCGGTCTCGCTGGGCATGGAGCGGCACAGCGTCCTGTTCGGCCGGCCGACGGCGAGGACCCGCGCCCGCGAGCGCGAGCTGCTCGAGCAGATCACCGCCGATCGTCGTCTGATCGGTGCGCTGACCGCCCCCGTCGTCCGTGGCTGACCGCCCCGCGGGGCGCGGCCGGACGACACGGGGGAAGCACGGGCGCCGCGCCGGCGGGGACGCCACGGCGCGGTCTGCGGAGAGGCCCGGCGGCGCGCGGCGTGGAGCGCGTTCGCCATACCACTAGGATGGTGCGGCGATCCGCCACCCCATGGCGGACCATCGGAAGGAGCGAGATGTCCGGGCATTCCAAGTGGGCGACGACCAAGCACAAGAAGGCCGTCATCGATGCCAAGCGCGGCAAGCTGTTCGCCAAGCTGGTGAAGAACATCGAGGTGGCTGCACGCATGGGCGGCCCCGACCCATCTGGCAACCCGACGCTCTACGACGCCATCCAGAAGGCCAAGAAGACCTCCGTCCCCAATGACAACATCGACCGCGCCGTCAAGCGCGGCGGCGGGCTCGACGGCGGCGGCGTCGACTACGAGACCCTGATGTACGAGGGCTACGCCCCGGGCGGCGTCGCCGTGCTGGTCGAGTGCCTCACCGACAACAAGAACCGCGCCGTCTCCGAGGTGCGCCTGGCCTTCAACCGCAACGGCGGCAACATGGCGGACTCCGGCTCGGTCTCCTATCTCTTCGAGCGCCGGGGCGTGGTCACCGTCGCCAAGGGCGAGAACACCGAGGACGACCTGCTCGAGGTCGTGCTGGACGCCGGCGCCGAGGAGATCAACGACGAGGGCGAGACCTTCGAGATCCTCTCCGAGGCCACCGACGTGGTCGCCGTGCGCACCGCGCTGCAGGAGGCGGGGATCGACTACGAGAGCGCCGAGGTGCAGTTCGTGCCCACCATGCGCACCCCCGTCGACCTCGAGGGCGCGCAGAAGGCGCTTCGCCTGATCGACGCGCTCGAGGACAGCGACGACGTGCAGGCCGTCTACTCCAACCTCGACATCCCCGACGACGTCGCGGCCCAGCTGGACGAGCGGGAGTGAGCGAGCGGGACGGCGCGGTCGCGGCCTGGGCCGCGTCGTCCCCTCGGCGGCACCGCCGACGCGGGCCGCACCACCCGGACCGGGGAGAGGGCCGTTGACACCGCCGACGGCCATGCCGGGAGGGGAGGAGCGCAGATGACGACCCTGCGTGTGCTGGGGGTCGACCCCGGGCTGACCCGCTGCGGGATCGGCATCGTCGACGCGATCGGCGGGCGACGCGCTCGTCTCGTCCACGCGGGCGTGATCCGCTCGGACTCCGAGGAGCCGCTCGAGCGGCGCCTGCTCGGCATCGCCCTCGGGCTGCGCGCCGTGCTCGAGGAGTTCGCCCCCGACGCCGTCGGCGTGGAGCGGGTGTTCAGCCAGTCCAACATCTCCACCGTGATGGGCACCGCGCAGGTCTCCGGCATCGCGCTGCTCGAGGCGGCGGAGCGCGGCATCCCCGTCGCGCTGCACACCCCCTCGGAGGTCAAGGCCGCCGTGACCGGCAGCGGGCGGGCGGACAAGAAGCAGATCCAGTCGGTGCTGGTGAAGGTGCTGGGCCTGGACGCGGCACCCCAGCCCGCGGACGCCTCCGATGCCGTCGCGATCGCGCTGACCCAGCTGTGGCGGGGCGGCGGCCCCGTGGCGCTGGACCGCACCGGCGGCGCCCGCACGAGCGCGCAGGCCGTGTGGGCCGAGGCGGAGCGACGGGCCCGACGCGCCCGGGAACGCTCGACCTCCCGCCAGTGATCGAACAGGTGTTCTAGGGTGGTGGCGTGATCGCATCCCTGACCGGGCGGGTCGTCCGCCTCGACCTCGACGCCCTCGTGCTCGAGGTGGCCGGTATCGGCTACCTCGTGCGCACCACGCCGCAGGCCCTCGCCGCGACCCGTCACGGGGCCGAGGTCACCCTGCACACCGAGCTCGTCGTCCGCGAGGACTCCCTGACCCTCTACGGCTTCCCCCAGGCGGAGGAGGCCGAGACCTTCCGCATCGTGCAGTCCGTCACCGGGATCGGCCCGCGCACGGCGCTGGCCGTGCTCGCGGTGCTCGACCCGGAGGAGCTGCGCCGCGCCGTCGCCGAGCAGGACGTGAAGACCATCACCCGCACCCCGGGCATCGGCCCGAAGGTCGCCGGCCGGATGCTCCTCGAGCTCGGCGGGAAGCTGCCCGCGCCGAGCGAGGCCTCGCGGGAGGCGGCGTCGGCCCCGGGTGCTGCCCTCGGCGGCCCCGACGCCGACGTGGTCGAGGCGCTCGTCGGCCTCGGCTGGGCGGAGAAGGCGGCGCGCAGCGCCGTCGAGGCCGCGCGCGAGGAGGGCGGGGAGCAGATCGATGCCGCCGCGCTCCTGCGCACGGCGCTGCGCGGTCTCGGAGGACATCGGTGAGCGCGCAGGCGGCGGGCCGCGAGGAGGAGCCGGTCGGCGGGTCCTTCGCCGACGGCTCCTGGGAGGCGACCGAGGACGCGCCGCGCACCGTGACGAGCCCCGAGTCGATGCCGCCCGAGCGCACCGCGGAGGCGGCGCTGCGCCCGCGTCGGCTGGAGGAGTTCGTGGGACAGCAGGTGGTGCGCGACCAGCTCTCGCTCGTGCTCGACGCCGCCGCGGCGCGCGGCCGCGCCCCCGAGCACATGCTGCTCTCGGGACCGCCGGGCCTGGGGAAGACGACCCTCGCCATGATCATCGCCGCCGAGCTCTCCGCCCCGCTGCGCATCACCTCGGGACCTGCGATCCAGCACGCCGGCGATCTCGCCGCGATCCTCTCCTCCCTCGACGAGGGGGAGGTGCTGTTCATCGACGAGATCCACCGCCTCGCACGGCCCGCCGAGGAGATGCTGTACATCGCCATGGAGGACTTCCGCGTCGACGTGGTGGTCGGCAAGGGCGTCGGCGCGACGTCGATCCCGCTGGACCTGCCGCCCTTCACCGTCGTCGGCGCCACCACCCGCGCCGGTCTCCTCCCGGCGCCGCTGCGCGACCGCTTCGGGTTCATCGGCCACCTCGACTTCTACGGCGCCGAGGAGCTGCGCGAGGTGGTGCGCCGCTCTGCCGTGCGGCTCGAGGTCGAGCTCGAGGACCGCGCCGCGATCGAGATCGCCTCCCGCTCCCGCGGCACGCCCCGCATCGCCAACCGTCTCCTGCGCCGCGTGCGCGACTGGGCCCAGGTGCGCGGCAGCGGCGACCTCGACCTCGGCGCCGCGAAGGAGGCGCTGCGGGTCTACGAGGTCGACGACCGGGGCCTGGACCGTCTGGACCGCGCGGTGCTCAGTGCCCTGTGCGGCCGCTTCGCCGGCGGGCCGGTGGGCCTGTCGACCCTCGCCGTCGCGGTGGGGGAGGAGACCGAGACGGTCGAGACGATGATCGAGCCGTATCTCGTGCGCGAGGGATTCCTGCTGCGGACCCCGCGCGGCCGGGCGGCCGCCCCGGCCGCCTGGGAGCACCTCGGCCTCGAGCCGCCCGCAGGGGCGGAGGGCGCCTCGCCCATGCTCGGCCGCTTCTGAGCCCGGGCACCGGCTGGGAGGACCGCGGCGGACCGACGGGTACAGTGGGTTGTTCAGTCGCCCGCGGCAGGCCCTCCCCCGTGCAGCAGCACGATCCCGAGGGGCTGTCCGTCGAGAGGAAAACCGTGGACCTCCTTCCCATCCTGCTGATCATCCTCGTGATGATGCTGCCCCTGTTCCTGCTCTCCCGCAGCCAGCGCAAGGCGCAGGCCAGGCAGCAGGAGCTCGTCAAGAAGCTCGGCGTGGGCGACGAGGTGCGCACGCACTCGGGCTTCTACGGACTGATCGTCGAGGAGTACGACGACGTGGTGGTGCTCGAGTCGGAGGACGGCACGCAGACCAAGTGGGCACGCATGGCGATCGCGATGGCCGTGGACCCGGTCGAGGACGAACAGGGCGAGGCCGTCGAGGGCGAGACCCTGGAGGGCGAGGCCGTCGAGGGCGAGACCCTGGAGGGCGAGGGCGTCTCCCCCGAGGGCGCCGACTCCCGCGAGGCGCAGGACACCTCCGCCGCCGGCCAGGTCCCCGGCGTCACCGTCGCCGACGAGGACCCCCGCGAGGACGGCTCCGCGCGCGGTCGCTGACCCGGCCCGCGCCGCGCGCCCGGCCGCGCACGACGCCGCACGACCCCGCGGGGCCTCCTCGCCCCGCCCCCCGCTCCCTGGCCCGTCGTCCTGAGGAATCCCCACCATGCCTGCACGCCGCATCGCCCTGGCGACCCTCGCGGTGCTGATCCTGCTGCTCGGCGGCGGGATCGGCGCCGGGGTCTGGAAGGGTGGCTGGCAGCCCGCCCCCAAGCTCGCCCTCGACCTCGAGGGAGGCACCCAGGTCATCCTCCAGGCGCAGTCGCGCGACGGCTCCGCGATCGACGAGACCGCGATGGAGCAGGCGCGGCAGATCATGAGCCAGCGCATCAACGCGATGGGCGTGGCCGAGACCGAGATCACCGTCCAGGGCGGCACGAACATCGTGATCGACGTGCCCGGGCAGATGGACCAGGAGACCTCCGCCGCGATCCGCCAGACCGCCGCGATGTCCTTCCGCCCCGTGCTCGGCGTGGTCGCGCCCGAGGGCAGCGGCGAGGCGCTCGCCTCCGACGGCGGCGGTGCCTCCGATACCGGTGGCGACGAGTCCGCCGGGGAGACCTCCGAGGCCCCCGCCGATCCCTCCCAGCAGCTCTTCTCCGGCCTGCTGAGCGACGACTCCTCGATGGCTCCCGCGACCGGTACCGGCGAGGGCGACCTGCCCTACCCGGCCTGGAGCATGGACTGGATGACCCCCGAGGTCCAGACCGAGCTGATGAGCGCGGACTGCGTCGACCCTTCCGCGCAGCAGGAGCGCGCCACGGAGACCGCCGCCGACGAGCCGATGGTCGCCTGCGCCCCGGACGGGAGCGCGAAGTACCTGCTGGGTCCCGAGGTCATCGCGGGCTCCTCGATCGAGAACTCCTCCGTCGCCTCGGACGTCACCCCGACCGGCCAGCCGACCGGCTACTACGTCGTGAACATGTCCTTCGACGAGACCGCCGCGGAGTCCTTCTCGACCATGACCGGCGCCCTGTACAACGGCGAGGGCGCCACCGCCGCCTTCGGCATCGTGCTGGACGGGATGGTCATCTCCGCTCCCGAGGTGCAGGAGCCCTCCCCGGGCGGCGAGGCGTCGATCTCCGGCAACTTCTCCCAGGAGCAGGCGACCCAGCTCTCGGACCAGCTGCGATTCGGCGCGCTGCCGCTCGAGTTCGAGGTCGCCTCCGAGCAGCAGATCTCCGCCACCCTCGGCGCGGACCAGCTCCAGATGGGCCTGATCGCGAGCCTGATCGGGCTCGCGCTCGTGGTGGCCTACGCTTTCGCGCAGTACCGCCTGCTCGCGATCGTGACGACCTCGAGCCTGCTCATCATGGGCATGCTCACCTACGCCACCCTCACGGTGCTCTCGAACATCCCCGAGATCGGCTACCGCCTCTCCCTCGCGGGCGTGGTCGGCCTGATCGTCGCGGTCGCGTTCACCGCGGACTCGTTCATCGTCTACTTCGAGCGCGTGCGCGACGAGATCCGCGACGGCCGCGGGATCGCCGCGGCCGTGGACCACGGCTGGGAACGCGCCAAGCGCACCATCCTCGCCTCCGACACGGTCAACATCATCGCGGCCGTGGTGCTGTACCTGCTCTCCACCGGCGGCGTGCGCGGCTTCGCCTTCGTGCTGGGGCTGACCACTCTGCTGGACCTCCTGGTCGTCTTCCTGTTCACGCACCCGGTGATGCAGGCGCTCGTGCGCACGCGCTTCTTCGGGAAGGGCCATCCGTGGAGCGGCCTGGACCCGGCGCGCCTGGACCGCGACGTGCCCGCCTACGCCGGGCGCGGACGCGTCCGCCTCGGCGAGGAGCGCGGCCGCGGCGGTCGCCGCGGCGCCCGCGCGCAGGAGGAGGCCGAGCGCGAGCCGATCGCGGTGCGCCGCGCCCGCGAGGCCCGGGAGGCGCGCGAGGCGCAGGAGGCCCGTGACGGGGTCCCCGCGGACGGCACCGCCGACGCCGGCACCCCTGCTGACGAGGACACCGACGAGACCGAGGAGCAGGGCCGATGAGCACCACCTTCGCCACCTTCGGCAACGACCTCCACGCCGGCAGGCGGATCCTGCCGATCGTCTCCCGCCGACGCACCTGGTACCTGATCAGCGTCGTCGTCGTGGTGCTGCTGGGCGCCCTCGCGGTCGTGCGAGGGCCCAACCTCGGCATCGAGTTCACCGGCGGCTCCGAGTTCCAGATCGCCGGGGTCGCCGACGCCGAGCAGTCCTCCGCCCGAGAGGTCGTGCGCGAGCACCTGCCGGACAACGAGCCGAAGGTCACCCAGCTCGGCAGCGACACCCTGCGCGTGCAGACCGAGCAGCTCGACTCGGCCGAGACGGCCGAGCTCGCCGGAGAGCTCGCCACGGCCTACGGCGTGCCCGCCGACGCGGTCTCGACCTCCTACATCGGCCCGGTGTGGAGCGGCGACGTCACCCAGAAGATGGCCCGCGGCGTCGTGGTCTTCCTGGTCCTGGTCGCCGCGATGATGGCGCTCTACTTCCGCGACCTCAAGGCGTCCCTCGCCGCGATGATCGCGCTGGGCCACGACATGCTGCTCACCGCCGCGGTGTACGGCGTGGTCGGCTTCGAGATCACGCCCGGCACGGTCATCGGCTTCCTCACCGTCATGGGCTACTCGCTCTACGACACCATCGTCGTGTTCGACAAGGTGCGGGAGAACACCGCGGACCTCACGGGCCAGCGCCGACGCACCTTCGCCGAGCTCGTCGAGCTCGCGGCGAACCAGACCCTGGTGCGGTCGATCAACACCTCCGTCGTCGCGCTGCTGCCGATCGGCTCGATCCTCGCCATCGGCGCGTTCCTGCTCGGCGCCGGCACCCTCAAGGACATCTCCCTCGCCCTGTTCATCGGGATCATCGCCGGCACCTACTCCTCGATCTTCCTCGCCCCGGGGCTGCTCGTGGACCTCCGCCGGCGCGAGGACACGATCGCCCGCCACACCCTCGCCCTCGAGCGGGCGCGCCGCGGGGAGACCGGCTCGACGTCCGGGGTCTCTCCCGGGAGCCCCCGCGGGGAGGACGCCGCGACCCGCGCCGACGGCGCTGACCCCGACGCCGCTGACCCTGCGGACGCCGACGCGGCGGACGAGGGGGAGGGGCGCACCCCGGAGGCCGACCCCGCCGACGAGGACGACGGCACCGTCGGCCGCGACGCCGCACCCCGCTCCGCCCGGCAGCAGCCGCGCAGGACCACCCGACGCCGACGCTCCGGCAGGTGAGGAACCGATGAACGACCCGCAGACCGCCCCTGCCCCGCTCCGCACCGCGGAGGCGATCCCCGCCGCGGCCGAGATCGAGGCGCTGCGCAGCACGCACATCGCCGAGTACCCGGACTTCCCGACCCCCGGCGTGCTCTTCCGCGACATCACCCCGCTGCTGCGCGACGCGAGCGCGCTGCGCCGCGTCATCCGCTACTGGACCACGCTGCTGCCCGAGGGCATCGAGTACATCGTCGGCACCGAGGCCCGCGGCTTCGTGCTCGGTGCACCGCTCGCCTACGAGCTCGGTGCCGGGTTCATCCCGGTGCGCAAGGCGGGCAAGCTCCCCGGTCGCCCGGCCGGGCTGAAGTACGACCTCGAGTACGGCAGCGCCGAGATCCAGATCCCCGAGAACTCGCTCCCGGCCGGCGCGCGGACCCTCGTGCTCGACGACCTGCTCGCCACCGGCGGGACCGCCGCGGCGACGGTCGAGCTCACCCGACGCTTCGACGTCGAGCTGCTCGGCGCCTCCTTCCTCATCGAGCTCGAGGGCCTCGGCGGCCGCGACCTGCTGCCGGACGTGCCGCTGACCACTGTCTGGTCCATCCCCGACTGATCTCCGGGGCGTCGCCGTCCGCCGCCGGCGGACGCGGCGCGCACCCCTGTCGCCCGCGCGTAGACTGTGTCTTCCACGCAGGGAGGTGTGCATGCAGGAGCGGACCGCATCAGAGCAGGCCGGGGCCGATACCGGCCCGGCCGACCAGGCCGCGCGCCCTCCTGCCACCTCGCCTGCACAGCCGGACTCGCCGCGCACCCCCTCGACCGCGCCGCGACGCTCCCGCTCGCGGCTGTCCTTCTTCGCCCCGCGCTCCTCCCCGGTGGATCCGCTGCTCGCACCGCTGCTGGAGACGATGACGGCGGTGAGCCCGAAGGAGAACCAGGAGCTGGTGCGTCAGGCGTACACCGTCGCCGAGCGCGCCCACCGCGGCCAGACCCGCCGCAGCGGCGACCCGTACATCACCCACCCGGTCTCGGTCGCCACGATCCTCGCCGAGCTCGGCTCGCCGGCTGATGTCGTCGCCGCCGCGCTCCTGCACGACACGGTCGAGGACACCGACTACTCCCTGGACCAACTGCGCGCCGAGTTCGGCGAGGTGATCGCCGTCATGGTCGACGGCGTGACGAAGCTGGACAAGGTCACCTACGGCGAGGCCGCGCAGGCCGAGACCGTGCGCAAGATGATCGTGGCGATGAGCCGCGACGTGCGCGTGCTGCTGATCAAGCTCGCCGACCGCCTCCACAACGCCCGCACCTGGAAGTACGTGCCGGCCGCTTCGGCGGAGCGCAAGGCGAAGGAGACCCTCGAGATCTACGCCCCGCTCGCGCACCGCCTGGGGCTGAACACGATGAAGTGGGAGCTGGAGGACCGCTCCTTCCAGGTCCTCTACCCCAAGGTGTACGAGGAGATCGTCTCGCTGGTCGCCCAGCACGCCCCGGCGCGCGAGCAGTACCTCTCCACCGTCTCCTCCCAGATCCAGGAGGATCTCAAGAAGGCGCGGATCAAGGCCGAGGTCACCGGCCGGCCCAAGCACTACTACTCGATCTACCAGAAGATGATCGTGCGGGGCCGCGACTTCTCCGACATCTACGACCTGGTCGGGGTGAGAGTGCTCGTGGACACGGTTCGCGACTGCTACGGGGTGCTCGGCACGCTCCACGCGCGCTGGTCGCCGGTGCAGGGACGCTTCAAGGACTACATCGCGCTGCCGAAGTTCAACCTGTACCAGTCGCTGCACACCACCGTGATCGGCCCGACCGGCAAGCCGGTCGAGGTCCAGATCCGCACCCGCGAGATGCACCGCCGGGCCGAGTACGGCGTCGCCGCGCACTGGAAGTACAAGGCGATGGCGGGCGGCCAGGGCGGCGGCGAGTCCGCGGCGATCACGAACGACGCCGCCTGGCTGCGCCAGCTGATGGACTGGCAGAAGGAGACCACCGACTCCGGCGAGTTCCTGGACTCGCTGCGGTTCGAGATCAACACGCAGGAGGTGTACGTCTTCACGCCGAAGGGGGACGTGCTCGCCCTGCCGCAGGGCTCGACCCCGGTCGACTTCGCCTACTCGGTCCACACCGAGGTGGGGCACCGCACGATCGGGGCGCGGGTCAACGGGCGCCTGGTCTCCCTGGAGTCCGCGCTCGCCACCGGCGACGTCGTGGAGGTCTTCACCTCGAAGTCCGCCGACGCCGGCCCCAGCCGGGACTGGCTCGGCTTCGTGAAGTCGCCGCGGGCACGCAACAAGATCCGCCAGTGGTTCTCGAAGGAGCGTCGCGAGGAGGCGCTCGAGCGGGGCAAGGAGGAGCTCGCCAAGGCGCTGCGTCGGCAGGACCTGCCCATGCGCCGCTTGCTCACCCACGACACGCTCGCCACGATCGCCTCGGAGCTGAACCTCGGCTCTATCGATGCGCTGTACACCTCGATCGGCGAGGGTCACACCGGCGCCCAGCATGTCGTCGAGAAGCTGCGCGCCTCCTTCGGCGGCGCCGACGGCGCGGAGGAGGACCTCGCCGAGATCACCCTGCCCTCGAAGGTCCGCCCGCGGGGCAGCCGTGCCGAACGGCACACGGCGGAGACGGACCAGGGCGTCATCGTGGATGGCCACGCCGACCTGTGGGTCAAGCTCGCCAAGTGCTGCGCGCCGGTGCCGGGCGATCCGATCGTCGGCTTCATCACCCGCGGCTCGGGGATCTCCGTGCACCACACCAGCTGCACCAATGCGATCCAGCTTCAGGAGCAGCAGCCTGATCGCATGGTCGAGGCGAGCTGGTCCGGGCGGCACTCCACCGCCTATCTCGTGCACATCAAGGTCGAGGCGCTGGACCGTCCCCGACTCCTCACCGATCTGGCGCTGGTGATCTCGGAGCAGCAGGTCAATCTGCATTCCGCCTCGGCGCAGTCGAACACGGACCGGCTCGCGACGACCTTCTTCTCCTTCGAGCTGGCCGATCCCGCGCACCTCCAGTCCGTGCTCGCCCAGGTCAGGCGCGTCGAGGGCGTCTACGACGTCTACCGCGTCACGGCCGACGGCCGACCCGTCGGCCTCGGCGCACCGCTCACGGCGAGCTGAGAGGCCCGGTCCGCTCCGACCGTGCTGTGATCAGCGGACCCCCGAGGTGCATCCCCGCCAGCGGCCGCACGGTGGGCGGCTGCTCCTGGGCCCGTCGCGGCCCGCACCGTCCGGTCCCGTCCTGCTGTGCCGTGTCCGACCGCGCTGTGAGCGGTGTGAGCGCCCGATCCAGCCGCTCCCGGGCCTCCTGCACGCCGGGATGCCGGTGCAGCCGGTGCAGATGCGCGCGCAGCTCCTCGTGCTCCACCAGGCCCGCCCGTTCGAGCCGCCGAAGCAGTGGGCGGGCGATCGCCTCGGGGCTGAAGCGCAGCAGGTCCGAGGCGGTGCGGCGGGGCGTGGTCACGGGCGCGCCGCCGACGGTGTCGATGTCGCCCGGGCCGAGCCGGGCATGGCGCTGGACCACGCCGGCGAGGATCCCTCGGTGCGCGGGGGAGAGCAGCTCGAGCGGTGCCGGCGGCCGACCGCCCAGATGCACCCAGGCGGCGCTTATCCCGGCGATCACGTGATGGGACTGCAGGTGCTCCCCGAGGGCGCAGCCGAGCGCCAGGGCACGGCGCACCGAGGTCCCGAGCAGATCCGGGGGCAGGAACACCCCGGGCAGCAGTCGGATGATCTCCCCGCGGGCGACCATCGCGGCGGTGGTCGGGGTCTCCTCCCAGCGCTGCAGCTCGGCGCCGAGGGGGAGGGCGAGATCCGCCGCGTGATGGGACCAGGCCGCGCACAGCCCGATCGGGCGCAGCCTCACAGCTGGGGGCGGGCGGTCGCAGGGCGGGGGAGCGTCCTGTGCGGGGGCGTCGGCGAGGAGCTCGCGCAGCACGGGGTCCGCCAGGGCGCCGCTGAGCGCGGCGTCGACGGGCACCCCGGGGGCGGGCGCGGTGAGGGCGGGCGCGGCGGCGGCGAGGGTCTCCATGCATCGACCCTGGCCCCCACCGGTCCGCACGGCAATGCCCCGCCCGTCCCTGTGGACGAGCGGGGCATTGGGGAGGAGAGGTGCGCGGCGCCGGCTGCCGGCGCGCGGGCGCCTCAGCCCAGGTCGCGGGCGGAGCGCTCGATCACGGCGAGCCACTCCTTGCGGGCTTCGAGCGCCGCCTCGGCCTCCGCGATCTTCTTCGGGTCGCCGCCGGCACGGGCCTTCTCCAGCGCCTCCTCGTAGGAGGCGATCGCGGAGTGCAGCTGCGAGGACGCACCCTCGACGCGCGCCTTGGTGCGCGGATCGGTGCGGCGCCACTCGGCCTGCTCGGCGTCCTTCACGGCACGCTCGACGGCCCGCAGGCGGCCGTCGATCCGACGCATGTCGCCGCGCGGCACCTTGCCCGCCTCCTCCCAGCGGTCCTGGACCGAGCGCAGCGCGGACTTCGCCGCGTCGAGGTCCTTGCCCGGGTCGAGCGCCTCGGCCTCGACCAGCAGCGCCTCCTTCACCTCGAGGTTCTTGCGCTGCTCGGCCTCGGTCTCGTGGAGGTCCGCGTTGCGCGCCGCGAAGAACGTGTCCTGGGCGGCCTTGAACCGCTTCCACTGGGCGTCGTCCTTCTTGCGGCTGCCGCGGGGCGCGCGACGCCACTGGTCCATGAGGTCCTTGTACGCCCGGACCGTCGGACCCCAGTCGGTGGAGTCCTGCATCGCCTCGGCGCGGGCGATGAGCTCCTCCTTCTGCGCGGCGGCCTCGGCATGCCGCTCGTCGAGCTGGGAGAAGAACTGCTTGCGCATTCGGTCGAAGGAGGCGCGGGCGGCCGAGAGCCGCTTCCACAGCGCCTCCTCGGTGGGGCGGTCCAGGCCGATGTCCTCGGACTGCATCTGCTTCCACGTCGGGACCATCTGACGCATCGTCTCGCCGGCGTTCTTCCAGGAGATCTGCTCCGGCTCGGTGGCGACCAGGGCCTCGATCGACTCGACGAACTCGGTGCGGCGACGGGTCGCGGCCTCACGGCCCTCGGCCCGCTTCGCCTCGAGCGCCCGGATCTTCTCCTTGGCCTGCTCGCGCAGCTCGGAGGCGCGTGCGCGCAGCGCCGGGATGTCGCCGACGACCTGCGGCTCCTTCATGTTCTTGCGCAGGTTCTCCAGGAGCCGGTTGAGCTCGTTCTGGGTGTGCTCGGGCGCGGTGAGGGCGGAGGCGGTCTGGTCGAGGAAGGCGACCAGGTCCAGGTACCCCTTCGCGAAGGGCTCGAGCGCGGCGTCGTGGTCGGTCTCGGTCGTGGTGCCGATCGTGCGCACCTGGGTGCCGTCCTGGACGGTGACGGTGCCGTCCTCCGCCACGCTGCCGAAGGCCTTCGCCGCGGCGATCTCGGCGGGATCGTGCTCGGCGGCCGCGGGAGCGACGGGCAGCAGGGCCGCCGTCGGCTTCTTGCCCGCCAGCGCGGCAGGGGAGGGGGCGGCCGGTCGCGGGCGGAAACCGCCCGGCGCGGGCTTCGGCCCGGGGGTCGGTGCAGGCGTCGCCGCGGCGGGGGCGCCCGCTCCCGCGGCGGGGGCCTCGTCGTCGGTGGGAGTCGCGTCGTCCGAGGAGGTCGCGTCGTCCGAGGAGGTCGTGTCGGCCGTGGAGGACTCGCCGGTCGGGGCGCTCTCCTCGGTCGTGGTGCTCTGCTCGGCCGTGGCGTCGACGACGGCGTCGGCGGGCTGGGCGGCTGCCTGGTCGGCGGGGAGGGAAGTCTCGGACTCGCTCACGATGAGCTCCTTCGATGGGATCCGCTGCGGGGCGGGACACTGCCGTCACCAGGACGGCCGGGCTGATGGGGTGCTCGTCACGGAGGGACCGGGGCGACCACGTCACGGAACTCTACAGCGGAGCGCGCCGGCGTTCCGCCTCGTCCGGCGCCGTGCGACCGTGCCTCGGGCACGCCCGGCCCCGAGAGGGGATAATGGGCCCGCACCGCAGACGACCAGAAGGAAGTGCACCGCATGGCGAAGATCGCCGCCCTGTCAGGATTCCCGGAGTGGCTCCCCTCCGAGCGTCTCGTCGAGCAGCACGTGATCGACGTGTTCCGGGAGGTCGCCGAGCTGCACGGGTTCTCCGGCATCGAGACGCGCGCGGTCGAGCCGCTCGAGCAGCTGCTGCGAAAGGGGGAGATCGACAAGGAGGTGTACGTGCTGCGCCGCCTCCACGCCGAGGAGGGCGACGAGGACGCCGGCGCCGACCGCTCCCGCACCCTCGGCCTGCACTTCGACCTCACCGTCCCGCTCGCGCGCTACGTGCTCGAGCACCAGAACGACCTCGTCTTCCCCTTCCGGCGCT
The DNA here is from genome assembly GCF_030866705.2 of Brachybacterium sp. GU-2. Classification (NCBI taxonomy): domain Bacteria; kingdom Bacillati; phylum Actinomycetota; class Actinomycetes; order Micrococcales; family Dermabacteraceae; genus Brachybacterium; species Brachybacterium sp. GU-2. Next base: position 663,394 of record NZ_CP133037.2, on the reverse strand, counting down.
ACCAGATCCAGAAGGTGTGGCGCGGCGAGCGCCCCCAGGACGGCCGGTTCCGCGAGTTCTACCAGGCCGATCTCGACGTGATCGGCCAGGACACCCTGCCCGGCCACGTCGAGGCCGAGGTCGCGATCGTGATGGCGGAGATCCTCTCGCGCCTGCCGCTGCCGCAGGTGAGCATCCACGCCAACACCCGCCGCCTCTCCGAGGGCTTCTTCCGCGCGATCGGCTTCGAGGACCACACCCCCGTGCTGCGCGCCCTGGACAAGCTCCCGAAGATCGGCGCCGACGCCGTGGCCTCCCTGCTGCGCGACGGGGCCGGCGCGAGCGAGGAGCAGGCGCAGAAGGCGCTCGCCTTCGCCTCGATCCGCACCCGTGACGCCTCCTTCGGTCAGCAGGTCCGCGACCTCGGCGGAAGCGGCGAGATGGTCGAGGAGGGCATCGCCGAGCTCGCCGCCGTCATCGAGCGGGTCGAGGCGGCCGTGCCCGGCATGATTGTCGCGGACCTCTCGATCGCCCGCGGCCTGGACTACTACACCGGCACCGTGTTCGAGAGCTTCGTCGCCGGGCACGAGTCGCTCGGCTCGATCTGCTCCGGCGGACGCTACGACCGCCTCGCCTCCGACAACCGCCACACCTATCCCGGCGTCGGCCTCTCCATCGGCCTCTCGCGGCTGGTCTCCCGCCTCGTCTCGGCCGGGATGGCGGCCCCGAGCCGCGCGGTCCCCACCTGCGTGCTCGTCTCGGTCGCCGACGAGGAGCACCGGAGCCACAGCGATGCGGCCGCCCGAGCGCTGCGCGCCCGCGGCATCTCCTGCGAGGTCGCCCCGAGCGCCGCGAAGTTCGGCAAGCAGATCCGCTACGCCGACCGCCGCGGCATCCCCTTCATCTGGTTCCCCGGCGAGGAGGGCACCGGCGGGGAGGTCAAGGACATCCGCAGCGGCGACCAGTCCGCGGCCGACGCCACCACCTGGCAGCCCCCCGCCGAGGACCTGCGCCCACGCGTCCTCGCCGCCCAGGAGGACCGGACGGACTGACGGCCCGTCCGACCGCCGGCGGATGAGCTGTCTCACATCGCGGCCCCGGGGGAATGATCCCCGGGGCCGCGGCGTTCCAGCGGTCATGGCTACGCTCACCCTGACCACCGAGAACCACGACAAGACCGTCGAGGACGGCATCGTCCTGATCGACTTCTGGGCGGGCTGGTGCGTGCCGTGCCAGCGCTTCGCCCCGATCTACGAGGAGGCCTCGGAGACACACGAGGACGTCACCTTCGCGAAGGTCGACACCGAGGACCAGCAGGACCTCGCCATGCGCTACGGAGTCACCTCCATCCCGACCCTCGTCGCCTACCGCGAGGGCATCCCGGTCTTCTCCCAGGCCGGCGCCCTGCCGCAGTCCGCGCTCGAGGACCTCATCGGCCAGGTGAAGAACCTGGACATGGACGAGGTCCGCAAGGCCTACGCCGAGGCCCAGCAGAAGCAGGGCTGATCCCTCCGCAGGGCCGACCCCGGTCGCGCCCCGCGACCCCGACGACGACAGGACCCCGCCACCCGAGAGGGCGGCGGGGTCCTGTGCTGTGCGGAGGCACTGCGCCGCGAGATGCCCGGCGGAGCCGGACACCGCCGAGCTCACGCCCCGGGCGGCCGCATCGAGGCGGGGCCGGCCTCGGGGCGGGAGCGGCGCTCAGCCCTCCCGGCGGAAGGGGCGACGCTTCCCCTCGGGGCGGCCGCCGCGGTCGTCACGGCGCGGACGGTCGTCGCGGCGGAAGGGTCGCTCGCCGTCACGACGCGGGCCCTTGCCCCCGCGCGGCCCGCGGTCCGGGCCGATGCGCAGCTCGCGACCGCCGAGCTTCGCCCGGCCGATGCGGTCGATCTGCTCCGGGCTGAGCGAGCCGCGGATCTGGACCAGCGAGAAGTGCGGGAAGATCTGGATCTTGCCGATGTCCTTCCCGTTCAGGCCGCCCTCGCCGGTCATGGCGCCGACGATGCCCGGCGGGCGCGCGCCGTGGGAGTGACCGACCCCGACCTTGTAGGAGGTGTACCCGCGCTCCGTCGGCGTCGCCTCCCGCGGGCCGCGGTCGCCGCGGTCGCGGTCGTCCCCGCGCAGCTGCGCGCCGGTGAACTCCTCGTCCTCCGTCGCCGCGCCGGGGCCCTCGTCGCCCACGGTCATCGCGCCGAGCACGGCGGCGAGCTCGAGCGGGTCGATCTCGTTCTCGGCGACGAACTCGCCGATCAGCTCGCGGTACAGCTCCAGACGGCCCCGCTCGATCCGCTCGGGGACCTGGGTCAGCAGCGCGGCGAGACGGTGCTTGGAGACGTCGCGGGGCGAGGGGATGTCCGCCTCGGCGAGGGTCTGCTTGGTGGCGCGCTCGATGTTCTTCAGCGCACGGCGCTCGTGCGGGCCGATGAAGGTCAGCGCCTCGCCGGTGCGGCCCGCGCGACCGGTGCGGCCGATGCGGTGGACGTACGACTCCGCCTCCTTGGGCACGTCGAAGTTCACCACCAGGCCGATCCGCTCGACGTCCAGGCCGCGGGCGGCGACGTCGGTGGCGACGAGCACCTGCAGGGAGCCGTCGCGGAGCCGCTCGACGATCTTCTCGCGCTCCTTCTGCGGCACGTCGCCGCTGATCGACGCCGCGATCAGGCCGCGGGCCACCAGCGCGGAGCCCACCTCCTCGGCGGCGGCGCGGGTGCGCACGAAGACGATCGCCGCCTCGGCGGACGAGGTGGCCAGCACGCGGGCGAGCGCGCCGGTGCGGTGCTTGAAGGGCACCACGGCGTAGGTCTGGGTGACGCTCTTGACGGTGGAGGACTGCGGGGTGACGCTCACGCGCACCGGGTCCTTCATGTGGGTCTGCGCCACGCGCTGGATCGCGGCGGGCATCGTCGCGGAGAACAGAGCGACCTGACGGCTCTCGGGGGAGTGGGAGAGGATCTCCTCGACGTCCTCCGCGAAGCCCATGCGCAGCATCTCGTCGGCCTCGTCCAGGACCGCGAAGCGGATCGTGTCCAGCTTGAGGTTCGCGCGGCGCATGTGGTCCATCACGCGGCCGGGGGTGCCGACGACGACCTGGGCGCCGCGGGAGAGCGCGCGCTCCTGCGGCCCGTAGGGGGAGCCGCCGTACAGGGCGACCACGTCGAGCCCGCCCATGGAGGTGGCGAAGGAGGAGATCGCGTCGGCGACCTGCATCGCGAGCTCACGGGTCGGGGCGAGCACCAGCGCCTGCACCTCGCGGACGGACGGGTCCACGGCGGCCAGCAGCGGCAGGCCGAAGGCGGCCGTCTTGCCGGTGCCGGTCTGGGCGACGCCGATCACGTCGCGGCCCTCGAGCAGGGAGGGGATCGCCTGCGCCTGGATCGCCGAGGGGGTGGTGAAGCCGAGCTCGTCGACCGCGCGGCGCAGCGGCGCCGGCAGGTCGATGTCGTCGAAGCTGGGCCCGGCCGGGGCCTGCGGCTCCTCGGCGGCCGACGGGGCGGTCCCGCTCTGCGCGCCCGTCCCCTCGGTGCTCTCGGTCACGGTCTCGGCAGGGACGTCGGACCCGTCGGCGGGGTCGGCGGCATCGGGGGCAGGGCGGGATTCGGTCATGGCGTCCTTACGACGGTCAGGGGTTTCAACAGGCCCCAACAGGTCGCAGGGCGTGGCTGCCCATACATTCCGCGCTGCGAGCGCCATGCGCGGGGCACGGCATGCTCGGGCGGACTCGGGCGGAAGGACCTGCGCTCCGGCAGGTCGAACAGATCTCGAGTCTACGGGGGAGAGGGCCCGCTCCGACAGGTCGGCGGTGGCGAGATCCCTCACCCCGGACGGTAGGCTGGCCTCTCCGCGCACCCCGTGCGCCGGACCCCGCGCGCCCCGCGCCGGGGAGCCACCGACCCCCGACACCGCGAAGGACATCCCGTGCTGCGCACCCACACCGCCGGTGAGCTCCGCCAGGAGCACATCGGACAGACCGTCACCCTCACCGGCTGGATCGGCCGTCGCCGTGACCACGGCGGCGTGACGTTCCTCGATCTGCGCGACGCCGCGGGCGTCACCCAGGTCGTCGTGCGCGAGGACGAGGCGATGCACCTGCGCAGCGAGTACGTGCTGAAGGTGACCGGCTCCGTCGACCGCCGCCCCGAGGGCAACGAGAACCCGCAGCTGCCCACCGGCGAGATCGAGGTCACCGCGACCGAGGTCGAGGTGCTCAGCACCTCCGCGCCGCTGCCCTTCCAGCTCGACGAGCACAGCGAGGTGGGCGAGGAGACCCGCCTGCGCTACCGCTACCTCGACCTGCGCCGGCAGGGTCCGGCCGCCGCGATGCGCCTGCGCTCCGAGGTCAACCGCGCCGCGCGCGACACCCTCCTGGACCAGGGCTTCGTCGAGGTCGAGACCCCGACCCTGACCCGCTCCACCCCCGAGGGCGCCCGCGACTTCCTGGTCCCCGCGCGCCTCGCCCCGGGCTCCTGGTACGCGCTGCCGCAGTCCCCGCAGCTGTTCAAGCAGCTGCTCATGGTGGGAGGCATCGAGAAGTACTTCCAGCTCGCCCGCTGCTACCGCGACGAGGACTTCCGCGCCGACCGCCAGCCCGAGTTCACCCAGCTCGACGTCGAGATGAGCTTCGTGGACCAGGAGGACGTGATCGCGCTGGCCGAGCAGATCCTCTCCGCCGTCTGGGCGAAGGCCGGCCACGAGATCTCCGGCCCCTTCCCGCGCCTCACCTACGCCGAGTCGATGCGCCGCTACGGCTCGGACAAGCCCGACCTGCGCTTCGACCTCGAGCTGGTCGAGATGACCGAGTACTTCTCGGACACGCCCTTCCGCGTGTTCCAGGCCCCCTACGTCGGCGCGGTCGTCATGGCCGGCGGCGCCTCCCAGCCCCGGCGCCAGCTCGACGCCTGGCAGGAGTGGGCCAAGCAGCGCGGCGCGAAGGGTCTCGCCTACGTGCTGGTCCAGGAGGACGGGACCCTCACCGGCCCCGTCTCCAAGAACATCTCCGAGCAGGAGAAGGCAGGTCTGCTCGAGAAGACCGGCGCGGCCCCCGGCGACTGCGTCTTCTTCGCCGCCGGCGAGCCGAAGAGCTCCCGTGCCCTGCTCGGCGCGGCCCGGAACGAGATCGCCGAGAAGCTCGGGCTCATCGACGAGGACGCCTTCGCCTTCGTGTGGGTCGTCGACGCGCCGATGTTCGAGCCCGCCGCGGACGCCCGCGCGGCCGGTGACGTCGCCGTGGGCGGCGGCGCCTGGACCGCGGTCCACCACGCCTTCACCTCGCCGAAGCCCGAGTTCCTCGGCACCTTCGACACGGACCCCGGCTCCGCGCTCGCCTACGCCTACGACATCGTCTGCAACGGCAATGAGATCGGCGGCGGCTCGATCCGCATCCACTCCCAGGACGTGCAGCAGCGCGTCTTCGAGGTGATGGGGATCGGCGCCGAGGAGGCGCAGGAGAAGTTCGGCTTCCTGCTGGACGCCTTCCAGTTCGGTGCCCCGCCGCACGGCGGCATCGCCTTCGGCTGGGACCGGATCGTGGCGCTGCTGGCCGGGGAGGAGTCGATCCGCGAGGTCATCGCCTTCCCCAAGACCGGCAACGGCTACGACCCCCTGACCGCGGCCCCCGCCCCGATCACGCCGCAGCAGCGCAAGGAGGCGGGCGTCGACGCGAAGCCAGCCGCGAAGGACGCGCCGAAGGATTCCTCGAAGGACGCGCCGCAGGGCGAGACGGGCACCGCCTCCCCGAAGGCCTGAGCCCTCTGCACACGAGAACGGCCGACGCGAGCGATCGCGTCGGCCGTTCTCGTGGTCCCGGGGGAGTCGCTCAGCGAGGCGCCTCGCCGTGCTTGATCTGCGGCTTCGGCAGGCGGAAGCGGCGGATCTGGATCGCTCGCATGATCCCGTAGCCGACCAGGCCCTGGCCCACCGAGCCGAAGCGCTCGGTGAGCTTCGCGCGCAGGGAGCGGCGCAGGACGAGGCTGTCGATCACGCACAGCGCGATGCCGCCCCACAGCACGACGATCATGCCCGTGCTCATCGCGGTGGTGATCTCCGGACGGATCAGCGGCAGCACCAGCGCCACCAGCATGAACACCAGCGCGATCGGGAAGAAGTACTCGGCGACGTTGCGGCGCGAGTCCACGACGTCGCGCACGTAGCGGCGCTCGGGGCCGCGGTGCTGCGCCGGCATCTTCCGCTCGTCGCCGGTCACCAGCGCCTGCTGCGCCTCCATGCGCTCCTGGGAGGCGCGCTCGCGATCGCGCTTGCGCGCCTCCTTGCGGTCGTCGACGACCAGCGGACGGCGGCGCGCCGCCTCGGCCTCCTTGCGGGTGCGCGTGGGGCGACCCTTGGTGCCGGGGCGGGAGGGGGCCGGGGACTGCTCGGCGGGATGCGGGGGCTCGGACTTGCGGAAGATCACCGGGGCATTCTAGGCGACGGGGACGGGAGCCGCCTGGGACCCCTGCGGGGGCCTGCCCCGTGCTCGGGTCCGTCGCCCGGCCGCGGCGGTACCGTGAGGGCCATGAGCCTGAACGAAGACCCCGTCTCGCCCACCGCCGACGCCGCCTCCCCGGAGGAGGTGCAGGCGCTGCGCGAGCGCCTGGATCCCCTGCTCCCCGCCGCGATCGAGGACCTGAAGGATCTGGTGCGGATCCCGTCGATCGCCTTCGAGGGGTACGACCAGGAGCCCGTGCGCCGCAGCGCCGAGGCCGTCGCCGAGCTGCTGCGCGGCGCCGGCATGGAGCAGGTGGAGATCGAGTCCGTCGCGGGCGGGAGCCCCGCGGTCATCGGACGCAGCCCGGCCGCCCCGGGGCGCCCGACGGTGCTGCTCTACGCGCACCACGACGTGCAACCCACCGGCGAGGTCTCCGACTGGAGCAGCGACCCCTTCGAGCCCGTCGAGCGCGACGGCCGCCTCTACGGGCGCGGCGCGGCCGACGACAAGGCCGGCATCATGGCCCACGTCACCGCGCTGCGCCTGGTCGGGGAGGAGCTCGCGGCCGACGGCATCGGCGTGAGCGTCTTCGTCGAGGGGGAGGAGGAAGCGGGCTCCCCGACGTTCCGTCCCTTCATCGAGGCGCACCGCGACGCGCTCGCGGCGGACCTCATCATCGTCGCGGACTCCGCAAACTGGGCGGTGGGCACCCCCGCCCTGACCACGAGCCTGCGCGGACTGGTCGACCTCGTGGTCGAGGTGCGGGCCCTGGACCACGCCGTCCACTCCGGCCTCTTCGGCGGCCCCGTGCTCGACGCCCTCACCCAGCTCAGCCGCCTGCTCGCCACTCTGCACGACGAGAACGGCACGGTCGCCGTCGAAGGGCTGCGCCGCGCTGAGGACCCGAGCGTCGAGATGGAGGAGGCCGACTACCGCCGCGACGCCGGCGTCGTCGAGGGGGCCGAGCTCTCCGGCGAGGGGCCGCTGACCGCGCGACTGTGGACCCGTCCGGCGCTGTCGGTGATCGGCATCGACGCCCCCTCCGTGCGCGACGCGTCGAACACTCTCGTGCCCGTGGCCCGCGCGAAGGTGTCGCTGCGGATCCCGCCGGGCGAGGACCCCGAGCGCGCCATGGAGGCGCTGACCGCCCACCTCGAGTCCCACGCCCCGTCCACGGCGAAGGTCACGATCCACCGCGGAGAGCTGGGCCGCCCCTTCAGCGCCGCGCAGAGCTCGGCCGCGATGGACCTCGCCCGCCGCTCCTTCGCACGAGCCTGGGACACCGAGGCGGTGGACACCGGGCTCGGCGGCTCCATCCCGTTCATCGCCGACCTGCTCGAGGTCTTCCCGCAGGCCGAGGTGCTGGTCACGGGGGTCGAGGACCCCGAGTCCCGTGCGCACGGCATCGACGAGTCCCTCCACCTCGGGGAGTTCGCGAAGGTCTGCCTGGCCGAGGCGCTGCTGCTGCGCGGCGCCGGCGCGCTCGCGGAGAGCACCTCGACGATCCGCGACGGGGACGGGGCATGAGCGGCCAGGGACCGGGCCGCCAGAGCGCCGGGGCCGGCCGGGGGAGCGGGCAGCAGCCCGCGCCGGTCTCCCCGCTGATGATCCCGCTGCTGGTGCTGGGCCTCGCGATCGGCTTCTTCTCCGGCTACTTCCTGCTGGGGTGGGGCGCGCTCGTGGTCCTCGGCGTGATCGTCGCGGCCGTCTCGCTCGTGCTCAGGGGCCGCAGCCGGGACGGCGCCACGGGCGCGATCGCCGGCGTGCTCCTCGGGTACGCGGGCGTGATCCTGGTGGCGCTCTTCCGCGGCGCGCTATGACAGCGACCGGGAGGGGGAGCGGCTCCGCGCCCGCCGGCCGGGGCGGCAGGGGCCGTTCCCGTCGGCCGGTGCACGGACGTGAGGCGGCTCGCCGCCGACGGTCCTCCCCGTTCCCGGCGGCCGAGGCGTATCCTGGAGGGAATCGAGCTTCGAGGAGGACTGCATGACCACGACCACCACCGAGCGTCCCGCCGCGGCGCACGGCGTCACCCTCACGTCCGGCGCCGCGCAGAAGGTCACGAGCCTGCTGGAGCAGGAGGGGCGTGACGACCTCCGCCTGCGGATCGCGGTGCAGCCCGGCGGCTGCTCCGGGCTGATCTACCAGCTCTACTTCGACGAGCGCCTGATGGACGACGACCAGGTCGTCGACTTCGAGGGCGTCGAGGTGATCGTCGACAAGATGAGCAGCCCCTACCTCAGCGGTGCCGTCATCGACTTCTCCGACACCATCGAGAAGCAGGGCTTCACGATCGACAACCCCAACGCGGGCAGCTCCTGCGCCTGCGGCGACTCCTTCTCCTGAGTCCCGCCCCGCCGAGCCTAAGGGCCCGGGCCGCGTCCTCGCGACGTGGCCCGGGCCCTTCGGCATGCGCCACGCGCCCGGTGACCGCGCCCTCCCGGGGCGCTGTGGATGTGATCGCCGCGACGTGCAGATCACGGACCGGTCACGGCGCCGCGAGAGGGGAGGTCCACGGTGAGTCGAAGTGCCCGCACCACCCGTCGGACGCCGTATGATGACGAGGTGCCGTCAAGTGACGGGCCTTCCCGGGCCCGCCACAGCTCGTTCCTCAGGGGCGGGCGCGGCACTGTGGGTGTGTTCAGCCCACGTCAGTACCAGCTCCGCGCCGCGGAGCCGCCCCGGAACCTCCGTCCGGGTCGGCGACGAGGGCAGGAGACGACGAGCGGAAGGTCATCCCCTGTGATCCCCCAGGTCCCCAAGCGCGCGCGGCGCGGCCGCCGCGCAGCGGCAGCCGGCCTCGCCCTGGCCACACTGGTCCTCGCCGGTTGCACCCAGGCGCAGCAGCGCGGGTTCCTCCCCGGCCCCGACGACGGCCAGGAGGTCACCAACCAGACCGAGAGGATCACGAACCTCTGGGTCGGCTCCTGGTCCGTGCTGATCCTCGTCGGCCTCATCATCTGGGGCCTGACCATCTGGTGCGCGGTGGCCTACCGCCGCCGGAAGAACGACAAGGGCTTCCCGATCCAGCTGCGCTACCACGTGCCGCTCGAGCTGATGTTCACCCTCGTGCCCGTGGTGATGGTGCTGACGCTCTTCTACTTCACCCAGCGAGATACGCGCGAGGTGGAGATGCACGTCGCCGAGCCTGATGTGACCGTCAACGTCGTCGCCAAGCAGTGGAGCTGGGACTTCAACTACGTCGACGACAACGTCCACGAGCCCGCTGGGGTGCAGTCCTTCGCCACCGGCGAACCGGGCGCCGAGGAGTCGCTGCCCGTGCTGTGGGTGCCCGTCGACCAGACCGTCGAGTTCCGCCTCGACTCGCGCGACGTCATCCACTCGTTCTGGGTCGTGGACTTCCTGTACAAGAAGGACATGATCCCGGGGCGCACCACGAGCTTCCAGGTCACGCCGACACGCATCGGCGAGTACTCCGGCAAGTGCGCCGAGCTGTGCGGCGAGTACCATTCGGACATGCTCTTCACGCTGAAGGTCGTGTCCCAGGAGGACTACGACGCGCACATGGAGGAGCTGCGCCAGCAGGGCAATGAGGGCCAGCTCGGCGTGGACCTCAACCGCAACGAGGAGGAGTGGAGCATGCGCGAGAAGGTTGACGACGCCGGTCCTCGCTACACCGAGGAGACCGCGACCCGCGGCAACGAGGGAGACGACCAGTGAGCACCGACGTCACCGCCTCGCCGAGCACCACGGCGCCCGCGCGGTTCCAGGAGGAGCGCCCCACCAACCTGGGGAGCCAGTTCTTCAAGCTCCTGACCACCACCGATCACAAGCTGATCGGCATGATGTACATGGGCATGGCGTTCGCGTTCTTCGCGTTCGGCGGCCTGCTCGCGCTCGGCATCCGCACCGAGCTGTGGGAGCCCGGGCTGCAGGTCGTGGTCTCCAAGGACCAGTACAACCAGCTGTTCACCATGCACGGCACGATCATGCTGCTGATGTTCGGCACGCCGCTGTTCAACGGCTTCGCGAACTACCTCGTGCCGCTCCAGATCGGCGCCGTGGACATGGCCTTCCCGCGGCTGAACATGTTCGCCTTCTGGATCACGCTGTTCGGCTCGCTCATCGTGGTGGCGGGCTTCCTCACCCCGCAGGGTGCGGCGTCCTTCGGCTGGTTCGCCTACGCGCCGCTGTCGGACACGACGTTCTCGCCCGGCCTGGGCGGTGACCTGTGGGTCTTCGGCTTGGCGTTGCAGGGCTTCGGCACGATCCTGGGCGCGGTCAACTTCATCACCACGATCATCTGCATGCGCATGCCCGGCATGACCATGTTCCGCATGCCGATCTTCACCTGGAACGCCCTGATCACCGGTGTGCTGGTGCTCATGGCCTTCCCTACGCTCGCCTCGGCCCTGCTGGCGCTCGGCGCCGACCGCCGCTTCGACGCGAACATCTTCGACCCCGCCAACGGCGGTCCGATCCTGTGGCAGCACCTGTTCTGGTTCTTCGGCCACCCCGAGGTGTACATCCTCGCACTGCCCTTCTTCGGCATCGCCTCGGAGATCATCCCGGTGTTCTCGCGCAAGCCGATCTTCGGCTACAAGACCCTGGTGGGCGCGACGATCTCGATCGCGGCGCTGTCGGTGACCGTGTGGGCGCACCACATGTACACCACCGGCGCGGTCATGCTGGACTTCTTCGCCTTCATGACGATGCTCATCGCCGTGCCCACGGGCGTGAAGTTCTTCAACTGGGTCGGCACGATGTGGCGGGGCTCGCTCACGTTCGAGACGCCGATGCTGTTCACGCTCGGCTTCCTCACCACCTTCATCTTCGGCGGCCTGACCGGCGTCATCCTGTCCTCGCCGGTGCTCGACTTCCCCCTCTCAGACACCTATTTCGTGGTCGCCCACTTCCACTACGTGATGGCCGGCACCGTGGTCTTCGAGATGTTCGCGGGCTTCTACTTCTGGTGGCCCAAGATGTTCGGCTACAAGCTCAGCGAGGGCATCGGCAAGCTCCACTTCTGGCTGCTGACCATCGGCTTCCACATGACCTTCCTGATCCAGCACTGGCTGGGCGTGTCCGGCGCACCGCGTCGGTACGTGAACTACCTCGCCGAGGACGGCTTCGACTGGATGAACCAGATCTCGACCGTCGGCGCGTTCATCATGGGCGTCTCCACCCTGCCCTTCCTCCTCAACGTGGTCCTGACCCACCTGAAGGGGAAGAAGGTCGAGGTCGACGATCCGTGGGGCTACGGCGCCTCGCTCGAGTGGGCGACGTCCTGCCCGCCGCCGCGCCACAACTTCCACTCGCTGCCCCGCGTGCGCTCCGAGCGCCCTGCCTTCGACCTCCATCACCCCGAGGTCGCGCTGCAGGACCACATGCTCGCGGAGGAGCCCGCCAAGAACCCGAGGACGAACTGACATGAGAGCAACCGCAAAGATCTTCTGGATCCTGGGCGCCTTCTTCCTGGCCGTCACGATTGCCTACGGACTGCTTACCGGTACCTTCGATCCGCTAGGCGTTGAGACGGTTGGCTTCCCTGTGATGGTTGCTCTTACGGGCTTGGCGTTCATGATCGGGATGGCTATGAGCCTCGCGGTGCGCAAGAACGACCTGGGCCCTTCAGAGGACATGTATGGCGAGGTCGAGGCGGACGCCGGTGTGCAGGGCAGCTTCAGCCCTTACAGCTGGGCGCCGCTGTGGGCTGCGGTCGGAGCGGGTCTCTGCTTCCTTGGCGTCGCCGCCGGCTGGTGGATCTTCGCCTTCGGCGTCATCTTCGCGATCTACGGCATCCTTCTCTGGGTGCTCGAGTTCTCGCGGGGCCAGCATGCCCACTGACTGCTTTTCGGGGTACTTTCACTGATAGGTGACATCTGTTTTGGCTTCCCTGTTGGATCGCTTGGAGGGGTTTGCACTACGCCCGCTCCCTGCCCGGTAGAGCTCCACGCACATCTCGTGCGGGTGGCCCGTTCCGGTAAGGACGGAGTCAAGATCGCGACGAAGGGGACTGGTGCACGTGGGTGGCACATCATCTGTGGCGCTGAGCAGCATCGCAGGGAAGGATGTACATCATGCCTGCGCCCTATCTCCAGGAGTTCCGTGACAAGGTCCTGCGCGTCGGGAAGAATCGTGAACCTGGCTAGAAGCTTTCTCAGATCCCTCACGACTTCGGGATCCCCGAGTTTTGCCTGACGAACTGGGTGCGCCAGGCCGATGTCGAGGATAGAAACCGTTCGGGGAGGACTCGGGAAGAGTCGAGCGAACTGCGCGACCTTCGTCGTTGGAACCGGTAGCTCGAGCAGCAGAACGAGATCCTCCGCCACGTCGCGGCCTACCTCTCCCAGGCGAACCTGCCGGGAATAGGTTCTGCCTGCTCGTGAGCGAGCTTCGCTGGCGACGGGATTCCTGTCGCGGTGCCCCTTCGGGCCCTGAAGGGCTCTCGCCGACCCTACTACCGCTGGCGGAATCAGCAGGTCACCGAGGCTGAGCTGGTCGAGGCCTACCGCGCCAACGCCCTGTTCAACGAGCACCCCGACGATCGGACCTTCGGCTATCGACCTCTGGCGGACGAGGCTGCGGTCGCCGGGGAGGTGATGTGTCGGCGGACCGTGTGGCGGATTTGCCGGGACAACCAGTGGTTCTTGGCCTTCGGGAAGAAGCGGGGCTAGAGCGGCAGTCGCCCTGACCGCCCCACGATGGCCTCGTCCAACGCGATATCGCCGCCGATGATGTCAGGGAACTATGGATGACTGACATCACGGAACACTCGACCAACGAGGGCAAACTCTACCTCTGCGCAGTCAAGGACGTGTTCTCCGGCCGGATCGTTGGCTACTCGATCAGCGACCGGATGAAGGTCCGCCTCGTGATGAACACCCAACGTCACATCCCACCGTGGAGATGTTGCTGTGTGTACCGTACATTCGGACCGCGGGAGCCAGGGTGGATTCAACTGGTGGACGCAACACCTCAGGTCGAGGAGGGTGTTGATGGGACGACCAGCTGGATGGCTGAAGGAACTCACGGGCCGGTCGGCGATGATCTCGCCAGGCGCCCCGAAGACGCGCCGCAGCATCGAACGCAGGTTCTGGAAAGAGATAGCGACGGGACGCTCCTCGGAGGACGCAGCCGGGAAGGTGGGCGTGTCTGCAGCCGTCGGGGCACGCTGGTTCCGACAAGGTGGCGGCATGAGGACGATCGAACTCACCGAGCCTGGCGGACGTTATCTGTCGTTTCCTGAGCGGGAGGAGATCGCTGTCCTGCACGCTCAGCAGGTGGGCGTGCGCGAGATCGCGCGCAGGATCAACCGCGACCCGGCCACGATCTCGCGCGAGCTGCGTCGAAACGCCGCTACCCGCGGCGGGAAGCTGGAGTACCGGGCCTCGGTCGCGCAGTGGAAGGCGGAGCTGATGGCGCGGAGGCCGAAGACCGCGAAGCTGGTCGCGAACCCGAAACTACGGAACTACGTGCAGGACCGGCTCAGCGGCGATGTGTGCCATCCAGATGGGTCGATCGTGGCCGGGCCGGACGTACCGGCGTGGAAGGGCAGGTCGAAGCCACGCCGGGCCGACCGGCGGTGGGTCACGGCGTGGAGTCCGGAGCAGATCTCACACCGGCTTGAGATCGACTACCCCGAGGATGAGTCCATGCGTATCAGTCACGAGGCGATCTACCAGTCCCTGTTCATCGAGGGCCGGGGCGCGCTCAAGCGAGAACTGGTCGCCTGCCTGCGCACCGGCCGATCTCTGCGGGCGCCCCGAGCCCGGTCGAAGAACAAGCCTCAAGGGCACGTGACCGAGGATGTGGTCCTCAGTGAACGCCCCGCCGAAGCCGCTGACCGCGCCGTGCCAGGACACTGGGAAGGTGACCTGATCATCGGCACGAACCGGTCCGCGATCGGTACCGTCATTGAGCGCAAGAGCCGAGCCACGTTGCTGGTGCACCTGCCTCGGCTGGACGGCTACGGGCAGACACCGCGGGTCAAGAACGGTCCCGCCCTGGCCGGCTACGGCGCTGTGGCGATGAACGCTGCTTTGACTGCCTCGATGACGACCCTGCCGCAGCAGTTGCGCAAGACGCTGACCTGGGACCGCGGCAAGGAGCTGTCTGGGCATGCGCAGTTCACTGTGGAGACGGGCACGAAGGTGTTCTTCGCCGATCCCCACTCGCCGTGGCAGAGGCCCACGAACGAGAACACGAACGGGCTGCTACGTCAGTACTTCCCGAAGGGTACCGATCTCTCACGCTGGACTGTGCAGGACCTCGAAGCGGTCGCGCTGGCAGTCAACAATCGTCCCCGGAAGGTCCTCGGCTGGAAGTCTCCAGCTGAGGTGTTCGCCGAGCAGCTACAGTCACTCGAGCAAGAGGGTGTTGCATCCACCGATTGAATCCACCCTTCAGCCATCCAGCTGGTCGTCCCATCAACACCCTCCTCGACCTGAGGTGTTGCGTCCACCAGTTGAATCCACCCAATATTTTTCTCTCGCCTACTCCGACGCTCTCACGACTGCTGGCGTGAAGGCGTCAGTCGGAACCGCGAGAGGTAGCTACGATAATGCGCTGGCTGACGCGGTGGATGGTCTCTACAAGACCGAGCTCATCTACTCAAGGCGCGTCTGGGGCTCAGTCTCGGACGTGGAGATCGCGACGATGGCCTGGGCCCACTGGTGGAGCACACGCCGGATCCACGAAGTTCTCGGCTACCGCACCCCGGCCGAGGTCGAAGCGACCTACACTCACCCCGCGGCGACCGCGCCCGCGACCGTCTAACCACGGAACGAAACCCAGGGCGCTTCAGCTACGGATGTCTCACCGCGGCCTGCTCGTGATCACTGATGTGAGCGGTCTCGACTTGGAAGGTCGAGTGGTGCACGGCGATGTCGAAGTGGCTGGCGACGCATTCCTTGATGTCGTGGAGCACGTCGGCGGCATGGCCGTCGGTGAAGCATTCGTCCTCCACGACGATGTGCGCGGTGATCGTGGGTAGCCCCGTGGCGACCGTGGAGGCGTGCACGTCGTGGACGTCGGTGACGTGCTCCAGCTCCAGGATGTGCTGGCGGACCTGGTCAAGGTCGAGCCCTTTCGGGGTGAACTCCATGAGCACAGCCGTGGTCTCGCGCATGAGAGTGAAGGCACGCGGGACGATGAGGGCGGCGATGAACAATCCTGCGATGGCGTCGGCCTGCTGAAAGCCTGTGGTGGCGATCACGATCGCCGCGACGATCACACCGAGAGACCCCAAAGCGTCGTTGAGGACTTCGAGGAACGCCGCGCGCATGTTGAAGTTCGCGCCCCTACTGGAGGACAGGACGGCGATGGCGACGATGTTCGCGAGCAGGCCGACGATGCCGAAGATCAGCAGCTCGGTGGCGGGCACCTCCGGCGGCTCGAACAAGCGGCGGATGCCTTCGATCGCGGCGTAGGTGCCGACCACGAGCAGCAGGGTCGCCTGCCCCAGTGCGGCGATGACCTCGATCCGGCGGAAGCCCCACGTGCGCCGTGAGGTGGTGGGCTTGAGCATCAACGTGGCGGCGATGAGCGCGACGAGCAGGCCCGAGGCGTCAGTGATCGCATGCGCGGTGTCCGTCAGCAGTGCGAGGCTCCCGGTGAGGATCGAACCCGCAGCCTGGGCCACGACGATAGTCGCGGTGATGCCGAAGGCGATCCACAGTCGCGCACGGAAGTCGCCGGGGTGTCCTCCCACCTCCTCGACTGCGGGCCCGTGACTGTGTCCAGTACTCATCTGGCACCCACTCCCGGAGTGAAGGCGAGAATGATTGTCATGCTGCTCGATGTCATCGTCATACAGCGATGTTACATAGACAACCCAACCATGCGCAACGTGCTCGACTTGGTGAACAGTCGTGACTATTATTGCCGAATGGCGATGACATCCCTGGAGGACCAGGTGCGGATGCACGGCATCGACCCCGGAGCCGTCACGGCGGATGCGATGATGCCGGCGGCGAGCCTTTTCCATAGCTTCAGCGACCCGAACCGGCTGATCATCCTCCATCATTTGCAGCTCGGTGAGCACCGCGTGGTTGACCTCACCCAGCACTTGGGTCTGTCGCAGAGCACGGTCTCGAAGCATCTGATATGTCTACGCGACACCGGTATGGTCACCGTCCGCCCCGAGGGGCGCGCCTCGGTCTATTCCCTCGCGCACTCGGAGGCGCTGATCGATCTGCTCTCCGCGGCCGAGAGGCTTCTCGGACTCACCGGCGACGGCGTGATTCTGTGCACGCTACACGGCTCGGATATCGTTTCGCCGCGCTCGTAGTCGGTACGCACGCGATCTGCCAAGCCGACGAGACCCCTGCTGTCGGCATGGCCTTTCGGCATCCCCGGGCCGAAGTGGGAGAACCACGGCATGAAGTGGAGGCGGCGACCATGTGGCGCTCTTCGAAAGGCGATCGGAGGCGCCCGGCGCCGAGGCGACGTCGTGGGACTGCGCATAGTCGGGCGCAGCCCCGCTCTCGTCGCGGCGGCCGTCACGTTCGGCGCTCTCCGCGCCCGCAGCGATGCTCGTGCCAGTGAGAGTAGACCCGTTGGGACGGGACTGATGTCAGCTGGGGTTAGGTCGCCAGGCTGACGGTCGGGTTCATGATGGTCTCGTACTCGATGGGGGGTGTCCCTATGTTCCGAGTCAAGCCGCGAGGGCGGCTGGCTCGGGTGTCGGGGCGTTGGTGGGTGGCTGGTAGTAGGTGCCGTCGCGGAGCATGGCGAAGATGACGTTGCAGCGGCGGCGTGCCAGGCAGATCACGGCGGCGTTGTGGCGCTTGCCCTGGGCTCGTTTCCGATCGTAGTAAGCCTTGGAGATCGGGTCGTGGTTCGAGGCGACCCAGGCGGAGTAGAACAGTGCGTTCTTCAGTCGTTTGTTGCCTGATCGAGCGGGAAACTCCCCGCGGATCGAGGTTCCGGATCTTCGCGTGACCGGCGCGATGCCGGCATAGGCCGCGAGGTGGCCCGGGGTCTCGAACGCGGAACCGTCGCCAATGTTCAAGAGGATCTGAGCGGCGGTCTTGATGCCGATCCCCGGCATACTCATCAAGACCGAGGCGAGAGGGAAGTCCTCCAACATGCCCTCGACCTCCCTGGCCACGGTCGCTCGCTGTTCCTTGAGTTCCTTGACCTGACCAGCGACTCTGGGGATCACGAGCTCCACTGCTGCGGTCGCAGGAACGATGACGGTCTGCTCTCCGAGCGCCGTGAAGATCTGATCGACCAGTGCTTCGGGACTCCGGCGGGAATGGGACCGGGCGAACCGGAGAACCTTGCCACGGCCAGCAGTCTTGAGCCCGGTGGGGCCGCCGAACTTCTCCAGCAGATCCAGCACCAGTGTCGTGGAAAAGCTGCCACCGACGAAGACGCGCTCGAGTGCGGGATGGATCTGCGTGAGCAGCGACCGGATCCGATTCAGCGCCCTCGTGGTCTCGTGCGCGAGGTCTTCATCGAAGCCGGCCAGGACTTTCAGGGCGGAGAGGATCTCGTTGTCTCGATCGACCTGCCGCAACGTGTGAGGCATAGTCCGAGCGGTGTCGGCGATGATGAACGCGTCGCGTGCATCGGTCTTTGACCTGCCGGGATACAGATCCGCGGCTTTCCTCATCGCCAACCCGGCGAGGTAGGCGACGGTGCAGCCAGTGTCTCGGGCGACGGCGATCGGTAGCGTCCCGATGGTGTTGGGCTGATCGACCACCATCAACACTTCGCCGTGGTTCTGCAGCTGAGTGAACAGCTCGCGGAGCTTGGTCTCGTCCTGCGGGAGGGGCTTATCGAACAGCTTGTTCCCCTCCGGGTCGAGCGCGCACGCGTGGTGAGCGGTCTTCCCGACGTCCAGGCCGACGACGACCGCGAATCGTGTGTTCATGATGCTGTCCTTCCTTGGAGCATCATCGCTGGTCGCAGTCCTGACACCCGATGCCGGCACCCACGTTACGAAGAGACCTCAGCAGTGCTGGGCCGTGTCCCTATCAGCGGTCAACGCGTGTCTCTCGACCGGGCGGCAACACCCCCCGGACCATTGATGGCAGGGCAACATAGCCATACCCGGCCGAGCGACCAGACCCCGTCCATCGGGGTGCTCACAAGGTAACGGGCTTGCAGCGGTGCCGCAGGCACTACGCCGCGAACCTCGTGGCCGTGGCGCCGAAGAGCATGTGGTCGGCGGTGAAAGCGATGCTGCACGGCGTCTATGACCAGCCCGACGCCGCAATGGTGAACGCCCAGTTCGACCGACTGCTGGACTATGTCAGCGAGAAGCTTTCGGCCGTGGCAGAGCGCCTCGACGCGGCCCGCGCGGACCTCCTCGCGTTCACAGTGTTCCCCAAGGACGTGTGGGGCCAGATCTGGTCGAACAACCCCACCGAACGGCTGAACAAGGAGATCCGCCGCCGCACGGACTCTGTCGGCATCTTCCCCACCCGCGAGGCGATCGTCCGTCTTGTCGGCGCGGTCCTGGCCGAACAGGCCGACGAGTGGGCCGAAGGACCCCGCTATCTCGGCCTCGACGTTCTCACTCGCTGCCGCCTCACTCTCGTCCCTGACACCAGCACCGAGGAGGTCACCACTAACCCCCTGCCCGCACTGACCGCCTGCCCTCTCAGCAAAGGATCGCTACACCACTTCCAGGGACTTGACCCGGCGGGTCCATAGTTGCACGGAGTTGGACGCGCTCGTCCGCGCTGAGGACACCAGGTGTGCGCTGGTCGGCACCGCCACCTTCATCAGGGCAAGAGCCCATTGGCTGCGCCTTCGCTGGATCGAACGCCGCGCCGCGATCGCCGGAGGCGTCTTCGCTGCATGCTTCCCGTTGCGTTGCCCGCGCCATGAACAGCCGCGATGGAGGCGCTGGACTTCCGCGTCTTCACCACCCGCAGAACCACGAGCGACGTGCAGCCCGTCGTCGAAGGGGACTGCACGTCGCTCAGCGCTGTTGGGGTCAGCGGAAGGTGATGAAGGTGGGGTTGCCCCAGATCGTGCGCTCGGTGACGGCGCCGGGGGATCGACCCGCATCGACGACCTTGTCGCCGCCTGCGTAGATTCCCATGTGGCCGGGCCACACGACGATGTCGCCTGGCTGGGCCTCGGACTTGGAGATCTGGGTCGCCGCGGCGACCTGCTGGCCGGAGGTGCGGGGGAGGTCGATGCCGACCTGCTTGTAGGCGTACTGGGTCAGGCCGGAGCAGTCGAAGCTCACGCCCGGCTTGCTCGAGCCCCAGGAGTAGGAGGCGCCGATCTGGGTGCGCGCGGCGTCGACGATCGCCTCACCACTGCTGGAGGACGAGGATGCGCCCTGGGTCGGGACGGAGGTGCCTGCGCCGCCGACGGACGCGCCGCCATTGAGTGAGCCGCGGGTTTCGGGGCCTACGACGCCGTCGACCTGGAGGCCGTTGTCTCGCTGGTAGTCCTTCACCGCGCCGTGGGTGAGCTTCCCGAACTTGCCGTCCACAGCAAGCGAGGCGCCCTCCTTGTTCAGCGCGGACTGGAGCTTCTCGACCGAAGATCCCTGGGAGCCCCAGCGGAGCTTCTTCGAGGAATGGAGCGCCTTGGCCGGGGTCGGGGCGGCGGGCGCAGCAGCCGGCGAGGCCACGGCGGGGGTGGACGCGGGGACAGCAGGGGCTGCCTGGGCGGTGCCGCCAGCGAAGGCGGAGCCGAGCAGCACGGTGCCGAGGACGGCCGCGCCTCCGGTGCCACGCAGGGCGCGTCCGCTGTGGCGGAGGGGGGTGATTGCGCGGCCAGGCGCGCGGTGGGAATTGCTCGTGGCCATGAATGTTCTCCGTGATGATCCCCGAAGTGTTCGGGGAGATTCGGGCATTGGGTCGCGGCAACGCAAAAGCAGTGCAAGTATCGGGAAGAAACTCTCGTACCTCGTAACCGGTAAGACCAACATACCGACGGGCGCGGGCTTGGGGAACACTCGAGGGAGACCTTGGCTGATGACTTCACCAGTTCTTGAACCGAGGACGCATCGGCCCGAGTCTCCATACGTTCTCTTTACTTGAGTCCGGCGTCTCGGTGGTGTGTGTGTCACGTCGGTCGTCCGACGCCCGGGCTCTGTACTGCGAAACGTTCTCGGCAGGTGGCGCCAAAGGCTCCGCGGGGTTCACACGGCTGGCTGGAACGTGGCGATGGAGCCTTGCAGGTGATCCATCCAGGTGGCCCACGTCCCGGTGAGAAGAAGGAGTCCGATGGTGATCAACAGCGCGCCGGAGAGAATCCCGAGGAGTCGTCGGTGTCGCGAAAGGGCCCTGCTCACGCCCATCGCCTTGTCGAGAAGGAGGGCGCTGATCACGAAGGGGATGCCTAGGCCAAGGGAGTACGCGAGAGCTAGGACGGCACCGCGTGTCGCTCCGGAGCCCTCTGCTCCTGAGTCGAGGGAGAGGGCGATGATCGCGGCGTACGTGGGGCCGATGCACGGGGTCCAGCTGAGCCCGAAGACGAACCCGAGCAGCGGGGCGCCCAGGAGGCCTGCGTCGGGCCGTCTCTTCGTGACCCGGATGTTCCCTGAAAACCGAGGCAGGGCACCCATGAAAATGATTCCCATGAAGATGACGATGAGGCCGGCGATGCGGTTGATCCATTCGGCGTGAGCTTGAAGCAGGTATCCCATCGCCCCGGCGAATCCGCCGAGAGCCATGAAAACTACTGTGAATCCCGCAACAAATAGAGCGCTGCCTCCCAGCATTCGTCCAGTTCCCGCTCGGTAAGCCTCACCTCGAGCGGTTTTCCGGCCAGTACCTGGATCCTTGCGGGGTGATGCAGATATCCCCGTGTTCTGGCCCGCGAGCCCGGAGACGTAGCCGAGGTAGCCGGGCACGATTGGCAGCACGCACGGTGAGAGGAACGCGATCAGTCCCGCGATCGCCGCCACCGCGACTGCCAGCATGAGAGAGCCCGACAGGGCGATCGACTGGAAGGTCTCAGCGAGTCCGCCCCCGCTCACTCGGCAGCCTCTTCGAGAACGCCGTCGAGCATCGCACGCAGGATCGAGGGATCGATCGCTCCGGAGATCCGGCCAGCGACCCGCCCATCGTGATCGAGGACGAGGGTCGTGGGGACGGCATTGGGTGCGACATGTCCACGAAGCTGGTACAGGATCTCGGACTGCTGATCGGGGATTGAGGGGTAGGTGATGCCGTAGTTCTCCTCGAAGGCCTGGGCGGGCCCCGCCTCGTCGCGGAGGTTGATGCCGATGAATACGACGCCCTGGTCGGTGTACTCCTCATGGATGGCTTGGAGGTCAGGTGCCTCGACCCGGCACGGTGGGCAGGAGGCATACCATACGTTCACCACGAGCACGTTGCCGAGGTGCTCGATCGAGTCGAACTCGTCGCCGTCGTAGGTGGTCCCGGAGAACTCCACTGGCTCCGTACGGTCGGCGGGAGCGATCTCTGTGGTGACACCGTTGCCGGAGACGTATCCGGAGTTCTCGGAGTCGTAGCGGTCGCTGGTGTCCTCGCTGCTGCAGGCCGTGGCCAGGCCGATGGCTGCAGCGAGCCCTGTGGCATGGAGCAGCTGCCGCCGAGAGCGGGAGCGCATGGACGTACTCCTTCCGGTCGAGGGGGACGGACAGATGAGTGGGGAGGGGTCAGAGCACCGTGGACCAGTAGTCCCAGAATCCCATTGCGATGAGAGACAAGATCACGAGGTACCAGGCCACGAGCACCGGGAGCCGGAACTCGATCAGTAGCGAAACGGTTCGACGCGTGACGGGTGCGGCCCCGCGGGTCCAGCGGCGCAGGTGGTGGAGGGTGGTGAACCAGAACAGGGGGATCGTCACCGCCCACACGACCATGCAGTAGGGGCATAGCGCCCCGATCTCGTACAGGCTCTGGCCGATCAGCCAATGCACGAACAGCATCGCGAACGTGACACCGACCTGAATGACCACGCTCATCCAGCGCGCCATGCGGGCACCAGCCAGGAAAGCTGTGCCTAGGGCCAAGACGGCGGAGAATCCGGCGATGCCGAGGATCGGATTGGGAATGCCGAAGGCCGAGGCCTGAGGGGTGGACATCACTGATCCGCAGGACAGGACCGGGTTGAGGCTGCAGGAGGGGACGTAGGCGGGGTCCTCGATCAGCGCGATCTTCTCGACCAGCAGCACGACGGCCATCACCAGGCCTATTCCCCCGGTGATCGTGAACAACAGGCCGAGACCGAGGCGCGGCCGAGTTTCTGCATCGGTCACGATGTCCCCCCGTGACGCCTCTCCGGCGCCAGACGCGGTCGACACCGCCTCAGCCCTCGAGAGCGGTATCGAGAGGGTTCGTGAGGTCCTCGACACGGGTGGGCTCCAGCGGCTTCCCGTCGACGAAGAACGTGGGGGTGCCGGTCACGCCGAGAGCCTCGGCGTCCGCGGCGCTCTGTTCAATGCGCTGGGTCGTGGCGGGGTCGTCGTAGACCTGCTCGAACCGCTCCATGTCCAGCCCGATCTCCTCCGCGTAGGAGAAGAAGAGTTCACGCTGGGACGTCTCCTGGTGTCCCCACTCGGTAGCATTGTCGAACAGGGCCTTGTACATCGCCTCGAACTCGCCCTGCTCCTTCGCAGCCTCCGCGGCCTGGGCAGCCTCGACAGAGTTTCCATGCAGTGGCAGGTACCGCACCACAAAGGTGACACGGTCTCCATACTCGGCGCGGAGCTCCTCGACGGTGGGGTACAGGGAAAGGCATGCTTCGCACTCGAAATCGAGGTACTCCACGAAGACGACGTCGCTGCTTCCCTCCGAGAGTCGGGGGCTGTCCTCTCGAACGAGCTGAGAGGTCGGTGCATCCGACGCGTCTTCATCCGCTGTCGTGTCGCGCCCGGTGTCGGGGACGATGAGGAATCCCGCGAGCATCAGCGCCGCGACGGCAAGCAGTCCGATGGTCAGTTTTGTGCTGCGGCGCATTCGGCGGCCTCTCGGGTGGGGGGCGTCTCGCGGTTATCCTGCCCGGCGCGGCTGGGTGTCCCCTGCGAGTGCACTCCCTCGGCCCGCGCGGCGCGCATGCCGTTCGCGATGACGACCACCTCGGCCACCTCGTGCACAAGCACCACGGCAGCGAGTCCCAGCACTCCGAAGAGGGCCAGCGGGAACAGCACCACGATGATCGCCAGCGCGAGGCCGATGTTCCCCGTCATGATGCGACGTCCCCGACGAGCATGGGCCAAGGCTGCGGGGAGCTGGCGCAGGTCCGTGCCGGTGAACGCGACGTCGGCCGACTCCACCGCAGCGGCCGTCCCGGTCACTCCCATGGCGATGCCGACGCTTGCTGAAGCGAGCGCGGGAGCATCGTTGATGCCGTCGCCGATCATCGCGGTTGGGCTCTGTGCGGTCAGATGGCGGATATGGGAGGCCTTATCGGTGGGCAGCTGCTCTGCGTGGACCTCGTCGATCCCGGCTTCTGCGGCGATCGCCCGGGCCGTCAGCTCATTGTCGCCGGTGAGCATCACGGTGCGGATCCCCTGGGCGTGCAGGGCGGCAACGGCCTCGGCCGCATCAGCGCGCAACTCGTCGCGGATCCCGATCGCGCCGATCACCTGGGAGTCCTCCTCGACCATGACCACGCTCATGCCCTGGGAGGCCATGTCTCGAGTCTGGTCCCCGAGAGCACCTGGGGTGATCCAGCGAGGACTTCCCGCGCGCACCACGCCTCCCCGGATCGTGCCGGTGATGCCGTGACCGGGAATCTCCTGGACGTCGTCGGCCTGCACCGACGAACCGGAAGCGGCAGTGAGGATTGCGGTGGCCAGCGGGTGGGTGCTGACGGACTCAAGTGCCGCGGCGATTGCGAGAACATCAAGATCGCTGTGCCCCTCGGTGACGGCGACATCCACTACGCACGGCTGGTTGCGGGTGAGGGTGCCTGTCTTGTCCAGGGCCACGGTGCGGATCGTGCCGAGCTGCTCGAAAGCGGCGCCGGACTTGATGACCACACCGAGCTTGCTGGCAGAGCCGATCGAGGAAATGACGGTCACCGGGACGGCGATCGCGAGAGCGCAGGGAGAAGCGGCCACCAGCACCACCAGAGCGCGTTCGACCCAGGTCATCGGATCACCTGTGACGACGCCGACGAGGGCGACGAGCACGGCGACCACGAGCACCGTGGGAACCAGGGGCCGAGCGATGCGGTCGGCGAGGCGTGCCCGCTCGCCCTTGGCGGCGTGGGCCTGGTCGACCAGGCGCACGATCTGGGTGAGGGAGTTGTCGCGTCCGTCTGCCGTGGCCCGTAGCGAGATCGAGCCGGAGCCGTTCACGGAGCCGGCATGAACTTCATCCCCGGGCCCCACCTCGACGGGGATGGATTCCCCAGTGATCGCCGAGGTGTCCACCCATGAGCGACCGGTCTCGACAACGCCGTCAGTGGCCACGCGATCGCCGGCACCCAGCAGGAGCACATCCCCGGCGCTGACCTCTGCGGCGGGAACGGTCCGAGGCCCGTCGGGCCGCCGGACCCGGGCGGTCTCCGGCATCAGGGCGAGCAACGCGCGGAGACCCTGCTTCGCACGGTCCATCGAACGGTCCTCGAGCGCCTCGGCCAGGGAGAACAGGAACGCGAGAGCCGCCGCCTCACCGACGTGACCGAGCAGCACAGCCCCGCTTGCAGCGATCGTCATCAGCAGACCCACACCAAGCCGGCCCCGGCCGCGACCCTGCACAAGGCGCCGCAACGTGCCGGGCACGAACGTCCAGGCCCCGGCAAGGAGGGCCAGGACATGCACGACCAGGGCCGCCAGCTCGAAGTTCGCCCAGTCGATTAGCAGACCGGCGACCCACAGGACCCCGGCAGTAACGGGAAGCAGAAGGGAGCGGTCGCGCCACCAAGGCGTCGAACGCTCTACCTCAAGCGGCTCGCCGATTGGTGCCGGGGCAGTGCTCCCACAGCACGCATCCCCGTCCTCCGCTGGTTGCGACGCCGTTGCGGGGCCGCAGCAGGGTTCCCCATCGGGGGCCGGAGGTGGTGAGAAAGCAAGCGGAGTCCGGGTAGTAGCAGCGGGACGGGCGGGGCCGCAGCACTCATCGCTCATCTGGCGATCTCCTCAGCGGCGGGGATAGGGGAGTTGCAGCACAGAGGGACGTCACAGTCCGAGTCGGTGCAAGGGGCGCCGTCGTCGACGGCGAGCACGGTCTCGACCAGCGCGGAAAGCGCCCGGGAGAGGTGCCCATCGGCGATCTCGTAGCGGGTGCGCCGACCCTCAGGTGTCGCCACCACGATCCCGCATCCACGCAGGCAGGAGAGGTGATTGGAGACGTTCGTGCGGCTCAGCGACAGCTCATCGGCGAGGGCTGCTGGATAGCTCGGACGATCGAGAAGAAAGAGCAGGATGCGCGATCTCGTGGGGTCGGCCATGGCGCGGCCAAGCCGATTCATCACATCGAGCTGCGTAGCTATAGTCAGCATGCGGTGACCATACAGTGTGCAGTGACCAGTCAGCAAGCGATGACCAGTAGTGGCGACCTCTCTCCCCGCCGCCGCAGTTCTCATGTAGATGGCCGTGTTGCTGCAGCCCTCTAGCTTGGCCGGGCGATTCTCAGGATGAGCACGGTACACCGCGGCGGGTTACTCGCATGAATGATCGGATCTGGTGGAGTGGTCTAGTGCCCTTCCTTACCTTCGTGTCGGCCGGAGTGAGGTGACGTTCTGGAGTCGGAGGCTGTTGTGGACCACGAAGACGGAGGAGAGGGACATTGCAGCGGCAGCGATCAGGGGGTTCAGCAGACCGGCGGCGGCGATCGGGATGGCCGCGATGTTGTAGGCGAAGGCCCAGATCAGGTTGGTGCGGATGGTGCGGTGGGTGGCGCGGGCGAGGGTGATGGCGTCGGCGATCGAGTAGAGATCATCCCGGACGAGGATGATGTCGGCCGACTTCAGGGCGACGTCGGTGCCGGTGACGATCCCGAGCCCGAGGTCGGCGGCCGCGAGGGCGGGAGCGTCGTTGATGCCGTCGCCGACCATGGCGACCCGGTGCCCCTCGTCCTGGAGCTGCTCGATCACGGCGACCTTCTCCGTGGGGAGGACGCCGGCACGGACTTCCGGGATCCCGAGAGAGTCGGCGACCCGCTCGGCGGCTGCCGGAGTGTCTCCCGTCAGCAGTACAGTTCGCAGCCCGAGCTCGTGCAGCGCGGCGACGGCCTCCGCGGCGTCCTCCTTCATCACGTCGGAGAGCGTGATCACCCCGATCGCCTCCGTGCCCCGTGCGACCAGCGCGGTGGAGTGCCCTGCCCTTTCGGCATCTGCGACGGTCTGCGCCAGCGCTTCGCCGACGTGGGCGCCGAGCTCGCGCAGGAAGGCCCGGCTGCCGACAGCGATGCTCTCCCCGTCGATCGTGGCGCTAATCCCGTGGCCGGGGGAAACGATGTGATCGGTAGCTGTCGGGATGTCGGCGACCATGGTCGCGGCGCGGGTGCGGAGTGCTTCGGCGACGGCATGTTCGGAAGCCGCTTCGACGCCGGCAGCCAGGCGCATGAGCTGCTCTGCGGTGACCCCGTCTGCATGGATGCTGACGACGCGCGGGGCGCCGAGCGTGAGGGTTCCGGTCTTGTCCAGGACGACGGTGGTGACCTTGCCGCTGGCTTCCAGCGCGTCCTGTCCCTTGACCAGGACCCCAAGCAGCGCGCCGCGCCCGACGCCGACCATGAGCGCGGTAGGGGTGGCGAGGCCGAGGGCGCAGGGACAGGCGATGATCAGCACGCTGATCCCGTTGGTCACCGCAGTGGACACGTCAGCGCCGGCGAGGAGCCAGGCGAGTGCGACGAGCACGGTGAGGATGAGGACGACGGGGACGAACACGCGCACCACCGCGTCGACGAGGTGCTGGACCTGGGCCTTGCGGATCTGCGCTTGCTCTGCGATCGCGGCCATCTGCGCGAGCTGTGTGTGGGCACCCACTCGAGTCGCCTCGAGGGCGAGGATCCCGTCCGTGGAGACGGAGCCGCCGATGACCTCGTCGCCCGGACCGACCGTGCGGTGGAGGGATTCTCCGGTCATGGCGCCCGTGTCGAGGGAGGCGGTGCCCTCGATGACCCGGCCGTCGGCGGCGATCGTCTCGCCGGGGCGTACGAGCACGATGTCGCCGGTGCGGAGCTCCTCGACCGGCACCATCGTCTCGACCCCGTCTCGTCGGCGGCGGGCCTCTCGTGCCCCGAGGGCGGACAGCGCGCTGAGCACGTCGCCGGCGCGGCGCCGGCTGCGGGTCTCGAAGTAGCGGCCTGCGAGCTGGAAGGTCGTCAGTCCCGCGGCGACGTCGAGGTACAGGGCGTTGGCGCCGTCGGGGACCTCTCCGATGCCGAGCCACACGCCGTCGCTGGGCTCGATCCCGGCGATCATCGCGACGAGGGCCCAGCCGAACGAGGTGACGATGCCGAGGGAGACCAGGGTGTCCATGCTGACGGAGCGGTTCTGCAGGTTCCGCCAGGCGGCCCGGTGGAAGGGCCAGGCCGCCCACGTGACCACGGGGACCGCGAGGAGGACGCACAGCAGCTCCCAGCCGGGGAACCGCCACTGCTCCACGAGTGCGAGGGCGATGGTGAGGTCCATCAGCGGAACGGTGAGCAAAGCTGCGGTGATGAGCCTGCGCCGCAGGGTCACGATGCGATTCTCGTTGGCGCGGCGCGACCACTCGTCGTCCTGGTCGTCGTGCTCGGCCGCGTCGTAGCCGGCGCCGCGGATGACCTCGACCGCCTGAGCCGGGGAGGCGATGCCCGTGACGACGGCGCGCTCGGTGGCGTAGTTGACGGTGGCGCTGACGCCGTCGAGCTTGTTGAGCTTCCGCTCGATGCGGTTCGCGCACGCCGCGCAGGTCATCCCGGAGATGTCGAAGGTGTACCGCTCCTCCAGGGAGAGGGCTGGCGGGGCGGCCAGGGCGGTGGGGGTGTGGTTCATCGTGTGCGCTCCCTGTCCGAGAGTTTCTTGAGCATGTCGTTGTAGGCGTCGAACTCGGTGTCCAGGCCGCGGTCGAGGTGCCGATCCCGTCGGCGGGCCTCCTTGTCGTCCTGACGCGCCCATTGGATGCACAGTGCGACGATTGCGATGATCAGAGGGATCTCCCCGCCTGCCCAGGCCACCGCGCCTGCTGTCTGCTGGGAGCGCTCGAGGTCCGCCCAGGGCAGAGCCAGAGATCGGTAGTAGTTCTCTGCGAACAACGAAGGGGCCGAGATGATCGCGACGCCGAAGAAGGCGTGGAAGGGCATCGCAGCGAAGGTGTAGCCGAGCTTCCCGATGTGCGGCAGGGGCCGCGGGGGACGGTCCACGCCGATGATCAGGCTGTAGTACGCGTACCCCGTGGCCAGGAAGTGGAGGTTCATCAGCTGGTGTGCCCAGTGAACACTCATCATCGTCTCGAACAGGGGGGTGAAGTACAGGCCGTAGTAGGAGCCGATGAAGATAATGAACACGAACGCCGGGTGGTACAGGACGCGCAGCAGTCGCCAGTGCAGGATCTGCGTCACCCAGGAGTGCACGCCCGCCCGCCGTCGATCCACGCGCGCGGTACGCAGGACCAGAGTGATCACCCCGCCCTGGACCAGGAGGATCGGAGCGAGCATGGACAGGCTCATATGCACCACCATGTGCACGCCGAAGTCCGGGGCGGAGTACTTCCCGAACCCGGAGCTCGTGGCCGCGAGGACGACCAGCCAGCCGCCGCACCACAACAGCACGCGGCTGATCGGCCAGCTCGTGCCGCGCCGGCGCAGGGCGATCACCATCGCGAGATAGAACGCGATACCGGCGACCGCGAGGACGGCGAACAGCAGGTTGAGCCGCCACGTGCTCATCAGCGTCCCGAGGGTTGGCGCATCCGGGACTTCGAACCCCATGAACACCTGCGGGATGCTCGTGGGCACGAAGTACTGCGGCGGCGGAATGCGAGTCATCGCCGCACCGATCGCCACCCACATGATGATCAGCAGGGCCGGGACCGCCATCCTGTGCACGCTCCGGCGCTGCATGACCACGAGCGCCACTATGAGCGCGACCAGCAGCGCCAAACGCACTAGAGCGAGGACACCGGTCACTGAGCCCCAAGGGGTGGTGCCGGCGAGCTTGAACCACGTCACCACCAGCTCCGTCACAAGCACGACAGCCGCCCCCACCAAGCCCATGCGGGAAACGCGTCCCACTAACAGGGGCAGCCGTCCACCCTCGTCATGACGGATGACCTGCAATGCCGCAGTGACGAGGATCGGGCCCAGCAACACCCCACCCGCGATGACCTGAAGTGCACCAGCATCTCCACCGATGTCGTGGTCCGGGCCGACGAGGATCTGCCCCACCACCACCGGCGCCAATGCGCCGACGATTCCCGCCCACAGACCCGGCAGCAGCGTTGTCCAGCGTGTACCCCAGTAGGAGCACAGCCACAGGACCAGGGCCCCGACCAGTGTGACGGTCCATGCCCGGGGCATGTAGCCGAACATGTAGAGCGGCCCAAACGATCCCGGCTCCAAGAGACGGCCCATCCCGAGGCCGTTGGACTCGGGCGCCGAGACGATCACGTTCGCCGCCGCCAGTACGACCCACGCGCCCGAAGCCCAGGTAAGGAGGGTCAGGTCGGGGCCGAACCGCACACTGCTTGCCGAGCGGATAGAGCGCGGATGCAGAAACAGCACCGCGACGACGGCGCCCAGGGAGACCAGTGCTGCGAGATCGGCTGCGCCACGCAGACCTGCAGCTACCACGGCTGTCCCGAGCCCGGGGAACTCCCGGTGTATGTCCTCATAGACGGCCGGGCCGCTGAGCAGGTTCGCTGCCACCGCGGGTAGCGCCGCTAGGAGGAGCGAGCCCACCGCCAGGAGTACTACTCTCTGCTTCACCTCACCGAATCTACAAGATGTCGAGTACGCAGCACGAGATGGCCGCTCATGCTGTTGCTGACGTCTCCCGCACGCATCTCAACGCTGCTTTCGCTGCAGTCTCTGCCCCGGAAGGGAAGCCACCAGTACCCTCCCCTGCGGCAGAGGGTAAGTCCTGTGGAGCGCTCGAACGCGAGCGGCACGAACTTCCAGCTCGCGGGAGGGGGCGAGGTGATGGAGTGCGACGAGGGCGTCGTGCAGATGGGCGGGGCCGACCTTCTCGGCAGCGACATCGTCGGCCGCCAGCTCGGTGAGCAGCATGATCCGTGAAGCAAGCTCTCGTCGCAGCCGGGACCTCTTGGGCAGGCACGCTACGTGCCACGCTCCGACCCCCCTCACCAGCGCGTGAAGCTGATCGAGATGTGCTGCTTCGTGGGCGAGAACCGCGGACAGGTAGGAGGGCGGAAGCGCGTGCCGAACGGCGCGCGAGACGAAGATCGACGGCGTCGCGCCCGGGACGGCCACCGCGACATAGCGAGAATCCTCGATCTCGACCACGGCAACAGCGCCGACCTGCCAGGAGTCCGTTCGGCGGCGCGAGAGCATTTCCGCGACGCTCGGCCGCTCGTCATCATCCTTGCCGGGATCGACCCTGCCCAGGTGGGCGAGCGATCCCACGATCCCTAGCCCCTCGAGACCGGCCCAGGCGATGAACGTGAGAGCAAGCCCCTCGGCCGCAGCGCTCGCGGAGCTCGCCGACAGGGAGAGCGCGGCCGCCAGGAGAATGGACGCGATCGCGATGACCAGCCCAACAACACCAACCGAGGCCCACACCATCAGCGCCCGCCGGGGATGGCGGATCTGCCACCTCCCACGGGATACGAGGTACGCGGAGAGCGGGCATGCAATCAGGCCAGCCAGCAACGGCCCGACCACGGTCCAGACCATCAGCGACCTCGGCGAGACCGCCGTGACGTGATCGCATCCATCACCAGATCAAGGTCGGACTCAGAGAGGTTGTCGGTGAACGCCATCAGCGCATCCTCACGATCGTGAGCGTCATCGAGGACCTCAACCATGTCCGCGGCATGCGCCTGCGCACTGCTCACGACCGCTTCGAAGGTCACGCGCCGAGGTGACCGGGCTCGGCGAGAAACCATCCCCTTCGCCTCGAGCCGGGAGAGCACTGTCAGAACCGTGGTCTGCGCTGGCGCGGGATCCTCAAAAGATGCCTGGATCGCTCTCGCGCTAAGGGAGCCGGTGGAAGTCCATAAAGCTCGCATCACCAGTGCCTCCAGTGCGCCGGAGGATCGAGACCTCACTCCCGCCATCTCGTCACCACTCCCTCCCCGTGTAACGCCTCAGTCCGAGTACCGTACCGCGCACGGGTGTCGCCGTACATCTCTAATTCTACTTCCTGTAGAGTCCAGTGCTGTGATCGAGTCTCCCTGGTCATTCGTGCTGACCGCCATCTTCCTCGCAACGGCCGTGTTCTGCGCAGTTCACCTCGCACAGAGCCGCGGCGCTTCCGCCGCAGTGATCACTGGGTCAGTGCATTCCTCCCATCATGGGCCGGTGGCGACGGCGGTGCACGTCAACCATCTCGTGATGAGCCTGGCGATGCTGCTGATGGTGTGGCGGCCGGTCGGCACGGCCGGGACCTGGATCCAGGTCGCCCTCTTCGCGCTCTTCACCGTCGTGATGCTGCTCGGCCTCCCCACTGTCCACGGGGTGAGTGAGCGCGTGGGGGTGGTTAACCACGTGGTGCTCAACTCCGTGATGATCTGGATGCTGCTGGCGATGCCCCTGCTGATGGGCCACGCCATGGGCGGCTCCGCCGATGCGCACGCCGGACACCACGGCGGCGGGACCGGGGACGAGATGGCGATGGAGATGGCGCCGGCCCCTGCCTGGGCGGAGGCAGTCAACTGGGGGGCCGTCGTGCTCAGCGCCGTGATCACCACGTGGTGGCTCGTGCGCTTGCTCCGCGATCCGGGGCACCGCGCCCACTCGGCCTGCCACCTCCTGATGGCCGCAGGAATGGCGCTCATGCTCGCCCTCATGTGAACCCGGCCCACGCCACCTCTCCGTCACAGCGAAAGGCTCGACCCGATGGCCACCCAAGCCTCGCCCCGCCCCACCGGTGGCAACACCTCTCGCCCGCGCCGACTGCGCGATGAGCTGCGAGAGCTCACGCTCCGCCTGCACTTCTACGTGGGGCTGTTCATTGCGCCGTTCCTCCTGGTCGCCGCGGCGACCGGGATCCTGTACGCGCTGACCCCGCAGATCGAA
Organism: Brachybacterium sp. GU-2; assembly: GCF_030866705.2. NCBI lineage: Bacteria > Bacillati > Actinomycetota > Actinomycetes > Micrococcales > Dermabacteraceae > Brachybacterium > Brachybacterium sp. GU-2. The sequence continues at coordinate 630,958 of NZ_CP133037.2, read as the reverse complement.
CAGGTCGTCTACGACAAGGAACTCCACGCCAGTGCCCCGGCCGGGCGGCGCGGAGCGAGGTCACAGACGGCACGATCACGCAGATCCGTCCGCCCAAGGATGCCGAGTCCACCACGCGCGTCACGTTCGATTCCCCCTCGGCTCGCGAGGATCGCCAGCTCACCGCGTTCGTCGACCCCTATACCGGGGAGGTGACCGGCGTGCTGAACACCTTCGGGGAGTGGCTGCCGCTGCGGACCTGGTTCGACGATCTCCACCGCAATCTCCACCTCGGGGACGCCGGCCGCTGGTACAGCGAAGTCGCGGCCAGCTGGCTGTGGGTCCTCGCCCTCAGCGGACTCACCCTCTGGGTCACACGTAAAGTCCGCACTCGCTCTGCACGCGCCTACCTCCTGCCCCAGCGTAAGGGACCGCAGCGCCAACGCTCCATAAGCCTCCACGCCACCATCGGCGTCTGGGCCGCTATCGGAACGTTCTTCCTCTCCGCCACCGGACTGACCTGGTCCCAATTCGCGGGCGGCAACGTCAGCGCACTGCGCCAGAGCCTGAGCTGGTCAACGCCCTACCTCTCCTCCGAGGCGGCAACCACCACCCCGATCGCAGAAACCGAAGTGCCTGCCACCGCGCAGAGCGTGCTCGAGGCGGCCCGCCAAGAGGGCCTGACCGACCCGGTAGCGATCACCCCCAGCACCGACGGAGGAGCGTGGCTCGTCTCCCAGGTGCAGCGATCATGGCCCCTGAAGCAGGACTCCATGGCGATCGACCCCACCTCCGAAGCTGTCGTCGGGAGCGTGCGCTTCGCCGACTGGCCCGTTGCCGGGAAGCTCGCCGAAGCTGGGATTTCCTTCCACATGGGCATCCTTTTCGGCTGGCCCAACCAGCTCCTGCTCATCGCCATCGCCGGTGCGGTAATCGCGCTCATCGTGATCGGGTACCGCATGTGGTGGCGACGCCGCCCCAAGCCGCCACGCACAGGCCTCCCTCGCCCTCTCGGTCGTCGCGTCGACACCGCGGCGGCCTACGGCATCCTCATCGCGATCGCTGCGGTCGTCGGCCTCGCCCTCCCCCTCCTCGGAGTCACGCTCCTCGCCTTCATCGCGCTCGACCTCACCCGAAGGATCGTCCCGGGAATGGACAGCGCGAGAAAGAATGAGTCCGCATGAGCTCGCTCCCGGCGCGTTAGGACGTAGTCCGCACGCCCCATCCGCAGTCTGAGGGGATCTCACAGTGAATCGGCCCAGGTCTGGTGCCGCTGCTGTTTGAGTCCGGAAGGATGGACAGGCACCCGTGGAAGATCGATCCCCAGCTGCGCGCGAGGTGCGTTCGGCTCGTCAGGGAGCACCTCCAGGAGTACCGGGACTGATGCGCGATCAGGTGTCAGCTGGGGTTAGGCCGCCAGTCTGACGGTCGGGTTCATGATGGTCTCGTACTCGATAGGGGTCAATCGGCTCAGGCGGGCCTGTCGGCGACGACGGTGGTAGGTCCGCTCGATCCAGGTGATGATCGCGATCCGCAGTTCCTCTCTGGTCCTCCAGCGCTTTCGATCCAAGACGTTCTTCTGGAGCAGTGCGAAGAAGGATTCCATGGGTGTGTCCCTTAGCCTCGATCTTTCACGGTGCTGCTGAGCGGCAGTGTCGGGCGTCGTGGCCGATGTCCGTAGCTGATTCTGGCATCGGGGTGTGACGGTCCGCCGCGTGTCGGTCGCGGTGGTCGGGCGTCCAGTGCCAGAGGTCCTCCGGGAGGGTGGTCAGTGACGAGTCGCGGGGTCTATCCAGCGGGGGCGCGCAAGTCAGCGAGGCGGGCGTGGCCGGCCTGGACGATCCCGGCCCAGATCGACCGGTCCGAGAGGTGCAGGACCCGCTGACGGGCATGACGTGCGATAGCCGCGGGGATCTGGAACAGGCGGTGGCGCAAACGCTTGGGCTCCCACCGCCGAGCGGGCTGGTCGGCGTAGCCGAGCAGCCCCATCCAGGCAGTGATCTCGCTGGCCAGAGCCACGATCTGGCACCAGATCCGGTTCTGCGCGAAGGACGTCAGGGGCAGGTTCCGCAGGCCCATATCCTTCGCGACGCGGATCCTGTCCTCGCAGCGGGCACGGCGGCGGTGCCGGACTTCGAGGTCCGCCAGCTGACCTTGCGTGGTGTTGGTCGCGAACGCCGTGAGCCGGTATCCATCGACGTCATCGAACCGTAGCTGAGCACCGGGATGCGGGCGCTCGCGACGGACAATCACTCGCATCCCCTCCGGCCAGTCCTCATCAAGATCGAGCAGCCTGGTCAGTTCAGCGACGTCCGCTCCCTCCCGCACCTCGCCATCAGAGTTGTAGGCGGGTTCCCAGACGTGCTTGGGGATCAGGCCGAACAGCTCCGGCGTGTTCGCGGGCAAGGTGAACCCGACCGAGTACGAGACCCGCCGCTTCACCAGCTCCTGGAGCGTCTTCTTCGTCCCGCCGGCCCCATCGATCCGGACCAGCACCTTCCGCCCCGGCCGGGATCCCATCCCCACCTGCGTCAGTGCATCGGCGATCACGCTCTTATGGTCCGCTGCGGTGTTCGAGCCAGCATTCCCGGGACGCAGGAGGCAGGTCAGCATCTCCCCGGACCCGTCGGTGCCATGGTCGACGAACGCGAGCAACGGATGGAATCCGAAGCCCTTCTTGAACGTTGGCCGCGCGAATTCCTTCTCGCTGTGAGACGTCACCAGCGATGCGTCCAGGTCTATGACCAGGGGATTCTTTGCCGTCGCGCCAGCGCCAGGCGCATGATCGCCGGGTCAAGTCCCTGGAAGTGGTGTAGCGATCCTTCGCTGATTGGTCAGGCGGTGAGGGCGGGCAGGGCGTCGGTGGCGACCTCCTCGGGGCTGGTGTCGGGGACGATGCTGAGGCGGCAGCGGGCGAGGACGTCGAGGCCGAGGTAGCGGCGTCCTTCGGCCCACTCGTCGGTCTGTTCGGCCAGGACCGCGCCGACGAGGCGGACGATCGCTTCGCGGGTCGGGAAGATCCCCACGGAGTCGGTGCGGCGGCGGATCTCCTTGTTCAGCCGTTCGGTGGGGTTGTTCGACCAGATCTGGACCCACACGTCTTTCGGGAACGCCGTGAACGCGAGGAGATCGGCGCGGGCCGCGTCGAGGTGGTCGGCCACGGCCGGGAGCTTCTCGCTGACGTAGTCCAGCAGCCGCTCGAACTGGCCGTTCACCGCTGCTGCGTCGGGCTGGTCATAGACGCTGTGCAGCATCGCTTTCACCGCCGGCCACATGCTCTTCGGCGTCACGGCCATGAGGTTCGCGGCGTAGTGGGTGCGGCACCGCTGCCAGGCCGCGCCAGGCAGGTGCGCAGCGATCGCCTCGACTAGGCCGGCGTGCGCGTCGCTGGTGACCAGGCGGACTCCGGCGAGGCCGCGAGCGACGAGGTCAGCGAAGAAGCTGTTCCAGGCCGCTCCGGTCTCGCTGGTCGCGACCCTCATTCCCAGGACCTCGCGGTGCCCGTCTCCGTTGACGCCGGTGGCGAGCAGGACGACGGCGTTGGTCACGCGCCCGCCCTCACGCACTTTCATGGTCAGGGCGTCGGCGGAGACGAACGTGAACGGCCCGGCCTCGTCCAGGGGGCGGTGGCGGAACTGCTCGACGTGCTCGTCCAACGACTCCGCCATCCTGCTGACCTGCGACTTCGAGAGCGAGTTGATGCCGAGAGTCTTCACGAGCTTGTCCATGCGGCGGGTGGAGACGCCGGCGAGGTAGCAGTCTGCAACGACCGTGATCAGCGCGGACTCGGCGCGTTTGCGCCGCTCGAGCAGCCAGTCGGGGAAGTAGGTGCCGGTGCGGAGCTTGGGGACTGCGACGTCGATCGTGCCAACTCGGGTGTCGAGGTCGCGGTGGCGGTAGCCGTTGCGCTGCGCGACCCGGCCGCTGCTGGGGCGGCCGTACTCCGCGCCGGCAACGGCATCAGCGTCCGCGGAGAGCAGGGTATTGATCACGTCCTGGAGCAGGCTGCGCATCAGATCCGGGGACGCCTCGGCCAGGGCTTCACCAAGCAGGCCGGAAGGGTCGACAATATGGGGTGCGGTCATCGTGATGACTCCGTTCGAGAGTGCTGTGGAAGGTTCACTCGAAGGATCACACGGTGGCCGCGCCCACGTCCGAGACGATCACGGGGCCACCGCGCTACACCACTATGCGGGACTCAACTGATCGCCGGCCAGGGCCCAAGCGTTCTTACGGGCTCTGCGACGGGCGCCGCTGATGGCCTGTTCGACCTTGTCGACGTCACCGGCCAGGGTCGTGAGCAGCCTGGAGATTGTCGGATCCGAGGCCACGGGTCCATACACATCCGGCTCCGCTCGGAGCGTCGCGACGTCGGCCAGGCAGTCTCCACCGACCGCGAGCATGAGCGCGAGATCCGTGAGGATCTTCCCCGGATCATGACGCGAGAACTGCTTCCGCCACGGCGCCAGCGCCCTCGACAGCTCGGCAACCAGACCCGTCGCGCGGACGGTCTCGGTCAGCAACATACCGCCGGCCTGACCGACCGCGGACACCGGCGCGACGTCAACATGAGGACGTGGATACAACCCGGTAGTTTTCACCCTGAAGGTGCTCCTTGAACTGCGACGAACTGGACTCTAGACAAGCCCTATTCTTCCAGCTCAGGAGCACCTTCACCCATCCCGACCCGCCCCTCGGACACCTCAACGATGAAAGCCCGAGGTTAGCGTGGTGGCAATCCCGGGGTGGCGTGGAGCTGCTGGTAGGCGATGAAGGGTCATCGCGGGACCTCCCAAATCGACCAAGAAATAGGGACCCGCGATGACCCACCACCAGTCTGCACTCTCGACCCTCGTCAGTGAACTGCTCCAGGACCCCGACCTCGCTCATGAGGAGCTGTTCCGCCGGCTTCTCCAGGCCGGACTCCAGGACCTCATCGATGCCGAAGCGTCCGTCAAGATCGGTGCGGAGCGTTACGAACGTTCCCCGTCCCGCTCGACCCGTCGCAATTGCACCAGGGCAAAGCGCCTGGCTACCCCGGCGGGAGAGCTGGATCTGGCGATCCCGAAGCTAAGGGCCGGCTCGTTTTATCCCGCGCTGCTGCATCCTCGTCGCCGGGTCGACAAAGCGCTCTGGGCGGTGATCTGCACGGCCTGGATCGACGGCGTCTCCACCAGGAAGGTCGAGGACCTCGTGCGGGCGCTGGGCAACGAGTCCGGGATCAGCAAGTCCCAGGTCTCGAGGATCTGCGGCGAGATCGACGAGGTCGTCGCGGAGTTCCTCCACCGCCGCCTGGACCACACTTGGTTCCCCTACTTGTTCCTGGACGCGACCTATCTCGACATCCGCCAGGGCGGCCGGGTCGTCTCCCAAGCCGTCGTCGTCGCCACGGGCGTGGCCGCGACCGGTCACCGAGAAGTGCTCGGGATGGCGATCGGTGACGCGGAGACCACCGGCTTCTGGACCGAGTTCCTCCGCAGCCTGCGCGAACGCGGGTTGAGGGTCTCCACCCCCGCCGCACCGGAAGGCGTGCTGCTGGTGACCAGTGACGCGCACGCGGGGCTGAAGCATGCGATCAAGGCAGTGCTTCCGGGAGCGTCATGGCAGCGCTGCCGGGTCCACTTCGCACGCAACATCACCCAGGCGCTCGGCTCGGCGCGCTCCAAGCCCGTCAACGCCCTGGTCTCCACGATCTTCGCCCAGACCAGCCCGGAAACGGTCCGCGAGGCCTATCAGCAGGTCACGGCCTCGCTCGAGGCCTCCTTCCCGAAGATCGCGGCCATGCTCAAGGACGCCGAGGCAGACCTGACCGCATTCGCGGCGTTCCCCATCGAGCACTGGCGAAAGATCTGGTCGAACAACCCCATCGAGCGGGTGAACAGGGAGATCAAGCGCCGAGCAGACGTCGTCCAGATCTTCCCGAACCGGGACTCTGCGACCAGACTCGTCGGCGCAGTCCTCCAGGACCAGCACGAGGAATGGCAATACGGCGAACGCCGCTACATCAGCGACATCTCCCTACGCCGACTCGCCGACATGCTCACCAACGACACCCCCGAGACCACCAGCCGGCTCCTCATGACCGCCTGACCCAAAAGCCACCACACAACGGGACTTGACCGGGATGAGCGCAGCTAGCGCAGCTCTTCCACAGCGCCGAGGGGGAGGAGCATGCCGTCGCCTGGGCTCGTGACGTGCTCACCAAGGACAGACTGGACGCCGCCCGGAGCCCGTTGCGCTCGCTGCGCGCCCTCCGCCGTGCCGAGCGGCGCCTCGGTCTGATCACCGCCCGCTATCTCGTCGACGCCGTCGCAGGTCGCGGGGAGCGGGGCGATGGGGGAATGCGGCGCAGTCGCCTGATGCACTGACGGTGCACCCACCGCCGACGGGGGCTCGGCAGATTAGGACGGTCCGAGCCCGTGCCCGCCGACGTGCGTACGCGCTCCGCCGAGCGACTCCTCCCGCAGCACACAGGGAAGAGCCCCGAAGATCGATCTTCGGGGCCCTTCTCGCGTACTCCGCTGCGGTGGTCAGTGAACGGTCAGTGCACGACCTTCTCGGCCGGGGTGCGGTAGTCGCCGCCCGTGGCCTCGTCGATGACGTGCTTCTCGTGGCCGGCATGCTCGAGCGCCTCGCGGAGCGACGCCGGGGTGACCGGCTCGATGCGGTCCTTGAAGAAGAAGCTGGTGGCCTTGGCACGCAGGGAGGAGACTCCCTTGCCCGCCTTGAGCGGACGGTAGTCGTCGTGGGCGACGAGCTCCCAGCGCTCGTACTCGTCCAGCGGCTCGTGGATCTCGATCATGTCACCGGAGCCGGTGCGGACGATGCGGGAGGTCTCCCGGCCGTGCAGCACGAGATCGCGCTTCTGACGCTGGATCGAGAGGCACAGGCGCTTCGTGATGTAGAAGGCGAGCACCGGGGCCACGAAGAACGACACACGGAACAGCCAGGTGAGGTCGTTGATCGAGAGCTGCAGGGCGATCGCGATCAGGTCGTTGGTCGCCGCCAGCGCGAGGATCAGGTACGAGACGATCCAGGCGACGCCGATGCCGGTGCGCACCGGCGCGTTGTACGGCTTGTCCGCGAGGTGGTGCTCGCGATCGTCACCGGTGACCCAGGCCTCGATGAAGGGGAACAGGGCGAGGAACGCCAGCATCGCGCCGTAGATCGCCATCGGGATCAGCATGTTCAGCGAGAGGACGTACCCGAAGACCGTGATCTCCCAGCCCGGGATGAGGCGGAGGCCACCGTCGGTCCAGAGCATGTACCAGTCCGGCTGCGAGCCGGCCGAGACGGGGGAGGGGTCGTACGGGCCGTAGACCCACATCGCGTTGATCGACGTGGTCGCCGAGATCAGCGTGATGATGCCGAAGACGAGGAAGAAGAAGCCGCCGGCCTTCGCTCCGAACACCGGCAGGACCGGGTGCCCGACCACGTTGCGGTTCGTGCGGCCCGGGCCCGCGTACTGGGTGTGCTTGTGCACGACCACGAGCACGAGGTGGATCGCGATGAGTCCGAGGATCGCAGCAGGCACGAGCAGGATGTGGATCGTGAACAGGCGCGGGATGATGTCCGTGCCCGGGAACTCGCCGCCGAAGAGCAGCATCGACAGGTAGGTGCCGACGATCGGGATCGCCTTCATCAGCCCATCGGCGATGCGCAGGCCGTTGCCGGAGAGCACGTCGTCCGGGAGCGAGTAGCCGGAGAAGCCGGCCGCCATGCCCAGGATCATCAGCGAGAAGCCGATGAGCCAGTTGAGCTCGCGGGGCTTGCGGAAGGCGCCGGTGAAGAAGACGCGGAACATGTGCACGAAGATCGAGACCATGAACACGAGCGCCGCCCAGTGGTGCATCTGGCGGAACAGCAGTCCGCCCTTCACCTCGAAGGCGATCTCCATCGTCGACTCGAAGGCGCGGGAGACCGTGGCGCCCTGGAGCGCCTCGTACGGGCCGTTGTAGATGACCTCCTCCATGGAGGGGTCGAAGAACATCGTCAGGAAGACGCCGGAGATCAGCAGGATGACGAAGCTGTACAGCGCCATCTCGCCGAACATGAAGGACCAGTGGTCCGGGAAGACCTTGCGCGCGAAGAACTTCACGAAGCCGGCGCCGGAGAGGCGCTGGTCGAGGAAGTCTCCGCCCACCGCGCCGAGCTTGAGCAGGCGGGAGTCGTCGGAAGACTGCTTCCGGGAGCTGGGAGTCGTGGTCGTCATGAGATCACTTGTCCTTGTGGATGTTCCAGAAGCTGGGACCGATCGGCTCGGTGAAGTCACCAGGGGCCACGAGATACCCCTCGGCGTCGACCTCGATCGGCAGCTGCGGCAGCGGACGGTGGGCCGGGCCGAAGATCACCTTGGCGCCGTCGGTGACGTCGAAGGTGGACTGGTGGCACGGGCAGAGCATGTGGTGCGTCTGCTGCTCGAACAGCGCGACCGGGCAGCCGACGTGCGTGCAGATCTTCGAGAACGCGAGCACGCCCTCCACGCCCATCGACATCGACTCGTCGTTCTTCGCGAGCTTGGGGTCGATGCGCACGATCACGGCCGCGGCCTTCGCGCGCTCCTCGAGGTGGTGCGGGGTCTCGTCGGTGAGGCCCTCGGGCATGACGTGGAAGATCGAGTTCATCGCGACGTCGGAGAGCTTGATCGGCGTGCCGTCGTGGTCCCGGGCGAGGCGCTGGCCCGGGTTCTGGCCCCAGAAGGTGTGGTGGAGCTTGTTGCCCGGGAGCGGGCCCAGCGTCGACAGCGGGGCGAGCACGGCGATGGGCAGGGCCGCGAGAGCCGCCACCATCGCGGTGACCATGACGGGACGACGGCCGATGCCGGTCTCCGCCAGACCGCTGGTGATCATCTCGGCAGCGGCCTTGCGCGTCTCGTCGGAGCCGCGGACGTCATGGCGCTCCTCGACCCACTCCTCGTCGGGCATGAGCGTCTTGGCCCAGTGCACCGCTGCGGCGCCGATGAAGAACACCGCGATCGCGAGACCGAGGCCCGTGACGAGGTTGGACCACCACAGCGCGCGGGGAGTGCCCTCCTCCGCGAAGATGTTGGTGTCCAGCGGCGTGACGAGGAAGTACGCCGCGATGAAGATGACCGTCCCGACCACGCTGAGGAGGAACATGAAGGCGACGAGTCGCTCGGCGCGCTTCTCCGCGGGCTTGGAGATGTCGGTCTGACGGGGGGTGTGGGGAGGCAGACCCGGGTTCGGGAACCCGCCACCCTCCTTGGGGGCGAGGGTGCTGACCCGGGTGGGGGAGCTGCCGTCGGTGTTGGTGTTCATGCTCGCATTCACTTGGCCTTCGCCCCCAGCCACACGGCGGCGCCGAGGAGCAGGGACAGGATGATCGTCCAGGCGTACAGGCCCTCGGTCACGGGGCCGAGGGAGCCCAGGGAGATGCCGCCGGGGGAGCCGGTCTCCTCGAGGGTCTCGAGGTAGGTGATGACGTCCCGCTTGTCCTCGGGCGAGAGGTTGGTCTCGTTGAAGACCGGCATGTTCTGGGGACCGGTGTCCATGGCCTCGTAGACGTGCTTGCCCTCGACGCCCACGACCGGCGGGGCGTACTTGCCTCGGGTCAGCGCACCGCCGGCACCGGCGGCGTTGTGGCACATGGCGCAGTTCATGCGGAAGATCTCGCCGCCGCGCTCGGCGTTGCCCTTGCTGGTGTCCAGCCACTCCTCGTCCGGCACCGACGGGCCGGGGCCGAGCGAGGCCACGTACGCGGCGAGCTGACGGGTCTGCTCCTCGTTCATCTGCTGCGGCTTCTGGCGGGCCTGGGCGCCGGAGGCCTGCATGGGCATGCGGCCCGTGCCGACCTGGAAGTCGACGGCGGCGGCGCCCACGCCGATCAGCGAGGGGCCGAGGGTCTGACCGTCGGGGTCGCTGAGACCCGCGGCATCAAGTCCATGGCAGGTCGCGCAGTTGGCGAGGAAGAGGGCACGACCTTGCTCGACTTCGCTGTCGGTGTAGGCCTCGGCCTGGGCCGCCTGCGGCTGCAGGGCCGCGTACAGCCCGCCGGTCGCGACGAGCGCGAGCAGCAGGATCACGAGTAGCGCCATCGGGTGATGACGACGTGCGGCGAGAGCCTTCACGGTTCGGACCTCGATTCGTGGAGGGGGCGGGCGGGGAGGGACAGGAGTTCGGGGGGGTGCGTTGGGGCCCGGGGGCCGCTGCGCGGATCAGAAGATCGTCCAGTCGAAGTCGACCGGGACCACGTGGCCGGAGGAGGTGCCGGTCAGGATCGGGTCGAGCATGTACACGACGAAGAAGAGCACGATCCAGACCACGTCGACGAAGTGCCAGTAATAGGAGACGCAGATCGCGGAGATTTGCTCGTGCGCTGTGAACTTCTCCGCGACGTAGGCCCGCATCAGCACCATCAGGAAGGCGATCAGGCCGCCGACGACGTGGATGCCGTGGAAGCCGGTGGCGAGGTAGAAGACCGAGCTGAACGGCGAGGACGACATCGTGACGCCACTGTGGATGAGCTCGGCGTACTCGTAGGCCTGGCCCGAGACGAAGATCGCGCCGAGGATGAAGGTGAGCGTGTACCACTCGATCATCCCCCAGCCGGCGATGTTGAAGATCGAGCCCTCGCGGCGCTTGCGCGGCGAGAAGGACTGCCCCCAGGGAAGCGGCCCTCGGCGACGAAGACGCCGATCTGGCAGGTGACGGAGCTGAAGACCAGGATCGAGGTGTTCAGCAGCGCGAAGCCATGGGTGAAGTTCGACTGGCCCTCGGCGAAGGTCTCCGGTGCCAACGACCGCAGCGTGAAGTACATCGCGAACAGGCCGCCGAAGAACATGAGCTCGCTGGCGAGCCAGACGAGGGTGCCGATCTGCGTCGGGTTCGGGCGGCCGACCGCTGGGGCGGCAGCGGGGGAGGAGCGCACAGGCAGAGTCGCAGTAGTCACGTCACCATTATGTCGTGTCGTCAGATTCGGTGTGTCGGTTCACGACGACCGAGCACATCGCGGGGCCTGCGCCCCGGGCGGACCGTGCCAGCATAGCCCTCCTGACGGCCTGTCACGAACCAGGACACGCGTCGATACGCCCAGGTGATCGACCATGTGCGTGCGTCGTGACCGTTCCGTGATCCGATCCGTGACCAGGGCGACGGTGCACCCGCTCGCAGGTGCGATGATCGAGGCATGAGCGAGCAGACCCCGACCTGGTCCCGGCTCACCGCGCGCCTGGTGCGCGGCGAGCATCTCGAGCACGCCGAGGCGAGCTGGGCGATGGACGAGATCATGACCGGAGAGGCGGGTCCCGTCCCGCTGGCGGGCTTCCTCGTGGCGCTCCAGGCCAAGGGCGTCAGCAGCACGGAGCTCGAGGCTCTGGCCGATTCGATGGTCGCCCATGCCCGTCCCGTCGCGGTGGAGCGGCATGCGATCGACATCGTCGGCACCGGGGGCGACCTCGCGCAGACTGTGAACATCTCCACGATGGCCTCGGTCGTGATCGCCGCGTCCGGCCGCACCGTCGTCAAGCACGGCAACCGCGCCTCGACCTCGCGCTCGGGCTCGGCCGACGTGCTCGAGGCGCTCGGCGTCCGGCTGGACCTCCCCGTGCCCGAGGTCGAGCGCCTGGTCGGCGAGGTCGGCATGACCTTCCTCTTCGCGCAGGTGTTCCATCCCTCCATGCGCTTCGCCGCCGAGGCGCGCAAGGGCCTGGGCATCCCCACCGTGATGAACATCCTGGGACCGATCACGAACCCCGCGCGGCCGCTCGCGAGCGCCGTCGGGGTCGCCGATCCGGCCATCGCCCCGACCGTCGCCGGCGTGTTCGCCTCGCGCGGCACCAGCGCCCTCGTCTTCCGCGGTCAGGACGGCCTGGACGAGCTCACGGTGAGCGTCTCCTCGGACGTCTGGGAGGTCCGCGGCGGGGAGGTGCGCTCGCACCTGCTGGACCCGACGGCGCTGCTGAGCATCCCCCGCAGCCCCCACGACGCGCTCCGCGGCGGCACGGCCGAGGAGAACGCACAGGTGGCCCGTGACCTCTACGCGGGCGCGAAGGACGGGCGGATGGGCCCGATCCGGGATGCGGTGCTGCTGAACGCCGCGGCGGGCATCCTCGCCCACGACGGCATCGGACAGCCGGCCGCCGACGGCTTCGAGGACCGCTTCCGCGCCGCCCACGCGGAGGCGGTCTCCACGCTCGACAGCGGGGCGCCGGCGACGCTGCTCGCGCGCTGGGCGGCGGCGTCCCAGGAGTCGCTCGCCGCGAACGGCTGAGCGCGCTCCCTCAGCCCTCGAGACCCAGGTCGAAGGCGGCGTCGAGGTCCCGCTTCGAGTAGGTCTTGAAGGCGATGTTGGTGGTGGTGTCCCGGACGCCCTCGACCCGGCTGAGCGAGCCGGCGATCACGCCGGCGAGGTCCTCGTGGTTCCGCACACGGGCCACCGCGATCAGGTCCACGTCGCCCGTGACGGAGTAGACCTGCTCGATCCCGTCGATGTCGACGATCGCCTCGGCGACCTCGGGGATGCGCTGGGGGTCGACGACGATCGAGACGATGGCGGTGATCATGGATTCTCCTTCGACGGGCGCGGGGGCGCCGAGCGGCTTCTCCCGTGAGCCTATTCCCCCGGAGCGGTCGAGGTCATGGCGAAGCGCCGGGAGAGGTGCTCCGCCTCGAAGCGGGCCCGGGCCGGCACCTGCCACGACCCCTCGCACAGCACCGTGCGCACGCCCTCGCCCTCGAGCCACCCCAGCAGGATCTCGGCCTCCTGGTGATACCCCTGGCACAGGGGCGCGGCGAGCTCGGCCTCGCCGGTCCCCGTCATCGCCAGGGAACGCGCGAAGGGCAGGGGGTCCTTCGCCGCCGGCACCAGGGTGGTCCCGGAGAACCGTCCGTAGCGCACGGCCAGCAGCTCCCAGCCGCGTCCGCCGATCACGGCCTCGGTGCTGGGCCGGGCCGCGATGAGCAGCGGCACCTCCGCGAGGGCGCGCAGCCGGGAGGCGCGACGGGCGGCGTCCAGATAGGCGAGAGCTAGTCGGCGCAGCTTCTCCGCCTCCTCGTAGCGTCCCGCGTCGACGTGGGCGCGCAGCCGGGAGGCGGCATGGTCGAGCACCTCGCGCGGGTCGGCGACCATGGCGCGGCGCAGCCGCTCGTGATGCCCGCTCGACGGGGCGGCGCTGCGCGCGGGATCGGCCTCCAGCGCGGCACCGCGCCCCATGACCGCGTCGGTGAGCAGCCCGCGCAGCGGCTGGGCGTCGTGCCGGGAGGCGAGGGGGCCGATGTGCGCCGAGCCGTCGGCCTCCGTACGGGCCAGCCGCGCCCCGCGCAGCCCCTCGCCCGTCGGCCCGAGCCGCAGCCAGTGTGCCGCCTCCGGGCGCAGCCCGCGCCGGTTCGAGGGCGGCTTCTCCTGCGCGATCAGCCGCAGCTCGCGCACGGCGGCCTCGGTGGCGGTGGCGCACTCGATCACGCGCAGCGACTCCGCGCGCGGCAGCATGTCCAGGATCGCGCGGCGCGTCTCGCTCGCGGTGAAGTAGGTGCGCACCCGGGAGCGCAGGTTCCGGGAGGTGCCGACGTACAGCACCGAGCCGTGCGCATCGAGGAACTGGTAGACGCCGGGGACCGAGGGGACGTCGGCCGCGAGGTGCTTCTTGCGCAGCTGCACGGGCTTGGCCCGGCGGTGGGCCGTGCCGAGGTCCTCGAGGGTCGAGGCGCCGGTCGGGCCCAGCCGGGCGATGATCGCGTGGAGCACGTCGACCGTCGCGCGGGCATCCGAGAGGGCACGGTGGTCCGGGGTGACCGCCGCCCCGACATGGGCGGCGAGGGTCGAGAGCTTGTGATCGCGCACCTCGTCGCGGCGGAAGACCGTCCGGGCGAGCGCGAGGGTGTCAAGCACGGTCGGCGCGGGCCACTCCAGCGCGCACTCGGCGGCGCGGGCGCGCAGGAAGCCGATGTCGAAGCGGGCGTTGTGGGCCACCAGCGCGGCGTCGGGCCCGACGAAGTCCAGGAACATCGGCAGCACGGTCCGGATCGAGGGGGCGCCGCGCACGGTCGCATCGGAGATGCCGGTGAGGGAGGCGATGTAGGCCGGGATCGGACGCTCCGGGTCCACGAAGGTGCGGAACTCGCCGAGCACCTCGCCGCCGCGGACCTTCACCGCGCCGATCTCGGTGATCGCGTCCGCGGAGGGGTCCGTCCCGGTGGTCTCGAGATCGACCACCACCAGCGTCGCCTCCGCGAGCGGGGTGCCCAGGTCCTCGAAGCTGAGCTGACGGCGTGCGGGCATGGGGGACAGGCTACGACGCGGCCCCGACAGCCGGACGTCGGGAGGCTGCGCGGGCACCGGTCCGCGACGAGCCCGGACGCACGACGGGCCCGCGATGCGCGACGGGCCCACGACGCGCGACGGGCCCCGGCGCCTCCGAGGTGCCGGGGCCCGTCGGCCGCCGATGGCGAGCGTGCCCGCGCTCAGCCCTGGGGCTTGGGCGCGGAGTAGATCTTCTCGATGATCGGGGCGAGGTCCTTCACGACCACGTTGCGCTTGAGCTTCAGCGAGGGCGTGAGATAGCCGTTCTCCTCGGTGAAGTCGGAGTCGATGACCACGAAGGAGCGGATCGACTCGGCCCGGGAGACCGACTCGTTCGCCCGGTCCACCACCTTCTGCAGCTCGGCGCGGATCTCCGGGTCCTCCGCGGCCTGGGTGAGGCTCATCTCCGGCTTGCCGTTGTTCTTCAGCCAGGTCGGGAGCATCTCGGCGTCCAGCGTGAGGATCGCCGCGACGAAGGGCTTCTGGTCGCCGATCACCACGCACTGGCTGACCAGGGGGTGGGAGCGCAGCTGGTCCTCGAGCTGCGCCGGGGAGACGTTCTTGCCGCCCGCGGTCACGATGACCTCCTTGCGGCGTCCGGTGATCGTGATCGATCCGTCGTCGGCGAGGGAGCCGAGGTCACCGGTGTGGAACCAGCCGTCCTTCAGGGACTCGGCGGTGGCCTCGGGGTTGTTGTGATAGCCCTTGAACACCATCACGCCCTTGACCAGCAGCTCCCCGCTGTCGTCGATCGCGACGGAGGAGCCGGGCAGGGGCGGGCCCACGGTGCCGGGGCGGACGTCCCAGGGCAGGTTCACGCAGATCGGCGCCGTGGTCTCGGTGAGGCCGTAGCCCTCGAGCACGGTCACGCCGATGCCGCGGAAGAAGTGGGACAGCCGCGCACCCAGCGGAGCGCCGCCGGAGACCGCCCACCTGACCTGACCGCCCATCGCCTCGCGCAGGGTGCCGTAGACGAGACGGTCGAAGAGCTTGTGCTTGAGCGAGAGGGTGAGCGGGACCTTCCCGTCGGCCAGCGCGGTGGAGTAGTCGATCGCGGTCTTCGCGGCGGCGCCGAAGATTCTGCCCTTGCCACCGGCGATCGCCTTGGCCTCGGCGCCGTTGTAGACCTTCTCGAACACGCGCGGCACGGCGAGCAGGAAGGTGGGCTTGAAGGCGGCGAGGTCGGGCAGGAGGTTCTTGGTGTCCGGGGTGAAGGCCGTGGTGACCGGCCAGGCCGCGGCGAGCACTGTGATCAGACGGGCGAAGACGTGCGCCATGGGCAGGAACATCAGCAGGCGCGAGCCGCTGGGCAGCACCTTCTCGCCCAGGAGCGTCACCGCGCTGCGGGTGGTGTCGACGAAGTTCGCGTGCGTGAGCTCGGCGCCCTTGGGACGGCCGGTCGTGCCGGAGGTGTAGATGATGGTGGCGACGTCGTCGAGACGGCGCGCGGTGCGCCGGGACTCGAGCTCCTCGTCGCTGATCCCTGCGCCGCGCTGCCTGAGGTCCTCGAGGATCCCGTCCTCCAGGACGCCGATGCGCTGCAGAGCCGGCAGCTCGCCGCGCACTGACTCCATGTCCTCCTTGTGGCGCGTGGACTCGACGAGGGCGAACTTCGCCGCGGAGTCCGAGGCGATCCACTGGATCTGGCTCGGGGAGGAGGACTCGTAGATCGGGACGCTGACGCCGCCGGCCCACCAGATCGCCCAATCCGCCAGCGCCCACTCGTAGCGGGTGCGGGAGAGGATCGCGACGACGTCGCCGGGGGCGACCTCGGAGGCGATCAGCCCCTTCGCGACCGCCTTGACGTCCTCGACGAAGTCGGCGGTCCGCATCGGACGGTAGCCGCCGCCCTCCTGGGCGAGCTCGAAGATCGGTACGGAGGGATCCGCCCTGAGGCGCCCCAGCAGCAGGTCCGTCGCGTTCTCGTCGGGGCTGCTGTGATGCTGGGGTGGCGTGGTGTACTGCTTCATCGAATCTCCTTCGATCCGGCGGGGTGCACGTGACCGGCGTACCGGACGACCTGGCCGGAAGCGCTGGTGGGGTCGTGCCGAGTCTACGGCAGTGCGCCACTACGATGAGCGCGACAGCTGCGCGACGACCGGATGCGCGCGGCGCGCAGGCGAACGAGGCAGGGACGGATGCTCTCCATCGGAGTCGACATCGGCGGCACGAAGATCGCGGCAGGGGTCGTGGACGAGGACGGCGAGATCATCGCCGCGACCACGCGCAGCACGCCGGCGACGGACCCGGCGCTGCTCGAGGCCGCGGTCGCCGATGCGGTCGCGGAGCTGCGCGGCGAGCACGCCGTCGGCGGGATCGGCGTCGGCGCGGCCGGGTTCATCGGCGCGGACCGGCGCACCGTGACCTTCGCCGCGAATCTGGCCTGGCGCGATCACCCCCTCGCCGACGAGCTCGAGCGCCTCACAGGGCTCCCGGTCGTCGTCGAGAACGACGCGAACGCCGCCGGCTGGGCGGAGTTCCGCTTCGGCGCGGCCCGGGAGGCGCGTCACATGCTGATGCTCACCGTCGGCACGGGACTCGGCGGCGCGGCCGTGATGGAGGGCGTCCTGCTGCGCGGCAGTGCGGGCTTCGCCGGCGAGGTCGCCCACATGACCGCGGTGCCCGACGGGCAGTGGTGCGGGTGCGGGCTGCGCGGCTGCCTCGAGCAGTACACGGCCGGCACCGCGCTCGTGCGCGCCGCGAAGCGCCGGGCCGCGAGCGGCGACCCGCTGCTCGGTCCGCTGGTGCAGGCCGCGGGCGGGGACCGGCGTGCGATCGACGGCCCGCTCGTCACGCGACTGGCCCAGCAGGGGGACCCGGGCGCGCGGGAGCTCATCGCCGAGATCGGGACCTGGCTCGGACGCGGCGCGGCGACGATCTCCGCGCTGCTGGACCCCGACGTGATCGTCGTCGGCGGCGGCGTCTCGGCCGCCGGGGACCTGCTGCTGGATCCCGCCCGACAGGCGTACTCCGCGAGCCTCACCGCCCGCGCGCACCGGCCCCTGGCACCCTTCGTGCTCGCCGGCATGGGGAACCGTGCCGGGATCGTCGGCGCCGCGGACCTCGCCCGCTGAGCCGCGCAGGCGGGGAGCGCAGCCGCGCAGGCGGGGAGCGCAGCCGCGCAGGCCGGGAGCGCAGCCGCGCAACCGGGCCGGCGGGGCCGGCTCAGACCTCGGCGCCGTCGTCCCCCTCGTCGCGAGGGCGGCGCGGCAGCCGCAGCAGCAGCGAGACCATCCCGCCGAGCGCCGCGGCGCCGCCGGCCCATCCGAGCACGGAGGGCAGCGAGGCCGAGAGCGTCACGGCGAGCAGGAGCACGAAGCCGCCGAGCAGCGCGGTCCACGACCACAGCACCGCGGAGGAGGGCTGGGGGAGGTCCGGGTCCGGCGGGTCGAAGTCGCCGTAGAGCACCTCGTCGTCGTCCAGCTCACGCGGCGGCGCGTCCCGCGGCCCCCTCGAGGGATGCGCCTCCCGAGCACGTCGGCGCGACTCCTGCAGGGCCTCCTCGGTCGACGGCCCGTCCTCGTCCTCCTCGGCGGCGAAGCGGCCGGGGCCGTCCTCGTCCTCCGGCGCGGCCGGCTCGCGCGGCGCCCTGCCGGGGCCGAGCGCGAGCCCCTCGTCGCGCAGCATCCGGGCGAACTCCGCGTCGACGTCGCGGGGCTCGGGGGAGCGGCCGTCCTCCCCGCTCATCGGGACCCCTCGGGGACGGGGACATGGGCGTCCAGGAACCGGGCCGAGGTCTCGAACAGCAGCGGGGCGTCGTGGTCGAGCGGCGCCAGGTGGTGGCTCCGGGCGAGCGAGAGCCGTTCGACGGGCCCGCGGACCCGTGCGGCGACGAGGTCGCTGTCGGAGGGCGGGACGGTGTGGTCCACGCGAGAGGTCGCCAGCAGCAGCGGGGCCCGGACGGCGCCGAGACCCTCGCGGGTGCGGCGGAACAGCCGGCGCAGCTGGCCGACGGCGCGCACCGGCACCCGCTCGTACGCCTCCTCGGAGGCGTCCTCGCGCGCGATGTCCGACCCGATCCCGGGCAGGGTGCGCACCACCGGGGCGATCAGATCGGCCGCGGCCGCGATCCGGGGCAGCGTCATCCCCGGGTTCACCGCGACCACGGCGCAGATCGCCCCGGCGAGCTCCTCGTCCTCGGCGAGGGCGAGGGCGAGGTTCCCGCCCATCGACAGCCCGCCCACCGCGATCGGCCCGAGCTCGCCGGACAGCTCCAGCGCCGCCTCGCGCACGCACCCGTACCAGTCCTGCCAGCTGTTGCGCGCGAGGTCCTGCTCCGTCCGCGCGTGGCCGGGCAGCAGCGGCAGCTCGACCTCCCAGCCGAGCGCGGCGTGGTGCTCCGCCCAGGGACGCATCGACTGCGGCGAGCCGGTGAACCCGTGGCACAGGAGGAGCCCGCCGCGCGGGTTAGAGTGACCCCGCGCGCGCCACGGCCGGGACAGTTCGCTGAACGCCATGGGGACATCGTCGCATCCGCTTCCGTCCGGGGCATCCTCGCCCCGTCCTCGAGCGCCCGCAGGAGGGCCGACGTGCTGTACGAGATCGCCAAGCCCTTCGTCATGGGGGTGGTGAGGGCCGTGTGGGCACCGACGCTCAGCGGCGACGAGAACATCCCCGTGCAGGGACCGGTCATCCTGGCGTCGAACCATCTCACCTACGCCGACACCGTGTTCCTCCCCGGACAGGTGCGGCGCAGCGTGCATTTCCTGGGCAAGTCCGACATCTTCTCCGGCCGCTCGCCGATCGCGCGGCTGGCCGGCGCAGTGATGCGAGGGCTGCACGTTATGCCCGTGGACCGCAGCGGCGGCGGGGCCGCGCGCACGGCGATCCAGGCAGGGCTCGAGGTGCTCTCCCGCGGCGACGTGCTCGGCATCTATCCCGAGGGGACCCGGAGCCCCGACGGCCGGCTGCATCGCGGGAAGACGGGGGTGGCGCGCTTCGCCCTCGCGGCGGAGGCGCCGATCGTGCCGGTCGCGATGATCGGCGCCTTCGAGGCGCAGCGGGGACGGAAGTACTTCCCGCGCCGTCGACCTCGCATACATGTGGAGGTCGGGGCGCCGATCGATCCCGCGGAAGTTCTCGCCCGCCATCCCGGAGCCGACGAGGCGACACGGCTGCGCGCCGTGACCGACGAGGTCATGGACCGCATCGCCGCGCTCTCCGGGCAGGAGCGGGCCCCGGAGTACGCGAGCGACGTGAAGCGCAGGCTGCGCGCGGAGCAGGCCGCCTCCAACCCCTCCGGCACCCGGCGCCGACGGCGCTGAGCCCGTGACGGACTCCCGCCGGGCCTGCGCCGTGCCCGCGACGGGCCGCGCACTGCCCAGCGACCGGTCCCTTGGCACGCACCCGTGCGGAACTGGCTACCCTGTCGGCGTGACTCCATTCAGCCCCGACGCCCCCGCCCGCGCCCACGACTTCTCGCTGTCCTCGGCCGATGACGGCCTGGCGGCGCTCGGCGCCTGGCGCGAGCTCCCGCGCGTGCAGCAGCCCGTGTGGCCCGACGAGGGGTCCCGCGCCCAGGTCTTCGACGACCTGCGCGCCGCGCCGCCGCTGGTCTTCGCCGGCGAGGTCGACGTGCTGCGCGAGCGCGTCGCCGCCGCGGCCCGCGGCGAGGCCTTCCTGCTCGCCGGGGGCGACTGCGCCGAGACCTTCGCGGACTCCACCGCGGATCGCATCCGCAACAAGATCCGCACCATCCTCCAGATGGCGGCCGTGCTCACCTACGGCGCCTCCGTGCCGGTGGTGAAGATGGGCCGGATGGCCGGACAGTTCGCCAAGCCCCGCTCCGCCGACGAGGAGACCCGGGACGGCGTGACCCTGCCCACCTATCGCGGCGACGCGGTCAACGAGTACGCCTTCACCGAGGAGGCCCGGATCCCGGATCCGCGCCGCCTGTGGAAGACGTACACCACCAGCGCCTCCACACTGAACCTCCTGCGCGCCTTCACGAACGGCGGCTTCGCGGACCTCCGCGAGGTCCACTCCTGGAACCGCGGCTTCACCTCCTCGGGCGTCGGCTACGACCGCTACGAGGAGCTCGCGGGACAGATCGACAGGGCCGTGCGCTTCATGGACGCCATCGGCGCGGACTTCGACGCGCTGAAGGTCGTGGAGTTCTACGCCTCCCACGAGGCGCTGCTGCTGGACTACGAGGAGGCGCTCTCGCGCATCGACTCCCGCACCGGCGAGATCTACGGCTGCTCGGGCCACTTCCTGTGGATCGGCGAGCGCACCCGCCAGCTCGACGGCGCGCACGTGGAGTTCATGTCCCGTCTGCGCAACCCGATCGGTGTGAAGCTCGGCCCCGACGCCTCCCTCGACGACGCGCTGCGCCTGATCGACCGCCTCGACCCCGAGCGCGAGCCGGGCCGTCTCACCTTCATCACCCGCATGGGCGCCGGGAAGATCCGTGACCGGCTCCCGGCGCTGGTCGAGGGCGTGCGGGACTCCGGCGCCCAGGTCGCCTGGGTGACGGACCCGATGCACGGCAACACCATCACCTCCTCCAACGGCTACAAGACCCGCCGCTTCGAGGACATCCTCGACGAGGTCGTGGGCTTCTTCGAGGTGCACCAGGAGCTCGGAACCGTCCCGGCGGGCCTGCACATGGAGCTCACCGGCGACGACGTCACCGAGGTCCTGGGCGGCACCGGGGAGATCGACGAGGAGGGCCTCACCCGCCGCTACGAGACCCTCGTGGACCCGCGGCTGAACCATCAGCAGTCCCTCGAGCTCGCCTTCCTCGTCGCGGAGATGCTCTCCCGCCGCTGAGCGGTTCCGCGCCTCCGGCAGCCCGACGACGACGGCGCCACCCCGATCGGGGCGGCGCCGTCGTCGTGCGCGGGAGGCGCGAGCGCCGGACCTTCGACGCCCCGGCTCCGGGGCTCAGAAGACCTTGATCGTGATCGTCGAGCCCTTGGCCTGCTGGCTTCCCGCCGCCGCCGTCTGCTCGTAGACCTGGCCGAAGACCGGCTCGCCCTTGTCATGGACGACCTCGACCGTGAACCCGGCCGCCTCGAGGGCGGAGCGGGCCTCGGCCTCGGGCTTCTTGAAGACGTCCGGGACCGTGACCATCTCGGGGCCGAGCGAGGTGACGATGTGGACGGTGTCCCCGCGGTGCAGGGTGCCGGAGGCGGGGGACTGCGAGATCACCGAGCCCTTCGGGACCGACGGGGAGTGCGCCTCCGCGCTCGTGACGCGGAACCCGGCCGCCTCGAGGGTGGAGCGCGCCGAGGCCGCGGGAGCGCCGGTCTGGTCCGGCACGGACAGCGGCTGACGGCCCTGCGAGACGACCACGTGGACCTCGCCGCCCTCGGGAAGCGCCTCGGCGTCGGCCGACTGGGAGATCACCACGCCCTGGGGGACGGTCTCGGAGTACTCCGCCTCGTCCTCGACCAGCTCGAGCCCGAGCGCCTCGACCTGCTCGCGCGCCTCCTCGAGGCCGGTGCCCTCGAGCGCGGGGACGGGGAAGGTCTCCACCCCCTTGGAGACCACGAGGTGGACGTCGCTGCCCTTCTTCAGGGTGGTGCCGGTCGAGGGCTCCGCGGAGATCACGTGCCCGGCCGGGACCGTGTCGTCGAAGCGCTCCTGGGTCCGCACGGTCAGATCGGAGGCGGTCAGCTCCGCCTCCGCGTCCTGCAGCGGGGTGCCGGTCACGAGCGGGACGGTCCGGTCGGCCCCGGGGCCGGTCTCGAGATACCAGTCGGCGCCGGTCCACGCCCCGCCCGCCAGCACGGCCACGAGGCTCAGCGCGGCGAGCGCGGCCATCGGCCGGGAGCGGCGGCGCGCGCCGACGGGCAGGTGCCGTCCGCGCCGGGCGCGGGGAGCGCGCACGACGAGGCTGCGCGTCCTCTCGTCCTCCTCGGCGGCGGCGCCCTCGGGCTCCTCGGCGTCCGTCCCGTCCTCGTCCTCCGCCTCCCGGCCGGGGTCGGCGTCCGGCGCGGTGGTCTCGGCATCGGCGCCGCCGGGCGCGAAGACGCGCGGGCCGCGGGAGATCTCGGCCGCGACCTCGTCCAGCGAGGAGGTGGGGCGGGGGACGTCGCCGGTGTCGCTCGGCTCGATCTCCTCGGGCCGGGCGGCGAGCGCCGACGCGGGGAGCGTGCGGAGGAGCTCCCGGACCGCCTTCAGCAGGTCCGCAGCGGAGGCGGGTCGCTGCTCGACCCCGCGCGCGCAGGCCCAGGTGATCAGGGAGTCCAGAGGGCGGGGGATGCCGGTTACCAGCGTCGAGGGCGCGGGGATGTCCTCATGGACGTGCTGGAAGGCGATGTGCACCGGCTGCTCGCCGCGGAAGGGCTGCCGTCCGGTCAGCATCTCGAACAGGACCACGCCGAGGGAGTAGAGGTCGCTGCGCTCGTCGGCCTCGCCGCGGGTGACCACCTCGGGGCTGATGTAGGCGACGGTGCCGAGCAGGGCGGCGCCGGTGGAGGAGTTGTTCGCGCCGATCGCGCGGGCGAGCCCGAAGTCGGCGACCTTCACGGTGTCCTGCCGGTCCAGCAGGATGTTCTCGGGCTTGATGTCCCGATGGACGATCCCGGCCCCGTGCGCGGCGACCAGCGCCTCCAGCACCTGCGCCGTGATCTCGAGGGACTCGCCGACGGTGAGGCGGCCGCGCTCCACGATCCGGGCGCGCAGCGTCTCGCCCTCGATGAGCTCCATGGCGAGGTAGATGCGGTCCTCGTCCTCGCCCTGGTCGAAGACGCCGACGACGTTGCGGTGGGCGAGACGGGCGGCGGAGCGCGCCTCCCGTCCGAAGCGACGGCGGAAGTCCTCGTCCATCGCGAGGTGGGGATGCATGATCTTCAGGGCCACGACGCGGTCCAGCCGCTGGTCGTGCCCGCGGTGCACGGTCGCCATTCCGCCGCGCGCGATCGGCTCCTCGACCCGGTAGCGGTCGTCGAGGAGCAGGCTGATGCCGGGGGAAGTCGACGTCGCCGAGCTCACGGGTCCGAATCTATGGGGCGAGGGGCCCCGGAACGGGGAACGACACACGCGGCGCGCGGCACAGTGACGAGGTCGACGGGATGCGCGGGCCGCCGGAGCCGTGGCACTCTGGTCCCGTGAACGACCTGGACACCCTCATCACCGAATGGCTCACCCTCCCCGACGTCGCCGAGCATCTCGACGTCGAGGTCTCGCGCGTCCGCCGCCTCATCGAGGAGGGCCAGCTGGTCGCCGTGCGGCGCGGGGATCCCGTGGTGCGCATGGTGCCGGCGATGCTGCTCAAGGACGGCGAGATCACCCCGCACCTGCCCGGCACGATCACCGTGCTGCGCGACGGCGGCTTCGAGGACGCGGAGCTGCTGGCCTGGCTGTTCGAGGGGGACGACTCGCTCCCCGGCCGTCCCATCGACCACCTCCGCCGGGGCCAGCGCGGCGAGGTGCGCCGCCGGGCGCTCGCCCTCGCCCTCTGAGTCGCCGCCTGGCAGGCCGACCGGGATGTCCCGTCCCGGTCGGCGCCGGACTCAGGCCCGCAGCGAGTCGACGTCCGTCGCACGCACTGCGAGGGCCTCGAGCCCGGCGCGGCCCAGCTCTCCCAGCCCCTCGGCGGCCTCCAGGAGCTCCCGGCCCCGGGTGGCGCGAGCGCGCACGTCGGCGGCGAGCGAGGCGACGGCCCCCGTCGCGACCATGAGCTCGTGCACGGCGTGGACGGCCGCCTCGTCCGCCTCGGCATCGCCGACCACGCGCGAGAGCAGGCGCTGTCCCTCGGCGTCGGCCGCGGCCTCGGTGCGGGCCAGGAGCACGGTGCGCTTGCCCTCGACGATGTCGCCGCCGATCGGCTTGCCGGTGGCGTCCTGGTCTCCGACCACGCTGAGCAGGTCGTCGCGCAGCTGGAAAGCGGTCCCCACCTCGATCGCCCAGCTGGAGAGCGCCTCGAGCTCTGGATCCTCGGCGCCCATCAGCGCCGCCCCCATCCGCACGGGCCGCAGCACGGTGTACGGCACCGTCTTCCAGCGGATCACCGAGAGTGCGGCCTGCTCCGCATCGGGGGCGGAGGCGAAGCCGCCCGCCTGGTGGAGGATGTCGAGGTGCTGCCCGGACATCACCTCGGTGCGCATGGCCTCGAACTCGGCGCGGGCCGCAGCGACGCGCGCGGCGGGGCCCGGGATCGCCGCCGCGATCTGCTCCGCCCAGGTCAGGGCGAGGTCGCCGAGCACGATCGCGACCGCGACGCCGAACTCCTCGGCGGAACCGGAGAGCCCGGCGGCCTCGTGCGAGCGCTGGGCCCGGACATGCTGCGCCGGGCGTCCCCGCCGCATGGGGGAGTGGTCGATCACGTCGTCGTGGAGCAGCGCCGCCGCCTGCACGAGCTCGATCGCCGCGCCCAGCCTCGCGAGCGCCTCCACCTCCTCGGCCGTCGGCTCCCGGCGGAGCGCCGCGACCCCGCCCCAGAAGCAGAACCGGGGACGGAGCAGCTTCCCGCCCTCGAGGAAGGCCTCGAGGTCGTCCACCAGCGCCGCACTCTCCGTCGAGATCCGCCCCAGCTGAGCCCTGCGCTCGGAGAGCTCGGCGGCCGTGACCTCCTCGATCCGGGCGACGAGCAGCGCGTCGAGATCCGAGAGGCGAGCGGCGGGGGGAGTCGGCGAGGCAGCGGTCATCGAGGGGTCCTTTCGCACGGGTGCCCCTGATCCTCCCATGCACGCCTGGGACCTCGCGCGCGCCCGGGCGCGAGGCGACCGTTCCTCCCCACCGGGGCTCCGTCCCCAGGGCGCGCTCCCCCCGCCCGCTCGGCCGCCCGATCGCGCAGGGTCGGGGCATGACGACGCACATCACCCCCGCCGATCCCGGCCGCCACCTCGGCGCGGCCGACGACCCCGCCGAGCTCCTGGCCGAGGCGCGGCTCAGCCTGTACGAGGCCCCCTCGGACTGCCTGCTGCTGTCCGGCACCGCCGCACCGGGCCGCCAGCCCCTGATCACCCGGTCCTCCCTGCACGACCTCCTCGCTCCGTGCGGCGGGGAGAACCTCCGCCGCCACGTCCGCCTCGTCGCCGAGCGGGGAGCGGAGGGGATGCACGCCCTGATCGTGATCGGCGACGGCCGGCAGAGCGTGCTCGAGCCGCTGGTTCGCGAGGTGCTCGCCCGCGCCGGCGGCCTCGTGGCCGCCACCGCCGCCGCGCTCGGCCCGGGCGGGGCGCAGCTGCTCAGCCTCCGCGGCGCCGCCGACGGACGCCGCTGGGAGCTCCGAGCGTCGACGGGCGGGGACGAGGAGCTCCTGGCCGTGCCGGTCGGGCCGCTGCGCGACTTCGCCGCGACGCAGGCCGCGGCCCGCGCGGTCCTGGCCGGGCGAGCCATCCCCCAGGAGGCCCGCCCCGAGCCGCTGCTCGAGGAGATCGGGCGCGCCCTGCACCTGCCGCCCCCGGACCTCGCCTCCGCCGCCGATCCCGGCCTCCTCCTCGCCGAGGCCGGCGCGGCCCTCCGTGCCCTGCGGCGGGGCCGGCCGGGGGCTGTCGGCGCGGAGGGGATGACGAAGTGTGAACACATCGCGCAGCTGCTCGCGGCGCTCGCCGTGGACCGCCTCCACTGGGAGCTCCTCGCCCAGCTGGTCGAGCACGGCGGGGCGCCGCCGATCGCCCGCGAGACCCTCCTCCAGGAGCTCGTCGCCGATCCCACCAGACGCCCTCATCCGGACGTCTGCGCAGGTGGGAGGGTGTACGTGCTGCTCGAGGAGATGCGCTGCGTGGCCTCGGCGGCGCTCGATGCCGCAGGGCCCGCCGCGCGCGGCACGGCGCGCCCCGCGTGGCGGGCGCTGACCGCTGTGCTGGTCCTGCTCGCCTGGTGGAACCACCGCTTCGCGACCGCGGGGAGCCTCGTCGACGAGCTCCGGCATCGGGACCCGGACTCCACTCTGGCACCCTTGCTGTCGAGAATGACCGACACCCCCGTCTTCCCCGCCTGGTGGCCCAGCACCTGAAGGGAGGGGGAGCCCGGGAGCACCGCGCCGGGCAGGAAGGAACGCTGCCGATGACCCTCCTCGGAGAGCACCGCGGCCCCGACGCCCCGACCGACCCGCAGGGCGACGGAGGGTCCGCCGCCCTCGCCGCGGCCGAGCACCGCACGGGGACCCCCGCCCTGCTCGGGGCATGGCACCCCGACCGCGGCGCGGGAGACCGACGTTTCACCTCGATCGGTGCGCTGCCGCTCGAGAGCGGCGAGGTGCTCGAGGACGTCACGATGGCCTACGAGACCTGGGGGACCCTCGACCGCGACCGCGGCAACGCCGTCCTCGTCCTCCATGCCCTGACCGGCGACTCCCATGTGCGCGGCGCCGCCGGGCCGCCCCACCCGACGCCCGGCTGGTGGGAGGAGATCGTCGGACCCGGGCGGCCGATCGACACCGACCGGTACTTCGTCATCGCCCCCAACGTGCTCGGCGGCTGCCAGGGCAGCACCGGACCGAGCTCCGCCGCTCCCGACGGACGCCCCTACGGCTCCCGCTTCCCGCAGGTGACGATTCGTGACCAGGTTGCGGCCGAGCACCGCCTCGCCGAGGAGCTGGACCTGCCCCGCTGGGCGCTGGTGATCGGCGGCTCGATGGGCGGCATGCGGGCGATCGAATGGGGAGTCACCCACCCCGAGCAGGTCGAGCGCCTCGCCGTGATCGCCTCGTCGGCCCGCGCGAGCGCCGACCAGATCGCCTGGAACAGCGCCCAGGTCGCGGCGATCCGGGTCGACCCCGCCTTCCACGGCGGCGACTACTACCACCTCCCGCAGGAGGAGGGCCCCCACGCCGGGCTCGGCATCGCACGCCGCATCGCCCACACCACCTATCGCACCGCCGACGAGCTCGAGGCGCGCTTCGGCAACCGCTCCCAGGGCCCCGAGAACCCGCTCGACGGCAGCGGCCGGCACCAGGTGACCAGCTACCTCGACCATCACGCGGTCAAGCTCTCCCGCCGCTTCGACGCGAACTCCTATGTCACCCTCGCCCAGTCGATGAGCACCCATGACGTGGGCCGCGACCGCGAGGGCACCGCCGCGGCACTGCGACGCGTGCGTGCCCGGACCCTGGTCGTCGCGATCGACTCCGACCGCCTCTTCCCGCCGGAGCTCGTGCGCGAGATCGCCGAGCACGTCCCGGACGCCCGCTGGCAGCTGGCGAGCTCGCCGATCGGGCACGACGCCTTCCTGCTGGCCCATCCGGGACTGGAGAAGTGGATCGGCGACCTGCTGGACCACTAAGCTGGCCGTGCCGCAGCACCGCTGCGCAGGGAGGAGACGTCGCGTGACCATCGTCGTGGGGTACGCCCCGTCCACGCAGGGGAGGGCCGCGCTGCGCGCCGGCATCCGCTACGCCGAGCGCACGGGCTCGCCGCTGCTCGTCGCCGCCCATCAGCACGCCGCGCCCGGCAGCGGAGGGGCCGCCGCGACCGAGGAGGAGGTGCGCGCCGAGCTCGAGGAGCAGGGCGCGGACCTCGAGGGCGTCACGATCCGCCGAGGCCCCGACCGCGAGATCGGCGAGTTCCTGCTCGCCACGATCGAGGACGTCCAGGCCGAGCTCGTGGTGATCGGGCTGCGCCGCAAGTCGCCGATCGGCAAGCTGAACCTCGGCGCCTCCGCCCGCAGGGTCGTGCTCGGCGCGCCCTGCCCTGTGCTCACCGTCAAGGACCAGGACCCCGCCTGAACCGCAGCGGGCGCCGCCCGGGACGCGCCGGCACGAGGCACCGATCACGCGCCGTGCGGCCGAGGGCCCTGGGGCGGGAATACCTGCCCCTGAAGAGCGTTACACTGATCAGGCTTGACGGCACCGTGCCTTCGTGCGCCCCTTCCGCGGTACAGACCGGGAACGCGACACGCGGCGCACACCGTGAGCCGCGCCGAGAAGACCGATCGCCCGAGTGCGGCGGACCGCCCGCACCGGGCCGCCGCCGGAAGAAGGAACTCTGTGACCTCCTCCAAGACTGCTGAGACCGCCACCGCGGCGAAGAACAGCACCAGCGCCGCGGCCTCGACGACCGACGAGGCCGTCGAGGGCGGTGCCCCCGTGACCGACGAGGGCGGTGCCGCGAAGACCACCACCAAGACGGCCGCGAAGAAGACGGCCGCGAAGAAGGCCGCCCCCTCGAGCCGGGGCGCCTCCGCCAAGCGCACCAGCGCCAAGGCCGCCGCGAAGACCCCCGATCAGGCCGAGGCCCCCGAGGCCGAGGACTCCGCCGAGGAGGCCGAGGCGCCCAAGGCCTCCTCCGGCGACCGCAAGGTCGAGGAGTCCGGCGGCTTCGTGTACAACGCCGCCGAGGACGACGCCCCCGCCCAGCAGGTCGTCACCGCCGGCGCGACCGCCGACCCGGTCAAGGACTACCTCAAGCAGATCGGCAAGGTCGCGCTGCTCAACGCCGCCCAGGAGGTCGAGCTCGCCGAGCGCATCGAGGCCGGCCTCTACGCCGAGCAGAAGCTCAAGGGCGACGAGTCCAATCGCGACAAGAACGGCCGCCTCACCAAGGCCGGCCGCGAGCTGACGATGATCGCGGACGACGGCCGCGCCGCGAAGGACCACCTGCTCGAGGCGAACCTCCGCCTCGTCGTCTCCCTCGCCAAGCGCTACACCGGCCGCGGCATGCTGTTCCTGGACCTCATCCAGGAGGGCAACCTGGGCCTGATCCGCGCGGTCGAGAAGTTCGACTACGCCAAGGGCTACAAGTTCTCCACCTACGCCACCTGGTGGATCCGACAGGCGATCACCCGCGCCATGGCGGACCAGGCCCGCACCATCCGCATCCCGGTGCACATGGTCGAGGTCATCAACAAGCTCGCCCGAGTGCAGCGCCAGATGCTCCAGGACCTGGGCCGCGAGCCCACCCCGGAGGAGCTCGCCAAGGAGCTCGACATGACCCCCGAGAAGGTCGTCGAGGTCCAGAAGTACGGCCGCGAGCCGATCTCCCTGCACACCCCGCTGGGCGAGGACGGCGACAGCGAGTTCGGCGACCTGATCGAGGACTCCGAGGCCGTCGTCCCCGCGGACGCGGTGAGCTTCACCCTCCTGCAGGAGCAGCTCCACTCGGTGCTGGACACCCTCTCCGAGCGCGAGGCCGGCGTGGTCTCCATGCGGTTCGGCCTCGAGGACGGTCAGCCCAAGACGCTCGACGAGATCGGCAAGGTCTACGGCGTCACCCGTGAGCGGATCCGCCAGATCGAGTCCAAGACCATGAGCAAGCTGCGCCACCCCTCGCGCTCCCAGGTGCTGCGCGACTACCTGGACTGACCAGGGCGCACCTCTCATCATCGGGCGGGCCCGGGATCCTTCGTGGATCCCGGGCCCGCCCTCCGTCGGACCACGCAGGAGGAGCCATGTCGCAGCACCGCGGCGCAGCGCCGCACACCGCCGAGCCCGTTCGCGCCGCGCTCGACGACACCGCACCGCTGCCCCTCGAGGTGCACCGCGTCCTGCCCGAGCAGTGGCGTGCGCACCGCGATCTGCGCCTGGACATGCTCGAGGCCGACCCGGACGCCTTCTGGGCCGACCTCGCCGAGGTGCGCTCCCGCACCGAGGAGCAGTGGCGGGAGGAGATCGCCGGGCCCCGGATCCACCTCCAGGCCCGCGCCGATGAGACG
Source organism: Brachybacterium sp. GU-2 (assembly GCF_030866705.2). NCBI lineage: Bacteria > Bacillati > Actinomycetota > Actinomycetes > Micrococcales > Dermabacteraceae > Brachybacterium > Brachybacterium sp. GU-2. Next base: position 601,180 of record NZ_CP133037.2, on the reverse strand, counting down.
GTGCTCGGCGGAATCGCCCTGCTGCCCGAGGGCTACACGCCGGAGCACCCGATCCCCGAGGACCGTTCGCACATCGTCTCGCTCTGGGTGCGGCCGGTCGCACGGGGCCGCGGTATCTCCACGCTGCTCCTGCGCAGCGTCGCGGAGCTCGCGATCTCGATCGGCCGGCCCCAGCTGAGCCTCGACGTCGACGAGACCAACGCCTCCGCACGGGCCGTCTACGAGCGCCTCGGCTTCCGCGCGACCGGCCAGCGCGAGCCGCGCGAGGGCCGCGACAGCGCCTGGATCGAGTACGTGCTCGGCGCGGAGGAGCTGCTGCGCGGCTGAGGCGCGGCCCCCCGCCGCGGACACGACGAAGGGTGCCCGCCATGATGGCGGGCACCCTTCGTGGAAGCTGGGAGGAGGAGTCGATCAGTCTCGTGCGCGTCCGACTGATCTCCTGCCGCTCGTTCCTCGCAGCACGTCGATCAGTCCTCGACAGGCTCCGGCTTGAGGTGGAGCCGCTCGGTCTCGTCGATGACCTCGGAGGCGATGCCCTTCAGGGCGTCCTCGTGGGCGCGGGCGTGGTGGGCGCAGAACATGAGCTCGCCGCCCGCCTCGAGCAGCACCTTGACGTACGCCTGGGCGCCGCAGCGGTCGCAGCGGTCGTGGGCAGTGAGCCGGGGGGCTTCGAGAGTGAGGTTCATGCGGTCATTTGTAGCACCGACCCGGGCGCCGACGGGAGCGTCCACAGCCCTGGTTCGCCAGGGGCGCAAAGCCCTGTGAGCCGGACCGCGCCGCCGCGCACCGCGAGCGGCGGATGCGCTGTTCGCGGCGTCGTTCGTCGTAGGATCCGGAGGGTGTCCACCACCACCGCCGCGAAGAAGTCCGCCTACGACGCCCGCAACCTCCAGGTCCTCGAGGGCCTTGAGGCCGTGCGCAAGCGTCCCGGCATGTACATCGGCTCCACCGACTCCCGGGGCCTCATGCACTGCCTCTGGGAGATCCTCGACAACGCCGTCGACGAGGCGCTCGGCGGATACGGCGAGTCGATCGCGGTGATCCTCCACCCCGACCACTCCGTCGAGGTGCGCGACACCGGCCGCGGCGTCCCGGTGGACGTCGAGCCCCGCACCGGCCTCACCGGCGTCGAGGTCGTCTACACCAAGCTCCACGCGGGCGGGAAGTTCGGCGGCGGCTCCTACGCCGCCTCCGGCGGCCTGCACGGCGTCGGCGCGAGCGTCGTCAACGCGCTCTCGGCCCGCCTCGACGTGGAGGTGGACCGCGGCGGGAAGACCTACACGATGAGCTTCCAGCGCGGCGTGCCCGGCGTCTTCGCCGACGAGGGCGAGCCCTCGCCGGAGTCCGGGTTCACCCCGGCCGACGGCCCCGGCGAGCTGCGCGTGGTCGGCAAGACCAAGCGCGGCCAGACCGGCACCCGCGTGCGCTACTGGGCCGATCCGCAGATCTTCGTCAAGGGCTCCCACTTCTCCCTGGACGACCTCACCCGCCGCTCCCGGCAGACCGCCTTCCTCGTCCCGGGCCTGCAGCTCTCGGTCACCGACCACCGCCCCGAGGCGAACCCCGACCAGCCCGCCACCCGCACCTTCAAGTACGACGGCGGCATCAGCGAGTTCGTCGAGTACCTCGCCCAGGACCAGAAGATCACCGACGTGATCCGGCTCCAGGGCTCGGGCGACTACACCGAGACGATCCCGGTCCTCGACAAGAACGGGCACATGGTCTCCACCGACGTCGCGCGCACCTGTGAGGTCGACATCGCCCTGCGCTGGGGCTCCGACTTCGACTCGACGCTGCGCTCTTTCGTGAACATCGTGGCGACCCCCAAGGGCGGCACGCACGTCACCGGCTTCGAGCAGGCGCTGGTCAAGACGATGCGCAAGCAGGTCGAGAACCAGGCCCGCCGCGTGAAGTTCAACGCGAAGAACGAGAAGATCGAGAAGGACGACACCCTCGCCGGCCTCACCGCCGTGGTGAGCGTCCGCATCGACGAGCCGCAGTTCGAGGGCCAGACCAAGGAGGTCCTCGGCACCCCCGCGATCCGCCAGATCGTCGCGAAGGTCGTCGAGGACCGCCTCACCGACTTCCTCACCTCCACGAAGAAGGGGGAGAAGGAGCAGGCGGCGCTCGTCGTCGACAAGGTCGTCTCCGAGATGCGGGCGCGCATCGCGGCGCGCATGCACAAGGAGGTCTCGCGGCGCAAGAACGCGCTGGAGTCCTCCACGATGCCGACCAAGCTCGCGGACTGCCGCACCCACGACGTCGACCGCTCCGAGCTGTTCATCGTCGAGGGCGACAGCGCGCTCGGCACGGCGAAGAACGCCCGCTCCTCCGAGTTCCAGGCGCTGCTGCCCATCCGCGGCAAGATCCTCAACGTGCAGAAGGCGTCCATCACGGACATGCTCAAGAACGCCGAGTGCGCGAACATCATCCAGGTGATCGGCGCCGGGTCCGGTCGCACCTTCGACCTCGAGGCCGCCCGCTACGGCAAGATCATCATGATGACCGACGCCGACGTGGACGGCGCCCACATCCGCACCCTGCTGCTGACCCTCTTCCACCGCTACATGCGCCCCCTGGTCGAGGCGGGCCGCGTCTACGCGGCGGTCCCGCCGCTGCACCGGGTCGAGATCATCCACGGCGGCTCGAAGAAGAACGAGCTGGTCTACACCTACTCCGAGGCCGAGCTGCACAAGCTGCTGAAGAACCTCGAGCGCCGCGGCAAGAAGTTCAAGGAGCCGATCCAGCGCTACAAGGGCCTGGGCGAGATGGACGCCGATCAGCTCGCGGACACCACCATGGACCCGCGCCACCGCATGCTGCGGCGGGTGCGGATCGAGGACGCCGAGGCCGCCAGCTCCGTGTTCGAGCTGCTGATGGGCTCCGAGGTCGCGCCGCGCAAGCAGTTCATCATCGAGGGAGCCGAAGAGCTCGACCTGGAGAGGATCGACGCATGAGTGTCGCCGTCCGTGTGATCCCGTGCCTGGACGTCGACGCGGGCCGCGTCGTCAAGGGCGTGAACTTCAAGGACCTGCGGGACGCCGGGGATCCCGTCGAGCTCGCGGCGCGCTACGGCGCCGAGGGTGCCGACGAGCTCACCTTCCTCGACGTCACCGCCTCCTCCGGCGGCCGGGAGACGATGATCGAGGTCGTGCGCCGCACCGCCGAGCAGGTGTTCATCCCGCTGACCGTCGGCGGCGGGGTGCGCTCCGCCGAGGACGTCGACCAGCTGCTGCGCGCCGGCGCCGACAAGTGCGGCGTGAACACCGCCGCGATCTCCCGTCCAGGCGTGATCTCCGAGATCTCCCGCCGGTTCGGGAACCAGGTGCTGGTCCTCTCGATCGATGCCCGACGCGTCACCGATGAGACCCCCGAGGGCACCGCTCGCACCGGCTCAGGCTTCGAGGTCACCACGCACGGCGGCCGTCGCGGCACCGGCATCGACGCGATCGAGTGGATCCGTGAGGTCACCGAGCGCGGCGCGGGGGAGATCCTGCTGAACTCGATGGACGCCGACGGCACCAAGGACGGCTTCGACCTCGAGCTGATCACCCTCGCCCGCGAGGCGACGAGCCTGCCGCTGATCGCCTCCGGCGGCGCCGGACGGCCCGAGCACTTCGCCCCCGCCGTCCACGCCGGGGCGGACGCCGTGCTCGCCGCGAGCGTGTTCCACTTCCAGGAGATGACGATCGGCGAGGCGAAGGCCGCGATGGCGGCCGACGGCATCACCGTGCGGTGAGCGCCCCGCTGTCCGTCGCCCCGCGGCGCGCCGGGACCGGCCGCGCCCGGGGTCAGCGCCTGGTCGTCGGCGCGCTCGTCGCGGCGCTCGTGCTGCTGCTCGGTGCCGGCTGGCTGCTCTGGGACAACCGTCGCCTCGTGGTCACCGAGCAGGCGGTCGAGGTCGCCGCGACCCCGGAGGGCGGGCTGCGCATCGCGCACGTCTCCGACCTGCACGCGGCCGGCCACGGCGACTTCCAGGACCGGCTCGCCGCCGAGATCGAGCAGCGGGACGTCGATCTCGTCGCGCTCACCGGCGACCTGATCGACATGCGCACCACCGATCTCGGCTCCGTCCTGGACCTCGCCGAGCACCTCAGCGCCGTCGCCCCCACCTTCTTCGTGCTCGGCAACCACGAGGGCGACTCCGCCCTGCGCGAGGAGCTGCTGGCGGGGCTCGAGGACGCCGGGGTGAGGATCCTGCGCGACGAGGTGACGAGCCTCGAGATCCGCGGCACCGAGGTGACGGTCGCGGGGCTCGAGGATCGACGGGTCGCCGTGGTCGACGGACGGACCCCGGCCCAGCCCGCCGCGGTGCTGGACCGGCTCGCGCTCGAGTCCGCACCGGGCCCGACGGTGCTGCTCGCCCATCGCCCCGAGTTCCTCGCCCAGTACGCCGATCACGGCGCGGACGTCGTCCTCTCGGGGCATGCGCACGGCGGGCAGGTGCGGCTGCCGCTGATCGGGCCGCTCTTCGCCCCGCACCAGGGATGGCTCCCGGCGCTCACCGAGGGCGTGCACCGCCAGGGGGACACCGCCATGGTGATCAGCCGCGGGCTCGGCAACAGCGTCGTCGGCGTGCGGGTGAACAACCCGCGCGAGCTCGTCGTCGTCGATCTCGTGCAGGAGTCCCCGCAGGGCTCCCGACGCGGGGAGAAGCCGTGCTCAGCCCTCGATGCGGTAGGTGACGCCGAGGCGGTGGGAGGCGCCGGGCTCGAGCGCGACGAAGCCGTCCTTGGCGACGGCGGGCTCTAGGCAGACGAAGCGGGGCCAGTCCGCATCGGGGATGTCCGCCATCCCCGTCACCAGGGTGTCCCAGGGGTTCCACACCACGGTGCGGGAGGTGCCGCGCGGGGTGGAGACGAGACGTCGGACGAGCACCGGGTCCACGACGGTCACCTCGCCGGTCGCCTCGGTGATGCGGTCGGTGGAGGCGGTCAGGCGCAGCGGCTCCTCGGGCAGGACGTCCGCGGCGAGGTCCCGCGTGTTGTCGAGGTAGGCGGCGCCCTCGAGGCCGAGGATCTCGATCTCGCGCACGTCGCCGACGGCGAGATAGGTGTGCAGCGCCGCCTCGAGCTCGACCGGGCGCGAGCCGGCGGTCAGGGTGAGGTCCACGTCCAGCTGCGCGCCGAGGCGGAAGACCGCCTCCCCGCGCAGCGCGACCGCGTCCTCGGGGGTGGCGAGGGTGATCTCGACGTCGTCGCCCCCGCGGCGGGCGGAGGCGAGCTCCCAGCGGGTGTTCCGCAGCCAGCCGTGCTTGACCGTGCGGGCGAGATCGCGGCCGGGCCCGAACCAGGGGCCGACCAGGGGCACGCCGCCGCGGACGGCGACGCCGGGCCCGAACTCGGAGCTCGGGCTCATCCACAGCAGGTCCTGCCCGGCGGCGGGGACCCAGCTGGTCAGGTGCGCGCCGTCGAGCAGGAGCACGCCGGTCGCTGCGGGGGTGTCGACCAGGACGGCATCGACGCCGTGCGCGGTGCCGAGGGAGACGCCCTCGGGGAGCGGGACGGCGGCGCCGCGGGCGGCGGCGGCCGCTGGGTCCTGGACGGCGGGGGACCGGGGATCGGTGCTCATGGGCCTATCGTCCCACGCCCTCAGGAGGAGACGCCGGGCTGCTCGTCCTCGGGGCCGGCCGTCACGGCAGGACCCTCCTGCGGGGGACCCGCGGCCGCGGCCCCGGCGCCGTCCTCGGGCAGGCCCTCCGCGGCGGCCGAGACCGTGCGGATGAGCAGCAGCAGCCAGACGAACACGATCACCGCCGCCCCCATCTCGAAAGCCGTGAAGTTCAGGTAGCCCACCCCGGCGTAGAGCACGACCACCATCATCAGCAGGGCGAAGGCGCCGGCGGTGAAGCCGATCAGGGCCCCGGGCAGGCGGCGCAGCAGCACCGGCAGCACCAGCAGCGTCAGCGCGAACACCACCACCAGCGACTGGGCGAGGACGTCGTGCCAGAGCACGCTCACGCTCCGCGAGACCAGCGCGACGAGTGCGACGAGCACGCCGACGAGGGTGAGCATCACCCGCACCGCGGTCACCGCGCGATGGTCCTCGCCCGTGGCGCGGGCCCACCGGTCGAGGTCGTGCGCGATGAACTCCACCACCGTCAGCAGGGCGATGCCCGTCAGCAGCAGGGTGAGGTTGAAGATCATGCTGGAGGCCCCGGTTCCCTCGCCGAGCTCGGAGAAGTAGCGCTCCCACCAGTACGGGTCCGGGGCGCTCAGCGCGCTGGCGAGCACGCCGACGGTGAGGAAGGCGGCCAGCAGCGTCGCGAGCGAGCGTCCGGTCAGCGCCGTCAGCGAGGAGGAGGCGATGTAGGCGGCGCCGCCGCTGGCGGCCGCGACCCAGAAGGTGCCGGCGAAGCGGTCCAGCGCCACGCCCTGGAAGGCCTGCTGGAACACCGCGAACAGCGCCCCGGTGAGGAACAGGCCCAGCAGGCCGTGGATGAGCGAGAGCCCCACCACGTCCAGGGCGCGCCGCCAGAGCGGCCGGGAGCCGAACCAGGGCATCGTGCGCACCCGGTCCGTGACGAGCACCAGCACCGAGGTCGCGGTCCCGCAGCCGGCCACGGAGAGCGCCGCGACCTGGCCGATCGATCCGGTCCCCGACAGCGCCGCGGTGCCCCGCAGCGCGCTCAGACCCACCACGAGGCCGACGACCGCGCCGGCGACCCCGATCGTGGCATGCGCGTTCTCGGCGCGGGTCGCCCCGGTCGCCCGGTGCGCGGCGGTGGCCGGCAACGGATCAGCCGACCGCGGCGATCGGCACCGGGACGGGGGTGCCGGAGCCGTCGCGTCGACCGGTGGGCTCGGGAAGGTCGATCGGCTGGCCCGCCTCGGAGGAGGCGCGGGCCGGATGCGGCACCACCCATGCGCCGATGAGGGAGTCCTCGCCGCGCAGGAAGCGATGGCAGCGCATGCCGGCGGTGGAGCGGCCCTTCGCCGGGAACTCCGCCAGCGAGGAGACCTTGAGCGAGCCGGTCTGCAGCAGCGGCAGCGTCGACGAGCTGCCCGCGACGGTGACGACGTCCGCGGGCGCCGTCACGTCGATCACGCCGAAGGACAGCACCTGCGCGTCGCCCGCGAGCTTGATCCCGGCCACGCCGCCCGCGCCGCGGCCCTGGGGGCGCACGCCGGAGGAGGGGAAGTGCAGCAGCTGTGCGTCGGTCGTGACGAAGACGAGGTCGAGGTCCGCGTCGTCCTCGAGGTCCACGACGCCGACGACGGCGTCGCCGTCCTTCAGCGAGATGATCTCGAAGCCGTCGGTGCGGGGGAAGTCGAGCTGGACCCGCTTGACCACGCCCTGGCGGGTGCCCAGCGCGATCGCGCCGCCGCGGGCGATGTCCGCCTCGGCCAGGCGGATCAGCCCCAGCGGGCGCTCGTCCCGCTCGAGCTCCAGCAGGTCGACCAGTCGCGTGCCGCCGGCGAGGGAGGGCGCCGAGGCGGTCGGGGCGAGGTTCGGCAGGTCCACGACGGACAGGCGCAGCACCCGGCCGCGATCGGTCACGACGCCCACCTCGGCGCGGGTGGTGCTGCGCACCGAGGAGACGATCACGTCGTGCGCGCCTCGCGGGCCCTCCCGCAGCAGCGGCCCCTCCCCGGAGACTCGGGCGATCAGCCCCGTGCCGGTCAGGTGCACGCCGCACGGCTCGTCGGCGACCTCGAGGGAGGCGCCCGCCTTCGGCACCGGGGCGGAGGCGGACTCGAGCAGCACCGTGCGGCGCGCGTCCCCGTGCTCGGCCGCGACGGCGGCCAGCTCGTCGGAGACCAGGCGACGCAAGATGTCTTCGGATCGCAGAATTTCTTCGAGATGCTCGATCTCGGCCCGCAGCTCGTCCCGCTCCGCCTCGAGGTCGATCTGCGAGAACTTCGTCAGGCGGCGCAGGCGCAGCTCGAGGATGTACTCGGCCTGCACCTGGGTGAGGTCGAAGACCTGCATCAGGCGGGTGCGGGCGGTCTCCGCGTCGTCGCTCTGGCGCACGATCTGGATGACCTCGTCGATGTCGAGGATCGCCAGCAGCAGGCCCTCGACCAGGTGCAGGCGCGCCCTGCGCTTGCCGAGGCGGTGCTCGGTGCGACGCCGCACCACGGCCAGGCGGTGGCCGACGAACACCTCCAGCAGCTGCTTGAGGCCCATCGTGCGGGGCTGCCCGTCGACCAGGGCGACGTTGTTGATGCCGAAGGACTCCTCCAGCGGGGTGAAGCGGTAGAGCTGCTCGAGCACCGCCTCGGGCTCGAAGCCGGACTTCACCGTGAGCACGAGCCGCATCCCGTGGTGGCGGTCGGTGAGGTCCTGGTAGTCGGTGATGCCGGTGACCTTCTTGGACTGCACCGCGTCGCGCAGCTTCTCGGCGAGGCGCTCGGGACCGACCTGGTACGGCAGCTCGGTGACGACGATGCCCTTGCGGCGCGAGGTGACGTTCTCGATCCGGGTGGTGGCCCGCATCTTGAAGGAGCCGCGACCGGTGCGGTAGGCGTCCCGGACCCCGTCCAGTCCCACGATCCGACCGCCCGTCGGCAGATCCGGGCCGGGCACGAAGCGCATCAGCTCCTCGAGATCCGCCTCCGGGTTCTCGATGAGATGGCGGGCCGCGGCGATCGTCTCGACCAGGTTGTGCGGCGCCATGTTCGTGGCCATGCCGACCGCGATGCCGGAAGCGCCGTTGACCAGGAGGTTCGGGTACTGCGCGGGGAGCATCTCGGGCTGGGTGAGCTGGTTGTCGTAGTTGGGCACCATGTCCACGACGTCCTCGTCCAGCGAGTCCGTCATGAGCCGCGCGGCCTTCGCCAGGCGCGCCTCGGTGTATCGGGCCGCCGCCGGGCCGTTGTCCAGGGAGCCGAAGTTGCCGTGCCCGTCCACCAGCGGCAGGCGCATGTTGAAGCCCTGCGCCATGCGCACCAGCGCGTCGTAGATCGCGGTGTCGCCATGGGGGTGGAGCTTGCCCATCACCTCGCCGACCACGCGCTGGCTCTTGACGTGGCCCTTCTCGGGCCGCAGACCCATCTCCGCCATCATGTAGAGGATGCGGCGCTGGACGGGCTTGAGGCCGTCGCGGGCATCGGGCAGCGCCCGGGAGTAGATCACGGAGTAGGCGTACTCGAGGAACGAGGACTCCATCTCGCTGGTGACGTCGATGTCGACGATGGTCTCGTCGACGGCGTCGTCCCCAGCGGGCGGTGCGGTGCTGCGTGATCGGGCCATGGAGGACATCATGGCGCATGACCGGCCATGATCCTGGGATCCCGTGCGCCCGACGGGACGTGAATCCCGTCAACACCCGCCGCTGCCGGACTAGGATCGAGCCATGGCGGACAGACGCGACGGCCTGCGGTCCCTGCGACGACGTGCCCGGGGCGGCAGCGGCGCCGGCCCGGCGTATCCCGCGCACTGGGAGGCGGACATCGCCCTGCGCGACGGCTCGGCGGCGCACCTGCGCCCGATCCTGCCCGAGGACGCCGAGGCGCTCCAGGCCTTCCACCAGCGCCAGTCCGAGCACTCGCGGTACCTGCGGTTCTTCGCGCCGATGCCGCGGCTGTCCGAGCGGGACCTGACCCGCTTCACCACCGTGGACCATCGCGACCGGGTCGCGTTCGTCGCGCTCGTGGGGAACGACATCGTCGCCGTCGGCCGCTACGACCGGACCTCCCCGCGCTCGGCGGAGGTCGCCTTCAACGTCGCCGACTCCCGGCAGGGCTCGGGACTGGGGTCCGTGCTGCTCGAGCACCTCGCGGCCGCCGCGCGGGAGCAGGGCATCGACGTGTTCACCGCCGAGGTGCTCCCGCAGAACACGAAGATGATCAAGGTCTTCACCGACGCGGGATTCGACGTCGACCGCACCCTCGACGACGGGGTGGTCATGGTGTCCTTCCGGATCGACCCCACCGCCCGGTCCCTCGCGGTGATGGCGGAGCGGGAGCACCGCGCCGAGGCGCGCGCCATGGAGCGGCTGCTCCACCCCGAGTCCGTGCTCCTGGTGGGGGTCTCCTCCCACCGCGATTCGGTCGGCGGCCGGTTCCTCACCGCGCTGGAGGGATCCGGCTACCCGGGAACCGTCCACCTCGTCTCCCGCGAGGCGCTCGAGCTGCGGGGCCGACGCGCCTGGGCGCGGATCTCCGAGGTCCCCGGACCCGTCGACCTCGCCGTGATCGCGCTGCGCCCCGAGGCCTGCCTCGACGCGGTCGAGGAGTGCGCCGAGATCGGGGTGCACAGCGTCGTGATCCCCACCGAGGGATTCGCCGACAGCGAGCGCGGCCGGAGCCTCCAGCGCGAGTTGGTGGCGCGGATCCGACGCCACGGCATGCGGCTGCTGGGACCGGGATCCCTCGGCATGCTGCGCACCGGCGACTCGCCGCTCAACCTCTCCCTCGCCCCGCACATGCCGCGCGCGGGGCGGGCCGCGCTCGCCGGGCAGTCCAGCGCGCTCTCCGCGATGCTCCTGGCCGGCACCGATGCCCGCGGGATCGGCCTGCACGAGTTCGTGGGCGTGGGCAACCGCGCCGACGTCTCCCTCAACGACACCCTCCAGCACTGGGAGGACGACGAGGAGGTGGGCGTGATCGGGCTGGCCATGGAGTCGATGGGCAACCCGCGCAAGTTCACCCGGATCGCCCGGCGCCTGACCCGCCGCACCCCGCTGATCGTGCTGCGCCCGCCCGGCAGCGAGTCCCATCTGCCGCCCGGCCATGACGTGCGCCGCTCGACGCTGCCTCGGCGCGCCCTGGACCAGGTGCTCGACTCCGCCGGGGTCGTGCAGACCGGGGGAGTCGACCACCTCCTGGACGTCGTGGACGGCATCGAGCGCCAGGGCCTCCCGCTCGGGCCGCGGGTCGGGATCCTCTCCAACACGGCGGCGCTCGGCGCGTCGCTGCGCGGCGCCGCGGACGGCGCCGGGCTGCGCATCGTTGCCGAGAACCGCTCCGTCCCCCTCTCGCCGGACCCGCGTCAGATCCAGCGCGCCTTCACCACGATGGCGGCGCTGGGCGAGGTGGACCTCGTGATCGCCGGAATGCTCGACGCGCAGGGCGAGGACGCCGAGGAGGTGCTGCGCCAGATGGCGATCGTCGCCCGCCACTCCGAGGTGGTGCTGCTGGTGTGCGTGGTCACCGGCAGCGACCGCTTCGACGCGCTGCGCGGCCGGGTGCGCGTCGACCCGCAGCTCCCGCCGGTGCACGCCACCCCCTTCGCCGTCGTCCGCGCCGCCTCCGGCCTGCTCGAGGCGACGCTGCGACCCGCGGCCGACGACGAGGAGCCGGCCCGGCGCGAGGACGTGGACCGCGCCGCGGCGCGGGAGATCGCCGAGCGGCTCCTGAGGGACCACCCCGGCGCGGGGAGCCCGTCGGACCCCGGGGACCGCACCGGCGCCGAGGTCGAGATCGAGGTCGGGGGAGAGGACGTCGCCGCGCTGCTGGCCGCCTACGGCATCGAGCTGCTGCAGGGCCGACGCGTCGCCGACGAGGACGAGGCGCTCGCCCGCGCCGCCGAGATCGGATATCCCGTCGCGCTGAAGAGCACCGATCCCGTGCTGCGCCATCGTGCGGACCTCGGCGGGGTGCGCCTGGGGATCCCCGACGCCGTCCAGCTGCGCCATGCGGTGCAGGCCATGCGCAAGGACCTCTCCTACTCCTCCGCGCCGCTCGAGGTGCAGGCGATGGCGCCGGCCGGGGTGCCGATGGTGGTGCGCAGCGTCGAGGACCCCTCCCTGGGGCCGGTGCTCTCCCTGTCCGTGGCGGGGGACGCGACCGACCTCCTGGACGACATCGCCTATGCGATCCCGCCCTTCAGCGAGGCCGGTGCGCACCGGCTCGTCGACGCCCCCGCCAGCGCCGTGAAGCTCCGCGGCGCCCGGGGGCTGCCGCCCGCGGACCGCGACGCGCTCGCCGACCTGGTGGTGCGGGTGGGCCTCCTCGCCGAGGACCTGCCCGAGCTCGCCTTCCTCGAGCTGTACCCGGTGCTGGTCGCCCAGCACGGCCTCACCGTGGTCGGGGCAGGAGCTCGGCTCGCCCCCGCGCCGAACCGCACCGACGGTGCGCGTCGCACGCTGTCCGGACCGCCCGGTGCCTGAGGATCGTCCGGCGTCCGCCGCGTGGGAGACTGGGGCCATGACCACCGCCCTGCCCGCCGACCTCCGGAAGGACCTCGAGACCGCCGGGTACTTCCCCCAGGCCGCCTCCCGCAGCATCGCGCGCTCCCTGCGCGGAGCGGCCGTGCTCACGCACCTCGTGCGTGCCGAGACCACCTTCGACGGCCCCGAGGTGCGACGGCACCTCACCGTCGTCGTGCTCACCGCGACGCACCTGCTGATCACCCATCTCGACGACGACCCCGCGGACGCGCTGAACCCCAGCCAGGTCGTCTCGACCACCGAGCGGGTGCGTCTGCGCCGCATCACCTCGACGGGCCTGTCCCAGGTCTTCGACGCCGACGGGCAGCTCGCCACGGGCCGCGAGTCCGAGATCACCCTCGGAGTGACCTGGGACGGCAGCCGTCGCCTCGACCTCGAGCCGGCCGACTGCGGCGACCCCACCTGCCAGGCGGACCACGGCTACACCGGCAGCTCCGCCCCCGCGGACCTCGCGCTGCGGGTCAGCGCGCTGGCCGACGGCGAGGCCGCGGTCGAGGAGGCGCTCGCCTTCCACGACCGCCTCCTCGAGGCGATCGACGACCTCGGGGCCTGAGCCGGAGCATGGCCGAGATGGACGATCCCGCCCTGCCCGACTGGCCCGAGGACCTGCTGGCCCCGCCCTTCGCCGCGGGGGAGCGGCCGGGCCTGCTGGACGTGCTCGCCCCCCTCGCCTCCGCGCCCGAGGAGGGACGGGACCTGGTGGTGCTGCTCGACGGCGTCGGCGCGGACCTGCTGACCGAGCACCGGGCGCTCACCCCGACGCTGAGGCGGCTCGAGGGCTCCGTGGAGCGGACCCGCACGGTCACCCCGTCGACGACCGCCAGCGCGATGGTCTCCCTGCACACGGGGCTCGCACCGCTCGAGCACGGGGTGCTGGGCTATCTCGGCTTCGACCCCGTGGGCCGCCGGGCCGTCAACCAGCTGACCGGCGCCCCGGGCCTGGACCCCCACGCCTGGATGCCGCTGACGACCCCGGTGGAGGCCGGGACGCGCCGCGCCGTGCAGGTCGCCCCCGCCAAGCACGCCCGCTCCCATCTCAGCGGCGTCGCCTATCGCGGCTGGGAGTTCCTCGCCCAGGGGCGTGGGGACCGCGTCGAGGCGGTGCGCACCGCGCTGCACCGCGGCGGCCCGGATGCGCTGGTGCACCTGCACGTGGACGACGTGGACCACGCCGGCCACGTGCACGGCATCGACTCCGAGCCGTGGCGCACCGCGCTCGCCGAGGTCGACGCGCTGATCGGCACGCTGCTGAGACGCGTCCCCCGTGGGACCCGCGTCCACCTCACCGCCGATCACGGGATGGTCGACACCTCCGCTGCGCACACCGTCGACCTCGCGGAGGAGCCGGCGATCCTGTCCCTGGTCGAGGAGGTGACGGGGGAGGCGAGGGCGCTCGCCCTGCACGCGGTGCCCGGCGACGGCGCCGCCGCGGAGCTCGCCGAGCGGATGCGCGTGCTGATGGGGGAGCGCGCCCTGGTCCTCACCCGGGAGCAGGTGCTCGCCTCGGGGCTGCTCGGCCCTGCCGCCACGGCGATCCCCGAGCACGTCCGGGGACGGATCGCCGACGTGTTCGTCCTCGCCCGCGGACGCTGGGGCGTCGACGACTTCTCACGCCGACCCGAGACGGCCCGGTCGATGATCGGGGTGCACGGATCGCTCACCTCGGGGGAGGCGGTCGTGCCGCTGCTGCGCACGATCACCTGAGCCCTGCCGCGGCGCGATGCCCGGTGGGCAGGCCCGCCCGCGGCGGCCCCGGGAGACGTCTCAGTCGTTCCGGGAGCCGAAGACGATCTCGTCCCAGCTGGGCATCGAGGCGCGCTTGCTCTTCGACCGGGAGGACTTCCGGGCAGGCTTCGCGGGCTCCTCGGACTCGCCGGAGCCCTCTCCCCGCGCGGCGGCGGAGGCGTCGTCGAAGCCGGGCAGCGGCGTGAGGTCCACGGTGTCCTGGTACTGGATCTCCGGCCGCTCGGGCTCGTCGCCCGCCTCGTCGGAGGTCTCCTCGGCCGGGTCGTCGGCGCCGTCCTGCGCGCTCGGGGAGTCCGAGGGGTCCTGGGCGGCGAGCTCCTCGTCGGCGCCCTGCCCGTCCTGCTCCTCCGGCGCCGAGGAGTGCTCGCGCAGGGCCTCCGCGTCCGGGTCGTGGTCGGCGGGGGACTGGTCGGCCCCGGCGCCCGATCCGGCCTCCGCCGGGCCGGCGAGCACCGGCGCGACGGGACGCGCGTGATCGGCGTGCGGAGCGGGATCGGCGGCGAGCCCGGAGCCCTGCGCCTCGGTGCTGTCGTCGCCGGGCTCCTCGACGGTCTCGTCGAGCCCCGACCAGACGGTCGCGGAGTCGTCGGGGCGGGGGACGGAGCGCATCCCGCGACGGGCGTTGAGCGCGTCGAGCTCGCTGTCCTCGAGCGCGGAGGGGTGCTCGTCCGCCACGGGACGGCGGTGCGGCCAGGTGCGGGCGCGGGGCGACTCGCCCTCGAGCGAGCCGTCGGCCTCGAGGTCGTACACGGAGGACTTCACGGCCTGGAGCCGGCCGCGGCCGCGGCTCGGCTCGGGCGGGGCGTCCTCGTCGCTGATCCAGCGGGCCTCGTCGTCCAGCGGGGAGACGGAGCGGGTCTCGACATCGGCGGCCCAGTGGGCCTGCCGGGTGCGACCGCCTGCGGAGAAGGTCAGCTCGAGGGTCCAGGTGCCGTCGGGGCGCCGCCAGGCGTCCCAGGCGCTCTCGCCGGTCGCCTCGCGGGCGGCGAGCCGCTCGGCGACGACCTCCTGGAGGGCGGGGCCGCCGCGGCCGACGGGGAAGGTTCGCGCCCGCTGGGCGGTCCACTCGCGCTCGGCGAGCACCGGCCCCTCGTAGCGGCGGACGTGCTCGAGGGGGATCTCGGAGGTCTCCGAGATCTCCTCCGCGCTGCGGCCGGCGCGGAGCATCGCCTGGATCTCCTTGGGGCGCAGCGGGGTCGCGTCGGCCGCCTGGATCTTGTTCAGCGCGGGACGGTCCGAGCGCACCGCGGCGCGCAGCGCGCGGTCGATCCGCAGGGTGTACCGATCGCCGTCGGAGTCGACCAGGAGCAGATGCTCCCCGTCGTCGTGGATCCCGTCGAGATCGAGCTCGCGCATCGTCGTCCTCTCCGTCCGAGCCTGGTCTCGGAGCCTGGTCGCTCGCAGGCACAGTCTAGGCCGTGACCCTACAGTGCGACGCCTGGGTGCGCGCCGGACGCGCCCGGGCCGTCGGCACCGGACGCCGACGGGGCGGGGACGTCGTGTTGCCGCTCACGGGTGCCTCTGCAATAATGCCGCCGCATTCAGCGTTGGGACCCGGACCGGTCGGATGCGGTCCCTAGTGGCCGCACCGGCGCGGACATGCCCACACCCAGGTCGTACGACCCCGCAGACAACCAGGAACGGACCGTAGATGGCCACTGATTACGACGCCCCGCGCAAGAACGACGACGAGTCCAACGACGATTCCATCGAGGAGCTGAAGGGCCGACGGAACGAGTCGGCGACCCCCACGGTCGACGAGGACGAGGCCGAGGCGGCCGACTCCTACGAGCTCCCGGGCGCCGACCTTTCCGGCGAGGAGCTCTCTGTGCGCGTGCTGCCCCGCCAGGCGGACGAGTTCACGTGCGCCAGCTGCTTCCTCGTGAAGCACCGCAGCCAGATCGACCACGTCGAGGGCACGCTCATCATCTGCAAGGACTGCGCGGCGGCCTGACGTGCGCGCGAGCGCGGGCCAGCAGAGGGGGAGCACCCCGACAGCAGGAACGGCACCTCCCCTTCGGGAGGTGCCGTTCCTGCTGTCGGGGCCGGACCGGGCGCGAGGCCGACAGGCCACGAGGTCGGAGATGCCCTCGGACCGGAGCGGTCAGGCCGCGCGCCGTGCCTGCTGCTGGGCGGTGCGCAGAGCGAGGGCGAGGTCCTCGGGGCGACGGGTCGAGGCGACCCACGCGGTGGTCGGGTCCTCCGGATCCAGCACCTCGACGCGGATCCCGCTGCGGGTCCAGCCGCGCACCTCATGGTGGGCCAGCGGCTCGAAGTCCTGGCCGATCGTGAGCGCCCAGTCCTCGCCGCGCAGCACCTGCGGCTCGCCCAGCTCGGTCACGTCGATCCGGGCGCGGCCCAGGCGGAACCGGCCGCCCGAGACCTCCAGCACGGGGGAATAGGCGATCAGCAGCACGATCGCGATCACGATGGAGACCGCCGACAGCGCGATCGCCGCGCCGAGGTGCAGGGGCACGATGACGAGCCCGAGCGCCGCACCGATCGCGACGCCGATCACCCAGGCGCCGACCCCGGGCAGGAGGTGCTCGTGGTGGAGAGGCGTTCCGGCGCCGCGCCCGGGGGCGGGGGCCGCACCGGCGGCGGACCGCTCGGACGGGGACTCGGCGGCGGGGGGAACGGCGGAGGCGGACATGCCCACCATGGTCTCACGCACTCCCTGGACCCCCGGTGCGCGGAGGACGCCGCCGGAGCGCCTACCCTGGCGTCATGTCTGCCGACCCCGACACCAGCGCGCCGCTGCGGATCCGCCGCACCGGCGCGACCTCGCTCCCGCACCGCGCCCATGCCGACGACGCCGGTCTCGACCTCGCCAGCGCCGAGGAGCTCGTGATCCCCGCGGGCGGCCGCGCCCTGGTCGACACTGGCCTCGCCGTCGCCCTCCCGCCCGGCACCGTGGGACTCGTCTGCCCCCGCTCGGGCCTCGCCGCGAAGCACGGCGTCACGGTCCTCAACGGCCCCGGTATCGTGGACGCCGGCTATCGCGGACCGCTCAAGGTCGCGCTGCACAACACCGATCCGACGGAGGACTTCCCCCTCCACGTCGGCGACCGGATCGCCCAGCTCGTGGTGGTGCCGTTCCTGGCCCCCGTGCTGCAGGAGGTCGACGACCTCGAGCAGACGGACCGGTCCACCGCCGGGTTCGGCTCCAGCGGCGGCTTCGGCGGCGCACACCACCAGGAGGGATGACCATGGGACTGTTCTCCCGCAGGAAGCGGCAGGAGCCGGAGGAGATCGAGGGGCTGGGCGCCCTGGAGCTCGACTCGCCCGAGCCGGACGACGCCCCGGAGGACGAGGGCGCGGCCGACGACGCCCTCCCCGAGGACGAGCCCGAGACCGAGGAGGAGGCCCCCGCACGCGGGGACCACCTCGAGGACGGGCCCTACGACGAGGCCGACGCGCCCGACGAGGACCGCATCGACCTCGGCGGCCTGCTCGTCCCCGCCATCGACGGCATGGAGCTGCGGATGGAGGTCGACCAGCGCACGAACGCCGTGACCGGCGCGAACCTCGTCATCGAGGGCTCCTCGCTGCAGGTCCAGGCCTTCGCGGCTCCCAAGTCCCGCGGGATCTGGGAGGAGGTGCGGGGCAAGCTGCGCGAGTCCGTGGTCAAGCAGGGCGGCACCGCCGAGACCCGGCCTGGCGCCTTCGGGACCGAGCTGATCGCGCGCATGCCCGTCAAGCGGGCCGACGGCCGCACCGCCTACCGTCCCGCGCGCTTCATCGGCGTCGACGGGCGGCGCTGGCTGCTGCGCGCGGTCCTCTCCGGCAAGGCGCTGGCGGACCCCGAGCAGGCGCGCCGCTTCGAGACGCTCGTCTCGCGCCTGGTCGTCGTGCGCGGCGCGGAGGCGATGGCGCCGCAGGAGCTCATCCCCCTGCACCTGCCCGGCGAGCGTCCGGGCCTCGACCAGATCCGCTCCGGCCCGCTGGACCCGCTCGCCCGCGGTCCGGAGATCACCGAGATCGGATGAGCACCCACCGCGCCGGCGGCCGGCCCCGACGGGATCGGGCCGCCGCATCCCCCGCCCCCGCGCCTGCCGCCGGGTCCTCGCCGCGCGGCGACTCCGACGCCGCGCCGTCCCCCGGGGCCGACGCGCAGGACGCATCCCCGGCGGGCCAGCAGCCCGCGGTAGAGCCCGCCGGCGGCGAGGGATCGACCCGCAGCGGCCTCGGCGCCGTGCTCCAGGAGGAGGAGTTCTCCGTCGCCGACGCGATCGGCGGGCGCCGCGGGATCGTGGAGTCGGTGCTGCCGACGCTGCTGTTCGTCGTGCTCTTCGTCGCCACGGGCGCCGTGGGCCTCGCCGCGGGCGCCGCGGTCGCGGCCGTCGTGGTGATGCTGGTCGTGCGTCTCGTCCAGCGCCAGAGCCCCTCGACCGTGATCGGCGGGCTGATCGGGGTCGCGCTCGGCGCGGTCCTCGCGGTCCGCTCCGGGGAGGGGTCCGACTTCTACTGGCCGGGCATCGTCACCAACGCCGTCTCGCTGGCCGTGCTCCTGCTCTCCCTCGCCCTGCGGCACCCGCTCGTCGGCGTGGTCGTCGCGCTGCTGGACCCGCGGGTCTCGGACTGGCGCGAGCACGAGGACGGCCGCCGCGTCTACACCCGCGCGACCCTCCTGTTCGCGGGGCTGTACGCGGCCAAGCTCGCCGTGCAGCTCCCGCTGCTGCTGACCGGCCAGGTCGCGGCGCTCGGCGCGGCGAAGATCGCCATGGGCCTGCCGGCCTTCGCGGTGATCGCCTATCTCGTCTGGCTCATGCATCGCGGGCTGCTCGCCCGCCGCGGCCACCGCTGAGCCCCGAGCGGCGCGGTCGGCGCACCGTCCACTGGATGAGATGATGGTGCACGATGTGCACGCCGAGAGTTCTGCCGCCGTCCGAGCCGGGCTCGGACCCGGAGTGGAGGAGAGTGGTCCGATGACCCCCGATGCCGACAGCGCGCCGAGCAGCCCCGCCCCCGGCGGCCGAGTCCTCACGGTCACCGCCGGCCCGCCCGCGGCCGGCGGCACCTTCGTGGCCCGCCACGAGGGCCGGGTCGTCTTCGTGCGCGGCACCGCACCGGGGGAGACCGTCACCGCCCGCCTTCTCGAGGACCCCCAGGCGAAGGCCGATGCCCGCTTCTGGCGCGCCGAGGCGCTCGACGTGCTCGAGGCCGGACCCGACCGCGTCCCCACGGTGTGGGAGGAGGCCGGGGTCGACGGCGTCGGCGGCGCGGAATGGGCGCACATCGCACTGCCCGCCCAGCGCCGCATCGCGAGCGAGGTCATGCAGGAGCTGCTGCGGCGTGCCGGGGTGACGAGCTTCCCGATCGAGCAGGTGCAGGTCGAGCCCGCCCCGCACGACGCCGACGGGCTCGGCTGGCGCACTCGGGTGCGCTACGCCGTCGGCCCCGACGGGGAGGTCGGGATGCGCGGCTGGCGCTCCCACGAAGTGCGTCCCGTGGGCGAGGATCCCCTGTCGGCCCCCGCGGTGCGCGCGTTGCGCCTGGGGGAGTGGACCGCCCCCGAGGGCACCGAGGCCGTCGAC
Source organism: Brachybacterium sp. GU-2 (assembly GCF_030866705.2). Classification (NCBI taxonomy): domain Bacteria; kingdom Bacillati; phylum Actinomycetota; class Actinomycetes; order Micrococcales; family Dermabacteraceae; genus Brachybacterium; species Brachybacterium sp. GU-2. The sequence continues at coordinate 581,782 of NZ_CP133037.2, read as the reverse complement.
GCCGTGGCCCCCTCGGCCGGTCCGGCCTCGGTGGTGCTGATCGGCCGTGACCTGGATCCCGAGACGATCGAGATCCCGCAGAGCTGGGGCGACGCCGACGTCGCGGTCCGCACCGCCCGCGGTCTCGTCCCGCTGCGCGGCGACGGCACCGTCCACGAGCGCCTGGGCGAGCGGCTGTTCACCGTCAGCGCCACCGGCTTCTGGCAGTCCCACCGCCGGGCCGCGGAGCTGCTCACCGAGATCGTCGACTCCGCCCTGCACGCCCCGCGGGGCGGCAGCGCCTGGGACCTCTACGGCGGCGTCGGCGTCTTCGCCGCGGTCGCCGCGGAGCAGGTGGGCACGGGCGGCTCGGTCGTCTCCGTCGAGGGCAACCGCCGCGCCTCCCAGCTGGCCGCCCAGAACCTCGAGGACCTCCCGCAGGTCTCCACCGCCACGGCCGACGTCACCGACTGGGTGCGCGCACGCCGCGGCGGGGTCGACGCGGTGGTCCTGGATCCGCCGCGCGCCGGCGCGGGCGTCGAGCTGATGGGGCTGCTCGCCGGCGCCGTGCGCCAGCGCATCGTGTACGTCTCCTGCGAGCCCGCCACCCTCGCCCGCGACCTCGCCGCGATCGAGGGCAAGGGATGGCAGGTCAAGGACCTGCGCGCCTTCGCCCTCTTCCCGCACACGCACCACATCGAGTCCGTCGCGGTCCTCGAGCGCGCCGCGGGCTGACCGGGCCGATGCGCGCCCGGCGCAGATGACGCACTGTCAGCACCATGGGGTCCTGCGTGGTATGATTTATCTTGACTTCAAGATACTTGCCGGGGAGCCGCCCGGCACCCCCTCCTCGACCCGCGCCCTCCGCGTCGGGCCCCGAGGTGCGCGATCGCCTGCCGCGCGCGGGCGACGCGCCTACGATGGAGGGGCCGAACCCATACCGAAGGAGTGCGTCCGATGAGCACTGTCGACTCATTCGCCGCGAAGCAGAAGCTCGAGGTCGGCGGCACCGACTACGAGATCTATGCGCTCGACGCCGTCGAGGGCGCCGAGAAGCTTCCCTACAGCCTCAAGATCCTGCTCGAGAACCTGCTGCGCACCGAGGACGGGGCGAACATCACCGCCGACCACGTCCGTGCGCTCGCGAGCTGGGACGCGACGGCCGATCCGTCCGTCGAGATCCAGTTCACGCCCGCCCGCGTGATCATGCAAGACTTCACCGGCGTCCCCTGCGTCGTCGATCTCGCCACCATGCGCGAGGCCGTCCAGGACCTCGGCGGGGATCCCGAGCGGATCAACCCGCTCGCCCCCGCGGAGATGGTCATCGACCACTCCGTGATGATCGACGTCGCGGGCCGTCTCGACGCGCTCGAGCAGAACATGGAGCTCGAGTACGAGCGCAACCGCGAGCGCTACCAGTTCCTGCGCTGGGGCCAGACCGCCTTCGACGACTTCAAGGTCGTCCCCCCGGGCACCGGCATCGTCCACCAGGTCAACATCGAGTACCTCGCCCGCACCGTCATGACCCGCGAGGTGTCGGTCGATGGCGCTGCGCCAGTGCTCCGTGCGTACCCGGACTCCTGCGTCGGCACCGATTCGCACACCACCATGGTCAACGGCCTGGGCGTGCTCGGCTGGGGCGTCGGCGGCATCGAGGCCGAGGCGGCGATGCTCGGCCAGCCCGTCTCCATGCTGATCCCGCGCGTGGTGGGCTTCAAGCTCACCGGCGAGATCCCGCCGGCCGCCACCGCGACCGACGTCGTGCTCACCATCACCGAGATGCTCCGCCAGCACGGCGCGGTGGGCAAGTTCGTCGAGTTCTACGGCGAGGGCGTCTCGCAGGTCCCGCTCGCGAACCGCGCGACGATCGGCAACATGAGCCCCGAGTTCGGCTCGACCGTCGCGATCTTCCCGGTCGACGAGGTCACCACCGACTACCTGCGCCTGACCGGCCGCACCGAGGAGCAGGTCGCCCTCGTGGAGGCCTACGCCAAGCGCCAGGGCCTGTGGCACGACCCCTCGACGGAGGTCGAGTACTCCGAGTACCTCGAGCTGGATCTCTCCACCGTGGTGCCCTCCATCGCCGGCCCCAAGCGTCCCCAGGACCGCATCGTCCTCACCGAGGCGAAGGAGTCCTTCCGCAAGGTGCTGCCGTCCTACGCGGGCGAGGGCCATCAGGTCGAGGAGGGCGAGGACGCCGGCAGCTTCCCCGCCTCGGACCCGGCCGGACTGGAGTCGGACAACGCTTCCGGCGGCGACGCCCCGGAGCGCCAGAACGTGATCGGCCGCGCCTCGGACCCGGTCCAGGTCAAGGGCAAGGATTTCGAGATCGACCACGGCATCGTCTCGATCGCCTCGATCACCTCCTGCACCAACACCTCGAACCCCTCGGTGATGATGGCCGCAGGCCTGCTCGCCCAGAACGCGGTGGACCGCGGCCTGGTCGCCAAGCCGTGGGTGAAGACCTCCATGGCCCCCGGCTCGCAGGTCGTCACCAACTACTACACCCGGGCGGGCCTCTGGCCGGCGCTCGAGGCGCTCGGCTTCCACCTGGTGGGCTACGGCTGCACCACCTGCATCGGCAACTCGGGCCCGCTGGACTCGGAGATCTCCGAGGCCATCGCCGAGAAGGACCTCGCCGTCACCGCGGTGCTCTCGGGCAACCGCAACTTCGAGGGCCGCATCAACCCCGACGTGAAGATGAACTACCTGGCCTCGCCGCCGCTGGTCATCGCCTACGCGCTCGCGGGCACCATGGACTTCGACTTCGAGAACGACCCGCTGGGGCAGGACAAGGACGGCCAGGACGTCTACCTGCGCGACATCTGGCCGAACCCGACCGAGGTCGAGAAGGTCATCGGCGAGTCCATCTCCCAGGAGATGTTCACCGAGGACTACAAGGACGTCTTCACCGGCGACGAGCGCTGGCGGAGCCTGGAGACTCCCGAGGGCGCAACCTTCGAGTGGGACTCCGAGTCCACCTACGTGCGCAAGCCCCCGTACTTCGAGGGCATGGAGGCGCAGCCCGCGCCGGTCGGCGACGTCGAGGGCGCCCGGGTGCTGGTCAAGGTCGGCGACTCGACCACGACCGACCACATCTCGCCCGCCGGCTCGATCAAGCTCGACTCCCCGGCAGGCAAGTACCTGCAGCAGCACGGCGTCGCGCGCAAGGACTTCAACTCCTACGGCTCCCGCCGAGGCAACCATGAGGTCATGATCCGCGGCACCTTCGCGAACATCCGCATCAAGAACCAGCTCCTCGACGGCGTCGAGGGCGGGTACACGAAGAACTTCCTGACCGGCCACCAGGAGTTCATCTACGACGCCGCCCAGGCCTACGCCGAGCAGGACATCCCGCTCGTGGTCCTGGCCGGCAAGGAGTACGGCACCGGCTCCTCCCGCGACTGGGCCGCCAAGGGCACCAAGCTCCTCGGCGTCCAGGTCGTCATCGCCGAGAGCTTCGAGCGCATCCACCGCTCGAACCTCATCGGCATGGGCGTGCTGCCGCTGCAGTACCCCGCCGGCGAGACCGCCGAGTCCCTCGGGATCGACGGCACCGAGACCTTCTCCTTCACCGGGATCACCGCGCTGAACGAGGGCGCCACCCCGAAGACGGTCAAGGTCGTCGCCGCCAAGCAGGACGGCACCTCCGTGGAATTCGATGCGGTGGTCCGCATCGACACCCCCGGCGAGGCGGAGTACTACCGCAACGGCGGAATCCTGCAGTACGTCCTGCGCTCGCTGGTCGCGGCCTGATCGCAGGCCCCTCCCGCGCCGTCCGGTCCTCGTGACCGGCGCACGCTGCGCCCCGCCCGGCTCCGGCCCGGCGGGGCGCCGTCATGTCCGGGTGCGGGAGGCGCCGCAGGCACCCTCTCGCGCACCCCTGACCGGGCTGTCTGCACCGCGTTGCACACCTCGGCGGGGCCGGGTGAAGCCCCGGTGAAGATGTGCACAGATGTGACCATGTCTCCCGTCTCGGCAGGTCAGCACCACGTACTCTGAACAGGTCCCGATCCCGTCCCCGAGGGAGGACCGTGCGTGTCCACCACTGAGCAGCACGCTGCCGCGCCGACCCGTCGGCGCCCGCGCCCCGCCCCCTCCCGCCCGGCGGCGGACTCCACCGTGCCCCCGCCCGAGGTGCCGATCCCCGCGGACCCCGAGGCGCTGCGCAGCCTGGACGCGGAGCAGCTCCCGGGCCTCGCCCGCACCCTTCGCCGCCGCCTCCTCGAGATCTGCGCCGTCAGCGGAGGCCACCTCGGCCCGAACCTCGGCGTCGTCGAGCTGACCCTCACCCTGCACCGCGAGTTCCGCTCCCCGGCGGAGCCGATCGTCTTCGACACCGGCCACCAGGCCTACGTCCACAAGATGCTCACCGGCCGCGCCGACCTCGAGGGGCTCCGCCGCGCCGGCGGCACCTCCGGCTATCCCGACCGGGGCGAGTCCGAGCACGACCTGGTCGAGAACTCCCACGCCTCCGGATCGATCGCCTGGGCGCACGGCCTGGACCGCGCCCACCGCCTCGCGGGGAAGCAGGGCGTCTCCGTCGCGGTGATCGGGGACGGCGCGCTCACCGGCGGCGTCGGCCTCGAGGCGCTCAACGAGCTCGCCGCGGACCGCGGCTCCCGCACCGTCGTCGTGCTCAACGACAACACCCGCTCCTACGCGCCCACCGTCGGCGGCCTCGCTCGGCATCTCGCCGCGCTGCGTACGGGCGAGGTGCTGCCCGGACAGGACGTCTTCACCCAGCTGGGTCTGACCTATCTCGGACCCGTCGACGGCCACGATCTCACCGCGCTCGCGGCCGCGACCGCCGCCGCCCGCGAGGCCGCGGAGGACCCTGGCAGCGCCGGCGTGGTCCTGCACGTCCTCACCCGCAAGGGCGCCGGCTTCGCCCGCGCCGAGGCCGACGCGGTGGACCACTGGCACGCCACCGGCCCCTTCTCGCTCGAGGGCGAGGAGGCGACGAAGCCCGCCGCCCGCACCTGGAGCGCCCGCCTGGGCGCCGCCGTGCTCGACGCCGCCCGTGCCGACGAACGGGTGGTCGCGCTCAGCGCCGCGATGATCGACCCCGTCGGGCTCACCCCGATGCAGCAGGAGATGCCCGAGCGCGTCCTCGATGTCGGCATCGCCGAGCAGCTCGCGCTGGACACCGCCGCCGGCCTCTCCGCCGGGGGCCGCCTGCCCCTCGTCGCGCTCTACGCGACGTTCCTCAACCGCGCCCACGACCAGCTGCTGCTGGACCTCGCCCTGCATGGTGAGGACGTCACGATCACGCTGGACCGCGCCGGGATCACCGGGGACGACGGTCCGAGCCACCACGGCATCTGGGACCTCGCCCTCGCCGCGCAGGTGCCCGGACTGAGCCTGTGGGCGCCCCGCGACGGCGCCCGCCTCGACGCGGCGGTCCCCGCGGCGCTCGGCACCCCGGGCCCCTCGATCGTCCGCTTCCCCAAGGGCGCCTGCCCCGAGGAGCTCACGGCGCTCGCCCAGCTGCCCGCGGGAGACGTCCTGCACGGCGACGCGGAGGCCCCGATCGACGTGCTCCTGGTCTCCGTCGGCGCCCTCGCCGACCGCGCCCTCGCCGCCGCCCGGGAGATCGCGGCGTCCCGTCCCGCGGCGAACGTGGTCGTGCTCGATCCGGTCCGGGCGCTGCCGCTGGGCGAGGAGCTGCTGGACCTGGCCGCCGGCGCCCGCGCGGTGCTCACCCTCGAGGACGGCCTCGCGGAGCGGGGGATCGGTGCCGCGCTCGCACTGCGGCTCGGCCGACGCTCGACCCCGGCGGGGCCCGGCCCCGTCGTGCATTGCCTGGGCGTGGACCTCGAGTTCCTCGCCCACGGCAAGCGCGACGCGATCCTCGCCGACCAGGGCCTGGACGCCCCTGGCATCGCCGTGAGCCTCGCCGCACTGCTCTGAATCGCGCTGCTCGGTGACGACCCGCGGGCACGTCGCTCCGACGCGGCGGGTGTCGTGGGCCGGAGACGAGGACGCCGTGCCGCCGACGCGGTGAGCACACCGCGGAACGGAGCGGCCGCAGGGGCTCTCAGCCCAGCGAGCTGCGCGGAGCGGGGTCGTCTGCCCGGGCCGTGAGGACGATCGGCGCGCCGTCGGTGACCTGCAGCGTGTGCTCCGCGTGCGCGCCGCGGGAGCCGTCGGCCGCCAGCTGGGTCCAGCCGTCCCGCTCGTCGACGACGAGCTCCGAGGTGGTCGGCACCAGGAACGGCTCGACGGTGATCAGCTGCCCGGCCACGAGCTCGGCGCCGCCGCCGGGGGTGCCATGGTTGGGGACGAAGGGCGCCTCGTGCATCGTGCGCCCCACGCCGTGGCCGCCGAAGCGGTCGTTGATCGAGTAGCCGAGCGAGGTCGCCTCGTTCATCACCGCGAAGCCGATGTCGCCGACGGTGGCCCCGGCGGTGACCTGGTCGATCCCGGCCCACATCACCTGCTCGGTGTCGCGGATCAGCTGCAGGTCCTCCGCGCGCGGGGTGCCGATGGGGATCGTCAGGCACGAGTCCGCCACCCAGCCCTCCACCGAGACGGCGAAGTCGAGGGAGAGCAGGTCCCCGTCCTCGAGCACCCGGTCGTAGGGGCGGCCGTGGAGCACGCCCTCGTTCAGCGAGGTGCAGATGACGTACCCGAAGGGGGAGGCGCCGAAGACGGGGTGGTAGTCGATGTAGCAGCTGGTCGCCCCCGCCTCGCGGATCAGGCGATGCGCCTCCGCGTCGACGTCCAGCAGGTTCCAGCCCAGGTCCACGACCTGCCGCAGGTGCGAGAGCACGGAGGCGACGAACTCGCCGGCCGGACGGGCCTGCGCGGTGGCGGGCAGCTCCTGGGTGGAGCTGCGGCGACGGCGTCCGAGGATCATCGTGCCTCCTGCCAGGTGACCAGCCGGGCCCCGACCCAGGCGATCATCGGTGCGAACACGGCGGCGCCGAGCAGGTGGCCGAAGACGACCAGCTCGGGCAGCCCGGTGAAGTACTGGATGTAGCCGACCGCGCCCTGCGCGAGGGTCGCCGCGAGCAGCCACCAGGCCGCGGTGCGGGCCTCGCGGCGGGCACGCGAGCGGTGGAGGACGACCAGCATCGCGATCAGCAGGGCGAGGAAGAGGTAGACCGCGACGGCGTGGACCCGGGTGATCACGACCGGGGAGAACATCAGGCGGGTGACGTCCCCGGCATCGCCCGAATGCGGGCCGGTGCCGGTGACCAGCGTGCCGAGCACCAGCACCACGAAGCCCACCGCCGCCAGCGGGACGTAGAGCCCCAGCAGTCGTGGCGGGACCGCGAGGCGCACGTGCGAGTCGCCGTCGTAGAGCCGCACCAGCAGCACCGTCGAGAGCGCGCCGAGCACGGGGGAGATGAGGAAGTGGGGGCTGACGATCCCGGGGTGCAGGTCGAACCACACCACGAACGCCCCGATCAGCGCCTGCGCGGCGGTGCCGATCAGCGGCACCCACGCCAGCATCCGGAAGCCGCGTCCCTTGTGGGCGAGCCAGCGGTAGGTCACCAGCAGCACCGCGACCGCGAAGATGCTCAGCACGCCGGTGAGCGTGCGGTTGCCGAACTCGACGAAGGGGTGGATCCCGGCCTCGAGCGTCAGCTCCGGGGTGAAGTTCCCCGGCTCGCAGTGCGGCCAGGAGGAGCAGCCCAGTCCGCTGCCCGTCAGACGCACCGCGCCGCCCGAGAGGATGATCCCCATCTGGCAGATCAGGTTGCCCCAGATCGCGATGGCGGCGAGACGCGCGCGCCGCTGCGGCCCCCAGGAGGTCAGACGACGGTCGGGCAGGGTGGTGATCCGCCCGTGGCGCTCGGGGGAGCGCTCGGCGGAGAGGGCAGGCGAGGACATGCCCAGCAGTCTAGGTTCCGCGGCCGAGGGCCGCCTGGACTCCGGGTGCGGATGCGAGGGATCCCGCATCGTGAGGACTCGGCGGTCGCCCGCGACGGCCGAGCGGCCGGGCAGGAGCTCCGGGACCGGGGCCCGGCGTCGGGCTCGTGCGAGGGGGCTCAGGCATCCGTCCAGCGGAACCAGCGCACGACGGCCGCGACCCCTGCCGCGGCCCACAGCAGCAGCACCACGGCGGAGCCGGGGGAGAACGGGCCGCCCGCGAGGCAGGCCCGCATCAGCTCGCCGAGCGCGCCCGAGGGCAGCAGGTCCGCGAGCCCGCCGAGGATCCGGGGGAACGAGGTGGTGGGGAAGGCGACGCCGCCGACGGCGACGAGCAGCACGAACACGAGGTTCGCCACCGCCAGCACCGCCTCGGTACGCAGCAGCCCCGCGACCAGCAGACCGAGCGCCCCGAAGGCCACCGTCCCCACCAGCCAGACGGGGACGAGCGCCGCGAGGCCGGCCATCTCCGGCCGCCAGCCCAGGACGAGGCCCAGCACCCCGAGCACGACCACCTGCAGCACGTGGGTGGTGAGGGTGGCGAGGATCTTCCCGGCGAGATAGCCGCTGCGCCCCAGCGGCGTCGTCGCGATCCAGCGCAGCACGCCGTTGCGACGGTCGAAGCCGGTCATGATCGCCTGCGAGGTGAAGGAGGTCGAGATCAGCGCGGTCGCGAAGGTCGCGGCGACCGCGGTGTCGATCGCGGGAGCGCCCTCGAGCCGGCCGACGGGCAGCAGCCACAGCCCCACCATCACCATCGCCGGCAGGGCGATCGCGACCATGAGCTGCTCCCCGTTGGAGAGCAGCACGCGGGTCTCGAGCCGGGCGTGGGAGAGGATGCGGCGCAGCGCCGGCGCGGGACGCGGCACGCGCGGCGCGGCGGCGGTGCCGCCGGAACCGGCAGGGGAGGTCGACGGGGCGGCGGCGCTCATCGGGCGGCTCCTGCGCTGGGGGCGTCGTCGTGGCGGGTCGTGCTTTCGGCGTCCTCGTCCCCGGGGGCGTCGCGGTCCATCAGGTCCAGCAGCACCGCCTCGAGGTCAGCGGCCGCGGCGCTGGAGACCTCCAAGCGGGCGCCGTGACGGGCGGCGGCCTCGTGCAGGGCCTGCTCGAGGGCGGGCACGGCGTCGGGGGCGACGCCGCTCGCGGTCGCCCGGAGGGTCACGCCGCCGCCCGGCCCGCGATGCTCGCGGACCACCTCCTGCACGCTGCCGGAGGCGAGCACGCGGCCGCGGGAGATCACTCGTACCGCGTCCGCGAGCCCGACCACGTCGTCCATCAGATGGGTGGTGAGCACGACGGCGGTGCCGGTGCGGGCCAGCCCTCGGATCAGCTCCCGCACCCGGCGCCGGATCGAGGGATCCATCCCGGCGGTCGGCTCGTCGAGGAAGACGAGGTCGGGCCGGCCGATGATCGCCAGCGCCAGGGCGAGCCGCTGGCGCTGTCCGCCGGAGAGGCGTCGCTCGAGGGTGCGGGCGAACTCGTCGATGCCGAGATGGGCGGCGACCTCGTCGACGTCGAGCGGGGCGGCGTGCAGGCTCGCCCCGTAGCGCAGCAGCTGCATCGCCGTCGCGCCCGAGGCGAGGCCCCCGTCCTGGATCATCACGCCCACCCGGGCGCGGTGCTCGGGGCTCGCTCGCCAGGGGTCGGTGCCGAGCACGCGCACGCTGCCGGCATCGGGGCGCAGCAGACCGGTCGCGCAGGAGACGGCGGTGGTCTTGCCGGCGCCGTTGGGGCCGAGCAGCGCGGTGACCTCGCCGCGCTCCGCGGTCAGGCTCAGGCCGTCGAGGGCGCGCACGGCACCGTAGGAGTGGGCGAGGTCGGTCGCGACGAGGGCAGGGGAGTGGTCGTCCATGGCCGCCCCATCGTAGGCCGGACGCGACGCCGGGCCGGGGACGGCGCCGCGTCCGGGCCGGGCGAGGTGGGCGAGACCTCACCCGGGCCGTGCCGGGCTCAGCGCCCGGTGACGTGCAGCGGTGTGTGCGCCGGGTCGACGACCTCCGCGGCGAGCGGCGCCTCGGGAGCGGTGCCGCCGGGGCCCCAGGTGTCGGTCTCGAAGCGGTCGCGGTCGTGCGCCTCCAGCAGCGGCTCGAGCGCGGGGCCGGCGGGGACGATCTGCGTGGGGTTGATGTCCTCGTGCACGTAGTAGTAGTGCCGCTTGATCTGCGCGAAGTCGACCGTGTCGCCGAAGCCCGGGGTCTGGAACAGGTCCTTGGTGTAGTTCCACAGGTTCGGCATCGAGGCGAGGGTCTGCCGGTTGGCCTTGAAGTGGCCGTGGTAGACGGGGTCGAAGCGGATCAGCGTGGGGAACAGGCGCACATCGGCCTCGGTGATCGAGGGGCCCATGAGGTAGCGGCTGCGGCCCAGGCGCTCCTCGAGCTCGTCGAGGGCCTCCCAGAGCAGCGCGTACTCGCGCTCGTAGTCCTCCTGCGAGCCGGCGAAGCCGACCTTGTACACGCCGTTGTTGACCCGGTGGAGCATCCACTTGTTCAGCGCGTCGATCTCCTCGCGCTGAGCCTCGGGGTAGAGGTCCGGGGCGCCGGCGCGGTGGTGCTCGGTCCACTCGGTCGCGAAGTCGAGGGTGATCTGCTGGAAATCGTTGGTCACGACGGCCCTGGTGGGAATGTCCACGACGGCGGGGACGGTGATGCCGCGCGGGTAGTCGGGGAAGCGCGCGAAGTAGGCCTGCTGCAGGCGCTCGTAGCCGAGCACGGGGTCCACCTCGCCGGGATCGAGGTCGAAGGTCCAGGAGCGCTTGTCGTGTGTGGGGCCGGGCATGCCCACGGAGATCGCGCCCTCAAGGCCCAGCAGACGGCGGGAGATCAGGGTGCGGTTGGCCCACGGGCAGGCGCGGGCGGCGATCAGCCGGTAGCGCCCGGCCTCGACGGGCCAGCCGTCGCGGCCGTCGCGGGTGATCCGGTCGTCGATGTAGTTCATGTCGCGGTCGAAGGCCTTGCCGCCGGAGACGTAGGCGCCGCGGGTCGAGTGCTCCTCGGCGGCGGCGTCCGTGGAGGCGGGGGCGGTCTCGTTCATCGTGGGGTCCCTTCGTGTCGGTGGCGTCACCGCCATAATAGTTGAAACCGGTACTAGATGGAAGCCTCTCGGGGCGGCGGCTGTCGGCGCGCCGAGAGGGGCGCCGGGGTGCGCTCCGCGCCCATGTCGTGCACCATGCGTGGGGGCGCGCGATCCGCCCCGCCCTGCCTGACGTCGCAGGTAAGGGCACCCTTCGTGGCCGGGGGCACAGGACTCGGGCAGTATTTGGAAAGAGTCCTGTTGTAAAATCTAGGTGGTCGAGAAGGGAGGTGCAGGATGGCCGAGCAGGATGCGCAGGAGCTCGCGGCGAAGCCCGAGCCGGCCACGCGCGATCGCCTCGTCGAGGCGATCTCCACCCACGGACCCATCACCGCCCGGCAGCTCGCCGAGCGCTTCGGCCTCACCAGCGCCGCCGTGCGCCGCCATCTCGCGGCGCTCGAGGCGGAGGGGACCATCGCCGAGCACGAGGTGCCCGTGGCCCATCGCGGCCGCGGACGCCCCAGCAAGACCTTCGTGCTCTCGCCGTCGGCGCATGAGGACTTCGCCGCCGGTTACGACGAGCTGGCCGTGATGGCGGTCGACGAGCTCGCCCGCCGCGGCGGCGAGGAGGCGGTCACCGCCCTCGCGGAGCGGCGGATCTCCGACTGGGAGCAGCGGCTCGCCGAACGGGTCGACCGCCTCGAGGCGGAGACCGGGGAGCCGGTGGGCACCGCCGAGCGGCTCGAGCTGCTCTCTCAGCTGCTCACCGAGCGCGGCTACGCCACCACCGTCCGCCCGCTGCACGTCCCGCTGCCGGCGGCCCGTCGCGAGGGCGGCGCCGGTCCGCGTAGCCTCGTCACCGCGCAGCTCTGCCACGGCCGCTGCCCCGTCCTCGACGTGGCCGCCGACCACCCGGAGCTGTGCGAGGCCGAGTCCCGCGTCATCTCCCGCATCATCGGGGCCCCCGTCCAGCGCCTGGCCACCCTGGCGCAGGGGGCTCACGTCTGCACGACCCACATTCCGCTCACCGAGGGAAGGACACCATGACGAGCGCACCCGAGAAGCTCTCACAGGACGAGATCATCGATTCGATCGGCAATTACGCCTTCGGATGGCACGACGAGGACTCGGCCGGGGCCAGCGCGCGGCGCGGCCTGTCCGAGGACGTCGTGCGCGACATCTCCGCACGCAAGGACGAGCCCGAGTGGATGCTCGAGCGTCGGCTGAAGGCGCTGAAGCTCTTCGAGAAGAAGCCGCTGCCCACCTGGGGCCCGGACCTCTCCGGCATCGCCTTCGACGACATCAAGTACTTCGTCCGCTCCACCGAGAAGCAGGTGGCCGACTGGAACGACCTGCCCGAGGACATCAAGGAGACCTACGACCGCCTCGGCATCCCCGAGGCCGAGAAGCAGCGCCTCGTCGCCGGCGTCGCCGCGCAGTACGAGTCCGAGGTCGTCTACCACCAGATCCGCGAGGACCTGGAGGAGCAGGGCGTCATCTTCCTGGACACCGACACGGCGCTCAAGGAGCACCCGGAGCTCTTCAAGGAGTACTTCGGCACCGTCATCCCCTCGGGCGACAACAAGTTCTCCGCGCTGAACACCGCCGTGTGGTCCGGCGGCTCCTTCGTCTACGTCCCCAAGGGCGTGCACGTCGAGATCCCGCTGCAGGCTTACTTCCGGATCAACACCGAGAACATGGGCCAGTTCGAGCGCACGCTGATCATCGCCGACGAAGGCTCCTACGTGCACTACGTCGAGGGCTGCACCGCGCCGATCTACAAGTCCGACTCGCTGCACAGCGCCGTCGTCGAGATCGTCGTCAAGAAGGACGCCCGCGTCCGCTACACGACCATCCAGAACTGGTCGAACAACGTCTACAACCTGGTCACCAAGCGCACCACGGTCGAGCAGGGCGGCGTCATGGAGTGGGTCGACGGCAACATCGGCTCCAAGGTCACCATGAAGTACCCGGCCGTCTGGCTGATGGGCGAGCACGCCCGCGGCGAGACCCTCTCCGTCGCCTTCGCCGGCGAGGGCCAGAACCAGGACACCGGCTCGAAGATGGTGCACATGGCGCCGCACACCTCGAGCTCGATCGTCTCCAAGTCGGTCTCGCGCGGCGGCGGCCGCAGCTCCTACCGCGGCCTGGTCCAGGTCATGCCCGGTGCCGAGCACTCCGCCTCGACCGTGCTGTGCGATGCGCTGCTGGTGGACCAGATCTCGCGCACCGACACCTACCCCTACGTCGACGTGCGCGTCGACGACGTCCAGATGGGCCACGAGGCCACCGTCTCCAAGGTCTCCGAGGAGCAGCTCTTCTACCTGATGAGCCGCGGCATGGAGGAGACCGAGGCGATGGCGATGATCGTGCGCGGCTTCATCGAGCCCATCGCCCGCGAGCTCCCGATGGAGTACGCCCTCGAGCTGAACCGCCTGATCGAGCTGCAGATGGAAGGAGCAGTCGGCTGATGACGACCACTGATGTGAAGGGTGCCGAGAGCGCCGGGGACCCGACCGCGAACGAGGCCGTGGGCCACGCGGCGGGCGCCGCGCCCGTCGCCGCCGGAGCCGCCATGGAGGGCACCGACACGACGGCCGCGCCGGAGCTGGAGGAGGAGAACCTGAGCCTGCCGGGCCAGGACGTCTCCGCCGCCCACGCCGCGCTGAACCGCGGCGCGCGACTGCGCTCCTTCGAGGTCGCCGACCACGCCGTGCCCAAGAGCGACATCGAGGAGTGGCGCTTCACCCCGCTGCGTCGCTTCTCCGCCCTCTTCGAGGACGCCGCCACCGACGACCGCGAGGGCGACCCCGCCGTCGACTACGCCGTGACCGTGCCCGAGGGCGCCCCGGAGCCCTCGACGCTCGCCCCCGGCCAGGCGCCCCGCGGCACCGTGCTGGTGCCCGAGGACCTGCCCACGGCGATCGCCTCCGCCCGCACCGAGCAGGCGCTGCACCTGGTCGCCGCCAAGAACGTCGCCTACGACGCGCCGTTCCGCGTGGACATCACCGGCCGGGGCGCGGACCGCCGCGCCAACGCGCACCTCGTGATCGAGGCGCAGGAGTCCTCCTCCTCGATCGTGGTGCTGAACCACACCGGCTCGGCGCAGTACGCGCAGGACGTGGAGATCCTCGTCGGCGACAACGCGCAGATGACGGTCATCACCGTCCACGACTGGGACGACGGCGCGGTGCACATCGCGCAGCACCACGCCCGCGTGGGCCGCGACGCACGCCTGAAGCACGTCGCCGTCACCCTCGGCGGCAGCGCGGTGCGCCTGAACTCGATCGGCGAGTACGCCGCCCCCGGCGGCGAGATCGAGAAGCTGGGCCTCTACTTCTCCGATGAGGGCCAGTTCTTCGAGAACCGCCTGTTCATCGACCACAGCGTCCCGAACTGCACCTCCAACGTCGCCTACAAGGGCGCGCTGCAGGGCAAGGGCGCGCGGTCCGTGTGGGTCGGCGACGTGCTGATCCGCAAGGAGGCCGAGGGCACCAACACCTACGAGCTCAACCGCAACCTGGTGCTCACCGAGGGCGCCCGCGCCGACTCGGTGCCGAACCTGGAGATCGAGACGGGCGAGATCGAGGGCGCCGGCCACGCCGCCGCCACCGGGCGCTTCGACGACGAGCAGCTGTTCTACCTGCGCGCTCGCGGCATCCCGGAGATCGAGGCGCGCCGTCTGGTCGTGCGCGGCTTCTTCGCCGAGATCATCCAGCAGATCGACGTGCCCGAGGTGCGCGAGCGCCTCTCGGCCGCGATCGAGGACGAGCTCGCACGGAGCATGAACTGATGTCGGACGCCTTCGTCCCCGTCGCCGCTCTGGCCGACCTCGCCCCCGGCGAGGCGATCGACGTCGTCGCCGGCGGGATCGAGATCGCCCTGGTGCGCGACGAGGACGGCGGCGTCCACGCCCTCGAGGACCTCTGCTCGCACGACGAGATCGCGCTGAGCGACGGCGATGTCGAGGGATGCACCATCGAGTGCTGGAAGCACGGCAGCCAGTTCGACCTCGTCACCGGTCGTCCTCTGCAGCTCCCGGCGGTCCTGCCCGTGCGGGTGTTCCCCGTGCGCATCGACGAGAGCAGCGGCGAGATCCTCGTGGATCCCTCCGCCGCTCCCGCAACCTGACCTCGCGGGCGCCCGCACCGACGCCCGCCCCAGCCCCACGAATCCACCAGCTTCCTGGTCAAGGAGAACCCCACATGTCGATCCTGGAGATCAAGAACCTCCACGCCACCGTCGAGACCCCTGAGGGCACCAAGGAGATCCTCAAGGGCGTCGACCTCACCATCAAGGGCGGCGAGACCCACGCGATCATGGGCCCCAACGGCTCGGGCAAGTCCACCCTCGCCTACGCCATCGCCGGCCACCCCAAGTACGAGATCACCGGCGGCGAGGTCCTCCTCGACGGCGAGGACGTGCTCGAGATGAGCGTCGACGAGCGCGCCCGCGCCGGCCTCTTCCTCGCCATGCAGTACCCCGTCGAGGTCCCCGGCGTGACCGTCTCGAACTTCCTGCGCACCGCCAAGACCGCGGTCGACGGCGAGGCCCCCTCGCTGCGCACCTGGGTCAAGGACGTCAAGGGCGCCATGGACGACCTGAAGATGGACCCCGTCTTCGCCGAGCGCAACGTCAACGAGGGCTTCTCCGGCGGCGAGAAGAAGCGCCACGAGATCCTCCAGATGCAGCTGCTGAAGCCCTCCATCGCCGTCCTCGACGAGACCGACTCCGGCCTCGACGTCGACGCGCTGCGCGTGGTCTCCGAGGGCGTCAACCGCGCCAAGGAGAACACCGAGGTCGGCATCATGCTGATCACCCACTACACCCGCATCCTGCAGTACGTGAAGCCGGACTTCGTCCACGTCTTCGTCAACGGCCGGGTCGCCGAGCAGGGCGGTCCCGAGCTGGCCGAGCGTCTCGAGGCCGAGGGCTACGACCGCTTCCTCGTCGGCGCCTGATGCCGCCGGCCGTCCCGCCCCGCACCCGCGCGGGGCGGGACGGCCGCACCGCGGGACCCGCCGCGGACCCTCCCGGACAGCACCTCCCGGGACGGCCCGACGAGCCCCGTCCGCACCCCTGCGGGAGCAGTCCCGCACCCCTTCCGGGAGGACACCATGACCGACCAGCAGATCCCGCCCTCGACCGTGAGCGTCGAGGACGTTACCGAGGCGATGAAGGACGTCATCGATCCCGAGCTCGGGATCAACGTCGTCGACCTGGGCCTCGTCTACGGGGTGACCGTCGAGGACGGCAACGCCGTGATCGACATGACCCTGACCTCCGCCGCCTGCCCGCTGACGGACGTGCTCGAGGAGCAGACCTTCGCGGTGCTGGACCCCATCACCGAGACGCACCGCATCAACTGGGTGTGGATGCCGCCGTGGGGCATGGAGAAGATCACCGAGGACGGCCGCGAGCAGCTGCGCGCCATCGGCTTCAACCTCTGATCGTCTGATCGCCCCGGCCGGAACCCGCGCTCCGGCAGCGACTGACGAGTTCTGCACGCCCACGACTCTTGTGGCTCCCCGCATGAGTCGTGGGCGTGCATTTCTGCGCGGTGCGCTGCGCCCGGCGCGCGGAGTGAGGGCGCTCGGCACAGGCAGCGCCGACGGGCGGGTCAGCCGATGACGGCGGCGGCGCTCGTGAGCTCCATGCCGTGCGCCTCGGCGGTGCCGGCGTGGGTGAGGGCGCCCTCGTGGGTGTGCAGGCCCTTCGCGAGCGCCTCGTCGGCCCGCAGCGCGTCCCGCCAGCCCGCGCCGGCGAGCTTCAGCACGTAGGGGAGGGTCGCGTTGTTCAGCGCCGCCGTCGCCGTGACCGGCACGGAGCCGGGCATGTTCGCCACGCAGTAGTAGATCGCGTCGTGCACCGAGAAGGTCGGGTCGTCGTGCGTGGTGGGCCGGGAGTTCTCGAAGCAGCCGCCCTGGTCGATCGCGACGTCGACCAGCACCGAGCCCGACTTCATCCGGGAGACCATCTCGTCGGTGACGAGCTTCGGGGCGCGCTTGCCGGGGATCAGCACCGAGCCGACGACGACGTCGGCCTGCTCGATCTGCTCGGAGAGGTCGAGGGCGGTCGAGTAGCGGGTCAGGATCCCGCCATGGTGCATCGTCGCGATCTGGGAGAGCCGGGAGACGTTCACGTCCATCACGGTGACGTTCGCGTGCAGCCCGTGCGCCATCATCGCCGCCTGCTCGCCGACGACGCCGCCGCCGAGGACCAGCACGTTCGCCTCCGAGGTCCCGGGCACCCCGCCCATCAGCACCCCGCCGCCGCCCAGCGGCGCCATCAGGTGGTAGGCGCCGACCTGCGCGGCGAGCCGGCCCGCGATCGCGCTCATCGGCGCGAGCAGCGGCAGGGAGCGGTCGGGGAGCTGGACGGTCTCGTAGGCGATGGCGGTGGTGCCGGAGGTGAGCAGCGCCTCGGTGAGCTCCCGGTCGGCCGCGAGGTGCAGATAGGTGAAGAGGATCTGGCCCTTCCTCAGGCGTCCGTACTCCTCGGGCAGCGGCTCCTTCACCTTCACGATCATCTCGGCCTGCGCCCAGACCTCGTCGGCCGCCGGCAGCAGGGTCGCGCCCGCGGCGGCGTAGTCCTCGTCGCTCACGCGGGAGCCGAGGCCCGCACTGCTCTCGACGATCACCTCGTGGCCGTGCATCACCAGCTCGTGCACGCCGGCGGCGCCCAGGCCCACCCTGTTCTCGTTGTTCTTGACCTCGCGGGGCACCCCGATGCGCATGTGTCCAGCCTCTCTGCTGAGCTCCCTGGCCGCGGTCACGGCCACCGCCCCAGGATGACACCTCGTCGGCCGTGCGGGGGAGCCTGCGGATGTGTCCCCCGGCACCGTCGGCGGGAATCCGGGCGACCGTTCGGCGCCTCGGCCCTAGACTCGATCCGGCCCTCCTCCGGGCCGCCCCCGTCCGAAGAGGAGTCCCACCCGTGATCACCGTGCACGACCTCGCCATCCGCGTCGGCGCCCGGCTGCTCATGAGCGACGTCTCCTTCCAGGTCACCGACGGCGACCGGATCGGCCTGGTGGGTCGCAACGGCGCCGGCAAGACCACGCTGACCAAGGTCCTCTCCGGCACGCTGGACCCCAGCGAGGGCAGCGTCGAGGTGACCGGCGAGCTCGGCTATCTCCCGCAGGACACCCACAGCGGCGAGGACACCGAGCCGGTGCTCGCCCGGATCCTCTCCGCCCGCGGGCTCGACGGGATCCTGAGGAAGCTGCGCCGCGCCGAGGAGGAGATGGGGGACATGTCCCTCACCGAGGCCCGCCGCGAGAAGGCGATGAACCGGTACCCGCGCCTGGAGGCCGAGCTCGACGCCGCCGGCGGGTACGCGGCCGAGGCGGAGGCCAAGCGGATGGCCGCGAACCTCGGCCTGCCCAACCGGCTGCTCGAGCAGGAGCTCGGCACGCTCTCCGGCGGTCAGCGCCGCCGCGTCGAGCTCGCCCGGATCCTGTTCTCGCAGGCCTCCACGATGATCCTCGACGAGCCGACGAACCACCTCGACCACGACTCGATCGTATGGCTGCGCGAGTACCTGATGAGCTACCGCGGCGGGCTGATCGTGATCAGCCACGACGTCGAGCTCGTCGAGCAGGTCGTGAACAAGGTGTTCTACCTCGACGCGAACCGCTCCGCGATCGACATCTACAACATGGGCTGGAAGCAGTACCTGCGCCAGCGCGAGGACGACGAGAAGCGGCGCAAGCGCGAGCGGGCGAACGCCGAGAAGAAGGCCACCCAGCTGACCGCCCAGGCGGAGAAGATGCGGGCGAAGGCCACCAAGGCCGTCGCCGCGCAGAACATGCTGAAGCGCGCCGAGCGCATGCTCGACGGCGTCGAGGGGGAGCGGCAGACCGACCGGGTCGCCTCGCTGCGCTTCCCCAAGCCCGCCCCCTGCGGCAAGACCCCGCTGATGGCCGAGGACCTCTCGAAGTCCTACGGCAGCCTGGAGATCTTCACCGGCGTGGACCTCGCGATCGACCGCGGCTCGCGCGTGGTCATCATCGGCCTGAACGGCGCGGGCAAGACCACCCTGCTGCGGATCCTCGGCGGGGTCGACGCGCCGGACACCGGGCGGATCCTGCCCGGCCATGGTCTGCGCATCGGCTACTACGCCCAGGAGCACGAGACCCTGGACCTGGACCGGACCGTGCTGGAGAACATGATGACGGCCGCCTACGAGCTGCCCGAGGTCGAGGCCCGCAAGATCCTCGGCTCCTTCCTCTTCACGGGCGACGACGTGCACAAGCCCGCCCGGGTGCTCTCCGGCGGGGAGAAGACCCGCCTCGCCCTGGCCGCGCTCGTCGTCTCCAGCGCCAACGTGCTGCTGCTGGACGAGCCGACGAACAACCTCGACCCCGCCAGCCGCGAGGAGATCCTCGGGGCGCTGGCGAACTTCGAGGGCGCCGTCGTTCTGGTCTCCCACGACCCCGGCGCCGTCGCGGCGCTCGATCCCGAGCGGGTGCTGATGATGCCCGACGCCGTCGAGGACCTCTGGAACGCCGAGTACCAGGAGCTCATCGAGCTCGCCTGAGCCGGGGGCCGCTCCCCGGCCCTCCCCACGCTCGCCGCCGCGCCGGCCGGTGCTCCCGCCGCCGCGGCGAGGACGGGTCCTGCGACGCAGACCGCGGGAGTTCTCCCCTCCGAGTTGCGCTCCTGTGACCTGCGGCATAGTCTCAGCTCGTCGGCACCGTGACGGTGCCCGCCCCGTCGTGGAGGACGGTGCGCGACCGCGCCGTCCGCCTCGGCCCGACGAGGAGGAGCGAGACCGTGAGCGAACCCGTCCGCCCGTCCGGTCTGCGCCGGCTGTGCGCCGCCGGGGCCGCGCTCGCCCTGGGGGCGACGCTCGCGGCCTGCGGCTCGGCCGACGCCGGCCCGCCGCAGCTGACCTGGTACATCAATCCCGACAACGGCGGCCAGACCCAGATCGCCCAGCAGTGCAGCGACGAGGCCGACGGGGCGTACACGATCACCACCTCGCTGCTGCCCCGCGATGCGGCCAGCCAGCGCGAGCAGCTCGCCCGCCGCCTCGCCGCGGGGGACAGGTCCCTGGACATCATGAGCCTGGACCCGCCCTACATCCCGGAGCTCGCCGAGCCCGGCTTCCTCGCCCCCGTCCCGGAGGACCTCGTCACCAGCTCCACCCAGGACGTCGTCGACGGCGCCGTGCAGGGCGCGACCTGGAACGACGAGCTGGTCGCCGTGCCCTTCTGGGCCAACACGCAGCTGCTGTGGTATCGCGAGTCCGTCGCCGAGGAGGCGGGGCTGGACATGTCCGAGCCCGTCACCTGGGACCAGCTGATCGAGGCCGCGGAGACCACCGACAGCCACCTCGGCATCCAGGGGATCCGCGCCGAGTCGATGACCGTGTGGGTCAACGCGCTGTACGAGTCGCAGGGCCAGTCGATCATCGAGAACCCCGGCGCCCCCGCCGACGAGACGCAGCTCGCGCTCGACTCCCCGGCCGGGGACGAGGCGTCCCGGATCATCGGCACGATCGGCTCCGAGGGGCTCGCGGGCCCGGGCGCCACCACCCAGGACGAGAACGTCGCCATGGCCCAGTTCCAGGGCGAGCAGGGTTCGTTCATGGTCAACTGGCCCTTCGTCTACACCGCCACGCAGACCTCCGTGGAGCAGGGGAGCGTCGACCAGGAGGTGCTGGACGACATGAAGTGGACCACGTACCCGCAGGTGAGCGAGGACCAGGAGTCAGCGCCGCCGCTGGGCGGGATCAACCTCGGCGTCGGCGCCTCGAGCGAGCACCAGGACCTCGCCTATGAGGCGATCCGCTGCATCGTCTCCCCGGAGAAGCAGGCGCAGTACTTCCTCTCCGACGGCAACCCGCCCGCCTCCACCACCGCCTACGAGGACCCCGAGGTCCAGGACGCCTACCCGATGGCGCCGGAGATCCGCGAGTCCCTCGAGCGTGCCGCGCCCCGCCCGCAGACCCCCTTCTACAACGAGATCTCCCTGGGCATCCAGCAGCACTGGACCCCGATCTCGGAGGTCGGCGAGGCCACCCCCGCGCGGTCCCAGGAGTTCATCCGGTCCGTGCTGCGAGGGGAGGCCCTGCTGTGAGCGAGACAGCCGCCGCGCCGAGGACCGGGACGGACGGCACCTCCGGGCGCCGCCGCGCGACCCGGCAGAAGCCGCCGCTGAGCGACCGGGCACGGGCGGAGCGCCGCCTGGGCATCATGCTCGCCGCCCCCGCCTTCGTCGTGATGCTGGCTGTGACGGTGTACCCGATCCTCCAGGCCTTCTTCGACTCCCTGTTCTCCTACCGCCTGACCGCCCCGGACCAGCGCTCCTTCGTGGGCCTGTCGAACTACGGGGTGCTCTTCACCGATCCCCTGTTCTGGCGGGACCTCGGGGTCACCGTGCTGATCACCGTGGTCACCGTCGCGATCGAGCTGGTGCTCGGCTTCGCCCTGGCCCTGGTGATGCACAACGCCGTCAAGAGCCTGCGCGGCCTGCTGCGCACCGCGATCCTCGTCCCCTACGGCACGATCACCGTCGTCTCCGCCTTCGCCTGGTTCTTCGCCTTCGACATCAACACCGGCTTCGTCAACGCCTGGCTGCCGGTGGTGGAGGACAGCTTCAACTGGTTCGGCTCCGCCGCGCCGGCGCTGACCGTCATCATGCTCAGCGAGATCTGGAAGACGACCCCCTTCATCTCGCTGCTGCTGCTGTCGGGCCTGGCCCAGGTGCCCGGGGAGCTGACGGAGGCCGCCCGCGTGGACGGCGGCACCCGCGCGGAGGTGATGCGCCGCGTGGTGCTGCCGAACATGAAGGCCGCGATCATGGTCGCGGTGCTGTTCCGGGCGCTGGACGCCTTCCGGATCTTCGACAACGTGTTCATCATGACCAACGGCGCCTACGGCACGGAGGTCCTCTCGCTGCTGGCCTATCGCACCTCGATCGGGCGGCTCGAGATCGGCATGGGCTCGGCGATCTCCGTGGTGCTGTTCCTGTGCGTGATCGGCATCGCGATCGGCGCGATCAAGGGCTTCAAGGTCGATCTGGCCTCGGGGGAGGGACGCTGAGATGAAGGGCATGACCACCCGGCAGAAGGTCGGCTGGAGCGTGATCACGATCGTGGTGCTGGTGTACACCCTCGCTCCGCTGGTCTCGATCCTGATGACCTCCTTCAAGGCCTCCGGCGACCTCACCACGGGGCGCTTCCTGCCCACCCGCTTCGTGCTGGACAACTACGAGCAGATCTTCGCCGGCAGCGCCCGCGACCTGTTCCTGCCCGCGCTGCGCAACTCCATCGGCATCACGCTGATCGCGACCGTCGTCGCGGTCGTGCTCGCGACCCTCTGCGCCTACGCGATCGCGCGCCTGGACTTCCCCGGCAAGCGCCTCGTGCTGGTCAGCGCGCTCGGGGTCTCGATGTTCCCGGTGATCTCGATCGTGACGCCGCTGTTCAACCTCTGGCGCACGATCGGGCTGTACGACACCTGGCCGGGCCTGATCATCCCCTATCTCTCTCTGACGCTGCCGATCTCGATCTACACCCTGGCGGCGTACTTCCAGCAGATCCCCTGGGACCTCGAGCGGGCCGCGCAGGTCGACGGCGCCACCAGCTTCGAGGCGTTCCGGAAGGTGATCGTCCCGCTCGCCCTGCCCGGCGTGTTCACCACCGCGATCATCGCGTTCTTCATCGCCTGGAACGACTTCGTCTACGGCATCTCGCTGACGTCCACCTCGGCCGCGCGCCCGGTCCCGGCGGCGCTGGCCTTCTTCACCGGCGCCTCCCAGTTCGAGGAGCCCACGGGTGCGATCTCGGCCGCCGCGATCATCGTCACCATCCCCATCGTCATCATCGTCGTGCTCTTCCAGCGCCAGATCGTCTCCGGTCTGACGCAGGGCGCGGTCAAGGGCTGACCCCAGGAGGCAACCGGCCATGGCCACCATCGAGATCCAGAACCTCGTCAAGCGGTACGACGACGGCTTCCCCGCCGTCAACGACGTGAGCCTCGACATCGCCGACGGCGAGTTCGTGATCCTCGTCGGCCCCTCGGGCTGCGGGAAGTCCACGCTGCTGCGCATGATCGTGGGACTCGAGGACATCACCGAGGGCGAGTTGCGCATCGACGGCAAGCGCGTGAACGAGAGCGCGCCGCGCGACCGCGACCTCGCCATGGTCTTCCAGAACTACGCCCTGTACCCCCACCTGAGCGTGTACGACAACATCGCCTTCCCGATGCGGCTGTCGAAGAACAAGCTCCCCGAGGACGAGATCGACCGCCGGGTGCGCCGCGCCTCGTCGATGCTGGGGCTGGACGAGCACCTCGAGCGCAAGCCCGGCAACCTCTCGGGCGGTCAGCGCCAGCGCGTGGCGATGGGGCGCGCGATCGTCCGCGAGGCCGACGCCTTCCTCTTCGACGAGCCGCTGTCGAACCTCGACGCGAAGCTGCGCGGCCAGATGCGCACCCAGATCGCGCAGCTGCAGCGGCGCCTGGGCATCACGAGCGTCTACGTCACCCACGACCAGACCGAGGCGATGACCCTGGGGGACCGGGTCGCGGTGCTGAAGAAGGGCAGGCTGCAGCAGGTCGCCTCGCCGCGCGAGCTCTACGAGCAGCCCGCGAACCTCTTCGTCGCCGGTTTCATCGGCTCTCCCTCGATGAACTTCCTGCCCGCCCGGGAGGAGGGCGGGCACCTGCGCACGCCGATCGGGGACCTCACGGCACCCGAGCACGTCCTCGAGGCCGCCCGGGGGAGGGACCTGGTGCTGCTGGGGGTGCGCCCCGAGCACTTCGAGGACCTCGAGTTCGTCGACGAGGCGCTGCTGCCGCGCGGCACGGAGCTGGCCGTGACGCCCACCCACACCGAGTGGCTCGGCAACGAGCAGTACGGCTACATCGACTACGAGAAGGACCCCGAGGTGGCCGAGGTCCTCGACGAGCTCGCCCGCGACCTCGACCAGGACGAGATCCCGCCGCAGGTGGTGGTGACCCTCAGCTCCGCGAGCCGGGTCCGCGGCGGCATCGAGTCCCGGATCTGGGTGGACACGCGCAAGGTCCACGTCTTCGACGTCGCCACAGGGGAGAACCTCACCCGCGACGAGGAGAAGGGGGCGGAGCTCACGCGCCGCGCCGCCGAGGACCGCCAGCGCGAGATCGAGACCGCCGCGGCGCTGGGGGACTGAGGCCGATTCCCGCGCCCGTCCCCGTGCGGCGCGCCGCGCCCGAGGACGGCACGGAGAGCGCGTAGTGTGGCGGACATCTGATATCCGCTGTGAAAGGTCTCCGTGTTCGTCCTCTCCCTCACCGGTCGCCCCGGCCACGGCCGCGCCGCCGGCGACCCCGTCCCCGCTCTGCTCGAGGCTCTCGAGGGGCTCGAGCTGCCGCTCGCCCCGGAGCGGACCGCCGGCCCGGACGCGCTCGTGCTCGCCTCCCGAGGGGAGACCGCGCTCGAGGCGATGCTGCGGGCGCTCGAGGTCGGGAGCACGGCCGTCGGCCTCGGGATCGGCGCCGTGCCGGGGCCGCTGCCCGGCTCGGTCCGCGAGCTCTCCGGCCCCGCCGTCGAGGCCGCCCGGAGCGCCGTGGCCGCGGCGTCGACCACCTCGCAGGTCCCGCTCGCCGTCCGCGCCGCCGATCCCCGCCACGCCGACACCGCCGCCGACGTCGAGGCCGTGCTGCGGCTGATCGGCTGGATGATCCGCGCCCGCAGCCGCGGCCAGTGGCAGGCCGTGCACGAGCTGCGTGAGGTTCCCACGGCCACGCAGGCCGTCCTCGCCGAGCGCCTCGGCGTCACCCAGCAGACCGTCTCCCGCGCCGTGAAGACCAGCGGCTGGCGCGAGGAGAGCGCCGCCCATCCGCTCGCCGTGCGACTGCTGAGCATGATCGACCTCACGTCGACCCGCTGAGTCCGCCCCCGCCCCCGAGGGCGGGGGCGCCGCGCGCTATCCTGGGGCCGCCCCGACGACAACCGAGGAGACACATGGCGACGACGAACGACCTCAAGAACGGAATGGTGCTGGTCATCGACCAGCAGCTCTGGAGCGTGGTCGAGTTCCAGCACGTCAAGCCCGGCAAGGGACCCGCCTTCGTGCGCACCAAGCTCAAGAACGTCCTGTCCGGCAAGGGCGTGGACAAGACCTTCAACGCCGGCGTGAAGGTCGAGACGGCCACCGTGGACCGCCGCGACATGCAGTTCTCCTATCTCGACGGCGACATGTACGTCTTCATGGACACCTCGAACTGGGAGCAGACCAGCCTCACCGAGGAGGTCGTGGGCGAGGCCAAGGACTTCATGGTCGAGGGCCAGGACGTCGTCATCGCCTTCCACGAGGGCAACGCGCTCTTCGTCGAGCTGCCCGCCTCCGTGGTGCTCGAGATCGAGTTCACCGAGCCCGGCCTGCAGGGCGACCGCTCCAGCGGCGGCACCAAGCCCGCGCGCCTGACCACCGGCCGCGAGATCCAGGTCCCGCTGTTCCTCAACGAAGGCGACCGTGTCAAGGTCGACACCCGCAGCGGCGACTACCTCGAGCGCGTGAAGTGACCCGAGGGTCGACCCCGCAGGGCGCCGACGACCGACCCGCCCCGCGCCCCACCGGCCTCCCCCTCCCCACCCGGGAGGGGGCGGAGGTCGAGCTCGAGCGGACCGTCCCGGCCGCCGCGGACCGGCTCCACGGACGCTCCCGCGACCGGATACGCGCCCTGGACGTGCTCTTCGAGGCCGACGCCAAGCAGGCCGACGTGCTCGACGTGCTCGCCGAGCGGCTCCGTCGCACGGCCGCGCAGACCCCGCTGCCCGAGCGCTCCCGCGCCCTGGTCGAGCTCTACGCCCCGCACGCCGTCGACATCGACGAGGACCTCTCCACGCACTCCCGCGACTGGCCGCTGCACCGCATGCCCGCGGTGGACCGCGCGATCCTGCGCCTCGGCGCCGCCGAGGTGCTGCACGGCGAGGAGCCCGGGGCGCGCGGCGCGATCATCGGCGAGTACACCAAGATCGCCGAGGTCCTCTCGACCGACGACTCCCCGCGCTTCGTCAACGGCCTGCTGCAGCGGCTCGTGGACGTGCGCGGCCTGCTCGGCTGAGCAGGACCGGACCCCTCAGCAGTCACCCTCCGCCCCCGCCGGGCGCGTCCCCGTCCGAGGGGCGGGCAGGCGGGGGCGGACCCGCACCTGCCGACTACACTCGGCACAGCTCGCACGAGCACCCGACCCTTTAACGACACGTCCCGTGAGGCGTGGAAGGGAGAACACCGCATGACCAGCACCGACCCTGCCCTGGAAAGGGGAGCCGAGAGCTCCCGCGTCCTCGGGCCCGAGGAGATCCGGCGCGCGCTGACCCGCATCGCCCACGAGATCCTCGAGAGCGACCACGGTGCCGAGGACCTCGTCCTGCTCGGCATCCCGCACCGCGGCGTGCCGCTCGCCCGCCGCCTCGCCGAGCTCATCGCCCGCGCCGAGGGTCGCCCCGACGGCGCCGACCTCGCCGACCTGCACGGCGCGCTCGACATCACCATGTACCGCGACGACCTGCGCAGCAATCCCACCCGTGCGCCGAGCCCCACCCGGATCCCCGCCGCCGGCATCGACGGTCGCACCGTCGTGCTCGTCGACGACGTGCTCTACTCCGGCCGCACCGTCCGCGCCGCCCTCGACGCGCTCAGCGCCATCGGCCGACCCGCCGCCGTGCGCCTGGCCGTGCTCGTGGACCGCGGCCATCGCGAGCTGCCGATCCGCGCCGACCACGTCGGCAAGAACCTGCCCACCTCGCGCAGCGAGCGGGTGCACGTCCAGCTCACGGAGACCGACGGCACCGACGCGGTGGACATCGTCCGCCCGGCCCGCACGACGGGGGAGGGGCGCGCATGAGGCACTTCATCTCGATCGCGGACCTCCGCCGCGAGGAGGCCCTCGAGGTCCTCGCGACCGCCGAGCACATGGCCCAGACCCAGTCCCGCGCGATCCGCAAGCTGCCCACCCTCGTGGGCACCACCGTCGTGAACCTCTTCTTCGAGGACTCCACCCGCACCCGGATCAGCTTCGAGGCCGCGGCCAAGCGCCTCTCGGCCGACGTCATCAACTTCTCCGCCAAGGGCTCGAGCATCTCCAAGGGCGAGTCGCTGAAGGACACCGCGCTCACCCTCCAGGCGATGGGCGCCGACGCGGTCGTGGTGCGCTCGGGCTCCTCCGGCGCGGCGCACCTGCTCGCCCACGCCGGCTGGATCGACCAGCCCATCGTCAACGCCGGCGACGGCGCGCACGAGCACCCCACCCAGGCGATGCTCGACGCCTTCACCATGCGCCGCCACCTGCGGCCCGGCGACCCGCACGCGGGCCTCGACGGCCTGCACGTGGTGATCGTCGGGGACGTGCTCCACTCCCGCGTCGCCCGCTCGAACGTGCTGCTGCTGACCCTGCTCGGCGCCCGCGTCACGCTCGTCGCGCCGCCCGCGCTGGTGCCCGTCGGCGCCTCCGCCTGGCCGTGCGAGATCTCCTACGACCTCGACCAGGCCCTTGCCGCCGGTCCCGACGCCGTGATGATGCTGCGGGTCCAGCACGAGCGGATGGTCGGCGGCGGCTTCTTCCCGACGGCGGGGGAGTACTCCCGCCGCTACGGGCTCAGCGCCGCCCGCGCCGCCTCCCTGCCCGAGCACACGATCGTCATGCACCCCGGCCCGATGAACCGCGGCTTCGAGATCGCCGGCTCCGTCGCCGACTCGCCGCGCAGCGTCATAGTCGAGCAGGTCGCCTCCGGCGTGTTCGTGCGCATGGCCGTGCTCTACCACCTGCTCGCCACCGACTCCCGGGAGGCCCCCCGTGACCGCTGACACCACCACCGCCACGACCGGCTCCCCGGCCCCGCTGCTGCTGCGCGGCGGTCGCCCCTACGGCGAGGACGTGCAGGACATCCTGATCCGCGAGGGCCGCATCGCCGCGATCGGCGGCGAGCTCGAGGCGCCGGACGGCGTCGAGGTGATCGACGCCGAGGGCTGCGTGATCCTCCCCGGCCTGGTCGACCTCCACACCCACCTGCGCGAGCCCGGCGGCGAGGAGGCCGAGACCGTCGAGACCGGCACCCGCGCCGCCGCCCGCGGCGGCTTCACCGCCGTGCACGCCATGGCCAACACGACCCCCGTCGCGGACACCGCGGGCGTGGTCGAGCAGGTCGCGATGCGCGGCGAGGCCGCCGGCTGGTGCGCCGTCCGCCCCGTCGGCGCGGTCACCGTGGGCCTCCAGGGCGAGCGCCTCGCCGAGCTCGACGCGATGGCGAACTCCCGCGCCCGCGTCCGCGTGTTCAGCGACGACGGCAAGTGCGTGCACGACCCGGTGCTGATGCGGCGGGCGCTGGAGTACGTGAAGTCCTTCGACGGCGTGATCGCCCAGCACGCCCAGGACCCGCGCCTGACCGAGGGCGCCCAGATGCACGAGGGGCTCGTCTCGGCGGAGCTGGGGCTGACCGGATGGCCGGCCGTGGCCGAGGAGTCGATCATCGCCCGCGACGTGCTGCTGGCCCAACACGTCGGCTCCCGCCTGCACGTCTGCCACCTCTCGACCGCCGGCAGCGTGGACATCGTGCGCTGGGCCAAGCAGCGCGGCATCGCGGTCACCGCCGAGGTCACCCCGCACCACCTGCTGCTGACCGACGAGAACGTGCGCCAGTTCGACGCGGTGTTCAAGGTCAACCCGCCGCTGCGCACCGCCGCGGACGTCGAGGCGGTGCGCGAGGGCCTGGCCGACGGGACCATCGACATCGTCGCGACCGACCACGCCCCTCATCCCGCGGACGCCAAGGACCGCGAGTGGGACCAGGCCGCGATGGGCATGACCGGCCTCGAGACCGCGCTGTCCCTGGTCCAGTCCACGATGGTCGACGAGGGCCGCCTCGGCTGGCGCGACGTCGCCCGGGTGCTCTCCGAGAAGCCCGCCGAGATCGGCCGCGACCAGGACCACGGCCGACCGGTCGCGGTGGGGGAGCCGGCCCACCTGCTCGTCTGGGACCCGCACCCGGTGCGGGTCGCGGACCCCGCCGAGCACGCTTCCCAGGGCCGCAACTCTCCCTTCGCGGGCCTCGAGCTGCCCGGCGCGAACCGGCTCACCCTGCTCGGCGGCCGGCCCACCGTGCGCGACGGCGCGGTGGTGGAGAGGTGAGCGGGCGGATCGTCCCGGTCCTCCTGCTGGCGGTGCTGTTCGCGCTGATGATCGGCGCGATGGTGCTCGGCTGGCGCCGGCGCGGCCGCTCGCAGTCCCATCTGCCGGCCCCGTCGGCCCGGACGCTCGAGGAGCTCGGCGAGGCCACCGCCCACGGGCCCGTCGGCGCGGTCTACGTCGACACCGTCCTCGCCGAGCAGCCGCTCGAGCGGGTCGTCGCTCACCGCCTGGGACAGCGCGCCCGCGCCGAGGTCAGCCTCGGCGAGCAGGGCACCTGGCACCTCGAGCGCGAGGGCACCGGGCCGCTCACCATCCCCGCCGCGGCCGTCCGGGAGGTCACCTCCGGGCCCGGCATGGCGGGGAAGTTCATCGGCGGCGACGGCCTGCTGATCATCCGCTGGAGCCTCGGCGACCAGCTCCTGGACACCGGCCTGCGCCTCGACCGGCGCGCCGACCACGACCTCCTGCTCTCCCGGAAGGAGCACTCATGACCACCCCCGCCCCCGCCACCCCCAGGCCCTCGGGCCGTGCGCGCCGCGAGCGCGCGCTGCTGATCCTCGAGGACGGCACCGTGCTGCGCGGCTCCGCCTACGGCGCCCGCGGCGCCCGCTTCGGCGAGGTCGTCTTCACCACCGGCATGACCGGCTACCAGGAGACCCTCTCGGATCCCTCCTACGCCGGGCAGATCGTCGTGCAGACCGCCCCGCACATCGGCAACACCGGCGCGAACGCCGAGGACATGGAGTCCCGCCGCGTGTGGGTGCGCGGCTACGCCGTGCGCGACGCGAGCCGCATCGCCTCCTCCTTCCGCGCCGAGCAGAGCCTCGACGACCTCCTGATCAGCAGCGACGTGGTCGGCATCAGCGACATCGACACCCGCATGCTCACCCGTCGGCTGCGCGAGGAGGGCTCCGCCCGCGGCGGCATCTTCTCCGGAGAGGCCCTCGAGGCCTCGGAGGAGGAGCTGCTCGCCCAGGTGCGCGAGCAGCCGCAGATGGCCGGCTCGAGCTTCGTCGAGGAGGTCACGATCGCCCAGCCCGTCGTGCTCGAGCCCGAGGGCGAGGCGGTCGCGACCGTCGCCGCCGTGGACCTCGGCATCAAGGGCGCCTCGCCGCGCTCCATGCTCGACCGCGGCCTGCGCGTGCACCTGCTGCCCGCCACGACCTCCCTGGAGGACCTCCTCGCGATCGGCGCCGATGCCGTCTTCTTCTCCAACGGCCCCGGCGACCCCTCCGCCGCGACCGCCCAGATCGAGCTGCTGCGCGGCGTGCTCGACGCAGGCGTGCCCTTCTTCGGCATCTGCTTCGGCAACCAGCTGCTGGGCCGCGCCCTCGGCTTCGACACCTACAAGCTGAAGTTCGGCCACCGCGGCATCAACCAGCCCGTCCAGGACCGCGAGACCGGCCAGGTCGCGATCACCGCGCACAACCACGGCTTCGCCGTCGACGTGCCGCTCGAGGGCGAGCACACCGCCCCCCACGACGGGGGCCGCTACGGCCGGGTCGTCGTCTCCCACGTGGGCCTGAACGACGACGTGGTCGAGGGGCTTCGCTGCCTCGACCTCCCCGCCTACTCCGTCCAGTACCACCCCGAGGCCGCCGGCGGCCCCCACGACGCCTCGCCCCTCTTCGACCGACTGGTGGAGCTCGCCGTCGCGCACCGCGCCGCCTCCGCCGACAAGGAGTCCTGATGCCCCGCCGTACCGATATCTCCTCCGTCCTCGTCGTCGGCTCCGGCCCGATCGTCATCGGCCAGGCAGCGGAGTTCGACTACTCCGGCACCCAGGCCTGCCGCGTCCTGCGCGAGGAGGGCCTGCGGGTCATCCTGGTCAACTCCAACCCGGCCACGATCATGACCGACCCGGAGATCGCCGACGCCACCTACATCGAGCCGATCGACCCGGACATCATCCGCTCGATCATCGCCGCGGAGCGGCCCGACGCGATCCTGCCGACGCTCGGCGGGCAGACCGCGCTGAACGCCGCGATAGCCCTGGCCGAGAACGGGACCCTCGAGGAGTTCGGCGTCGAGATGATCGGCGCGAACCTCGAGGCGATCAACAAGGCCGAGGACCGCCAGCAGTTCAAGGAGGTCGTCGAGCGGGTCGGCGGCGAGTCCGCCCGCTCGCGGATCTGCCACACCATGGACGAGCTGCTCGAGGCGGCTGACGAGCTCGGCTACCCGATGGTGGTCCGGCCCAGCTTCACCATGGGCGGGCTCGGCTCCGGCATGGCCTACGACGAGGCGGACCTGCGCCGCATCGGCGGCGACGGCCTGCACTACTCGCCGACCTCCGAGGTCCTGCTCGAGGAGTCGATCCTGGGCTGGAAGGAGTTCGAGCTCGAGCTCATGCGCGACAGCGCCGACAACTGCGTCGTGATCTGCTCGATCGAGAACGTCGACCCCGTCGGCGTGCACACCGGCGACTCGGTCACCGTCGCCCCCGCGCTGACCCTCACCGACGTCGAGATGCAGAAGCTGCGCGACCTCGGCATCGCGATCATCCGCGAGGTCGGCGTCGACACCGGCGGCTGCAACGTCCAGTTCGCCACCCACCCCGAGACCGGCCGCATCGTCGTGATCGAGATGAACCCCCGCGTCTCCCGCTCCTCGGCGCTCGCCTCGAAGGCCACCGGCTTCCCGATCGCGAAGATCGCCGCGCGCGTCGCGATCGGCTACACCCTCGACGAGATCCGCAACGACATCACCGGCACCACCCCGGCCAGCTTCGAGCCGGCGCTGGACTACGTCGTGGTCAAGGTGCCCCGCTTCGCCTTCGAGAAGTTCCCCGCCGCGGACCCGACGCTCACCACCACCATGAAGAGCGTCGGCGAGGCGATGGCCCTGGGCCGCAACTTCACCGAGGCCCTCGGCAAGGCGCAGCGCTCCATCGACGCCAAGGGAGCGTCGCTGGACTACACGGGCACGCCGCCGAGCGCCGCCGAGGTCGCCGCGCTCCTGGACGAGGTGCGCACCCCGACCTCCGAGCGCCTGGTCGCCATCGCGCGGATCCTGTGGTCCGCGGCGGAGGGGATCCTCGACCCCGCCGAGACCCTCGACCGCCTCGTGGAGGCGACGGCGATCGACCGCTGGTTCCTCGACCAGATGCTGATCGTCGCCGAGCTGGCCGCGGAGATCCGCGCGAGCGACGTGCTGGACGCGGACCTGCTGGGCCTGGCCAAGCGGCACGGCCTCTCCGACGAGCAGATCGGCGCGCTCACCGGCCGCAGCGGCGACGTCGTCAAGGGCGTGCGCGAGGCGCTGGGGATCAACCCGGTCTACAAGACGGTGGACACCTGCGCCGCGGAGTTCGCCTCCCGCACCCCGTACCACTACTCGACCTACGACCAGGAGACCGAGATCGAGCCCCGCGACAAGCCCGCGGTGCTGATCCTCGGCTCGGGCCCCAACCGCATCGGCCAGGGCATCGAGTTCGACTACTCCTGCGTCCACGCCGCGCTCGCCCTCGGCGATCCGGAGCTGCCCGGCGGCGGCTACGAGACGGTCATGATCAACTGCAACCCCGAGACGGTCTCGACCGACTACGACATCGCCGACCGGCTCTACTTCGAGCCGCTCACCTTCGAGGACGTCGTCGAGGTGTACGAGGCGGAGAAGGCCGCCGGCCCCGTCGCCGGAGTCATCGTCCAGCTCGGCGGCCAGACCCCGCTGTCCCTCGCGCGCCGCCTCGAGGCGGAGGGCCTGCCGATCATCGGCACCAGCCCCGCCGCGATCGACAACGCCGAGGACCGCGGCCACTTCGGCGCCGTCCTGGCCGAGGCCGACCTGCCCGCCCCGCCCTACGGCACCGCCTGGGCGCTGAACGACGCGATCGAGGTCGCCGCGGAGGTCGGCTACCCGGTGCTCGTGCGCCCCAGCTACGTGCTCGGCGGCCGCGGCATGGAGATCGTCTTCGACGAGGCGGGGCTGGTCGACTACGTCGGCCGCAACCTGCCCGACGGCGGCCGCGCCGAGGCACCGATCCTCATCGACAGCTTCCTGGACACCGCGATCGAGATCGACGTGGACGCCCTCTACGACGGCGAGGAGCTCTACCTCGCCGGCGTCATGGAGCACATCGAGGAGGCCGGCATCCACTCCGGCGACTCCGCCTGCACCCTGCCGCCGGTCACCCTCGGCGATCCGGTCCTCGAGCGGATCCGCGCCTCGACCCTCGCGATCGCCGAGGGCGTGGGCGTGCGCGGCCTGCTCAACGTGCAGTACGCGCTCTCCCACGGCGTGCTCTACGTGCTCGAGGCGAACCCCCGCGCCTCCCGCACCGTGCCCTTCGTCGCGAAGGCCACCGGGGTGCCGCTCGCGCAGGCGGCCGCGCTGCTCATGGCCGGCACCTCCATCGCGGACCTGCGCCGCGGCGGCGTGCTCCCGGCCGCCGGCGACGGCTCGGACCTGCCCGAGGACTCGCCGATCGCGGTGAAGGAGGCGGTGCTGCCGTTCAAGCGCTTCCGCACCCGCGAGGGACGCGCCGTGGACTCGGTGCTCGGCCCGGAGATGCGCTCGACGGGCGAGGTGATGGGCATGGACTCGACCTTCCCGCTCGCCTTCGCGAAGTCGCAGCTGGCGATCTCCGGCCAGGGCCTGCCCACCGCGGGCACCGCCTTCGTCTCGGTCTCCGACCGCGACAAGCGCTCCCTCCCGCTGCCGGTCGCGCGCCTGGCCGCGCTCGGCTTCGAAATCCTCACCACCAAGGGCACCGGGCGGGTGCTCGGCCGCTACGGGATCCCCTGCCGCGTGCTGCGCAAGGCCTCGGAGGAGGGCGAGGGCGCGAGCGTCATCGACCTCATCGAGGCGGGCGAGGTGGACCTCGTGCTGAACACCCCCTCGGGCTCCAACGCCCGCGTCGACGGCTACGCCATCCGCGCCGCCGCGACCAGCATGGACGTCCCGATGATCACGACGCTTCAAGAGTTCCAGGCGGCCGTCCAGGCGATCGAGGCGCGCCCCGTGGAGCCCTTCGAGGTCCACAGCATCCAGGCCCACACCGCGCGTCTGCGCGAGGTGCGGACGGCCGGGACGTCGGCATGAGCACCGCCCCGGCGAGCTTCGGACGGCGGCTGCAGGAGGAGACGGCCGCGCGCGGCCGCCTCGTCGCGGGCATCGACCCGCACGCCGCGCTGCTGGAGTCCTGGGGGCTCCCCGACAGCCCCGCGGGGCTGCGGGAGTTCTCCCGCACGGTGCTCGAGGCCGTCACCGGCCACGTCGCCGCGCTCAAGCCGCAGTCGGCGTTCTTCGAGCGCCACGGCAGCGCCGGCGTCGCGGTGCTCGAGGAGCTGCTGGCCGCGGCCCGCGCGGCGGGGGTGCTGACGATCCTCGACGTCAAGCGGGGCGACATCGGCTCGACGATGGCCGCCTATGCCCAGGCGCACCTCCTGCCCGGCGCACCGCTGGAGGCCGACGCGATCACCGTCAGCCCCTATCTGGGCACCGGCTCCCTCGACCCCGCCGGCGAGCTCGCCCTGGCCCACGGCAAGGGGCTGTTCCTCCTCGCCCTGACCTCCAACCCCGACGGACCGCAGGTCCAGCACGCGAGGACCGACCAGGACACGCCGGTCGCGCTGGAGATCGCGCGACACGCCGAGAGGATCGGCGGCGCCGCGCCGGGGGAGTGGTCGAGCATCGGCCTGGTCGTCGGCGCGACCGTCGGCGACGCCTACCGCCGCCTCGGCCTGGACGCCGCCGCACCCTCGGTCCCGCTCCTCGCCCCCGGCGTCGGGGCCCAGGGCGCCGGACCTTCGGAGATTGCCGACGTCTTCGGTGAACGTGCAGGTCAGGCCCTAGTCTCGGTGTCCCGCGGACTGCTCGCGGCAGGGCCGGACCGGGCGGCGCTCGCCCAGCGCGCGGAGGAGCTGGCAACGACCTTCCGCTGAGGCCGAGGGGCGCTCCCGCACGGGCCCCGACACCGTCGGGGGACGGCGTCGTCGGGCCCCGAAACGCATCGGACCTGGGACTTAGCGTGTCAGAAGTGCCCTCGGCCACGATTATGGGGTTACGCTCTTCCCACACCGGGCTCCTCCCGGACCCGCAGGACAACCGCGACAGAACAAGAGGTAAGAACAGTGGCTCTCCCTCCCCTCACCCCTGAGCAGCGGGCCGAGGCCCTGAAGAAGGCCGCCGAGGCACGCCGCGAGCGCGCGGCCATCAAGGCGCGGCTCAAGGACAGCGCCGGCCACCGCGGCGAGGAGATCAAGAAGGTCCTCGCCGAGGCCGAGTCCAACGAGATCGTCGGCCGTCTCCGCGTCTCCGCCCTGCTCGAGGCCCTGCCCGGCGTCGGCAAGGTCAAGGCCCAGCAGATCATGGAGGAGATCGGCATCTCGCCCTCCCGCAAGATCCGAGGCCTCGGCTCGCACCAGGCGGAGAAGCTCGTCGCCCACTTCTCCGAGTGAGCCCTGATCTTCCCACCGGGGCCGGCGCCGCGACGGCGCCGGCCCCGGTCACCGTCCTGGCCGGCCCCACCGCGGTGGGCAAGGGGACCGTCTCCGCGGCGATCCGCGCCCGGTATCCCCAGATCTGGCTGTCCGTCTCCGCGACCACCCGCGCGCCCCGCCCCGGCGAGGTCGACGGCGTGCACTACCACTTCATGGGCGAGGAGGAGTTCTCCCGCCTGATCGAGGACGGCCAGATGCTCGAATGGGCCGTGGTCCACGGCCGCAACAAGTACGGCACCCCGCGCGGCCCCGTCGAGGAGAAGGTCGCCGAGGGCCGCCCCGTGCTGCTCGAGATCGACCTCGCCGGCGCCCGCCAGGTGCGCGAGAGCCTCCCCGAGGCTCGCTTCGTCTTCCTCGCCCCGCCGGACTGGGACACGCTCGTGCAGCGTCTCGTGGGCCGCGGCACGGAGGACGAGGAGGAGCGCGAGCGCCGTCTCGCGACCGCCAGGGTCGAGCTCGCCGCGGAGGACGAGTTCGACGTGACCATCGTCAACGACTCGGTGGACCGCGCCGCCGACGAGCTCGCACGCCTGCTCGGCGTGAACGACCTCACCTGACCCCTCTCGCTCCTGCCCTCGCCGCCGCGCGCGGCGTGGCGTATCCTGGAGCGTCGCACGTCGTCACCCAGGAAGGGACATCCGTGGCCGGAACAGTCGCACAGCCCGAAGGCATCACGAACCCCCCGATCGACCGTCTCCTCGAGACCGTCGACTCGAAGTACGCCCTGGTGCTGTACGCCTCCCAGCGCGCCCGCCAGATCAACGCGTACTACTCGCAGCTCTCCGAGGGTCTGCTCGAGTTCGTCGGCCCGCTGGTCGACGTCGAGAACCAGGAGAAGCCGCTCTCGATCGCGCTGCGCGAGATCGACGAGGGCCTCCTGACCGTCCGCGAGATCGACGAGGAGGAGTACGCCGCGCAGAACGAGCCGGACCCCAACGCCCCGGCCCCGCTGCTGCTCGGCGACGACGCCCCCGAGGTCCCGCCGACCGACTTCACCCTCTGATCGCGGCCCTCGCCGGTCGTCGCACGGAGCAGGCATGAGCAGCCAGCCGCGCACGCTCGCCGGAGCCCGCGTCCTCGTGGGCGTCGGCGGCGGGATCGCCGCCTACAAGACCGCGCACCTGGTGCGCGGTCTTGTCGGTGAAGGGGCCGAGGTGCGGGTGGTCCCCACCCCCGCCTCGCTCGAGTTCGTGGGCGGGGCGACCTGGGAGGCGCTCAGCCACCACCCGGTGCTCACCTCCGTCTTCGAGGACGTCGACGAGGTCGCCCATGTGCGGCACGGCCAGCAGGCCGATCTCACCGTCATCGCCCCCGCCACCGCGGACCTGCTGGCGCGGATGCGGATGGGCCGCGCCGACGACATGCTCACCGCCTCGCTGCTGGTGACCCGCGGGCCCGTGGTGGTCGCCCCCGCCATGCACACCGAGATGTGGGAGCACCCCTCCACCCGCGAGAACGTCGCCGTGCTGCGCGAGCGGGGCGTGACCGTGCTCGAGCCCGCCGTCGGCCGCCTGACCGGCCCCGACTCCGGACCGGGCCGCCTTCCCGAGCCCGAGGCGATCCTCGACGCCGCCCGCGCCGCGATCGCCGCGCCGCGCGACGATCGCGGGGGAGCGCTGCGCGATCTCGTCGGCCGCGAGCTGCTGATCACTGCCGGCGGCACCCGCGAGGAGCTCGACCCCGTCCGCTTCCTCGCCAACCACTCCTCCGGCCGACAGGGCTGGGCGCTCGCCCATGCGGCCCTCGTGCGCGGCGCGCGGGTGCGCCTGGCCGCCG
The DNA here is from genome assembly GCF_030866705.2 of Brachybacterium sp. GU-2. Classification (NCBI taxonomy): domain Bacteria; kingdom Bacillati; phylum Actinomycetota; class Actinomycetes; order Micrococcales; family Dermabacteraceae; genus Brachybacterium; species Brachybacterium sp. GU-2. The sequence goes on along the minus strand of NZ_CP133037.2, from coordinate 544,573 downwards.
CGAACGTCGCGCTCGAGACCCCGCCCGGCGCGGACCGCCTCGACGTGGTCAGCGCCGCCGAGCTCGCCGAGCTCGTCGCCGCCCGGCTCGGGGAGGTCGACGCGCTCGTCATGGCCGCCGCCGTGGCGGACTTCACCTCCGCGGGCCGCGCGGACCAGAAGATCAAGAAGGACGAGTCCGCCCCGGACTCCGTGCCGACCCTCGCCCTGGCCCGCACCCAGGACATCCTGCGTAAAAGCGTCGTCTCCCGCGGCGGGGCCGCGCGCCCCGCGATAGTGGGCTTCGCCGCCGAGACCGGCGGGGACGGCGCCGCAGCCCTGGACCTCGCCCGGCAGAAGGCGCGCCGCAAGGGCGCCGACCTGCTGGTCTTCAACGACGTCAGCGCCGGGGTGTTCGGCGCCGCGGACAACGAGGTGCGGATCCTGGACCGCGATGGCGAGGAGGTCGCCCGCGCCGCGGGCAGCAAGACCCTCGTCGCCCACGCCGTGCTCGACGAGCTCGTCGGTCGTCTCCCGGAAGTACCCTGATCCCCATGACCACCAGCGAGCTGCGCACCTTCACGTCCGAATCGGTCACCGAGGGGCATCCCGACAAGATCTGCGACCAGATCTCCGACGCGATCCTCGACGACATGCTGAGCCAGGACACCGGCGCCCGCGTCGCCGTGGAGACCATGGTCACCACCGGGCTCGTGCACGTCGCCGGCGAGGTCCGCACGACCGGCTACAGCGACGTCTCCCACATCGTGCGCGACGTGATCCGCGAGATCGGCTACGACTCCTCCGAGAAGGGCTTCGACGCGGACTCCTGCGGCGTCGAGGTCTCGATCGGCGCGCAGTCCCCGGACATCGCCCAGGGGGTGGACACCTCCTTCGAGGCGAGAGGCGACGTCTCGGCCGAGGCCTTCGCGCGTCTCGGCGCCGGCGACCAGGGGCTCATGTTCGGCTACGCCTGCAACGACACCCCCGAGCTGATGCCGCTGCCGATCCACGCCGCCCACCGCCTCACCCAGAACCTCTCCACCGCCCGCCGCGACGGCGTGCTGCCCTACCTCCGCCCCGACGGCAAGACCCAGGTCTCCATCGGCTACGACGAGGACGGCGTGGCCCGCAGCGTCGAGGCCGTCGTCGTCTCCACGCAGCACAGCGAGGAGGTCGACCTGGACGCCCAGCTCGCGCCCGCGATCTCCAGGGTCGTCATCGCCCCGGTCCTCGAGGACCTCGCCGCGCAGGGCCTGGACGTCTCCGAGGTCGTCACCCACATCAACCCCTCCGGCCGCTTCGTGCTCGGCGGGCCCAAGGGCGATGCGGGCCTGACCGGCCGCAAGATCATCGTCGACACCTACGGCGGGATGGCCCGCCACGGCGGCGGCGCCTTCTCCGGCAAGGACCCCAGCAAGGTCGACCGCTCCGGCGCCTACGCCATGCGCTGGGTCGCCAAGAACATCGTCGCCGCCGGCCTCGCCGACCGCTGCGAGGTGCAGGTCGCCTACGCGATCGGCGTCGCCGAGCCGGTGGGCCTGTACGTCGAGACCTTCGGCACCGGGAAGGCGCCCGCGCACCGGATCGCCGCCGCCGTGCGCAAGGTCTTCGACCTCCGCCCCGCCGCGCTGATCGAGGCGCTGGACCTGCTGCGCCCGATCTACTCCCTCACCTCCGTGCACGGCCACTTCGGCCGGGAGCTGCCCGAGTTCACCTGGGAGCGCCGCGACCGCGCCGAGGAGCTGGAGCGCGCCCTGTGACCGCCCCCGACACCTCCGGCGCCCCCGGCGCGGGCCGCACCGCCCCGACGCTGGACCCCGCCCTCACCGCCCGGCTCAAGCACGACGGCACCGGCCTGCTCACCGCCGTCGTGCAGGACGCGAGCGACCAGCGCGTGCTCATGGTCGGCTGGATGGACGACGAGGCGCTGCGGCGCACGCTCACCACGGGCCGGGCGACCTACTGGTCCCGCTCCCGCGGCGAGTACTGGCGCAAGGGCGACACCTCCGGCCACGTCCAGTTCGTGCGCTCCGTCGCGCTGGACTGCGACGGCGACACCCTGCTGGTGCAGGTGGACCAGGTCGGGGCCGCCTGCCACCGCGGCACGGACACCTGCTTCGACGGCGGCGACCTGGACGCCGTCGTGCTGACCGAGAAGGAGCGTTCCCTGTGACCGTCGAGGACGCCCGCCCCGAGGCCTATCCCGAGCGCATCGGCGGCCGCGAGGGCATCGCGCTGGGCGAGATCACCCCGGACCGCGAGACCTTCCGCGAGCTCGCCGCACGCCAGCGGGTCGTGCCCGTCTCGGTGCGGCTGCTGGCCGACGAGGACACCCCCGTCTCGCTCTACCGCCGGCTCACCGCCGACGGCGGCACCCGCGGCACCTTCCTGCTGGAATCCGCCGGGGAGGGCGAGGCCTCCCGGTACTCGATCATCGGCACCCGCGCCCGTGCGGTGCTCACCGAGCGGGACGGCGCCGCGCACTGGCGCGGCGACGTCCCCGCTGGGGTGCCCACCTCCGGCAGCCCCGTCGAGGCCCTCGCGGCCGTGACCTCCGCGTTCCGCGCCGCCCGCCAGCAGCATCTGCCGCCGTTCTCCGGCGGGCTCGTCGGCTACGTCGCCTACGACGCGGTGCGCCACTGGGAGAAGCTGCCCGAGGCGCCGCCGGACGAGATCGGTCTGCCGGACCTCTCGATGCTGCTGGCCCAGGACGTCGTCGTCCACGACGCCCACGACTCGACCGTCGTCCTGGTCGCCAACGCCCTGAACCTCAACGCCACCGACGACGGCGTGGACGCCGCCTACGACGACGCCCTCGCCCGCCTCGAGACGCTCCGTCAGCGGCTGCGCACCCCCGCGGTCGGCGGACCGACCGTCTACGACACCGTCAGCGAGCTCGAGCCCAAGGCCCGCACCGCCCAGCGCGAGTACGAGGCCGCGGTCCACGAGGCGGTGCGCGACATCGTCGACGGGGAGATCTTCCAGGTCGTCCCCTCGCAGCGCTTCTCCCTGCCGATCGCGGCGGACCCGCTGGACGTCTACCGGGTGCTGCGCCGCATGAACCCCAGCCCCTACATGTACCTGCTGCGCACCGAGGACGCCGACGGCGAGCCGATCGACGTGGTCGGCGCGAGCCCCGAGTCGCTCGTGACCGTCCGCGGCACCACCGCGACGACCCACCCGATCGCCGGCTCCCGCCCCCGCGGCGCGAGCCCCGAGGAGGACGAGCACCTGGCGGCCGAGCTGCTGGCCGACCCGAAGGAGCGCTCCGAGCACCTCATGCTCGTGGACCTCGCCCGCAACGACCTGCAGAAGTTCTGCGCTCCCGGTACCGTGGTGGTGCGGGACTTCATGCACATCGAGCGGTTCAGCCACATCCAGCACATCGTCTCCACCGTCACCGGCACCCTGCGCGAGGACGCCGCGGCCTACGACGCGCTGCGCGCCACCTTCCCGGCCGGCACCCTCTCCGGCGCCCCGAAGCCCTCCGCGATGCGGATCATCGACCGGCTCGAGCCCGTGCGCCGCGGCGTCTACGGCGGGACGGTCGGCTACTTCGACTTCGCCGGCGACATGGACATGGCGATCGCGATCCGCACCGCCGTGATCAAGGACGGCACCGCGCACGTGCAGGCCGGCGGGGGAGTGGTCGCCGACTCCGACGCGACCATGGAGCACCGCGAGACCCAGGCCAAGGCCGCCGCCGCGCTGCGCGCCGCCGCCTCCGCCGACACCCTCCGCCCCGCATGAGCGCCGAGCAGCGACCGCGCCGCACCGGGCCCTCGCGCCGCTCCGCCGTCCTCGGCGGCCTCGTCGCCGCGGGCGCCCTGGCCGGCACCACGCGCGCCACCTGGGTGCAGGCCACCGCCCCCGACCTCGCCGGCACGGCGCAGGACGTCGCGGTGGGCGGCGCGGACGCCGCCCCGGCGGTGCTCGCCCTCGCCCTCGCGGCCCTCGCCGCGGCGCTGGCGACCTCGCTCTCGAGCCGCTGGGTGCGCTTCCTCACGGGGCCGGTCCTGATCGCCGCCGGGCTCGGCGCGGGACTCGCCTCCCTCACCCTGCTGCGCGACCCCGCTGCGGCGGCCGGCTCCGCCGTCGCCGAGTCCACCGGGGTGGTCGGCGCGGAGGTCGCCGCGGACGCGACCAGCTGGCCGCTGATCGCCCTCGTCCCGGCCCTCGCCGTGATCGCCACCGGCGTGATCGTGCTGCTCGCAGGCGGTTCCTGGCCCGTCGGCAGTCGCTACCGCAGCGCCGCCGTCACCACCGCCGCCGACCCCGCCGAGGACCCCGCCGCCGCCTGGGACGCCCTCACCCGCGGCGAGGACCCGAGCCTCGCCGGCCCCGACGAGGACGAGGACGCGCCGCGCGCGGGGACGGACCCCGCCGACGCTCCCGGGACCGACGGCGCCGGGACGCCCCCGCAGCGCTGACCGCCTCGCGCAGCATGCCGCGGACGATGCCGTCGTCCGACGGCATGACGTGGCACAATGGCCCCGACCGGGACCCAGACTGGAGAAGGATCATGTCGAAGACCTACACCGTGCCGCCGCCGCCCCATCACAACGAGGGGAAGACCGTCGCGGCGTGGACGATGAACATGGGCATCGTGATCGGCTCCGTCCCGATCGCCGCGGGCCTCATCCTCCCCGAGATGACGGTGCTGATCTGGGTCGGCGCCGCGATCGTCGTGCTCGCGATCCTGGCCGGCGTCGTGATGTCCAAGGCCGGCCTCGGCCAGCCCAAGAAGTACGGCCACCCGGTCGCCGAGGCCGTCGCCGTCGCCGAGACCCGTCCCGACGAGGCCCCCGCCGAGGCCGGCGCCCGGTGACCCTCGCGGCGCAGGAGCGGGACGAGCAGCTCGGCGCGGGAGGACCCGCGCGCGGTGCGCACCGGCTCCTGCTGCCGCTCGGCATCATGGGCGCCGCACTGGCGCTCGCGGTCGGGGTGCAGCTGATCTTCGACCCGTTCCGCGCCCATGTGCCGCTGTGCATCGTCAACCACCTCACGGGCATCGAGTGCCCCGGCTGCGGAGCGCTCCGCGCCGTGCACTCCCTGCTCGCCGGTGACCTGCTGCTGGCCCTGCGCAGCAACCTGCTGATCATCCTCGCGATCCCGCTGACCGCGATCGGCATGGGGGTGTGGACGCTGCGCCGGGCGCGGGGCCTCACCACCGAGCTGACGCCCTCCCGCACGACGGTGCTCGCGCTCACCGGCGTCGTGCTGGTCTTCACGGTGCTGCGGAACCTCCCCGCCTTCTGGTTCCTGGCACCGATCTCGTACGTCGGCGGCTGAGCCCCGCCCCGCGGACCGCAGCCTCGTGCGCGACGCCGCCCCACCCGCTTCAGGAGGATCGAGTGACCACCACCGGAACCGTTCTCGACGACATCATCGTCGGCGTCCGCGAGGATCTCGCCCCCCGGCGTCGCGCCGTGCCGGACGCCCAGATCGAGGCGCGCGCTCAGGCCGCCGCCCCCGCCCTCGACGCCCGCGCCCGACTGGCCGGCGACGGCACCACCATGGGTCTGATCGCCGAGGTCAAGCGCGCCAGCCCCTCCAAGGGCGCCCTGGCGGAGATCCCCGAGCCGGCCGAGCTCGCCGGCACCTACGCGGACTCCGGAGCCTCCGCGATCAGCGTCCTCACCGAGCAGCGCCGGTTCCGCGGCTCCCTCGCCGACCTCGACGCCGTCCGCGAGCGGGTCGACGTGCCGGTGCTGCGCAAGGACTTCTTCGTCGAGCCGTACCAGGTGCACGAGGCCCGCGCCCACGGGGCGGACATCGTGCTGCTGATCGTCGCCGCGCTCGAGGACGGTCCGCTGCAGGAGCTGTACGCCCTCACCGGCGAGCTGGGCATGCAGGCGCTGGTCGAGACCCATACGGAGGAGGAGCTCGAGCGGGCCCTCGCCCTGGACCCGCAGCTCCTCGGCGTCAACGCCCGCAACCTCAAGGACCTCACCGTCGACCTGGACCGTGCCGCGGCCCTGCTGCGCCGTATCCCCGCCGGCCCCCTCGCCATCGGCGAGTCCGCGGTCGCCGCCCGCGCCGACGTCGAGGCCTACGCCGCCGCCGGTGCGGACGCCGTCCTGGTCGGTGAGGCCCTGGTGACCTCCGGGGACCCCGCCGGCGCCGTCTCCTCGTTCCGCAGCGTCGCCCGCCGCGGCCGCCCCCTCCCGGAAGGAGCCCAGGCATGAGCACCCCCGACCCCGTGCTGCCCGACCTCACCCGACCCTCGACGGCGCTGCGCTCCGAGGCCGGGCCCTACTTCGGCGACTTCGGCGGGCGCTTCCTGCCGGAGGCGCTCGTGCCCGCCCTCGACGAGCTCACCGAGACCTACGAGAAGGCGATCGTCGACCCGGAGTTCACCGAGGAGCTGCGGCGTCTGGCCGCCGAGTACACCGGGCGTCCCTCGCTGCTGTCCGAGGCGCCGCGCTTCTCGGCCCTCGCAGGCGGCGCGCGGATCCTCCTCAAGCGCGAGGACCTCAACCACACCGGCTCGCACAAGATCAACAACGTGCTCGGCCAGGCGCTGCTGACCCGACGCATGGGCAAGACCCGCGTGATCGCCGAGACCGGCGCGGGCCAGCACGGCGTCGCCACCGCGACCGCCGCGGCCCTGTTCGGGCTCGACTGCACGATCTACATGGGCGCCGAGGACACCGAGCGCCAGGCCCTCAACGTCGCCCGCATGCGCCTGCTCGGCGCCGAGGTGGTCGCCGTCAAGCAGGGCTCCCGCACCCTCAAGGACGCGATCAACGAGGCCTTCCGCGACTGGGTCGCGAACGTGGAGACCACCCACTACCTGCTGGGCACCGTCGCGGGACCCCACCCGTTCCCCGCCATGGTGCGCGACTTCCACCGCATCATCGGCGAGGAGGCCCGCGCCCAGACCCTCGAGCGCGTGGGCCGACTGCCCGACGCGGTCGTCGCCTGCGTCGGCGGCGGCTCCAACGCGATGGGCATCTTCCACGCCTTCCTCGACGACACCGATCCGCTCGTGCGCCTCGTCGGCTGCGAGGCCGGCGGCGACGGCGTCGCGTCCGGCCGCCACTCGGCGACCATCACCGGCGGCTCCGCCGGTGTGCTCCACGGCGCGCGCAGCTTCGTCATGCAGGACGAGGACGGCCAGACCATCCCCTCGCACTCCGTCTCCGCCGGACTGGACTACCCCAGCGTCGGCCCCGAGCACGCCTGGCTCGCCGACATCGGCCGCGCCGAGTACCGCGCGATCGACGACGGCCCCGCCATGGAGGCCTTCGCGCTGCTGTCCATGACCGAGGGGATCATGCCCGCGATCGAGTCCGCCCACGCCCTCGCCGGCGCGCTCGAGCTGGGACGCGAGCTCGGGGAGGACGCCGTGATCCTGGTGAGCCTCTCCGGACGCGGGGACAAGGACGTGGACACCGCCTCGCGCTGGTTCGGGCTGGTGGGCGACGATCCCGCGCGCGCCGACCTCGCCGTCCTGCGCGATCTCGCCCGCACCGCAGCACCCGCCGACCAGGAGGAGGCCCGATGACCGCCGCCGACACCCGCCGCCTGCGCGCCGGCGACGTCCTGGACCGCGCACGCGCCGAGGACCGCGCCGCGCTGATCGGCTACCTGCCCGTCGGATATCCCGACCTCGAGGGCTCGATCGAGGCCGCGAAGGTGCTCATCGACCACGGCGCGGACATGATCGAGCTGGGCCTGCCCTACTCCGACCCCGTCATGGACGGGGCCGTGATCCAGCAGGCCGCCTCCGCCGCGCTCGAGCGCGGCACCCGCACTCGGCAGGTCCTGGAGGCCGTCGAGCAGCTCTCCGGCCGCGGCGCCGCGATCCTGGTGATGAGCTACTGGAACCCGGTGCTCGCCTACGGGCCCGACGCCTTCGCCCGCGACCTCGCCGCCGCCGGCGGCGCCGGGCTGATCACCCCCGACCTCATTCCCGACGAGGGCGCCGACTGGATCGCCGCCTCCGAGCAGCACGGCGTGGACCGTGTGTTCCTCGTCGCACCGAGCTCCCCGCGGGACCGGCTCGAGCATGTGGTCTCGCACACGCGCGGATTCGTGTACGCGGCGAGCACCATGGGCGTCACCGGCACCCGGGCCAGCGTCTCCACCGCCACGGAGGGCCTCGTCGAGCGCACCCGGGCGGCCGGGGCGAGGAACGTCTGCGTGGGTCTGGGCGTCTCGAACGGTGAGCAGGCCGCGCAGGTCGGCGCGTACGCTGATGGAGTGATCGTCGGCTCCGCCTTCGTGCGCGCCCTGATCGAGCACGAGGGCGACGACGCGGCGGCCCGCACGGCCCTCGCGGCCGTCGCGGCGGATCTCCGCGGCGGCGTCGAGCGCGCCCGCACCTGACCAGCCCCGCAGGACCGACAGCCGAGAGGAGTGCACGCGATGATCCCCAGCCCGAGCATCTCCGCCCTCTCCCTCGGCCCCCTCACGATCCACTTCTACGCCCTGTGCATCCTCGCCGGCATCGGCGTGGCGCTGTGGTGGGCGACGAAGCGGTGGGAGGCCCGCGGCGGCGACGGCGACACCCTCTTCGACATCGTCTTCGTCGCGGTGATCGCCGGGATCATCGGCTCCCGCGTCTGGCACGTCCTGACCTCCCCGGCGCCCTTCTTCGGGCCAGGGGGCGACCCGCTCTCGGTGCTGTACATCTGGCAGGGCGGGCTCGCGATCTACGGCGGCGTCGCCGGCGGTGCCCTCGCGGTGTGGATCATGGCCCGGCTCAAGGGCGTCTCCTTCACCGCGCTGGCCGACACGATCGCCCCCACCATCATGCTCGCCCAGGTGCTGGGCCGCTTCGGCAACTGGTTCAACCAGGAGCTCTACGGCCCGCCGCTGGACGCCTGGTGGGCATGGGACGTGACCTGCGAGACGAACGGGACCACGATCGCCGGCTGCGTGCCGGGCACCTACCACCCCACCTTCCTGTACGAGCAGCTGTGGAATCTCGCCGGCCTCGCCGTGCTCCTGCTGCTCAGCCGCCGCTTCCAGTGGGCGGGCGGCCGCGTGTTCTGGGCCTATGTCGCGATCTACTCCACCGGCCGCGCCTGGATCGACGCGATCCGCTCCGAGCCCGTGCTGATGGTCGGCCCGCTGCGCATCCACACCCTCGTCGCCCTGCTGATGGTGCTCGTGGGGGTGGGGATGTTCGTGCTGCTCACCCTGCGCAAGCAGAAGCGCGGGGGAGAGGTCGTCGCCGCCGACGGCTCCTTCAGCCTGCCCGCCCAGACCGAGGGCAACGGCCCCGACGAGGACGAGGTCGAGAAGTCGGGCACGCCTCCCTCTCCCGGCCCCGCTCCCTCACCCGGCCCCTAGGGCCCCTCCTCCGGACGGCGCGAAGCGCGCGGAGGGCGGCCCGGGGCCGGGGCGCTCGTCGGATCCTCGACGAGCTCGTCACCGGCCGCCGCTCCAGAAGGGCTCCCGCGTCATGCTCCCCCTCACCTCCCGCTTCTCGTCCCTCCCCGCCGCCCAGGGCCTCTACCGGCCGGACAGCGAGGTCGACTCCTGCGGCGTCGCGATGATCGCGACGCTCCGCGGCACCCCCCAGCACCGCATCGTCCAGCACGCCCTCGAGGCACTGCGGAACCTCGATCACCGCGGCGCGGTCGGAGCCGAGGAGAACACCGGTGACGGCACCGGGATCATGGTCCAGCTGCCCGACGCCTTCCTCCGTGAGGTCAGCGGTCTGGATCTGCCGCCGCTGGGGCAGTACGCCGCCGGCATCGCCTTCGTGCCCCGCGAGGCCGACGGCCGCGCCGCCGTGCTCGAGACCCTCGAGCGCGTCGCCGCCGAGGAGGGCCTGCGACTGCTCGGCACCCGCGAGGTGCCCGTGACCGACGGGCTCGTCGGCCCCTCGGCCGAGAAGGTCCGCCCCGACTTCGTGCAGGTCTTCCTCGCCGACGCCCGCGCCGAGCGCACCGGCCTCGAGCTCGAGCGGGCCGTCTTCGCCACTCGCCGCCGCGTCGAGCACGCCACCGGGGGCTACTTCCCCTCCCTCTCGACCCGGGTGATGGTGTACAAGGGGATGCTCACCCCCGTCCAGCTCGACGAGTTCTACCCCGATCTGCGCGACCCCCGCTTCGCCTCCGCCCTCGCGATCGTCCACTCGCGCTTCTCGACCAACACCTTCCCGGCCTGGGCACTCGCCCACCCCTTCCGCACCCTCGCCCACAACGGCGAGATCAACACGGTGATCGGCAACCGCAACCGGGTCCAGGCGGCCGAGGGATCGATGGCCACCGACGCCTTCGGCGAGGACTTCTCCCGCCTGCTGCCGATCACCACACCCGGCGGCTCGGACTCCGCGGGCCTCGACGAGGTCGCCGAGCTGCTGCACCTCTCCGGCCGCTCCCTGCCCCACGCGCTGATGATGCTGGTGCCCGAGCCGTGGGAGAACGACGAGTCGATGGACCCGGACCTGCGGGCCTTCTACGAGTTCCACGCCGCGCTCCAGGAGCCCTGGGACGGGCCCGCGGCCGTCGTCTTCTCCGACGGCACGCAGGTCGGCGCGCGCCTGGACCGCAACGGCCTGCGTCCGCTGCGCTACTGGGTGATGGAGGACGACCTGGTGATCCTCGGTTCCGAGACGGGCGTCGTGGACGTCCCCCGCTCCGAGGTGGTGCGCACCGGCCGCATCGCCCCCGGCGAGATCTTCCTGCTCGACCTCGAGGCGGGCGAGATCGTGCCCAGCGACGAGCTCAAGCACGAGATCGCCACCGCCCGCCCCTACGCCACCTGGGTGAAGGAGCAGAAGGTCGCGCTCGGTGACCTGCCCCGGCGCGAGCACATCACCCACTCCCGCTCCTCCGTGCTGCGCCGCCAGCAGACCTTCGGGTACACGGAGGAGGAGCTGCGGGTGCTGCTCGCCCCGATGGCCGCCAAGGGCGCCGAGCCGCTCGGCGCCATGGGCACCGACACCCCCATCGCGGTGCTCTCGGACCGACCCCGGCTGCTGTTCGACTACTTCACGCAGATGTTCGCGCAGGTCACCAACCCGCCGCTGGACTCGCTGCGCGAGGAGATCGTCACCTCGCTCGGGGTGAGCATCGGCCGGTCCCGGAACCTCCTGGACGCGACCCCGCAGCATGCCCGGCAGCTGTCGCTGGACGCTCCGGTGCTGGACAGCGACCAGCTCGCGCAGCTGCTCGCGGTCGATGCCCACCCCGCCACGGCCGACTTCCACACCGTGCGGCTGCGCGGCCTCTACCCGGTCGCCGGCGGCACCGCCGCGCTGCGCGCACGGCTCGAGGAGATCTGCGAGGAGGCCGTCGCCGCGATCGATGACGGCGCGACCTTCCTGGTCCTCTCCGACCGCGACACCAACCAGGTCCTCGCCCCGATCCCCTCGCTGCTGATGACCAGCGCCGTCCAGCACCACCTGGTGCGCACAGGCCGACGCACCTCCGCCGCGCTCGTGGTCGAGGCCGGGGACGTGCGCGAGGTGCACCATGCGGCGCTCCTCATCGGCTACGGCGCCAGCGCGGTCAACCCCTATCTCGCGATGGAGAGCGTCGAGGAGCTCGTCGAGCGCGGGGTGGTCAGCGACCTCAGCCCCGAGCAGGCCGTCGCGAACCTCGCCAAGTCGCTGTCCAAGGGTGTCCTGAAGATCATGTCCAAGATGGGCATCTCCACGGTCGCCTCCTACCGCGGCGCCCAGATCTTCGAGGCCGTGGGCCTCAGCCAGGAGCTGGTGGACACCTGGTTCCCCGGCACCATCAGCCGCATCGGCGGCATCGACCTCGAGGTCATCGCCGAGGAGATCGCCGCCCGTCACGCCCTGGCCCATCCGGTCGACGGCGTGCACCCGCCCCACCGCGGCCTGCCCGTCGGCGGCGAGTACCAGTGGCGCCGCGAGGGCGAGCCGCACCTGTTCACCCCCGAGTCGGTGTTCCGCCTGCAGCACTCCACCCGCGCGAGGAAGTACGACGAGTTCCGCGCCTACACCGACGCGGTCGACGAGCAGCACGAGCGGCTGCTGACGATCCGCGGGCTGCTGCGCCTGCGCACCGACGACTCGCCCGCGATCCCGCTGGAGGAGGTCGAGCCGGTCGAGTCGATCACGCGACGCTTCATGACCGGTGCGATGAGCTACGGCTCCATCTCCCAGGAGGCCCACGAGACCCTCGCGATCGCCATGAACCGCCTGGGCGGCATGTCCAACAGCGGCGAGGGCGGCGAGGACCCCGAGCGCCTGCACGACCCCGAGCGGCGCAGCGCCATCAAGCAGATCGCCTCCGGCCGCTTCGGCGTGACCAGCGAGTACCTGACCTTCGCACGCGACATCCAGATCAAGATGGCGCAGGGCGCGAAGCCCGGCGAGGGCGGACAGCTCCCGCCCGAGAAGGTCTACCCCTGGATCGCCCGGACCCGCCACTCGACCCCCGGCATCGGTCTGATCTCCCCGCCCCCGCACCACGACATCTACTCGATCGAGGACCTCGCCCAGCTGATCCACGACGCGAAGAGCGCGAACCCGGCCGCGCGCGTGCACGTCAAGCTCGTCTCCCGCTTCGGGGTCGGCACGGTCGCCACCGGCGTGTCGAAGGCCCATGCGGACGTCGTGCTGATCTCCGGGCACGACGGCGGCACCGGCGCGAGCCCGCTGAACTCCCTCAAGCACGCCGGCACCCCCTGGGAGCTCGGCCTCGCCGAGACCCAGCAGACCCTGCTGCTGAACGGGCTGCGCGACCGGATCACCGTCCAGGTCGACGGGCAGATGAAGACGGGCCGCGACGTGGTGATCGCGGCGCTGCTCGGGGCCGAGGAGTACGGCTTCGCCTCCGCGCCGCTGGTCGTCACCGGCTGCGTCATGATGCGCGTCTGCCACCTGGACACCTGCCCCGTCGGCGTCGCCACCCAGAACCCGGAGCTGCGCGCCCGCTACGCGGGCCGGGCCGAGCACGTGGTGACCTTCTTCCAGTTCGTCGCCGAGCAGGTGCGCGAGCACCTCGCCGCGCTCGGGCTGCGCTCCCTGGACGAGGCGATCGGACGCACCGACCTCCTCGCCCTGCGCGAGGACCAGCGGGCGCTCACCGCGCTCGGCGAGGCGAAGCGCGAGGGCCTCGACCTCGCCGCCGTGCTCGCCGCGCCCGAGATCCACCCCGGCGACTTCCCGCGCCGCCGCCGCGGCCAGGACCACGGCCTGGAGAAGGCCCCGGACCATCCCTGGATCGCTGCGGCCGAGGAGGTGATCGATGCCCGCGCGGGCACGGTCCGGATCCCCGGGCAGGTGCGGAACATCGACCGCAGCGCGGGCACCCTGCTCGGCCACGAGGTCACCCGCCGCACCGACGGCGCGGGCCTTCCCGACGACGCGATCGTGCTCGAGCTGACCGGCACCGGCGGACAGTCCTTCGGGGCGTTCCTCCCGCGCGGCGTGAGCATGCACCTCACCGGCGATGCGAACGACTACGTCGGCAAGGGGCTCTCGGGCGGCGTGATCGCCGTCGGCCACGGCGCCGGCACCGGGCCCTCGCTGACCTCCGCCCCGATCGCGGGCAACACCTGCGCCTACGGCGCCACCAGCGGCCGCCTGCTGCTGGCGGGCGCCGCGGGGGAGCGGTTCGGGGTGCGCAACTCCGGCGCGACCCTGGTGGTCGAGGGGATCGGCGACCACGGCGCCGAGTACATGACCGGAGGCGCCGTGATCGTGCTCGGCCCGACCGGCCGCAACCTCGGCGCCGGCATGAGCGGCGGCACCCTGTTCGTCCTGGACCTCGACCCCTCCTGCCTGAACCCGGCCGACGCCCGGGGCTTCTCCGTCGCCCCTGTGCGCGAGGAGCACCGCGGCTTCGTCCTCGAGGCGCTGCGCGACCACCTGGCCCGCACCGGCTCCGACCGGGCGGCCGCGCTGCTGGCCGACGAGGAGGAGCTGATGGGGCGCCTCACGGAGATCGCGCCCCGCGCCTTCCTCACCATCACCGCGATCCGGGACGACGCGGTGGCCCAGGGGCTCGACCCCGATGCGAACGATGTCTGGAACGAGATCATGGAGGCCACCCATGGCTGATCCCCGAGGATTCCTGCGCACCCGCGACCGCGAGCTGCCCGCCCGCCGCCCGGTCCCGGTGCGCCTGATGGACTGGCGCGAGGTCTACGAGGCCCGCGAGAAGGGCACCCTCTCGGTGGTCTCCCGCCAGGCCGGGCGCTGCATGAACTGCGGCATCCCCTTCTGCCACCAGGGCTGCCCGCTGGGCAATCTGATCCCGGAGTGGAACGACCTGGTCTACCGCGACGACTGGGAGGAGGCCGCCGAGCGCCTCCACGCGACCAACAACTTCCCCGAGTTCACCGGCCGCGCCTGCCCCGCCCCCTGCGAGTCCAGCTGCGTGCTGGGCATCAACCAGCCGCCGGTGACGATCAAGAACGTCGAGGTCTCGATCATCGACCGCGCCTTCGAGGAGGGCTGGGTGCGCCCGGTCCCCGCGACCCGGCACACCGGCCGCTCCGTCGCGGTCGTCGGCTCCGGGCCGGCGGGCCTCGCCGCCGCCCAGCAGCTCACCCGCGCCGGCCACGCCGTGGTCGTGCTCGAGAAGGACGACCGCCTCGGCGGTCTGCTGCGCTACGGCATCCCCGAGTTCAAGCTCGAGAAGCGACACGTCGACCGTCGCCTCGCCCAGATGCGTGAGGAGGGCACCCGCTTCCGCACCGGCGTCGACGTCGGCGGGACCGGCGAGGGTGCGCTGTCCGTCGAGGAGCTGCGCACCCGCTTCGACGCGGTCGTGCTCGCGACCGGCGCGAGCGTGCCGCGCGAGCTGGCCGTCCCCGGCCGGGAGGCCGCCGGGATCCACCCCGCCATGGACTACCTCACCCAGGCGAACCGCCTCGTCGAGGGCGACTGGCTGGGGGAGCGGATCTCCGCCGAGGGCAAGGACGTGGTGATCATCGGCGGCGGCGACACCGGGGCCGACTGCCTCGGCACCGCGCTGCGCCAGGGCGCCCGCTCGGTGACGACCCTCGCCATCGGCACCCAGCCGCCCAGCGAGCGGGACGAGTCCCAGCCCTGGCCCACCCACCCGGTGCTCTTCGAGGTCTCCACCGCCCACGAGGAGGGCGGCGCACGCTCCTATCTCGCCTCCACCACCGGATTCGAGGTCGACGCGGACGGCGCCGTGACGGGCCTGCGCGTGGCCCGGACGCAGTTCGTCGACGGTCGCCGCACCCCCACCCCCGGCACCGAGACCGTGCTGCCCGCCACCCTGGTGCTGATCGCGATGGGCTTCACCGGCGCGAAGGAGCAGGGGCTGCTCGAGCAGCTCGGTGTGGAGATGACCTCACGCGGCACCGTCGTGCACGACGGCTCCTGGGCCACTTCGGCGCCCGGCGTCTTCACCGCGGGCGACTGCGCCCGAGGCCAGAGCCTCATCGTGTGGGCGATCGCAGAGGGCCGCTCCTGCGCGGCGGCGGTCGACGAGCACCTGATGGGCACCAGTTCCCTCCCGCGCCCCGTGCGCCCCGGCGAGAAGCCTGTCACAGTGTGAAAGACTAGGCGGAGTACACGCGACGCCGCGGCCCTGTCACGGCGCTCGCGCGCTGTCCTGCGGGCCGCGGCCCTTCACTCGAACTACAGATGGGTTGACATGCGCAAAGCGAAGATCGTCTGCACCCTTGGTCCCGCGACCAACACCTACGAGCAGATCCGGACGCTGATCGAAGCCGGGATGAACGTGGCGCGGATGAATCTCAGCCACGGCACTCACGAGGACCACGAGCAGGTCTACGCCAACATCCGCAAGGCCTCCGACGACCTCGGCAAGAACGTCGCCGTGCTCGTCGACCTGCAGGGCCCGAAGATCCGACTGGGCAGCTTCGCGGACGGCCCCCACATCCTCGAGATCGGCGACACCTTCACGATCACCACCGACGACATCGTCGGCACGAAGGAGCGCGTCTCGACGACGTTCAAGGGCCTGCCGGGCGACTGCCGCCCCGGCGACGTGCTCCTCATCGACGACGGCAAGGTCTCCGTGCGCGTCACCGACGTCACCGAGACCGACGTGACCACCGTCGTGGAGGTCCCCGGACCCGTCTCCAACCACAAGGGCATCAACCTGCCCGGCGTGGCCGTCTCCGTCCCCGCCATGAGCGAGAAGGACATCGCGGACCTCCGCTGGGGCCTCGCCCTGGGCGCGGACCTGATCGCCCTGTCCTTCGTGCGCGACGCCCACGACATGGACGACGTGCTCCGCATCATGCAGGAGGAGGGGCGCCGCGTCCCGGTCATCGCGAAGATCGAGAAGCCGCAGGCCGTGCGCGCGCTGCGCTCGATCGTCGGCGCCTTCGACGGCATCATGGTCGCCCGCGGCGACCTCGGCGTGGAGCTCCCGCTCGAGCAGGTCCCGCTCGTGCAGAAGCGCGCGATCGAGCTGGCCCGCCGCAACGCGAAGCCCGTGATCGTGGCCACCCAGGTGCTCGAGTCGATGATCGAGAACCCGCGCCCCACCCGCGCCGAGGCCTCCGACTGCGCCAACGCCATCCTCGACGGCGCCGACGCGGTCATGCTCTCGGGCGAGACCAGTGTGGGAAAGTACCCCTTCGAGACCGTGCGCACCATGGCGCGCATCGTCACGAACACCGAGGAGAACGGCGCCGACCGCATCCTGCCGCTGGGCACCATCCCGCACACCCGCGGCGGTGCGATCACCCGCGCGGCCTCGGAGATCGGCGACCAGCTCTCGGCGCAGTACCTGGTGACCTTCACCGAGTCCGGCGACACCGCGCGCCGCCTCTCGCGGCTGCGCCCCACCATCCCGCTCCTGGCGATGACCCCGTACCCCGAGGTCGCTCGCCAGCTGTCCCTCACCTGGGGCGTGGAGGCGCATCTGGTGCCCATGCAGAAGGACACCGACGAGATGGTCACCGTCGTCGACGAGCTCCTGCGCGAGCAGAAGGGGCTGCAGAAGAACGACCTGGTCATCATCGCGGCCGGTTCGCCCCCCGGCGTCCACGGCTCGACCAACACCCTGCGCGTGCACCGCATCGGCGACCTCGACGGCACCGAGTCGGCCCGCATCGAGGCCGACCGCATCGCCACCGGCCAGTGAACGCCGAGCAGTGACCAGCGGGCGAAGGCCCGTCCGGCCCGGGGAGACCCCGGACCGGGGACGGCGCCCGCGGCCGATGGCCGCGGGCGCCGTCCCGTGCGTGCCGGGTGCGGGACTCGAACCCGCACGCCCTTGCGGACAGCGCATTTTGAGTGCGCCGCGTCTACCGTTCCGCCAACCCGGCCTGCCCTCGGGTGCCGAGGGCTGGACTAGGATACCGCTGATGACCACCGGCCACCGCCGTCGGGTGCAGAGCACCCGGGCGCCGGCCCCGACCAGACACAGGGCGACATGACTGACGACTTCACCGAACTTCCCGACGACGCCCAGGACACCGCCGCCGCGGGTGATGCACCGCGCCGCACCGCGGTCGTCGCCGAGGACGAGAGCCTCATCCGTATGGACATCGTGGAGACGCTCACCGAGGCGGGCTTCGACGTGATCGCCGCCGTCGGCGACGGCGAGAGCGCCATCGAGAAGACCCGGGAGCTGCGCCCCGACGTCGTGATCCTCGACGTGAAGATGCCCCAGACCGACGGCGTCACCGCCGCCGAGAAGATCGGCGAGGAGAACCTCGCCCCCGTCGTGATGCTCACCGCCTTCTCGCAGTCAGAGCTGGTCGAGCGGGCCCGCGACGCCGGCGCGATGGCCTACGTCGTCAAGCCCTTCACCCCGGCGGACCTCCTGCCGGCCGTGGAGATCGCGATCTCCCGCCACCAGCAGATCGTGCAGCTCGAGTCCGAGATCGCGGACCTGGGCGAGCGCTTCGAGACCCGCAAGCGCGTGGACCGCGCCAAGGGCCTGCTGCAGACCAACATGGGCCTGTCCGAGCCGGAGGCCTTCCGCTGGATCCAGAAGACCTCCATGGACCGTCGACTGACCATGCGCGAGGTCGCCGAGGCGGTCGTCGACCAGCTCGGCGGCCAGGGCAAGGACTGAGGGCCGGCAGGCACCATCGACCGGCGCGCGGGGGCGCGCCGGTCCTGCGGAGGGGGACACCGAGCACATGGGCATCACGCGACGCACGCTCGTGCGCGGACTGGGGGCCGGTGTGCTCGGCGCCGGGGCGCTGAGCGGCTGCAGCCAGGGCGGCGGGATCGGCCGCGGGAGGCGCCGTCGCCCCACCACCACCGAGCCCACCGCGGGTGACCTCGAGGAGCCAGACCAGCCGCTCGTGATCGGGCAGATCGGCGCCTCCTACGGCCGGATGGCGAGGTTCGAGGAGGCGATCGCGGTCTCGATCGACGAGGCGAGGATCGACGTCAACGCCCGCTGGGAGGGCCTGTTCGGCCACGAGGTCGTGCTCCTGGAGCGCCACGTCATGGAGGCGCCCGGCGAGGACCTCGCCCCGGTCATCGCCGAGATGGCCGATGCCGGCGCCACCTGCGTGATCACCTCGATCGACGAGGGGTCCCTGATCGCGGCGATGCCCGCGCTGGTCGAGGCGCAGCTGGCGATCCTCGACGTGCTCACCTCCGGGATGGGCGTCCGCGCGGCCGAGGTGAAGACCTCGAACCTGCTGATCCGCCTCGCCCCCAACGACCGCGTGATGGCGGCCCGCTACGCCGAGGAGGCCCTCGGCGGCGGGGGAGGGGAGAAGTCCGGACCCGCCGGCACCGTCGCCTATCTCTCCGAGGACACGCTCCAGGGACGCAGCCTGCTGAACGAGATGACGCAGGTGCTGAACCCCTCCAGCGGCCGGGTCGTCAGCCAGCAGTTCTACGAGGTCGGGAAGATCGGTGACATCGGCGCCCGGGTGAAGGCGGTCCTCGAGTCCCCGCCCGCGCTGCTGGTCGCCAACGGCGGGGCGGAGCTCGCCCCGTTCCTCTCCGCCCTGCACACCGCGACCCTGGACGAGGGCAAGCGGCCCAGGATCGAGTTCCCACGGCGGATCTCGCCGGCGGCGACGATCGACTACTCGCAGGAGCCGGTCGCGAAGGACCTCGCCCCCGAGTCGCTGACCGCCGTGACCGGCTACGAGCCGGGCGGCGAGATCACCGTCGACCACGAGAACATGATGCTCAACCGCGATCCCGAGTTCCTGCGGCGCGGCTACGCCTACTCGCAGCACGGCTACGACGCGCTGGTGATGCTGTGCCTCGCGGCGCAGCACGCCCTCTCGGTCGAGGGCACCGCCCTCGCCGCGGCCCTGAACGCCGTCCTCACCGGCAGCGAGGAGTGCACCGACTTCGAGGAGTGCCGCCGGGTGATGACCACGGCGCTGGAGGCGGGGGAGAAGGCCACCGTCGCCTACGTCGGCCGGATGGGGAAGGTCGAGCTCGGCGGGCAGTCGGACGCCCGCGTCGGCCAGCTGCGGGAGTACACCTGGAACGAGGCGAACGTGATGCAGCCCGGCACCGCCGGAGGCTTCGAGGCGCCCGAGTGAGGCGCGCCCGGGCGGCGACGGCGCCGCTCAGCGCGGAGGCAGCAGCTGCGTCGCGACCGTGATCGTGCTCAGCAGGGTCCCGGCCTCGTCGTGGACGTCCACCAGGTAGCTCGCGACCTGACGACCGAGATGGCGCGGGGTGCACGTCGCGGTGACCCAGCCCTCGCGCGCCGAGCGATGGTGCAGGGCGGAGACAGAGGTGCCCACCGCTTGGGCCCCCTCGCCGTGCACCTCGCGGGCGCGCAGCAGCGCCGCGACCGAGGCGATCGACTCGGCCAGCGCGATCGTTGCCCCGCCGTGCAGCAGCCCGGCCGGCTGGGTGCTGCCCGCGACCGGCATCCGCATCGTGCCGCCGCTCGGGGAGAGGGTCAGCACCTCCATGCCCAGCCGCTCCACGAGCGTCCCGGCGAAGGACGCCTCGAGCTGGGCGGCGAGCCGCGCGTCCAGGAGCGCCGGCGCCCCCTCGGTCGCGCCGACGGGGGCGGTGGCGGGGTCTGCGGGGCGGACGCGCTGATCGGACATGCCCCGAGACTGCCACAGCCCCCCGGGTGCGCGGAGGTGATCGCGACATGGGAGACTGCTCCTCATGAGTGCGAGCGACACCGATGACCAGCGCCTCCTTCTGATCGACGGCCACGCGATGGCGTTCCGGGCCTTCTTCGCCCTGCCTGCGGACGGCTTCAGCGATGGCCGCGGCCAGGCCACCAACGCCGTCTACGGCTTCACCCGCATGATCATCAACGTCGTCGCCTCCGAGCGGCCCACCCATCTCGCGGTGGCCTTCGACCTGCCCGGCGGGACCTTCCGCGACCGCATCTACGACCAGTACAAGGGCGGCCGCGACGAGACCCCGCAGGCCTTCCACGGCCAGATCGGCCTGATCCAGCAGGTGCTGGACGCGCTCGGTGTGCGCTGGCTGACCTACGAGGACTACGAGGCCGACGACATCATCGCCACCCTCGCCACGCGCGCGGAGGAGCAGGGCCACGAGGCGCTGATCGTCTCGAGCGACCGCGACGCCATCCAGCTGGTGGGGGAGAAGGTCACCCTGCTCCAGCCCGTCAAGGGCGTCACCGAGATGCGCCGCATGACCCCCGCCGCCGTCGAGGAGAAGTACGGGATCCCGCCGGAGCGCTATCCGGACCTCGCCGCGCTCGTCGGCGAGGCGGCGGACAACCTCCCCGGCGTCCCCGGCGTCGGCCCGAAGACCGCCGCGAAGTGGATCGTGCAGTACGACGGGCTCGACGGCGTGCTCGCGCACGCCGAGGAGATCAAGGGCAAGGCCGGCCAGTCCCTGCGCGACCACATCGAGGACGTCAGGCGCAACCGGCTGATGAACGCCGCCTTCACCACCCTCGAGCTGCCCGAGGACCCCGGGCACTACGCCCTCGGCGGCGGGGACCGCGCCCGCGTGCTCGAGGTGTTCGACGACCTCGCCTTCGGCGACACGATCCGCCGCGACCTTCCCGCCGCGCTGCTGGGCGAGGACGTGGCCGAGGAGGCGGCCCCCGAGCCCGCGGCCGACGTGCTGCGCCTGCGCGATGCCGCCTCCCTCGCCTCCCTGCTCGGCGAGGAGGACGCCCCGCTCTCCCTCGACCTCGTCGAGGACGTGCGCGGCGGGGCGCTGCTGGGCCTGGCGACCCCGGAGCAGGCCGGCGCCGCCGCGCTCGGCGCCCTGGACTCCGAGGCCTCCGAGCTGCTCGGCGCGGCCCTCGAGGGCTCCCGGGAGCTGCGGATCGCGGACGTCCCCGCCCTGCGCGAGCGCCTGGCGGAGAACGGCTACCGCCTCGGGGACGGGGTGCGCGACCTGGCGCTGGAGTCCTTCGTGCTGCGCCCCGGCGCCCGCAGCTACGACACCGAGGCCCTCGCCGCGGATCTCGCGGGCGCGAGCTTCGAGCCGAAGCCGCGCAAGCCCGCCGAGTCGACCCTGAAGAAGGAGAGCGCGGAGACCCGCGCCGAGCACATCGCCCGGGCCGAGGACCGCCTCGCGAGCGCCGTCTCCGCCCTGCACCCCGCCGCCGCGGAGCTCGCGGCCCGGATCGAGGCCGCCCCCTGGGCGGGAGCATCCTCGACGACCTCGAGCGCCCCCTCCAGCGGGTGCTCGAGACGATGCACTCCCGCGGCATCGCGATCGACCACGCCGCTCTGCAGTCCCTGCGCGAGGAGTTCGAGGGCTTCGTCGCCCAGGCCAGGCGCGAGGCCGGCGAGATCGTGGGGGAGGAGGTCAACCTCGCCTCCCCGAAGCAGCTGCAGGTGGTGCTCTTCGAGACCCTCGCCCTGCCCACCACGCGCAAGATCTCCTCCGGCCACTCCACCGACGCCGAGTCCCTCACCGATCTGATGGAGTCGCTCGACCCGGACTCCGCCGGCCACCGCTTCCTCTCCTGGCTGCTGCGCTTCCGCGAGATGAGCAAGCTGACCGGCTATCTCGTGGGCCTGGACAAGGAGATGGACACCGGCTCCCGCGTCCACACCACCTTCCAGCAGACCGCCGCCGCGACGGGCCGGCTCGCCTCGACCGAGCCGAACCTGCAGAACATCCCCGTGCGCACCTCCGAGGGTCAGCGGATCCGCGACGTCTTCGTCGCGGGCGAGGGCTTCGAGTCGCTGATGACCGCGGACTACTCGCAGATCGAGATGCGCATCATGGCCCACCTCTCGGAGGACGAGGGGCTGATCGAGGCCTTCCGCTCCGGGGAGGACCTCCACAACTTCGTCGCCTCGCGCGTATTCGGCGTGAGCCCCGACGCGGTCGATCCGGCCATGCGCTCCAAGACCAAGGCGGTCAGCTACGGCCTCGCCTACGGGCTCTCCGCCTTCGGCCTCTCCCGCCAGCTGCGGATCTCCCGCGCGGAGGCGACCGCGCTGCGCGACGGCTACTTCGAGCGCTTCGGCGGGGTGCGCGACTACCTCCACCGCAGCGTCGAGAAGGCCCGGGAGACCGGCTACACCGAGACGATCCTCGGCCGGCGCCGCTACCTCCCGGACCTCACCAGCGACAACCGGCAGCGCCGCGAGAACGCCGAGCGGGTCGCGCTGAACTCCCCGATCCAGGGCAGCGCCGCGGACCTCATCAAGCTCGCGATGCTCGCCGTCGAGGAGCGGATGCGCGAGGCGGGGCTGCGCTCGCGCATGCTGCTCCAGGTCCATGACGAGCTCGTGCTCGAGGTCGCCCCCGGCGAGGTCGAGCAGGTGCGGGAGATCGTCGAGGACGGCATGGACTCGGCCTACGAGCTCTCGGTCCCGCTCGAGGTCGGCATCGGGGTGGGACGCACCTGGCGCGAGGCGGCCCACTGAGGACTGGTGCCTCCGTCTCCGCCCCGTCGCCGGACGGGGCGGACATCACACCGGCGCGCCGCGGACCGCTCGCCGGAACCCTCGCGCGCCGGGGTGGATCGCTGGTAGGCTGTCTGAGGCTTGTGCGCCCCGGTGCACGAGCGAACCGTCCTCCCGGCCCGGACCCCTGGTCCCGCCGACGGGCGGAGCACGTCCCCCGACCCTACTCATTTCCTGTCCCGACGGAGTCCATACCTACATGACCGACACCACGACCCCCCAGATCGCCATCAACGACATCGGTGACGCCGACGAGCTCATGGCCGCCATCGATGCCACCATCAAGTACTTCAACGACGGCGACATCGTCGAAGGCACCGTGGTGAAGGTCGATCACGACGAGGTCCTCCTGGACATCGGCTACAAGACCGAGGGCGTCATCCCCTCGCGCGAGCTGTCCATCAAGCACGACGTCGACCCGGCCGACGAGGTCGAGGTCGGCGACGAGATCGAGGCCCTCGTCCTCCAGAAGGAGGACAAGGAGGGTCGCCTGATCCTGTCCAAGAAGCGCGCCCAGTACGAGCGCGCCTGGGGCTCGATCGAGCAGATCAAGGAGGACGAGGGCGTCGTCACCGGTCGCGTCATCGAGGTCGTCAAGGGCGGCCTCATCGTCGACATCGGCCTGCGCGGCTTCCTCCCGGCCTCCCTCGTGGAGATGCGCCGCGTCCGCGACCTGCAGCCCTACGTCGGCCAGGAGATCGAGGCGAAGATCATCGAGCTGGACAAGAACCGCAACAATGTGGTCCTGTCCCGCCGCGCCTACCTGGAGGAGACCCAGTCCGCGGTCCGCTCCGACTTCCTGCAGACCCTCCAGAAGGGCCAGGTCCGCGAGGGCGCCGTGTCCTCGATCGTCAACTTCGGCGCCTTCGTCGACCTCGGCGGCGTCGACGGCCTGGTCCACGTCTCCGAGCTGTCCTGGAAGCACATCGACCACCCCTCCGAGGTCGTCGAGGTGGGCCAGAAGGTCAAGGTCGAGGTCCTGGACGTCGACATGGACCGCGAGCGCGTCTCCCTGTCGCTGAAGGCGACCCAGGAGGACCCCTGGCAGCTCTTCGCCCGCACCCACGCCATCGGCGAGGTCGTGCCCGGCAAGGTCACCAAGCTCGTCCCCTTCGGCGCCTTCGTCCGCGTCGAGGACGGCATCGAGGGTCTCGTGCACATCTCCGAGCTGGCCCAGCGCCACGTGGATCTGCCCGAGCAGGTCGTCACCGTCGACCAGGACGTCTTCGTCAAGGTCATCGACATCGACCTCGAGCGTCGCCGCATCTCCCTCTCCCTCAAGCAGGCGAACGAGGGCGTGGACCCCGAGGGCGACGACACCACCTTCGATCCCGCGCTCTACGGCATGGCCGCGGAGTACGACGCCAACGGCGAGTACAAGTACCCCGAGGGCTTCGACCCGGAGACCAACGAGTGGCTCGAGGGCTACGACGCCCAGCGCGAGGAGTGGGAGGCCCAGTACGCGGCCGCCTACGAGCGCTGGACCGCCCACAAGGCCCAGGTCGCCGAGGCGATCCGCGCCGACGAGGAGTCCGCGAACGCTCCGGCCGCCGCCTCGACCTCCTCCTCGTCCGAGTCCGCGCCCGCCGCGCAGTCCTCCTACCAGTCGAGCTCCTCGGACGAGGGCACCCTCGCCTCCGACGAGGCCCTGGCCGCCCTGCGCGCCAAGCTCACCGGCAACTGATCCTCGGATCACCCGACGGCCCGGTCCCCGCGACTCGCGGGGGCCGGGCCGTCCCCGTTCCCGGCGTTCGGGCGGCGCCGATCCGGGAGAATCGCGGCAGGGCACACTAGGGTCATGACCACTTCTCTCGAGTCCCACCCGATCCACACCTGGCTCACGGACATGGACGGCGTGCTCGTCCACGAGCAGTCCGCTCTGCCCGGCGCCCCCGAGTTCATCGCCGCGCTGCAGCAGTACGGGCGGCCCTTCCTGGTGCTGACCAACAACTCGATCTTCACCCCGCGCGATCTCCGGGCGCGCCTTGCCCGCAGCGGCATCGACCTCCCCGAGGAGTCGATCTGGACCAGCGCCCTGGCCACCGCCCGCTTCCTCGCCGAGCAGCAGCCCGGCGCCTCCGCCTACGTGATCGGCGAGGCCGGGCTCACCACCGCCATCCACGACGAGGGCTTCATCCTCGCCGACAGCGACGTCGAGTTCGTGGTGCTGGGGGAGACGCGCACCTACTCCTTCGAGTCCATCACCCGGGCCATCCGGCTGATCAAGGGCGGGGCGAAGTTCATCGCCACGAACCCCGACGTCACCGGGCCCAGCGCCGAGGGTCCGCTGCCGGCGACCGGCTCCGTCGCCGCGATGATCACGGCCGCGACCGGGATCCATCCGTACTACGTCGGCAAGCCGAACCCGCTCATGATGCGCACCGCCCTGAACCGCATCGGAGGCCACTCGGAGACCTCGGTGATGATCGGTGACCGGATGGACACGGACGTGAAGTCGGGGCTCGAGGCGGGCATGCGCTCGATCCTCGTCCTCACCGGCTCCACCGACGTCGACGAGATCGCGCAGTTCCCCTTCCGGCCCACCGCGGTGCTGGACGGCATCGCGGACGTGGTCCCCTTCGTCGAGCGGCTGACCCCGCACGAGGCCGTCGAGCTCGACGAGGACTGACATCACGGGGCCGGCATCGGTGCCCGGACCGGACCGACAGCCGCTCTCCGACCTGTCCGGCCCGCTCTGTGAAGATCCGGTGATGCCGGCGTGCGGGGTCGGCGAGTCCGCCTTGACCCCGGGCGTCCGAGCTGGAAAGGTCACGAGCAGCTCGCCGGAAGGTCAAGGAACGGTAAACGCCCAGGGGCGGTGGAGGAGTCCACGTCCCGACCGTCCGGAGGAGCCCGCGGGGGACAGATGCTCCCCCCGACGCACTCGGAAGGAGACGACGATGACTCGTCGGCACCAGGTCAGGACCCTCGCCGCGCTCGGCCTCGGCGCCCCGCTGCTCGTGGGGCTCGGCATCGGAGGATTCTCGCAGGCGGTCGCGACGACCGCCGCGCCGCCCGCCCAGGACGTGCCCGCCGCGGTCGCCGCGCCCGCCGAGCGGACGAGCTCGCAGGAGGACACCGCGGAGGAGGACGGCGCCGCCGGGGAGGCGAACGCCGCCCCGAGCGACGTCTTCACCACGGGCTCCCAGGAGTTCGCCCGCGCCGACCGGAGCACGATCACGGCGGAGGACGTCGCCTCGCAGCTGTACGGCTACGCCGCGGACACGAGCCTGAGCGACGAGGCCACGTGCACCGACGGCCTCGCCCTGGACCAGCCCGGCGCGGTCACCCGCTGCACCGTGATCGGCTGGAGCGGCGAGCAGGAGACCTACTACGGCTACATGGCGCCGGCCGGCGTCGCCGAGGCCGACTACTGGCTCTACTTCAGCAAGGACGCCCCGCTGCCCGAGGAGGCCGCCGCGACGCTCAACGACGGGCTGAACGGCACCGGCGCCTACCCCGTCTGGGGAGAGGAGCAGGAGCAGCCCACCACGCTGACGGAGGACGTCGCCGTGGAGCGCGCGAACTTCGTGCTCGACGGCTTCGGCCGTGAGGACCTCACGGTCACCTCCGTCGAGGGGGAGGTGGATCTCACCTCGACCACCCCGGTGCGAGGCACCGCCGTGGAGGACGGCTCCGGCCGCACCGTCGGGGTGACGCTGCTGCCGATCCCCACCGACGGCGAGGCCCCCGCGATGATGATCAGCATCGACGGCCCCTGATCCCCGTTCCGCTCCCCGCCGGTCAGCCGCCCGCGGGGGACAGCTGAGCCCCCGGGCGGGCGTCCGCACGGCGCGGACGCCCGCCCGGACGTCGTCCCGCTCATGAGATGATCGACGACATGCTGCGCTGGCTCACGGCCGGGGAATCCCACGGCCCCTCCCTCCTCTCCCTGCTCGACGGCGTCCCCGCCGGGATCGAGCTGACCAGTGACGATCTGAAGGATGCGCTCGCGCGCCGCCGCCTCGGCCACGGCCGCGGCAGCCGCCAGAAGTTCGAGCAGGACGTGCTGACGATCCACGGCGGGCTCCGCCACGGCCTCACCCTCGGCTCCCCGCTCGCGATCGAGATCGCGAACTCCGAATGGCCGAAGTGGGAGAAGGTCATGAGCGCGGACCCCGTCCCGCGCGAGGACCTGCTGATCGACGCCGGCACCGGCGACGAGCGCGAGATCGCGCGCAACCGCCCTCTCTCGCGCCCCCGCCCCGGCCACGCCGACCTCTCCGGGATGCTGAAGTACGGCTTCGACGAGGCCCGCCCCGTCCTGGAGCGCGCCAGCGCCCGCGAGACCGCGGCCCGGGTCGTCGCCGGCCGCGTCGCCGCGGCCCTGCTCGAGCAGGCCGCCGGCATCCGGCTGGTCGCCCACACCCTCTCCGTCGGCTCCGTGTCCGTGCCCGAGGACGCGCCGCTGCCCACCCCCGACCACCTGGAGCAGCTCGACGCCGATCCGCTGCGCTGCTTCCACGACGACACCTCCGCGGCGATGGTCGACGAGGTCGACGCCGCGAAATCCGACGGCGACACCCTCGGCGGCGTCGTCGAGGTCCTCGCCTACGGCCTTCCCGTCGGCCTCGGCTCCCACACCCAGTGGGACCGCAAGCTCGACGCGCGCCTCGCCCAGGCCGTCATGTCGATCCAGGCCATGAAGGGCGTCGAGATCGGCGACGGCTTCGCCACCGCCGCCCGCCGCGGCTCCGTCGCCCACGACGAGATCCTCGTCGCGCCCTCCCCGCGCGGCGAGCGCTCCGCCTTCCCGCGCGCCACCAACCGCGCCGGCGGCCTCGAGGGCGGGATGACCAACGGCGAGGTGCTGCGCGTGCGCGGGGCGCTCAAGCCGATCTCCACCGTCCCGCGCGCGCTGCGCACGGTCGACGTCTCCACCGGCGAGCAGACCACCGCCAACCATCAGCGCTCCGACACCTGCGCGGTCGCGCCAGCCGCGGTGATCGCCGAGGCGGTGGTCGCCCTGACCCTGGCCGATGCGCTGCTGGAGAAGACCGGCGGGGACAGCATCGACGAGATCCGCGCCCACCTCGAGGGCACGCTCGACCTCCAGGCCGGGCTCGTCCGCCGTGGGGAGGGCTCCACCTCGTGACCGGTCCCGTGGTCGTCCTGATCGGTCCGATGGCCGCCGGGAAGACCAGCGTGGGACGCGCCCTGGCCGCGCGCCTCGGCGTCCCCTTCGCCGACCTCGACGCGCTGATCGTCCAGGAGGCCGGACGCACGATCCCGGACATCTTCGCGGACGAGGGAGAGCCCGCCTTCCGCGAACGGGAGGCCCGCTCGCTCGTCCGCGCTGTCGCGCACCAGCGGGGCGTGCTCTCCCTCGGAGGCGGCGCCCCGATGCACGCCGGCGCCGCCTCGACCCTGCGCGACCTGCCCGTGGTGCTGCTCGAGATCGACGAGGAGACGGTCTCGCGCCGGCTCGCCCACGGCGTCGGCCGCCCGATGCTGTCCGGCGAGGATCCCATGGCCCGCTGGCGCGAGCTCGCCGCCGCCCGGGCGGACACCTATCGTGGACTGGCGACCCACCGCATCGACGCCGCCCTCGGCAGCCCGGACCGGGTGGCCCTCGCCATCATCGACGCCCTGCAGCTTCAGAGGCCCGCGCGCCCCCAGGAGGAGACCGAATGAGCACCACCGTCATCCCCGTCACCACGCCCACCGGCGGCTACGACGTGCACGTGGGACGGGGCCTGCTCGAGCAGATCCCGGCCCTGTTGCCCGAGCGCGCCCGGCGCGTGGTGATCGTGCACCAGCCGAGCCTGCGCGACGTCGCCGAGCAGGTCCGCGCCGGGATCGAGGAGACGGGGCGGCAGTCCTTCGCCGCCGAGGTCCCCGACGGCGAGGAGGCCAAGACCGCGCAGGTCGCCGGGTTCCTGTGGGGCGTGTGCGGCCAGGCCGAGATCGGCCGCCAGGACCTCGTGATCGGGCTCGGCGGCGGCGCGGCGACGGACCTCGCCGGCTTCGTCGCGGCCTCCTGGCTGCGCGGCGTCGACGTGCTCCAGGTCCCCACCACCGTCGCCGCGATGGTCGATGCGGCCGTGGGCGGCAAGACCGGCATCAACACGTCCGAGGGGAAGAACCTCGTCGGCGCCTTCCACCCGCCGATCGCCGTGGTCGCCGACCTCGACGTGCTCGGAGGGCTCGGTCGCAACGACGTCGCCGCCGGACTCGCCGAGGCGGTCAAGGCCGGCTTCATCGAGGACACCGCGATCCTCGACATCGTCGAGCAGGACCCCGCCGCGGTGCTCGATGTCTCCACCGACGCCTTCCGCGAGGTGATCGAGCGGGCGATCCGGGTCAAGGCCCGCGTGGTCTCCGCGGACCTGCGCGAGAGCGGGGAGCGGGAGATTCTCAACTACGGCCATACCCTCGCCCACGCGATCGAGCGCAACGAGCGCTACCAGTGGCGCCACGGCGCTGCCGTGAGCATCGGGATGATGTTCGTCGCCGAGCTCTCCCACCTCTCCGGCAAGCTCTCCGAGGCCGAGGTGGACCGCCACCGCAGCATCCTCACCTCGCTCGGCCTGCCCGTCACCTACCGCGACCGTCAGTGGCCCAAGCTCGAGGACGCGATGAAGCGGGACAAGAAGACCCGCGCCGGCCTGCTGCGCTTCGTGGTCCTGGACCGGATCGGCTCGGTCTCCCGGATCGAGGGGCCCGATCCCGCGCTCCTGCTGAGCGCCTACGCCGCGATCACCGACGACTGAGCACACCCGGGCCCGCCCGAGCAAGGAGGAGCACCATGACCGAGCGTCCCGGGACCGCCGCGCAGGACGACCCCCTGGACCAGCCCGGCACCGCGGACCAACCCGGCCCCGCCGTGCAGGAGGGGATGGTCGATGTGCGCCGCCGCACCGCGACCGTGCGCGGCGTCGAGTTCGGCCGCGGGCGCCCCGAGATCATCGTGCCGCTGGTGGGCGACGACCTCGACGCCCTGCTCGCCCAGGCCGAGGCGGCGAGCGCGACCCCGGCCCGCGTGGTCGAGTGGCGCCTGGACCGCTTCCGCCCCGACCTCGAGGACGCCGAGCACCACCGCGAGGCGGTCCTCGCCGCGCTCGGCCCGCTGCGCGCCGCCCTCGGCGCCGACCGCGCCCTGCTGGTCACCTTCCGCACCACCGCCGAGGGCGGACAGAGGCCCTACGGCCCCCGCGCGCTCGTCTCGCTGCTGGAGGCGCTGATCACGGGTCGCCGGGCGGGCACGCAGTCCGCCGTCGACCTCGTCGACATCGAGACCTCCCTCGACCCCGCAGTGGTCGCCTCGGTCATCGACTCCGCCCGTCGTCACGGCATCGCCGTGGTCGGCTCCTACCACGACATGGAGGGCACCCCCGACGAGGAGACGATCGCGGGGATCCTGCGCGAGCAGCGGCGTCTCGGCGCGGATATCCCGAAGGTCGCCGTCACCCCGCGCACCTCCCGCGACGTGCTCACCCTGCTCTCGGCGAGTCTTGCCGTCGCCGAGGAGCAGACAGGCCCGCACATCGCGATCTCCATGGGCACCCTCGGGGCGAGCAGCCGCGTGGCCGCCGAGGCGTTCGGCAGCGCCGCGACCTTCGCGACCGCAGGGGAGGGGTCCGCGCCCGGCCAGCTCGGCGCGGACGACGTCGCCCGGATGATCGAGCTCCTGCGGCCCTGACCCGGCCCGGGCCGGCGCCTCGGCGCTCCGACCGGACCGCGGAGCGGCCGGCGCGCCGACGCCCGGCAGCACAGCCGCCTCAGCGCGGCGAGGCGGCCCCGGGGTCCTGCTCCTCGCGCCTCTCGTTCTCGACGGTGCCGGGCAGCTCCGCCGGATCCGGGAAGATCCGGTCCTCGTAGTCGCTCGCGTCGAGGTCCTCGGCCACGGCGTCCTCGGCGAGGTCGTCGTGGTCGACGTCGACGACGGGGATCGCCCCCGTCTCCTGCGCGACCCGCTCCCGCTCGTCCTTGCGGGTGCGGCGCACCAGCTGCTTCAGCTGGGTCGCGGACATCGTCACCTGCCACTCCTGATGGGCCGGCAGCGACCAGCGGCGCCACGCCGCGACCCCGGCGAGCAGCGCGCCGACGGCGACCGCGACCAGCACCGTCGGGGAGGGCAGGCCGAGGGCCAGCACCAGCCAGGTCAGCACCGCGGTGACCAGCGCGCCGGTCGCGTACAGCGGGCCGCCCCCGAAGACCTGGGGGATCCTTCCCACCAGCACGTCGCGGATCACGCCGCCGCCCACCGCGCTGGTGACCCCGAGCAGGATCGCCGGCAGCGTGTCCAGGCCGTAGCCGAGGGACTTCGCGGTGCCGGTCGCAGCCCACAGCCCCATCGCCGCGATGTCCAGCGCCGTCACCAGGCGGCGCCACCAGGGGCCGTCCGCATGGATGACGAAGGTGAACATGGCTCCGCCGAGGGCGCAGGTGAGATACCAGGGCCCGTCGAAGGCCGCCGGGGTGCCGTAGTCGAGGATCAGATCGCGCACCAGACCGCCGCCGAGCCCGGCGACGATGCCGATCACCGCGAAGCCGACCGCGTCGAAGTTCAGGCGGGAGGCGATCGCGCCGGCCGCCACGCCCATCACGAACACGCCCACGAGGTCCAGCACGCGGAGGAAGTCGTTGGTCACGAGCAGCTCGAGAGGGTCCACCCCAGCACCGTAGTCCGTGCAGGCAGGGGAGTGAACGCCACCGTGACCCGGCCGACCCGCCCTACCATCGGAGCATGCCCGGCAGCATTCCTCCCTCTCGTCCTGACCGCCCCCTGCGGATCGGCCTCACCGGCGGCATCGGCGCGGGCAAGTCGACCGTCGCCGCGCTCTGGCGCGAACGCGGCCTGCGCGTGATCGATCTGGACGCCCACTCCCGGGCCGTCCTGGACGTCCCCGGCGACGGGGTCGAGGAGGCGATCGCCCGCTTCGGGGAGGAAGTGCGGAACCTGGCCGGCACGATCGACCGCGCCGCCATGGCCCGGATCGTCTTCGCCGATGCGGCGGCCCGCGTCGACCTCGAGCAGATCGTGCTCTCCCGCGTGGACCGGGCGGTCGCGCAGGAGGAGGCCGAGGCGGCCGCGTCGGGGGAGCGGGTCATCGTCCACGACAACCCGCTGCTGCTGGAGAAGCACAGCGAGCCCGACTACGACGCGGTCGTCGCGGTGCTCGCCCGGCGAGAGGACCGCATCGAGCGGGTGGTCCGGGACCGGGACAGGGACCGCGGCTATGTCGAGTCGGTCATGGCGGCGCAGGTCACCGATCTCGAACGTATCCGCCGTGCGGACCGCCTGGTGCTGAACACGGCCGATCGCCCCGCTCTCCTCGCGCGCTCCGGCCGTGCCCTCGACGCGGTCCTCGAAGAGCACGACCTCCGCACCTGATCGCGTCGGACCCCGGCCGACCCGGCGCCGGGCGCCGCCTGTGCGCCGTCCCGCCCGGCCCCGCGGGGCCGTCGGCCCTGAGCGGACAGAGGCCCCGCACCGTGTCCTCCGACGGCCCCGGGTCGTAGGCTCGTCCTCATGCGTCCCGTCACCGATCTCGTCCGCGCCGAGCACCCCTTCGAGGTCGTCTCCGAGTACTCGCCCTCGGGCGATCAGCCGCAGGCGATCAAGGAGCTCACCAAGAGGATCAACGACGGCGAGCAGGACGTGGTCCTCCTCGGCGCGACCGGCACCGGCAAGTCCGCGACGACGGCCTGGCTGATCGAGCAGGTGCAGCGTCCCACCCTGGTCATGGCGCACAACAAGACCCTCGCCGCGCAGCTCGCCAGCGAGTTCCGGGAGCTGCTGCCGCACAACGCGGTGGAGTACTTCGTCTCCTACTACGACTACTACCAGCCCGAGGCGTACGTCCCGCAGTCGGACACCTACATCGAGAAGGACTCCTCGATCAACGCCGAGGTGGAGCGGCTGCGGCACAGCGCCACCAACTCGCTGCTGACCCGCAGGGACGTCGTCGTGGTTTCCTCCGTCTCCTGCATCTACGGCCTGGGCACCCCGCAGGAGTACGTGGACCGGATGGTGCAGCTGAGCGTCGGCGACCAGCTGGACCGCGACGAGCTGCTGACCCGCTTCGTGGACATGCAGTACGACCGCAACGACATCGCCTTCGAGCGCGGCACCTTCCGGGTGCGCGGGGACACGGTCGAGATCATCCCGATGTACGAGGAGCTCGCGATCCGCATCGAGTTCTTCGGCGACGAGATCGATGCGCTCTACACCCTCCATCCGATGACCGGCGAGGTCATCCGGCAGGAGGACCACATCCACATCTTCCCCGCCTCCCACTACGTCGCCGGTCCCGAGCGTCTCTCCCGCGCGATCGGCACGATCGAGGAGGAGCTCGCCGAGCGGCTCGAGGAGCTCGAGGGGCAGAACAAGCTGCTCGAGGCGCAGCGCCTGCGCATGCGCACCACCCACGACCTCGAGATGCTGCGGCAGATGGGCTCGACCAACGGTGTCGAGAACTACTCCCGCCATCTCGACGGCCGCGCGCCGGGCACCGCCCCGAACACCCTCATGGACTACTTCCCCGAGGACTTCCTGCTGGTCATCGACGAGTCCCATGTGACCGTCCCGCAGATCGGCGCGATGTACGAGGGTGACCGCTCCCGCAAGCGCACCCTGGTGGACTTCGGCTTCCGCCTCCCCTCGGCGCTCGACAACCGCCCGCTGACATTCTCGGAGTTCACCGAGCGCACCGGTCAGACCGTCTACCTCTCCGCCACTCCCGCCGAGTACGAGCTGAACCGCGCCCACGGCGTGGTCGAGCAGATCATCCGGCCGACGGGACTGGTGGACCCCGAGGTGATCGTCAAGCCCGTCAAGGGCCAGATCGACGACCTGCGCGAGGAGATCGAGAAGCGGGTGCAGCGCGACGAGCGCGTGCTCGTGACCACGCTGACCAAGCGCATGGCCGAGGACCTCACAGACTTCCTGCTCGAGAACGGGGTGCGGGTCCAGTACCTCCACTCCGACGTGGACACCCTGCGCCGCATCGAGCTGCTGCGCTCCCTCCGGCAGGGCGAGTACGACGTGCTCGTCGGCATCAACCTGCTGCGCGAGGGCCTGGACCTGCCCGAGGTGTCCCTGGTCGCGATCCTGGACGCGGACAAGGAGGGCTTCCTCCGCTCCCGCACCTCGCTCATCCAGACGATCGGACGTGCGGCCCGCAACGTCTCCGGCCAGGTGCACATGTACGCGGACACGATCACCGACTCGATGCAGGACGCGATCGACGAGACCAATCGTCGCCGCGAGAAGCAGATCGCGTACAACACCGAGCACGGCATCGACCCGACCCCGCTGCGCAAGCGGATCGCGGACGTCACGGACATGCTGGCCCGCGAGGACATCGACACCGACACCCTCCTGGCCACCGACTACCGCTCCGGGAAGGAGAAGGTGGCCCAGGACCGGGCGCGCGCGAACGCCATCGACTCGATGCAGGGTCGCCAGATCGACCTCGGCGACGATCCCGTCGGCGCGCTGACCGGCATGATCGACGAGATGACCGCGCAGATGCACCAGGCCGCGGAGTCGCTGAACTTCGAGGTCGCGGCGCGGCTGCGCGACGAGGTGCAGGAGCTGAAGAAGGAGCTCCGCGCCGTCCAGCGCTCCTGAGCCGATGACGACGAGGCGCGGTCGGGCGCTGGGCGCGATCCTGACCGCCGGGCACCGGCTGCGCCGGATCTGGTGGCGGCTGCGCCGGCCGCGCACCTTCGGCGTGAAGGTGCTGCTGCGCCATCCGGAGCAGCCCGAGCTGATCCTCGCCGTGCGCCACTCCTACGTGGACCAGGACCGCTGGGCGCTGCCCGGCGGACGCTTCCGCCCTGCCCGGGAGACCCCCTCCGACGCGGCGCGCCGCGAGGTGCACGAGGAGCTCGGCCTCCGCATCCGGGACGATCTCGCGGAGCTGAGGACCCTCAAGGCGAGGACCGAGGGCAAGCGCGACACCCTCACGCTCCTGTCGGGCAGCGCCGACGGGGTCGAGGCGCGCACCTCCCTTGAGCTGCGCGAGGTCCGCTGGCTGCGCACCGACCTCGCCGACGTGCCGGCCGGGGACCCCGTCTCGCGCTGGCTCCGACTCGCGATCGAGGGCTGCACCGACCGGGCCGACGACGGGACACCGGGACCGGACTGAGCCTCACCCCTCCAGCTGCGCGCGACGGGGTCGACATGTCGCAGCGGCGGGCCCAGGCGGGGCGCCGCCTCGTCAGCGCTGCGGATCCTCGGCGCGCTCCCAGCTCTCGACCGGCCCCGGGACCACCTCGAACAGCGGATGCGCCGTCGGCCCCTCGAGCGCACTCGCACGCTCCCAGCGCTCCGGGCTGCGCTCCTCGAGCTTGTGGAGCAGATGCCGCCACTCGAGGTCGAGCTGCCCGCTGGTGACCCGGATCCTCGGCACGTCGGGGACGTGCCGGTCGCCGTCGGCTGGCGCGCCGGGGGAGGCCTCACCGGCGTCCGCCCCGTCCCCGACCGCTCCGGCGGGCCGATGGTCGATGCGGGAGCGGTCGAAGCGGTACCCGCGCGCCAAGGCCTCCTCCGCGAGGACCTCGAGGTACTCGCCGATCGCGGCGAGGGGCTCGGCCTGCGCGCGGAAGCGCTCGAGCTGAGGGTGGGACCGGTATCCGCGGGTGCGCCCGGCCAGCACCGCCTGGGCCAGCAGCGTCTCCCGCCAGCAGCCCGTGAGGCCCTGGCGGTCGAGGTGACGGGGGTGCAGGGACCACAGGCGCATCGGGCCATCCTCCCTCATCCGCCGAGGCAGGCGAAGGTCGCGCCGCGCACCGACGATCGTCGTCGGTCACGCTCAGGCTCTCCCGATAGCGTCATGAGCACGCCACGCCCCGCGGTGCGCGACCCGTCCCGCCGCGAGAGAAGGAGGACCCCGTGCCCCAGTCCCAGCGTTCCCGGATCCTGTCATTGGCCGTCGGCACCGCCGCCGCGTCGGGCCTCGGGATGATCCCCGTGCACCGTCTCCCGCGCCCCGTGCGCGCCGGCTACGTCGCGCTTCCCGCGGTGCTTACCACCGGCGTCAGCCTCCTGGCGCAGCAGGGGCGCCCGGACCCGTCGGCCGACGACGACCCGAGTGCTCACGGCCTGCGGCCGCCGACGGTCCCCGAGACCGCGATCTCGCTCGCCCTCGGCGGCCTGATGGTCGGGGCGGGCGTCGCGGGCCTGCGCCTGGACGGCGGGGCGGAGAACTTCCTGCGGCGCCGCGGCGTGCCCGCACCTCGGCTCTGGATCGGACTCGCCACCGGTGCGGTGACCCTGGCCTCGACCCTCTTCGACGAACGCACCGCCGAGCCCGGCGGCACGTCGACGCAGGAGCAGGTCCTCGCGCTCCTGACCCGCGAAGACCCGATGGCCCTCGCCCCGGGCAGGGATGGTGTGCCCGAGGACGAGTACGCCCCGGAGGCGGAGGCGATCGCAGAACTGCTGGGCACCGGCGCCGCGCCCACTGCCGCCCAGCTCGACGAGGTCTGGGAGCAGTGGTTCTCCCAGCCGCTCAGCCCGCTCCTCGGCGCCGGCCGCATGGACTCGCTGCTCGAGGCGCTCTCCGCACTGGCCCCGGAGGATCCCGGCGCGTAGTGCCCGCGGAGAACGGCGGAGGTCTGCCAGGATCGAGTGATGACGACTCCCCGCAGCGCGCCGCCGTTCGTCGTCCTGCGCGGCAACTCCGCCTCCGGGAAGTCGACGGTCGCTCGCCGGGTCCAGCGCGCCCTTCCGCGCGGCGAGGTCGCGGTGATCGGGCAGGACCATTTGCGCCGAGAGCTGCTGTGGGAGCAAGACAGCGGCCAGGGCGACACGATCGGCCTGCTCGAGTCGATGGTCCGGCACTGCCTCGGGATCGGGCGCATCACGCTCCTCGAGGGCATCTTCGTCGCCGAGCGATACCATCGCATGTTCGCGCGGATGCTGCGTGATGCCCCTGGTCCGACCCTGGTGTACTACCTCGACGTGAGCCTGCCGGAGACCCTGCGGCGCCACGCCGGCAAGCCGATCGCGGGACATGTGACCGCCGAGGAGGTCGCGTCCTGGTACCGGCCCCACGACGTGCTCGGCGTCCCCGGGGAGCAGGTCCTCGCCGAGGCGCTCGACGAGGACCAGATGGTCGCGCGGGTCCTCGGGGACCTCCCGATGCTCCGCACCGGCCCCGGAGAGCGTGGGGGCCCGGCCCTGTCAGCTCCTGAGGAGTTCACTTCTCTGCCGAGCGCTCCGTGATCGCGAGATCCAGGGGGAAGTCGATCGGGCTGCCGGGGAAGAGCAGCCGCCCGGCGGCGTCGGCGCTCTCCCGGATCGCGGCGGCCGCGGCCTCCGCCCGATCTGCCGGGGCGTGGACGATCACTTCGTCGTGGAGGAAGAACGCCAGATGCGCGCGGCAGGAGAACACCGGTCCCGAGGCGCCCGCCCGCTCGTCGGCGGCGACCTCAGGGAGCTGCGCGAGCCGCAGCCGCAGCGCCGCCATCCAGGACAGCGCCCATTCCGCCGCGGTGCCCTGCACCACGAAGTTGCGGGTGAACCGGCCCCGGTCCCGGGCCGAGCGACGGGCCCGCTCCTGCTCGCCGGTCCCTGCGTCCGGCCCGTTCGCACTGCGCTGCGCCGCGGTCCAGGCCGCCTCCGGAGCGGGGGAGGAACGGCCCAGCCACGTCGTGACCGTCCCGCCGCGCTCCCCGGTCGCGGCCGCGCCGTCCACGAGCGCCATCGCCTCGGGGAAGGTGCGGCGGAGCCGGGGCACGACGCGACCGCTGTCCCCGGTGGTCCCGCCGTACAGGGCGCCGAGCACCCCGATCTTCGCCTCCTGCCGGCTCGCCACCACGCCCGCCTCGACGATGCCGGAGTAGAGGTCCTTCCCGGCCCCCGCCTCGATCATCGCCGCGTCGCGGGACATGGCGGCGAGCACCCGCGGCTCGAGCTGGGAGACATCGGCGCTGACCAGCAGCCAGCCAGGATCGGCACGGAGCGCGGGCCGCAGCCGGCGCGGGATCTGCAGCGCCCCGCCGCCGCTGGAGGCCCAGCGCCCGGTGACCACGCCGCCCGGCACGTAGACGGGCCGGTACCGTCCCTCCCGCACCCACTCGTCCAGCCACGTCCAGCCGTTGGCGGTCAGCAGGCGGGAC
The DNA here is from genome assembly GCF_030866705.2 of Brachybacterium sp. GU-2. Lineage (NCBI taxonomy): Bacteria > Bacillati > Actinomycetota > Actinomycetes > Micrococcales > Dermabacteraceae > Brachybacterium > Brachybacterium sp. GU-2. The sequence goes on along the minus strand of NZ_CP133037.2, from coordinate 506,765 downwards.
ATCTTCTTGTACCGCAGCAGCGGCTCGATCGCCGGATGCTCGTGCTCCTGCAGCTCCCACTGGGAGGTGGAGGAGACGTCGATCCCGGCGCGGTGCAGGGCGCGCAGCAGCTTCGGCGGCGAGTCCAGCGACACGGTCGGGTCCCCGAGAGCCGTGCGCACCTCGGCGGCGACCTGCACCATCTGCGCGGGGAGCGTCCCGGGGGAGGGGCGCGGCCCCAGGGCCTCGGTGAGGATCCGGTCGTGCTCGGCCACGTCCCAGGGGATCCCCGCCGCCTGCAGCTCGGCCGCGATCAGCGCCCCGGCGGACTCCGCCGCCAGCAGCAGCCGCAGCCGCGCCGGGTCCTCGGCGCCCGCGACCGCCGAGAGCTGCCGCTCGAGCTCCGCACCGGTCTCCTCGATCCCGTCGGGCACGCCGTGGGCGGCCGACGGCCGGGCATCGAGGTCGAAGAGGGTCGCGCCGAGGTCGCGCCGCGGCTCCTCCGGCTCGAGCGGGGTGTCCCACTCGGTGCGCTCCCGCAGAGGACCGGGCTCCGTCACCAGCTCGGAATGGCGCAGGATCCGGTGCACCAGGCGCAGGTCGTGGCAGCGCTCGAGCGTCACCCCGGCCGCGAGCAGACGCGGGTACCAGGCCGCGGCGTCGCTCCAGACCCAGCGCGGCCGGTGCGCGGCCTCGAGCTCGGCGACGAGGGCGGGGAGCTCCTCGACGGTGGAGGTCCGCTCGTCGAGGACCGAGCCGTCGGCCGCGACCTCGCGCAGCACGACCGCCCCGCCCGCCCCGCGACCGAGCACGCACCGCGCCGGGCCGGCCGCGGCGGTGCCCGGCGGCGGAGAGGTCACCAGCCCCGCTCGCGCCAGACCGGGAGGGAGGCCCGCTCGGCCCCGAGCGTGGTGTCATCGCCGTGGCCCGGGTACACCCAGGTCGCATCGTCCAGCCGGTCGAAGATCCGCTGCTCGACGTCGTCGATCAGCTGCGCGAAGCGCTGCGGGTCCCGGTCGGTGTTACCCACCCCGCCGGGGAAGAGGGAGTCGCCGGTGAAGAGGTGATCGCCCTCCTCGCCGCCGCGCCACAGCACCGCGACCGAGCCGGGGGTGTGACCGCGCAGTTGGATGATCTCCACCCGCTGCTCGCCGAACTCGATCACGTCGCCGTGGGCGAGGGGCAGGTCGATCTTCTCCGCGATCTCCTTCGCGTCCTCCGCACCGGCGGCGGTGCGAGCGCCGGTCGCCGAGACCATCTCCGCCAGAGCGCCCACGTGGTCGTGGTGGGAGTGAGTGGTGAGGATGACGTCCAGCCAGTTGTGCTCGGCGCCCGCCGCGATCATCCGGCGCAGGGCGTCGGGGTCCGCGGCCGCATCGATCAGCAGCTGGGCGCCGCTCGACCGACAGGTCAGCAGGTAGGCGTTATTGTCCATCGGCCCGACGGACAGCTTGCGGATCTGCAGGTGCTCGAAGTCTCGCACGGCGGGCTCGCCGCCCGGCTCGACATGTCCGGTGTACTCATGATCAGTCATGGGGACAGTATGTCGCCCACATCTCCCCCGAACAACTGTTCGAAGGTCGGTCTGCGCCCCTAGAATGCCCGGGTGACTGATTCCCTGGTCGTCCGTGGTGCGCGCGAGCACAACCTCAAGAACATCGACATCGACATCCCCCGCGACAAGCTGGTGGTGTTCTCCGGCCTGTCCGGCTCCGGCAAGAGCTCCCTGGCCTTCGACACCATCTTCGCCGAGGGGCAGCGACGCTACGTCGAGTCGCTCTCCAGCTATGCGAGGCAGTTCCTCGGACAGATGGACAAGCCGAGCGTCGACCTGATCGAGGGGCTCTCCCCGGCGGTCTCGATCGACCAGAAGTCCACCAACCGCAACCCGCGCTCCACCGTCGGCACGATCACCGAGATCTACGACTACCTGCGCCTGCTGTTCTCCCGCACCGGCGAGCAGCACTGCCCCGTCTGCGGCGAGCTGGTCACCTCCTCCTCGGCCGAGCAGATCGTGGACACCCTCCTCGAGGAGGAGCCCGGCACCCGCTTCCAGCTGCTGGCGCCCGTCGTCCAGGGCCGCAAGGGCGAGCACCAGGACCTGCTCAGCTCCCTGCGCTCCCAGGGCTACGCCCGCGCCCGCATCGACGGGGACAACCGCCGCCTGGACGAGGAGATCAGCCTCGACAAGCGCTACAAGCACACCATCGAGGTGGTCGTCGACCGGCTCGCGGCGAAGCCCGACGCGCGCCGTCGCCTCACCGACTCGGTCGAGACCGCGCTGCGGCTGGCCGAGGGCATCCTGCTGGTCGACTACGTCGACCGCGACGACGAGGACCCGCAGCGCACCCGCCGCTTCTCCGAGAAGCGCGCCTGCCCCAACGACCACCCCCTCGCGATCGACGACATCGAGCCGCGCACCTTCTCCTTCAACGCCCCCTACGGCGCCTGCCCCGAGTGCACGGGCCTGGGCCAGCGGCTCGAGGTCGATCCCGAGCTCGTGATCCCCGACGAGGACCTCTCCCTCTCAGACGGCGCGATCGCCCCGTGGACCATGGGGCACGCCGACCGCCACCAGGAGGTCATGTCCGGCCTCGCCGAGGAGCTCGCCTTCTCGATGAACACCCCCTGGCGCGCGCTGCCCGAACGCGCGAAGGAGGCGCTGCTGCACGGCAAGGACTTCAAGGTCCACGTGAAGTACCGCAACCGCTTCGGCCGCGAGCGCACCTACTCCACGGGCTTCGAGGGCGTCATGCACTTCCTCGAGCGTCGCCACAGCGACACCGAGTCCGACTGGGCCAAGGAGCGCTACGAGCAGTTCATGCGCGAGGTGCCCTGCCCCGCCTGCCAGGGCGCGCGTCTGCGCCCCGAGGTGCTCGCCGTGACCGTCGGCGGGAAGTCCATCGCCGAGGTCTGCGAGATGTCGATCGGTGACGCGCTCGCCTTCCACCAGGGCCTCGAGCTCGGGGTGCGGGAGGCCGCGATCGCCGACGAGGTGCTGCGGGAGATCCGCTCCCGCCTCGGCTTCCTGCTCGACGTGGGCCTGGACTACCTCTCCCTGGCCCGCGCGGCCGGCACCCTCTCCGGCGGCGAGGCGCAGCGCATCCGCCTCGCCACCCAGATCGGCTCGGGCCTGGTGGGCGTGCTCTACGTCCTCGACGAGCCCTCCATCGGCCTGCACCAGCGCGACAACGAGCGCCTCATCGCGACCCTCGAGCGCCTGCGCGACCTCGGCAACACCCTGATCGTCGTCGAGCACGACGAGGACACGCTCAACTCGGCCGACTGGGTCGTGGACATCGGCCCGCTCGCCGGCGAGCACGGCGGGAAGGTGGTCCACTCCGGCCCCGTCGAGGGCCTGAAGCAGAACCCCGACTCCCTCACCGGCCGCTACCTCTCCGGCGAACTGGAGATCCCCGTGCCCGCGGTGCGCCGCCCCGTGGACAAGGAGCGGATGCTGAAGGTCGTCGCGCCGCGCGCGAACAACCTCACCGGGCAGGACGTCTCCTTCCCGCTCGGCGTGCTCACCGCCGTCACCGGCGTCTCCGGCTCGGGCAAGTCCTCCCTGGTCAACGACATCCTGTACTCGGTCCTGGCCAAGGAGCTCAACCGCTCCCGCATCGTGCCCGGGCGGCACAAGCGCGTCACCGGCCTCGAGCACCTCGACAAGGTCGTGCACGTGGACCAGTCGCCGATCGGCCGCACCCCGCGCTCGAACCCCGCCACCTACACGGGCGTGTGGGACCGGGTGCGCACCCTCTTCGCCCAGACCAACGAGGCGAAGATCCGCGGCTACACCGCAGGGCGCTTCTCCTTCAACGTCAAGGGCGGTCGCTGCGAGGCCTGCTCCGGCGACGGCACGTTGAAGATCGAGATGAACTTCCTGCCCGACGTGTACGTGCAGTGCGAGGTCTGCAAGGGCCAGCGCTACAACCGCGAGACGCTCGAGGTGAAGTTCAAGGACAAGAACGTCGCCGAGGTGCTGGCCATGTCCATCGCCGAGGCGCTCGAGTTCTTCGACGCCGTCCCCGCGATCCGCCGCCAGATGCAGACCCTGGTCGACGTGGGCCTCGGCTACGTGAAGCTCGGTCAGTCCGCGACCACCCTCTCGGGCGGCGAGGCGCAGCGCGTGAAGCTCTCCTCCGAGCTGCACAAGCGCTCCAACGGCCGCACCATCTACGTGCTCGACGAGCCGACGACGGGCCTCCACTTCGAGGACGTGCGCAAGCTGCTCGAAGTGCTCGAGGGGCTCGTGGACAAGGGCAACTCCGTGATCGTCATCGAGCACAACCTCGACGTCATCAAGACCGCCGACCACGTCATCGACCTCGGCCCCGAGGGCGGCGCCGGCGGCGGGAGGATCGTCGCCACCGGCACCCCGGAGAAGGTGGCGAAGGTCGAGGGCTCCTACACCGGTCGCTTCCTCGCCCCGATGCTCGAGGGCGGACGAGCGGGCGCGGCCGCGGCCCGCTGAGCAGGCGGAGCGATGGCTGATCCAGCGACCTACCGCCCCGCGACCGGCACGATCCCCACGAGGCCGGGGGTCTACCGGTTCCGGGACGAGCACGGCCGCGTCATCTACGTCGGCAAGGCGAAGAACCTCCGCCAGCGCCTGGTGAACTACTTCCAGGACCTCTCCGTCCTGCACGAGCGCACCCGGCGCATGGTCACCACCGCCACGAGCGTCGAGTGGACCGTGGTGGGCACCGAGGTCGAGGCGCTCACCCTCGAGTACACGTGGATCAAGGAGTTCGATCCGCGGTTCAACGTCAAATTCCGCGACGACAAGTCCTATCCCTATCTCGCGATCACGATGGGGGAGAAGGTGCCGCGGGTGCACATCACCCGTCGGCCGCGCGCCAAGGGCGACCGCACCTTCGGGCCCTACCCGCAGGTCGGCGCGATCCGCGAGACGCTCGACCTGATGCTTCGGGTGTTCCCGATCCGCTCCTGCACCGCGGGGGTGTACCGGCGGGCCGAGCGGTCGGGCAGGCCCTGCCTGCTCGGCTTCATCGGGAAGTGCGCGGCGCCCTGCGTCGGCGACATCTCCGAGGACGAGCACCGCCGGCTCGCCGAGCAGTTCGCGGACTTCATGGCCGGGAACACCTCGAAGTACACCCGCCGCATCGAGCAGCGGATGAGGGCCGCGGCCGCGGCGATGGACTACGAGACCGCCGCGAGCCTCCGCGACGACCTCCAGGCGCTCGAGAAGGTGATGGAGAAGAACTCCGTGGTCCTCTCCGACGCGACCGACGCCGACCTGATCGGCCTCGCCCAGGACGAGCTCGAAGCCTCCGTGCAGGTCTTCCACGTGCGCGGCGGACGGATCCGCGGCCAGCGCGGCTGGACCGCGGAGATCCTCGACGAGTCGACCGCGCCGGACCTCGTCGAGCGCGCCCTGACCACCCTGTACACCGAGGGGAGCGCCCCGAAGGAGGTGCTCGTCCCGATCCTGCCCACCAACCTCGACCAGGTGCGGGAGCTGGTGGGCCGCACCGTCGACCTGCGCGTCCCGCAGCGTGGCGAGAAGAAGGACCTGCTGATCACCGTCGGCGAGAACGCGACCGAGGCGCTGCGCCTGCACCGCCTCAAGCGCACCGGCGACCTCACCGCCCGCACCAAGGCGCTCGAGGACCTGGGCGAGGCGCTCGACCTCGCCGAGCCGCCGCTGCGGATCGAGTGCTTCGACATCTCCCACTCCCAGGGCACCAACGTCGTCGGCTCCCAGGTGGTGTTCGAGGACGGGCTGCCCAAGAAGAGCGAGTACCGCCGCTACTCGGTCACCGGCGCGGCCGCCCGCGACGACACCGCCTCCATGCACGACGTGATCACGCGCCGGCTGAAGCACCACCTCGACCCGCCCGAGCCGACGGAGGACGAGGAGACCGGCCGTTTCAAGCGGTTCGCGTACCCGCCCTCGCTGATCCTCGTCGACGGCGGCCCGCCGCAGGTCGCCGCGGCGCAGCGCGCCTTCGACGAGCTCGGCATCACCGACATCGCCCTGGCCGGGATCGCCAAGCGGCTCGAGGAGATCTGGCTGCCGGGGGAGGAGTACCCCGTCATCCTGCCCCGCACCTCCGAGGCGCTCTTCCTCGTCCAGCGCCTGCGCGACGAGGCGCACCGCTTCGCCATCACCTACCACCGCTCCAAGCGAGGACGGGCCATGCAGGCCAGCGCCCTGGACGGCATCCCGGGCCTCGGGCCGGCCCGGCGCCGCGCGCTGCTGGACCGCTTCGTCACCGTCTCCGCGATCCGCGAGGCGAGCGAGGAACAGCTCACGGAGGTCGACGGGATCGGGCCCGCGTTGGCCGCGCAGATCACCGCCGCGCTAACATCCGAGCAGGGAACCGCCTCGGACGCCGAGACCGCGGACGACGCACTCGGCGTCACCGTGGACATGGCGACCGGCGAGATCCTCGAGGGCTGAGAGCGAGGCCCGTCCACCCCCGATCCGGAAGGAGCACCCGTGACCGAGGAGTCCATCCCGAGCCCGACCACGGACACCCGAGGCGACGTGGTCATCATCACCGGGCTCGCCGGGGCCGGACGGGAGACCGCCGCGCACGCCCTGGAGGACATGGGCTGGTACGTGGTCTACAACATCGCCCCGCAGCTGATCGGCACGCTCTACGAGCTGCAGGCCTCCGCCGTCGGCCGCGAGAACCGGTTCGCGGTCGTGGTCGACCCGCGCTCCGGCCCGTTCTTCACGGAGCTCGGCGAGGTCGTCGACGAGCTGCGTAAGGCCGATCTGCGCCTGCGCCTGCTCTTCCTCACGGCCGACGAGTCCACCCTCGTGCGACGCTTCGACTCGGTGCGCCGCCCCCACCCGCTGCAGGGCGAGGAAGGCGTGCTCGAGGGCATCCGCCGCGAGCGCGAGATGCTCGCCCGCTACCGGCGCACCGCCGACCTCGTCATCGACACCTCGCCGCTGAACGTGCACGAGCTGACGATGAAGATGCGCTCGCTGTTCGGCACCGGCGAGGAGCAGCGACTGACCGTGACGATGGTGTCCTTCGGCTTCAAGTACGGGATCCCGCTGGAGGCCGACCACGTCAGCGACGTGCGCTTCATCCCCAACCCGTACTGGGTGCCGGAGCTGCGTCCCAAGCGGGGCACCGACGCCGACGTCGCCGAGTTCGTGCTCGGCGACGCGAACGCCGCCGAGTTCGTCGAGCGGTACATCGAGATGATCACCCCGGTGCTGCGCGGCTACAGCACCGAGAACAAGCACTTCACCACCCTCGCGATCGGCTGCACGGGCGGCAAGCACCGCTCCGTCGCGGTCTCGGAGCGGATCGGCGACGAGCTGCGCACCGCCGGGCACGCGGTGCGGATCCGTCACCGGGATCTGGGGCGGGAATCAGCATCGCCTCCCGCAGCCGACGTCTCCGGCTCCGCGGCGCCGACCGTTCGGCGAGCGCCCAGCGGGGCGGCCGCGGCGCCCCGCAGCGGCCCGTGCGCGTGGTCGCCCTCGGCGGCGGCCACGGCCTCGCCGCGAACCTCCGCGCCCTGCGCCTGCTCACCGACGACATCACCGCCGTGGTCACCGTCGCCGACAACGGCGGCTCCTCGGGCCGGCTCCGCACCGAGATGCCCGTACTGCCCCCGGGAGACCTGCGGATGGCGCTCGCGGCACTGTGCGAGGACTCCGAATGGGGGTCCATCTGGGGCGACGTGATCCAGCACCGCTTCGCCACCGACGGCGAGCTCGACGGGCACGCGCTCGGCAACCTGATGATCGTCGCGCTGTGGCAGATCCTCGAGGACCCCATCGAGGGCCTCGACCAGATGGCCGAGCTGCTCGGCGCGCGAGGGCGCGTGCTGCCGATGGCGCTGGATCCGCTGGACATCGAGGCGCGCGTGGTCGGCGCCGACGGCAGCGCCCGCACCGTCTCGGGCCAGTACCAGGTCGCGACCGCGGAGGGCCGCGTCGAGGACGTGCGCCTGATCCCGCCGCGCCCCCGCGTCCCCGCCGATGTGCTCGAGGCGATCGGGCGTGCGGACTGGATCATCCTCGGCCCCGGCTCCTGGTACACCTCCGTGCTGCCGCATCTGATGATCCCTGAGATCGCCGAGGCGATCGCGTCGAGCCCGGCGCGGAAGGGGATCATCACGAACCTCTCCGTCGGCGCGCAGGAGGCCGAGGGGATGACGAGCCTCGACATGCTGGACGTGCTGCTCGACCACGCGGGGGACTGCCTCTTCGACGCCCTCGTCGCCGATCCGACCACCCTCGAGGACGTCCTCGACCTCGCCGAGGCGGCGCAGGAGCGGGGGCTGCGCACCCTGCTGCGCCAGGTCAGCGTTGGCGACGGGACGCCGCGGCACGACCCGGTGCGCCTGGCCGCGGCGTACCGTGATCTGTTCGACGACGCCTACGGGGACGTGGAGCGCGGCGACGACCGCTCCGCGTCGCGCCGGAAGCGACCACACCGCACCACCAGGGGTATGGACACCCGCACCGAGGAGGACACGCATGGCGCTGACGGGTGACGCGAAGGAGGAGCTCAGCCACCTCGAGGTGACCCGGCCCTCCGCCCGCAAGGCCGAGGCGGCCGCGATGCTGCGCTTCGCCGGGGGCCTGCACCTGGTCGCGGGACGGGTCGTGGTCGAGGCAGAGCTGGACTCGGCGGCGGTCGCGCGGCGGCTGCACGGCATCATCGCCGACATGTACGGCCACCGCGCCGAGCTCGCGGTGCTGGCCCCCTCCGGGATCCGCCGCACCACCCGCTACCTGGTGCGGGTGGAGCGCGAGGGCGGGATGCTGGCCCGCCAGGCCGGACTCCTGGACGCGCGGGGCCGTCCCGTGCGCGGGATGCCGCCCTTCGTCGTCGGCGGGGCGCTGGTGGACGCGGAGGCCGCGTGGCGCGGGGCGTTCCTCGCCCGCGGCACCCTCACCGAGCCGGGCCGCTCCTCGGCCCTGGAGCTGTCCTGCCCCGGCCCCGAGGTGGCGCTGGCGATGGTCGGCGCGGCCCGACGGCTCGGCGTCGCCTCGAAGGCCCGCGAGGCGCGGGGCGCGGACCGGGTGGTGCTGCGCGACGGCGACGCGATCTCCGCCCTGCTGTCCCGGATGGGCGCCCACGAGACCGTGCGCACCTGGGAGCAGCGCCGCACCACCCGCGAGGTGAAGGCGACCGCGCACCGGCTCGCGAACTTCGACGACGCGAACCTGCGCCGCTCCGCGCGGGCCGCGGTCGCCGCGGGCCAGCGTGTCCAGCGCGCGCTGGAGATCCTCGGCGACGACACGCCCGAGCACCTGCAGGCCGCCGGTCGCCTCCGTCTGGAGCATCGACAGGCGAGCCTCGAGGAGCTCGGCCGACTCGCCGATCCGCCGCTCACGAAGGACGCCGTGGCCGGTAGGATCCGACGCCTTCTCGCCACCGCGGACAAGCGCGCGGAGGAGCTCGGCATCCCCGGGACCGACCACGGAGTGGACGAGGACCATCTTCCTTCGTCCCCTGGTGCCGGTCGTTGATAAGATCGTCACGGTCGTCGGTCACACGCCGGCGTCGCCCGGGCGTACGAGGGCGTGCGCGCCATGTCAGTACTCGAACGTCGCGAACTCACCGCGACACTAGGAGGAACCCTTGACCGTCAAGGTTGGTATCAACGGATTCGGCCGCATCGGCCGCAACTTCCTGCGCGCCGCTCTCGAGCAGCAGGCGGACATCCAGATCGTCGGTGTGAACGACCTCACCGACAACGCCACGCTCGCGAACCTCATCAAGTACGACTCGATCGGCGGGGTGCTTCCCTACGACGTCTCGCACGACGAGGACTCGATCACCGTCGGCGACAACACCTTCAAGGCATACGCCGAGCGCGATCCGAAGAACATCCCGTGGGGCGAGATCGGCGCGGACGTCGTCATCGAGTCCACCGGCATCTTCACCGACGCCGAGAAGGCCAAGGCCCACATCGAGGCGGGCGCCAAGAAGGTCATCATCTCCGCTCCGGCGAAGAACGAGGACGCGACCTTCGTCATCGGTGTGAACGAGGGTGACTACGACCCCGCGAAGCACGACATCATCTCCAACGCCTCCTGCACCACCAACAGCCTCGCGCCGGTGGCGAAGGTGCTGAACGACGAGTTCGGCATCGTCAAGGGCCTGATGACCACGATCCACGCCTACACCTCGGACCAGGTGCTGCAGGACGGCCCGCACAAGGACCCGCGCCGTGCACGCGCCGCCGCCCTGAACATCGTCCCGACCACCACCGGTGCGGCCAAGGCCGTGGCGCTGGTGCTCCCCGAGCTCAAGGGCAAGCTCGACGGCTACTCGCTGCGCGTGCCGGTCCCCACCGGCTCGATCACCGACCTCACCTTCGAGGCCTCCCGCGAGGTCACGATCGAGGAGATCAACGCCGCGATCAAGAAGGCCGCCGAGGGCCCGCTCAAGGGCGTCCTGCGCTACACCGAGGACCCGATCGTCTCCAAGGACATCGAGGGCGACCCGCACTCCTCGATCTTCGACGCGCAGCTCACCAAGGTGAACGGCAACCAGGTCAAGATCTTCTCCTGGTACGACAACGAGTGGGGCTTCTCCAACCGCCTCGTCGAGCTCTCGCAGCTGGTCGGCAAGTCCCTCTGATCCTCACGTCGTCCCGCTGACGACCAGGACAGCCCCGGAGCCCGCCGGTCGCCACCCCGAGGGGTCGGCGTCCGACGGGCTCCGCTCGTCCCCGTCCCGACGGGCCGCTGCGGCGTCCCGCGGTCGAACACCTGAAGGAGCACCACAGTGCTGAAGACCATCGATTCGCTCGGAGAGCTGCGCGGCAGGCGCGTGCTCGTCCGCGCCGATCTCAACGTGCCGCTGGACGGCACCACGATCACCGACGACGGCCGCATCCGCGCCGCGCTGCCCACCCTCACCCGCCTCGTCGAGGCCGGTGCCCGGGTCGCGGTGATCTCCCACCTCGGCCGCCCCAAGGGCGAGCCCGAGGAGAAGTACTCCCTCCGCCCGGTCGTGGGCCGCCTCGGCGAGCTGCTCGGCCAGGAGGTCGCCTTCGCGACCGACACCGTCGGCTCCTCCGCGCAGGAGACCGTCGCCGCGCTCGGCGACGGCCAGGTCGCCGTGCTCGAGAACCTGCGCTTCAACGCGGGCGAGACCGCGAAGACCGACGAGGAGCGGCTCGCCTTCGCCCGCGAGCTCGCCGCCCTCGGCGACGCCTTCGTCTCCGACGGCTTCGGCGTCGTCCACCGCAAGCAGGCCTCCGTGTACGAGCTCGCCTCCCTGCTCCCCGCCGCCGCGGGCGAGCTGGTGCTGCGCGAGGTCGACTCGCTGCGCAAGGTGACCGACGAGCCCGAGCGCCCCTTCGTGGTCGTCCTCGGCGGCGCGAAGATCGCCGACAAGCTCGGCGTGATCGACGCGCTGCTGGGCAGGGCCGACCGCATCCTCATCGGCGGCGGCATGGCCTACACCTTCCAGAAGGCGCTCGGCCACGAGGTCGGCCTGTCGCTGCTGGACGAGTCGAAGATCGACGTGGTGCGCGAGTACATGGAGCGCGCGAAGGCGAACGGCGTCGAGCTCGTGCTCCCCGTCGACACCGTCGTGGCGCCGGAGTTCTCCGCCGACGCGCCCGCCACCGTCGTGGCCGTCGACGGGATCCCCGCGGACCAGGAGGGCATGGACATCGGCCCCGAGACCGCGAAGCTCTTCGGCGAGAAGATCGCCGATGCGGCGACCGTGTTCTGGAACGGCCCGATGGGCGTGTTCGAGTTCCCCGCCTTCGCCGAGGGCACGAAGGCCGTCGCCGAGAAGCTCGGCGCGGCCTCCGGCTACACCGTGGTCGGCGGCGGCGACTCCGCCGCGGCGGTGCGCATCCTGGGCTTCGACGAGACGCTCTTCTCCCACATCTCCACCGGCGGCGGTGCCAGCCTCGAGCTCATCGAGGGCAAGGAACTGCCCGGAATCTCCATCCTCGAGGAGGACCAGAAGTGACCACCCGCACCCCGCTCATGGCGGGCAACTGGAAGATGAACCTCGACTGGAAGCAGGCCCTCGCCCTGGTCGAGGAGCTCGGCGAGCAGCTCAAGGAGGTCGACACCACCAAGGTCGAGACCGTCGTGCTGCCCCCGTTCGTGGACCTGCGCACCGTGCAGGTCGCGGTCGACGCCGGCAAGCTCCCGATCGCCTACGGCTCCCAGGACATCTCCGCGCACGAGTCCGGCGCGTACACCGGCGAGGTCTCCGGCGCGATGCTCTCCGCGCTGGGCTGCACCTACGCCGCGGTCGGCCACTCCGAGCGCCGCCAGTACCACGGCGAGACCGAGGAGGTCACCAACGCGAAGGTGAAGGCTGCCTTCGCCGCGGGCCTCGTGCCGATCCTCTGCGTCGGCGAGCCGCTCGAGGAGCGCAAGGCCGGCAAGCACGTCGAGTACACCCTCGCGCAGCTCGAGGGCGGCATCGAGGGCATCACCGCCGAGCAGGCCGCGAAGATCGTCATCGCCTATGAGCCCGTGTGGGCGATCGGCACCGGCGAGGTCGCGACCCCGGACGACGCGCAGGAGGTGTGCTCCGCTATCCGCGAGGCGCTGCGCGCGATGCACGGCGACACGGTCGCCGACGCGGTCCGCGTCCTGTACGGCGGCAGCGTGAAGTCCTCGAACGTGGGCGAGCTCATGCAGCGCGCCGACGTCGACGGCGCCCTCGTCGGCGGCGCCTCGCTGAAGGCCGAGGAGTTCGCCAAGATCGCCGGTTTCCAGGGCTGAAGGTAAGCCTCCCCACGCGGGCCGGGTCCTCGACGGACCCGGCCCGTGCCGTATGCTGGATCGGTCCGTCCGTCTCCGTGGAAGGGTGACCCCCTCGTGGACCTGTCCCTGCTGAAGCTCGTCCTCCAGATCCTCCTGGCGGTGTTCGGGCTGCTGACGATCCTGCTGGTGCTCCTGCACAAGGGGCGCGGCGGCGGCCTGTCGGACATGTTCGGCGGCGGCGTCTCCTCCTCCGCGAGCGCCTCGGGCGTCGCGGAGCGGAACCTGAACCGCCTCACGGTGACCGTCGCCGTCCTCTGGGGCGCGAGCGCCGTCGGCCTCGGCATCATCGAGACGATGCTCTGACACTCTCGTGCGGCGACCGCCGCCCCTCTGCTCTGCGAACGGGCCGTCCCCTCGGGGACGGCCCGTCCTGCATCCCCGGACCTCGGGGCCCGGACAGGCCGAAGGGCCGGCCACCTCGCGGTGACCGGCCCTTCGGGCGTCCTGCGTGCTCCCGGAGGAGCCGGGGCTCAGCGGGCGCTGCGCCCGGCGGCCGCCTCGTCGAGCACCCAGGTGGTGGAGTCGAGGCCGCGCACCGCCGAGGCGGGCACCTCCCACGGGTCCACACCGTCGTGCGCGGCGCGCACCGCTTCGGCCTTCTCCGCGCCGGCCACGAGCAGCGCCACGTGGCGGGCCGAATTCAGCACCGGCCAGGTCAGCGAGATCCGCTGCGAGGGCGGCTTCGGGGAGCCGGTCACCGCGACGGCGCTGCCGAGCACCTTCTCCTGCGCGGGGTGCTGCGGGAACAGCGAGGCGATGTGACCGTCGGGGCCGACCCCGAGCAGCAGCACGTCGAAGAACGCCTGCCCGCGGGTGCGGAAGGGCTCGTCGCCGCCCGTCTGGTCCAGCTGCTGCCCGTACCAGGCGGCGGCGTCCTCGAGGGACATGCCGTCGGCGGGGGAGGGCATGACGTGGACGTTGCGGGCCGGGAGTCCGTGCTCCTCGCGCAGCACGTCCAGCAGCGAGGTGCGCACGCCCACCTCGTTGCGCTCCTCGGAGTCCGGCTCGACGAAGCGCTCGTCGCCCCACCACAGGTGCAGGCGGGCGACGTCCACGCCGGCGTCCACCAGCGCGGCGGGCAGGGCCGCGGCGGTGAGGGTGCCGACGGTGCCGCCGGTGAGCACCAGGTGCGCGACGGGGCGCTTCTCGAGCGCGGCGGCGAGCTGCTCCGCGGTGGCTGTGGCGGCGGTCTGGGCGACCGCCTCCGCATCGGCGACCACGACGTCCTGCGGGGCGGGCTTGCCGCTCGCGAAGGTCGCCGTGTCGGAGATGTCGGAGAAGGCGGCGCCGAGCACCTCGCCGTAGACCTCGTCGGGGTCCAGGCGGCGCAGCTCCTCGGTGACGAGCTCCGCGAGGGTGCGGCGGGGCATCGTCACGTGCTGGCCGGAGTCGTCGCCCGGCAGCTTCATGACGATCGAGTCGTCGCTGACGCGGGTGAGCTCGATCGTGCCGTCCTCGCGCACCAGGCGCACGCCGTGCACCCCGGCGAACTCGGGATCGTCGGCGGGCGGCGGGAGGATCGTCGCCTCGACGCCGAGGGTGTGCTGCAGCCAGCTCGCCATCAGCAGCACCGAGGGGTTGCCCTCGGTGCCGAGGACCTCGACGGAGCTGGGCACGGAGACCGGCGGCACCTCGTAGGCGCTCGCGACCAGGCCGCGCCAGCGGGTCAGCCGCGCCCAGGCGAAGTCCGAGTCGCCGCTGGCGTAGCCGCGGCGCAGACGCTTCAGCGTCCCCAGCGGGTCCGCGCAGGCGGCGGAATCGGTGATGCGGCGCTGCGACATGGAGCCGAGCACATCGTGGACGGGGGAGGACGGAGCATTCTCCGGCCACCAGGTCACGATCGGCGCATCCGGCAGCAGCAGCGCCATCACCAGCGTGTCCAGCGACCACAGCACGTCGCCGCGGGCGTGGAGGATCACGATCTCGCCGGCGCCGGCGTCACGGCCCACGCGGATCTCGGCGTCGAGCCCGGAGGTCTCCGCCTCGGGATCGGCGTCGACCACGAGCACCCGGGCGGGGTGCTCGTGGCTCGCGGCGATCGCCGCCTCGAGCGGCTCCTCGATGTCGCCGGTGGCGATGATGATGAGCGTGAGGACCCGGCCGATGGTGTTCTCGCCGAAGGTCTCCCGCATCTCGGTCATGGTCTTGTCGACCGCCGACGCGGTGGTGTCGGTCAGGGTGGTGATCACGGTCGCCTCCAGGTGCGCCCGTCACGGGCGAGCATGTCGTGTGCGGTGTCGGGGCCCCAGGAGCCCGGCCGGTACGGCGCGGGGTCGAGGTTCTCGGCCCAGAACTCGGTGATGGGGTCGAGGATCTTCCAGGAGAGCTCGACCTCCTTCTGCCGCGGGAACAGCGGCGGGTCGCCGAGCAGCATGTCCAGGATCAGCCGCTCGTACGCCTCGGGGGACTCCTCGGTGAAGTTCATGCCGTAGGCGAAGTCCATCGTCACGTCCCGCACCTCCATCTGGGTGCCGGGGACCTTCGAGCCGAAGCGCATGGTCACGCCCTCGTCCGGCTGGACGCGGATCACGATCGCGTTCTGCCCCAGGTCCGCGGTGTCGGTGGAGTGGAAGGGCAGGAAGGGCGCACGCTTGAACACCACCGCGATCTCGGTGACGCGGCGGCCCAGGCGCTTGCCGGCGCGCAGGTAGAAGGGCACCCCGGCCCAGCGGCGGGTCGCGATGTCCAGGCGCATCGCCGCGAAGGTCTCGGTGGTGGAGTCGGCGGGGATGCCGTCCTCCTCGAGGTAGGGGCGCACCTCCTCGCCGCCCTGCCAGCCGCCGACGTACTGGCCGCGCGCGGTGTGCGCGGCGAGGTCCTCCGGCAGCTCGACGGCGGCGAGGACCTTCTCCTTCTCCGCGCGCAGGTCGCTGGCGCGGAAGGTGACCGGCTCCTCCATCGCGGTGAGCGCGAGGAGCTGCAGGAGGTGGTTCTGGATGACGTCGCGGGCGGTGCCGATGCCGTCGTAGTAGCCGGCGCGCGAGCCGATCCCGATGTCCTCGGCCATCGTGATCTGCACGTGGTCGACGTAGGCGGAGTTCCAGATCGGCTCGAACATCTGGTTCGCGAAGCGCAGCGCGAGGATGTTCTGGACCGTCTCCTTGCCCAGGTAGTGGTCGATGCGGAAGACGTCCTCGGGACGGAACGCCTTCTCCACCACGTCGTTGAGCTCGCGGGCGGAGGCGAGGTCGTGGCCGAAGGGCTTCTCGATCACGACGCGGCGCCAGGAGCCGTCCTGCGGGGTGTTCAGGCCCGACTCGGCCAGCTGCCCGCACACCTGCGGGAAGGCGTCCGGCGGGATCGAGAGGTAGAAGGCGTGGTTGCCGCCGGTGCCGCGCGTGCGGTCCAGCTCGCCGACGACCTCGGTGAGGCGCTCGAAGGCGGCCTTGTCGTCGAAGGTGCCGGTGACGAAGCGGAGGCCGCCGCGCAGCTGCTCGAAGACGCTCTCGTCGAAGCCGGTGCGGGAGTGCTCGGAGACGGACTTCTTCACGTACTCGGCGAAGTCGTCGTCGGACCACTCGCGGCGGCCGTAGCCGACCAGGCCGAAGCTCGGCGGGAGGAGACCGCGGTGGGTGAGGTCGTAGATCGCCGGCAGCAGCTTCTTGCGGGCGAGGTCGCCGGTGACGCCGAACATCACCATGGAGCTGGGCCCGGCGATCAGGGGCAGCCGTCGGTCACGGGGATCGCGCAGCGGATTCGGCGCACCGGCTGCTGCGGAGGGAGCGGGGGAGTCGGTCACGATGGTCCTTTCTCGGACACGGACGGGGTGAGCACGTGCCCGCACCACGGCGGACCCGTGCTCACCGGGAGGGATCAGGCGCGCGCGGCCTCGACGGACGCCGAGACGGTCTCGAGCAGCTCGTTCCAGGCCTTCTCGAACTTCTCCACGCCCTCGCGCTCGAGCACCGCGAACACGTCCGCGAGATCGACCCCGGCCTCGGCCACGCGCTCCAGCGCGGCCTCGCCGGCGGCGGCGGTCTCGGCGGACAGCGCGGCCTTGGGCTCGGAGTGGTCGGCGACGGCCTCGAGGGTCTTCTCCGGCATCGTGTTCACGGTCGGGTCGGCGACCAGGTTGTCCACGTAGAGGGTGTCGGAGTACTCGGGGTTCTTCACGCCGGTCGACGCCCACAGGGCGCGCTGCACGTTCGCGCCCTTGTCGGCGAGGGCCGTGAAGCGGTCGGAGCCGAAGGCGGTGAGGAACACGCCGAAGGCGGCCTGGGCGTTGGCGACGCCGGCCTGGCCCTTGAGGGAGATGGCGTCGCCGCCGAGGGCGTCCAGGCGCGCGTCGATCTCGGTGTCCACGCGGGAGACGAAGAAGGAGGCGACCGAGTGGATCTTCGAGAGGTCCCTGCCGGCCTCCGCGGCCTTCTCCAAGCCCGCGAGGTAGGCGTCGATGACGGTCTCGTAGCGCTCGACGGAGAAGATCAGGGTGACGTTGACGCTGATGCCGGCGGCGATCACGGCGGTGATCGCGGGCAGGCCCGCCTCGGTCGCGGGGATCTTGATCATCACGTTCTCACGGCCGACGACCTCGAAGAGGTGCTCGGCCTGCGCGATGGTCTTCTCGGTCTCGTGCGCGAGACGGGGATCGACCTCGATGCTGACGCGGCCGTCGAAGCCCTTGGAGGAGGCGTAGGTGTCGGCGAGCAGGTCCGCGGCGTCCCGGACGTCATCGGTGGTGAGCACCTCGATGACCTGGTCGACGTCCTTGCCCTCGCCGGCGAGGCGGGCGATGTCGGCGTCGTACTCGTCGGAGCCGGAGATCGCGGCCTGGAAGATCGAGGGGTTCGTGGTCACGCCCACGACGTTGCGGGTGGCGAGCAGCTCGGCGAGGTTGCCCGTCTGCAGGCGCTTGCGCGAGAGGTCGTCGAGCCAGATGGAGACTCCGGCATCGGAGAGGGCCTGGGTGGAGGGGTTCTGGGTCATGACGTTCCTTCCGGGCGCGACGCGCCCTGGGTCGACGCTGGGGTCATCAGGTGCAACGGGGACGGGCGGGCGCGGATACCAGGAGGTGTCCGACGGAACATCGCAGGTCCCCGGGGTGGCAGGGGAGAGAGACGCGGGGACGGGACCCTGGGGTCCCGTCCCCGCGGCGGATCAGGCGCCGGCGGCGGCCAGGGACTCCCGGGCGGCCTCGACGACCGCCTCGGGGGTGAAGCCGTACTCGCGGAACAGCGTCTTCGCATCAGCGGAGGCACCGTAGTGCTCGAGCGACACGGCCCGGCCGTGCGCGCCGAGGAAGCGGTACCAGGGCATGGCGATACCGGCCTCGACCGTGACGCGAGCGGTCACGGAGGAGGGGAGCACCGACTCCTTGTACTCGTCGTCCTGCTCGTCGAACCACTCGACGGACGGCATGGAGACCAGGCGGGTGGGGGTGCCCTCGGCCTCGAGGCGCTTCTGCGCCTCGGCCGCGTACTGCACCTCGGAGCCGGTCGCGATGAGGATGACCTTCGGCTGGCCGTCGGACGCGTCCTTCATCACGTAGCCGCCCTTGGCGATGTTCTCCGCGCCGGCGTACTCGCTGCGGTCGAAGGTGGGCAGCGCCTGACGGGACAGGAGCAGACCGACGGGGCCGTTGTCCCGCTCGAGCAGCACCTTCCACGCCTGCGCGGTCTCGTTCGCATCCGCCGGGCGGACGATCGAGAGGTTCGGGATCGCGCGATAGGCGGCGAAGTGCTCGACCGGCTGGTGGGTCGGGCCGTCCTCGCCCAGGCCGATGGAGTCGTGGGTCCACACGTAGGTGACCGGGGTCTTCATCAGCGAGGCCAGGCGCACGGCGCCGCGCATGTAGTCCGCGAACTGGAAGAAGGTGCCGCCGTAGGGGCGGGTCAGGCCGTGCAGGGAGATCCCGGAGAGGATCGCGCCCATGCCGTGCTCGCGAATGCCGAAGTGGAGCGTGCGGCCGTACTGGTCGCCGGCGAACTCGGAGGTGCTGAGCTCGGCGGGGAGGAAGGACGGCTCGCCCTTCATGGTGGTGTTGTTCGAGCCGGCGAGGTCGGCGGAGCCGCCCCACAGCTCGGGCATGACCGCGGCGAGCTCGCCGAGGACTTTGCCGGAGGCGGCGCGGGTGGCGACGCCCTTCTCGTCGGCCTCGAAGGTCGGGAACGCGTCGGCGAAGCCGCTCGGCAGCTCGCGCGCGACCAGGCGGTCCAGCAGCGCGGCCTTCTCCGGGTTCGCTGAGCGCCAGGCCTGGTAGCCCTTGTCCCACTCGGCCTTCTTCTCCGCGGCGCGGTCCGCGAGGGCGCGGGTGTGGGCCAGCACGTCCTCGTCGACCTGGAAGGTCTGCTCGGGGTCGAAGCCGACGGCCTCCTTGAGGCCCTTGACGCCCTCGGCGCCGAGCTTCGCGCCGTGCACCGAGTGCGAGCCGGCCAGCTCCGGGATCGGCCAGCCGATGACGGTGCGCAGGCGGATGAAGGTGGGCTTGTCGGTGACCTTCTGGCCCTCGAGGATCGCGTCCTTGAGCGCGGCGACGTCCTCGCCGTACTCCGTCCCCCCATGGGTCCAGTCCACGGTGCGCACATCCCAGCCGTAGGCCTCGTAGCGCGCGGCGGTGTCCTCGGTGAAGGCGATGGAGGTGTCGCCCTCGATGGAGATCTCGTTGTCGTCCCAGAGCACGATCAGGTTGCCGAGCTGCTGGGTGCCCGCGAGGGAGCTGGCCTCGGAGGAGACGCCCTCCTGCAGGTCGCCGTCGGAGGCGATGACGTAGGTGAAGTGGTCGAAGGGGCTGGTGCCGGGCGCCGCCTCGGGATCCAGCAGACCGCGCTCGCGGCGCTGGGCCATGGCCATGCCGACGGCCGAGGAGATGCCCTGGCCCAGGGGACCGGTGGTGATCTCCACGCCCTCGGTGTGGAAGTTCTCGGGGTGGCCGGGGGTCTTCGAGCCCCAGGTCCGCAGCTCCTCGAGGTCCTTCTTCTCGAGGCCGAAGCCGCCGAGGAAGAGCTGGATGTACTGGGTCAGGCTCGAGTGGCCGGCCGAGAGCACGAAGCGGTCGCGGCCGAGCCACGCGTGGTCGGTCGGATCGTGGCGCATCACGTCCTGGTACAGCAGGTACGCGGCCGGGGCGAGGCTGACGGCGGTGCCGGGATGGCCGTTGCCGACCTTCTCGACCGCGTCGGCGGCCAGCACGCGGACGGTGTCGACCGCCCGCTTGTCGAGCTCGGTCCAGCCCTCGGGGGCCGTGAAGTTCTCCGTCATGTCGTGGACATCCTTTCGCCGGGATGCGGCCTGGACGGCCGCTCGGAAAGACGGGCCTCTCCGCACGGCGCCGGATGACCGGCTGCGACGTGCGCGTTCCGCACGGGAGGCAACGGGGACCACCTTAGTCCTGGCGGTGCGCCGAGGTCATGCGCGTCCAGGCTGTTGCCGCGGCGGACGGTGCCCACTCTCACCCCGCGCCTCGCCCCGCCGTCGCGGGCGAGCACCTAGACTGGCGTGGTTCGTCGGCCGCGTGCCGTGACCAGGAGGAAGGACGGTGGGCGGTGACCGCCACCCAGGGAGCTCAGCTGCGGGGCGCAGGCCAGGACGGCGGGAGCGGTCCGCGGACCGTCGGTTCCACCCTCCGCGCCTACGTCGCGCTGACCAAGCCGCGGATCATCGAGCTGCTGCTCATCACGACGATCCCCACGATGTTCCTCGCCGCCGGCGGTTTTCCCTCGCTGTGGCTGATCATCGCCACCATGGTCGGCGGCTATCTCGCCGCGGGCGGCGCGAACGCGCTGAACATGTACCTCGAGCGCGACATCGACGCGAAGATGAAGCGGACCCGGAAGCGTCCGATCCCCTCCGGCGCCGTCACCCCGCGCGCCGCGCTCATCTTCGGCCTGACCATCTCCGCAGTCTCCGCGCTGTGGCTGGGCCTGCTGGTGAACTGGGTCTCCGCCGCGCTCGCCGTCGGCGCGATCCTGCTGTACGTCGTCTTCTACACGATGATCCTCAAGCGCCGCACCAGCCAGAACATCGTCTGGGGCGGCATCGCCGGCTGCATGCCGGTGCTGATCGGCTGGTCGGCGGTCACCGGCACCGTCTCCTGGACCGCGGTGCTGCTGTTCCTGGTGATCTTCTTCTGGACGCCGCCGCACTACTGGCCGCTGGCCGAGAAGTTCCAGGACGACTACGCCAGGGCGGGCGTGCCGATGCTGCCGGTGGTGTCCTCTCGATCGAACGTCGCGCGCCAGATGCTGCTGCACACCGCGCTGATGATCGCCTCGAGCCTCGCGATCATCCCGCTGGGCGAGACCGGCTGGGTGTACGGCGTCGCCGCCGTCGCCTCCGGCGCCTGGTTCGGCTTCCTCGTGGTGCGCTACGCACTGCGGGTCCGCCAGGGGCTCTCCGGCAGGGCGCTCGCCCCGATGACGGTCTTCCACGGCTCGATCACCTACCTCACGGTGCTCTTCGTCGCCCTCGCGATCGATCCCTTCGTCACCCTCTGACCGCATGAGCTCCGGGGAGGCCCCGCGCCCGACGGGCGAGGAGGACCCCCTGCGCCCGGGTGACCGGCGGATCCTCGAGCAGTACCTCGGCCACCTGCGCATCGAGCGGGGCCTGTCCGAGAACACCCTGGCGGCCTACCGGCGTGACCTGCGCCGCTATCTCGCCGACCTCGCGCGCCGCGAGGTCGACCCCGCCGCGGTGGACCCCGCGCAGCTGGGGGAGTGGCTGCAGTCCCTGCGCACCGGGGCCGACGGGGAGACCCGCCTCTCCGCCGCCTCCGCCGCCCGCTCCCTCGCCGCGGTGCGCGGTCTGCACTCCTTCCTCGACGCCGAGCGGGTCTCCACCACCGGCGACCCCTCCCGCCTGGTCCCGACCCCGAGCCTGCCGCGACGCCTCCCGCACCCGCTGACCCTCGACCAGGTCGAGGCGCTGCTCGAGGCCGCCGGACGCCCCGGCACCGGGCGCGACGCGACCGAGCGCGCCCTGCGCGACCGAGCCCTGCTCGAGCTGCTCTACGGCATCGGCGCACGGATCTCCGAGGTCACCGGCCTGGACCTCGACGACGTGGACCTGCCGGGGCGCTCCGCCGTGCTGCGCGGCAAGGGGGACAAGCACCGGGTGGTGCCCGTCGGCCGCTTCGCCGCCGAGGCGCTCGGGGCATATCTCACGCGGGGCCGCCCGGCCCTCGCCGCGCGCGGCCGCGGCACCCCGGCGATCTTCCTCGGCGCCCGCGGCACCCGCCTGACCCGCCAGGCCGCCTGGCAGGTGGTGCAGCGCTGCGCCCGCGACGCCGAGCTGGAGGACCTCCCCGAGCCGATCAGCCCGCACACACTGCGCCACTCCTATGCCACCCACCTGCTGCACGGCGGGGCCGACGTGCGCTCCGTGCAGGAGCTGCTGGGCCACGCCTCGGTCACCACGACCCAGCTCTACACGCAGGTGACGGTCGACTCCCTGCGCGAGACGCACGCCGGCGCCCACCCCCGCGCCCGGCGGGGGGCTTAGACTTGGGCGGCACGACGCCCCCGACCGGCCCCGGCCGCCGGGGGCTCGCCGCGGATGGCGCGGGGACCGACGCGCAGCCGTCCCTCCCCGGGCTGGGACCGGAGCACCTCCGGAGCCCGCTCGCCCCGCGGCGTGCACGCACCAGACCACGACGCCGACGACAGGACAACGACGTGAGCCCGACCTCCCCCCAGCAGCTGGACATCGATCTCGGCCCGACCGGCCGGCCGATGCCGGAGCTCCCGGAGCCGGCCGCGCTCGACTCCCACGGGCCGGCCCGGATCATCTCGATGGTCAACCAGAAGGGCGGGGTCGGGAAGACCACGAGCGTCATCAACCTCGGCGCGGCCCTCGCGGAGCTCGGCCGCAAGGTGCTGCTCGTGGACCTCGACCCCCAGGGCGCGCTCAGCGCCGGCCTGGGCGTGAACCCCTACGACCTCGACGTGACCGTCTACAACCTGCTCATGGAGCGGGGCCACGACGTGCGCACCGTCATCCAGGAGACCGACACCGAGGATCTCGACGTGCTCCCGGCGAACATCGACCTCTCCGCCGCCGAGGTCACCCTCGTCAACGAGGTCGCCCGCGAGATGGCGCTGGCCCGCGTGCTGCGCCCCGTGGCCGACGACTACGACGTGATCATCATCGACTGCCAGCCCTCGCTGGGCCTGCTCACCGTCAACGCCCTCGCCGCGAGCCACGGCGTGATCATCCCGCTGGAGGCCGAGTACTTCGCGCTGCGCGGCGTGGCGCTGCTGGTGGAGACGATCGAGAAGGTGCAGGACCGCATCAACCCCCGCTTGGAGCTCGACGGCATCCTGATCACGATGTTCGACCCGCGCACGCTGCACGCCCGCGAGGTGTGCCAGCGCGTGGTCGAGGCGTTCCCCGACAAGGTCTTCCACACCACCATCAACCGCACCGTGAAGTTCCCCGACGCCTCCGTCGCCGCGGAGCCGATCATCTCCTTCGCGACCTCGAACAAGGGCGCCGCCGCCTACCGGCAGCTCGCACGCGAGCTGATCTCGCGCGGCGCCGCGGCCTGATGGCCGGGCAGCGGCCGCGCCGCGGCAGCGGCGGGGGAGCGGGGCGCGGGGGCGCGGGGAAGCCGGCCCGCCGGCGCAGCGCCTTCACCCCGCCCCGGCAGGTCCGGCTGCGCGACGACGAGGGCACGCGCCTGCCCGCGGCGGACGGCGAGGAGGCCGAGGTCCACCGCGAGGACGGCGAGCGGCTGCAGAAGGTCCTCGCCCGCGCCGGCTTCGGCTCCCGCCGCGCCTGCGAGGCTCTGATCTCCTCCGGACGGGTCCGCGTGGACGGCGCCGTCGTCCACGAGCAGGGCGTGCGCATCGACCCCGCGTCCCAGGTGGTCCACGTCGACGGGCGCCGGCTCCAGCTCGACGACGCGAAGCTCACCGTCGTGCTGAACAAGCCCCGCCGCGTCGTCTCCGCGATGAGCGACCCCGAGGGCCGCCGCGACCTCACCGAGTTCACCGCCGCCTACCCTCAGCGTCTCTACCACGTGGGCCGTCTCGACTACGAGACCGAGGGGCTGCTGCTGCTGACCAACGACGGCGAGCTCGCCCACCGCCTGACCCACCCCAGCTTCGAGGTCGACAAGACCTACGTGTGCCGCTTCGACGCGCCGGGCGGCCCGCCGCGCGGGCTGGTGAAGGCGCTGCGGGAGGGCGTCGAGCTCGAGGACGGCCCGGCCCGCGCCGACCGCGCCCGGGTCCTCGCCCAGGACGGCCGCGAGGCCGTGGTCGAGGTGACCCTGCACGAGGGGCGCAACCGGATCGTGCGCCGCATGTTCGCCTCCCAGGGCTTCGAGCTCACCGCGCTGATCCGCACCCGGATCGGCCCCGTGCTGCTCGGCGAGCTCGCCCCGGGCGAGACCCGCGAGCTCACCGATCGCGAGCTCGGCACCCTGATGGCGGAGGTCGGGCTGTGAGGACCCTCGTCCCCTCGCCCGTGCGGATCATCGGCACCGGGCTGATCGGCGGCTCCCTCGGCATGGCGCTGCGCCGCGCCGGGGTGCAGGTCCAGGTCGAGGACGTCTCCCCGGGCACCGCCGCCCTCGCGGTCGAGCTCGGCGTGGGGGAGCTGCCCGCCGCCGGGGACCGCCACCCGGAGCTCGTGCTCGTCGCCGCACCGCCCGACGTCGCCGCGTCCCTCGTCGACGGGGCGCTGCGCCGCTGGCCGGACGCGCTGGTCGCCGATGTCGCGAGCGTGAAGACCACCGTCCTCGAGGGCCTGCGCCGCCTCGCCCGGCCCGAGGACCTGCCGCGCTACGTCGGCGCCCACCCCATGGCGGGCCGCGAGGTCTCCGGCGTGATCGCCGCCCGCGCCGACCTGTTCCAGGGCCGGCCCTTCGTCGTCGTCCCCCACGAGGAGACGCTCCCCGACGCGGTCAGCGTGCTGAAGGGCCTGGCGACGGAGATCGGCTCCGTGCCGATCGTGCTGGACGCCGCGGCGCACGACACCGCCGTCGCGCACGTCTCCCATGTGCCGCAGGTGATCTCGAGCCTGCTGGCCACGACCCTGCTGGAGCCCTCCGAGCAGGCGCTGGGCCTGGCCGGGCAGGGGCTGCGGGACACGACCCGGATCGCGGACTCCGATCCGCGGCTCTGGGTCGAGATCCTCGGCGCGAACGCCGGCGCCGTCGGCGAGGTGCTCGCCTCCGTCGCGGACCGCCTGGAGGCGGTGCGCGGGGCGCTCGCGACCCTCGAGGGGGACCCCGACCCGGGCACCGGGTCGCGACGCGCCCTGGCCGACCTGATCGCCGAGGGCAATCGCGGTGTGCGCCGCATCCCCGGCAAGCACGGCGGGGCGACCGACGCCTTCACGACCCTCGTGGTGCTGGTGCCGGACAGGCCCGGGGAGCTCGCGCGCCTGCTCACCGAGATCGGGCAGATCGGCGTGAACCTCGAGGACCTCCGCCTCGAGCACGAGCTGGGGCGCGAGGTCGGCCTCGCCCACGTCGCGATCGACGCCGCCCGTGAGGACCTGCTCACGCGGGAGCTCGCGGTGCGCGGCTGGAGGGTCGCAGGGGCCTGAGCGCCCCGTATCCTTCTGGAATGCACACCAGCGCGCCGCACGACCCCGCCGAGGGCATCACCATCGCGATCGACGGCCCGGCCGGCTCCGGGAAGTCGACCGTCTCCCGCCTCGTCGCCGAGGCGCTGGACGGAGGCTTCCTCGACACCGGCGCGATGTACCGGGCGATCGCCTGGGCCTGCCTCGAGGACGGCGTCGACCTCGCCGACCGCGAGGCCGTCGCGCGCGTCGCCGAGCAGATCGACCTCGACCTCGGCACCGACCCGACCGGGGCCACCGTGGTCGTCGCCGGCACCGACATCACCGCCGCGATCCGCGAGCAGCGCATCTCCCAGCAGGTCTCGGCCGTCGCGACCAACACCCTGGTGCGCCCGATCCTCCAGCGCCGCCAGCGCGAGGTGCTCTTCTCCACCGCCGCCGAGCGCGGCTTCTGCGTCGCCGAGGGCCGTGACACCACCACCGTCGTCGCCCCCGACGCCCGGGTGCGGGTGCTGCTGACCGCCTCGGACGAGGAGCGGATGCGCCGCCGCGCCGCGGAGCTCGGCCTCGAGGACACCGAGGAGACGCGCGAGCGCATGGCCGACCAGGTGCTGCGCCGCGACCGCGACGACTCCTCCGTCTCCGAGTTCCTCACCGCCGCCGAGGGCGTCGAGCAGATCGACACCACCGGCCTCGACATCGAGGACGTCGTCGAGAAGGTGCTGATGCTGGTCGCGGCCGCCGAGGCCGCCGACGAGACCGCCGAGCACGGCCCGGCCGAGCCCGCCCCCGCCGCGCCCGTCGTGGTCGAGGCAGGGGCCGACGGCCCGAGCGACGAGGACATCGAGGCGGCGCTGCGCGCGGGCCTGTCCGACTACGAGCTCGACGACGAGGACCTCGCCCTGCTCGGCGGCGGCGAGGAGGCGCAGCTGCAGCCCGAGGCGCAGCGGAACCTGCCCGTCGTCGCCGTGGTCGGCCGCCCCAACGTCGGCAAGTCCACGCTGGTCAACCGCATCCTCGGCCGCCGCGAGGCCGTCGTCGAGGACCGTCCCGGCGTGACCCGCGACCGCGTCTTCTACGAGGCGGAGTGGTCCGGCAAGGACTTCTGGCTGGTGGACACCGGCGGCTGGGAGGACAGGGTCCAGGGCATCGCCTATCGCGTCGCGGAGCAGGCCGAGGTCGCCGTCTCCCTCGCGGACGTGGTCATGTTCGTCGTCGATGCGAACGTCGGCATCACCACCACCGACGAGCAGCTGCTGAAGGTGCTGCGCAAGGCGCGGGTGCCGCTGGTGCTGGTCGCCAACAAGGTCGACGACCAGCGCGGCGAGCTCGAGGCCGCGGCGCTGTGGAACCTCGGCCTCGGCGAGCCGTACCCGGTCTCCGCCCTGCACGGCCGCGGCTCCGGCGACCTGCTGGACGCGGTGGTCGCCGCCATGCCGGAGGAGGGCCGGGGCTCGCCGGTCGACCACGGCCCGCGGCGCGTGGCCCTCGTCGGCCGCCCCAACGTCGGGAAGTCCTCGCTGCTGAACCGGCTCGCGAAGGAGCAGCGCGTCGTCGTCGACGACCTCGCCGGCACCACCCGCGACCCCGTGGACGAGAAGATCGTCCTCGGCGGCAAGGAGTGGACCTTCGTGGACACCGCGGGGATCCGTCGCCGCATCGCGCAGTCCCAGGGCGCGGACTACTACGCCTCGCTGCGCACGCACGCGGCGCTGGACCGCGCCGAGGTCGCCGTCGTGCTGCTGGAGGCCAATGAGCCGATCTCCACCCAGGACCTCAAGATCATCGACATGGTCCTGGAGTCCGGGCGCGCCCTCGTGCTCGCCTTCAACAAGTGGGACCTGCTGGACGAGGAGCGGCACAAGGCGCTGGAGCGGGAGATCGAACGGGACCTCGGCCATGTCGCCTGGGCACCTCGCGTGAACATCTCGGCCGCCACCGGGCGCCACTCCGAGAAGCTCGTGCCGGCGCTCGAGAAGGCGCTCGAGTCCTGGGACCGTCGTATCCCGACGGGCCGGCTCAACGCCTTCCTGGGCCAGCTCGTCGCCGCGCACCCCCATCCGCTGCGCGGAGGGAAGCAGTCCCGGATCCTCTTCGCGACGCAGGCCCGCACCCGTCCGCCGCGGTTCGTGGTCTTCGCCAGCGGCTTCCTCGAGCACGGCTACCGCCGCTTCATCGAGCGACGGCTGCGGGAGGACTTCGAGTTCACCGGCTCCCCGATCGTCATCGGCGTGCGGATCCGCGAGAAGCGCCGCCGCTGAGCGGCCCCGTCGAACGGCGCCGTCGACGCCCCGTTCCCGCTGCGGCGGGGACGGGGTGCTGTCGTCGGGGGCCCGAGCCGGGGACCCCGGGGGCCCAGCGCGCCGAGATGCCGGGCACCACCGGCGGCACGTATCGTGGCGCCCATGAGCAACACCGGTGACGACGGCTCCTGGACCCCGCAGCACGACCCCTTCGCCCCCCAGGACACCTCAGCGCAGCAGGCGCCCGGCGCAGGCCAGGACCCCTACGCCGCGCCGAGCGGCGGCCAGGACCCGTGGGCGCAGCCCCCAGCGGAGCAGCCCGCGCCGGGACAGGGCGCGCAGGACCCCTTCGCCGCCCCCGCGGGGCAGGACCCGTTCGGACAGGCCGCCGCGCCCGCCGGCCAGGAGGCCTACGGCCAGCAGGATCCGGAAGGTCAGCAGGGCGGCTCCGGCGACGCCTCGCCCTACGGCCAGGCCTCGCCCTACGGCCAGGCCTCGCCCTACGGCCAGGCCTCCCCGTACGGCCCGGGCACTCCCTACGGCGCCCCCGCGGGCGCCCAGGGCTTCCCGCCGGACGGCGCGCAGGGCGCCGCCCACGCCGCCCAGCCGGGTGCGGCGCCCGTGCAGGGCGAGGCGCAGAGCCGCGTGCTCGTCGGGGTCCTGGGGATCTTCTTCGGCGCCTTCGGCGTGCACCGCTTCCTCATGGGGTACACCGCCATCGGCCTGGTGCAGGTCCTGGTCACCGTGCTCAGCTGCTTCACGCTGTCCCCGATCACGACCATCTGGGGTCTCGTCGAGGGCATCATGGTCCTCGCCAAGTCCCCATCCTTCGAGCGCGACGCCCATGGCCGCCCGCTGAGGGACTGACCCACCCGTCCCGGAAGGACGCCCATGACGCTCCCGCCCGCTCCCGATCGCGGCTCGATCCAGACCAGCGCGATCCTGCTGATCGTGCTCGGCTTCCTGTGCGGAGGGTGGATTCCCACGATCTTCGGGATCATCGCCCTGGTGCAGATGGAGTCCGACCCCCGCTACGCGCGCACCATGAACAAGGTGGGCTGGATCGTCTTCTGCGTGATCGTCGGGCTCGTGATCCTAGGGATCCTCGCCTACTTCGTGTTCGGCATCGCGATCCTCGGGATCTTCGGGATCGCCGCGAGCACCGCCTGACCCCGGGAACCGTCCCCGCCGCCGTCGTCCGCCGCGCCGCGGCCGCACCCCGCCGACCCCTTCCAGGAGGAGCATCATCGCCACCCCGGACTTCGTCCTCTCGCTGCGCGAGAGGATCGGCAACGAGCTGCTGTGGATACCGGGCGTCACGGCCGTCGTCCTGAACCCCGCACGCACGCACCTGCTCGTGGTGCGCCGCGCCGACGACGGCCGCTGGACCCCGGTCACCGGGATCGTCGACCCGGGGGAGGAGCCCGCCCGCGCCGCCGAGCGCGAGGTCGCCGAGGAGGCGAGCATCGCGTGCACCGCCCTGCGCCTGCTGGACATGCGCGCCCTGCCCGAGATCACCTACCCCAACGGGGACCGCGCCCAGTACCTCGACATCTGCTTCCTGTGCGAGGCCGACGACTCCCAGCGGCCCTTCCCGGCCGACGGGGAGAACACCGAGGCGCTCTGGTGCCCCGTCGAGGACCTGCCGCCGATGAACGACCGCTTCCGCGAGCAGCTCGCCCTCGCCCTCGAGGACCGGGCCGAGGCGAGGTTCCGCCGATGAGCACGGGCAACCCCCTCCCCGGCACGCGGGTGCGTATCCCGCTGACCGACCGGCCGGGAGACCACGCCGTGGTGCGGGTGATCGCCGCACCGCGCCGGGACCTCGCCCGCGCGGGACGGCTCAGCGAGGCGCTGCGCCCCTTCGCCGAGGCGCTGCTGGTCGACGTCCACGTGGGCGAGAAGCTCCTGCTGCCCGGCGCCTGGGTGCAGCACGAGGTGCTGCGGCGGGGCGAGCCCCTTGCGCCCGTCCCGGTCGCCGCCGCGGACCTGCGCCCGCCGGCCGTCATCGCCGGCACCCCCGAGCGGGCGGAGCTGCACTGGGGCGAGACCGTGTGGCCGCTCGACCTCGGCGGAGCGGTCGCGATCCCCGAGGCGGCCCGCGCCGACCCCCATCCGCTCTCCCGCCTGCGACGGCTGCTGCTGGTCGCCGCCGGACGCCGCGCGGAGATCGCGCTGACCCTCTGGCAGGCGCCCGAGTTCGAGATCCCCTGGCAGGACGTGCGCCTCCTCCCGCGCGCCGCGTCCTGGTTCGAGCTCGCGCAGGTGCCGACCGGCATGCGCTACGCCGACGCGGAGCGCGCCCAGGGCGTCGGCCGCGCCCGCGGCTGAGGGCACCGCCGGGGAGGACGGGACAGGGGGAGGGGACGACGCAGGACGTGCGACGCGCCGGGGCGCACCGACTTCCCGGTGTGACGGGTCTCACCCGCTACGCTCAGGGCCTGAGAGACGTCGACGAGGAGGTCTTCGTGGCCCCAACCCCTTCCCCACGGACAGGCACCGATCGCCGGTCCTTCCTGCGCTTCACCGCGGGTGCCGCCGCCCTGCTGCCGCTGGCTGCGCTGGCCGGCTGCTCCGGAGGAGGGCGTGACGCGGGCACCCTGCGCATCGCCTTCCAGCAGTTCGGCTCCAACACCATCAAGCAGGAGTGGATCGAGCGCGCCGCGGAGACGTTCTCCGCGCAGAACCCGGAGCTGGTGATCGACCTGGTGCCGATCGTCGCCTCGGAGAACGACTACTTCACCAAGAACGAGCTGCTGATGAGCTCCCCGAGGACCAGCCCGGACCTCGTCTACGAGGACTCCTTCATCCTCCTGTCCGACGTCGGGGCCGGATACCTCCAGCCCATGACCGACCTGGTCGAGGGCTGGGACCACTGGGACGACATCGCCGAGGCGTCCAAGCTCGCCGTGACCGGCGAGGACGGGGAGGTCTACGGGGTGCCGATCACCACCGACACCCGTGCGATCTGGTTCCACCGCGAGGTGTTCGAGCAGGCGGGCCTGCCCGCCGACTGGCAGCCCACCTCCTGGGAGGACATCCTCGAGGCGGCCCGCGCGATCAAGGACTCCGGCTCCGAGGCGATCCCGTTCTTCATGTTCGCCGGCACCCCGCAGGGCGAGAAGGCCTCGATGCAGGGCTTCGAGATGCTGCTGTACGGCACGGGCGACGGCACCGGTCTGTACGACGAGGACACGAAGAAGTGGGTGCTGGGCTCGCAGGGGTTCATCGACTCCCTCGCCTTCCTCAAGACCGTCGTGGACGAGGAGCTGACCGCCTCCCTCGGCCAGCTGCTGGATCCCAACATCTCCGAGCAGATCTACACCTCGCTGCTCCCCGACGCGAAGCTCGGCATTCTGATCGACGGCTCCTGGATCTCGCAGAACTGGACCGAGACCGCCGGCCGGCCCTGGCCCGAATGGCCCGAGGTGGTGGGGCTCGCGGACATGCCCACGCAGGACGGCGGCGGCACCGGCACCGTCACCCTCGCCGGCGGCTGGGGCCTTTCCATCCCGCAGCACGTCACCGACCGCGAGACGGCCTTCCGCTTCCTCGAGACGCTGGTCTCCACCGAGACCATCGTGGACTACGCGATCGCGGACAACCACATCACCGTCCGCAACGACGTCGCCGAGGTCGAGGAGTACCTCAGCTACTCCCCAGCGGTCGAGTACTTCACGAACCTGCTGGACACCGCTTACTACCGGCCAGCGCTGCCCGCGTATCCGGAGGTCTCCTCCGCGCTCCAGGAGGCGATGGAGGCCGTGCTCACGGGCTCCGCCCCCGAGGCGGCGGCCGCCGCCTACGACGCGACGGTGCGGGACATCGTCGGCCCGGAGAACGTGCAGGAGGCCCAGGGATGACCGCGACCGACACCACCACCCGCCCCGCCACAGGGACCGGCGCCCCGCGCCGCGGGGACCGACGCACCCGGCTCGGGGACGGGCTCTCGCCGATGCGCGCCGTGCCGATGCTGCCGGCCGCGCTGCTGCTGCTCGGCTTCATGCTCGGCCCGATCCTGTACTCGCTCTACCTCGCCTTCACCGACTCCGCGATCCGCGGCGACGGCGCCTCCGACACCAGCTTCGTCGGCGTCCAGAACTTCACCGACGCCTTCGCCGACGGCGACTTCTGGAACTCGGTCATCCTCACCCTGGTGTTCACGCTGATCTCCGCGGTGCTCGGCCAGAACCTGCTCGGCATGGGCCTCGCCCTGCTGATGGAGCGCTCGCACCGGCTGGTCACCTTCGCAGTCACCTCGATCGTGATCGCCGCGTGGATCCTGCCCGAGGTGGTTGCCGGCTACCTGCTCTACACCTTCTTCGCCGACGCCGGCAGCCTCAACGCCATGCTCACCGCGATCGGGCTGCCCGGGCAGGACCTGCTGTTCAGCGCCCCGATCATCGCGGTCTCCTTCGCGAACATCTGGCGCGGCGCGGCGTTCTCGATGCTGGTCTACTCCGCCGCGCTGAGCTCCGTGCCCGGGGACGTGTACGAGTCCGCGGCGCTGGACGGCGCCGGGCCCGTGCGCCGCTTCGTCTCGGTGACCGTGCCGCTGCTGCGGCCCGCGATCGCGACGAACCTGATGCTGACCACCCTGCAGACCCTGTCGGTCTTCGGGCTGATCTTCATCATGACCGGCGGCGGCCCCGCCCGGCAGAGCCAGACCCTGCCGCTGTACATGTACGAGCAGGCGTTCTCCTACGGACAGCTCGGCTACGGCACCGCCGTCGCCCTGCTGCTCCTGCTGATCGGGGCGCTGGCCTCGATCGCCTACCTGCGCCTGCTGCCCGAGGAGGACAAGCGATGACCGCCGCTCCCACGACCACGACCGCCCCCGCGGGCGGTGCGTCGGCCGCTCGTCCCGCACCCCGGAAGCGACGCTCCCGCGCCGCCGGCACGAAGCTCGCCAGCAACCTCGTCATGGCCGCGATCGGCATCGCGTTCCTGGTGCCGCTGCTGTGGGTGGTGCTGGCCTCCTTCGACACCGAGGCCTCGCTGTCGGTGGCCTGGCCGCAGCGCTGGAGCCTGGACAACTACGCGGCGATCTGGAACGAGGAGACGACCTTCCGGCCACTGGGGAACTCGCTGATCCTGTGCGGCGGCGCGACGATCCTCACCATGGTCTCCGCGGTGCTGTGCGCCTATCCGCTCTCCCGCTACCGCTTCCGCGCCAAGCGCCCACTGCTGCTGACGATCATCTTCTCGACCGGCCTGCCGATCACCGCGATCATGATCCCGGTCTACTCGATGTTCGTGCAGGTCAACCTCATCGACTCGATGGGCGGCGCGATCCTGTTCCTCGGGGCGAGCTCGCTGCCCTACGCCATCTTCCTCACCAAGGGGTTCATGGACGGGGTGCCGCTGGAGATCGAGGAGTCCGCGTGGACCGAGGGAGCGGGAGTGCTGCGCACCCTGTGGTCGGTGGTGCTGCCGCTGATGCGCTCGGGCCTGTCGGTGGCGACGATCTTCACCTTCGTCTCCATGTGGGGAACTTCTTCGTCCCCTTCATGCTGCTGCTGAGCCCGGACAAGCTGCCTGCCGCGGTGACGCTGTACACGTTCTCCTCCCAGTACGGGCAGGTCGCGTACGGACAGCTCGCGGCGTTCTCGATCTTCTACTCGCTGCCGGTGGTGGTGCTGTACCTGTTCCTGGGTCGGAACCTCGGCCAGGGCTTCGCCGCCGCGGGCGGTGTGAAGGGCTGAGCCGGCCCGGTCCGGGACCGACCGGGCGTTCGGTCCTCGGCGGCCCGGGTCGGTGGTCGGTAGCGTGGACGTCCCGCATCCGTCCCACCGACCCAGGAGACTCCCGTGACCGATCAGGACCCGCGCCAGGACCGCGTGCATTCCCGAGTGGCTGAGCGCGCTGAGCAGCTCTCGACCTCCGGCGGCGAGCCGGCCTTCTCCCCGCAGGACCAGGAGCCGCCCGGACTGACGGGACCGATGAGCCCCGTGCCCGACCACGGCGAGCGCAGCTACGTCGGACACGCACGACTCGAGGGGATGGCCGCCCTGATCACCGGGGGTGATTCGGGCATCGGCCGGGCCGTCGCGATCGCCTATGCCCGCGAGGGCGCCGACGTGGCGATCGCCTACCTCCCCGAGGAGCAGGAGGACGCGGAGGAGACCCGGCGGTGGATCGAGGACGCCGGACGCCGTGCCCTGCTGCTGCCCGGCGATCTCCGCGACGAAGAGCATGCGCGCTCCATCGTTCGTCGAACCGTCGAGGAGCTCGGCCGTCTCGACGTGCTCGTGAACAACGCGGCCTTCCAGTGGGGCAGGGCCGAGCCGAAGGGCCTGGAGGGGATTGCCTCCGAACGGCTGCACCGCACCCTCACCACGAACCTCGAGGTGCTGTTCTGGCTCACCCAGGAGGCGGCCCCGCACCTCCGACCCGGAGCGAGCGTCATCAACTCCTCCTCGATCCAGAGCTACGACCCCTCCGTGCCGCTCATGGACTACGCCGCGACCAAGGCCGCGATCAACAACCTGACCGTCAACCTCGCTGCGGATCTGGGCCCCCGCGGCATCCGCGTCAACGCCGTGGCACCGGGCCCGATCTGGACCCCGCTGAACGTCGCGACGCGCGTGTCGGACGACTACGTCGCCTTCGGCGCGAACACGCCCCTGGGCCGTGCAGGGCAGCCCGCCGAGTGCGCAGGCGCCTACGTGTTCCTGGCCAGCCCCGAGGAGGCGAGCTACGTCTCCGGCACCGTGCTCGGGGTCACCGGAGGCCGACCCGTGTTCTGAGCGGCGAGCCGCGCTTGACGGGGAGCCTCTCCGGCTGTGAGGGTCATCACACCGGGCCGCACAGGACATGAGAGGCGATCTCAGCTCTCGCCCGGGCACGGAGATCGGATCGCCTCCTGGGCAGGAAGAGGTCTCCCATGGACACCGTCATCTTCGAGAACCACGAATCCGAGATCCGCGGCTACTGTCGCAACTACCCGACGGTCTTCGCCTCCGCCTCCGGCGCGCGCCAGGTCGACGAGGAGGGCCGCAGCTACATCGACTTCTTCGCCGGGGCCGGGGTGCTGAACTTCGGCCACAACCATCCCGCGATGAAGAAGGCGCTGATCGAGTTCCTCGAGGCCGACGGGGTCGCGCACTCGCTCGACACCTACACCACCACCAAGCGCGACTTCGTCGAGCGCTTCCACGCGGTGGTCCTCGCGCCCCGCGGCATGGACCACCGCCTGCAGTTCATGGGGCCGACGGGCTCGAACGCCGTGGAGGCCGCGATGAAGCTCGCCCGCGCCGCCACAGGCCGGCGCGAGATCGTCGCCTTCAGCCACGGCTTCCACGGCATGACCCTGGGCTCCCTCGCCGCGACCGCGAACGACGCCTTCCGCCGCTGGGCCGGGGTGCCGCTGGAGAACATCCAGCGCCTGCCCTTCGAGACCGCGCCCGGCGGGGACACGGCGCTGGCCGAGTACGCCGCGGCGCTGAAGGACCCTTCGAGCGGACTGCTGCCCCCGGCCGCCTTCCTCGTCGAGGTCGTGCAGGCCGAGGGAGGGGTCAACGTCGCGAGCGCCGACTGGCTCCACCAGGTCCAGGGCCTCGCCCGCGAGCACGGGGCGCTCTTCATCATCGACGACATCCAGGCGGGGATCGGCCGCACCGGCAGCTACTTCTCCTTCGACGGGATGGGGCTGGACCCCGACATCATCACCCTGGCCAAGGGCCTCGGCGGATTCGGCACCCCGATCGCGATGAACCTCAACAAGCCCGAGGTGGACCAGCACTGGAGCCCCGGCGCCCACACCGGCACCTTCCGCGGCCAGGGCCTCTCCTTCGTCGCCGGGAAGGTGGCGCTGGACTTCTTCACCGACGACGCCTTCCTCGAGGGGGTCCTCGAGAAGGGCGAGCAGATGCGCGCCCGCCTCCAGGCGATCGCCGACGCCCACCCCGACCGCGGCTGGGAGGTGCGCGGACGCGGCATGATGCAGGCCCTGGACACCGGCGACGGGGCGCTGAACGCGCGCCTGCAGCGGGAGTGCTTCGACCGCGGCCTGCTGTTCGGCCCCTGCGGCAGCGGCGGACGGGTGATCAAGCTGATCCCGCCGCTGATCATCGAGCCGGACGACCTCGCCGAGGGACTGGACATCCTCGAGGCGGCGATCGACGCCGCGCTGGAGGAGGCGTGATGCGCCGCCGCGAGGACATGACCTTCGCCCCGGAGGAGTACGAGCGGAGGGTCCGGGAGCTGCGGGAGCGGATGGCGGCCCGGGAGCTGGACGCGGTGATCATCAGCG
This sequence comes from Brachybacterium sp. GU-2, assembly GCF_030866705.2. Lineage (NCBI taxonomy): Bacteria > Bacillati > Actinomycetota > Actinomycetes > Micrococcales > Dermabacteraceae > Brachybacterium > Brachybacterium sp. GU-2. The sequence continues at coordinate 471,064 of NZ_CP133037.2, read as the reverse complement.
ACCCCGAGAACCTGATGTACCTCACCGACCACCAGACCACCGGGTACTCCTTCTTCCAGGCCCTGATCGTGCCGCTGGAGGCCGAGCCGGTGATGATCACCCGCGCGCTCGAGGAGTCCAACGTCGTCTCCCGCACCTGGCTCGAGCACTCCCGCGCCTATCCCGACTCGGGCGATGCGATCCTCGAGCTGGTCTCCACCCTGCGGGACCTGCGCCTGGCGGACTCCCGGGTGGGCTACGAGCGCAACAGCTACTACTTCCCCGCCCACCAGCAGGACCGGTTCCACGACGCCTTCGGCGAGGGCCTCGTGGACTGCTTCGGGATCGTCGAGGAGGGGCGGATCCGCAAGTCCCGGGCGGAGATCGAGGTGATGCAGCTGGCCGCCTACGCGGGGGAGGCCGGCATGGCCGCCGGTCTGCACACCGCCATGTCCGGTGCCACCGAGAACGAGGTCGCCGCCGCGATCGCCTCGGCGATGTTCCGCGCGGGCGGGGAGTTCCCGGCGGTGATGCCCTATGTCGCCTCCGGCCCTCGCTCGATGATCGGCCACTCCACCTGGGAGGGGCGCATGATCCGCCCCGGGGAGCATGTCTTCCTCGAGGTGGGCGGCTGCTACCGCCGCTATCACGCCGCGATGATGCGCACCGTCGTCAACGGCGCGCTCTCGGACTCGATGCGCTCCGCGCAGGACCTCATGAAGCACACCCTGGCGGAGCTGCGCTCGCTGATGAGGCCGGGGGTGACGGTCTCCGAGGTGGACCGGCTGACCCGACGGATGATCGAGAGCAACGACGTCGGCGCGAGCCTCGCCACCCGCGCCGGCTACTCGATCGGCATCGCCTTCCCGCCCTCCTGGGACGAGGGGTACATCCTCTCCCTCCTCGAGGGCGACGAGCGGCCTCTCGAGGAGGGGATGACCTTCCACCTCATCCCCTGGATGTGGGGCGTCGACGGGGACAAGACCGTCGGGATCTCCGACACCGTCCGGATCACCGCCGACGGATGCGCCTCCTTCCTCACGCTCCCGGAGGACTTCACCGTCCATGAGAGCTCCGCCCGATCCTTCCCGGCCGCGGCCGGCACGCCCCGCCCCTGAGAGGAGCAGCACCGTGACCACGCAGAGCGCACAGGCCTCGCCCCGGACGACGCTCACCGCCGTCGACCCCTCGACCGGCGCCGTCGTGCGCGAGGTGCCCGCCGCGTCGCCCGCCCAGATCGACGCCGTCCTCGACCGCGCCCGCAGCGCTTTCATCGCGTGGCGCGAGACCTCCTTCGAGGAGCGGGGCGCGCTGCTGGAGGCCGTCGCCGCCCACCTGCGCGAGCACGTCGAGGAGCTCGCGCCGCTGATGACCGAGGAGATGGGCAAGCCGATCGGCGAGGCCCGCGGCGAGGTGGCCAAGGCGGCATGGGCGGCCGAGCACTACGCCGCCCACGGCGCCGACTATCTCGCCGACCAGCACATCGCCTCCGATGCGAGCTCCTCCTACGTCCAGCACCTGCCCCTGGGGACCGTGCTGGGGGTGCTGCCGTGGAACGCCCCGTTCTGGCTCGCCTTCCGCTTCGCCGCCCCGGCGCTCATGGCTGGGAACACGGCGGTGATGAAGCACGATCCCCACGTCCCCGGTTGCGCCGCCGCGATCGAGGAGGCGTTCCGCGCCGTCGACGCCCCGGAGGGGGTGTTCCAGACGCTCCACGCTGCGACGGCCGACGTCGAGCAGGTGATCCGCGACCCGCGCATCCAGGCGGTGTCCTTCACCGGCTCGGACCGGGCCGGCGCCGTCGTCGCCTCGATCGCGGCTAGCGAGATCAAGCCCGCCGTGCTCGAGCTCGGCGGCTCGGATCCCTGCCTCGTCCTGGCCGACGCGGACCTCGAGGAGGCCGCGCGGGTCGCCGCGCTCTCCCGCATCATCAACGCCGGCCAGTCCTGCATCGCCGCGAAGCGGGTCATCGTCGAGCGGCCGGTGCACGACCGCTTCGTCGAGCTGCTCGCCGCGCAGCTCGCGGCGCTCGTCGTCGGCGACCCGCGCGAGGAGACCACGCAGGTGGGCCCGATCGCCCGCGCCGAGCTGCGGGAGAACCTCCACCGCCAGGTCACCACCTCCGTCGAGGCGGGGGCGGAGCTCGTCCTGGGCGGCGAGATGCCGACGGGGAGGGCTACTTCTATCCCGTCACGCTGCTGACCGGGGTCGAGGCCGGGATGAGCGCCTGCACCGAGGAGACCTTCGGCCCGGTCGCCTCCGTGATGGTCGCCGAGGACGCCGAGCACGCCCTCTTCCTCGCCAACGACACCCCGTACGGGCTCGGCGCGAGCATCTGGACCGAGACCTCCCGCGGCGAGACGATGGCGCGCCGGATCGAGGCCGGGCAGGTGAGCGTCAACGGGATCGTCAAGACCGATCCGCGCCTGCCCTCCGGCGGCATCAAGCGCTCCGGCTACGGGCGGGAGCTCGGCCCCCACGGGATCCGGGAGTTCGTCAACGCCCAGCAGGTCTGGGTGGGGCCGGCCCGGAGCTGAGGAACCGGGACGACGACGGGGCCGCACCGCTCGCGCGGTGCGGCCCCGTCGGGCTGTCACGTGCGGCGGATCCCGTCGTGCTCTGCGGCGCGGCGGAGGATCCGTGCCGAGCCGCTCAGCGGAAGACGATGGTGCGCGAGCCGTCCAGCAGGACCCGGCGCTGCGCGAACAGCCCCACGGCCTCGCGCAGGGTGCGCACCTCGGTGTCCTGACCGATCGCCATGAGCTCCTGCGGGGAGCGGGTGTGGTCCACGCGGATGACCTCCTGCTCGATGATCGGGCCCTCGTCGAGGTCGTCGGTGACGAAGTGGGCGGTCGCCCCGATCTGCTTCACGCCGCGGGCGTAGGCCTGGCGGTACGGGTTCGCGCCCTTGAACCCGGGCAGGAACGAGTGGTGGATGTTGATGCAGCGTCCGGAGAGCTCGGCGCTCAGCTCGGGGAGAGGATCTGCATGTAGCGGGCCAGGACCACGAGCTCGATGTCGTGCTCGACGACTGCCTCGCGCACCCGGTCCTCGAAGGCCGCCTTCTCCTCGGCGGAGGTCACGGGACGGTGCTCGAAGGGGACGCCGTGGAACTCGGCGTACCGGGCCGGGGTGTCGTGGTTCGCGATCACGAGCGGCACCTCGATCGGGAGGTTCCCGATCGAGGTCTGGAACAGCAGGTCGTTCAGGCAGTGGGTCGACTTCGAGGTGAGCACGAGGGTGCGCACCGGGCGGCCCACCTCGTCGATCTCCGCCTCGATCCCGAAGCTCTCGATCGGTGCGGCGAGCGCGGCGCGCACCTCGTCCGGCGACGCGGAAGTCAGGACCTCGACGCGCATGTAGAAGCGATGGGAGTCGCCGCTCTCGAACTGGCGGCTCTCGACGATGTTGCCGCGGGCCTCGACGATCGCTCCGGTGATCGCGTGCACGATGCCGGGGCGGTCCTCGCACGCGAAGGTCATCACGTAGCGGCGGGCAGGGGAGGGGGAGGGATGCGCTGAGGTCATGGCCCGAGTGTAGGAGAGCGCTGCGGGGGAGTGCGGCGCACGGGTCCGCCACGGCGAGCGGCACCGGCTGGATAGGCTGGTCAGCGCACCGACGAGGAGGGGACGGGCGAGCATGGCACCAGCAGACGGGCGGCTGGATCGAGGTTCCCTGGTCGGGGTCCTCGCCGTCCTGATCACCGCCGTGCTGTGGGGCACCACCGGCACCGCGGCCACCTTCGCCCCGGAGGTCGGACCGCTCGCGATCGGCGCCGCGGCGCTCGGCTTCGGCGGGATCCTGCAGGCGCTGATCGCCCTTCCCTCGCTGCGCCGCGAGCGCGCCGCCCTGGCCGCCCACCGGGGCACTGTGGTCGCCGGAGTGCTGGGCGTGCTGATCTATCCGCTGGCGTTCTACAGCTCGATGCACCTGGCCGGCGTCGCCGTCGGCACGGTCGTCTCCCTCGGGTCGGCGCCGCTCGCCTCGGGCCTCCTGGAGCGGATCCTCGAGGGACGCCGGCTCGGCGCCTGGTGGATGATGGCGGCGGCCCTGGGCATCGCGGGCAGCGTAGTGCTGTGCGCCGCGACGATGCACGACGCCGCCGCCGACACGGCCGGCACGACGGCGGGCGTGGGACTCGGCCTGGTCGCCGGAGCGACTTACGCGCTCTACTCCTGGAGCGCGCACCGCCTGATGGGCCGAGGTGTCGGGCGCGCCGCGGCGATGGGCTCCGTGTTCGGGCTCGGCGGACTGGCGCTCCTGCCCGTGCTCGCGCTCACCGGCGCCCCGCTGCTCGCCTCCCCGCAGGCGTTCGCCGTCGGCGCCTACATGGCGCTCGTGCCGATGTTCCTCGGCTACGTGCTGTTCGGCCTCGGCCTGACCCGGATCTCCGCGAGCACGGCGACGACCCTCACCCTCGCCGAGCCGGCGGTCGCCGCCGTGCTGGCCGTGATCGTCGTCGAGGAGAGGCTGCCGCTGCTCGGCTGGTTCGGGATCGCCGGGATCGGCCTCTCGCTGGTGATCCTCGCCCTCGCGCCCTCGGGACGGGAGGTCGAGCTCCTGGCGGTGCCGGACGTCGCGGCCGCCCCGTGATCCCCGGCGCCGCGGGGACGGGCCGGGGTCAGACATGACGAAGGCCGCCGACCGGTGTTCCCACTGGTCGGCGGCCTTCTCTCGGTCGGGCTGACAGTGTCTGGATCCACGACATCGTTGACGGGTCCGACCTCGGGCTTTCCGGGTGATTGTTGACCGGTGAGTCGGGGCATGGGCGACGGTTCGAGGTTCGTGATCGTTGACCGGTGAGTCGGGACATCGACGACGCCCTTGTCGCGGGTCGAGGGCCTGTCAATTTGTCTGTGTAAGCGGGGTGTTCACAGGTAGGGGGTGATCCGGTCGGGGTAGGCGGCGGCGGGCTGGGCGAGGGCCTGCTTCCAGTTCGTGACGACCTGGCCCTCGACGAGTCGGCCCTGGGCTTTCCGCTCGTTCGCGGGCTTGCCACGGTCTCGGGCGCGATCGGCGGCGCGTTTGTCTTCGATGTTGCAGATCGCGAGCCAGAGCAGCTTCACGGCCGCGTCCGTCGAGGGGAAGTGGCCGCGGTTCTTCGTGACCTTCCGCAGCTGGTAGTTCAACGACTCGATCGCGTTGGTCGTGTAGATGACGTTCCTCAGCATCGGCGGGAACTGGAGGAACGGCACGAACCGATCCCAGGAGTTCTTCCAGGTCATGACGGTCGAGGGGTACTTCTGCCCCAGTGACGAGGTCTCGAACTCGACTAGCGCCGCCCAGGCCGCGTCCTCGCTGGCCGCGGTGTAGATGGGCTTCAGCGCGTCGGCGACCTTCTTGCGGTCGTGGTAGGCCACAAACCGCGTCGCGGCCCGGATCAGGTGGACCTCGCAGGTCTGGACCATCGAGTCCGGCCAGGTCGCCTCGATCGCCTCCGGCAGGCCCTTGAGCCCGTCGCAGCACACGCTCAGCACGTCCCGCACTCCGCGGTTGGCGAGGTCAGCGCAGACATGGGCCCAGAACGCCGACCCCTCGGTGTCCTGGACCCAGATCCCCAGCACGTGCTTGACCCCGTCAAGATCCACTCCGACCGCAATGTAGGCGGCGCGGTTGATGACCTGGCTGTTCTCCCGGATCTTGATTCGGATCGCGTCGAGATAGAGGACTGGGTAGAACTCCTCCAGCGGCCTCGCCTGCCACGCTGCGACCTCCTCGAGCACGGCGTCGCTGAGGTTCGAGATCGTCTCGTGCGACAGGTCCGTGCCGAGCGTGGACGCCAGGTTATGCTGGATGTCCCGGATCGTCATCCCGCCGGCATAGAGGCTGATGATCATGTCATCGAGGCCGCCCAGGCGCCGCTGGCCTTTCGGGACCAGGCGCGGCGTGAACGAGCCGGCACGGTCCCTCGGGACGTCCAACGCGATCGGCCCGACCTCCGACTGGACCGTCTTCGGCGTCGTCCCGTTACGCGAGTTGGCGTGCTTCGACGCGTCCTCGGAGCCCTTCTCGTAGGCGAGATGGCTGCTCAGCTCGGCCTGCAGGCCCCGTTCGAGCGCGGCCTTGACCAGCGCGGGCACGAACCCGCCATCGCCGGTCAGCTCTACGTTCCCGGCGTCGATCTGGGCGAACAGCGCGTCCAGCTGCCCGGCGGCCTTCAACTGCTCGACCAGGTCCTGGCCCGAAGGCCCACCCGGCGTCTTCTCGTCGGTCATGGTCATGATTCTTACCGTTCCTCTCGGTACGGCTTACACAGACCATCTGACACGCCCTACGGCCGGTAGCGTCCCTCGGGACGGAACGCCGGCGCGTCGCGCCACGCAGCGCAGCTGCGCACGGCTGCGCCACGTGAACACTTCGGAGAACGAGTCGTGGAACGGGTGCACCCATCCGTTGATGGGGGTATTGCGCCCCGTGTAGTGGGCGGGAGCATGGCCCTGCGGGACGACGGCGCATCGACACCGTCGCGACCAGCCGCAACACACCCACCCCGCCACGCGCCGGAGCTCTCCGATGCATCCAACGACGGATCCCCGCCACGTCCACCACAGCGACGCCGCGGCGACACGCACCGCAGACCCCGCCCATCCAACTCCGGTCACGACGACGAGCCGCGAGTACGCGTGCAGCGCCCCGCACCCCAGCCACCACCGCTCCACGGTCCAGCACACCCAACGGGCAGCACATCCCGCCGCGCGCAGCGCAGCGCGAAGCGCCGCGACCACGCCGAGTTCTCCGCGACACCGAGCAGGATCCCGACCCCGCGACGACCACCAGCCGGCGCCAGCGCGAGCACCGCGACGGTGACGCCCCGGCAGCGTCCCGACAGCACCGGGAGAGCGCAGCGACACCGCACCGACGGCACCACGAACACCACCCCGCAACCACCAAGGGCGAAGCCCCGAAACCAGCGAACCGAACGATCCGCAAGAGAGCACCAAGGAGGACGAGCGCCAGCGAGGACGACGACCGTGCGAACGGCCCGGGAGAAATGGAGCTCCTGAACTATCAATCATCGAAGATCGGTCGACGTCGGCTCCTCTTATCCGTCGACCGGGTCGGCCTCGGCACCGGGGCTGTCGCCCACGCCCGAGGTGGTGATACTGGGCAGCGGTTTGGTGGCGGGTATTCGTTGTACCGTCGAGTGCGCTTGGTGGTGAAGGGCTTTTGGCCCTGCCGCCTCTAGCGACGGAAAGCGTCCGGTGGCCCGAAGCATCCATAGCTGGAACGCTCAGGGCTGCGCGGAATTGATTGGCCCTACGAAGTTGCGCGTCGCGAAAGGAAATGATTGTGCAAATTTTTCCGCCGAGCGACTTCGCGGGCGAATGCAGGCACGTCCGAGTACGTAGCCTCGATGAACGGTGCGGATCCAAATGGCGCGAAGCCCAACCGATCCATGCTCAGGCGGCCCGCGGTCGAGCCCTCACGTCCGAGAACCAACTGGGGGCGACGCTTTACGTGCGACTGCATGACTCTCTTGAGTACGGCAAGCCCAACGTCGAGCTTTGCGCCATCATCGTACCCGTGGACCATCGAGACGTAGATTGCGTCCGTGTTGTCGATAGATTCCTCGATGTCGGATGAAAGGATATGTCTGCCAAATGCGATGTCGCCGGACTTTATTCTCTCAACCGTCGATGGCTTGAGTGCCAACACGATTGCGTAGCCCGCGAGAGTCGTGTTGCCTTTGAGAGAGCGCTCAAAGCACCACACCGCATCGCGCTGCTGCAACACGTATGCTTCGAGCTCTTCCGGATCGTAGAAGTAGTCGGCACCAATGGCATCCTTGCCAGCCTCTGAGATAGCGGTGAGATCCTTCTTGCCGGCAAGTCTGAGGTGAGTCGAAGTACTTCCAGCGGTAATCGAGGCCAGCGTTTCGACAGCATCCCTTTCGGGAGGGTCCTGTGAGATGCGAACAGCCGATTCCTCCGCCGGGGACGGCGCACTTGTCGATGCTCCCCCGTCTCGTTGGTCCTCGGCTCGGGGCACGTAATCAGGTCTCGCTGGGTCTGGCTCCGATGAGACATCGTCCGGCATGAGGAGGGTCGCCTCGGCTGTCCTGCGATGGTGCCGACGCCTTCGGTGGCTGGTGATCCATACGGCAATTGTGGAGGCGCCCAGTGCCACGAAGCCCAACACGGTCAAGATGACACTTGTTGTGCGGAGGGGCCCGGCCACCCCGGCAAGATCGAGAACAGTCGCGATCGCAAAGCTCACCGATGAGACTGCTAGGACGATTGTGCGCCAGGACGGCTGGTGCTCCTTAGGCGTGGGCATTCCCTCACTCTAGTCCGAGGTCACCCGATCAGGCAGGAGGATCACGCGCACGCCATCGCGGCCGTCGAACGCCACGCTCACACTGCGGAGCAGCTGCTGGATGTCGTCTTGCCGGGCACCGAGGGTGGTGCTGCCGACCTGCGTGATGAACGAGGAGTCGATGACCCTGTCCTTCCGCGTGCCGCGGGACAGGACGATGCCGAAGGACAGAAAGGTCGTCAGGGAGCTTGCGATGAAGCACAGCAGACTGCCGAGCATGGGAAGCGGCGTGCCAGCGTCGAGGTAGATCGAGACGGCTCCAGCAGCGGTGAGGAGCAGCGCGATGACGATGCCCCATGGACGCTGGATCGTCCGCGTGATCACCAGAAGTGACTAGATCAGGTGCATGCCCACGCCGCACAGGATCGCCACGGCCGGGGTGAGCGCCTCGATCCGTGCGAGGGGCAGGCCGAGTGTCGTCGCCGCGGCGACTCCTGCCAGCAGCCACGCGAGGACGCGGGCGGTCAGAAGGATCGTGCGGAGCGGTCGGCGACGCAGGGTGCCGACGGCGCGGTCGTGGTCGGCCGCTGGCCGGTACCAGTCTCACTGCGCAGGGTCGACGTCGAGCTTGCGGCTCTCGGTGGCGGCCTGCTCGGTGGTGAACACTCGGCGTCGGGCTCGAGGTGGGGGAGCAGTCGGTGTTGTCGGCGGTCTGGGCGAGTCCGGGGTCAGGCTGCGGTCGTAGGTGGCGCGACGGGACGCGTCGGACAGGACGTTGTAGGCGGCGCTGACGTTCTGGCGAGCTCATCGTCCCCGCCGACGTCGCCGTGGAGAGCACGCATCTGGGCGCGGAAGGCTGTCGGGATCTCTGCCTTCGAGGCATCCCGAGGCACACCGAGCGTCTCATAGTGAGTCAGTGCCATCTTGACGCCCCCTCCCGTGCGCTCGGCCGACATCGCCAGTGGGCGGGCATCGGCTCTCGCGGGACGCTCACGCTACCCCGGATGACACGGGGCCACCTCGGGACGGGCGACTACAGCGCCTACGCGGCGGGGAGGGTGTCGTCGCCGAGCCTACGGGCGACAGTCTCGCGGGTCCCTGCGGGCGCGGAGGGGTGGGAGGCCAGGTAGCGCAGCGTGTCCGGCGCGGCGTTCGGCGCCGAGGACGCGTGATAGATCGCGTTGCGGTCGGTGAGACGCCGGGCGATCCGGTCGATGACGGCGGGGGAGAGGTCGCCCCTGCGAGTGACGGGGTAGGTCAGCGACCGCTCGTCGAGCTGGATGAGGCGCTCCAGCGTCTCCGCGGACGCGGCGGGGTTGTGGGCGATCTTCTGCAGGACGGCGTAGGGCATGCCCGGGCGCGCGAGAGTGTCGAGCTCCTGCGGGTCAAGGCTGAGCTTGGCTCTCCACGCGAGTGCGTGCACGACGCGGGGGTCATCGGTGGGGACCTGTGCAGTCTGCGTGGCGATGGCGGGCATGGCGACTCCTGCTCCTCGTGCCCCGGCTCGTCCGGGTACAGGTGCAGTGGGCGCAAGCCCCACGTCCAGGGACGTCCGCTACCCGCCTCAGTCGGGGCGTTAGGTCTGCAGGGGGAGGATGGCGCCCCCGGTGCCGACGCGGCCCCGACGCCCGAGCCAGCGCGCACCCTCCGTTGCCTTCGATGGGCGAGTGGTGAGGTCGGTCAGGCGATGGTCGATGCTGACTTCGATGGTCCGTCCGGTGATTTCGCGGCCCCGTCGATCGGTGCGCAGCGGGATCGGGTCGTCGATGCTGTCGATGTGCCCGGTGGCGATGACGAATGAGCGCACACTGATCAGCATGGATCGGCCGACGGAGGAGTCTGGGATCCGGTGAGGGCCCGCCGCCAGGCGCACCAGGTCGCCGTCGCTCATGTCCGTGATTCGCGGCGTGACGGGGTCGACGTCGAGGCGGATCACGAGATGCCGCGGGGAGTCGGTGGCTTTCGTGGCGACTTCGCCGCTGGTGGCCAGCGCCCGCACCGCCTCAAGGTCGAGACGAGGCACCAGCCCGTGATCGATCAGATGCGTGAGGGAGGCGCGGTCGATGCCGGCGATGCGTGCGGCAAGCGCGACGGGGAGCTGTTCGTCGAGGTCCGGCTTAGTGGTGCGAATGGAGGGCATCCATAAATCATTCCACACCCGCATTCCGGTTTCGATGCCCACACTATTGCTGTGCGGCGGGCAGGAGACAGCGACTGCCCAGAAAGTGGGTGCTCGCCTACTGATGGCGGGTGACACGCCGTGCAGACTGGGCAGTTGGAATCGTCGAGTTGCCCCTCAGTGTCCGATAAGAGCCATTATCGGACATTGATTACTTGGTGATTGCGCCAAGCAGATGCTGACGGTCCTGCTGTCGCGTGTCAACACTCGCGCTTAGAGCATTCCGCAGAATCCGCGACTCAGTCACCGTGCCCTTTGCCGAGGCGAAGGCAGAGCCATAGCACTACCACTTCTAGTTCGGTGCCGTCGTTGAGCACGGGCCGCACCAGAACCGGGATGTTGCCGATGGGGCGGGCCCCCGGCGTGCCCACCGAGGAGAGCCAGTTGGTCACCATCAGATCGGGCAGATTTCGATCGCCCACCCGGTCCACTTTCCCACGAGGGCCCGAAACACCGGGGCGCGCCGAATCTCGACACTTACGGAGCGAGAGTTGTACGCCTGCCCCTCCATCCAGCCCATCCCGAACAGGAGCAGACCCTCTCGAAATAGGGCCCGCGACCCGTGACCCGTCGAAACTGGATATGCGCATGTGAGTTCTCATGAGATCAGACAGATGTGTGGCGCTACGACCTGCAGTGCGACAAGGCACACGCCTAGAGAAATCTCGTTAGGTTGTCAGATTCCTCGAGGTAGCGAGTCGGAACCGCAGGGGACCCTGCTAGCTCCGCAGCTGTCCAGATGATCGACTGGGTCGCTGCTCGCGGTCAGTTGATTCAGGACTTGACGAGACGTCGAACTGCGTCGGAGGCCTCCTTGAGCTTGATCTCGGCTTCGTCTCCGCCCTCGCGGGCTGCATCGACGACGCAGTGACGGAGGTGGTCATCGAGCAGGCCCAGCGCAACGTTCTCGAGTGCACTGTTCAGGGCCGAGATCTGAGTGAGGATGTCGATGCAGTAGACGTCCTCGTCGACCATGCGGGAGATTCCACGAGCTTGACCTTCGATGCGCTTGAGTCGGTTGAGGTAGCGAGGCTTGTCTTGAATGTACCCGTGAGGCCCGCTGTGGCAGGCCCGGTCTTCTGTGCTTTCCGGGACAGTGGACATGATCGATTCCGTTCGATGTAGGGGCATTAGCGGCGATTGCGTACGGCAGCGACGGTCGCCTCGGGACGCAGGTCGAGGCGTCGCAGGAGCTGGGCGTTCAGGGCGACGACGACGGTGGACAGGGACATCAGGATCGCTCCGACGGACATTGGCAGTACGAACCCGATGGGGGCGAGGATTCCGGCTGCCAGCGGCACGGACAGCAGGTTGTAGCCAGCGGCCCACCAGAGGTTCTGCTTCATCTTCCGGTATGCGGCGCGGGAGAGTTCGATGACCGAGAGTACCGAGCGCGGATCGGAGCTGGCGAGTACGACCCCTGCAGAGGCGATCGCGACGTCGGTGCCGGCACCGATCGCGATGCCGACGTCAGCCTGGGCGAGAGCGGGAGCGTCGTTGACGCCGTCGCCGACCATCGCGACCTTCTTGCCCTCCTTCTGGAGCTGGGCGACCTTGGAGGACTTGTCCTCGGGGCGCACGCCGGCGAAGACGCGGTCGATGCCGAGCTCGCGACCGACACTGTTCGCGACTGCCTCGGCGTCGCCGGTGATCATGACGACCTCGACCCCGAGGTCGTGCAGAGCGTCGATCGCCTCGCGGGACTCGGGCCGTACCTCGTCGGTGAGCTTGAGGCCGCCGATCACCTCACCGTCGCGCAGGACGTGGAGGATGATCGCGCCCTCCTTTCGCCAGGTCTCGGCCTCCTCGATCTCGCCAGTTCCGGTCTCTTCGAGCAGGCGGGGGCCGCCGACGCGAATCTCGTGCCCGTCCACCCGGGCGCTCACGCCGAGCGCGGGAGTGGAGCTGATGTCGGAGCCCGCAGGGATCTGGATTCCGTCGGCCTGTGCCTTGGCGACGATGGCGCGGGCGAGCGGATGCTCGCTCTCCGCCTCGGCGGCGGCGGCCAGGGCCAGCACCTCGGACTCCTGCGCATGGCGAGGAATGATCTCGGCGAGGGCGGGCTCGCCCTTGGTGAGGGTGCCGGTCTTGTCGAACAGAACGGCGTCGACGGTGCGCATCGCTTCCAATGCCAGGCGATCCTTCACCAGGACGCCGCCGCGGGCGGCCCGCTCGGTGGCGATCGAGACGACCAGCGGGATCGCGAGACCGAGCGCGTGGGGGCAGGCGATCACCAGCACGGTCACCGTGCGGACGACGGCATCATCGGGCATGCCGAGGAGTGACCAGGTGATCGCGGTGATCACGGCGGCGCCGAGCGCGAACCAGAACAGCCACGCGGCCGCCGTATCGGCGATGCGCTGAGCTCGGGAGGAGGAGTTCTGCGCTTCGGTCACCAGGCGCTGGATGCCGGCCAGGGCGGTGTCGTCGCCGGTGGCGGTGACCTCGATGCGGAGGCTGGAGTCGGTGGCGACGGTACCGGCCACGACGGAGTCTCCGGCGGAGCGTGTGACCGGACGGGATTCGCCGGTGACCATGGACTCGTCCACATCGGCGCGACCCTCACGGATCGTGCCGTCCGCGGGAACGCTCGCGCCTGGGCGCACCAGGACCAGGTCACCGTGCCGCAGCTCGCTCGGCGAGACGCTCACGAGATCATCGCCTTCGATGCGCTCCGCCTCATCGGGGAGCAGCGCGGCCAGGGAGTCGAGCGCGGAGGTCGTCTGCGCGAGGGAGCGCATCTCGACCCAGTGTCCGAGCAGCATGATCACGATCAGCAGAGCCAGCTCCCACCAGAACTCCAACTGGTGATCCAGGAGCCCGAGAGTGGCACCCCAGGAGGCGATGAACGCGACCGTGATCGCGAGCCCGATGAGGAGCATCATCCCCGGCTGGCGGGAACGGATCTCGGAGACAGCACCTGTGAGGAACGGGCGGCCGCCCCAGACATACATGACGCTGCCGAGGATCGGGGCGATCCACAGTGCGCCGGGGAAGTCGGGAACGCTGTATCCGAGGAGCATCGCGAACATCGGGGAGAAGACGACGACGGGCACCGCGATGAACAGGTTGAGCCAGAACAGCTGTCGGAACTGTGCGACGTGGTCCCCGTGACCGGAGTGACCACCGTGCCCGGAGTGGCTCTCGTGTCCGGAGTGGCCCTCATGGCCTCGGTGCGATCCATGGTCGTGGTGTGCGCCGGGAGCGTCCTGCTCAGCGATGGCGGTGCGGCTGTCATGGGGTGCTGGGGAATGGTGGTCGTGCTGCGTGCCGAGTTCCCCGTGGTCGTGGCGGTGGGTGTGGTTGCCAGCGTTCATGCCGACACCATATACCCCTAGGGGGTATCTGTCGAGGGGGTGGATTCCGCTCTCGGCATCGACTCGATCGAGCTATGGAGTTCCGGCACGAGAGCCATCACCGCGGCGCCGGCGTCCAGGCCGCTGACGCCGATGAGCTGTCCCGCTCGCTCATGAGTGAGGACCAGGGGAACAATGGACGTGGTCTGCACGTTCTCGGAGTGGCTGGTGTGTCCCGCGGCGAGGTAGAGATGCTGGTGGATCTGTGCGCTGTAGAGGGCGCGCGGCCGGTAGATGCCCGGGGAGTCTGCGAGGCCGATCGAGGCCAGGAGGCTGCGGGCGGCGTGAACGCCCTGGGCCTCGGCATCGCTCCAGTGATCGATGCGCCAGGTCAGTCCGTCGGACTCGTGGACTGCGACACCTCCTGCGGCGTAGATGTGATCGTGGGTGCGACTGCGCAGGCGGTGATCCACGGCGATCGGACCGTTCCAGGGGGAGGGGCTGACCGCGATCGTGCCCAGAGCGGTGATGACCAGGTCCACCGTGGCGACGTGGCCATCGGAAAACTCCGCGCGCACCTCGTTCTTCTCGAGATCCAGGTGGGTCAACGTGTGACCGAAGCGGGTGGTGACGGCGCGGCGATGGGCGCGAGCGAGCTGTTCCGCGACCGCTGCGCCGAACGCGGTGATCCCGGGGACGGGGGATGAGGCGGCGAGAGTGACTTGGCACCCGGCATCGCGCAGTATCCCCGAGGTTTCGGCTCCGATCATTCCGGCCCCGTAAATAAGGACCCTTGGGGAGGTCGTAGCCGCGAGGGCGGCGCGCACACGAAGCGCATCGTCCAGCGAGTGCAGGTGCGTCATCCGAGCGCTGTCCACGGCTGCGGGGGCGGCGACGCCCGAAGGGAGGGGGCGTGGCGCGCTTCCTGTGGCCACGATGAGGGCGTCATAGTCCAGGCGGGCTCCGGAGCGCAGGTGGACGGTCTGCTCACGAGGATCGACCGCGCGGACGCTGTCGCGGACCACGCTGCCGGGCAGCGGCGGGAGCTGTGCCTGGTGGGTGTCGATGAGTCCGGTGGCGACGGCCTTGTTGACCAGCGTGCGGTTGTACGGGGCGATTTCCGCATCGATGATCGCCGTCGTGGTGATCTTTTCCTGCGGGGCGAGTTCCCGGACGGCGGCGGATCCCGCGGCACCGGCACCGATGACGAGAACGTGCGTCGTGGCGGACACGGTGGAGCTCCGATCTGGACGGGGGAGGGGTGCACTGCCAGGCGGTGCACCCCTCCCGCTCGTGGGTGGTTGTTCAGGCGGCGACGTACTTCTGCGGGTCGGCGTCGAACAGGGGGCCACAGCCGGCGCAGCACAGCCAGTAGCGAGTGCCTTCGTAGTCGCGGAACAGGCCCGCGGCCTCGGCGACGCTCTTGATCACGGTCCGGCCCTCCATCACCGGGCAGATGGCCATGTCATCCGCCGTGGGGCCCATAAGGTTCGGGCGTCCTTCGGACTCCACGGGAGCGTGGGACGAATGACCGCCGCAGCAGTTGGAGTTCTGGTCGGTGGTGTCGTGCATAGTTTTCCTTCCATTGGGGTGTCGTGCAGGCTGAGTCAGTTCTTCGCGATGGAGGTGAAGCCGCGCAGGCGCAGGCTGTTGCCGACGACGAAGACGCTGGAGAAGGCCATCGCGGCGCCGGCCAGCATGGGGTTGAGCATGCCGAGCGCGGCGATCGGGATTGCGGCCGTGTTGTAGGCGAAGGCCCAGAACAGGTTGGTCTTGATCGTGCCGAGGGTCTTGCGGGACAGGCGGATGGCGTCGACGGCGCTTCGGAGGTCACCGCGCACCAGCGTGATGTCGCTGGCCTCGATCGCCACGTCGGTACCGGTGCCCATCGCCAGTCCCAGGTCGGCTTGAGCCAGGGCGGGGGCATCGTTGACGCCGTCGCCCACCATCGCGACGATGCGACCCTCGCGCTGGAGGCGGGAGACCACATCCACCTTCTCCGACGGCAGCACCTCGGCAATGACCTCGTCGATGCCGACCTCGGCGGCGATCTGACGGGCCACGGCCTCGTTGTCGCCGGTCAGCAGGACCGGGATCAGCCCCAGCTCCTTCATCGCGGCAACGGCCTCTGCACTGGTGGGCTTGACCGTGTCGGCGACCACCAGGATTCCGCGGGCGATCCCGTCCCAGCCGATGGCGACGACGGTCTTGCCCTGCTCCTCGGCATCCGTCTTCGCAGCGGCCACCGCAGGGCTCAGCGTCATCTGCGTCTCGGCGAGGAGGCTCTCGCGGCCCACGACGACCGAGTGGTTCTCGACGGTGCCGCGCACGCCCTTCCCCTCGACGTTGGTGAACTCCGACAATGTCGGGAGCTGGCCGACCTCCTGGGTGGCGCCCTTGGCGATCGCTTGGGCGATCGGGTGCTCGGAGGAGTCCTCGACGGCGCCGGCCAGGCGCAGCAGCTCGGCCCGATCGGTGCCCTCGTCGGTGACGACGTCGGTGAGGGTCATCTTGCCGGTGGTGACGGTGCCGGTCTTGTCCAGCACCACGGTGTCGACCCTGCGGGTGGACTCGAGCACCTCGGGGCCCTTGATGAGCACCCCCATCTGGGCGCCGCGGCCTGTGCCGACCAGCAGGGCGGTCGGGGTCGCCAGACCCAGCGCGCAGGGGCAGGCGATCACCAGTACGGCGACGGCGGCAGTAAAGGCCGCGGTGACGGGGAACCCGGCGCCGAGCCATCCGCCGAGGGTGAGCGCGGCGACCAGGATGACGATCGGCACGAAGATCCCGGAGATGCGGTCGGCTAGGCGCTGGACCTCGGCCTTGCCGGTCTGGGCGTCCTCGACGAGTTTCGCCATCTGCGCCAGCTGCGTATCGGAGCCGATGCGCGTGGCACGGACCACGAGCCGCCCACCGGCATTGACGGTGGCACCGGTGACGATGTCACCCTCGCCCACCTCGACGGGGACGGATTCCCCGGTGAGCATGGAGGCGTCGACCGCGGAGGTTCCGGAGGTGACGGTGCCGTCGGTGGCGATCTTCTCTCCGGGCCGGACGATGAACTCATCACCCACGACGAGGTCGTCGACGGCGATCTTCTGCTCCTGGCCTCCGCGCAGCACGGAGACCTCTTTCGCGCCGAGCTCGAGCAGGGCGCGCAGGGCGGCGCCGGCCTGGCGCTTGGAGCGCTTCTCGAAGTAGCGGCCGGCCAGGATGAACATCGTCACGCCCGCGCCGACTTCGAGGTAGATGTTCGCCGCCCCGTCGGAGGGGGCGATCGTCAGCTCGAAGGGGTGGGTCATGCCGGGGGTGCCGGCCGTGCCGAAGAACAGCGCGTACAGGGACCACAGCAGGGCGGCGGAGGTGCCCATGGAGATGAGCGTGTCCATGGTGGCGGCGCCGTGCTTGAGGTTGGTCCAGGCCGCTTTGTGGAACGGCCACGCACCCCACACGATCACCGGCGCTGCGAGCGCGAGCGAGAGCCACTGCCAGTAGGGGAACTGGAGGGCGGGGATCATCGCCATGGCGATGACCGGGACGGTCAACAGGACCGCTCCGATCAGCCGGTGGCGCAGAGCGGTCAGCTCCGGATCGGAATCCTCCTGATCATCCCCGGGCGTGGTCGCCGAGCCCTTGCCGGTGGCCGGCTTGGGCAGTGCGGCGGTGTAGCCGGTCTTTTCGACTTCACTGACGAGCAGCTGCGGATCGTAGCCCTCTGGGGCCGTCACCTTGGCTTTCTCGGTGGCGTAGTTGACGGTCGCGGTGATGCCGTCGAGCTTGTTGAGTTTCCGCTCGATCCGGTTCGCGCAGGATGCGCATGTCATGCCGCCGATTTCCAGCTCGATGCCGGCCTCCGCGATGAGCGGTGCTTCGGTGTTCACTCCAGGTCCTTTCCGATCTGTTGCGACGGTCGATCCGGCCCGGAGGGTTCAGTGACCGTCCGGGTGCGCATCGGCGCTCTCGTTCTCGGTGCCCTGCTCCGCCTCGACGATGAACTGCGCGGTGTGCACCTCGCCATCGATCTGGAAGTCCAGATAGAGGTAGTAGCGGCCGGCCGTAGGGGCCTCCGCCATGAAGGAGATCTCCGGGCCGGAGGTCTCCCCGGCAGCCGGGTCCTCGCCCTCGGCGTGGACGTGGAGGTACTCCATATCGCCCTCGCGCAGGGCGACGAGATGGCCGAAGGCGCCGAGGTAGGGCTCCAAGGTGGTCACCGGAGCGCCGTCCTGGGTGACGCTCAGCGTGAGGTCGCTGGATGTCCCGGCAGTCAGCTCTCCGTCCAGAGTCACCTCGAACCCGTCGACCTCGTCCTTCGCGGAGAGGGGACGGTCGGTGACCGGCGTGAGTTCGCCGGCAACGTCAACGGTTCGCGACAGCGTCAGGGTGTCCTCGCCGTCGCCGGTGGGGGCGAAGTCGGCGTAGATCTTGTACGTACCGGCTTCCTCCCACTGCCAGGGCAGGGACCAGCTGCCGGTGGATGGGTCCAGCTCCGGGTGCACATGGCGGTACTGGGTGCCGTCGGTGCGGACCACGATCAGGTGCATCTCCTTCTCATGAGCCTCCTGATACTCCGTGACGGGGCTCCCGTCGGGCCCGGTGATCGTGTAGGCGAGCTCTCCGGCCTGCTCAGCGGACTGCGGAGCGGAGACCTTGGACAGCACGTATCCCTGCGATGACATCGATACTCCCTTCTGCGGTGCGGGCTCGGGCTGCGCATCCGCGCCTCCACCGTGGTCGGGATCGTCGTGCGATGTGTCGGCTGCTTGCGCTGACCAGCGCTCGACGACCCGGTCCGGGACGACGGCGCCGGCTGCGACGAATGCGCCGCCGAAGGTCACTGCGACCGCGGCGCCGTAGGCGATCAGTCGTCCCGCGGCATTCATCGGGTCTTGACCGCCGAGTAGCCGGCCTCCTCGACCGCGGTGAGGACCTGTGCGTCATCGAGGGGCTCCTCGGAGGTGACGACGAGGCGACCCGTCTGGGCGCTGACCTGAATGTCAGTCACCCCGGAGAGCTCACCGACCTCCTCGCGGACGGACATCTCGCAGTGCCCACAGGTCATTCCGGTCACCTGGTACTCGTTCGTCGTCGTCATGGTCGTGCTCCTCTCAATTTGTATACCCCTATGGGGTATCAATCCGGGATTGAGGCTATACCCCCTCCCGGTATCACGCAAGCTCTGTGGCTGCGAGTGCCGGGCATCGGCTCGCCGGCTCCACTCACCGCACGGATTCCTCGGAGGACCTCGATTCGGACGCGGACTCACCGGTGGGTCGGATATGGCGCAACCGCGTAGCGGCAACGAGTGCGGCGAGAGCGGCGATGACGGCGGAGACCATGCCGGCGGTGTTCAGCCCGCTGGTGAACGCCGGCTGCGCTGCTGTAGTCAGAGACGAGCCCACCGCATCCGGCAGCTGCGGGTCAGACGCGAGGATCACGCCGATGGAAGCGATGGCGACGTCCATGCCGACGCCGTCGTTAGAACAGCAGGGGTCCTTCCAGAGCCGCCCACAGGAAACCGGCCAGGATGCCGAGCCCCAGGCTCGCGGTGGCAGCCACCCCGGCGGTGGCTGCCGGCCAGGTGGCCGTTCCGCCCGGGCCGGGGAAGTTAGCGCCGTTATCGGTAGGACGGGCGAACGCGGGCGCGAACCAGCGCAGGTAGTAGAACAGGCTGAGCACGCTGTTGAGCATCACGACCAGCGCCAACCAGCCGTGCCCGCCGTCCCAGGCGGCGGTGGCGGTGGTGAGCTTGCCGACGAACACGGCCAGCGGTGGGGTGCCCACCAGGCCCAGCAGCGCCACGAGCAGAGCCAGGGCCAGCCCGGGGCGGGACCGGGCCAGACCTCGGTAGTCACTCAGCTCGCGGTGGTGGGGCAGCGCTGCGGTGACGGCGAAGGCGGCGACATTGGCAAGGGCATAGGCGGCGAGGTAGAACAAGAATGAGGGCAGTGCCAGCCCACTGCGCCCCGCCGCGGCCACCGGGACGAGCAGGAACCCGACCTGGGCCACGGTCGACCAGCCCAGCAGCCGGCGGGGATCGGTCTGCCAGTATGCGGCAAGGTTGCCCACGACCATGGAGGTCGTGGCCAGCACGCCTGCGACGACCAGCCAGGAGCCGTCGCCTTCGGAGATCGTGGCCACGAATCGGTAGACGGCTACCAGCGCTCCGATCTTGGGGACCGTGGTCAGGAACGTCGCGGCGGTGCCGCCGGTGCCCTGTGCGGCGTCGGGTATCCAGAAGTGCAGGGGCACGCCGCCGGCCTTGAACAGCAACCCGGCGAGCACGCCCAGCACGCCGACCCCCACGGCTGCGGCCGGGGCCCCGGGCAGCGCGTCCCGCAGCAGGGCGTAGTCGGTGCCCCCGGCCACGGCGTAGAGCACGGTGACCCCGAGCATGAGCAGGATTCCGGACAACGCGCCCATGAGGTAGGTCTTCATCGCCGCTTCGGCCCCGGACCGGCCGCCGGTCAGGCCGACAATCCCATACAAGGGGATGCTGGCCAGCAGGAATCCGGCCACGAGCACGAGCAGGTCGGTGGTTCCGGCCAGCACCATCACCCCGGTGGTGGCGAAGAGCAGCAGCGCGTAGGTGTCGGACTCTCGCGGCGAGCCGGCGAGTTCCCCGGAGGCCACCCCAAGGACCAACAGGGTCGTCAGGGCCGCGATTATCCGGGCGGCTCCGGTGGCGACGTCCACAGCGAAGGTGCCCGAGAACGCGCTCTGTTCGGGGCCGGCCATCGCCACGGCTGCGGCGACCGTGGCACCGAGCAGGGCGACCGCGGCGACGGCGCGGGCGATCCACTGCCGCTGACGGGGTAGGAACGAGCCGCCCAGCAGCACCACCAGACCGCCGACGAAGACGAGGATCTCCGGCAGCAGCAGGGCGGGCCGCATCTGCATCGAGGCCTCCACCGGCTACCTCCCGACCAAGGAGACCAGGGCCGCGGAGGCCGGCTCGATCACCTCGAGCAGAACTCGAGGCAGCACCCCGATGAGCACGGAGAGGGCCAGCAGCGGACCGACCGACCACAGCTCCCGGACGCGCAGATCCGCGAACCCGGGCGATCGGCCCTCCGTGGGGCCGGTGAACACTTGCTGCAGCGCCCGCAGGAACAGGGCGGCCGTGACCAGGATGCCCGGCAGGGCGATGGCGGTGACCGGGGCGACCGCGATGCTGCCGGCGAAGATCTGGAACTCGGCGATGAATCCGGAGAACCCGGGCAGGCCCAGGGAGGCGAAGGCACCGACCGCGAACAGCGCCGCATACCGCGGCGCGGGACCGGCCAGGCCTCCGTAGGAACCCATGTCATAGGTGCCGGCCCGATCCTGCATCACCCCCGCCAGCAGGAACAGCGCGGCGGTGATCAACCCGTGGCTGACCATCTGCACCACCGCACCGGTGACCGCCACCGAGCGGGCCTGCTCGGCGCCCTCGGCGACCAGACCCGCCGCACCCAGGGCCAGGACGATGTAGCCCATATGATTGACGGAGGTGTAGGCCACCATCCGCTTGAGGTCCGTCTGAGCCAGCGCCACGAACGCTCCGTACAGCACCGAGACGATACCGATCGCCACGATCACCCAGGCCCAGGACCGCCACGCCTCCGGGAGCATCGGCATGGCGATGCGCACGAACCCATAGGTCCCCATCTTCAGCAACACCGCAGCCAGCACGGCCGAACCGGTCGCCGGGGCGTCGGTGTGGGCCGGTGGCAACCAGGTATGGAAGGGAACGGTGGGGGTCTTCACCGCGAGACCGACCACGATCGCCGCCAGCACCAGCCCCCCGGTCAGCGGGCTGTCATCGAGCGGGGTGGCCGCGACAAGCTCGGGGATGTCGAAGGTGTGCGGTGCGGCGGCGACGTAGAGCCCGATAAAGCCCAGCAGCAGGGCCAGTGATCCCAGAAACGTGTAGAGGAAGAACTTCAGGGCCGAGCGGGCAGCGTTGCCATGGCCCCATCCGGCGATCACGAAGTACATGCCCACGATCGAGAGATCGAAGAACACGAAGAACAGGATGAGGTCGGCTGCCACGAACACCCCCAGACTCACGCCCTGCAGGAACAGGAACAGGGCCGCCTGAGTCCGGGGCCGGTCGGGCTGGCGCAGGGCGTAGACGGCACAGGCCAGGAACACGATCGTCGTCATGGCCACCAGCGGTAACGAGAGACCATCCACGCCCACGTGATAGCTGCTGTTCACCCCCGGGATCCACGGCACCTGCTGCTCGTACGCCAGTGCGTTTTGCCCCGGGTCCTCATAACCGACCCACAGCACTCCGACGAGCACCAGCTCGACCGCGCTCACGGCGACCCAGGCCCAGCGGGCGACCGCAGGGCCGATCGCCGGTATCGCCGCCAGGACGACGGCGCCGGCCAGGGGCAGGAAAACGATCAGACTCAGCATGCTCATCCCATCACGGTATAGACGGACCAGGCCACGACGCCGATCGTGAGGACCGCGACAGCCTGGAGAAAGTATTGGTGGATGGCTCCGGTCTGCGGGATCCGGGCCAGATGCCCGAGCCGGCGGACCCTACCGGCGAGGATCTCCACCCCGCGGTCCACCCCGTCGTCATCGACCTTCGCCGCCAGGTGACCGCTCACGTCGGCGGCGTGCGCGGTGGCGTCGACCCCGGCGTCGAGAATCCGGTCGTCGGCACGGGCGGCGATCCGCGCTAGCACAGGCACCGCCCCGGCGGCGGCCATCACGGTGCGGTCCAGGACGTGGTCATCGAACCGAGCCAGCGCGTGCGCCAGGGACAGGGACGGGCGGACGACGACGGCATGCGCGATCCTCTCCAGCCCCAGCCACTCACGGGCCCATCTCGGCTCGGGGGCGCGTAGCCGCAGCATCAGCAGCAGCACGGCGGCCGCGATCACGGCCGAGAGAGCCAGCTCGACGGCCGAGACCTCGCCGTGCCCGCCCAGTGTCTGGGCGAGGGCCCGGCTGAGCGGGGGTAGAGCCAGCACGACGAGCCCGGCCGCGCCGGCGGCCAGCACGACCAGCGGCGCCTGCTCCAGGGCCCCCACCTGGCCGTTGCCGCCCGCACGGATTCCCGCGCCGTCCCCGCGGCGCCAGATCGCCCACAGGGCCTTGCCGGCATAGGCGGCCGACAGGGCGGACGCCAGCAACCCGGCGGCGTAGAGCCACGGGGAGGTTTCGAGCGCAGCAGCCAGCACGGCGTCCTTGGTCGCCCACAGGGACAACGGGGCGATCCCCGCCAGGGCCAGCGCCCCCACGCTCGCGCAAACCCCGACAACCCGCCACCGACGCCCCACTCCGCGTAGTCTCGCGAGATCTTCGGTGCCCCACGCTGTCAGCCACGCCCCGGCAGCCAGGAAGAGCAGGGCCTTGGTGGAGGCGTGCGCCACCAGATGGGCCGCGCCGCCACTGACCGCGCCGACACCGGCAGCGAGAACGACGAACCCCAGCTGGGCGACCGTGGAGGCGGCCAGGAGCTGCTTGAGCTCCCGCTGGGCCAGCGCCACGATGCCCATCAGCACCGCGGTGAGCATCCCGAGCCAGGCGGCCACTGGCCCGGCCCACCCGGTCGCAGCCAACAACGGCTCCACGCGCAGCAGCAGGAAGCCGCCCATGGCCACCATCGCCGCTGAGTGCAGCAGCGCGCTGACCGGGCTGGGACCCTGCATCGCCCCGGAGAGCCAGAACGAGAAGGGCAACTGTGCGGCCTTCCCCAGGGCAGCGACCATGATCCCGGCCGCGACGACGTGGCGCCACGGGTCCGTCGCGGCCGGGAGGTCGGACAGCGCCATTCCTGCTCCGCCGGCCAGGGCGGCGCCGGCGGCGACGTAGAGGCCCAGGTCGGCGGTGCGGGTGGTGAGGAAGGCGGTGAGCCCCGCCGAAACCCGGCGCGGTTCCCGCCACCAGAACCCGATCAGGGCGTAGGAGGTCGCGCCCATCACCTCCCAGGCGAACAGCAGCGCCGGGATGCTGGCGGCGGAGGCGGTGACCAAGGCTGCGGCGGAGAAGATCAACATCAGCCCGTGGAAGCGGGCCCGGGACTCCCGGATGCTCCCGGCCGCGAAGACCAACACCAGGAAGGTCACCGCGGCGATCATCGGTGCGGTCAGCGCCGCAAGGGCATCCACCTCCAGTGCGAAGTCGGCGCCGGCCACGAACAGGGCCGACAGCGCCGGCCGGGCCAGGGCGACGACTGCCGCCAGTGCTGTGGTGACTCCAGCAGTGGCCACCGCGATCGGTGTCGCAACGCGTTCCCACCGGCGGGTCACGGCTAGCGCGGCGCCCATGCCCCCCGGGAGCAGCGCCATGGCGAGCAACGCGCCCTCGGCCGCGCTCATCGGGACAACTCCTCGGCCATGTCCGTCATGTCGGTCTGGTGCCGGCGGTGCAGCAGCGTGGCCACGGCGAAGCCCATGGCCATCTCCACGGTCATCGCCGCCAGCACCACGAGCAGCAGCACCTGCCCGGAGGGGTCCGGGGCCAGGAACCACCAGAATCCGGCGGCGGCCAGCAGAACCCCGTTGATCATCAGCTCCAGCCCCATCATCACCATCACCACCACCTGCTGGGACAGCGCTCCGTAGAGGCCCACCGCGAACAGCGCGGCGGCCACCACCAGCACGGCTTCCAGGGTCATCGGCCCACACCCCCCGGCTGGGGATCGTCGGCCGGCCGGCGGCGTAGGTCGTCACCGAACCGGTCGTAGCGGGTGCGATGAGCGGCCAGCACCACCCCGGACACGATGGTTGCCACCAGGACCGCACCCACCACGACCATGACCAGCATCTTCTCGCCCATGATCTCCAAGCCGATCGCGTGCGTGAGGTTCTTGGGCGGGGCGCCGCGTTGCTCCGGCCAGGGGATGAGCAGGGCGCCGGCGGCGAGCAGCCCGAAAACGCCGGCGGAGGCGCCGATCGCCGTCTTCTTCCCGTGGGTCATGTCCATCGGCATCAGCGCCGGGTTCATGCCCATGAACATCACCATGTAGACGGCCATCACCGCCATTTCCATCACCATCATCAGAATCGTGATGACCCCGAGGTAGCTCTGCTGCAAGAGGAGGATTTGCACTCCCACGGCGATGAACGACAGCGCCAGGGCGTAGGTGGCCCGGGCCATGGAGTCCACCACGAACACGGCTACGCCCGCGGCCACGGCCACCACGGCGAGTACCCAGAACACGATTGTGACCAGCACGGTTCAGCCTTTCGCGACGACGATGAGAGACACGACCAGGTCCTGGAGCACGGCCGCTGGAAGCAGGATCATCCACCCGATCTCCATGAACCGGTCCGGTCGGAACATCGGCAGCTTCCGCCGCAACCAGACCAGCACGGTCAGCACCGCCACGGTCTTCACCAGCGACCATGCCCAGCCGGGCAGCACGGGTCCGGCGCCCCCACCCAGGAACAGCGGTACCGCGAAGGCCGCCCCGGCAGTTAGGAACGCGTAGCGCCCGGCCAGGAAAACGAGGCGGTCCACCCCGGAGAGTTCACTCAGCACACCACCGGCAATGTCCGCGGAAAGGGCCGGGGCGAAAGGGCCCCACACCGAGAATCCGGTGACACCGATCAGATAGACCAGGAACGCCACCGGCATCCACACCACGAACCACAGGCCCTCCTGCGCGGCAGCCACCTCGCCGACGCGAAGACTGCCGGCCGCGATCGCCGGGGCCACCAGCGCAAACATCAAGGGGAGCTCGTAGGCCAGCCCATGGGCAAGGAGCCGGTAGCCACCCACCAGGCTGTGCGTCGAATTGGCGCCCCACCCGGCCAACCACACCATGGCCCAGACCATGACGTCCACGGCGTTGAACCACACCACCCCCACGTCCAGGTCCGCCAGCGTCCAGTGCCCCAACGGGATCACCGCGACCATCACGAAAGCCCCGACCAGCAGGCCCGCGCCACCGATCCGCCACAGCAACGTGTCCGCGGCCACGGTGGTCCGGCGCCGCTGCCGCAGCAGCCGCGCGGTGCGGGCCACGGGCGCCACCCAGCCACCGGAGGCGCCGTGGGCGCGAGCGGACAGTGCCGCCCCCAAAGCAACAGCGAAGAACGCGAGGCCGCCCAGAATGATGGCCGCTAGCACAGCCCATCCGGCAGAGACGGTCGTCACCACGGACTCAGACATGCCTCGCCTCCTGGACGGCTGGGAACGGAACAAGATCCAGGCTCGCCACCGCCAGCCGCACAGAGGCCACTTCCAACCCTGTCACCAGGTGCGGCACTATCTCCCAAGGCACCACACCCGCGTCGATCGGCGCCACGGGCTCCTCGCTGCGTGTCTCGGCTCGGACCGCGTCGAGGCTCCACAGCAACCGGTCGTGGGCGTCTCCGAGACAACGGCTCGGCAAGCCATGACGCTCTAGATCAGCGGAGGTGAGAGGCAGAACGCTCCGCAGAGACCAACGCAGCAGCCGCGATTTCCGCACTGTGCGGTACAACCGCTCAACGGCTTCCTGGGCAGCATCTTGTTCGCCGTGCAGCAGTGTGTCCCGGGCATGGCGGGCACGGGCTACCGCGTCTTCCGCCCCCGCAAGTGCCAGCAACGCCAGGGCATTGTCACACCGCACCGCCGCAGACACGGGGCCGGGACGCTTCACCTGCACCAGGTTGCCGTAGCCCCCACCATCGATCACAGCTGCCTCGGCGTCTACCACGACATCGCCCTGCAACGAGCAGTGAAGGACCAGCCCTGCCGGCCAGAACGGCAAGACAGGACCCAACGCCAGATGCAGGACATCCATCTCCAGACCATCACGGTCTTCCCCGCCCTGGGCCAACGGGATGCCCCCCGGAGCCATGTCCATGCCGCCGTGGCCGCCATGATTTTCGTGGCTCTCGTGGCTCTCGTGGCTCTCGTGGCTCTCGTGGCTCTCGTGGCCGCCATGGCCCGCATGGTCCCTATGGCCATCGTGGCTCTCGTGGTCCGTCTGGTCATGTTCCATCTCGCCATGGCCTGCGTTCCTCATACCGGGGTGGTCTTCGGGGGACGTCCCGTCGTGCTCACCATGGTCGAGGCCCCCGTGGTCCATTTCGTTGGAGTCGTCAGAAAGCTGAGGTTCCTGAAGCCGGTCCTGGGCATCTGCTCTATGACCGGGAGTGTCGAGAAGAAGGTCTGCGGCGGTACGTAGAGCCGATGCCACAGCGTCGGGCGAGCTGATGCTGGTGCGTACACGCGGACCGGGCATCTGCTCCCAGATGAGGTCCACCAGTTCCGCCAGTTCAGGGCCGGGCACGCCGCACACCGCTAGGACGTCCGCATCGGCTGGGGTCCACGCCCGTCGCCATCCACGGCGCAGCATCTGATGTTCGAGCTCCACCCGTGTCGACCACTGGCCCGGCGGCTCGACAACGAGGACGTGGGCAGCACGGACGGCGAGTCCGGCGAGGAGTTCGTTCAGGCCCATCGAAACGCCCCTTCCCGCCAAGCCCAGGCCACAGCGACAAGCAGAGCGCCGAGAAAGAGGAACATCTCGACGACTGCGGAGAGCCCCTTCTCAATCACGACCACGGCCCAGGGGTACATGAACAGCATCTCGACGTCGAAGGCCAGGAAGATGATGGACGCAAGATACCAACGCACGTGGAAGCGCGATAGGGCGTGCTCCTGGGGCACCCATCCAGATTGGGCAGGCAACGAGGTCAACGGATCGACGTGAACCGTCAAGACACGATGCGCCGCGAACAGCGCCACGAGGGTCAGCATCGCCACCAAGGCCATGGCCACAATCCCGAAATACATCACGATCCGACCTTTCGGCAGGGCGGGGCATAGAGCTCTGGGCTCCATGATAGGGAGGAACCCACCGTAGCGAGATCTTCCCTCTCACTCTGAATCATCTGACTGAACCGGCCTCCTCGACTGCGCCGAGGACCGTGGTGTCGTCGATTTCGTTCTCGGAGGTGACGACGAGGCGAACCGTCTGGGCGCTCACCTGGAGGTCGGTCACCTCGGAGAGCCCCCGACAACGTCGGAGGGTCTCCCCTGGCGGGGGACAACGGGTAGGCACGCTCCACGCGGGCCTTCCGGCGAGCAGGTTGGTCGCTGGCACACGTCTGTTCGTGAACGCCGCGGACGATGAGCTGACGATCGGTCGAATCGATCGCAGTGACGCAGCCGGTCTCACCGTGGCGCCCTCGGGGGCGTGGCCGTACGGCATCAGGACTCGTAATCGATCTCTGTCATCATGCCGGCTTCCTGGTGGTACGCGTTGTGGCAGTGTGCCGCCCAGCGTCCCGGGTTGTCCGCATCGAAATCGAGAGCGAACGATTCCATAGGGGCCATCATCACGGTGTCCTTCCGAAGACCGGACGGCAGGGCGAAGGTGTGGCCGTGGATGTGCAGGGGATGGCTCATCATCGTCTGGTTGGTCGCGATGATCCGCACGCGCTGTCCCTTGCGAATGCTGAGAGGAGTGTTCTGCCCGTAGGGCGCTCCGTTGATGGCCCACTGGTAGGGCTGCATCGATCCTTGGAATGCGAGCTCGAGTTCGGTGTCGACAGCGCGGTCCTCGAGTCGCGAGGCTTCGGCCGGTTCCAGGATGGACCCGATGAGGACCTCCCCGTCGAGCTCTCTGACCTGGACGTCCGGAGCGGGCACTTCCCCGGCACCGGTCTTCAGCACGGCGAGTCCCTGGCCGCCGCTGGGTTTCCCGACGGGCCGCGCCACCAGAGGGAACATGCCGTCCTTCACGGTGACCACCATGTCGTAGCGCTCGCCCATGCCGAGGTAGAGCGCCTTGGCGGTGACCGGTTCGACGGGGAATCCATCCGAGTGGGTGACGGAGAGGTCGTGGTCGCCGAGCGCGAGGGCGAAGATGGTGTCGGCGGAGGCGTTGATCAGACGGATGCGCACGCGCTGGCCGGGCTTCGCCTCGAAGATCTCCGGTGCTTCGGGAACCCGGCCGTTGACCAGGAAGTGGGGGTAGGCCACGTCACCGGCGTCGCCCCAGGGCTCGTCCCCCATCGGCATGCCGCCGTGGTCCATGCCGCCAGGTCCGTCGTCGCCCATGGGCATGTCGCCGTGGTCCATGCCGCCTGCATCCGAAGGCCCGGCGCCGGTCAGCGCGGCCAGGACCTCATCGGGGGTCTGCCCGGTCCCATCGATCCAGTCATCGAGGGTCACGATCCATTCCGCATCGTAGTCCCCGGGTTCGTCGGGATCGTCGATGATCAGCGGGGCGTAGAGCCCGCGGTCGAGCTGCAGGCCGACGTGGGAGTGGAGGAAGTAGGTGCCGGGGTCGGGGGCGACGAATTCGTAGGTGTAGGAGGTGTCCGGCTCGACCGGGTCCTGAGTCATGCCGGGCACCCCGTCGGCGGCGTTGTGCAGACGGATGCCGTGCCAGTGGATCGTGGAGGTCTCCGGCAGCCGGTTCTCGAGCGTGATGCGCAGCAGATCCCCGGCTGTGGCGCGGATCAGCGGTCCGGGGAGGGTCTCGCCGTATGCCCAGGTCGAGACCGTCTTCCCTCCGAGGTCCACCGTCGTCGGCGCCGCGGCGAGGGTCTGGGTGACGACGTTCTGACCGGCTTTCGGCGTCAGGGCAGGAGGCGGTGCGAAGCCTCCAACTTCGGTCGGAGCGGCTCGGTCGCCACATGCCGCGAGCGTCAGTGCTGCCGCGCCGAGGCCTCCGGAGAACACGGTGCGGCGGGAAAAAGTCTTCACAGGTGCAGTCCTTCTGGAGCGAGGGGGTGGTGTCATGGCCGAAAGGCGTCCAAGACCAGTCGTCGTCGTTGCTCGAACTCGTCTGCCGTGATCTCTCCTCGAGCCAGGCGCAGGGAGAGTTCCCGATCGCCTCGTTCTCGTCCCGAGCGCGTCGGGGGCGCCCGGGAAGCACGGTGCGTGCCAGCAGCAGTGCCGAGGCCCAGAGGAGTACGAGGAGGCCGGCGACCATCGCCCACATCAGCCACGACATCGCATCGGTCGGCATCATCGAGCAGCTCCCTTGGTCGAGTACGTACGCGAGACGGTCCCCACCAGGTTCCCCCGGGGCGGGGGAAGATCTCGTCGAGAGTTCTTCAAGATCCGGTCCAGATAGTCCGCCTGCACCTCCATAGACGCGCGGTGTCCAGGAACGGAGACCAGACTGGAGCTCATGAGGAGTGAATCGGCTCGAGCCGCAGCGATGGTTCTCGTCGTCGAGGACGAAGCGGCGCTGTCGGACGTCGTCCAGGCGTATCTCGCGAAGGCCGGCTACGCGACTGCGAGCGCGCGGAGCGGTCCCGAAGCGGTGGAGATGGCCCGTGCCCTGGCGCCGGACGTGATCGTCCTCGACCTCGGCCTGCCCGGTCTCGATGGCTTGGAGGTGATGCGCAGGATCCGCACTTTCTCGGACTGCTACGTGCTGATCACGACGGCGCGATCCGAGGAGGTGGACCGCCTGGTGGGGCTCTCGGTGGGGGCGGATGACTACCTCACCAAGCCGTTCAGCGTGCGTGAGCTCGTCGCCCGGGTCCAGGCCGTGCTGCGGCGGCCTCGCGTCGAGTCAGGGAATGCTTCAGGCATGGTGCGTACGTTCGGCGAGCTGGAGATCGACACGGCTGCGCAGGAAGTACGACTCGCTGGCCGGGCGATCCCGTTGACCCCCACCGAGAGGGGGCTCCTGATGACCCTGGCGCACCGTCCGGGCCAGGCCTTCAGCCGCAGACAGCTGATGGAAGCCGTCTGGGGCGACAGCTGGATCGGAGACGACCATCTCGTCGATGTGCACATCGCCAACCTCCGCCGGAAGCTCGACGAGTCGGCTGAGTCCGCACGGTTCATCACCACGGTGCGCGGTATCGGATACCGGATGGGGAAGGGATGAGCTCGTGACCGCTCCCAGTACCTCTGTTCGAACGGTCCGGCCTGGCACCAGCTTGGCCTCGCGCCTGATGATCGGCCAGCTCATCGTGCTGCTCGCCGGTGCGCTCACCATCACGGTCCTGACGGTGATCATCGGACCTGCCGTCTTCCATTACCACCTGCTCCAGACCGACCTCCCGGTGGGCAGCGACGAGCTCGTCCACATCGAACGTGCCTACCGCGACGCTCTTGCCCTTGCGCTGGGCGTCGGCCTGGTCGTCTCTCTGTTAGCTGCAGGCCTCGTCACCTGGAATCTGGCGCGACGACTCCGCAAGACGCTTCAGAGCCTTACCTCCGCTGTCGATGAGCTGTCCCGAGGCCACTACTCCACACGCGTGCCCTCCGTCGGAGCCGGGACCGAGCTGGATTCGCTGGCGGCCACGCTCAACGACATGGCTGCACGTCTGGATGCCGTCGAAGAGACCCGACGCCAGCTGCTCGCTGACCTCGCGCATGAGCTGCGCACCCCGATCGCCACCCTCTCCGCGCATCACGAGGCCATGGCCGACGGCGTCATCGAAGCCGATGCGGCCATGCCCATCCTCGCCGGCCAGACCGTGCGACTGTCGCGGTTGGCCGACGACATCAGTGAGGTGTCCCGGGCCGAGGAGGGCCAGCTCCCGGTACAGCTGCACCCCCTCGCCGTCGATGACTTGCTGGCATCAGCACTCCAGGAATGGGAGGAACGGTTCGAGACAGCGGGTGTGGCATTACGACGAGAAGTCGCCCTGCCCCACTCCGTGACGATCCACGCGGACCCGGACCGCCTCGCCCAAGTACTTGGGAACTTGCTGAGCAATGCTCTGCGGCACACTTCCCCCGGAGGCACCGTCACGGTCTCGGCAGCCACCCACGGCAGTGCGGTGGAGATCGCGGTAGCAGACGACGGTGAGGGATTCACCGCTGAGGACCGGTCTCGCCTGTTCGAACGGTTCTTCCGCGCCGACAGCTCCCGCACCCGGGAGAACTCCGGCTCAGGCATCGGCCTGACGATCAGTCGAGCCCTGGTCGATGCGCACGGCGGGACCATGGCCGCGGCCAGTGAGGGCTCAGGGCGGGGAGCCACCTTCACCATCCGGTTGCCCCGAGCAATCGTCTGACCGCTGAGCCGGCCGCGTACGGCGGGCTCAGCGATCAGACGATCGTGGTGAAGTTGCCGATCCGCACCTGGAGCAGTGCCATCCATTGCTCCCACACTCCGGAGACCAGCAGGAGCCCGATCGCGATGAGCACGGAGCCGCCAACGATCTGGAGCGTGCGGCGATGCCGGGACAGCACTCTGGAGATGCCGAGGGCGCGCCGGAACACGAGAGCGAAGAGGATGAACGGGATCCCGAGCCCGATCGCATAGCCGAAAGCCAGGAGAGCGCCGCGGCTCGCGGAGGCCTCCCCGAGGCTGAGTGCGGCGACTGCGGCGAACGTCGGCCCGATGCACGGGGTCCAGGAGAAGCCGAACGTGATCCCGAGCAGCGGGGCGCCTGCGAGTCCGGCATCGGGGCGCTTCCGGATCCTTTTCACACCGGAGAGGCGGGGGAAGATTCCCACGAACACCAGGCCCATGAGGATGACCAGCACCCCGGAGATCCGATTGATCGCGCTCGTGTACTGGATCACCAATGACCCGAGTGCACCGACGAAACCGCCGATGACCAGGAACACCGCCGTGAAGCCCGCGACGAACAGCACAGCGCCGGTGACCAGGCGCCATGGCCGTTCCCCGGGATCGCCGGTGCGGGGCGGCCCGGCGCTTCCTCCGGTGAGCCCGGTGATGTATCCGAGGTAGCCGGGGACCACCGGAAGCACGCACGGCGAGAGGAACGCGACCAGACCGGCCACCATCGACAGCAGCAGGGCTGCGGCCAGGGGTCCGCTCAGCACGGTGGTGGCGAACAGTTCACCCATCAGGCGGCCTCCGCTAGCACGGCATCCAAGAGGCTCTCTAGGGTGCTCTGATCGGCTGCGCCCGCGATCCGGGCGGCTACTCGTCCTTCAGCATCGAGGATCAAAGTCGTGGGGACGGCGTTGGGCGAGACGCTGCCGTCCATGGACGCGATCACCGCGCCGTCGGTGTCGGGGATCGAGGGGTAGGTGATGCCGAAAGTCTCCTCGAACGCGGCGGCCGGCCCGGCCTTGTCGCGCGTGTTCACGCCCACGAATTCCACTCCCAGGGCGCTGTACTCGGAGTGCACGGCCTTCAGCGCCGGTGCTTCGACCCGGCACGGCGGACACGACGCATACCAGACGTTGATCAGCAAGGGTGCACCGCGCAGCGCCGTGGAGTCGAAGTCGTCGCCGTCGTAGGTGGTTCCCCGAATCTCCAGAGGATCGGCGCGTCCCTCCGGGGGGATCTCGACGACAACACCATCACCGGAAACGTACCCGGCATTCGCCTCACTCGCCGCATCCGAGGAACCGCTGCACGCCGCAAGCAGGGGAGCAAGGACGAGCAGACCGCCGCCCAGTCGGAGCGTGGTCCGCCGACTCGGGCCGGGCCGA
Organism: Brachybacterium sp. GU-2; assembly: GCF_030866705.2. Classification (NCBI taxonomy): domain Bacteria; kingdom Bacillati; phylum Actinomycetota; class Actinomycetes; order Micrococcales; family Dermabacteraceae; genus Brachybacterium; species Brachybacterium sp. GU-2. The sequence goes on along the minus strand of NZ_CP133037.2, from coordinate 438,028 downwards.
GCCCTACTCCGCACGACTGGGTCGATGACGGGGCGTCGAAGTGCGGTGCGGATGCTTCGTCGGCTCACGTCAGCTGGAGACTAGTCAGACAGGTCAGATCATCCTCCGCCTGGGTCGAGATGGACGCGACCCCGGTGTCGTCCTCGAGGGTGCACGTGAGCTCCGCGGTGATCCCGCGCGGCAGCCAGAAACCGAGGAACCCGTTGTCATGAGAGGTGCGAGTGCCCTCCTCGAGGATTTCGCCCGAGCTGCTGTCGACCACGCTCACGGTGAGCTCGCGGCTGCGCAGTTCTCCGCGGCACGTCGTCAGACTGTGGAACACGCACTCGTGCGTGGTCTCCACGAACGCGGCCACCGACAGGTAGAACTGATCCTGCGGAAGGGGCAGCTCGGCCTCGCGCCCCGCATCGTCTCGGAGCTGGAGGGACGTAGCAGTGACGCTGGCGATCAGGTTCTGTGGTCGCTCGGCCACCGGGAGCGCTTCGAGCTGATCGATGATCTCGTGCGCGTCGGCGTCGGCGAAGCCATGTTCCCGGAGCAGCTCCTGATCACCCGTGACGGATGCGGGCTCGGACCCGCCGGTCCCGCAGCCGGCGACCACGAGCGGGAACAGGCCGGCACCGAGCACGAGCGATCGCCGGGGCAGCCGCACGGTGCGACGACGGGGCCTACCCCCGGAGGAGGCGCGCGGGCCTCGAAGGTACGACGGGGTGGTCATCACGCAGGCTCGATCTCGCTCTCGACGACCCACTTGTGGTTCGTCATCATCATCCCGTCGGCCTCGTAGTCGACCATGTACACGGTCTCCTCGGTGGCACTGTCGATGGTGGCTTCAGCGCCCTCCATGCCCGTCATGTGGTCGGCGGTGATGACCACTTCGGTGCCCTCCGCCAGCGGTGCCTCTCCCGGGTTCTCGAGCTCCTCGTGGACGACCCATTTGTGGTCGGTGACCGGCTCGCCGCCATCGGTCGGGGTGAAGCTGACCGAGTAGGTCGTGGTGTTGAAGGCACCGGAGATCGTCGCCGTCGCCCCCTCCATGCCCTCCATGTGGTCCGCCGTGAGTGTCACTTCCGTGCCGACCGGGAACTCGGGATCCTCCGCGGGCACCATCCCCTCAGGCGCTGGGCCGCCATCCATCGGGTGCTCCATGCCCCCGTGGCCACCACCATCGGACGCCTCCGATGCCTCGGACCCACCCGATGTCTGACCGTCGTCAGACCCGTTGTCGGTGCATCCGGCAAACACAATCGCACCGGTGAAGACGACGGCCGCGAGGCGACCGAAAGAACGACGAGAACGCATAATCTCTCCTAGTCAGAGGACACTTTGCACCAGCCTATGCGCCCCAGGTCAAGGTCTCCTCAAGGTCAGATCTTGACTTCTTGAGCACCGCGCTGACCAGTCGGCCCGCATTGCCTCCGAACGTACGGTCTACTCGCTTCCGTCCTACGGGGCGCCCTGGCTATCGTCGTCGAGGCGGGCTGGTATCCGCCGGGCCGTTCGGAACGAGAAGGAGCAGGACCATGACCCATCACGTCGCATCAATGCTTCAGACCTACCCGAAGGACCTCGGCACCATCGACCAGCAGAAGCTCGCCGCATGCATCGAGGCCTGCTTCGAGTGCGCCCAGACCTGCACAGCCTGCGCGGACGCCTGCTTGGCCGAGGACATGGTGGCGGAGTTGACCCAGTGCATCCGCCGGAACCAGGACTGCGCCGACGTCTGCGAAGCCACCGGACGCGTCCTGTCCCGTCAGACGGGCGAGAACATCGCGCTCAACCGTGCTCTACTCGAGGCGTGTCAGGCGGCGTGCCGGTCCTGCGCCGAGGAGTGCGAGAAGCACGCTGAAATGCACAAGCACTGCAAGGTCTGCGCGGACGCCTGTCGCCGCTGCAAGCAGGCCTGTGCCGAGCTGCTGGCCTCGATCAGCTAACGACGCTGTCTCTGCACGTAGAGGGAGCCCCGACCATTGGTCGAGGCTCCCTCTACGCGGGCGTTGCGACCTGCGGTCAGCGGAAGGTGACGAAGGTCGGCGAACCCCAGATGGTCCGCTCGGTGACGGCGCCCGGGGTGCGCCCCGCGTCGATGACCGTGTCGCCGCCCGCGTAGATCCCGAGGTGGCCGGGCCACACCACGAGGTCGCCGGGCTGGGCCTCGGACTTCGAGATCGTGGTTCCAGCCGCAACCTGCTGCGACGAGGTGCGGGGCAGGTCGATACCGGCCTGCTTGTACGCGTACGAGCTCAGGCCCGAGCAGTCGAAGCTGACGCCCGGCTTGGAGGTGCCCCACGAGTAGGAGGCCCCGATCTGGCTGCGCGCGGCGTCGACGATCGCCTGCTGCGAGTTCGTCGCGGAGTTCGAGGGGGCGGGAGCAGAGGTTCCACCGCCCGAGGTCGATGCGCCGCCGTTCAGTGCGCCGCGCGTCTCGGGGCCCACGATGCCGTCGATCTTCAGGCCATGCGAGCGCTGGAAGTCCTTCACGGCCCCATGGGTGAGCTTGCCGAACTTGCCATCGACCGACAGCGAGGCACCGTGTTCGTTCAGTGCCGTCTGGAGCTGCTCGACCGACGAGCCCTGCGATCCCCACCGCAGCTTCTCGGCCGCAAGCGCGGATGTCGCATGTGCCGGGGCCGGCGCCGCCGGCGCAGCAGCCTGTGCAGAAATGGCAGGTGCGGCGGGCGACGCGGCGGGGGCGGCCTGAGCCGGGCCCGCGGCGAAAGCGGATCCGAGGAGGACCGTGCCGAGGACAGCGGCACCGCCGGTGCCCCGCAACGCGCGGCCAGCGGTCCCGACAGGCGTGACTGCTCGGCCGAAGGCGCGGTGGGTGTTGTTATGGGCCATGTTTCTACTCCGTAGGTTTCCCTCCTCGAGACGGGAGGGAGTCGATGACTTCGTCAGTGCCGCAGCGACGGCAGAGCGACCAGTGAAGCGCCAGCTCATTTCGTGGGCAGTGAAACCAACGTACGGGCTGGTTCGGCGGTTCTACGGAGGCATGGGGTGCCCTGCCTGAAGATTTAACCGCGGCTTTGCGCACGCCCTCCTGATACCCCCGGAGGGTAGGCCGGGCCTTTACCTGTACGGTCGAAAGGATGACGCGAGAGATCGAACGCATTCTCAAGATTGTCTTAAGGCAGCGCTGCACTCATCAGCGGACCCGTGCTGCAAGACGTGCGCGGACGCACCACGGCCCGGCACCATCAGGACTGGTGCAGCGATAGGTGACAGCTGGGGTTAGGCCGCCAGGCTGACGGTCGGGTTCATGATGATCTCGTACTCGATGGGGGTCAACCGGCCCAGGCTGTCCTGCCGGCGGCGGCGGTGGTAGGTCCGTTCGATCCAGGTGATGATCGCGATCCGGAGCTCCTCGCGAGTGCGCCACCGCTTGCGGTTCAGGACGTTCTTCTGCAGCAGCGCGAAGAAGGACTCCATCGCGGCGTTGTCGCCGGCAGCGCCGACTTGCCCCATCGATCCGATCAGGTGATGGCGGTGCAGGGGCACTTCGAGGTGTACGTGGGAGGTGACCCAGTGGATGACCCGTGAGGGCGCAGCGCTATCGATGCCCCGGCAGCCGAGAGTGGCCGCGCCGACACTGCCGCAGTTCTTCCCTACGTGGGAGCTCCGACGGGATGGGCAGCCTTGCGACGGGCGAGACGGCCTGCCTGGTCTTGAGTCGCGGCGACGAGAGAACCTGGGGAGACTCTGGCCCTGGCCACCAGCCGGCCCCGTTCTGTGCTCGCCCCGCGTGCCCCTGGTCCAGGAGCGGCACTCGAAGGTCGATCGCCGTCGTGATGGTGACCCCGAGGCTCGTGCGGTCTCCAGCCGGCGCGACTCTAGCGGTCACTCTAGCGGTCACATCGCCGCTAAAAAAGACAACGCCCTGGTGAGAAACTTGTTCTCACCAGGGCCTTTGTCGGGCTGACAGGATTTGAACCTGCGACCCCTTGACCCCCAGTCAAGTGCGCTACCAAGCTGCGCCACAGCCCGAGACCCTCCGTCACCGGAGGACCGAGGAACACAGTACCCCGCTCCGGGCGCTGGAGCGAATCGAGAGGGGCGTGACCTGCGGCACCCGTGGCGGAGCGCAGATCCGCGGCGCCCATGGGATAGACGCGCCGGGCGGTGGTCGTCGGGCGCGCCGGCCTCGCCCAGCTCCTACACTCCAGGCATGGCTGAGCGACGGATGCGACGGGGGGAGGAGCGCGCGACTCCCCACGGAGAGACCCCGTACTCGCCGACCTCCCTCCTGCGCGCCCTCACCGCGGACCCCTACTCGGTCGACCCGCTGCGGGAGGACGAGCACCCGCTGGAGTCGGCCACGCCGCCCGACAACCGTCGGATGCGCGCCGTCACCCTGCTGCTGGCCGTGCTGCTCGGCTTCGCGGTCGCCGTCTCCGTGGTCGACCTGCGGCAGGAGGCCGCCGGTGCCGACAGCCCTCGCGCGCTGCTCGAGGAGGAGGTGCGCGAGGTGCGCGCCGAGACCGACCTGCTCGAGGATCGTCGCACGCTCCTCGAGCAGGAGATCCTCGAGGCGCAGGAGGAGGTCCTCGACACCGCCGACGGCAGCTCCGCGGAGCGGATCGGCGAGTACGAGCGCGCGGGCTACGGCGTGTCGCTGACCGGCCCGGGCGTGCAGCTGACCCTCGACGACTCCGCCCCGCTGCCCTCCCGCCCCGGCGCGGGTCCGGGCACCGTGAACCGGGTGACCGACGGCGACCTGCAGATCGCCGTGAACGGCCTCTGGGCCGCCGGTGCCGAGGCGATCTCCGTCAACGGCCAGCGCGTCACCGAGACCACCGCGATCCGCACCGCCGGCTCCGCGGTGCTCGTCGACTTCCGCCCGCTCTCCCCGCCCTACGAGATCACCGCGCTCGGCGATCCCGAGCAGCTGCGCGCCGGGGTCGAGGAGGCGGAGGCGGGCGAGTACCTCTCGGAGATCTCGACCCGCTACGGCATCGGCCTGACCTGGACGGCGGGGGAGGAGCTCTCCACGCCCGCCCGCGCCCAGGGCACCCTGCGCGAGGCGTCCCTGCTCGAGGACCCCGCCGGGTCCGCGCCCGCGGACGTCCGCGACCCGACCCCCGACAGCGCCGCCGAGGGCGGCGCGGACCAGGAGGACACCCCGTGATCGCCATCCTCGGCCTGGTGGTGGGCATCGTGCTGGGCGTCGTCGTCCAGCCCGACGTCCCCGCCGGCCTGCAGCCCTATCTCCCGATCGCCGTGGTGGCGGCGCTGGACACCCTCGCGGGTGGTCTGCGTGCGAGCCTCGACGGCGCCTTCGACGCCCACGTGTTCATCACCTCGTTCCTGTTCAACGTGCTGATCGCCGCGTTCCTGGTGTTCCTCGGGGACCAGCTCGGGGTCGGCTCCCAGCTCTCCACCGCCGTGATCGTCGTGCTCGGCATCCGGATCTTCTCCAACGCGGCCGCGATCCGGCGGCTCCTGTTCCGGTCATGAGCGACGGCACCCGCACCCCGACCAGCCGCGACCAGCAGCGGATCGTCTGGCAACGGCTGAAGGACACCCTCCGGCCGCAGGCGACCGTCGCCCAGGTGATCGTGGGACTGCTGTGCCTTTTGCTCGGCGTGTCGATCGCCGCGCAGATGGGCCGCAACGACGAGTCCCTCGAGGGGGCCACTCAGCAGGAGCTGGTGCGCCTGCTGGACGAGTCCGGGCGCCACGCCTCGGACCTCGAGCTCGAGAATGCCGAGCTCGAGCGCACCCTGGAGACGCTCCGCTCGGGACGCGAGGGCGACGTCGCCGCGCAGGACGCGGCCGAGCAGCGGCTCGCCGACCTCGAGATCCTGGCCGGCACCGCCCCCGCCCAGGGGCGCGGGATCGTCGTCTCGATCGCGGATCCGGAGCAGGGCGTGCGCGCCTCGACCCTGCTGGGCGTGCTGCAGGAGCTGCGCAACGCCGGCGCCGAGGTGGTGCAGATCGGCGACGTGCGCGTGGTCGCCTCGACCTCGATCACCACCGCGCCCGACGGAGGGCTGCTCGTGGACGGCCTGCCGATCCGCGCGCCCTACACGCTGAAGGCGATCGGCGATCCCGCCGTGATGGAGCCCGCGCTGCGGATACCCGGCGGTGCGGCCGACTCGGTCTCGGGCGACGGCGGGACGCTCTCCGCGGCCGCCGAGGACGAGGTCCGGGTCGAGGCGACCGTGGACCTCAGCGCTCCCGAGCACTCCCGGGTGGTCAAGTGATCGTCAAATCCTGACGTGCTGGAGGGAAGGAACCCCCGGTGGGCGCCATGGACGTGCGAGAATGGATCAGCGGCGGCCTGCACCTCCACGACGCAGGGTCGCAGCAGGCCAGGAAGGGGTGTGAGGTGTCAGGGAACACCGAGTGGAACGACGGCAATCTCGACCACACGTCGAAGCTGAGCGCGATCTCGCCCAGCGACCCCCTCGAGGACGCCGGGCCCGGCCTGTCCTCGCAGGATCGTCGGGCGATCGAGAACCTGCCCCCGCGCAGTGCGCTGCTGATCGTGCGGAGGGGCCCGAACCTCGGCGCCCGCTTCCTGCTGGACTCGGAGACCACGGTCGCGGGGCGCCACCCCAAGAGCGAGATCTTCCTCGACGACGTCACGGTCTCCCGCAAGCATGCTGCCTTCGTGCGTGACGGCGACGGCTTCCTGGTGCGCGACCTCGGCTCGCTCAACGGCACCTACGTGGGCAAGGATCGCGTCGACGAGGCGCGCCTGCACGCCGGCCAGGACGTGCAGATCGGCAAGTACCGACTGACCTACCACCCGTTCCCCGGGACGGTCTGACCAGATGCCGGCCGCCGCCTCGCGCAGGCCGGGCGCCACCGCCGCCGCACGCATGAGCATCGGCCAGGTGCTCGAGATGCTGCGGGACGAGTTCCCCGACCTCGCCCACTCCAAGCTCCACTACCTGGAGTCCGAGGGCCTCATCGCGCCCGCACGCACTCCTGCCGGCTATCGCAAGTACAGCCGCGAGGACGTGGACCGACTGCGCTTCGTGCTGCGCGCGCAGCGGGACCGGTTCTGGCCGCTGAAGGTCATCAAGGAGCATCTGCTCGAGCACGGCGTCGACTCCGAGGTCACCTCGATCGCCTCCCGGCCCGGCCCCAGCTCCACCCTCCAGCCGGTGCGGCTGGACCGGCGCGGCCTCGTCCGTGAGGCGGGGGTGGAGGAGGACTTCCTCGCCGAGCTGGAGCAGTACGGCTTCCTGACGGACGATGTGCTCTTCTACGGCACCGCCGAGCTCGAGATCGTCGCCGCCGCCCGCGACCTCGCCGACGAGGGCCTGCACCCGCGCCACCTGGTGATGCTGCGCACCGCCGCCGAGCGGGAGGCGCACATGATCCGCTCCGTGGCCCGGCCCCGCTCCCGGGCGGGGGACGCCGCGGCGCGCGGCGAGGCGGAGGACTTCGCCCGCGACCTCGGCGAGTCGATGATCACCCTCCACGGCGCGATGCTGCGCACCAAGCTGCGGGAGGTCTGAGCGCACCGGGCTCCTGGCACCTCACTCGTCACCTCTCCGTGACCTTCGCGCGGCGCGTTGGTACCGGAGAGGGAGCACTTCGCGCTACTCTGGGCGGGCGCTCTCATACTTCCCCCTCTGAGAGCCGGAACCCGGAGGTAGACGTGAACGCCACCCGAGGCGATGATCGCACTGAGCAGTCCACCGTCCCCGCAGAGCCCGCCCAGGGCGTGCTCTTCGACGACGTGGTGGACACCCCCGGCGAGCTCGGCTATCGCGGCCCCGCCGCGTGCAAGGCCGCCGGCATCACCTATCGCCAGCTGGACTACTGGGCCCGCACCGGCCTGGTCGAGCCCGGCGTGCGCGCGGCCCACGGCTCCGGCAGCCAGCGCCTCTACGGCTTCCGCGACATCCTCGTGCTCAAGGTGGTCAAGCGCCTGCTCGACACGGGCGTGTCCCTCCAGCAGATCCGCATCGCGGTTGCGGCTCTTCGTGAGCGCGGCATCGACGATCTCGCCGGCATCACCCTGATGAGCGACGGCGCCTCCGTCTACGAGTGCACCTCCGCCGAGGACGTCTTCGACCTGGTCCAGGGCGGCCAGGGCGTGTTCGGCATCGCCGTCGGCCGTGTGTGGCGCGAGGTCGAGAACGACCTCGCCGTGCTGCCCGGCGTCGACCCGGCCGACGACGCGGCGCTCGCCCTCCAGGACGAGCTCGCGGCGCGTCGCCGCTCCCGCCAGGCCGGCTGAGCGCCGCCCGCACCACCACCGGCGAGAACGGCGGGACCCTCGGGGAAGGGGTCCCGCCGTTCTCTCGTGCGGTGATCGTGTCCCTCGCGCGGTGATCGTGCTGGTGCTGCGCGGCGCCGAGGTCACGGGCAGGCCCGAGGAGCCCGGCGAGGGCGACGAGCTCCGCAGCCGACTGGTCCGGCGCAGACCCCGGGGACCGCGCGGGGGAGGAGCGCTCAGGAGTTCTGGCGCGAGTCCATCACGGTGCGCAGCAGCGCGTCGAAGTCCTCGGTGAGGCGCGCGCCGGAGGCGCCCTCGTAGCGGTGCAGCGGGACCGCGCCTCCCTGCGCCTGCTGCAGGCCCACACGCTCCTCGATGACCGGGTCCAGGACCGAGTCGCCGAAGAGGTCGCGCAGCTCGGCCAGGCGGTACTGGTGCTCGACCGAGCGCGGACGGTAGCGGTTCACGACGAGGCCCAGGGGCTGCAGCCGCGGGGCGATGCCCTCCTCGTGCATCTCGGCGGCGAGCTTGAGCGCGCGGTCCGCGGCGGTGACCGCGAAAAAGCCCGGCTCGGCCACCACGAGCGAGCGGTCCGAGGCGGCCAGCGCCATCTGCGTGAGTCCGTTGAGGGAGGGCGGGCAGTCGATGATGACCAGGTCGTACTGGTGCGTGCGCTTGTCCAGCGCCTGGTGCAGCCGACCCACGTCCTTCTGGTTCAGCGCGGGGGAGTCCATCACCGCGGAGCGGCTGGTGCCCGGGATGATGTCGAGGTGGGAGGCGGCGTCCTTCGACCACGGCGTGGGGATGATCGCGCGATCGATCGTCTCCGTGCGCGGGGAGGAGAGCACCTCGGCGATGTCGAGCGTGGAGGCCGGCTCCCCGAGCAGGCCCAGCGTCGAGTCGCCCTGGGGGTCGAGATCGATGACGAGCGCGTTCACCCCCTGGTGCAGGGCGGCAGAGGCCAGGCCCAGGGTCACGGACGTCTTGCCGACGCCGCCCTTCAGGGAACACACACTCACGATGAACACCCCCGCAGTCTACCGACCCGGGTGGGCTCCTCGGTGCCGCGACGAGCGGTAACCTGCCGTGGCCACCCGCACCCCGCCCCCGGAGGGACCCCGATGACGCAGCTGACCCACGACCTCGTGCTCGAGGTGCTCGAGGGATGCGCCGCCAGCGCCCTCGCCGAGGCCCGCGAGCTCGGTGCCGTGCGCACCGTGTCCGCGACAGAGCTGACGCTGCGCACCGACGATCTCGATGCCGTCCGCTCCCTGCGCCGCGTCGTGGCCGCCTCGACCTCGCTCACAGTCCCCGCGCGCCGCCCCCGGGAGCTGCTGGAGACCTCCGTGCAGCAGCGGCTCGCCGAGCTTCTCGAGGACCTGCGCCGGCAGCGGCCCCGCCAGGTGTTCCACGGGCTGCGCCTGGAGGCGGCGGGTGCCGGGACGCCGGAGATGCGACGTCTGGCCGCCGCCCTCGCCGAGCTCGCCGACCTCCCGCTCGACGACGCCGACGGGGACCTCGTCGCCCGGGTGCGCCGCGGCGCCTCTCCCGGGACCTGGCAGGTGCTGCTGCGCACCACGCCGCGCCCTCTGGCGACCCGGGCATGGCGCGAGGTCGACTACCCCGGCGCGGTCAACGCCACCATCGCCGCGACCGTGCTCGACCTCCTGGACGTCGGCGCCGAGGACTCCCTGCTGGACATGACCTGCGGCTCGGGCACCTTCCTCGTCGAGCAGCTGCACCGGGCGGCCCCGGCCCGCGCCATGGGCGTGGACCTCGATCCGGCGGCGCTGGACGCGGCACGCCGGCACCAGCGCGCGGCCCGGCGCAGAGGCCGCATCGACTGGGTCCAGGGCGATGTGCTGACCGCGGAGCTCGAGGGAGGCTTCACGCGTCTGGTCACCAACCCGCCCTGGGGCACCCTCCACGGCGAGCACGAGAGCAACGAGGACCTCCTCGCGGCGCTGCTCGAGCGCGCCGCGGAGCTCGCCGCGCCCAGCGCCCGGCTCGGGGTGCTGACCCACGAGATCACCCGCATGCAGCGCGTCCTCGAGCAGCGCGCCGCGGGCTGGCGGCGCGTCGGCGAGCACCGCTTCTTCCAGAAGGGCCACCACCCGCGGCTGTTCCTGCTCGAGCGCTGAGCAGGCCGACGGCGCCGGGAGCGCTCAGAGCCCGCGGCGCCCCGCGGCGAGCGCCCGCCTGCCGCCGAAGTCCCCGTGGATCCGCACTCGCGCGACCTCGTCGCGGCCCGTCACCCACAGCAGCAGCTCGAGCGGCTCGCCGTGCACGCGCAGGCTCCCCTCGGCGCCGCGGGAGCGCAGCCGCCGCCCGCCCAGCGGGGAGACGAGCGTGACCTCGGCCGGGATCCGCATCGCCAGCGGCGCCATCAGGCCCACGGCCCGCCACGCCGCCCGGTCCCGCTCCGCGTCCGGTCGGCGCGGTTCCCAGCCGGGCCGGCCCCGGCGCAGGTCCTCGTGGTGGATGAGCAGCTCGGCCTGGCCGCTCAGCCGGTCCATCCGTCCGGCGAAGGAGAGCGGGCCGGGGCCGCTCCGGAAGTCCTCGACCCGTTCCGTCCACGGGCGATCGCGCCGGCTCTCCCGCGCCTGGCGGGCTCGTCGGCCGAGCGGCCCGGGCAGGCGCGGCCCGACGATCAGGTGCGGGGCGGACTCCCGCAGCACGAGGTGCTCCAGGAGGTCCTCCGCGTCCCAGCCGGGCAGGATCGTCGGCGCCGCGGGGCCGAGCGCGGCGAAGCTCGCCGCGAGGGCCTCGCGCTCATCGCTCTCGAGGTCTCTGCCGGCGCGGTCCCCGGCTCTGCGCACGCGGCTCATGACTGGTTGCTGAAGGCCGCGTCGAAGGACTGCTCCGAGACCGGGTAGTCCAGGCTGCGCAGCCGCTCGAGCGCCTCCTTCGCGCCGTGCAGGCGGTCCATCCCGGCGTCCTCCCACTCGATGGAGATCGGGCCTTCGTAGCCGATCGAGCGCAGCGCCCGGAACGCCGCGTCCCACGGCACGTCCCCGCGGCCGAAGGAGACGAAGTCCCAGCCGCGGCGCGGATCGCCCCACGGCAGGTGCGAGCCGAGGCGGGTGTTGCGCCCGGTGGTGCGCACCCGGATGTCCTTGCAGTCCACGTGGTAGATCCGGTCGGCGAAGTCGGTGATGAAGGAGACCGGGTCGATCTCCTGCCACATGAAGTGGGAGGGGTCCCAGTTCAGGCCGAAGGACTCTCGGTGCCCGATCGCCTCCAGGGTGCGCTTCGTGGTCCAGTAGTCGTAGGCGATCTCGGAGGGGTGGACCTCGTGCGCGAAGCGGACCCCGCACTCCTCGAAGACGTCGAGGATCGGGTTCCAGCGGTCGGCGAAGTCCTGGTAGCCCTCGTCGATGACGTCCTGGCCGACGGGCGGGAACATCGCCACGTACTTCCAGATCTTCGACCCGGTGAAGCCGACGACCGTGTCCACGCCGAGCTTCTGCGCGAGGCGGGCGGTGTTCCTCATGTCCTCGGCGGCGCGCTGCCGCACGCCCTCCGGATCGCCGTCGCCCCACACGGCGGGGCCGACGATCGCCTGGTGGCGGAAGTCGATCGGGTCGTCGCAGATCGCCTGGCCCTTGAGGTGGTTGGAGATCGTCCAGACCTTCAGCCCGTGCTTCTCCAGGATCCCGAGCCGCTCGGCGATGTAGGCCTCGTCGTCCCAGCGGCTCGCGTCGAGGTGCTCGCCGGAGACGGCGATCTCGAGTCCGTCATAGCCCCAGCCGGCCGCGAGCTCCGCGACCTCCTCGAGGGTGAGATCGGCCCACTGGCCGGTGAACAGTGTGTGGGGGTGCGCCATGGCGGCGTGGCTCCTTCTCGTCGGTGAGGGTGGCGTGCGTGGGGTCAGAGGCGGACGGTCGCGCCGTCGGCCCGGTGGGAGGCGATGACGGCCTCGAGGATCCGCTGGAGGGCGAGCCCGTCCTCGAAGTCGGGGGAGTAGGCGGCGGGGTCGCGGTCCCGGACGGCCAGCAGCAGGTCGCGGGCCTGGTTCGTGAAGGCGTTCTCCCAGCCCAGGATGTGGCCCTGCGGCCACCAGCCCTCGAGATAGGGGTGCTCGGGCTCGGTGACGAGCACCCGGGCGAATCCCTGCTCGGCGACCGGTGCGGTGGCGTCGAGGAACCACAGCTCGTCCAGGCGCTCGAGGTCGAAGCGCAGGGCGCCCTTCGTGCCGTACACCTCCAGCGCGAGCTCGTTCTTCGCACCGGTGGCCATGCGGCTGGCCTCGACGGACGCGATCGCGCCGCCGTCGAGCTCGAGGGTGGCCCAGGCGGCGTCGTCGACCGTGACGGGCTCCGGGCCGTCGGGGCCCGGACGCTCGCGGACCATCGTCGCGAGCCGGCCGCGCACCGCGGTGACCTGCTGCCCGGTGACGTACTGGATCTGGTCGATCGCATGGGAGCCGATGTCGCCGAGCGCGCCGGAGCCCGCAGTCTCCTTCCGCAGCCGCCAGGTCATCCCGGCCTCGGCGTCCACGAGCCAGTCCTGCAGGTAGGAGGCGCGGATCTGGCGGATCTCGCCGAGCCGGCCGGCGGCGACGAGATCACGGGCGTGGGCGAGGGCGGGTACGCGCCGGTAGGTGTGGCCGAGGGCGGCGACCTGGCCGCGCTCGCGCGCGGCGCGGGCGGCCTCGACCATGCGCTCCGCCTCGGCCGGGTCGTTCGCGAGCGGCTTCTCGCACAGCACGTGCTTGCCGGCCTCGAGCGCTGCGATCGCGATCTCGGCGTGGAGGAAGCCGGGGGTGCAGATGTCGACGATGTCGACGTCGTCCCTCGTGATCGCCTCGCGCCAGTCGGTGGCGTGCTCCTCCCAGTCCAACCGGCGCGCCGCCTCCGCGACGGCCTGCTCGTCCCGTCCCACGATCACGCGCCGCGCGATCGGCGGCACGTCGAAGGCGGCGCCGACGGTGCGCCAGGCCTGGGAGTGGGCGCGGCCCATGAAGGCGTAGCCGATCAGGGCGACGCCGAGCGGACGGTGGGGGGTCTCGGGCACAGGGACTCCTTCTTCGGGACGACGGGTCGTGGCCGGCCAGGCGGATGCCTGTGAGAGCGGGGCGAGCTCGGGGCCCCGCGGAGAACGGGAGCGGCCGGGGCCGCGTCGGCGCGAACGCCGGCGCTCCGGCGCCGAAGACGCCTGGGTCATCACCCTATGTCTCCGATCACGTCCCGGCAAAGGAGTCGACCGTCCGCCGGACTCTCCCGCATGCCGGAGACTGGGGGCATGGAACGTCATGTGCGCGCATGGATGAGGGCCGAGGTCCAGGAGGGGACCGACGTGGCGCTGCTGGTCGCGGTCTCTGACGCCCCGGTGGCGGAGGAGATGCTGAGCGTGCGGGCCGGCGGGGCCGAGCACCCGGTGACGGAGACCCGGGACCGCTTCGGCAGCCGGCTCCACCTCCTGCACGGCCTGCCCGGCGGGGAGGTGGAGATCGTCTACGACGCGTGCGGCATCGGCGAGGCGCCCGTGCCGCGGGTGCTCGAGGCGGACTCCGTGCTGCACCTGCGCCCCTCCCGCTACTGCGAGGTCGACGAGTTCACCCGCAGCGCCCAGGAGATCGTGGGGGAGCGCGAGGGGGTCGAGGCCCTCGACGCGGTGGTGGACTGGGTGCACGGCCACCTGGACTACGTGCCCGGGTCGAGCACGATCACCGACTCGGCCCGCAGCACCTTCGTCGCCCGCCGCGGGGTGTGTCGGGACTTCGCCCATCTCACCGCGACACTGCTGCGGGCGGCGGGCATCCCGGCGCGCTGCGCCTCTGTGTACGCCCCGGGGCTGAGCCCGATGGACTTCCACCTCGTGGTCGAGGCGCTGGTCGAGGGGGAGTGGCTGGTGGTCGACGCGACGCATCTCGCGCCGCGGGCCTCGATGGTGCGCATCGCCTCAGGTCAGGACGCCGCGGACACGGCCTTCATGACCACCCTCGCCGGGGACGTCGCGCTCACCGGCATCCAGGTCACCGCGGTGGTCGACCCGGAGCTGCCGCGCGAGACGACGGGGGACCGGGTGACGCTGCGCTGAGCGCGGCGCCGATCGACGGCGCCCCGATGATCAGGCTTCCGGCGCGTCCGGGCCGTCGGGATCCTCGGTGTCCGTCGGCCCCTCGAGCCCCGTCGGCCCGTCGGAGCCCGTGGTCCCCTCAGAGCCGGTCGAGCCTTCGGAGCCGGTCGAGCCCTCGCCGTCCGTCGGCCCGGCCGTGTCCTGCGTCGACTGCCCGTCGGAGCCCTCGGGCGCCTGCCCGTCCTCGGCCTCGAAGCTCGCCAGGTACTCCTCGACCTCGGCGGCGATGTCCTCGGCGCTGGGCACGACGGAGCCTGCCCCGGAGGTGATCATCCTGTCGTAGCGCTGCTCGAACCCGGCGACCATCTCCTGCAGCTGGGGCTGGGCCTCGATCTGCGCAGCGATGGCCTCGCGCACGGGGAGCGCCTGCGCCTCGAGCGCCGCCGCACCGATCCGGGGACCCCTCTCCTCGCCGACCGCGGTCAGCAGCGCGATCGCGGCGTCGGGGAAGGACATCTCGTGGAGGTACTGGGGCACGTGCACGGTCAGGCCCACCACGTCGTGCCCGCCCTCGGCCAGGCGCATCGTCAGCAGCGCCGTGAACGGGGCGCGGAGGCGGAAGGTGCCCGGCATGGTGCGGCGCACCTCGATCGACTCCGGATCGCCGGCGAAGCGGGTCACGGGCAGCTCGCGGGTATGGGGGACCGGGGCGGGGAAGCCCTGCAGCAGAAGGGTCCGCTCGATGCCGAGCTGCTCGACCACGATCCGCAGCGCGCTCGCGACACGCTCCCACTGGAAGGATGGCTCCGGCCCGGTGAGCAGGAAGAAGGTCTGCCCCTGCTCGTCGGTCACCTCGTGCAGCAGGATCTCGGGCTTCTCGTAGTCGTCGAAGTGATCCAGCTGCAGCGTGACCTCGGGGCGGCGCCCGGCGTAGTCGTGGACCTGGTCCATGTCCAGCCGTCCCACGACACGGCTGGAGAGCGTGTTGAGCAGGTGGTCGTCCAGGAGCCGCTGCGCATCGCCGGCATCGGTGAAGGCGCTGAGGGTGACCAGCAGCGTGCTGCCGTGGAGGGCACGCGAGTCGACATGGCGCTCGTAGCTGAACAGGGTCGTCGGATCCATCATGACCTCCAGGGCGACAGGACGGCCTCGGCGGGCCGCGGGTGGGTGACCTCTTGGTCAACGGCCCCTCCGTCGGAACTATTCCGCCCTCGGCGCAGACGGGCCGGAGTTGGCGCACCTCACAGCAGCATCAGGGCCGTGTCCACGGCGAGCCGCGCCGCGAGCGCCCCGGTCACCACCAGGAACACGATCCGCACGAAGCGCGATCCCAGGCGCAGCGCGAGCCGCGCGCCGAGGAAGCCGCCGCTGAGGTTCGCCAGCGCCAGCACGCCGCCCAGCAGCCACCACACCTGGCCCTGCAGCCCGAAGACCAGCAGCGCCCCGACATTGGTGGTGAGGTTCGCGAGCTTCGCGTGGACGCTCGCCTCGAGGAAGCCGTAGCCCAGCAGGGAGACCATCAGGATGATGAAGAAACTGCCGGTGCCGGGGCCGAGGATCCCGTCGTACACGCCGACGCCCGCCCCGATCCCGCCCGCGCGCAGCAGATGGGAGCGGCCCTGGTGGCGCGGGGCGTGCTCGAGCCCCATCGACGGCTTCAGCAGGGTGTACGCGCCGACGGAGAGCAGCGCGACCAGCACGATCGGGGTCAGCCACGGCTTGGGGATCAGGCTCGCCAGCGCCGCCCCGGCCGCGCTCCCGCCCAGGGCGCACACCACCAGCGGCCCCGCGGTCGCGGCGACCGGGGTGATCCGTCGGACGTAGGTCCAGGAGGACACCGCGGTCCCCGCCGCGGAGGCGATCTTGTTCGTGCCGAGCACGGCGCCGCTGGAGGCGTCGGACGGCATGGCGGTCAGCAGCGCGGGCAGCTGGACCAGCCCGCCGCCGCCGACGACCGCATCCACCCAGCCGGCCACGAAGGCGGCCCCGATGAGCAGGACGAGGGTCAGGGCGGAGAGCTGGGTGAGCTCGGCGAGCAGAGGCACCGCACCAGTGAACCACCGCCCCGGCCCGGCCTGCCGAGCTGACACACTGGGGCCATGCGCGCGCTCATCTGGGACCTCGGCGGCACGCTCGTGGACACCTATCCGGGCGTCGACCGGGCGCTCGCCGGGGCGCTGCGCGCGGATCCGGACCGAGAGCTGCTGCACGAGGTCGCGGTGCTGACCCGGCGCTCCAGCTCCGAGGCGATCACCGAGCTCGCCGCCCGCCACGAGGTGCCCGAGGCGCACTTGCGCACCGCGTACGAGACGACGAAGGAGCAGTGGGCGCGCAGGCCGCCGCCGCTGAAGGACGGCGCCCGGGAGGTGCTGGCGGCCGTGCGCGAGCGTGGCGGGCTGAACCTCGTGGCCACTCATCGCGATCGCGCGAGCGCCGCCGCCCTGCTCGCCGCGCACGGCCTCGAGGTCGACGACATGGTGTGCGCACCCGACGGCCACCCCCGCAAGCCCGCCCCCGACATGGTGCTCGCCCTGCTCGCCCGGCACGAGCTGGGGCCGCAGGAGTGCCTCGCCGTAGGGGACCGGCCGGCCGACGTCGAGGCCGCACGCGCCGCCGGGGTCGAGGGCGTGCTGCTGGAGACCCCCGGGATCCCCCTCGAGGCCCCCGGCGCTCGCCGCATCCACTCGCTGCGCAGCCTGATCCCGCTGCTCTGACCGAGGCGGCCCGAGCATCTCGCGGGGCCGGGCGGGGGAGCCGCTCGCGTCATCCGTCCCGAGGACAGGCGGATCACGAGCATCACGCCGTCGGCGCCGGAGCCCTCCGCTGCACCGCCGGATCCAGCCGGTGGTGACCGCTTCGCGCATCGTGCTGGAAGAGACTGATCAGGGCCGCCAGCGCGACCGCGATCCCGCTCATCTCCAGCAGCTCCTCGATCATCGTGCCGTAGATGTAGCGGTTCTCCACGATCCAGTCCGATGCCGCCAGATGGCGACCGTTCAGGCTCTCCACCCCGATCACACCCACCAGGAACTGCGCCCCGCCCAGCAGGATCCCGATCAGCGCCCGGCGGGGGAGCGAGAGCGGGCGGAAGTCGGCCACGTCGGGAGTGTCGGCCTCGCCGGCAGTGACTGCGTCGGTGGCGCGTGGGTCTGGGGTGCGCTCGGCGGCGGGCTCGGTCATATCGGACACCTGTGAACTTCCCATGAGATCTCGGTGAACCCCGGATATGGACGCCTTCATGCGTGTCGCGGCACGTCGGGGGACTACGTTGGGGACATGGCGATCATCTACCAGGCAGAGCTCAGCCCGACGAAGCCGGGGGTGCTGCGAGAGCTGCTCACCTCCCGCCCCTGGGGCGAGGACGGGGAGCTCGAGCTGCTCGGCGCGTACCGCTTCGACGACCCGACCGGCGAGGTCGGCGTGGAGTGCCATCTCGTGCGTGTGGGGGAGAGCATCTACCACCTGCCGCTGACCTACCGGGCCGCGCCGCTTGAGGACCCCGCGGCGCAGCCGGTCACCACGATGGACCACTCGGTGCTGGGCACCCGCTACGTCTACGACGGCCTCGAGGACGAGCTCGCGATCGAATGCTTCGCCAGGGCACTCGCCGGTGTCCAGCAGCAGGCGGAGCTCCAGATCTTCGCGCCCGACGGCACCCCCGAGGGGACCAGCCCGCAGGCGGTGGAGCTGACGCTCGAGGTCGACGAGGGCGAGGTCGCGCCGACCCTCCAGGAACTGCTCGACGGCGACGAGACGTTCACGATCGCCCGCACGGTCGACGGGCTCGACGGCGCGGTCCGTCTCGTCGCCGCCTGGGACGGCGGGCGCGGGGTCGTCGCGGCCTGCTGAGCGGGTCGACGCCCCTCAACCTCCACCCCTCGTCGGGGAGGGCTACCCGCCAAGACGTGCGGTGACCTGTGCGGCGGCTTCGATCACGGCATCGCGCAGCACAAGGTGGCTCCCCGTGTGCTGGACTCGGGAGCGCGGTGCGCTCGCGGTGATGCATCCGACGAGCTCGCCGCGATAGTCGTGGACAGGGGCGGAGACGCCGTACTCGTCCATCGACGTCTCTCCGTCGTTCACGGCCATGCCCTGCTCGCGAACGCGGGTGAGCTCCTCGTGCACGGGGTCCTCGGGACCCAAGTAATCCTGCAGGCCGAAGCCATGCTGTGCGAACAGCTGATCGGCCTCTTCGGGGGTGAGCGGTGCGAGGAAGACCCGCACGGAAGAGCTGGCGAGCCGCGTGTAACGGGTGCCGATCGAGGCGCTGTGCTTGACCTGGTGCGGGCTCGCGTACTGCTCGACGACGATGGCCTCCGTGCTGTTCCAGACAGCGAGGGCCGAGGTCTCCTGCGTCTGCTGCGTCAGGGCCTCGAGGTGCGGGGCGGCCGCGCGTCGGATGTCGAGCTCCGCGAGCAGCGGACCGGCCAGGCCGATCATCCCCAACCCGAGGCGGTATCTGCCGGAGGACTCATCCCGCTGGACGTATCCGCCCTCTGCGAGCCCGGCCAGCATGCGGGAGACGGTGCTCTTGTGCAGGTTGACGATCTCCGCGATCTCGGTGACACCGAGCAGCGATCGATCCGAGGCGGAGAATGCCTCGAGCACCAGGAAACCGTTGAGCAGCGACGCAGCCGCCCCCTGCTTCTCGTTGTTCTCCCTCGCGCCCACCATCGAAAGCCCCTCCGAACTCGTCGTCGCACTGCGCCCGGTCGGGCGCCTCGAAAGTGTAGAGCGAACGGACGGACGGTGGGCCCGAGGAGCGAACGGTCCTCGGGCCCACTCTTCGCCAGGGCGCCGTGTCGGCTCAGGCGGGGTCCGCGGGTGCCGCGACCTCGGGCTGAGGATCCGAGAGGGTCTTGGGAACCGTCTCCTCGAACTGCGGAAGAGCCTCGAGGTAGCGCACGACGTCGTCGGTGGACTCCACATCGCCGAACTTGTTGTCGATGTCGTAGAGGTTCCACTGCACGACGCCCGGCACGCGATCACCGATCGTCTCGCGAGGGATGATCGGTCGGAAGCCCTTGGCCAGGGCGTCCTCGACCGTGTGGCGCACACAGCCGGCGGCCGTCGCTCCGGTGACGATCAGGGTATCGATGCGGTTGGAGGTCAGGAACAGCTCGAGGTTGGTGCCCGGGAAGGCCGAGGCGCGATTCTTCTCGATGACGACCTCGCCCTCGGCGGGGGCGATGCGGTCGTCGATCTGCGCCCAATAGGAATCGGCGGGGAGGGTCTCCGTGGGGATCTTCGAGTACCACAGGCCCATGTCGTTGGTGCCCGAGGAGGCATCGCGGTTCTTGTAGACGTTGGTGGTGTAGAAGACCGGGACACCCTTCGCACGGGCGGCCTCGTTGATGCGCTGGACGTTCGGGATGATCGTGTCCATACCGGCGCAGGTGAAGGGGTGACCGGGGCGGGTCCAGGCATTCGCCAGGTCGATGTGGATCACGGCGGGGCGGTTGCCGTAGCCGACGCGGCGCTTGAAGCCGCGCTCGTTGTAGATGCCGACGCCGGCCTCGAAAGCCTCCTCCAGCACGGCGGCGAGGCGGGTCTCGATGTCGTTCGCGGTCTCGATCGTGTTGGTCATGGGAGTCTCCAACTCTTCTGTGAAATGGTTGTCGTAGTAGCAACGGTGTTGCTGTTGTAAGTACTGTAGCTGAGGTCACGCCCGAGGGCCAGGGGGTCCCTGCGGTGTCGGGATAGTGGATCAGTCGGTGCGGACCGCACGCGGATCCACATTGCGGGCACCCAGGATGACCAGGCCAGACAGCAGGATCGGCAGACAGCCCCACGCCATCACCGAGGAGCCCCAGCCGCTGCCCGAGGCGAGCGCCGCGGTCACACCGATGCCGGCGATGAGGGCGCCGAGCTGCCCGCTGGCGTTGATGATCGATCCGCCGGTGGCCCTGGTGTGGGCCGGGAAGCTCTCGCCGTTGAAGAACAGAAGCGCTGCGAAGGGCCCGATGAGGAAGAAGAGTCCCGAGCTGTATAGCGCGATGATCAGTCCGAAGCTGCCCTGTGGTGCGAGCACCAGCGCGAGGAACGAGAGGCCCGAGAGGATCCAGCCCAGTGCGATCGTGTTGCGCCGGCCGATGCGATCTCCCAGCCAGCCATGGAACAGATAGCCCAGGAACGCGGTCCCGTTGGAGACGACGAGGATCCCGAGCGCGTTGGTGAACGGCACGTCCTTGCCATCGGGAGCTGTGAGATACGACGTCCCCAGCATCACGAAGCACAGAACCCCGAACCAGCTCAGCATGAAGGCGATCGAGATGATGAGCGTAGGGCGAAGGGAAGCTCCCTTGAACGCGGCCGCCAGCGGCGTGGACTGCTCGGCGAGGTCGATACCGGACTCACGGGCGAGCTCGAACGCCTCGGCCTCGTGACCGTCCTTCAGCAGACGTTCCGCCTCGCGTCGCAGCACGAACTGCGGGGTCTCCTTGAGCTTCTTCGCCGCGAGCAGGATGAAGACGGCCGGGAACATCGCGACCACGAACGGGAGCTCCCAGCCGCCGATCGGGAACAGCACGTACACCGACGCCGCGGCGAGCACCGATCCGACGGGCCAGCCTGACTGCACCAGGGAGTAGATGAATCCGCGCCGCTTCGCCCGTCTCGCGTCGGTGTGGGTCTGAGCGAAGAGCTCGTTGAGGTAGGTGGCATTGATCGCCTGCTCGGCATAGCCCAGCCCTGCCATTGAACGGACCATCACGAGCACGATCAATCCGAGGCCGCCCACGACTCCGGCGATCAGGCCCGCGACTGCGGTCAGGCCGGATGCGAGGGCGGCGCCGGCTACAGCCAGGACGATTCCCTTGCGGCGTCCGAAGCGGTCCACGATCGGCCCGATGCCGAAGGCCACCAGTGCCGTGCCGGCGGTGACGGCAGTGTTGATGCCGGTGCTCTGCGCGGAGCTCCAGCCGAGGTCGGCGGCCATCTCCGGCAACAAATTCCCGAACAGCACGAAGTCGTAGACGGCGAACGTCCAGGCCAGGAAGCACAGGACGAGGGCCCAGTTGAGGTCCTTGCGGGTGATCGACGGCGCTTCGGCGAGGGCCGCTGCCACGAGGCGGCTGTCGGCGGCGGGTTCGGGGCGGGTGATATTAGGAGCGTCTCCGGCCAGGGGGGCGGACGTGCTGGCGTCGTCGGTGGGGGTGTTCATGTCGGTTCCCTCTCGCGGGTCCGGTGATCTGTGCGGGATGCGGCGGCGTTCGGAGCGCGGAGTCAGCGAACGCGACCAAGTGCTCGACCGACGGGGCCGCCAGAAGATGACCGGGTCGGGGAGGAGTGGGAGCGCGGTGATGCGAGACAACGGTGAAACGGGGGATAGCAGTGAAACGGGTGGTGTAAGGGAAGAGCTGCGGGGCCGCAGCGCTGCAGGACGCGTTGGGCGTGGAGCGGAGCTGTCCTCTCCGGGCCTGAGGAGGCAGGTACGCCGGGACCCGGCGTCGCCGTGGACGGCGCCGGGTCCTGACCTGCCGGTGTGCGATGCGGACCGTGCCGACGAAGGTCGCCGGCGGGCGAGCCGTTCGGTCGGCATCAGCCGTGCGTGAGGATCAGGAGTTGGCGGGAGCGAGCGCCTGCTCCGCCGGCTCCTCCGAGCCGGTCGTCTCGGAGTCGCTGGTGCGAGCGGCCCGCAGCGCAACGGTGGCCGCGCCGTCGAGCACGAGCTCGCCCTGCACCTCCTCGAGGACCACGCCGTAGTCGTCCTTCGCGGCCTCGCGGGTGGTGAAGCCGTCGAGGACGTCCTCGAGCACCTTCTCCGGTGCCCGCCTGAGCGGATCGCCGAAGCCGCCTCCCGAGGGGACCGTGATCGTCAGCGAGTCACCGGCCGAGATCTTGAAGCCCGTGACCTTCGAGGGCCAGTTCTCCTCGCCCTCGCGGCCCTTGTTCTTCACGATCGACGCGTTCAGTCCGTCGTGGCCGCCGAAGATGCCCCATGGGACGTCCGAGTCATGGCGCTCTCCCTCGCAGGTGACCACCGTGTCGGTGAGGAAGGTGTTCTCCCGGACGATGCCGATGCCGCCCCGGTGCTCACCGGCCGCGGCAGGCTCCTCCCGCAGCTCGTAGCGGTCGGTCCGCATCGGGAAGCGCCACTCGAGCTCCTCGATGGGGTTGTTGCGCGTGTTGGCGATGAGGTTGTCGGTCGAGTCGGGACCGTCCGAGTGGGCGCGGCCGCCGTAGGAGCCCTCGTTCACCTCGAGGTAGACCCAGTACTCGCCCTCGTTCTCGTCCCAGCCCGCGTAGGACATGAAGTGGATGTGGGCGGAGTTGCCCGCGGTCACCCGCTCGGGGATCTGGGGCGCTAGCGCCCGCAGGGCCAGGTCCACCGCGCGCTGCACCTGCGAGAAGCGGGAGAAGGTCGCGGCCGGGTAGGTCGGGTTGAAGATCGTGCCCTCGGGAGCGATGACCTTCAGCGGCTTCAGCATGCCCTCGTTCTGCGGGACATGGACCGGGAAGGCCACCTCGTCGAGGAACATCATTCGGGTGATGAAGGTGAAGGCCGAGACCGTCGTCCCCTCGAATGCGCAGTTGTAGGCGGTGGGGACCTGGGGTGAGGACCCGGTGAGGTCGTACGTGATCTCGTCGCCCTCGACGATGACCTTCACCGCGATCGGCAGCTTCTCCCCGTAGTTCCGCCCGTCGTCGTCCAGGTATCCGACCTCGGTCTCGTAGACGCCATCGGGGATCTTCGCGATCTCCTGACGCAGCATGCGCTCGGAGTAGTCGATCCACGACTGCCCGGCCTCACGCACCGCCGGATAGCCGTAGCGCTCGACCAGCGCGAGGTAGCGGGAGCGTGCGAGCTCACAGGCGGCGATCATCGCCTGGAAGTCACCGAGGTTCGAGGTGGGGGTGCGGGAGTTGTTCAGGATGTGCCGGATCAGAGACTCCTGGCGCACGCCCTTTTCGTAGATCTTCACAGCGCGGAAGATCTGGCCCTCGGACTGCATGTCCTGGATGTCGACCATCAGTCCGGAGAACGCGCCGCCGTTGTCGATCAGCTGACCGGAGGCGCCGGCGAAGCCGACGAGCTCGCCGTCGTGGAAGATCGGCTGGATCACGGCGACGTCGGGGGAGTGGGTCGCACCGAGATAGGGGTCGTTGTGCAGGATGACGTCGCCCTCGTGGATGTCGTCGCCGAGCACGGAGATGACGCCCTTGACGATCTTCGGCATGGAGCCCATGAACATCGGGGTCGAATCGGACTCGGCCAGGACGTTGCCGTCCTTGTCGAACAGGCCGGCGCCGAGGTCCTCGGACTCGCGGATGATCGAGGAGTAGGCCATGCGGAACAGGACCGATGCCATCTCCTTCGCCGCCGAGCTCAGGGCGCCTCCGATGACGCGCATGAGGATCGGGGTGGCGAGCTCCACATCCGCAGCCTGGACTGCAGGGCAGGTGATGACGATGTTGCCAGCCTCGTCGACGACGCCGGTGAACTCCGGCGGCACCACGACGGTCGAGTCGTACTGCTCGATGATGATCGGGCCCTCGAACTCGGTTCCGCTCGCGAGCCCCGCTCGATCGTAGAAGCCGGTGGCAAAGGTCTTGGGCTTGCCGTCCACGCTGAAGGTGACGTCACGGGTCTCGATGAGCGCGCCCTCGAGGTCACCGCCCTGGGAAGGCTGTGCAGGGGGCAAATCGTCCATCACGCCGATGGCCTCGACGCGGATCGTGATCAGCTCGACCTCTCCTTCGGCGAACCGATGGCCGTACTCGGCGAAGTGCGCCTCGTGGAAGGCCTCCTCCGCCGCCTTCAGCCAGGCCTCGTCGACCGGTCCCTCGGGGACGTCGAAACGGATCTCGTAGCCCTGACCCGCGTAGCGGGCGTCGGCCTTCCAGTCGATCCTGCGACGCTCGGGCGGGACCTCCTCGGCGTCGAGCTGGGCAACGGCCCGCGCCTCGAGCGTCTCGTAGGCCTTCTGGACCTTCTCGGGCTCCGGCTCCGCGAAGCGCATCCGCAGGGTTGACATGAACTCGTACTCCTCGTCGGTCGCGAGGAGGCCGATGCCGGCGATGATGCCCGGGTGTGCGGGGACGAGGACGTGGGGGACCTCGAGCTCCGCAGCGATCTCGCAGGCGAACAGTGCCCCCGCACCGCCCTCGGCGACCAGGGTGAAGTCTCGCGGGTCGTAGCCTCGGCGTACCGAGTTCTGCTCGATCGCCTGGGTCATCCCGAACTTCTGGATCTGCAGCGCACCGAGCGCCGCCTCGTCGATGCTCATGTCCAGCTCATCGGCCAGACCCTGCATCGCCCGCCGGGCCGCCTCGATGTCCATGTCCAGGTCCGAGCCGGCCAAGATCCGATCGGGCCGCATGCGGCCGAGCAGCACCTGGGCGTCGGTCGAGGTGGGTTCGGTGCCGCCGCGGCCGTAGCAGACGGGACCGGGCACGGCTCCGGCTGACTGCGGGCCGACCCTGAAGACGCCTCCCTGGTCCACGTAGGCGATCGAGCCACCGCCCGCGCCGATGGTGTCGACGTCGACCATGGGGACCATGGCCTGGTAATCACCGATCTTCGTATCCAGCAGATGGCGCATCCGCAGCTCGCCCTGGTGCGCCACACCGATATCCGCCGAGGTGCCGCCGATGTCGAGGGTGATGACGTTGTCGAAGCCGGACTGCTTCCCGGCCCACACGCCGCCGATGAGGCCGCCGACGGGTCCGGACATCATCAGGGTTACGGGCAGCTTCGCGGCCTCGGCGATCGGGACCATGCCGCCGGAGGACTGCATCAGCAGGATCTCGCGCTTGTAGCCGAGACGGGCGGCCGCTTCTTGGAGCCGACGGAGATAGCGGGAGACCTTCGGGCCGACGTAGGCGTTCAGCGCGGTAGTGGAGAAGCGCTCGTACTCGCGATAGAGCGGGACGACCTCGCTGGAGAGGGAGAGGTACGCCTCGGGGAACTCCTCGTGCACGATCTCGCCGATACGTCGCTCGTGCGAGTCGTTGAGATAGCTGTGCAGCAGGCACACGGCGATCGCCTCGACACCGGCCGCCTTCAACTCGCGGACGCGTTCGCGGACCTCGCCCTCGTCGAGTTCGACGAGGACTTCGCCGTGAGGCGCGGTGACGCGCTCCCGCACGGTCAGCCGATGGCGCCGCTTGACCAGGGGGTGGGTCTGCCAGGGGAGATCCTGCTGGAGCGAGAAGTTGTGTGGCTTCTTGTGGCGGGCGATGTGGAGGATGTCGCGGAAGCCCTCGGTCGTGATCATGCCGACCTCGGCGCCCGTATGGGTGAGGGCGGTGTTCGTCGCGACAGTGGTGCCGTGGACGAGCTGGTCGATCTCGGAGAGCGGGACGCCTGCCTTCTCCGAGAGCTTCTCGAGGCCGTTGATGACGGCCTCGGACGGATCGTGCGGCGTGGACGGGACCTTCTCGACCACCGCAGTGCGGTTCTCATCGTCGGAGAAGTAGAGATCTGTGAACGTTCCGCCGACATCGACGCCGATACGCTTCATGGTGGGATCCTTCCCGGGGGAGATCTGTGGTCAGCACTCCACGAACGTGACCTGCGCCATAGCTCGTGTTGCTTGGGTAGCACCGTATATGTGACAGGAGCAACGCACAATGGGTGTCGGGGGAGTTGCCGTTCTGTGATCAGAGGTCTCATGGCGAGGGGTGAGCTGACCGCCCACCATCCGAAATGCCGTGGGGTGTGGAGGGCGATCGATCGCCGCCCTAGTCGCTATCCCCGGCGAGGTGGGTGTCGAGGACGTCCTGGGCGATCTCGCGCAGCAGCCGGATCGAGTCGCGGGGGAGCTGGGCCTCGGCGCTGCCGGCACGCATCGCCGCGATGATGCGCCGGCTCAGACGGCCCGGGCCCGCCAGGCGCACCCGACGGACGCCGGGGGTGTCCGAGAGGCTCACCAGGCGAGGGAGCAGGCCGACTCCCGCTCCGGCGCCGACGAGGGCGATGGCCGTCCCCCACTCCGTGGCCTCGTGGGCGATCCGCGGCGTGAGACCGGCCGCCGTGAAAGCGGTCGTGAACAGCGCGCGATAGGCGGAGCCGGGCTGGTCGGTCACCCACGGATCGCCGACGAGCTGTTCCAGCGACACGCGCTCCTGCGCCCCGAGCGGGTGGTCCGCCGGCACCATGACGTCCAGCGGGTCATCGAGCAGGGTGATCTTCTCGAACCGGGGATCGGCCTCGAGCAGCACCTCGCCCTGCATCGAGACGACCACCGCCACGTCGATGCGCTCGGCCACCAGCAGGTCGAAGCAGCGTGCCGGGCTCGCCTCCATCACCTGGACCTCGACGGAGGGGTGCAGGTCGCGCAGGCGGGGCAGGAGAGGGGCGATGAGGTGCGACGCGGCGGTGGAGAAGCCGCCGATGCCGAACTGCCCCGGGACCTGACCGTCCGCGCTCGCGCTCGCGGCCCGGATCTGCTCCCACTGCGCGAACAGGGCGTCGCTGCGGCGCACCAGCTCCTTGCCCGCGGCGGTCAGGCGCAGCCCTCGGCCGTCGCGCGTGAGCAGCGTCAGGCCCAGGGACTGCTGCAGCTCTCTCAGCTGGGCCGACACCGCCGAGGGGGAGTAGCCCATGAGCTCCGCGGTGGCCGCGACGGTCCCGCAGCGGGCGAAGGTGCGCAGGGTGACGAGGCGAGGATCGATCATGCGGAGATTCTGCACTGCACTCGTCGATAATTCGCGCTTATCGTGCATGATCCGCGGCGCTAGCCTTCTGCGTATCCGCTGTGATCCTCCGACGATGAGGAAGAGCATGTCCACGATCGACGCACGACGCGCAGCACCCTTCGCGACGGCCGCCATCGCGCCCGAGAAGCTCTCCGAGCTCCAGGCGCTCGTCGACTCCCGTCGGCCCGGCTTCTCGCTGTCGGCCCCGTTCTACACCGACAGGCAGCTGTTCGACCTCGACATGCGCGCCGTCTTCGGACGGCATTGGCTGTTCGCGGGGAGCATCGCCGAACTGCCCGAGCCCGGCGACTACATCACCGTCGACTTCGGTCCCTATGCGCTCATCCTGCTGCACCACGACGACGGCTCCGTCCGGGCCCTGCACAACGTGTGCCGCCACCGCGGCGCCCGGATCCTCACGGAGGACTCCGGGACGACGGGGAACCTCGTGTGCGGATACCACTCGTGGACGTACGCCCCGGACGGAGCGCTGATCCACGCCTCCGCGCCCGGTGAGATCGACTTCGACGCCGGCTGCTTCGCGCTCAAGCGCGCGCACTGCAGGGTGGTGGGCGGCCTGATCTTCGTGTGCATCGCGGCGGAGCCGCCCGAGGACTTTGACGAGGTCGCCGAGATCTTCCGCCCGTACATCGAGCCGCACGAGCTCGGCGCGACGAAGGTCGCGTACCAGCAGGACATCGTGGAGCAGGGCAACTGGAAGCTCGTGATGGAGAACAACCGCGAGTGCTACCACTGCGACGGCCACCCCGAGCTGGCGTGCTCGCTGTTCCCCACCTGGGGCCTCACCGACGAGACGGTGCCGTCCCACCTCGCCGACGTGTGGAACCGCAACCTGTCGGCGAGCGCCGCCCTCGAGCAGCGATGCCGTCGATACGGCCTGCCGTTCGAGGTGGTCGAGGAGCTCGACACCCGCGTGGCCGGCATCCGCATCTCGCGAGAGCCGCTCGACGGCGAGGGGGAGTCGTTCTCGGCCGACGGCCGTCGGCTGTCGAAGAAGCTGCTGGGGGACCTGCCCGACTTCCGGCTGGGCCGCTGCTCCATGCACCTGCAGCCCAACAGCTGGTTCCACCTCCTCAGCGATCACGTCATCACCTTCGCGGCGTTCCCCCTCGACGAGGGGCGCACGCTGGTGCGCACCACCTGGCTGGTCGCCGACGACGCCGTCGAGGGCGTCGACTACGACCTCGAGACCCTGACCCACACGTGGAAGCAGACCAACCTGCAGGACAAGGCGTTCGTCGAGCTGTGCCAGCGCGGCGCCGCCAGCCCTGCCTACGAGCCCGGCCCCTACATGAAGAGCGAGTACCAGGTCGAAGCGTTCGTGAACTGGTACATCACCCGCCTGCGGGAGGCGCTGCAGTGAGCTTCGAGGTCGGCGTGGACAGGGGAGCGGTCGCGCTCGCCCTGCGCACCCGCGGCCTCGAGATGCCGTGGAACCGTGTGCTCGCGGCGGTGGCGGGGCCGGCGCACGCCGCGACGGCGCTCGGCCCCTGGTACCCGGAGGAGTTCCAGGCCGAGTGCGTCGAGACCATCCCGGAGTCCCAGGACTGCACGACCTTCGTGTTCCGACGGATCGACGGAGCGCCGCTCGCGTTCCGTGCGGGCCAGTACCTCAACATCGACTTCCCCGTGGACGGGGAGCAGGCCGAGCCGGTCAGCCGCAGCTATTCGCTCTCCAGCGCTCCGACCTCGCCGTGGACCTTCGCCGTGACGGTGCGCCGCGACCCGGCGGGTCTGGTCTCGTCCTGGGCTCATGCCAACGTGCGTCCTGGCATGATCCTCGACATGCTGGGCCCGGTCGGCGCGTTCCACCTGCCCGACTACGACCGCCGGGCGCGCTACCTGTTCCTCGCCGCCGGATCGGGCATCACACCGATCATGTCGATGATCCGCACGATCCACTCCCTGCCGGGACAGGCCGACGTCTGCCTGCTGTACCACGGCTCGTCCCCGGATCGCTTCGCCTTCGTCGATGAGCTCGACTTCCTCGAGAAGGCCGACTTCCGCATCCGCGTCGTCTATTCGCTCGGCGACCGCGAGCGGCCCGAGGGGTGGGGCGCCCGCGTGGGGCGCATCTCGGCGGAGATGATCGACGCCGTCGCACCCGACGCCAACGGTCGCCAGGTGTACGCCTGCGGCCCGCAGGGATACCTCGAGCAGGTCCTAGACTGCCTGCCCGCGGTCGGCGTGGACGACACCTCGGTGTTCGTCGAGAGCTTCACCGGCGATTTCGCCACACGGCGCGAGTACGCGGCCGAGCTCGCGGCCGCCACGGAGTTCGCCGAGGACCTGCAGGTCGCCGCCGAGGAGAGCACCGAGCACCAGAGCGCGGTCCTGGACGTCTACGACCTGACGGCGGCAGACCTCCCTGCGCTGGCGCACGTGGAGCCCACCGTGGCGGTCGACGCCGAGGCGAGCGCGCCCGTTCCCCGCACCCCGGACGCACCGGAGGGGGAACGCCAGGTGGTCGGTGCCGGCGCGCTCACCATGTCCTTCGTCCGCAGCGGGCTCGACGTGCGCATCGACCCGGAGCAGAACATCCTGCAGGCGGCGCGGGCCTCCGGCGTCCGCATCGGCGCCAACTGCCAGGAGGGCATGTGCGGCTCCTGCAAGATCGTGAAGCTGGAGGGCGACGTCGACATGCACCACCAGGGCGGCATCCGCGCACGCGAGATCGCCGCCGGGAAGTTCCTGCCCTGCTGCTCCACCGCCGTGACCGACCTCGTCATCGACGCCTGACCCCCTCGAGAGAGAGCCCCCATGAGCACCGCCCCCCGCATCGTCATCATCGGCGCCGGCATCGTCGGCGCGAACCTCGCCGACGAGCTCGCCCAGCGCGGCGCCACGAACACGCTCGTGCTCGAGCAGGGTCCGCTCGAGACGCCGGGCGGGTCCACCTCCCATGCTCCCGGCCTCGTCTTCTCGACGAACCCCTCGAAGTCGATGACCGCGTTCGCGCAGCAGACCATCGAGAAGTACACGAACCTGAGGGGACCGGACGGCTCCGGATCGTTCCTGGCCGTCGGCGGGCTCGAGCTCGCGACCACCCCCGAGCGGCTGCAGGATCTGCATCGTCGTGCCGGCTGGAACAGGTCCTGGGGAGTCGAGGCGCAGGTGGTCGACACCGACGAGTGCCGTCGGCTCTTCCCGATGGTCGATCCCGAGCCCGTCCTCGGCGGTCTCTGGACACCCGGGGACGGCCTCGCGCTCGCGCTGAAGGGAACGCGGCTCGTGATCGAGCGCGCGAGAAGGGCCGGGGTCGAGTTCCGCGACCGCACCGCGGTGACGGGCATCGACACCTCGGGCGGCCGCGTGCGCGCCGTGCTCGTGGGGGAGGAGCGCATCCCGGCCGACGTCGTCGTCTCCTGCGCCGGGTTCTGGGGCCCGCGGATCGGCGAGATGGCCGGGGTCGACGTGCCGCTGCTGCCGCTCGGCCACCAGTTCGCGATCACCTCGCCCGTACCGAGCCTCAGGGGGAAGAACGAGTTGCCCAAGGGAGCTTCCGCCCCGATCCTGCGCCATCAGGACCGCGACCTCTACTACCGCGAGTGGGGCGACCGGATCGGGATCGGCTCGTACGCGCACCGCCCCATGGCCGTCGCCCTCGACGACCTGCCGCAGTACCGCGCCGAGGACATCACCGACGAGGCGATGCCCTCGAGCCTCCCCTTCACGCCGGAGGACTTCGAGGCCGAGTGGGAGGAGTCGCAGAGGCTGCTGCCCGAGCTGCGGCAGACCTCGGTCGATCGTGCCTTCAACGGCGTCTTCTCCTTCACGCCGGACGGCGGATCGCTGGTGGGGGAGTCCGCCGGGGTCGACGGGTTCTTCATGGCCGAGGCAGTGTGGGTGACTCACTCGGTCGGCATCTCGCGCGCCCTCGCCGAGGTGATCACGACGGGATCCTCGGAGACCGACCTGTCGGGTCTCGACGTCAACCGGTTCGAGAAGATCGAGACCACCCGCGCCTACGTGGACGAGACGAGCCAGCAGAACTTCGTCGAGATCTACGACATCCTCCATCCCCGCCAGCCGCGGCTCTCGCCGCGCGACCTTCGGCTCAGCCCGTTCCACCGACGCCAGGTGGAGCTCGGCGCCTTCTTCCTGGAGGCGCACTCCTGGGAGCGGCCGCACTGGTACGAGGCCAACGCCACTCTGCTGGACGAGCTGCCTCCCGAGTGGGCGGCCCCGCCGCGCGACGACTGGTCGGCGCAGTTCCATTCGCCGATCGCTGCGTGCGAGGCCTGGAAGACGCGCACCGCCGTCGCGATGTACGACATGACGGCGCTGACGCGCTTCTCGGTGACGGGCCCCGGTGCCGCCGACCTGCTCGACCGTCTGACCACGTCATCGATGCGGCGCAGGCCCGGCGCGGTCAGCTACACGCTCCTGCTCGACCGGGCGGGCGGCATCACGAGCGACATCACCGTCGCGATCCTCGGCGAGAACGACTACCAGGTGGGCGCCAACGGCACCATCGATCTCGCATACCTCACCCGCGAGGCCAGGCACCAGGCGCAGGAGGACCCCGCGAAGTGGGTCGAGGTGCGCGACATCACGCCTGGGACGTGCTGCATCGGGCTGTGGGGCCCGCTCGCGGGCGAGGTGGCGGCGCGGCTCACGGACGAGGACCTCGGCGCCGAGGCGCTCGGCTACTTCCGCACCCGGAGCGTCACGCTCGCGGGAGTCCCGGTGACGGCCATGCGGCTGTCGTACGTCGGCGAGTTCGGCTGGGAGCTGTACACCACGGCGGACCTGGGGGAGCGGCTCTGGGACGCGATCTTCGCGGCGGGGCAGGGGTTCGGCATCGTCGCGGCGGGGCGCGAGGCGTTCGAGTCGCTGCGCCTGGAGAAGGGCTTCCGCTCCTTCGGGACGGACATGACCAGCGAGCACGAGCCCATGCAGGCGGGCATCGGCTTCGCGGTGAAGGCCTCGAAGACGGCGGATTTCGTGGGCAAGGAGGCGCTGGCCGTGCGTGCGGCCGCTGCGACGACCCGGCTGACCTGCCTGACCTTCGACGAGCCGACGTCGATCGCGCTCGGCCTCGAGCCGGTGTTCCTGCCCGGGTCCGAGACCGCCGCCGGATACGTCACCAGCGCCGCCTACGGCTACACGCTCGGTCGCGGCATCGCGTACGCCTGGCTGCCTGACCACCTGGAGGTCGGCGACGGCGTCGAGGTCGAGTATCTCGGCACGCGCTTCGCGGCGACCGTGGCGGAGGAGCCGCTCTACGATCCCGCGATGGACAGGATCCGTCCCGAGAAGGCGGCGTAAGTGCCCGCGGGCCGGTCGGTGTGAGCGCACCGGACCGGCGGTCGTCGACGCGCGGGGACGACGGTGGCCGTCTGCGCGCGCGGCCGTCCGCGTGAGCGCTCGCTGGACCGTGGTCGGCGACGCCCGGGGAGGTCCACGTGGTCGCGGTGACCGGCCGCCGGCGGGAGGGGACCTGTGCGCGGTCGTCGTCCGATGCACAGCCGGTCGGGGAGGCTCGCACCGGCACAGCCCGGCGGCGTCCCCATTGTACTTTACATAACGTGCATTATCGGCTCGACGTATTGAGGGCGGTCCGGGAGGCGGTGAGCCTCCATGGCGCCCGCCGCCTGCCCGTCATCACGGCGATGACCTCACACCGCCGTCGCGACTTCTGTACGCGATCCTCGACGCGCTCGTGCACGAGATCGAGTGGCGCATCTCAGTCGGTATATCTGCGGCCGCCTCAACGGGTGGGTGCGACTGCGAGCGTCGCGTCGCACCGGCGTGGTGTCGTGCAGTCGCAGCGCCCGACAGCTCGGCACCCTGCTGCACCGCGGGAAGGCCGAGTGCTGCGTCTGGACGGCCATCGCGTGCTGTTGACGATCCGCATACAGCACTCGGTGGGTCAGGATCGCCGACCTCAGCGGTCACCCTCGACATCGTCCGATGCTGCGAGGACTATCCGACCGCTGTCCAGGAACTCATCCTTCGGGCCGGGGACGTCGAGGCCGGCGGAGTCTGCGTCATGCGCGATCTCGATGGAGTCGACTCCTTTCTCACCCGGGTACAGCTCGGGCAGAGACGGTGTTCCGCCCGGGCTGAGCCGTCGTCGGATCCGCTGCCACGTCTCGTTCATGCTCACTCCGTCCGAAGCTCCGTCAGCACGACTGGTACGTCCGTGCGGGTCAGAGGCCCTGGAGTGCCTGCACTCAAGCCCTGGGACCGCTCCCCTGCATTCTCGCTGTGACGTGCGCCATGCGCAAAGGGGTGAATCCGGGAGCATGCGCGGGATCAGCGGCGGGCAGAGCTCAGGCCTCGCCGGGCATCCTTCCGGTGTCGGCGCCGCTCCCCCGTCCCGCCATGATGAAGAAGGCGCCGGAGATCATCACGCCGCACACCATCGCGATCGCCATCGGCAGCGACGCGTGCGTGCCGGCCACGCCCACCAGCGGCGCCGCGATCGATGCCGCGAAGGAGAAGCCGAGCCCCAGCATCGCCGAGCCGGTCCCGGCGAACTCCCGCGCCTGGTCGGAGGCGAGAGCGCCGCCGTTGCCGAAGATCATGCCCTGCGGTGCGACGGTGAAGAAGAACGCCGGCAGCACGATCCATGCCGGGGTGTCCAGGAACAGGCTCCCGATCAGCAGCGAGAAGCTCGCCAGCGACACCACGATCAGGCCGACGCGGATCAGCCTGCGCGGATGGATGGTGCGGGTCAGCCGCGCCGAGAGCAGCGACATCGCCATCATGCCCATCGAGTTGATCGCGAAGCTGATCGAGTACTCGCTCGAGGAGAAGCCCAGCATCTCCTGCGCCACGAAGGACGAGGCGGAGACGTACGCCATCAGCGCGAAGGCCGAGAACGCGTTGACCAGCATGTACGCGACGAAGATCCGTCGGCCCAGCAGGGTGCGGCAGTTGCGCAGGAAGGTGCGGAAGCCGCCCGAGTGGCGCCGGGAGACCGGCAGCGACTCCGGGATCAGGAAGAGCACGCCGATCAGCGAGATCAGCGACATCACCGCGATGACCACGAAGATCTCGCGCCACTGCCCGAACACCAGGATGATCCCGCCCAGGAGCGGGGCGACGATCGGGGCGACGCCGCCGACGCCCTGCATGATGTTCATGATCCGGAACAGCTCGGGGCCGTCGGTCATGTCGATCAGCACCGCGCGGCCCAGCACCATCCCGAAGCCGCCGCCGATTCCCTGCAGCACGCGAAGTACCAGCAGCACCTCGACCGAGGGCGCCATCGCGCAGCCGATCGAGGCGAGCAGGCACAGGATGATGCCGATCAGCAGCGGGCCCCGCCGCCCCATGCGGTCCGAGAGCGGACCCGCGACGATCTGGCCGCTCGCGGTGCCGAGGAAGAACGCGGTGATCGTCAGCTGCATCCGCGAGGCGGTGGTGCCCAGCTCCCCCGCGACCTCCGGGAAGGCGGGGATGTACATGTCGGTCGCGAGCGGGCCGATCGCGCTCAGCGTGGTCAGCACGACGATCACCATCACGGTGACCTTCGCGCGGGTTCGACTCAGCTGCTCCTCGTCGGGCAGGTGCGCGAGCTCGTGATCGGCCGGGTCCTCGAGGACGGGGATCGCGCCGGTGATGGTGGGGATCGATCCGGTGACCGTGGGGAGGGAACCGGTGGAGGTGGGAACCGGGCCGGTGGAGGTGGTCGGCTCGGGGCGAGGGTCCTGGGCGGGATCCTCGCGGGGGATGTCGTCGGCGGCGGGGGCCACGGTGCTCCTTCAGGGGACGGGCAGACGACGAGCCGGGAGGAGATCACAGGGATCCCGCCCGGCTCGACCGCACCATCCTAGGGACGCTGTGACCGCTCGTACAGCCACACCAGGCCGACGGCCACGAGGTCCACCACGATGAACACGAGCATGAACGGCCCGCCCATCCCCACGCTGCGGTCGATGACGATGCCGCCGCCCCCGGCGAAGAGCGCACCGACGACCATCATGATCAGGTTGTTCATCACGTGGAAGGCGATCGGCGCCTCGAGGCCGCGGCTGATCACGGCCATCGCCGCCATGCACAGCCCGAAGACCGCGTAGTAGCTCAGCAGCCACGGATCCACCGACATGTGCACGAGGCCGAAGACGATGCTCGAGGCGATCATGCCGAGGACGAGCGCGGGCCTGACCGCTCGGACCCAGGAGGCGAAAAGCGGCATCATCGCCCCGCGGAACAGGAGCTCCTCCCCTGCCGCCTGCAGCGGGGTGGTCAGCAGTGCGACCAGGACCAGCCCGATCGTGGTCGAGGTGATGGCGAACTGCCCGATCCCCGCGGCCGACGGGTCGATCAGGGCGGTGAGCGCGAGCGCCACGCCGACGAGCGCCGAGAACGCTCCGGCGTACACCAGGCCGCGACGCAGGCTCGCCCGCCGTGGCGAGGCGATCAGCCAGCGCCAGGGCACGCGCGCCACCAGCGCGGTGACCAGGATCGCCAGCGGTCCCATGGCGGCGAGGCTGAGGTTCATCATGGCCATCATCAGCGGGCTGATGGTCGCGTCCATCGGGTCGCGCCCGAAGGCCGCCATCTCCACGAGGACGACGATCAGCGTCAGCACGGTCTGGAGCACGACCATCGCCACGAGCAGGCCGGGGATGATCAGCAGCGGCTTCCACCAGGCCAGGCGCAGGTGCGCGCCGAAGGGACGCTCCGGATCGAGGCCCGAGCGGGGTGCGCTGGCGGAACCGGGTGCAGCGGCGGGACGGGGTGCCGTATCAGCGGCGACGGGAGCGCCCGACGGCGCGGCGCCCGACGGCTCGGCGGCCGGCGGGCCGGCGGCCGACGGGGCCGCGGCGGACGGGACCCGGCCGACGGGATCGCGGGGCGGGGGCGAGGAGGTGTTCGTCGTGGTCATGGGACCACCCTCCACGCCTCCGCGCCGCCGAGGAAGTGCCGCTTCGTCGGCGCCGCGGCCGACCATCGTCGAGCCGTCGGGCACCGCCCGCGACCTTCGTCGGGCGGGACGAGGGCCCCAGGTCGGCCGGCCGATGCGCCTCTCGGCGAGGACCCGCGAGTTCGGGCCTCCGGGGCCGACGATCGCCGCGGTCCACCGTGCGGCCCGGGACGGTCGCTCAGGACGCGCCCGTCCCCTGCTCGGCCAGCCGGCGCTGATAGGTGGGGTCCGTGCGCTTCAGCCAGCGGATCACCGCGGAGGTCACCGGGATCATCGCGTACTGGACGAGCACCTTGTAGAGCACGCCGAGCACGGTGTACTCCACGTACTGCTCGAAGGTGGTGATGCCGATCGCGACCGAGGCGATGGCGCAGAAGATGATGGTGTCCACGAGCTCGCCCAGGCCGCTCGAGGTGAACAGTCGCGCGATCAGGCCCCGCTCCCCCATCCGGCGCTTCATGCGGGAGACGACCAGGGAGTTCAGGGTCTGACCGGCGAGGAAGCCGGCGAGACCGGCGAGCACGACGATCCAGACCGGCCCGAGCGCGAGCTCGAGGGCCTCCTGCTTGGCGAGGCCGTACTCGTCGGGGAAGGGCGGCAGCGCGATGATCACCTGGTAGCTGAGCGAGGCGAGGATGCTCACGGCGAAGGAGGTGAGGATGGCGCGGCGGGCGCTGCGGGGGCCGTACAGCTCGGTGATGATGTCGCCGAGCACGTAGGCGAGGGGGAAGAGGAAGAAGCCGCCGTCGGTGATGATCTCGAATCCCGTGCCGGGCACGTCGCCGAAGCTGACTCCCTTGGCGGCTCCGATGCCGGAGAGGATCACGACCGTGACCATGGCGGCCAGGAGGATGTCGAAGTGGGAGGAGCCCCGGTCGGCGTAGACGGCGCCGGCCGGGCGTCCAGACGGTGGGACGGCGGGGGCGGTGCGGTTCTGTTCAGCAGTCACCGGGGAAGGGTACACAGCACGGCGCCGCCCCGGCCGGTCGGAGGACCGGCGGGGCGGCGCCGGTGCGGAGGGCGACTCGCCCGACGGCGAAATCCCGGGTATCGGCCGGGTCAGATGCCCACGGCGTCGTAGTCCGCGTCGGCGACGAAGCTCTCGAACTGGCTCTCGCTGCCGTACCAGAGGTTGGAGTCGCCGGCGAAGGGGCCGGAGTCGGAGTACTGCCACAGCTCCCAGCCCCACCAGCGGCCCGGCAGGGTGCTGGGGCGGGAGGAGCTGTAGGAGGCGAGGAAGAGCGGCGAGTTCGCCGGGGTCCAGTCCCCCACCACGTCGTTCCACCAGTGCAGGTTGGTGTAGATCACCGGGCGGCGGCCGGCCTGGTCCCGGTAGCGGATCGAGAAGGCGGAGATCCAGTCCCGCATCTCCTGCTGGCCGAGCCCGTAGTCCCGCGGGAGCCCGGAGTAGGCCTCGAAGTCGACCATGCCCGGCAGCGTGATCCCGTCGCCGGTCCAGCCGCCGCCATTGTTCAGGAAGAAGTCCACCTGCTCCTCGGGGCCACCGGAGTCCGGCCGGGCGAAGTGGTAGCCGCCGCGCACGAGCCCTGCGTCGCCGGCGCCGGAGTACTGGTGGGAGAACGCGGGGCTGCGGTAGGAGCGGCCCTCGGTGGCCTTGACGTAGGCGAAGCGGGATCCGGTCGCGGCCTGGGCGGCCCAGTCGACCTCCCCCTGCCAGCCGGAGACGTCCTGGCCGTAGATGCCGGCGGCCTGCGCGGCGGGTGCGGCGAGGGCGGCGGTGCCGGTGCCGAGCGCCATGGCGCCGAGCGCTCCCCCGCGCAGCACACTGCGGCGCGAAGCTCTCGAGGCGGGGGCGGTCGGGGCCGGAGGGGCGAGATGGCGGGGACGGTAGGGCGACATGGGGAAGCTCCTGGGGAAGGGACAGCTGCACTGCGAGGAAGAGTGCGACGGGGGTCACACCGCATTCACCGTAGAGGGGTTCGCCGGGGGCGCGCCACCGCCCGCTCCCGTTCCGGCGTGTCTTGGCGAAACGGGCGGAAGGTGCGCAGTGCTGCGAAGCGGTCAGTCCGACTTCGGGGCGATGAAGGCCCGCAGGGTGCCCAGGATCGTGGTCGCCGCGAGCTGGGTGACGTCCCGTCCTTCCAGCTGCTCGCGCACGAGCAGGTCGATGAAGATGCCCATCAGCAGCTCGGCGAGGTCCTCGACGGGCAGCAGCGCCCGCTCCCCCGAGGCCGCCAGGCGTGTGGCCAGGAGCGCCCCGATCTGGTTCCGCATCCGCTCCCGCTGCCCGGCGAGCTCCGCGCGAAGGGTCTCGTCGCGCAGGGAGCGGGCGATCGCGTCGGAGTACAGCAGGTACCACTGGCGGCCGAAGGGGCGGATCCCCTCGAACACCGCGAGCATCACCTGCGCGTCGTCGGCCTCGAGGATGGAGCAGCTCTCGTCCGCCTCGACGTCCGCGACCGCGCTCTCCACGGAGCTGTTCGCGATCGCCATGAGCTCGGCGGTCACCTCGTCGAACAGGGCGATGAACACCTCCTCCTTGCTCGAGAAGCTCGAGTAGAAGGCGCCGCGCGTGAAGCCGGCCGCCTTCACCAGGTCGTCGACGGTCGCGCCGTCGATGCCCTTCTCGACGAAGACGTCCAGCGAGGCGCGCACGAGCTTGGCACGGGTGTTCTCCTTGCGCCGCGTGCCCGCGGACTCGGGCAGCGGCTCGAACAGATCGGTCATGGCTCCTCGGAAGCGCGGCGAGAGGCGTCTCACGCGGTGACGCCGTTTGAAGGGGGTGCGGCGGGACCGATAGTATCCCATCGATACATCTTCGTATCGAATTCGCGGACGTCTCGAGCAGGGGTCCGTCGTCGCCCTCGTGCCGAGATCGTCCTGGAGGCCGCGTGTCCTCGTCCCTGTACCGTCTGGGCCGTCTGATGGCCTCCCTGCGCTGGAAGATCGTCGGCGCCTGGGTCGCACTGCTGGTGATCGTCGGCGGCCTCGCCGTCGGCCTCGGCGGCACCTTCACCGCCGACATCGAGATCCCCGGCACCGAGGGGCAGCGCGGCATCGACACCCTCGCCAACCGCTTCCCCGAGATGGGCGGCACCGCCGGGCAGGTCGTGCTGGTGACCGAGGACGGCTCGAGCGTCGACGAGCACCAGGACGAGATCGACGCGCTCATGGAGGACATCGCCGAGGTCGAGGGCGTCGCGGCCGCCCCCTCCCCCTTCGACGACCTCTCCCCCGGCACGCGCACCGACGACGACACCGCGATCATCGCCCAGTTCCAGATGGAGGGGCAGACCGGCGCCTTCCCCGAGAGCTCCGTCGAGGAGATCCGCTCGCTCGTGGAGGAGGCGGGCAGGCCGAGCCTGGAGACGCACCTCGGCGGGCAGGTGCTGCAGAGCGCGGAGGTGCCCTTCGGCGCCGGCGAGGTCTTCGGCATCATCGCCGCCCTGATCATCCTCGCGATCGTCTTCCGCTCGCTGATCCCTGCCTTCATCCCGATCGTCACCGCGATCGTCGGCGTGGGCGTGTCGATGCTGGCGCTGGTCGCGCTCTCCGCCGGGGTGGACATCCCCTCGGTCACCACCGCGCTGGGCGCCATGCTCGGCCTCGCCGTCGGCATCGACTACGCCCTGTTCATCCTCTCCCGCCACCGCGACCAGCTCGCCCAGGGCGACGACGTGCACGAGTCGATCGGCAAGTCCCTGGCCACCTCCGGCAGCGCCGTCATCTTCGCCGGCCTCACCGTGATCATCGCGCTGGTGGGCCTGTTCATCACCGGCATCCCCTTCCTCACCGTGATGGGCGTCGCCGCGGCCGCGACGGTGGCGCTGTCCGTCGTGGTGGCGCTGACCATGCTGCCGGCGCTGATGGGCATCCTCGGCGAGCGGCTGCGGCCCCGCGGGACCCGGCGCCTGATGGCCGAGAACGAGGGCGCCCTGCCCGAGCCGGACCCCGCGCAGCGCCCCCGCCGCTCCTTCGGCCGCACCTGGGTGCGCCTGGTGACCAAGGTGCCCGCGCTGACGATCCTGGCGGTCGTGATCGGCGTCGGCGCACTCGCGATCCCGATCAAGGACCTCGAGCTGGCCCTGCCGGACCTGGGCACCGAGCCGATCGGCACCGATGCGCGCGACACCTACGACCTCGTCTCCGAGGAGTTCGGCCCCGGCTACAACGGCCCGCTGCTGGTCACCGCCGACATCATCAACACCACCGATCCGCTCGCCGTCGTCGACGAGCTCGAGAGCGACATCTCCGAGCTCGACCACGTCAAGGAGATCCAGCTGGCGACCCCCAACCAGGGCGCCGACATGGCCGTGGTGGTCGTGATCCCCGAGGGCGGACCCACCGAGCAGTCCACCAAGGACCTCGTCGCCGATCTGCGCGACAGCGCCGACGGCTGGGAGCAGGACCTCTCGATCTCCGACGTCACCGTCACCGGCGCGACCGCGATCGGCATCGACGTCACCGACAAGCTCTCCGCCGCGCTGCTGCCCTTCGCGCTCTTCGTCGTCGGCCTGTCCCTGATCCTGCTGACCCTCGTCTTCCGCTCCCTGTGGGTGCCGCTGAAGGCGTCAGTCGGCTATCTCTTCTCGGTCGCCGCGGCGTTCGGCGTCACCTCGATGGTGTTCGAGTACGGCTGGTTCAACGGTCCGCTGTTCGTGGACGTCAACGGGCCGGTGGTCTCCTTCATGCCGATCATGGTGATGGGCGTGCTGTTCGGGCTCGCGATGGACTACGAGGTCTTCCTCGTCTCCCGCATGCGCGAGGAGTTCGTGCACACCGGCGACGCGAAGCACTCGATCGAGCGCGGCTTCACCGCCAACGCCCCCGTCGTCACCGCCGCCGCGCTGATCATGGTCTCGGTGTTCGCGGGCTTCGTGACCTCGGGCTGGTTCATGCTGCAGCCGATCGCGGTGGCGCTCGCCGTGGGCGTGCTGGTGGACGCCTTCGTGGTGCGGATGACCTTCGTGCCCGCCGTGCTCGCGCTGCTGGGCCGGCACGCCTGGTGGCTGCCGCGCTGGCTCGACCGCCTCCTGCCCACCGTCGACGTCGAGGGCGAGGGCCTGGCCGGGGTGCTCGAGCACCGTCGCTGGACCGAGGAGCACGGCGTGCACTCGCTGCGCCTCGAGGAGACCGTCGCCCCGCTGCTCGGCGAGAAGGGGACGCTCGGCCCGCTCACCGGCGCGGTCACCCCCGGCACGCTGCTGGTCGTCCGCGCCCCGGACGACGCCGCCCGCGCGACCTTCCTCGGCCTCGTCGCGGGGCGGGTCTCCCCCACGTCCGGCGTCCTCGCCGTCCACGACCGCCTCTCCCCCGACGACCTGGGAGCCGTGCAGGCCCGCGCGCACTGGATCCCGGTCGACGCCCCCGTCGCGCGCCGCCTCGGCGAGATCGACGGCCGCAGCGCCGACCGCGCGGTGATCGTCATCGAGGAGCTCGAGGACCTCGTCCATGCCGCCGCCGCGATCGACGACACCCTCGTCGAGCGCCTCGACGCGCTCCTCGCCCGCGGCGCCACCGTCGTCGTCGGCTCCCGCTCCGCCGGGGTGACCACCGCCGAACGGCGACTCCACGCCACCCTGCGCGACCCGCGCCGCCTGCTCGCCCTCGCCGTCCAGCGCTCCACCGCCCAGACCCCCGAAGGAGCCCTCGCATGAAGCGCCTCGCCCACCCCCGCACGCTGATCGTCGTCCTGGTGCTGCCCCTGCTCGTGGCGGCGCTGGGCATGTGGGCGCTCAGCGGCCGCGTGGACCGGCTCGACGCCGTGCCCGCCGCCGTGGTCAACCTCGACGAAGGCGCGGAGGTGACCGACGCGGACGGAGAGACGCAGACCGTGCCCTTCGGCCGCCTGCTCGCCGGCTCCCTCACCCAGCCCGGCACCGTCGAAGGGCAGGACGCCCCGGAGACCACCGGCTTCGACTGGCAGCTGACCAGCCAGGAGGACGCCGAGGAGGGGCTGAAGGACGGCAGCTACTCGGCCGTCGTCGTCATCCCGAAGGACTTCTCGAAGCACCTCGCCACCCTCGGCACGCCCGAGGCGTCCCGGGCGATCCTCGAGGTCACCACCAACGACGCGAGCGGCCAGATCAACGCCCTGGTGGGCACCGCCGTCGCCGAGGCCTCGGCGAACACCATGGGCGGCCAGATGGCGGAGCAGTACCTCGACCAGCTCTACGTGGGCTTCAACGACCTCGGCGACGGCTTCTCCGATGCGGCCGACGGCGCCGAGGAGCTCGCCGGCGGCACCTCCGAGCTCGCCGAGGGCACTGACGAGCTCGCGGGCGGCACGCGCGATCTGGCCGACGGCACCACGCA
Organism: Brachybacterium sp. GU-2; assembly: GCF_030866705.2. NCBI lineage: Bacteria > Bacillati > Actinomycetota > Actinomycetes > Micrococcales > Dermabacteraceae > Brachybacterium > Brachybacterium sp. GU-2. The sequence goes on along the minus strand of NZ_CP133037.2, from coordinate 396,011 downwards.
GGCCGCCGAGGGGGCGCGCGAGTTCTCCGGCGGGGTGTGGACCTTCGCGGACGGCACCTGGCAGGCCGCCGACGGCACCCGCACCCTCGCCGACGGGCTCGACGACCTCGCCACCGGGACCGAGGAGCTCGCCGGCGGCATCGGGGAGCTGCAGACCGGGATGCGCGGCACCGAGGGGCAGCCGGGCCTGCTCACCGGCGTCGAGCAGCTCGCCGCCGGGGTCGAGGGCGACGGCACCGCCGAGAATCCCGGCCTCGAGGCCGGCGCCGACCAGCTCGCCACCGGCCTCGAGCAGTTCGCCGGCGGCGTCTCCCAGACGGGCACCGCGGTCACCGGCGACGGCACCGAGGAGAACCCCGGACTCGCCCCCACGGCGCGCCAGGTGGACCAGGGCGTGACCGAGCTCGGCCAGGGCGCCCAGCAGGCGGCCGACGGGCTCCGCGGCACCGAGGACCAGCCCGGCCTCGCCCAGGGCGCCGAGGGCGTGGTCGCCTATGCCGACGGCGTCGGCGAGGCCGCGACCGGCCTCGACGCGATCGTGGACGGCGACGAGAACGGGCCGGGCATGACGACCCTGGTCGAGGGCGACGGCACCGCGGAGAACCCGGGGATGAAGGCCCTCGCCGTCGGGGACGGCTCCGCCGACGCTCCTGCGGCCGGCTCCATGCAGGCGAACGCCTGCGACCTTGCCGCGCGGTACCCCGATGATCCGCAGGCCGTGGCGCTGTGCCAGCAGGGCGAGGGAATGTCTCGGTCGGTCGAGGGAATGTCCGGCTACGTGGCCGGCGTCGACGAGGCCCGCTCGGGCCTGCACGCCGTCGTCGACGGCGACGGCACCGCGCAGAACCCGGGCCTCGCCGCCACCGCCCAGGGCGTCGGCGAGGGCGCGACCGCCGCCGCCGACGGCGTGCAGCAGATCGCGGACGGCATCAACGGCACCGATCAGCAGCCCGGCCTCGTCCAGGGCACCGGGGGCATGGTCACCTACGCCGAGGGGATCGAGACGGCCTTCGCCGGGGACGGCACCGCCCAGAACCCGGGCCTCACCGAGTCCGCGAACCAGCTCGCCACCGGTGCCCGCGCCAGCGCCGACGGCGCCGGCGAGCTCGTCACGGGCGTGACCGGTCTGCGCGACGGGCTCACCGAGTACGCGACCGGCGTCGACCAGCTCGCCGAGGGTGCCGACCAGCTCGCCGAGGGCACTCGCGCCAGCGCCGACGGCGCCTCCGAGCTCGCCGCTGGGAACGAGGAGCTCGCGCTCGGTGCGGGTCAGCTCGGCACCGGCGCGGACCAGCTCGCCGACGGCAGCGAGCAGCTCGCCGACGGAGCGGGCGAGCTCGCCGACGGCACCGACGAGCTGGCCGAGGGAAGCGGCGAGCTCGCCGAGGGCAGCGACGAGCTGGCGGGCGGTCTGCGCGAGGGCGCCGACGGCGTGCCCTCCTACAGCGAGTCCGAGCGGCAGCGGATGAGCGAGATGGCCGCCGCCCCCGTCGGCACCGAGGCGGAGCGTCAGAACGAGGCGAACGGAGCGGACACCGCGACCTTCCCCTTCGTCACCGCGCTCGCGCTGTGGCTGGGCGCCTTCGGCACCTTCCTGCTGCTGCCGGGCCTGTCCCGCCGCCTGCTGGACCGGGCGCTGCCGATGTGGAAGGTGGTGCTGCGCTCCCTCGCCCCGGCGCTGCTGATCGCGGTGGTGCAGACCGTCGCGGTGCTCGCCGTGCTCACCGCGATCGGGATCTCCCCGGTCTCGCCGGTGTCCGTGGGGGTGGTGGCCTTCGCCGGGGCCGTCATGTTCGCGGCCCTGCACCAGGCGCTGCTGACGGCGCTCGGCGACCGGATCGGCCGGATCGCCTCGATCCTGCTGATGGTGCTGCAGGTGGTGACCCTGGTGGGGATCGTGCCGATGGAGACCGCGCCCGAGCTGCTGCAGTCGGTCGGCTCGCTGATGCCGCTGTCGATCGTCACCCAGGGACTGGTCCACTCCGCGCTCGGCGGCACCCTGGTCAGCACCACCGGGACCCTGCTGGCGATCCTCGCCTGGGCAGCGGTCTCGCTCGTGGTGACCTTCGCGGCCTCGCGCGGGGCGCGGCTCGCCCGACGCTCCTCGCACGTGAGCATCGTCGGCGCGGCGCCCGCCGCGGCCTGACCCCGCCTACTGGAAGTCCCTGGACCGGCCCGCCGCGGCCAGGTCCAGGGGCTCCACCGCGTCGGCGACGAGGTTCACCGCCCCGGTGCGGTTCTCGACGATGCCGCGCAGCACGATCGCGCGCGCGGTGCGCAGCAGCGCCCGGTGCCGCACCCAGAACCCCTGCGAGCAGACGACGTTGAGGATCCCGGTCTCGTCCTCGAGACTGAGAAAGGTGACGTTCCCGGCGGTCGCGGGGCGCTGACGGTGCGTGATCACCCCGGCGACCCGGATCCGGCTGGAGTCCTCCGCCTCCCGGGTGCCGGTGATCGAGAGCACCCCGTCGGCCGTCATCCGCTCCCGCACCAGCGCCATCGGATGGTCCGCGAGGGTGATCCCGGTGGCCCAGGCGTCGGCGGTGGCGAGCTCCGCATCGCTCATCCCCGGCAGCATCGGCGCCTCGGCGCCGACGGCGAGGTGCGGGAGCGTGTCCGGGGACTCCTGCGCGGCGGCGCCCGCCGCCCACAGTGCCTGCCGGCGCGAGCTCGCGAGGCGGTCCAGCGCCCCCGCGGTCGCGAGCGCCTCGAGCTGACGGGCGGTGAGCCGCACCCTCCGCGCGAGGTTCGGGACGGAGGCGAAGGGGCCGCCGCGCTCCCGCTCGGCGACGATCTGCTCGGCGGTCTCGGTGGAGATGCCGCGCACCTGGTCCAGGCCCAGCCGGATCGCGGGGCCGCTCGCGGCCCGCTCCCCCTGCACCTGCTCCCCCGGGGCCTCGATCCGGTAGCCGACGTGCTCGGCGTCGGTCTCGAGGTCGGTGCGGGCGCGGGAGGCGAGCACATCCGGGCCGTGGGTGAGCACGCCGTGGCGCCTCGCGTCGGCGACCAGGGACTGCGGGGAGTAGAAGCCCATCGGCTGGGAGCGCAGCAGCGCGGCGGTGAACGCGGCCGGATAGTGGCACTTGAGATAGGAGCTCGCGTAGACGAGATACGCGAAGGAGTAGGCGTGCGACTCGGGGAAGCCGTAGTTGGCGAAGGCGAGGAGCTTGCGGTGGATCGCCTCGGCGTCCTCCCCGGTGATGCCGTGGCGGGCCATCCCCTCGAACAGCGCATCGGACAGCTCGAGCATCTTCTGGGTGGAGCGCTTGGAGCCCATGGCGCGGCGCAGCTGGTCGGCCTGGGCGGGGGTGAAATCGGCGACGTCGACCACCATCTGCATCAGCTGCTCCTGGAACAGCGGGATCCCGAGCGTGCGTCCCAGGGACTTCTTCAGCTTCGGATGCAGGTAGGTGACCTCTTCCTCGCCGGCGCGGCGGCGGATGTAGGGGTGGACGGACCCGCCCTGGATGGGGCCGGGCCGGATCAGCGCCACCTCGACGACGAGGTCGTAGAACACCCGCGGCTTCAGCCGGGGCAGGGTGGAGATCTGGGCGCGGGACTCGACCTGGAAGACGCCCACGCTGTCCCCGGCGCAGAGCATGTCGTAGACGGCCGGGTCCTCCTGCGGCAGGGTGCGCAGCTCGAAGTGCTGACCGTGGTGCTCGGCGACGATCTTCAGCGCATGGTCGAGCGCCGTGAGCATCCCCAGGCCCAGCAGGTCGAACTTCACCAGGCCCGCGTCGGCGCAGTCGTCCTTGTCCCACTGCAGCACGGAGCGGTCCGCCATCGCCGCCCACTGCACCGGGCACACCTCGATCACGGGCCGGTCGGCGAGGACCATCCCGCCGGAGTGGATGCCGAGGTGGCGCGGTGCGTCCCGCAGCTGCTGGGCGAGGGCGACCACGTCCTCCGGCACGTCCGCGTCCTTCAGCGAGGAGAAGGAGCGCTCGATCCGCTTGGCGAAGCCGTCCTGCGCGCCGGGGTCGTAGCCGAGCGCCCTCGCCGCGTCGCGCACCGCGAGCTTCGCCCGGTAGGTGATGACGTTGGCGACCTGCGCGGCGTTCTCCCTCCCGTAGCGCTCGTAGACGTGCTGGATCACCTCCTCCCGGCGGTCCGAGGCGATGTCGATGTCGATGTCCGGCGGGCCGTCCCGCTCCGGGGCCAGGAACCGCTCGAACAGCAGCTCGTGGCCGACGGGTTCGACCGCCGTGATCCCCAGCGCGTAGCAGACCGCGCTGTTGGCGGCGGAGCCGCGGCCCTGGGCGAGGATCCCCTCCCCCGCGCAGAAGTCGACGAGCTCGTGGACGATCAGGAAGTAGCCGGGGAAGTGCAGGTCGGTGATGACCTTCAGCTCGTGGTCGATCTGCGCCCACGCCCCGGGGATCTTCTCGGGACGGCCCGGTGCGGGCCGCGGCCCGTAGCGCTCGCGCCCCTCGATCTCCACCAGCTCCACCAGCCAACTCGCCTCGTCGTGCCCGGCGGGGACGGGGAAGGGCGGCAGATCTGGGGCGAGCAGGCGCAGGTCCAGGGCGCAGTCGCGGCCCAGCTGCGCCGCCTGCGCGATCGCGGCGGGATAGCGGGGCAGCAGCTGCGCCATCTCCTCCCCGCTGCGCAGGTGCGCGGGGCGGGAGGTGAGATGGGGGTCGGCGCTCTCCAGCGACCCTCCGGCGCGCAGGGCGGCGTGGGTGTCGGCCAGGCGCTTGTCCGAGGGGCGGGCGTAGTGCGCGTTCGTGCTCGCCACCAGCGGCAGCGAGACCGCGTCCAGCCCGTGCGACTCGCGCACCAGGCGGGCGCCCTGGGCGAGCGCGTCGTGGAGCTCGTCGGCCTCTCCCCCGCCGCCGACGATCAGCTCGACGGCGACGTTCCCGGGACCGAACAGCTCCACCAGGCGCGCGATCTGCTCCGCGGCGGCATGCGCGGCGCCCTCGAGGTCGCCCTCGGCCAGGCGCGCGCTCGCGGCCCGGGTCACGGCGCCCTTGCGGCAGCCGGTGAGGATCAGCCAGTGCCCCTCCCGGGCGATCCGCGACAGCTCGGCGAGACGGTAGCGGGGTGCGGCCTTCTGCCCGCTGCCCAAGTGGGCGCGGGCGATCGCGGCGGAGAGGCGGCGGTACCCGGTCTCGTCCCGCACCAGCACCAGCAGGTGCTCCCCCTCGGGGTCGGGCGTTCCGGTGCGGGGTGCGGAGATCACGGGGGTGCTGCTCGCGGTCTCGGCCCCGGGCTCGAGGCCGAGGGTCAGCTCGGCGCCGAACACGGTCGCGATCCCCGCCTCGGCCGCGGCCTTCGCCGCCTGCACCACACCGGGCAGCCCGTCGTGGTCCACCAGCGCGATCGCGCCGAGCCCGAGCCGGGCCGCCTGGATGGCCATGTCCTCGGGGCTCGAGGCGCCGTCGAGGAAGCTGAAGTGGGAGTGGGCGTGCAGCTCCGCGTACTCGACGTGACGGGCAGGACGGTACGGATCCTCCGCCTGCTTCCCGGTGTGCTCGACGACGATCGGCGGGGAGACCAGCTCGGCAGGACGGTCCGAGAGGACCGCCTCGAGGTCCTTCCACGCGGGCGGGCCCAGGAACCAGCGGGCCATGGTCAGACGCCCCGCGCTGCCGCGCCGTCGTGCAGCGCCCGAGCCGCCCTGCTCGCCACGTCGGCATCCGCGTCCCCGACGCTGGCGGCCTCGTAGCGCAGCTGGTTGCGTGCACGGCGCATCTGATCGAATCGTCGTGCCCCTGACTGCCCTGGAGGCGTGGTCAGCACTGCCCTCAGGAAGCGTCCCAGCGCCTCGTGCTGTCCCGGTCCGTTGGTCGTCCGGTACCCGTAGGCGGCCAGCAGCGCTTCTCCGACGTCATGTGCGGCGTCGTAGGCGAGGTTGTATCGACTCTCCGCCCAGCTGAGGTTGTCGAGGTCCGCGAGACGACGACGGGCCTTCTCCAGGAACAGCTCTGCACGCCGCAGGTCGACGGGCACCTGTTCCAGTCGGCGCACGGCCACGAGAGCGCGCACTGACTGCTCCTGGTCCGGGTCGAGCGGGGTCAAGGCCATGGCAGCTCTCCAAGGACGGGGACGGTGGGACTGTTCCGCACCCGGGTGTGGAATCCCGAGTCGCGATCGAACTCGCTGCGGGTGGTGATGGTGGGATTGACCGGGCGGTGCACGATCTCCTCGACCCGTCCGCAGGCGTCGTACACCGCATCGGGGTCCGGGGTCCCGATGATCATGAGATCAATGTCGTTCGGAGCAGGACCGTCCACCCGTCGCATCCGTGCGGCGAAGGAGCCGTGGAGGAATGCGCTCTCGATCCCGTGGATCCGGGAGAGCTCGTCCTTCAACAGCGGAACGGGCCCGGTGGTGATGAGGAGGATCTCCCGCAGGGGGGCGACGAGGGGGCTGTCCGGGTCGGCGCGGAGCAGACGTGTGCGTCCTGCCTGGCGCTCGGTCAGGATCCCCGCCTGCAGCAGACGGGCGGATTCCCGATGGACGGAGGGATACGCCAGCCCGGTCTGCTCGGCGAGCTGAGTGAGACTCCGCTCTTCGTCGTCGAGCATGAGGGCGGACAGCAGACGAGCCTGGCCGTCCGAGCGGAAGATAGGAGCGAGCAGCGGCGCTTCGGTTCTCATATAACGGAGGATATCCTCCATTATTTTGACACTCAAGAGGTCCCGGGTTCCAGTCCCGGCCCCCTCTGCCCGCGCTCCTGCCGCTCGTCCCTCGCGGCACGTCGCGCCAGCGGTGCCGTCGGACTGCGCTCCTGCCGCTCGTTCCTCGCGGCACGTCGCGCCAGCGGTGCCGTCGGACTGCGCTCCTGCCGCTCGTTCCTCGCAGTACGTCGCGCTAGTCATAGAGCCCCTCCAGCGTCCACTCCCCCGCCCGGGACAGGGCGAGCACGGCGACCTCCTCGGCGCTCGCTCCGCGCACCACGAGCTGCAGGCGTGCGGCCCGTCGGCCATTCCGCGCCCACCAGCGCTCGTCGAGCACGACGGGAGCGGCATGGGCGAGCACCTGGCAGCCGGAGCCGGCGCGCAGCCCGGCCCGCTGCAGCGCCGGCGCGCCCGGGGCGAGGACGAGCAGGCGGGCCGGCGCGCCACTCAGCAGGCCACGGGCGGTGACCACGACGGGACGGCCCGCGGCGTCCTCGAGCCGCACCGCGGGCGGGTCGCGGAACACGGTCGCGGGCACCGGGCGGGGCAGGGCGCCGGGCCAGGGACCCTCGCGCCGTGCAGGCTTCTCGCTGCGCCAGGGCACCAGGGCGACCTCGTCGGCCAGCAGCCTTCCCCGACGAGGGCCGGGACCTGCACCGCCTCCTCCCCCGCCAGGCCCTGCGCGCGGGCGAGCGCACGGGAGGCCCGCTGCGCCGCCTCCCCGGCGCTGCCCCACAGCGCGGGCGCGTTCTCCCCCGCCGGGGCCAGCTGCAGAGGGTGCAGCCCGATCCGGGTGATCGCCCCGGTCGCAGGACCGCCGAGCCGCGCCCGGGTGATCCATCCGTCGCACTGCCAGCGGATGCGGTCCACGACGTCGGCGACGGTCAGCGCCCCGTCATGCCGCCAGGTGCGCTCCATCTCCTCGCCGCCCTCGGTGCGGGCCACGATCCGCAGCCTGGTGCACACCAGCCCTCGTTCGACCAGCATCGCGTGCAGCTGCTCGGCCAGCGGGCGCGCGATGAAGGCCGCCTGGTCGGTGCGCACCAGCGGGGTCTCCAGCGTCGTCTCGGCCAGCAGCGGCTGGGTGGGATGGTGCGCGGCGGGCGGCGCGGGCTCCTGCCCGCGCGCGAGCAGGTGCAGCGTCGCGACGTCCGGGCCGAAGCGGTCGGCGACCGCGGCCGAGGGCAGTGCGGCGAGATCGCCGAGGGTCGTGATCCCGAGCCGCTGCAGCAGGTCGACCGTCTCGGCGAGGTCGAGGCGTCGTTCGGGGCGGGCGGCCGAGGGCTGACCGCGATGGCCCCAGCCGGGGCCGACGGGGGCGCTGCGCAGGGCCTGGATCGGGTGCGGGGCGAGGTAGTCGGCGCTGCGGCCCTCGTGCACGATCCTGCCCGGCCCGGAGGCGAGCAGTGCGGCGAAGGGACCGTCGGCGATCCCGACGGCGCAGTCCCAGCCGGTGAGGTCGGCGACCGCGTCGAGGATCCGCTCGGCGAGGCGCTCCTCCCCGCCCTGGTGGCGGGCCGGCCCTCGGGCGGACATCAGCAGCACCCCGGGGCGCAGCACGTCCACCCCGGCCGCGATCGTGTCCACCGCGGCGGCGACCAGCTCGAACAGCGCGGTCTCCTGCTCACGGTCGGCCTCCAGCACGAGCGCCTCGGGATAGGCAGCCCGGGCGGCGCGGCGCGTCATCCCCGGGCGCACCCCGGCCTCGAGGGCGGCGGCGCCGGCATGGGTGACGCGGTGCTGGTCGAGCAGGATCACCGGGACGGCGGCGAGATCGAGCGGGGCCGGCGCGGGGGCGTCCTCCTCCCCTGCGGCGGCCTCGAGGCGTCGCTGGTGGCGGTCCAGCGCGGCCAGCAGCGGCCAGTCCGGGACGGTCACGGCGACGGTGCGGGTCGCCCGGACGGTGGCGGCATCGACAGCAGCGGGGCCGGCCGCGGCGGGGGCGTGGAGGTCGGCGGGGGCGTGCACGCTCATCACCCGGCCCTCCGCACGCTCGGCAGGAGCTGCATCGCCGGACGCCGCTCCGAGACCGCCGCCGGACGGGCCGCAGCCCCCGCCGCCGCACCGGCGGGAACCGCTGCGAGCATCCCGTCCACCTGCGGCAGCAGCACCTCGGCCGACCGGTGACCGGCGATGCCGCGGCCCTCGGCGGTGATCTCGAGACGGCGCCGACGCAGTCGTCCCGAGCCCTGGCCGAGGCCGGACCATCCTCGAGCGGTGGAGCGCAGCGTGAGGTCGGCGCGGCCGGGCGGGGTGGCGGCGAGGACGAGGGTGTCGGCGGTGCGGGCCCGACCCAGCAGGCTGCGCCAGAGCGCCGGGGCGAGGTCCAGGTCGGGGCCGAGCACGAGCACGCCCACCCCGTCGGCAAGGGCGGAGAGCACCTGGGGCCGCTGCTCGCCGTCCGCCGGGGCGAGGGCGAGGCGGCAGGGATCCAGGCCCGCATCCATCGCGGAGCGCAGCCCCAGATCGGGCATCCCGGCGATCGCGCACCAGGAGTCCTCCCCCGCCGCGGCGACCGCGAGGGACAGCAGCAGCGAGGTGCTCGCGGCGCCCTCGAGCGCCACGGAGCTGCCGGCGCGCAGGCTCCCGCGCGGGAACAGCGTCCGGAGCGGCCCCGGGACCGGCAGGCGGGCGCCGAGCCCGTCGTCCTCGGCCTCGGAGACGGGGCGCGCCGAGGGCTGCAGGGCGGTGCGGTCGATCCGTCCGCCCCAGCGGGCGGCGGAGCGCTCGGCCGCCCCGAGCGCGGCCCGGGCCCGGGACAGCCGCTCCTCGCGGTCCTCGATCTGCAGGGCGGTGCCCATCGCGCTCCTCCTTCCGGCCCTCGCCGTTCCTTCGCACACGTGTTCGAACAGGGGTTCGAACTGTACGCCTCGGCGAGGTGGCACTCAAGGCGCCCAGGTCGTGACTTCGAACGTGCATACGAAGCCTCGGGGAGGGGTGTGACAGACGAGAGGCATGAGGAAGTCGTCCGCCCGGCTCAGAACGGCGGGGGCGGTGCGGGCGGTGGATCCTTCCGACGCTCGAGCGAGCGTCGTCGACCCTCGCGTGCGGCCTCGTAGCGCGTCCAGGAGTCCATGAGCTCCCTGGTCATGGCCGGGCTCGCGAGGTCGGTGCCGTCGCGGACCATCACGCTCACCCGGTCGTGGATCGACCAGGCGGTCCGTCCCGGCAGCCCGGGCGTGCAGGGCAGGCGGGCGGGGTCGAGCAGGCCGGCCGTCTTCGCCCGGTGGTGCTGCCAGCACAGCAGGTGCAGGTTCTCGAGCTCGGTCAGGCCGCCGCGCTCGGGGTCCTCGTGGCAGTACTCCTCGATGTGGTCGGCCTCGGAGGCCCAGGAGGTGGAGCGGGTGCAGCCCGGCACGGCGCAGGTGCTGCTGCGCAGTCGCAGATGCTCCAGCATCGCCCGGTTCGGGGTGTAGCGCTCGGCCGGCAGGGGCAGGAACGCGCCGGTGCACGGGTCGGTGAGCACCCGGTACCAAGTAGTGCTCTGACCGGCCAGCTCGCGGGCCATCGCGGGAGGGATCGGGATGGTCCCCTCGAGCATGCCGGGCTCCTCGGAGCCGCCGAGCAGGGTCAGGACGGGAACGGTGACGTTGAGGCGGAAGCGGGGCCGCGGGACCGGGATCCCGTCGGTGTCGAGGGCGGCGCCTCCCAGCAGGTCGTACTGGAGCAGGGCGAGGGAGGCGACCTTCCCCGTCTCGGCGGCGGTGCCCCGCGGGTCCAGGGGGATCCTCTCCCCGGTCTCGAAGGCGCGGCGCTGGGCGGCCTGGACCGCGCGGGCGGCGGCATCGAGCCGGCGGGCGAGGTCGAGGATCTCCGGTGCCGGCCCGATCACGCGCAGGCAGCCGATCCCGTCGTCCCGGGTCGGAAGCAGCTCCACACGGCGCCGGCCTTCCGGGGTCATGTGCGCAGGGCTCTCCTGCTGGGACTCCAGCCGGGAGAGGAGGCGGGAGAGGCGCAGCTGGAACTGCTCGGCGGTGAGGCTGACGGGCCAGTGCACGGTGGCAGCGTCCACGTCCTCCATCCGGGCCGCGGTCAGGTGCCGGGTGCGCCGCAGGATCCTCTCGAACCAGGCCGCCGGGAACTCCCCGGTCTCCAGACGTTCCAGGGTGCGGGGCAGCTCGGTGACCGCGCGGTGCGCATCGCGGACGATCCTGGCGGCGACGGCACGGGTGCACCGCAGGGCGAGGGCCGCGGCGAGCAGCTCCGCCTCGGCCTCGTCCTCGTCGGTCCCGTCCTCCGCGGGGTCGAGGAACGACGGGGCGAGGGCCCGGAAGCGCACGGCGAGCCGGCGGCTCTCCTCGAGCGAGGCCTCGTGCACCGCGCGCAGGCGCGACGGCAGGACGGGGTGTGCGGGCGTCGCGGACCGTCGGCCGGGGACGGCGGAGCCCGCGTCCTCGATGCCTCGAGGCCGCGCGTGCTCCGGCGCGTCCTGCTCGAACTCGCCCATCTCCCCCACCTCCTCGCGGCTCTCCCGCCGTCCGGGTCGTCGGCTCACTGCCTGGTCGTGCACTCCTCTCGACCCTAGGGAGAGCGCCCCTGCGGCGACAGAGGCACCCGGTTCCTGTGGACCCGGAGCCGTTGTGGAGGAACGATCGACGCCGTCGACGACATGGGTCGGCACTCCAGGCGCCGTCGGCCGTGCCGGTCCCGATGCCGTCGGACGTCCCCTCCTCCCCCGCCGCTCCTCTGCGATCATGAGACGGACCGCACATCGAGGGAGAGGACTGGGATGCGAGCGCTGGTGCTGCACGAGAAGAACCGGATGTCGATCGAGGAGGTCGAGGCGCCCGGCGCTCCCGGCCCCGGCCAGGTGAGGATCGCGATGCACACCGTCGGCATCTGCGCCTCCGACGTGCACTACTGGACCGACGGGAAGATCGGCCCGTTCGTCGTCGAGGCGCCGATGATCCTCGGCCACGAGGGCGCCGGCACCGTCCTCGAGGTCGGCGAGGGCGTCACGGATCTCGCCGTCGGCGACCGTGTGGTCATGGAGCCGGGCGTGCCGGACCCCACCTCCCGCGCGGTCAAGGAGGGCAACTACAACGTCGACCCGGGCGTCGAGTTCTGGGCGACCCCGCCCGTGCACGGCTGCCTGGCCGACGAGGTGCTCCACCCCGCCGCCTACACCTACAAGCTCCCGGAGTCGATGAGCTTCGCCGAGGGCGCGCTGATCGAGCCCTTCGCGGTCGGCATGTTCGCCGCGACCAAGGCGGAGATCTCCCCCGGAGACGTCGCCGCCGTGGTCGGCGCCGGCACGATCGGGATCATGACCGCGCTCGCCGCGCTCGCCGGCGGTGCCAGCACCGTCTTCATCTCCGACGTCCTGCCGGAGAAGCTCGCGCTGCTCGACGGGATCGACGGCATCGTCACCGTCGACGCCACCCAGCAGGACCTCGGCGAGACGGTGCGCGACGCGACCGGCGGCTGGGGCCCGCAGGTCGTCTTCGAGGCGACCGGCGCCGCGCCCGCGTACAAGGCCCTGTGGTCGCTGCCCGCGCCGGGCGGGCGGATCGTTTTGGTGGGCATGCCGGTGGATCCGGTGCCCTTCGACATCGCCACCGCACAGAGCCGCGGCATCTCGCTCGAGACCGTGTTCCGTTACGCGAACGTGCACCAGAAGGCGATCGACCTCGCTGCGAGCGAGGCCGTGGACCTCTCCCCCTTCGTCTCGGAGACCTTCGCCTTCGACGACTCGGTCCAGGCGTTCGAGCGCTTCCTCGAGGGCCGGGCGACGGACGTGAAGATCCAGATCACGCTGTGAGTCCGTCGGCAGGATCGGCGTCGAAGCTGCGAGGTCCGCAGGAGACAGCGCTGCTGCTGCCGGTTCCCGGCGCCGAGCGAGCTGTCGCAGAACATCGGCGACGGCTCGACAGTGCGGCGGCCGATGGGATCCCCGCGCACCTCACCGTGCTCCATCCCTTTGTGCCCCTGGATGCCCTGCGCGCACGGGACCACGATCGACTGGAAGCACTGTTTGCCGATGAACCTCCTATCTCGTATGCGGGTAGACGGACCGGGTGGTTCGGGGGACAGGTTCTCTACATCGCGCTCGACGACGCCTCCCCGGTCCGGAGACTCACCGAGCAGGTCGTCGCCGCCTTCCCCGACCACCCTCCCTACGGCGGCGCGATCCCGCTCGAAGACGTCATGCCCCATCTGACGATCGGACATGACCGCCCTCTGTCCGAGCTCCTGGCGGCCGAGCACGCGGTCGCGGCGCATCTGCCCGTCGAGGACCGCCTCGATCATGTGGAGCTCTGGAGCGGTCCCGCGCTCGCGGGACGCACGTCGCCGAAGCCGTGGCGGCACGTCCGCTCCTACCGACTCGGAACGCGATGACCCCTCGAGACCCTCTGCAAGACGGCGTCGTGGCCCGCACCGACCGCGAGACGGTGCCGCCGCGGGTCGACTACGAGCTCACCGAGCTCGGTCATGCCCGCGCTCCGGTCGTGGAGGCGATGAACCGATGGGGCGCCGACTACGCGGCAGCTCTCCCGCCCCGTGGATGACCGAGGGACAGCAGCAGTCACGAGGGGTGCCCTGGCAGTTCCTCCCGGCAAGGACGGCGGCGGCATAGCGTGCCGGGAGCTCGACCTCCGAACGATGAAGGATCTCCATGCCCTCAGACGCCCCGCGGCGCCCCCTCGCCTCCCGCCTGCTCGTGCCGTCGGCGGCGCTGCTGTGGGGACTGCACTCCTCGCTGCTGAGCCCCGCGCTCGCACTGATCCTCGCCACGCTGTACGACGCCTCCACTGCGGACATCGGCTGGTCGCTGGCGATCTACAACGCCGGCGGCTTCATCGCCTCGATCGTGCTGCCCGCCTGGACGGACCGGCGCCGCACCTACCTGCCGATGCTGATGGCCGCCGCGGTGCTGACGATCGCGCTGGCCGCAGCGCTCGCCGCGGTGAGCACGCTGCCGCTCGCGACGGTGGCGCTGGTGGTCCTCGGCGGCCCGGCGGGGCTCGGCACCACGATGCTGTTCGCCCATCTGCGGGACGTCGGCGCGGCCACCTCCACGATCGTCGACACCCGCGCGATCATCTCCGCGGCCTGGATGGGCGGGCCGCCGCTCGCGACCGCGATCATCGGCTGGGCCGGGGCACGCGGCATCCTGCTGGCACTGGTGGTGATCGCGGTGGTGAACATTGTGATGACCGCGGTGATGATGCGGCAGCACCGCTCCGCCGCCGCGGAGGCGCCCGAGCCGGCCCGCTCCCCGCACGCGCTGCCGCCCGGCAGCCGGACCGCGACCGTCGTGATCATCGGCGCGTTCGTGCTGTTCCAGGCCACGAATGCGACGGCGATGACGTTCATGGCGCTGTACGTCACCGAGACGGTGGGTCTCGGCGTCATGTGGGCGGGGATCGTGCTCGGCGTCGCCGCCGCGCTCGAGGTGCCGGCGCTGATGATCATCGGGCGGCTCGGCGACCGCATCTCGCACCTGACCCTGGTCGCGGTCGGCGCCGTGCTCTCGGCCGTCTACTACGCCGGGCTGGTGCTGGTCTCCGAGCCGGTGCTGCTGCTCGTGCTGCAGATCCCGAACGCGCTCGGCTTCGCCGCGATCTCCGGGATCGGGCTGACCCTCTTCCAGGACCTGATCCCGGGGGCGGGGATGTCCACGGGACTGTTCATGAACGCGAGGCGCGTCGGCGCGATCCTGTCCGGGCCGATCATCGCCGCCGGGGCGCTGCCGCTGCTGGGACAGCGCGGCATCTTCGCGATCTGCGCGGTGCTGACCGTGATCGGGCTCGTCATGATCCCGCTGGCGAAGCGCTTGGCGGCACCGCCCGCGGAGCCTGGGTGAGCCTGAGCCGCGGGAGCCGGTCGGGCTGGTTCAGGGGCGCGATCGCCGCCCGTCCGGCCGACCTTGGTCGGTCCTCGGCACTGCCGTCAGCCGGCTGCGGCGGTGCGCCCGTCGGCGGACGTGCGGGCCCCGTCGGCCGACTCCTGCGCGAGGCTGCCCAGCAGCCGCAGCCGCTCCTCGCTCGGCGAGCCGGGCGCGGCGGTGTACCCGAACATGAACCAGTCGGGATGGGCGGGGAAGTCCATCGCCTCGTAGCCGAGCTCGAGGTCCCCCACCTCGGGGTGGCGGATGCGCTTGAGACCGGTGCGGTGGTGGCGCACGTCGTGCGCGGCCCAGCGCACCCGGAAGTCGTCGCTGCGGGTGGCGAGCTCGCCGATGAGGTCGCTGAGCCGCTTGTCGCGCGGGGACTGACCCGCGTAGGTGCGCAGCGTCGCGACGATGCCGGTGGCGTTGTCCTCCCAGTTGGGGAAGAAGGTGCGCGAGGCGGGGCTGAAGAAGACGAAGCGGGCCGTGTTCCCGCGCGCGGCGGGATCCTCGAGCACCGGGGCGTACAGCGCGCGACCGACGGGATTCGTCGCCACCACGTCCATGCGCCGGTCCCGCACCCACACCGGCACGGAGACCGCGTCGACGAAGCGCTGCAGCGAGTCGGGGAAGGGCTGCTCGGCCGGACGTGGGCGCCGACGGGCCGGCGGCCCCGCGGCCTCCGCGAGGTCGTGGAGATGGTCGGTCTCCGCCTCGTCCAGCAGCAGGGTGCGAGCGAGCGCGTCCAGCACCTCCGTGGAGACGCCGCGCAGGTCGCCGCGCTCGATCCGGGCGTAGTACTCGACGCTGACCCCCGTGGCCGCGGCGACCTCCTCGCGGCGCAGCCCGGGCACGCGTCGACGCGCGCCGCCGAGGATCCCCGCCTGGGAGGGCGTGATCCGGTCCCGGCGCGTGCGCAGGAAGTCGCTCACCTCTTCTCGATGGTCCATGGTCACACCGTATTCCTCCCCGCTCACGCTTCCGGGATCTCGCGGCCGAAGGTCTCCAGCGTGATCGCGTCGGGGTCCGGGCCGCCGCGCTCCCCGGTCTCCAGCGCGTCGATCCGGGCGAGCTCCTCGTCGGGGAGCGCGACGCGGAACACGTCGAGGTTCTCGGCGATCCGCTCGGGGCGCACGGACTTCGGGATGACCGAGCGGCCCTGCTGGAGGCCCAGCGCAGCATCACCTGCGCCGGCGTGAGGCCGTGCGCGGCGGCGATCTCGCCGATCACCGGGTCGGTCAAGGTGGAGCGCTCCACCTCGCCGCGGTAGTGGGTGATCCCGCCGATCGGGGACCAGGCCTGGGTGAGGATGCCGTGGCGGGCGTTCGCCTCCTGGACATCGCGCTGCGCGAAGTAGGGGTGGGACTCGACCTGGTTCACGGCGGGACCACGTCGGTCGCCTCGAGCAGGCGCTCGAGCACGTCCGGCATGACGTTGCTGATGCCGATGGCGCGCACGCGACCGTCGGCCAGCAGCGTCTCCAGCGCCTTGTACGCGCCGATCGTCCTCTCGAAGTCACTCGTGAGCGGCTGATGTAGCAGGAGCAGGTCGATCTGGTCGACGCCGAGCTTCGCGGCGGACTTCTCGAAGCCGTGCAGCGCCTGGTCGTAGCCGTAGTCGGTGATCCACAGCTTCGTCTCGAGGAACACCTCGGAGCGGTCCACCCCCGAGGCGCGCAGCCCCTCCCCCACCTCCCGCTCGTTGCCGTAGGCCGCGGCGGTGTCGATGTGGCGGTAGCCGATGCGCAGCGCCTCGGCGACCGCGGCGGAGGTCTCCTCCGGCGGGGTCTGGAACACGCCGAGGCCGAGGGCCGGCATCGTCACGCCGTTGTTCAGGGTGAAGGAGGGATTCGGTGCGGTGAGATCGATCGTCATGCCGCCCACGCTAGGAGCAGGGGCGACGGGACGGGAGGAACTGGCGGTTCCCCCCTTCGAAGATCGTGCTGCTGTCAGTGACTCGGGGTGGAGGTCACGACACGTCGGCACTGCGGGGATCTGGATCGGCCGAGGGATTGAGTGCTACGCTGAGTTCACTACATCCCCCACGCCTCTCCACGATGCGCACTTGGGGGATTTTCTTTGCCAGCAGCAAGGACTCGACATGGATCGCTACGCCCCGAATCGTCATTCGCCGCGTTCACGGGGCGCGCTCGTCTACGACAAGCCGCCACTCACCCTCGACGAGCTCATCGAACGGCTGTCCGAACGTGGACTGGTCATCCCTGAACCCGAGCGGACGGCACGGTATCTGCGGCACATCGGGTACTACCGCTTTTCGCCGTACAACATTCCGTTCCAGCACGGCCATTCCGACGATCTGTTCCGCGAAGGAACCGAGTTCGACGATGTGCTGGATCTTTAGGTCTTCGATCGTGCACTGCGGCTCCTGGTCCTCGATGCGCTAGAGCGGGTCGAGGTAGCCGTCCGGGCTGCGCTCACCGATCACATGGCGACCTCGAGTGAGAACTCCCACTGGTATATGGACGCTTCTCATTTCCGCGATCAACGCAGGCACGACAGGCTCCTCAGAATCGTCAAGGACAGCTGTGACGAGCGGCTTCGGGGGACGCCCGACGCCGGTGAGGATTCTCTGGTGCACCGGTCGGCTCTCGAGCATTACCTCACGACGTACAGCGCTCCCGAGCTGCCTCCGTCCTGGCTGATGGTCGAGACCCTCACCATCGGACAGCTCGCGAGCACGTACCGCAATCTGAAGCGTCGTGCTGATCGGACCGCGATCGCCAAGAGCATCGGACTCACCGCCCCGGTCCTGGAGTCTTGGCTCCAGACCTACGTCCGGGTCAGGAACATCTGCGCGCATCACGGACGGCTGTGGAACGTCGGGCTCGGCGTCTATCCCGCTATTCCCACCTCGCCGTCGATCCCGTGGTTGACAGGAGCGAATGCTCTCCCCGAGCGTTCGAGAAAGCGCCTCTACCCCGTTCTCGTGTCGCTCCAAACAGTGCTCGAGACCGTCTCTCCCCGTAGCAGCTGGGCGCGCCGCCTGCACGAGCTAGTCAGCGCTCGGCCGCGGATGAACCTCATCGGAATGGGGATCCCCGAAGACTGGGCGGACGACGGATTCTGGGCCAAGCATCTGGCCCCGTGAACACTCTCAGGGTGCCCGGGAACTGACGAGTCTCACCCCTGCGCGAGCATCGCCCGTCGCTGCCAGAACACGACGGCGCTGGCCGCGGCGACGTTGAGGGAGTCAACTCCCCCGGCCATCGGGATCACCACGTGCTCGTCGACCGCGCTGAGCGTCGCGGGCTTCAGGCCGTGGCCCTCCGCCCCGAGGACGAGGGCGACCTTCCGGTCCGGGCCGAGGTCCACCTCGTCCAGCGGCACCGCCCCGTCGGTGAGCGCCAGGGCGAGCACGTCGAAGCCGGCCTCGTGCAGCCCCTCGACGCCCGCGGCGGGCCAGGCGGTCAGCCGAGTCCACGGCACCTGGAAGACGGTGCCCATCGAGACGCGGATCGAGCGGCGGTACAGCGGGTCAGCGCACTGCGGGGTCACGAGCACCGCGTCCACGCCCAGCGCCGCGGCGGAGCGGAACATCGCCCCGACGTTCGTGTGGTCGACGATGTCCTCGAGCACGGCGACGGTCCGCGCCCCCTCCAGCAGCTCACGGGCGCCGGGCAGCTCGGGCCGCTGCATGGCCGCGAGCGCGCCGCGGTGCAGATGGAAGCCGGTGAGCTGCTCGAGCAGCACCTCCTCCCCCACGAACACGGGCACCTCGGGGAAGCGCTCGTACAGCGGCGCGAACTTCGAAAGCCACTTCTCGCTCATCAGGAAGGAGCGCGGGGCCATGCCCGCGTCCATCGCCCGGGAGATGACCTCGAAGCTCTCGGCCATGAACAGGCCCCGCTCCACCTCGACGCGGGAGCGGAGCTTCACGTCCGTCATGCGCAGGTAGTCGTCGAGCGCCGGGTCCCCGAGTTCGGTGATCCGGCGCAGCTGCGCCTCGCTCATGCGCTCAGTCCAGGGAGAGGGAGCGGGCGGTGAAGCGCTCGCCGCGCTGCTCGACCACGAGCGGCAGCCCGAAGGTCCTCGTCAGGTTCTGGGAGGTGAGGGTCTCGGCGATGGGGCCGGCGGCGACGAGACCGCCGTCGCGCAGCAGCGCGACATGGGTGTAGCCCGGCGGGATCTCCTCGACGTGGTGGGTGACCAGCACCGTCACCGGGGTCGCGGGGTCCTTCGCGAGCCGGCCCAGGGTGCGCACGAGCGCCTCCCGGCCGCCGAGGTCCAGGCCCGCGGCGGGCTCGTCCAGCAGCAGCAGCTCCGGGTCGGTCATCAGGGCGCGGGCGGCGAGGACGCGCTTGCGCTCGCCGGTGGAGAGGGTGCCGAAGTGGCGGCCTGCGAGGTCGCCGACGCCGAAAGCGGCCAGCAGGGTGCGGGCGCGCTCGAGGTCGACCTCGTCGTAGCTCTCCCGCCACCGGCCGACGACGCCGTACCCGGCGGTGACCACGACGTTCTCGGCGGTCTCGTCGGCCGGGATCGTGTCGGCGAGCTCCTGGCTCGCCAGGCCCAGCAGGGGGCGCAGCTCGAAGATGTCCACGCGCCCCAGCTGCTCGCCGAGGATCTCGACGGTGCCGAAGGTGGGGTGCAGCCGTGCCGAGAGCAGGCGCACCAGGGTGGACTTCCCGGCGCCGTTGGGGCCGAGCACCGCCCACCGCTCCCCCTCCCCGATCCGGAGGGACACCTCGTCGAGGATGGTCTTCCCGTTGCGGGTGACGGTGACATCGGTCAGGGAGGCTGCTGCGACGGACATGGCCCCGAGCCTATCGCCTGGGCGCCCTGGTCCGTGGTCGGCCCACCGGGCGCGTCGGCCCCTGCCTAGACTGGCCCGGTCCGACCCCGACCTGCTGGAGGTCCCTGTGGCGCACCGTCCCGTCTCCCTGCTCGCACCGCGCGGCTCGGTCGCCGCCGACGACCTCCGCGAGGGCATCGACGCGCTCCTGGCGGACCACAACGGCGACGTGCCGCTCGAGTTCCCCGCCGACGTGCTCGCCGCCGCCGAGGAGGCCGCGGGGCGCGACGCCGCGGCAGGCGGTGCGGACCGACGCGATCTCACGGACGTGCCCTTCGTGACCCTGGATCCGGCAAGCTCCACGGACCTCGACCAGGCGATGCATCTGGAGCGCACCGCGGAGGGGTACAGGGTGCTGTACGCGATCGCGGACGTGCCCTTCTTCGTCGACCTCCACGGCGTGATCGACCACGAGGCCCGGCGGCGCGGGGAGACCCTCTACCTCCCGGACCGTCGCATCCCCCTGCATCCCGCGGTGCTCTCCGAGGGCGTCGCCTCCCTGCTGCCGGAGCAGACCGCGCCCGCCTTCGTGTGGGAGCTGACTCTCGACGAGCGCGGCGAGGTCATCGGGATCGGGCTCGAGCGGGCGCTGGTCCGCTCGGTCGCGAAGCTCGCCTACGACCGGGTGCAGCAGGAGCTCGACGCCGGGCGGGGCCATCCGATGATGGTGCTGCTGCAGGAGATCGGCGACCTCCGCACCGCGCTCGAGGCCGAGCGCGGCGGGGCGAGCCTGAACGTGCCCGAGCAGGAGGTGGTGGCCGAGGAGGACCACGTGCGCCTGACCTGGCGGAGCATGAACCCGATCGAGGACGCGAACGCGCAGCTCTCGCTGATGACCGGCATGGCCGCGGCGAGCCTGATGCTCGAGCACGGCGCGGGCATCCTGCGCACCATGCCGCCCGCGGAGCAGCGCGCCGTGGACCGGTTCCGCCGCCAGAGC
Source organism: Brachybacterium sp. GU-2 (assembly GCF_030866705.2). Taxonomy (NCBI): domain Bacteria; kingdom Bacillati; phylum Actinomycetota; class Actinomycetes; order Micrococcales; family Dermabacteraceae; genus Brachybacterium; species Brachybacterium sp. GU-2. The sequence goes on along the minus strand of NZ_CP133037.2, from coordinate 375,802 downwards.
GAGGTACTCGGCGTGCCCTGGCGCGAGGGCGTGGAGTACGGGGAGTTCCTGCGCTCCCTGGACTGGCGCGAGCCGACCCATCTCGCGCTGCTGAACCTCGCCACCTCCCTGTTCCGGGGCGCCTCCTATGCGGCGTTCACCCGGCCCGAGGAGGTGCCCGAGGACCCGGTGCAGGCCGCGATCGCCGCGCCCTACGCCCACACCACCGCGCCGCTGCGCCGCCTGGTGGACCGCTTGGTGCTGCTGGTCTGCCTGGACCATGCACAGGGCCGCAGCCCCTCGCAGGAGCTGCTCGCCGCCCTCGGCGAGATCCCCGAGGCGATGCAGTCCACCGGCGCGCGGGCCGGGAACCTCGAGCGGGCCGCCCGCGAGCTGGTGGAGACCGCCGCCCTCGTCGCCTGGCAGGGCGAGACCTTCGACGCGACGGTGATCGAGCGGCGCGAGGCGAGCGAGGGCAACGGCTCCGGCGCTCCGCTGCGCGTCGAGGTGCAGCTGACCGATCCGCCGGTGACCGCCTGGGTGCCGATGGACGCGGAGGTCGGGACCGTGGTGCGGGTGCGGCTGGAGACGGTGGACGTCCCCGCGCGGCGGGCGGTCTTCGTCGCGGCCGAGGGGTCGAGCGCGGCCGACGACGGGGCGCCCGGCGGCGCGGACGGAGCCGGCTCATGAGCGAGGCGGCTGCCGGGCGTGATCTCGTCGCCCTCCCCCGGGCGGCGGTGCTGATGCTGTGGACCGCCGCCTACCTGCGCGGCGACCTCGGCCCCGACGACGCCGCCCGGATGAGCCACGGCGTGGGCCGCTCCGGACCCTCCGGCGAGGGCACGGACCTGTTCGAGTGGATGACGGCGCTGCGCCGCCTGCCGCTCGCCCAGCTGCGTCTGGTGCTGCCCGCCCCCGGCCGGCTCGCGGGACTCGTCGGCCCGCCTCCGGTGGTGCCGCTCGCCCTCGAGGCGGAGCAGGCGATCATCGTCACCGGCGCCGGGATCGCCGATCACACCCTCGTCCCGGTGCTGACCCCGGTCGAGGTCGAGGGACGCGAGGTCACGGCGGTGACCTGGGTGAAGGTCGAGGCGCCGCTCGGCGCGCAGGTGCCGCCCGCGGCGACCTCGGGCAGCGCCCGCGAGGAGCTGCTGCGCGCGCTGCGCCGCACGGCCGAGGGGAGCGTCGACCTGGACCTGGTGCCCGAGGAGCCGGTCGAGGCCGCCCGCATCCCGGCCACCTGGATCTCCACCGCCCTGCCGCGCCACGTCGACGGGGCGGCCGCGCACCTGCTGGTCCTGGCCTCCCGCACCCTGCTGCTGACCCGCTCCGAGATCGAGGAGGGGCACGGCCACACGATCGACCTCTCGGAGGCGCTCGCACGGCGGGGCCTGCTCGACGAGCTGCACGAGGCGGCGCGCGCGGCGCTGGTCGAGGCGATCGAGCGGATCGTGCTGGACGAGCTGGGCTGAGCTCGCCCGTCCCGGCGCGTGCCGGGACGGCCGACGGTCAGTCGGTCAGCGCGACTGCTCGATGACCGTGCGGTAGACCTCCAGGGTGCGCTCCGCGATCGAGGTCCAGGAGAAGTGCTCGGCGGCGCGACGGCGCGAGGCCTCGCCCATCTCCTTCGCCCGTGCCGGGTCCGAGACCATCCGCACCAGCGCGTCGCGGGTGTCGGCGATGAACCTCTCCGGGTCCACGGGGGTGCCGGTGCCGTCGGTGAGCTGCTCGAGCTGGACCAGGTAGCCGGTCTCCCCGTCGGCGACGACCTCGGGGATGCCGCCGGTCGCGGAGGCGACCACGGGGGTGCCGCAGGCCATGGCCTCGAGGTTCACGATGCCGAGCGGCTCGTAGATGCTCGGGCACGCGAAGGTGGTCGCGTGGGTGAGGATCTGGGTCAGCTCGTGGCGCGGCAGCATCTCGGTGATCAGGTGCACGTTGCCGCGGGTGGTGGACAGCTCCCTGACGAGCCCGTCGACCTCCTGGGCGATCTCCGGGGTGTCCGGGGCGCCGGCGCACAGCACCACCTGGTAGTCCTCGGGCAGCTCGCGCACCGCCCGCAGGAAGTAGGGCAGGCCCTTCTGGCGGGTGATCCGGCCGACGAACACGATCGTCGGCGCCTCGGGGTCGATGCCGCGGGTGGTCAGCGCCGAGGTGTCCTGGTTCGGGGCCCAGGAGTCGATGTCGATGCCGTTGTGGACCACGTGCACCTTGGCCGGGTCGACCGAGGGGTAGGCGCGCAGGATGTCCTCCCGCATCCCGGCGGAGACCGCGATGACCCCGGCGGCGCCCTCGTAGGCGGTGCGCTCGGCGAAGGAGGAGACGCGATAGCCGCCGCCGAGCTGCTCGGCCTTCCACGGGCGCAGCGGCTCGAGGGAGTGGGCCGAGAGCACGTGCGGGATCCCGTGCAGCAGCGAGGCGACGTGCCCGGCGAAGTTCGCGTACCAGGTGTGGGAATGGACCAGGTCCGCGCCGCCGCAGTCCGCGGCGATCAGCAGGTCGGTGCCGAGGGTGGACAGGGCGGCGTTGGCCCCCTCGAGCTCCGCGGGGGTGCTGTAGGAGCTGGTGCCCTCCTCCTCGCGCTCGGCGCCGAAGGCCCGCACCCGCACGTCGATGTGCGGGCGCAGCACCTTGGTGAGCTCGGCGACGTGCACCCCGGCGCCGCCGTAGACCTCCGGGGGGTACTCCTTGGTGAGCAGGTCGACGCGCATGGGCTCCTTCTCCTTCGTGCCTCGGCGGGGGCGCACGGCGCGGACCGGTTTGCCCGTTCCGTCCGGTGCGTCCACGCTCTCGGGGATGTGCGTGACGAGTGCCACGATTGGACTATCCTCGCACCATGTCGTCCCAGAAGGTCCTCGCCATCGTCCTCGCCGGCGGCGAGGGGAAGCGGCTGATGCCGCTGACCCTCGATCGGGCAAAGCCCGCGGTGCCGTTCGGCGGCATCTACCGCCTCATCGACTTCGCCCTGTCGAACATCGTCAACTCCGGCTATCTCAAGATCGTCGTGCTCACCCAGTACAAGTCGCACTCGCTGGACAAGCACATCGCCCAGACGTGGCGGATGAGCTCGCTGCTGGGCAACTACGTCGCGCCGGTCCCCGCACAGCAGCGGATGGGCAAGCACTGGTTCCGCGGCAGCGCCGACGCGATCGCCCAGTCGCTGAACCTGATCCACGACGAGAAGCCGGAGTACGTGGTCGTCGTCGGCGCCGACAACATCTACCGCATGGACTTCTCGCAGATGCTGGACGCGCACATCGAGTCCGGCCGCTCCTGCACGGTCGCCGCGATCCGTCAGCCGATCGAGCTGTCGGACCAGTTCGGCGTCATCGAGACCGATCCGTCGGACCCCACCGCCATCAAGGCCTTCGTCGAGAAGCCGAAGGAGACCGAGGGCCTGGCCGACGACCCCTCCTCGGTCCTCGCCTCGATGGGCAACTACATCTTCACCGCCGACGCGCTGGTCGAGGCCGTCACCCGCGACGCCGAGGACGACTCCTCCAAGCACGACATGGGCGGCGACATCGTCCCCTCGTTCGTGGAGAACGGCGACGCGACGGTCTACGACTTCATCCACAACGACGTGCCGGGCTCCACCGATCGCGACCGCGACTACTGGCGCGACGTCGGCACCCTGGACGCCTTCTACGACGCGCACATGGATCTGATCTCGATCCACCCCGTGTTCAACCTCTACAACGACGAGTGGCCCACCTTCACCGGGCACCGCAACGCGCCGCCGGCGAAGTTCGTCCACGCCGGCCCCGGCCGCGTCGGCTCCGCGGTGGATTCCGTCATCTCGCCCGGTGTGGTCGTCTCCGGCGCCTCGGTCTCCAGCTCCGTGCTCTCCCCGGAGTGCGCGTGAACTCCTGGTCGACGGTCTCGGACTCCGTGCTGATGGACGGCGTCACGGTGGGGCGGCACTGCCAGATCCACCGCGCGATCATCGACAAGGACGTGATCGTCCCCCCGCGCACCCAGATCGGCCTGGACGCCGAGAAGGACCGGGCCCGCGGCTGGGTCGTCACCGAGTCCGGCATCACCGTGATCGGCAAGGGCACGGTCATCGAGCCGTGAGCGCCGCAGTTCCCGGGACCATGACGACCTCCCTCGCGACGGGGCTGCTCGTCTCCGACGTCGACTCGACCTTCCTCACGCAGGAGGTGATCGAGCTCGTCGCCGATCACGCCGGCGTGCGGGCCGAGGTCGAGGAGATCACCACCGCGGCGATGCGCGGCGAGCTCGACTTCGCCGCGTCGCTGCGGGCGCGGGTGGCGCTGCTGGAGGGGCTCGACGAAGCGGTTCTCGCCCAAGTGCGCTCCTCGCTGGTGCCGACGCCCGGCGCGCTCGAGCTGGTGCGCCGCGCGAAGGCGGCCGGCTGGGCGACCGCGCTGGTCTCCGGCGGGTTCCAAGAGGTGATCGATTCCCTCGCCGCCGAGGCGGGCATCGACCACGTGCGGGCGAACCGCTTCGAGATCGCGGAGGGCCGCCTCACCGGGAAGGTCTCCGGCCCGATCATCGACGGCGCCGCGAAGCGCGCCACCCTCGAGGAGCTCGCCGAGCGGCACGGCGTGCCGGTCGCGCGGATCGTGGCGATGGGCGACGGGGCGAACGACCGCGAGATGCTCGCCGCCGCCGGCACCGGCATCGCCTTCCGGGCGAAGCCCGCGCTGCGGGAGGTCGCCGACGTGGTGCTGGACGGGGCATCGCTGCTGGACGCCTGGCCGCACCTGGAGGCCGCGGCCTCCCGCTGAGCGGCTCCGCACAGCACAGCGCCCGCCCCACCGTCACGGTGGGGCGGGCGCTGTCGCGTCGGTCTCAGGGGCGGACGATGGTGTGCAGGGTGAGCGCGTCCTCGCCGAGGGCCTCCCAGTTCTCCAGGGAGCCGGAGAGCACCGACATGGAACCGGTCGGCATGCCGATGCGGGCCTGCGCGGTCGCCCCGGCGTCGGAGTCGTCGTCCGCCAGCAGCGCGCTGAGCGAGGAGATGGTCGGCTCGTGCCCGATCACCAGCACCACCGCGTGCTCCGGGGCGACGCCCCGGACCAGCGAGAGCAGCTCCGAGGGGCCGCCGGAGTAGATCTCCTCGTGCGAGGTGACCTCTCCGTCGAAGTCCAGCATCTGCGAGCGGACACCCTCCCAGGTCTGCGCGGTGCGGGTGGAGTCCGAGACGAGCACCCGGGAGACCTGCACGTTCTGCGCGGCGAGGTACTCCCCCACCAGTCGGGCCTGGGACTGTCCGCGCTCGGCCAGCGCACGCTCGTGGTCGGGCTGGCCGGAGCTGTTCTCCGCCTTGCCGTGGCGCATCAGGAGCAGCAGACGACTGGCGGGGTCGGAGGAGGACATCGGGGTGGATTCACACCTTCAGGGTCGGTCGGTTCGGGACGGGGATCAGTGTCCCATGCCCAGGCCGCCGTCGACGGGGATGACGGCGCCGGAGATGTACGCCGCATCATCGCTCGCGACGAACGCCACGACGCGGGCCACCTCCTCCGGGTCCGCGAAGCGCCCGGCGGGGATCGCCTTGCGGTAGCTGTCCTGGAGGTCCTCGGAGAGCTGCTGGGTCATCTCGGTGTCGATGTAGCCGGGCGCGACCACGTTCGCGGTGATGCCGCGGGAGCCGAGCTCGCGGGTGAGCGCGCGGGCGATGCCGACGAGACCGGACTTCGAGGCTGCGTAGTTGACCTGCCCGGGCGAGCCGTACAGGCCCACCACGGAGCTGATCAGCACGATGCGGCCCTTCTTCTTGCGCACCATCGACTTGATCACGCGCTGCACCGTGCGGAAGGCGCCGGTGAGGTTGGTGTCGAGCACCGTCTCGAAGGACTCGTCGCTCATCCGCAGCAGGAGCTGGTCGTCGGTGATGCCGGCGTTCGCGACCAGCACCTCGATCGGTCCGTTCTCGGCCTCGACGGTCTTGATCGCGGCGGTGAGGCTGTCGCCGTCGGTGACGTCGGCGGCGACGGTGAGTGCGCCCTCGGGGCCGCCGGTGCCGGAGCGGCTGGTGACCGCGACCTTGTCGCCGCGGCGGAGGAACTCCTCCGCGATCGACCGGCCGATGCCCCGGTTGCCTCCCGTGACCAGGACGCTGCGGGGCTCGGGGGTGCTCTCGGTCATGCGGACTCCTTCGTGTCAGGGGCGGCGTACGCGGTGTGTCGGCACGCGGCGGGGACGCCGCCCGGTAGGGGTGTGTGCTCTACGATACGGGGCGAGAGAGCGTCGGGACCCGAGGGGGGGACCCGGCCCCGCCCACAGCTCCGGAAGGTGCCCCACGATGGCCTATCGCTTCAATCCTCCGCCGAACTGGCCGATCGACGATCCGCAGTGGAGCCCGCCTCCCGGCTGGCAGCCGGATCCGTCGTGGGGCCCCGCGCCCGAGGGCTGGAACTTCTGGGTCAGCGCCGAGGACGCCCCGGCGGCCCCGCCGGCCGCGCCGGAGCAGGCTTCGGCCGAGCAGCCCGCTCCTGCGCAGGAGCCCGCGCCGGTCGAGGACGACGCGACGCGGCTGAGCGCGGGCGATGATGCGCGGACGCACGTGGCACAGCAGCCGGAGCAGCCCGTGACCACCGCGTCCGAGCCCGCGGCGGACGTCCAGGATCCCTCCGCCGGCCAGGATGCTCCCGCAGGCCAGGATGCCGCTGCCGCGCAGGGCGCCACCGGCCAGTACGGCGCGATCAACCCCTACGGCGCCGCTCCCAGCGGTGCCGACGCCGCGCAGGGCACGCCGTCCGGCGAGCACGCCGACGACACCCGCGGGCGGCATGCGGCCGAGCCCGTCGATCAGGGGGTGCCCGCACCGGCGCCTGCTGGGGCCGATGCACCGCAGCAGTCCGCTTCCTCCGACGCCGAGGACGCGACGCACGTCGCGGGCACCGACCCCCGCACCGCCGGGACCGGCTCCGAGGCCGGCGGCGTCGCCTCCGGGACTTCCGGGGCCTCGGAGAGCGCCGAGTACGCGGGTCCCGATCTCGAGGCGGGCCTCGCCCAGCAGGCCCCGTACGAGACCGCGGAGCCGGCACCGGGCACGGGCCAGGACGCCTCCGCCCAGGGCACGGACCACAGCGGTGCGGGCTGGGGTGCGGCAGCCGCAGGCGGTGCCGCCGTCGGCGGTGCGGCGGCCGGCGGCGCGTACGCCGCCCAGGGTTCCTCCGACGCCTCCCAGGGCTCCGCCGACGGCGGGGCGCCTTCCGCGCCCGACTACGGCCAGACCCACGGCCAGGGCGATGTCGCGTCCGGCTACGGCCAGGGACAGGGCTACGGCCAGGCCTCTGCAGACCAGGGCTACGGGCAGGCGCAGGCCGGCTACGGCCAGGCCTCCCCTGCCCAGGGCTACGGCCAGGCCTCGGCCGACCAGGGCTATGGCCAGGCCTCGGCCGACCAGGGCTATGGCCAGGCCTCGCCCGCCGAGTACGGCGCCCAGGGCTACGGCCAGGGCTCGCCTGCCCAGGGCCACGGCCCCGGCTCCCCCGCCCAGGGCTACGGACAGGGCTCGCCCTCGACCGACTCCGGCGCCGCATGGACCGCGTCGACCGGCGCCGAGCCGCCGAAGAAGGGCTTCCTCCGGCGCTTCTGGTGGATCGGCTGCATCCTCCTGATCGTCATCGCGCTGGTCCTCGCGATCATCGGCGGAGTGTTCCTGCTGAACCGCGGGGGCGACGAGCCGACCGGGGGCGGCGACCCCACCACCTCCCAGGAGGAGACCACCGACGGCGGCGAGGAGACGACGCCCGAGGAGACCACCGACGACGAGGCGGAGGAGCCCGAGCCGACCCCGACCGACCTCGCCACCATCGACCCCTCCGCGAAGCCGGTCCAGATCGTGGGCACCGACGGCACCGGGACCATGGCCGTGCACATGGAGTACAAGCCTGCCGATCAGCTCGAGAGCGAGTACGGCGGCACCGTCGAGCCCGGCGAGCAGGGCGACTACCTCGTGGTCACCGCGAAACTCACCGTCACCGAGGGCACGTTCGACGGGCTGAACCCCCACCAGTTCACCGTGATGACCCCCTACGGCGGCGGCGTCTCGCCGGCGACCCCGACCTTCGGGCTCAAGGGCTCCGGGGCGAGCTGGACGCCGGAAGAGGGCTTCAAGGCCGGTGACGAATACACGATGACGATTCTGTTCGACGTCAAGCGCGCCGGCGGCAACAAGCTGGACTTCGACAGCTACTCGGACAACTACTCCTGGGACGTCCCTGCGTGACCTCCGCACAGCGCTTCAACCCGCCGCCGAACTGGCCCGAACCCCCGCATGACGAGTGGGTCCCGCCGGCGGACTTCCGGCCCGGCCCCTCCTGGGGGCCGGTGCCGGCCGGGTGGAGGCTCTGGACGGACGACCGATCCGCCCCGCAGGCCGGGGCGCCGCTGCAGGACTCCGAGGATGTCCCCGCCAGCGGCGCCCGCCCCCGGGCGCGGGTCGAGCAGTACCCGGTCTCCGTCCTCAACCCCGGGATGTGGACCGAGAACCACCTCCAGGACGAGGACTACGGCTTCCCGCCGGCACAGCCCCGCAGGGACCGGCCGCGGCTGCGCCTGGGGATGACCATCACGGTCACAGCCCTCGGCCTGCTGCTCACCGCCGCGACGGTGCTCCTCTTCGTGCAGCTGGTGCAGTTCGGGATCGAGGACCTCACCGGCGTGCTCGGGGAGCAGGCGAGCCATCTGCACGGGGCCGGGCACGCGATGCCCGGTGATCACGGGACGGGCGCCGTGGCACCTGATCGCGGATGACCGACCGCTCCGCCCGTCGCCGCATCCTGCTCTCCCGCGACACCCTCCTCGGCCTCGTGGTCGTGCTGCTGCTCGCCGCCGTCTGCGTGTCCCTCGGGCTGTGGCAGTACGGCCGCTTCGAGGACAAGCGCGACCGCGCCGCGGTCATCGAGGAGAACTACGACGCCTCTGCCGTTCCCCTCGCCGAGGCGATGCCCGATCCTGCTGCTCCGCTCCCGGACGCGCAGGTGTGGACGCCGGTCGAGATGCAGGGCAGCTACTGCACCGATCCCGGCTGCGTGCTCTACGTCCGCAACCGCCAGCTCGGCGGCGAGGTCGGCTTCTGGCAGCTCGTCCCCTTCCGCGGCGAGGACGGCACCACGCTGATGATCGTGCGCGGCTGGGTGCCCGAGGACGCCGACGCCAGCTCCCCCGCCGATCCGGCGCCCGTCCCGGAGGGCACCCTCACGGTGACCGCCCGTCTGCGGACGGCGGAGCCGGTGCTGGACCGGGTCCCGCCGGAGGGCCAGGCCCACTCCGTCAACCCCACCCAGATCGCCTCCCAGCTCGGCCTGGACACGGAGGCCGTGGTGATCGGCGCCTTCGGCGAGCTCGCGCAGGAGGAGCCAGCCGCGGACCGGCCGCAGCCGCTCCCGGCACCGGAGACGGGCCTCGGACCGCATCTGTCCTACGCCTTCCAGTGGTGGATCTTCGCGCTGTTCTTCCCCGGCGCCCTGATCTTCCGCCTGCGCCGCCAGTTCCAGGACATCGCTGCGGAGGAGGCCGAGGCCACCGCGGGGGCATCGCCGGGCAAGGGCGACGACGACGCTGCGGTCGCCATCGCCCCGGCGGACCCGCACGCCGCCTCGTCGCCCCGGACCGCCACGCGGACCGGCGCACGGGACACCGCAGACCATCGCCCCCGACGCGCCGTCCGCGCGCGTCGACGGGGCCAGGACGAGGAGGAAGAGGATGCCCTCATCGACCAGCAGCAGCCCTGAGCGGCCCGGAGCGCCCGCCTCGCGCTTCCTGCCCGGCCCGCGGCCGCGCCGCATCGCCCACCGGGGGCTCGCGCTCGAGGCGCCGGAGAACACCCTCGAGGCGTTCCGCGCCGCCCTCGACGCCGGCGCGGACATGCTCGAGACCGACACCCGCGCGACCCGGGACGGACTGGCCCTCGCCGTGCACGACGAGGACCTCGCCCGCATCGCCGGCGACCCCCGCCGCATCGACGAGCTCTCGGCGTCGGACGCCGGCGCCGTGCGGCTGCCCGGCGACCGGCCGCTCGCGATGCTCGAGGACGTGCTGGACGCCTTCCCGGACGTCCCGCTGAACATCGACGTGAAGAGCCCCTCCGCGATCGGTCCCGCCGTCGCCGCGATCGCCCGGACCCGCAGCGCCGACCGGGTGTGCCTGGCGGGCTTCGACGGCGCCGTGGTGCGCCGTGCGGTCGCCACGCTCCGCGCCGCGACCGGGGTCACGGCCGTGCGCAGCCCCTCCCGGGGCGTGATCGGCCGCTTCCTCGCCGCCCGTGCGCTCGAGGCCCCGCTCGCCGTCACCGACCGGCTGCTCGCCCCCTACGGTGCGCTGCAGGTGCCGGAGACGTTCAAGGGGATCCCGGTGGTGACCCGGGACACCGTCGCCGCCGCGCACCATGCCGGCTGCGAGGTGCACGTCTGGACCGTGGACGATCCTGTGACCATGCAGGATCTGCTGGTCAAGGGCGTGGATGGTATCATCAGCAATCGCGTCGACCTGCTCTCCGAGCTCCTCGACGACGCCTGACCCGCGAGGGCCGTGCAGCTCCCGGGAAGAGATCCGGCCCCGCAGGCGTTGACACCTGCGGGTGTCGCCGCGCACGACACCCCACAGACCTCCCGGACGGCACACCGTCCGGCCCCGTACCCCGGCAGGAAGCGAGAACCGCATGAACAGCCGCAGCCTGCGAGGCACCCGACTGGGCTCCCTCTCCATGGAGACCGACGAGGGCGTCCTCGCCGCGCCGCGCCAGGAGGCAATCTACGACTGCCCCAACGGCCACCACATCGTCCTCCCCTTCTCGGTCGAGGCAGACGTCCCGGCTGTGTGGGAGTGCCGCTGCGGCCAGACCGCGGTGCTGCGCGACCACGAAAAGCCCGAGGAGAAGCCGGGCAAGCCCGTGCGCACCCACTGGGACATGCTGCTCGAGCGCCGCAGCGAGGAGGACCTCCAGGTACTGCTCGACCAGCGCCTCGAGCTGCTGCGCGCCGGCAAGCTCCACCAGCGCCGCAACCTCTGAGCCCCCCAGCTCACCGGAAGAGCCCCCGCACCGCCGATCACGGCGGGGCGGGGGCTCTTCCCGTAGGCGGTCTCGCAGCCCGGGTCACTCCGGGGAGGGCGGGTCCTGCACGATCATCGGCGGGACGGCGCCGTCCTCCCGCCGTCCGTCGGCCCCGCCGGAGGCACCGCCGGTGCGGCGGTTCTCGACGATGATCTCGCCGTCGATCACGCCGCTGCCGGAGCGGCGGTAGAGCACGGTGCGGGCCTGCTCCGAGCCGCTGGCCAGCCCGATCGCGGAGACGGCGCGCTTCTGCACCGGGGTGAGCAGCAGCACGAGCGCGGCGAGGTCGGTGAGCAGTCCGGGGAAGAAGAACAGCAGCGCCGAGAGCATCGTGAAGGCGGGGCGCGAGAGGTGGTCCTGCACGTCGCCGCTGCCGCGCACGGCACGGAACAGGGAGCGCACGCGCACGAAGGACTGCTGTCCGGCGGCGACCAGCAGCGCCACGCCCACGAGCCAGCCCACCACGACGATCAGCACGGACCACCACAGGCTCGTGTTCACGCCGATCAGCACCAGGATCGCGAGCTCGAGGAGGCCCACGACGACGATCGCGAGCGGGATCGCGCTCGCGCGTCGCGAGCGGCGGCGGTCGGCGGGGTCGGTCGGGCGCCCGGAGGCCCCCGGGGTGCTGTGGGGCGAGCTCGTCACGGCGGTTCCCTTCCTGTGCGAGGAGACGGCCAGGTTAGCGCAGGGCCTTGCGAAGGCCCTGGGCGCGACGTGCGAGTCCCCAGAGGGTCACCTTCACGAGCGCCTCACGCACGATGTCGGAGGACATCTTGCTGGCCCCCTCGGTGCGCTCGTCGAAGTCGATCGGCACCTCGACGATCACGGCGCCCAGGTCGCGTGCACGGCGGGTCATGTCGACCTGGAAGCAGTAGCCCTGGGAGGCGATGTCCTCCTCCATCAGGCGCGAGAGCAGCTCGGCGCGGAAGACGCGGAACCCCGCGGTGGCGTCGGCGACCCCGAGACCCATCAGCACCGTCACGTACACGTTCGCGCCGCGGGAGAGGAGCCGCCGATGGGCGGGCCAGTCGTGGACGGCGCCGCCGGGCACCCAGCGGGAGCCGATCGCGAGGTCGGCGCCGCGCCGCACGGCCTCCAGCAGGCCCGGCAGCTGCTCGGGCCGGTGCGAGGCGTCGGCGTCCATCTCCACGAGCTGCTCGTAGCCGTGCTCGAGACCCCAGGCGAAGCCCGCGAGATACGCCGGGCCGAGGCCCTGCTTCCCCGCCCGGTGCAGCACGTGCACGGCCGCATCGCGTCGGGAGACTTCCTCGGCCCACTCCCCCGTGCCGTCCGGGGAGGAGTCGTCCACCACGAGCACGTGCGCCTCCGGCACCGCGCGCCGCAGCCGCTCGAGGGTGCCGGGCAGCGCCTCCCGCTCGTCATAGGTGGGGATCACCACGAGGGTCGGCGGCAGCGGGGCGGTGGACGGGCGGGTCATCGGTCTCCTCGGAGGATCGGACGGCGCGGGCGGGACGGCGGGGAGGCCCGGAGGATCAGCGACGGGCCGCAGGCCGGGCCAGGGCGCGACGACCGGGGGTCAGCGCCACGAGCAGCCCGGCGACGCCGAGGGCGGAGATCCCGATCGCGATCCACGGCCCGGCCGCCACAGCCGGGGTGGTCCCGGTGCGCAGCGGCACGTCGGCGACCATCGTGCCCTGCTCCCAGTGGTCCACGAAATCGATCTGGCGACCCTCGGGGCTGTAGATCGCGGAATGGCCGACGGTCGAGACGTGCACGACGCTGCGCCCGGAGAGCACCGCCATCACCCGGGCCTGCGCGAGCTGCTGGATCGCCTCGTCCGAGTCGCCGAACAGCGCATTGTTCGACTGCACGACGATCACCTCGGCGCCGTCGTCGACCACGTCCTGCACGAGGCCCTCGTAGGCGATCTCGAAGCAGATCAGCAGCCCGGCGGTGCCCTCGCCCTGGCCGAGCTCGGCGAGGTCCATGGTGCCGATCTCCTCGCCGGCGATCATGTCCCGGGAGACGAGGTCGACCTTGTCGGTGAGCCGGCTGAACACGTCGCGCATCGGGATGTACTCGCCGAAGGGGACGGGGTGGCGCTTGGAGTAGGCGTAGGGGGTCTCGCCCTCCGGGGTGATCAGCACGGACTGGTTCAGCCGCTCCGACTCCCCCACGGGCACCTGTGTGCCGACCAGGACGGGGGCGTCCGCGTCCCGGGCAAGGGAGGTCAGCAGGGAGGAGAGATAGGGGTCCTCGCGCGGGTCGTAGCCGGTGGAGTCCTCGGGCCAGACGACCAGGTCGAGGTCGGTGCCGTCGGCAGTGGCCTGGTCGACCGCGGTGCGGGAGGCGGTGAGGTGGTTGTCGAAGACGTCGTCCGGCATGGTGTAGCTGCCGGGGTCGATCTCCCCCATCGAGCCCTGCACGGCGGCGACCGTCATGGAGGGCCGATCCGCCGGGGCGCGGTTGAGGGGATGGGGCACGACGACGGTGGCGAGCACGGCGGCGACGGCGATCGCGAAGGGCCACACGCCGGAGAAGCCGGTCAGCCCGCGGTGGCGGCGCCCCAGGAGGGCGAGAGCGCCGAGCAGCAGCAGCTGGGCCAGCAGGGCGACCACGAGGGCGAGCCCGGCCATCCCGATCCACGGCGCGAGATGCACCAGTGGCGAGTCGGACAGCGCGAAGCCGCTCGCGCCCCAGGTCAGCCCGCCCCACGGAGCGCTGCCCCGCAGCGTCTCGACGCCCACCCAGAGCGCGGAGACCACCAGCGCGGAGGAGACGCAGAGGCCGCGGCGCACCATCACCGCACGGGCGGCGAGGCCGAACAGCACGACGTACAGCGCCTCGAAGACGCCCAGCGCCAGCCAGGGGGCGCTGCCGGCATAGGTGCTGGCCCATTCGGTCAGCGGGATGAAGAAGGCGAGCCCCCACAGCAGGGAGACGAGGCCGGCGAGCCAGGCCGAGCGCACCAGCAGCCCGCCGCACAGCAGCGCGATCCCCACCGGGAGCAGCATCCACAGGTCGTAGGGCGGGAAGGCGAGGAGCGCGCAGATCCCGCCGAGGAGCCCGGAGCCGATCGCGACCGCCCAGGGGGTCGCCTCGTACTCCTCGCGCGGACGGCGGCCTCGCGGGCGCGCGCGCGAGGCGGCGGTCCGTGCGGCGGTGCTCACTCGGCGTCCCCGCCGAGCTCGTCGTGGACGACGCGGCCGTCAACGACGGTGCGCAGGGCGCGCGGGCTGCCCTGGTCCAGGTCGGGCAGCAGGGGGGTGCGGGAGCGGGGGTCGGTGGACCAGGTGTCGACCCGCTCGGCGAGGGAGCGGACGGTGAGGTCCCAGGGCTCCCACAGGACGAACGTGGCCGGCAGCCCGGTGCGCAGCGTGCCGGGATGGCGCCTGCCGGCGACCCGCTGGCCGCCGCGGCTCGCGGCGAGGAAGGCGGCGCGGTCGCTGAGGCGCTGCGCGGCGGGGGCGGTGCGGGCGGCGGCGCGGACCCAGGTCCACGGGTCGGCGGCCTCGTCCCGGCCCGCGGAGCCGAAGGCGAGCGGGGTGCCGTCGCTGACGAGGTCGAGGAAGGCGGCATCCTCGGTGACGGGGGCGATGACCTGCACGCCCTCGCGGGTCCCCGTCGGCCCGGGCAGGCGCAGGACGATCCCGTGCGCGGCCGCGGCGGCGTCGCCGGCCGGGTCGGGGTCGGTGCCGTCCGTGGTCGCGGCGGCGTCGACGAAGCCGGGGGTGACCAGGCAGCCGGTGGCGTCCACGCGCTCGGCCTCCGGGTGGAGCACGAGGGCGCTGTCCTCGGGGCCGGTCCAGGCGATCAGCCCGTCGGCCACCAGCATCGCGGAGGCCTCCGGGTCGTCCGCGCTGTACAGGACGATGCCGGTGTAGAGGACGGGCGCCGTGGGCTGCGAGGGGGGCCGTGCAGGCTGGTTCTGGGCACTCACACGTCCCATCCTCCCCGCTCCTCCTGGGAGAACGCTCATCGGCCTATCTCCTGGGCGACCAGGCCGCGGCGCACGCCGTCGATCGCGGCGCGCGCGGTCCTGCCCAGGCGCTCGTCGGCGGTGAGCTGGTCGAGCAGGTCGATCACCTGGCGGCAGTGGCGCACGAAGTCGCCCGGCGGGAGGTCGTTGCCCTCGAGCGCGGCGGCCAGGTGCGCGCCGCGCGCCCAGCGGTGCACGATCGCCGCGATCGCGGGATCCGGCGGGAGGGTGGGGTCGATGCCGTGCCGCGCCTCGGCGGACTGCAGCTCGGCGGCGATGCTGCTCGAGGCCTCGAGCGCCGCGCCGACGGCGGGATCGGGGATCAGCTCCGGCGCACGGTCGTCACGGCGGGTCTCGTGGACGGCGGCGGAGACCACGGCGGCGAGCCCCGGCGCGTCCAGACCGTCCCAGGCGCCGTGCTCGAGGCATTCGGCGATCAGCAGGTCCCGGTCGCTGAACAGGCGTCGCAGCCGCATCCCGCTCGTCGTGGGCACGAGCTCCTCCCCGTCCTCGCCCGAGCGCTCGAGATAGCCGAGCTCGAGCAGCAGGTCGGTGAGGCGGTCGAAGCGGCGGGCCAGCGAGCTGGTGCGTCCGCTGATGCGGCGCTGGACGCCCTCGAGCTCTCCGCGGGACTTCCGCCACCGGCCCACCCAGCGCAGGTGCGACTCGAGGTCGGGGCAGGCGGCGCAGGGGTGCTCGGCCAGCTGCGTGCGCAGCTCCTGCAGGCGGGGATCCTGGGCCGCGGTGGAGGGGGTGCGTCCGGCACGCCGGCGCACCTCGCGGCGGGCGTCGTCGTCCTGGCCCGCCAGGCGCTGCCGGAGCGAGGAGGCGGTGTCCTTGCGCACCTTGCCGCTGCCGAGCGCCTCCGGGCGCGGCAGGCGCAGGGTGTCGATGACCGCGGGCGGGGAGGGCACGTCCCCGGGGCGGAGGCTGCGGCGGCGTCCCTCGGTGTCCAGCAGGTCCACCTGGGGGCCGCCGAGGACGTGGCGGTCCACGTCGAGCACGACGGCGTAGCCGCGGCGCTTCCCGCCGGGCAGTGCGATGATCTCGCCGCGGCGCAGGTCGCCGAGGACGCTGCGGGTGCGGTCGCGGTCCGCGGCGGCCCGGGCCTGGGAGAGCTCCTTCTCCCGCGCGCTGATCGCCTCCTGGATCCCGGCGTACTCGAGCAGGTCGCCGCGCTCGCAGGTGACCGCCGCGCGGTAGTCCTCGACGGTGTCCTCGAGCTCGCGGGCGCGCCGGGCGAGGCCCACCACGGAGCGGTCCGCCTGGAACTGGGCGAAGCTGGTCTCGAGGGTCTCGCGGGCGCGGGAGAGGTCGAAGCGGTCCAGCAGGTTCACCGCCATGTTCGGGGTGGGGCGGAAGGCGGAGCGCAGCGGGTAGGTGCGGCGCGAGGCGAGGGAGGCGGCGGCCGCGGCGTCGAAGCGCGGCCCGCCGACGATCACGGCATGTCCCTCGGTGTCGATGCCGCGCCGTCCCGCACGACCGGTGAGCTGGGTGTACTCCCCCGGTGTGAGGTCGGCGTGCTCGACGCCGTTGAACTTCACGAGCTTCTCGAGCACGACGGAGCGGGCCGGCATGTTGATGCCGAGGGCGAGGGTCTCGGTGGCGAAGACGACCTTGAGCAGCCCGCGGGCGAAGAGCTCCTCGACGACGGTCTTCAGCAGCGGCAGCATCCCGGCGTGGTGGGCGGCGTAGCCGTCCAGGACGGCGCGGCGGAAGGCGTGCAGGCCCAGCACCTCTTCGTCCTCGACGCCGATCTCGGCCAGGCGCTCGTCGAGGACGGCGCGGATCTCGCCGCGCTCGTGGTCGTCGGTCAGGCGCAGGCGAGCCCGGGCGCACTGCTGGACGGCGCCCTCGCAGCCGGCGCGGGAGAAGATGAACATGATCGCGGGCAGCAGCGCGGCATCATCGAGCACCTCGACCACCTCGGGGCGGCGCATCGGACGGCCACCGGCCCCGCCGCGAGAGCCGCCGTGCCGACCGCCCTCGTGCCGCGAGTCGTCACGTCCCGAGCCCGGACCGTGGTGCCGCGGGCCCTCGTGCTCGCCGCGCCGGTCCCCGCCCCGCTCGCCTCGCGGCGAGCCGTGGCGTCCGGCGCCGCGGGGGCGGTGGCGGCCGCGGTTGCCCTTCCGGCCGCGATAGCCGCGGCCGCGCTGTCCCCCGCTGCGCTCGTCCACCGGCAGGGAGAAGGAGGTGATCCGCTCGATCTCGGGGTTGACCTGACGATCGCTGCGGGCACCGGGGCCGTGGGAGACGACGGCCTCCCCGTCGGCGTCGACGAAGAGGTCCAGCAGCTCCTCGCCGACGATCACGTGCTGCCACAGCGGCACCGGCCGCGTCTCGGAGACGATGATCGAGGTCTCGCCCCGCACCTCCTGGAGCCAGGCCCCGAACTCCTCGGCGTTCGAGACCGTCGCCGAGAGGGCGACCAGCTGGACGGAGCGGTCCAGGTGGATGATGACTTCTTCCCACACGGGCCCGCGCAGGCGATCGGCGAGGTAGTGCACCTCGTCCATCACCACGAAGCCCAGCCCGTCCAGCAGGTCGGAGTCCGCGTACAGCATGTTGCGCAGCACCTCGGTGGTCATCACGACCACCTCGGCGGTGGGGCGGATCGAGGTGTCGCCCGTCAGCAGGCCGACGCGCTCCGCGCCCAGCCAGTCCACCAGCTCGCCGAACTTCTGGTTGGACAGCGCCTTGATCGGCGCGGTGTAGAAGACCTTCCGGCCCTGTGCGAGCGCGAGATGCACCGCGAACTCGCCGACGACGGTCTTGCCGGCGCCGGTCGGGGCGGCCACCAGCACGGAGCGGCCGTCCTCGAGGGCGCGGCCGCCGGCGAGCTGGAAGTCGTCCAGCGCGAAGTCGTAGCGGGCGGTGAAGGCGGTGAGCTCGGAGTTCTCCCGCCGCTTCTCCTCGGCCCAGGCCGCGTAGCGCTCTGCGGGCGAGGTCACTGCGCTCCCCGTCGACCGCCCTCTCGCCGCGCAGCGCCGAGAGATCGGCGAGCAGGCGCACGGCGCCGGGCAGCACGCGCGCGGTGAGGGGTAGCAGGGAGCGGGCCTCCCCGTCGGCGTAGGCGCGCAGCGAGCGGCCGTGGCGCAGTCCTACGGTCACCTCCCGCACCGGGCGGACGCGCACGCCCTCGAGCTCGGTGTGGGTGCCCTTGAAGACGCGGGGGAAGAAGCGCAGCAGATCGCGCCTGCCCAGCCCCTCGATGCTCAACAGCTCGAGCTGTCCGTCGTCGATGCGGGCGTCCGGAACCATCTGCATCCCGCCACCGTAGACCCCGGAGCTGCACAGCGACAGCAGCGGCGCGTCGATCTCGAACCGCTCGCCGCCGTCGATCTCGAGCCAGTACGGCAGCGGGGTGAAGGTGGGCAGCTCCCGCAGCACGGCGGTGGTGTAGCGCACGGTGTGGGAGGCCCGGGAGCTGTTGGCGCGGGCGTTGACGATCGCGTCGAAGCCGAGGTTGACGTTGCCGAGCGCGAGGGACCGGTGCGGCAGCGCGTTCTCCCCCGCGGAGGTCACCTCGATCGCGTCGATGGTCACGACCGGGCGGGACAGCGCGTGCAGCAGCGCGCGGGTGGACTCCTCGGGGTCGTTGATGCTGAGGCCCAGGGCGCGGGCGAAGTCGTTGCCGCTGCCGGCGGGCACGATCCCGAGCCGTACGGGGGTGCCCGCGACGATCTCTGCGCCGAGCGAGACGGTGCCGTCCCCGCCCACCACGACGAGGGCCGTCAGCGAGTCGCGGACCTCCTCCGCCCGGGCCCTCGCGACGTGCGCGCTGGGACCGGAGAGGTCCACGACCGAGATGCCCGCGAGATGGAGCAGATGCCCCACCTGCCGTCCCACGCGATGGGCGGTGCCCTGGGCGGCGGTGGGGTTCGCGAGCAGGCCGACGCGGAGTCTGCTCACCGGCCGCCCTCGTCGGGCTCGTCGAGCCGGGTGGGGCCGTCGATCTTCTCGACCTCGTCGTCGATGCGGCTGGCCTCGTCGTCGTCGAGGTCCTCGTCGCCGCTGCGCTTCGCCTGGCGCCGGTCGTGGAGCAGCGCGATGACGATCGCGCCGAAGAACAGGCTCGCGATCGCGGCGGACATCGCGATCAGGGTGATCGGCTCGGGCGTGGGCACCATGACCGCGGTGAAGGCGAAGCTCAGGAAGATGATCCAGCGCCAGGCCTTGAGCATCGCGCGGCCGCTGATCAGGCCCATGAAGTTCAGCAGCACCATGACCACCGGCACCACGAACGCGACGCCGAAGGCGAGCATGGTCTTGATCAGCAGGGCGAGGTACTGGTCGTAGGGGATGATCTGCGAGACCGATCCCTCGGTGGGCGTGAAGCTCATCAGCACCGGGACCAGCTGGTTCACGGCCCAGTACCCGGCGACGCAGCCCAGGAAGAACAGCGGGATCGCGGAGCCGAAGAAGCCGATCGCGTACTTGCGCTCGTTCCTGTGCAGGCCCGGCATCACGAACAGCCACACCTGAAGGATGATCATCGGCGAGGAGAGGATCAGGCCGATGTAGGCCGCCATCTGGAGCTTGACGTTGAGCCCCTGGCCGACGCCCTGGAAGTTGATCAGCGACTGGAGGTCGGAGTCCTCGCCCGCGGCCTCGATGGGCGCCTTGACGGCATCGAACACCCACGGGAACAGGAACCATCCGACGATCGAGAAGACGAGCACCGTGACCGCGCTGATGAGCAGGCGGTTGCGGAGCTCGGTGAGGTGCTCGCCGAGGGACATGCGTCCCTCGGGGTCGCGTCCCCTCTTCGTCGCGGGCGCGCCCTGCGCCCGGTCGCGTCCCTGTGTATCACTCGCCACGGATCAGTTTCCTCCCAGCCCGGCAGGACGGGACGGGCACACGGCCCTGCCCCGTCCCGGCGCGGAGCTCAGTCGCGGCGGTAGGGCTCGTCGTCCTCGCGCGGGGCGCGGACGGTCTCGCGGTCGCGGTCCTCGCGGATCTCACGGTCGCGGGGGTCGTACTCGCGGTCGTCGCGAGCGCGGTCGGAGCGGGCGGGACGATCCGACTCGTCCTCGTCGTCCCCGCGCTTCTCGTCGCCGCGCATCTCCTCGACCTCGCTCTTGAAGATGCGCATGGACTTGCCCATGTTGCGCGCGAGTCCCGGAAGCTTGTTGGCCCCGAACAGCAGGATCACGAGCACGATCAGCAGCACGATCGCCCAGGGGTTGCGGAAGAAGTTCATGGAAGTCCCTTTCAACAGCGCCATGACTCAGCGCAGGCGCGCTCATCATCCCACAGCGGACTGGGCGCCGGACGGGCCGCCACGGCGACGGCTCGGCCCACCGCACGGCGGGTCGTCCCAGGGTAGCGCCTAGCGAGGGCTGTGACGTGCAGCCCCCGCGCGCGCCACAGTCACGATCGTGTCTCTGAGCACGGGCGGGGACAGCACCTCGGCGGCGCCGGCGGATTCCAGCACCGCGTCCACCAGCGGTGCCCGCACCGGGCCCTCGAGACGTGCGTAGGTCGCACCGCCACCGGCGCCGTCCGAGCCGTCCTCGCCGGGGCCGCCCCCGCCATCGCGCAGCTCGGTGGCGGCGAAGGACTCGGCGATCCAGTGCCCGGCGGGCTCCAGGCGCAGCCACACCTCCCCCTCGACACGGCCGGAGAGGTCCGCGTCGACCCCGGGAGCGGACCGGCTCATCGGGGTCCCGTCCGGCAGGATCTCCACGATCCGGTCCAGGCGGAAGCGGCGGCGGCCGCCGGCGAGCTCGCAGTCGGCCACGAGATAGGAGCGCGCCCCGTCGGACTCGATCCGCTCGGGACGGATCCTGCGCACGCTCGTGCCCGAGCGGTCCGTCGAGGAGTAGCGGATGGTCAGCGTCGCCTCGTCGGAGCCCTGCTCGGCGCGCAGCGCGGCGCCCACCGCGGCGAGCACCGTCTCGGCGCGGTCGGCGGTGCGGGCGGCTCGCTCGTCGGCCGAGAGGGCCTCGGCGATCTCCTCGCGGCGCGGGACGGGCGGGGCGGGGGCGCCCTCGGCCGGCGTCTCCCCGGACATGGCGGCCAGCAGCTTCGCCCGGGCGGAGTCGACGACCTGCTCCGCCTCGCCCGCGGCGGGCTCGAGGGCGGCGAGCCCGGCTAGGAGCGCCGTGATCTCGACGGCGCTGAGGCTGAGGGCGCGGCGCAGCGGCTCCGCGTTGCGCACCCGCACGGTGCCGTGCTCCCACTCCGCCTCGATGAGGTCCTCCCAGCCGGCGCCCATGTCGCCGCAGACGAAGAGCACCTGCAGGTCGTCGACCAGCTGCTTCTCGCTGACGCCGAGCGCCTCGGCGAGCTCGGCGAGGTCCGCCTCGCCGCGGCTCATGACGAAGGACGCGGCGGAGATCAGGCGCGAGAGGTGGTCGCCGCTCTGCGGGCTCACCCGGATCCGGGGGGCGGGGCGCGGCGCGGCGGCTTCGAGGGCATCGAGCGCGGCGACGCCCTCGTGGCGCGCGGCGACCGCCTCGAGCACCTCGGCGATCTCGGCGCGCCAGGCGGCGGGCTCGAGCAGCTCGACCCAGCGCACGTCGGCGAGGACCAGTCGGCGGGTCGCCGGGCGGGGCAGCTCGGGAAGTCGCAGCTGCTCGGCCTCGAGCGGGGCGACGGCGCGGTCGCGCAGGGCGAGCGCCTTGTAGGGGGCGGCCCGCAGCAGCGCGGAGGCCCGGTCGTCGCTGTCGAGCATCCGATCGAGCACATCGGCGAGGTCGATGTCGTCGGGGCGGGGTGCCTTCGCGGCGGGGCCCTCGGCGGGGAAGGACTCGATCCTCGAGGCGCGGAACACGCGGGGCGCGTCGCGGTCGCGGTCGTGGCCGTAGACGTACCAGTGCCCGTCGTGGACGCCGACGACCCACGGCTCGACATGGCGCTGCGCGGGGGCGCCGTGCGTGCCGCGATAGGTGAAGCGCACCGAGCGCCCGGTCACCACGGCGTCCAGCAGCGGGGAGAGCACGGGCAGGGACTCGACGGCGCCGCGCGGTGTGCGCCGCAGCAGGTCGGGGTCCGCGTCGTGGCCGAGGCTGAGCAGCTTCGCGCGCACGCGCCGGGCCGCTCCTCCGGCCGTCGCGTCGTCCCAGGCGCGGCTCGCGGCGAGCAGCACCGTGTACTCCTCGGTCGTGAGATCGAGCACCGCCGTGGAGGGCGAGGCGTCGATCCGGTAGTGCACGGTGTTCTCGTCCAGCACGTCCCGCTCGGCGACGAGCGGGAGCCCGAGCTCCAGGATCGCGGCCTTGTCGCGCTCGAACATCCGCTCCGCGGCCTGCTCGGACGTCGCCTCGGCGTAGTCGGGGATGACGGAGAAGAGCTTCGCGCGGTCCATCCGCCGTCGCGAGCCGATCGTCATGATGACGTTGAGCAGTCTCTCCACGTTCTTCGAAGCCACCCGCCCAGACTAGCCGGACCGGATCACAGGGATGCGGAGCTTCCGCCGCGCGCCTCTAGGCTGGGGCCATGCTGCGATGGGAACGGGGCACCGTGAGTGCCGTGACCAGCTCCTGGCCCGGAGTGGATCGACTCGAGATCGATCTGGACGACGGGGCGGGGACGCTGAGCGCGATCGCCTACGAGGAGCTCACCGGGCGCCCGCGCGCCGGCGAGCAGGTGCTGCTGAACACCAACGCCGTGCGGCGCGAGCTCGGCACCGGCGGCGACGCCATGATCGTGGCCCGCACCGAGGTGCTCCCCGAGGCCGCCGAGGTGCGAGGCCACATGGTCAAGGCCCGCTACACGCCGATGCAGACCATGGTCGACGCGCTCGACGACCCGGACAGCGAGCACTACGAGACGGTCCGGGAGGCCACCGGCATCGACGGGATGCCGGTGGTGGTCGCGGACCTGCACTCCTCCCTCCCTGCGATCGTCGCCGGGATCCGGGCGCGGCGCCGCTCGGTCCGGATCGTCTATGTGCACACCGATGCCGCGGCGCTGCCCGCCGTCTACTCGAGGAGCGCGGCCCGGCTGCGCGAGGCCGGCCTGCTCACCGCCGTGATCAGCGCCGGGCAGTCGTTCGGTGGCGATCTCGAGGCGGTCACGGTCCACTCGGCGCTGCTGGGCGCCCGGCACGTGGTCGGCGCGGACGTCGCGATCGTGATCCAGGGCCCGGGCAATCTCGGCACCGGCACCGGCTGGGGCTTCTCCGGCGTCCAGACGGCGGAGTCGCTCCACGCGGTCTCCGTGCTCGGCGGCGTGCCGATCGCGACCCTGCGGGTCTCCGAGGCCGACGAGCGGGAGCGGCACCGGGGCCTGTCCCACCACTCCTCCACCGCCTACGGGCGAGCGCTGCTCGCCCCGGTGCACTTGCCGGTGCTCCCCCGCTCCGACTCCCGATACAACTCTTTTCATGAGTCCGTGCGGAAACAGGTCAAGAGCACGATCCTGAAGCCGGCGAAGAAGCGCGGCGTGCTGCACCACCTCACCGAGGTCGACGCCAAGGGGCTGCGCGATGCGCTCGAGGAGATGCCCGTGCGGATGACCACCATGGGACGGACTCTCGCCGAGGACTACGCCTCCTTCCAGTACGCGGCCCTCGCCGGGCGCTGCGCGGCCGAGCAGGTCCGGGGCGCCGGCGGCGGCTCGGGCGGCACGAAGGGCGAGTCCAAGGGGCCGAAGGAGCCCAAGGGCGGCACCAAGCGCTAGACGCCTCGGCGCCGGCATGGGCCCGACGGAGTTGCCGGGGACAGGCGACCGACGGAGTTGATCGACGTGAGGTACCAGGAAAGTGGTACCCGACGTCGAACAACTTGCCGTGCTGCCCTGCGCCGCGGTCGGCGGGGCCGTCCAGCGAGGTTCTTCGACGTGAGGTACCAGGAATGCGGTACCTGAGGTCGAACGACTGCCCGTCCGGCCGTCCGATCCATGTCGGCCGTGCGATCCGCGTCAGCCGCGCTGGGCGTCGCTCTCCCCGTGGGCCTCGCCGCGCTCCTGGACCAGGTGCAGCAGGCGGTGGGCGGCGGAGATCGCCCGCTCCCCGTCGTAGCGCTGGATGGCGTGCAGCGGATGGGTGCGCCCGTCCGCGAGGTCGAGATGAGCCCAGGGATCACCCATAGGGAAGCTGATCCCGAGCACCTCGGGCCACTCGAAGGTCCGGGTGCGCATGAGGTTGCGCACCTCGAGCCCGTCGGGACGGGCGACCACCCGCACCGAAGCCTCGAGATGGCAGAACAGCGCGATGAGCAGACCGATCATGAGCAAGCCGAGCCGTCCGCCGAGCTGGAAGCTCGTGATCATGACCGCGCCGCCGATCATCCCGGCCATCACGATGACGGCGGTGATGTAGGCGGCCCAGCGCACCGCCCGCGGACGGAACACCTCGACGGCGCGTGCGTCGTCGCGGCCCGGGGTCCCTGCGGCACTGCTCATCGGGATCTCAGATGCGGCAGGCCTGGATCGCCGTGACCAGGATGGCGCGGGCGCCGGCCTCGTAGAGCTCGTCCATCATGCGGTGCGCGGAGCGGCTGTCGACCATGGCGCGCACGGCTGACCACTCCCCGCCGTGCAGCGGCGAGACGGTCGGGGACTGCAGGCCGGGGGTGATCTCGACCGCCCGCTCCAGCAGTGCGGAGGGGATGTCGTAGTCGAGCATCACGTACTCGCGGGCGACGAGCACGCCGCGGATGCGCCGCTCGAGCACCTCGAGCGCGTGCTGCGCCTCGTCGTCCAACTCCATGCCGGGGCGGGAGAAGAGCACGGCCTCGCTGGTCATGATCGCCTCGCCGAAGGGCTCCAGCCCTGCCTCGCGCAGCGTGGTGCCGGTCTCGACGACGTCCGCGATCACCTCGGCGACGCCGAGGCGGATCGAGGACTCGACCGCGCCGTCGAGGTGGACCACCTCGGCGCTGATCCCCCGCTCGGCGAGGTAGTCCTCCACGAGGTTCTCGTAGCTGGTGGCGATGCGGGAGCCCTGCAGCTCCTCGACGGTGCTGTGCGTTCCGGCGGGCGCGGCGAAGCGGAAGGTGGAGCGGGCGAAGCCCAGCGAGAGGATCTCCTGGGCCGGGGTGCGGGAGTCCAGCAGCATGTCCTGGCCGGTGATGCCGACGTCGACCGTGCCGGAGCCGACGTACACCGCGATGTCCCGGGGACGCAGATGGAACAGCTCCACCCCGTTGTCCTCGTCGACCACGACCAGCTCCTTGGAGTTGCCGCGGCGGCGGTAGCCGGCCTCCTGGAGCAGGTCGGCGGCGGGGTCGGACAGGGCGCCCTTGTTGGGCACGGCGATGCGGAGCACGGATCCTCCTCGGCCGATGCGGCGGCCTCGAGACGGGTGGGACGGGAAGTCGGGGGTGAGCGGCGCGGGGCCGGCTCAGAGATGTCGGTAGACGTCCTCGAGGGAGATGTCCTTGGCGATCATCATGACCTGGAGGTGGTAGAGCAGCTGGCTCATCTCCATGGCGGCGTCGTCGGTGGACTCGTGCTCGCAGGCCATCCACACCTCGGCGGCCTCCTCGACGATCTTCTTGCCGATCTGATGGACGCCGGCATCGAGCTCCGCGACGGTGCCCGATCCCTCGGGTCGGGTGCGGGCCTTCTGGGTCAGCTCGGCGAACAGTGCCTCGAAATCCTTCACGGGGCCAGGGTACGCGTCCCGGCAGGTGCTCCGCGGTGGAGACCGCCTGCCGGGCACGAGCCTCGCCCGTGGCTCAGCCGCGGCGGACCGTCGGGTCCAGGTGCGCGGTCTCGACCGTGACCCGGTCGGGCTCGGCGTCGCGGCGGCTGCGCACCCGCCACCAGACGAAGAAGCCGGTGAGGGTGAACGCGCCGTAGAAGAGATACATGAACGCGCTCGCGTAGTAGCCGGCGCTCCACAGCAGCGGCACGCCGACGAGGTCGACCGCGACCCAGATCAGCCAGAACTCGACCCAGCCCTTGGCCATGCCGAAGGTCGCCAGCAGGCTGCCCATGAAGATCCAGGCGTCGGCCCAGACCGGCTCGTAGGAGCCCAGCGCCCGGAACAGCGGGGTGAGCGCCGCGGTGCCGCCGACGAGCACGACGAGCAGCAGGGCGCGGGTGCCCCAGGAGGCCCAGACGGGCTCGACGGCGGTGCCGTCCTCGTGCTTCGCCTGGCGCCAGCGCACCCAGCCGTAGACGCTGGTGGCGATGAACATGATCTGTCGGCCGGCCTGGCCGAGCAGGTCGACGGAGTTCGGGTTGCCGAAGACGCTGCCGAGGAAGACGGTCAGCAGCAGGGCGTTGCCCAGGATGCCGATGGGCCAGGCCCAGACCTTGCGGCGCATGCCGCCGAGCGCGCTGAGCAGTCCGAAGACGTTGCCGAGCACCTCGCGGAGCAGGAGGAACTGGCCTCCGCCGAATTCGATCTTGGCGTCGAAGAGCCACTGCAGGATGTCCATGTCGGTCCTTTCACCTCGGATGCAGTGGCTCCGGGGAAAAGGGTTGCCTGCGGGGCTCGGGGAGGCGTGCGCCGTCCCGGGACCTGCGGGACGTGCGCCTCTCATCCAGGCTGTACTGTCGGTGCCGGAATTCCACCGGCTCCACCGCAGAATGCGGGTCGCGGACTGTCACCGCCGGCTCGGACTTTCACCGACCCCGGAGCACGTCACAGGATGTGACGGAGCAAGGATAGGTCAGTGCGCGGCGTGGGCGCCCGCCAGTTCGCGCAGGGCGGAGATCTCCTCGGCGGCGTCGCGGGCCTTGTAGATCGCGGAGCCCGCGACGAAGACGTTCGCGCCCGCCTCGGCGCAGCGCTCGATCGTCTCGCGGCTGACGCCGCCGTCGACCTGGATCGAGACCTCGAGGTTCGCCTCGGAGATCGCGCGGCGGGCCCGACGGATCTTCGGGAGCATCGTCTCGAGGAAGCTCTGCCCGCCGAATCCGGGCTCGACCGTCATGATCAGCAGCATGTCGAACTCGCCGATGATGTCGATCAGCGGCTCGACCGGGGTGGCGGGGCGCAGTGCGACGCCGACCTGGGCGTTCTTGCGGCGCAGGTCGCGGGCGAGCTTGACGGGGGCGCGGGCGGCCTCGAGGTGGAAGGTCACCGAGGAGGCGCCGGCCTCCGCGAAGACGGGGGCCTGGGTGTCGGCGTCCTCGATCATCAGGTGCGCGTCGATCGGGATGGGGCTGCGCTCGACGATCTGCTCGACCATGCTCGGCCCGAAGGTCAGGTTCGGCACGAAGTGGTTGTCCATGACGTCGACGTGGACGCTGTCGGCGCTGGAGATCTTGTCGAGCTCGGCGCCGATGGACATGAAGTCGGCGTTGAGGATGCTGGGGTGGATGAAGCTGGAGTCGGTGGAGTACGAGATGCTCATCAGCTCGGGGTTCCTTCCTCGGTGGGCACGGGGAGCCTGCGCAGCAGGCAGATGAACATGGCGTCGGTGCCGTGGACGTGGGGCCACAGCTGGACGTCGGGGCCCTCGCCCAGCTCGACCTCGTCCCGCACGGCGGGCAGCAGGCCGGCGCGGACGGCGGGGCGGGCGTCGAGGCGCTCGACGTCGTCGCGGCGCTTGAGGACGTCGGCGACGATCAGGCGGGTCTCGGCCAGGTGCGGCGAGCAGGTGACATAGGCGACGACGCCGCCGGGCGCGGTCGCATCCAGCGCGGAGGTCAGCAGGTCGCGCTGGATCGCGCCGAGCTGGCCGACGTCGGCGGGGGTGCGGCGCCAGCGGGCCTCGGGCCGGCGGCGCAGCGCCCCGAGCCCGGAGCAGGGGACGTCGGCCAGGACGCGGGAGAACTCCCCGGGCCGCTCGGCGCCGATGGTGGTGCCGTCGGCGGTGAGGGTGGTGATCTCGCAGCCGGCCTCGCGCAGGCTCGCCACCGCGCGGTCCACCAGCTCGGTGCGGTGCTCCTGCAGCTCGACGGCGAGGAGGTCGGCGTCGTGGTCGATGGTGAGCCCGCCGAGCAGGGCGGTCTTCCCGCCGGGGCCCGAGCAGAGGTCGAGCCAGTGGGCGTCGTCGGCGAGGACGAGGTCGTCGGCGCCGAGCGCGAGGGAGAGGGCCGCGAGCTGGGAGCCCTCGTCCTGGACGGCGACGCGGCCCTGCTTGACCAGGTCCATGCCGCCGGGGTCGCCGGAGGGCCAGGCGGCGGCGAAGACGGAGAGCCGGCCCCGGCTCGCGCCGTGGTCGATCAGCTCGTCGAGGTCGGTCAGGCCCGGGCGCATCACCAGCGAGACCGCGGGGGCCTGGTTCTGCGCCTCGAGCAGCTGATCGATCTCGTCGCGGGAGCGGCCGTTCCCGGCGAGGGCGTCGGACAGGGCCCGCACCACCCAGCGGGGGTGGGAGTGGACGACGGCGAGATGCCCGGTGGGGTCCTTCTCGCGGTCCGGGGCGACCTCCGCGATCCAGGTGGCGAGGTCCTTCTCCCCCACCCGACGCAGCACGGCGTTGGCGAAGCTCGCACCTCCCGCGCCGACCTCGGCGCGGGCCAGGGCCACGGTCTCGGAGGTCGCGGCGTGCGGGGCGACGGTCATGTCCAGCAGCTGGTAGGCGCCGAGGCGGAGCACGTCCAGCAGCGCCGGCTCGACCTTCGCCAGCGGTCGGTCCACGCAGGCGGCGATGATCGCGTCGAGCCGGCCCTGGGCGCGCAGCGAGCCGTAGAACAGCTCGGTGGTGAAGGCGGCGTCGCGGCCGGAGACGCGGTGGCTGCGCAGCAGGCGGGGCAGGACGAGGTTCGCGTAGGAGTCCTCCTCGCGCACCAGGCGCAGCCCCTCGAGGGCGACCTGGCGGGAGGGGGTGGAGGCGCGGGAGCGCTCGGAGGGGCGGGAGGAGGACCAGCCGCGGCGCGGGCCGCCCTGGCCGCGCGAGCCGGAGCGCTCGCGGCCCTGCGTGTCGCGGGGTCGGTCACGACGGTCGTCCCGCCGACCACCCCGGTCATCGCGCCGGTCGCCGCGATCGTCCTGTCGGTTGCCGCGGTCGTCCCGTCGGTCGCCGCGCCGGTCGTCCCGGCCTCGGCGATCGTCGCGGCCTCCCCGGTCGTCCCGGCCCCGCCGGCTGTCGTCGTGGCGGCGCCCGCCGCGTCGGTCCTCGCTCATGCGCGTGCTCCGTCCTGCTGGTCGTCCTCGAAGCGGGCGTCGGGGCCGAGCCCCGCCCCGCGTGCCCAGTCCGCCGCGCGCATCGGGCGCTTCCCCGCCGGGGCGAGGGTCGCGATGGCGAGCGGGTCGGTGCCGGTGCCCACGAGCACCTGTCGCTTGGTGGCCGCGAGCGCGCCGGGGGCCGACGGGGCGCTCGCGCGCGAGGCCTCCTCGACGGCCTCGAGGCCGAGGATCTTGGTGCGGGCGCCGTCCAGGAGCGTCCACGCGCCGGGCTGCGGGCTCATGCCGCGGATGTGCGCGGAGACCTCGTCCGCCGGACGGGTCCAGTCGATCCGGGCCTCGGCGGTGGTGAGCTTCGCGGCGTGGGTCGCGGCCGCGTGGTCCTGCGGGGTGAGGGTCGCGGTGCCGTCCTCGAGCGCGTCGAGGGCCTCGAGCAGCAGCGCGGCGCCGTCGTCGGCCATCCTCTCGAGCAGCTCTCCGGAGGTCTCGAACTCGCCGATGGCGGTGGGGGCGGCGGCGATCACGTCGCCGGTGTCCAGGCCCTTCTCGAGGCGGAACACGCTCATCCCGGTCTCGCGGCGGCCGGCGAGCACAGCCCGCTGGGCGGGAGCGGCGCCCCGCAGCTCGGGCAGGAGGGAGAAGTGGAGGTTCACCCAGCCGTGGCGGGGGATCTCGAGCGTCCCAGGCGGCACGAGGTTGCCGTAGGCGACCACGGGCGCGGCGTCCGGGGCGAGATCGCGCAGCTGTTGCTGCACCTCTTCATCCCGCAGCGTGGTCGGGGTGAGCACCGGCACCCCGGCCTCGAGGGCGAGGGACTTCACCGGGGACGGGGTGAGCCTGCGCCCGCGGCCGGAGGGGGCGTCGGCGCGGGTGAGCACGCCGACCACCTCGTGGCGGGAGTCGAGCAGGGTGCGCAGGGAGGGGAGGGCGGCCTCGGGGGTGCCGGCGAAGAGGAGACGCATGATGGCCCGAGTCTACGGTCCCACCGGCGGCTCCTGTCGGGCCGTGCCTACAGTGGAGGCCATGAGGCGAGCGCGGTGCGAGGGATGAGCGGGATCGACCCGATCCCGGGCCATGCGCTCGGCTCCCCCGCCTATCGACGGATGCAGCTGGCGCTGGTCTGCGCGGGCATCGCCTGCTTCGCCCAGCTGTACTCCCCGCAGGGGATCTTGCAGCTGATCTCCGCCGATCTCGGCATCGGGCCGGAGCAGGCGGCGCTGACGGTCTCCGCCGCGACCGCCGGGCTGGCGCTGGCGGTGATGCCGTGGTCCTTCGTCGGCGATCGCCTCGGCCGGCGTCCCGCCATGATCCTCGCCGTGATCGCGGCGACGGTGCTGGCCCTGGCGGCGGCCTGGTCGCCGAGCTTCCCGCTGCTGCTCGTGCTGCGCCTGCTGGAGGGGATGGCGCTCGGCGGGGTGCCGGCCCTGGCCATGGCGTATCTCTCCGAGGAGGTCGATGCGCGCTCGCGCGCGGTCGCGGCGGGCTGGTTCGTGGCGGGGACGACGCTGGGCGGCCTGTCCGGCCGGGTGCTGGCCACTCCGGTCGCCGATGTGCTCGGCTGGCGGGCGGGGATGACCGCGGTGGTGATGCTGGCGGTGCTCGCGGCGGCGGGGTTCGTGGCCCTCGCCCCGCGGGAGCGGCGCTTCGTGCCGCAGCGGCGGGCATCGGGCGGGGCCGTCCCGGGCGGACGGGCGGGCCAGCTGCTCGCCCTGCTGCGTGACCCGGGCCTGCTGGCGCTGCTGGCCTGCGCTTTCCTGCTGATGGGCGGCTTCGTCGCGGTCTACAACTATCTCGCCTTCCACCTCAGCGGTCCGCCCTACCTGCTGCCCGCCTCGCTGATCGGGCTGATGTTCCTCGCCTACATGGGCGGCACCGCCTCGTCCCCGCTCGCGGGCCGGCTCGCGTCCCGGCACGGGCGCCTGCCCGTGATGCTGGGCGCGATGGCGATGATGCTGCTGGGCCTGCTGCTGACGCTCGCCGCTCCCCTGCCGGTGCTGATCCTCGGCCTGGTGCTGATGACGGCGGGCTTCTTCGGCGCGCACTCGGTCGCGAGCGGCTGGGCGGGCACGCGCGTGCCCGGTGCACGGTCCCAGGCGACGGGGCTCTACAACCTCGCCTACTACGCGGGATCGAGCGTGCTCGGCTGGGCGCTCGGCTTCGTGCTCGCCGGGGCCGGCTGGGGCGGGGTCGTCGCCGCGGTGGGCGCGGCGGTGGTGCTCGCGGGCCTCGTCTCCGCGGCGCTGCTGCGCGACGAGGACCGTCCCGTCACGTCGGTCGGGAGCGCCTGAGCACCCGCACGCGGCGCCGTGGCCCCGCGGTCCGGGGTCGGGGCGCCGACGTCAGCGCCCCGGGCGCGCCCGCCCCGGCTCAGTACACGAGAGAGAACACCCACACGGCGAGGGTCATGGTCGTGGCGGAGATCAGCACGATGCCGATCAGGTTCAGCCATAGCCCGGCCGACGCCATCTGCGGGATCCGCACGTAGCCGGAGCCGTAGGCGATGGCGTTCGGCGGCGTCGCGACCGGCAGCATGAACGCGCTGGTCGCGGCCAGCGCCACCGGGATCGCCAGCAGCATCGGGTCCACGCCGATGCCGACGGCGACCGCGGTCGCGACCGGGAGGAAGGTCGCGGCGGTCGCGGTGTTCGAGGTGAGCTCGGTGAGGAAGAGGGTCCCCGCGGCGACGATCGCGACGATCAGCACCACGGGCAGGCCGCCGATCCCGGCGGTGACCTCGCCGATCCACTCGGTCAGGCCCGAGGAGCTGAACTGGGCGCTGAGCGCGAGACCGCCGCCGAACAGCAGCAGCACGCCCCAGGGCAGCTTCACCGCCGCGTCCCAGTCCAGCAGGCGCACCCCGCGGGCGGCGCCGGCGGGCAGCGCGAACAGCAGCAGCGCGACGATCATGGCGATGCCCGCATCGCCGATGGGCGGGTCGTCGGCCCCGGCGATCTGCCAGATCAGAGGGATGAACACCCAGCTCAGCGCCGCGAGCACGAACACGGACAGCACGCGCACCTCGCCGGAGGAGATCCTCCCGAGTCCGCGCCGCTCCTCGCGGATCAGCTCCGCACCGCCGGGGATCTCGGAGATCTCGGGCTTGAACATGACCTTGGTGAGCAGCAGCCAGGCGATCAGCAGGAACACCACCGCGATCGGGGCGCCGACGACCATCCAGCGGCCGAAGCCGATCGTCACCCCGAACTCCTGGCTCATGTGGGCGGCGAGCAGGGCGTTGGGCGGGGTGCCGATGATGGTGGCGAGGGAGCCGATCGAGGCGGCGTAGGCGATGCCCAGCATCAGGGCGGCGCCGAAGCTGGAGCGCACCGCGGAGCTGGCGGTACCGGCCGATCCCTCGGCCTCGAGGTCGGGGTCGACGCCCTCCCCCGGCTCCTCGCCCTTGCGGGCGGCGTCCTCGAGCCGCAGCCGGTTCACGAGCACCAGCACGGAGACGCCGATGGGCAGCATCATCACGGCGGTAGCGGTGTTCGAGACCCACATGGAGAGGAATCCGGTGGCGATCATGAAGCCGAGGATCAGCAGGGCGGGGCTGGTGCCGATGGCGCCGACGATCGCCAGCGCGATGCGCTTGTGGAGGTTCCAGCGCTGCATGGCCAGGGCGAGCATGAACCCGCCCATGAACAGGAAGATGATGTTGTTGCCGTAGGAGGCGCCGACGTCGTCGAAGCCCACCTCGGGGTTCAGCACCGGGAAGACCACCAGCGGGACCAGCGCGGTCGCGGGGATCGGCAGCGCCTCGGTCATCCACCACACGGCCATCAGCACCGCGGTCGCGGCGGTCAGCGTCGCGGCATGGGGGACGTCCGCGGGCATGACGAGGTAGATCAGGAGCGCGGCGACCAGGCCGACGGCGAGGCCGAGGCGGCGCACCAGCAGCGTCCGGTGGGTCTCGGCCGGGGCGCGCTCACCCTCGGAGACGTCCGAGCGTCCCTCCTGCGAGGGGCGGTCCCCGGGATCGGCGGCGGGGTCCGGGGCGTGGTGGTCGGGCGTCGGGGAGGCGTTCGAGGCCATGGTGGGGGTCCCTTCAGCGCATCGTCGCGGCGGCGGGCGGTGATCCAGAACACTAGCGGATCGTTCAGAACACGTCCGGCGGATCGAGGCGGACGCGCAGGGAGCCGCGGTCCTTGCGGGCGCTGCGGGCCGCGACGCCGGAGCGCAGCGCGGCGGCGAGCTCGCGGGAGCGGCGCGGCTCGATCCGCAGCACTGCACGGGAGCGTCCGGCCTGGTCGGGGCCCTCGAGGTCCACGGGGCCGAGCACCTCGGTCCCGTCCGGCAGCTCGGTCGTCTCGAGGAAGCCGCGGCAGGCCTCCCGCTCCCCCACCACCTCGGCGACACGTCGGAACGGGGGCAGGTCCAGCTCGCGCCGGTCCTCCAGCACCCGGTCCAGGAACAGCGCGGAGCGGTGGGCGACGAGGTCGCGGATGGCGGGGAGGGTCGAGGTGCCGACGACGAGCACCTCGCCGCCCTCCTCCGCGGTGCGGACCAGGGAGATGGCGCCGCGCCAGCGGCGGACGGCCTCGACGTCGGCGTCGAAGGCGGCGCGGCCCAGCATCGCGTCGGCGTCGAGCAGCAGGCAGGCGCTGTACCGGCCGGGCGGGGCGGGCTCGGCGCCGGGGGTCGCCACGACGATCCCGTGCTCGGGCACGGCCTCGTCCTCGAGCGGGCCGTGGGCGCCGCCGGCGACCTTCAGCGGCGCGTCGGGGAAGGCGCGGTGGAGCTCCTCGGCGGTGCGGGTGGAGCCGATGACCATGGCGCGCACGTGGGTGCGGTCGCACTCGGGGCAGCGGTAGCCGTCCTCCCGTCGGCCGCAGACGGTGCAGTGCAGGGGCCCGTTCCGGCCGCGCTGCGACAGGGGCGCCGCGCACTCGGGGCAGCGGGCGCGGGTGCCGCAGAAGGTGCAGGCGATCGCGGGGGCGTAGCCGGTGCGCGGCACCTGGACGAGCACGGGCCCGGCCTGGAGGCCCTTGCGCAGCACGCGCATCGCCTCCTGCGGGAGGCGGGAGCGGCCGGAGGGGCCCTCGCGGTCGCGGAGGTACTGGTCCATGGCCACGATGCGGGGGCGGACCGCGGTGACGGGGGCGGGCACGGGATCGAGGCGGGCGAGATAGCCGGCATCGGTGAGGGCGCGCATGGTGACCGACTCGCTCGCGGCGAGGAAGAGGAGGGCGCAGCGCTCCTCGGCGGAGCGGCACTGGAGCACGGTACGGGTGTGAGGGTAGGGGGCGCGGGGCTCCTCGAGCAGATCGTCGGCCTCGTCCCAGCAGATCACGAGGGCGAGGTCCTGCACGGGGGCGAAGGCGGCGGAGCGGCTGCCGAGCACGACCCGGGTCGCGCCGCGCAGGATCCGGCGGAAGGTGCGATAGCGCTTCTCGGGTCCCTCGGTGCCGGCGAGGACCTCGTGGGCGATGCCCCGCTCCGTCAGGACGCGGGAGAGCCGGGCGACGTCGCGCTGGTCGGGGGCGATGACGAGGGCGCCGCGCTCGGGCCCGAGCGCGGCGATCGACTCGGCGGCGATCGCGGTCCACGGGTCCACGGGGTCCAGCACGAGGGAGGCGCGGGGCACGGGGCCCTCCGCGCTCCCGGCACGGGAGAGCAGGGCCGCCAGGCCCGGGTAGCGGTCCCCGTGGCGCGGTGCGGCGGGGGGATCGGGAGCCGCCGCGGCCCGGGCGTCGCCGTCCGACGCCGCCGGCTCCTCCGCCGACGCGGCCTCATCGGCCGGCGCGACCTCTGCGGTCGCCGCAGTCTCCTCGGAGGTCGCGGTGACCTCGTCCTCGGCAGGTGCTGGTGCGTCTGCGACCGCCTCCTTCTCCGCCGCGGCGCGGTCGGCCTTCTCGGCGCGGGCATGACGGGGCGGGAGAGCGAGGCGCAGCACGTCGCCGACGGTGCCGGCGCTGCGCTCGGCGACGTCCTCGCACACCCGCATCATCGCGGGAGGGACGACGACGTCGTCGGAGACCAGGCGGTGCAGCGGGGCGAGGGCCCGGTCGGTGGTGGGCTCGGCGCGGCGCTCGAGCACGATCCCCTCGGTGTCCTTGCCGGAGAAGCGCACCCGCACCCGCATGCCCGGACCGGCCGCGGCGGTGTCGGGTGTGACCGCGTACTCGAAGGGACGGTCCAGGTGGGGCAGCACGCCGACGAGGCGCACGCTCGCGACCGGCAGCTCGCTCACGACCTCGAAACCGGCGGTGGTGCGCAGGCCGGGACCCCGGACCGCATCGGGGCGGTCCGGGGAGGTGGTGGCGTTCTCCGCGGCGGCGGGGACGGAAGCGGCGGGGGCCGCGAAGAGGGGTGCCTGGCCGTCGGCCGGTCCCTCCTCGCGCTCCCCCGCCGCTCCGTGGGCGGTGCTGGTCAGCGCTTGTGCACCGCCACCAGGTCGCACACGAAGATCAGGGTCTCGCCGGGGGCGATGACCGGCGGGGCGCCGCGATCGCCGTAGGCGAGGTGGGCGGGGATCTCGAGGCGGCGGCGGCCGCCGACCTTCATGCCCTGCACGCCCTGGTCCCAGCCGGTGATGACCTGGCCGACGCCGAGCTGGAACCGCAGCGGCTCGCCGCGGTCCCAGGAGGCGTCGAACTGCTCGCCGGTGGAGTGGGAGACGCCGACGTAGTGGACGTCGACGACGTCGCCGCGGCCGGCCTCCTCGCCCTCGCCGAGGATCTCGTCGGTGCTGACGAGCTCGGTGGGTGCGGGGCCCTCGGGGGCGTCGATCTCGGGCTTGGTGCGATCGCTCATGCGATGTTCCTCCTGTGGTGGATGAGAGGGGGCAGGGGTCAGTCTGCCGTGTGGGCGGCGTCGAGGACGTCGACGACGAAGATCAGGGTCTCGCCCGTCAGAGGGCTGTCCTCGGTGGGCTCTCCCTCCCCGTAGGCCTCGGCGGGCGGGATCACGAGCATCACCTGGGAGCCGACCTTGAGGTCCAGCAGGTTCTCGTCCCAGCCCTGGATCACCTGGCCGCCGCCCTGGACGAAGGAGAAGGGCGCGCCGCGCTCCCAGGAGGAGTCGAAGGCGGAGCCGTCGGACCACTTCCAGCCGGAGTACTGCATGGTGAGGTAATCGCCGGCGCGGGTGGTGTCGCCGGTGCCCTGGATCAGCAGCTCGCGGACGGTCTTCGCAGGCGGCTCGCCCTCCCCGGGGCCCGAGATGGACGGCGCGCCGCTGTCGTCGAGGGTCACCTTCGGGTAGGTGCCGGACGGGTCCCCCGGCTCGCCCTCGGCCCGCAGCGGGGAGACGACGCGGTCGACATCACCGACCTGGAGCAGCGAGTATGCCTGTCCGTCGTTGCCCTGCTGCCAGCCGGCCATCACGAAACGGGAGCCGACGGTCATCGTGGTGAAGACGTCGAAGGCAGCCTGGCCGATGGAGTCTGTGGTGACCTGCACGCCGCCGGCCGGCCCACCCTGCCACCAGGACTGCAAGGTCTCCCCGGTGCTCGCATCGACGTACAGGTGGCGCCAGATCACGGTGTCGCCGTCGGCGATGGTCGCGCCGTCGCCGGGGACCACGACCTGTGCCTGAGCCGCGGAGATCTCGAGCGGGGCGGTGAACTCGACCGTCGGCTCGGTGCCGAGGTCCTCGCTGACGGTCACGCCCGACAGTGCGTCGCCCCCGCCGTCCGAGGCACCGCCTGCGTCGGAGGCGTCGGAGCTGCTCCCGTCGTCGGTGCAGGCGGCGAGGCCGATGGCGGCGGTCGCGGCGAGGGCGGTGGTCAGCAGCGTGCGGCGGCGGATCAATGGAGGACCTTTCGGATCGGCAGCCCGTGAGCGGGCACCGCACCAGGGTACGGGGCGCTCGTTGGGCGGAGCCTGGGGCAGGGAGTGGCTGTCGTCTCAGGCGGCATGCGCGCGACGGCGGTGCTCACGCGAGCGGCGTCTCGGCGGCGGGGGCGCCCTGCTCCCGGATCTCCGCCAGCAGGGCGTCGACGGCGGGCAGCTCGGTCGCGAAGGGGTCCATGACCTGCACCGGCATCGCGCCGCGGCGGGTGAGCCGCAGTGTGGTCCAGTCCACGACGTGGTCCACGCCGTGCTCCTGGGCGGCGGTGACCACCTGGCCGCGCAGGTGGGCGCGGGTGGTGGTCGGGGCGACGGTGCGGGCCCGCTCGATCCGCTCCTCGGGCAGGATCGCGGGGGCGAGGCCCCGTCGCTGCAGCGCGAAGAACACGCCGCGGGCGGGGTCGATGTCGTGATAGGCGAGATCGAGCCGTTCGATCGCCGGGTCCTCGAGGTCGATGCCGCGACGCTCCCTCACCTGGGTGAACAGCCGCTCCTTGATCGCCCAGTCGAGGTTCTGCGCCGCCCAGGACCGGTCCCCGGTGCGCACCGCGTCCAGGGCGTTCTGCCAGCTCTCGAGCACCTCGGTCTCCTCGCCCTCGGCGAGGTCGGCGACGTGGTCGAGCCAGCGCTGCTGCACCTCCAGCGCGGTGGTGGTGCCGCCGCCGGCGGTGGGCAGGGGTGCGGCGCCGGTGAGGTCGCGGGCCACGGCGCGGATCGCGGAGATGTCGTCGGCCAGGCCCAGCTCGGGCAGGGCCCTGCCCGATTCGATCGCGCGCAGCACCAGGTCGGTGGTCGCGAAGCGCAGGTGGGTGGAGACCTCGCTCATGGTCGAATCGCCGACGATGACGTGGAGGCGCCGGTAGAGGTTCGCGTCCCCGTGCGGCTCGTCGCGGGTGTTGATGATGGGGCGGGTGCGGGTGGTGGCGGAGGAGACCGCCTCCCACATGTGGTCGCTGCGTCGGGAGAAGACGAACTGCGCTCCCGCCCCCTCGCCCGCCTCGCCGGGGACGGCGGGGGCGATTCCCCCGGCGCCGGTGACGATCTGGCGGGTGACCAGGAAGGGCAGCAGGTAGCGGGGCAGGCGGGTGAACTCGCCGCGCCGGTCCACGAGGTAGTTCTCGTGGGAGCCGAAGGCGTTGCCGGCCGAGTCGACGTTGTTCTTGAGCAGGTGGATGCGGGCGTCCTGGCCGTCCTCGGCCAGGCGCGCATCGGCCTGGGCGGTGAGCTCGGCGAAGATCCGCTCCCCCGCCCGGTCCTGGGCCACCAGGTCCCACCAGTCGTCGCACTCGGCGGTCGCGTACTCCGGGTGGGAGCCGACGTCGAGGTAGAGCCGGGCGGCGTTGCGGAGGAAGACGTTCGAGGAGCGGCCCATCGCGACGACCGGCCGGAACAGCTCCCTCGCCGCCTCCTCCGGCTCGAGGGCGCGGCTGCCGTCGGCGCGCACGCACACGAGCCCGAACTCGGTCTCCAGACCTCCCACTCGGCGCTTCATCGGGTCACTGGCCGCCCTTCTGCACGAAGGAGCGCACGAAGGTCTCGGCGTTGGACTCGAGGACGGAGTCGATCTCGTCGAGCAGGTCGTCGGTGCCCTGCACGGAGGCGAAGGTCTGGCCTCCGGTCAGCGTCTCGTCGTCAGGCGCGTTCTCGTCGGGGCCGCCGCCGGGGGCGTTCAGGGACTGCTGGGACATGGTGTCCTCCTTCAGGGGTGCGGGTGGGTCAGGATGCGGTGACGGCCCGGCGCAGCGCGTCGAGCACGTTGTCGAGGTCGGAGTCGGGGTCGATGCCGTGGCGGGCGCACCACTCGGCGCTGCCCAGGCGCGGGTCCGCCAGGCGCAGCCGGTGGCCGCCCGCAGGGCCCGCGACGGTGATCGCGTCCCAGCCGGCGGAGGGGACGTGAGCGCCGTGGCCGGAGATCAGCCCGCCGCGCAGGTGGGCGCGGGTGCTGGTCGGGGCGGTGGTGATCGCGGCCTCGACCTCGTCGGCGCCCACGAGGGTGGCGACGGCGCCGGCGGCGCGGAGCCTGTCGAACAGGCCCTTCCCGGGGCGGAGGTCCGAGTACTGCAGGTCGACCATGCCCAGCCGCGGATCGGACCAGTCCAGGCCGTGCCGGGCGCGGTAGCGCTCGAGCAGGGAGAGCTTGGCGACCCATTCGACGCGGGAGGCGGCGCGCATCGGGTCCTCGGCGAGGAGGTCGATGAGCTCGCCCCAGGCGCGGAGCACCTGGGCGGTCTCCTCGTCGGCCGCATCGGCCGCGGTGGAGAGCGCCTCGAGGTGGGCGCGCTGGATCTCGAGGGCGGTGAGCTCGCGGCCGTCCGCGAGCGGGACCGTCGCCCGCAGGCTCGGGTCGTGGCTGATCGTGCGCACGGCGGCCACCGGGTCGGCAAGCGCCAGGTCCGGCAGGATCCGCCGCCCGGCGCGGTGCTCCGCCTCGAGCGCGGCGAGGACGAGCGAGGTGGTGCCGAGCTTGAGGAAGGTGGACTCCTCGAGCAGGTTGGCGTCCCCGATGATCACGTGGAGGCGGCGGAAGCGGCCCGGGTCCGAATGCGGCTCGTCGCGGGTGTTGACGATCGGGCGGTTCAGGGTGGTCTCGAGGCCGACCTCCGCCTCCATGAAGTCGGCGCGCGAGGAGAGCTGGAAGCCCGGCGTCTCGCCGCGGGTGCCGATTCCGACGCGGCCCGCGCCGACCAGCACCTGCCGGGTGGCGAAGAAGGGCAGCAGCGCCTCGACGATCCGCTCGAAGGGCACGTCCCGGTCCACGAGGTAGTTCTCGTGGGTCCCGTAGGAGGCGCCCTTGCCGTCGGTGTTGTTCTTGTACAGGGCGACCTCGGGGATTCCCTCGGCGCCGGCGAGGATGCCCATCGCCCGGCGGGCGATCTCCTCCCCTGCCCGGTCCACGACGACGGCCTCGCGGGCGCGCAGGACCTCCGGGGCGGAGTACTCGGGATGGGCGTGGTCGACGTACCAGCGGGCGCCGTTGCGCAGCACCGCGTTGCCGATCGAGCGCTGCGAGGCCCAGGCGAGGACCTCGGCGTCATCGCCCTCGGGCGCGACCTCCGGGCCCGTGACGGGCGCGTCGAGCTCGACGCTCGGCACGTGGGCATCGCGCACCTCGTCGGTGAGCTGGGTGGGATGGGCGGCGGCGCGCTGCATCTCGAAGCCGCGCGCGTCCCGCAGCGGGGTCTCGTCGCCGTAGTCCCAGCGCACGCGCCGGCCGCGCTCCCCCTCGGCGGGGTCGAGCAGGGCGTAGGCGCCGACGACGAGATGGGACAGCAGGATCGAGCTGCCGGCCCCGGCGCGGGCGCGGTCCTCGAGGTCGGCGTGCAGCACGCCGAACTCGGTCTCGATGCCCATCACCCGCTCGGTGGTGAGGGCGGGTCGGTGCTGCTCGGTCATGCGGAGACCTCCTCGGCGGCGGCGTCCTCGGGCCGGCTGCGGTCCTGCAGCGGGACCACGGCCTCGACCCGGCGGCGGGAGCGTCCGGGCAGTCCGGTCACCCGTGCCCAGTCCTCGGCATGGGCGGCCGAGGGCATGTCCTCGTTCTCCGCGAACTCGACCCGGATCGCCTCGGTCAGGTGCTCGGAGCCGACGCCGACCTCGCCCGTGGCGATCTGGTCCTTCACGGCGAGCTTCTTCGCCCGGTCCACGATGTTGCGCAGCGTCGCCCCGGAGACGAAGTCGCGGAAGTGGAGGGTGTCGTGGCCGCCGTCGGCGTACTCGACCCGCACGTAGGCGGTGGCGGGGCCCTCGGCGTAGATCTCGCGCACGGCGAGGTCCAGCAGCGCCTCGCGGTCCTCCCGCACGGGTACGTCCTCGCCGAGGTACAGGCCGAGGATCTCGCGGCCGGCGCGGGCGTTCGGGCGGCGCACCCGGATCTTCACGTCCAGGCGACCGGGCCGCAGGATCGCCGGGTCGATCATGTCCTCGCGGTTCGAGGCGCCGATCACGATCACGTTGTCCAGGCCCTCGACGCCGTCGATCTCGGCCAGCAGCTGGGGCACGATCGTGGTCTCGACGTCGCTGGACGTGCCGGTGCCGCGGGTGCGGAAGAGCGCCTCCATCTCGTCGAAGAAGATCACCACGGGGTGGTCGGCGGCGGCCTTCTCCCGCGCGCGCTCGAACACCAGTCGGATCGACCGCTCGGTCTCGCCGACGTACTTGTTCAGCAGCTCGGGGCCCTTGACGTTGAGG
This sequence comes from Brachybacterium sp. GU-2, assembly GCF_030866705.2. Lineage (NCBI taxonomy): Bacteria > Bacillati > Actinomycetota > Actinomycetes > Micrococcales > Dermabacteraceae > Brachybacterium > Brachybacterium sp. GU-2. The sequence goes on along the minus strand of NZ_CP133037.2, from coordinate 334,895 downwards.
AAGGCGGAGTTCGCCAGCGCGTCCTCCACGCTCACCCCGCGCACCTCGGCGCTGCGCAGCACGAGCTCGTGCGCGACGGCCTTCGCGATCATGGTCTTGCCGCAGCCGGGCGGGCCGTAGAGCAGCACGCCCTGCGGGGGCCGCAGCCCGTAGGTGCGGTAGAGGTCCTGCTGCAGGAAGGGCAGCTCGACCGCGTCGCGGATCGCCTCGATCTGCTCGCCGAGCCCGCCGATCTCGTCGAAGGACACCTCCGGCACCTGCTCGAGCACCAGATCGGTGATCTCGGCGCGGTCGATCCGCTCGAGCACGAGCTGGCTGCGCAGGTCCACGAGCACGTGGTCGCCGGGGTGGAGGGTCTCCTCGGCGAGGGCGCCCGCGCGGCGCAGCACGCGGGTGTCGTCGGGCGCGACCGCGACGAGGACGCGCGAGTCGGCGAGGGCCTCGACGACGGGCACGACATTGCCGGAGTCGCCCTGCGGCACCGCCTCGACCGCGGCGAGGGCCTCGTTCAGGCGCAGCTCGGTGCCGGGGGTGAGGGCGTCGAGGTCGAGGCTCGCCGCGGTCGCGACGCGCAGTCGTCGGCCGTTGTGGAGCACGTCGATGGTGGTGCCCTCGCAGCGGCGCAGGAAGGTGGCGTAGGAGTTCGGCGGATCCCCCACCCGCTCGAGGTCGTTCTTGAGCTCGACGATCTGGGCGCGGGCGGAGCGCAGCCCGCTGACCAGTCGCTCGTTGTGGGCGGCGAGCTTCTCGAGCTCGGCGGTCATCTCCGCGTAGGTCTTCATCGTCGTCTCCTCCCCGTGGGGCGGGTTCCTCGGTGGTCTGTGATGGTGCGGCTCAGCGGTCCCGGCCCTGGCGGATGTCGCGCAGGGCGCGCTTGAGCTTGCGGGGTGCGACGCCCCGCTCGCCGACGTCCTGGGCGGTCCACTCGCCCGAGCCGCCGCCGAAGCCCTCGTTGTCGGGGTGGTTCAGCTCCTCCTCGTCGCGGGAGCCGGGCGCGGGCCGGGTCGCGCGGCGCAGCGCCTCGGTGCCGTGGGCGGTGCGGCGGGCGGTGAGCAGGAAGCCGGTGTGCGCGTTCATGCGGTGCTCGGGGCGCACGGCGAGGCCCTCGAGGTGCCAGGGACGCACGAAGGACTCCCAGGCGTGGGGCTCGGTGAACTCGCCGTGGTCGCGCAGCGCCTCCGCGGTGCGGGAGAGCTGGGTGACGGTGGCGACGTAGGCGAGGAACACGCCGCCGGAGACGAGCACGTCCGCGGCGGCCTCCACGCACTCCCAGGGGGCGAGCATGTCCAGGACCACGCGGTCCACCGCGGCAGTGCCGAGGGTGGGGGCGACGTCCTGGAAGTCGCCGACGGTGAGGTCCCAGCGCGGGTGCAGCGCCTCCTCCTCGAGCCCGAAGAAGGTGCCGACGTTCTCGCGGGCGACCTCGGCGAAGTCCTCGCGACGCTCGATGGAGTGGACGGATCCCTCGGGGCCGACGGCGCGCAGCAGCGCGGTGGTCAGCCCTCCCGAGCCGACGCCGGCCTCGAGCACGCGCGCCCCGGGGAAGATGTCGCCCCACATGAGGATCTGCGCGGAATCCTTGGGGTAGATGATCGCGGCGCCGCGCGGCATGGCGAGCATGTAGTCGGCGTACAGGGGCCGCAGCGCCTGGTAGCGGATGCCGTGGCTGTTCTCGACGACGGTGCCGTCCTCGGCGCCGATCAGCTGGTCGTGGTGGAGCACGCCGCGGTGGGAGTGGAACTGCCCGCCCGGCTTCAGGGTGATGGTGTGCAGGCGGTTCTTGGAGTCCGCGAGCTGGACCTTGTCGCCGAGGGCGAAGGGACCGGTGCGGTCGAGGCCGCGACGGGGCGCGCGGGGCGCGGGGCCCGACGCCGTGTCGTCGGCGGCGGGCGGCGGCTGAGAAGTCATGCTCTCCAGCATAGGGCCGGACCAGCGCGGTGACCGGGCCTGTTCACCGTCCGCGCAGGAGCGTGTTCACGTCGGCGCTGAGGATCACGCCCTGGGGCCGCCCGTCGGGGTCGACCACGAGGTACACCGGCGCGGGGCGCGCGAGCATCGCGGAGACCAGCTCCTCGCCGCCTAGGCCCGTGCGCAGCGCGACCACGTCCCCGACGGGCTCGGCGACGGCGGAGGCGGGGACCTGCTCGCGGTGCCCCGGCGGGACCGCTGCGACCGCCTCCCCCTGGAGGCGCAGCGCCCGGCCGACGGTGCCGGGGCGCGGGGAGGCGGGATCCAGCAGCAGCACCTGCTCCGCCCCCGGCCCGTCGGGCAGGGCGGCGAGCGGGGTGTGCGGGGCGAGCAGGCGCACCGGCCGGGCGAGCGCGACGGCGTCGAGCGCCCCCACCCGCTCCTGGACGCGCGCCTCCTCCAGGGCGCGGCTCGCCCCCTGCCAGAGCAGGCCCGCGATGAGCAGCGCCCAGAGGAGCGTCAGCAGGGAGAAGCCGCCCGCTCCGCCGAGGCGCACGATCCGCGACAGCGGCAGCAGCACCACGCCGACGGCGATGGCACGTCCGATCCAGGCGGTGATCCGGGTGCCGAGGACCGGACGGCGCAGGACCGCGGCGAGCAGGGACTCCAGCGCCCGCCCGCCGTCCATCGGCAGGCCGGGGAGCAGGTTGAACAGGGCCAGGACCACGTTCAGCCAGGTCGCGAAGGAGGCGGCGACCGAGAGCACCGTGCCCTGTGCCGCGATCGCGCCGAGGGCGCCGGTCGCCGCGGCGAGCAGGCTGTTGCTCGCGGGTCCGGCGAGGGAGACCAGCACGGACCCGATCGCGGGCATCCGCTCGGCCCGGTACTGCGTGTGCCCGCCCCACAGGGTCAGCGCGATGTGGTCGACCTTCGCCCCGAAGGCGCGGGCGACGAGCGCATGGGCGAGCTCGTGGACCAGCACGGAGAGGATGAGGAACAGGCCCAGGCCGAGGGCGACGAGCGCGCTCCGCCCGGCGGAGAGGCCCGGCCCCTGCAGCGAGGGGAACATCAGCACGGCCACCAGCAGCACCGTGACGAGGGTGGCCGGGCTGACCTGGAGCGGCGGCAGCGCGCCGATCCTCAGCATCGTCCGTGGCATGGGGCCTCCTCGATCGCGGGGCGGCTCCCCGGGGCAGGGCGAGGATAGTCCCTGCTCCTGCGTCCCGGCTCAAGACGGCCCGGCCCCGGCACGAGGGCCCGACGAGCCTATGATGGAGCGATGAGTCGAATCGCCATCACGGCCTTCAGCGGGTGGAACGACGCCGGCGAGGCGGCCACCGGGGTGATCGAGCATCTCCTCGAGGTGTGGCCCTCGCGGCCCGTCGGCGCGGTCGACGCCGAGGAGTTCATCGACTTCCAGGTCAACCGGCCCGAGATCCGCACCACCGATGAGGGGCTGCGGGTCGTGGACTGGCCCGACACCCGCCTGCACCTGATCACCCCGCCGCGGGGTCCGGAGATCGTCGCGGTGCTCGGACCGGAGCCGTCGCTGCGCTGGAAGAGGTTCTGCGACGAGGTGCTCGAGCAGCTGCAGGCGCTCGACGTCTCCTCGGTGGTCTCCCTCGGCGCGCTGCTCGCCGACTCCCCGCACAGCCGCCCCCTGCCGGTCTCCTCGCAGGTCGAGCCGGTGCCCGCGCAGCGGGTCGAGGACTCCGAGCTGTACTCGGGACCCATCGGGGTGCCGACGATCCTCGCCCGCCGCACCGCGAGCGCAGGGCTGAGGACGACGAGCATCTGGGTGCAGGTCCCCCACTACGTCTCCCAGAACTCCTCCCCGAAGGCGGTGCTGGGCCTCGTGCGCGAGGTGCAGGAGCTGATCAGCGCGCCGATCCCGCTCGGCGAGCTGGTGGAGGACGCCGAGGCGTGGGAGCGCGGGGTGGACGAGCTGGCCCGCACCGACGAGGACGTCGCCGAGTACGTGCGGCGCCTCGAGCAGGCGCAGGACGCGGCCGAGCTGCCCGAGGCGAGCGGCGACGCGATCGCGAAGGAGTTCGAGCAGTTCCTGCGGCGTCGCCGCGAGACGGACTGAGCCTCCCGGCCTGCGGGCTCAGCCGATCAGCGTGATCCCGAACAGGGCGTCGACCGCGGCGGCGACATCGCCCGGGGCGTCCCCGGGCAGCTCGCGGCCCGCGGTCCCCGGGAGCTCGTCGCCCGCGGCCCAGGCGTCGAGCGCCGCGAGTGCGGCCGGGGTGTCGAGGTCGTCGCGCAGCGCGGCGCGCAGCGCCTCGACGACGTCGGGGCGCAGATCGCGGAGGCGGGCGGCGGCGCGATAGGCCTCCAGGCGCTGTTGCGCGCCCTCGAGCTCCGTGTCCGACCATTCCCAGTCGCTGCGGTAGTGGTGCGCCATGAGCACCAGACGGATCGCCATCGGGTCGACGCCGTCGCGGACGAGGCGGTGGACGAAGACGAGGTTGCCGAGCGACTTGCTCATCTTCTCGCCCTCGTACGCGACCATCCCGGCATGCGCGTAAGAGGTCGCGAAGGGGCGGCCGAGGCCGACCGCGTGGGCGGCGCTCAGGTCGTGATGGGGGAAGACGAGGTCGCTGCCGCCGGCCTGGATGTCGAAGGGCAGGTCCAGGCCCTCCTCGGCGATGGAGACGCACTCCACGTGCCAGCCGGGGCGGCCCCGCCCGAGGGCGCCGCCGTCCCAGGCAGGCTCCCCCTCGCGCTCGGCGCGCCACAGCAGCGGGTCGAAACGGCCCCGCTTGCCCTCGCGGTCGGGGTCCCCGCCCCGCTCGGCGAAGACCTCGAGCATCTGCTCCTCGGTCCAGCCGGAGACGTCTCCGAGAGCGCCGTCGAGGGAGAGGTCGTGGTACCAGTCGTCGCCCTCGGCGTCGGGGGTCGGCACCTGGTAGGCGCGGCCCCGCTCGCGCAGGGTGTCGACGGTGGCGATGATCTCGTCCATCGCCTCGCTCACGGAGCGGTAGGTCTCCGGCGCGATGATGCGCAGCGCCGCCATGTCCTCGCTGAACAGCGCGACCTGGGACTCGGCCAGCTCGCGCCAGTCGACCCCGTCACGGTCGGCGCGCTCCAGCAGCGGGTCGTCGACGTCGGTGATGTTCTGGGCGGCGGTGACCCGGAGGCCGGAGTCGACGAGCGCACGACGCATGAGGTCGGCCGCGTGATATGTCGCCGCATGGCCCAGGTGGGTCGAGTCGTACGGCGTGATCCCGCAGACGTAGAGGCGGGCGTGTCCCGGCACGAGCGGCGTCACGGGGGCGATGCGCCCGGTGCGGGTGTCGAACAGCCGCAGCGGCGTCGTGGAGGCGGGCAGCGGGGTCAGCTCAGGAGTGGTCCAGGATTGCACCACTCGATCATACGATCGGCGCCGACGACGTGGGATCACGCGCCGCCCAGCGGGTCGATCACGCCGAACCAGAGCAGGCCCAGCAGGACCACGCCCGCGACGATGCGGTAGATCACGAAGATCAGGTAGGAGCGGTTCTCGATCAGCCGCATGAACCACACGATCACCGCGTAGCCGACGCCGAAGGCGACGAGGGTGGCGATCGCGATCGCGGCCAGCGAGGGCTCCCCCGCGGCGGCCGCGGCGGCGCGCCCGTCGGCCGTGAAGAGCACCGGGACCTCCTTGACGGCCTTGTAGAGACCGGAGGCGAACACGGCGGGGACCGCGAGCAGGAAGGCGTAGCGGGCGGCGGCCTTGCGGGAGTAGCCCATGAGCAGCCCCGCGGTGATCGTTCCGCCGGAGCGGGAGACGCCGGGGATCAGCGCGAGGGCCTGGGCGAGACCGAAGAGGATGCCGTCGCGCACCGTGAGCTGATCGAGCTCCTTGCGATGCGGGGCGATCTTGTCGGCCAGCCCCAGCAGCAGGCCGAAGAGGATCAGCATCGAGGCGGTGATGTACAGGTTCCGCAGGCTGTGGTCGATCTGGTCCTCGAAGAGGAGCCCGAGCACGCCGATCGGGATCGAGCCGAGGATCACCAGCCAGCCCATCCGCACATCGGGATCCGAGTGCGGGACCTTGCCGGCCAGGGCCCTGAACCACTTGCCGATGATCCGGGTGATGTCGTTCCAGAAGTAGATCAGCACCGCGGTCTCGGTGCCCAGCTGGATGATCGCGGTGAACGCGGCACCCGGGTCCTCCCCGGGGTTCATGAGCTCCCCGACCACGCGCACGTGCGCGCTGGAGGAGATCGGGAGGAACTCGGTCAGAGCCTGGACCAGGCCCAGGATCACCGCCTCGATGAAGGACATGGACTCTCCTCGATGGACTCGCGCTCGGGGTCGCCGCGGACGGCGTCACGGTTGCGGCAGCGCCGCGATCGACCCCGCACAGCGTACGCGGCGCCGGGCGGGTGCCCGGCGCCGCGCGGCGCTGATGAGGTGAAGACTGCATGGAGGTCCGGCGGACGAGGTGGGACCGACGGCCGGACAGGGAGCCCGGAGCGGCCGGCGCCTCAGACGAGCGCGACCTCAGCGGTCCTCGTCGTCGTCCTCGTAGTCCTCGTCGTCCTCATCGTCGTAGTCGTCGTCCTCGAAGTCGTCGAGATCGTCGAAGTCGTCGTCCTCATCGTCCTCGTCGTCATCGTCCCCGTCGAAGACGATCAGCGGGGTGGCGATGTCGTACGCGTCGAACAGGGCGTCGTCGTAGGTGTCGAAGGCCGTGGAGAGCTGCTCGGTGGCGGCGTCCAGGGCCGGGTCGTCGTCACCGCGGGAGGCGGCAGCAGCCTCGTAGTGACGCTCGAGGGCGGCGATCAGCGCAGCGAGAGCGGAGCGAGGATCCGTGTTCATGGTTGGACCGTACATCGTCCGAGGGCACAATGGACAGGGGAGAACGACGGGCCGTCCCCGTGATCCCGCACCGGGATGCGCAGGCGGCCCCCCGCTCCGCAGTGACCGTGCCGCATCTCACGCCGCGACGGCCCCGTCCCAGGTCATCGCGCTCAGGAGGAACTGTTGATCCGACCCCGCACCCCGCTCACCGCTGAGGTCCAGCACGTGAGCGACCCCCGTGGCCGTCGCGACCTGCCCGTGGAGCGCGGGCGCCGCCTCGAGGACTACGAGTACCAGATCATCACGGTCCCCCGCGGCAGCTCGATCGGACAGGTCCGCGCCGAGCTCGCCGAGCAGGCGGAGTACGGGCGCTGGGAGCATGCGCGCACCCGCCTGTACATGGGCGGCGGGAAGAAGGTCTGGATGCGGCGGCGGATCATCCGGGTGCAGTCCACGCTGTAGAGCGGACTAAAAGCGGCGTCCGCCCGTCGTCCACATCCCTAGCGCCGGCCGGGCGCGGACCGTGCGGATCTGGTGGGATGGGCCCGTGCCCGTCTCCTCCCCGCTCCTGCTCGCCGTGCTGTTGGTGGTCTACCTGCCGCCGGCGGCGCTGCTCGCCTGGCACGACGGCACCTCGCACCGGCTCCCGAACCGCTGGGTCGCCGGGCTCACCGGCGGGGTCGGCCTCGCCCTCGCCGTGCTCGCGCTGCTGGTCCCCTCGCTGCGTCCCGCCCTGTCCTCGGCGGCGATCATCGCCATGGCCCTCGGGGCCGGCGCCATCCTCCTGGGGCTCCTCGCCCCGTCGCTGCTGGGGATGGGGGATGCGAAGACGGTGCCGGTGGTGGTGCTGATGTCGGCGGCACTCGGCGGGGAGGTGCTCCTGGCGGGGCTGCTGGCAGGGATGCTCCTGGCAGGGGTGCTGGGCGGCGTGGTCCTGCTCGCGACCCGGCGTTCGGGGGCGCGCTTCGCCGTCGGACCGGTGCTGCTGGCCGTCCCGTTCCTGGGGCTGCTGGGCGCTCCTATGGTCGCCGCGGCGCTCGGCACCGCCTGAGCGGCAACACCCGGACGGCAGCGCCTGGACGCCATCGCTCGGACGGCACCGCCAGGGCGATCGCGGGCGGGCCCCGGCTCAGCGGCCGCGCCGGCGCTGCCGGGCGACCTCGTAGAGGGCGAGGGACCCGGCCACGGAGGCGTTCAGCGACGAGGCGCTTCCGCTCATCGGGATCTCCGCGATCGCGTCGCAGGCCTCCCTCCACCCGGCGCTCATCCCCACCGTCTCGTTGCCGACGACCAGCAGCGTCGGCCCGGTCAGGTCGACGTCCGCGACCTCGTGGCCGCCTGCCTCGTCCAGCCCCAGCACCGTCCACGGCTCGCCCGCGGCGCGTCGGCCCTCGACCCACTCGAGCACCTCGCGGTGCGAGGGGGCGCGCAGGACGGGCACGGCGAAGACCGAGCCGGTGCTCGCCCGGATCGCGGCGGGATCCCAGGGATCGGCGGCGTGGCCGGTGACCACGAGCCCCGCGCCGCCGAGCGCGTCGACGGAGCGGGCGAGGGAGCCGATGTTCCCCGGCCCCGTCGGCCGGTCGAAGACGACCACGGTCGAGCGCGGCCCGGCCTCGAGGCGGGAGAGGTCGTCCGCGGGCATCGCGGCGACGGCCAGCAGCTCGGGGGCCCCGTCCTCCTTCTCCCCCAGCTCGGCCATCAGCTCGGGGGCGAGGTGGACGACGGGCGCCGGCGAGGACTCGAGCAGCTCGCGGGCCCAGCGGGAGGGGTTCTCCCTCGAGTCGGTCAGCAGCGCGCGGATCTCGTGGCCGTGGTCGATCGCCTGGGTGATCGGGCGGACGCCCTGGACGAGCATCTCCCCGGCGCGGCTGCGCTTGGTGCGGTTGGTCAGCAGGGACTGCCACTGCTGGAACTGCGCGTTGCGGCGCTCGATGCGGCGCGCGGTGCGCTGCGCGGCGCGGCGGGGGTCGCGAGGGCTCATGCCCCGGCCCCGTCGTAGCCGAGCTGGCGCCAGGCCTCGTAGACGGCGATCGAGACCGAGTTGGCGAGGTTCAGGGAGCGGCGGGCCGGGAGCATCGGGATCCGCACCCGGGAGGTGATGCGCGGGTGGGCCATGACCTCCTCGGGCAGCCCGGTCGGCTCGGTGCCGAAGAGCAGCACGTCCTCCCGCCGGTACTCGACCTGTCCGAAGGTGGTCTCGGTGTGCGCGGTGAAGGCGAAGACCCGCGCGTCCGGCACCGCGGCGAGAGCGGTCTCGAGGTCGGGGTGGATGCTCACCTCGGCGAGGTCATGATAGTCCAGTCCTGCTCGGCGCAGCTTCGCGTCCTCGAGGTCGAAGCCGAGCGGCTCGATGAGGTGGAGGCGGGCGCCGGTCACGGCCGCCAGACGGATCGCGTTGCCGGTGTTCCCGGCGATCGCCGGCTCGTGGAGGAAGACGTGGACCATGAGGAGGATTCTCCCACGCACCGTCCCCGTCCCCTCACCAGTGCGCGGCCTGCCGGATCAGGTTGATCGGGATCGAGGTGCCGAACATCCCCAGCGCGCAGCGCCAGGCGGGGGTGCGCACCGGGGCGGGCGCGGGGAGCGGGACGTCCGACGACGCTGCGGCCACGGCGGTCTCCTCGGCTTCGGGGCGACGCTGCCCCGCTCCAGACCGGCACCCGCTCCCCCGCGCCCCGGCCCACCTCCTGCTCAGAGGATCAGGAACAGGGCTCCGGCCATGACGAACCCGATCACGGACTCGAGGGTCTGCTGCACGGTCCAGGTGCGCAGCGTCGTGGCCACGTCCATGTTCAGCAGCCGGCCGACGAGCCAGAAGCCGGAGTCGTTCACGTGCGAGGCGAAGACGGAGCCCGCGGCGGTCGCGACGGTGATCGCGGCGATCTGTCCGGCCGAATAGCCGGCCGCCTCCACCGCCGGCGCCATCAGACCGGCGGCAGTGACGAGGGCGACGGTCGCCGAGCCCTGCGCGACGCGCATCACCACGGCGATGACGTAGGCGGCGAGGATCAGCGGAAGGCCCAGGTCGCCGAGCACTCCGGAGAGCGCGTCGCCGATGCCCGAGGAGCGCAGCACGCCGCCGAACATGCCGCCCGCGCCGGTGATCAGCACGACGGAGCAGATCGGGCCGAGCGAGGAGTCGACGATCTTCTCGAGCGCGGAGCCGTTCTCGCCGCGGCGGGAGCCGAGCACGAGGAGCGCGACGAGAACCGAGATCAGCAGTGCGACGGCGGAGGAGCCGAGGGTGGTGAGCACGCCGTACCAGACGGCGCTCTCGTCCACCGCGCCGGCGGCGCGCAGGAAGTCGAGGCCGGTGTTGAGGAAGATCAGCGCCATCGGCAGCAGCAGCACCGCGATGACGGTGCCGACCTTCGGCGGGTTCGCGACCGGCTCGCCGTCGCCGCCTCCGAAGATCCCGCCCATGGTCTCGAGGGTGAAGGGGAACTTCCTGGCGGTCACGCGACCCCACAGCACGCCGGTGAGGTAGAAGGTGGGGATCACGCAGACCAGGCCGATCAGCAGCACGATGCCGAGGTTCGCGCCGTACAGCTCCGTCGCGGTGACGGGGCCGGGGTGCGGCGGGACGAAGACGTGCATCGCCGAGAAGGCGACGGCCGAGGGCATGGCGTAGAGCAGCACGGGGCCGCCGAGCCGTGCGGCGACCGCGAAGACGATCGGGAGCATGACCACGAGCCCCGCGTCGAAGAACATGGGGAAGCCCATGAGCAGGGAGGCGACGCCGAGGGCGAGCGGTGCCCGCTTCTCGCCGAACATGCGGATCATCGTCTCGGCCAGCACGGTCGCGCCGCCGGAGTGCTCGATCAGCTTGCCGAGCATCGCGCCGAGGCCCACGAGCAGGGCGACGCTGGCGAGGGTGCCGCCGAAGCCGTCCAGCATCACGTCCACGATCGAGCCGGAGGGGATTCCGGTCGCGAACGCCGTCAGCAGGCTGACCAGGATCAGCGTGAGGAAGGCGTGGAGCTTGAACCGGATGACGAGGACGAGGATCAGCGCGACGGCGCCGGCCGCGATCGCGAGCAGCGGCGCGGCCCCGAGTGTCTGGGACCAGCCTTCGATCTCCATGGGGATCTCCTTGGGGAAGGGACGGAGGGACGCCGCACGGCGCGGGGTCCTGGGAACGCGGTCGGGCTGCGGGCCGGCGCCGACGCCGGGCGGGGCAGCCGCCGACAGCTCATCCTGTCAGACAGGTCGCCTCCGCGTCCGAGTGCGGTCGTCTCCCGGGACGCAGGGATCCAGACATGCGGAAGGCCCCGGCTCATCGAGTGAGCCGGGGCCTTCCCTGCGGTGTCCGAGGGGGGACTTGAACCCCCACGCCCTAAAGCGGGCACTAGCACCTCAAGCTAGCGCGTCTACCAATTCCGCCACCCGGACAGGTGCGTCGTGCTGACTTGAGAACAGTAGCACGGTCCGAACCTCGCTCCGGACCAGAAAGCGCCTCTGCCAGGGTGAACGTGAAGACAATCACGCCGGGGCGCCCACCCGGCCCCGATCCATCACGGCGTGCAGGACGGTGAGGGCGAGCTCGATCCGCACCTCGAGGCCGGCCGGGGCCGGTACCGGCAGGCGGTCGGCGAGGTCCTGGAGGGCGGCGGCGGCGAGCACGACCATGGTCGGTTCGGGGTCGAGGAGGTGGGACGCCTCCCAGCTCCCCATCTCCTCGAGGAGCGCGGCGAGCTGGGCGGCGGCGTCCTGTCGGCCGCGCGTGAGCAGATCGGCGCGGGCGCGGGTGGCCAGGGCGGTGCAGCGGCGCAGCGCGGCCGTCGAGAGGTCTGCGGGGATCGACGTCGCGGTCACGGCATCCGGGGAGGAGATCACCTGCCGTGCGGCCTCCAGCCCCTCGGCACCCTGCGCCGTCGTGCCGCCGTTCAGGCCGTCCTTCGCCAGCTCCATGCCGCCGTCCCCTCCCGCTCTTCCCGGGGCCCGGACGGGTCCCTGCGACGCGCGTCACTTTACCCCGTCTTTACCTGCGGGGACAAGGGCGGTGCGGAGGGTGCTCAGCTCCCGGCGCTCCCCCGGCGCCGTGCGAGCTCGTCCCGGGCGGCGGCGAGCATCGTCGCGACCGGGGCGGCGGGGAGGTGCAGCATCGAGCGCACCTGCATGTCGGCCTGGTGGGCGAGCATCTCGAGGCCGTCGGCGACCTCTCCCCCGGCCTGCTGCACGACGGCGGCGACGGGAGCGGGCCACGGGTCGTAGAGCACGTCGAGCAGCACCCGCGGCGGCGTGATCCCGGCCTCGCCGCGGGCCTCCCAGGCGGCGGCGACGGCTCGAGCACCCTCCACCGCGAGGGCGCTGACGACCGCATCGGCCCGGAGCACCTCGTGGTGCGAGGACCAGGGGATCTCGACCGCCTCGGCGCCGGCCTCCTCGGCGAAGCGGTGCAGCGGCGCGAGCTTCTCGGCGCTGCGGGCGGTGAGCAGGACGGTGGTGGCGCCGAGGTCGAGCAGCGCCGCGAGCGCGCTGAGCGCGGTCGCCCCCGAGCCCACCACGCCGCCGGTGGCCACGGACCGAGCGCCGTGGTCGCGCAGGGCCGCGGCGATCCCGTGCACGTCGTGGTTCTCGGCCCGCCAGGTGCCGCCGGGGCGGCGCAGCAGGGTGTTGGCCACGCCGAGCCGCCGGGAGACCTCGTCGTGCTCGGCGGCGAGGGCGAAGGCCTCGGGCTTGCCGGGCATGGTGACCGAGAGGCCCTCGAGCTCGCGCCCGGGCCCGTCGGAGAGGAAGGAGGGCAGCTCCCCCGCCTCGACCTCGAAGCGCTCGTAGCGGGCGTCGTCCACGCCGAGCGCTCGGTATGCGGCGGCATGCAGCACCGGGGAGAGCGAATGGGCGACGGGCGAGCCGATCACCGCGAAGCGGCGGATCGGTCCTTGCCGGTTCAGTCCTTCGAGGCCGCCCATTCCTGCCACTCCTTGACGTTCTTCTCGTGCTCGGCCCAGGTGGAGGCGAACTTGGTCTCGCCCGTGTCGGTGTTGACGGCCACGAAGTAGAGCCAGTCCCCCTCGGGCGGGTCCGCGGCGGCGTCGAGCGCTTCGGCGCCGGGCGCGGCGATCGGGCCGGGCGGCAGGCCGTCCTTGAGGTACGTGTTGTACGGGCTGTCGGTGGCCCGCTCCGCATCGGTGGTGCCGACGCTGGCCGACTTCCCCGTCACGTAGTGGACGGTCGAGTCGAACTGGAGCTTCATCGGCGAGCCCTTCGCCTCGCCTGTGCCCTCGAGGCGGTTGTGGATCGTGCGCACGACCTTCCCGTAGTCCTCGGGGTTGCGCACCTCCATCTCCGCGAGGGAGGCGTAGGTGAGGGTGGTGTGCCACTGGTCCTTCGGGATCTCCCGCTGCTCGAGCTGCTCCTTCATCCGGCCCCACATCATCTCGATGACGTCCTCGGCCGTGTGGTCCTCGAGGATGTCGTAGCGGCCGGGCCAGAGATAGCCCTCGAGGGTGCCGGCCTCGTTCTCGGGGATGCCGTAGGAGGTGTAGTCCTTCGCGGCGGCCTCGAACTCCTCCACCGGGATGCCGGTCTCCTCGGAGAGCAGCGCCCAGATCTGGGTGAGGCGCAGTCCCTCGGGGACGATCACGCGGTGCCCGGCGAGGTTCTCCGGGTCCATCAGCATGGTCAGCGCGTCGGCGGAGGTCATCTCCTTCTTCAGCCGGTACACGCCCGGCTCGATCTTCGAGGCGTCCTGGGTGGAGGAGAACAGCGTGACGAACGGCGCGGAGGTCTTGATGACGCCCTGGTCCACGAGGGTCGCAGCGATGTCCGTGCCGGTGTCGCCCTCGCCGACCTCGACGAGCGCCTCCCCGCTGCCGGGGCCCTCGAACTCGGGGGCCTCGTCCTCGACGCTGACGTTCGCGGTGACCCACCGGTACCCCTGGAAGCCGCCGACGGCGAGGGCGCCGACCACGGCGAGGACGAGCAGCACGGGCAGCAGCGAGCGGAAGAATCCGCCGCGTCGGCGCCGCGGCTCGCCGCGATGCCCGCCGCGGCGCGGGCGAGGGGCGGCCGCCTCGTCGTCCTCTGGGTTCTGCGCCTCGGCGAGCTCGTCGAAGGAGAGATCCTCGTCCTTCATCAGCTGTCCTCCTCGGTCTGGTCCTCCGCGGTCGCGCTCGGCGGCTCCTCGACGAGCTCGCCGCCGCGCCGCCCGGTGGACCTCTCGAGGTCCAGGGCCTGCTGGAGGATCATCACGGCGGCGACCTGGTCCACGACCTGGCGGTGGCGGCGACCCTTGCGTCCGGAGCTGTGCAGCGCCTTGTGCGCGGAGACCGTGGTCAGCCGCTCGTCGATCAGGCGGACCTCAATCTGCCGTGCGCCCGCGACCAGCAGCGTCACGAGCTCCGCGGCGAACACGCGCGCCTTCGTCGCGGCCACGCCCTCGGACCCGTCCAGGGACCGCGGGAGCCCGACCATGATGACATGGGCGTCCAGCTCGACCGCCTCTTCCACGACTCGGCGCGCCGCCGTGTCGCGCTCGAGGGTCTCGACCGGTGTGGCGATGAGACCGTCGAGATCGCTGCGGGCGAGCCCGACGCGGACGTCTCCGACGTCCACGCCGAGCCTCACCCCGCGCGGGAGGCCCGTCGGCGCCTCGGCGTCGACCGGGCCGCTCATGCGGTCCGGGTCTCCTCGATCGCGCCGCGCACCGCGGCGAGGGCCTCGGCGATGCGGGCCGGCTCGCCTCCGCCGCCCTGGGCGAGGTCGGGCTTTCCGCCGCCGCGGCCGCCCATGGCCTCCGCGCCGGTGCGCAGCAGGCTCCCGGCCGCGAGGCCGAGGTCGCGGGCGCCGGCGTTGGTGGCGACCACGAGGGCGGCGCGACCGCCCTCGTGCCCGGCCACGGCGACGACGACGGGCGCGTCCTCGCCGAGGCGGGCGCGCAGGTCGGTGGCGAGGGTGCGCAGGTCGCCGGCGGCGACCCCCTCCCCCGCGTCGTGCAGCAGCACGCGCACGCCGGAGACGTCCTGGGCGCTGTCGACCAGGCGGCCCGCCTCGGCCTGCAGCTGCTGGCCGCGGAGCGTCGCGAGCTGCTTCTCCATGTCCCTCATCCGCTGGGTGAGAGAGCGGACGCGCTCGGGCAGCTCCTCGGCGGAGCCGACCTTCAGCATCTCGGAGAGCTGGGAGACCAGGGCATGGGACTTGGCCTGGTGGCGGTAGGCGGACAGGCCGACGAGCGCGTCGACGCGGCGCACGCCCGAGCCGATCGAGGCCTCGCCCATCAGCTGGACGGTACCGATCGCGCCGGTGCTCGCGACGTGGGTGCCGCCGCAGAGCTCGCGGGACCAATCCCCGCCGATGGAGACGACGCGCACGATGTCGCCGTACTTCTCGCCGAACAGCGCCTGGGCGCCGAGCGCCTTCGCCTCGTCGATCGGCATCTGCTGATCGGTGACGGAGAGCTCCTCCTGCAGGAGCGTGTTGACGCGTCCCTCGATCTGCTCGAGCACGGACTTCGGCACGGCCTGGCCGTAGCGGAAGTCGAAGCGCATCCGGCCGGGCGAGTTCTCGGAGCCGGCCTGGGTCGCACCGTGGCCGAGCTCCTCGCGCAGGGACTCGTGGACCATGTGCGTGGCGGTGTGGGCGCGGGCGATCGCCCCGCGTCGGTCGCGGTCGATCGACGCGATGGCGGAGACGCCGGGGGCGACCTCGCCCTCGACGAGGCGCCCGCGGTGGACGATCAGGCCCTTCACCGGCTTCTGCACGTCGTCGACCTCGACCAGGCCGCCGCCGGTCAGGGCGATGCTGCCCTGGTCGGCGAGCTGGCCGCCGGACTCGGCGTAGAACGGGGTCGAGGCGAGCACGACCTCGACCTGCGCGGGCGCCTGGACGGAGTCGACGAGCGCGCCGTCGACGAGCACGGACTCGACGGTGGTGGCGACGGTGTCCTCGGTGTAGCCGAGGAACGGCACCTCGCCGCCGCGCTCGGAGAGCAGGCGGTTGTAGAGACCGGTGTCGGTGTGGCCGGTCTTCTTCGCGGCCGCGTCGGCGCGGGCGCGCTCGCGCTGCTCCTGCATCGCGGAGCGGAAGGCGTCCTCGTCGACCTGGAGCCCGACCTCGGCGGCCATCTCCATGGTCAGGTCGATCGGGAAGCCGTAGGTGTCGTGGAGCTTGAACGCGTCGTCGCCGGGCAGCACGCGCCCGCCGTCGGCCGCGGCGCTCTTCGCGACCTGGTCGAAGATCGCGGTGCCGGTCTCGAGCGTGCGTCGGAAGGTCTCCTCCTCCGCGTAGACGATCTCGGCGATCCGCGCGAAGTCCGCCTCGAGCTCCGGGTAGGACTCGGCCATGAGGTCCTTGGAGATCGGCAGCAGGTGCGGCATCGACGGCTCGGCGTAGCCCAGCAGGCGCAGGGAGCGCACGGCGCGACGGATGAGGCGGCGCAGCACGTAGCCGCGGCCCTCGTTGCCGGGCCGCACGCCGTCGCCGACGAGCATCAGCGCGCTGCGCACGTGGTCGCCGATGATGCGCAGGTGGACGTCGTCCTCCTCGTCCGCACCGTAGCGGCGGCCGGAGAGCTCCTGCGCCTTCTCGATGACGGGGAAGATCTGATCGATCTCGTACATGTTCTGCTTGCCCTGCAGCAGGTAGGCGAGACGCTCGACCCCGAGGCCGGTGTCGATCGCCTTCTGGTCGAGCTCGCCGAGCAGCTCGTAGTCCTTGCCCTTGCCGGGGCCGCGCAGGAACTGGTCGAAGACGAGGTTCCAGATCTCGAGATAGCGGTCCTCGGCGCGCTCGTCGCCGGGCCACTGGGGAAGACGGCCGGTGGGGGCGTCGGGGCCGTACTCCGGGCCACGGTCGTAGTACCACTCGCCGGTGGAGCCGGCGGGGCCGGGCTGGCCGGTGTCCCAGCAGCTCTCCTCCCAGGGCAGCTGCACGATCCGCGCGGGGTCCAGGCCGATGACCTGCACGAGGTGGTCGTAGGACTCCTGGTCCTGCTCCCACAGGGTGATCCAGAGCCGCTCGGGCTCGAGGCCGAAGCCGCCGTCGTCGACGGAGGAGGTCAGCAGCTCCCAGGAGAAGTCGATCGCACCGGTCTTGAAGTAGTCGCCGAAGGAGAAGTTCCCGGCCATCTGGAAGAACGTGCCGTGGCGGGTGGTGCGCCCGACGTTCTCGATGTCGTTGGTGCGGATGCACTTCTGCACGCTCACCGCACGGTCGTAGGGCGCCTTCTCGGTGCCGACGATGTACGGGATGAACGGGACCATGCCGGCGATCGTGAAGAGGATCGAGGGGTCGTTCGAGACCAGCGAGGCGCTGGGAACGACCTCGTGCGCCTTCTTCTCGAAGTGGGCGAGGAACCGCCGGTGGATCTCGGAGGTGCGCATGGGTGCGGGATGTCCTTCCTGGAGCCGCGTCGGCGGCGCGGCGGGATGCTGTGGGGCGGACGGCCGTGGTGCGGCCGGCACTGCGGACACGAAGGCCCCGGTCAGGGTACCGGAGTACACCCGCCGGGGCCTGTCGCGCCGCGGAGAGGAGAGGTCAGCGCGCGTAGTACTCGACGACCATCTGGACGTCGACCGTGACGGGGACCTCGGCGCGCTTGGGGCGCGAGACGAGCTGGGCCTTCAGCTCGGGCAGCTCGACGGAGAGGTAGGAGGGGACCGACGCGAGCACGTCGGAGTTCCCGCCCTCGGCGGCGATCTGGAAGGGCTCCATGGCCTGCGACTTCGGCTTGACCTGGATGGTCTGGCCGGGCGCGACGCGGAAGGAAGGGCGGTCCACCAGCTGGCCGTCGACCAGGATGTGGCGGTGCACGACGGCCTGGCGGGCCTGGAGGATGGTGCGGGCGAAGCCGGCGCGCAGGACGAGCGCGTCCAGGCGCATCTCCAGCAGCTCGACCATCGACTCGCCGGTCAGGCCCGGCTGCTTCTTGGCGTCCAGGTAGGCGCGGTGCATCTGCTTCTCGCGGAGGGCGTACTGCGCGCGCAGACGCTGCTTCTCCTTGAGGCGGACCGCGTAGTCGGACTCGGTGCGGCGACGGGCGCGGCCGTGCTCGCCCGGGGGGTACGGGCGCTTCTCGAAGTACTTGACCGACTTCGGGGTGAGCGGGAGCCCGAGGGCTCGGGACAGACGCGCCTGGCGGCGCGCACGGGTGACGTTGGTCACGAGGTATACCTCTTGTTCGCGTGTGGTGAATCCAGTCTTGCAGCCGCGGATTCAGCGACCGACTCTACCGCACGCCCCCGTCCGGGTCCATGTCCGACGGGGCTGGTCACGCCAGGCTTCCTGTGGAGTGCCTCACGCGCCCGCGCCGGTCGGGGGCGGCGCCTGGTCCAGGATGCGCCGCAGCGCCTCGACCCGGCGGCTCGTGACCTCCTCGTGCCCGTGGCCCTTGGGATGGTAGTAGCGGGTGCCGACGAGGTCGTCGGGCGCGTACTGCTGGGCGACCACGGCGTGCGGGGCGTCATGGGCGTACTGGTACTCGACCCCGTGTCCGAGCTTCTTCGCTCCCGAGTAGTGGGCATCGCGCAGATGGGCGGGGACGCCCTGGCCCTTCCCGGCGCGGACGTCCGCGATCGCGGCGTCCAGCGCCTTGTAGGAGGCATTGGACTTCGGGGCGGTGGCGATGTGGACGACGGCCTGGGCGAGCGGGATGCGCCCCTCGGGCATGCCGAGCATCTGCACGGCCTGCATCGCCGAGACCGCGACCTGCAGCGCGGCGGGGTCGGCCATGCCCACCTCCTCGCTCGCGGCGATCACGACGCGTCGGGCGATGAAGCGGGGGTCCTCCCCGCCTCGATCATGCGGGCGAGGTAGTGGAGGGAGGCGTCGACGTCGCTGCCGCGCATGGACTTGATGAAGGCGCTGGTGACGTCGTAGTGCTGGTCGCCGCCGCGGTCGTAGCGCAGCGCGGCCCGGTTCACGGCCTGGGAGAGGGTGGCCGCGTCGATCTCCTTGGACTCCTTCATCAGGGCCGCGGCGGCGGCCGCCTCGAGGGAGGTGAGGATCTTGCGGGCGTCCCCGCCGCCGAGCCGCAGCAGCGCCTCGCGGGCGTCGCGCGTGAGGGTGACGGCACCGCCGAGCCCTCGCTCGTCGGTGAGCGCGCGGTCCACGAGGGTGTCGAGGTCCTCCCGGGCGAGCGGCTCGAGGGTGAGCACGATCGAGCGCGACAGCAGCGGGGAGATCACCGAGAAGTAGGGGTTCTCGGTGGTCGCGGCGACGAGGGTGACCCAGCGGTTCTCGACGCTCGGCAGCAGCGCGTCCTGCTGCGACTTCGAGAAGCGGTGGACCTCGTCGACGAAGAGCACGGTCTCGCGGCCGACGGTGCGCAGCCGGGAGCGGGCCTGGTCCACCACGTCGCGGATGTCCTTGACCCCGGCGAGCACGGCGGAGACCTCGACGAACTCGCGGTCGCCGGACTGCGCGACGACATAGGCGAGGGTGGTCTTGCCGGTGCCGGGCGGTCCCCACAGGATCACGGAGCTCGGCGCGGTGCGGGAGTCGTCGGTGGAGACCAGGCGGCGCAGCGGACTGCCGGGCTCCAGCGCCGCGTGCTGGCCGACGATCTCCTCGAGGGTGCGGGGGCGCATCCGCACCGCGAGCGGGGCGCGGTGGTCGACGTTGCGGTCCGACAGGGTGCGCGGCGCGGGCGCATCACCGCCCAGCGAGAAGAGGTCCTCGTCCATCCCTCCAGAGTAGGCCCGGCGCCCGTGCGGGGAGGGCCTCGCCCGCGGTGACTCCCGTGACGGCAGGGCTCAGCGACGCAGGGAGCGCGCGATCCGCCCGGGCCAGGACGGGCCCTCGTAGATGAAGGCGGTGTAGCCCTGGACGAGGTCGGCGCCAGCGGCCAGCCGCTCGCGGACGTCCTCGGCGGTGGTCACGCCGCCGCAGCTGATCACCACGGCCTCCTCCCCCAGCTCGGTGCGGAGCAGTCGGAGGATCTCGAGGGAGCGGCGGGCCAGCAGCGGGCCGGAGAGCCCGCCTGCGCCGATCCGCGCGATCTCGGCGCGGTCGGCGCGCAGCTCCTCGGGTCGGGAGATGGTGGTGTTGGTCGCGATGACGCCGGCGAGCCCCACCTCGGCGGCGAGGCGGGCCACCGCCGTGACGTCAGCGTCGTGGAGGTCGGGGGCGATCTTCACGAGCACCGGCACCTCGCGGCGCAGACGACGGGCGGCGCTGCGGCTCTCGTCGACGACGGCCTCGAGAATCGGGCGGAGCATCTCGACGCTCTGCAGGTCGCGCAGCCCCGGGGTGTTGGGGCTGGAGACGTTGATGGCGAGATAGGAGGCGTAGGGCGCGAGCAGACCGGCGGAGAAGCGGTAGTCCTCGGCCGCGTCCTCGAGCGCCGTGATCTTCGACTTGCCGATGTTCACGCCGATCACCGCGCGCTGGCCGCGCTCGGTGCGTCGGGCCGCGGCGAGGCGATGGGCGAGGGCCTGAGCGCCGTGGTTGTTGAAGCCCATGCGGTTGATCAGCGAGCGGTCCCCCACCAGGCGGAAGGAGCGCGGGCGCGGATTGCCGGGCTGCGCCTTCGCGGTGACGGTGCCGACCTCGACATGGCCGAAGCCGAGGTCGAGGAACGCGAGGGGGAGCTCCCCGTCCTTGTCGAGACCCGCCGCGAGTCCGAGCGGGGAGGCGTGCTCCGCGCCGAGCACGCGACGATCGGTGCCCGCGGGCCGCATCGGGTCCGGCGTGCCCGTCGCGCGGCGCAGGAGCCGCGGCGCGCCGGGGACCGCGTGCGCGAGCGACAGCGCCCGCAGGGTCAGCAGGTGCGCCTGCTCGGGGTCGAGACGGGCGAGCACGTGACGGAACAGGACGTCGTAGGGCCCGCGACGGGCGGCGGTGTCGGTGGTCACGGGCATACGGTACGCGGTCCGGGCCCCGCTCCCCGGGGCCCAGGGCTCTTGCGGACGCGCCGCAGGGGTGCTCCGGCCGGGCCGCCGGGGCCCGATGGTCAGGCCTCGGGGCGCTTGCGGGCCCCGCGCAGCATGTAGACCAGCGCGAGCACGGGCAGCGCGAGCGGCACGTAGCCGTAGCCCTGGCCGTACACGCTCCACACGGTCGCCTCGGGGAACAGCACGGGGTCGAGCACGGTCAGGGTGCCGACGGCGAGCACGCCGATCAGCTCGATGACGACGAGCACCCGGGCGACCCTCGAGCGCCGTCCGCCGCGCACCAGCGCGACGGTCACTGCGATGTAGGTCGCCGCCGCGAGCAGCGAGAGGGAGTAGGCCACCGGTGCACGGTCGAAGTCCCGCAGCACCTGCACCAGGCTGCGCGCGGTCGCCGAGAGGGCGAAGATGCCGTAGACGGCGACGAGGACGATCTCGAAGCCGCGCCCGCCGCGGCTCCTGTCCGCCGCGGGACCGCGTCCGTCGCGGTCCGCAGGGCGGTCGTCGGTGCGCGGTGCGGTCATGCGAAGCCTCCCGGCCAGATCTGGTGGATGCGCATCAGGAGCACGAGGGTCACCGCACACGTCACGGCGATCACCACGCTCCCCCAGCGCGTGCGCTCGAAGGCGCCGAGCCAGCCCCCGCCGACGACGAGCATCAGCCCTGTCAGCACGTACCCGTAGAGCGTCACCCGCTCGGGCGGCGGGCCTGCGGAGGTGGCATCGCGCACGCCGAGGGAGATGCCGAGCACGATCCAGCCGATCGCTGTCAGCGCCGCGGCGCCCAGCAGCACGAGGTCGGCGCTGAGATCCTTCGCGGCGTAGTAGATCGCGAGCGCGGCGGTCAGACCGCCCAGCACGGCGACCACGATGCTCAGCAGGCTCATCGGTGCGGCTCCCTCATCGTGCGGTCGGTCCTCCTCCACGGCCGCGGACGGTCGGTCGGGGCCGAGACCTACGATAGGCCCATGCCGATTCTGGAAATGACCGCTGAACCCTTCGTCGACGTCGCCGCCGACGTCCTCGTGCTCCCCCTGGTCGCCGGCGCGGGCGAAGCCCCCGCCTCCGTCCCGGGATCCCCCGAGATCTCCGAGGCCGTCGCGGGCCTCGCCCCCTCCGCCGCGCGCGGGGACCTGCACCGTCTGCCCTCCACCGGCCTCGCCGCCGCAACCACCCTGCTCCTCGTCGGCGTGGGCGAGGAGGATCTCTCCGCCGTCTCCGCCGAGGACCTCCGCCTCGCCGTCGGCGCCGCGACCCGCTCGCTGACCGGCGTCGGCCGCGCCGCACTCGCCCTGCCCACCGCGTCCGACGCGCAGCGCGCCGCCGCCCTCGAGGGCGCCGCGCTCGGCGCCTACGCCTTCACCGCGCACAAGACCGGCACCGGAGAGAAGGCCCCCAAGGGTGCCCTGGCCGAGATCGTCCTGCTCGCCGGCGAGGCCGGGACCGACGCCCTCGAGCCCGCGCTCGAGCGGGCCCGAGTGCTCTCCGGCTCCGTCGACCTCGTGCGCGACCTCGTGAACACCCCGCCGAACCTGCTGCCCCCGGCGGAGTTCGCCCGCCGCGCGGAGGAGCTCGTCGCCGACCTCCCGATCACGGTGACCGTGCTGGACGAGGCCGCCCTCGCCGAGGGCGGCTACGGCGGAATCGTCGGCGTCGGCCAGGGTTCGACGCGCCCGCCGCGCCTGGTCCGCCTCGAGTACGCACCTGCCGGGGCGAGCCGCTCCGTCTCGCTGGTGGGCAAGGGCATCACCTTCGACACCGGCGGGATCTCCCTGAAGCCGGCGCCCGGCATGGAGGACATGACCTCGGACATGGCCGGTGCCGCGACCGTGCTCGGCGCGACCGTCGCCGCGGCCCGTCTCGGGCTGGACGTGAAGGTCACCACCTTCCTCGCCCTCGCCGAGAACATGCCCGGCGGCGGCGCCCAGCGCCCGGGCGACGTGGTCACCATGCGCGACGGCACCACCGTCGAGGTGCTGAACACCGACGCCGAGGGCCGCATGGTCATGGCCGACGCGCTCGTCGACGCGGTCGCCGCGGAGCCGGACCTGGTGATGGACGTCGCGACCCTCACCGGCGCGGCCGTGGTCGCGCTCGGCAAGCGCACCGGCGGCGTGATGGGAACCGAGATCGGCCGGTCTGCCGTGGTGGCGGCCGCCGAGCGCGCCGGCGAGCCCTTCTGGCCGCTGCCCTTCCCGCAGGAGCTGCGCGCCGACCTCACCGGTCGCGTCGCGGACCTGCGCAACATCGGCGAGCGTCCCGGCGGGGCGCTCTCGGCGGGCATCTTCCTCAAGGAGTTCGTGGGCTCGACCGAGTGGGCGCACCTGGACATCGCCGGCCCCGCCTTCGCCAGCGCACCGCTGGGCTACATGGGCAAGGGAGCCACCGGGATGAGCGTCCGCACCGTCCTGCAGGTTCTCGAGGACCACGCCGGGGCCGCGGTGGCGTGATGCTCGCCGCATCGACATCCTGACAGTTGCGCGCAACAGGTCCGCCCGGCGCCGCCCGGTGCCCTAGCATGGGGCACGCAGGCGGCGCCGTCGGCCATCCGGGTCCGAATGCGCCGCGGAACACCCAAGACACCGAGGAGCACACAGGTGGCGGACACAACCACTGACCAGTTCGACGTCGTGATCCTGGGCGGTGGCAGCGGCGGCTATGCGGCCGCGCTGCGCGGAGCCCAGCTCGGCCAGAAGATCGCCCTCGTGGAGAAGGACAAGCTCGGCGGCACCTGCCTGCACCGCGGCTGCGTCCCGACGAAGGCCATGCTCCACGTCGGGGAGCTCGCCGACGCACCGTCCGAGGCCGCTGCGGCCGGCGTGGACCTCACCCTCAACGGCGTCGACGCCACGAAGGTCCTCGGCTTCAAGGACAAGGTCATCGGCCGTCTGTACAAGGGGCTCCAGGGCCTGGTGAAGGCCCGCAAGGTCGACTACGTCGAGGGCTTCGGCAAGCTCACCGGGCCGAACACCGTCACGGTCGAGACCGAGTCCGGCACCCGCACCCTGACCGGCAAGAACGTCATCCTCGCCTCCGGCTCCTACTCGAAGACCCTCCCGGGCATCGACCTGGGCGGCCGCTTCCTAGACTCCGAGACGGCGCTGCAGCTGCCCGAGCTGCCGAAGAACCCGATCATCCTCGGCGGCGGCGTGATCGGCGTCGAGTTCGCCTCGATCTGGAAGTCGCTCGGCGCGGAGTCCGTGACGATCGTGGAGGGTCTGCCCCACCTCGTCGCCAACGAGGACGAGGCGATCTCCAAGGCCCTCGAGCGGGCCTACAAGAAGCGCGGCATCGCCTTCTCTCTCGGCGTCTTCACCGAGAAGGCCGAGCAGACCGAGACCGGTGTCAAGGTCACCCTCGCCGACGGCAAGGTCTTCGAGGGCGACTACCTCCTGGTGGCCGTGGGCCGCGGCCCGAACACCTCCGGCATGGGCTACGAGGAGCAGGGCATCGAGATGGATCGCGGCTTCGTGCTCGCGAACAAGGAGACCCTCGAGACCAACGTCCCCGGCGTCTACGCCGTCGGCGACATCGTCCCCGGCCTGCAGCTCGCCCACCGCGGCTTCGCCCAGGGCATCTTCGTCGCCGAGCGGATCGCGGGCCTGAACCCCGCCCCGATCGTCGAGTCCGGCATCGAGCGCATCACGTACTGCGAGCCGGAGGTCGGTTCCGTCGGCGTCACCGAGAAGCAGGCCAAGGAGCAGCTCGGCGAGGACAAGGTCGAGGCCTACGAGTACAACCTCGGCGGCAACGGCAAGTCCCAGATCCTCGGCACCACCGGCTTCATCAAGCTGGTCCGCGAGAAGGACGGCCCGATCATCGGCGTCCACATGATCGGCTCGCGCACCTCGGAGCTGATGGGCGAGGCGCTGCTCATCGTCAACTGGGAGGCCTACCCCGAGGATGTCGCCTCCCTCATCCACGGCCACCCCTCGCAGCACGAGGCCATGGGCGAGGCGGCCCTCGCCCTCGCCGGCAAGCCGCTGCACGCCCACGCCTGAGTCTTCCCAGAGGAGAGAACCCCATGTCTGAAACCGTGAAGATGCCGGCACTCGGCGAGTCCGTCACCGAGGGCACAGTCACCCGATGGCTCAAGGCCGTCGGCGACACCGTCGAGGTCGACGAGCCGCTGCTCGAGGTCTCGACCGACAAGGTCGACACCGAGATCCCCTCCCCCGTCGCGGGGACCATCGAGAAGATCCTGGTCGAGGAGGACGAGGACGCCGAGGTCGGCGCCGATCTCGCCGTCATCGGCGACGGCTCGGGCTCCGCGGACGCCGGCTCCGGCGACTCCGGCGCCGAGGCCGAGGAGGCTCCCGCAGAGGAGCAGGGCGAGGACCTCGCC
Source organism: Brachybacterium sp. GU-2 (assembly GCF_030866705.2). Classification (NCBI taxonomy): domain Bacteria; kingdom Bacillati; phylum Actinomycetota; class Actinomycetes; order Micrococcales; family Dermabacteraceae; genus Brachybacterium; species Brachybacterium sp. GU-2. Next base: position 310,017 of record NZ_CP133037.2, on the reverse strand, counting down.
TCCGACGAGACCGTCGCCCCGTCCACCGACGAGGAGACCCCCGCCGGGGAGTCCGAGAAGCCCGCGGACGCCTCCGGCGATGCCGGTTCCGGCGCCTCCGGCGGCGCGGCCGAGGGCGAGGAGGTGACGATGCCGGCGCTCGGCGAGTCCGTCACCGAGGGCACAGTCACCCGATGGCTCAAGGCCGTCGGCGACACCGTCGAGGTCGACGAGCCGCTGCTCGAGGTCTCGACCGACAAGGTCGACACCGAGATCCCCTCCCCCGTCGAGGGCACGGTGCTCGAGATCCGCGTCCAGGAGGACGAGGACGCCGAGGTCGGCTCCGTGCTGGCGATCGTCGGCTCCGGCGCCCCCGCGGCCCCGAAGGCGGAGGAGCCGGCCGCTCCCGCACCCGAGGAGAAGAAGGCCGAGGAGAAGCCCGCCGAGGAGCCGAAGCAGGAGGCTCCGAAGCAGGAGGCTCCGAAGCAGGAGGCTCCGAAGCAGGAGGCTCCGAAGGCCGAGGCCCCGGAGCAGGAGGAGCCCGCGGCGCCCGCCGCTCCCGCCCCGCAGGCCGCCGATGCGGTCTCCGGCGCGGAGTCCTCGGGCTACGTCACCCCGCTGGTGCGGAAGATGGCGGCCGAGGCTGGCGTGGACCTCTCGAGCGTCAAGGGCTCCGGCCTCGGCGGTCGGATCCGCAAGCAGGACGTGCAGCAGGCGATCGACGCGCAGAAGGCTCAGGCGACACCCGCCGCCGCGGCCGCTCCTGCCGCCGCGGCCGCCGCTCCCGCGGCGCCGAAGGTCGAGGTCTCCTCGAAGCGCGGCACCGAGGAGAAGATGCCCCGCATCCGCAAGGTCATCGGCCAGCGGATGATGGAGTCCCTGCACGGCATGGCGCAGCTGACCACCGCGGTCGAGGTCGACGTGACCCGCATCGCGAAGCTGCGCGCGAAGGCGAAGGACGAGTTCGCCGCCCGCGAGGGCGCCAAGCTCACCTTCCTGCCCTTCCTCATGATGGCAGCGATCGAGGGTCTGAAGACCTACCCGCAGCTGAACTCCACCATCGACGACGACAAGGTCGTCTACCACGGCTCGGAGAACATCGGCATGGCGGCGGACACCGAGCGCGGTCTCGTGGTCCCGGTCATCAAGAACGCGGGCGACCTGAACCTCGCCGGCCTCGCCCGCCAGATCGGCGACCTCGGCGGCCGGGCGAAGAGCAACAAGCTCGTCCCCGACGACCTCTCCGGCGCGACGTTCACGATCACGAACACCGGTTCGGGCGGTGCGCTCTGGGACACCCCGATCGTGCCCGCCCCGCAGGTCGGCATCCTCGGCACCGGCACCATCACGAAGCGTCCCGCCGTGGTGCAGAACGCCGAGGGCGACGACACCATCGCGATCCGCTCGATGATGTACCTGTTCCTCTCCTACGACCACCGCATGGTCGACGGCGGCGACGCCGCCCGCTTCCTCACCTACATGAAGAAGCGGCTCGAGGAGGGCGCGTTCGAGGGCGAGCTCGGTCTCTGACCCCGTCCCCGCGCGCAGCCATCGGCTGAGCATCGGCAGGGCCCCGGCACCGTCACGGTGTCGGGGCCCTGCCTCGTCCCGGCCCTCCTCGGGCGTCTCACGCGGTGCGCGTCTCGAGGATCCTCCAGCGGGCCCCGTCCCAGATCAGCACGAGATCGATCTGCGAGGCACCGCTGTTCGGGGTCTCCTGCACGAGGCCGGAGCCCTCGCGCACCTGGCCGGCCGCGGTCGAGACGAGCACGCGCAGCACGGCCCTTCCGTCCTCGTCGGGCCCCTCGAGCAGCTCGGCCTCGTGCACGACCGGTCCGCTGCCCTGCACCTCGTACCCCTCATAGGCCGCACGGATCCGCTCGTCCTCCTTCTGCGCGGGACCGCCCTCGGCGGCGACGGGCACGTCGGAGGCGCCGGTGAGATAGGCGTGGCGGGAGCCCGCGAGCTCCGCCGCCAGCGCCCACGGGTCCTCGATCGCGGGCACCTGCCCCTCCTGCGAGCTGCCAGCGCCCGCAGGAGCTCCGTCGGCGACGACCGCGGGGGCCTGTCGCGCCGGCTCCGAGCGGTCCATGGTCACGGTGATCGCCGCCGCCGCGCCGAGGCCGAGGGCGAGCACCACCGCCCCGCTGAGCAGGGCGGTGCGCCGGTGCCGCCGCTCCCCCAGCACCGCGGAGAGCGCGCCGCCGGTCCCGCGCCGACGCGATGACCCGGCATCCGCTCCGCCCTTGGCCCGCGCCTCCGTGCGCGCTCTGCGCAGCCGGGGAGCGGGAAGCGGCGCCACAGATCCTGCGTCGGCCGCGTCGACCTCCTCCTCCGCCTCCTCCCGCGCCACCTCCTGCTGTACCCCGTCCGGCCGCTCCGGCTCCCCCTGGTCTCCCTGGTCTCCCGGCACCCGCGGCGGATCCGCCGGACTCGCGCCCGCGGGGGCATCGAGGAGACCGGGCAGGTCGAGCGAGGGCGCGCCCCCGCCAGCGAGGGCGTGGACCCGTCGTCGCAGCGTCCTCTCCTCGTCCTCGAGCACGGAGTCGATCCAGTGCAGATCCGCGCTGCGCACCGCGAGGGACTGCTCATGTCGCAGGCCGCTGAGGTCGAGCACCAGCACGCTGCCGTCGGCCCGGACCCCGAGCCCGCGGCCTCGCGGTGCCCCGAGCACCCAGCCTCGCTCGTGGAGCGCCGCGACGAGGGCCTCGAGGTCCTCCCGTGCCCGGGCCTGTGCTACCCGCTCCCCCGTCGCGGGTGCACCGCCGTCGGCGGCGCGTCGCCCGCGGCGCCGCGCGAGCGGCGGGGCGGTCTCGCGGATGTACCCGTCCTCCTCCATGCCGATCACGTCCGGCGCGGCGCTGATCCCGGCCACCTCGAGCGCGGCGAGCAGCTGCATCTCCGCGGTGACGGACTCCCGCCCTTCCGGGCCCCGCCACCGCACCCGCAGCGCGTCCTCCCGCCCCGGCGCTCCGAGGCTCTCCTCCTCGCGCCCGGTCCGGTCCGCGGCGGCACCGTCCAGGCCGGCGCCAGCGGGTCCCGCGCCATCCCTGCCCGGGCCATCCCGGCCCGGGCCGTCGCGGCCCGGACCGTCGACCGTCGGCCCCAGGACGAACCCGTGGCGCCCTCCGCTCCTGGCATGCTCCCCCTGATCCATGGCCACAGTGAACCCCACCACGACGCGCACCCCTGCTGGTCATCCACAACGTGCAGGTCGCGGCAGGAGTAGCCTGGAGAGATGCTCGATGTGATCCGTCTCGGCCTCAGCGAGCCGCTCCCCTACGAGGACCGGCACGCACAGTTCGACCTGCCCCCGGGGCCGGTGGACTACCGCGCCGCCTGGGACCTGCAGCGCCGGATCCACGCCGAGGTGGTCGCGGGCGAGCGGCCGGACACGCTGCTCCTGCTGGAGCACCAGCCCGTGTACACCGCGGGCAAGCTCACCCAGGACCACGAGCGCCCCCGCGACGGCGCCGAGGTGGTGGACATCGACCGGGGCGGGAAGATCACGTGGCACGGGCCGCAGCAGCTCGTCGGCTACCCGATCGTGAAGCTCCCGATCCCGATCGACGTGGTCGGCTTCGTGCGCGCCCTCGAGCAGGCGATCATCGACGTCTGCGCCGGGCTCGGCCTCGAGACCGTCCCGATCGAGGGCCGCAGCGGGGTGTGGGTGGCTCGTGAGGGCGAGCAGGAGCGCAAGGTGTGCGCTATCGGGATGCGCGTCTCGAAGCGCGCCACGATGCACGGCTTCGCCCTGAACTGCGCCAACGACCTCTCCTGGGCCCAGAACGTGATCCCCTGCGGGATCGACGACGCCGGCGTGACCAGTCTCAGCCGGGAGCTCGGCCGCAGGGTGCCGGTCGTCGAGCTGCTCGACCCGGTCGCCGAGGCGATGATCGACCTCGTGGCGCACCGCACCTCCGCACCGGTGCTGTGAGCGCCGCGCGCGCAGACGGGATCGATAGACTTCAGGGACGACGAGACGAGGAGGCATCACGGTGACGATCGCTGCCGAGGGCCGTCGCATGCTGCGCGTCGAGGCGCGCAACGCCGAGGTCCCCATCGAGCGCAAGCCCGAATGGATCAAGACCAGGGCCGTCATGGGCCCCGAGTACACGGCCATGAAGCAGCGCGTGCACGGCCAGGGCCTGCACACGGTCTGCGAGGAGGCCGGCTGCCCGAACATCTTCGAGTGCTGGGAGGATCGGGAGGCGACCTTCCTGATCGGCGGGGACACCTGCACCCGGCGCTGCGACTTCTGCAACATCGCCACCGGCAAGCCGATGGCGGTGGACCCGATGGAGCCGTTCAAGGTCGCGCAGTCGGTCAAGGAGATGGGCCTGCGCTACTCGACGGTCACGGGCGTGGCCCGCGACGATCTCGAGGACGGCGCGGCGGGGCTGTTCGCCCGCACCTGCCAGCAGATCCACGCGATGAACCCCGGCACCGGTGTCGAGCTGCTGATCGACGACATCAAGGGCCGCGGCGAGCACCTCCAGCAGGTGTTCGAGGCCAAGCCGGAGGTGTTCGCGCACAACCTGGAGACGGTGCCGCGGATCTTCAAGCAGATCCGTCCCGCGTTCCGCTACGACCGGTCGCTGGACGTCATCTCGATGGGCAAGGACGCCGGGATGATCACCAAGTCCAACCTCATCCTCGGGATGGGCGAGACGGACGAGGAGATCCTGGAGTCGATGCAGGCCCTGGTCGACGCCGGCTGCGACATCCTCACCATCACCCAGTACATGCGGCCCTCGAAGCTGCACCACCCGATCGACCGCTGGGTGAAGCCCCAGCAGTTCGTCGAGCTGTCCGAGGCCGCGAGGGAGATGGGCTTCCTCGCGGTGATGGCCGGTCCGATGGTCCGCTCCTCGTACCGCGCCGGAAAGCTCTGGGCGCAGGCGATGCGCGAGCTCGGCCGCGAGATCCCGGAGAACCTCCGCCACCTCGACTCCGATCAGCCCGCCCGTCAGGAAGCTGCGAGCGTCGTCGCCCGCACCCAGCAGGCCGCCGCGAGCTGACGCTCCGCCGGCCCCGAGAGGACACATCCCCCATGGCTCGCACGTCCGAGACCACGTCCGCCAAGGACGACACGAAGAAGCGCGGCAAGCGCAACGCCGACGGCACGAAGAAGCCCGGTCGCCTCAACCAGATGTTCGAGGTCTTCAAGTACACGCAGGAGGTCGACCGGTCGACCCTGCCGCTGATGATCCTCGCGATCGTCGGCGCGATCGCCGTCGGCGTGCTGCTGACCGTGCTGATCTTCGACAGCCCCTGGTACGGCATCTTCATGGGCCTCGCTGTCGGCGTGCTGATCGCGATGATCATCCTGGCCCGCAAGGCGGAGCGAGCGGCCTTCGACCGTATCAAGGGCCAGACCGGCGCGGCCCTCGCCGCGATGCAGTCGATCCGCCGCGGCTGGAACGTCGAGGACGAGCCGGTGCAGATCGATCCCCGCAGCCAGAAGATGCTCTTCCGCGCCTCGGGCCGGGCGGGCATCGCGATCGTGGCCGAGGACTCCACGGGCATCTCGATGAAGCTGCTGGAGAAGGAGCGGCGCAGCATCCGGCGCGTACTCCAGCACGACAACGTGCCGGTCCACCAGATCGTCGTCGGCGACGGCGAGGGCGAGGTGCCGCTGCACAAGCTCCCCACCTACATGCAGCGCATGAAGAAGCAGCTGACCAAGCAGGAGTCCGCACAGGTGACCAAGCGCCTGAACGCGCTGCACCGCTCGCTGCGCCAGCAGGTGCCCAAGGGCGTGGACCCGATGCGTGCCCGTCCGAACCGCAAGGCGATGCGCGGCCGCTGACCCGGCACCCGTCCTCTCGGCGACGCCCCCTCCCGCTCCGGCGGGTGGGGGCGTCGTGCTGTGCGCGGAAGGGCTGCCCGTACCGCCGGGAGGCGGTCGTGACCTTCTCGTTATCTGCGTGACCTTTTCGTGACATTCGGCATCGACGCAGGTCAGCGGGATGAAGTGGGGAGGCGTCCTGCGGGTCGACAGGGCGCGTCCGGAGACGCAGGAGCGCTCGCTCCTGCGGCGCAGGCGAAGCGGAGGACCCCGTCAGAGGGTGACGACCGCGGTGCCTGCGACGACGTCGTGCAGGGGCTGGGTGTCGCGGTTCCAGACCACTGCCGGGAGCACCAGCAGCATCAGCACGGTGCGCACCACCGCGCGCAGCAGCATCGGGCTGCGGCCGCTGACGGGGACGACCCGCACCCGCAGCAGGAACTGACCCGGGGTCACCCCGAAAAGCGTCAGGAACAGCACGTTCACCGCCGCGAAGAGGATCAGGTTCGCCAGCGGGTCGCCGCCGAACAGCAGGGCCGAGATGCCCACGCACAATCCCCAGTCGACGATCAGCGAGAGGGGTCGACGCCAGAACGACGCGACGGCGCCGCGGCCCGAGGCCGGCAGTCCGAGAGCGGAGCCCTTGACGTAGCCGGCCTCCCTGGGCGGGCCGTCCATCCAGGAGCCGAGGTCCTTGCGATCGATCACGGGCGGAGCCTACGCGGCCGTGCTGGGAATCGCCGGGCTCCCCGGGAGCGGTGCACCACTGCCCCTAAGCTTGGTCTCACCCGAGTCCCGGCCTGACGCGGCCCCTCGGCACTCGAGCGGTTCGGCCCCTCGGGGTGAGACAGCACTTAACGCGCCGCACGGCGCGGATGGAGGAGATGTGTTCAACAATCCCAGCGAGATCTCGAAGTACATCGAGGAGGAGGGCGTCGAGTTCATCGACATCCGCTTCTGCGATCTCCCCGGCGTCATGCAGCACTTCAACATTCCGGCGAGCACCTTCGATGAGGAGGCCATCGCGACCGGCCAGCTCTTCGACGGCTCCTCGATCCGCGGGTTCCAGGCCATCCACGAGTCGGACATGAAGCTCGTGCCGGACCTGGAGACCGCGTACCTGGATCCGTTCCGCGAGCGGAAGACCCTGATCGTCAACTTCTCGATCGTGGATCCGTTCACCGACGAGCCCTACTCCCGCGACCCGCGCACCGTCGCCTCGAAGGCCGAGGAGTACCTCAAGTCCACCGGCATCGCGGACACCGCGTTCTTCGCGGCCGAGGCCGAGTTCTACATCTTCGACGACGTCCGCTTCAAGACGTCGGTCAACTCCGGCTTCTACTCGATCGACTCCGACGAGGCCGTGTGGAACACCGACCGCGACGAGTCCGAGTTCGGCGGCAACCAGGGCTACAAGACCCGCCTCAAGGGCGGCTACTTCCCCGTCCCGCCGAACGACCAGATGGCGGATCTCCGCGACGAGATCGTCTCCGTGCTCGAGGACACCGGCCTGCAGGTCGAGCGTGCCCACCACGAGGTCGGCACCGCGGGCCAGCAGGAGATCAACTACCGCTTCAACACGCTGCTGCAGGCGGCCGACGACGTCATGAAGTTCAAGTACGTCGTCAAGAACACCGTGTGGGACGCCGGCAAGACCGCGACCTTCATGCCCAAGCCCCTGTTCGGCGACAACGGCTCGGGCATGCACACCCACCAGTCGCTGTGGAAGGACGGCGAGCCGCTGTTCTTCGACGAGCGCGGCTACGGCGGCCTCTCTGACATCGCCCGCTGGTACATCGGCGGCATCATCGCCCACTCCCCCTCGCTGACCGCGTTCACCAACCCCACGGTGAACTCCTTCAAGCGCCTGGTGCCGGGCTTCGAGGCGCCGGTGAACATGGTCTACTCGGCCCGCAACCGCTCCGCCGCCATTCGCATCCCCGTCACGGGCTCCTCCCCGAAGGCCAAGCGCGTCGAGTTCCGCGCCCCGGACCCCTCGGCGAACCCCTACCTGTCCTTCGCCGCGCAGCTCATGGCCGGCATCGACGGCATCCGCAACCGGATCGAGCCGCCCGAGCCGATCGACAAGGACCTCTACGAGCTCCCGCCGGAGGAGCACGCGCAGATCCAGCAGCTGCCCGACTCGCTGGGTGCGGCGCTGGACGCCCTTGAGGCGGACCACGACTACCTCACCGAGGGCGACGTGTTCCCCGAGGACCTCATCTCCACCTGGATCGAGCTCAAGCGCACCACGGAGATCGATCCGTTCCGCTTCCGCCCGCACCCGCACGAGTTCGAGCTGTACTACGACATCTGAGCTGACAGCGCTCGCGCAGCAGAGACCCCCGTCCCGCCGTCCGGCGAGGCGGGGGTCTCCGCGTCGGTGCTCCGGGCGGCCTCAGCGGCTGGAGCGGTACTGGTACGAGACGACAGCGCCGTGTCCGGGAGCACCGTCCGCCCCGAACACGCCGGTGGTGGCGTAGACGGTGCCGCGCTCGAGCTCGACGTCGGCCGCCGAGGCGGCCTCGAAGAGGGTGCGGGCCCTCGTGCGGCCTGGCGAGATCGTGGAGACGGTCACTTTGCGCCTGCCTGAGCTCCTGCTCATGGCGGATTCCGGCGCGTCGCGCACGCTCGCCGTCGAGGCGGTGCGGCTCAGCTCTCCGGGTCGTCCCCGAACACCCGCACCTCCTGGGCGCAGCGGCACGCGACGGCGATCCGGCGCGCCCATTCCAGCGCCTCCTCGCGGGTAGCGAGATCGAGCACGGCGAACCCGCCGTCGATGCGGCGGGTCTGCTCGTAGGTCGTCACCAGCACGCTGCCGCTGCCGGTGACCATCACCGGGGGCACGGACTCGTCGATCCCGCCGCCGAAGACCCACACCCCGGCGGCCTTCGCCTCGCGGACCACGGCATGGGAGTCCTCGGACGCGGCGGCGAGCTCCTCGTCGGACAGGTTCATCGCGCTGCTGGGGAAGGAGATCAGGTACTTCGCCATCGTCGGCTCCTCTCGTCGGCCTCCGCGCCGTCGCGGGGCTCGCCCCGAGTCTCCCCGCCCGGGGCCGGCGCCGCCACCCCGACGACCACCGGCCCTCAACCGGCGGTGAGGTCCCGGCGGCGTAGCAGAGCGAGTCCGAGCAGGGCCAGCACCGCGGCGGCGACGCCCATCACCACGAGCGGCATCGCCTCGAGATCCTCGGAGGGCACCAGGGCGATGTGCTGCAGGGGCGGGAGGTCCATGGCCCAGTCGGGCAGGCCCAGCATCTGACCGAGGAAGGTCACCAGCGCGGTGTACACCACGAGCAGCCAGGCGAGAGGGGCGATGCGGGACCCGAGCCCGTAGAGGGCGAGGGCGATCGCCGCATACAGCGCGACGGCGGGGAGATAGGTGAGCGCGGCGAGGGTCATCTCGCCGATCCAGGCCGTGTCCTCGGTCGCGCTCCACACGCCGATCCCGACGCCGAGGCCGAGCAGCACCTGCATCGCGGCGGTGCCCAGCAGCACGACCAGGAACCACTGGCCGGCCAGGCGCGCCCGGGAGGTGCCGGCGACGAGCACGCCGGCGAGGCGTCCCGCGGTCTCCTCGGTGCGCATCCGGAGCATCCCGGAGACGGCGAGGGCGACCGGGCCGATCGCGAGCATCATCAGCACGAAAGCGGAGAACGAGCCGGTGAGGTCGTCGAGCCGGATCGGGGCCACGCCGGCCAGGTCCGGCAGGTTCTCCGCGAAGTCGGTGAGCGAGCTGGCGAGGGAGCCGAAGGCGAGCGCGAAGAGGAACAGTCCGATGCCCCAGGCCAGATGGGTCCCGCCGACCAGCCGGCGGGTGAGGCCGCCCGGGGCGAGCAGCGCCGCCGACGCGGCGGCGCGTCCGGCCGCCGCGGGGCGGAGCCCGGCCCCGAGGTCGCGGCGGTGCGAGAGCCGGCCGGCGATCACCAGCAGCACGGCGACGGCGGCGAGGGAGACGAGCAGGGGCCACCAGCGCAGGTCCACGAAGGCGCGCGTCTGCTGCGCCCAGGCGAGCGGCGAGAACCAGGACAGCCACGAGCCGTCGCGTTCGATCACGTCCGCGATGCCGCGCACCATGAACGCGAGCGCCAGGATCCCCAGCGCCGTGCCGGAGGCGGTGCCGGCGTGCTCGGTGAGCTGGGCGGTGACCGCGGTGACCGCGCCGAAGACCAGTCCTGTCAGGGCGGTCGCGAGCCCGAGCGCCAGCGAGTCCGCCGTCTCTCCCCCGCCGATCAGCATCCCTGCGGCCACCGCGGCGCCGAGGGCGAGGTTCGCCAGCGCCATCACCAGCAGGGCGGAGACCGACGGGGCGAGGCGGCCGGTGGGCAGGGAGCGCAGCAGCTCGAGCCGTCCGGACTCCTCCTCGCCGCGGGTGAGGCGGGCGGTGAGCAGGATCGACATGATCGCGGCCGGGACGAGCAGGTAGAGCAGCAGCTCGTTGACGACCATCGCCCAGAAGGTGTAGTGGTCGGCGGCGCAGAACGGGCCGGTCATCATCACGGCCGAGGGGTTGTCCAGCAGCGCCGCCCGGGCGTCGAGCGCCGCCTGGTCGGGGTAGACGTCCTCCATCGCATAGATCGAGGCGGGTACCAGGACGAGCACGGCCAGGGTCCAGATCAGGATGCCGCGCCGGGCGAGCCGGAGGTGGAGACGGAGCAGGGCGCGCAGCCCGGTGAGCGGGCCGGCCGCGCGGCGCTGCCCGCGATGGGTGGGGGCGGCGGTCGCGGCGGTCATGACGCGTCCGCGTCCTCGGACACGGGCTCGAGCTCGTCGCCGTAGTGGCGCAGGAAGAGGTCCTCGAGGGAGGGCGGGGTGATCGTGAGACCGGTGACGCCGAGGGCCGTGAGCACGGGCAGCACGTCGTGCAGCGCCCGGTCGTCCACGTCGAAGCGGAGGCGCCCGTTCTCGGCGACGAGGTCGTGGACCCCGTCGAGCCGGGTGAGCGGCGCAGGATCGGCGTCGGTCGTCGCGGCGACGGTGGAGCGGGTGAGGTGGCGCAGATCGGCGAGGGTGCCGGACTCCACGGCCTTCCCGGCGCGGATGATGGTGACGGTGTCGCAGAGCTTCTCGACCTCGGCGAGGATGTGGCTGGAGAGCAGCACGGTCCGGCCGGCGGCGCGCAGGCGGGCGACCTCGTCGGTGAAGATCGCCTCCATCAGCGGATCGAGGCCGGAGGTCGGCTCGTCCATGATGTAGAGGTCCACGTCGCGGGAGAGCGCGGCGACGAGCGCGACCTTCTGGCGGTTGCCCTTGGAGTAGGTGCGGGCGCGCTTGGCGGGGTCGAGTTCGAAGCGCTCGATCAGCTCCTCGCGTCGGCGGCGGTGGCGCTCCCCGCTCTCGCCGCGGGTGAGCACGTCGATCGCCTCGCCGCCGGTCAGGCCCGGCCAGAGGTTCGTGTCGCCGGGGACGTAGGCGAGGCGGTGGTGGATCGCGACCGCGTCCCGCCACGGGTCCCTGCACAGGACGCGAGCCGTCCCGGAGCTCGCCCGCAGCAGGCCCAGCAGCACGCGGATGGTGGTGGACTTGCCCGCGCCGTTGGGGCCGAGGAAGCCGGTCACCTCGCCGTGGGGCACGGTGAGGTCGAAGCCGTCCAGCGCCCTCGTGGCGCCGAAGGTCTTGGTGAGGTCGCGGACGTGGACCGCAGGTTCCGGGGTGGTCATGTCGGGCTCCCGTCGGTCGGTGAGGTGGAGTCGGTGGTGTGCGCGCCCTCGTCGGCCGCGGTGCCCGCGTCGCCCTGTGCGGCGAGATAGGCGTCCAGCAGGCTCGCATCGGTGAGCAGCGGGGTGGTGTAGAGCTCGAGCAGGGGCAGGGTCAGCGAGTCGGTGTACTCGCGCATCCACCGCGGGAGGTCCTCCAGGTCCATCGGCGCCCCCTGGCCGGGCATCTGCAGCACGAGGGAGCCGAGCGCCATGTGCGCGAGCACCCGCACGCGCGCCTCGGGGTCGCGGCTGGGGCTGAGCACCCCTGCCCGCTCCCCCTCCTCGTGGTAGTCCCTCGCATTGGCGATGAAGTCCTCGATCAGCCGCTGGGCGAGCGGGCCGCCGGCCTGGAGGCGGCGCAGCACGTAGCCCGTCTCGGGCGCGTACTGCTCCACGGCGGCGAGCTGGGCGAGCATCGTGCCCACGCCACCGGTCACCGCCGCCCTCTTCTGCTGCCGGGTGACCTCGAGGGCGCGCCGGTCGCAGGCCTCGAGGAGCTTCTCGCGCGAGCCGAAGTGGTGGATGATCAGGCCCGCGCTGACCCCGGCATCCTGTGCGACGGCGCGCAGCGGGGCGCCCAGGCCGTCGACGGCGAAGCGTCGCATCGCGGCCTGGAGAATCCGCTCGTCGGCGGGGGCGGACTCTGCCATGCGGCTCTCCTCGGGCATCGGGCCCGCTCTGCGGGAGCGCGCAGGCCCTGTGCTGAACTGACGTTCAACACGCTATACGTGTGTTCAATGCGGGGCAAGGGATTCTTCGCCCGGAGATGCGAGCGCGCCGGCCCCGAAGGGACCGGCGCGCGGCGGCGGAGGGCGTGAAGTGCTCAGCCCAGGGCGTCGAGCCCGCCCTTGGTGCGCAGCAGCGAGAGCACGAGGCCCTTGGGGTCGGCGGCGGGCTCGAGCGCGCACTCGTCGGGCTCGAAGGACCACGCCGCGCGCAGCGCCCGGAACACCTCGAACTCCTCCTCCCCCGTCCTCAGCGGCACAGCCTGGTAGCCGCCCGCCTCGGGGAGATGGATGATGAACGCTCCGGTCAGCTCCGGCATCTCGCGGGTGGAGCCGTCGTCGTCGAGCAGCAGCTCGGCACGGCACACCGCTACCCCCTGCAGCGCGTAGTCGCCGCGCACCTTCTTCGAGGTCTTGATGTCGGCGCTGAGCAGAGTGTTCCCGATCCTCACGATCGCATCGGTGGTGCCCGCGTAGCCGACGGAGTGGTTCACGACCGTCTGCTCGACCTCCACGAACTCGGGCTGGAAGTCGTCGAGGAAGCGGCCGTAGCCGTCCAGTCGCACCTCGGCACGGGCGACGAGGCCCCGGAGGTCCTTCTCGGCGGCGAAGGCGCCGGAGCCGGTGCGCATCCGCTCGATGATCCCGCCGATGTGGTCGGCGTCGGGCCGTGAGCCGCTGGTGCCCCAGTCCTCGCAGGCGGAGTGGACCAGGGTGCCGAAGTCCGAGGCGGCGGCGGTGTACTCCGGCGCGGCCGCGGCGATCTTCTTCTGGGTGCCCCAGCGGTCGCGGGTGACGCGGGAGATCTCCGAGGCGGCGCGGTCGGGGTTCCGCTCGAGCCAGGCGTACATGTCCAGCGCCCTCTTCGAGGCCATGGTCGCGTACCAGCCCTGCAGGAAGTCCTTGGCGCGCATCCCCGCCACGGTGGTGATCGAGGGGTACATCAGCGGGCCCTCGGGCTCGAGGCGGTACATGCGGCCGCGCGGGGTGTCAGCGCTCAGGGAGGGGGTGGTCATCGGTCCTCGGAGGGGTGCGGGGGTCGCGCGGGGCGACGCGGGCGGACAGCCTCCCACGGTACAAGCTCGGCCGCCCCGTGCCTGTCCGGGGCAGGGCCGACGCGCCGGGGGCGGGCGCGTCTCACGTCAGCGGGAGGGCTCAGCAGGTCTCGCCGAAGATGATCTGCTCGGCGAGGGCGCGGGAGCGGCGGGTGACCTTGAGATAGCGGTCCTCGAGCTCCGATGCGGTGGCGTCCTCGCCGTCGATCAGCAGGGCCAGCGCCCGCAGGTCGTTGCGATCGCTGGGGAGCACCTCCCCCTCGCGCCCCTTCCACAGGAACAGCCCGCGCCGCAGCTGCCAGGCGAGCGTCCAGGCGGCTCGCAGCTCCTCGGCCTCGCGCCCCTCGAGCAGCTCGGCCGCGACCGCGGCCTCGAGCTGGGCGAGGGTCGAGGTGGTGCGCAGGCCCTCGACCTCGTGGCCGTGCTCGAGGGCGAGCAGCTGCGTGCACCATTCGACGTCGGTCATCCCGCCGCGTCCGAGCTTGAGATGCCGGGCGGGGTCGGCGTTGCGGGGCAGGCGCTCGGACTCCACCCGCGCCTTCATGCGCGTGATCGCCCGACGGTCCTGCTCCTCCAGACCGCCGTCCGGATAGCGGTGGCGGTCCATCTCCCCGGTCAGCCGCTCGCCGAGGGCCTCGGAGGAGACGACCACGCGGGCCCGCAGCAGCGCCTGCTTCTCCCAGGTCTCGGCATCCCGCCGGAGGTAGTCGATCCAGGACTCGGCGGTGCGGGCGAGCGGGCCGACCTTCCCCTCGGGGCGCAGGTCCGCGCTGACCTTCATGTCGGAGCGGGCGACGGGGGCGTTGAGGATCTTCTGGATCTGGGTGGCGACGGCGTTCGTGATCTCGACGGTGTCGCGGCCGGCGCCCCGGTCCACGGCGATGAACTGCACGTCCGCGTCGGACGAGTAGCCCATCTCCCGGGCGCCGAAGCTGCCCTGGGCGATGATCGCCAGCTCCACGCCGAGCGCCCGCGCGGGATCCGAGCGTCGCTCGCGCAGCTCCTGCGCGGTGGTCTCGTCGACCTCGTCGACGCCGTCCAGCGGCTCGGCCTCCTCGCCGACGACCTTCCGCTCGCGGGCCACGACGTGATAGGCGACCAGCAGCCCGGCCTCGAGCACCGCCTCGGCGAGGTCGGTGAGGGCACAGGCGACGTCCGCGGCGGAGGCGACGTCAGTGAGATGGGCGAGCGCGATCCGCAGCAGCTCGCGGCTGCGGGTGCGGCGCAGCACGTCCCGCGCCTCCTCGACGGTGCCCACGCGGGTGATCACGGCGAGGAACTCCCGGCCCAGCACCTCGCGGGACAGGGGCCGCAGCTGCTCGTCGCGGGCCAGCCAGCGCACCGCCTCCGGGATTCGCTCGAGCTCCTCGCCGACGTACCTGCTCGCCGCCAGCACTTTCGTCAGACGCTTCGCGGCGAGCCCGGAGTCGCGCAGCAGCCCCATGTACCAGTGGGCGGAGCCGATCTCGTCGGAGAGGCGGCGGAAGGCGAGCAGCCCCAGGTCCGGGTCGATCCCGTCGGCGAACCATTCGAGCATCGCCGGGAGCAGCTGACGCTGGATCCTGGCGCGTCGGGAGATCCCCTCGGTGAGGGAGGAGATGTGCGCGAGCGCCCGGCCGGGGTCGCGATAGCCGATCGCGGCCAGGCGCGCCTGGGCGTCCTCGGCGCTCAGCGCGATCTCCCCGTCGGACAGCTGCGAGGCAGTCAGCAGCAGCGGCCGGTAGAAGATCTCCTCGTGCAGCTGGCGGACGCGTCGCCGGGTGCGCTGGTAGCGCCCCGCGAACTCGTCGGTGCCGAGGCCCATGCTGCGCGAGAGGCGGCGCAGGTCCGAGGCGGCGGTGGGCAGCACCTGGGTGCGGCGCAGGCGGTGCAGCTGGAGGCGGTGCTCGACGCAGCGCAGGAAGCGGTAGGCCTCGTCCATCTCGGCGACGTGGGTGCGGGAGATGTAGCCGCCTTCGCCGAGCCGAGCGAGGGAGTCGAGAGTGGAGCGGCCCTGGAGCTGCTCGTCGGCGCGCCCGTGCACCAGCTGCAGCAGCTGGACGGTGAACTCGACGTCCCGCAGTCCGCCGGGGCCGAGCTTGATGTTCCGGTCCACCTCGGCTCGCGGGATGTGGGCGACGACGCGGCGGCGCATCGCCCGGGTGTCCTCGACGAAGCCCTCGCGGGTGGAGGCCTTCCACACCCACGGCGCAACCATCTCCTCGTAGGCGGCGCCGAGCTCGCGGTCGCCGGCGGCGGCGCGGGCCTTCAGCAGCGCCTGAAACTCCCAGGACTTCGCCCATTCGGTGTAATAGCGGCGGTAGGAGTCCAGGGTGCGCACCAGCGGTCCGTCCTTGCCCTCGGGGCGCAGGTTCGCGTCCACCTGCCACAGCGATCCCTCGGCGGTGCGCTCGGAGCAGGCGCGGGCGAGCTCCCTCGCCAGCGCGGCCCCGATCGTGATCACGTCCTCCTCCTCGTAGCCATCGTGCGCGGGGGCGACGACGTGCATGACGTCGACGTCGGAGATGTAGTTGAGCTCCCGCGCACCGGTCTTGCCCATCGCGATCACGGACCAGCGCACCTGCTCGTGCCCCTCGACGGTGGCGCGGGCGATCGCGGAGGCCGCTTCGAGGGCGGCGTCGGCGAGGTCGCTGATCGCGGCGGAGACGCGGGGCTGGAGGGCGGCGGGGTCGGCGGCGACGGCGTCGGCCGCGGCGATCTGGGCCAGGCGCAGGTGGTAGGCGGCGCGCAGCGCGTCCCTCTCCTCGCGGCCGCCGGAGCCCGCCACGGGCACCTCGGCCGACGGATCGGCGCCGACGGCCTCGAGCAGCGCCTTGCGCACCGCGGCGGCGGGGACCGCGAGCTCGTCGTCCCCCTCGCGCAGGAGCTCGAGCCTCTCGGGGTGGCGGGCGAGCACGTCGCCGAGCGCGACCGAGACGCCGAGCAGGCGTATCAGCCGGTGTCCGGGGGTGCCGGCGGTGCCCACCCCGGCGAGGAACTCCTCGAGCAGGGCGTCCTGGCCGGCCTCCCGGGCGGACTCCGCCAGGCGCAGCAGGCCCAGCACCGCGTCGTCCCCGTCGGCCGTCGCGCCGAGGGCCTCCGCGGCGCCGTCGCCGAGGCCGCGCAGCGCCGGTTCGGAGAGGAAGCGGCTGACGCGGTCGGTGCGGCTGAAGCCGAGGCGGGCGAGGGCGCCGGTGGTGGTCGCCGGCTCCTCGCTGGCACCGGGCTGCTCGGGCGGTGCGGACTTCGACGACGGCACGGTCTGTGACGTCGGTGCGTGCTCCTGCTGAGAGCCGTGCTTCTCGGGCGGTGGCGCGGCGTTCACGGCGTCCCCGTCAGACACGGCTGAAGGTCGAGCGGAGCTCGTGGTCGGTCACCTGTTCGCGATAGCGGTGCCACTCCTCGCGCTTGTCGCGGAGGAAGTACTCGAAGACCTGCTCGCCGAGCGTGTCCGCCATCAGCTCGGAGCCCTCGAAAACCTCCAGGGCGCGGAACAGGTCGGTGGGCAGCGGCTCGATGCCCATCGCGCGGCGCTCCCGCTCGGTGAGCTCCCATACTGCGTCCTCAGCGCCCTCGGGCAGCTCGTAGCCGCCCTCGACCCCGGCCATCCCGGCGGCGAGCAGCACGGCGAAGGCGAGATAGGGATTCGCCGAGGAATCCAGCCCTCGGAACTCGACCCGGGAGGAGGTGGTCTTGGTGGGCTTGTGGAAGGGGACGCGCACCAGCGCGGAGCGATTGTTATGGCCCCAGCAGATGTAGCTCGGCGCCTCCTGCGCGCCCCAGAGACGCTTGAAGGAGTTCACCCACTGGTTCGTCACCGCCACGTACTCGGGGGCGTGGCGCAGCAGTCCGGCGATGAACTGGCGACCGGTGCGGGAGAGGCCGTACTCGGCGCCCGGCTCGTGGAAGGCGTTCTTCCCGCCCTGGAAGAGGGAGAGGTGGGTGTGCATGCCGGAGCCGGGCTGGTCGATCATCGGCTTGGGCATGAAGGAGGCGACCTGCCCCAGCGACAGCGCGACCTCCTTGACCACGGTGCGGAGGGTGACGATGTTGTCGGCCGTGGTGAGCGCGTCGGCGTAGCGCAGGTCGATCTCGTTCTGGCCCGGACCGTTCTCGTGGTGGGAGAACTCGACCTGGATGTTCATCGCCTCCAGGTGCTGGATGGCAGCCCGGCGGAAGTCCTGGCCCTGGCCGCGGTGGACGTGGTCGAAGTAGCCGGCGTGGTCCACCGGCCGCAGCGGGGAGCCCTCCTCGTAGGGCTGCTCGAAGAGGTAGAACTCGATCTCGGGGTGGGTGAAGAACTCCAGCCCCTTCTCCTCCGCGCGGGCGAGGGCGTCCTTCAGCACGCGGCGCGGATCGGAGGCCGCGGGCTCGCCGTCGGGGGTGAGGACGTCGCACATCATGCGTCCGGTCGCGTTGGTCTCGCCGCGCCAGGCCAGCAGCTCGAAGGTCGCAGGGTCCGGGCGCAGGATCATGTCGGACTCGTAGCTGCGGGTGAGGCCCTCGATCGTGGAGCCGTCGATGCCGATGCCCTCGGTGAAGGCGATCTCGAGGTCCGCCGGCGAGATCGCGATGGACTTCAGCGTCCCCACGATGTCACTGAACCACAGCCGGATGAACCGCACGTCCTTGTCGGAGACGGTGCGGATGACGTCGTCATGGAGATGTCCCATGGGGTAAGTCTGCCTCAGGAGCGGGGCTCGTCGTGCGTCCCGACACCGGGCGGGTCACCAGCGGTTCCCCAGGCGGAGGGGCGCAATGAGCGACGCCCCGGCTCCGCGGGAGGAGTCGGGGCGTCCCGTCGTCCGCGGACCGTCGGAGCGTGCGCCGCTGCGGTCGGCTCAGAACGGGGCGTCGGCCTCGATGTACCACTGGCCGTCGTCGGCCTTCTTCATGTACATGTCGGCGGGCTCGTCCAGCATCGTGATGGAAGCGCGTCCGTCGCCGTTGTCCTCGGCGCCGATCATCGAACGCTCGATGGCATCGACGGCCGACGGGTCGAAGTCCCCGCCGAACTCCTCGTCGAAGCTGTCCACGCAGGTCTGCAGGCCGTCGCTCTCGGCGGGCTCGCCGGTGTCGTAATCGATCACCAGGCGGCAGGCACCCTCGGGATCCTGGGCGCCGATCGCCTCGAAGAAGGCGTAGAACCGGTCCCCCGCCGTGGTGAGCTCCTCCTCGGAGATCGGGCCCGCGGCCTCGTCCCCGCCCGCGGAGTTGTCGCCGCCGGCGCCATCGCCCTCGGCGTCCTCGGACTCGTCGGAGCCCTCGTCGGTCGAGGCCCCGTCACCCTCGGAGCTCTCGCCGTCCTCGGCGGATCCCTCCGACTCCGCGCCCTCGGGCTCGCCTCCCTCGGACTCCCCGCCGTCTTCCTCGTCGGCGGGCTGCTCGGCCGAGGGGTCGTCGCCGCCCTCGCCTCCCCCGGTGAGATCTCCGATCGCGCCGCAGGCGGACGCCCCTGCGATGAGCGCGAGGGCACCCAGCCCGGTGGCCGTTCCCCTGACGGTCCTGCGCATGATCGAGTTCATGATCGTG
This sequence comes from Brachybacterium sp. GU-2, assembly GCF_030866705.2. Taxonomy (NCBI): domain Bacteria; kingdom Bacillati; phylum Actinomycetota; class Actinomycetes; order Micrococcales; family Dermabacteraceae; genus Brachybacterium; species Brachybacterium sp. GU-2. The sequence goes on along the minus strand of NZ_CP133037.2, from coordinate 291,255 downwards.
TCCTCCGTCAACGTCCGGGGACGATCCCCGGACACCAGAAGAGTGACACGGCAGGGGCGGCCCTGTCGCTGGGGAGTACTCCCCATGTCCCAGGAGCCGGCCCGCACGTCGCGGCGGGCGCTGCTCAGAAGGGGATCGAGAGGTACCACTGCCCGTCGTCGCCGCGTGTCATCGGGATCTCCACCGGCTGCTCGAGCAGGCTCAGCGAGATGGTGCCGTCGGCGGCGGGCTCGGCCTGGACCATCGAGGCGTCCAGCTGGTCGAACACCCCCGGATCCAGCATCTCCTCGTAGTCCGCCATGGCGCCGCGCGCCCCGTCGGCGCACTGCTGCAGGCGCTCGCCCTCGGGGGCGGCGCCGGTGCCCGGGTCGAGCACGTAGGCGCAGGCGGCCTCCCAGTCCTGGTCGTCGATCACGCCGAGGAAGCCGAGGAACCGGTCGGTCGCCGCGGAGAGATCCGCGTCGGTGACCTCGGCGCCGTCGCTCGCCTCCGGGGCGGCGTCGGCCGAGGCGCTCGGCGTCGCGCTGGGGGTCTCCGGGGCGGGCTGCTCGTCGTCCCCGCCGGTGCAGGCGGCGGTGCCGAGCGCGAGAGCGAGGGCGAAGGCGCAGGCGGCGATCCGACGGACGGGGCCGCGCAGGGGATGCGGTTCCATGGTGACCTCTTCTCGGCGACGTCTGCGCACGACGCTCCAAGGGTGGCACACGCCGGGCACGCACCGCACCTGACCGGCGGGAACCGGGTGCCCCGGGGCAACGCGGACGGCGCTAGGCTGGAGCGCCGGATCCCCGTCCCCGTCCAGGAGCCCGCTGTGAGCACTGAGTCCCCCGCCGCCGTCCCTGCCGCTCCGGCGAAGATCCGACTGCGCCACCTCCAGCAGGCCAAGGAGCAGGGCCGCCCGTTCGCGATGCTGACCGCCTACGACCAGTTCTCCGCCCGCGTCTTCGAGGAGGCCGGGATCGAGACCCTGCTGATCGGCGACTCCGTGGGCACCACCGTGCTCGGCCACTCCTCGACCACCGCGACCACGCATGCGGACATGCTCGTGTTCACCGCGGCCGTCGCCCGCAGCGTCACCCGCCCGCTGATCGTCGCCGACCTCGCCTTCGGCACCTACGAGACCGCGCCGCGGGATGCGGTGCTGCACGGCATCGAGCTGGTGCGCGCGGGCGCCGAGGCGGTCAAGCTCGAGGGCGGCGCCGAGGTCGTCCCCCAGATCGAGGCGCTCGTCGCCGCGGGCATCCCCGTGATCGGGCACCTCGGCTTCACGCCCCAGTCCGTCAACGCCCACTCCGGGCACCGGGTCCAGGGCCGCGACGAGCAGGCGGCGAAGAAGATGCTCGCCGACGCGCTCGCGATCCAGGAGGCCGGGGTCAGCGCGATGGTGCTCGAGCTCGTGCCGGCCCGCGTCGCCGCCGAGGTCACCGCCGCGCTGCGGGTGCCCACGATCGGGATCGGCGCCGGGGCCGGCTGCGACGGCCAGGTGCTCGTGTGGCAGGACATGGCGGGCCTGTCCGGCTTCCGGGGCAAGTTCGTCAAGGCCTTCGCGGACCTGCGCGGCGAGCTGCTCGGCGCCGCGACCGCCTATCGCGCCGAGGTCGAGGAGCGCAGCTACCCGGGGGCAGAGCACTCCTTCGACTGACGGGGCCGACGGGCCGGCCGCCCGCGCGGGTGCGGCCGGCCCTCACGCGGGTGCGGTCAGCCCTCGTGCACGACGGCTCAGCCCTCCTCCCACTGCTTGTCGTCCTCCTCCCACTCCTGGTTGCGCTGCGCGGCGGTGCTCAGCGCGCGCTCGGCCTCCTCGCGCGTGGCGTAGGGGCCCATCCGCTCGGTGGCCGGGGACTGCGCCCCCTCCTCGACCGTGCCGGTGCTCAGGTTGTAGTAGTACTGCGTGCCCTCGGTCACGTCGGTCTCCTTCGCTGTCGGTGAGAGACTGGTGGACATGACTGTAGAGCAGGATTGGATCCGTCCCGAGGGGCGCGCGCTGCTGGTGCCCGGAACCCTCAGCCCCCGTCGGCCCGTGCCCGCGCACATCGAGCGCCCCGAGTACGTGGGCAAGGACGAGGCGGTCTCGGACACGGGTCCGTTCGTGCAGAGCGCCGACGTGATCGCCCGCGTGCGCGAGGCCTCCCGCGTCGCGGCGCTCGCCCTCCAGGCCGCCGGCGAGGCCGCGCAGCCGGGCGTCACCACCGACCACATCGACGCGGTGGTCCACGACGTGCTGCTAGAGAACGGTGCCTACCCCTCCACGCTCGGCTATCTCGGCTTCGAGAAGTCCTGCTGCACGAGCCTGAACGAGGTCATCTGCCACGGCATCCCCGACTCGACCGTGATGGAGTCCGGCGACATCCTCAACGTCGACGTCACCGCCTTCCTGCACGGCGTCCACGGCGACTGCAACGCGACCTTCCTCGTCGGCGACGTCGCCCCGCGCGCCCAGGAGCTGGTCGAGGTCGCCCACGACGCGATGCTGCGCGGGATCAAGGCGGCCCGGCCCGGCCGCGAGGTCAACGTGATCGGCCGCGTCATCGAGAAGTTCGTCTCCCGCCACGGCATGGAGTCGGTGCGCGACTACACCGGCCACGGCGTCGCCGAGGGCTTCCACAACGGGCTGGTCATCCCCCACTACGACTCCGCGCCGATGTTCGACGACGTCATCGAGGAGAACATGACCTTCACCATCGAGCCGATGGTGACGCTCGGCTCGCAGGCCTGGGACCAGTGGGACGACGGTTGGACGGTCGTCACCCGCGACGGCTCCTACTCGGCCCAGTTCGAGCACACCATGCTCATCACCGACGCGGGCCCCGAGCTCCTCACCGTCGTCTGAGACCGGTCCGTTCCCGGACCCCGCGGACCGCTCGCCGCGACCTCCGCGGGAGTCCGGCGGCCGTGCGGGGCCGTCCTCGGACGTCCCCGTCGCGTGCCTGCGCAGCCCGGGTATCGTGGGCGCCCGAGAGAGGGTGCCGAGGGCGGCGCCCCGGCACCGGGCGGGGCCTTCCCGCATCGCACGACCAAGGAGAGACGATGAGCAAGAAGGCCTTCGGGATCGACATCGGCGGCAGCGGCATCAAGGGAGCGCCCGTCCACCTCGGCAAAGGCGAGCTCTCCGCCGACCGGGTGCGGATCCCGACCCCGCAGCCCTCGACCCCCGAGGCCGTGGCGGACACCGTCGCCGAGCTCCTCGGCTCCTTCGACATCCCCGAGGACATGCCCGTCGGCGTCACCTTCCCGGCCGTGATCCAGGAGGGCGTGGCGAAGACCGCCGCGAACGTGGACAAGTCCTGGATCGGCACCGACGTGGACGCCCTGTTCACCGAGCGCACCGGCCACGACGTGTTCGTGGTCAACGACGCCGACGCCGCCGGCATCGCCGAGATGGAGTTCGGCGCGGGCCGTAAGAGCTCCGGCGTGGTGCAGGTGTTCACCCTCGGCACCGGCGTGGGCAGCGCGACCTTCGTCGACGGCCGCCTGGTGCCCAACACCGAGCTCGGCCACGTGCTCCTGCACGGCGACGACGCCGAGAAGTACATGGCCTCCTCCGCCAAGGAGCGCGAGGACCTGGACTGGGAGACCTGGGCCGGTCGCCTCCAGGAGTACTTCTCCCACATCGAGTTCCTCTTCAGCCCCACCCGCATCATCGTCGGCGGCGGCGTCTCGAAGAAGCACCAGAAGTTCCTGCCGCTGCTGGACCTCGAGGCCGAGATCGTGCCGGCCGAGCTGCGCAACGAGGCCGGGATCATCGGCGCGGCGGTGCTCGCCCATCGCGAGGAGAAGGCCCTGCGGAAGGGCAAGAAGAAGGACGACAAGCACCACGCCGGCAGCTGAGCCCATCGGCCGAGGCCGTCCCGCGGTCGGAGCGCCCCGTCGGCCGGGGGATTCCGTCGCGGGCGCTCCCCTCGGGCGCCGCGCCCGTCGGGCGCGGCCCTCGCGGGGCTGCCCCGCGGGGCGGACCAGCCGGCCTGTAAGCCGGGTTCTGTGATCGGCAGCCATCCCTCTCGGGTCGCCGTTGCCGACGACCTCCAGCGGTCTACCCGGGAACTCGGGCCGGCGCCCTCATGCGTTCCCTGTCTGACCTTGCTCCCGGTGGGGTTTACCGTGCCGGTCTCGTCACCGAGACCGCGGTGGTCTCTTACACCACCCTTTCACCCTTACCGCCGCGCCCGAGGGCGCGGCGGCGGTCTGCTCTCTGTGGCACTGTCCCGCGGATCACTCCGGGTGGGCGTTACCCACCACCGTGCCGGATGGAGCCCGGACTTTCCTCGGCCCTGCGGCGTACGCCGCGGGGACGCGGCTGCCCGGCCGACTGGTCCGCCCGGCAGTATACGCTCCCACCTGCGCCTCCCCCTCCGCAGCGGGCAGGCGCCCGCGCCGACGTGCCGAAGCTCTCGCGGCGCCCTCCCTCGCCCCTGCCCTGCCGCCTCGGAGAATGGTCTGATGCTGATCCTGCTGCCGCCCTCGGAGACGAAGACCCGGCCCGCCGAGGAGGGGCATCGTCCGCTCGACCTCGACGAGCTCGCGCTGCCGGCGCTGCGGGAGGCGCGCGGGACGATGCTGCGGGCCGCGCACCGCACCGCCGCGGGGTCCGACGCCGCCTCCCGGCTGGGGGTCCCGGCCTCCTCCCCGAGCTCGTCGGGCGCATGCTGCATCTCGAGCAGGAGCCCGCCGCCGCGCCGCTCGGCGTCTACTCGGGGGTGCTCTACGACCAGCTCGAGCCGGGCGCGGAGATCCCCGGCGACCGGCGCGTGCTGGTCCAGAGCGCCCTGCTGGGCCTGGTCGACGCCGGGTGGGACCGGATCCCCGCCTACCGTCTCTCCGCCTCCTCGCAGCTCTCGCGGCTGGGGAAGGCGGGGTCCTGGTGGGCGCCGCGGCTGACGCCGATCGCCGGACAGCTGCGCGAGGAGGAGGCCGCGGGGTCCTCGCCGCTGGTGGTCGACTGCCGTTCAGGCTCCTACCGCTCGATGATGGCGATGCGCAGCGGGGACGGGGTGCGGATGCTGGAGGTCGCGCCGGTGCAGGACAGCGGCGGGGTTCGCAAGGTCATCTCCCATGACGCGAAGCGCTACCGGGGCCTGGTGACCCGTGTCCTGCTGGCGGCGGAGACCGCGCCCGCCACGGCGGAGGAGCTGGTCGACGTCGTCGGCGAAGGCCTCGCCGGGGTCTCGGGGCGCGGCAGCTCCCGGCTCGGCGTCGAGCTGGACGGGGACAGGCTCGTCGTGGTCGACCGGGTCGACTGACGCCGCCTCGACGGGCGTGGTCCGCCCGGCCGCGTCCCCGGGTCCGGCCGAGCGCCGCGGCCCCGGCTCTCGGGCGGCCCCGTCGCGTTCGGCCGGCCCGACCGGGCTCGGCCTGCCCGACCGGGTTCAGCCGGCCCGGCCGCCCCACGGGTCGGTGACCTGCGCGGTGATCTGCACGTCGAGGCCCGGCAGCGCCTCCGTGAGCAGCTCGCGGGCGAGCGGGAGCCACAGCGCCTCGCTCGCGGCGTGCGGCACGTCGATCAGCGCCGGCACGGCGGCGGGGTCCGCCGCGGACTCGAGGTGCTCGAGCGCCGGGTGGTGGCGCAGGTCGGAGGTGATGTAGACGTCGGCACCGCTGCGCGTGGCGGCCTCCAGGAAGGAGTCGCCCGCTCCGGGGCAGACGGCGACGGTGCGCACGGGACGCTCCGCCTCGCCCGTGTGCAGGATCCCGCGCGCGGTCGCGGGGACCAGGGCCGCGATCTGCTCGGCGAGGCCGCCGACGGTGGTGGGCGTCGCCGGCTCGCCGACGGCGCCGAGCCCGAAGCGGGTGGAGCCGTGACCTGCCTCCTCCCCCTCGTCACCGGGCAGCAGCGGGCGGGGGTCCTGCAGGTCGAGCGCCCGCAGCCAGGCGCCGACGGTGCCGCGGGTGGAGCGGTCCACGTTCGTGTGCCCGCACCACAGCGCCGTCCCGGCGCGCAGCAGGTCGGTGACCACCGCGCCCTTCCCGTCGTCGGCAGGCAGGAAGCTCGCCCCGCGCAGCAGCAGCGGATGATGGGTGATCAGCAGCTCGGCGCCGGAGGCGACCGCCTCGCGGGCGACCGCGAGCGTCGGGTCCACGGCCAGCAGCACACGGGAGACCGGCGCCTCCCGCTCCCCGAGGACGAGGCCAGCGCGGTCCCAGTCCTCCGCCCAGGCGAGCGGGTAGGCGGCCTCGAGCACGCCGACGACGTCGCCGACGGTCACGGTGGTCTCGGAGGTCGCCGGGGTCCGGGCGCTCATGGCGCTCATCCGCGCAGCGCTCGCGTCTCGAGGAGCGCCGCCTGGTAGGCCTTCCACGGCATGAGCACGCACTTGACCCGGGCGGGGAACTTCGCCGCGCCCATCAGCGCGACGCCGTCGCCGATCAGCTCCTCGTCACCCTCGATCCGTCCGCGGGAGCCGATCGCCTGCTCGAAGTGGGTGCGCACCGGCTCCACCTCCTCGACGCCGTGGCCGATCAGGAGATCGGCCATGATCGAGGCGGAGGCGCGGCTCATCGCACAGCCGACCGCGTCGTAGGAGACGTCCTCGATCCGCTCGGCGCCGTCCTCGGACAGATGCAGGCGCAGCGTGATCTCGTCGCCGCAGGTGGGGTTCACGTGGTGTACCTCGGCTTCGAACGGCTCGCGCAGCCCGGCGTGGAGGGGCCGCTTGTCGTGCTCGATCACGAGCTCGGTGTAGAGCGCGGAGAGATGGGTGCTCATGAGAGGGCTCCGAAGAACTCGACGGTGCGGGCGACGCCGTGGACGAGCGCGTCGACCTCGGCGTCGGTGGTGTGGACGGAGAAGGACGCGCGGGTGGTGCCGTGGAGCCCGAAGCGACGGTGCAGGGGCCAGGCGCAGTGGTGGCCCACCCGCACCTCGATGCCGTAGGAGTCCAGCACCTGGCCGACGTCGTGCGGGTGGCGGCCGGCGACGTCGAAGGCGACTGCTCCGGTGCGCTGCCGGGAGGCGGCCGGGCCGATGATCCGCACCCCGTCGATCCCGGAGAGCCCGTCGATCGCGCGCACGGTGAGAGCCTGCTCGTGCGCGGCGATCTGCTCCATGCCGAGCGCATCGAGATAGTCGCAGGCGGCGGCGAGGCCGACGGCCTGGGAGATCGGCGGGGTGCCGGCCTCGAAGCGGGCGGGCGGCTCGGCGAAGGTGCTGGCCTCCATCGTCACCGTCTCGATCATCGATCCGCCGGTGAGGAAGGGCGGCATCGTCTCGAGCAGCTCGTAGCGGCCCCAGAGCGCGCCGATGCCGGTGGGGCCGAGCATCTTGTGCCCGGACAGGGCGGCGAAGTCGACGCCCAGCGCGGCGAGGTCGAAGGGCATGTGCGGGGCGGACTGGGCGGCGTCCAGCACGGTCAGCGCGCCGACGGCGCGCGCCGCCTCGACGAGCCGGCCGACGGGGTTGACCGTGCCGAGCACGTTGGACTGGTGCGTGAATGCGAGGACCTTCGTGCGCTCGGTGAGCAGCGAGTCGAGGTCCGTGAGGTCGAGGGTGAAGTCCTCGGCCATGGGGATCCAGCGCAGGACGGCGCCGGTGCGGCGGGCCAGCTCCTGCCACGGGACGAGGTTCGCGTGGTGCTCCATCTCGGTCACGAGGATCTCGTCGCCCTCGCGCACGCGCAGGTGCCCGGGGGTGGAGGCGTCGCCGTCGCCGAGGGAGCGGGCGAGCAGGTTCAGCGCCTCGGTCGCGTTCTTCGTGAAGACGATCTCCTGCGCGGAGGGGGCGCCGAGGAAGGCGGCGAGCCGCTCGCGGGAGTCCTCGTAGGCGTCGGTCGCGGCCCCGGCCATGCGATGCGCGCCCCGCTTGACCGCGGCGTGGTCATGGGTGAGATAGGCGACCTCCGCGTCGATGACCGGCTGGGGGCGCTGTGAGGTGGCGCCGCCGTCGAGGTAGATCATCGGGGTCTCGGGGTCGAGCATCCGCTGCAGGATCGGGAAGTCGGCCCTGATCGCGTCCACGTCGAAGGGTCTGGTCGCTGCGCTCACCTGCGGGGGCCTCCTGTGGTCGATGGCGGTCCGGCCAGTATAGGAACGCCCAGGATCCGGGGGCGGGGCCGTGAGACGCTGTGCACAGTCCGCTCTGTTCACGACCCCGGAGGTGCCCGTGGAGACCCTGATCCTCGCCGCGATCGCTGTGTCCATCGCGGTCTCCCTCATCGTCATCATCGGTCGCATGCTGGTGCGCCGGCGCGAAGAGCGCGAGCAGTGGGAGCGGGACGGCCGCCCCGAGCCGCGCGAGCGGACCCCCGAGGAGAAGGAGCGCGACCGCCGCAGCGCCGTCACCTGGGGCTGCCTCGTCGTGGCCGTGCCCGTGGTGCTGGTGCTGGCCTACTGGGTCAGCCGCTGACGCTGGCGCCCTTCGCGCGACGGGGGTCAGCACGGCCGCAATGATCGCGGGAGTCGTGCTCAGACTGTGCTCAACTCCGCGACAAAGCCCCCGACCCAGCACTGTCAGTGCAGGTCGGGGGCTTCTCTTCGGGTGGACCTCCGTAGCAGCTTCTCAAACCCCCGGAAGCCGCTCGGATAGCTGATTTCCCGCGTTCTACGGGGTTCTCGGGCTCGTCGGCCGCGCGCTCGGGGTGCTCGGATGACCGATGAGCGCGGCCCGGTGCGTGTGAACTCGCGTCAGCCCCAAACCCGTTTGAGCGTCTCCAATCGAGCCGAGCTGATCGCCGGTTACGCCAATGACGTGCCCGTGCGGGAGCTGGCGACGCGATTCAACGTGCACCGCAGCACCGTGCGAGAAATAGCACGACAGGCGGGCTTGGCAGCTGGCAGACCGGAGTTGCCCGACGCGATCCGGCAGGACGCCGCTCAGCTCTATGCAGGTGGGATGACGCTCGCTCAGGTCGCCGCGCGACTCGGAATCGCCAACGAGGCCGTGCGCTCGGCAGTGTTCGCGTGCGGCGGGACGATCCGTGCTGGCGGTCGTCGCCGGGTCGGTGCCTGAGTTCGCACCTCACCGGATACCTATCGCGTCGACCACGGCCCGCTCGTCTGCTTCGGCGGGCGCGCTCGCGACGGGCGGTGACGGACTTGCGGACGCGGGCGCGGATCAGGAGCACAGCGCTGACCGGCCCGATCCAGAGCATCTTGAGCATGTTCCATATCGCCCACAGCACTGCGAGGTGGAGCCCTCCGGAGGCGCCGTCCTCGATGAGTTGGACACAGACGTTCGCGATCAGCAGGTACGGGATCGCGAGCAGCATCGCGGGGATACCCCAATTCAAACCACGGCGGGTGCGGATCGCATCCAGCAGGATCTTGGTGGGCATGTAGCGCCGCAGGAAGCAGCGGGGGTGGAAGCTGACGGTCCAGATCAGACGAATCATGGTTTTGTTCCTCTCCATTGCACAGTGCATCTGGTGAGGCAGTGCGTTGAAGAGTGACCCGAGGGTCTGCCAAGACCGGCGCACTACAGAGGAGAAATCAGCCTCATCAGGCAGTCTACGGGGGATTCCTTGCCAGTAGGAAGAAACTGGACAGCTACGGTCGCGGTCCTGGAGCGCTTCGACTGGTCGTCCGCCCTACTCTCGCATGAGGCGTGGATCACGCTGCGCGCCGGTGGCCCGGCGAGGCGAATGGACAGGCCGATCTCGCGACCATACGCTTGTTGAATGTTCCCGCCACCAGCCGGGCCGGAGCTGACGGCCGAGCAGTGTCAGGAGCTTGACGACACGTTCCTGGCGTCTGATCCGTTCGGGTACTTCAGCGCTCGGATCGGCATGATGCAGCGGTGGGCAGAGTCAGACGTCGACAACGATGACTATCCCCTGGCCGCGCCCGATGATGAACAGCAGCACGCCACCGAGACCCGTAGGCGGTTCGCTCGCCTCCTTGGCCGGCCGGTGGGCTTCATACCCGAGACCTCGCCGAGGTCCATTGCTACACAGGTCGCTACGGATGCTTACGCCCTGCGGCATCATGCGGCTGAGTCGCTTGTGCGGTTGACGTCAGCACTCTCGCAACGGACGCGCGTAGCCGAATCGCGCGTTTGGGAGGCCCTGTCGGCCGGGTCAAACCGACTCGATCAAGTCGTGAGCCAGATCCGCGAGTTCTTCTCCTCGGTAGAAGCCCCGATGCAGTTCGCCCGTCTGGTTCTCCGCGAGCAGGACTTGCAGAGCGGGATGACCGAGCGATTTGCTTCGGCGTCCAACGTGTTCGCCGACTGGCTCCAGTTCGCTATCGACCTAATTTTAGGACATGAACTCCAACTCAACGCTGCTCACAAGAACGTCAAGCACGGTCTCTCAGTCCGCGCTCGTGATGACCTCAAAGTCTCATTCGTCACCACTCCGCCCAGCGCAGATGGGACCATCCCGGTTGGTGCGCTGACCGGCCCGGACGCCGTGGACATCTTCGACCGCCCCGTTATCGAAGTTCTCGCACAGGCACCCAGGGTGGACGGACATCGACAAGGGCTGGAGCTGACGCAGTTGAGGGTGGATGTCCCTGCCGTTCTCGCCGAGGCATACATGATTGCCTGGGCCCACGCGGCGATGTTCCACGTCGCGGCCACGAAACACTTCGAAGGACGGGCAGACCTCCCCGACTATCTGGACGCTCCCGCTCATCCCGGTTACCCAGTGGGCGGGCCACATCCTGACCATGTTTCAGGCAAGGCGCCAGTCGGTATGAGGTTCCGTCTCACCACTCCTCCCAGTGGCGGTTCTGCGAGGCGATCGGCGGGAATCGCATTTCGAGACTCGTTCATACCGCTCGTATTCACTGGCTCTGCGATGCGCAACGTTCGGGTTGTTGCGGACGGGGCAACGGAGGAGGCGTAGGTGCGGGCGCCGAAGAATGAAGCTACGGGAACCTCGGGTGAGTCTGAGGTCTTGGCGCAGTTCGAGCGCTTGGGCTGGGGAGGGGTGATCGATAGCCGGCACGACACAGGCACCGATCTATATCTGCGGCCGCGAGATGCCCGCCGGTACGAACTCGGCGCCGTGATGGGTGCCCAGGTCAAGACCGGGCCGTCTTACTTCAACTCCCCGAAGAAGGACGCCGACGGCACGATAACTGGGTGGTGGTTTGCCGAAGACGACCGCGAACACTTCGACTACTGGCTGCGCCACGCCCTGCCCCACGTGGTGATCCTGCGCGATCAAGACAGAGATGTCTCGTACTGGGCCCACGTCACCCCGGAACACGTCATCCCGACCGGCAAAGGCGCCAAGATTCTTGTGCCGGCATCTCAAACCGTCGACGCGGACCAAAACGAAGCACTCTCCGACGTCGCGCTGACACAGCTTCCGACTCGGACCTGGGACGGCTCTGCGTGGACCGGCGCGGTACATCTTGCTCCGGTCGACGAAGTTCGGCATGCCCTCATCACTCCCCGGCTCATCGCACCCCACCCGAACCTGGTCCCAGATTCAATATCCGGGCCCGAAGCCCTCGCCATGCAAGTGCTCTTCCGGGACGACCTCGAACGGATTCTAGAACCGATGAGCCTTCCCACGCTCGCAGGGAGAATGATGCCGAGCGGAAGGGGCTGTCACTCGACGATGCACGTGAGGCCGACGACTGGTGTTGGCGCGCCACTGCCGCCGTTCATCTCTGGCACTACCAAGGAGAACCCGCTGATTTGCTTCAGCTTGTCGACCGAGCTTCGACGCCGTCTGAGCGCGCCGCGGCATCCGTGCTCTGCTGCGTCTATCACTTCGACGAGAATGATCCCGATACGGCGCTCCAGGTGCTTCAGGGCGCCCTGGCACATGACGACTACTCCTCAGTGGATCACGCATGGCTAGAAGCTCAACGAGCACGGGCACTGCTGGAGGTCGGACGACACGAGGAGGCTTTCGACCTCGCGATGAAGACCCAGCGAATCCATCGAGAGGCACCGTCAGACGTCACGGCTGCGGCCATCGCGGGCGCGTGTGCGCTGACGTCGTTCAGGGCCAGCGGCTGGATGCAGGGCGACATCGCCAACATCATCCAGCGCAGCGACAACCCAGCGTCGTGGTGGAGAACCCAGGTGATGTCCTATGGGCTATCCGCTCATCTCTCTGAGGAGTTCCGGAGATGGAGCGAGGATGCGTCGATTCGGATCGGGGGCTCGGACACTGCCCACAAGCGCCTGCTTTCCGCGGCGTTGCTGGCCTCGTGCGCTGGTGATCATGACGGATGGCGTGGCGCAATTGGCGCTCTCGCGGAGCACTTCCTTGTCACCACCGGCCCCACGGATGATCCCGACAGGGTCGCCGGGCGGCTGACTCTTCTCCGTCTCTCCGGTGACAGCAAGAGCACTGGGCGCGCGACTCGACACATCTTGCGCAGGGGCCCAACGACAGCCGCCCGGATCGCGGCGAGCAACGTGGACTTGTCTCGATCAACTCGGACGACCGCGTTGGCAGATATCGAGCTACTGACGGCCGCCGGCGACGTTCTCGAACCAGCACATGCCGACGCAATTTGCGTGTGGGCGCTGGCTATGCTCGAAGAGCCACAGGCCTACCTGGAACGCGCTCGGCCTACATTCATCGTGCTCCACAAAATCATCGATCTGCTGAAGGCCATGGTCTGGACATTCAGCGAGGACGCACTTCACAACGTTATCGACTACTTCCTCAACCAACCACCGGTCACCGACGACGGAACCGCGCGGACACTCGCCCGGCTGATCCATACGATCCCCGCATCCGCGTGGCGTGAGAGTGACCGTCAGCGCGCGGCGAACCGATCTGAGAGCGACGCCGCCTACCTACGCGAGGCCTTCTTGAGGGTCGCTGCTCCTACAGTCATGGAGAGTCGCGAGCAAGTCCTTCAACGAGCCCGGGCCGGGGAGTTGATCGTCTTCGAAGCCATCAACGACGTGCGAACACTGCCCTCCGATGCAGTCAATGCTCTTACCGATCGACTGTGCAGCGTCATCGACAATCTCATCGAGTATGCCGCCAAGGGGGCGTACGGTGTCGGCGGTCTCGACCCCGCCCATGCACTGACCCTGCTCGGTGTCTGGCACCCTTCGAGTGCGCGGTGGGATCGTATCGAAACTCTGTTGACGGCTCCCGGGGTCAGACCTCAGCAACAGTCTGGCGCATTGCAAGTACTCGCCGTCCATGGAGCGACGCTTGCCGACCCAATCAAGACACAACTTGTCGAAGCCGTGTCAGCTCTTCGGAACCGAGAGCCAGTACGGACCTTCTTCGATGACGACGAGGACATCCGAGGCCTCGCCGGCGAAGCGCTCGGTGCGCTCACAGATGAGGCCTCGCGCAAATCCTTGATACGGGAGCTTCTGGGCGGGGACACGGTTCACCGTGCCGCGAGTGCACGGATCATCGAACGTTTCGGAGACAAGGCAGAGTCCGAACTTCTTCTCGCCTTAGCGGGTGATGCAAACGAAACCGTACGTGACGCGGCGCTCAGAGGGCTGAGCCGGTTGGTCGTTGCCGAGCGCGCATCCGAGGGAGTCGTGACAATCCTGTCGAACGTCCTGAAGTCTGGCGGAAGGCGGAGTGCCGCAGCGGTCGTTTCCGGGCTCCACACGTCATCGGAGGTGCCAGCCGTTTCTCAACTGCTGACCATCGCCGCGCAGCACCCTTCAGCACAGATTCGCGAGGCTGCACGCGAGAGCACCACCGACTGAGAGTTCCGCAGGCGCTATCGTTCCTCCGCCGTCGCCGGTGGCAGTGATGCTCGACCTGTGCTGGAATCCGCCTCATCCTCGGGTGCTGGCGGTGCAAGTTGCTGCCTGGTGAAGGCGTCGCTTATTTCATTGATTTCGACCGTTTCTGGCGCTGGGTAATCCAGGCGATCGACAACACGCTTCATTGTCTTGTCTACGCCACCCACGGCCTTGGTGAGATCCTTGATCGCCCCACGTAAATGGTGCAGTGAGCCGTCCGGAGCGTCCCTGGCCTGACGCCACTCTGACATGTCGATCTGAATCTCCAGGACAGGCAGCGGACCGTGCGGGCCCTCGCCTTCGACACGCACAGTGCGGACCTGTGGTTCCTCGCTGGACAGTAGGTCGTAGCCGGCACCGAGCGTCCACCGGATTTCCCGTATCGGCGCGAGCGAGCGGAGTCCGCTGGCGAGCACCCGCTGAACACTCTCGGGACTGATGCGCGAACAGGTGACAGCTGTGGTTAGGCCGCCAGGCTGACGGTCGGGTTCATGATGGTCTCGTACTCGATGGGGGTCAATCGGCCCAGACGAGCCTGTTGAGTATTCGGGGTGTTGAGCACCGGCGGTGGTCCCGTTCGGCGCCACCACCAAGGACGGAAGGCGAAGTCTGGAACTCAAACCGGTGATGTCGTTGGTTTGAACAACGACCTTCTGGTGGGTCGTGAGGGGCTCGAACCCCCGACCTTCTGGGTGTAAACCAGACGCTCTGACCAGCTGAGCTAACGACCCGGAACGGGGCCTCCCCCGTCAGGACGGGGCCTCCCCCGTCAGGACGGGACCCCGTCGGTGATGGCGGTCACTTGGCGCGGCTGGCCAGGCGGGTACCGGTCCAGTCGGCGGCCAGCGACAGCGAGCTGATCACGCGCAGGCCCGCGATCTCGGCGCTCTCCTGCACCTCGCCCGGGGCGACATGCCCGGGCCGGCCGGCCTTCGGCGTGAGGAGCCACACAGGGGCGCCCGCCTCGATGTTGCGCAGCGCGTCCACGAGGGCGTCGGTGAGGTCGCCGTCGTCGTCGCGCCACCACAGCACCACGGCGTCGACGATCTCCTGGGTGTCCTCGTCCTCCATCTCCTCACCGATCAGGTCCTCGATCGCGTCGCGGAGGTCATGGTCCACGTCGTCGTCGTAGCCGATCTCCTGCACGATCTGACCCGTGGTGAGGTTCAGCGCCTCGGCGATGGCGCTGGGCGTGGGGGCGTCGGCCGACGGTGACAAGAAAGAACTCCTCAAGACGTGGTGTCAGTGCGAGCGCAGCATTCCGATCGGCCCGCACGGGCCCACCGCAGGTGCTGCGCGCGCCGATTCTATGCCACGGCGCACTCTCCTGCATTCCCGGCGCAGGACGTCGATCCCGACGCAGGCGGCAATGTCCCCAGCGTCACAGATGGGGAGGGTCTGTGAAGGTCCTCGGCGCGTCGCACGACGGTAGTCTGGGCGGAACCGAGGCCGACAGGAGCCGGGCCCACCGGCGTTCTTGAGCTCCCGCGGCCGGTCCATCGACTCCGGTAGAGAGAAGGACAGTGTGACTTCGCACGAGACCCCTCGTCCCATCGGCATCAACCTGCCGAGCCACGCGCAGGATCCGGACCCGGAGGAGACCCGGGAGTGGCTCGACTCGTTCGACGGACTCGTCGAGCACCGCGGCGTCGACCGGGCCTCCGAGGTGATGCAGAGCCTGATCCAGCACGCGCGCGACGAGGACCTGCACCTGCCGGACTCGCTCACCACGGACTACGTGAACACGATCCCCGCGGATCAGCAGCCCGAGTACCCCGGCGACGTGGAGCTCGAGAAGGAGCTGCGCAACATCAACCGCTGGAACGCGGCGATGGTCGTCCATCGCGCCCAGCGCCCCGGCGTGTCCGTCGGCGGGCACCTCTCCTCCTACGCCTCCATCGCCACGATGTACGAGGTGGGCTTCAACCACTTCTTCCGCGGACGCAGCCACCCCGGAGGCGGCGACCACGTCTTCTTCCAGGGGCACGCCTCCCCCGGCATCTACGCCCGCGCCTTCGCGATGGGCCGCCTGAGCCAGGAGGACCTCGACGGCTTCCGCCAGGAGGTCTCCTCCGAGCACGGCATGCCCTCCTACCCGCACCCGCGGGCGATGCAGGACTTCTGGGAGTTCCCGACGGTCTCCATGGGCATCGGTCCGGTCAACGCGATCGAGCAGGCCTCCTTCGACCGCTACCTGCACCACCGCGGCCTCAAGGACACCTCCGAGCAGCACACCTGGGCGTTCCTCGGCGACGGCGAGATGGACGAGGTCGAGTCCCGCGGCGCGCTCCACATCGCCGCGAAGGAGCACCTGGACAACCTCACCTTCGTCATCAACTGCAACCTGCAGCGCCTGGACGGCCCGGTCCGCGGCAACGGCAAGATCATCCAGGAGCTCGAGAGCCAGTTCCGCGGTGCGGGCTGGAACGTCGTCAAGGTGATCTGGGGCTCGGGCTGGGACCCGCTGCTCCAGGAGTCCACCGACGGCGCGCTCATCGACCTGATGAACGCGACCCCGGACGGCGACTACCAGACCTACCGCGCGGAGAACGGCGGGTTCATCCGCGACAACTTCTTCGGCCGCGACCCGCGCACGAAGGCACTCGTCGAGAACCTCTCCGACGACGACATCTGGTGGAAGCTCAACCGCGGCGGCCACGACGCCAAGAAGATCTACGCCGCCTTCCAGCAGGCGATGACGCTGAAGAACGGCAAGCCGACCGTCATCCTCGCCCACACCATCAAGGGCTACCGCCTGGGCTCGAACTTCGCCGGCCGCAACGCGACCCACCAGATGAAGAAGTTCACGCTCGAGGACCTCAAGGCCCTGCGCGACACCCTGCACATCCCGATCTCCGACGAGCAGCTCGAGTCCGGCAGCGTCTACGACGCGCCGTTCTACCTGCCGGACGACGACGCCCCGGTCATGCAGTACCTCAAGCAGCACCGCGAGGCGCTCGGCGGCCCGGTCCCGTCCCGCAGCACCGAGCACAAGGCTCTCGAGCTGCCGGGCGACAAGGCCTACGAGGTCGTCCGGCGCGGCTCCGGCAAGCAGGAGATCGCCTCGACGATGGCGCTCGTGCGCCTGCTCAAGGACCTCATGCGCGACAAGGAGACCGGCAAGCGCTGGGTCCCGATCGTGCCCGACGAGGCCCGCACCTTCGGCATGGACTCGCTGTTCCCGACGGCGAAGATCTACAACCCCGACGGGCAGAACTACCTCTCGGTGGACCGAGACCTGCTGCTGGCCTACAAGGAGTCCGCTCAGGGCCAGATCAAGCACATGGGCATCAATGAGATCTCCTCGACCGCGGCATTCACCGCGGCGGGCACCTCGTACGCCACGCACGACTACCCGATGATCCCGTTCTACATCTTCTACTCGATGTTCGGGTTCCAGCGCACCGGTGACTTCTTCTGGGCCGCCGGGGACCAGATGGCCAAGGGCTTCGTGATCGGCGCGACCGCCGGCAAGACGACGCTCGCGGGCGAGGGCCTCCAGCACATGGACGGCCACTCCCCCGTGCTCGCCTCGACCAACCCCGGCACCGTGATCTACGACCCGACCTACGGCTACGAGCTCGGTCACATCATCCGCGACGGCCTGCAGCGCATGTACGGCGAGGACGACCGCCTGCAGGAGGTCTTCTACTACATCACCGTCTACAACGAGCCGATGGTGCACCCGGCCGAGCCGGAGGACCTGGACGTGGAGGGCCTGCTCAAGGGCATGTACCTCAACGAGGCCGCTCCCGAGGGCGACGGCCCGGTCGCGCAGCTGCTCGCCTCCGGCGTGGGCGTCCCGTGGGCCAAGCACGCCCGCGAGCTGCTCGAGCAGGACTGGGGCGTGCGCGCCAACGTGTGGTCGGTGACCTCGTGGACCGAGCTGCGCAAGGAGGCCCAGGAGGCCGAGAAGCACAACCTCCTGAACCCCGAGGACCAGCGCACCCCGTGGCTGGAGCAGCGCCTCGAGGGCGTCGAGGGTCCGTTCGTGGCCACCTCCGACTACGACTTCATGGTCCCGGACATGATCCGCGAGTGGATCCCGGGCCGCTACGGCGTGCTCGGCGCCGACGGCTGGGGCTTCTCCGACACCCGCCCGGCTGCCCGCCGCCACCTGAAGATCGACGCGCACTCGATGGTCGTCAAGACCCTCCAGCTGCTCGCCAAGGACGGCAAGGTCGACCCCTCGGTCGTCCGCCAGGCCATCGACAAGTACGACCTGACGAACGTGAACGCCGGCGAGTCCGGCTCGTTCGGCGGCGAGTCCTGATCACCCCCGTCGGGCCGCTCCTCCGTGCGAGGGGCGGCCCGACGGCCGCTCTCCCCCATCGGCCCGCTCCGCCTCGCGAGCGGGCCTTCCCCTTCTCTCCCCTGGAGGTTTCCCGTGCTCGCGATCGTCTGCCCCGGCCAGGGGGCCCAGAAGCCCGGCTTCCTGAGCCCCTGGCGTGAGCTGCCCGGCGTGGAGGAGTCCCTCGCGGGGCTCTCGGAGGCTGCAGGCATCGACCTGCTGCGCCACGGCACCGAGTCCGACGCCGACACGATCCGCGACACCGCGGTCGCCCAGCCGCTGCTGGTCGCCGCGGGCATCGTCGCCGCGTCGCAGCTGCGCGCCGAGGAGGACCTCCCGGCGGCCGACGTGCTCGCCGGCCACAGCGTCGGCGAGCTGACCGCCGCGGCGCTCGGCGGGGTGCTCTCCGACGAGGACGCGATGCGCCTGGTCGCGGTGCGCTCGCGCGCCATGGCCACCGCCGCCGCGGCCGAGCCCACCTCGATGGCCGCCGTCGTCGGCGGCACCCGCGAGGACGTCCTCGCCGCGATCGAGCGCCACGGCCTGCACCCCGCGAACATCAACTCCGCCGCCCAGGTCGTCGCCGCCGGCAGCGCCGAGAGGATCGCCGCGCTCGGCGAGGACGGCCCGGCGAAGGCGCGCGTCATCCCGCTGCAGGTCGCCGGGGCCTTCCACACCCCGTACATGGCCGCCGCCCGCGAGGAGCTCGCCGCCTTCGCGCCGACGCTCTCCCCCGCCGACCCGACCCTCCCGCTGGTCTCCAACGCCGGCGGCGAGGTCGTCACCTCCGGCGCGCAGTACCTCGACGCGATCGTCACCCAGGTCGCCTCGCCCGTGGACTGGGAGGCCTGCATGGCCACCTTCCGCGACCGCGGCGTGACCGCGATGATCGAGGTCGCCCCCGCGGGCACCCTCACCGGGCTCGCGAAGCGCGAGCTGAAGGGGATCGCGCTGGCGAACCTCAACACGCCCGACGACCTCGAGGCCGCCCGCGCCCTGGTGCGCGAGCACGCCGGACGCGCCCCGTCGGACCAGGAGGCCTGACATGGCGATCACCCTCACCGCCCCGCGGACGGTCCCCGGCTCGCAGGTCCTCGCCTACGGCGCCGCCCGCGGCGACCTGGTCGTCCCCAACGACGACCTCGTCGGCCCGATCGACTCCTCCGACGAGTGGATCCGCCAGCGCACCGGCATCGTCACCCGCACCCGTGCGAGCGCCGAGGTCGGCGTCAAGGACCTCTCCCTCACCGCGGCGAAGGAGGCGATCGAGCGCTCCGGCATCGCGCTGGAGACCCTCGACGCGATCATCGTCTCGACGATCTCCTTCCCCTATCCGACCCCGTCGCTCGCGACGCTGCTGGCGGGCGAGCTGGGCCGGCCCGACGTCATCGCCTACGACATCTCCGCGGCCTGCGCCGGCTTCGCCTACGGCATCGGGCAGGCCGACTCCCTCATCCGCTCGGGCGCCGCCCGGAACGTGCTGGTGATCGGTGCGGAGAAGCTCTCGGACTTCGTCTCCCCCACCGACCGCTCGATCTCGTTCCTGCTCGGGGACGGGGCCGGCGCCGCGGTCGTCGGCCCGTCCGACACCCCGCGCATCGGGCCGACGGTCTGGGGCAGCGACGGCGACCACTGGGACACGATCCGGATGACCGGCTCATCGATCGACTTCCGCGACGGGAAGGCCGAATGGCCCACCCTCGAGCAGGACGGCCGCACGGTGTTCCGCTGGGCCGTCTGGCACACCGCGAAGAAGATCCGCGAGATGCTCGAGCTCTCCGGCATCGGCATCGAGGACGTGGACGTGTTCGTCCCCCACCAGGCGAACATGCGCATCATCGACGAGCTCGCCAAGCAGCTGAAGCTGCCGGAGGACGTGGTGATCGGCCGCGACATCGCCGAGACGGGCAACACCTCCGCCGCGTCGATCCCGCTGGCCACCCACCGCCTGCTCGAGGAGGGCGCAGCGAAGAGCGGCGACGTGCTCGTGCAGTTCGGCTTCGGCGCCGGGCTCGCCTACGCCGGCCAGGTGCTGGTCCTCCCCTGAGCCCCGCCCGGGCCGCCGGGTACCGCCCGGACGACTGTCACCCGCATCACGACCGGCAAGTAACATCGTTCGGCCTGACCGGAACAGCACAGCGTCCCGGGTAGTCTGTCCCCGCCACACAATCCGAACACCCTAAGGAGCACCCATGGCACACACCGAGAACGAGATCCTCGAGGGCCTCGCCGAGATCGTCAACGAGGAGACCGGTGTCGCCACCGAGGACGTGAAGCTCGAGAAGTCCTTCACCGACGACCTCGACATCGACTCCATCTCGATGATGACCATCGTCGTGAACGCGGAGGAGAAGTTCGACGTGCGCATCCCCGACGAAGAGGTCAAGAACCTCGCCACCGTCGGCGACGCCGTCAAGTACATCGCGGGCGCCCAGAACTGAGCCCCGCCTGACGCCCGGGACGGGTTCGTCCCGGGCGTCGCCGTTCCCCGTCTGCCCCGACCCGGAGGTCCGCATGTCCGCTTCCCGTTCCCGAGTCGCCGTCACCGGCCTCGGCACCGTCAACCCGCTGGGCGCGGATGTCGCCTCGACGTGGGAGGCGGCCCTGGCCGGGACCTCCGCGGCCCGCACCCTCGAGAACGACTGGAAGGAGTCCTACGGGCTCTCCGTCGACTTCGCCTGCCGTCTGGTGCCCGGGGCGCTGGACTCCCTGAGCCGTCCCGAGTCGAAGAAGCTCGACCCCTCCGGGCAGTACGCGATGGTCGCCGCCCGCGAGGCCTGGGCCGATGCGGGCGCCCCCGACGTCGACCCGACCCGCCTCGGCGTGGTCGTCGGCACGGGCATCGGCGGCATCTGGACGACGCTGGACCAATGGGACGTCGTGCGCGAGCGCGGCGCCCGCCGCGTCAACCCCTTCACCGTGCCGATGCTGATGGCGAACTCCTCCGCGGCCAACATCTCCATGGAGCTCGGCGCCCGCGCCGGCGCCCACACCCCCGTCTCCGCCTGCGCCTCCGGCTCGGAGGCCGTGGCGCTGGGCATGGGCATGATCCGCGACGGCCGGGCCGACGTGGTCGTCGTCGGCGGCACCGAGGCGTCCATCCACCCGATGACCATCGCGGCCTTCGCGAACATCCGGGCCCTGTCCACGCGCGTCGACGATCCCGAGCACGCCTCGCGTCCCTACGACGTGGACCGCGACGGCTTCGTGCTCGGCGAGGGCGCGGCGATCCTGGTGCTCGAGAGCGAGGAGCATGCGAAGGCCCGCGGCGCCCGCGTCTACGGCTATGCCGCCGGCCGCGGCATGGCCTCCGACGCCCACCACATCTCGGCCCCGAATCCCGAGGGGCAGGCCGCCGCGGTGCGCGAGGCGGTCGAGGACGCCGATCTCGGCGCGGCGGACATCAAGCACCTCAACGCCCACGGCACCTCGACGCCGCTGGGCGACATCGGCGAGCTGAGGGCCGTCTCGGACGCGCTGGGCGGCGAGACCGATCAGATCGTCGTCACCTCGACGAAGTCGATGACCGGCCACCTGCTCGGCGGCGCCGGCGCGCTCGAGACCGTGTTCTCGGTCCTCGCCGCGCACCACCGCACCGTCCCGCCGACGATCAACATCGAGAACCTCGACCCCGAGGCCCCGATGGCGATCGCGAACGGCGCCCCGGCGCAGCTCCCCGAGGGGGATCTCGCGGTGCTCAACAACGCCTTCGGCTTCGGCGGCCACGACATCGCGCTGGTGGTCACCACGGCCTGACCGGCACCGCTGCCGCAGCGCTCGCGAAGGGCGCCCGCTCCCCTCGGGGAACGGGCGCCCTTCGCGCATCGGAGCACCGTGCGGCCGCGGCCGCCGCGCGCTCAGCTCACGCGGTGCAGCCAGCGCATCGGCACGCCCTCGCCGGCGTGGCGGTAGATCTCCAGCTCCTCGTCCCACGGCTCGCCGAGCGCGATGCCGAGCTCGCGCGGGAGGGCGCGCGGGTCGGAGCCGGCGCGCTCCATGCAGCCGCGCACGTGGTCCTCCGTGAGGACGATGTTGCCCGCGTGGTCGGTCGCGGCGTGGTGGATGCCGAGCTCGGGGGTGCAGCTCCAGCGGGCGCCGTCGACGGCGGCGGTCGCCTCCTGGGTGACCTCGAAGCGCACCTCGTGCATGCCGCGCAGCGCGCTGACCAGGCGTGCGCCGGTGTCCTCACGGCCGCGCCAGGTCATCTCGGCCCGCTGCAGGCCGCGCCCGACGGGCTGGTCCTCCCAGCGGATGCGTGCGGGCATGCCGAGTACCCCGCTGGCCGCCCATTCGATGTGGGGCGTGAGGGCGCGCGGGGCCGAGTGGATGTACAGAACGCCCTGGGTCATCTCGTTCCTTCCGGTGTCCGATGCGTCTTCCCCAACGAATCGGAACCATGGACGGAGCTGATGGCAGCGCGTGCTGGTCCAGGATGAGCTTAGAGGGTCTCCCTGATCTGGCGCAACGCGCGCTTCTTCACGGAGCGCTCGAGGCCGTCGATGTAGAGCTCCCCGTCGAGGTGGCCGACCTCGTGCTGGATGAGGCGGGCGATGATCCCCTCACCGGCCAGCTCGATCTCCTCGCCCTCGAGGTCCGTGCCCACGCAGCGGGCGTAGGCGGAGCGGGTGCGCGGGAAGAAGAGCCCGGGCACGGAGAGGCAGCCCTCGTCGTCGTGCTGCAGCTCCTCGGAGAGCTCGACGATGACGGGGTTGAGGATGTAGCCGAGCTCACCGGTCTCGACGAGGTGCCAGGAGAAGGCGCGCTGGCCGATGCCGATCTGGTTCGCGGCCACGCCCGCGCGGGCGGGATCGTCCACGGTGTCGAGCAGGTCCCGCACGAGGGTGCGCGTGCCGTCGGTGACCGTTCGGATCGGGTCGCAGGGGGTGCGCAGGACGGGGTCGCCGACGACCCGGATGGGACGGACGGTCACGCCTGCTCCTCCCCCGGCTCCGCGCCGAGCACCCGGTGGGTGACCTCGACGCCGGGGACGACGCTGCGCTCGACGGTGCAGCCCGCCGCGACCGCCCGGCCGAAGACCTTCACGACCGTGGCGATCTCCTGCGCGGTGAGCCCCTCGAGGGGGAGCTGCACCTCCTCGGCGATCGACAGGTAGCGGTTCTCGGCCTCGTCGGAGGTGCCGTGGGCCCACAGCCGCGCCTCGAAGTCCTCGCCGAGGCGGCGGGCGAGGTTCACGTCGCTGCTCATGCCGGCGCAGCCGATCAGGGCGAGCTTGAGCAGCTCGCCGGGGCTCGCCTCGCCCTCGCCGTGGCCGATCGGGATCTCGACCCCGCGCTGGGTGCGGCCAACGAGGGTGCGGTGGCCGGTGCGGTCCGCCCACACGCTGCCGGGGCCGAAGTCCTCCGGGAGCGGGAAGCGGTCATCGGGCAGGGAGGGCATCGGCATGCTCCTTCAGGGGACCGGAGGAAGAAATGACTCAGCCCCGGACGAGGCCGGGGCTGAGTCGCAGGGGCTCCCGCAGTTGGATTCGAACCAACAACCCTTCGATTAACAGTCGAATGCTCTGCCGTTGAGCTATGCGGGATCGACCTGGACGACTGTAGCAGGACCGGGGCGGGGCTCGCATCCCGGAACCCCCTCACGACCGGCCACTATGACGAAGGTTACGCGCCCGCGCCGGGTCCCGTCGTGGATGCTGACGCGTCATCGCCCGGGCCGCCGCTCCCGGATCGAGGAGGTCGTCATTGCTCCGGAGCACCTCGAGGAGGCGGGTGGCGCCGCGGCGACCGGAGAGCCCGTCCGAGGCGGAGTGCCCGCGGGGCCCGCGGCGCGACGTCGAACCAGGTCATGCGGCCGTGCGTGGTAGATTCGTCCGGGCCCTCTCGCGGGGCCACGGCCCAGTAGCTCAGCCGGTCAGAGCAGCGGACTCATAATCCGTCGGTCGCGGGTTCAAGCCCCGCCTGGGCTACAACGGCACTGGTCAGAGGTGCTTTTCGGAACCGTCATGTCGCCCAGTTTCGAGCGAATCAGACTTTTGTCAGACTTTTGATTTCGCGTCCTGGGTCGCCCCAGGGCGCCTCAACGCCCCGTCGACATCGACCCGAGAGCCCTCACCGCCCAAATCATCCCCGCCGAGCCGCCGACCTTCCCGGCCGTGATCCCCTACCCGTTCGACCGTCCCCGAATTCACGTCCCCCGCCGACACCGCCTGGACGCAGGCACCCCTCGGACGCGCCCTGGCCCGTCCAGGAGACGCGACCGGGCCGGAGGTGCGCCTGGACCTCGCGAGCGCCTCCCACACGCTCCTGCAGGGCCTGCCGATGTCCGGGAAGAGCGTGAACATCACCGCGTTCGCATACTGGATGCTGCAAGCCGGGGCGGAGCTCGCGATCGTCGACACCCCCGACAAGGCTGTCGACTTCGACTGGCTGCGCCCGTACGTGCGCGACGGCGGGTGGGGGTGCGACAGCTACGAGGCGATGGTCGCGACCTGCGGCATGGTCTACGCCGAAGGGAAGCGTCGCGCCGCGATCCTCAAACGCCGCGGGATCAACAACTGGTTCGCGATCACGGACGACCCCTCGTTCCGTCCCGTCGTGCTGATCGCCGACGAGTACACGGGCCTCATGACCCCCGAACGCGTCCCCAAAGCGCTCCCCCGCGACCACCCGATGCGGGCCGAGGCGGAGGCGACCAACGGGTTCAAGGACATGGTCGCGACGTTCATCCAGAAGATCGCGCTCGAGATGCGGTTCGTGGGCATGCACGTGTTCGTCTCCACCCAGCTCGGCAACACCAAGACCGGCGTTTCCACCGCACTGAAGGCCGCCTGCGGGAACAGGTTCCTCATGGGCCCGAACGCCTCCGACAACCAGCGCGCCAACGCGTTCTCCGCCCCGGACTCCGTCGCCGAGGTCCCCGAGAACGTGAAGACCACGCCCGGGGTGTCCAAGGGCGTCGGCGTCACCGAGACCGAAGGCCAGCCCTCCCAGGTGTTCAAGGGCTACTACGCCCCCACCACCGAGTTCGCGGACCACCTCGCCGCCTCCAGCACCGTCCGCCGCACCACGCGCCCCGAACCGACGAGGGCGGAGATCGCCGAGCACACCGGCCAGGACGACCTCGACCACGGCACCGGCCAACTCGGCGACACCGACCCGTGGAACGGCCGCCGGGCCCCGAGGGCCGCCGCCGACCGGGTCTACGGGGAGGACGGGCGCGAGCTGCGGGGCGCTGCCGCGGCAGCGCACGCCGCGAAAATCGCCGGGGCCTGAGCGCGGCGAGGTACAGATCGAACGCTCGGCAGAACGACAGTTCAAGCCCTCCAAGGGCACGCGAGGACTGCGTCTTGGTAGCGATCATCCCGTTTAAGCACTAATCAGGCACCTACGTCAGCCATCCCGACTAGCATCTGAGCCATGGACAGACGGTACCAGGTATTCATCAGCTCGACATTCACTGATCTCATCGATGAGCGTCGCGAGGTCATGCAGGCATTGCTCGAGATGGACTGCCTACCTGCAGGCATGGAGTTGTTCCCAGCCGGCAACACCGATCAGTGGACCCTGATCACGGGTGTCATAGAGCAAAGTGACTATTACCTGGTTATCCTTGGCGGGCGATACGGCTCGGTCACCGAAGAGGGAATCAGCTATACTGAGAAGGAGTACGACTATGCAGTTGAGCTCGGTATCCCAGTTATGGGTTTTGTCCCGGCCGAGCCAGACGCGATCCCGGTAGGCAAGACAGACAAGGATAGCAGAGCGACAGAAAGGCTCGCCGAGTTCCGCAAGAAGGTCCAGCTCAAGATGACTCGAGACTGGTCGAACGCCGAAGATCTCGGCTCAAAGGTTACGCGGGGGCTAATGCATTTGATTAAGAATAACCCCCGGCCAGGCTGGATACGCGGAGATCAGGCGATAACGCCCGAGACTCGCGCAGAAATTGCCGAACTCAAGGCGACTATTGCCAGATATGAGAAGAAGGAGGTCGAGATTTCCGCCTATACCCCCACACAGATGGACAGCAAGTTTGCCCACGGTGACGAGGAAGTCACAATAACCCTTCTGCACAAGGGTCGCGGGTATCTACAGAGCGAGGACGGCGAGCTCTCCTATACCTGGGATGAGATCGTTGAGGTCTTGGGCCCATTCATGATCGACGAGGCCCCTGAATCATCGCTGCGCAACACTTTCAACAACCACATACTTCTCGACATTCAGGCTGACACCGAAGGAACATGGTCTACGGACTTCATGTCACCGTCAGCGAAGATTTCAGACAGATCTTGGGGGGCGATCATCGTGCAGCTGAGGGCGCTACGCCTTATCGCGGTCGGCACGAAGAAACGTACAGTGAGCGATAACGCCGTATACTGGAAGTTGACAACCGCCGGAGATGAGTACCTCGTCTCCCTTCGGGCCACCCCAAGCCGTGCAGAACAGGCAGGAGCTAACCACTCACTATCCCATCCATAAGTTTAGCGCGTCCGCAAGTTTTATCAATCACCTCTGCGAATACTATTTGAATTGTCAACACAAGCCGCCGATCCACAACATGTCTGGTGGATACAGTATTAAGAATGCAATTCTTTTCGGTCGGGCTGCCTTCGAAGTCCCCACCGTTCTGAAATGCTTGACGCGATCGGGAAAGGCGCTCAATTCTTCCCTCGATGGGACAGGTCTCGGATCCTCCGCCCACTGGTGCGGGGTGACGATCCCGGATCCCAGGAACTGAGGAAGCACCGATGAGCACCACCAACACCCACACCCTCCACTCCACCACCGAGCCCCACGACGGAACGGGGCAGTTCTCCCTCCGCATCGGGGCACGCACCGTCCACGCAGACCGCAATGACGAACTGCTCGCCGCCGTCATCGGCCCCGAGTACCTCGAGGAGGACGATCCTGAGGTGCTGTTCCTGATGCGGCTCGAGCAAGCGATCGTGATCGCAACCGCCGTGCAGGAGTCGATCGTGGCCGCCGCCGTGCAACGCAGAGATCTCGACGAAACCACCCCCGAGGACATCTGGACCGCGCTGCTCGCGGAACGCGAGATCGCGGGCCCGGGGTGAGGTGGGAGCACATGGTGCCGCTCGTGCTCGTGACGAGCCTGTTCGCGCCGTACAGCGACAGGGATCAGCCGGTCGGGAACGTCGCCTGGATCGGCCCCACCGACGACGTGACCATGCTCGAATCCCTGCACGGGCTGGGTGTGATCGAGCTGCTCGAGCACGGAGATCTGGCGGCCGTCTGATGCCCGCCGCCCTGCTCCCCGCCACGGTGCCCCACCGTGCACTGACGGTGGAGAACCCGGACCGGGTCGTGCCGCTCGTGCCGCAGATCGTCACGTACCTGTGCGGGCAGTGCGAAGTCCTCACCGAGGTGCGGTTGCACCCGCGGGCGCCGATTCCGGCCCGGTGGCCGTGCCGGCTCTGCCGCGGCGGCGCCGAATGCACGACCGACGCCGATGAGGGCGTCGAGCTGATCGGCATGCCGGCCACCGCGAAGGCTCACGAGCGAAAGGACCATTGGGCCCACGTGTCCGAGCGTCGCACCGACGCCGAGCTCGAACGCCTCCTCGCTGCCCGGTTGGCGCTGCTGCGCGCCGGGAAGCTGCACTCTGGGCCGTCCCACTCGTAGCACCCGTTGCGCTCATATGCGCGGTCTACGGGGGTCGGGGTTCGTCAGGGTGTGCGGATGAGCTCCAGGGACGGATCAAGTGTCACGACGGCATCGTCGCCGGAGTAGTCGGTGAACACTGCCCATCCGAACTCCGCGTCACCGCCGTAGAATGCGGTGTACCAGGTACCCGTCTCGCCCTGCCGGAGACCGCTTGAGCACTCCTGCCCTTCGATCATTCCCGGTTGGTCGACCATGAGCATCTCGACGCCGTCGACGTCGTAGGCGCGGAGATCGAACATGTCGGGGCCGTGGCACTCCTTCGCCACGGCGTCCAGCGTGTTGTTGGTCCATTCGATGTGGAAGTACCAGAGGCGCTCGCCCTCACCCGGCTCGAAGTTCGGCTCAGAGTCCGGGAAATCAGTAGGGATCATGTCGCGCTCCTCGATGGTCCGCACTGTGAAGTCTGCAGAGGGCAGCTGCACCAACTCCCCGGCACCGCTGGTCTCCACGGGTTCCGGTTCGGGCGTAGTCGCTGTGGGCAACGGGGTCTCGGACTCCGCGTCGGTGGTGGGTGCGTCCGTCGTCGGCTCTGCAGACACCTCGGCGTTCTGGCCTTCGGCGCGTGCGGACTGGGTGTCGACGGGGCTGGTGGCGCAGGCGGACAGCACCAGCATGGCGGTCGCAGCAGTGACGAGGTACCTGGAGAACAACTTCGGCGTGGGCATGCGGCCGAGCTATGTGGAGACTCAGACAAATGGAGCGAGTCGGACGAACCGGGACCGCAACGAGACGCCGGCTCGCTCGACCCGATCCTCATCGGGACGCCCTGCACGCCGTGACGCCACTCCTTCGCCCGGGAGGCACGGCGCTGGACCCGCAGCTGTGACCGGGGAGGTCCCACGACGGCATCTCTTCGCCCACTGGTGAGGGGACATGACCCTGCGTGGAGGAGGATCCATGGCCTCGCTGATCGAGTCCGTCCGCAAGCTGCACGGCCCGACGCTCGTCGCGCACGACAACGGCTACGACGTCGACGTCATCTGCCTCGAATGCACCCGCCTCCGCACCGACGCCCTCGAGAAGGTGACCTCCGACGGGGAGGACTGGTCGTACGCGCCGGAGCTGGCGAACGTGCCGTACCCGTGCCCGACACGCATCGTCGCCGGCACGACCGAAGCCGAGGGGCAGGACGAGTCCGCGCGAATGCGGCTCGAGTCCCTCGTGGTCCAGCGAGAGCACCTCGAGGAGCGGATGGAGCGGCTCGACGCGGTGATCGCGCTGATCCGGCGTGATCTCGGCGAAGAGACCAGCCCGGC
Organism: Brachybacterium sp. GU-2; assembly: GCF_030866705.2. Taxonomy (NCBI): domain Bacteria; kingdom Bacillati; phylum Actinomycetota; class Actinomycetes; order Micrococcales; family Dermabacteraceae; genus Brachybacterium; species Brachybacterium sp. GU-2. The sequence continues at coordinate 262,446 of NZ_CP133037.2, read as the reverse complement.
ACCCGAAGCGAGCTCGGAGGAGGGCGACGCAGCGCCGGCACCTACGGAGGCTGTCGAGGAGCCCGCCGAGACCCCCACCGCGGAGCCGATCGAGGCGTCGGAGGACGGGTACGACTTCTGACCCCACCCCCACGGCGGAGAGATATGCAGGATCGGGCGTCAGCCCCCTCGACGATGGGCGCGGCGCAGGCCCGCATGGCAGGCGGACGCCCCGATGGCTCGGTCCGGCCACCGCGCCAGGTCCCTTTCAGGCAGAGACCTCCGACGCCGAGTCCTGAATGGCCGCTGACCGCTTTCGCGCATCGCCCGGCGGGGTGAGCAGCGAGACCACCACGAGTGCCAGCACGGAGGCCGGCAGAGCGACGATCACGGAATTCAACTCGGCAGCTCGCCCCGAGATCTCCCAGAACAGTGTGACGGCCGCACCCACCAGCAGGGCCGACATGGCTCCCGCCCCGTTGGCCCGCTTCCAGAACAGGCCGGCCAACAGCACCGGGGTGATGGTGACGCCGTACATCGTGTACGCGTACATCTGCAGCGCGAGGACGCTCGGGAAGAAGTTGACCATCACGAAACCGAGGATGGCCACCCCCAGCACGGCGGCGCGGCCGATCCAGAGGTTCGCGGTGTCGGAGGGCTTGGTCGGGCTGAGCTGCCCGACGAGGTCGTGGACCACGTTTGAGGAGCAAGTCAGCAGGTAGGACGAGCCGGTCGTGATGATGAGGGCGAACGCGCCAGCGAGCAGTGCGCCACCGATGACCGCGGGGGTGAACTGGGTGCCGGACAGGGACAGCACGGCCATGTCCGGTTCGATGCCCGGCTGGAGGAGGGCGCTGGAGACGGACAGCAGCACGATCGGGACGATCATCACGATGGAGCCGAGGCAGAAGAGGACCGCGCCCCAAAAGGCTGCGTTGTCGCTCTTCGCGGCGGCGAGGCGCTGGTACATGTTCTGATCGCCGAGCAGCAGCACGAGGACGGGCAGGATGAAGCCGAGCATCTGGAGTGCGCTGAGGCCTCCGAAGACGCCGGCGTCGGAGTTGACCTCGGTCAGCGGGGCGAGGCCGCCGACATCGGTCCCGACCACGAAGAACACGGACACCCAGAGTGCGAAGACGATCACGACGGCGGAGAGGAAGTCGGTCCAGGCCACGGACTTCAGCCCGCCGGACAGGGCGAGGAACGTGATGAGGAGCGCGGCGATCACGGCACCGGTCGACTCCTCGAGCGGCGTGATCAGGCTGATGATGTAGCCGGCGCCGGTGAACTGGTAGGCGGTGATCCCGATGAACGCGATGAGGATCATGATGGTCGCGGCGATCCGCACGGGCTTGCCGTAGCGCTTGTCGAACATCTCCGGGACGGTGTGCCCGGCGACTCCGCGTACACGCCGGGAGAGGACGATCAACAGGATGGTGCCGGTGATCGTCCCGGAGAAGAACAGGAAGCCGGGGATCAGGCCGTAGGTGTAGGCGAAGTTGGCGGCTCCGATGATGGAGCCGGAACCGACGAACGTCGCGAGCATCGTTCCGCCGATCACGGGCGCCGGCAGTGAACGCCCGGCCAGGACGAAGTCCTCGCCCGAGCTGGTGGCCTTCTTGCGACCGAACCAGGCGCCGATGACGACCATCAGGGCGATGTAGGCGATGAGCACGGCGATGTGTGTGTAGTTCATGGGGGTGCCTTCGGGTCAGTGGGTCGGGCGGGCGCGCACGATCTCGCCGCCCTGGATCACTAGAGCGGGGTCCGGTGCGGAGAGCACGGTGATGTCCTGCAGCGGGTCGGCCTCCAGGACGACCAGATCCGCGAATGCGCCCTCACGGATGACGCCGAGCTCGCCGACGCGCTCGAGCAGGCGGGCTGCGGTGGTGGTGGCGGAGCGGATCACGTCCAGCGGCTCCTGGTGGCGGGCGCGGATCTCGAACTCCTTCGACTGATGGACCTGCATCCCACCGAGCAGGTCACTTCCGAAGCACAGGTTCAGTCCTTTCTGGTGGGCGAGGGCCAGTGCCTGTTCCCCGGCGCTGAGCACGTCGGCGACCTTGGCTTGGCTCACGGGTGGGAGTCCCATTTCGGCACCGAAGGTGTCGAGGGCCCAGTAGGTCACGAGGTTCATGGTGACGAACGCGCCTGCTTCGGCGATCGCGTCGGCGGACTTCTCGTCCAGCAGGTTGGCGTGTTCGATGGAGCGCACGCCTGCGTCGAGGGCCCGTTGGATCGCGCCCGGGGTGTAGGCGTGGGCGGCGACGTAGCGGTTTGCGTCCTGGGCTTCTTCGACGGCGGCTCGCATCTCGGCGAAGGAGTACTGGATGGAGTCGACGCGGTCGGTTGGGGAGGCGACTCCTCCCCCGGCCATGATCTTCAGATGGTGGGCTCCAGTGCGGAGCTGTTCCCGGGCGGCGCGTCGCACGGCGTCGGGTCCATCGGCGATGACGCCGAGGCCTGCGCAGCACGAGGAGCTGTGCGAGATCTGCTGGCCGGGTCGGCGGGTGTCGCCGTGTCCTCCGGTCTGGGTGAGGGACTTCCCTCCGAAGAACAGGCGCGGCCCGCGCAGCAGGCCTTCGGTCTGGGCGGCGGCCAGGCCGTGGTCTGCCCCGCCGGTGTCTCGGACGGTGGTGAATCCGCGGTCGAGCATGTCGCCCATGAGGCGGGCGGCGTGCATCGTCGCGTAGGACGGCGCGGTGGTCTCGAGCTCGCTGAGGTTCGCGGTCATCGCGTAAACGTGGACGTGGCAGTCGATGAGGCCGGGGAGAACATGCTTGCCCGCGAGGTCGATCGCGTCGTCAGCGTCGGCGAGGCTTCCGGCCGCGGCGATCTTCGCGAATCGGCCGTCGCGTATCTCGAGGTCCGCTGAGCGCCATTCGCCCGTTTCGATGTCCAGGAAGCGGGTGTTGGTGAGGACGGCTCCGGTAGGCAGCGGAATCACTCCTGAGATCGATGGTCCCGACATCGTAGGTTGCAGGTCACATTTCTGTCCGCCGCTCCACCTGCTGGGATGCCGCCCAGAGTTGGCTGAGGGTCCTGTGAAGGCTGTTCATCGCCCACTTCGCTGGCTGAGAGCCCGTCGTGGGAGGGAACAGTCATGTCGAGGATTGTGCGGAAGAGGGACACCGGCGAGGTGGGCAATGCGGGCGAGTTCGGGACTATCTCGCGCTCGGACGCCGACATCTCCATTGCCGAGACCCCCGGAGGGATCCACCGGGAGACCGGTGATTCCGCGACGGGGCCGCAGCTGCGGGTACCGACCTGGTCGGTGGAGCGCATCGAGCACAAGGTGGAGCTCGCGAACCGGCGCCTGGAGCGGGAGGGCATCGCTGAGTGAACCGGCCCAGGTTTGATGCCGCTGCTGTTTGAGTCCGGAAGGATGGACAGCATGCCGAAGAAGATCGATCCCCAGCTGCGCGCGAGGTGCGTGCGACTCGTGCGTGAGCACCAGCAGGAGTACCCGACCCTGACGGCGGCGACGGCCGCGGTGGCCCGCCAGGAAGGCGTCTCGCGGGAGTCCGTGCGGCGATGGCTGGCCCAGGCCGACGTCGACGACGGAACCCGCCCCGGCGTCACCAGCGAGGAGTCTGCCGAGGTCAAGCGACTGAAGGCGGAGAACAAGCAGCTCCGGGAGGACAACGAGATCCTCCGGCGGGCCTCGATTTTCTTCGCGGGGGAGCTCGACCCCCGAAACCGCTAATCCTCGCGTTCATCGATGAGATGAGAGCCGAGGGCTATGCAGTCGAGTCGATCCTTTGCGTCCTGCGCCAGCAGGGCTTAGAGATCGCTGCACGCACCTACAGGTCCTGGAAGCGGCCGGCCCGCATCGCGTCCCGTACCGTCACCGATGCCCTGGTCGAGGACAAGATCCGCGACCTCGCCTGGACCGTCAACGAGGTCACCGGGCAGGTTCAGATGACGCCGGAGGGCCTGTACGGGCGGCGAAAGTGGGTCGCCCTGCTCCGCCGCCAAGAAGGGCTCGCCGGCACGTCCCGAGGCGCAGTCGACCGCGCGATGCGCACCGTCGGCCTCGAAGGCGTACGGCGCGCGAAGAAGCTGCGCACCACCATCCCTGGTCCGGAAGGGAAACGTGCCGGTGACCTGCTCAATCGCGACTTCACTGCCACGGCTCCGAACCGCGTGTGGGTCACCGACTTCACCTACGTCCGCACCTGGGCAGGGTTCGTCTACGTCGCGTTCGTGCTGGACGTCTTCGCCCAGCGGATCGTCGGCTGGCACGCCAGCGCGAGCAAGAAGGTCGACCTGGTCATGACGCCGCTGCGGATCGCGCTCTGGCAACGCGAACGGGAAGGAACTCCGGTCTCACCTGGAGATTTGATCCATCACAGCAATGCCGGATCTCAGTACACAGCGATTCGTCTGACCGAGCATCTCGCCCTCGAGGGCATCGCGCCGTCGATCGGGTCCGTCCGCGACGCCTACGACAACGCGCTGATGGAGACGGTGAACGGGCTGTTCAAGACCGAGTGCGTCCGCACGACCGTCTTCCATGCCGGCCCCTTCCGCACCCTCGCGGACGTCGAGTTCGCGACTGCCGGCTGGGTCGACTGGTACAACAACCGGCGCATCCACAGCTCCCTCGGGATGCTCACCCCGATAGAGTTCGAGACGCTCCACCACGAGGCCCTCGACCGAGAGCCCGAACCCGCAAAGTAGCAGCAGAGAACCCGGGCCGGTTCAGTTCTTGGGGGTGGTGGGTGATGTGGCGGGATTCGAGTCCGGCGAACACGATCCCGGCGATGAGGTAGGGCGCGAACGGTTCGGAGATCCCTGCGTTGTTGGCGAGGACTTCGTGGCGCAGGCCGCGCGCGTACAGGTACGCCCCTTCCCGGTCGAGTCCGGGGGCGGTGTCGACCCGTCCGGCGTTCAGGGTGAGCAGGGCGGAGTTCAGGGCCGCGTTCATGGAGAACACGGCATGGTTGGGCGCGGCATCGTTCATGCGGACGCAGTGGGCGCACCCCTGACCTCGTAGGACGGGGGCGGCGTCACGCAGCGCCGGGGCTTGCGGCTACATCCGGCGCGAGCGAAGGGGGTTCAGAAGGCCGATCCATGGAAGACGTCGGCGCGGACGACGCTGAAGTCCGTCTCGCAGGCGCGGCACTGATACCCAGGCGCCGGTCCGCCGGGAAGCACGCAGCCACCCAGGATGAAGGCGTCGGAATCGACCGTCTCCGGGTCAACGGGCATGCCCCAGATGTACTCCCGAGGATTGCCCGCGCCGCACTCCGGGCAGGTCAGGGGCACCGGGCGCACGAACTCGCGCAGCCGCTTCAGGCTCGGCGAGTGGCACAGCAGATGGCAGTCCAGGCACAACTGAGCGGCATCATCGAGGTGGTCCTGGATCTCCAGCTGGAGGTCGAAGTGTCGAGGCCGGAAGTAGTGCAGTTCGAAGGTTCCGTGGTCGGTGCCGCAGGCTGCGCACCGCAACTCCGCGTCCTGCAGGAGTGTGAGGGCGTGGACCGCGGATCCCGCCGTCCTGCGACCGTCCGGCGTGCAGTCTCCCGCGACGACGAACACCGGCCGCGGATGCTCGAGCAGGTCGATGCTGTGGTCCAGGAGTGCATCGCCTGTCGCATCGGCCAGGACCGTGGTCGTGCGGGGCAGCTTCACGGCGATGCTTGCCTCGACGTGGTGCACGGGCACGGGCTGGTCGGTCGTCCAGCGGGGTTCGACGAACACGGTCCCGCCTTCGACGCGGCTGACCTGTTCGACGCAGGCGAGGAGGGCCGGGGTCGAATTCACGGCCGTCACGATCACGTCGCCGGCGCGTACACCGGCCGGAAGGCCCCAGGTGACTTCGTTCAGGTCCCCGTTGAGGGATTCGACGGCAGTCTCCCAGTCGTCCATCCAGCACCAGTACACGTGATGCCCGTCCGCCCTGCGGATTTCGCGGAGGACCGAGAGGTCTTGGGGCTCGGAGAGGCGGCGCAGCGGATAGTCCTCGCCGAGCTCTTCGGCGTGGTATTCGGCCTCGACGGCGGAGCCGATGAGGGTGTCGATGAGTTCGGCGCGCGTCAGATCGGCGAGGTCCTCAGCGTCGTAGCCGGCTGATGTCGTGAGCATCTCCAGCAGAGCCGAGCGGTCGAGGTGGTCGTAGTACGCGTCGTAGGGGTAACTGCGGTGCGGACTGGTCATGGCCTCTGCTCTCCGATGGTGTGTCCCTATGACCTCCACGAATGGCCATCGAGTCACCCCACCGTAAGCCCTCGGTCCGACCGACGACCCCGCGTTTTCCCCCTTCGCCATGGGCAGGCCGGCTACGTCCCCGGACATGGGTGCCGAGTACGCGGGACGGGACCGAGCTCGTTCCGGTTCTATGCGGCGGTGGTGTGCCGTCTTCGCAGCTCGACATCCCGCGGGCCGGCACCCACTGCGCCCCAGGAGACCTGCTCCCTGTAGGTCGCTTCGCAGTAACGCAGGCGCGGGACGAGGACGTTCTCGATGATCCCGCCTTCGTCGAGGGCGATGCCGGTGACGGTGCGGGTTCCGCCGTCGGCGGCGTTCAGGGCCATGGCGACTTCGATGCTGGTGCCGGAGCCGAGGAACGGGTCCAGGATCCGTGCGTTCGGTCCGGTGACGGTGGTGAACCAGCGGGCGAGGACGGTGTGGTCTTTCGGGAAGGGGAACTCGCCGACCCCGTCGATCCCGGCGAGGTGCCGGGCGCCTTCGCGTTCCTGCCGGAACACGGAGCGGGGCACGGCGGTGGCGTTGTCGACGAGTCGGCGCTTGAGCTTCGGCTGGGTGGTGTGGTCGGGACCGAACTCGATCAGCCCGTCTGCGAGCATGCGATCCATCGAGGCGTCGTTCATCCGCCATCCGCGCTTGGGTACTGGGCAGGGGCGTCCGGTGGTGGGGTGGGTGAGATGCCGGAAGGAGCGGCTGGCCTGGACGGAGGGGGCGCCGGGGTCGCCGACCCGGTAGAGGGTGCCGGTGTCGTCGATGCGGTCGTACTCGATCAGGCCCCGCGGCAGGGTGGAGCGCCTGGGGGCGAGCCAGGCCCGGAAGTGCTGCTGCGCGACGGCCCGGTCCCCGTGCGCATGCCGCCACGAGCGGGCGGCGGCGTCGAGCATGGCTTCGGCGTCGGGGCGGGGCTGCCGCCACGTCGTCCCAGCAGTCTTCAGGGCGGCGTGGTTCTTTGCGTACAGGATCAGGTAGTCGTGGGAGACGCTGAGGAGGCGGGAGGAGTTGAGGGTCGAGCCGTCCCAGACGACGGTGCCGATGTGGTTGCGGGCGCCGAGGACGTCGTCGAGGAGGACGCGAAGGTGGTGACACTCGCGGTCGTCGATGGAGGCGATCACGATGCCGTGTTCGGCGAGGAGACGCGGCAGGTGGGCGAGGCGGGGTGCCATGAAGCCGGTCCAGTCCTCGAACCGGTCGTTGTAGCCGGTGACGACGCGTCCGCCGGTGTTGTACGGCGGGTCGAGGTAGATCAGGTCGAACGGACCGTCCAGGGTGGGGAGGATGTCGAGGTTGTCGCCGACGTGCACGTGATGGGTTCGCATACTCCCTTGCAGTGCGCGGGGCCGGAGCCGATCTGCGACGTGGCGGCGTGTCGACCGGTCACCGGTTCCGCGGGCGATGACGGCGAACAAAGCCTCGCGGGCGTGCCCCGTTCGCGACGGCGTACGCTTCGCGGGCCGCCTCGTGCGGGTCCTCGAACGACTCCTTGATCTGGTCCTCCACCGCCCCGTCGTCGACCGAGAACTCGCGCAGGTACTGGGCGATCTGCTCCGCGTCACCGCTGAAGTCGAGATCGGCGTCGATCGTGTCCGCCTTGCCCACGTCCCCGTACGATTCTTCGAAGTCGTAGGTGAACGTGCCTTTCCCGGTGCTGAGGTCGAATGTGGCCTGGGAGAGGGTGCGGTCGTTGTAGCGCTGGTTCTGCAGGGATTCGGCGTGGATCCGGTCCGGCCCGTCCGGCCGCAGGTAGTACTGGCGGGGCCCGTCCTCGGCGGCGACTTCGAGCGCTGCGGCGTACCCGTCTCGCTCGACGTCGATCTCCGGGCACAGGTCGGCGATGAGCTGCCCGGACCGGCCCTGCGCCCGCATCCCCGCCACCGGATCCATGGGCGGCACGGTGACGTCGGCGTCGGCTCGGGTGAGGGATCCGAACTGGCCGCCGTTGCCGCTCTCCCCCGTGTCCTTCTTCCGGAGAGGTCCTCCCTCCAGTCGGCCCCCGCCGGAACCCGAGGCCTTCCGGACGGGCCCCGACGACGTCCGCACGGGTCCGGCGGTCGTCTCGGCGTCATTCTTCGCGATCGTCATGTCGTGTCTCCATCCGCTGGCCCAGGCGTGGTCTGCCCCCGTCAAGTGGGCGGGGCCGCACCCCTCACGCGGCCACCGCGCCCCTGCGCCGGTACGCGATCCCGGCGGCGAGGTCCTCGAGGACGGAGCGGAGGAAGGTGTCGGCCTGGTCGGGGTCGAGGCGCTCGAGCACGGTGAGCACCAGGTCGCGGTCCTCGATGGTGCGGATCGCGAACACGGCCTCGAGGGGTGACCGGCCTCGGCCCCGCCACAGCGCCGCCGCGCCGTGGGCGTCGAGGTGGTCGCCGAAGTGCTGGAGGATGAACGTGGCGACGTGGCGGGCGTGCTCGATCGCGGCCTGGCCGCGCGGGGTCGGCAACCGGTACGCGAACGTCACGAGCTGCCCGACGGACTGTCCGTTCGCTGCCCGCGTCTCGGTGAGGCGGGCGATCGCTGTGGTGAGGTCGATCGGGCACGTCTCCGGATCGCGACCCCTCAGCGCCGCCGTAGCGGTGGGGTCGGGATCCTCGACCCGTCGGGCTTGGCGTTCGGCGATCTCGCGGATGTACTCGTGCGCCTGCTCGAGGCGGCCGAGATGATAGCCGCGGGTCGGGCGGCGCCCGATCGGGAACGCGGACCGGACCTGGTCGGCCATCTCCTCGAACCGCCGCATCGACTCGACCCCGCCCGTCTTCACGTGGTCCTCCCACGTGGCCATGAGGATCTCGCGGCCCTGCCCGGACTCGGTGGCCATGTACCGGCCATCCCCCTCGGAGCGGTGCCGCATCGCGCCACGGACGATGTTGTAGACCAGCCCCTCCGGGATCAGCGCCTCCGCGCCCGGGCACGCGGCTTCGGCGGGCACGATCTTCGACATCGCGATCACGCATGAGTCCTGGATGAGATCGTCCCGGTGCCTGCTTGTGTACGCCCAGGCCCGGGCCTGCAGGTCGAACACGCGCCGGCACGCCCCCAGCAGCGTCTCCCGGTCGTGGACCCGCTCCTGCTCCACCTCCCGGAAGCGGACCGGCACCGGTTCGGGATGCACTAGCACGACGAGCGCATCCGGTGCCCGGTGGGCGCTGGGGCAGGCGGGTTCGTTCCGCTCGTAGCGGGTGACGATGTCGCGGTGGCGGGCCCGGCCCTTCTCGGCTTTCGTCCTCATGACCCGCCAGTGGGCACGAGACTGACCCGGTAGGACGTGAGCTCCGGAGGAGATGAAACACTCGTGTGAGCGCCTGGAGGGCGGAGCCTTGGTCCTACACCTCCCTACACTTCGACCTGCCTGTAGGGATACGCGGCAGCCGACTGTCGCACTCGGCGCTCGCTCGCCGCATCCGGGCTGGACGGGCAGGTCGTGGTGCTCGGAAGCTGCTGATGTGTGACCCGTTTCCCGCGTCCTGGTCGAGCCGCCGCACGTACTGCCGATCGCGGAGGCGCGGGTTCCGCTAGGCCGGTCCACCCACTACACTTAATCGCAGTAGACGCAACATCCTGCGTTACCGTCAGTTGAGGAGTCGTTCATGGCCGCCACGAGCATCCTGGCATCGTCCACGCACACTGAGAGCGACATGCAACAGCTGGCACGCGTCCACGACCTCCTCGTCGCGGACGAAGCGACCCATCCCGTGCCCCGCCACTATCTCATCGGCGGCGGCTCCGAAGATCCGGTCGAACTGCCCGAAGAGGTCTACCAGGTCCTTCGACGCGTCGTGGACGCGATGCAGAAGGGCCTCTCGGTCACGATCTCGCCAACCTCCCAGACGCTGACCACGCAGCAGGCAGCGGACCTACTGGGCATCAGCCGACCTACCCTGATCAAGGCTCTGGACCACGGCAAGCTGCCGTACACGCGCTCCGGCACCCACCGACGCCTTGCCCTCACCGACGTCCTGGACTATCGCGAGCAGCGACGCCGCGAGCAATACGCAGCGATCGAGGCCCTCTCCGTCGACGTGGATGAGACGGACGACATCGACGAGATCCTCGGCCAGCTCAAGACGGCTCGCAAAGCAATGGGTGCCACCCGACGGCGTGACGGAACCCGCTGACATACTGGCCAGATGTTCACCGCCGTCCTCGACACCAGCGTGTTGTGGCCCAGCCTGCAACGCGATTTTCTGCTGTCCCTGCCCGTCGAGGGCACCTACCGGCCACTATGGAGCTCGGCGATCCTGGACGAACTGGTCCTCCACGAAGCCAAGAAGCTGGTCCGACGCGGCACCCCAGACGCCGACGCTACCGCCCGCGCTGACCGGCTGATCACGACGATGACGCGCGCGTTTGACGACGCTCTGGTGACCGACTGGGAACCGCTCGAGGGAACGTACTCGCTACCGGATCCGGATGACCGGCACGTCGTGGCGGCCGCCGCCAAGGGAGGTGCCGAAGCCATCGTGACCAGCAATCTCAAAGACTTCCCCGCCGCACAGCTGCCCGCTCCGATCCGCGCCATCTCTCCGCAGGAGTTCGTCTACGACACGGTCCGACAGCACCTGACACCTGCCTGCCGTGCCGTGCTCGAGATCTGCACGCGCAGCGGCACCCGCGGCGCGAAGCTGCTGCCCGCGCACCTGCTGGATCTTCTCGACGTCCGGTATCAGATGACAGACACTGCGTAGTTCTTACGCTCCGCTCCGGGTCTGCGCGACGTACTGCGCTGACCAGCATTTCCGCGGCGCGGGGCCAACCCGGATTCGCTCGAAGTTCTTCGCGGAGGTCCCGGAGTGTGGATGAATCCTGACGTCCCGAGGACGCGCATGATTGATCACCTGCGAGCAACCCCTAATCCTTCAGCCCGCCATCGGTGAGGCCGGCGACGACGTGCTTCTGGAGGGCGATGAAGATGACGATGATCGGGATGGCGATGATCGTCGACACCGCCATGAGGTTCGTCCACTGAGTCCCGAAGCTTGCGATGAATCGGTTGAGCACGACAGTGATCGGCTGCTTGTCGTCGCTCGTGGCGAGGGTGAGCCCGAAGACGAATTCACCCCATGTCATAACGAAGGTCAGGGTTGCCACCATGACGAGACCGGGACGGACCAAGGGAAGTCCCACGCGTCGGAACGCTCCGAAGGCCGTGCATCCGTCGAGGCGAGCTGCTTCGAGGAGGTCTCCGGGGATCGCTGCCATGTAGGGGCGGAGGAGAACTACGGCAAACGGGAGGGTGACGGAGACGTTGGCGATGATCAGGCCGGCGTACGTGTCGACGAGGCCGTACTGGCTGAAGATCGCGAACAAGGGAAGCGCAAGGCTGATGGTCGGCAGCATCTGTGCGGCGAGGAGGAGGAACAGCACTGCGCCGGTCACTCGGAACTTGTACTTCGCCAGCCCGTACGCCGCCGGTGCCCCGATCACGAGAGTGAGCAGCAGCGTGGGCAACGTGATGATGAGGCTGGAGCGGAGCCCCTGCCAGACCGCCGGGTCCGAGGCGACAGTGTCGGCGTATGCCTGGAACGAGAGCGGGGACGGGAAGATGTCCGGGGGTGAGTTGAAGATGTCCGAGGGCAGCTTCAGTGACGTCGCGACCATCCAATAGACAGGGATCAAGTATGCGATCACCAGGAGTGTTGCACCGCCGGTGAGAAGTGTTTTCTTCTGCATGGAATCAGCCCTCGTTCCGGGTTGAGCGGAAGTAGAAGATCGCGAGCACCATGGGGATGATCAGCAGGAGGGTGTTCACGGTCGCTCCGGTGCCGAGGTCGAAGTTCACGAACGCTTCGTTGTACGCCAGGATCGGCAACACCGTGGTGGCATCTCCGGGGCCTCCGCGGGTCATGATGAAGATCGTGTCGAAGGTCTTGAACGTGTAGATGAAGCCAAGCAGCGCGACGACGGACAGCACTGGGCGGAGAAGCGGCACCGTGATGCGCCAGAAAGTCGCTGAACGGCCCGCACCGTCCAGCTGCGCCGCTTCGTAGGTGGCAGTGGGGATGTTCTGCAGCCCAGCAATGATCAGGAGCATCGCGAACGGCACCATCGTCCATGCGGTCGCGAGGATCACGGCGGGGAGGGCCATGGTTGGGTTGCCCAGCCAGAACACAGGCTCCTCGATGATGCGCAGGGACATCAGGATGTAGTTGACCAGTCCACTTGTCCCATCGAGCATCCATCGCCACACATTGGCAGCGACAACTGAGGGCAGGATGTAGGGGAGGAAGAGCAGCGAGCGGAGGAGCTTGTTGCCGGGGAACGTCTTGTTGAAGAGCACTGCGAGTGCGGTGCCGATGACCAACATGAGAACGATGGTCGCGGCGGTGTAGATCAACGAAGTGGCAAGGCTGGACCACATCGCAGGGTCAGCCAGGACATCTCCGTACTGCTGGAGCCCGACCCATTCAACGGTTCCTCCGAGGAACTTCTGAATCGGTGCGTCGTAGAAGCCGAGGTTCACGTTGTAGAGCAACGGGTAGACCGTGGTGGCCATGACGAAGAGGACGGCGGGGAGGATGAACAGATACTTCCCCAGCTGCGGCTTCCGGCGCGATGCGCGAGCGCGGCGCGCTTCGTCCTGTTCGTTGCGCGCCGTGGGGAGCGGTGCGTCGGTGAGTGTCATCAAGGACATCCTGTGAGGTCAGGGAGGGCCGCTGCACATTGAGCATCGAGTGCAGCGGCCCTCGTGGGTGTCAGGCGCCGAGTGCGTCGTCCGTTGCCTTCTGCAGCTCCGTGAGAGCAGCATCGACGCTGGTGGAACCGCTGAGCACGGACTGCATCGCCAACTGTGCGGCGGTGAAGATCTCGGCAGAAGCAGGCGCTACCTCCTCATCGGGCGCCCACGCGACCTCGAGCTGGTCCACGAAGACCTTCTTGATCGGCTCCTGCCACTGCTCGTCTTCCGCGGTGTCGGTCCGCACCGGGAGCTTGTTGCGGTCGGGAAGGTACTCGTTCATCACCTCGGGCTGCTGCATCCAGGTCAGCAGTTCCCAGGCCGCGTCGGGGTTGCTCGCAGAACTGGTGATCGTGAGGTTCTCTGCGGAGAGCCAGGAGACGTTGATGGCGTCGGCAGGCATAGGAAGCACCTCGAACTTGAGGTCGGGTGCCTCCTCGGCCAGCGAGGTCAGGTAGGAGGCGGAGTTGATCATCATGGCCGCCGCTTCGGAGCGGAACTGGGTGTAGGTGTCGTCCTCATTCCAGGTCAGCACTCCTTCCGAGATCCCGCCATCCTGGAGCAGACGCTGGAAGGACTCCATCGCGGTGGTGCCGGCTTCGCTCGCGAACTCGGTGACGTCGCCCCCGGCGGCGAGGAACCGCAGCAGCCATGCTGTGGCTCCCTCGACTCCGTTGATGCCGCAGAAGGCCAGGCCGAAGGTGCCATCTCCCGATGCGGCGATGGCAGCCTCCTCGGTCTCTGCCCAGGTCGTGGGTGCTTTGGCCCCCGCTGCCTCCAGCGCAGCGGTGTTTGTCCACAGGGCGTAGGTGTCGGCGACGTGCGGGAGACCGAAGGTGGCGCCTTCGACCTGGGTCGTTGCCCAGGGGCCGGCGAAGTACGAGTCCTGCTGTCCCCACTCGGTGACGCGATCGCTGAGATCCAGGAGCATGCCGGAGTCGGCGAACAGTGCGGTGTCGAAGGCGTTCACCAATGCGATGTCGGGCAGTCCGTCGCCGGTGGCGGCCTGCAGCAGGGTGCGGTTGAAGTCGCCGAAGGGGATGTAGCGGATGTCGACCTCGACGCCGGTCTCTTCGGTGTACCGCTTCACGAGGGCCTCGATCGGAGCAGTGGCAGCGCCGCCGTAATAGTGCCAGAACGTGATGGCGCCATCCCCACCGCCATCGCTGCTTGCGGAGTCATCGCTTGCGGGTGTTCCGCCCGGGGTGCAGGCGGCGAGTGCGGCGGCGCTGAGTCCGAGGCCTCCGATGAGGGCGCACCGTCGGGTGAAATTGGAGCGCGGGTTGGTCATGACAACTCCTTCGTGGTCACAGGAAATGCAGGGGGGAGAGAGGTCAGGCAGTGAGGTTGAGGTTGGCGATGGCGGAGAGCAGCTGGCTACGGCTGGAGGCATCGAGGTCGCGCTGGGGGCGTCGGCTGGGCCCCATCTCCACGCCGCGCGAGGCGAGGATCGCGCGCAATGAGGGCATGACTCCGAACGCCACCAGTATCCGGACAAGGTCCTCGACCTGGTGCTGGAGGCGCAGCGCTTCCGGGTGGTCACCGTTCCGGAACGCGGTCAGGAGGTCCTTGTACAGCAGTGGGAACGCGTTGAAGGTGCTCCCGATCGCGCCACAGGCACCCACGGAGAGGCCGGCGTAGAGGACTTCGTCGTGCCCGTTCCAGACGCGAAGGCTCCCCTCGCGAAGCCGCGTGAAGGCCGACATCTCGAAGATGTCGCCGGAGGTATTCTTGAGCCCGTAAAGGTTGGGCTCTTCCGCCAGCTCCGCGAGCAGATCCTGGGGGAGGCCGACGCCGGAGCGGGCCGGGAAGTTGTATGCGATGAACGGCGCCGGGGATGCGCGGACGATGTCCAGGAAGTAGGAGCGCGTCTCGGCGGCAGTGAGGGGGATCGACGGCAGGATCGAGGAGACTGCGTCCGCCCCGGCTTCGACCGACCGCTCTGCGAGGTCGAGAGTCATGTCGGTGGAGTTGGTGCCGACGTGCGCAATGATCGGAACCTCCCCCTCCGTGGCTTCCGCGACGGCTTGGACGCAGTGCACGCGGGAGTCGGCATCGAGCATGACGCCGTCGCCTGTGGACCCGCAGACGTACAGGCCGTCGATGCCCTGCTCGATCAGTGACTGCGTGTGTGCCTGCAGAACGTCGGTGGCGATCGAGCCATCTGGGCGGTAGGGCGTCAGGAGTGCGCAGACGATGCCGTCGGCGCGCTCAAGTGTCGAAGTGTGTGTCGTCGCGGTAGTGGGCATGTCACTGTTCCTCAGCGTTGTGGGTGCGGATGTCCACCAGCTCATCGGTGCGCTGCTGGATGTCGATGAAGTGGTCATCGAGTGCGGCGATCGGATCGTGCGTTTCGGGGTCGCGGAGCGCTCGAACGATGGCTGCGTGACGGTCGGCGAGATCGTCGTAGCGCAGGGCTGGCAGTTGGTCGCGCATCTTGTCCATCAGCTGCCAGAAGGCTTCGAGGGTCCCGTCGATGACCCGGTTGTGAAGATCGACGTACAGGGAGCGATGGAACTCGCGGTCTTCCTCTGGGAAGGCGATACCGCGGGTCTCCTTCTCTCGCATCGTGTCGACGATCTCGTCGAGGCGTGCGAGGCGTTCCTCGCTGATTCGGTCTGCTACCTCACGGATAAGCCCTCGCTCTAGAGCGGCG
Source organism: Brachybacterium sp. GU-2 (assembly GCF_030866705.2). NCBI lineage: Bacteria > Bacillati > Actinomycetota > Actinomycetes > Micrococcales > Dermabacteraceae > Brachybacterium > Brachybacterium sp. GU-2. The sequence goes on along the minus strand of NZ_CP133037.2, from coordinate 246,931 downwards.
CGCGCGACGAGGAGCTCGTCCAGCTCGGCGCCGGACTCGATCAGTTGGTACGGCAGTCGGGAGATGACGGGGGCGACGGAGAAGGAGCGCAGGAAGAGTCCTCGTCCTTGCTGTGCCTCGAGTACGCCTTGGGACTGCAGCGCACGGGTGGCTTCGCGCAGTGTTGCCCTGCTGACGGCGAGCCGCTCTGCGAGCTCCCCCTCGGAGGGCAAGGCGTCATCTGGTTTCAGCTCGAGCTGTTGGATCAGGTCGAGAAGTTCGGACTGCAGTGTCTCGAACCGACGTGTGGGTTGCGCCATACCGACGAGGTTATCAGATATCTGACAGGTTGAGATAGTGGCTCCGCCACCGAAGGGAGACGTCGTTGCCGATGGGCTTGCGCGGGCGTTGCAACGGTCAGGGTGGCAACAGGCCGCGTGCCCGTCTGTTCACGCGGCACCGGTCAATGCGCGAAAGCTCCCGGGACTGCTTCGGCAGCGTCGGTCGTGGCCCCTGATCGCAGAGAGAACCCGTTCTGCACAGCTCAAGGGGAAATGGCGGAGCTGACCTGACCACGTTTGGGTCCGGCGGCTACAGACCGCGGTGGACCCAGCCCTCATGCCGCGGCGCCGTCAACCCGCCGTGCCTTGCGCCATAGGGGTGCGGCGAGCTCCCACATCACGTCTCCGATAGCGAGCGAGGAAATGTCCTGCTCCCCCACCGCGACGTGGTGGCCGGTGCCGCCGACGAGCTCGTCGAGGACGTCTATGTTGGCGCGCTGCACCTTCTGGATGGTGTGGTCGAGGGTGCCGGGGGCGACCATGGTCGTGACCATGACAGGGCGGGTCTGGCCGATGCGGTGCTGGCGGTCCACGGCTTGGGAGACGAGGTCGGGCAGCCATTCGGTCTCGACGAACAGGGCGTCGGAGCCGCGAGTGAGGGTGATGGCGACGCCGGCGGCGACGATGTTCGCGAGGATCACGGCGATCTTCCCGGCCTGGTAGTCGGAAGTGATGCGGTCGCGCTGCGTAAGCGAGATGCTGCCGTTGATCACCGCGTGGGGGACGGCGAGCTCGTCGAGGTGCTGGTGGAGGCGGTCCATGACGGTCTGGTGGATGCCCCAGACGATCAGGGGCCGGTCGAACACTGTCGTGTCGCCGTCGTCGTGGCGGGTGGCGGTGACCCAGTCGGCGATGTGCTCGGCGGCGGCGGGGATCTTCGCGAGGCCGGCGGCGCGGCGCAGCATCGTCACGCAGCCCATCTGCTCTGCGCACCAGGCACGCACTTCCTTCTCCGACGGAGGGTGGCCGAGCTCCCGGGTCCGCTCACGCAGGTAGGCGGCGATCTTCGCGCGGACGTCGCGGGTCGCTGCACGGTACTCGGTGGTGGGTACGTCGACGATCATCGTCGAGAACTGCTTCTCCGGCAGCTCCGGGAGGACCTGCTCCTTGGTGCGGCGCACCCACACCTGGTCGCGCAGGATCTGGGCGAGCTCGGGCAGACGCTTCTTGTTCGGGACGATCTTCTGAATGGTCTGCTGGCCGACGGTGATCTCGTAGGAGCGGGTGTACCGGGCCATGAACGCGGTGCGGGACCCGAAGACGGGTTCCAATTGTCCGGTGATGGCGAGGAGGGAGGGCAGGTCGGCGGGGTTGGACATGATCGGGGTGCCGGTGAGGACCATGCGATCCGTGACGGTGGCGGCGAGTTCGCGCATGGCCTTCGAGCGTCGGGAGTGCCAGTTCTTGGCGCGGTGTCCTTCGTCGTAGATCAGCACGTCCGCGCCCCAGTCCTTCAGGTCGTCGAGGAGGGGGCGCCGGGTGGGGGCGGCGAGCAGCGAGTCGGTGACGATGACGATGCCCGTGTCCGATAGGTCGGGGATGGTGCGGCCGGGCCGGATGAGCATGATCGGGGCGTCGTCGAGGTGGGCGGGGACGTGGAGGCGTTGGAGCTCGGTAGCCCAATTGGTCTGTGCGACGGGTGGGCAGCTGATGATCCAGCGTCGGGCGCCGAGGAGTGTGGCGGCGAGGATGGCTTGCAGGGACTTGCCGAGGCCGGGAACGTCGGCGAGGAGCAGGCGGCCGGCGGTGACGCAGAGCCCGCCGATGCGCTGGTAGGGGTAGGGGGTCATGCCGAACCAGTCGGGGACGTCGCCAACAGCATCGGTGAGCAGGTCGATCTCGCGCTTGCGTCCCTCGGTCCCTGCCGCAGTGGAGAGAACCCGGAGGGCGTCCTCGAGGGTGGCCGGCTCCCCCAGCATCTCCGACGGCGGAATCTGGTGGCCTGTTCGCGGTGCGCTCCCTTCCCCTGCGTCGCGCAGCGAGGGTGACAGGAGGTGTTCGGGCCAGTCGGCGACGGCTGCGGCGGGTGCGGTGTACGCCCCGGTTGCGGGGTCGAACACCGCGTCGTCGCCGAGCTCGAAGCTGATGTCGGCGTGGTCGGCGAAGCGGGGGAACACGCGCACGCTCCCGTCGCCGGGGTCGATGACCAGCGGGTGCCGCAGGGAGTTGAGGGGCTCGGGGAACTCGAACGCGTTGACGGCGATCCCCGCGCCTGCGAGGTCCTCGAGCGTCCTCATCGTCGGCGCCGAGACGGTGCACTTCCCGGTGGAGTCGTCGACCTCGACCCCGGCGATGGCCCTCAGGCGCTCGGTCGCCTCTCCTCCGTCGGGGACGGTGAGTTCGAGGCGGGGGCGTTCCCGGTCGCCGACGAGTGCTGCGAAGGGCACGTCAGTCCGCGGAAGGCTCGATGGAGCGGAGCCGGTGTCGGTGCCAGGCGCGGGCCAGGACGATCCCGTACCCGCCGACCAGCAGAATGACGCCGTACAGCGGCACGGCGATGAAGAACCCGATCCACACCAGCACGTACTCGGCCCAGTGCGTCCGCTCCCGGCGCGAGACGCCCATGATCACGGCGCCAGGCAGGATCGCCAGGGCCAGGACGAGGAGCGTGCTGCCGATCGCCTCGGTCACGACCGCGATGAGCAGCAGCCACAGGGAGGCGGCACTGAAACCGACAGCGAACGGGAGCAGGTGTCGACTCGCTGTCCCCGCGATGGCCCGGGCGCGCGATGCAGTGTCGTCGGGGGCGGTCGGGGTCGGTGTGGTGGGGCGGCTCATGTCGGGAACCTCCAGCGGGTCGGGGTAAAGAAGGCGGGATCCGCCACAGGCAACGGCTCGATGAACAAGGCGATCAGCCCCGACAACAGGTCTAGGTCGCCGACGCCGGCCTGGTGCGCCGCCCCCCGCAGCAGGGCAGGGAACGCGTCAAGCGACGCTTCCCGCCGGGAACACTCCGAAAGCGTCAGCGGGTGGCGGACACGATCGAAGTCGGTGAAGACGTCGACACGGCTGTCCAGGAACGCCTCGAACACGGCACCGACCGCATCGGCCGCCGGCACAGGGACGCCGTCACGGGCACGGACCCGGATATGCTCCAGCTCCCCGGAGCGCGCGGTCGGCCGGGGCAGAGGCTGCAGCGCGGCGCTGGCCAGCACCTTCGGGATGTCGCGGTGACGCGTGGAAAGGGCGAGCATCGCCGCCGCGTCATCCCAGCTCCAGCCCGCCCACAGCACACCGACCGCCTCCCCCACCGTTCCGCAGCCGGTGCCCTGGTCTCCGCGAAGCGTCCGGCGCAGCAGATCGGGGCGATGCTCGAGAACGTCACGCAACTCGTCCCCCTGCCCCGGCGTGAGCAGCCACGGGCACAGTGGAGGCAGCCCCAGGAGCTCGTGGAGTGCGGAAGCATGCACGATCCGGAGGGTGGCGCTCGTTGCCGGCAGTCCGCGCGTCGCCTGCTCGATCAGCGGGACGGCGGCAGCGAGGGCGTCGTCCTCTGCGCTGGTGACCGCAGCCTGTTCGAGCACGAGCGGGACTGCCAGTTCACGAGACTCCACCGCCATCTCGCGCAGGATCCGCGTCGTCCGCATGGCGCCGACGACCTTGCCGACCCAGCCCGCCGCCGACGTCAAGCCGTCCGCGAACCGTGCCAGGTCCAGATGCCCGTCACGCTCGTCGTCGCCGAGCGCGTAACAGACCAGCATCGCGATCACGGCCGAGCAGACCTCGTCGCTCCCCCACAGGGACTGCCGCACGGATAGGTGACATCTGATCTGGCTTGCCTGATGGGCGGCCTGGAAGGATGTGCATCATGCCCGCTCCCTATCCCCGAGAGTTCCGCGAGGACGTCGTGCGTGTGGCCCGGTCCCGCGAGGACGGCGTCACTCTCGCGCAGATCGCGAAGGACTTCGGTGTCCACGAGATGACGCTCCATAAGTGGATCCGCCAAGCCGACATCGACGACGGCAACCGGCCCGGTGCGTCCCGGGAGGAGTCGACCGAACTGCGTGATGCTCGGAAGAAGATCCGGCTGCTGGAGCAGGAGAACGAGGTCCTCCGCCGCGCTGCTGCCTACCTGTCCCAGGCGAACCTGCCGGGAAAAGGTTCTACCCGCTCGTGAGCGAGCTCGCCTCCGACGGGATCCCCGTCGCGGTGTCCCTGCGGGTCCTGAAGCTCTCCCGCCAACCCTACTACCGCTGGCGGAAACAGCAGGTCACCGGAGCTGAGCTGGTCGAGGCCTACCGGGCGAACGCGCTGCTGGATGCCCACCGCGATGATCCCGAGTACGGGTACCGGTTCCTCGCCGGCGAAGCGGAAGCCGCCGGCCAGCGGATGAGCGAGCGAACCGCGTGGCGGATCTGCCGCGACAACCAGTGGTGGTCGGTGTTCGGGAAGAAGCGCGGCAAGAACGGCAAACGTCCGGGCCCGCCCGTGCACGATGACCTGGTCCAGCGGGACTTCACCGCCGACGACGTCAACGAGCTGTGGCTGACTGACATCACGGAGCATTGGACCGACGAGGGCAAGCTCTACCTCTGCGCGATCAAGGACGTGTTCTCCGGACGGATCGTCGGCTACTCGATCAGCGACCGGACGAAGGCTCGGCTCGCGGTGAACGCACTGGACAACGCGATATCCAGGCGTCGCGACGCTGCCGGTTGCATCGTGCACTCGGACCGAGGATCTCAGTTCAGGTCACGGAAGTTCGTGCACGCTCTGAACCGTCATCACCTCATCGGATCGATGGGGAAAGTCGGTGCCGCCGGGGACAACGCCGCGATGGAGTCGTTCTTCGCACTGCTCCAGAAGAACGTCCTGGACCGGAAGAGGTGGCGGACCAGAGAGGAGCTCCGCATCGCGATCATCACCTGGATCGAGCGCACTTACCATCGCCGTCGCCGGCAGGCCCGCCTGGGCCGATTGACCCCCATCGAGTACGAGACCATCATGAACCCGGTCGCCTTCGCGGCCTGACACCCCAACTGTCACCTATCGGCGCACCAGTCCCCGAGGCCCGCGCCGCCGCCCGCGCCACGCTGCGCGCCGCGATCCCCCAGCGACCCACCGGCCCCGCCCCCCGCGACACCGTCCTGGCGACCCTCCCCGCGACCACCGCGGACCAGGTCGCCGTGCAGGCCCGTGAGGGGGAGAAGATCGACGCCCTGCTCGCCCGCGGCACCCACCTGTCCCAGCTGATCGCCCAGGCCGACCAGCGCCGCCTGGGCGCGATCCTGGACTGGATGGAGACCAGCGACCAGGTGCAGGATTCCCCCGACCCGCAGGCGGCGCGGGCCGAGCTGCGAGGCAACGTGCTAGACCGCCTCGCCCAGCTCGGGCACGACGGCGCACAGCAGGCCCTCGCCGAGGTCGGCGATCGCGACCTCACCACCGCATGGATCGACGTGATGGAGGCGACCGCCGACGGGCGACAGGTCGAGTACGGCCCCCGCGCCGTGATTTACCAGGCCGACCAGGCCGCCTACGCGGGCACCCTCGGTATGCAGCTCCCCCAGGCGGACCAGCAGGCCCTCGCCGACGCTGACCGCCTCACCGCGGCCGACGTGGCAACCGAGCAGGCGGCCCAGCACGCGAGCCGTATGGGAGCGGCCCAGTGACCGGCCGATCCGCGGCACGGGTCGAGCGTGCACGCCGGGACGCTGCGATCCTGGAATCTCCGGCCCAGGGCCGCACGCACCGGCAGGCCGCCGAGGAGCACGGCGTGTCCAAGGCGACCGTGACCCGGGCCCTCGCCAATATGCAGGACACCCTGCCCGAGCAGTCCCTGTCCCGTGACCTGATGATGGCGCGGTTCGCCACCTACCGGGCGCACCTGTGGCCCCTGCTCGCACAGGACCCCGTGCGGACGGTGCCGCGCCTGCTGGAGGTTGACCAGCTGGAGGCCCGCACCCGCGGCCTGTTCGACCAGCAGCGGGACGACGGAACCACCGAGGCCAAGGGGCTGCTGTTCCAGCTGACGACCAGTCTCCGCGCCCAGCACGGAGAGGCGTCATGATCGCGCAGCAGCATCCCCCGGTCGAGCACTGGAGGCGGGTCCTCGCCGTGCTGGAGTCGACCTACGCGGACGCCGTCGACGGCCGGTCAACGCTCGCCCCTCACGAGGTGGCACGAGTTAAGTCCCCGATAGTGGTGTAGCGCGGTGGCCCTGTGATCGTCCCGGACAAGGACGCGGCCACCGTGTGATCCTTCGAGTGAACCTCTCACAGCACTCTCGAACGGAGTCATCACGATGACCGCTCCTCACATTGTCGACCCTTCCGGCCTGCTCGGTGAAGCCCTGGCCGAAGCGTCCCCGGATCTGATGCGCAGCTTGCTTCAGGACGTGATCAACACCCTGCTCTCCGCGGACGCGGACGCTGTTGCCGGCGCGGAGTACGGCCGGCCCAGCGCTGGTCGTTCTGCGCAGCGCAACGGCTACCGCCATCGCGACCTCGACACCCGCGTCGGCACGATCGACGTCGCGGTTCCCAAGCTCCGCACTGGCACCTACTTCCCCGAGTGGCTGCTCGAGCGGCGCAAGCGCGCCGAGTCAGCTCTGATCACGGTCGTCGCGGACTGCTATCTCGCCGGTGTCTCCACGCGTCGCATGGACAAGCTCGTGAAGACCCTGGGCATCAACAGCCTTTCGAAGTCGCAGGTCAGCAGGATGGCGGAGTCGTTGGACGAGCACGTCGAGCAGTTCCGCCACCGTCCCCTGGACGAGGCCGGGCCGTTCACGTTCGTCTCCGCCGATGCGCTGACGATGAAGGTCCGTGAGGGTGGGCGCGTGATCAACGCCGTCGTCCTGCTCGCGACCGGCGTCAACGGCGACGGGCACCGCGAAGTGCTCGGCATGCGGGTCGCGACCAGCGAGACCGGAGCTGCGTGGAACGGCTTCTTCGCGGACCTCGTCGCCCGCGGCCTCGCCGGGGTGCGCCTGGTGACCTCCGATGCGCATGCGGGACTGGTGGAGGCGATCGCCGCGCATCTTCCCGGGCGGCCTGGCAAGCGGTGCCGCACCCACTACGCGGCGAACCTCATGGCCGTGACGCCGAAGAGCATGTGGCCGGCGGTGAAGGCGATGCTGCACAGCGTCTATGACCAGCCCGACGCAGCAGCGGTCAACGCCCAGTTCGACCGGCTCCTGGACTACGTGAGCGAGAAGCTCCCGGCCGTGGCCGAGCACCTCGATGCCGCCCGCGCAGACCTTCTCGCGTTCACGGCGTTCCCGAAGGATGCGTGGGTGCAGATCTGGTCGAACAATCCCACCGAACGGCTGAACAAGGAGATCCGTCGCCGCACCGATTCCGTCGGCATCTTCCCCACCCGCGAGGCGATCGTCCGCCTCGTCGGCGCGGTCCTGGCCGAGCAGACCGACGAGTGGGCCGAAGGACGCCGCTACCTCGGACTGGACGTCCTGGCCCGCTGCCGCCTCAGCCTCGTCCCCGACACCAGCACCGAGGAGGTCACCACAAGCTCCCTGCCCACCCTGACCGCCTGACCCCTCAGCGAAGGATCGCTACACCACTTCCAGGGACTTGACCGTGGCACGCCTGGAGGGGATGATCGCCGCGTACCAGCGGATCATCCGCGACGCGACGCCCTGACGGGCACAGGACGGCCCCCGATCCCCTCACCGGGACCGGGGGCCGCTCCATGCCTGCACGCCCGGCGGTGGCAATAACAGTCCTGTGCCAGTGCTCCGAAGTGCAACGGTGGTGCCGCGCATAACCATAGTCTCGGTCTAATATCGACGCACCACCGAGCGGCGTTTGGGCAAGCGGCCGCGACGAAGGGAGCCCCATGTTCGGACTATTCAAGAAGCGAACAGCGAAGCATCCTCGGCTGGTAGCGATTCAGTACCGTCACCTTGACGAAGAACCTCGCAAGGACGGCATGCCATACGTGTACACCTGGAACTCAAGGAGGAACCGGTGATCGGCGGGCGCGTGTTCGTACGTGGCGGGAACGGAGAGAGCGCCCCTGCCGTTGTCGTCGATCTCGAAGCATCCCGTCCTGAGAACTATTCATGGGATGAGCTTGCGCCGGTCTTGCGCTACGCAACTGCCGAAGAGCTGGAGGTGGCGCGGAACAAAGCAAGGCGTCGGGCCGAGAAAGAGCTCAGGGACGAACAGGCGTGGCTCAACATGGCGCGCCGTGCCGCAGGATTACCCACACCGGGGCGTGCCCGGAAAGCACTCCCGGAGGGCTATAGGAACCTGCCGCCGGTTGATGGGGAGGCGACCCCGGAGAAGGCCCATCGAAATGGTAACCGCTGGTGGCGCGCACTCAAGGCAGCCGAGAGGCACGGTCGCCCTGCTGAGGAAGTCGAAGCGTACGCCGCTATCGCGCGCAGCTGGTACAAGAAGCGCGACGCAGGGTAAAGCGGCAGCGCGGACAAATCGCGTCCGACATTCACCAGTGCTAGAGCGGCCCCCGATCCCAGTGAAGGGATCCGGGGCCGCTCCCTGCCTGTCGACCCGTTCACGGTCCGCACAGCGCCGTCATCATCCGGTGTCATGGGCGGTCGGGTCCGACGGGTCCGCCGAGCCGTCATCCCCGCCGAGCACGGCTAGCAGCTCACCGAGGTGATCCCTTAGCGCGGCAGAACCGGACGGGGTGAGCGGGTACTCGCCGACGTGGATCACCGCCCCGCCGTCGACCCCACCACCCTGGACGGCTTGCACGTCGGGGACGAGCGCGAGCCGTTCGGCGGTGTCGAAGTACCGGCGCGGCGTAGCTGGCAGCGCCTCACCGTCGGCATGGACACTGGTGGTGAGCATCCGGGCGCGCAGCTGGCGCATGAGCTGGTCGGCGGCGTCGTCGTGCATGTCGGGCATGTCGGGTCCTCTCCCATGGACGGCACTGTGCCCCGTGGGGCACTATTTGGGGCACCGTCCGTTACATCGATCTGCGATCTGTTGCGGCCCCCGAAGCGCGACCTGGGTGCACGTATACACTGGTCATGCCGGCTATCGGGGCGGATCGCTGGTCAATGCGAAGGAGTGCGAAGTGCGCCGATTGCAACCGTCGGTCGCGGGTTCAAGCCCCGCCTGGGCTACCCCTCCCCCTCCGTCGGCATCCGGCGCAGCAGGTGGCGCAGCGCGTGCTCGAGCTCGGGGTGAGCAGGCTCGAAGCCGCTCCTGCGCAGCCGGCCGTCCGAGACGTCCTGGTCGGTGCGGATCAGCTCGTCGGCCCCGGCGCGGCCGAGCACGAGCGCCGGTCCGGCGGCGGGGACGGGCAGCAGAGCGGGCCGGTGCAGCACCCGCCCGAGGGTGCTCGCGAACTCCCCGGCGGTGACCGTTCCCGGCGCAACCGCGTTCAGCGGCCCGTCCGCCGTGCTCGAGAGGATCACGTGGGCGTAGGCCCGGACCATGTCGTCCAGCGAGATCCAGGAGACGGCCGCGTCCCGCGCGGTGAGCCGACCGCCCACGCCCGCGAGGAACAGCGGCAGCTGCGGCAGCAGCGATCCGCCGCCGTCGCTGAGCACCAGGCCCGTGCGGAGCAGCGCCACCCGCAGTCCTGCCTCGCGCGCCGGGGTCGTCGCGTCCTCCCAGTCGCGCACCACCTCGGCGAGGAACCCCTCCCCGGGCCGGAGTCCTCGACCAGCTTCTCCCCCGGCCGGCGCGGCCCGTAGTACCCGATGGCGGAGGCCTGCACGAGGGCCGTCGGCCCGTCGGCCATACCGGCGAGGGTGCGGGCGAGGAGCGCGGTCCCCGCGAGGCGGGAGGCGCGGATCTCCGCCCGTGCCGAGGCGGTCCATCGCGTCGCGATCGAGCGGCCCCCGAGGTTGACCACGACGTCCACGCCCTCGAGGTCGGCGGGGTCGAGCCGCCCTCCCTGTGGGTCCCAGGAGATCTCACCCGGCGCCGTCGCGGCGCGCCGCACCAGCGGCCGGACGGTGTGACCGCCGGTGCGGAGCAGCGCCGCCAGCTGGCTGCCGATGAGCCCCGAGGACCCGGCGATCGCCACGGTGAGCGGGCGCCGGCCCGCCCGCGCCGCGTGGAAGGCGAGGTCCTCGCGCAGCTGGCGGGCACGGAAGTCGAGCACGCCCCTCACCAGCTCCCCGACACGGGGCTCCCATCGCTCGAGGTGCCGCGGCAGCTCGACCTCGAGGCGGTCGTGCACCGCGGCGCCGGAGCCGCTCTGCTCGACAGCGTGCTCGTGCCGCCAGGTGCGCCAGGGGCCGCGCACCTGCTGATCGGCGAAGTCGAAGGGCGCCGTCGCATCGGCGTGGCGCAGCAGCCAGCGGGGGCGCAGCGGCTGCGGGAGCAACGATGGGCCGAGGCGCACGCCGACGAGACGGCCCTGCCCGGTGCCGCCCTCGGCGGCGTCCTCGGCCGTGGCGAGACCCGGCGGGGTGAGCCGGGTGAGTGCTCCGGGCCTCTCCAGCCAGGCGTTCACCTCGTCCCGGGGATGCTCGAGGTGGTAGCGGGTCTCGATCCTCACGGCGACTCCTCGATTCCGGCGCGGGCGGTGGGCCACCCGATCACATCGGCTCCCCTCACGCTACATCGCCGAGCTATGGACGCGTGGAGCAATGCCGCGGCACGGTGCACGCTCGGCGGGACGCCACGCCGGGCAGCGCCCCTGGGACGCCGCGGCCGCACCGTGCCCCGGGTGCAGGAGGAGGCGCGGTGACACGCGCCCGACAGGGTTGTCCGAGGCCTCGCCGTCACCCGCGGGGTCATCGTCTGCGCGGGGCTGGGGCCGGAGATGATCGCTCGACCGAGGGGAGCGGCGCGTCGGAGGTGCTCTCGGCATCGAGCACCGCCGCGATGCGGCGGAGGAAGGCGGCGACCTCACCGCGTACCTCCTCGGGCACCTGCTCCGCCGCCTCCTGCATCCGCGCGTGCAGACCGTCCAGGCGCTCCCGGACCTGCGTGTGCCCGTGGTCAGTCGCGACGACGACGCTCGAGCGGCGATCATCCGGGTTCGGGACCCGCTGCAGATGCCCCGAAGCGGTGAGACGGTCCAGCAGCTTCGAGCTGGAGGCGCCGGAGATCCTGAGCAGCCGCGCCAGGCCCAGAGGGGTCAGCGGCTCCTCGTGCCGCTCGTGCGCGATGACATGGCGCAGCGCGTCCAGGTCGGTCATGTTCATGTCCATCCCGGCGCTCGTCCGACGGCGCATGTCGCCGTGTGCGGCCTCGTAGGTGCGCAGCGCCGCGAGCAGGTCGATCGCGGAGTCGTGCTCGGGGTACCAGTAGCCGTCGGGATGCTCGCCCCACGCCACTTCCCCGGGCTTCTGCGTCCACTCGCCCGACGCGTCGGCGTCGGGCGCATCATCCGCTGCGCCGTCCGCGACCGGATGCGCGGTCCCCTCGCGTCGCGACTCCTGCGCGCCGCCACCTTGGTCCATCCCAGGATCGTAGCGTCCTGTCGGCGTCGGAGGTCCGCGCGGTCCGGACGCCCTGCCGAGAGCCCTCCCGCCTCGCCGCGGCGCGCAGGGCCGGCACGCGCTGGCGCTCCGCCGCCGATCTGCTGACCGCCGGCCCCGACGACGCGACGGACCGCGAGCGCCGCGAGGCGGCGCGCGAGCGCGGACCCCCGGCCCGGACTAGCCCGCCTCGAGCGGTGCCGTCAGTCCGACGGTGCCCGCAGCGACCGACGCTTGATCTGCACCTCGGTCAGACGCGCCATGATCTGCTGGTAGCGCTCGGCGTCGGAGGGATCGGTGCGCTGGAGACGCTGCTTGAGCACGGAGTACTCGCGCGTGATCGACAGCTCGCTCAGCCGGTCCAGGAGCGAGACGCCGAGCCGTTCCAGCGCCTCCTCGCTGCGGGCCGGCAGGTCGAGGTTCGCGATCTCCACGATGAGCGGCCGCACCGTCTCGCCGGCGATCTCGAGGACCTGCTCCAGATAGCGCGCGGCGGGCAGCTGCCCGCCCACGGCGTCCAGGAGGGTTCCCGCGGCGAGCATCACGTCCCACACCCCCTGCAGGGCAGGGACGTGGAAGGAGTCGTCCGGCAGGGCGGCCACACGCTCCGCGTCCAGCAGGTGCGGGGCCTGCAGCATCACGGCCAGCGACTGCGTCTCGACCTGGCCCACCGGGTCGCGGGGGCTGACCACGTCGGCCAGGCGCGGGATCGGCAGGACGCCGCCGTCGTCCTCGATCGCCGGGGCACCGGGCCGCTCCCCCGCCCGCTCGGGCGGCACCTCGCGGGCGCGGTGCCCGCCGCCGCCCTCGGTGCGGGCGGCGTCGTGCACGGCGCGCAGCACGGTCCGCTCCTCCATGCCCAGCCATCCGGCGAGCCGGCGCGCGTACTCGGGCCGCATCGCACGGTCCCGGATCCTCGCCACGACCGGCGCGGCCATCCGCAGCGCGGTGACCTGGCCCTCGACGGTGTCGAGGTCGACCTGGGAGATGGCGGTGCGGATCGCGAACTCGAACAGCGGCCGGCGGGTCTCGATCAGCTCCCGCACCGCCTCGTCGCCGCGCTGGATCCTGAGGTCGCAGGGGTCCAGGCCGTTCGGCTCGACGGCGACATAGGTCTGGGCGACGAAGCGCTGGTCCTCCTCGAAGGCGCGCAGCGCGGCCTTCTGCCCGGCGGCGTCGCCGTCGAAGGTGAAGACGACCTCTCCGGCCAGGCCCTTTCCTTCGGTGTTCAGCCGCAGCCCGGCCGACGGGTTCGAGTCACCCATCACGCGGCGGACGATCTTCACGTGCTCGGCGCCGAAGGCCGTGCCGCAGGAGGCAACGGCGGTGGTGACTCCGGCCAGGTGCGCGGCCATCACGTCGGTGTATCCCTCGACGACCACCACGCGATGCTGGGAGGCGATCTCCTTCCGGGCGAGGTCGAGGCCGTAGAGCACGGAGGACTTGTGGTAGATCGCGGTCTCGGGGGTGTTGAGGTACTTGGGGCCCTGGTCGGACTCGAGCAGGCGCCGCGCCCCGAAGCCGATGGTCTTGCCGGTGATGTCGCGGATCGGCCACACGAGCCGCCCGCGGAAGCGGTCGTACACGCCGCGCTGGCCCTGGGAGACGAGCCCGCTGGCGGTGAGCTCCTCCTCGGTGAAGCCCCGTCCGCGCAGCACCGAGGTCAGCGAGTCCCAGCCCTCGGGCGCGAAGCCCACACCGAAGTGCTCGGCGGCGGCCTGGTCGAAGCCGCGCTCGGTGAGGAAGCGCCGCCCGATCTCGCCGATCGGGGCGGAGAGCTGCTCGCGGTAGAACTCCTCCGCGATCGAGTGGGCGTCCAGGAGGCGGCGCCGGGTCCCGAAGTCGGGACGGTCACCGCCCTTGCCGTCGCCCTCCTCGTAGTGCAGCTGGACGCCGTAGCGACCGGCGAGCATCTCGACCGCTTCGACGAAGCTGAGGTGGTTGATCTTCTGGACGAACGAGATCACGTCCCCGCCCTCGCCGCAGCCGAAGCAGTGCCAGTGGCCGAGCTGGGGGCGGATGTTGAACGAGGGCGTCTTCTCGTCGTGGAAGGGGCACAGCCCCTTCATCGAGCCGATCCCGGCGGTGCGCAGCGTGACGTGCTCGGAGACGACCTCGTCCAGGCGGGAGCGCTCGCGCACGAGGTCGACGTCGGCGCGGCGGATCAGTCCCTGTGCCACCCGCTCAGAGCTCCGATCCGAGGCCGGGCAGGGGCATGTCCGCGGCGGTCACGTGCGTGAGGGCGCGGTCGTAGAGCACCTCGTGCAGGCGCCTCGCGGTGACGTCGGTGTAGGAGGCGATCTGGTCGACGATCACGCGCCGCCGGGCGTCGTCGTCCTCGGCCTGCTGCCACAGCTCCGCGAAGAGGGGGCTGAGGTGCTGGGTGCCGGTGTGCCACAGCCGGGAGTAGAGGTCGCGGATGATCTCCTCCTGCGCCTCGTAGACGGGCTGCTGGGAGGCGGAGGACATCACGTACGCGGCGGCCAGGCCCTTCAGCACCGCGATCTCGACGTGGGTCTCCTCCGGCACGATCACGTCGCCGCTGTAGCGGGACAGGGGCGCGGGCCCGTGCTCGACGCGGGTTGCAGTGATCGCAGAGCGGGTGAAGCGGCCGATGAGCTGGCTGGCCATGTCCTTCAGCGCCGCAGCCGAGCGCATCGACCCGTCGAAAGCGGACATCCAGGAGGGCTCGGCCTCGAGGCGGGTCAGCGCCGCGTCCAGCGCGTCGAGGCTCTCGTGGGGCATGTACCAGTCCCGGACGACGTACAGCGCGGCGGAGCGCTCCATCGGGTCGCGCAGGCGGCCGAGGTCGAGGGTGCGTCCGGTGATCGCGTCCTCGATGTCGTGGACGGAATAGGCGATGTCGTCGGCGAGGTCCATGACCTGCGCCTCGAAGCACTTCCGGCCCTCCACGGCGCCTTCGCGCGCCCAGGAGTAGACGTCGTGGTCGTCGGCGTAGGTGCCGAACTTCGGGGAATCCGGGTCCGGGCCCTCGCCGCGCGACCAGGGGTACTTGATCGCGGCGTCGACGCAGGCGCGGGTGAGGTTCAGCCCGTGGGGGCGCTCGGGTCCGATCACCTTGGGCTCGAGGCGGGTGAGCAGGCGCAGGGTCTGGGCGTTGCCCTCGAAGCCGCCGAAGTCCTTCGCGAGGTCGTCGAGGACCTTCTCGCCGTTGTGGCCGAAGGGCGGGTGGCCGAGGTCGTGGGAGAGGCAGGCGGCGTCGACCACATCGGGGTCGCAGCCGAGCTCGGCGCCGATATCGCGCCCCACCTGCGCGACCTCGAGGGAGTGGGTGAGGCGGGTGCGGACGAAGTCGTTCGCGCCCGCGCCGAGCACCTGGGTCTTCGCACCGAGGCGGCGCAGCGCGGAGGAGTGCAGCACCCGGGCCCGGTCCCGCTGGAAGGGCGTGCGGGCCTGGGACTTCGGCGGCTCGGGCACCCAGCGCTCAAGGTCGTGGGCGGTGTAGCCGACGGGCGGGACGGCCGCGGCGGGGCCGGGAGGGGCGGTGGTCGTCATGGCTCAGCCGCCCGAGATGTCGAGCTCGGCCTCGTGGAGGCGCGCCCGGTGCTCGTCGGACAGCTCGCGGGTGTCCATCCAGCCGGCGGGGACGGTGGCGTTGCGGGGGTGGCCGGTGCGGCCGCGCGGCCCCTCGACGTCGGCGCCCGGGTAGGGAGCGTCGAGGTCGAGCTCGGAGAGCTTCTCGTCCAGGTCCGCGAGGGATTCCATGGTCGCGAGGCGGCGACGCATGTCGCCGCCGACGGGATAGCCCTTGAAGTACCAGGCCACGTGCTTGCGCAGGTCCTTCACGCCCCGGTCTTCGCTCTCGTAGAACTCGGTGAGCAGCTCGGCGTGGCGGCGCAGGATCCGCGCGACGTCGCCGAGGCCGGGGCGGACCCGTGAGGTGCTACCGGAGAAGCCGGCGGCGAGGTCGGCGAAGAGCCAGGGCCGTCCCTGGCAGCCTCGGCCGACGACGACGCCGTCGGCGCCCGTCTCGTCCATCATCCGCAGCGCGTCCTCCGCGGACCACACGTCGCCGTTGCCGAGCACGGGGATGTCGGTGACGGTCTGCTTGAGGTCCGCGATGGAGGTCCAGTCCGCGGTGCCGGAGTACTGCTCCTTCACGGTGCGGCCGTGGAGGGTGATCCCGGCCGCGCCGACCTCCTGGGCGATCAGACCCGCGTCGCGGTAGGTGAGGTGGTCGTCGTCCACGCCCTTGCGGGTCTTCAGCGTCACCGGCACGTCGCCGGCGGCCTCGACCGCGGCGCGCAGGATGCGGGTGAACAGCTCATCCTTCCAGGGCAGCACGCCGCCGCCGCCGCGACGGGTCACCTTGGGGACGGGGCAGCCGAAGTTCAGGTCGATGTGGTCGGCGCCGTCGCGCTCGAGGATCATCTCCACCGAGCGGGCGACGACCGCGGGGTCCACGCCGTACAGCTGGACGGAACGAGGCCGCTCCCGATCGGCCATGCGCAGCAGGCGCCAGGACTCGCGGTGGTCCTCGATCAGCGCGCGCGTGGTCACCATCTCGGTGGGGAACAGACCGCCGTCGTCCTGGCTGTGCAGGGCGCCGAACTCGCGGCACAGCACGCGGAAGGCCATGTTGGTGACCCCGGCCATGGGCGCGAGCATCACCGGGGTGTCCACGGTGAGCCTCCCGATCGTGAGGGGTCGCCGACGAGCCCCCGTGCCGGGACCGGGGGTGCTGGCCTGGGCGGGGGCTCCGTGCGGGGCATCGTGGAGAAGCGTCATCGTCCTGGGATTCTCCCACCACCGGGCCGTCCATGGGAGGAGGAGGGGTGGTGATGTGCATCCAGCCGAGTTCTGGCTCCGCGTCGACGGCTGTGGAGGAACGGTCGCTGCGCGCGGTGCGGAGGATCCGTCGACGGCGCGTCGGGCGGAAGGCAGGAAGTCCCCACCGGCGTCGCGGTCGCTTGGGAGAATGGGCCATCGGCGCATCCCCTTCCTCTCCCTCGCGCCGTGAAGGCATCGCTCGAAGGAGGCGTGAGATGACCGCATCAGCATCCGGCACCCGGGAGGCTCCCCGGATCGGCTTCGTCGGTCAGGTGGACCACGGTGCCCTGGAGGACGGCCGCGCGCTGTTCCTCGAGGCCGAGGAACTGGGCTACGACGTCGGCTATGTGCGCGTGCGGCATCTGCAGGACGCCCTGTCCTCCCCGCTGCTGTTCCTCTCCGCGCTCGGCCAGCACACCTCTCGCATCCAGCTGGGCACCGCGGTGATCCCGCTGCGCTTCGAGAACGCGGGCCGCCTCGCCGAGGACCTCGCCACCGCCGATCTGCTCACCGGCGGTCGCCTGCGCCCCGGGCTCGGCTCCGGCTACTCCGCGCACGACGCGATCTACACCCGCGCCTTCGCGGCCCTGCACGGGGACCGCACCGACCACGTCGACCGGGTGCTGCACGATCTGCTGGAGCTCATGGACGGGGAGATCGTCGCCGGCGCCGACCAGCACATCGAGGGCGTCGATCCCGGCACGCCGCTGCGGATCCAGCCCCAGGCCCCGGGTCTGCGCGAGCGTCTCGCCTACGGCGCGGCGAGTCCGCAGCGCGCCGCGATGGCGGGCCACGCCGGTCTCGGCCTGCAGCTGGCGACCATGGCCCCGGACGACGGCTCCGGCCGGTCCTTCGAGCTGCTCCAGCTCGAGGCGCTGGAGGCCTACCGGGAGGCGTCCCGCGAGGCGGGGCACGGCGAGGGGCACGTGATGGTCTCCCGCCAGATGATCCCGGTGGAGTCCGAGGCGGACCTGGAGCGCTACGTCACCCTCATCCCGCGTGAGAGGACCGCCGGGCCCGGCGTCAGCGACGAGCACCAGTCCCAGGAGATCGGCGGGAACGCCGCGGTGTTCTCCCGCATCGTCATCGGCGATCCCGGCGTGGTCGCGCAGGCCCTCGTCGCCGACGCGGTCGTCCAGGCGGCCGACGAGATCTCGCTCGTGCTCCCCTTCGGGGCGCCCGCCGCGGACCAGCGCGCGATGCTCGGCACCTTCGCCCGGCACGTCGTCCCGCACCTGCTCACCGCGATCGTCTGAGGAGCGCGGGGAGTCCGCGCCGAGGACGTCGCAGGAGAATCCTGCGACGAGGACGGGATCTGTCCTCGGCCTCCGATAGCCCTTCGCCATGAGGGGCTGCGGGACGATGGGGTCGGAGGTGTCGAGACGGGGCGGTGGGGCGGTGTGTGGTCATGGCCCCAGACTGCGGCGCTGCCGTTCCGCTCGGTGCGTTCTCCGCCGCGCGCTGACCAGCCCGCGACTGATCAGCACAGGGCGGAGTCGTCGAGGCGCCCTGCGGAGGAGGATGCGGACGGAAAGGGCAGCGGGTGCTCACCCGCCCACGAGCCGCCTGCGGAGCACGGGGTCGACGAGCACGCTCACGTGGTCGCTGATCTGCTCGGCGGTGCCGATGCCGGGCCGCAGCGCGCGCACCGCGGGGTCGGTGATCTCCTCGGCGAGCAGCTCCGGGAGCCCGCGCAGCCCCACATGGGGGCGGTCGAAGAAGGGCTCGATCGCGGGGTCCAGGGTGGGCAGGCCGACCTGTCCCTGCAGCGCGGCGACCTGCTCGACCAGCGCGGCGAGGGCGCCCTGCCGGGTGCGCCAGTCCTGTGCCCGCAGCACCGCGAGCACGGAGCGGCGCAGAGCATCGCCGTCCGGCAGCGCGGCCGCCGAGCGGGCGAGCCACTTCCCGTAGGGCGCCCAGCGCCGATGCAGCAGGTGGGCGAGATGGAGAAGGGTGCGCACGTGACGCGCGGCGATCACGGCGGAGCCGTCCTCGTCACCGCGCAGCCCGGCCCGGCCCACGTCGGCGAGCTCCTGGCCGATGCGGGTCCAGTCCGCGCCGATCGCGTACCTGCGCACGTCCTCCGGGTACGTGCGCAGCCGCTCCCGGATCGCGGTGATCGCCCCGGTGCCGTCGTGGAACACGGGACCGGCGGTCACCTCGAGCGCCGCCTGCCCCGTGAGCTGCAGCCAGTCCACCAGGTCGAGCGGCGCGGCGCCGACGAGGCGCTGCGGGGCGATCCCCACCCGCGAGGCGGCGAAGTCCGCGGCCGAGGCGACCTCGGCGCGCTGGCGGACCACCGGCTCCCAGGTCGTCGCGAAGCGCACGGGGTGGCCGCGCCACTGCGTCGCCAGCTCCCGCTCGAGGAGCGCGTCGACCTCCTGCGCCGCGCCGCCCTCGACGAGCAGCGTGAGGCGGAGGCCCCAGTCGTGGTCCCTCGACTGCGCGTCGTCGAACCCGAGCACGTCGGAGCCGGAGCCCAGCCGCGCCGCGGCGTACGGGAGACCAGGCAGCCGGCGCTCCAGCAACGGCGCCACCACCTCCCGGTGGTACGCGGCGGACAGCTCGAGGCCGGAGGCGCTGCTCATGCGGAGCACTCTGCCATCCCCGCGGCGCGGCGTGTCACGGACGGGCGCGTGGCGGCACGACATGGCGATACAGCCATCTCATGTCGCCACGCGCCCGTCGGCGACGCTCGGCGGCCTCGGACCCGCGCGGTCCCGGACATCCGCGGTCCCGGACACCGGTCAGCTCGCCGGGACGAGGACGGGGCCGACGGGGAGATCCCCGTCGGCCCCGTCGGCCGTGCTGTGCGGCTCAGGCGCCGATCAGGCGCGCGGCGAGGTAGGACTCGACCTGGTCCAGCGCCACGCGCTCCTGGGTCATGGTGTCGCGCTCGCGGATGGTGACGGCCTGGTCCTCGGCGGTCTCGAAGTCGACCGTGAGGCAGAACGGGGTGCCGACCTCGTCCTGGCGGCGGTAGCGACGGCCGATCGCCTGGGTCACGTCCATCTCGACGTTCCAGTGCCTGCGCAGCGACTCGGCGAGCTTCTCGGCGCGCGGCACGAGGTCCTCGCTCTTGGACAGCGGCAGCACCGCGGCCTTGACCGGGGCGAGGCGCGGGTCCAGGCCCAGCACGGTGCGCTTGTCGACCCCGCCCTTGGCGTTGGGAGCCTCGTCCTCGCGATAGGCGTCGACGAGGAAGGCCATCATCGAGCGGGTCAGGCCGAAGCTCGGCTCGATGACGTAGGGCGTGTAGCGCTCGTTCGCGGCCTGGTCGAAGTACTGCATCTTCGTGCCGGAGGCCTCGGTGTGGCTGGTCAGGTCGAAGTCGGTGCGGTTGGCGACGCCCATCAGCTCGCCCCACTCGCTGCCCTGGAAGCCGAAGCGGTACTCGAAGTCGATGGTGCCGGCCGAGTAGTGGGCGCGCTCGTCCTCTGGCACGTCGAAGCGGCGGAGGTTCTCCTCCTTGATGCCGAGATCCACGAACCAGTTCCAGCACTCCTCGACCCAGGCCCTGAAGTGCTCGTCGGCCTCCGCGGGCGGGGTGAAGTACTCGATCTCCATCTGCTCGAACTCGCGGGTGCGGAAGATGAAGTTGCCGGGGGTGATCTCGTTGCGGAACGCCTTGCCGATCTGGCCGATGCCGAAGGGCGGCTTCTGCCGGGTGGCGGTGACGACGTTGAGGAAGTTGACGAAGATGCCCTGGGCGGTCTCGGGGCGCAGGAAGTGCAGGCCGGCCTCGGAGGAGACGGGGCCGAGGTAGGTCTTCACCAGGCCGGAGAACTGCTGCGGCTCGGTGAACTCGCCGCGCATGCCGCAGTTGGGGCAGGGGACCTCGGCCAGCCCGCCCTCGGGGGCGCGGCCCTTCTTGGCCTCGAAGGCCTCGATCAGGTGGTCCTCGCGGAAGCGGTTGTGGCAGCTGCGGCACTCCACCAGCGGGTCGACGAAGGTCGCGACGTGACCGGAGGCCTCCCACACCCGCTTGGGGAGGATGATCGAAGAGTCCAGGCCCACCATGTCCCCGCGGGACTGGACGAAGGTGCGCCACCACTGGCGCTTGATGTTCTCCTTGAGCTCCACGCCCAGGGGGCCGTAGTCCCAGGCGGAGCGGGAGCCTCCGTAGATCTCACCGGCCTGGAACACGAAGCCGCGCTTCTTGGCGAGAGCGATGACGTTGTCCAGCGTGCTGGCGGGGGCCTTGGCCACGGGGAGACTCCTGGTGACGGTGCGATCAGAACGCGCCCAGCATAGTCATCGGCCCAGGACGCCGCTCGCGTGTGAGCGTCCCCACGCGCACCGGCTCCGCAGGGCCTCCCCACTTGCACCACGGCACTGCCATTGGTGAGAATGATTGTCATGTCGCATGCCTCCCCTCTTCGCCGCCGCACCCTCCTGTCCGCCCTCGGCCTCGGCGCCGGTGCGGCGCTCCTGGCCGCCTGCGGGGAGGGCACGGCCGCCGACGGGGACGGGCTGTCGGTCGTCACCTCGGCCTACCCGCTGAGCTTCCTGGTCACGCGGATCGGCGGCGAGCACGTCGCCCTCACGGATCTCACCACGCCGGGGGCCGACGCCCACGGCCTCGAGCTGTCCGTGAAGCAGACCATGATCGTCGAGGAGGCCGACCTGGTGCTGCAGATCCCCGGCTTCCAGACCGCGCTCGACGACGCCATCGCCTCCCAGGGGGGCGACAACGTGCTCGACGTCTCCTCCGTGATCACGCTCCTGGCGGCCGATGCCGGCAGCGCGGAGGAGGGGCACGCCGGGGAGAGCGAAGAGGAGCACGCCGAGCACGCCGAGGAGGGCGACTCCCACGAGGGCCACGACCACGGCCCGAACGACCCCCACTTCTGGCACGACCCGCTGCGGATGGCGGATCTGGGCGACGCGATCGCCGCGCGCCTGGGCGAGCTCTCCCCCGAGCACGCCGAGGAGTTCACCTCCGCCGCGGCCACGGTGCGCGAGGAGCTCGAGCAGCTCGACGCCGAGCTGACCTCCGCCTTCGAGGAGGTGGCCGATGAGCGACGCACCTTCATCACCAGCCACGCCGCCTACACCTATCTCGCCGACCGCTACGACCTGCACCAGGTGGGGATCTCCGGGATCGACCCGGAGACCGAGCCGTCCCCGCAGCGGCTGCTCGCCCTCGAGACCGTGGTCCGCGATGAGGAGGTCACCACCATCTTCTTCGAGGCGACCGCCTCGCCGAAGGTCGCCCAGACCCTCGCCGACAATCTCGGCATCGACAGCGCCGAGCTGGACAACCTCGAGACCCAGCAGTCCCCGGAGGCGGACTACCCTGCCGTCATGAGAAGCAACTGCACCGCCCTCGCGGAGAGCTGGGCGTGAGCGCCGGGGACGGAGCCGGGGACGGACCAGTCGTCGAGATCGTCGGCGCGAGCGTCTCCCGCGCCGGCCAGCGGGTCCTGCACGACATCGACCTGAGCATCGAGCGCGGCGAGCTCGTCGCGCTGCTCGGTGCGAACGGCTCGGGCAAGTCGACCCTGCTGCGCGCCGCGGTCGGGGTGCTGCCGCTCGAGAGCGGCACGGCGCACCTGCTGGGCCGCCCGGTCTCCCAGGGCCGCGCCCACGACGGCCTCGGCTACGTCCCCCAGGAGTCGGCCGAGACCGGCTCGATCCCGGCGACCGCGCGGGAGACCGTCGCCAGCGGCCTGCTCACCGCCCGCCGCTGGTGGCCCAGCGCCCGCGAACCCCGGGTCGATGCCGCGCTCGAGGCGGTCGGGATGGCGAACCTCGCCGGCCGGCCGATCACCCGCATGTCCGGCGGGCAGCGCCGGCGCGTGATGATCGCCCGGGCCCTGGTGCGCGATCCCGAGCTGCTCGTGCTCGACGAGCCCTTCTCCGGGGTGGACGTCCCCACCCAGCAGCTGATCGCCGACCTGTTCCGCGATCTCTCCGCCCGCGGCACCACCCTGCTCGTGGTCCTGCACGAGACCGGTCCGCTGACCGATGACATCAGCCGCGCCGTGGTCCTCGACCACGGCCGCATGGTCCACGACGGCCCCGTGAGCGAGCGCCCGCACCTCGACCCCGGGCACGGACACCCCGAGGACGCCGCCCCGCTCGACGAATGCCTGGGACAGGAGATCCACCCCGCATGATCTCGATGCTGGACATCCTCACCTCCGACCTGCTGCGCTACCCGCTGATCATCGCGGTGCTCATCGGGCTCACCGCCCCGGTGGTCGGCACGTATCTGGTGCAGAAGCGGCTCTCCCTGCTCGGCGACGGCCTCGGGCACGTCGCGCTGACGGGCGTGGCCGTCGGCTGGCTCGTCGGCGCCTGGCTCTCCGCCACCCCGGCGGACCTGCTCGCGATCCCGGGGGCGCTGGCCGCCTCCGTGATCGGCGCGGTGCTGATCGAGTACGTGCGCGAGATCAGCCACACCAGCCGCGACGTGGCGCTGGCGATCCTGTTCTACGGCGGCATCGCCGGCGGTGTGGTCATCATCCAGCTCGCCGGCGGCACCTCGCAGAACCTGATGGGCTATCTCTTCGGCTCCCTCTCGACCGTGACCCGGCTGGACACCGTGATCGCGCTCGTGCTCGCCGTGGTCGTGCTCGCCATCGGGGTGGGGCTCTCCGGCCTGCTCGCGGCCGTCACCGCCGATGACGAGTTCGCCCGCGCCGCGGGCCTGCCGGTGCGGACCGTGAACGTCCTCATCGCCGTGATGGCGGCGCTGACGGTCACGCTGTCGATGCGGATCGTGGGCGCGCTGATGGTCTCGGCGCTGATGATCGTGCCGGTGGCCGCCGCGCAGCATCTGGTGGTCGGCTTCGCCCGCACCATGCGCACTGCCATGGTCATCGCGGTGCTGTGCGCCGTCGGCGGCCTGGTGATCACGGTCTACGTCGACCTCCCGCCGGGCGGCGTGATCGTGCTGCTGACGATCGCGGTGTACGTGGCCGCGCTCGTCGTCCGCTCGCTGCTCGCGGCGCGACGCGGCCGGCTTGCGGGCGGCCCCGGGCCCGCGGCCGCGGACGCCGCCCCGTCGGCGGCGCATGGTCCCTCCCACCGGTGATGGTGGTCCCTCCCACCAGAGATGGAGGTCCCGCACCAGGTGGGGGACAATGAGGGCATGCAAAGGAACACCCGCCAGCGCGCCGCGATCCTCGAGACGCTCTCCCGGCAGGTGGACTTCCGCAGCGCCCAGCAGATCCACGAGCAGATGCGCGCCGACGGCGAGACCGTCGGCCTCGCCACCGTGTATCGCAACCTGCAGGCGCTCTCCCGCGCCGGGCGTCTGGACGTGCTCGTGGCGGGGGACGGGGAGTCCCTCTACCGGCAGTGCGAGGACACCGGCCACCACCATCACCTGGTGTGCCGCGAGTGCGGCCGCACCGTGGAGTTCCTCGCCCCGAGACTCGAGGCGTCCATGACCGCGATCGCCCGCGAGCACGGCTTCACCGAGGTGGACCACACCCTGGAGGTCTTCGGGCTGTGCGAGGAGCACTCGAGCACCGCCGCGCCCTCGGAGGACGAGGACGATCCCGAGGAGCCGGAGGACGAGGTGGCCGCGCGATGATGGACTGGGTCCAGTCGCTGCCGCTGCTGCCGGCGATCGCGTTCCTGTACGTGGTGATCTGGGCGCGCGCCGGCGGCACCTATCTGGTCGGCCGCGGGGCGCGGAAGGCCGCGAACCGCGGCCGGGTGAAGAAGCTGCTGGAGTCGACGTCCGTGCAGCGCGCGACCGAGCTCGTCAACCGCTGGGGTGCATGGGTCGTGGCGCTGAGCTTCCTGACCGTCGGCTTCCAGACCGCCGCGAACGCCGCCGCGGGCCTGACCGGCATGCCTGCCCGCCGCTACCTCCCCGCCCTCGCCGTCGGCGGCCTGGCCTGGGCGATCATCTACGCGACCGTCGGCCTGGTGGCCGTGGCGGGCTGGTTCGAGCTGTTCCTCGTCTCCCCCGCCGGCGCCGTCGCCGTGCTCGCCCTGCTGGTGCTGCTGGTCGCTCTCGTGCTGCACCATCGACGCCGCACGGGCGCCCGGGCCGCCCTCGTCGCGACCCTCGCCGAGAGCGAGGTCGCGACCGAGGCCCCGTCCGAGGTCGGCACCGACCGGCCGACCGCGACGGAGCCGGCCGCCGCGCCGGCTCGGCCCGCGCAGACCGCCGCGGCCGAGCGGGTCGCTCAGAGCCCTGCGGACTGAGCCTCCGGCGCATCGGGGGCGTCGACCGCTCCCCCGTAGCGCCGATCGCGCCGCGCGTACTCCGTGATCGCCCGCCACAGCACGCGGCGGTCCACGTCCGGCCACAGCTCGGGGACGAACACGAGCTCGGCGTAGGCGGCCTGCCAGAGCAGGAAGTTGGAGGTGCGCTGCTCGCCGCTGGTGCGCAGGAACAGGTCCACGTCGGGCATGTCGGGGTCGACGAGATGGCGCTGGATCGTCTTCTCGCTGATCCCGGAGCCCTTGAGCCGCCCTGCCCGCGCCTCCTCGGCGATCTCGCGCACCGCGTCGACGATCTCGGCGCGACCGCCGTAGTTCACGCACATGTACAGCGTCATGCGGGTGTTATTGCGGGTACGCTCCTCGGCCTCCTTGAGCTCCCGGATCACCGAGCCCCACAGGCGCTGCTCGCGGCCGATCCACACGATCCGCACGCCCCAGGAGTCCAGGGTGTCGCGCTGGCGGCGCAGCACGGAGCGGGAGAAGCCCATCAGGAAGCGCACCTCCTCCGGGGACCGCTTCCAGTTCTCGGTGGAGAAGGCGTAGGCGCTCAGGTGGGTCACGCCGATCTGGAGGGCGCCGGCGACGACGTCCAGCAGCGCCGCCTCCCCGGCCTCGTGCCCTGCCGTGCGAGGCAGGCCCTGACGGTTCGCCCAGCGGCCGTTGCCGTCCATCACCACCGCGACGTGGCGAGGGATCGTGGGGGCCGGCAGCTGCGGGGGCAGTGCGCCGCTGGGGTGGGCGAACGGCTCCTGGTACCCGTGACGGGATGCGCCGGGCATGCGGGGTCCTCCTGGATCGTGCGGGATCGTGCGGGCCGTGGACCCGCCCGGGATGGGGATCAGCGTTCGACGTAGTGCAGGGAGCGGACCGAGCGCTCGAGATGCCAGGTCACCGTGTCCTCGATGAGGCGACCCGCCTCCTGCTGCACGGTCTCCTCCGCATCGGTCACATTCTCCCAGTCCCCGGCGAGCAGGAAGATCATGTGCTCGATCGTGGACTGACGCACCGCGATGGCGCCCGGCCGACGGCAGGCCGTGCAGACCAGGCCGCCCGCACGCACGTCGAAGGCGTGGTGGGGGCCGTCGGCCCCGCAGGAGGCGCAGACGCGCAGCTCGGGTGCCCAGCCGGAGACGGCGAGGGTGCGCAGCAGGAAGGAGTCGAGCACGAGCGGCGGGGCGATGCGGCCCTCGGCCATGGCGCGCAGCGCGCCGACGAGCATGAGGAAGCCGCGCTGGTTGGGATCGACCATCTCGTCGGTGAGCCGGTCGGTCGTCTCGAGCATGGCGCTGGCGGCGGCGAAGCGGGAGTAGTCCGCGGTGATGCCGACGGCGAAGGCTTCGATCGTGATGACCTGGGTGACGGTGTGGAGGTTCCGCCCGGTGTGCAGCTGCACGTCGACCAGCGTGAACGGCTCCAGCCGCGCGCCGAAGCGACTGCCGGTGCGGCGCACGCCCTTGGCGACGGCGCGGACCTTGCCGTGCCGCCGCGTGAGCAGGGTGATGATGCGGTCCGCCTCGCCCAGGGGGTGGGTGCGCAGGACGATCGCATCGTCACGGTAGAGCTTGCTGGCCATGGTGCTCCGAGCCTACGCCGCAGGCACGACGCATCGGCGGAGGCGACGGCCGAGGCGGACGGGACCTCGCTCACGCCGGGCCGTGCGGCGTCCTCGCCGGGCCGTGCGGCGCTCGCACCGCGCGGCGCCGCGCTCTCGCCGGGCCCTGCAACGCACTCGACGTGTCGCACCGTGCGCTCCTACCGGACGGCGTCTCGCCGCACCCGCCCCCGTCGGACTCCCCCACCGCGTGGTCCGCCTGCGCGCCTGGGCGGCCGCGGCACGGCATGATGGGCCTCGTGCCGCACCCGCCGCGGGCGCGACACCGACCGCCGGACACCGACGACCAGGAGGACGCCCATGGGGATCTTCGGCATGCTGCGCCGCGACGACACCGCCAGGAGCACCGCCCGCGACGCGATGCGCGAGGCCCGCACCGAGAAGGCGGAGACGAGCCCGAACGGCGCCGTGCAGCGCATGATCGACACCGTCCGCGACATCGGCCTGGACGGGAAGCTCACCTATTCCTCCGCCGCCGACGTCGCGAGGAAGGCGCAGCGCGGCCGGGCCCGGAAGCGGCCGGAGAAGGCGGTGCGCCGGATCGTCCGCAGGCACCGCCGGGGCGTCACCGCCGGCGGCTTCCTCACCGGGCTCGGGGGCGTGGTGACCCTGCCGGTCCTGCTGCCCACCAACGTGATGGAGTTCTACATCCAGGCCACCCGCATGGTCGGCGCGATCGCCGTCGTTCGCCGCTACGACCTGGACGACGAGGAGGTGCGCGTGCGGGTGCTCGCGACGCTGCTCGGCGAGGAGTCCGGGGACGTGCTGAGGAACATCGGCCTGAGCCCCGTCGCCGGCGCCGCCGCCCGCAGCGTGGCGGGGAGGCTCCCCGCTTCCCCGCACTCGGCCGTGGTCTCCGCGGTCGGCGGTCGGCTCATCCGGCGCTTCGGCCTGCGCTCGGCGCGCCTGTTCGGCAAGGCGATCCCGGGCCTCGGCGGCGTGCTCGGCGCGCTCTCCGACCGCAAGCAGCTGAACCGGATCGCGGAGGCCGCGAGGAAGGGCTTCCCGGAGGTCGGCTGAGCCGGGTCGTGGCCGCACGCCGGCGGGGTCGCGGGCGCGGCGGCCGGCCGCCCGTTGCGCCCGCCCCTCGGCCGCCTCTCAGCCCCTGCGGCCGACGGCGAAGACGCGGCGGAAGGGCAGCACCACGCCATGCCCGTCGTGCGGATACGCGCGGCGCAGCCGGGCCTTGAACTCCTCCTCGAAGCGCGGCCGGAGGTCCTCGGGAAGGGCCTGCAGGGTGGGACGCGTACCGGTGCCGGCGACCCAGTCGAAGACGGGGTCGGGGCCGTGGAGGACATGGAGGTAGGTGGTCTCCCAGGCGTCCACCTCGAGGCCCGCCTGCTGCAGCGCCCGCAGATAGGTCGCGGCGTCGTGCGAGGCCGGCGAGGCGATGCCCTGCACGTGCGGGGCGTAGTGCTCCTCGGCGGCGAGCTCGCGGCGGATCGTGGGGCTGGGTCAGCAGCGTGCCGAGCAGGATGACGATGCCCGCCGCCGCGGCCGTGAGCACCCTGGAGCTCGCGAAGGCGGGTGACGGAAGCCGTTCAGGGCGGTGTCCACCGAAAGGAGGAGCGGCGGGGCGTCGGGCCGACTCTCAGGCCCCGAGCCGGTCCAGTCCGGGGAGGTCGCCGAGCGCGTCGGCCGCCTCGAGCAGCGCGGCTCGGAAGGCGAGCAGGGAGGGATGCTCGCGCGCTCCTGCGCGCGCCGCGGTGTAGAGGCCGCGGTGGGGGTCGCCGGGCAGGCGCAGCACCCGGGTGCCGCCGAGGTGCTCGGCGGCGATCAGGCCGGGTACGAAAGCCGCGGCATGACCGGAGCGGACCAGGTGCACCTGCAGGAGAGGGTCGGGGGTGTCGAAGCGGACCCACGGCTCGATCCCCGCCGAGCGGAGGTAGGTGCGCTCCCATGCCCCGGTGCGGGTGTCCTCCGGGTCGAGCGCCCAGGGCATCTCGGCGAGGTCCTCGAGGCGCCGCGCCCGGGAGGCGGGGCCGTGGTCGGGCAGCACCAGCAGAAGCGGGTCCTGCAGCAGGTCCTCGCGGTCGGTGCCGCGCCGGACGACCTGCTGACCGCCGGGATAGTCCTCGCCGAGGATCACCTCGAACCGGTGCGCGAGCAGCCCCTGATAGGCCTCCTCGACCTCGCGCTGGGCGATCTCGATCCGCAGGTCTGGGTGACGCCGCTCCAGCACGCTCACCGCCACCGGCGCGAGCGCGATCAGCGGGGTCTGGAAGGAGGCGACGCGGAGCACTCCCCCGGCCTCGCCCTGGGCGCTGACGAGCTCGGCCTCGGCCGTCTCCATCAGCCCGAGCATCTCCTCGGCCCGACGGGCCAGCCGTGCGCCCGCGTCCGTGAGGACGACGCGGCGTCCGGCCTGCTCGAACAGGGTGACCTTGGACTCCCTCTCCAGCTGGGACAGCTGCTGGGAGACGGCCGACGGCGACATCGAATGCTCCCGCGCGATCGCCGACATCGTCTCCAGCCTGCGCAGTTCCCGCAGGAGGAACAGCCGGTGCAGGTTCAGCATGCGCACCCCTCTCGATCGGCCATGTCTGCTTCACGGTACACGTCGAGAACATTCGCTGGACCCGGCTGGACCGCGGGGGCAGAGTGGACTCGTGACCACCTCTTCCACCTCCTCGACCACGGCGACCGCAGGCGTCGGCGGCGGCGCCCACTCCAGCGGCGTGCCGATGACGCCGATCCTGTTCATCCTCGGCTCGTGCATCTCGCTCCAGTTCGGGGCGGCTCTGGCCACTCAGCTCTTCCCGGCGATCGGCTCCTGGGGCACGACGGCGCTGCGCCTGGGCCTCGCCGCAGCCGTGCTGATCGTGATCGTGCGCCCGAAGGTGCACCGCTTCACGCGGCAGCAGTGGCTGGGGGTGGCCGCCTTCGGCGTGGCGGTCGGCGGTATGAACGGAGCCTTCTACGCCTCGATCGACAGGATCCCGCTGGGCACGGCGGTGGCGATCGAGTTCCTCGGACCGCTCGTGCTGTCCGCCCTGCTGTCCACGCGCCGCACCGATCTGCTGTGGGTTCTGCTCGCGCTGGGAGGCGTGAGCCTGTTCGGGTTCGAATCCCTCACCGGTGCGGCCTCCCTCGACGTGCTCGGCGTCGTCTTCGCACTGGTCGCGGCGGTTTTCTGGGCGCTCTACGTGCTCGCCAGCGCGCATGTGGGACGCATCGTGCCCGGGCAGGACGGCCTCGCCGTCGCCATGCTGATCGGCGCCCTTGTCGTGCTGCCGCTCGGCGCGCCCGGCGCCGTCGCCGGCATCGCCGAGCCGCGCCTGCTGCTGATCGCGCTGGGCACTGCGCTGCTCGCCTCCGTGCTGCCGTACACGCTCGAGCTCTCCGCGCTGCGCCGCCTGCCCCGTCACGTCTTCGGCATCATGCTGAGCCTCGAGCCGGTGGTCGCGCTGTTCGCGGGCGTCCTGCTGCTGAGCCAGGAGATCACTCCGCTCCGCGTCGCGGCGGCGGTGCTGGTGGTCGTCGCGAGCGCCGGTGTCACCCTCACCGCCCGCTCGCGCCCTGCCGGGGAGCCGCAGCCGATCGACGAGGCGCCGGGCTGGGAGCTGCCCACGCCCACCCATGCGACGCTGACCGGCGAGATGCCGATCCTCACCGAGGACGACCTGCGCGAGGACGGCGACGCATCCACGCGCTGAGCGGCGGCGCCGCGCTCAGCAGCGCCGTACCTCACTGACCGCTC
This sequence comes from Brachybacterium sp. GU-2, assembly GCF_030866705.2. Classification (NCBI taxonomy): domain Bacteria; kingdom Bacillati; phylum Actinomycetota; class Actinomycetes; order Micrococcales; family Dermabacteraceae; genus Brachybacterium; species Brachybacterium sp. GU-2. Next base: position 216,947 of record NZ_CP133037.2, on the reverse strand, counting down.
TCGCAGCGGGCGGCACTGCGGCCAGATCCCCACGGCGCCGCGCCGCCGACCTCACTGGTTGATCGACGATCCGTACCACTCCCCGGGATTGATCGACGGGAGGTACCACCGAAGTGGTACCTCCCGTCGATCTCGTCGGCCGCATCGGGGATCCATCGCGCCCGGTTGTGCCGGTGTCGGGTCCCCGATGCCGCGGCAGGGCGCATCCGCACCCGGCCCGGCCTGCTCAGGCCCGGGAGCGGGCGTTGCGGTTCAGCGCGGAGGTGATCGCCTCGAGGGAGGCGCGGGTGATCGAGCCGTCGATACCGACGCCCCAGAAGATGCGGTCGTCGATCTCGCACTCGATGTAGGAGGCGGCGAGGGAGTCGTCGCCCTCGGTCAGGGCGTGCTCGGCGTAGTCGAGGATGCGCACGTCGATCTTCCGCTCGGCCAGTGCCTTGACGAAGCCGTCCAGCGGGCCGTTGCCGATGCCGGTGATCTCGTGCTCCTCGCCGTCGACGACGAGGCTGACGGTGATGCGGTCGGCGCCGTCGCCCGCGGACTCCTGGCGCACGTCGCGGAAGCTGTAGCGGCCCCAGCGACGCGAGTCGTCCTTCGTCGGCAGGTACTCGTCGGAGAACACGTCCCACAGCGCCTCGGGGCTGACCTCACCGCCGTCGGAGTCGGTCCTCTGCTGGACGATGCCGGAGAACTCGATCTGCAGGCGGCGCGGGAGGTCCAGCCCGTGCTCGGTGCGCAGCAGGTAGGCCATGCCGCCCTTGCCGGATTGCGAGTTCACGCGGATCACGGCCTCGTAGGAGCGGCCGAGGTCCTTGGGGTCCACGGGCAGGTAGGGCACGCGCCAGACCATGTCGTCGAGGGCCTTGCCGGCCTTCTCGGCGTCGGCCTCCATGCGCTCGAGGCCCTTCTTGATGGCGTCCTGGTGGGAGCCGGAGAAGGCGGTGAACACGAGGTCGCCGCCGTAGGGGCTGCGCTCGGGGACGGGCATCTGGTTGCAGTGCTCGACGGTACGGCGCACCTCGTCGAGGTCGGAGAAGTCGATCTGCGGGTCGATGCCCTGGCTGAACAGGTTCAGCCCCAGCGTCACGAGGTCGACGTTGCCGGTGCGCTCGCCGTTGCCGAACAGGCAGCCCTCGATGCGGTCGGCGCCGGCCAGGTAGCCGAGCTCGGCGGCGGCCACGCCGGTGCCGCGGTCGTTGTGGGGGTGCAGGGACAGCACGATCGAGTCGCGGCGATCGAGGTGGCGGTGCATCCACTCGATCGAGTCGGCATAGACGTTCGGGGTCGCCATCTCGACGGTCGCCGGCAGGTTGATGATCATCTTGTTCTGCGGCGTGGGCTTGATGACGTCGATGACGGAGTTGCACACACGCAGGGCGTACTCGAGCTCGGTGCCCGTGTAGGACTCCGGGGAGTACTGGTAGGTGACGGCCGTGTCCGGGATCGTCTCCTCGTACTTCTTGCACAGCAGCGCGCCCTGCACGGCGATGTCGAGCACGGCGTCCTCGTCGGCGCGGAAGACGACGTCGCGCTGCACGACCGAGGTGGAGTTGTAGAGGTGGACGACGGCGCGCTTGGCGCCCGAGATCGCCTGGTAGGTGCGCTCGATGAGGTGCTCGCGGGACTGGGTGAGGACCTGGATCGACACGTCCTCGGGGATGCGGTCCTCCTCGATGAGGGTGCGCACGAAGTCGTAGTCCGTCTTGGAGGCCGACGGGAAGCCGACCTCGATCTCCTTGTAGCCCATCTTCACCAGGAGCTCGAACATGCGCAGCTTGCGCTCGGAGTTCATGGGATCGATGAGGGCCTGGTTGCCGTCGCGCAGGTCGACCGCGCACCAGCGGGGAGCGCGGGTGATGCGGCGGCTGGGCCAGGTGCGGTCGGGGAGCTCGACCCGGATCTGCTCATGGAAGGGCAGGTACTTGTGGGTCGGCATGCCCGAGGGCTGCTGGGGCGCGTCGCCCGTGCTGCCGACGACAGGGGTCGCGGGGTCGGCCTCGGCGGCGACGGTCGCGGTGTTTGCGGTGCTCGTGGAGTCAGTCATCTTCAGGTCCTTCTCGCTGGGTTTGCCGGTCGCCGGACAGCACGTCAGCCGCGACAGGTTCCCGGCGGTTCAGGACCCGTCGCGGCGTCTAAGCAGGAGCAGCGATCCACGCACGATGGCCACGTTAGCACCGTCACGCAGGCCGCTCGGGGCGGCTCACGATGCGAACAGTCGCGGGGTCATTGCGCCTCCGCCGACGCCCGCCCCGAACCCCAGCCTCAACGCATGCTGCGTTCAAGACCGCGACTGCCATGCGGGCCCTAACTTCAGATCTCGCGATGACGTGCGTCGGGATCCTGCGGGCCTTCGGTCTCCCGAGAACGCTCGGGCACCCACGGATCCTCGTCTTCGTCCACAGGCACGTCGCCGTTCACCAGTCGGGATTCGAGAGACTTCGAGTAGAGCGCGATCGGTTCGGAGGCAACCTCGATCGTGCCGTCGATGCCCTGCCACTCACCGCCGTCCACGGAGAATTGGCCGGCGAAGGTCGTCGTCAGCGTGACGTCGTACCAGCCCTCCCCCGAGTACTTCGCCGACACCTCCTCCGACGGGTACGGCTTGCCTGGCTTACTCGTGGTGATCGTGTTCCCGTCCCCGAGATCCCAGTGGTACGAAGTCGGGATCGCCCGCACCGCCACCGGCGTGCCGAGAACTTCAGTCTGCAGCGTCTGCACTTCGTGCTCCGCATGGAGCACGTTAACCATCCCGGTTGGCAACCAGCCGCGATCCGGCCCAGCGCTAGCGGCCGATGGCTTCACCGGAAGCTCAGCGAAATCGCTCTGAGTGACGATGATGATGACGGGCTCTGCTGCACCCTCATCGGCAGCTTCTCGGCTCGCTCCGGCCGTTTGGGGGGCTCGCGCGGACGGTACCGCGCATGAATACCCGTTGGAAGTTTCCGCGCCAGACCTCGTGTTCTGCGTGATCGACTCGAAAGTGACAGAACCTGCTTCCCGAGGCCCGGAAGAACGCGGCGTTGCCAGTACCTCACCGCCGAACACTGTGTAATCCGGTGCCGCAGTACACGAGCCGCGTGCCGCTCTACAAACTCCACTCACACAGTCGACGCCTCCGTGGTCAGGAGCACGTTGTAAGCGAGTAATGAAGTCTGGTACCGGAGTCGACGGAACGTCTGGAACGACGCCTTCTCGAGAACGGCTATGCGACGACTCTCGATCCCGCCCACTAGCACCGCCGGAATCATCCGACGACCCTGTCTCCGAACGACCCTTTTCGTGATATTCTTGAGCACCATAACCGAACCCAGCCTGCGTCGCTTCGCCTCCACGGTCGCCTTCCGGTCGAGCGCCGTCACTTCGATCTTCTCCAGAAGCTTTATCGGCTTCATCGCCATCTGCGATTGCGGAATATGAGCCAGCCGCCGTGACCACACAAACAATGAGCATCGCCACTAGCAGTCTGAGCCGCTGAGGGAATCGTTCACCGAGCTCAAGAATCGAATGCATCGGGCCCCCACTCCCCCTGCAAGCCTTCAACAATCCACATGTCGTTCGACCAGACCATCCCACCAGTTGTAACGTACTCCGTTTCACTCACCTGCTTCGAGCCGCCAGCCTCGAAGTCGGGCTCCAGATGCTCCGAAAGAATAAACGAGTAGCTCACTTCCTGATCGAAAGTATCACCTGGATAAGCTTCAATCTGGTCATCTATAAGCGAGTATTCACCCCAATAGGAACCGGCCTCCTGAAGCTTTGGCAGGTCGCTGTTCAGCTCTGCACACCCCGTGCACCCCTGGCCTTCCAGACTCCTAAGTACTTTGTCGTCCCCGGTTCGATGAGTCCACATCGACACAGCGATGTAGTAGCGGAACGCCTGCTCCGCCCCCTCGGGCGTGTTCTCGTCCATCCCCGGATAGTCCGCAGGATCCGGCGCGGGCACGTCCGGCGCCGCGCTCGGCGAGGCGTCGTCGCCTCCCCCATCGCTCGCGGCGCCGTCATCGCCACCCCCATCGCTCGATCCGGAGATGTCGATGCTGGGCGGCGGCGTGGTCACGGGGCCGTCTCCGCCCTCACCGCATGCGGCGAGTCCGAGGAGGAGCGTGCAGGCTGCGGCGGCGCTGAGGAGGCGTCGGGGCATGGGTGGTGCCTTCCGAGGAGTGGGACGGATCACCCTTACGGTACTCAGCAGTCACCCAGGTCCGCCATCGAACCCCGGAAATGTGGACAACCTGCTGTCAGAATCCCAGGCGACCCAGCTGCTTCGGATCCCGCTGCCATTCCTTCGCGACCTTGACCCGCAGGTCCAGGTGCACCTTCCGGCCCAGCAGGGCGTTGATCTCGCTGCGTGCCCGGGAGCCGACCTCCTTCAGGCGCGAGCCGCCGCGGCCGATGATGATGCCCTTCTGGCTGTCGCGCTCCACGAACAGGGTCGCCCGCACCACGAGCCGTCCGGTGCCGGGCTCGACCGGGGTGAACGCATCCCCGTCGGGGTCGACCTCGACGACCTCCTCGACGACCACGGCGATCGAGTGCGGCAGCTCGTCGCGCACGCCCTCCAGCGCCGCCTCGCGGATCAGCTCGGAGATGCGGTCATCGCGGGTCTCCTCGGTGAGCTGGTCGTCGGGATAGAGCTGCGGGCCCTCCGGCAGCTGCCGGGTGACGACGTCCATCAGCACGTCGATCTGCTCGCCCTTCACGGCGGAGATCGGCACGATCTCGTCGAAGTCCATGAGCTGGTCGACGTTCATCAGGTGCTCGGCCAGTACGTCGCGCCCCACCAGGTCGATCTTGGTGACGATCGCGACCACACGGGGTCCGCGTCGGCCGGTGCGCATCTCGACGAGGTCCTCGGCGATGAACCGGTCGCCGGGGCCGATCTTCTGGTCGGCGGGCAGGCAGAAGCCCACCACGTCGACCTCACCGAGGGTCTCGCGCACCAGGTCGTTCAGCCGCTCCCCGAGGAGCGTGCGGGGGCGGTGCACTCCCGGGGTGTCCACGAGGATGATCTGGGAGTCCTCACGGGTGACGATGCCGCGGATCGCGCGCCGCGTGGTCTGCGGCTTGGTCGAGGTGATCGCGACCTTCTCCCCCACCAGCGCGTTGGTGAGGGTGGACTTGCCGACGTTGGGCCGGCCGACGAGTGCGACGAATCCTGCCCGGTGCACGCTGCCGCTCTCAGCTCCGGTGCCGTCGGCGGTGCCGGGCACCTGCTGCTCATCGCTCATGGGGATCCTCCTGGTCTCGGTGCTCGTCCTCGTCGTCGGCCGCCCTGCTCACCAGCACGGTGGAGAGCCGTTTGCGCCGTCCCGCGGTCCGCTCAGCCTCGAGGTCGAGGCCGTAGGCGGTGGCGGTGCTGCCGGGGATCGGCACCCGCCCGGTGATCTTGGCGAGCAGCCCGCCGACGGAGTCGATGTCGTCGTCGTCGATGTCGAGGCCGAACAGCTCCCCCACCTCGGACAGGCTCGCACGGGCGGGCACCCGGTAGCGGCCTCCGCCGAGGTCCTCGATCTCGGGCTCGCGCCGATCGTGCTCGTCGGCGATCTCGCCGACGATCTCCTCGAGGACATCCTCGATGGTGACGATGCCGGCCACTCCCCCGTACTCGTCCACCAGCACCGTGATGTGCACATGGCTGGTCTGCATCTGGCGCAGCACCTCGTCGGCCGGGACGAACTCGGGCGCGAACCGGGCCGGGCGCATCACCTCGCTCACGGGCCGCTGCGGGCGCGGGTCCCAGGGCGAGTGGATCGCGCGCATCACGTCCTTGACATAGAGCATGCCGCGCAGGTCGTCGACGTTCTCGCCGATCACGGGGATCCGGGAGAAGCCCGAGCGGACGAACAGCCGCATCGCCTTCTCGGCGCTGGAATCGGCGGTGATGGTGACCATGTCGGGACGGGGCACCATCAGCTCTCGCACCATCGTGCCGCGCAGGTCGAAGACGCCCTGGATCATGTCGCGCTCGCCGTCGCGGACGTGCTCGTCCTCCAGGGCGCGGTCCACGTTGCGGCGAGCCTTCTCAGCACGCTCCTCGGGATCCTCCTGGCTGCCGGCGCGGGCGGCGAGGGACGCGCCGAGGTTCGCGAGCGCGCTCGCGGGCACCCACAGCACCCACCGCATCACGGCGACGAGGCCGCGGGAGGAGACCAGCACCGATTCGGCGCGACGTCGGCCGATGGCGCGCGGGGAGATCGCGAGCATCAGCAGCGCCATCAGCCCGGCGATGAGCAGCGTGGCCAGCAGCGGCAGCGCCCAGCCCTCGCCGGGTCGCAGCTCGGCATGGGCGGAGAAGCAGATCGCGGCGATCGCCGTGACCATGACGGTCTCGCCGAGCACCCGGCCCAGGGAGACGGAGGCGAGGGTGCGGCCGGAATCCGCGTGCTGGTGGAGGACCCGCTCACGGACGGCGCCGGGCTGGTCCGCGACCGCCTTCTCGAGCGTGCCGCGGCTGACGGCGAGCTGGGCGGCGTCGACCGCGGTGAGCACCGCCGAGACGACCCCGCCGACGAGCGCGAGCGGGACGAGCACGAGCAGGGCGAGGCTGAGCGCGCTCACGCACGCCCTCCTCGGGCCGTCGGGCGCGGGGCAAGGGCCGCACCGCACGGGTCCGACGGGGCGATCGGAGCGGCGCGGTGCCCGGGAGGTTGATCAGGCTGGGACATCGCGGCTCAGGCGCTCGGCCGTGAGGCGAGGAAGGTGAGCAGGAGCTTGCGCTGGAGCTCGAACATCATCGTGCGCTCGTCCTCCTCCATGTGGTCGTACCCCAGCAGGTGGAGGATCGAGTGGACGGTCAGCAGCAGCATCTCCTCGACGGCGCTGTGCCCGGACTCGGCGGCCTGCTTCGCGGCGACGCTCGGGCACAGCACCACGTCGCCCAGCAGTCCCTCCGGAGCGGGGTGCTCGGGGGTGCCGGGGGTGAGCTCGTCCATCGGGAAGCTCATCACGTCGGTGGGGCCGGGCAGGTCCAGCCACTGCACGTGCAGCTTCTCCATCGCCTCCTCGTCCACGAAGATGATCGACATCTCGGTGGCGGGGTGGAGGTGCATCGCCTCGAAGACGAAGCGGCTCAGCTCCACGAACTCGCGCTCGTCGACGACCGCGGTGGTCTCGTTGCGGATCTCGATGGTCATGCTCAGTTCCCCTTGCTGCGGTGGCGGGAGTCGCGGGTGCCGCCGGGTCGGATCTCCCAGCGCCCGTACGCCTCGACGATGTCGCTGACCAGCCGGTGGCGCACCACGTCCCGGGAGGAGAGGCGGCAGAAGGAGATGTCGTCGATGCCGGAGAGGACGTTCTCGACCACGCGCAGGCCGCTCTGGTGCCCGCCGGGGAGGTCGACCTGGGTGACGTCGCCGGTGACGACCATGGTGGAGTTGAAGCCGAGGCGGGTGAGGAACATCTTCATCTGCTCGGGCGTCGTGTTCTGCGCCTCGTCGAGGATGATGAAGGCGTCGTTGAGGGTGCGGCCGCGCATGTACGCCAGGGGCGCGACCTCGATGGTGCCGGCGCCCATCAGACGCGGGATCGACTCGGGGTCGAGCATGTCGTGCAGCGCATCGTAGAGCGGGCGCAGGTAGGGGTCGATCTTCTCGTTCAGCGAGCCGGGGAGGAAGCCGAGTCGCTCGCCGGCCTCGACCGCGGGACGGGTGAGGATGATGCGGTTGATCTGCTTGGAGAGCAGCTTCTGCACCGCCATCGCGACGGCGAGATAGGTCTTGCCGGTGCCGGCCGGGCCGATCCCGAAGGTGATCGTGGAGCTCTCGATCGCCTCGATGTAGCTCTTCTGCCCCATGGTCTTGGGGCGGATGGTGCGGCCGCGGGAAGAGAGGATCGTCCGGGAGAGGACCTCCTCGAGCTTGCGGCCGCTCGCCCGGTCGTCGCCGAAGAGGTTCGCGGCGCGCTGCACGGCCTCGGCGGTGACGGGCTGGCCGGTGCCGGCCAGCTCGATGAGGGAGCGCATGATGTGCTCGCCGCGGCGCAGCGCGTCGTCGGTGCCGCGCAGGGTCACCTGGTGGCCGCGCACGTGCACGTCGGTGTCGGGGACGGCGTCCTCGAGGGCGGCCAGCGCCTGGTCGTTCTCCCCGAGCACCTGGAAGGGGCTGAGATGGTCGGGGATCGCCAGCTTCCGCTCGCGCACCTCGGGGGCGCGTCCGGGAGCCGGGTTGAGGGGGTCTGTCACAGCTCTCCTTCTGCGAGCTTCCCGCCCGCGAGGACGTGCGCGTGCACGTGGAAGACGGTCTGTCCGGCGCTCGCGCCGGTGTTGAAGACGAGGCGGAAGTCGCCGTCGGCCTGCTCGGCGGCGACCTTCGCGGCGACGGTGGCGGTGTGGGCGAGGAGCGCGGGGTCCTCGGCGAGCTCGGTCACGTCGCGGCGGTGCTCGCGCGGGACCACCAGGACGTGCACCGGCGCCTGCGGATGGAGGTCCTTGAAGGCGATGACCTTCTCGTCCTCGTGGACACGATCCGAGGGGATCTCCCCGGCGAGGATCCGGCAGAAGATGCAGTCGGGATCGTGACGCAGTGTGTCGTTGCGGTTGACGCTCGTACCCATGGTCACGAGTCTACGGGAGCGACGAACACCATCCCTCCTTGGGGAAGCCCCCGGGAGTACGAGAAGTTTGAAGGACTATGACGAAGCTCGGAATCCTCCTCAGCAGTGCCCGCCCCAACCGCGTCGGCGAGAAGGTGGCCCAGTGGGTCAGCGCCTCGGCCGACGGCCGCTTCGAGATCGATCTCATCGATCTGCGCGAGATCGCTCTGCCCTCCTTCGACGAGCCCTCCTCGCCGAAGTCCGGCGCCGAGAAGACCACCGACCACGGCCGCTCCTGGGCCGAGCGGATCGCCGCGCTCGACGCGATCGTGATCCTCACCCCGCAGTACAACGGCTCCTACCCGGGCGCCCTGAAGAACGCGATCGACTTCCTCTTCCACGAGTGGGAGAACCTCCCCACGATCCTGGTCGGCTACGGCTGGGGTGCGGCGAACGAGGTGCTGCCGCTGCTGGAGACCCTGATGGGCCGCGTAGGCGCCGACGTCGTCGGCTCCGTCGGCCTCGGCTTCCGCGAGGATCTCTCCGTCGAGGGTGAGCTGTTCGTCACCGAGGAGAAGGCCACAGCGCTGGAGACCGCGCTGGCCGCGCTCGAAGCGAAGGTGCTCTCCCCGGTCGGCTGACCACCGCTCCCTCACGTCGCAGGACCCCGCCGGCGCCGAGCGTCTGCGGGGTCCTGTCGTCGGCGGGGTCCGCCGGTGGGCTCAGCCCCAGCGGCCGACGAGCGCGCTGAGCACCGCGAGGGCTGCGGGGCCGGCGGTGGAGGAGCGCAGCACCTCGGGGCCCAGCAGCACCGTCCGGGCACCGGCCTCGCGCAGCGCCTCCAGCTCGGACTCGTCGAGCCCGCCCTCGGGGCCGACGACCACGACGATCTCCTCGATGCCGGCCTCGCTCGCACCGCGCAGCTCCTCGGCGAGGCTCATCACGCCGACGGACTCCTGCTCGTGCAGGACGAGCACGAGCGTCCTGTCGGCCGCGCGGGCGCGCAGGTCCTCGACGAGCGCGCTCGTGGTCATCGGGGCGTCGACCGCGGGGATGCCGGGCCGACGGCACTGCTTGACGGCGGCGCGGGCGGTGCCCTCCCACTTCGCGCGGCCCTTGGCGAGCTTCTCCCCGCCATACGGAGACGGAGCGCTTCGCGATCCACGGGACGATGCGGTCGACGCCGAGCTCGGTCGCGGACTCGACGGCCTGCTCGTCGCGGCCGCCGGTCGCGAGGGCCTGCACCAGCGCGAGTCGGGGCAGACGCTGCACGGCCGGGGACGGGTCCGCGAGCAGGCGCAGGTCGAGCGCCTCCTTGCGGGAGGCGGTGACCTCGGCGAGGACCTGTCGGCCGGGGGCGTCGGTGAGGAGCAGCTGCTCCCCCACCCCGATCCGGGCGACCTTGGCCGCGTGGCGGCCCTCGTCGCCGGCGAGCTCGAGCTGGTCTCCCTCACGGGCGGCGGCGAGGGCCTCGTCGAGGATCAGGAAGCCGGGCGGGGTGGTGGGCACTGGCTCTCCCGCCTCAGAGGTTCAGGCGCTCGCGGAGCTTCGCGAACGGGCCGCCGTGGTTCTTGGGACGGGTGGCCTCGTCGCCGCGGAGGGCGGCGAAGCGCTCGAGCAGCTCGCGCTCCTCGTCGGTGAGCGCGGTGGGCACGTCCACGTCGAGCACCACGCGGATGTCGCCGCGGCGCTCGCGGCGCAGCGGGGTGACGCCGAAGCCCTTGAGGACGATCTCCTCGCCGGGCTGGGCGCCGGGGCGAATGTCGAGCTCCTGCTCCCCGTCGAAGGTCTCCAGCGGGATCGTCGCGCCCAGCGCGGCGGTCGTCATCGGCACGGAGACTGTGGTGACGAGGTCGTCGCCGGAGCGGTCGAACATCTCGTGGTCCTTGACGGACAGCTCCACGAAGAGGTCGCCGGAGGGGCCGCCGGCCTCGCCGGTCTCGCCCTCGCCGCGCAGCTGGATGCGGGTGCCGTTCTCGACGCCGGAGGGGATGCGCACGGTGACGGTGCGCTCGGTGGCGGTGCGGCCGTGGCCGGAGCAGCCGGTGCAGGGGCTCTCGATCACGTCGCCGTGGCCCTCGCAGGTGGGGCAGGGTGCCATGGTGACCATCTGGCCCAGCAGCGACTGCTGGACGCGCTGGACGTGGCCGGAGCCGTTGCAGGCGGTGCAGCGGGTGGGGCTGGTGCCCGGCTCGGCGCAGGAGCCGGAGCAGCGCTCGCACAGCACGGCGGTGCGGAAGGTGACGTCCTGCTCGGTGCCGAAGACGACGTCGCGCAGCTCGATCTTCACCCGGCGCAGCACGTCGCCGCCGCGGCGCTGCCGCGGGACGGGGCCCTGGTTGCGCCCGCGCATCCCGGAGGCTCCAGCGAACATGTCGAAGATGTCGTTGAAGTCGAATCCGGCGCCGCCGCCGGGGAAGCCGCCCATGCCCGGGCCGCCGCCCATGTCGTACTGGCGGCGCTTGTCCGCATGGGAGAGGGTCTCGTACGCCTGGGAGACCTTCTTGAACTTCTCCGCCGCCTCCGGGTCCGGGTTGACGTCCGGGTGGAGGGTGCGGGCGAGCTTGCGGTACGCCTTCTTGATCTCTTCGGTCGAGGCGTCGCGGGAGACGCCGAGCAGCTCGTAGTAGTCGTCGTTCACAGGCGTGGGTCCTTCACAGGGGTCGGAGGTCGGTGACGGCCGGCGACGGGCGCGCAGGCCCGCCGGCGCGGTCATTCGAGGAATCGGGAGACGTAGCGGGCGATCGCCTGGACGGTCGAGATCCCGGCGGCGTAGTCCATGCGGCTGGGGCCGAGGATCGCGAGGTGGGAGCCGGCGTCGTAGCCCGCGCCGACGAGCGCGGCCTGGTGCAGCGCCCGGTCGTGGAGCTCGGAGCCGATCCGCACCTGCACGTCCCCCGGCGAGACGTGCATCTCGGTGAACAGGCGCAGCAGCACCAGCTGCTCCTCGAGGACGTCCAGCAGCGGCTCGACGTCGCGGGCGAAGTCCTCGGCGGAGCGGGCGATGTTCGCGGTGCCCGCCATCATGATGCGGTCCTCGGCGCGGGTCGCGGCCAGCGCGGTGAGCGCCTCGGCCACCTCCGCGGCGGCGGGCCGCTCGGGGACGGGCAGGGACTCGAGGTAGTCCGTCAGCGGCCCTGCGAGGTCGGTGACCTCCCGGCCGGCGACGGCGCGGTTGAGCTGGTCGCGCAGCGCCGCGTAGTACTCGGCGGGTCGGCCGGCGATGACGGGGACGGTGCGCTGGTCCACCCTCCCCGACTCGGTGATCAGCACGACCAGCAGCAGCGAGTCCGCGACCTTCACGAGCTCGACGTGGCGGATGCGGGCCTGGCGGCGGGCCGGGTACTGCACCATCGCGACCTGCTGGGTGAGCTGGGCGAGGAGGCGCACGGTGCGGGCCAGGAGCTCCTCGACGTCCCCCGCGTCCTCGAGCAGGGTGCGGATCGCCCGCTTCTCGGCGGCGGAGAGGGGCTTGACCATCGCGACGTGGTCGACGAAGGCGCGATATCCCTTGTCGGTGGGGACGCGGCCGGCGGAGGTGTGGGGCTGGTGGATCAGCCCCTCCTCCTCGAGGACGGACATGTCGTTGCGGACGGTCGCCGCGGAGACGCCGAGCTCGTGCCGCTCCAGCAGCGACTTCGAGCCGACGGGCTCGCGCGTGGAGACGTAGTCCTCGACGATGGCGCCGAGGATCTGGAGCTTGCGGTCGTCCATGTCGTGCACCTCCTGCCGCGCGGTCCGGCACCGGGGCGTCCCGGCGCCCGGGTCTCCCTGGACATTGGCACTCTCCCATGCCAAGTGCCAATCGTACGCGTCCGCGGCGTGCTTCGCAGGGAGGCGTTCGCCACGGGGCTACAGTGTCCGCCGTGTCCACCCCGCCTGCTCGCTTCCCCGACCGGTACGGCGCCGATGTGCTCTCCTCCGGTCCCCCCGCCCATCACCGCCGCCGCCCGGTCGGCCGCGAGGTCCCCGCGCAGCGCGACCTCGTCGTCGAGGAGGCCTCGACCGGCTTCACCGGCGCGATCACGCGCGTGGAGAAGACGGCCGGAGAGCTGATCGTCGAGCTGGAGGACGGCCGCGGCCGACGCCGCACCTTCCCGCTCGGGCCGGGCTTCATGATCGACGGGCAGCCCGTCGTCCTCACCCGCCCGCAGGCGGCGCAGAAGGCGCCCGTCCGCAAGCGCTCCGCCTCCGGCTCGGTGTACGTCGAGGGGGCGAAGGCGCGCACCGCACGTGCGTCGCGGATCTGGGTCGAGGGCACCCATGACGCGGAGCTGGTGCAGAAGGTGTGGGGCCACGACCTGCGGATCGAGGGCATCGTCGTCGAGCAGCTCGAGGGCGCCGACGACCTCGCAGAGCGCGTGCGCGAGTTCGGCCCCTCCCCCGGCCGCCGGCTCGGGATCCTGGTGGACCACCTGGTGAAGGGGTCGAAGGAGTCCCGCATCGCAGCCGAGGTGATGGCCCTGCCGGGCGCCCGCGGGAACGTCACCGTGCTCGGCCACCCGTACGTCGACGTGTGGCAGGCCGTGAAGCCCGCGCGCGTGGGGCTGAAGGAGTGGCCGCACATCCCCAGGGGGACGGACATCAAGGTCGGCTCCCTCGCCGCGCTCGGCTGGCCCCACGAGGACAAGGCCGACATCGGCCTGGGCTGGAAGCGGATCCTCTCCACGGTCCGCTCCTACGCCGACGTCGAGCCGACGCTCTCGGGGCGCATCGAGGAGCTCATCGACTTCGTCACCGTCGACCAGGGCTGACCTGGCCGCGGCACGGGACGGGGAGGCGAGCAGTCGATGCGCCTCTCGGCGCGGTGAGCGGCGACTCTCGGGAGCCCACCAGGGGGATATCCCCCAGCGGATGCGGCGGACCGCCGCGCTGACCGTGGGGTCTCCGGCTCGTTAGGGTGAACCCGTCACCCGAGACGACGGCCCCCGCGCCGACCGAGACGAAGAAGGATCCCATGAGCCAGACTCCGCATCCGCACGACCCGTACGGCACCGAGCCCGGCACCCCCGCCTCCGACTCGCTGCCCGAGCAGCCTGCCGCGCGCCCGGCCTCGGACCACCTCGACATCGACGCCCCTGCCGCCCCCGCGCCGCAGGAGCAGGGCAGCGCGACCTCGGACCCGGCAGAGCATCCCTACGATCCGTTCGCGCAGTCCGCTCCCAGCGCGCAGCCGGCCCCCGCCGCGCAGCATGATCCCTTCGCGCAGCAGGACCCCTACGCACAGCAGGGCTCCGCTCAGCAGGCGGATCCCTACGGGCAGTCCGCGAGCTCGGCCGCTCCGGCCGCGGCGCCGGCCTCCCCCTACGGGGCGCCCTCGCCGTCCCAGCCCTCCGCGCAGCCGGCCCACGCCCAGCAGCCGTACGGGCAGCAGCAGGCTCCGCATGCCCAGCAGCACGCTCCCTACGCCGCCCACGGACAGACCTCAGCCGGAGGAACCATGAACCCCGACCAGGCCCCCGCCCACGTCAAGGGCGTCTTCGACGGCCCGCTGATCGGCCAGCCCACCACCGAGTCCGACACGAAGCTCTGGGCGATGCTCGCGCAGCTCTCGGCGATCGTCGGCTACGTGATCGGCGCCGGCTTCCTCGGCTGGCTCGGCCCGCTGATCATCTTCCTGGTCTACAAGGACCGCAACCGCTTCGTCCGCTACAACGCGGCGGAGGCGCTGAACGCGGCGATCGCGACCCTGATCGTGGAGATCGCGCTCGCCATCGTCTTCACGATCATCACGGTCATCACCTTCGGCTTCGGCTCGGTGCTCTTCGCCCTCATCGGCGTCCCGGCGCTGGTCCACGTCGTCTTCGCCATCATCGGCGCGGTGAAGGCCTACCAGGGCGAGTGGTGGAACTACCCCGTCAACATCCGCCTCGTGAAGTGATCCGCATCCGCATCAGCTGAGTCACGGCCGACGGCCGGATGCAAGAGCCCCCGGGAGTCGCTCCCGGGGGCTCCTGCATGTCGGGGCGCGGGCGGCCGATGCCGCGCGCCCGGGCCGGATGCCGCGCGCCCGGGCCGGACGCCGTGGGCCAGGACTCGACACCGCGCGCAGGGTCCTGCCGCACGGCGCCGCGGCCCGTCACATCCAGTTCACGCCGTCCTGCTCGAACTCGGCGAGGCGGCGGCGCGCCATGCGCCGCAGCAGGTCCTCCGGCATCGGCGTGTCGTAGGGGAGCTTCACGCTGCCCTTGCCGGTCTCCAGCGCCTCGAGCTCGTCGGCGAAGGCCTCCTTCGCGCTCGGGGTGACGGTGAAGTTCGCGTGCGCCTTGTGGGCGCTGATGACGAGCAGGATCGTGCCGCGGGGGTGGACGAAGGCGGGGCTGCCCCATTTGATCGCCTCGGTCGCCTCGGGCAGCTCCTCGCGCACCAGGTTCCGCAGCTCGGCGAGCCGGGTGCGGGCCGGGTCCCCGAGGGCGCCTAGGTACTCGTCGATCGTCGTCGGCCGGGGTCCTGTCGGTGGCGTCATGCGGACAGTGTGCACCTCGGTGATCCGTCGGACCGGTGGATCGACTGGATCGTCGAGAGCGCGCGGCTGCCGGGGCGGCGAGCAGGAGGCGCCTCGGGCTCGACGGGCTCGGTCGTCGAGATCGTTCCGCGGCCGACGGGTCTCAGGGCACGAGGTCGCGGATCACCGCGTCAGCGAGCAGACGCCCCTCCCTGGTAAGGACCGCGCGGCCTGCGGCGAGGGCGTCGGGATCGAGGTGGCCCCGATCGCGGTGCACCTCGAGCATCGAGCGGTTCTGCTCAGGCACGACGTCGACGGCGAGGCCGTCGGCGATCCGCAGCTCGAGCATGATGCGCTCGACGAGCCGGTCCTCGGCGGCGACCTGCTCGCTGTCCGCGACGGGCAGTTCGCCGGAGGCGAGCATGCGCGCGTAGCGGCTGGGATGCTTCACGTTCCAGGAGCGCAGGCCGTCGCGGTGGCGGTGGGCGCCGGGTCCGATCCCCCACCAGTCCCCGCCCTTCCAGTAGGCGAGGTTGTGGCGGGAGCGGTGCTCGGGGGTGCGGGCGAAGTTGGAGACCTCGTACCAGGTCAGGCCCGCCTCGCGCGTGAGGTCGTCGACGAGCTCGTACTTGTCGGCCATGTCGTCGGGGTCGGGCGCCTCGATCTCGCCGCGTCGCAGCTGCCGGGCCATGGCGGTGTTGCCCTCGATGATCAGCGAGTAGGCGGAGAGGTGGTCGACCTCGCAGGCCAGGGCCGCGCGCACGGAGGCCTCGACGTCGGCGACGGTCTCCCCCGGCGTGCCGTAGATGAGGTCCAGGCTCACCTGCAGCCCGGCGTCCTTCGCCCACTGGACCACCTGCGGCACCCGCTCGGGGTCATGGGTGCGGTCCAGGGTCGCGAGCACCGACGGGATCGCGGACTGCATGCCGATCGAGACGCGGGTGACCCCGCCGTCGGCCAGGCGCGAGAGCGAGGCGCGGGTGACCGAGTCGGGATTCGCCTCGGTGGTGACCTCGGCGCCGTCCGCGAGCGGGATCAGCGAGCGAAGATGGTCGAGCATCCGCACCAGGTCGTCGGCGGGCAACAGGGTGGGGGTGCCGCCGCCGAAGAAGACGGTGGAGATCTCCTCGTACTCGTACCCCGCCGCGCGGTCCGCGGCGAGGGTCAGGTCCATCTCGGCCATCGCGTTGTCCGCGTACTCGGCCTGGGAGCCGCCGCCGCCCAGCTCGGCGTTCGTGTAGGTGTTGAAGTCGCAGTACCCGCAGCGCACGGCGCAGAACGGGACGTGGATGTAGGCGGAGAGGTCCTTCACGACCGTCACAGCCCGAGACCGAGACCGAGGCCCCGTCCGGTGGAGCGCAGCCGCTCCGGGAAGTCCTCGCGCTCCCCCGCCCGGGCGAGCGTCTTCTGCGCGGCCCCGACGAGTGTCTCGTACAGCACGGTGCCGCTCGCCTCCGCCCAGTCGAGCAGGGCGCGGGCCTGCGCGGCGTCCAGTCCCCGGAAGGCGTCGACGATGGTCACGCCGTGGTCCGGCCGCTCGAGCACCTCGATCGCGTCGCCGGCGCGCACCTCGCCCTCGACGAGCACGCGGAAGTAGGCGCCGGCGCGGCCCTGGTCGGTGAAGGCGCGTCCCCAGCGGCGGTCCCCCATCCAGGCGGCGAAGGTGCCGCAGGGGTTGCGGGGGCAGGTCGCCTCGAGCTCGGCGCCGCCGATCCGCCAGCGCTCGCCGATCACCGCATGGTCGGTGTCCTGGCCGACGGTGGCGAGGTTCTCGCCGAAGAACCCGTCGGGCAGCTCGTGGCCGAGCGCGGCGGCGTAGGCCTCGCGCACCTCCCGGGAGTAGGCGTAGACGGCCTTGAAGATCCCGCCGTGGTGCTCACGGTCGCCCTGCACGTCGCCGAGCACGCCGTGGGTGAGCAGCGTGACGGGCCCGTCGGCCGGTCGCTTGTCGATCCCGCTCATGAGGGAGCGCTCGCGCACCTCGAAGAGCTGGGCGACCGAGCACACCGCGCCGAGCCGGCCGCCGCCGGGTTCGAACGTGACCTCGAGCGGGTCGAGGCGGCGCGGGGCGGTCTCGGGCAGCGGGCCGGGCGCGGTGCTCACTTCTTCTTCTTCTCGTCCTTCGAGGGCTCGGCGGCGTCGGAGGAGAGCGCGGCGATGAAGGCTTCCTGCGGCACCTCGACGGAGCCGATGTTCTTCATGCGCTTCTTGCCCTCCTTCTGCTTCTCCAGCAGCTTGCGCTTGCGGGAGATGTCGCCTCCGTAGCACTTGGACAGCACGTCCTTGCGCATGGCGCGGATGTTCTCGCGGGCGATGATGCGCGAGCCGATCGCGGCCTGGATCGGGACCTCGAACTGCTGGCGCGGGATGAGCTTCTTGAGCTTGCCGGACATCTCCACGCCGTAGGAGTAGGCCTTGTCGCGGTGCACGATCGCGCTGAACGCGTCGACCGGCTCGCCCTGCAGGAGGATGTCGACCTTGACCAGGTCCGCAGTCTGCTCGCCGGAGACGTCGTAGTCCAGCGAGGCGTAGCCGCGGGTCTTGGACTTCAGCTGGTCGAAGAAGTCGAAGACGATCTCCGCCAGCGGCAGGGTGTAGCGCAGCTCGACACGGTCCTCGCTGAGGTAGTCCATGCCGCCGAGGGTGCCGCGCTTGGACTGGCACAGCTCCATCACCACGCCGATGAACTCGCTGGGCACGAGGATCGTCGCCGAGGCGACGGGCTCGCTGATCTGGTTCACCTTCCCCTCGGGGAAGTCGGAGGGGTTCAGCACCTCGATCTCGGTGCCGTCCTCCATCACGACCTGGTAGACCACGGAGGGGGCGGTGGAGATGAGGTCGAGGTCGAACTCGCGCTCGAGCCGCTCGCGGATGATCTCCAGGTGCAGCAGGCCCAGGAAGCCGACGCGGAAGCCGAAGCCGAGGGCGGTGGAGGTCTCCGGCTCGTAGACGAGCGCGGCGTCGTTGAGCTTGAGCTTGTCCAGCGCATCGCGCAGCACGGGATAGTCGGAGCCGTCGATCGGGAACAGGCCCGAGTAGACCATGGGCTTCGGGTCCGAGTAGCCGGCCAGCGGCTCGGTCGCGCCGCGCACCGAGGTGGTGATCGTGTCGCCCACCTTGGACTGGCGCACGTCCTTCACGCCGGTGATGAGGTAGCCGACCTCGCCCGGGCCGATGCCCTGGGTGGGGTGCGGCTCCGGGGAGCTCACGCCGATCTCGAGCAGCTCGTGGTGGGCGCCGGTGGACATCATGTCGATCCGGTCGCGGGCCTTGAGGAACCCGTCGACGACGCGCACGTAGGTGACCACGCCGCGGTAGGTGTCGTAGACGGAGTCGAAGATCATCGCGCGGCAGGGGGCGTCGACCTGTCCCTCGGGGGCGGGGAGGGTGCGCACCACGTGGTCGAGCAGCTCGGGCACGCCCACGCCGGTCTTCCCGGACACGCGCAGCACGTCCTCGGGGTCCACGCCGACGAGCTGGCCGATCTCGGCCGCGTACTTCTCGGGCTCGGCGCCGGGCAGGTCGATCTTGTTCAGCACCGGGATGATGGTGAGGTCGTGCTCCATCGCGAGGTACAGGTTCGCGAGCGTCTGCGCCTCGATGCCCTGCGCGGCGTCGACCAGCAGGATCGCCCCCTCGCAGGCGGCGAGGGAGCGGGAGACCTCGTAGGTGAAGTCCACGTGCCCGGGGGTGTCGATCATGTTCAGGGCGTAGTTGACGCCCTCGACCTGCCAGGGCATGCGCACGGCCTGGCTCTTCACGGTGATGCCGCGCTCGCGCTCGATGTCCATCCGGTCGAGGTACTGGGCGCGCATGGCGCGCTCCTCGACGATCCCGGTGATCTGCAGCATCCGGTCGGCCAGCGTCGACTTGCCGTGGTCGATGTGGGCGATGATGCAGAAGTTGCGGAGCCGCTCCTGGGGCGTCGACGCGGGAGCGATGTCCCGTGCCTCATCGGCAGCGATCCTCGGGGTCACCGGCATTCGTCCTCTCGTCGATGGTGTGCCGGGCGCGCATGCGCCGGGCATCGGTCCATGGTCTCACGTGCTGCGCGCGCCGCAGCGTCCCGGGAACGGCCGACGGGCCGACGTCACAGCGGGGCCGATGGGATCGCCCGGCCGGGCCCCGTCCCGGAGGAGGGCAGCGGGCCGGGGAGTTCATCGCCCGTCGGCCTACCCCGCGCCGACCAGGCGCCGCCCGGTCCGCGGCGGGCTCAGGCGGCGGGGTGGAAATAGGTGGTGCCCAGCGATCTCGTGACGGCGCCGGTGACGCGCTGGAGCTGCTCCATCTCGTCCTCGAAGTCCTCGGTGATGTCCTCGGGCTGGCGGAAGCGCAGGCTCGCGAGCGCGCGGCCGACGATCCTGCGGCCCGGCTCGGCGGTGCCGAGGCGGTCGAAGCTGTTGCCGTGGAGCTTGGCGAGGGTCTCGAGCGCCTCGTCGATCTCGCTGAGGCAGTACGCGGCCGAGCGCGGGAAGATCGAGTCCAGCAGCAGGAACTCGATCGCTCCGGAGACGCGCACGCGGCCGCGATAGGAGCGGATGTACGCCTCGTGCGCGCTGCAGGAGCGCAGCAGCAGCACGGTCGCCGCGTCGGAGGTGTCGGAGAGGTCGTGGGCCTGGAGGTTGCGGGCGAGCATGTCGACCCGCTCCAGCAGCTGGCCCACGCGCAGGAACAGCCACGCCTCATCACGGGTCATCGACGCGTCCAGCAGGCCGTTGACCATGGCGCAGCGGTCCTTGGCGAACTGGAAGGCGCCGTGCATGCGGGAGGGCCGCACGCCGCGCGGCATGCCGAGGGTGGCGGTGTTCAGCGACTCCCACACCTCCGTGGACAGCGCCTCGCGCACGCCGCGGGCGTTCTCCCGCGCGGCCTGGAGGGCGCCGGCGACGGAGGAGGGGTTCGCCCGGTCGGTGACCAGGCGCTCCAGCACCCGCTGCACCGTCAGGTCCTCGGCCGGCACGTCGGTGACGCCGAAGATCCCGTACACGCCCGCGCAGGAGTCGACGGGGTCGAGGGAGGCGTCCTCGGTGATCGACTGGAGCGACACGCCGAGGATGCGCGCGGTCTGGTCGGCCCGCTCCACGTAGCGGCCGATCCAGAACATCGCGTCGGCGATCCTACTGAGCATCATGGCGGTCCTCCTCCTCGTCGTCGGCCTCGATGATCGGGATGGCGGAGGTGACCGGGTCGGGCTCGACCTCCTGCTCCTCGCCGTGCTCCTCGCGGGGGTCGTCGAACTGGTCGCGCGTGTCGTCGGTCGGGTCCTCGATCCCCTCCTCGTCCTGGTCGGCGAGACCCGAGGCGGCGGCGCCGGGGCGGCCGGCGGCGAGCACCCAGGTGTCCTTCGAGCCGCCGCCGCGGGAGGAGTTCACGATCATCTCCCCGCGCGGCAGGGCGACGCGGGTGAGCCCGCCGGGCAGCACCCATACGTCGTCCCCGCTGTTCAGCGCGAAGGGGCGCAGGTCCACGTGGCGGGGCTCGGGCCCCTCCTCCACGAGGGTGGGGATGGTGGAGAGCTGGACGACGGGCTGGGCGATCCAGCCGCGCGGATCGGCGCGCAGCCGTCTCCGCAGCGCGTCGAGCTCCTCGCGCGCGGCGGAGGGGCCGATGACGATGCCCTTGCCGCCGGAGCCGTCCACGGGCTTGACCACGAGCTCCTCGAGCCGGTCGAGCACCTCGACGAGGGAGTCGGGCTCCTCGAGCCGCCAGGTGTCGACGTTGGGGAGGATCGGCTCCTCGGAGAGGTAGTAGCGGATCAGGTCCGGGACGTAGGTGTAGGTCAGCTTGTCGTCGGCGATGCCGTTGCCGATGGCGTTGGCGACCACGACGTTGCCGGCGAGGACGGAGCGGACCAGGCCCGGCACGCCCAGCATCGAGTCGGGGCGGAACACCTCGGGGTCGAGGAAGTCGTCGTCGGTGCGCTTGTAGATCACGTCCACGCGGCGCAGTCCCGCGGTGGTGCGCATGTAGATGCGAGCGCCCCGCTCGACGAGGTCCGAGGCCTCCACCAGGTCGACGCCCATCGTGCGGGCGATCAGCGAGTGCTCGAAGTAGGCGCTGTTGTAGCGGCCGGGGGTCAGCACCACCACGGTCGCCTCCTCGCCGGCGGTGTCCGGGGCGGCGGCCTGCAGCGCGGCCAGCAGCCGGCCGGGGTACTCGCCGACTCGGCGCACGGGCCTGTCCGCGAACAGCTCGGGGAAGCCCTGGGCCATGGCGCGGCGGTTCGAGAGCACATAGCTGACGCCGCTGGGCGTGCGGACGTTGTCCTCGAGCACCCGGAAGCCGCCGTCCCCGTCGCGGACCAGGTCGATGCCGGAGACGTGGATGCGCACCCCGTTCGCCGGCCGGTAGCCGCGCACCGCGTCGACCACGTAGGTCGAGGAGGTGACGAGCTCCTCGGGGATCACGCCGTCGGCGATGGCGCGGCGGTCGGTGTAGACGTCGTCGAGGAAGGCCTCGAGGGCGCGGACGCGCTGGGCGACGCCGGCGGAGACCTCGGACCACTCCTCGGCGTCGATCACGCGCGGGATCGCGTCGATCGGGAAGGGACGCTCCTCCCCCGCGTAGTCGAAGGTGACGCCCTGGTCGAGATAGCTGCGGGCGAGGGACTCGGAGCGGGAGCGGAACTCCTCCGGCCCCAGCCCGGCCAGCGCATCGTGCAGCGCCCGATAGGTGGGGCGCACGGTGCCGTCGGCGCCGAACATCTCGTCACCGTCCGCTCCGGTGCGGGCACTGCGGAACAGCGAGGTGTCTGACATGCCTACCATTCTCACACCGACCTCCATTCCCTCGTGGGCGCTCCGCCCAGGAAGCGAGAACCATGTCGCTGCTCTCCCGGCTCGGCTCCGTCGCCCGTTCTCTCGCCCGCAATCCCTCGGTGCGCCGCGGCGCACGGGACCTCGGGCGCGCCGCGATCCGTTCCGTGCAGGAGCAGCGCGGCGGGTCCGGGCAGGGCTCCAGGCAGCACGACGGTGCTCGTCCCGAGTCCGACGGTCGAGGCCAGGCCGAGGGCGGCGCGCTCGCCGACCGCCGCCACGGCGTCCCGCTCGAGCTGGTCTACGCCCCGCGGGACGACGACCGTCCCGATCCGGGAGAGGTCGTGTGGGCGTGGGTCCATTACGAGGAGGACCTCTCCCAGGGCAAGGACCGTCCGGTGCTCGTGATCGCCGAGGAGGACGCCTCCGCCGGCGGGGCCGACGGGACGGGGACCGTGCTGGTGGCCCTGATGCTCACCTCCCGCGACCGCACCGAGCCCGGCGCGACCCGCACCGATCAGCACGGGGCGACCTGGGTGGACATCGGCCCCGGGGACTGGGACCGGCAGGGCCGCCCCTCGGAGGTCCGGGCGGATCGTCTGCTGCGCCTGGCCCCGGGGTCGGTGCGACGAGAGGGTGGGCGGCTGGACCGCGAGCGCTACGACCGGGTCGCGGAGGCGGTGCGCGCCGTCGCGCTGTGACCGGCCGCCTCGCCGCCGGAGGTCGCGCGGGCTCTGCCCTCCGGGTGCGCGGACTGCGCGGGCGCCGGGGAGCAGGTGGGGCGCGCATCGCGGATCGGGAGACACGGCGCACATGAGCACCGGTCCGGGGACTGCCCTCTGTTAAGATCGCTCCTTGTATGTGTGACATACCGTTCGGTGTGCGCAGGGGTGTCCTCCCGAAGTGTCTCAGGGGACGGGCGGTTCGTGCGACCCGGGCGAGTACCCGTGGCAGCGACTCCGGTACCGACGTCTCCAGGCGAATCCCCACCGCCGTCCCCGTCGGCTCCGTTCCTCGGCAGTCCGGGATGATCCACCTCAGCAACACTGGAGAAGAGTCTTCGTGGCAAACATCAAGTCCCAGATCAAGCGCAACAAGACGAACGAGAAGGCTCGTCTGCGCAACCGCGCCGTCAAGTCGGAGCTCAAGACCTACACCCGCAAGGTGAAGGCCGCTGTCTCGACCGGCGATGCCGACGTCGCGAACGAGGCGCTGAAGTCCGCTTCGCGCAAGCTCGACAAGGCCGTCTCCAAGGGCGTCATCCACAAGAACCAGGCCGCGAACCGCAAGTCCGGTCTCGCCAAGCTAGTCGCCGGCGTCGCCAAGTGATCGTCGGTCCCTGACGGACCCCGCCCCTCCGGGGCATGAGGAGCCCGGTGCGCAGCGATGCGCACCGGGCTTCTTCATGTCCGGGGCGGGTGTCGCGGGAGCGGGTGCCTGCATCGGTCGTGGAGACCGGGGCCGACGGGCGCGGGCGGCGGGGCCGACAGGTGCGGGCTGCGGGGCCGACAGGAGCGGGCTGCGGGGCCGACAGGTGCGGGCTGCGGGGCCCGGCAGCCGCTCTCAGCGGGCGCGGCGCGCCCGGCAGATCTCCATCACCATGCGCTGCACCGACCACTGCGGGTCGCGGCCGGCGCCCTTGACCTCGTGGTCCGCGCGGGCCACGGCCTCGATCGCCCGGGCCAGGGAGCGGTCGTTCCAGCTCTTCGTCTCCCGGGAGAGGTTGCGCAGCATCCAGTCGGGCATGCCGAGGCTGCGCGGGGTCGCGTTCGGTGCGGACACCTTCGCCAGCGAGCGGACCTTCGAGGCGATCGCGGCGACGATCGGGACGGGGTCGGCGCCGGCGAGCTGCGCCTGCTGGAGCAGCTGCAGCGCGTCCTGCTCCTTGCCCGCGATCGCGGCGTCGGCGACGGCGAAGGCGGTGGACTCCACGCGGCCGGAGGTCAGCGCGTGCACCTCGGCGACGGTCACCTGGGCGGGCTGCTCGCCCGGGTCGGGGGTGGTGTCCTCGATCAGCTGGCGGCTGATCGCGGCGAGCTCGGCGAGGTCGGTGCCGAAGGCGTCGACGAGGGCGACCAGGGCGTCGGGCTGGATGCGGCGGCGGGCACGGGCGAACTCGGCGGCGACGAAGGCCTGCTTGTCGGCGGCGCGCTTGACGGGACTCGCGTCCACGCGGGGCACGCCCGCCTTCTTCAGGGCGTCCAGGAGCTTCTTGCCGCGATTGCCGCCGCGGTGGACGAGCACGAGGGTGACGTCCTGCTCGGGAGCCTTCACGTAGTCGAGCAGCTCGAGGACGAGGGAGTCCGGGGCGGACTGCAGCTCGGGAACGACCACCAGGCGCGGCTCGCCGAACAGGGAGGGGCTCGCGACCTGGGCCAGGGCGCCGGGGCCGAGGGCCTCGCTGGAGAGGTCGTGGACCTCCACGGAGGGATCGGCCTCCTTGGCCAGGGCGCGCAGGCGCTGCACGGCTCGGTCGGCGATCAGACCCTCCGTGCCGTGGACGAGCACGATCGGTGCGAGGGCGACGCTGTGCCACTCGACATCGCTCACGGGAGCTCCTCACTGCTCAGGGGGACTGCACGATCCTAGCGGTCCGGGCCGACGCCCCGGGGCCGCTACCGCGCGGGCCCGACGCTCCGCGGTGCGGCGTCCTCGCCCGTGGGGAGCACGACGGTGCCGTGGACGTCGGTGCGCAGCACCTGGGCGCCGGTGCCGCGGACGAGGTCCAGCAGCTCGTCGGTGGGATGTCCGAAGGTGTTCTCCTGCCCTGCCGGGACCAGTGCCAGGTCGGGGTCGAGCTGCTCGTAGAGCGGGGCGTGCTGGAAGCGGGAGCCGTGGTGGGCGACCTTGACGATGTCCGCCGGGCCCGGCTCGGTCGCGGCGAGCAGCTCCTGCGCGGCGGGTTCGAGGTCGCCGAGGGTGACCAGGCGCGTCCCGTCGGCCCAGCGCACCTCGAGCGCGATCGAGCAGTCGTTCGCGGCGTCCCCCTCCCCGGATCCCTGCTCGGCGGCGCTGGCCCGTTCGGCGGCCTCGGCCGAGTCCGGCCACAGCACCGTCAGGGCGAGGCCGTCCTGCTCGAAGCCGGTGCCGGCGGTCGCGACCTCGACGGGCGCTCCCGGGACGACGTCGGCCGCGGCGGTCGGCAGCGGGCAGACCCACTGCGCCGCCGGGGTGCGCGCCCCGGTCAGGGCGTCCCTCCCGCCGGTGTGGTCGGCGTGCGGGTGGGTGAGGACCAGCAGGTCGATATCCGGCACCTGGAGCAGGTCGAGGCAGGCGTCCAGCGCTGCGGGGTCGGGGCCGGTGTCCACCAGGACCGTCGGGCCGTCCCGGGCGGCGTCGGCGGGGCGCAGCAGCAGCGCGTCGCCCTGTCCGACCGCGCACAGCGCGAGGCTCCAGCCGGGGGTGCTGCGCACCGGCAGCATCCGACCGATGCCGGGGGCGAGCGCGATGACGAGCGCCACCGCGGTGGCCCAGCGGACGGCGGGACGGCGCCTCCCCGCGACGGCGAGGCCGGCGATCAGGAGCACGGCGATCGCGCCGAGCACGCCGGTGATCCCGTCGGGCACGGCGATGCGGGATCCGGGCAGGGCGTCGGCGGTGCGGGCGATCAGGAGCACCAGATGGGCCCCTCCTGCGGCGATCCCGTACAGCACCGCGGCCCCGCCGGGCCAGAGCACTCCGAGCACGAGCGCGACGAGGCCCAACACGGTCGAGGGGCCGACGAGCGGGCCGACGAGCATGTTCACGGGCACGGCCCAGGCGGAGACCTCGGGAGTCAGCAGGATCAGCACAGGCGTGCAGGCGGCCTGGGCGACGAGCGGCACGGCGAGCACGAGCGCAGCCGTCCGGCCGATCCGTCCGCCGCTCATCTGCTCGAGCGCGCGGGCGAGCGGCGGTGCCGCGAGCAGGATCGCCGCGGTCGCGAGGGCGGAGAGCAGGAAGCCGATCGAGGCGGCGGTGACGGGGTCGAGCACGGACCACAGCGCGACGGTGAGGGCGAGCGCCGCGACCGGGGAGGCGCGCACGCCGGCGAACCGTGCGGCGAGCAGTGGTGCGGCCATGGTCGCGGCGCGCTGCACGCTCGGCTCGTCGCCGACCAGCCACACGTAGCCCGCGACCACGGCGGCGGCGATCAGCAGGCGGGGACGGCGGCGCACCCCGGCCAGCAGCAGCGGACCGAGCACGGCGGCGAGGACGAGGGCGATGTTCGCTCCGCTGACGGCCACCAGATGCGAGATCCCGGCGCGGCGCATGACCTCCTCGGTCTGCTCCCCCATGCCGCTGGTGTCCCCCGTGGTCATGCCGCGCACGAGCGCGGCCTCGTCGGGCGGGAGATGAGCAGTGGCGTCGCGGGCGATCTGCCGCAGGCGGTGCCGGGCCTCCTGGCCCGGCCCGATACCGCCCGACGCCTCCTGCGCGGGACCGACCTCCGTGGCGCGCAGGACCAGCAGCGAGGCAACGCCCGAGACCCGCCCCCGCGCATGGACGGGCTCCCCGTCGCGGATCCGGGCGAGTCCCTCCGCAGCCTCGCCGTCGGCGCGCACGAGCACGGGCACGGCGGCGGTGAGCTGCTCCTGCGTCCGTCCGATCCGTGCCGGGCCCGGCTCGGTGCGGGCCATCATCTGCAGACCGGTGCGGGACCATTCCGGGCCGCCGCTCGGCGGTGCGGGGTCGCTTCCCGCGATCACGATGAGCTCGACGACGAGCCCGTCGGCGGCGGCCTCGCCGAGCACGTCGGCGGTGCCGTCGTGGCGGTGCAGCGCCGGGACCAGGAGCAGCCCGGCGAGGAGCACCAGTGCGAGGTGGGCGAGGATGGTGCGCGCGCCGCGTGCGGGCCCGAGCAGGGTCAGGGCGGTCAGGGCGAGGGAGACCAGCACGGCCCCGGCGGCGATCGCGGCGGCGCCGCCGGCGGTCACTCCGAGCACCGCGAGCGCCCAGACGCAGGTCGCGCCGGGCAGCAGGCGCAGATCCGCGCGGGTCATGTCCGCTCCTCGCTCCGGGGAGGCGTGCTCAAACCGTCGCCCTGTCGCGCATCTTCTCGAGTGTGGCGGGGCCGATCCCGGAGACCTCCTCGAGCTGATCGACGCTCTCGAAGGGCCCGTTCTGCTCGCGGTGGTCCACGATGCGCTGCGCGATCGCGGGGCCGACGCCGGGCAGCTCGTCGAGCTCGGCGACGCTCGCGGTGTTCAGGTCGATCAGGCCGCCGACCTCTCCCCCGCCGCCCGCCGTCCCGTCTCCGGCACCGGCGTCGCCCGCGGGCGGAGCGTCCGCGGCGGGCGCCGGGGCGGCGACGGCCGGCGGCTCCTCCCCTGGGACGGGCACGTGGATCTGCTCGCCGTCGACGACGGGGCGGGCGAGGTTCACGGAGGCGAGCTCCGCCTCACCGGTCGCGCCGCCGGCGGCGCGCAGCGCGTCGTCGACCCGGGCGCCGGGCGGGAGGCGGACCACGCCGGGAGAGGCGACGGCGCCGGAGACGTGGACGACGAGCTCGGTCGGGGCGGGGGAGGCGGTGGCGGCGGGGTCCCCCGAGGACTCGGCTCGGTCCCCGGTCGTCCCGTCGCCTCCCTCGAGGTCACCGTCATCGTCGGCGCCCTCGGCCCCGTCCGATCCCTCGCCGTCGGCACCGCCCTCCGGGCCGGCCGCCTCGCCCTCCGCGACCGCCACCCCGGCAGGTTCCTCCTGCGGGATCGCCGAGCCGGTGCCGGAGAGGTGGATGACCCCGGCGCCGATCAGCACCAGCACCGCGATGCCGATCAGCGCGGAAGCCGGCGGGGCGGGGAAGGGCAGGCGGCGTCGAGGCCGCTCGGCGGTGTGGTCGCGTCGGCGGATCAGCGGCTGCCCGGTGCGGCGATGCCGCGCCGCGGTGCCGCGCTCCTCGGTCCCAGGTGGTGCTCCCATGCCCGCGAACCTAGGCGCGCGAGGCAGACGCCGTCCGAGCCCGCTGCCGCCCTGGGGACGGCGGGGCGCTGTGGAGGAACGGTCAGGTCCCCCGGCCCGGGATCAGTCGAGGCCGAGCACGACCAGCCACTGCCGCCAGAACGCGGCGGCGATCACGACGATGACCAGCAGGTACCACAGCACGGTCAGCAGCCCCCAGCGGCGCAGCAGTCCTGCGAGCGGGGCGGGCAGCTTCAGATCGCCGTGCTCGATCGTGCGGGCCAGGGTCGCGAAGAACATCGGCGCGGTGACGGTCCAGATCACCATGCACCAGGGGCACAGCGCACGGATCACGAAGATCGCGGAGATCGCAAGGAAGTGGATGTAGCCAAAGGCGAAGGTCATCCCGCCGAGCCGTGCCCAGCGGAACCAGGTGGGCAGCTGCGTGCCGGAGACCATCAGCGCACCGGCCGCCGCCATGATCGCGAACCCGGCGAGCCCGATCGCCATGTTCGGGATGCCCAGGGCCGAGGACTGCCAGGTCATCATCACGCTGCCGCAGGAGATGAAGGGATTCACATCGCAGCCGAGGCTCGCCCCGGGGTTCGCGAGCAGGAACTCCTTGCCGACCTGCAGCTCGAGGGAGGCGATCCAGCCGATGATCCCGCCCAGCAGCAGCACCAGGCCGGCCAGGCGGCTGCTCGCCCTTGGGCGGGAGGCCCGTTCGGCCGCGAGCTCGGCGTCGATCTCGGCGCGCAGCGCGGCGTCGTCGGCCGGGGCATGCTCCGGCGTGGAGGCCGCCCCGGTGGCGGATGGGTCGGTGTTCTTCTCGCTCATGGGCTCGGCTTCCGTGCGATGTGACGGGCTGGAGGATTCAGACGACGGGATGCGCGCGGAACCACTGCGCGAGGCGGGCGTTGCCCTCGTCCATGCTCACGCGCGGCGTCCACTGCAGCATCTCGCGCGTGCGGCGCTGGTCGAACCAGTGCGCGGTGGACATCTGCTCGGCGAGGAACTCGGTCATCGGCGGCTCGTCGTGGCCCGGGCGCTTCTCCCACACCCGCTCGATGAGCCGTCCGGCGAGGCGGGCCACGCTGCCGGGGACGCGCAGGGTCGGGGCGGGCACGCCCGCGGCCTCGCACCAGCCGGCGAAGACGTCGCGGACGGTCCGCGGCTCGCCGTTGGAGATCACGAAGCTCTGCCCGTGCACGTCCGCGATCCGGTCGTGCGCGGCGACGATCGCGTCGGCGGCGTTGGTGACGTAGGTGGTGTCGATCAGGGCCATGCCCTCGTCCAGCAGCGGCAGGCGGCCGTTCGCGGCGCGGTCGACGATCCGCCCGACGAGCTGGGTGTCCCCCGGCCCCCACACGATGTGGGGACGGATCGAGGTCACGGAGATCCCGTCGTTCCCGTCGGCGTCCATCGCGAGCAGCTCGGCGGCCGCCTTGGTGCGGGCGTAGGGGCCGCGGGCCCGCTCCGGATCGGCGGGGGTCGCGTCAAGGCCCACGATCGCGCGTCCCAGGTGCGCGGCCGACGGGGTGGAGACGTTCACGAGAGTGCCGCCGCCGTTCGCGCGCAGCGCGTCGAGCACGTTCTCCGTGCCGCCGATGTTGATCGCCCGGTACTCGCTCTCGGGGCCGGAGATCGACACCTTCGCGGCGAGATGGACGACCGCGTCCGCGCCCTGCACGGCGCGGCGCACGTCGTCGGCCTCGGTGAGGGAGCCGCAGACGTCCTCGACGCCGTCGATCCCGGCGGGACGGCGCTGGAAGGCGCGGACCGTGGCGCCGCGGTCGCGCAGGGCGGTCGCGACGGCACCGCCGAGCATGCCGGAGGCGCCGGTGACCAGGACGGTCGGGGCGCTCACAGAGCCTCCGCCCGCTCGCCCCGCAGGGTCTGCTCGGACCAGCGCGACAGCGCGGCACGGTCGATCTTCGAGTTGTGGCGGATGTCGGTGGGCAGCGCCCGGGTCTCGAACACGGCGACGACCTCGACGCCGGCGCGCTCGCGCACGGCACGGCGCACGGCCTCGGAGAGGGAGGGGGCGGCGGGCTTCGGGCGCGCTGCCTTCCCGGGCCGGTGGCCGTCCTCGGTCTCGAGGATCACGACGACCTGCTGGGTGCCGCGGGGACCGACGACGGCGGCGCCGGCGCGGCGCACGGTCGGCACCGCCTCGGCGGCGTCCTCGACTTGGACGGGGGTGAACAGCCCGTCGGCCGTGGCCAGGACGTGCGCGGCACGGCCCTCGACCCACAGCCGTCCGGCCGTATCGAGGTGGCCGACGTCGCCGGTGGCGTGCCAGCCCTCGAAGCGCATGGAGGTGTGCGTGGTGCCCCAGAGCATGAGGTAGCGGTCGCGCACGTGCGGGGCGCGCACGAGGATCTCGCCGGTCACGCCGGCCTCCTCCGTGATCTCGCCGGTGGTGCGGCCCTCGTCGTCCATCACCGCGATCGCGATCTCGACCCGGGGCACGGGGGTGCCGACGCAGACGCCGGAGCCGGGGCCGGCCGCTTCGATGCCTTCGAGGTCGATCGCAGCGACGGCCAGGCACTCGGTCATGCCGTAGGGGGTCAGCGCCTTCGCCTCCGGCATGATCTCCGCCAGCCCCTGCAGCAGGTGCGCGGGGATCGGGGCGCCGGCGGAGAAGAAGCTCGCGGCGCCGGCCATCGCAGCGCGACCGGCCTCGTCGAGCTCTCCCGCGGTGTCCAGGATGTTCCGCAGCGCGGCGGGGGCGGTGAACACGGCGGGGCGGCCGAGCGCGCCGATCGCGGCGGCCAGCGCCGGAGCGGTGAGCTCGCCGGGACGGGTGATGTCCATGTCCGGCACCACGGTCGGCGCGCCGAGGGCGGGGCCCAGCAGCGCGAAGGTCGCGAAACCGGCGACCAGGCCTCGCTCGGGGGCGAGGTCGAGGGTGTCGCCGACGGCGGCGAACATGGCGCTGAGCTGGCGATGCGTCATGACCGCGCCCTTGGCGGGGCCGGTCGAGCCGGAGGTGAACAGCACCGCCGCGTCGGCGTCGGGATCCGGGTGGGCCACGTCCAGCGGGGCGCCGAGCTCGCGCTGGAGCGCGCCGGAGCGGGCGAGCTCCGCGATCGACGTCTCCACGCCGAGCGCGGCGCGGTCCACGGTGGGCAGCTGCTCGACGCTGATCCGTCGGCCGGGCCAGCCCATCGCGCGCGCGCCGACGAGGGCCTTCGGGATGCCGATCAGCCAGTCGATGTGGGAGCCGATCACGGCGCGGGTCAGGCCCTGGGTGCCGAGGCCCGCGTCGGCGACCACGGCCACCGCACCGATCCGGAAACAGGCGTAGAGCACGCCGGTGAGGTCGGCGCCGGGGGTGATCAGCAGGCTGACCCGGTCGCCGGGGCGGACACCGTGGCCGAGCAGGCCCGCGGCGATGTCCTCGACGCGGCGGTGCAGCAGCGACCAGGAGATCTCCCGCGTGCCGCCGTCCTCCTCGGCGCCGAGCTCGACCACGGCCGGCCGATGGGCGTGCACCGGATCCGCGGCCAGGCGCGCGATCGGCGCGCCGATCGGGGCGGCCGGCACCTGCTCGGCGGCGTAGGAGGAGACGGGGCGCCGGGCCAGGGCCTCGGTGCGGGGCGTGCCGGCGGTGTCGAAGCTCGCCTCGAGCCACTGGGCGACGAGCCCGGCGACGTCGGCGTCCTCCCACACCAGGTGGGAGGCACCCTCGAAGCGGTGCACGTCCGCATGCGGGACGCGCTGGATCAGGTCGCGCAGGAAGCGGTCCGAGAAGGTGATGTCGCGCGGGCCCCAGGCGAAGAGCGTGGGGACCTGGAGGTGGGTGAGAGCTTCGGCGACCCGGTCGAGGGTGGCGCGGGAGGGGTGGTCCGCGGCGGCGGGGATGTCGGCCACGAACTGGTCGATGCCGCGGCGGCGGGCGCGGGAGCGGTAGGGCGCGTGGTACGCGTCCTGGACGTCCTTCGGCAGCGACGGCTTCGACAGCGACAGGGTGGTGCGCAGGAAGGCGTCGGTCAGCGAGGTCGAGGCGGTGCGGAAGCCGGGGGTGGTCGCGAGCTGCAGCGCCTTCGGCAGCGCCTCCTCGATCCGCTGGTGCACGCCGGTGTTGGTGAGGATCATGCCGACCACGTCGTGGCGGTTGTCCAGCGCCCAGCCGGTCGAGATCAGCCCGCCCCAGTCGTGGCCGACGGTGACGACCGGCCCGTGCAGGGACAGCGCATCGGTCAGCAGGGAGAGGTCGGTGATGCGGTCCTGGTAGCGGCGGGTCACGCCGGTGCGCTCGGAGTAGCCCATCTCGAGCTGGTCCACGGCGACGAGGCGCCAGGGGATGTCCGCGCGCACCAGGGAGCGGAACAGGAAGGACCAGGTGGGGTTGCCGTGGACGGCCAGCAGGGTGCCGCGCGGGGTGATGCCGCGCTCGGCGAGCCAGGGGCCGGAGTCCAGCAGGTGCCACTGGCGCAGCTCGCCGGTGTGGTCGCGCACCTGCTCGGTGCGGTGCAGCACCGGGTCCAGGCCCGGCACGTCGGGTATCCCGGGGGTGCTCTTCACCACTGGACCTCCATCATCGCCGTGTTCAGTCCGGAGCCGACGCCCATCAGCAGCACCCGCTGGCCGCGTTCGATGTCGTCCTGGATGTGCGCGAGGGTCATCGGCACCGCCTCCGCGGCGATGTTCCCCCAGTCCGGGAAGGTGACGGGGATGCGCTCCATCCCCACCCCGGTGATCTTCGAGAAGTTGCGGGTGTAGACCATCGAGACCTGGTGCGGGATGACGTAGTCGACGCCCTTGAAGTCGAGACCGGAATCGTTCGCAGCCTTCCAGGTGTCCACGATCAGGTTGATGCCGTTCTCGAGCAGGCCGTTGGAGTCGGTGCGCATGTCCTCCATGTTCGCCACGCACAGCTCGTGGTGCTCGGTGCCCGAGCGCGCCTGGGTGACCTTCAGCCGGTGCCCCTCGGGGTGCTCGTCGGCCGGGCCCAGCACGGCGGCCGCGGCGCCGGAGCCGAGGGTGAGCGAGGCGAACTGGTTGTTGAAATCGGCGCGGGTCGAGCCCTTGGTGTTCAGGCGCTCGATCGTGCCGCGCTGGACGTCCTCGACGTCCTCCGCGCCGACGATCAGCGCATACTTCACCTGGCCGGAGTCGATCATGCCGGCGGCCATGGTCATCGCGTTGACGAAGCCGAGGCAGGCGTTGGTGATGTCGAAGTTCATGCAGGCCGCCGGCAGGCCGAGCGAGTGATGGATGCCGGTGGAGACCGCGGGCTCGAGGTGACGGCGGGAGACGGAGGCGTTGATGAGCAGCCCCACCTGGTCGCGCATGATCCCGGCCTTGGCCATCGCGCGCTCGGCG
Source organism: Brachybacterium sp. GU-2 (assembly GCF_030866705.2). NCBI lineage: Bacteria > Bacillati > Actinomycetota > Actinomycetes > Micrococcales > Dermabacteraceae > Brachybacterium > Brachybacterium sp. GU-2. The sequence continues at coordinate 184,010 of NZ_CP133037.2, read as the reverse complement.
GCGAGCACGACGCCCTGCTTCCAGCCGTTCTCGCGGTCGCGCCACCACTTGCGCTCGTAGACGCCCGCGACGCGCTGCAGCACGCCCTTGGGCAGGCGCAGCCGCTTGCGGGCCGGGGCCAGCATCTCGTCGATCTCGTCCGAGGTCACCGTCACCTGCGGCAGAGTCCCCTCGACCGCCAGCAGGCTCGTGTTCGAGTGGACGATCCCTGTGTTGTCGTTCCCCATCTGCCTGCGCTACCTCGTCGTTCGATCAGTTCGTGTGCTTGTCGTCGATGCATGGCGGCCGCGCGGAGCCCGGCACATGCCTCCGCCATCCTCCCACCGGAGCCTGGGGAGTCCCTCAGGGGGTGGCGGATCCCACGTCCCCGTCCTCGAGGTGGTGGCCGAGGTGGTGGCCGAGGTGGTGGCGAGCGAAGGCGAGGGACTGACGCAGCGTGCGCTCGCGCGCGACGGGGTCGCGGCTGGTGGTGACCTCCAGCAGCACCGAGCCCTCCCAGCCGCGGTTGGCGAGGCGCCGCAGCACCTCTGCACAGGGCTGGTTGCCCTCGCCGGGCGGCAGGTGCTCGTCCTTGGTGGTGTTGCCGGACCCGTCGGCGAGGTGGAGGTGGGTGAGCCTGTCGTCGAGCCGCTCGATCATCTCCAGTGCGTCGTCCCCGGCGGTCGCGGCGTGGGAGAGGTCGACCGTGACATGGGCGTAGTCCTCGTCGGTCGGGTCGTGGTCGGGGAGGTAGTTCAGCACCTCGCGCACCCCGAGCCGCCAGGGGTACATGTTCTCGACCGCGATCGCGATGCCGTGCTCGTCCTCGAGGCGGGCGACGCCCTCGACGAAGCCGCGCGCGTACTTCCCCTGCCACCGGAACGGCGGATGGGCGACGATCGTCGGGACGTCCAGCGCCTTCGCGATCTCGATCGTGCGCTCGATCTTCACCCAGGCGTCGCGACCCCACAGCCCCTGCAGGAAGAACAGCGTCGGGGCGTGGAGGGAGAGGATCGGCAGGCCGTAGCGGCGGGAGTACTCAGCCAGCAGGTCCGGGTCCTGGCTGTCGCGCGGATAGGAGACCATCACTTCCATGCCGTCGTAGCCGATCTCGGCGGCGAGACGGAACGCCTCCTCCACCCCCGAGCGGAACACGGAGGAGGTGGACAGGCCCACGGGGATGCGGCGGCGCGGCGACTGCTCGCTGCGCGGATCCCCGGCGGAGAGACGACGGGACAGCGCCTCGCGCGCCCCGCGCTGCGCGCTGTTGGGGCGGGTGAACGGCTTGCGGCCCCCGTTCGTGGACGGGTTCTCCGACTCGCTGTCTCGGCGTGGACTCACGGCACCTCCTGGGCTGTCTCGCGAGGCAAGTATGCACCGTCGCGCGCCCCTAGACTCGTCCGCATGCCGGTCCGAGAACTCACCCCGACGGACGCCCTTGCCTACAGGCTGCTCACCTCCAGCGCCTTCGGCGGGTCCGTCGATCCCGACGATCCCGCCGCCTCCGGTCCCCTCTCCCCGGGTCAGACCGCGGTCGGCATCGACTCGGCGGCGCTGCCGGGAGGAGCCGAGGGGGTGCTCGCCGCGGCCGCGCGGATCCGGCACGACGAGATCTCCCTCGGCGGCGGCCGGGTGCGCTGCGGCGGCGTCGCCGGGCTCGCGGTCCATCCCGCGCATCGCGGCGACGGGCTGTTCGCCGAGCTGCTCGCTGCGGTGCTCGCCCGCTGCGACGAGGAATCGCTGCCGATCTCGATGCTCTATCCCTCGAACCCCGAGATCTACCGCCGCCACGGCTATCAGGTGATCGCGCGCGTCGAGACGCTGGAGGTGCCGCTGGTGGACCTGCAGCGACTGCGGCCCGTGCCCGGCCGGCGCACCGTCCCGGTCACCGCTGCGAGCATGCCGCGCGTGCGCGCCCTGTACGAGGAGCTCACGGCCGGGGACACCGCCATGCTGCGTCGCCAGGGGCCGCTGTTCCCGGACGGGCTCCCCGGTCGTGGCTGGGACGCCGTGCTGCTCGTCGGCGCGGACGGCCTGGATCGCGGCTACGCCTCCTGGACCCGGCGCAGGGGCGAGGGTCCCGGTCTCGAGGTGCACGAGGTGCTGGGGCGGGACCGCGAGGACCTCCGCGCCCTGCTGCGCCTGATCGGCTCCTGGTCGACGGTGACCGAGTCGGTGCGGCTGCGCGTGCGGACGGAGGATCCCGTGCTGGACGTGCTGCCCGGAGGCGGCGCCCGTCCCGCCGGCGGGACGGTGCCGCTGGTGATGATGCGCGTGGTCGACACCGCGGCCCTGCTCGAGGCACGGCCGGCACCGACCGGGCTCTCCGGCACGCTGCGGCTCGAGGTCGCGGACGACACGGTCCCCGCAGGCACCTGCCGTGCCGCGGGGCTCTTCGACGTCCACGTGGCCGACGGGCGCGTCCGCGCCGTCCCGGTCCCGGGGAGCGGAACGACCTCGGCGCAGTCGTCGACCGGGCCGTCTCCCGCCCCCTCGGGCGAGGCGACCGCGGGAGGGGTCCTGCTCGACGTCCACGCGGCCTCGCTGCTGCTCGTCGGCGGCCGCTCCCTCGCCGATGCCCGTCGGCTGGGACTGCGCGCCGAGGCCGACGCGCCCGCCGAGGCGCTGCTCGACGCGCTGCTGGCCGGCCCCCGGCCGAGCGTGCTCGACGCGTTCTGAGCCCGCGCCCCCGCCCCTCCGCGCCCGTCCCTGCGCCCACTCCCCCGACCCACCGCGACCCCGGAGCACCCCACCCATGGCCAAGCTGCACTTCAAGTACGGAGCGATGAACTCCGGGAAGTCCGACACCCTGATCAAGACCGCCTACAACTACGACGAACGAGGGCTGGCGACCCTGACGGTCAAGCCGGCCCTGGACACCAAGGGCGAGGACTGGGTGGTGGCCCGCGGCGGGGCGAGCCGGCGCGTGGACGTGCTCGCCCATCCGGGCGAGGACCTGCGGGAGCGGGTCTCCCGGGCCGCCGACGAGCGGGGCCTGCGGCCGCTGCACTGCGTGCTCGTGGACGAGTCCCAGTTCCTCGAGCCGCTGCAGATCGACCAGCTCTTCCGCATCGCGAAGCAGGACGCGATCTCGGTGATCTGCTACGGGCTGCGCACCGACTTCCGCACCACGACCTTCCCCGGGGCGCAGCGGCTGTTCGAACTCGCGGACAACGTCGAGAAGCTGCCGACGATGTGCCGCTGCGGCGCGCAGGCCGAGTTCAACTGCCGGCGCGTCGGCGAGCGGTTCGTGTTCGAGGGCGACCAGGTCGCGATCGACGAGGAGGCCGGAGGGGCGATGGTCGACGCCGTCACCTACATGTCGCTGTGCGGGAACTGCTTCATGGACGAGCAGCGGCGCGCCGGCGTCACCGTGCTGGGGTGAGGCCGGCGCGCCGCTGCGCGTCGGGGCGGGCCCGTCGGACCCGGGGCCTGCTCAGGAGCTGAGGGGCTTGTCCTCGCCCACCTCGGCGTCGCCGCCGGCGGCCGCGCTGCCGTCGGCAAGGTCCGTGTCGGCGGAGGCGTCCGCGACCTTCGCCGCGTCCTCGTCGAGGGTCGCATCGGAGCTGTTCGAGAGGCGCTCCTTCGCGGCGCCGGCCGCGCCGACCACCGCTCCCTGGGCGGCGGAGGCGACCTCGGGGGCCTTGTCCTTGACGGTCCCGGCGGTGTCCTGCGCGACGCGGGTCGCGGTGTCCTTGGCCTGCGTCGCGCGGCGCTGGACCTCGGGATCGTCGGCGACCTGGCGGGCAGTGCGCTCGAGGGACTCGTAGGGGCCGCGGCCCGCACGGGACCCGATCACGAAGCCGATGCCGAGACCGGCCAGGAAAATGAACTTCTTCATCGATGCCTCCAGTGGCGTCCGGGTGGTGTGTGGTGCGGTGTGCTCCCGCATCGTGTCACAGTCGCCGTGGCGCTCGGAGCGGATCCTGACCGGACGGTCCGCGCGGAGTCGTCCCGGAACCGTCCCGATCCGGTCACAGGATCTCCACGCCTGCGCGCCGCTCGGGCCCGCCGCGGGCCCGCCGAGGACCTACGATCGGGGTGACGGGCGATGGTGCCCGCGCCGACGCCCCCGAGGGTCCGGCGAGATCCGTGATCGAGGAGAAGACCCGCGTTGTCCCCCGTGCCCCAGCCCTCCGACCGCGACGCCCTGCGCACGACCGCCTTCACCGCCGAGGACGTCGCCGCCCAGGTGCGCACCTGGGTGCAGGACGCCGCCGGACGCGAGGTCCCGGCCGCCGCCGGACTCCTCTCCGACCTGCTGCGCGATCCGAAGGGGCTCGACTTCACGCTCGCCTTCGTGGACCGGGTGATCCGCCCCGAGGACCCCCGCGCCGCGGCGGTCGAGCTGCGTCGCCTCGCCCAGGACCCGCCGGCCTTCCTCCCCGCCCCGCTGCGCCGCGTCGTCGGCCTCGGCGGTGCCGCCTCGCGACTGGCGCCCTCGGTCGTGGTGCCCACCGCCCGCGCCGCCATGCGCAGGATGGTCTCCCATCTGATCCTCGATGCCCGGCCCGGACCGCTGACCGCCTCCCTCTCCCGGCTCACGGCCGACGGGACGACGCTGAACATCAACCTGCTCGGCGAGGCCGTGCTCGGCGCACAGGAGGCGGCACGGCGCCTCGCGGGCGTGCACGAGATCGTCTCCCGCCCCGACGTCGACTACGTCTCGATCAAGGTGTCCTCGATCGTGGAGCACCTGCCGCTGTGGGGAGCGGCCGAGACCGTCGACCACGTGGTCGAGACGCTGCTGCCGATCTATCTCGACGCCGCACGCGCCGACTTCCCCACCTTCCTGAACCTCGACATGGAGGAGTACCGGGATCTCGAGCTGACCCTGGAGGTGTTCGAGACGCTCCTGGACCGTCCCGAGCTCGCCCAGCTGCACGCCGGGATCGTGCTGCAGGCCTATCTCCCCGATGCGCCGCGGGCGATGGCGCGGGTGCGCCGCTTCGCCGAGCGCCGGGTCGCGGACGGTGGCGCGCCGGTCAAGGTGCGGCTGGTCAAGGGAGCGAACCTCGCGATGGAGAAGGTCGACGCCTCGGTCCACGGCTGGCCGCAGGCCCCGCTGCCCTCGAAGCTGGAGACCGACGCGCAGTACAAGCGGATGCTGCTCGAGGCGATGGACCCGGGCAGGCTCGAGGCCGTGCACCTCGGCGTCGCCGGGCACAACCTCTTCGACGTCGCCTTCGCCCACCTGCTCATGGCCGAGCGCGGGATCCCCACCGGTCCCGGGCACGGCGTCGAGTTCGAGATGCTCGCGGGCATGGCCCCGGGGCAGCAGGCCGTGGTGCGGGAGGCGACCGGGACGATGCGCCTGTACGTCCCGATCGTCCACCCGCGTCATTTCGACGTGGCCGTCTCCTACCTGGTGCGTCGTCTGGAGGAGAACGCCTCCTCGGAGAACTTCCTCTCCGCAGCCTTCGACCTCGACTCCTCCGAGGAGCTGTTCGCCCGCGAGCAGGACCGGTTCGCCCGCGCCCTCGACCTCGCCCGGAGCGAGGACGCCCCGGACACGCACCGGGTCCAGGACCGTGCGGCGGAGACCGGAACGCGTCTCGAGCTGGGCAGCCTCGCGCTGCCGGCGGTGCCCGGCGCCTTCCACGGCACCCCGGACACCGATCTGTCCACGGCCGGGAACCAGGAGTGGGCCGCCGGCATCACCCATCGCATCCGCGGCTCGGAGCTCGGCGTCGAGGAGGCCCGTGCCGCGCGTCTGACCACGACGGACGAGGTCGAGGCGACGGTGCAGGCGGCGCTCGCGGCGCAGCCGGCCTGGGCCGCGATGCCGGTCGAGAAGCGCGCTCTGGTGCTCCGCCGAGTCGCCGGCACCCTGGCCGCGCACCGCGCCGAGCTGCTGGAGGTGATGGCCTCCGAGACCGGGAAGACCTTCGAGCAGGGCGATCCCGAGGTCAGCGAGGCGATCGACTTCGCGCTCTACTACGCCGAGCAGGCCGAGCGCCTCGCCGCGCGGGGCGACCTCGACCTCGCCGCGCGCGCTCTGACCCTGGTCACCCCGCCGTGGAACTTCCCCGTCGCGATCCCGACCGGCGGGGCTCTCGCCGCGCTGGTGACCGGCAGCGCCGTGATCATGAAGCCGGCCCCGCAGGCACGACGCTGCGGGGCGCTGCTGGGCCGTCTCTTCCACGAGGCCGGGGTGCCGGAGGGCGTGTTCACGCTCGTGGACGTGCCCGAGGACGAGATGGGCCGCTCCCTCATCGCCCATCCCGGCCTCGACCAGCTGATCCTCACCGGCGCCTACGACACCGCCGCCCTGTTCGCGTCCTGGCGCCCCGCTTTGCGGATCCTCGCCGAGACCAGCGGCAAGAACGCGATCATCGTGACCCCGCAGGCGGATCTCGACCTCGCCGCCCGGGACGTGGCGCTGTCGGCCTTCGGCCATGCCGGGCAGAAGTGCTCCGCGGCGAGCCTCGTGATCACCGTCGGCTCCGTCTCCCGCTCCCGCCGCTTCAACGCGCAGCTCGCCGACGCGGTGCTGTCCCTCGAGGTCGGCGAACCCGTCGACCCGACGGTGCGGATGGGGCCGATCATCGAGCCGCCCGGCGAGAAGCTCGCCGCGGGCCTCACAGAGCTCGGGGAGGGCGAGACCTGGCTCGCCGAGCCGCGCCGGCTCGACGAGGAGGGACGGCTGTGGACGCCGGGCGTGCGGATCGGCGTGCGCGAGGGCTCCGCCTTCCACCGCACCGAGTACTTCGGGCCGGTCCTCGGCATCATGCACGCCGACACCCTCGAGGACGCCGTGCGGATGCAGAACGGCACCGACTACGGGCTCACCGCGGGGCTGCACTCCCTCGAGCCCTCCGAGATCGCCTGGTGGACCGAGCACGTCGAGGCGGGGAACCTCTACGTCAACCGGGGCATCACCGGCGCGATCGTGCAGCGACAGCCCTTCGGCGGCTGGAAGCGCTCCGCGATCGGGCAGACCGCGAAGGCGGGCGGCCCGCACTACCTGCTGCACCTGCAGGACCTCGCCGACTCCGCTTCCGTCCCCTCCCGCACCGAGCAGCCGCAGGCCTGGCTCGAGGCGGCGCGCGACTCCGACCGCGCGGAGATCGAGGGGCTGTTCGCCGCGCGCGACGAGCAGGAGGTCCACGGCGAGATCAACCTGCTGCGCCACCTGCCGCTGCCGGTCATGGTCCGCGCGGCCGACGGGACGACGACGGCGGAGCTCGAGCGGGTGCTGCATGCCGCCCGCACCGCCGGCGCCGAGGTCGAGGTCTCGGTCGCCGACGAGGCGCTGCTCCCGACCGCGCGGGCCGGGGACACGCCTGCCTCGGTCGTCCACGAGGACGCGGCGACCTTCGCCGCCCGTCTCGGCCGGCTCGCCCAGCGCCGCGTGCGCGTGATCGGAGAGGTCGACGACGCGCTGCGGGCCGCCAACGCCCAGCGCGTGGAGGTCGCCCTGTTCACCGGCCCCGTGCTCGCCTCGGGTCGCGTCGAGCTGCTGACCTTCCTGCAGGAGCAGGCGATCAGCGCGACGAACCACCGCTACGGGAACCCGCTGCCCCACCCCCTGGACCTCACCGGCGGCAAGGGCTGGGCCACCGGCCCCCGCTGACCGCCCGGGGGCGGGGCCGGCCTGACCCCGTCGGCCGGCCTGTCCCCGCCGGCCCGGCCGCCGCCGCCCGGACGCCGGCACATCGAGTGGCAGGTTTCGATCGGTATCACTGAGCGATACCGGTGGAAACCTGCCACTCGATCTCGTCGGCGGGCCTCCACACCCACCTTTCCGCCGAGGAGCGGCTGGACGCCCGGCTCAGCCCCGCGGCGCGCCGCTCTCCACCCAGCAGCGAGCCGCGCTCAGCCCGGCCGCCACCCGCCCCGCACCAATTCGCGACGCACCTTCGCCACCGCCGGAGCGCAGCCGGCTCGGAGATCCTTCGCCGTCGTACGCAGTTCCACCCACCCCGCATCACGCCGACGATCCCCTCGGTCGATGTCACGGTCCTGCTGCCGACGGTCCAGATGGGACGGGCCTTCGTGCTCGAGCACGAGCTTCCACCGCGGCCAGTGGAGATCCGGCTCTCCGAGCTCGACGACCTCCCCTCCTGCGAGCTCCTGACGTGCCGGTGCATTCGCGAGCGGCTCCGGCAGCCCGGCGGCGACCATCGCAAGACGCAGCGCGGTCTCCGGCGGGGAGTCGCTGGACATCCTCACCTGCGCGATCGCCTCACGTACCCGGCGAGCACCGCGACCACGATGGCCGTCTGCCGCAGCGACGAGCTCGGGGATCGTGGCGTACGGCCGGGACCGTCCCTCGTACTCCTGACGCGGGCTCCGGACCAGGTGGTCACCTATCGCCACCAACGCACCAACGTCGAGGACAGAGCCCAGGCTGAGGAAGGTCCCGACCCGGGACACGAGGCGGACAGCCGGACCGTTCCGCGCCTCGAGGAGCCCCACCGCCTCTGCCTCCATACGACTCCAGCGCACAAGCCGGGTGCCCTGCCGGCGCCTACCGGGTGTAGCCATGTGGACCCGTCTGTCGACGGCACCGCCTCGCGGAGGAAGGATCTCCGAGCCCACGACCACGTGAACCTGCCTGGAAGGTTCGGTCACCGGCATCGAGAAGACGCCGGGCAGGGGCATCCCCCACAGTCGCGCCGCGGTGAGTCCTGCCGCGAAGGCCGTCGGATCGACCCTGCACAGGGCGGCGACGATCTCGCGTTCGGTGACGGTCCGGTCTGCTCTCGCCCAGAGACCTCGGACCAGCGGCCGGAGGTCGCTGCGTGTCAGGCGCGTCGGGTCCACCCCGGCCCCCAGCGCCTCGGTGGTGGAGAAGACGGCGTACCGCAGTGTCTCGGGCAGGGGGCTCGGAGCGCGGGACATCCCGACAGCATCGGAGGTCGTCGCACCGAACCGTCCCAGGCATCCACAACGGCCTGCTCACGGCTCGACGGAGACGTCTCCTCCCCACCACGCCGGCCCGGCGGTGCTCCGGAACTCCGACGCTGAGGGTCGTGCCCCACCCTGTGCGTCCCTGTACACAGATCGAGTGGCAGGCTTCAACCGGTATCGCTCAGTGATACCGGTCGAAACCTGCCACTCGACGTGCCAGCGGACGGGCGCCGGCCCGGTCGGGGCCGACGAGGCGGCTGGTTCGGTGCGAGCCGGCCCGGAGCCGACGGCCCCGGCTCCGGCCGGGGTCAGCCGGCGGCGGGGGTGCCGAGGCGGGCGCCCTCGGGCACCTCGCCGCCCTCCTCGCCGAGCACGGCTTCGCCCACCACGGCGACGTCGGCCCCGAAGGTCCAGTCGCCCTGCACGTCCAGGCTCGTGGCCTCCTTGAGCGAGGGCACGCCCTGCGGGAAGCGGAGCTCGAAGTCCTGGATCAGCTTGTAGGAGCCGGACTCCAGGGACACCGACGGCACGCTCTGAACCTGCTGGACCAGGGCGTTCCGCTCGTCGAGAGCGTAGGCGTCGGAGCGGATCAGGAGCAGGTCGCTGGTGGCCTTCACGGGCAGGAACCGGTCGCGGCCCACGACGATCGCGGTCGCGCCGTCGAACACCTCGATCGCGGCGCCCATCGCGGACTCGATCTGGTAGACGGGCGTGGAAGACTTGTCGGAGGGGTCCACGGTCTTCTCGTTGCGGATCAGCGGCAGCCCCATGACGCCGTCGCGCTCCTTGAGGATCGCGTCGAGCTGCTCGAGGTCCCACCACAGGTTGTTGGTGTGGAAGAACGGGTGGCGGTGCTCGTCGGTGAAGTAGTCCATCTCCTCCGCCGGGGTCTGCGCGGTGTCGCGCAGGATGAGCCGCCCGTCGGACTTGCGGAGGGCGAGGTGGCCGCCCTTGCGGTCCGCGGGGGTGCGGCGGCACAGCTCGGCGGCATACGGCGCGCCGGTGGAGGCGAACCAGGCGGCGAGCACCGGGCTCGGCACGGTGCCGAGGTTGTCGGAGTTCGAGACGGAGGCGTACTTGAAGCCGGCGTCGAGCAGCTGCTGGAGCAGGCCCGAGGTCTGCAGGGCGGTGTAGATGTCGCCGTGGCCGGGCGGGCACCACTCGAGGTCGGGGTCCGCCTCCCACTCGACGGGCGTGAGGTCGTCGGTGCGGAGCTTGGGCTCCTTGTTCTGCAGGAAGTCCAGCGGCAGGTCGCCGACGGGCAGGTCGGGGTACTTCGAGAGCACCTCGAGGGTGTCCTCGCGGGTGCGGAAGGAGTTCATGAAGATCAGCGGCAGGCGCGAGTTCGTGCCGCGGCGGGCGGCGAGTACCTGCTCGACAATGAGGTCCAGGAAGCTCTTCCCGTCCCGCACGGGGAGAAGCGACTTCGCCCGGTCCAGCCCCATGGAGGTGCCGAGGCCGCCGTTGAGGTTGATGATCGCGAGCTTGTCGAAGACCTTCTTCGCCTCGGCCACGTCGATCTTCACGTCGTCGAGGTGGGTGGGGTCCAGGTACGGCTCGATCGTGTCCTCGGGGATCGTGCCGGTCACCCCCTCCTCGAGCTGCCCGTAGTAGTGGGAGAAGACGTCGATCGCGGTCTGCGCGACCCCGGCGTCCTTCATCTTCTGCTGCGCTGCGGCGAGTCCTTCGTTGCTCATGGTCACAGCGTATCGGTGGAGGGGTCAGGGCTTGAACTCGTGCTCCGTGGCGGAGACGCGCATCGAGGCGTCCTCGCCCGCGGGGCACGTGACCGCACCCGCCTCGAGGCTCTGGCAGACGACGCCGCAGGCCGAGAGCACCGATCCGATGGGGAGCTCCGGCACCTCGTCGGCGAAGTCGCCGTCGGGCCCGAGCGGGTGGTAGCGCGGGTCGCCGAAGGCCGCGAAACCGGCCCCGCTCTCGTCGATCTGGACGGTGTTCGCCAGTTCCATGCCTCCCGGCCCCTCGGCCTCGGCCCCCGCCTCGAAGATGCCGTGGCGTCCGGCGTGACCGCGGTCCTCTCCCTCGGCGGGCACGATCGAACAGACGATGTCCGATCCGGGCACGGCCAAGGCGTACTCGACGCCGCCGGCCGTGGTGAAGGCATGATCTCCCATGCCCACGGCGAAACCGTCCAGCGGGGTGCTACCGACGGGCAGCGCGATCAGGAGTGAGTCCTCCTCTCCTCGCAGCCGACGCCGTCGTCGCTGACCGGCACCAGCTCGACGCGCCCGGTGATGTCGAGGGTGCTCCGGGCCTCCGGGTGGCACGCGGTGCTGCACCGCGCATCGGGGACGGAACGCGCCGCGCCCCGCCTCCCCTAGAATCGGATCCCATGAGCACAGTCCTGTCCGCGGTCGCCTGGCCGTACGCCAACGGTCCCCGCCACATCGGCCACGTCGCCGGCTTCGGCGTCCCCTCCGACGTCTTCTCGCGCTACATGCGGATGGCGGGCCACGACGTGCTCATGGTCTCCGGCACCGACGAGCACGGCACGCCGATCCTCGTCGAGGCCGACAAGGAGGGCATCTCCGCCCGCGAGCTCGCCGACCGCAACAACCGGCTCATCGTCGAGGACCTGGTCGCTCTCGGCCTCTCCTACGACCTGTTCACCCGGACCACGACCCGCAACCACTACCAGGTGGTGCAGGACATGTTCGTCGCCGTGCGGGACAACGGCTACATGATCGAGCAGACCACCTCGGGCGCGATCTCCCCGTCGACCGGCCGCACCCTCCCCGACCGCTACATCGAGGGCACCTGCCCGATCTGCGGCGCAGGCGGCGCGCGCGGCGACCAGTGCGACAACTGCGGCAACCAGCTGGACCCGACGGACCTCATCGACCCGGTCTCCCGCATCAACGGCGAGACCCCGGAGTTCATCGAGACCTCGCACTGGTTCCTCGACCTGCCGGCGCTCGCCGCGGAGCTCGGCCGCTGGCTCGACGAGCGGGAGGCGACCGGGCTGTGGCGCCCGAACGTGATCCGGTTCAGCCAGAACATCCTCGAGGACATCAAGCCCCGTGCGATGACCCGCGACATCGACTGGGGCATCCCGGTCCCGGGCTGGGAGGACCAGCCGAACAAGCGCCTGTACGTCTGGTTCGACGCGGTGATCGGCTATCTCTCCGCCTCGATCGAGTGGGCGCGCCGCTCCGGGGACCCCGAGGCATGGCGCCGCTGGTGGAACGATCCGGGCACCCTCGCCTACTACTTCATGGGCAAGGACAACATCGTCTTCCACTCGCAGATCTGGCCGGCGGAGATGATCGCCCAGAACGGCGAGGGCGACAAGGGCGGGCAGCCCGGCCGCTTCGGCGAGCTGACCCTGCCCACCGAGGTCGTCTCCTCCGAGTTCCTCACGATGGAGGGCAAGAAGTTCTCCTCCTCCAAGGGGATCGTGATCTACGTGCGCGACGTGCTCGAGCGCTACCAGCCCGATGCGCTGCGCTACTTCATCTCCGCCGCGGGCCCCGAGAACCACGATGCGGACTTCACCTGGGTCGACTTCGTCTCCCGCACCAACAACGAGCTGGTCGCCGGCTGGGGCAACCTCGTCAACCGCACTGCCGCGATGATCGCGAAGAACGTCGGGGAGATCCCGGCCGCGGGCGAGCTCGAGGACATCGACACTGCTCTGCTCGACCAGATCCGCACGGGCTTCACGACCGTCGGGAAGCTCATCGAGAGCCACCGCCAGCGCGCCGCGATCGCGGAGGTCATGCGCCTGGTGGGCGAGGCGAACGCCTACGTCTCCCGCACCGAGCCGTTCAAGATGAAGGCCGAGGAGCAGCGTCCGCGCCTGCTCACCGTGCTGCACGTGCTCGCCCAGGCGGTCACCGATCTCAACACGATGCTCGCCCCCTTCCTCCCCCACTCGGCCAACGCCGTGGAGAAGGCGCTCGGCGGGGACCGGGAGATCGCCCCGATTCCCCGCATCGACGAGGTCGAGGACCTCGACGGCGGCCCGGGCTACCCGATCATCACCGGCGACTACACGGCCGTGCCGGCCTGGGAGCATCGCCCGGTGACCGTGGGGCAGACCGTTGTGAAGCCGACCCCGATCTTCGTCAAGCTCGACCCGGCCGTGGCCGAGCAGGAGCTCGAGAAGCTCGAGGCGGAGGCCGCCGACGAGGCCTGATCCCTCCGGCTGCGGAGCGGGAACCCTGACCACGACCGCCCTGTAGTAACACTTTCGGAGGAAAGTGTTACTACAGGGCCTGCTGGCGATCCTCGACGACTACGCGGAGCAGGTCCGCCGCAGCGGCTGAGGGGCAGTCCTCTCCGCCCCCGGAGGTGTACGGTGACCGGCACGTGGACGACGCGTCTGACGCCGAGCCGAGGAGATGGTCCCCATGAGCGCACCCGCGAAGACCCTCAACCCGAAGGTGGTCGGGATCAGCATCGCCGCGGCCGTCGGCGGCTTCCTCTTCGGCTTCGACACCTCGGTGATCAACGGCGCCGTCGGAGCCCTCTCCGCGGAGTTCTCGCTCGGGGCGGGCCTGACCGGCTTCGCCGTCTCCTCCGCGCTGCTCGGCTGCGCCGTGGGCGCCTGGTTCGCGGGCTCTCTCGCCAACCGCTTCGGCCGCATCCCGGTGATGGTCATCGCGGCGATCCTGTTCTTCGTCTCCGCGATCGGATCGGGACTCGCCGTCGGGGTGTGGGACCTGATCGTGTGGCGCGTCGCGGGCGGTCTCGGCGTCGGCGCCGCGAGCGTCATCGCCCCGGCCTACATCGCCGAGGTCGCGCCGGCGAGGTATCGCGGCCGCCTCGGCTCGCTGCAGCAGCTCGCGATCGTGCTGGGCATCTTCGTGGCGCTGCTGTCGAATGCGGTGATCGCGAACACCGCGGGCGGCGCCGCGGAGTCCTACTGGTTCGGGGTCGCCGCCTGGCGCTGGATGTTCATGATCGAGGCCGTGCCCGCCACCGTCTACGGCGTGATGGCCCTGTTCCTGCCCGAGTCCCCGCGCTACCTCATCGGCAAGGGCGAACGGGACAAGGCCTCGAAGGTGCTCTACGATTTCACCGGCGAGCTCGACGTGAACCTCAAGATCGAGCAGATCCGCCGCTCTCTGGAGCGGGAGCAGAAGGAGAGCCTGCGGGACCTGCTCGGGGGCCGCTTCTGGCTGCTGCCGATCGTTTGGCTCGGGATCGCGCTGTCGCTGTTCCAGCAGCTCGTGGGCATCAACGTGATCTTCTACTACTCCACCACCCTGTGGCAGTCGGTCGGCTTCGACGAGTCGCAGGCGTTGCTGACCTCCACCATCACCTCGGTGATGAACATCGTCGCCACGATCATCGCGATCCTGCTGGTGGACCGGGTGGGCCGGCGCGTGATGCTGCTCGTCGGCTCGGCGGGCATGACCGTGTCGCTGGGACTGATGGCACTGGCGTTCTCCTTCGGGGAGACGGCGGCCGGCGCGGAGTCGGTCACGCTGCCCGACCCGTGGTCGACCGTGGCGCTGATCAGTGCCAACGTTTTCGTGATGTTCTTCGGCGTCACCTGGGGCCCGCTGGTCTGGGTGCTGCTGGGCGAGATCTTCCCCAACCGCATCCGCGCCTCCGCCCTCGCGGTCGCAGCCGCGGCCCAGTGGGCCGCGAACTTGGCAGTCTCGGCGACCTTCCCGACCCTGTCGGAGATCGGCCTGAGCTTCGCCTACGGCCTGTACGCGACCTTCGCACTGCTGAGCCTGCTGTTCGTGGCGCGCTGGGTGCCCGAGACGAAGGGCCGCGAGCTGGAGGACATGGACCAGCTGCGCCTGGGACGGCGGGGGTCGGCCGACGACGTCGCCGCCGACGGCTGAGCACAGTCCCGCCGCCCCCGCGCAGGAGGCTCAGCCCTCCAGCACCGCCCGCGCCGCGCGCGCGATGTGCGCAGCGTCGATGCCGGCCCAGTCCAGCAGCTCGGCGGTGGTGCCGGAGCCCGGCACCCCGTCGACCGCGAGGTGCTCGAGGTGCAGATCGGCGAGCGGCTCGGCGGCCAGCGCCGCGAGCACCGCCGCGCCCAGCCCGCCCTCGGGATGGTGGTCCTCGGCCACCACCACGCGCCCTCCGGTCTCGGCGACGGCCGCGCGGATGCCCTCGGCATCGATCGGCTTGACCGAGTACGCGTCGATCACGCGAGCCTGCACGCCCTCCTCGGCCAGCGCCTCGGCCGCGCCGAGCGCCTCGTGCAGCGTCACGCCGGCGCCGATGAGGGTGACCGCGTCGTGCGCGCTGCGGCGCAGGGTCTTGGACCCGCCGACGGGGAACTCCTCCTCGGGGCCGTAGAGCACCGGGTACCCGCCGCGGGTGGTCCGCAGGTAGCTGACGCCGTGCAGGTCCGCCATCGCCGCGACCAGGGCGGCGGTCGAGGTCGCGTCGCTCGGGTACAGCACCGTGGAGCCCTGCGTCGCCGCCATCATGGCGAGGTCCTCCAGGCCCATCTGGGAGGGGCCGTCGGCGCCGATCTCCACCCCGGCGTGCGAGCCGACCAGTCGCAGGTCGGCCCGGGAGACGGGGGCCATGCGGATGAAGTCCGCGGCGCGGCTGAGGAAAGCCGCGAAGGACGAGGCGTAGGCGATGTACCCGCGGGCGGCCAGGCCGGTCGCGGCGGCGACCATCTGCTGCTCGGCGATGAACATCTCGAAGAACCTCTCGGGATGCGCCTGGACGAAGTCGGCGACGCCGGTGGAGTTCGAGACCTCCCCGTCGAGCGCGACCACCCGCGGGTCGGCGTCCGCGAGTGCGACCAGGGCGGGACCGTAGGCCTTGCGGGTGGCGAGCTCCTCCCCCACCTCGAAGGTCGGCAGCTCGACCGGCCCGCGCGACGGGGCGGGGCGCTCGACCTCGGGCGGTCGGGGGCCGCGCGCCTGCACCGAGCGGACGCCGCCGAGCGCGTCGATCGCCTCCTCGGCGCGGTCCTCGGGCATCGGCTTGCCGTGCCAGTCCTCCTCGTCCTCGACCCCGGGGATCCCCTTGCCCTTGACGGTGCGGGCGAGGATCACCAGCGGACGCTCGAGGTCATCGTCGGCACGGGCGAGGGCGGCGTCGATCGCCTCGAGGTCGTGTCCGTCGACGACGACCGCCTCCGCACCGAATGCCTCGACGCGGGCGGCGTAGGTGTCCATGTCCCATCCCAGCGCGGTCTCGCCGCGCTGGCCGAGCCGGTTCACGTCGACGAGGGTCACCAGGTTCGTGAGGCCGTAGTGGGAGGCGGTCGCGAGGGCCTCCCACATCGAGCCCTCGGCGAGCTCGCTGTCGCCGGCGAGCACCCAGACCCGGTACGGGGCCTGCTCGAGCTTCGCGCCAGCCAGAGCGATGCCGACGCCGTCGGGCAGTCCCTGCCCGAGCGAGCCGGTGGCAACGTCGACCCAGGGCAGGACAGGGGTGGGGTGCCCCTCGAACCGCTCGCCGAAGCGTCGGTAGCCTTCCAGCAGCTCCTGCTCGGACACGACGCCGGCCGCCCGGAACACCGAGTACAGCAGGGGCGAGGCGTGTCCCTTCGAGAAGATCAGATGGTCGTTGCCGGGGGCTTCAGGGTCATCCCAGTCGTAGCGCAGGTGGCGCGACATGAGGACGGCCAGCAGGTCGGCGGCGGACAGGCTGGAGGTGGGATGTCCCGAGCCGGCGGCGGTCGAGGAGCGGATCGAGTCGACCCGCAGCTGGGCGGCGAGCTCTCGGACCTGCTCGAGGGAGAGTCCGTCGTGCATGGTCGTGGTCATGGGAGAGTCCTTCCGTGGCGAATCCTGCTGGCCTTCCCACCGTAGGAGCCTGCGCGCCGGGCGGCCAGGGGGCGGCCGACCGTTCGGTCCCGCGCTCAGAGCTCGTGCACGCGCAGCACGACGGCGTGCTCGGTGCCCGCGGCGGCACCGCCCTGACGGAGGATCTCCGGGATGAATTCCTCCGGGACAGGATGGTCGGCGACGTGCGCGAGATAGGCCCCGTGCGCGCGCAGGGAAGCGACCGCGGCGTCGACCTCGCGCTGTCCGACGCACTTGGCGTGGGTGGGAGCGGGGTGCCCGGCCACCGCGAGCGTCCTCGTGCTCCAGGGCGCGAGGTGCTCCTGCTCGGCCAGCTCGCGGAACACCCACGGGTTCGCGGCGTCGCGGCAGGCGTCGACGGCGGCGAGGCCCGCGACCCGGTGATCGGCCTGGTTCAGCCCGCCGTACGCCTCGACCTCGAAGTTCGCGGTGAGCACGAGGTCGGGGCGCACCTGCCGGATCACGCGGGCGATGTCCCGGCGCAGCGCCAGGCCGTGCTCGAGCATCCCGTCGGGGTGGTCGAGATGGCGCAGGTCCTCCACGCCGACCTGTGCGCAGGCGCTGCGCTGCTCCGTCTCCCGCAGCGGCGCGACGATCTCGGGCGGCTCCGCCATCCCGGCCTCGCCGCGGGTCAGCAGCAGATAGGACACCTCCACCCCCGCGGCCGTCCAGGCGGCCACGGCGGCGGAGGCGCCGTACTCCATGTCATCGGGGTGCGCGACGACGCACAGCACGCGCTGAAGTCCGTCCTCGGGCAGCGGAGGAAGGGCGGTGGGAGCATCCATGGCGCCACCCTAGGCGCGCACGAGCTCCCGGTCGAGGGAGGCGCCGAGGCCGGCCTCGAGGTCGCGGACCAGGCGGTTCACGGCCGCGCGCCCGGCACGGTTCGCCCCGATGGTGGAGGCGCCCGGGCCGTGGCCGACGAGGTGGATGCGGGGATCGGCGGCGACGGCGGTGCCGTCCATCGCGATCCCGCCGAGCGGTCCGGTCAGGCCCAGCGGTCGCAGGTGGCGCAGCTCGTGCCGGAACCCGGTGGCCCAGAGGATCGCGTCCACCGGGGTGCGCGTCCCGTCGGCCTCGATCACGCCGCCCGGCACGATCCGGGAGAACATCGGCCGACGGTCCAGGATCCCGCGGCGGGCGGCGCGGCGCAGCGCCGGGGTCCACAGCAGCCCGGTGTGGGAGACGACGCTGCCGACCGGGCGCCCCTCCCGCACCGCGTCCCACACCCCGGCGACGGCCTCGCGTCCGGCCTCCTCGGTGAACTCGTCCTCGCGGAAGATCGGCTCGCGGCGCGTGTACCAGCGAGTTTCGCCCACCTCGGCGATCTCCTGGAGGTGGCCGAGCGCGCTGATCCCACCGCCGACCACCGCGACCCGCTGACCGGCGAACTCGTCGGCGGCGACGTACTCGGCGGTGTGCAGCAGCCGGCCGCGGAACCCCGCCGCACCGGGAACCGCGGGCACGAAGGGCCGGGTCCAGGTGCCGGTCGCGTTCAGCACCGCACGGGTGCGCAGCACGGGCAGCGCCTGGCCGTCCGCGCCGACAGAGTGGATCAGCAGCGGCCCCTGGCGCTCCCCGCACCCGCCGGATCGTCCTCGACGCGGGTGACGCGCACGGGCCGACGAATCTCGAGCCCCGTGCGCGCCTCGAACTCGGCGAAGTAGGCGGGCACCGCGATGTTCGCGGGCACGTCGGCGCCGATCTCCGGGGCCGGGGCGTCGGGCAGCTCGCGGATCCCGTTGACGGTGGCCATGGTGAGGCTGTCCCAGCGGTGACGCCATGCCCCGCCGGGACCGTCCTCGGCGTCGAGCACGACGACGTCATCCATGCCGCGGCGGCGCAGGTGGTAGGCGGCGGAGAGGCCTGCCTGCCCGGCCCCGATCACGACGGCGTCGAGAAGGTCCATGTCCGGCGCAACCCGGCTGCGGCCTGCGGTGTTCCCGGAGGCGAGCAGGCTCACGCCGTGACGGCGCGCGTCTCGGGCAGGACGGCGCGGGCGGCCTCGAGCCCGCGGGAGAGGTCCGCCCAGAGGTCCTCGAGGTCCTCGAGGCCGACGCTGAGGCGCACGGTCCCCTCCCCTACCCCGCAGGCCTCCCGCTGGGCGGGGGTGAGATGGGAGTGCGTGGTGCTCGCCGGATGGCAGACCAGCGACCGGGCATCGCCCAGATTCACGGCGAGGGACCACAGCTCCAGCGCGTCGCAGAAGGCCGCCGCCGCGTCCTCGCCGCCGTGCAGGTCGATCGAGAACACGCCCGAGGTGCCGCGGGGGAAGTCCCGGGCGACGAGATGCCGGTCGGGCCGGCCGGGGAGCGAGGGATGGTGCACCTCGGCCACCTCGCCGGCGGCGGCGAGACGTCCGGCGAGCGCGGTCGCATCGGTGCTGATCTTCCGCAGACGCAGGTCGAGCGTCTCGATGCCGACGAGGATCTGCTGGGCGCTGGTCGCAGGCAGGGTCGCCCCGAGATCGGTGACGTACTTGGCGCGGGCGTAGGCGAGCAGCCCCGAGCCGCCGCGCGCGTACTCGTCGGCGAAGGTGACGCCGAAGCGGCGGTTGCGGGTGGTCAGGCGCTCCCACCGCTCGGGACATCGCCGCGGGTCGAAGCGTCCGGTGTCCACGATCAGGCCCGCGATCGTGGTGCCGTGGCCGCACAGGTACTTCGTGGCGGAGTGGACGACGACGTCGGCGCCGTGGTCGCCGGGACGGTAGAGAGCGGGGCTGGCGAGGGTCGAGTCGACGATCACCGGGACGTCATGGGCGTGCGCGATGGAGGTGAGGGCGTCCAGGTCCAGCAGCTGCGCTCCCGGGTTCGCGATCGACTCGACGATCGCGGCGCGGGTGCGCGGGGTGAACGCCGCCCCCCACGCCTCGAGGTCCCAGGGGTCCGCCACGGTGGTGGTCACGCCGAGATCGGCGAGGGTGTCGTCGAGCAGCTCGGTGGTGCCGCCGTACAGGCGCGAGGAGGCGACGACGTGCCCGCCGGGGGCCGCGAGGGCGCACAGCGCGATCGTCGTCGCGGCCTGTCCGGAGGCGACGGCGATCGCCCCGATCCCGCCCTCGAGCGCCGTGATCCGCTGCTCGAGGACCTCGGTGGTGGGGTTCCCGGAGCGGGAGTAGGCGAAGCCGTCGGCGCGTCGCTCGAACAGGGCGCGCAGGGACGAGTGGTTGGTCTGCGCATAGGCGCTCGAGGCGTAGATCGGTGGGGTGAGGGCGCGGTGCGTGTCTGCCCGCGTCCAACCCGCGTGGATGCCTGCGGTGCTCATGGCGCCTCCCTGCCGTGCTCGATGTCCTTCCTGTGCGATCCATCGTGCGCCGGCGCGGGCGGGCGCGGCGAGAAACGTGACGAAGTGTGGCGCGGAGTCAGCCGCGCCGACTCAATCTCCGCTCACCTGACTGAGCTCCTACCGCTCGTTCCTCGCAGTACGTCGCTCAGACTCCGTCCCTCCTGACTGAGCTCCTACCGCTCGTTCCTCGCAGTACGTCGCTCAGACCCCGTCCCTCTGACTGAGCTCCTACCGCTCGTTCCTCGCAGTACGTCGCTCAGTCGATAGCCCCGATGGGCTCGCGCTTCTCGGCCTGGAACTGGTCCTCGATGCGTCCCAGCGCCCAGTAGGCGGAGATCGAGATCTGCTCGCGGGGGATGCCGGCGTCCTTGACCAGGAGACGACGCAGCTGCTTCGTGATGCCGCGCTCGACGTGGCAGAAGACGTCCAGGCCCTCGTGGTCCGAGAGGTCCAGCGCCGCGACCTCGTCGAGCAGCTGCTCGCGCGCGCCGAGCACCCAGCGCAGCTCGACGCCCTCGGGGTGCTGGAGCTCGAGGCGGTCCTCCTCGTGGTCCAGGTGGATCAGAGCGAGGCCGCGGGCGTCCGGGTCCATCGCCTCGAGGCCGGCGGCGATCGCGGGCAGCGCGGCGTGGTCGCCGATGAGCAGGTGGCTCGTCGCGTCGGCCGCGGGCGACCAGCCGCCGCCGGCGCCGTTCATGGCGATCAGGTCGCCGGGCTGGGCCTCGTCGGCCCAGCGGGCGGCGACGCCGTGGTCGTCCTCGCCGGAATCGCCGTGCAGGACCACGTCGATCTCGATCTGCTGCGCCGCATCGTCCCAGCGGCGCACGGTGTAGGTGCGGCGGGTCGGGAGCAGCTCGGGGCTCTCCGCGCGCAGGGCGTCGAGGTCGTACGGGGGCTGCAGACCGGAGCCGGGGGCGGGAAGGAGGAGCTTCACGTAGGCGTCGGTCTGGTCGTTGCGGTGCAGGGTGGTGAAGCCCTCGCCGCCGAGGGTGAGGCGCAGCAGGCGCGGGGAGATGCGGGTCTTGCCCAGCACCTCGAGCACGGCCTGGGGGCGCGGCGCCCGGGGACGGCGCGCGGCGGGCGCCTCGGCGGACGGGGACTGGGCGGTGGTGGTCTGCATGCCCTCCACATTACGCTACTTCCGTATTACGTAAATCCGTGCCGGGCTCCCGTCGGCGCCTCAAGACGTGCGCCCTGCCCTGTCGCAGCGCGGCCCACTAGGCTGGCGCGCATGAGCACCTCGCCCGCCGCAGAGACGGACGTCGTCGTCGTGGGCTCCGGCCCTAACGGTCTCGCGGCCGCGGTCACCTTGGCCCGGGCCGGGCTCACGGTCCACGTCCTCGAGTCGCAGGAGACGATCGGGGGCGGGGCGCGGACCCTCGACCTGGGCCTCGCGCCCGGCGTGGTCCACGACCTCTGCTCCGCGGTGCACCCCCTCGCGCTCGCCAGCCCCTTCTTCGCGGAGTTCGACCTCGCCGCGCGCGGCGTGCGCGCGATCGCCCCCGAGGCCTCCTACGCGCAGCCGCTCGACGACGCCCCCGCCGCGATCGCCTGGCGGGATGTGGAGCGGACCGCCGACGGCCTCGGCGCCGACGGACCGGCCTGGCGCGCGCTGCTGGGCACGCTCTCCCGCGACCAGGACCTCGTCGTCGAGCTCGCCCTCGGCGACAAGCGCTCGGTGCCCTCCGCGCTGCTGACCGCGCGGACCCTGCGCGCCGCCCCGCTGTTCGGTTCCCTGCTCGCCCTCCAGGGCACCCCGGCCTGGGACCTCCCCTTCCGCACCGAGCGCGCCCGCGGCCTGCTCACCGGGGTGGCGGCGCACGCGATCGGACAGCTTCCCTCCCTCGCGCTCGGCGCCACCGCCTCGCTGCTGGGCACCATCGCGCACGGGGCGGGCTGGCCGATCCCCGTCGGCGGCTCCCAGGCGATCGTCGACGCGCTGGTGGCGGACCTGCGCGCCCACGGCGGGACCGTGACCGCCGGACACCATGTGCAGACCTGGCGGGACGTGCCCCCGGCCCGCGCCGTGCTGCTGGACATCCCCGCACCCGCCGCCGCGGACGTCCTCGCCAACCGGCTCCCCCGCCCCCTCGAGGCGATGCTGCGGAAGGTGCCCCACGGGGACGGCGCCGCCAAGGTCGACTTCGTGCTGTCCGGGCCGGTGCCGTGGCGGGATCCCGACGTCGGCCGTGCCGGGACCCAGCATCTCGGCGGCACCCGGGCCGAGATGGCCCGCACCGAGGCGGAGGTCGCCTCCGGGCGCTTCCCCGACCGTCCTCTCACCCTGGTCAGCGACCCGTCCGTCGTCGATCCCGCACGGATCCGTGGCGGGCTGCGACCGCTGTGGACCTATGCGCATGCACCGGCCGGGGACCGCACCGACCCGTCCGAGCGGGTCACCGCGCAGATCGAGCGCTTCGCCCCCGGCTTCCGCGACCTCGTGGTCGCCTCCCGCGCCGTGCCCGCGGCGGAGATGATCCACCACAACCCCGCCCTCGTCGGCGGTGACATCTCCCAGGGCAGGGTGACGATGGCGCGGATGATCGCGCGGCCCACCCCGCTGCCGGACCCCTACCGCCTGGGCCGCACGGGCTGGTACCTGTGCTCCTCGGCGACGCCTCCGGGGCCGGGCGTGCACGGGATGGCGGGGCTGCACGCAGCCTCGCGCGTGCTGCGGACGGAGTTCGGTATCAGGGAGCTGCCGAGCCTCGCCCCCACCCCCGGGCGAGCACAGGAGCCATCAGTCTGAGGGATCGGATCCCGCATTCTGCTCAGCGGGATGGGATGGACTGCTCACATCGCCCGGTCGCCGCGTTGCACCGTGAACGGGTGAGGCGCAGGATGGCTCACCGTGAATTCTCCGACCCCTCCAGATCCCTCCGTCCAGCCCCCTGAGCGGACGCCCGGCGACGCCGCCGGGATCACCGTGGACCCCGCCGACATGCCTGAGGCGCACAACCCCAGCGGCCGCACCTTCATGGGCCAGCCCGGCCCGCTCGCGAACCTGTTCAGCGTCGAGCTGTGGGAGCGCTTCAGCTTCTACGGAATGCAGGGCATCCTCGCGATCTACATGTACTTCGCCGCGACCGACGGCGGTCTCGGTATCGACGAGGGCACCGCCCTCGGCATCGTCGGCGCCTACGGCGGCTCCGTCTACCTCTTCTCGATCCTCGGTGCGCTGGTCTCCGACCGCCTGCTCGGCCCGGAGAGGACCCTCTTCGGCTCCGCCGTGATGATCATGTTCGGCCATATCGCCCTGGCGCTGGTGCCGGGCGTGGTCGGCCTCGGCCTCGGTCTGCTGCTGGTGGGCGTGGGCTCGGGCGGTCTGAAGTCCACCGCCGCCACGCTGGTCGGCGCGCTGTACACGCGCGACGACCCGCGCCGCGACGCCGGCTTCTCGATCTACTACATGGGCATCAACATCGGCGGCCTCCTCGGTCCGCTGGTGACGGGCATCGCCCAGCAGCAGTGGGGCTTCCACCTCGGCTTCGGCCTCGCCGCGGTCGGCATGGCGATCGGCCTTCTGCAGTACGTGCTGACCCGCAAGGGACTTCCTGCGAGCGTGCACACCGTCCCGGATCCGCTGCCCCGCGCGCAGCGACCCCTGTGGGCCCTGATCGCCGTCGGCGCCGTGGTCCTCGTGGCAGTGCTCGCCGCGACCGGCGTGCTGAACGCCCAGAACCTCGCGACCGTCGTCGCGGCCCTCGCCGTCGTCGGCGCCGTCGTGATCTTCGCGATCCTGCTCGCCTCGAAGAAGCTCGACTCCGACGAGCGCTCCCGCGTGGTCTCCTTCATCCCGCTGTTCATCGGCACGGCCGCATTCTTCGCGCTGTTCCAGCAGCAGTTCACGGTCATCACCCTGTACTCGGACACCCGCCTGGACCGCGAGATCCTGGGTTGGGAGATGCCGATCTCGTGGGTGCAGTCCTTCAACCCGTTCTTCATCATCGTGCTCGCCCCGGTGATGGCGGCGCTGTGGACGAAGCTCGGCACGCGCCAGCCGATCACCCCGCGCAAGTTCGGTGTGGGCATCATCCTGATGGGCTCGGCCTTCCTGCTGTTCCTGCCGATGGCCGCCGTCGTCTCGGTGCCGGTGCTGTGGATCGCCATGATCATGCTGGTGGCGACCGTCGGCGAGCTGTGGCTCTCCCCCGTCGGCCTCTCGCTGGCCACGAAGCTCGCGCCGCGGTCGTACCCGGTGATGATGATGGCGCTGTACAACCTCTCCGTGGCGCTCGGCACCGCGCTCTCCGGCGCGCTCGCGGGCTTCTACTCCGCGGAGAACGAGGTGGGCTACTTCGGCGTGCTCGGCGCCGTGACCATCGCGATCGGCGTGCTCATGCTGCTGGTCGCGAAGCCCGTCGGTCGGGCCATGCGCGGGGTGCGCTGACCGACCCCGCCCTCGCGCGCAGCTCCGGGAGCCGCTCCACCTCCGGGTGGGGCGGCTCCCGTGCTGTCGGGGACGGCCCGCCCGGTCCTCAGCTGTCGAGGACCGGCGGAGGGCGTGCACCGGAGACGGCCAGGGAATCGTCGACGAACGGCGGGAACCGGTCGACGAGGTCACGTGCCCTGGATCCTCCGGGCACCGCACGACATCAGGGCCGGTCGCTCCGGTCCGCCTCCCCGTCGCGGCGCAGCAGGCCGACGAGCGCGAGCATCACCGCCGGGCCGCCGCGGAACACGCCGTCCTCATGGGTGAGCACCCCGCAGTCGGCGAGGTCGCCGAGGTCGTGCATGACGTGCAGCAGCCGCGCGAGGGCGCGGGGCTCGTGCTCCGGAGGCGGCAGCTCCGGACCGGGCGGGAGGCGCAGCCCTTCGTCCCCGCAGGCCACCAGGAGCGCCGCGATGATGTCGGGCATGCCGCGGAACCCGCCGTCCTCGGCGCCGCGGGCCCGACGGCCCAGCAGCGCGGCGGTGATCAGCGCGTGTCCGAACTCGACGAAGCCCTCGGCGTCCTCCGGCGCTGCCGCCGGGACCGGGCCGACGGCGGCGCGGACCCGGCCGTCCGCGAGCTCGAGCCAGCCGCCGTCCAGCAGCGTGGTCCACACCCCGGCCAGCTCCGGCCGGTCCCAGAGGCTGCGGGCGCCGCCGTCGAGGCCGAGGTGCTCGAGCAGCTCCGCGGTGGTCTCCCTCCCCGGTGCGCCGGTCGCGGTCGCGCGCCGCCCCTCGCCGATCACCTCCAGGACGCCCACGGCCCGCCGCACCAGGGGGCAGTCGAGATAGGGGCCGACGCCCTCCTGCTCGGCGAGCTCGCCGAGCGGCTCGCCGTCGTCCTCGAGAGCCGGCAGGAACCAGGGCCAGTCCCGCTCCTCCGCCTCGTCGCGGCGGCGCAGCGCGCGCTCGAGCAGCGGGTCGAAGGGTGTCGAGGGCTGCGCGAGCCGGCCGGTGCCGGAGACGGCCAGGCGCTCCGCGTCGGGCAGGGAGTGGAACCAGTGCAGGTAGTCCGCGAGCGCCTCCTCGTCCTCGAGGTCCACCCCGAGCGAGAGCCCGTGGCCCAGCACGTTGGTGGAGAAGGAGCGGCGGGTGGGATCGTCGGCGGCCTCGAGCGCGGCGAACTCGAGCTCGTGCAGCAGAGCCGGCGCCTCGGCCTCGCGCATCGAGCCGGGCGCCCATCGGCCGGTCTCGACGAGGAAGTCGATCAGGCGGCGCAGCACCGGCACCATGTCCATCAGCTGCTCGCGCGGCTGGACGACGGTGCGGGGCACCACCTCGGTCAGCAGCTCCCGGGTGAGTGCGGCGGTCCACAGCCCCACCTCCGGGCTCCCCAGCCGCTCGGCCTTCAGCCGCAGCAGGGTCTCGAGGGTGCGCACCTCGTCGAGGGCGGGGGCGTCCTCGTCGGTCCGCAGGCGCCAGGCCCCGTACTCGGACAGCACGCGGTCCCGCTCCTCCCGTCCCTGCTCCTGCTGCGCCATTCCCCCAGCATGCCGTCCCACCGCCGGGGATTCCAGCGCTCACAGGCCGCCGCGCCGGAGCGACCCGCGTCCAGCAGCTTCTGCGTACAGGCGCGGTACGCGCTGTTCGTGCGCTGTGCAGGCGATCGTCACCCTCCCGTCGCGGGGGCTCGCGAGAATCCGATGGACCCGCCCGGCCCGGCGGGGGACGATGCATGTGCTCGGTCCACGAGCTCCTCCTGTGCTCCCGGGCCGTCGCACTTCGACGACGACGGGAAGGAGGTGGCGCGATGCCCCAGGTCAGGGTCTACAACCTCGGCTACGACCCGAAGACCGGGATCGGCGAGCTGCTCCACACCACCACGGTGCGCCACGCTTTCGGGATGATCCGCCGCGAGGTCGCCGATCCCGTCGAGCTCACGATGGTCGACCAGCGGATCGTGCCCCTAGCCCTCGAGCTCACCCGCGAGCTGAGCGGCGCCTGGGTCGAGGGGGCGGGGCGCCGCTCCGTCGGCTTCAGCTATCGCGCGGTCCACGAGCGGGACCACTGGACCTGCGCGTACTGCGGCCGCAGCGTCTCGCGCGCGCCGGCGTGCGAGGCGCTGCTGGCCACCGTGGACCACATCCTGCCCGTCTCCCGCGGGGGTCGCTCCTCCTGGACGAACCTCGTCTCGGCGTGCAAGGGGTGCAACAACCGCAAGGCGGACCGCACCCCCGCGGA
Organism: Brachybacterium sp. GU-2; assembly: GCF_030866705.2. NCBI lineage: Bacteria > Bacillati > Actinomycetota > Actinomycetes > Micrococcales > Dermabacteraceae > Brachybacterium > Brachybacterium sp. GU-2. The sequence goes on along the minus strand of NZ_CP133037.2, from coordinate 157,518 downwards.
GGCCGGGATGCCGCTGCGCTTCGCGCCCTACGATCCGGCCGTCTCCTACCGGGTGGGAGGACACGTCGAGGACCTCCCGGTGCTGCTCGGCGCCTGATCAGGGCGTGGCACGGGCCGACGTGACCAGGAACCCACCAGCCGCGACCTGCTGGTATCTCATCTATGAGTTACTGTCGGCGCATGACTGAGACCACGGAGTTCCTCCCCGGATCGGCGCTCTGGTGCGCGACGCGCGCCAGCAGTCCGGTCTCACGCAGGCCCAGCTCGCCACGACCCTCGGCACCAGCCAGAGCGCGATCAACCGCATCGAGAAGGGCCAGCAGAACCTCACCCTGGAGATGATCTCCCGGATCGGCAGGGCACTGGACTCGGAGATCGTGGGCATGGGCACCTCGGGCCCGAGCCATCTGCGCGTGCACGGCGAGACCACGCTCTCCGGCGCGATCGACGTCAAGAGCTCCAAGAACGCCGGCGTCGCGCTGCTGTGCGCCTCGCTGCTGAACACCGGCACCACCGTGCTGCGCAAGGTCGCGCGCATCGAGGAGGTCAACCGACTGCTCGAGGTGCTGACCTCCATCGGTGTGAAGGCCACCTGGCTGAACGAGCTGGGCGACCTCGAGCTGCGCGTCCCCGCGACCCTCGACCTCAGCTCGATCGACGAGGGCGCCGCGCGCCGCACCCGCTCGATCATCATGTTCCTGGGCCCGCTGCTGCACCGCGCGGGGAAGTTCCAGCTCCCCTACGCCGGGGGCTGCGACCTCGGCACTCGCACCGTCGAGCCGCACATGGCGGCGCTGCGCCACTTCGGCCTGGACGTCGTCGCGACCGACCACAACTACCAGGCGACCACCGCCGTCGGCACCGGCCCGACCCGCCCGATCGTGCTCACCGAGCGCGGCGACACCGTCACGGAGAACGCCCTGCTGGCCGCCGCCCTGTACGAGGGCGAGACGATCATCCGCAACGCGAGCCCGAACTACATGGTCCAGGACCTGTGCTTCTTCCTCGAGAAGCTCGGCGTGCGGATCCAGGGCATCGGCACCACCACCCTGGTCGTCCACGGCACCTCCTCGATCTCTACCGACGTCGACTACGCCCCGAGCGAGGACCCGATCGAGGCGATGAGCCTGATCTCCGCCGCGATCGTCACCCGCTCCTCGATCACCGTGCGCCGCGTGCCGATCGAGTTCATGGAGATCGAGCTCGCCCTGCTGGAGGAGATGGGCCTGCGCTACGACCGCTCCGAGGAGTACCTGGCGGAGAACGGCAAGACCCGCCTGGTGGACATCACCACCCATCCCAGCGACCTGCGCGCCCCGGCGGACAAGATCCACCCCATGCCCTTCCCGGGCCTGAACATCGACAATCTGCCCTTCTTCGCCGTGATCGGGGCGACCGCGCAGGGGCAGACGCTGCTGCACGACTGGGTGTACGAGAACCGCGCGATCTACCTCACCGAGCTCACCAAGCTCGGCGCGAACGTGAAGCTCATGGACCCGCATCGCGTCCTCCTCGAGGGACCCACCCGCTGGTCCGGCGCGGAGCTGGTGTGCCCGCCCGCGCTGCGTCCGGCGGTCGTGATCCTGCTGGCGATGCTCGCCGCGAAGGGCACCTCCGTGCTGCGCAACGTCTACGTCATCAACCGCGGCTACGAGGACCTCGCCGAGCGCCTGAACAAGCTCGGCGCGCGCATCGAGACCTTCCGCGACATCTGAGCGGTCCCTCCCGCACCGCCGACTGCCCGGTGGGTCGCGCGGGAGCCAGGTCCCGCCCTGGATAGGATCGAGGGATGACCAGCGAGGAGAAGCGCGCCCGGCCCGTCATCGGCCGGGCCGGCTCGTACGAGAAGGGCGTCGCCCGCCGGCAGGAGATCCTCGAGCAGGCCGCCGAGGTGTTCCGCGCGCGAGGGGCAGACGGCACCTCGCTGCGCCGGATCGCGACGGCGATCGGGGTGTCCCACGCGGCGCTCCTGCACTACTTCGACTCCCGCGAGCAGCTGCTGGTGGCGGTCTACGAGCACGCCGAGGCGAAGCGCGACACCTCGGGCGACGCCGCGGAGTCGGCGGTGGACGTGCTGGTCAAGGCCGCGATGATCAACATCGGCGTGCCCGGCATGGTCGAGCTGTACACGACCCTGGTCGCCTCGGCGCTGGCCGCCGACGGCACGCCCTCGAACGAGTTCTTCACCGACCGCTTCGAGCGCATCCGCACGGAGCTGACCGAGCGCCTGGCCGCAGAGCAGGCCGCCGGAACGGTCCGCGACGATGTCGAGCCCGCCGACATGGCGGCCCTCCTCATCGCGGCCTCCGACGGCCTGCAGATCCAGTGGCTGCTCGAGCCCTCGGTCGAGCTCGAGCGCACCCTGGCGACCTTCTCCGTGCTGCTGGCTCCCCCGGCTGCGTCCTGAGGCTGCCGCGCAGGTCGGGGACGTCGGAGAGCAGGCGCCGGGTGTACTCGGCCTGCGGCGCGAAGATGACCTCCTCCGTCGACCCGCGCAGGAAGTGAACCCCGCCGGACGCGAAACCCTCCATCGGCAGGCGTCACGGTCCGACAACGACCGTGGCCGCAGTCACTGCTAGGTTCGGTCGCACGCGCGACCTTCTCCCGAAACCGGTCCTCAGAGGCGCGCCGACATCTGTGCCCGGGTCATGATCTGTCGCGCCGCGACGTCCGCTCCAGCGAGCAGCGGCGAGGGCACCCCCGGGGCCGCCCCGATCGCCGAGCCCGGCTGGGTGGACTGCGCGGGGATGCCGAGCACCACGACCGCGCGATCGACCTTCCCGTCGGCGGAGACCAGGTTGTGCCCGCCCTCGGCGTCCTCGGCGATCTCCGCGCCGGTCGCCTCCATCGAGTGGGTCGCCACCCCGTTCCACGGTGTGGATCCGGGCGCGGCCGGAGTCGAGCAGGGCACGCAGCAGCGGATCGTCCGTGTCGGGGACCTTCCCCTTGGACATCCGTGTCTCGAGCAGCACCCCGGAGGAGACCTCCCGACCGCTCACGGCGGAGGAGGCGCGGAAGAGCCCCGCGTCCTCGTCGGCCTCGACCGCGGTGCCGGGTCCGAGCAGCTCGACCACCCCTGCCTCCAGCAGCGCCAGCACCAGGCGCGCCCGCTCCGCCGGCGGGCCCGAGGCGAGGGCGAGCGAGTCGCCGTCGAACCATCCCAGCACGTCACGGGCCAGCGAGACGCCCGTGAAGGCGCCGCGGGCGGTGAGGAGACCGACCTGACGCCGCAGCGCCCCCATCGCCCCGTTGACCGCGGCACGGGGGTGGCGCCAGGGATCGGACATGGAGCCGAGCTCGTCGCGGACCAGGCGGCGCACCAGGCGGGCCCAGCCGTCCGGGCCGACCTCCTCGCCGCGGGTGGGCCGATGCAGCTCCTCGAGGGCCCAGGCCCACTCCTCCTCACCGATCGAGGCCTCGAGCACCGCGTCGATCTCCTCGACGGTCGAGGCGGCCTCGAGCCCGGCGAGCCAGTCGCCGCCGACGGCCTGCGGGCGCAGCTCGCCCAGCGCCTCGAGGTAGACGCGGGCGAACTCGCGGCCGAGCACCGGCCACACCTCGTCGGCGAAGTCGATGCCGCCGCGGGCGGCGAGGGCTGCGAACCACTCCGGGCTCGCCCAGCGCGGCACGAAGGGGCGCACGGAGCGCCCGCCCTCGGGCTTGGAGCGGTAAGGGACGCCGCGCCGCGAGCCGACCAGCAGGCGCGGCTCTCGGCCGCTGGGCAGATAGCGCAGACGGCCGTGCGGATCGCCCTCGACGGCCTCGAACGCGCCGCCCCACTCCTCGGCCAGCTGCCCGAGGACGTCGAAGAGGTTCGCGCCGAGCCCGCGCACCAGCACGTCCTGCCCCGCGGGGAGGCCCGTGAAGTCCCGCTCCGCCGGCATGCCGGGCTCGACGTAGCGCAGGCCGTGACGTGCGGCGAAGCCCGCCAGCTCCTCCACCTCGCGGCTCCGCCGCCCCTGCACCATCCCTTGGGCGAGGACGACGGCGGGCGCGCTGAGCCGGCGACCGTCCTCGAGCACGACGGTGCGCTGCGCGCCCGTGCCCTCGAGGGCGACGGCGCGGCCGAGGACCTCGGTGAGCTCGACGGCGCCCGTCCCCGCGGCGGCCTCGAGCTGGTCGCGGTAGTAGACGCCCTGCAGGCGCCGGGTGGGGAAGGTCGCGCCGGTCAGCGCCGACGCCTCCTCCACCACCCATTCCCCCGCCGGGTGCGTGCCCTCGGCCCGGACCCGCCGCGCCCAGTCCACGAGGTCGGGCCCGGGGGCGGGCGGGCCGCTCATGCGGGTCGAGTCGTCGGGATGGACGGTCGTGGCGTCGGCCTGGGTGTTGTTGAGGTACGCCGCCGGCTGGTCGAGGCGCCAGGTCGCGCCGGGTCCGATCGCGAGGGCGTCGAGGAGCGCGACGCGCAACGGCGCGGCCCCTTCGGCGCGGACGCGCGCGACCAGGCGCAGCACGGTGGCGACGCCGCGGGGTCCGCCCCCGACGATCACCGCGTCGAAGTGCTCCGGGCTCATCGGGGCACGGCGGCGACGGCGTCGGCGCGGATCCTGCCGTGCTCGTCGAGCTCGGCGAGGCGCGCGCCGGTGCGGGTGAACCCGGCCGCGTCGACCCGGGGGCGCTCGCGGGTGTGCTCGCGCACTGCGGGCCGGAGCACGTCCGCCGCCACCTCGCCCGACGGGGCCAGGATCGCGTCGAGGAGGTCGTGGGCGGTGCGGGGCGCGATCTCCGGAGGCATATGGAGAGCTTAAGGGTGCCCAAAGGGTCAGTTCTCGCCGTCGGGTTGTGCATCGGCTCACCCCGCCGGGTCGCTCAGCCCGCGAGCCACTGCGGCTCCACGAGCGCGGGCGCCCCGAAGAGCAGCAGCCGGTTGCACTCCTCCTCGAGCGCCCGCTCGACGACCATCCGGCCGAGCTTCTCGAAGTCGAGGTCGACCGCGGAGCCCTGCGGAAACTCCTCGGGCTTGGCGATCGCGACGAAGGGAGCCCGGACTCGATCACGGGCGCGAGGCGCTCGTCGATGCGGTCCGGCTCCATCAGGATCAGGCCCTCGCGCACCCCGTTGCTCGTCACGCGGCGGATCCCGTCCATGACCTGCGATGAGACGCTCTCGTGCTCTCGCCCACCTGCCGTCTTCGGAAGACCCCCGGTGATGGTCCGCGTCGGGCCCCGCGGTGCTAGCGTGCCGGGGTGACCGCTTCGGAACCCCGCTCCCCTGCCTCGCCCACCGCCTCCTCCCCGGAGGATCCCGGCGCACGGATCGGGTTCGATCGCGAGAAGTACATCGAGCTGCAGTCCCGCCACATCCAGCAGCGCCGCGAGGAGATCGGCGGGAAGCTCTACCTCGAGATGGGTGGCAAGCTCTTCGACGACCACCACGCCTCACGGGTGCTGCCCGGCTTCACGCCGGACAACAAGATCGCGATGCTCGAGCGGCTGCGGGACGAGCTCGAGATCCTCGTGTGCCTGAACGCGAAGGACCTCGAGCGCCAGAAGGTCCGTGCGGATCTGGGCATCACCTACGAGGACGACGTGCTGCGGCTGATCGACGTCTTCCGCGAGCGGGGCTTCCTGGTCGAGAACGTGGTCCTCACCCAGCTCGAGGAGAAGAACCACATCGCCCACGCGTTCATCGAGCGCCTGCAGCGCCTGGGCCTCACCGTCGCACGCCACGGGGTGATCCCCGGCTATCCGCAGGACACGGCGCGGATCGTCTCGGAGCAGGGCTTCGGCGCGAACGAGTACACGATCACCAGCCGCGACCTCATCGTGGTCACCGCGCCCGGACCGGGCTCGGGCAAGCTCGCCACCTGCCTCTCGCAGATCTACCACGACCACCAGCGCGGCATCCCCTCGGGCTACGCGAAGTTCGAGACCTTCCCGATCTGGGACCTGCCGCTCGAGCACCCGGTGAACCTCGCCTACGAGTCGGCGACGGCGGATCTCGACGACCTGAATCTCATCGACCCCTTCCATCTCCCCGCCTACGGCACCCAGGTCACGAGCTACAACCGGGACGTCGAGGTCTTCCCGCTGCTGCGCACCCTGCTCGAGAAGCTCACGGGCTCCTCCCCCTACGCCTCCCCCACCGACATGGGCGTGAACCTCGCCGGGTCCTGCATCACGGCCGACGAGGTCTGCCGGGAGGCGGCGCGCCAGGAGATCATCCGCCGCTACTACAAGGCGCTGATGCACGAGCGGATCCAGGACGAGGACGACGTCGTCTCGCAGCGGATCGGGATGGTGATGTCGAAGGCGGGCTGCTCGCCGAGCGACCGCTCGGTCGTCGAGCCGGCGCTCGCGGTCGAGGCGCGCACCGGCGAGCCGGGTGCAGCGATCGAGCTGGCCGACGGCACGATCGTTTCCGGCAAGACCTCTGCCCTGCTCGGCTGCTCGGCGGCGATGCTGCTGAACGCCCTGAAGCATCTGGCGGGGCTGGACGATGCGGTGCAGCTGCTCTCCCCCTCCTCGATCGAGCCGATCCAGACCCTGAAGACCGAGCACCTCGGCTCGCGCAATCCCCGCCTGCACACCGATGAGGTGCTGATCGCCCTGTCGGTCTCCGCCTCGAGCGACGAGAACGCCCGGCAGGCCATCGACCAGCTGCGCAGCCTGGCCGGCTGCGACGTGCACACGACGACGATCCTCGGGACGGTGGACGAGGGCATCTTCCGCAACCTCGGCATCTCGGTGACCTCCGAGCCGCGCTTCCTGCGCAAGGCGCTCTACCACAAGCGCTGAGCGCCTTGTCGCCCCCTCTCGCCCCTTGCGCCGCATCGGGCGAATCGGTCCAATGGTGATCGGCCCCACTCGGACAGTCGTCCATCACGAGGGTGGGCTCGGGGCGGGGCCGTGCACGTCGATTCGAGGGGGATCACCATGCACGCCGTCCGCCGCACACTCTCCCCCGCCAACTACTCCGACCAGGAGGGCTTCTTCAGCTGCGGCCCGACGGCCGCGAGCGCCCTGGCCTGCCAGGTCGAGGCCGAGAACCTCGTCTACTGCATCACGAACGCCCCGGGCCGCAACGCGATCAGCTTCGCCTCGGACAAGGCCGCGGAGGATGCCGGGACGATGCCCGCGAACGAGGACGCCCTGCCTCTCCAGGTGACGCTGCCCGGAGGCGTGACCTGCCAGCCGATCTCCCACGATCACGACCAGCACTTCGAGGACATGTTCAGTCGGTACTCCTGCGACGACGGCTCCGAGCTGCTGACCGACGAGGACATCACCAACACCTTCGCCGTCGAGGGAGAGACCTGGACGGTGCAGCGGTCCGTCGACAAGGGCGCTCCCGAGGAGGTCGTCGCCGCGACGGTCACCTTCGCCGGGACCTGACCGTTCACCGCCGGCTCCGGGGAGGGTCTGCTGGCGTCCGCGCGTGCCCAGCCCGCCTATTCGGCGAGACTCTCCGGGCTGGTCACCGAGCTCGGCGTGACGGTCGTGATCGTCGATCCGCCGCGGACCTCTCCACGTCGGAGGTGCCGTGCTGAGCCTCTCCGGCAGCGAGGACGGACTGTCCACGCCGGAGAAGATCGCCGAGCACCGCGACGCCCTGCCGGGCAGAGCCGAGATGGTCGAGATCGCCGGGGCGAGCCATGCGAGCTTCGGGGACTACGGGCCGCAGAGCGGCGACGGCACGGCGACCATCGACGACGCCGAGATGGACGCCGCGGTCGAGGACGCCGTCGCGGAGCTCCTCGGCTCGATGCCCTGACCTCGGCGCACGCGCTCTCCGGTCAGGGCAGCTCGATCAGAGCCTGGACCGGGGCGTGGTCGGAGGGGTAGGCACCGGACGCGTCGCGCCACACGTTGATCGCCGCCTTGGTGGTGACCAGGCCGTCGGTGGTAAGCACCCAGTCGATGCGGTCGCCGTCCTCGACCGGGTCCTCGTAGCCGGGGAAGGTCCCCCACGCCGGGGTGACGCGCTGCGCTGCGGAGTCCCAGGTGTCGACCGTCGGCCCGTCGGTGACCAGCGTCGTGTAGGCGCCGGAGTCGTGGGCATGGGAGTTGAAGTCGCCGGTGACGATGGTGGAGAGCCCGTCGAGCTCGCCGCCCTGGAAGAGATCGATCATCGCGTCGGCGCTGCGGATCCGAGCCGGCTCGCTCCGATGGTCGAAGTGGGTGTTGATCATCGCGAACTCGGCGCCGGAGGCGAGATCGCGCATCCGCGCCCAGACCACGATGCGGGTGACGGTGTTGCCCCAGGTGGCCGAGCCGATCACCTCGGGGGTGTCGGAGAGCCAGAACTGGTCCCACTGCAGCACCTCGAGGCGGGTGCTGTCGTAGAAGATCGCGGAGTACTCGCCGGCGCTGCCGCCCTCGCGGCCGTAGCCGATGCTGCGGTGGCGCGGCAGGGCGGACTCGATCGCGGTCAGCTGCCCGTACAGCGCCTCCTGGATGCCGAGCAGGGTGGGCTTCTCCCGCTCGAGCAGCTCGATCAGCAGCGGCCGACGGGTCGGCCAGTGGTCGGGGTCGCCCTCGACGGTGCCGCCGCCCGAGGAGCGGTCGTAGCGGATGTTGAAGCTCATCACGTGGAGCTCGTCGCGCTTTGCGCGGCCGATCAGCGCTCGGGAGGGGTTCTGCGCGGGTGCGGCGCCCGCCGGGGCGGCGGCCGCGGCGAGGGCGGCGCCCCCGGCGGCGCCGAGGCCGGTGAGGACGGTGCGACGGGCGGGGGCGACGGCCATGGGGCTCTCCTGGGCTCGGGGTCGGGACCGCGACCGACCGTAACGCCGAACTCAGAGGTGACCAGGGGGTTCGCCCGCTTCAGGGCAGAGCTTCACCGAGTCGATGCCCGACGGCCATGGTCGTCCTGGCACCGGCGCCGTGCGGCGGATGCGCGACGGGGCGCCCGCCGTGCGGCGGACGCCCCGTCATGGGTGTGCGGGCGGGTGCCCGCGGCCTCAGCCGTCGAGGTTCTCGACGGCGTAGTCGGCCTCCTCCTGGGTGAACTGGTCCCCGTACTCGGAGGAGAGCTGGTCGCGGATCGCCTCGGGCGACATGTCCATCGTGTCGCGGTAGGACTTGGCGGACTCCAGGGCGTTCTGGTTCCAGTCCGCGACGATGGTGTCGATCGCGTACTGGGCCTGCTCCTCGGTGAACTGCTCGCCGTACTCGGAGGTGAGCTGGTCGTAGATGCCCTGCTTGGACATGTGCAGCGTCTCGGAGTAGCTCTCCGCCGACTTCAGGGCGTTGTCGTTCCAGTCGGCCTCGAGGTTGTCGACCGCATACTGCGCCGCCTCCTCGGAGAACTGGTCGCCGTACTCGGAGGTGAGCTGGTCGAAGATGCCCTGCTTGGACATGTGCAGCGTCTCGGAGTAGGACTCCGCGCTGTTCAGCGCCGAGGTGTACTCCGCGGGGACGTCCCCCTCCGCAGGAGCCTCCTCGTCGGCGGGCACCTCCTCGTCGGTCGCCGCCTCCTCGGGCGCGGCCTCCTCGGCGGGCGACTCCTCTTCGACCGCGGCAGGAGCGGCCTCGGTGGTGGTCGAGGAGTCCTCGCCGTCGCCGGAGCTCGTCGCGACGATCGCGCTGCAGCCGGCGATCGCGAGCGCGATGATCGCGAGGCAGCCGCAGCCGCCGGCGATGAACCACTTGCCGCGCTTCTTCTTCTGCGGGGCCGGGGCGGGGGCGCCGGCGGGCATCCCGAACTGGGGCGCGGAGGAGGGATCGGGAGCGCCGGGCTCCGGGGACGGGGGGAGGGTGCTGTTCACAGCGGGTGTCCTCTCTGGACAGGATTCGGAAGCCCCCGGGCGCGGGGGCGCCGAGGGGTACTGCTGGGAGGAGAGGCCTGCTGCGGTGTGCGGATGCTCCGTGACCGAGTGGGTCGATCGACCGCGTGGGGCCTGCAGTTTGAATCTTGCAGCAGCGGTGGGACAGTCGAAGTCCTGAACACCTGCAATGGAAGGCAGATCACAGGGTAACTGCGATCCCCCAGGTCACAGACAGGTCACGGCGCCTCGGTCACTTCGGCGACCCCGTCAGTTCGGAGCCGGGCCGTCCCACAGCGCGGCGTAGCGCTCGGCGAGCAGCGGCCAGACCTGCCGGACGACGTCGGCCGTAGAGATGATCCCGTCCGCGCCCGCGCCGTCGAGCACGAGCTCGTGCGGGATCACGCGTCCGGCCTCATCTGCGCGCACCTCGGGATCGCGCAGCCGCACGGCGAGCAGCCCGTCCGTCCTCCAGCAGCCCTCGTCCTCGTCCTCGTGTCCGGAGAAGGCCCGTTCGTACAGCGGCAGCGGATCCGCGTCGGGGCCGGTGCCGTCGACGGGGAGGAAGCGGAAGCCCCAGGTCCGGCCGCGGGTCGCCCAGAGCAGGATCATCGCCTGCTCCGGCGCAGCACGCCCTCGCGCTCGGCGCGCTCGAGATCGATCTTGAAGCCCGTGAGGATCGCGGCGAGGCTCTGCTTCTTCTCGAGCGCCCGGTCGTGGACGCCCCGGAGCTTCTCCCCCGCGAGCGAGGCGGCGTCCTGGACCATGTCCTTGCTGAGCAGCGGCACCACGGTCGCGAGCGCCGTGGAGATCAGACCGAGCCGTCCGGGCAGGCGGTGGCGGGCGCCGAACATCGCCAGCGCCATCGCCCCGGTGCCGATGGTGCCGGCGTTCTCGGCGAGCTCCCGGGCCACCTTCGCGGGGATCTCCTGCCGCCTGGCCCAGGTGACATGCCGCTCGAACGGCAGCATCGCGGCGAGCGGAAGGATCACGTCCACCCCGATCCTCTCGCGCACGGCGATGCGTCCCGGCGTGAACCGTGCCGAGGACAGCAGCAGCGCGTCCTCCCCCACGGCGAGCGCCTCGTCGCCGACCACCATCGACTCGATCGCCTCGCGCAGCTGGCCGAGCTCGTCGGCGGCCTTCTCGAGCACGAGCGCCTTGAAGCGGTCCACGTCCAACTCCGGCAGCAGGTCCGCCTTGGACAGGGCGAGCACCCAGATGCGGGGAAGCGCACCAGTTCCTTCCCGCCGACGAGGATCTCGTCCCGCAGCCGCACCAGGCCCGTACGCAGGGTGTGGAAGAGCGCCTTGAGGTAGCGCTCCTCCTCACCGCCCGCGTCCTTCAGCTTCTGCCCGTCGACCATCAGCAGCGCGACGTCGGAGACGAGCAGGGCGCGGAAGGCCTCGACGCGCCGTCGCTCCTCCTCCGGTCCGCTGACGGAGCGCTCGAACCACTCCCCGGGGTAGTCGTGCCACACCAGCTGCACGGCGTCGACGGGCATCGCCTTGCGCTCGGCGGCGCTGGGGGTGCTGCGCAGCGAGAGGGTGAAGCGATAGGGCTCGGCGCGGAAGCGGTTCCCGGCGGGGACCTCGGCGGAGTTCTCCATCCGGAAGTAGTTCTTCAGCAGCCGGTCGCCCTGGGTGGTGTCGTCGGCGACGAGGTCGTAGAGCTGCCTACCGGTCCCGGGCCCGCGTCCGGTGGCGTCCTGGGCCGCGCCGTAGAAGGAGGACAGCAGCACCGTCTTGCCGCTGCCGCTCTCCCCGAACACGGCGATGTGCTGCTCGAGCTTCCTGCTGCGGGGCGCGGGTCGTCGCGGGGTGCGCCGGATCGTCTTCTCGCGAGCTGCCATGCCCCGAGACTAGGGCACCGCCCCGCGAGTCGGCCCCTGCATGGACCGAGGTCGGTCGACGTCGATAGCCTGGTCCCACCAGCAAGGACGCCCACGCCGCACCGAGGAGCACCATGCCGCGCACCCTTCCCGAGCAGCCGGACTTCGCCAGCGCGGCCGAGCAGGAGGTATGGGAGCACCTGATCGAGCAGCTGCCCGCCGAGGCGGTGCTGATCGCCGGGCAGCGCGTCACGGCCCGCGGCGAGGAGGTCGAGGCGGATCTGCTGGTGCTCTGGCCGGGCATCGGGATCGCGGTGATCGAGGTGAAGGGCGGTCGGGTCTCCCTGGAAGACGGCGCCTGGCGGCAGGCGGACCGCTCCGGCTCGAGGGAGCTCGCCCGCTCCCCGATCGATCAGGCCCAGCGCGCGAAGCACCATCTGCTGGAGTACCTCAACGGCGCCTCCTCCCGTCCGGTCGGTCGTGCCGTGCACCTCGCGGTGCTGCCCTACACGCAGCTGCCCGCGGACTGGGGCCCGCCCGAGGCGCCGCGCACCCTCACGCTGGACGCGACCGACCTGCCCCGCCTCGCGGGCCGGATCGTGCACGCCCTGAACTCGCAGACCCGGGAGGCCTATGCCCCGCTGGACGCCGCGCAGTGCGAGCACGCCGTGAAGATGCTGCGCCGCACCCACCGCGCGATCGAGAACGAGCAGCTGCTGGCGAAGGAGATCGCCGACGAGGGCAACCAGCTCACCCGCGAGCAGGAGCGCGCGATCGCTCTGCTGCGCTTCCAGCACCGCGCCCAGATCATCGGCGGGGCCGGCTCCGGAAAGACGCACCTGGCGATGATCAAGGCCCGCACGCTCGCCCGGGACGGCTTCCGCACCGCGCTGCTGTGCTACTCCCGCGGCCTCGCCAGGCACTTCCAGCTCCTCTCCGCGACCTGGCCGGAGCAGGAGCGTCCCGCCTATGTGGGGCTCTTCCACGACCTGCCGGTGGGCTGGGGCGCTGAGACCGAGCAGGAGTTCGGCGGCTCCCCGGTCGAGTACTACGAGGAGCACCTCCCGGCCCGTCTCGCGCAGCTCGCGGGCGAGACCGACGAGGAAGAGCTCTTCGACGCGATCGTCGTCGACGAGGCACAGGACTTCGCCGACGCCTGGTGGGAGGCGCTGCAGCCCTGCCTGCGCGACCCCGCGGAGGGTGTCCTGTTCGTGTTCGCCGACGAGCACCAGAGCGTCTTCGACCGCGAGGGTCGCGCCCCGATCACGCTGAACCCCTTCCCGCTGGACGACAACCTGCGCAGCACCCGCACGATCGCGCACGCCTTCGCGCCGCTCACCCCGGTGGAGCAGACCCCGCGGCTGCCGGCCGGCGCGCCCGTGCGCTATCTCGCCTCCTCCGCCGAGGACGCGGTCGCGACCGCCGACGACACGGTCGAGAAGCTGATGGACGAGGGCTGGGAGCCGGGGCAGATCGCCCTGCTGACCACCGGCAGCCGCCACCCCGAGCAGAGGACGCAGATCGAGCACGAGGGGTACGACGGCTACTGGGACGGGTTCTTCTCCGCGACCGACGTGTTCTACGGGCACGTGCTGGGCTTCAAGGGGCTCGAGCGGCCCGTCGTGGTGCTCGCGGTCAACGGCTTCGGCGCCGCGGAGCGGGCACGGCAGCTGCTGTACGTGGGCCTGTCCCGGGCCCGCTCGCTGCTGGTGGTGGTCGGGGACGGCGGGGAGATCTGGGACGCGGGCGGTCCCGTGGTGTGGGAGAGGATCAGCGGGAGCCGGTGAGCCGGCGCACCACCACCAGCGTGATCACGGTCGCGAGCGTCGGCAGCACGATCCCCAGCAGCACGAAGGCGGCCGCGCTCCCTGTCCGCTCCTGCATCCAGGCGAAGTTCATGCCGAAGAAACCGGTCGCGAGCGTGAGCGGCATGAAGATCGTCGCGACCAGGGTGAGCCGCTCGTTGACGACGGCGCCCTGTTCTGCCAGCAGATCGCCGAGCACCGTGTGAAGGCGTGCGGCGGCGGAGCTGTTCGCCTTGAACTCGACCGCGGCCCGACGCAGCCGGTGGCGCAGCTCCTTCGGGAGCTCCTGGGAGAGCTGCTCCTCGGGGAGGCACAGCCGGTGCATCGCGGCCTGGGCCGCCTGGATGCGGAAGAGCTCCGACCGCCTCCTGCCCAGCAGGCGCCGCTGCGCCGCGGCGGCGTAGCCGTCGGCGCGGTCCTCGAACTGCTCGCTCTCGTCCTCGAACCCGTCCAGCACCTCCTCGCCGCGCTGCGCGACGGCCAGCAGCATCCCGACGACGGCCTCGCGGACGCCGTCGGCGGCCGTCGCCTCCGCGCGCACCGCCTCCAGCGCCTCCGGCGCCCCCATGACGAGCACCCCTGCGGCGGCGGCGTGGATCCGCACGGCCAGGTGCTGTGCGCCGCAGTCCGGCAGGAGCAGCACGAGCTCGATCCGCCCTCCCGTCAGGTGCGCGAAGGGCCGACGGGCGAGCTCGTCGGTGCGCGGACCCTGGATGTCCCAGCTCCGGACGGCCGCCTCGACGACCGGGTCCTGGAGGTCACGGGCGAACGCGCACCCGGGCGCGTCGCCGAGCGCCTCGAGACCTTCGACGGAATCGACGACCTGCATGCGGGGTCCTCCTCGGGCTCAGAGCGAGACGATCAGCAGCGTCACCCCGACGACGAGTCCGGAGGCGATCAGCGCGATCGTGGTGCACCCGAGGATGCCACGCATCGTCAGCCCGGCGATCGCCGGCCGCGGGAGCGTCCGGAAGAGCGGGATCATGGTGATCCGCTGGCCGCCGTCGGAGGGGACGCGGACCATCGCAGGCGCGCGAGCCGCCCGGAGTGTTCGTTTCCCCTGGTCCCGCCCGGCCCGTCGGGCGCGGCTCCTTCGCCAAGACCCTCGTCGGCACCGGCGTGGAGATGTTCGACTGGACGATCTACTCGACCCTCGCCTCCTTCTTCGCCACGTCCTTCTTCGGCGCGGATCTCCGACACCCGGCGGCGCCGCGCCTCGCTGCTCAGGCGGCACCGTCCCGGCCCGGCAGGCGTGGATCGGCGGGACCTGGGGGCCACAGTACTTCGCCCTCTACGTCACCGCCGCGGCGGTCGTCTCCATCGTGGTGGTGCTGGCCACGGTCCCGGAGACCCGGGCCAAGGACCTGCATGCGGAGACGACCACCGCGGACCTCGCGCGCTGAGGGGCGCTCAGTACCAGCTGTCCTTCTCGAGCGTGTAGCGGATGTCGGCGAGGTCCGCCTCCGCCACCTGCACGCGGTCGCGGGTGATGGACTTCAGCGCCAGCTCTCGACGGGCGATCCGCCAGCCGTCCTCGCCGCGTACCAGGTCGTCGACGTAGATCCCGGTGCCGCGGATGAGCAGGAAGGTGCCCTCCTCCTCGGTGGTCTGCAGGGTCGTCCACAGCGCCTCGGTGACGGCGTGCGCGCTGTCGCCGTCGATCCGGTGACGGGTCTTGCCCACGAGGTGCTGCCCGCCCAGGCGGGTCGCGTCGTTGCGGGAGAGCAGCTCGACGAGGGAGCGGGGGTCGAGCACCTTCTCGCGGTCGATCAGCACGATCTCGGCATCTGGCGTGAAGGCCTCGGGCAGGATCGACCAGTCGCGCTGGTCCAGCGCGTGGGAGTAGGCGTTGATCGCGTCGTCGATGCCGGCGCGGTCCAGCAGGTCCTGCACGGTGGTGGCGGTCATGAGGGATCCTCTCGGTGCAGCGGGTCAGGCGCGGGAGCCGGGATGGGGCCGACGCTCAGCCCCACTTGATGGTCGAGCCGGCGTCGATCGGCAGGTGAACGCCGGTGATGTAGCGGGCCTCGTCGGAGACCAGGAAGAGCACCGCGTTGGCGACGTCGATCGGGTCGATCCACGGCACGTCCAGCAGCTTGCCCTTCGAGAAGCCCTCGACGACGTCCGCGGGCTGCGGGTCCTCGAGGTCGGGACGGAACTTCCGCATGAAGTCCCGGTTCAGCACCAGCTCGGTGCCCACCGCTGTGGGGTGGGTGGTGTTGACCCGGCCGCCGAAGGGGCCGAGCTCGTGGGCCCAGGTCTCGGCGAGGCCGACGAGCGCCGTCTTGGCCGCGGTGTAGGCCGACGAGTTCGCGCCGCCGCGGATCCCGGCGGTGGAGGAGGCGAGCACCACGGCCGAACCGTTCGGGTTCTGCTTCAGCACCGGGAAGACGGCGCGGGCAGTGTTCATCACGCCCGTCAGGTTCACGTCCAGGACGGTGCGCCAGGTGGAGTCCGGGAGATCCTCGACCGGCGGCTCCTGGAGCAGCACCCCGGCGTTGGCGAAGACGATGTCGATCCGCCCGAACTCCTCGACCCCGCGCGCCACGGCGGCGTCCAGCGAGGACCGGTCGGTGACGTCGGCGACGACCGGCAGGAGGGCGGAGGGGTCCGGCAGGGAGGCACGAAGCGCCTCGAGAGCCTCCTGCTGACGCTCGAGGTCGGCAGCGATCACGCGGGCACCCTCCTCGATCAGCCGCTGCGCGGTCGCGGAGCCGATGCCGCCCGCGGCGCCGGTCACCAGGGCGATCCGGTCCTGGACGCGCCCGGCGGGGAGGCTCGGGGTGGTGGTGCTCTCGGTGCTGGTCACGGCTGTCCTCTCGCGCGGTGGATCGGTGCGGCGGGCTCCCTGCCGCTCCCCTGTTCTACAGCATCGGCCCGGGAGCGATCCGGCACGGTTCACACGACGACGCACAGGCCAGGAGCGCACCAGGCGTACTCTTCCTCTGCCTCGTCCCCTGCGCCCCCGCCGATGCGCCGCTCCCCTCCTGGAGGACATGCATGCCCGACGCCACGCGTCCCAGCCCCGCCCGCGACCCCCGCCTGGACCGTCCCTGGCCCGCGCTGTGGTCGATCGTGCTGGGCTTCTTCATGATCCTGGTCGACACCACGATCGTCACGGTCGCGGTCCCGCGGATGCAGGAGGACCTGGGGGCGGAGCTGACCGGCCTGCTGTGGGTGACCAGCGCCTATCTGCTCGCCTACGCGGTGCCGCTGCTGATCACGGGGCGGCTCGGGGACCGGCTGGGGCTGAAGTCGGTCTATCTCGTCGGGCTCGTCGTGTTCACCGCGTCGAGCCTGTGGTGCGGGCTCGCGGGGAGCGTGGAGATGCTGATCGTGGCGCGCGTGGTGCAGGGCCTCGGTGCGGGGATGATGACCCCGCAGACCATGTCGATGATCACCCGCATGTTCTCGCCGCAGCGGCGAGGTCAGGCGATGGCCGTGTGGGGCGCGACGGCAGGGGTCGCGAGCCTTGTCGGCCCCGTCCTCGGCGGGCTGCTGGTGGACGGGCCGGGCTGGGAGTGGATCTTCTTCGTCAACGTGCCCGTCGGGGTGCTCGCGATCGCGCTGGTGCTCCGCAACGTGCCGCGCTTCCCGCGCCGCTCGCACTCCTTCGACTGGCTCGGCGTGGCGCTCTCGGCGACGGGCCTGTTCCTGCTGGTGTTCGGGATCCAGGAGGGCGACAGCTACGACTGGGGCACGATCACGGACTCCCTGGTGATCGGCCCCGTGGACACGGGCGTGCCCGTGACGGTGCCCGGGATGATCCTCGCCGGGGTGCTGGTGCTGGTGGTGTTCGTGGTGTGGCAGGCGGTGATGCGGCGCGAACCGCTGGTGCCGCTGTCGCTGTTCCGCGACCGCAACTTCTCGGTCGCGAACGTGGCGATCGCGATGATGGGCGCGACCGTGCTCAGCTTCGCGATCCCCACCACGCTGTTCTTCCAGCAGGTGCTCGGCATGTCGCCGACGCAAGCGGCGCTGATGACGGCACCCTCCGCGGTGCTCTCGCTGGTCCTCGCGCCGCTGGTCGGCCGCTGGATGTCGAGCCACGACCCGCGACCGCTGGCGCTGATCGGCTTCGCCTCGCTGGCGGGCGGGCTGCTGTGGCTCTCCCTGCTGATGGACCCGGACGCCTCCGTGCTGGTCCTGCTGCTGCCGTTCGTGCTGATCGGGATCGGGAACGCCTGCATCTGGGGGCCGCTGTCCCTGACCGCGACCCGCAATCTCCCGCCCTCGCAGGCCGGCGCCGGATCCGGCGTCTACAACGAGATGAGGCAGGTCGGCTCGGTGCTCGGCTCGGCCGGCATCGCGACGCTCATGGCCGACCGGATCGCGGCCCGCCTCGGTGAGGCGACCAGGGGCCAGGGCGCTGCGCCTGCGGGCGCGGAGTCCGGAGCAGGCTCCCTGCCCCCGTTCCTGCACGCCCCGTACGCCGCGGCGATGGCCGACGCCATGTGGCTTCCCGTCGGCCTCGCCGCGGTCGGCCTTCTCGCCGCGCTCGCCATCGGCCGACCGGTCGACACCGGGGTGTGGGCGAAGGACGAGTGAGAGCTCAGCGGTGGCCGTCCGGCGGCCAGGCGCCCGGGATCTGGGCGACCGCGTCCTCGCGCCGCCCCGTGACGGGGATGGGCCGCAGTCCTTCGTGCGGGGCGAACCCCGGCGGGATCGCCCCGTCGCGGCCGATCGCATGGAGGATCTCCTCCGCGATCCGCGCCGCGTTCCGGTGGGAGAACAGGAACAGCGACTTGCGCACCGGGCGGCGGTGACGCGGCTGTCGGGGCGTCTCGATGTCGGCTCCCCACGGCCCGTTGAACACGACGGCGTGCACCCCGAGCGCGCCGGGGAACGTCTTGTACTGGAAGAAGAAGAACGGCATGCCGAGCTCCGCGGCGGTCTTCGCACCGTCGGTGACCACGGCGACCGTGCGCGGGTCGATCTCCCGGCCGGCGATCACGTAGGTGGGGCTGAAGGGGAGGCCGGGGACGAGCCTGCCCAGGAGGATCCCGCGCTCGCACACGACCAGTCGCGCGTCGATGGTGAACAGATACACGCCGAGCATGAGCAGCGCCATGAAGAGCGTGAACCCGATGGTCAGAGCAGGGCTTTCGCCCGGGCTGAGCACCAGCAGCAACCAGATCAGCACCACGACACCCGCCAGGAACAGAGGAAGCAGCGGGCCGGCACCGACCCGCCGGGACCGCAGCGGCTTCCCGACGAGCTCCCGGTGGCGCCGGGCGATGAGTCGTGCTCGCAGCGGGATCATTCCGTCCTCGCCTCCCAAAGCCAGTGTCACCGCAGGGTAACCGGGGAGGCGTCCCGGAGCGATGGGGAGCACTCCCCACCGCCGTCCACAGCCGGGCCCTTCCGCTCGCGGCCCGTCGGCCCCGCGGCCTAGAGTGGCGGGCATGAGCACCCCTCCTTCCGCCGACCCCGTCTCCGCCCTGCGCGAGGGGGATGCCGGACGGACGGAGGAGGCGCTCGCGATACTCTCGCGGGTCTTCGGCTACGACTCCTTCCGGGGCGAGCAGGCCGCGATCATCGACCAGGTCGCGAACGGCGGAGACGCGGTGGTGCTGATGCCCACCGGCGGCGGCAAGTCGCTGTGCTACCAGATCCCGGCGCTGCTGCGCGAGGGCACCGGCATCGTCGTCTCACCGCTGATCGCGCTGATGGCGGACCAGGTCGCGGCCCTGGAGGGCGTCGGCATCCGCGCCGCCTATCTCAACTCCACCCTCGAGATGCACGAGGCCCAGGCGGTCGAGCAGCAGCTCCTGGCCGGCGAGCTGGACCTGCTGTACATGGCGCCGGAGCGCCTGGTCCTCCCCCGCACCGTCCAGCTGCTGCAGCGCGCGCAGCTCGCGCTGTTCGCGATCGACGAGGCGCACTGCGTCTCCCAGTGGGGCCACGACTTCCGCCCCGATTACCTGGGCCTGTCGATGCTGGCCGACGCCTTCCCCGGCGTGCCGCGGATCGCGCTGACCGCGACCGCGACCGAGGCGACGCACCGCGAGCTCACCGAGCGCCTGCAGATGCAGCAGGCCCGACACTTCGTCTCGAGCTTCGACCGCCCCAACATCCAGTACCGCATCGAGCCGAAGTCCTCCCCGCGCGAGCAGCTGCTGCGCCTGATCACCGCCGAGCACGAGGGCGACTCCGGGATCGTCTACTGCCTCTCCCGCAAGTCGGTGGAGACCACCGCGCAGTGGCTCGCCGACCGCGGCATCCCCGCGCTCCCGTATCACGCGGGCCTGCCGCCGGAGGTGCGCCAGGACCACCAGGAGCGGTTCCTGCGCGCCGACGGGCTGATCATGGTCGCGACGATCGCCTTCGGCATGGGGATCGACAAGCCCGACGTGCGCTTCGTGGCCCATCTCGACCTGCCCAAGTCCATCGAGGGCTACTACCAGGAGACGGGCCGCGCGGGCCGCGACGGCCTGCCCTCGACCGCGTGGATGGCCTACGGCCTCGGCGACGTGGTCAGCCAGCGGAAGTTCATCGAGGGCGGGGAGAGCTCCGAGCAGTTCAAGCGCAACGCCCGCTCGCACCTCGACGCGATGCTCGCCCTGTGCGAGACGGTCGACTGCCGGCGCGTGCAGCTGCTGCGCTACTTCGGCCAGGACTCCTCCCCGTGCGGGAACTGCGACACCTGCCTGAACCCTCCGCACACCTGGGACGCGACGGTCGCGGCGCAGAAGCTCCTCTCCGCCGTGATCCGCCTGGACCGGGAGCGCGGCCAGCGCTTCGGCTCCGGGCAGGTGGTGGACGTGCTGCTGGGCCGCGAGTCCGAGCGCTCCCTGGCCTCCCGCCACCACGAGCTGAGCGTATGGGGCATCGGCGAGGAGCTCTCGGAGAAGGAGTGGCGCACCGCGATCCGGCAGCTGCTCGCACGGGGGGTCCTCGATGCGGAGGGCGACTACGGCGTGCTCGTCCCCGGCCCGCAGGCCGGCCCCGTGCTCCGCTCCGAGGAGACCGTGCAGCTCGCCGTCGACCGCGCCCCGCAGCGCGGTGCGCGCGGCGGCGGCCGACGCGCCGGCGGCGCCTCCCGCGCCGCCGAGACCCTCGAACCCGCCCAGCGGGAGCGCTTCGAGGCGCTGCGCGCCTGGCGCACCTCGGTCGCGAAGGAGAAGCAGATCCCGCCCTACATGGTCTTCTCCGACGCGACCCTGGTCGGGATCGTGGAGACGTCCCCGCAGTCCGTCCAGCAGCTCGGCACGGTCAGCGGGGTAGGCGCGAAGAAGCTCGCCGAGTACGGAGAGGACGTCCTCGAGGCGCTCTCGGGCGCCGACGCCGGCTGAGCACCGCCCCGACTACCCTGCGGACACACGTCCACGGTGACTCCGGGAGGATCCGTCATGACCGCACCGACTCCCCCGCCCCAGGACGAGCCGCAGGGACCTCCGCAGGGCTCGCAGCACGTCACCCCGCCGCCGGCGGAGCCGGTGCCCCGGTCCTCCGCACAGCAGAACCTGATCATCGCGTCGGTGCTCGCCGGGGGAGGGTGCGTGGTCGTGCTCCTCGTGGTCGTAGCACTCCTGCTCGTCATCTGGAGCTGAGGCTCAGCTGACCCCGGCCGGGAACTCTGCCGGCTCGCCCGGCAGGGTGCCGGCGGTGAGGTCGATGCCGTAGTCCGCCGCGTGGCGCAGCTCGGTCCCGGCGTAGATCCCCTCGACGCTATCGTCGAGGCGGAACACGCGGGCGCCGCGCAGGCGGTGGTCCTCGGCGCCGCCGAGCCCGTAGGTGGAACCCCTCCGGCATGACGTCCTTCCCCCGGCTCCGGGACGCGGGCATGAGCATCGGGTGAACTTGCCCGGCCCTCCTCCTCATCCCTCCGCGCGCCCGCTCCCCCATTCCTGCGCGTACGCCTCGCGCCGCCGCGCCTGCTCGGCCGGGTCGGGAACGGGCAGGGAGGCGATGAGGCGGCGTGTGTACGGGTGCTGGGGCCGCTGCAGCACGTCCGGTCCGTGCCCCTCCTCGACGAGCTCGCCGCGGTAGAGCACCCCGATGCGGTGGGCGAGGGAGTCGACGACGGCGAGGTCGTGGCTGATGAACAGCGCCGCGAAGCCGAGCCGCTGCTGCAGCTCGCGGAACAGGTCCAGCACGGTCGCCTGCACGGAGACGTCCAGGGCGCTGGTCGGCTCGTCGGCGACGAGCAGCTCGGGGCCGAGGACGAGCGCGCGGGCGAGGGAGACCCGCTGGCGCTGCCCGCCGGAGAGCTCGTGGGGGTAGCGCCGTGCGTAGTCGCCCGGCAGCTCCACCGCCTCGAGCAGCTCGCGCACGCGGCGGCCGCGCTCGGCGGCGTCGAGCTGCTGCTCGTGGACGACGAGCGGCTCGGCGATGCACTGCTCGATCGTCAGGTGCGGGTTGAAGGAGGTGGCGGGGTCCTGGAAGACGAAGCCGATCCGCCGCCGCAGCGGGGTGAAGCTCCGCTCCCGCATCCCGCGCATCTCGTGCCCGAGCACGGCGAGGCTCCCGCCGGTGGTGCGCTCGAGCCCCGCGATGGCGCGGCCGATGGTGGTCTTGCCGGAGCCGGACTCCCCCACCAGGCCGTACACCTCGCCGCGGCGGATGGTGAGGTCCACGCCCTTGACGGCGCGGAAGGGGGCGCGGCCCAGCCGGCCCGGGTGCTCGACGACGAGGTCGCGGGCGACGACGAGCGGCTCCGCCTCCTCGAGCGCCTGCTGCGCCTCGGGGGCGAGCGCGCTCCAGGCGGAGTCCCGGCCGAGATGGGGCACGGCGGCGAGCAGCTTCTGCGTGTACTCCTCGCGCGGGTTCGCGAAGAGCTCGCGGGCCGTCGCCCGCTCGACGACGCGGCCGTGGTGCATCACGGCGACGGAGTCGGCGAGATCCGCGACCACGCCCATGTTGTGGGTGATCAGGATGATCGAGGTGCCGAAGCGGTCGCGCACGTCGCGCAGCAGGTCCAGGATCTCCGCCTGGACGGTGACGTCGAGGGCGGTGGTGGGCTCGTCGGCGACGATCAGCTCGGCGCCGAGCGCGAGCGCCATCGCGATCATGATGCGCTGCTTCTGCCCGCCGGAGAACTCGTGCGGGTAGCGGTCGATGCGCTCGGCCGCGTCAGGGATCCCGACGGACTCGAGCGCCCGGACGGCCTCTGCCCGGATCTCCCTGCGGGAGATCCGCCCGCGATGGGCGCGCAGCCCCTCCCCGATCTGCCACCAGATCGGGAAGACGGGGTTCAGGGCGCTGGAGGGCTCCTGGAAGATCATCGAGACGTCCTCGCCGCGCAGCCGGCGCATCTGCGCGGCGGTCAGGCGCACGACGTCGGTGCCGGAGACCAGGACGGTGCCGGTGGCCTCCGCCGTCTCCGGCAGCAGCCCCAGCACCGAGCGGGCGGTGACGGACTTGCCGGAGCCGGACTCCCCGACCACGGCGAGGATCTCCCCGGGTGCGACCTCGAGGCTGACCCCGTCCACAGCGTGGACCTCGCCGCCGTCGGTCGCGAAGCGGATGTCGAGGTCCCGGATCTCGAGACGTGCTGGGGCCTGGCTCATGCGGCCACCGTCCTCTCGCTGCGTCGGCGTCGGCGCCGGGTGCGCAGCCGCGGGTCGTTGAGGTCGTTCACGGATTCGCCCACGAGGGTCACCCCGAGCACGGCCAGCACGATCGCGAGGCCGGGGAAGAGCCCCGTCCACCAGATGCCGCTGGTCGCGTCGGACATGGCGCGGTTGAGGTCGTAGCCCCATTCGGAGGCGCTGGTCGGCTCGATGCCGAAGCCGAGGAAGCCCAGCGCCGCGAGGGTGAGGATCGACTCGGAGGCGTTGAGGGTGAAGATCAGCGGGAGGGTGCGGGTGGCGTTGCGCAGCAGGTGGGTGCCCATGATGCGGCGGTGCCCGGTGCCCACCACCTTCGCGGCCTCGACGAAGGGCTCGGCCTTCAGCCGCACCACCTCGGCGCGGATCACGCGGAAGTACTGCGGCACGAACACCACCGTGATCGACAGCGCGGCGGCGAGGATGCCGCCCCAGGCGTCGGACTGCCCGCCGGAGATCACGATCGACATCACGATCGCGAGCAGCAGGGAGGGGAAGGCGTAGATCGCATCGGCCAGCATCACCAGCACCCGGTCCAGCCAGCCGCCCATGTAGCCGGAGAGCAGTCCGAGCGCGACGCCGAGGAACAGGGAGGCCGCGACCGCGCAGACCATCACGGCGACCGCGGTGCGGGTCCCCCAGATCACGCGGGAGAGCACGTCGAAGCCGGTGACGGTGGTGCCCAGCGGATGGGCGGCCGACGGGGGCCGCTGGGTGCCGAAGGCCTCGCCGTCCGCCGCGGTGTCGGCGAAGCCGTAGGGGGCCAGCAGCGGGGCGAGCAGCGCGGTCAGCAGCAGCAGGCCCACCAGCACCATGCCGGCCACCAGCATCCCGCGCTGGAGGCCGACGCTGCGACGCAGGTGGCTGAGCACCGGCAGGCGCAGGTACCAGGGCGCGCGGGCGGTCGCGGCGACGGACGCGGACTCGGCGGCGAGGTCGGTGCCGGCGGCGTCGCCCTCGTCGACGGGCTCGGGGTTCGACAGCGTCATCTCAGTACCTCACCCTCGGGTCGATGAGCGCCGCGATCACGTCGACGACGAAGTTCGAGATCGCGACGATCACGGCGAGCATCATGACGATGCCCTGCACGGCGACGTAGTCGCGGGCCTTCATGTACTCGGCGAGCATGTATCCCAGGCCGTTCCATTCGAAGGTGGTCTCGGTGAGCACGGCCCCGCCGAGCATCATCGCGATCTGCATGCCCATCACGGTGATGATCGGGATCAGCGCCGGGCGCAGGGCGTGGCGGGTGGTCAGGCGCGACTCGGCCACGCCGCGGGAGCGGGCGGACTCGATGTACTGCATCTCGAGTGTTCCGATCATGTTGGTGCGCACCAGGCGCAGGAAGATCCCCCGGTGAGGATCCCCAGCGCGACCGCGGGGAGGATCGCGTGAGAGACCACGTCGCGCAGCAGCTCCAGATCCCCGAGCCGCAGCGCGTCCAGGAGGAAGAACGGGCTGGGGTTCAGGATGGTGCTCATCGTGATCTCGCCGCGGGTGGAGATCCGCCCGGCGACCGGCAGCCAGCCGAGCCCGACGGAGAACACGAGCTTCAGCAGCAGGCCGACGAAGAACACCGGGGTGGCGTAGCCGAGGATCGCCACGATCCGCAGCACCGCATCGGGCCAGCGGTCGCGGGTGCGGGCCGCGATCATCCCCAGCGGCACCCCGATCACGAGCGCGACGACGACCGAGTAGACGACCAGCTCGAAGGTCGCCGCCCCGTAGGTGGTGAGGATCTCGGTGACGGGGGTGCGGTCGGTGTAGGTGGTGCCGAAGTCGCCGCGCAGCACCCCGCCGAGGTAGTCGAAGTACTGGATGATCAGCGGCCGGTCGTAGCCCGCCTCGGCGCGGCGGGCGGCGAGCTCGCTCGGGGTGAGCCGGCCGCCGAGCGCGGCGGTGATCGGGTCGCCTGTGATCCGCATCAGGAAGAACACCACCGTCATCAGGATGAAGACGGTCGGGATGATCAGCAGGAAGCGCAGCAGGATGTAGCGGCCGAGGCCGCCCCCGAGGCCCGGCGGCGCGGGCGTCGGGGGGCGTGCTCGACCTCGGTCTCGGGGGCGGCGGTCACTTGGACAGCGGCGAGATGCGGAACTTGAAGGAGGAGTCGAGCGTGACGCCCTGGACCTCCGCCGTGGAGACCGCGATCTGCGCGCCCTGCAGCAGCGGCAGGGTCGAGATGTCCTCGGCGACGACGTCCTGGATCTGCACGAACAGCGCCTCGCGCTCGGCGGGGTCCGAGGTGCCGCGCTGCTTCTGGATCAGCTCGTCGACCTTGGGGTTCGAGTAGTGGTTGGCCAGGAAGTTCTCGGTGACGAAGAAGGGCGAGAGGTAGTTGTCTGCGTCGGAGTAGTCCGGGAACCAGCCCAGCTGGTAGGCGGGATAGACGTCGGCGACGCGGTCGTCGCTGTACTGCACCCATTCGGTGGACTTCAGGTCCACCGCGAACAGCCCGTCGGCCTCGAGCTGGCCCTTGACCGCCGCGTACTCGTCGCCGGAGGAGTTGCCGTAGTGGTCAGGGTTGTACTGCAGGCTCAGCTGCACCGGGATCTCCACGCCCGCGTCCTCGAGCCGGCCGCGAGCGCGTTCGGCGTCGGGGCCGCCGGAGCCGTCGCCGTACATGTCCTTGAACTGGGTGCCGGCGCCGGGCAGGCCCTCGGGGATGTAGGAGAACAGCGGCGTGTAGGTGTCGTTGTAGACGGAGCTGGCGATGGCCTGGCGGTCGATGAGGTCGGCGACCGCCTGGCGGACGGCGCGGGCCTTGTCGGGGTCCGGGTCCTCGGTCTTCTCGCCGTAGGGGTTGGTGTGGAAGTTGAAGACGATGTAGCGGATCTCGCCGCCGGGGCCCTCGTGGACCGTCACCGCGTCGTCGCCCTGCAGGTCGGCGATGTCGGTCGCGGAGAGGGAGCGCCACACGCAGTCGATGTTGCCCTGCTGGATGTCGAGCTTCATGTTGTTCTGGTCGGCGTAGTACGACATCGACACGCTCGCGGTCGCCGGCGCGCCGAACAGCCCCTGGTAGCCGTCGAAGGCCTCGAAGGTGACCAGCTCGTTGATCTTCCAGCTGGTGATCGCGTAAGGGCCGCAGAAGGCGTTCCCGTCCACGATCTCGGCGTCGGAGAGCACGGCGTCGGCCGGGAACACCTCGGCGTCGACGATCGGGCCGGCCGGGGAGCACAGCACGTAGGGGAAGGTCTGGTCGCCGGGCTCCTTGAGGTGGAACTCGACGGTGAGCTCGTCGACCGCCTCGACCTTCTCGAGGTTGCCCAGCAGGCTCGAGGGGCCGTTGGGGTCGGCGATCGCGAGCTGCCGGTCGAAGGTGTGCTTGACGTCCTCGCTGGTGAGCTCGTTGCCGTTCGCGAAGGTCAGCCCCTCCTTGAGGGTGACGGTGTACACGTTGTCGCTGGTGAACTCCGCGGTCTCGGCGAGGTCCGGCTCGGGGACGCCGTCCTCGGAGCCGACGGAGGTGTTCATCAGGTACGCGTAGCACTGGGTCCACACCGTCGAGGAGCCGTTGTCATAGGCGGCGGCGGGGTCGAGCGCGGTGACCTTGTCGGTGGTGCCGATGGTGAGGGCGCCGCCGCCCCCGCCGCCGGATCCGCCGTCGGATCCCCCGTCCTCGGTGGTCTGGGCACAGGCGGTCACCAGCACGGGGACCCCGGCCATCGTCAGCAGCATGGTGCGTCGCGTGGGGGTCATGGCGGCGTCGAACATCGGGGTCCTCCAGGAGGCCGGTCGGCATCAGGGGTGGTGATGCCGTGCAGGGGACGGGCGGGGATGTGATCCAGCGCACCCGCACAGGGGTGGCCAGCACAGTACCCCTCCCCCAGGGGCGGCCGCGGCGGGTTCGCCCGCAGAGCGCTCACGGTGATCGAACTGTGATCTGCGACGCTGACGGATCGGGCGGTCGGTTCAGCCCTCGCCCCACCAGCGCAGCACCCGCAGCGCCTGCAGGGTCAGCCACGGCGAGGGCTCCCCCACCGGCACGTCGACCTCGAACCAGACCGCACCGGGAAGGCGGTGCTGCTGGAGCCAGGTGCCGTCCTCCTGCTGCGCGTCGAGGACGGACCGGGCGGCGTCGGCCATCCGCGGATCGCGCAGATCCCGCTCGCGGAAGTGGTCGAGCGCCCGCAGCGCGGAGTAGATGTGCCGCGGCGGATACAGGAAGTGCTCCACCCAGGGGCCGACGATCTCCCCGGTGCTCGCCCGGCGCATCAGGCGCCGCTGCAGGAGGTACTCCTCCGCCTCGCCCCTCGCGGCGCACAGCACGGGCGAGCCGCCGGTGGCCTGCTCGTGCACGTGCAGGGCCCGCAGCACGTTCAGGGTCGAATGGAAGCTCGCGCGCGTCGAGCCGTCCTCCCACTCGCAGTTCCAGCCGCCCTCGTCCATGCGGTGGGCGAGGAACCAGCGGGGCAGGGCGGAGACGTCGGCTCCGAGCCAGAGGCCGTTGGCCAGCGTCATCGCGTTGATGCAGCAGTCCACCTCGCCGCCCCAGTAGGGCAGGGAGGGGTCGTGCTCCCAGTGCGCGTGCTCGGCGAGCTTCGCGGCGGTGTCGCGCTCGACGAGCGGAGCGGGGTCCATGCCCCATTCGCGCAGCGTGGTGAGGGACCAGGTGGTCGCGGTCCAGGGCTGGCCGGGCAGCTCGAGGTTCTCGGGGGCGTCGAAGAACCCGGCGGGGAAGAACGCGCCCCCGGCCCACAGCCCGGTCTCCGGGTCCTGGTGGTCCAGCAGCCGCGCCCCGAAGCCCTCGTGGGGGATGCGGGCGCGGGTCGCCTCCCACACCTCGGCCGGCTGGTCCAGCAGATCGCGCTCGACCTGCCAGCGGAGGGCGGGGTCGGTGTCGAGGAGCCAGGAGACGACGTCGGTGGGAGCCACCCTGGAATCCTCCCCGCGAACCGTGGCGCGGGCAACCCCGCCCGCCGCCTAGTCTGCGCTCATGCTGCGCCCCGTCTCGGCCAGGATCATCTCCGGTCTCGTCGCGTTCACGAGCTCCTTCGTCGTCGTCCTCGCGGGTCTCGAGGGGGTCGGCGCCTCGCCCGCGCAGGCGGCGAGCGGACTGCTCGCGGTGAGCGTGCTGATGGGGCTGTGCTCGATGCTGCTCTCTCTGCGCACCCGTCTGCCGATCACGGTGGCCTGGTCCACCCCGGGCGCCGCGCTGCTCGCGGCGACGGGCGCGGTGGACGGCGGCTGGCCCGCCGCGGTCGGCGCGTTCGTGCTGGTCGGGGCGCTGATCGTGCTGACGGGCCTGGTGCCCGCGCTCGGCGCCCTGATGGCCCGGATCCCGACCCCGATCGCGCAGGCGATGCTCGCCGGGGTGCTGTTCCAGCTGTGCCTGGGCCCGGTGCTCGGCGTGGCGGCGAATCCGCTCGCGGTGGCGCCGGTGATCGTGGTGTGGGCGCTCGCGCAGCGGCTCTCACCGCGCTGGGCCTCCCCGCTCGCGTTCCTCGCCGCGAGCGTCGTGATCGTCGTGTCCCTGACGGCGGCGCCCTCCCCGTCGGCCGCTCCCCCTGCTCCCGGCGGTGGAGCTCACCGTCCCGACGCTGACCGTCGGCGCGGTCGTGGGGGTCGCGCTCCCGCTGTACCTGGTGACGATGGCGTCGCAGAACGTGCCGGGCGTGGCGGTGATGCGGAGCCTCGGCTATGAGGTGTCGTGGCGCGCGTCGATGGCGACCACCGGTCTCGGCACGATGATCGGTGCGCCGCTCGGCGGGCACGGCGTGAATCTCGCGGCGATCACTGCCGCCCTCGCGGCCGGGCCGGAGGCCGGGGAGGATCGGCAGCGGCGCTGGATCGCCTCGACCGCCTCGGGCGTGGTGCTGGTGCTGTGCGGTCTCGGCGCGACCGCCTTCGCGCAGCTGATCGCGCTCGCCCCGGAGGGTGTGATCCCGGCGGTGGCGGGGCTCGCGCTGCTGGGCACCTTCGTGGCCTCGCTGCGCTCCGCGCTCGCGGAGCCCGAGGAGCAGCTCCCCGCCGGGGTGACGGTGCTGATCGCCGCCTCGGGCATCGCGGTGGCGGGGATCAGCGCGGCGTTCTGGGCGCTGCTGGTCGGGCTCGCGCTGCGGGCGCTGCTGCGGGCGTGGCGCCGGACGGGCTCAGCTCACAGCGGGTAGGGGCTCACAGCGGGTAGGGGCCGAAGCGGGACCAGGCCACCACCACCGACCCGAGCGCCAGGAGCATCGAGGGGAGCATGGCGCGGAACGGGTCGCCGCGTCGGGCGTGCACGAGCGCGGCGAAGACCATGGTGATCGCGAGGCCGGCGGCCGCCAGCGGCACCAGGATCGTGGCGATGCCGGTGAGGGCGGGGGCGACGAGGCCGAGCGCGCCGAGGATCTCCAGGGCGCCGATGCCCTGGATGACGCTGTGGGGGAAGTCCTCGGCGTAGGGGGTCTTCTCGATCTGCTGCTCGCGCGGTGCGAGGAGCTTCATCGCGCCGCTGGCCACGAAGACCGCGGCGAGGGCGACGGCGAGGATCCACAGGAACGTGTTCATCGGACGACCTCCTTGTCCCGGGCGCCCCAGTATCCCCCTCCCCGCCTCCTGCTGTCAGGAGAGTGCGGCGAAGTGCTGCACGACGGTGCGCACGAGGGAGCCCGTCCTCGCCCGCTCCGCCTCCAGGACGGGCAGGTCACGGGCGGTCAGCGCCGCGGAGGTCACGGGGCCGACGCTCGCGAGCACCAGCTCGCCCGCCCGGGCGCGCTCCCGCACCGCGTCCAGGGTCCCGGCTCGTGCGGCGGCGTCGAGCCAGCCGGTCGCGCCGGGCGCGGAGGTGAACAGAACGGCGTCGGCCCCTCCGGCGCCGGCGAGCCGGGCCGCGCGGGTGAGCGCGGCGGGATCCGACGGCGGCCCCCAGCGGTAGACGGTCAGGCTGACCACCTCGGCGCCGTGCGCGGTGAGCAGCTCGTCGAGCCCGTCGTCGCCGGAGCCGTGGTGCTGGACGGCGATCCGCAGACCGTCCACCCCCGTGCGCAGCAGCTCCTCGCCGAGCTCGGCCGCGGTCTCCGAGGCCGCGACGAAGACGCTGTCCAGCCCCGCCCCGCGCACCGCGCCGTGGGCCTTGGTGCCCCGGGAGTGGATGCGGGAGGTGCCGAGGGCGGCGCGGACGTCCTCGCCGAGCCCGGCGACGTCGGCCGCCTCGAGCCAGCCGCGCATCCCGACGCCGGTGAGGACGGCGGTCGCGTCCGGCGGCGCGGCGACCAGAGCTCGGGTGCGCTCGAGCAGCGTCTCGTCGTCGACGTGCGGGATCGTGGACATCGCGGCGGCGGGCACGACGCGGGCGCCGTGCCGTTCGAGGGCGGCGGCGAGCTCCTCGGAGCGCCGGTCCACTGCGGTGATGACGGTGCGCCCGGCCAGGGCGTCGGAGAGCAGGGTCGTCATGGCGCGCCGGCCCCCGTCAGTCCTTGGCGCGCACGAGGCGCTCGTGCCCGGTCTCCTCGAGCACCGCGATGTCGGAGTTCGCCTTGAGGAACTCGGAGAAGGAGCGGTAGCCGAGGGCCTTCTCGCTGAAGGAGGGGTCCATGCGGCGCATGTGGGACTTCACGGCCGAGCTGTGCAGCCATTCGCTGTCGCCGCGGCCGCCGAGCTGGAGGGCGCGCTCGAGCAGGCGGGTGGCCGACTCGCGGGGGTCCTCCTCGCCCTCGTCCTCGAGCGTGTCGTCGAGGCGGTCCTCGATCTCCTGCGAGGCGGTGCCCGCGCTGCTGTCGGCTCCGCTGTGCCGGCCGCGGCCGCCGCGGCGCGAGCCGGAGCCGCCGCTGTTCTCGGTGCTCTCTGCGCCGTCGGTGCCGTCCGTGCTGTCGGCGCCGCCCTGGCCGCGCCGGCTGCGGGAGCGCGTGGTCCCGCGTCCCTCCTCGTCCCCGCCGCCGAGGCGCCGGGAGCGGGAGCGTGCGGGGGCGGAGGGCCGCTCGACGCCGGGGAGGTTCTCGTAGGACTCGAACTCGTCGCAGGCGGCGGCGAGGGACTTCGCGGTGGAGCCGGCGACGCCGAGCGCGATCACGTAGCGGCCGAGGCGGCGGCAGCGCTGGGCGAGGGGGACGTAGTCGGAGTCCCCGGCGACGATCACGACGTGGGTGAGGTCGGGCAGGAGGTAGAGATCCTCGACGGTGTCGACGGCGAGGCGGATGTCGGCGCCGTTCTTGGCGTAGGCCGCAGCGGGGAACAGCTGGACGAGGTCGACGGCACGGGCCACGAGCTGGCTGCGGTAGACGGCGTTGACCGGCGAGGACCAGTCCGCGTAGGCGCGGGTGAGGGTGAGGGACCCGAAGGAGGCGGCGAAGTCGATCACGGCGCCGACGTCGACGGTCGCTTTCGCGAGCCGCTCGGCGATCTCGGGCTCGGTGGGGTCCTCCGCGATGCGGTGGCGGTCGCGGCTGTACGCCTGCCGTCCGTGCACCCGGTCGTACCAGGACATGACGATGTTGTCGAAATCGAGATAGACCGCGACGCGGGGATCCTGTGGGTCAGCCATGCCCCCAGTCTGCCTGGTCGTGGGGAGGACGCGCGAACCGCGGGCGGCGGAGCGAAGCCGGAGGCTGACGGAGTGCGGTCGCCGGGAGAACGCGAGCGAGGCCGGGAGACGCGAGAGTGTCGGGCCGTCGCACGCGCCCGAGGCGAAACCGCGATATAACGTCTAGCACATTTCCGCACCGCCGGACCATCATCCACCGAAAGGCCTGGAACATACTGCCGAAGAGAGTCTCTTGGACACATTCGCAGAATGCGGCTCTACGGAATAGCAACAAGACACGACCCACAGTCCCACCCCCACGCGACACGCCCTGCACCCCACCCCCGACACACGATGCACTCACAGCTCAGATTGTGGATGACGCCCCAGATCCCCCTCTCCCTCACGCGACCCCTCCTCCCCACACCCCACTTTTCCACACCCCGAGCGCACCATTCTGTGGATACCCCCTGGAAACCTCCGAAACCCATCCACACGCCTTTCTTCTGTCACACCGACGCCGTAGTCTCGAGATATTCCAGGACGGCTGAGGGGGGGACATGAGCACCGCGACGAGCACGCCGGCGAGCTCCGGCGACGACGACACCCACCGCTCCGACATCGACGGCACCGCCCTCGACCCGGCCGCCCTCGCCTTTCTCGACTCCCTCCCCTCCCGTCTGCGCCTCGTCCGTGCCCGCGCGCCGCGCACGCGGGAGGACCTCCCCGCACGCTCCGGCTGCGAGGAGGACACGCTGCTCGGCGAGGCGGCCCAGCGGGTCTGGGACGCCAAGACGGCGAGCGCCCGCGCCCTGGCCGCGCGCCTCCGCGCCCTCGCCGCGCTGATCGAGTCCGAGGGCGGGGACTGCGCGGACGACGTGGACACCCTCCGCGCCGCGATGGCGCTGCGGGTGAGTAACGGCGCCGCGCACCGAGAGCTCCTGGCGGCGCACCGCGCGGTGGACCAGCTGCCGCGCACGCTCGCACGCCTGGAGGCGGGTGCGCTGCCCAGCTGGTGGTTCCAGAAGGTGCTGCGCGAGTCGGAGGATCTCGGCGACGAGTCCCGGAGGCTGCTGGATGCGGCGCTCACCGCCTGGCCCGCCGACATCCCCGTCGAGCGCTTCCTCACTCTGCTGCGCGCCCTGGTGAGGCTGCTCGCCGAGCGCGAGCAGGACCCGTCAGCTCCGGAGGAGGCTCTGCCGCGCGAGGTCGAGCTCGCCCCTGACGGGCGCGCCGGGACCGGAGCGGCGTCGCTGCGCGGCCCGATCCCCGAGGTCCTCGCGTTCTGGAAGCGCCTGGACGAGACCGCGCACGCGATCCAGGCCGCACAACGTCACGCCCTGCGGGAGGGGACCGAGATCCCCTATGACCTCGACGGCATCGCGAGCGCGACCCAGCGCCCCGTGCCGCTCGACCGGCTCCGCTACGACCTGATGCTGAACGCCGAGTTCGACACCGACGGCGTGCGCGTGCCCGCGCCGCGCTTCCGCCTGAACGTCACCGTGCCGGTGTTCACCCTGCTGGGCCTCTCCGACGCCCCCGGCATGCTCGAGGGCACGATCCCGCTCCCTCCCGCGGTCGCGCGGGAGATCGCCGGCGGCGAGAGCGTCTGGTACCGGATCCTCACCGATGCGTGCACGGGAGCCTTCCTGCCGCTACCCCCGGACCGCTATCCGCCGACGCAGGCCATGCTCGAGCATCTCCGCCTGCGCAGCTCGACCTGCGCGGTCCCCGGCTGCACGCGACCGGTCTCCTGGGCCTCCGAGGCCGACCACATCGAGGAGTTCGTCCACGCCGACCCCACCCGAGGTGGTCGCACCGAGCTCGAGAACCTCCACCTGCTGTGCTGGCAGCACCATCAGGCGAAGACCGCCGGCGATCTCGACCCGACCAGGCTCCCCGTCCCCGTCAGCGGGCCACAGCCCGGTGAGGGACGCGGCCCGGGACGCACCCGCTGGCGGATCGGCACCCGCGGCGAGCAGGTCATCACCGCCGACGACATCGACCTCGGCACACGACTCGCCGTCGAGGACCTCGACCGCGCCTGGCGGGCCTTCGTCGAACGACGAACGCCTCCGTCGCCGCCGCTGGCTCAGACACCACCTTCTCCGCCACCACCTCCGCCGGGATCGCCGATCCCGAAGGGGCCTCCCGCCCTGGGCGAGCCGGCTGCACGAGGTGAGGAGCCCGGCAGTACTCCCTACGAGGATCCGCCACCCTTCTGACCTGCTCCCTCACGTCGAACAGCGCCACGCGCCACTGCGGCGGCACGTCCGGACGCGGGTGTCCGCTGCATCGCGCTCAGTCTCGCGGCCCCTGGATCGTCAACGACCGGCGGCGCCGGTGCACGGTGAGGTACTCCAAACCGTCTTCCCCCGCCCGGAACCCGCGCACCGTGCGGCGGGGCAGCAGCGCGACGTCCCCGGCGCGCAGCAGCTCCTCGCCGTCCTCCGTCGTGAGCACGCCTTCGCCGCGCACCACGTGCACGAGCGTGTCCACCTCGGCGCCGATGTGGGCGGGGATTTCTTCCCCGCGGGCAGTCGGATCAGGTTGGAGTCCAGCTCGCGCTCGGGCACGGCGATGGACCAGACGGCGCCGCGGCGCGGCTGCTCGGGCTGCTCCGCGGTGTTGGTGAGGATCGGCATGTCGCACCCTCCCTGCTCTCGATGTCGCCTCCGAACGTACCCCGGCCGCGCGCTCGGGTCTGGCGACGGCGCGCTGCTCGGCGCGATCACCGGGGCGGCGGCGTGGCTGCTGTCGCGACGGCGACGAGATCCGCTGCCGGGCCGCTGAGCCGGCGGGGCCCGTTCCACACCGCGGTCAGCGGGCGGCGCAGACGGGAGCCTGCCAGCGGCACCCGCAGCAGCTGCCCGCTCTCGAGCCCGGAGCGGACGGCGAGCATGCTGAGCACCGCGGGCCCTGCGCCGGAGGCGACGGCGATGCGGACGGCGGCGTTGCTGCCGAGCTCCTGGACGGGCGGGGTCCCGCCCGCCGCGGGGACGAGCTCCTCGAAGGCCTCGCGCGTGCCGGACCCTCCCTCGCGCACCACGAGCGGGGTCGAGGCGAGCTCGTCGAGCTCGAGCGGCCCCTCGCGCAGCGCCCAGGGATGCTCTGGGGCGACGACCACCACGAGCTCGTCCTCACGCAGCGTCAGCGTGTGCACGTCCCGCGGGAGGCGGGGCGTCTCGACGAAGCCGAGCCGCAGGTGCCCGTCGTGCACCCCGGCGAGGACCTGGGTGGAGTTGAGCACCTCGAGGTCGACCCGGGTGCGCGGGCTGCGGCGGCGCAGCTCGGCCAGCCAGGCGGGCATCAGGTGCTCCGCGATCGTCATCGACGCCCCCACGCGCAGCTCGTGCGCGCCCTCCTCGCGGCTGTGCCGCAGCCAGTCGGAGAACTGCTCGGCCGCGTCGAGCAGCTGCCGTGCCTGTGCCGCGTACAGCAGCCCGGCGGAGGTGGGGCGGGAGCCTCGCGGGTCGCGCTCGAGCAGGGCGGTGCCCGCCTGCGCCTCGAGCTGGGCGATCATCCGGCTCGCATTGGGCTGATGGATCCCGGCGCGCCGGGCGCCGGCGCCGAGCCCGCCCTCGTCCACCACGGCCACGAACAGGGCGAGGGCCGACAGGTTCGGCAGAGAGGCAGGCATATCAGAACTATATGCCCTCCTGGTGAACTGCCGACTACCGGCAGTTCAGAGGCGATGGAACCGTGGACGTCATGCCCGCCACCCCCTCGACATCGACGCCCTCGACGCCCCCGGCCCCCTCGATCCTGCCGGGCCTCGCGCTCGCCCTCGGCGTCGCGGTCGTCTCGATGCTCGTCGCACCGCTACTGCCGGGGATCAGCGCCCTGGTCCT
The DNA here is from genome assembly GCF_030866705.2 of Brachybacterium sp. GU-2. Lineage (NCBI taxonomy): Bacteria > Bacillati > Actinomycetota > Actinomycetes > Micrococcales > Dermabacteraceae > Brachybacterium > Brachybacterium sp. GU-2. Next base: position 122,334 of record NZ_CP133037.2, on the reverse strand, counting down.
CGCGATCGTCGTCGGCGTGGTGCTCGCGAACCTCGTCCCGCTCCCCGGGCCGCGGCGCCGGGTCTCGCGATCGCTTCGAAGAAGCTGCTGCGCGCCGGGATCGTGCTGCTGGGACTGCAGGTCGCGCTCGGCGATCTGGCCTCCCTCGGCATCGGGATGCTGCTGGTCGTGGTCGTGGTGGTGGGGGTCGGGATCCTCGGGACCGTGCTGCTGGGCCGGCTCGTCGGCGTCGGCCGTCACCTCACCCTGCTGATCGCCTGCGGGTTCTCGATCTGCGGCGCGGCGGCCGTCGCAGCGGCTGCCGGCGTCACGGATCCGGACGACGAGCGCGAGGAGGACACGGTCACGGCCGTGGCGCTGGTGGTGCTCTGCGGGTCCCTGATGATCGCGCTGGTGCCTGCGGCCGCCGCGCTGATGGGCCTGGACGGCGAGACCGCCGGCCTCTGGGCGGGCGCGTCGATCCACGAGGTCGCCCAGGTCGTCGCCGCGGGCGGCGCGATCGGCGGGGGCGCGGCGCTCACCGTCGCCGTGATCGTGAAGCTCGCCCGCGTGCTGATGCTCGCGCCGGTGATGGCGGTGATGTCGATGCAGCAGCGCCGGCACGGCGCGAAGGACGGGAAGCAGCCGCCGCTGGTGCCGCTGTTCGTGGTCGGCTTCCTCGTCATGGTGCTCGTGCGCTCCTTCGTGCCGCTCCCGGAGCCGGTGCTCGAGGCGGGGTCGCTGCTGCAGACCCTCCTGCTCGCCGCGGCGATGTTCGCGCTCGGCACCGGGGTGAGGATCTCGCTGCTGAAGCAGGTGGGTCCGCGTCCCTTCCTCCTCGCCGCGCTCTCGACCGTGCTCGTCGCCTCGGTCGCGCTCGGCGGGGTGCTGCTCGTCGCCTGAGGACCTCCGTCCCATGCACCCGCATCTGCGCCGCTATGGTGGTCCCCATGACGCAGATGCGGGTTCGCGATGCCGCCACCTTCCTCGGGGTGAGCGAGGACACCGTGCGTCGGTGGATCGAGAAGGGGACCCTCGAGGCGTCCCACGACACGAGCGGCCGGAAGGTGCTCGAGGGGGTCGAGGTCGCGCGTCTCGCCCGGGAGCTGGCGGTGACGCCCGAGCTGCACGGCGCGACCGCCTCCTCCGCCCGGAACCGCTTCACGGGCCTGGTCACCCACATCGTGATGGACACCGTGATGGCGCAGGTCGAGCTGCAGTGCGGTCCCTTCCGCGTCGTCTCGCTGATGAGCAGCGAGGCCGCCCGGGAGCTCGGGCTGGAGGCCGGCAGGGTCGCCAGCGCCGTCGTGAAGGCCACGCAGGTCGTGATCGAGGCGGAGCCGTCATGAAGACCCTGCTCCGCTCCGCGGCCGCCGCCGCGGCGATCGCGCTGACCGCCGCCGCCTGCGGCTCCGGCGGCTCCGCCGAGGACCCGGCCGCCGCACCGGTCACCCTCCACGTCTTCGCCGCCGCCTCCCTGCAGGAGCCCTTCGAGGAGCTCGGCGAGCAGTTCGAGTCCGAGCACGAGGACGTCACGGTCGAGTTCAGCTTCGCCGGCTCCTCCACGCTGGTCGAGCAGATCCAGCAGGGCGCCCCGGCCGACGTCTTCGCCTCCGCGGACACGAAGAACATGGACAAGCTCACCGACGCCGGCCTCGAGGAGGCGGATCCCGTCGACTTCACCACGAACACGCTGAGGATCGCGGTGCCGGCCGGGAACCCCGCGGGCGTCACGGACCTCGCCTCCCTCACTGGCGACCTGAACCTCGTCGTCTGCGCGCCGGAGGTGCCGTGCGGCGCGGCGACCGAGACGGTGGAGGAGGCGGCGGGACTCGAGTTCGCCCCCGTCAGCGAGGAGCAGTCCGTCACGGACGTGCTGAACAAGGTCACCAGCGGCGAGGCCGATGCGGGCCTGGTCTACGTCACCGATGTGGAGAAGGCCGGCGATGCCGTCGAGGGGATCGACTTCCCCGAGGCGCAGGAGGCCGTGAACACCTACCCCATCACCACCGTCGACGGCTCGGCGAACCCGCAGCTGGGCCAGGAGTTCGTCGACCTCGTCACCGGCGAGGAGGGCCAGAAGGTCCTCGCCGGATACGGCTTCCGCGGCGCATGAGGACCCTCCCCCGCTGGATCCTGCTGCCCGCCGGGCTCGGCGCGCTGCTGGTCGTCCTGCCGCTCGTGGCGATGGCGCTGCGGGTCGAGTGGAGCGACTTCTGGGACCTGATCACCTCGGAGTCCTCGCTCGCGGCGCTGCGGCTGAGCCTGCAGACCTCGCTGACCAGCGCCGCGCTCTGCGTGCTGCTGGGCGTGCCGATGGCGCTGCTGCTCGCCCGCACGGACGGCCGCGGCATGTCGCTGCTCCGCTCGCTGGTGCTGATCCCGCTGGTGCTGCCGCCGGTGGTCGGGGGCATCGCGCTGCTGTACACCTTCGGGCGGCAGGGCCTGCTGGGTCGGCATCTGGAGCTGCTCGGGGTGCAGATCGCCTTCTCGACCACCGCGGTGGTGCTCGCGCAGACCTTCGTGGCCCTGCCCTTCCTGGTGCTCAGCCTGGAGGGGGCGCTGCGCACGGCCGGCACCCGCTACGAGCGGGCCGCCGCCTCCCTCGGGGCGCGCCCCTCCCGCGTCCTCACCCACGTCACGCTGCCGCTGGTGCTGCCCGCCCTGCTCTCCGGCACCGTGCTCTCCTTCGCCCGTGCGCTCGGCGAGTTCGGCGCGACGATCACCTTCGCCGGCTCCCTGCAGGGCACCACCCGCACCCTGCCGCTGGAGATCTACCTGCAGCGCGAGAGCGATCCGGAGGCCGCGGTGGCGCTCTCCTTCGTGCTGATGCTCGTCGCGATCGCGGTGATCGCCCTGGCGCACCGGAGGCGGAGCGCATGAGCCTGGTGCTGCGCGCCGCCGTCGCCGAGCGCGACGTCGAGCTCGACCTCGAGGTCGGACACGGCGAGACCCTCGCGGTCGTCGGCCCGAACGGCGCCGGGAAGTCGACCGCGCTGTCGCTGATCTCCGGGGACCTGCGCCCCAGCTCCGGCTCGGTCTCCCTCGACGGACGGATCCTGGTCGACGGGCGGACCTGGGTGCCGCCGCACGACCGCCGCGTCACCACCCTGAGCCAGGACCCGGTGCTCTTCCCGCACCTCACCGTGCTCGGCAACGTGATGTTCCCGCTGCGGGCCCAGGGCGTCCCGCGCCGGGAGGCGCGTCGACGGGCCGAGGTGCATCTCGAGCAGATGGGTCTCGCCGAACTCGCCGCCCGCCGCCCCGCCCAGCTCTCCGGCGGTCAGGCTCAGAGGGTCGCGATCGCCCGGGCGCTCGCGGCGGATCCCCGGCTGCTGCTGCTGGACGAGCCGATGGCGGCACTGGACGTCGACGTCGCGCCCGCGCTGCGCGAGCAGCTGCGCGGATTCCTCGCCGAGCGCACGGCGATCGTCGTCACCCACGACGTGCTCGACGCGCTCTCGCTCGCCGATCGCGTCGTGGTGCTCGAGCAGGGCCGGGAGGTCGACGCGGGGCCGACGACCGAGGTCCTCGCCCGGCCGCGCTCGGCCTTCGCGGCACGGCTGGCGGGGCTGAACCTCGTCGCGGGCCGATGGGACGGGCACCGGATCGAGGTCGAGGGCGGCGGCCGCCTCTCGGCGGAGAGCCCTCTCAGCCCCGGCACCGTGGTGCTCGCCGCCTTCCGCCCCGCCGCGGTGCGCCTCGCCGAGCAGGGGCTCCCCCGCACCGTCCGCTCTCTGACCCCGCACGGCGACCTGGTCAGGGTGCGCACCGTGGATCTCGCCGCGGACCTTTCCCCGCTGGACGCCGCCGCCCGGCATCTCGCCCCCGGCACGGCGGTGCATCTCGCGGTCGCCCCTGAGGACGTGACAACCTACCTCGCATGATCGACCTGCGCGCCCTGCACCGCGAGCTGCTCGCCCGCCACGGCCCGCAGGGCTGGTGGTGGCCCGGCGAGGAGCCCTTCGAGATCGCTCTCGGGGCGGTGCTTGTCCAGCGCTCCCGCTGGGACCAGGCGGCGCAGGCCCTCGACGCGCTCACCGCCGCCGGGCTGCGGGAACCGGCCGCGCTCGCGTCGGCCGACGAGGAGCGCGTGCGGGAGCTCGTCCGCCCGGCCGGCTTCCCGCGCACGAAGCCCCGCCGTGTGATCGCGCTCGCCACCTGGTGGGCAGACCGCGCCGAGGTCGCCGACGGGCTGGACGACATCGCCCTCCGCCGCGAGCTCCTCTCCGTCGAGGGCGTCGGCGAGGAGACGGCCGATGCGATCTCGCTGTTCTGCTTCTCCCGGCCCGCCTTCCTCTGCGACGAGTACGCGCGGCGGGCTCTACGCGAGCGCGGCGCCGAGGTCCCGGGCACCTACCGGGCCTTCGCCCGCGCGCTCGTCCCGGCGCTCGAGGAGGCGGCCTTCACCGTGCCGGAGCTGGCGGAGCTGCACGGCTTGATCGTCGAGGAGGGGAAGCTCAGAGCACGTCCAGCAGCTCCCGCACCGCGAGGTTGAACGCGTCCAGATCCTGAGTGTGCAGATCTCCGACGCGCTCCTCGGCCCCCACGACCAGTAGGGCCGGTGCTCGCGCGCATGCCGCGCGACGCGCCGCCCCCGAGCGCCTGCGCACGGTGCAGCGCCAGCCGGTGCGCTGAGCCTCCCGGCACACAGCAGAAGGGCCCCGGCTCTGCCGGGGCCCTTCTGACGAGTCACTGTCTCACGAGATTCTCGAGTGGAGCTAAGGGGATTCGAACCCCTGACCTCTTCCATGCCATGGAAGCGCGCTACCAACTGCGCCATAGCCCCGTATCGGGTGCCGCCCCATCAGGCGACTCGTCGAGAATACCCCGCGTCCCCGCTCAGGTGAAATCGGGAGGCAGGTTGTGTGACAGCAACCTCATCAGGCCCTCCGTCGGCTCCGCATGGAGCGGCTCGAGCACCGAGCGGTGGCAGTTCTCGAGCCCGGCGATGCCGCGGAATCCGCGCATGTCCAGACCCAGCAGGGCGGTGATCCCGAGCGTGATCGCCGCGCCGTGGGCGACGACCATGACGGTCCTCTCGGGGTTCTCCTCCAGCAGGCGGCGGCAGCCGGCGGCGACGCGCTCGCCCACCTCGGGGCGGTCCTCGATGTCGAGGCCCGTGATCGACCGATGGGCGCGCCAGTCGGCATGCTCGGAGGGCCAGCGGCTGCGGATGTCCTCCCCGCGCAGACCCTCCCACTGCCCGAAGCTGCGCTCGAGGAAGGCCTCGTCGGTGGAGGCCTGGAGCCCGCAGGCGCGCGCGATCGCCGCGGCGGTGTCGCGGGCGCGCGACAGCGGCGAGGAGACGATGACGTCGGGTGGGGAGGCGGCGACGGTGCGGGCGAGCGACTCGGCCTGGCGCCGACCGTTCTCGTTCAGGGGGATGTCTACCTGTCCCTGCAGGCGGCCCTCCCGATTGTGATCGGTCTGGCCGTGACGCACGAGGACGAGCCGGGTGCGATGGGCCGGCCTCACTCGGTGCGGCCCTCGTCGATCCGGAGGTCGAGCACGGGGGCGTCGCGCCACAGCCGCTCGAGGGCGTAGAAGGCGCGGTCCTCGGCGTGCTGGACGTGCACGACGATGTCGCCGTAGTCCAGCAGCACCCAGCGCGCGTCGCGCTCGCCCTCGCGGCGCAGCGGCTTGCGGCGGCGCTGGGTCAGCAGCGCCTCCTCCACGCCGTCGACGATCGCGGAGACCTGGCGCTCGGAGTCCCCGCTGCACACCAGGAAGACGTCGGTGATCACCACCAGCTCCGAGACGTCCAGGCCGATGACCTCCTCGGCGAGCTTGTCGGCGGCGGCCTGGCCGGCCACGCGGGCGAGGTCGAGGGATTCTTCGGGAGCGGTCACGCTGAGGGGTCCTCCAGGACGAGGTGGGCGGGAGTGGTGTCGAGCAGGGCGTTGGCGGAGGCCGAGGCCTCCGAGGGCGGGAGCACGCCGGTCAGCAGCAGGGCGACCAGCGCGATCAGCGCGAGCGCGATCAGCACCCACACCAGCCACAGCAGGCGGCGGCCGCCCGCGCTCTCGGGGCGGTGGAGCACCTTGCCGTCGAAGCGCGGTGCGGGGCGCGGATCGGGCGCGTCGGTGACGGAGAGCTCGCCGAGCTCGACGCCGTCGCTGTCGCGGACGATCTCCGCCTCCGCGCCGCGGGGCGCGGGGGCGCCGACGGGCTCCGGGGCGGGCTGGTGGCTGAGCTCGATGATGCGGGCACGGCGGCCGAACTTGCGCAGGGCGGGCACGGGCGCGTCGGCGTCGGGCGGGGGCACGGCGCCGCGGCGTCCCGGGGCCTCGGGGCTCGGCTCGGCGACGGCGAGCTCCTCGGGGCTCAGCGCGCGGGCGCGGCGGCCGCGCCGCGGGGTGGTCTCCGGCTCGGTCATCGGCCGTCACCTCCTGTGTAGAGCGCGTACTTGTTGATGTATTGCACGACCCCGTCGGGCACCAGGTACCAGACAGGGGCGCCGGCGGCGACGCGGGTGCGGCAGTCGGTGGAGCTGATCGCCATGGCGGGCACCTCGATCAGGGTGACGCCGTCGTCCGGCAGTCCCGAGGTGTCCAGCTCGTGCCCCGGCCGGGTGACGCCCACGAAGTGCGCGAGCTGGAAGATCTCCTCGGTGTCCTTCCAGGTCAGGATGTTCTGGAGGGCGTCCGCGCCGGTGATGAAGAAGAGGTCCGCGTCGGGGTGCTCGGCGTGCAGCTCGCGCAGCGTGTCGATCGTGTAGGTCGCGCCGGGCCGGTCGACGTCCACGCGCGAGACGGTGAAGACCGGGTTCGCGGCGGTCGCGACGACGGTCATCAGGTAGCGGTGCTCCGGGTCGGAGATCTCCTGCGACGCCTTCTGCCAGGGCCGGCCCGTGGGCACGAACACGACCTCGTCGAGCGCGAAGACGCTCTGCACCTCGCTGGCGGCGATGAGGTGGCCGTGATGGATGGGATCGAAGGTCCCGCCCATCACGCCGATCCGTCGTCGCTGCAGCTCCACCGGTCTCAGCGGTCGGTGTCCGAGTCGGTGTCCGCGTCGTGCTTCTTGTCGAGGCTGCGGTGGTGCGCACCCCCGGTGAGCCAGGTGATGGCCAGCATGGTCATCAGGATCGCGAACGCACCGATCCCGATGAAGGGTGCGGGGATGCCCTCGCTCGCGCCGGCGCCGGACTCGGCGAGGATCATGAGCTGGTCGATCATGTTCTAGAAGGCCTTTCCTCGAGTGACCGGCCCATCATCCCACAGCGCGGGCGGGGTGCCGGCCGGAACCCGCCGGGTGGGAGTGGGGTCACGGGCGGACGTGGCCATGGCCGACCACCAGCCACTTGGTGGCGGTGATCTCGCTCAGCCCCATCGGGCCGCGGGCGTGGAGCTTCTGGGTGGAGATCCCGATCTCCGCGCCGAAGCCGAACTCCCCGCCGTCGGAGAAGCGGGTGGAGGCGTTGGCCATGACCACGGCGGAGTCGACCTCGGCGAGGAAGCGCTGCTGGGAGACGAGGTCGCGGGTGAGGATCGACTCGGTGTGGCCCGAGGAGTGGGCGCGGATGTGCGCAAGCGCGGCGTCGAGGTCGTCGACGACGGCGACGGCGAGCTCGAGGGCGAGATACTCCACGTCCCAGTCCTCCTCCGTCGCGGGGACGTGCTCGACGCCCGCCGGCAGCAGCGCGGCCGCCCGCTCGTCCACGTGCAGGCGCACCCCGGCCTCCGCGAGTGCGGTGCCGAGCCGCGGCAGCGCCTCGGCGGCGACGTCCTGGTGGACCAGCAGCGTCTCCAGCGCGTTGCACACCCCGACCCGCTGGGTCTTGGCGTTGAGCACGATCTGCTCGGCCTGGTCGAGGTCGGCGCTCGCGTCCACCAGCACGTGGGTGGTGCCGGTGCCGGTCTCGATGACGGGCACCTGGGCGTTCTCGACCACGCGGCGGATCAGGCCCGCCCCGCCGCGCGGGATCAGCACGTCGACCAGGCCGCGGGCGCGCATGAGCACGTCGGCGCCCTCGCGGCCGTGCGCGTCGATCCCGACGACGAGATCCGCCGGCAGCCCGCGCTCGGCGAGCACGTCCCGCAGCACCGCGATCAGCGCGGTGTTGGAGTGCAGCGCCGCGGAGCCGCCGCGCAGCACGACGGCGCTGCCGGCCTTCAGCGCGAGGCCGGCGGCGTCGACCGTCACGTTCGGGCGCGCCTCGTAGACCATCCCGATCACGCCCATCGGCACCCGCACCTGACGCAGCTCGAGTCCGTTGGCGAGCACGGAGCCGCGCACCACCTCGCCGACGGGGTCCGGCAGCGCGGCGGCGTCGCGCAGCTGCTGCGCGATCGACGCGATCCGCTGCGGGTCCAGGGCGAGCCGGTCGCGCAGGCCGGCGGCCATGCCCGACTCGTCGGCGGCGGCGAGGTCCCGGGCGTTGGCGGCGACGATCTCGTCGGCGCGGGCGATGAGCGCCTCGGCCATGGCGTGCAGCAGCGCGTCCTTCTCGGCGCGGCGGAGGCGCGCCAGCACGGGCTGGGCGTCCTTCGCGGCGCGGGCGGCGCCGCGGACCGCCGACTCGACGGGAGGTGACTGGTCGTCCATGTCCCGATTCTACGAGGGGGACGTCCAGGGAACCCGGGGCGTCCGCCCAGGGAACATGCGGCGGGGGACCCTAGCCTCGGTCGGTCCGCCCCTCTCCCGAACCCCGAGGTGATCGCCCGCATGGACTCCGTCCTCCACCTGGTCGAGGCGGTCATGGCCTCGCCGTGGCTGTACGTCCTGCTCTTCGCGATCGTCGCGGCGGACTCGGTTTTCCCGGTCTTCCCCGGGGAGACGGTGGTGATCACCGCAGGCGCCTATGCGGTCGCGCAGGAGTCGCCGCAGGCGCTGGTGCTGATTGCGGTGACGATCGCGGCCGCGCTCAGCGGGGACCTGATCTCCCATCACGTGGGTCGCGGCGCCGGGCCGCTGACCGGCCGGATCCGCTCGAGGCGCGCCGGCGACAAGCTCCTGACCTGGGCGGAGAACGGTCTGAGCACGCGCGGCGGCTCGATCATCGTCACCGCCCGCTTCATCCCGGGCGGGCGCACCGCCACGTCGATCGCCTCGGGGATGATCCGCTACCCGCGGCCGCTCTTCGCGGGCTTCGCCCTGCTGGCCGCGACCGCGTGGGCGCTGTACAACGTCGGGATCGGGATGGCGGGCGGGCTGCTGTTCCGCGAGCGGCCGCTGCTGGGCGTGGTGCTCGGCATCGCGCTCGCGCTCGTGCTGAGCTGGCTGATCGAGCGGATCCGCTCCGGCCGGGAGACGCGGTCCCGCGTCCTTCAGAGCACCACCAGCTGATCGCGGTGGATCGCGGGGCGGCGATACCGCTCCCCCAGCAGCTCCCGCGCCTCGTCGGTGCCGCGCCCCGCCATGGCCCGCAGCTCGTCGGAGCTGAAGGAGGTCAGGCCACGGCCGATCACCGTGCCGTCCGGGGCGGCGACGTCCACGGGCACCCCCGCGGGGAAGGTCCCCTCGACCCGGGTGACGCCGACGGCGAGCAGCGAGCGACGGCGCGAGCGCACGGCGCCGGCCGCACCCTCGTCCAGGTGCAGCGTGCCTGCGCCGCGGGTCGCGAAGCGCAGCCACACCAGGCGCGAGCGGCGACGGCCGTGATGGGCGGGGAAGAAGGTGCCGACGTCCCGGCCCTCCACCGCCTCGGCGAAGCGCTCGGCGGAGGTCATCAGTGCCGCGGTGCCGGTGGTGGAGGCGAGCTGGGCGGCCGACAGCTTCGTGACCATGCCGCCGGTGCCGACCTTCGAGCCGACCGAGCCGATGCTCACCCCGGCCAGGCGCGCCACGTCCTCGACCACGCCGATCCGCTCCGCACCGGGTTCGCGGGGCGGGGCGGTGTAGAGGGCGTCGACGTCGGTGAGCAGGATCAGCGCATCGGCGCCGAGCAGCTGCGCGACGAGCGCCGCGAGGCGGTCGTTGTCCCCGAAGCGGATCTCGTGGGTGGCGGTGGTGTCGTTCTCGTTGACCACCGGCACGGTGCCGAGCTCGAGCAGGGCCTCTAGGGCGCTGCGCACGTTGCGATAGGTCTGGGGGCGGATCACGTCGGACTCGGTGAGCAGGACCTGGCCGGTGGTCCGCTCGTGCGCGGCGAAGGCGCGGGACCAGGCGGTGGCGAGCAGGGCCTGGCCCACGCTCGCGGCGGCCTGCTGCAGCGGCACCGAGGCGGGCCGCTCCGGCAGTCCCAGCGGGCCGAGCGCGGCCGCGATCGCCCCGGAGGAGACGAGCACGAGCTCCGTGCCGCGCGCCGCGAGCATCGCGGCGACCTCCGCGACGCCGTCGAGGCGGGACTGGTCCAGCCTCCCCCGTGCGTCGGTCAAGCTCGAGGAGCCGATCTTCACGACGATGCGGCGGGTGCCGACGAGCTCCTCGCGGGCGGTGAGACGGGCGGGCTGACGCAGCTCCGCCACGCTCACCGCTGACCGTCCCCGTCGCTCGAGGGATCGGCCCAGTGGCCGGACCTCCGCTCCGCCTCCATCGCGGCGAGGCGGTCCATGCGGGCGGCGGTGCGGGCCTTCTGCTCCTCGCGCTTCTGCTCGCGGGTGGGGCGGTGGTGGTCCTCGAGACGGTCGTCGGTGCCGCGGCGGCCGAGCATCTCGGCGCCGCCGACCATCGTCGGCTCCCAGTCGAAGACGACCGCGTCGTCCCCGGGGCCGATCAGCACGGTGGAGCCGGCGACGGCCCCGGCGGAGAACAGCCCGTCCTCGACGCCGAGCTTCGCGAGGCGGTCGGCGAGGAAGCCGACGGCCTCGTCGTTGGTGAAGTCGGTCTGGCGCACCCAGCGCTCGGGCTTGTCGCCCCGGACGCGGAAGGCGGTGCCGCCGTCGTACTGCTCGGTGACGACCTCGAAGGAGGCCCGGTCCGCGCCGCGCGGGGTGAGGACGACGGGCGCCGGCTCCGGGGCGGGCAGGGCGGCCCGCGCCTGCTCGACGAGCTCGCCGAGCAGGAAGGACAGCTCCCGCAGCCCCTTGCGGGAGACGGCGGAGACGTCGAGGATCGGCATCTCCCGCTCCCCCAGCCGCTCGCGGACGAGGTCGGCCATGTCGGCGCCGTCGGGCAGGTCCGTCTTGTTCAGCACGACCACCGCGGGCCGCTCCATGAGCGGCACGCGGGTCTCCGCCTCCTCGTCCAGGCTCGCGGCATAGGCGGCGAGCTCTGACTCGATGATCTCGAGGTCGCTGACGGGGTCGCGGTCGGACTCGAGCGCGGCGGCGTCCAGCACGTGCACCAGCACGTGGCAGCGCTCGATGTGGCGCAGGAAGTCCAGGCCCAGGCCCTTGCCCTGGCTGGCGCCGGGGATCAGCCCCGGCACGTCGGCGATCGTGTACCGGTGCTCGCCCGCCTCGACCACGCCGAGGTTCGGCACCAGGGTCGTGAACGGGTAGTCGGCGATCTTCGGGCGGGCGGCGCTCATCGCCGCGATGAGCGAGGACTTGCCGGCGCTGGGGTAGCCCACCAGCGCCACGTCGGCGACGGTCTTCAGCTCCAGCACGAGGGTGCGCTCCTGGCCCGGCTCGCCGAGCAGCGCGAAGCCGGGGGCCTTGCGCTGCTTCGAGGCGAGGGCCGCGTTGCCGAGGCCGCCGTTGCCGCCGCGCGCGGCGACGTAGCGGGTGCCGATGCCCACGAGGTCGGCGATCACGGTGCCGTCCTCCTCGGTGACCACGGTGCCGTCAGGCACGGGCAGGACGAGGTCCTCGCCGTTCGCGCCGTGGCGCAGGTCGCCCTTGCCGAAGCCGCCGCCGGTCGCGCGCTGGTGCGGCTTGTGGTGGTACTCCAGCAGCGTCGTGGTCGAGGCGTCGACCTCGAGGATCACGTCGCCGCCGCGGCCGCCGTCGGCGCCGTCGGGGCCCGCGAGGGGCTTGAACTTCTCACGCCGGATGGAGGCGGCGCCGTGCCCGCCGGATCCTCCGACGACCTGCAGTCGGACGCGGTCGACGAATGTGGCCATGGGTGCTCTCCGAGGGTCGAGGGTGCCGTGGGGTGGAAGGGGGTGGGTAAGCGACGAGGGGCGGAGCGATCGGCTCCGCCCCTCGAAGGACGCTGGGTGCCCCGGGTCCGGGGCGGCGTGTCAGACGGTCTCGACGACGCTGACCACGCGACGGTCGCGCTTGCGGCCGAACTCGACGGTGCCCGCGGTGAGCGCGAACAGGGTGTCGTCGTTGCCGCGGCCCACGCCGTCGCCGGGGTGGATCTTGGTGCCGCGCTGGCGGACGAGGATCTCGCCGGCGCCGACGACCTGGCCGCCGAAGCGCTTCACGCCGAGGCGCTGGGCGTTGGAGTCACGGCCGTTCTTGGAGGAGCTGACGCCCTTCTTAGATGCCATCTGGGATCAATCCTTTGTCTGGTCGAGGGATCGCTCAGGCGATGCCCGTGATCTTCAGCCGGGTGAGCTCCTGGCGGTGGCCCTGGCGCTTCTTATAACCGGTCTTGTTCTTGTAGCGGAGGATGCGGATCTTCTCGCCGCGGAGGTCCTCGACCTTCTCGGCGCTGACCTTGACCTTCGCGAGCTCGGCCTGGGCGGAGGTGACCTTGTCACCGTCGACCAGCAGCACGGGAGCGAGATCGATGCTGTCGCCCGCCTCGCCTGCCACGCGGTTGATCACGATGGTGTCACCGACCGACACCTTCTCCTGACGACCGCCTGCGCGGACGATTGCGTACACCACGTCACGTCTCCATCTTGTGATTCGGATCCAGTCTTCGAGTCGTGCGCCCACTCGGGTGACCACCGCGGACCTGCGACCGTCAACCGTTCCCGGCCGGGGAGCCGGGCGGGAGATGCGGTCGCGCGATGTCCACCGGACGACGACTGCGACGCGTTTGCGCCAGGGGACAGCTTACGATCCCGTGAACAGCCGGTCAACCATGGGACACGCCCCGACCAGCGAGAACGCCGTCACACCGTGTGGAACAGGTCACTGGTCCCCGTCGGGATCGACCACCTGGCCGTCGACGACGACCTCGGGCTGGCTGTGGCTGCCCGAGGCGGCGGCGATCGAGGCGATCGTCGCGCGGGTCAGCGCACGGCTGTCCTCGTCGTCGGCGAGGCGGTGGACGTCGCCGGACTCCTCGGAGCCGCCGGCGTCGCCGCCGTGCTCGTCCTCGTCCTTCGCCCCGCCGCGTCCGCGCCGGCCGCGCCGCCGCGAGGAGCCCTTGGCGCCGTCCTCGCCGCCTCCGCCGCTGCCGCCGCCCTGGGGGTGGCTGTGGCCGCCCTCGGCGTCCATGTCGACCGTCATGCCGCGGCCGTGGCAGTGCTCGCAGGTGCTGGAGAAGGTCTCCACCAGGCCCTGGCCCACGCGCTTGCGGGTCATCTGCACCAGGCCCAGCGAGGTCACCTCGGCGACCTGGTGCTTGGTGCGGTCCCGGCCCAGGCACTCCACGAGGCGCCGCAGCACGAGGTCGCGGTTCGCCTCGAGGACCATGTCGATGAAGTCGATGACGATGATGCCGCCGATGTCGCGCAGCCGCAGCTGGCGCACGATCTCTTCGGCCGCCTCGAGGTTGTTCTTGGTGACGGTCTCCTCGAGGGAGCCGCCGGAGCCGGTGAACTTGCCGGTGTTCACGTCGACGACGGTCATCGCCTCGGTGCGGTCGATGACGAGGGAGCCGCCGGAGGGCAGGTAGACCTTGCGGTCCATCGCCTTCAGCAGCTGCTCGTCGATGCGGTGCTTGGCGAAGACGTCCTTCTCGCCGACATGTCGGGTGACGCGCTCGAGCAGGTCGGGCGCGACCTCGGAGACGTAGGAGTGGACGTCGTCGTAGACCTTGCCGCCCTCGACGACCAGGGAGGTGAAGTCCTCGTTGAAGACGTCGCGCACCACCTTGATGGCGATGTCGGGCTCCTGCGAGAGGGCCACGGGCGCGGACCGCGACTTCTGGGACTTCTGGATCTTCTCCCACTGGGCGGTGAGGCGCTCCACGTCGCGCGTGAGCTCCTCCTCGCTCGCGCCCTCGGCAGCGGTGCGCACGATCACGCCCGCGTCCTCGGGGATGATCTGCCGCATGATCTTCTTCAGCCGGTTGCGCTCGGTGTCGGGCAGCTTCCGGGAGATGCCGGTCATGGACCCGCCGGGCACGAACACGACATAGCGGCCGGGCAGGGAGATCTGGCTGGTCAGGCGCGCGCCCTTGTGGCCGATCGGGTCCTTGGTGACCTGGACCAGCACGGGGTCGCCGCTCTTCAGCGCGAGCTCGATGCGGCGCGGCTGGCCCTCGAGGCCCACCGCGTCCCAGTTGACCTCGCCGGCGTAGAGCACGGCGTTGCGGCCCTTGCCGATGTCCACGAAGGCGGCCTCCATGGAGGGCAGCACGTTCTGGACCTTGCCGACGTACACGTTGCCGACCATCGAGGTCTGCGACTTCTGGGCGACGTAGTGCTCGACGAGCACGTCGTCCTCGAGCACCGCGATCTGGGTGCAGCCCTGGCGCTCGCGCACCACCATCGAGCGCTTGACGGACTCGCGGCGGGCGAGGAACTCCGCCTCGGTGATCACGCTGCGGCGACGGCCGGCGTCACGGCCCTCGCGGCGGCGCTGGCGCTTGGCCTCGAGCCGGGTCGAGCCCTTGACGGCCTTGACCTCGTCGCGCGCCTCGCGCACCTTGACCACGGTGTTCGGCGGATCGTCCGGGGAAGAGCCGTCGTCCCCGCTGCTTCCCGAGCGGCGGCGACGGCGGCGACGGCGGGAGCTGGAGCTCGAGCCGCTCGAGGAGGAGCCGGAGCCGTCCTCGCCCGAGCCGTCCTCGGTCTCCTCGTCCTCGGAGGAGTCCTCCTGCGCGCTGTCCTCGGCGCCGCGGTCGCCGCTCTGGGAATCGTCCTCCCCGCGCCCGCGGCCGCGACGGCCACGGCCCCCGCGACGCCGGCGGCGGCGCGAGGAGCCCGAGCCGCTCCCGGAGGAGTCGTTGTCGCTGTCGTCGTCTTTCTCGCCCTCGGAGTCGGTGTCCTCGGAGTCGTCCTGGTCCGTGTCATCGTCCTGAGGCGCGTCCTGCTCGCGGGAGGAGGAGCGGCGGGAGCGGCTGCGGGACCGGCTGCGGCGCGAGGGCTGGGCGTCCTCGTCGCGGGTCTCCTCGGCCTCCTCCTCGTCGCGGGAGTCCTCGTGGTCCTCGTCCTGCGGGGCGACGGTGGTGCGGGGCTGCGGGGTCGGCGCCTGGAAGAGGAGGGAGGCGAAGTCCATCTGGACCTGCTCGCGCCGGCGCGCCCGGTCCTCGTCGACCTCGGGCTCGGCGGCGGTAGTGGTCTCGGGCGCGGTCCCGGTCGCGGAGGCGAGGGCCTTCAGATCGTCCAGGACGGGGTTCGCGGCGGTCCCCGGCTCCTGCTGCTCGTCGGCCTCGGGCTCCGGCTCCTCCGTCGGCTGGGCCGTCGGCGCCTGGAAGGTCGGCGCTCCCGCCGGCGCCCCGGCCCGGCGGCGACGGCGCGTCGGCGCGGCGGGCGCAGGCTCGAGGGGCCCCTCGGACTGGGGGGCGACGACGGTGCGCGGCGCGGCGTCCTCGGGCGCCGCAGCGGGCTCCGGGGTCACGGCGGGGGCGCCGGCCGGGGCTCCCGCGCGGCGGCGTCGCCGTGCCGGGGGTGCTCCGTCGTTCGACGCGTCGTTCTCGGGATTCTGGGTGCTGTCAGCCATGCGGCCGTCTCCTTCTGGAGGGCCAGCGCACCCTGGCCCCTTCTGGTCATCGTCCCTGGGGACGGAAGTCTCTGGCCCTCGCCGTCGCGCAGCTCCACGCGGGAGCGCTGCGATGCCGATCGCGGGGAGCACTGCGGTCGCGGTGAGTCCGCGTGGCCGGTGCTCGACGTCACGACGCCGGGAGGTTCCCCCGCCCGGTACGGAGCAGGAGAGTGCCTCGGCCAGTATGGCACAGCGTGCATCTGCCGCCGTGGAAGGGGGACCATGGTCCCCGGGGCGGTGCACGCGGCCGCTCTAGTTTTCATGACAGCGTGTCGTCCACTCGGGAGGATCCATGGAAGCCCTCGACCTGGCACGGTGGCAGTTCGGCATCACCACCGTGTACCACTTCATCTTCGTGCCGCTGACGATCGGGCTGTCCCTGCTCGTCGCGATCATGAACACCCGTGCCGTGTTCGCGAAGGATCCCGTGCGCAAGGACGCCTGGACCCGGATGACGAAGTTCTTCGGCTCGATGCTGATCGTGAACTTCGGCATCGGCATCGCCACCGGCATCGTTCAGGAGTTCCAGTTCGGGATGAACTGGTCCGAGTACGCCCGCTTCGTCGGCGACGTCTTCGGGGCGCCGCTGGCGCTGGAGGGCCTCGCCGCCTTCTTCCTCGAGTCCGTCTTCCTGGGGCTGTGGATCTTCGGCTGGGGGAAGATGCCCGAGAAGATCCACCTGCTGACGATCTGGGCGGTGGCGCTGGGCACCACGCTCTCGGCCTACTTCATCATCGCCGCGAACTCGTTCATGCAGCATCCGGTCGGCGCGCTGCTGAACCCCGAGACGGGGCGGGCCGAGCTCGATCCCTCGCAGGGCTCGATCCTCGCCGTGCTCACGAACGTCACGGCGATGGCGGCCTTCCCCCACGTCGTCTCCGGCGCCTGGCTCGTCGCCGGCGCGTTCCTCACCGGCGTCGCCTCCTGGCACATGGTCAGGCACCACCGGGCCGCCCGCGAGGCGGGGCTGGAGACCGAGGAGGGCCAGGAGCAGCACCGCGCCGCCCGCGACCTCTACCGACCCACCGTCCGCTTCGGCGTGGTGGCGATGTTCGTCTCCGCGATCGTGCTGGTGATCTCCGGCGACTTCCAGGCCCAGATCATGTTCAAGCAGCAGCCGATGAAGATGGCCTCGGCCGAGGCGCTGTGCGAGACGGAGACCGGTGCGAGCTTCTCGATCCTCACCATCGGCGGCCCCGACGCCTTCGCCGAGCAGTGCGGGGACGTCACCCACCTCATCGAGGTGCCGTACGTGACCTCGTTCCTGGCCACCCACAGCTTCGATGCGACGCTGCAGGGCGTCGACGACCTCAACGCCCAGTACAAGGAGGAGTTCGGCGAGACCGCGACGAACATCCACGGCGAGAAGGTCGAGGCCGACTACCGCCCGAACCTCTTCGTCACCTACTGGTCCTTCCGCCTGATGATGGGCCTGGCCGCGTTCAGCGGGATCCTCGCCTTCTGGGCGCTGTGGGTCACCCGCGGCAAGGGAGAGAACGCCCGCACCACCGGGTCGAAGGCCTTCCAGTGGTTCGCCGTGCTCGCGATCCCGATGCCGTTCCTCGCCAACTCCGCCGGCTGGGTGTTCACCGAGATCGGCCGTCAGCCCTGGGTCGTCCACCCCAATCCCGACGACCCGACGGTGCGGCTGATGACGCTGCAGGGCGTCTCCGCCCACCCCTCGTGGATGGTGCTCGCCTCGCTGGTCGCCTTCACCCTCGTCTACGGCGTGCTCGCCGTGATCTGGTTCCGGATGATGCAGAAGGCCGCGCTGAAGGGCGCGCCGCTGCCGCAGCGGGACCCGGAGACCGAGGAGCTCGACACGCCCACCCTCTCCTTCGACTACTGAGAAGGGACCCACCTGCTCATGGACACCATGCTCGACCCCACGGTCCTGCAGACCCTCTGGTTCGCGCTGATCGGCTTCTTCTTCCTGGGCTACTTCGTGCTCGAGGGCTTCGACTTCGGCGTGCAGATGAACGTGGCCGCCTTCTGGCGCCGCGGCGCCGGCACCCGCGGCACGATCCTGCGCACCATCGGCCCCGTCTGGGACGGCAACGAGGTGTGGGTGATCACCGGCGGCGCGCTGCTCTTCGCGGCCTTCCCCGAGTGGTACGCCACCCTGTTCTCCGGCTTCTACCTCGCCCTGCTGCTCCTGCTGCTGGTGCTGATCGTGCGGGTGTGCGCCTTCAAGTGGCGCGAGAAGCACGAGGACGACCGCTGGCGCACCTCCTGGGACGTGGTGCACGTGATCGGCGGCTTCGCCCCGGCCCTGCTGTGGGGCGTGGCCTTCTCGAACATCGTCGCCGGCGTCGCGATCGACCAGAACCACTGGGTGACCACCTCGCTGCTGGGACTGCTGAACCCCTTCGCGCTGCTGGGCGGGCTCGTGTTCGTGCTGCTGTTCTGGCTGCACGGCACCCTGTACCTGACCCTGAAGATCGAGGGCCCGCTGCGCCAGGACGCCCACCGCCTCGCGAGCCGGCTCGTGTGGCCGACGATCGTGGCCGGCGCCGCGTACCTGCTGTGGTTCCAGCTCGCGCACTCGAACACGCCGTGGACCCTGATCCCGCTCGCGATCGCGGCGGCGGCGCTGATCGCGGTGGTGCCGCTGGGCCGTGCCCGTCGTGAGGGCCTCGCCTTCGGCGCGACCACCACCGCGATCGCCGCGGCGACGATCACCCTGTTCGGCGGCCTGTTCCCGTACGTCATGCCGGCCTCGAACGACCCGGCGAACTCGCTCACCGTCGCGAACGCCTCCTCGACCGAGCACACGCTGACGGTGATGCTGATCGCCCTCGCGATCCTGCTGCCGGTCGTCATCGCGTACACGATCTGGACCTACCGGGTCTTCCGCCACCGGATCACCGACGAGGACTCCCCCGCCCCCGGCGAGGGCCTCGCCCGGAGGGCCAGGGCGGGCTACCGGGAAGCGTTCGGCCAGGAGTGAGCACCCCCACGCGCGCGCGGCGAGCACCCCTGGACCCCCGACTGGTCCGGGAGGTGCGCGCCGCGCGCGCCCATGTCGCACGCACCGTGGTCCTCGGGCTCGTCCAGGCCGCCTCCGTGATCGTCACGGCGCTGGTGATCGCGCACCTCGGCGCGCGGCTGCTCGTCGAGCGGGACGTCCCCGCGGACGCCCCGGGGATGCTCGCCCTGCTGGTCCTCGCGCTCGCCGTGCGGGCAGGGGCGGTGCTGGTCGAGGAGGCGACCGCGCACCGCGCCGCCACCGCCGCGATCAGCGACCTGCGCGCCCGCGTCCTCGCCCACGCCGCCCGGCTCGGCCCGCGGGCCGGGGCCGGCCGGGGCGCGGACGTGACGGCGCTGGCGACGACGGGGCTGGAGAAGCTGCGCCCCTATCTGGTGGGCTACGTCCCCCAGCTGATGCTCTCGGCGACGGTCACCCCGCTGTGCCTGCTGACGATCGGGCTGCTCGATCCGCTCAGCGCCGTGATCGCCCTGGTCACCCTGCCGCTCGTGCCGCTGTTCATGATCCTGGTGGGGAAGATGACCGTGGGCCGCTCCGAGAGGCTGCTGGCGGACATGCGCTCCCTGTGGTCCCAGCTGCTGGACCTCGTCGAGGGCCTGCCCACCCTGCGCGCCCTCGGCCGCGAGCGCGGCCCGGAGCGGGTGGTGGAGACCCTAGGCGACCGCCACCGCTCCTCCGCCATGGGCTCGCTGAAGTTCGCCTTCCTCTCCTCGATGGTGCTCGAGCTGCTCGCGACCCTGTGCGTGGCGCTGGTCGCCGTCTCGATCGGCATGCGGCTCGTCTACGGGGAGATGGACCTCGCCCCGGCGCTCGCGGTGCTGGTCCTCGCCCCCGAGGTGTACCAGCCGCTGCGCAACGTCGGCTCCCAGTACCACTCCTCCACCGACGGCCTCGCCGCGGTCGGCGCGGCCTTCGAGGTGCTCGACGAGCACGCCCCGGCCGATGGGACCCGTCCCGCCCCCGACCTCGCAGGCGCGACCCTCGCCCTGCGCGGCGTGAGCGTCGCCTCCCGCGAAGGGCTCGCCCCGCACGCGGCGGAGATCGAGGTCCTCCCCGGCCGCATCACCGCGCTGACAGGCCCCTCCGGCGCCGGGAAGACCACCGCCGTGCAGGTGCTGCTGGGCCTGCTGGAGCCCGAGCAGGGCCGCGCCGAGGTGATCGCCGCCGACGGCACCGCGACCGACGTGCGCGAGCTGGAGCGCCGCAGCCTCTGGGACCAGATCGCACTGCTCCCCCAGCGGCCCGTGCTCCCGCCCGGCACCCTGCGCGAGGTCCTCGCCGCCGCCCGCCCGGACGCGGACGACGACGAGCTCGGGGCCGCCGCGGCCGCCGTCGGCCTCGACGCCGTCATCGCGCACCGCGGACTGGACGCGGACCTGGGCCGCCGCGGGCAGGGCCTCTCCCTCGGCGAGCGGCAGCGCCTGGCGCTGGCCCGTGCCCTGCTCTCCCCCGCCCCGCTGGTCGTGCTCGACGAGCCGACCGCCCATCTCGACGGCGCCGCCGAGCAGATCGTGCTGGACCTGCTGGGCGAGCTGCGCGCCCAGGGCCGCACCGTGCTCGTCGTCGCCCACCGCTCCCGCCTCGTCGAGGCGGCCGACGACATCGTCTCCGTCGACGCGCGAGCGGAGGTCGCCGCATGACCGACCAGGCCGCCCCGCTGCGCCGCGCCGAGCGCGCCCTCGCGATCCCGCCCGCGCGGCTCCTCGCCGCGGTCCTCGCCGCGGTCGCGACCCTCGGCTCGGCCTTCGCGCTCGCCGCGGTCTCCGCCTATCTGGTCACCCGCGCCTGGACCATGCCGCCGGTGCTCGACCTGACCGTCGCCGTGGTCGCGGTCCGCGCCCTCGGCGTCTCCCGCGGCGTGTTCCGCTGGCTGGAGCGGATGCTCACCCACGACGTGGCGCTGCGGGGCGTGGTCGCGCTGCGCACCTCGCTGTTCACGGCGCTCGCCTCCCGCACCGACGACGCCCTGACGCGGCTGCGGCGCGGCGAGCTGCTGGCCCGACTGGGCGATGACGCGCAGGAGCTCGGCGACCACGTCATCAAGGCGATCGTGCCCGCCCTGGTCGCGGCCGTGATGCTCGTCGTGGTGCTGGCGACCTTCGCACCGCTGTCCGTGTCCGCGACGGCCGCGATGGCGGCCTCGCTGCTGCTGGCGGCCGTGGCCGCGCCGTACTTCGCGCACCGCGCCGCCGCGCTCACCGAGCAGGCCGTGCTCACCACCCGCGGCGACGTCACCTCCCACTCCCTGGAGATCCTCGACGACGCGACCTCGCTGCGGGTGGACGGGCGGCTCGAGACGGCCCTCGCCCGCCTCGCCGCCGCGCAGTCCGCGCACGACGCCGCGATCGACCGGGCCGCCCGCCCCGCCGCGCTCGCGGCCGCCGCGGTGCCCGCGAGCATGGTCCTCGCGGTGACCGGATCGCTGCTGGCCGCGGGCGCCGCCTGGACCGCCGGGGACCTCTCCGCCGGGCAGATCGGGGTCCTGCTCCTGCTGCCGCTGTCCTCCTTCGAGGCGGCGACCGCCCTGCCCGCCGCGGCGACCCAGCACGCCCGCTCCCGCGCCGCCGCGGAGCGCCTCGACGCCCTGATCGGCGAGGGCGGCGAGGGCGACGGCCCCGCCCCGGTCCCCGCCGAGCGTCCCGCCACGGCGAGCCTGACCGCCCGCGACCTCACCGCCGGCTGGTCCCCCGACGCTCCGTGCGTGCGCGGCCTCGACCTCGACCTCGCCCCCGGCTCCCGCCTCGCGGTCGTCGGCCCCTCCGGCAGCGGGAAGTCGACCCTGCTGGCGACGCTCGCCGGGCTCCTCGCCCCGCTGGGCGGCGAGGTCTCGACCGACGCCGCCTCCCTGCGCGAAGCGGTGACGATGTTCGCCGAGGACGGGCATGTCTTCGCGACCACGCTGCGGGAGAACCTCCGCGTCGTCCGCGGCGACCTGACGGATGAGGAGGCCCTCGCGGCGCTCGCCGCCGTCGGCCTCGACGACTGGCTCGCGACCCTCCCCCATGGGCTCGACACGATGCTCGGCCCGGACGGGACCACGGTCTCCGGCGGCGAGCGGCGCCGCCTGCTGCTGGCCCGCGCCGTGGTGCGACGCGGACCGGTGCTGCTGCTGGACGAGCCGACCGAGCACCTGGACACCGCCCGCGGCGACGCGCTGCTCGCGGCGCTGCTCACCCCGGGCGACGAGTCCCTCGTCCCGGCCTCGTCCACGGTCGTCGTCGTCACCCATCGCCCCGAGGCGGTCCCCGCCGACACGCCCGTCCTCAGGATCGGAGAGCCCCGATGAGAGACCGCCCCCGCATCCAGGACCTCGCCGGCGCCGTGCTCGCCGGCGGGGAGACCGAGGACCTGCTGGACCTGATGCTCCGCTCGGCCCGCACCGATCTCGGCGCCCGCAGCGCCGTGCTGGTGATGCCCCTGGACCGCGAGGCGTGGACGATCGAGATGGTCGACGGGCCCGACGCCCCCGCCCTGCTCGGCGAGCAGGTGCCCGCAGCGCATCCGATCGGCGTGGCGCTCGAGCAGGCCGACGCCGATGCTCTCGAGCGGATCGAGACCTTCGCCCTCGGCGAGGAGAGCTGGCGCGTGATGCTCGCCGTGATCGATGCGGCCGAGCACGGCACCGGGCTGCTCGGGGTGCTGCGCCCGGAGGGCTCCGAGGAGTTCACCGCCGCGGACCGGGAGCGGCTCGACGCGCTCGCGGGGCTCGTCGGCCTCACCCTGCGCGTCCCGACCCTGCAGGCCGACTCCGAGATCGACGACGAGCGCGGACGGATCGCGCGCGATCTGCACGACCTCGCGATCCAGGAGCTGTTCGCGGTGGGGATGGAGCTCGAGGGGCTGGTGGACTCCCTCGGCTCCCCGGACGTGACCCCGTCGAAGGCGCGGATCCGCTCCTCGGTCGCGGCCTCCGTGCAGGGGGTCGAGAACGCGGTCGCGCAGATCCGGCTGATCGTGCAGTCACTGCGCCGGGAGCGGGCGGAGGCGACGCTCACCGAGCAGCTGCGCCGCGAGGTGGGGCTCGCGACCGCCGGCCTCGGCTTCGTGCCCTCGCTGCGCCTGCCCCCGCATCCCGCGGAGATGGACGCGGAGCTGCCGCCGGAGATCGCCGACGACGTGGTCGCGGTGGTGCGCGAGTGCCTCGCCAACGCCGCCCGTCACGCGCATGCCAGCGCGGTCGCGGTCTCCGTGAGCGTGTTCTCCGAGGGCGTGGACCGGGTGGTGCAGGTGAACGTCTCGGACAACGGCCGAGGCATCGACCCGACGGTGCGG
The DNA here is from genome assembly GCF_030866705.2 of Brachybacterium sp. GU-2. Taxonomy (NCBI): domain Bacteria; kingdom Bacillati; phylum Actinomycetota; class Actinomycetes; order Micrococcales; family Dermabacteraceae; genus Brachybacterium; species Brachybacterium sp. GU-2. Next base: position 99,435 of record NZ_CP133037.2, on the reverse strand, counting down.
CGCCGCTCGGGGCTCGCGAACATGTCCTCGCGGGCCCGGCGCCATTCGGGATGGGTGGACGCGATCACCCTCGAGCCGGGCACGATGATCTCCTGGCGGGTGACGCTGCCGGTGGCGTGACGCCTACTGCGGCTTCCAGCCCGCCCGTCGGCGGGCCGCGACCATCGCCGCGACCTGGGTGCGGCGCTGCATGCCGAGGGTCTGCAGGATGACGGTGACGCGGTTCTTCACGGTCTTCTCCGCGATGCCGAGGGCGCCCGCGATCTCGCGGTTGGAGTGCCCGTCGCCGATCAGCTCGACGATCCGCTGATCGGACTCGGACAGGTCCGGGCCGTCCTCGACGTGATCGGCGGGCCAGACGGGGCGGCCGGCGTGCACGGCCTGGATCGCCTCCACGATCTCCTGGGAGCGGGCGGACTTCAGCATCAGGCCGGCGGCGCCCGCGGCGCGCGACTCGCGCAGCGCCGCGTCGTCGTCGAAGCTGGTCAGCACCAGCATCCTCTGCTCGGGGTCGAGCTCGCGGGCGACCTTCATGACGTCGATGCCGGTGCCGTCGGGCAGCTGGAGGTCGACCAGCAGCACCTGGGGCCGGATGGCGGGGAGGCGCCGGGTCGCCTCGGCGACGGAGGACGCCTCGCCGATCACGGTGAGGGCGGGGCTCGCGTCGATCGCGGTGACGATGCCGCGGCGGACCACCTCGTGGTCGTCGACGAGCATCACGCGGATCGGGCCGTCCTGCTGGGTCGCTGTCACGTGGCGTCCTTCCTCATCTCGGCGGGCACGTCGAAATCTATCGCACCGGGCACGACGCGGGCCTCAGCGTCCCCGCTGGCATCGCGGGCAGAAGTGCGAGGAGCGGTTCGCGTGCATCACGCGCCGCATCACGGTGCCGCAGCGCGGGCAGGGCTCGCCCTCCTTGCCGTAGGCGTTGAGGCTGCGGGCGAAGTACCCGCTGCGCCCGTCGACGTTCACGTACAGCGCGTCGAAGCTCGTCCCGCCCACCTCGAGCGCCCGCTCCATCACGTCGCGGGCGGCGCGCAGCAGCGCCGGCGCCTGCCGGGGGCCGAGCGCCGCGCCCGGGGTGTCGTACCGGATCCGCGCCGCCCACAGCGCCTCGTCGGCGTAGATGTTCCCGATCCCGGAGACGATCTCCTGGTTCAGCAGCAGCGTCTTGACGGCGCTTCGCCGGGTGCGCAGCGCCCGGGCGATACCGGAGAGGTCCGCGGCCGGGTCCAGCAGGTCGCGCGCGATGTGCGAGGCGCCTTCCGGCAGCAGGGCGTCGGGGCTGCCCACGCCGGCGAGGGCCCCGCCCTCCGCCTCGAGGAGCGGACTCGTCCACAGCCCGCCGAAGATCCGCTGGTCGACGAAGTCGAGCCGCGCCCCGCCGTCCAGGTGCAGGCTCACGCGGCGGTGCCGCAGCGGGTCGGACGCCGGCCCCTCGGACACCTCCACCGCCGGCGCGGCCGTCACGCCGGGCGTGCTCATCCGCAGCTGTCCGCTCATGCCGAGGTGCGCCATCAGCGCCTCCCCGGCCTCGGACCCGTCCGCCTCCGCGAGGCGCCACCACAGGAACTTCCCGCGCCGCACCACGGCGGTGAGCCGGGAGCCGACGAGGGCCGCGCGCAGGCGATCCTCTCCCCCGGCCTGTCGGCGCAGGGAGCGGGGCTCGAGCACCTCGAGCGCGGTGATGGTGCGGCCGACGGTGCGGGGCTCGAGGCCGCGCCGCACCACTTCGACCTCGGGCAGCTCGGGCACTGGGTCAGCCCCTGGGGATGAGGGACTCGCCGCGCTCGGCGAGGACGCCCCGCACCGCGTTCTGGGCGGCGGCGAGCTCGGCGTCCTTCTTCGAGGCGCCGTCGCCGCGGGCGGTGACGACCCCCTCGACGGTGACGGTCGCGGTGAAAGTCTTCTGGTGCTCGAGGCCCGATTCCGTGAGCGCGTAGACCACGTCCTTGCCCTCCGCGGCGGCGATCTCCTGCAGGCGGGACTTGAAGTCGTATCCCGCTTCGAGGAACTCGTCGGAGTCGAGCATGGGGCTGAGCAGGTCCAGCACGAAGCGGCGCGAGACGTCCTGGCCGAGCGCGAGGTGGACCGCGCCGATCACGGCCTCGGTGGTGTCGGCGAGGATCGAGGCCTTGGCGCGGCCGCCGGTGAGGTCCTCCCCGCGGCCCAGGCGCACGTAGGCGCCGAGGTCGAGGCGGGAGGCGATCACGGCGAGCGCCCGGGTCGAGACGGTCGCGGCGCGGCGCCGGGCCAGATCGCCCTCGGGCAGCGTGGGGTGGGCGGCGTAGAGGTGCTCGGTGACGGCGAGCTGCAGCACGGCATCGCCCAGGAACTCGAGCCGCTCGTTGTGCGGGAGGCCGTCGTGCTCGTAGGAGTAGGAGCGGTGCGTGAGCGCGAGATCGAGCAGCCCGGAGTCCGTGAGGTCCGCGGCCTGCCCGGCGTCCAGCGGCAGCGTGTCCAGCAGGCCCTGCGGGGCGGCGGCCTCGGCGGCCCGGCGCCTGCGCGCCATCAGGCCTTCCCGTCCTGCGCGTCGTCGTCCTGCGGGTCCTCGTCGAACAGGCCCTTCAGCGCGGCGAAGCGCTCGTCGATGACCTCGTGGTGGTGGTCGGGGTCGTCCTCCATGCGGAAGCCGCACTGGGCGCACAGGCCCGGGCAGTCCTCGCGGCACAGGGGGCGTTCGTCGGCCTCCATCGCGAGGGCGTCGCGCACCACGGGGCCCAGGCGCACTTCGTCGTCGACGAGCAGGACGGAGTCCTCGCGCTCCTCGGCCTTGATTTTCTCGGGGTAGAGGAACAGCTCGTCGAAGCGGGTGGCGATGTCCTGGTCGACGGGGTCGAGGCAGCGCGAGCACTCGCCCTCGAGGTGGGCGGTGACGGTGCCGTGGGCGTAGATGCCCTCGACCACGGATTCGAGCTCGAGCTCGATCGCGATGGGCTCGCCCTCGGAGACCTGCATGGCGAGGCCGCCGGCCTCGCGGGCCGGGGCGGGGACGGTGTGCTCGACGCGGCGGTGCGTGCCGGTGCGGCCGACGAGGTCGACGGCGTCGAAGCGCAGGGCGTCGTCGAGCGGCGAGGTGGGAATGGCGTCGGTGGTCATCTGCTCAGCGTAGGTCAGAGGCGGTCCGGAGCGCCTCCAGCGAGGCGGCGGGGAGCATGTCGGAGACGTCACCGCCGAGGGCGTGCACCTCGCGGACGAGGGAGGAGGAGATGTGGGCGAGGGACTGGTCGGTGAGGAGGAAGACGGTGTCGGTCCCGGCGAGGTGGTGATTCATCCGCGCCATCGGCTCCTCGTAGGAGAGGTCGAGCTGGGAGCGCAGCCCGCGCACGACCGCGCCTGCTCCGACCTCGCGGCAGAAGTCGACGAGCAGGCCGCGGGGCAGGGTCCGCACCTCGGTCTGCTGGGAGAGGCCCTCGTCGGCGAGCGCGGCGCGGATCGCTGCGGTGCGCTGCTCGAGGTCCAGCAGCCCCTTCTTGGAGGGGTTGTGGGAGACGGCGACGATCACGTGGTGGCCGAGGGCCGTCGCGCGCCGTGTGAGGTCGAGGTGGCCCAGGGTGAAGGGGTCGAAGGAGCCGGGCAGGACGACGGTGGTCATGGCGGTCACTCTAGTGCGGGCAGGGAGCGGCTCAGCCCAGCGTGAAGCGCACCTCGTGGCGGCCGTCGTCGTGGATCTCGCCGATCTCGAGGGTGCCGGTGGTGCCGGCAAGGTCGCCGGTGCCGGAGCCGGGGACGATCACGTACTGCAGGGCGGGCGCGCCGCCGGTCATGGTGCCGAGCTGCTGGAGGGCGAGGGTTCCGGTGCGTCCGCCGAGGCTGCCCTCGAAGAGCTCGCTGGCGATGTAGCCGGCGCTGCCGGTCTCGGGGTCGCCGGCAGTGAGCATGGTGCCGCGCGAGATGCCCTCGGCCTCGCCGGTCCAGGTCTTGGTCAGGGAGAAGCGGTCGGCGGCGCCGTCGATCGGGGCGCCGGGGGCCATCTGCACGGTGAAGGAGGCGGTGTGGCTGGTCATGGCTCCAGTATGTCGTCGCCGGTGCGCTGGGCGTAGGACGAAGGCGTCATGCCGGTGACGGCGCGGACGTCGCGGATGAAGTGGGACTGGTCGAACCAGCCGAGGTCGTGGGCGAGGTCCGGGAGGGGGCGGGGGTCGCCGCGGTCGATCGCGGCGATCGCGTCCTGCACCCGGGCACGCAGCAGGATCCGCTTGGGGCCGACGCCGAGGTGGTGGCGGAAGAGGCGCTGGAGCGAGCGGGCGGAGCGGGCGGTGCGCCGCTCGAGCGAGGCGACGGAGGTGACGGCGGGGTCGGAGAGGACGTCCAGCACCTCGCGGAGATCCTCGAAGCCCGGGGCGTCGGCCGGCCCCAGCGCGCACAGCCAGTCGTCGAGCAGCGGCGCCGCCTCGGTCGCGGTCGCCGTTTCGCCGGCGCCGACGCTCCCCGGCATCTCCGCTCCGAACCACTCCGCGGCCGGGAGCGACCGATCCCGCACCGCCGCCGTCGGCCCCTCGCACGTGCTCGGCAGGGGCTGAGCGGTCAGCGCACCTCGCTCGCGAGCTGGGCGTAGCTCATCCCGTCGAGCCAGCGTCCGCTGCGGTGGAGGGACTCCTCGCGGAAGGTGCCCTCGAGGCGCATGCCGATCTTCTCCATGACGCGGCGGGAGGCGAGGTTCTCAGCGAAGCAGCACGCCTCGACGCGGCGCACGCCGAGCCCGTCCACGGCGATGTCGCGCAGCGCGGCGGCGAAGGCGGTGCCGAGTCCGCGGCCCTGCACGGCCGGATCGAGCACCCAGCCGATCTCGGCCTGCTTGCCGGCGGCCTGCTCGCGCATGTCGGCCTGGGACCAGGCGTCCTGCCGCTCGATCTTCCCGGCGGCGACGATCCGGCCGTCCCGGAGGCCGACGACGCAGGTGTCGAGGGTGCGGTCCCACCACTCCTGATGGTCGGCGAGGGTGGGGCTGAGGGTGGCGGTCCATTCCTGCACCTCGGGCAGGCCGTACCAGGGCCACACCGCCTCGGCGTCCTCGCTCCGGCCGCGGCGGAGGGTGAGCAGGTCGGTGTGCAGCGGCCAGTCGAGCTCGTCGAGGGTGCGCGTCATCGCACCAGGGTACGCGGGCTCAAAAGGGCGGTGGGCCGCAGCCGTCGCGGGGATCGAGGCCGGGCGGGCCGGGGTCGGCGCCGCCGGTGTCGGGGCGGGACCAGTACTCCAGGAGATGCTCGCCCCAGCGCTGCTCCTCGATCGCGTCGAGTCGCTCCTGCGGCGATTCGTCGAGCGCGCCGCTGTGCAGGATCGCCTCGAACTCGAGATCGGCCTCGTACTGCTCCCAGGCGCGGCGGAGCTGCTGGCCGAGCTCACGGGTGACGAGGTCGCCGTCGGGCCTGGAGTCACAGACGGCGAGCTCGCCGATCCTCCACCGGGTCACGCCGGTGGTCTCGTCCCGGACCGGGTCGAGGAGGCCTGCGGTCTTCATGCGGTGGTGGCGGCGGCAGAGGCGGTGCAGGTTCTCGATCGTGGTGGGTCCGCCGCGGGCGGGGTGCTCGAGGTCGAACTCCTCGATGTGGTCGCTCTCGCCGACGGTCATGACGTTGCAGTCGCAGCCGGGGACGGCGCAGACGGGGTCGATGAGGCGCAGGTTCTCGGCCATCGCGCGGCTGACCCGGTAGGTCCTCGAGGCGGCGGGGGCGTAGCCGCCCCTGGCCGGGTCGGCGAGGACGCGTTCGAAGGCCGGCGCCTTCGCGGCGAGCTCGCGGGCCATGCGCGCGGGGATCGGGATGGTGCCGTCGAGCGTCGCGGGCGCATGCGAGCGGCCCAGCAGGGTCAGGATCGGCACGACGACGGAGATCCGGAAGGCGGGCTCGGGCACCTCGACGCCGCCGGTCGCGAGCGGGGAGCGTGTCATCACCGCGTAGCGCAGCGCGGGAAGCGGCATGGGCCGGCCCTCGCGGGCGACGTCGCCGTCGAGGTCGAAGGGGATCGGCGCTCCGGTCTCGAGCGCCTGGCGCTGAGCGTCCTGGACGGCGCGGGCGGCGCCGTCGAGACGGCGGCCGAGCGCGAGGAGCTCGGGGATCGGGCCGACGACGGCGAGGCAGCCGGTGCCATCGCCGTCCGGGGACGGGGTGAGGTGGACGGCGCGCTGCTCACCGGGCGTCTCCTGCACGGCGGCGCGGCCGAACCAGTCGATCAGCAGACGCAGCTCGCGGTAGAAGCGCTCGACGTCGATCGCGTCGAGCTGCCAGGCTGCGACCCGTTCGTCGACCTGGCAGCGCTGGTGGGAGGTCAGGCGCAGCACGCTGCGAAGCAGCCACTCGAACCAGTCCACCGGCAGCTCCCCGGCGCCGACACGGGCGAAGCAGGCGGGCAGGTCGGTGACGGCGACGTGCGCGTCGCGCAGCCGCACCTCGCCCCGGCCGAGCTTCGTGCGCAGGCCCGCTGCGGCGGCGAGTGCGTGCAGGGCCTTCTCGTCGTCCTCGTCCTCCTCGGTCCAGAGGGAGGCGAGGTCCTGCATCTCGGCGACGTAGAAGGCGGCCTGCTGCTCGCGGCGCCGGCGGTAGATGCGCAGCACCGTCTCCGCCTCGGCGGTGCGGGGTGCGACGTCGGCGCGCTCGACGAGGGACTGCGGGGTCAGGGGCCGGCGGGCCCGCACGGGGCGGCGCGGAGGCTCGCCCGGGCGGACAGTGGCGGCAGGGATGGAGGCAACAGGGACGTTGGGGCGGGCAGATGCGGCGCGCGGCGGGACGTCGAGGCGTGGGTCGTCTCCCATTGCTCCTCCTCCCCCGCGTCGTGATGAGCGTTCTTCGTCGACCGCTCCGTGCTTCTCATTCTACGACCAATATCCGACATTCTCCAGAGCTGCCGTCATCTTGCCCTAATTTGTGGATAACCGGGATGCGGGGAGGAAACTTCGCACCAAATGCACAGTCATTCCACATCGTGTGGATACTCGAGGGTCACCTGCGCAGATCAGGGTCGGCGTGTGTGAAGCACGAGCGTCGGGCTCTCCACCCCGCGAATGCCTCACCTCGCCTCTCGCGTCCCACCAGGACGAATTCTTGCCTCCTGCCGGAATACACAAATGCGCGACGGACGCAAGGGGTGGCCCTGAATTGTGGATGGAGCTCTGCCGGACCGAGAAGTGCGGGCAGATCGATGTGGACGGAGTGCAGGTGCGCCTCGAGGCGCGGCCGACGAGAGCCGAGGCGACTGCGGGCGTGATGCCGGGTCGCGGGAGACGCGAGCGTCGCGATCCCGACGGGGCGGCGGTCAGTCCTCGGCGGGAGCACCGTCCGCCGCGGCCTCGTCCTCGACCAGCGGCCCTCCGAACTGCAGCACGGTCTCGCCGTAGGTCTTCGTGCCGTCATCGGCCCAGCCGTCGGGCCACTCGACGGGGCGGCTGCGGGAGGAGCGCTCGAGGACGACCAGGGCGTCATCGGTGAGCGCGGGGCGGAGCGTCACGAGGAGCTGCTCGAGCTCGTCGGTGGAGACGTCGTAGGGCGGGTCGAGGAAGACGAGGGTCGCGCCGTGTCCGCCGAGGCCCGCGGCGACGGCGCGGGCCTTCCCGGCGCGCACGTCGACCCGGTCGGAGAGTCCGAGGTCCGCGGCGGTGCGGCGCAGCTGGCGGGCCGTCGGCCCGTGGACCTCGACGAGGACCGCATGGGCGGCGCCGCGGGAGAGGGACTCGAGGGCGAGCGCGCCGGTGCCCGCATACAGGTCGAGCACCCGGGCACCCACGAGCGCGTCCCAGCCGTCGAGGCGGCTGAACAGGGCCTCGCGCACGCGGTCCGAGGTGGGCCGGGTGCCCTTCCCGGGCGGGCCGGGGATGGTGCGCCCTCCGAGAGTCCCGGAGATGATCCGCGGCATGTCAGCTCCTCTCCACGTCAGGGTCGGCATCGCGCAGCCGCGCGGCGACGGCGGCGGCCAGCTCGGGATGGCCGTCCAGCTCGGGGTCCTCGGCGACGAGCGCGAAGGCGTCCTCGCGGGCGGCCTCGATCCAGCGGGCGTCGCGCAGCACGTCGAGGTGCTTCAGCGTGCGCTGCAGGCCGGACTGCTCCTCCCCCACCAGGTCGCCGGCGCCGCGGCGGCGCAGGTCGAGCTCGGCCAGGGCGAAGCCGTCGGGCGCATCGGCGATCGCGCGCAGGTGCCGCGAGTGCACCTCGTCCACGACCGCGCTGGTGTCGAAGAAGGCGATGCCGGGATGCTCGCCGCGGCCCACGCGGCCGCGCAGCTGGTGCAGCTGGGAGACGCCGAAGCGCTCCGCGTCCAGCACGATCATCACCGAGGCGTTGGGGATGTCGACCCCGACCTCGATCACCGTGGTGGAGACGAGCAGGTCGAGCTCGCCGCGCACCATCTGCTCCATGACCTGCTGCTTCTCCTCGCCGCTGAGCCGGCCGTGGAGCACGCCGATGCGGGCGTCCGCGAGCTCGGGGCGGGAGGCGAGACGCTCGGCGGTCTGGACGACGCCGCGGGCGGGGTCGAGGGCGGGGGTCTTCTCCTTGCCGTTCTCGTCGAGGACGGGCTGCGCGGGGGTGTCGTCGGCCTCGTCCTCGTCGATCCGGGCGCAGACGACGAAGACCTGTCGGCCCGCGCGGATCTCCTCGCCGGCGCGCTGCCACATGCGCTGCTCCCAGGCGGGGAGCTTCTCGTGGACCACGAAGCTCTCGACGCCGGCGCGGCGGCCGGGACTCTCGGCGAGCGTGAGCACGTCGAGGTCGCCGACGGTCGCGAGCGCCGCGGTGCGCGGGATCGGGGTCGCGGTCATGACCACGACGTGCGGACTCTGACCCTGCGGGCCCTTGGCGCGCAGCCGCCGACGGTGGTCGACGCCGAAGCGGTGCTGCTCGTCGATCACGACGAGGCCGAGGGAGGCGAACTCGACGCCCTCGGTGAGCAGGGCGTGGGTGCCGACCACGATCCCGGCCTGGCCGGAGGTCACGTCGAGCAGGGTCTCGCGGCGCGCGGAGGTGCGCTGGGAGCCGGTGAGCAGGCGCACCCTGGTCGCCTCAGGCGCACCGTCGAGCTGGCCGGCCCGGCTGAGCTCGCCGAGGAGCTCGAGCACGGTGCGGTGGTGCTGCTCGGCGAGGACCTCGGTGGGGGCGAGCATCACCGCCTGGTGGCCGGAGTCGACGGCGCGGAGCATGGCGCGCAGGGCGATGACGGTCTTGCCGGAGCCGACGTCGCCCTGGAGGAGGGCGCTGGTGGGGTGGCCGTTGCCGATGCGCTCGGCGAGCAGGTCGCCGATCTCGCGCTGGCCGTCGGTGAGGGAGAAGGGCAGGCGCTCGTCGAAGAGCTGCTGGAGCGGTCCCTCGGCGCGCAGCTGCGGGGCGGGGGTGCGCTCGTCCTGGGCGCGGCGCTGGGCGAAGATCGCCTGGAGGACGAAGGCCTCCTCGAAGCGGAGATGGGCCATGCCACGGCGGGTGTCGTCCATGGTCAGCGGGGTGTGGACGAGACGGGCGGCCTCGGCGAGGTCGGGCAGGCTCCGGCGGCGCAGGATCTCCGCGGGGACGGCGCTGGTGGCGGAGCCGGCGAACTCGAGGCCCTTCTTCATCGCGGAGCGCATCGTCGCGAGCGAGATGTTCTGCTTCAGGGGGTAGACGGGGCGGGGACGCTGCGCCCAGGCGCGGCCCTCCTCGGTGTCCTCGACGGCCTCGAAGTCGGGATGGGTGAGCTGGAGGCCGCCGCGGTAGTCGTCCCGGCCCACCGCGCCGTGCACGCCGATGGTGGCGCCGACGGGGAGGCGCTTCGCGTACCACTCGACGTGGTGCTGCTTGGGAAGGAAGAAGGTCAGCGGCAGCTCGTCCGAGCCGTCGGAGACGGTGGCCTCGACGATGAAGCCGTAGCGGGACCTCATCTGCCGCGAGCGGAACGACTCGACCTGCACAATGGCGCTGACCTCCTGCCCCTCGGAGATCTCACGCAGGGAGCGCAGCGGGGCGGGCTCGACGTAGCGGCGCGGGACGAAGCGGAGCATGGCGTCGAGATCGCGCACGCCGAAGGAGGCCATCGCCTTGGACTCCTTGGAGGCCAGCAGCTCCGTCAGCGGCATGGAGCCGCGCGTGGCGGAGGTCCTCCTGGCCATCGTGGCGACCCCTTCCATCCCGGTAGAGTGCTGGTGCGGTGCCCATCGTGCCATTGCCCTGCGACATCGTGAGGGACTCCACAGGACTGTGGACCGTTCCTCCTCTTCAGGCGTCGGGGCATCTGGGCTATGATTCCGTGGTTGCCCTGACCGCCGGGGGCTCGCACCTCCGTGCTCACCCAGGTCACCGACCCCGCCGTTCCGGCGCGGGGGCTGGAGCGGGCACCGCGATCAGAACATCGACGTACCAGGAGACGACAGTGGCTGCTTCCACGTGTGACATCTGCGCCAAGAGCCCGCGCTTCGGCAAGGCCGTGTCCCACTCGCACCGCCGCACCTCGCGTCGCTGGAACCCGAACATCCAGTCGGTCCGCACTGTGATCAACGGCACCAGCAAGCGCGTGAACGTGTGCACCTCCTGCCTCAAGGCAGGCAAGGTCAGCACGCTCGGTGCCTGAGCGAGACCGCAAGGACTCAATTCCACGAGAGCCCCACCCGACCGGGTGGGGGCTCTCGTGCGTCCGGCCCGCTCAGCGCACGACGTCGGCGACCTGGGCGAGCAGGGCGGCGCAGCGCTCCTCCTCGCCAGTGCGGTGCAGGTGCGCGGCGGTGAAGAAGACCTCGTGGACGAGGTGCGCGCGGCGGCGCTCGAGGACGGGGCCGACGGGCTCGGACGGCTCCCCCGAGCGGCGTGAGCGCTCGGCGAGGTAGTGGGCGGTCTGGTCCCGCAGCAGATCGTCGTCCAGGGCGGCATACCAGGGCTCAGCGGTGATCGGGCCGCCGATGAAGGCGAGGTCCCGGGCGGGATCGCCCCGCTGCGCCCATTCCCAGTCGACGAAGCGCACCGTGCCGTCGTCGTCCACGAGCAGGTTCGCGGCTACGGGGTCGCCGTGGAGGAGGACGGGGGTGACGGCCCGGAAGGCCGCGCTCGTGCCTTCCTGATGGCGGCGCACCGCCGGCCAGAGATCGGCGAGGACGCGTGCCGATCCCGGTTCGTTCTCGCGCCACCAGTCGTGGGCGAGATCCGCGGCGCCGACGGGGTCGGGGCGGCCGGGGTCGGACAGTCCGGCCTGGTCGCCGGCGTGGTGGAGATGGGCGAGGCTCGTCGCGAGGGCGCGCAGCAGGTAACGGTCCGCCCAGTCCGCGGCGGGCAGCACGCGGCCGGGGACGCGGGTGGTGACCGTCCAGGCTTGCGGGTCCTCGGAGCTCGGCTCGTGGACCGCGACCGGTTCGGCGGCGAGCCCGACAGGGACCCGGCGCAGCAGGTCGTGCTCGGAGGCGAGGGACTGCGGCAGCTCGTCGAGGGGCTTGTGCGGGATGCGGACGACGAGCTCCCGCTCCCCGCGGCGCAGCAGGTGGGCGGTGAAGGACTCGCCGCGACCGAGGGGCCGGGCGGTGATCTCGCCCGATGCGCCGGCCCACCATTCGGGGTGGTCGTGGGCGAGGGTGCGGAGGGAGGCGGCGGAGGGGTCCATGGGGAATCCTTCGGAGGATGCTGCGCGAGTCGTGAACCCATCTCGCATCTCAGCTGCTTATCGCTGTATTGCGCGAGACAACCCGTTGACGCTGTGCGGCCGTCGGCGCGGCGGTCCGCCTCACGGAGAGGCGGACCGCCGCCCTGACCGTCACTCCGCCGCGGCGCCCGCGAAGGTGGCGGTATCGATGACGGCGCGGAAGCGGACGTCGCCGGCGACCACGCGCTCGTAGGTCGCGTCGGCCTCGTCGACCGAGATCGTCTCGATCTTCGCGGCGATGCCGTGCTCGGCGCAGAAGTCGAGCATCTCCTGGGTCTCGGCGATGCCGCCGATGTTGGAGCCGGCGAGCACCTTGCCGCCGCCGATCAGCGAGCCGAAGCTCAGCGCCTGCTTCTCCGGCGGGAGGCCGACGACGGCCATGACGCCGCGCGGGGCGAGCAGTCGCAGGTAGCGGTCCACGGGGATGTCGGCGCTGATCGTGTTGAGGATCAGGTCGAACTCGCCGCGGTGAGCGCTGAAGAAGTCCTCGTCGGAGGTGGCAAGCACGCGCTTCGCGCCGAGGGCGAGGGCGTCCTCCTCCTTGCGCAGGGTGCGGGTGAGGACGGTGACCTCGGCGCCCATGGCGGCGGCGATCTGCACGCCCATGTGGCCGAGCCCGCCCAGGCCCAGCACGGCGACGCGCTTGGCGCGGCCGGAGACCTGCTCACCGGCGCCCCAGCGGCGCAGCGGGGAGTAGGTGGTGATGCCGGCGCACAGCAGCGGTGCGGCCTGGTCGAAGGGGATCTCGTCCGGGATCCTCAGCACGAAGCGCTCGTTGACGACGACCTTCTCGGCGTAGCCGCCCTGGGTGATGGTGCCGTCGACGTCCTCCGCGTTGTAGGTGCCGACGTTGCCGTTCAGGCAGTTCTGCTCCTGGTCGGCGAGGCACTCCTCGCACGTCCCGCAGGAGTTCACGAGGCAGCCGACGCCCACGCGGTCGCCGACCTTCCAGTCGGTGACGTCGCTGCCGACGGCGGAGACGGTGCCGGCGATCTCGTGGCCGACGGTGAGCGGGAAGTGCGCCTCGCCCCACTCGTTGCGGATGGTGTGGATGTCGCTGTGGCAGATGCCGGCGGCCTCGATGTCGATGACCACGTCGTCCGGACGGGGGTCGCGGCGCTCGATCGTGGTGACGCGGAACGGCTGGTCCGGGCCGGTCTTCTGCAGGGCCTTGACGGTGATCGGCATGGTGGTGGTGCTCCTCCGTGGCGTGCGGGTCGGGCGCGGTCGCGCCGCCGGCCAGCCTAATCCCGGAGGGGCGCGGCGTGCTCAGGCGAAGTGGTCGAAGCCCTCGCCGGGGATCGGGGTGCCGTCGAGGGTCACGGCCGGGCCGTCCCCCGCCTCGTGGAGCCGGCCGATGGAGCGGAAGCCGGTCGGCACCTCGCCCGGGGCGAAGGCGGCGAACATCGCGTGCTCCTCGGCGCCGTGGAGGACCCAGGCCCAGGGGTCCTTGCCGAGATCGTCGGCGAGGGCGGCGAGGGCCTCGGTATCCGGGGCGAGGGCGGCGCGGTCGAGGTCGATCCGCACCCGCGAGGCGGCGGCGAGGCGGCCGCCGTCGCGGACCAGCCCGTCGGAGAGATCCATCATGGCGTGCGCGGTGCGGCCGGCACCCCAGCCGAGGGACAGGTCGACCTCGGGGGCGTCGTGGTGGCGGACGAGATCGGCGGCGTCGGGGGTGGTGATGTCCTCCAGCGAGATCGAGCCGGCGGCGTCGACGTGGATCTTCCCGCCGAGGACCAGGGCGAGGCCGGCGGCGGAGCGGCCCAGGCGCTCCGTGCCGATCGCGAGCACGTCGCCGGGGCGGGCGCCGGAGCGCAGCACGGGCGCGTCGCCGGGCGCCATCGCGCCCATCGCGGTGACGGCGAGGGTGAGGCGGTCGGCGCGGCCCAGGTCGCCGCCGACGATCACCGCGCCGTCGGCCGCAGCGCGCTCCGCGAGACCGGCGCTGAGCTCCTCGAAGACGGACGGGTCCGTCCCGGCCGGGGCCGAGAGCGCGACGACGAGGGCGAGCGGACGGGCGCCCATCGCGGCGACGTCGGCGAGGTTCTGCACCGCGGCCTTCCGGCCGATCCAGCGCGGGAGCGTCGCGCCCGGCAGGAAGTCGTGCCCCTCGACCAGCGCATCGGTGGTGACCACGAGACGGTCCGAGGGCAGGCGCACCACCGCGGCGTCATCGCCCGGACCGACCTCGACCTGCTCGCCCGTGGGGAGCTGCGGGAGCACGGCGGCGAGGATCGAGGCCTCGGAGAGGCCGGGGCGGGGCTGTGCGGTCATCGCACCAGTCTGCCCGATCCCCGGCTCCCCGATCCCACCGGTACCCTCGGTACGTGCTTCCTCGACGTGCCGCCGCCCTCTCCCTCACCGGGCTGCTCGCCCTCGGCCTCGCCGCCTGCGGCACCGTGCAGGTGCCCGCCGGGGAGGCCGCCGCGGACCCGGTGTGCGCCGACATCGTGCTCGCCGCCCCGCCGCAGGTGCTCGGCATGGACCGGGTGGAGACCTCGAGCCAGGGCACCGCCGCCTGGGGCAGCGGGGAGGACACGGTCGTGATGCGCTGCGGCGTGACCCCGCCCGGCCCGACCACCGACCAGTGCACCACCCTCGCCGACGAGAACGAGATCGAGGTCGACTGGGTCGTCAAGGAGATCGAGGGCGACACGTTCCTGTACACGACCTATGGCCGCGAACCGGCGATCGACGTGTCCGTGCCGCGCTCGGCCGCACCGGACCAGCCCTCCGCCGCCGCGCTCGACCTCACCCAGGTGATCACCCGGAACATCGAGGCGACCGCCCGCTGCATCGGCCCCGGGGACGAGGGCTACGAGGGCTGAGACGGCTCAGCGCCGCCCGAGGCTCAGCGCTGGCCGAGGCGGCGCGAGGCGGCCTGGTCCACGAGGTCCGCGATCAGCTCGGCGTAGCTCAGCCCCATCGACTCCCACAGCACCGGGAACATCGAGTACGGGGTGAAGCCCGGCATGGTGTTGACCTCGTTGACGATCACGCGGTGATCGGCGGTGACGAACATGTCGACCCGGGCAAGGCCCTCGAGGCCGAGCGCCCCGAAGGCGCGCCGGGCGATCTCGCGGGCCTCCTCGAGCACCCCGTCGGGCAGACCCGCGGGTACGTCGATGCTCACGGTGCCCTTGCCGAAGTACTTCGCCTCGTAGTCGTAGAAGTCGAGGTCGGCGCCCACCTTCACCTCGCCGGGCAGAGTGGTGTGGGGCTCGCCGCCGTCCCGGGCCTGGAGCACGCCGCACTCGATCTCGCGGGCGACGACCCCCTCCTCGATGAGGACCTTGGGGTCCTCGCGGAAGGCGGCCTTCATCGCGTGCTCGAGCTGCGAGACCTCCTGGACGCGGCTGACGCCGAGGCTGGAGCCGGCACGGGCCGGCTTGACGAACCAGGGACGCGGATGATGCTGCTCGAGGTGGGCGAGCACGCGCCCCGCGCCGTCGGCCCAGCGGTCCTCGTGCACGACGATGCCGGGGGCGCACTCGATGCCGGCCGCACGCAGCGCGACCTTCGTCGCGGCCTTGTCCATCGCGGTGGCCGAGGCGAGGACGCCGGAGCCGACGTAGGGGATGTCGAGCATCTCGAGCATGCCCTGGACGGTGCCGTCCTCGCCGTAGGGGCCGTGCAGCAGCGGCCAGACGACGTCGACCTCGGCGAGCGGCTCGACGCGCCCCTCGCGCACCACGCGCAGCGCGGTCCGCTCTCCCGCGCGGTGGCGGGAGGAGGGCAGCAGCACCTCGTCGCCGTCAGCGGCGACCTCGGGGGCGCGGCCGTCGACCATCGTCCAGTCCGAGGGGTCGTCGGAGACGTGGACCCAGCGGCCCTCGGGGGTGATGCCGATCGCGAGGACATCGAAGCGGGTGCGGTCGATCGCGGCGAGGATGCCGCCGGCGGTGATGCACGAGATGCCGTGCTCGCCGCTGCGGCCGCCGAACAGGAGGGCGACGGTGGTGCTCATGGGGTCGAGGGTAGTCACTCCGGGCGGACCGAGCGTGACAGCAGGGCCGTGGTGACCTCGTCGATCCTCGCGCCGTGGTCCACGACCGCGACCACCGAGCGGGTGATCGGCATGTCGACGCCGTGGCGTGCGGCGATGTCGGCGACGGCGCGGGCGGTGGCGACGCCCTCGGCGGTCTGTCCCACCTCCGCCGCAGCCGCGGCGACGTCGAGCCCGCGACCGAGCGCGAGGCCGAGGCGGTGGTTGCGGCTGAGCGGCGAGGAGCACGTCGCGACGAGGTCGCCCATGCCGGCGAGGCCCGGGAAGGTCTCGCGGCGCCCGCCGAGCGCGACGCCCAGACGGGTGATCTCCGCCAGTCCCCGCGTGATCAGGGAGGCGGTGGTGTTGTGGCCGTGGCCGAGCCCCGTCGCGGCGCCGACGGCGATCGCGATGACGTTCTTGACGGCCCCGGCGACCTCGACCCCGACCACGTCGGTCGAGGTGTAGGCGCGCAGGTAGGGCGCGGAGCACCAGGAGGCGAAGGTCTCGGCGAGCTCCTCGTCCGGGGCGGCGACGACGCTCGCGCAGGGGCGGCGCTCGGCGATCTCACCGGAGAGGTTCGGGCCGGAGAGCACGCCCACGAGGGAGGGGTCCGCTCCCCCGGCCCGGGCGAGGATCTCGCTGATCCGGGCGTCGGTGCCGCGCTCGATGCCCTTGGTGAGGGAGAGCACCGGGACGGCGGGCAGGGCGGGCCAGGGCGCGAGGGTCGCGCGCATCGACTGGGCGGGGATCGCGACGACCACGCCGTCGGCGCCCTCGAGCGCGGCGGCGACATCGGCGGTGGCGCGGAGGCTCACGGGGAGCTCGCGGTCGCCGAGATAGGCGCTGTTGCGGTGCTGCGTCCTGATCTCGCTGGCGACCTCCTCGCGGCGCGCCCAGAGGGTCACCTCGGCGCCGCCGTCGGCGAGGACCTGCGCGAAGGTGGTCCCCCAGCTGCCGGCGCCGAGGACCGTGAGACGCGGGGCCCTGCGCGGCGCGCTCATCGTCGCGGCTCCGTCGGCGCGCGGAAGCCGGGATCGGTGCGGCCGATCTCGGGACGGTGGGCGTCCGTGCGCGGGTCGTGGAGGTGATCGGGCGGGGTGAGGCCCCGCAGCTCGCCGAGGAGGGCCGCGATGCGCGCCATCAGCTCCTCGGTGACGCGCAGGGCGGCCTCGTGCTCGGTCTCGCCCGCGCCGGCGGCGGCGGTGAAGGGCTCGCCGACGCGCATGCGCACGCGGCGGCCGCGCGCCGGGCGCGGGAGCGGGGAGCCGACGGGCCACAGCCCGCGACCGCCCCAGGTCGCGATCGGCAGCAGCGGCGCACCGGTGGACAGGGCGAGGCGGGCCGCGCCGAGCCGGGCCTGCATCGGCCAGAGCTCCGGATCGCGGGTGTAGGTGCCCTCGGGGAAGACCATCAGCAGCTCGCCCCGGCCCAGCGCCTCCCGGGCGGCGTCCAGGGCGTCACCGGAGCGGCTCGTGCCGCGCAGCACCGGGATCTGCCGGGCCGAGCGCAGCAGGGCGCCGAGCACCGGCACGCGGAACAGCGACTCCTTGGCCAGGAAGCGCGGCGCGATCCCGGAGGCCTGCAGGAGGTGCCCGTAGCCGAAGGGGTCGAAGGCGCTGAGGTGGTTGCCGCAGGCGATCACGGCGCCGCTGGCCGGGAAGTTCTCGGTGCCCTGCCACTGCGGGCGGGAGAGCAGCGTGACCAGGGGGCGCAGCGGGAGCTGCGCGAGCCCGATCACGAGCCCGGCACGACGGGCTGGCTCGCGGGCGGTGCCCACGTCCCAGCTGCGCAGGAGCGACATCAGCGGTTCGAGGACGGGCCGCGGCCCAGGGCGCGGCGGGAGACCTGCGAGGTGAGGGAGGCCGCGCGCCGGTCGCCGGTCAGAGCCCGGCGGCGGAGCGTCGTCGGCGCCCGACGGGCGAGGGTGTTCACGGCCGCGGCGTGCATCAGACGGCGCGGTGCGAAGGCGAGCCGGCCCCGCACGGTCTTGTACTTCACCGCCGTGGTCACCTGCAGCAGCTCCCCGCCCGGCAGCAGCGCCACGCCGATGCGGACGGCGAGCTTGTCGTCGTCGTCCACGATGAGGGCCTCCGAGCCCACCACCTCGTCGGCCACGAACTCCTTCTGCGGCGGCGGGACCATGTCGAACAGCCGCACGGCCTCGTCGCGCAGGGCGCGCAGGCCGCGGGAGCCGAGCGGGGTGTTCTCGTGGGCGAAGATCGCCTCGGCCCACACCCGCGGATCCGACTCCTCGACCCCGCCGGTCGGGACGATCACGACGTCGCAGTAGTCCGGGATCGGGATGTCCCGCAGGGCGAGGGAGCCGGCCGCGCCGGCGATCGGGGTGCTCCCGGTCCCGAGCTCCGCGTGCTCCTCGCTCACTCCTCTCCCTCCCAGTACTCGGCCCCGAGGGCGGTGAGCTTGTCGCGGAAGGACTCGTAGCCGCGGTCGATCAGGCCGATGCCGCGGATGGTGGAGACCCCCTCGGCGCCGAGCGCCGCGATGAGGTAGGAGAAACCGCCGCGCAGGTCCGGGACGGTGATGTCCGCGGCGTGCAGGGCCATCGGGCCCGAGACGACCGCGGAGTGGTTGTAGTTGGAGCGGCCGAAGCGGCAGGAGGAGCCGCCGAGGCACTCGCGGTAGACCTGGATCCGCGCGCCCATGTCGTTCAGCGCGCCGGTGAAGCCCAGGCGGTTCTCATAGACCGTCTCGTGGAGGATCGAGATGCCGTCGGCCTGGGTGAGGGCGACCACGAGCGGCTGCTGCCAGTCGGTCATGAAGCCGGGGTGCACGTCGGTCTCCAGCGCGATCGCCTTCAGCGGGGTGCCGGGATGGTAGAAGCGGATGCCGTCCTCACGGATCTCCATCCCGCCGCCGACCTTGCGGAAGATGTTCAGGAAGGTGGACATCGGCTTCTGCTGCGCGCCGCGCACGAAGACGGAACCCTTGGTGACCAGCGCCGCGCAGGCCCAGGAGCCCGCCTCGATGCGGTCGGCGATCGCGACGTGCTCGTAGCCGCCGAGCTCGTCGACGCCCTCGATGGTGATGGTGCGGTCGGTCTGCAGGGAGATGATCGCGCCCATCTTCTGCAGCACTGCGATGAGGTCCTCGATCTCCGGCTCGACCGCGGCGTTGACCAGCTCGGTGACGCCCTGGGCGCGCACCGCGGTGAGCAGCACCTGCTCGGTCGCGCCGACGCTCGGGTACTCGAGGTGGATCTTCGTGCCCTTCAGGCCGTTCGGCGCGGTGATGTGGATGCCCATCTCGCGCTTGTCGACGTGGGCGCCGAAGCTGCGCAGCACGTCGAGGTGGTAGTTGATCGGCCGGTCGCCGATGCGGCAGCCGCCGAGGTCGGGGATGATCGCCTCGCCCAGACGGTGCAGCAGCGGGCCGCAGAACAGGATCGGGATGCGGGAGCTGCCGGCGTGGGCGTCGATGTCGGCGACGTGGGCCCGCTCGACGTTCGAGGGATCCAGCCGCAGCTCGCCGCCGGCGACGTCGTGCTCGATCTTCACGCCGTGGATCGACAGCAGGTTCGAGACGATACGGACGTCGGAGATGTCGGGGACGGAGCGGAGCACGCTCGGCGAGGTGCCCAGCAGCGCGGCGACCATCGCCTTGGAGACCAGGTTCTTGGCGCCGCGGACGGTGATCTCGCCGTCGAGCGGGCGCCCGCCGCGCACGTGGAATGTGGAGCTCATGGTGTCCTTGCCTGGAGGGACGGACGTCAGCACGCCCATATCTGACCGGCTCACCATACCGGAGCGGCCTGCCCGCCCCGTGGGAGGGGCGGGCAGGCCGCGAGGGTGAAGGCGGGACCTCAGTGCGTGTCGGCGGTGCGGGCGGGCAGCGTCTTCGGCATCCAGGAGGGGCGCTTCTGCTCGAAGGCGGTGATGTCCTCCTCGTGGCGGAGGGTGAGGCCGATGTCGTCCAGGCCCTCCATCAGGCGCCAGCGGGTGTAATCGTCGATCTCGAACCGGAAGGTCGAGTCGCCCGCGCTGACCTGACGGTTCTCGAGGTCCACGGTCACCTCGGTGCCCGGGGTCTCCTCGAGGATCTTCCACAGCTGCTCGATGTCGTCCTGGGCGAGGATCCCGGCGACCAGGCCCTGCTTGCCGGAGTTGCCGCGGAAGATCTCCGCGAAGCGGGTCGAGAGCACCGCCTTGAAGCCGTAGTCGCGCAGGGCCCACACGGCATGCTCGCGGGAGGAGCCGGTGCCGAAGTCGGGGCCGGCCACGAGCACGGAACCCTTGGCGTAGGCGGGCTTGTTCAGCACGAACTCGGGATCGTTGGTGCGCCAGGCGTGGAACAGGCCGTCGTCGAAGCCGGTCTTGGTGACGCGCTTGAGGTAGACGGCGGGGATGATCTGGTCGGTGTCGACATTGCTGCGACGCAGCGGGACGCCGATGCCGGTGTGCGTGGTGAAGGCTTCCATGGCGGGGCTCCTCAGGCGTGGGTCAGCAGGTCGGACGGGGAGGACAGGGTGCCGCGCACGGCGGTGGCGGCGGCGACGACGGGCGAGACGAGGTGGGTGCGCCCGCCCTTGCCCTGCCGGCCCTCGAAGTTGCGGTTGGAGGTGGAGGCGGCCCGCTCGCCCGGGGCGAGCTGGTCGGGGTTCATGCCCAGGCACATCGAGCAGCCGGCCTGGCGCCACTCGGCGCCGAAGTCGAGGAACACCTGGTCCAGGCCCTCCTGCTCAGCCTGCAGGCGCACGCGGGCGGAGCCCGGGACGACCAGGACGCGCACGTCGGGGTGCTTGGTGCGGCCCTCGAGCACGGAGGCGAAGGCGCGCAGGTCCTCGATGCGGCCGTTGGTGCACGAGCCCATGAAGACGGTGTCGACCTTGATGTCCTTCAGCGCCGTGCCGGGGACGAGGTCCATGTACTCCAGCGCCCGCTCGGCAGCGTAGCGGTCGGTCTCGTCGACGAAGTCCTCGGGGGCAGGGACCGCGGCGGACAGCGGCAGGCCCTGGCCGGGGTTGGTGCCCCAGGTGACGAAGGGCTCGAGCTCGTCGGCGTCGATCTCCACCTCGGCGTCGAAGGTCGCGTCGTCGTCGCTGCGCAGTGACTTCCAGTAGGCGACGGCCTCGTCCCAGTCCTTCCCCTGCGGTGCGTGGGGACGGCCCTTGACGTACTCGAAGGTGGTCTCGTCCGGGGCGATCATGCCGGCTCGGGCGCCTGCCTCGATCGACATGTTGCAGATCGTCATGCGGCCCTCCATGGAGAGCTCGCGAATCGCGTCGCCGCGGTACTCGAGCACGTAGCCTGCGCCGCCGCCGGTGCCGATCTTCGCGATCACGGCGAGGATGATGTCCTTCGCGGTGACGCCGGGCTTCAGGGAGCCGGTGACGTTGATGGCCATGGTCTTGAAGGGGGTCAGCGGCAGGGTCTGGGTGGCCAGCACGTGCTCGACCTCGGAGGTGCCGATGCCGAAGGCCAGCGCGCCGAAGGCGCCGTGGGTGGAGGTGTGCGAGTCGCCGCACACGACGGTGATGCCGGGCACGGTCAGGCCCAGCTGCGGTCCCACGACGTGGACGATGCCCTGGTCCTTGTCACCGAGGGAGTGGATGCGCACGCCGAACTCCTCGGCGTTGCGGCGCAGCGTGTCGATCTGGGTGCGCGAGGTGATGTCCGCGATCGGCTTGTCGATGTCGATCGTGGGGGTGTTGTGGTCCTCGGTCGCGAGGGTCTGGTCGATGCGGCGGGGCTCGCGCCCCTCCTGGCGCAGGCCGTCGAAGGCCTGCGGGCTCGTGACCTCGTGCAGGAGCTGGAGGTCGATGTAGAGCAGATCCGGCTCGCCGTTCTCACCGCGGCGGACCACGTGATCCGCCCACACCTTCTCCGCGAGGGTCCCCGCCATGTCGATCCTTCCCTGCATCCTTCGTGGGGATGCGTGCTGATGCGCAGTCGCGCCCGGTCTCGGGCGCTGCGCTCATCGTGGGCGGGTCCACGATCCGATGCACTTGCGTCTCACTGAATAAGACGGCAATATCGGAGCATGGACAACACCCCGGAGGAGAACGGAAGCGGCGTCGGCGTGCTCGACAAGGCGGCCGTCGTTCTCGGCGCCCTCGAGGCCGGCCCTGCCACGCTCGCCCAGCTCGTGCAGTCGACGGGACTGGCCCGTCCCACCGCGCACCGCCTCGCGGTGGCGCTCGAGTACCACCATCTGGTGGCCCGCGACATGCAGGGCCGCTTCATCCTCGGTCCGCGCCTCGGCGAGCTCGCCGCGGCCGCCGGCGAGGACCGGCTGCTGGCCTCGGCCGGGCCCGTGCTCGCGGCCCTGCGGGACCACACCGGGGAATCCGCGCAGCTGTACCGGCGCCAGGGCGACCACCGCATCTGCGTCGCCGCCGCCGAGCGGCCGATCGGTCTGCGCGACTCGGTCCCGCTCGGGGCGGCGCTGACGATGCGGGCGGGCTCCGCCGCGCAGATCCTGCTGGCCTGGGAGGAGCCGGACCGGCTCCACCGGGGTCTGCTCGGGGCGCGCTTCACCGCGACCCAGCTCTCGGCGGTGCGCCGTCGCGGCTGGGCGCAGTCGATCGGTGAGCGCGAGCCGGGCGTCGGCTCCGTCTCCGCGCCTGTGCGCGGGCCGAACGGGCGCGTCGTCGCGGCGCTGAGCATCTCCGGGCCGATCGAGCGGATCACCCGTCAGCCGGGCCGGCTCCATGCCCCGTCCGTGATCAGCTCGGCGAACCATCTCACCGAGCTGCTGCGCCGCGCCGGCGCCTGATCACCCGCGACTCACTCCCGCTCGATCCACACGGGCGTGTTGGCGTAGCGCAGCACGTTCACGAGCTGGCGCGGCGCGGCGATCTTCCCGGAGCCGCCCTCGACCCGCTCCCCCGCCACGACCATGACGCTCGCGTTCTCGCTGGCCTCGACCAGCTGCTTGGCGTTGTCGGAGGTCGCCACGGCCACGCCCTTCACGAAGACCGAGGGGTGGCTGAGCGAGATCCGCTGCGCGGTGGCGGCGAGGATCTCCTGGGCTTGCTCGGGCGAGGTGCCCGGCCGCACCACGAGGTGGATGTCCCGTCCGTAGGCCTCCGCGAGGTCGGCCGCGCGGGAGACCACCTCGGTCGAGGTCTCGTGGTGCACGAGCCCGACGGGGCCGTCGCCGTCGATGTTCCCCCGCACCACCGCGACGGGGCAGTGGGCGCGGGAGGCGAGGGCGAGGCTCTTCGATCCGACGATGAGGGTCATCAGCCGGCCCAGTCCTCGCCCGCCGAGGACCAGCAGGTCGGAGCCCTTGCTGGCGTGGACCAGGACCGGCACGGAGTTGCCGTCGACCACCTCGGTGGTGATCTCGACCTCGGGGGCGCGTTCCCGGGCGAGCTCGGCGGCCTCGCGCAGCAGGACGTCGGCCGCGCTGCGGAAGCCGGAGCCCGGCATCCCGGAGATCGGGTCGACGTTGACATCGAGCTCGGTCCACACGAAGGCGTGGACGAGATGGAGGGCGCCGCCGACGGTGGCGGCATGGCGGGCGGCCCAGCGGACCGCCTGATCGGACTCGTCCGCGTCGTAGACGCCGACCGTGATCCTCGGAGCTGCTGTGTGCGTCATGTCACGACGATACTCTGTCGGGGCCGCGCGCCGACAGGACCTCGGACAGGACCTCGGAATGCAGAAGGAGCCGGCACCAGTGGTGCCGGCTCCTGCTCGTACCCCGTACCGGATTTGAACCGGTGTTACCGCCGTGAGAGGGCGACGTCCTGGGCCGCTAGACGAACGGGGCGGGTGCGAGATCCAGTGGATCTCGCCTCGTACCCCGTACCGGATTTGAACCGGTGTTACCGCCGTGAGAGGGCGACGTCCTAGGCCGCTAGACGAACGGGGCGCGGACCGCGCAGCGAATGATCACTGCGAAGCGCTGGGGTACCAGGACTCGAACCTAGAATGACGGTACCAGAAACCGTTGTGTTGCCAATTACACCATACCCCATGGTGAGAAGCACTTTCCGCAGTCCTTCACGTTCCGTTCCCCGGTGGTTCCCGTGGACTTCCCGCGCTGTTCCGCGTGCCGTACCGAGTGAAGACTCTACCGGCTTCTCCCGCGGAGCACAAAGCGAGAGGGGCCTTTCGGGCTGTGAGGCTCGGCACGCTGTCCGGCCGGGCCCCACAGCCCTGGCGCTCAGCCCTCCGCGGCGAGGCGCTCGCGGAAGGAGCGCAGGCGCGCGAGGCTCGAGGAGCGGCCCAGCAGCTCCATGGACTCGAACAGGGGCGGGGAGATGCGCCGGCCGGAGATCGCGGAGCGCAGCGGGCCGAAGGCGAGGCGGGGCTTGATGCCCATGTCCTCGACGATCGCGGCACGCAGCGCGGCCTCGAGCGCGGCAGCGGTGAAGTCCTCCGCCGGCACGGCCTCGACCTCGGCGATGGCGCGGTCCAGCACCGCGACGGGGTCGTCGCCGAGCTTCTTCAGGGCGTCGTCCTGGACCACGAGGTCCTCGTCGGCCACGAAGAGGAAGCCCATCAGGTCGCTCGCCTCGCCGAGCAGGTTCATGCGGGTCTGCACCAGCGGCGCCGCGGCGACGACGAGGGCGCGCTGCTCCTCACTGACCGTCTCGCCGAGCACTCCCCCGGACTGCAGGTACGGGATGAGCCACTCGACGAAGACGTCCTCCGGCAGCAGACGGATGTGGTCGGCGTTGATCGCGGTGGCCTTCTTGAGGTCCACGCGCGCCGGGTTCGGGTTCACGTCGGAGGCGTCGAAGCGCTCGACGAGCTGCTCGCGGCTGAAGATGTCCTCGTCGGCGCTGAAGCCCCAGCCGAGCAGGGCGAGGTAGTTGACCATGCCCTCAGGGATGAAGCCCTGCTCCCGGTAGAGGAAGAGGTCCGCCTGCGGGTCGCGCTTGGAGAGCTTCTTGTTCCCCTCCCCCATCACGTAAGGGAGGTGGCCGAACTCCGGCACGCGCTCGGCGACGCCGATCTCGATCAGCGCCCGGTAGAGCGCGATCTGGCGCGGGGTGGAGGAGAGGATGTCCTCGCCGCGCAGCACGTGGGTGATGCGCATGAGTGCGTCGTCCACGGGGTTGACCAGGGTGTAGAGCGGCTGACCGTTCGCGCGCACGACGACGAAGTCGGGCGTGGAGCCGGCCTTGAAGGTGATCTCGCCGCGCACCATGTCGGTGAAGGTGATGTCCTCCTGCGGCATGCGCAGGCGCCAGGTGGGCTCGCGGCCCTCGGCGCGGAAGGCGGCCTTCTGCTCCTCGGTGAGGTCGCGGTCGTGGCCGTCGTAGCCGAGCTGCGGGTCGCGGCCGGCGGCGCGGTGGCGCTCGGCGATCTCCTCCGCGGTCGAGAAGGACTCGTAGATGTGCCCGGACTCCTTCAGCCTGGCGATCACGTCCTGGTAGATCTCGCCGCGCTGGGACTGGCGGTAGGGGCCGTCCGGGCCGCCGACCTCGACGCCCTCGTCCCAGTCGATGCCGAGCCAGCGCATGGCGTCGAGCAGCTGGTGGTAGGACTCCTCGCTGTCGCGGGCGGCGTCGGTGTCCTCGATGCGGAAGACGAGCTTGCCGCCGTGGTGGCGGGCGTGGGCCCAGTTGAACAGGGCGGTGCGCACCATGCCGACGTGCGGGATGCCGGTGGGGCTGGGGCAGAAGCGGACGCGGACCTCGTCGGGGGTCGAGGCAGCTGCGGGGGTGGTGGTCACGAAGGGTTCTCCCTGGAGGTTCGGGGGCGGGCTCAGCGGCGCACGAGGGGGTTGGACAGGGTCCCGATCCCCTCGATCTCGACGTCGATCCGGGCGCCGGGCTCGACGGTGCGGACGCCGGCGGGGGTGCCGGTGAGCACGATGTCGCCGGGCAGGAGGGTCACGACGGAGGAGATCTCGGCGATCAGCTCGGGCACGCCGCGCACCATGTCGGCCGTGGAGCCGGACTGGGCGGTCTCGTCGTCGACGCGGGAGGAGATCGCCAGTCCTGCGGCAGGATCGAGATCGGTCTCGATCCAGGGCCCGATCGGGCAGGAGGTGTCGAAGGCCTTGGCGCGGAACCACTGGTCCTCGGCGCGCTGGGAGTCCCGGGCCGTGAGGTCGTTCGCGCAGGTGTATCCCAGCACGTGGTCGGCGACCTGCTCGGGGGCGAGGTCCTTGGCCATCCGCTTGATGACCACGGCCAACTCCGCCTCGAGGCTCACCTCCTGGCTGTAGGAGGGCACGACCACGGGATCGCCGGGGCCGACGACGGCGGTGTTGGGCTTGAGGAAGTACAGGGCCTGGTCGGGCACCTCGTTGCCGAGCTCGGCGGCGTGGGCGGCGTAGTTCCGGCCGACGCACACCACCTTCGAGCGCGGGATGACGGGGGCGAGCAGCCGCACGTCCTCGAGCGGGAGGATCTTCCCGGTGGGGCGGATCTCTGTGTACAGGGGATCACCGGTGATGCCGTAGACCATGTCCTGGCCGTCCTTCTCCTGGACGATGCCGAACATGGGGTCTTCGCCGGTGGTGAATCGGGCGATGCGCATGCGCGCCAGTCTAGGCGCTCGCCTCGCCCGGCCCGGATCGGGAGCGGCGGGATAGGCTCGAGCGCAGACGGACCGATCGCGCGACGGAGCGCGGGGAAGGCGGCAGACCAATGGATGTCGCAGGGAATGTCGCGCTCGTGACCGGGGGCGCCTCGGGCCTGGGGCGCGCGACCGGGGAGGCGCTGGCCGCGGCCGGCGCACAGGTCGTGCTGGTGGATCTGCCGGGCACGGACGGCGCGGCCGTCGCCGAGGGGCTCGGGGGCGGTGCGCGCTTCGCCCCGGCAGACGTCACCGATGAGTCGCAGGTGCGCGAGGCCGTGGGGCTCGCCTCGTCGCTCGGGCCGCTGCGGGTGGTGGTCAGCTGCGCCGGGATCGTGCAGGCGAAGCGCCTGGTGGGTCGCGACGGGCTGATGCCGTTGGCGGGCTTCGAGCAGGTGGTGCGCGTGAACCTGCTGGGCACGGTGACGGTGATGGGCGTCGCGGCCGAGGTGATGCAGTCGGTGCCGCAGCTGGGCGAGGAGCGCGGGGTCCTCGTGAACACGGCGTCGGTGGCGGCCTTCGACGGGCAGATCGGGCAGACGGCCTATGCGGCGTCCAAGGGCGCCGTCGCCTCGCTCACGCTGCCCGCCGCCCGGGAGCTCGCCGCCTCGAGGATCCGGGTGATGGCGATCGCGCCGGGCACCTTCGAGACGCCGATGATGGCGGGGCTGTCCGAGGAGGTGCGCGACTCCCTCGCAGCGCAGGTCCCGCATCCGAGCCGGCTGGGCCGCCCCGCGGAGTACGCGGCGCTGGTGCGGCACATCGTGGAGAACCCGATGCTCAACGGCGAGGTGATCCGTCTCGACGGGGCGATCAGGATGGGTCCGCGATGAGCGGCGGGGAGCTGGTGCTGACCGCACAGCACGAGCATGTCCGGGTGCTGACGCTGCACCGGCCGGAGGCGCTGAACGCAGTCGACGACGAGCTCGCCACCGCGCTCGGCGACGCGGTCGCGGAAGCCGAGGCGGATCCGGCGACGCGGGTGATCGTGCTGACCGGGGCGGGTCGGGCGTTCTGCGCCGGGATGGACCTCAAGGCGTTCGCCCGCGGCGAGAGCGCCCACTCCCGCACCCGACCCGAGCAGGGCTTCGCGGGGATCGTGGGGCATCTGGTCGCCGTGCCCGTGATCGCGGCGGTGAACGGTCCGGCAGTCGGGCTCGGGGCGGAGCTGGTGCTCGCGAGCGACCTGGCGCTGATCGACCCGGCGGCGCATCTGGCGCTGCCCGAGGTGCGTCGCGGGCTGATCGCGGTGGCGGGCGGGGCGATGCGCCTCCCGCAGCAGGTGCCGCCCAAGCTCGCGCTCGAGAAGCTGCTGACCGGGGACCGGATCTCGCCGGAGGAGGCCCTGGAGTGGGGGCTGGTCAACTCCGTGAGCGCGCCCGGTGCGGTGCACGAGGAGGCGCTCGCGCTGGCGGAGCGGATCGCCGCGAACGCGCCGCTCGCGGTGCGGGCCACGAAGGATCTCGTGCACTCGACGGTGCACGAGGACAGCTGGGGGCGGCCGGCCTGGCGGCGGATCCGGGAGGCCCAGCAGCGAGTGTTCTCGAGCGAGGACGCCGCCGAGGGCGCGGCGGCCTTCACCGAGAAGCGGGAGCCGCGATGGGAGGGGCGGTGAGTCCCCTGCACGGCAGGGCGCTGCATCGCGGGCTGGACCCCGCCGCCGCACTCCCCTATGCTTGAATCCTCAAGCATTCAAGCGGGGAGCGCAGTCAGATGAGCATCGATCCTGGATCCATCACCTTCGGCCTGGACACCTTCGGGGACGTCACCGTGGACAGCGCGGGAGATCCCGTCGCGCCGGCGCAGGTGATCCGCGACATCGTCGCCCAGGGCGAGCTCGCCGACCAGGTCGGCATCGACCACTTCTCGATCGGCGAGCACCACCGGCCCGACTACGCGGTCAGCGCGCCGGACATGGTGCTCGCCTCGCTCGCACAGCGCACCGAGCGGATCACGCTGGGGACCGCCGTGATCGTGCTCAGCTCCGACGACCCGCTGCGTGTGGTCGAGCGCTTCTCCACGCTCGACGCCCTCTCTCAGGGTCGGGCCGAGCTCACCGTGGGCCGCGGCTCCTTCACCGAGTCCTTCCCGCTGTTCGGCTTCGCGATGCAGGACTACGAGACCCTCTTCGAGGAGAAGCTGGACCTGCTCGTGACGGCGCTTTCCGGCGAGCCGATCACCTGGTCCGGCACCACCCGCGCGCCGCTG
The DNA here is from genome assembly GCF_030866705.2 of Brachybacterium sp. GU-2. Taxonomy (NCBI): domain Bacteria; kingdom Bacillati; phylum Actinomycetota; class Actinomycetes; order Micrococcales; family Dermabacteraceae; genus Brachybacterium; species Brachybacterium sp. GU-2. Next base: position 71,160 of record NZ_CP133037.2, on the reverse strand, counting down.
AAGGAGCAGTCGCTGCACCCCGCGCTCGAGCGGGAGCTGCCCACTTGGGTCGCCGTCGGCGGGAGCCCGAACTCGGTGATCCGCACCGCCCGCCACGGCCTGCCGCTGATGCTCGCGATCATCGGCGGGCCCGCGCAGCGCTTCGCGCCCTACGTCGACCTCTTCCACGAGGCGACGACGAAGCTCGGCGGGCAGCCCCGCCCCGTCGGCGTCCACTCCCCCGGCCACATCGCCGCGACCGACGCCGCCGCGCGCGAGCAGCTCGCCCCGCACTGGATCCACAACCGCAACCAGATCGGGCGCGAGCGCGGATGGGGCCCGTCGGGGATCGGGGAGTTCCAGGCGGAGGCGGACCACGGCGCACTGTACGTCGGCTCCCCGGAGACCGTCGCGCAGAAGATCGCGCGGACGATCACCTCGCTCGGCATCGACCGCTTCGACCTGAAGTACTCGAACGGTCCGATGCCCCACGAGCAGCTGATGGAGTCGATCCGCCTCTACGGCACCGAGGTGATCCCGCGGGTGCGGGAGCTGCTGGCCGAGGCGCAGGCTTCCGAGGGATCGGCCTTCGACGAGGTCTGAGCGCCATTGCCCTTCGCCGCGGCTCACCGGAGCAGGAAGGCACGGATGCGCAGCTCGGCCTCCTCCCGGGCGATGCCGCCCAGGAGGTCGCGTCCGAGCGGGCTCTCGTTCGTGGGGTCCGGGCCGATCAGCGGGCGGAGGTCCCCGCGGGAGTGCACGAGGACCGGCGCGGGGCCCGCCGTCTCGTAGCCCGGCAGCGCGCTCGCGAGGCGCCCGGGGTAGACCGTGCGATAGCCGTCGTCCCCGAGGTGATCGAGGATGTCGAGGACGTCGTCCTCGGCCAGGGACACCCATGGCGCGTACTCCATGCGGCGCTCGGGGTCGTCGCGGATCGGCACGTGCATCGACACCCGCACGTACTGCTCGGCCCCCTCGGGGCGCTCGATCCAGCACAGGTCCTCGGTGATCTCGGCGTCACGGAGCTCGTGCGGGGCGAGCCGGAGCACGGGGTCCGGGACCGCGAAGGACAGCACCGGCCAGGGACGGTCCCTCGTGCCGTCGGTGCCGAGGTGGGTCGCCGCGCAGGCGTGGCAGTCGAAGTCGATGCCGGTCATCGGGGGCTCCTTGGGTGGGTTCGGTCGAGGGGATGCCCGGCACGCTAGGGGTCCTCTCGCTCACCCTTCGACGGCACTGCCCCGGTTGTGGACCACGGGGCGGTGGGGAGGACAGGTCACGGAGGGGCTTCCCGCCGAAGCGCCGGCCTTGCGATTCCTGGTAACTACGCGGGCGGGGATGATGCCATGGTCGCGCAGACGACCATGTCATTCGACATCGAGCGCTTCGACCCGAAGCACGCGAGCGGCCCATGCCGCACGGGCAGCAGCTGACGGGGCAGTGAATCAACGGAGACTTGTCGGCACGCGATACAGAGCTCCCTCGATACGATGTCGGCCCTCCCGAGAAGTCCCGGCACCGAAGACAATTCCCGGTGCTCGATGCGGAGGAGGGCGCACGTGACAAAACCAGCTCCCGCGCCCGGCGAGCGCGAAGTGATGAGTGCTGGTGCGCTCGCACGACACGGTCTCGAGGGGCCGACTTCTCTACTGAGCCTGACTGACGAAGAGGTCCTCACTCTGGTGGACGATCCCGAGCAGGAGGCGGTCCATCTGCCCTGGATCTCCACTCAAGAGGACTCCGATCAGGGGTTCTCCCGCTTGCAGGCACGGCTCTCTTCTGCCCGTTCGCTCTTTGCTCGAGGCGTCCTGGCGCCCGAGTTCGCGGTCGCCCAGATCGAGGGTCGCGCCCCTCTCGCGGACACGGGGAGGCCGACTCCGAATGCCTTGGTGACCGGGATCATCGTTCGAAGGCGACATGCGGTGGTCGTCGTGGATGCAGTGGACGAGCTCTTCCCTCGGGGGCACTTCAACTCTTCATCGACCGTGACGGATCGATCCTGCAGCAGCAGGTCTCCTCTGAGGGCATCCACCACTTCGTCATGACCGAGCAGGAGAGCGCACTCGGAGTTCTCGGCGCCTTCTGCGTGCCCGTGCCGGACGCGAGCGAGCGGTACACCGCCCCCGAGGACGACGCCGAGCGGGTTCTCTGGGAAGGACCTGCAGGCAACTTCCTCGGCGATGAGGACTTGCAGAAATCGGTAGGCGAGTACACGGCATGTGTGCGCATCGAGAGCACAGGCGAGAACGTCGGAACGTTATGGATCCTTGCCGGATCCCGTGCCCTGGCCCATGTCCAGGAGTCGGAGGACGACCCCCCGCACGCTGACGCGATTGCACTATCGGCCCAAGAGGTCTCCTCTGTCCTGGCGTCGATCGTGGGAGCGGGGATCTCCCGCGTCACGTGAAGAGGTCGACCACGTCCCGGATCCCGTCGTTGACCCGCTTCGCGGTTCCTTCGACAGCATCCCCCCAGAGGTGATCGGCTCCGGCCTGAATCGCCTCCTGCTGCGCATCGAGCACCGGATCGATGAACGGGACGTTCTCACGCACTGATTCGGTCAATCGAGCGTAATTGGCGTCTGCAGTCTTGGTGACCGTCGTCGCGAGGCCACTTCCCCACGTCGTCCCTGTCACCTGATCGACGAGCGCGAAAGGAGCTTCGACCAGGAATCTGGTTGGGGACCCTTCGCCCGGACCTCCCGCGATCGCGGACCCCTGAGCCCAAGCCGTGAGTCCCGACCAGCCATATCCATTCCTCCGGTGATCATTCCACCTATTTCGCCCACGACCTTTGTGGGTGGCGTGGGGAGGGCGCCGATGACGTTGAATGTGGCATCCAAGCCGTTAATTCCGGCTGTGATAACACCATCCATTGTCCCGAAGAAGTCACCGTCTTGGAAGCTCTGCGACGCGTCGTAGCATCCCATGGCCATGTCTGCAAGATCGTCGGGGAGCTGCGCGATATTGGTCAACCCCGTCGGGTCGGGTACAAATCCGAGCAGGTCGCCCCGCATGCTCCGGACGTTCCACAAGAGGGATCCCCAGTAACCGGACTCCGGACCCCCGAGAAGGTCGCCGAAGAAGCCGTCGCTCTCCTGCGATGTGTCCTCCTTGAAACTCCTCAGCACCCCGTCCCACGGCATCGGCAAGGGCCCCCAGGGCAACCCGCTGCCGCTGCCCTCACCCTCGCTTGCGTCGTCCTGTTCATCAGCTTCGCGATCAGCCTCTTCGGACCGACGACGGAGGCTGTTGCAGACACTCCGCGCTTCACCCGAGATCAGTGATCGCCATTGCGAGCGGAAATGTTCAGCGTCCGGCCCGCTCCAGGAGGCGGTGTGAACGACGGAGTCCAGCGACTCCAACAGCTCCGCGAGGCTCTGCTCCCCCGGCGCATTGCCTCGGCGTGTTCGCGCAGCTGCTCGGTATCCGCTCCGTAGAACCCCATCCCCAGCTCCCACCCTCCGCGTGAGCTACGGAATCACATCGCTCAGCCGACGGGGCCGTCCCCCGAACCGTCCCGGCCCACCGTAATATCGGGAACCGAAGACGACCATGGGGAGCGCTCCCCATGGCCCCACTCGCCCCAATCCACCGAGGAAGAATCGATGCCCTCCCCGTTCGGCTCCGTCCTGTACCACGCACCGACTGTGAACGTGGCACGGATCGTGGTGCTGGTCCTCCTGGGCATTCCCATCCTCCTCGTCCTCGGCGTCAGTCTTCTTCTACTGGTCGGCCACTCCAGGAACGCAGCGCTTCTGCTGGTCACAACCCCACTGTCCCTCCTCGCCATCGCAGCTGCCGTGGTTGTCACCCGCCTGCGGTTCACCGTGAGCACCTCAGGGCTGACGATCGTTAACTTCTTCGTCACCCATCGACTGGCCTGGCACGAGGTGCAGGTCATCAGAACCTCCCCGGACTTCTTCCCCGAGGGGCGACGATCGTGCACACTCGCGATGGTCGCTCTCTCACGGCGCTGGTCACCACCGCGAACTATGCGATGTGGCGCGGCGAGAGCTACTGGGACCACGGGGAGGATCTGCGGTCCGGCGGGCGGCCTGTCCATGCAGCCATCGACGCGCATCGGCGCTATCTGGCCGGGGAGTTCGGGCGGTGACGGTGCTGACGGCCATCGAGGCCGCTGCTGCGCGCGCGGCGCACGAGGAGCGGGCCGATGCGCTGACCGCCGCGCATCGGGAGCGGAAGCAGCGCGGCGAGAAGCATGCGGTGGAGGACTTCCTGTTCACCTACTACCCCTTCTCTCCCGCCCGGCTGCGGCGCTGGCATCCCGGATGGCGGGTGGGGTACGAGGCGTCGGCCGATATGGATGCGGACGGGCGCCCGGTCATCGCCGATGTGGACGAGGCGGGGCGGCGGTCCTGGTACGTCGACGAGGCGGGACCGGAGGGAACCCCCGCGGTGCGGCGAGCGGATGTCGAGCGCTATCTGGCCGAGCGGGCCTCTGCCTTCTCGTTCATGACACGGCTGCTGCGGGCCTCGACCCTCACGCGGCGCCGGCCGGAGTTCGGGTGCTTCGGCCTGCACGAGTGGGCGATGGTGCACCGGGTCCCCGCGGGCGGACAGCGTCACGAGGACCTGCCGCTGCGCCTGACCCCGGCCGAGACCGATGCTGTCGTGGAGCGGGAGAACCTGATCTGCTCGCACCTGGACGCGTTCCGCTTCTTCACCCCGTCGGCCGCGCCGCGCAACTCCATGGAGCCGACCCGTGCGACGCAGGTCGACAACGACAACCCGGCCTGCCTGCACGTGGGGATGGACCTGTACAAGTGGGCCATGAAGCTCACGCCGCTGCTGCCCTCGGACCTGGTGCTGGACTGCTTCGAGCACGCCCGCGCCACGCGAGTGCTGGACATGGAGGCGAGCCCGTACGACGTGCGGCCGCTGGGCTACGGGGTGGTGCCGATCGAGACCCCGCGCGGCAAGGCGGAGTACGTGCGGCGCCAGCGGGAGCTGGCCGCCGGGGCCGACGCGCTGCGTGAACGGATCCTCGCCGAGCTCGAGGGGCTCGAGGCGAGCACGCCCGCTGGCCGCTGAGCACTGCGCGCTGTGACGCCGGAAGGGCCGGCACCCTCGCGGGGTGCCGGCCCTTCTCCGGAGTGGGGGCTGCGCTCAGGCGGCCGCCTCGTCATAGGCGGCCTGCGCCTCGGCGCCGAAGTACGGGCCGTACATCACGTTCGCCTGGCCGTTGTAGCCGAAGCTGTTCACGGAGTTCTGCGCCCCGTCGCCGAGGAACCAGGGACCGCCGGAGGAGCCTCCGGTCATGTCGCAGGAGATGCCCTGGGAGAGGGTGCCGCCGATGGTGTCGTCGCTCGCGGAGCCGGAGCAGCTCTCGAGGAACTCCCCGTCGAAGGGCGCGGCGGCCGGGTAGCCGTAGGCGTCGTAGTCGGCGCCGCGCTCGCGGTTGAACGCGATCGAGGTGGAGCCGACGGCGTCCTCGAGGGTGCCGCTGCCGCTCTCGGGCTCGACGGTCGCGAAGGCGACGTCGTAGCTGATGTCCTCGCTGGAGACCCACTCGTCGGTGGAGACGAGATCGGTCGCGGCCCAGGTGCCGTAGGGGGCGTCGCCGTGGTCGTAGCCGGGCACGAAGACCCAGTTGGTGGCCCAGGTGCCGGCGTCGTTGACGCAGTGCCCGGCGGTCGAGACGGTGGAGCCGTTCGAGGAGGCGACGGCGTTGCCGGAGCAGACGTAGTCCTGGCCGCCCTGGGTGAAGAAGACCTTGCCGACGGTGTCCTTCGACTCGGCGGCCTTCTTGCTCGTGCCCGGCGCCTCGGCGCTGCGGCCCTGGACGGTGGTGGGCTCGCCCTTCTCCACGGCGTCGTGGGAGGGCGCGTCCTCGGGGGCGAGGTCGTCGGCCGGGATCGCGGCCTCCATGCGCTCGGAGGTCCAGTAGCCGTGGGCCTCGGTCTGCGCGGTGCCGGAGAGCTCGGTGCGCTCGACGTCGGAGCCGTCCGCGGTGGCGGCGCCGGCGCCGCCGGCGGCGAGGCCCGCGACGAGGGCGGCACCGCCCAGAAGTCGGGTGCAGCGACTACGAAGGGTGGAGTGCGTCACGGGAGTGCCTTTCGACAGCGGGAACGGGGGTGGGATGACGACCCCGCAGGGCCGTGACGGCACGCTACGTGACGTGAGCGAGGTCACTCCGTCCGAGAGTTCCCGGTCGTCCGCTTCTGTCCGGTTCGACGTCCGAGGCGCTTACTACTGATCGGTAGTTTCCTGACCACTGGAAGCTCCCCGAGGCTCGTCGCCGTCCTCGCAGGCCGCGGCCGATCCAGGGGCGCCGGCCGACGGGGCGTCAGGATCACCCTCCCCCGCATTGTCACGATCCGGTAACGATCGCTGGAGCGGGGTGGGGCGGGCAGCGGCGCGGGCGGTCTCGTCCCAGTGCTCCCGCGCGCCCTCGCCGCGCTTCTCGGCATCGGTGAGGGAGGGGTCATCGGAGCGTCGTGCAGGCATCGTCGTCCTTCCGTCGGCGGGGCGGGCGCGTCGAGCGTAGCGCCGTCCGCCTGCGGGGCGCCCTGGCAGACTGGGGCCATGCCGAGCCTGACGCCCTTCCTCCCCGCGCACCGCTGAGAACGCTCAGGACGCCATCGTCGACGGGTTCGTCTCCGCGCAGGAATCGGTCGGTCGCACCCTCTACCCCCACCAGGAGGAGGCGCTGCTCGCGATCGCGGCCGGGGACCACGTGATCGCCGCGACACCCACCGGCTCGGGCAAGACCACGATCGCCTACGCCGCGATCTTCGCCGCGATGGCCCGCGGTGAGCGCTCGTACTACACCGCCCCCATCAAGGCGCTGGTGAGCGAGAAGTTCTTCGACCTCGTCGCGCAGTTCGGCGCCGAGAACGTGGGCATGATGACCGGCGACTCCGCGGTGAACCACGATGCGCCGATCATCGTGTGCACCGCCGAGATCTTCGCCAACCACGCGCTTCGCGACGGCCCCGGCTCAGAGGTGGGGCTCGCGGTGATGGACGAGTTCCACTTCTACGGCGACTCGCAGCGCGGTTGGGCCTGGCAGGTGCCGCTCGTGGAGCTGCCCCGCTGCCAGTTCGTGCTGATGAGCGCGACCCTCGGGGACGTCTCCTTCTTCGTGGAGGACCTCGAGGAGCGCACCGAGCGCGCCGTGACGGTGGTGGCCGATGCGCCGCGGCCCGTGCCGCTGGACTTCCGCTGGTCGCTCACACCGCTGCCGGAGACGATCACGACGATCCTCGAGGACCGCGACGCCCCGGTGTACATCGTTCACTTCACCCAGAAGGAGGCCCTCGAGCAGGCGCAGGCGCTGCAGGGCGGGAAGATCCTCAGCGCCGAGGAGAAGGAGCGGGTCCGCGAGCTGATCGGTGACTTCCGCTTCTCCAAGGGCTTCGGGCAGATCCTCTCCCGTCTGGTGCGCGAGGGCATCGGCGTGCACCACGCCGGCATGCTCCCGAAGTACCGGCGCCTGGTGGAGAAGCTCGCCCAGTCCGGTCTGCTGAAGATCATCTGCGGCACCGACACCCTCGGCGTGGGCATCAACGTGCCGATCCGCACCGTGCTGCTGACGGGGCTGGCGAAGTTCGACGGCAAGCGGATGCGACTGCTGAACGCCCGCGAGTTCCACCAGATCGCCGGGCGGGCGGGACGCGCCGGCTACGACACCGTCGGTCACGTCGTGGTGCAGGCGCCGACGTGGACCATCGAATTCGAGCGCGAGCGCGCCAAGCAGCGCGCCCGGGAGGAGGCCGGCAAGGCCCCAAACAGCGCGAAGAAGCGCAAGAAGGAGCCGAAGCCCCGCATCCCCGAGGGTGCGGTGAGCTGGTCCGAGGAGAACCTCACCAAGCTCGTCGAGAACCCGCCCGAGGCGCTGCGCCCGCACCTGCGGATCACCGCCTCGATGGTGCTCGCGCTGATCGCGCGGCCGGGCGATGCGGTCGCCGCCGGGCGCCACCTGATCATGACCAGCCATCAGACCCGCGCCCAGAAGCTGAAGCTGGTGCGCGAGGCGGTGGAGATCTTCCGCGGCCTGCGGGACGCGGAGATCATCGAGGTGCTCCAGGAGGTGGACCATCTGGGGCGTCGCTTCTCCCTGGTCGAGGACCTCCAGCTCGACTTCACGATGAACCAGCCGCTGGCCCCCTTCGCGATCGCGATGATCGACTCGCTGGACGAGGACTCCGAGACCCTCACCCTGGACACCGTCTCGATCCTCGAGGCGATCCTCGAGGACCCACGCCAGATCCTGCTCGCCCAGCAGAACGCCGCCCGGAGCGAGCTGCTCGCCGAGCTCAAGGCCGACGGGGTCGAGTACACCGAGCGGATGGCCCGCCTGGACGAGGTGACCTGGCCGAAGCCGCTCGAGGAGGACCTCGAGGCCGCGCTCGAGATCTACGCCCGCAGCCGGCCCTGGGTGCGGGCCGAGGACCTCTCCCCCAAGTCCGTGGTGCGCGAGATCTACGAGACCGGGCAGACCTTCAGCGAGTTCGTCCAGCGCTACGGACTGCAGCGCTCCGAGGGGATCGTGCTGCGCTATCTCTCCGACGCCTACCAGGCGATGCGGCGCACGGTTCCGCAGGACCTGCGCACCGAAGAGCTCGAGGACATGATCGAGTGGCTCGGGGTGCTGGTGCGCGGGATCGACTCCTCGCTGCTGGACGAGTGGGAGGCGCTGACCCATCCTGAGGATCTCGAGGACGGGGTCTCGGAGATCCGGCCGACGAGCCCCCGCGGCCTCTCCGCCCAGACGAAGGTGCTGCGCACGATGGTGCGGGCCGCCATGTGGCAGCGCGTGGAGCACTTCGCCTTCGAGCGCGAGGAGCGGCTCGCCGAGCTCGACGGCGCCTCCGGCTGGGACCGGAAGCGCTGGGCGGAGGCGATGGACGCCTACTACGACACCTATGACGAGGTCGGCATCGACGGCCCCGCCCGCTCCCCGCAGCTGCTGCAGATCACCGAGGAGTCCCGGCTGTGGCGGATCCGGCAGGTGCTCGACGACCCGGAGGGGAACCACGACTGGGCGATCGAGGCGGAGCTCGACCTGGAGGCGACCGACGAGGCCGGCGAGCCGGTGCTCACGATCACCCACGTCGGCGACATCGCGGACCGATGAGGGCCCCCGCCCGGGCGCGCCGCCCGAGGACGACGACGCGAAACGACGACGGCCGATGCCCCGTGCGGGGCATCGGCCGTCGTCGTCAGCAGCGACCTGCAGCGGGGTCGATCAGTACTGCGGGTTCGTCTCGATCCGCTTCTGCGGGTTGGTCTCGATCTGCGGGTTGGTCTCGATCAGAGGGTTCGTCTCGATCTTCTGCGGATTGGTCTCGATCCGCTTGAGCGGGTTGGTCTCGATCCGCTTCTGCGGGTTGGTCTCGATCTTCTGCACGGAGACCGCGGCCTGGGGGTTGGCCTCGATCTTCTGCGGATTGGCCTCAATGGCGCCGGCGGCGCCGGCACCGGCGACGCCGAGCGCGCCGGCGAGCATGAGGCCGGCGGCGAACCTCGCCGCACGACCGGCGTGAAGGGTGTTCTTGGACGACGAAGGACGGAAGCTGATCACCGGACAGGTCCTCTCGGTGGCGACGGGGGCGGCTGGATGGGGGAGACCGCAGATACCAGACTACCGTCTGTGAACGCAATCACAAGGGGTGACATCCGTGTCATCCGGGCCGGCGCCGCCGCGCCCTCTCCCGGGTGAGCGACTCGACCGCCGCGCAGGACTCCTCGAGCCCGGCGCCGCGCGCGACCGCGGCGCCGACGAGGAACGCGGAGATCGGCGCCATCGAGCGCTGCACCCCGTCGGCGACCACTCCCGTCATCACGTGGACCCGGTCCACGTCGAGGTCCACGCCGCCCACCTCGAGGTGCGCGGCGATCTCCCGCATCCACGGCAGCAGCGTCGTCTCCCAGTCGCTCTGCAGCGTCACCGATTCTCTCGCCGCCATCAGAAGTCCACCTTCTCCCAGCCGCGGCGCTCGGACTCGCGGCGCGGGTCCTTGCTCCGGTAGACGATGCAGGGACGGGTCAGGTAGCGACCCGAAGGTCACGGAATTCGCCAGCATCGGGCCCTCACGGGCTCATTCCGGGGCGTCGAGCTCCAGGTCCACCATCAGCTCCGCGGCGATCGTCTCGAGCGCCTCGCGCACGTCGGCTTCGTCGGACTCGGTCGGGAGGCGCAGCTCGGCCTCGGCCTCGAAGAGCATGCCGCCGCCCTCGGGCGCCTCACGGGTCCAGGAGCGCAGTCCGTCGATGGTCGCGCCCTGCGAGCGCAGCGCCGTGGTGACCTCGCGGACCATGCCGGTGCGGTCCTGGCCCAGCAGGTGCAGGCGGAGGGCGCGGGCGGGACCGGGCGGAGCGGTCTGCTCGGCGACGGCGGCCTCCACCTCGAGCCCGACCTCGGCCTCGAGGCCCTCGAGCGCGGAGAGGAAGTCCTGGACCGCCTCGTCGGGAAGATCCACCTGCACGATGCCGGCGAACTTCCCGGCCAGCAGCGCGAGCTGGCTGTCCACCCAGCTGCCGCCGTGCTCGTCGACGGCGGCGGCGAGGGCGGCGACGAGGCCCGGTCGGTCGTCCCCGATGGCGGTGAGCACGTAGGTCGTCATGGGGTCACACTAGCGCTCCCCGGCCTGGAAGGCCCCCGGAACACCGGACTTGTAGAGCCCGTAGGTGTACGCGTCGAAGACCGCCTCCCAGGAGGCCTCGATGACGTTCGGACCCACGCCCACGGTCTGGAACTCCAGGCCCCGGCCCGAGGTGCGCACGAGCACCCGCGTGGTCGCGTCGGTGCCGTGCTGGGAGTCGAGGATCCGGACCTTGAAGTCCCGCAGCTCGAACTCGTCGACCTCCGGGTGCCGCTCCCGCAGCGCCTCGCGCAGGGCGAGGTCCAGGGCGTTGACGGGGCCGTTGCCCTCGGCGATCGTGACCTTCCGCTCCCGCTCTCCCCCGCCGTCGGCCCGCAGCTTCACGGTCGCCTCGGTCTCGAGGGTTCCGTCGCGGCCCAGCTGGGAGGTGGCCCGCCAGGACTCGACCGAGGAGTAGCTCGGCACGCGGCCTAGCTCGTCCAGCAGGAGCAGCTCGAAGGAGGCGTCGGCCGCCTCGTAGGAGTAGCCCTCCGCCTCGCGCTGCTTCACGGTCCGGGCGAGTCGCGAGAGGAGCTCCGGCTCGCCGGCGAGCTCGAAGCCGAGCTCGCGGCCCTTGAGCTCGATCGAGGCGCGGCCGGCCATGTCGGAGATGATCATGCGCATGTCATTGCCGACGGCACGCGGATCGGTGTGCTGGTACAGGTCCGGGTCCACCCGGATCGCGCTCGCGTGCAGCCCGGCCTTGTGCGCGAAGGCGCTCGCCCCGACGTAGGGGGCGCGGGGGCTGACGGGCATGTTCACGATCTCGCCGATCGCGTGGGAGATCCGGGTGGCCTCGGCGAGGGTCTCCTCGGGCACCAGGTCCATGCCCATCTTCAGCTGGAGGTCGGCGAGGAGCGTGATCAGGTCGGCGTTGCCGGTGCGCTCCCCGTAGCCGTTCACGCAGCCCTGGACGTGGGTGATCCCAGCCCGGACGGCGCTGATCGCGTTCGCGACCGCGCAGCCGGTGTCGTTGTGGGTGTGGGCGCCGAGCCGGGCCTCGCCCGCACCGGCAGACTCGAGACGGGAGCGCAGGTCCTCGATGATCTCGGTGACCTGGTGCGGGAGCATGCCGCCGTTGGTGTCGCACAGCACCAGCACCGCGGCGCCGGCCTCGTGCGCGGCCACCAGCACGGAGGTCGTGTAGTCGGGGTCGTGGAGGAAGCCGTCGAAGAAGTGCTCCGCGTCGACGAACACCTCGCGGCCGAGGCCGACGAGGTGCGCGACCGTGTCGCGGACCATCGCGAGGTTCTCCTCGGCGGTGGTGCGCAGCGCACCGGTGACGTGGCGGAGATCGGACTTCGCGACCAGGGTGATCGTCGGCGCACCGGAGTCGACGAGCGCACGCACCTGCTGGTCCTCGGTGACGTCGACGCCCGCCTTGCGGGTCGCGCCGAAGGCGGCCAGACGCGCCGTGGACAGCTCGAGCTCGGTCGCCGCGCGGGCGAAGAACTCCGTGTCCCGCGGGACGGCGCCCGGCCAGCCGCCCTCGATGTAGGTCACGCCGAGGTCGTCGAGATGGCGGGCGACGGCGAGCTTGTCGGTCACCGAGAGGGTGAGCCCCTCCTGCTGGGAGCCGTCGCGCAGGGTGGTGTCGTAGAGGTGGAAGGCCTCGATCGTGGGAGTGGTCATGTCCCGCTCACACCAGCCGGGTCAGCCAGCCGTGACGGTCCGGGATCCGGCCGTACTGGATGTCGGTGAGCTCCTTGCGCAGCGCCAGGGTGACCTCGCCCGAGCCGCCGTCGCCGACGGTCCAGGAACCCTTCCTCGAGCGGAACTCGCCGATGGGGTTGATGACGGCGGCGGTGCCGCAGGCGAACATCTCGGTGATCTCGCCGGACTCGAGCTGCTGCTCGACCTCGCTCGATCACGAGCTTCTGCTCGTGGACCTCGAGGCCTCGGTCCTCCGCGAGGCGCAGGATCGACAACCGGGTGACGCCCTCGAGGATCGAGCCGGTCAGCGACGGGGTGAGCAGGCGGCCGTCCTTCGTGATAGCGACGACGTTCATGCCGGAGAGCTCGTCGATCGAGGTGTGGGTCTCGGAATCGAGAAAGAGCACCTCGTCGGCGCCGTTCTCCGCGGCCTCCCGCTTGCCCAGCAGCGAGGAGGCGTAGTTGCCGCCGCACTTCGCAGCGCCGGTGCCGCCGGCGCCGGCGCGGGCGTACTCGTCGGTGATCCACACGACCAGCGGCTGGACGCCGCGGGGGAAGTAGGGACCGGCCGGGGAGGCGATGACGTAGTAGTCCACCTCGTGCGCGGCCCGCACCCCGAGGAACTCCTCGCTGGCGAACATGAAGGGTCGCAGGTAGAGGGACTCCTCGCTGGTCGCCTCGGGCACCCACGGCTCGTCGGCCGCGACGACGGCCTTCAGCGAGGTCAGGAAGTCCTCCACCGGCAGCTCGGGCAGGGCGAGGCGCCGGGCGGAGCGCTGCATGCGCTCGGCGTTCGCCTCGGGGCGGAAGGTCCACACCGAGCCGTCGGCGTGGCGGAACGCCTTGAGACCCTCGAAGATCTCCTGGCCGTAGTGCAGGACGGCGGAGGCGGGCGAGAGCTCGAGCGGGCCGTAGGGCACGACCTCGTCCTGGCCCCAGCCGCCCTCGGCCGTCCAGCGGGCGCGGGCCATGAAGTCGGTGTAGTGCTGGCCGAAGCCGGGGGCGGCGAGGATGCTGGCGCGCTCGTCGTCGCCCACGCGACGGGTGGTGCTGGTCTGGGGGAAGGCGAGTGCGCTCACGGGGATCTCCTCGGCGGGGTTCGGCAGGGTCAGTGTGTCAGGTGCGGGCTCTCAGCGCCCGGTGATCGCGGCGACGAGGTCGTCGCCGATGCGGGCGGTGCCGCGGGAGGCGAGCGACGCATCCGCTGCGCGGGCCGCCAGGTCGTTCTCGACCGCGGCGCGGACCGCGGCGGCGGGCTCGATGTGGCCGAGGTGGTCCAGCAGCAGCGCGACCGAGAGCACGGTCGCGGTGGGGTCGGCCTTGTCCTGGCCGGCGATGTCGGGGGCGGAGCCGTGCACGGGCTCGAACATCGAGGGGAAGGCGCCGGTGGGGTTGACGTTCCCGCTCGCCGCGAGGCCGATTCCGCCGCCGATGGCGCCGGCGAGGTCGGTGACGATGTCGCCGAAGAGGTTGTCGGTGACGATGACGTCGAAGCGGGAGGGGTCCTGGACCAGGTAGATCATCATCGCGTCGACGTGGGCGTAGTCGACCTCGACGCCCGGGTGCTCGGCGCCGACCTCCTCGACGATCCGGCGCCACAGGTGCCCGGCGTGGACGAGCACGTTGTGCTTGTGCACGAGGGTGAGCTTCCCCCGGCGCGCCTCGGCCTGCTCGAAGGCGTAGCGGACCACGCGCTCGACGCCGACGGCGGTGTTCAGGGAGACCTCGGTGGCGACCTCGAGGGGGGTGCCGGTGCGCATGGAGCCGCCGTTGCCGACGTAGGGGCCCTCGGTGCCCTCGCGCACGACGAGGAAGTCGACCTCGCCCGGCTCGGCCAGCGGGGTGGAGACGCCCGGGAACAGGCGGGTGGGGCGCAGGTTCACGAAGTGGTCGAAGCCGAAGCGGAGTTTCAGCAGCAGGCCCCGCTCGAGCACACCGGAGGGCACGCCGGGGTCGCCGACGGCGCCGAGCAGGATCGCGTCGTGCTTCGCGAGCGCCGCCATGTCCTCGTCGGTCAGGGTCTCCCCCGTCCGGTGCCAGCGCCCCGCCCCGAGGTCGTAGTCCGTGGTGCGGACCGCGACGCCGGCGGGCTCGAGGGCGGCCTCGAGGGCGCGCAGGCCCTGGGGGACGACCTCCTTGCCGATGCCGTCGCCCTCGATGACGGCGAGGTCCAGGGTGCTCGGGGCGGGGGTGGTGCTCATGGCTGGTGCTGCTCCTGAGGAGGGGGTGGGATCAGTAGACGAGGTCGACGGCGTGGATCGAGCGCGCGTCGATGGCGGCGCCCAGCTCCTCGGCGAACTCGCGGGAGACGGACTCGTCGAGGTCGAGGACCACGAGGGCCTCGGCGCCCTGGGCGCGGCGGACGCGAGAGACCTGCATGCCGGCGATGTTGATGCCGGCCTCACCGAGGAGGGCGCCGTACTTGCCGATCAGGCCGGGCCCGTCCGAGTAGCGCAGGATCAGCAGGTGGTCGCTCAGCGGCACGTCGAGCGCATGGCCGAAGACGTCGATGAGCTTGTGCTCCTGGTCCACGCCGCTGAGCGTGCCGGAGACGGCCACGACGTCGCCGCCGCGCAGCGTGCCGCGCAGGGTGATGACGTTGCGGAAGCGCTCGGTGGTCTCGTCGGTGACGAGGTTGACGGCGATGCCGCGCTCCTCGGCGAGGACGGGGGCGTTGACGTAGCTGACCTGCTCGGTGACCACGGAGCGGAACATGCCGCGCAGGGCGGAGAGCTTCAGCGCGGTGACATCGCGGGAGGCGATCTCGCCGTGGACCTCGATGTCGAGCACCTCGGGGGCCTCGCCGGCCAGGGCGGTGAAGAGCTGGCCGAGCCGGTCCGACAGGGCGACGCCCGGGCGGACCAGGTCGTCGATCGCGCCGCCGGCGACGTTGACCGCGTCGGGGACCAGCTCGCCCGCGAGCGCCAGGCGCACGGACTTCGCCACCGCCACGCCGGCCTTCTCCTGCGCCTCGGCGGTGGAGGCACCGAGGTGCGGGGTGAGGGTGATGTTCTCGAGCTCGAGCAGCTTCGCGGCGGTCTCGCTCTTCGCGGGCGGCTCGGAGGAGTACACGTCCAGGCCGGCCCCGGCGATCTGTCCGGTGCTCAGCGCGGTGTACAGCGCCTCCTCGTCGATCAGGCCGCCGCGGGCGGCGTTGACGACGTGGAGGTTCGGCTTCGCGAGCGCGAACTCCTCGGCGCCGATCAGGCCCGTGGTCTCAGGGGTCTTGGGCATGTGGACGGTGAGCACGTCGGCCTCGCGCATCAGCTCGTCGAGCTCGACGACGCGGGCGCCGAGCTCGGCGGCGCGGGCATGGTTGACGTAGGGGTCGTAGGCCAGGAGAGTCACGCCGAAGGGGCGCAGGCGCTCGGCGACGAGCTGGCCGATGCGGCCGAAGCCCACCACGCCGACGGTCTTCTCCAGCAGCTCCACCCCGGTGAGCTGCTTGCGCTCCCAGCGGCCGGCCTTCACGGAGGAGTCGGCGCGGCCGAGATTGCGCAGCGAGGCGAGGATCAGCGCGATCGCGAGCTCCGCGGCGGAGACGATGTTGGAGGTCGGGGCGTTGATGACCATGACGCCCGCGGTGGTGGCGCCGGGGACGTCGACGTTGTCCAGGCCCACGCCGGCGCGGGCGACGACGCGCAGCTTCGGGGCCGCGGCGTACACCTCCGCGTCGACCTGGGTGGCGGAGCGGACCAGGAGGGCATCGGCCTCCGCCACTGCGGCGAGCAGCGCGGGACGGTCGGTGCCGTCCACGCTGCGGACCTCGACGTCGGGGCCCAGCACCTCGACGGTGGCGGGCGACAGCTCCTCAGCGATGAGCACGACAGGACGCGTCACGGAATCTCCTCCGGTACGGATGGTGGTCGTCGCTCACTTCCTCGGGTGCGACGGGTTTCAGGGGACAGCGTAGTCGCGTGTCCGCCATGCGGGAACGCGGGTCAGGATGCGAGACCCTTGCACGAAGGACGGCGGCGGAAGCACCTCGTGGGTGCTCCCGCCGCCGTCTCGGGACCGGGTGGGTCAGCGCGCGGCGCTGCCCTCGACGTAGTCCGAGTCGATGGACTGCGCGCTCCAGGAGAACATCTTGCGCAGGTCCTTGCCGACCTTCTCGATCGGGTGCTCGGCCTCGGCGGCGCGGAGCTTCTTGAACTCCTCGGCGCCGTTGTCCTGGTCGTCGATGAAGCGCTTGGCGAAGGCGCCGGACTGGATGTCGGCGAGGATCGCCTTCATGTCGGCCTTCGTCTGGTCGGTGACCACGCGCGGGCCGGAGACGTAGTCGCCGTACTCGGCGGTGTCGGAGATCGACCAGCGCTGCTTGGCGATGCCGCCCTCGTTCATGAGGTCGACGATCAGCTTGAGCTCGTGGAGGACCTCGAAGTAGGCGATCTCCGGCTGGTAGCCGGCGTCGGTGAGGGTCTCGAAGCCGGCCTGGACGAGGTGGCTCATGCCGCCGCACAGCACGGCCTGCTCGCCGAAGAGGTCGGTCTCGGTCTCCTCGGTGAAGGTGGTCTTGATGACGCCGGCGCGGGTGCCGCCGATGCCCTTGGCGTAGGACAGGGCGAGGTCCCAGGCGGAGCCGGTCGCGTCCTGCTCGACGGCGACGATGTCCGGGATGCCGCGGCCGGCGGCGAACTCGCGGCGCACGGTGTGGCCGGGGGCCTTCGGGGCGATCAGCAGCACGTCGACGCCCTCGGGGACCTCGATGTAGCCGAAGCGGATGTTGAAGCCGTGCGCGAAGGCGATCGCCTTGCCCTCGGAGAGGTGGGGCTTGATCGAGTCCGCGAAGACCTTCCGCTGGTCCTGGTCGGGGGTGAGGATCATGATCAGATCCGCCCACTCGGCGACCTCGGCGACGGTCCCGACGGTCAGACCCTCCTCCTGGGCCTTTGCGGCGGACTTCGAGCCCTCGCGCAGGCCCACGCGGACCTCGACACCGCTGTCGCGCAGGTTCAGCGCGTGGGCGTGGCCCTGCGAGCCGAAGCCGACGACCGCGACCTTCTTGCCCTGGATGATGGACAGGTCGGCGTTGTCGTCGTAAAAGATCTCAGCCACGTTGTGCTCCTTCGATGGTTGGCTCTATGGCGTCGAGGCGATCGTATCGCCCCTCGTCCTGCGATATGAGAAACGGTCTTGCTATTCGGTCGGCGTGGCGGGGATCAGGACAGCAGCGCGCGGTCGGTGATCGCCCGACCGCCGCGCCCGATCGCGACCTCGCCCGACTTCACGATCTCGCGGATCCCGAACTCCTCGAGCATGCCGAGGAGGGCGGTGAGCTTGTCCTGCGTGCCGGTCGCCTCGATCGTCACGGAGTCCGAGGCGGCGTCGACGACCTTCGCGCGGAACATCTGCACGATCTCCAGCACCGGGGTGCGGGTGGAGCTGTCGGCGGTGACCTTGATGAGGATCAGCTCGCGCTGGACCGTCTGGCGGGGGTCGAACTGGACGATCTTGAGCACGTTGACGAGCTTGTTGAGCTGCTTGGTGATCTGCTCGAGCCGGTGCTGCTCGACGTCGACGACGACCGTGATGCGGGAGATCTCCGGATGCTCGGTGGGTCCCACCGCGAGCGAGGAGATGTTGTAGCCGCGACGGGAGAACAGGGCGGTGACGCGGGTGAGCGCACCGGGCTTGTTCTCCACCAGCACCGAGAGGGTCTGGCTGTTCGGCGACATGACGTAGTCGGGGGTCCCGGTCGGGGCCTGCTGCTGGTTGGTGGTCATGCTCAGATGTCCCTCTCCCACTCGGGGCTCATGCCCTGGGCGATCTGGATCTCGTCGTTGGAGACGCCGGCCGGCACCATCGGCCACACCATCGCGTCGGCGCTGACGGTGAAGTCCACGACCACGGGGCGGTCGTTGATCTCCATCGCCTGGCGGATGGTGTCGTCGATGTCCTCGTCCCGCTCGCAGCGCAGGCCCGCGCAGCCGTAGGCGTCGGCGAGCTTGACGAAGTCGGGGATGCGGCGCGAGCCGTGGCCGGTGTTCAGCTCGGTGTTCGAGTAGCGCTGGTCGTAGAACAGGTTCTGCCACTGGCGCACCATGCCCAGCGAGCTGTTGTTGATGACGGCGACCTTGATCGGGATCTCGTTGATCACGCAGGTGGCGAGCTCCTGGTTCGTCATCTGGAAACAGCCGTCGCCGTCGATGGACCACACCGTCTTCTCCGGCATGCCCACCTTGGCGCCCATCGCCGCGGGCACCGAGTAGCCCATGGTGCCCAGGCCCCCGGAGTTGATCCAGGTGCGCGGGTTCTCGTACTGGACGAACTGGGCCGACCACATCTGGTGCTGGCCCACGCCCGCGACGTAGATCGAATCGGGCCCGGAGATCGCGCCGATGCGGGAGATGACCTTCTGCGGGGCGGTGAAGCCGTCCTCGGTCGCGGTCCAGCCCAGCGGGTAGTTCTCCCGCAGCATGTCCAGCGTGCCCCACCAGCCCTCGTAGTCACGAGGGTCGGACTCGGCCAGGCGGGCGCGGAGCTCCTCGGTGAGAGCCTTGGCGACCTGCCCGGCCTGGCCGACGATCGGCACGTCGGCGACGAGGTTCTTCGAGATCTCGGCCGGGTCGATGTCCGCGTGGATGATCTTCGCACCGGGGGCGAAGGAGTCCAGGCGGCCGGTGACCCGGTCGTCGAAACGGGCGCCGATGTTGATCAGCAGGTCCGCGCGCTGCAGGGCCGAGACCGCGGCGACGGTGCCGTGCATGCCGGGCATCCCGAGGTGGCTCGGGTGGGAGTCCGGCAGTGCGCCGCGCGCCATCAGGGTGGTGGTGAAGGGGATGCCGGAGGCGTCCACGAGTTCGCGCACCTCATCGGTGGCGCTGCCGCGCAGCACGCCGCCGCCGAGCAGGAACACCGGGCGCTTCGCCTCGAGCATGAGGCGCACCGCCTCGCGGATCTGCTTGCCGTGCGGACGCGGCTCCGGGCGGTAGCCGGGCAGGTCCAGGGTCTCGGGCCAGACGAACTCCATCATGTCCTGCTGGGCGTCCTTGGTGACGTCCACCAGCACCGCGCCGGGCCGGCCGGTCGAGGCGATGTGGAAGGCCTGCTTGATCACCTTCGGGATCTCCGCGGCGTCCTTGACCAGGAAGTTGTGCTTGGTCACCGGCATCGTCATGCCCACGATGTCCGCCTCCTGGAAGGCGTCGGTGCCGATGAACATCGAGCCGACCTGGCCGGTGATCGCGACCAGCGGGATCGAGTCCATCTGGGCGTCGGCGATCGCGGTGATGAGGTTGGTGGCACCCGGGCCGGAGGTCGCCAGGCACACGCCGACCTTGCCGGTCGCGTGGGCGTAGCCGGAAGCGGCGTGGCCGGCACCCTGCTCGTGGCGGACCAGCACGTGACGGAGCTTCTTCGCGTCCATCAGCGGGTCGTAGGTGGGCAGGATCGCGCCGCCGGGAAGGCCGAAGACGACCTCTGCCCCGGCATGCTCGAGGGACTCGACCAGCGCCTGCGCGCCGGTCATCTGCTGTCCGGTCATCGGAACTCCTTCGTCGTCTCGGACGGTGGGCGGTGGCGGTGAGTGGAACATGCTCCCCGTCCTTCCCGTCGCGCCGTCCCGCGGGCCGGGCACGAAAAAGCCCCTCCGCCTGGGGCTCGGGGAGGGGCGCGGATGACGTCTCGAAGCGACGAGTGGGCGTCAGCCGCGCTCGGGAACTACGAGAAGAATCGTCTGCATGCGCCCACCATAGGCCCCGGGGCGTGGCCGGGGCCACCTGTCCGGATCGCGAGACCCCGCGGGCAGCCGTCGCGGCGGCGGGGGCGCGACGCGCTTCGCGAGGCCAAGGTGGAAAGTCCTGAGGGACCCCGCCCCGAGGCCCGACGGAGCGACGAAAGTCCTGCGCACGGCGTCCGGTCCTGCTTACGGTAGGGACGAGGTCACCCGCTCCAGAGAGGACCGTGCGCAGAGCCATGAACGCCACCGGCCATTCCCCCCTCGCCCCCGCCGCCGGGACGCCGATGCCGTCCGGCACCCGCATCGTCGTGATCGGCGGAGGCATGACAGGGCACCGCTTCGCGGCCCGGATGCAGTCCCAGGACCCCACCGGCGACTGGACCCTCACCGTCATCGGCGAGGAGACCCAGCATCCCTACGATCGCGTGCACCTCTCGGACTGGTTCGGCCACCGCCGCGCCGAGATGCTCGCCCTGGACACCGGGGTCTGGGCCGACCCGCGGATCACGCTGGTCACGGGCGACGCCGCCGAGAGCCTGGACCGCTCCGCGCACACCGTCACCTGCGCCTCCGGCACCCTGCACGAGTACGACCGGCTCGTGCTCGCCACGGGCTCCTGGGCCTGGGCGCCCCGCGCCGAGGGCAAGGACCTGCCCGGCTCCTTCAGCTATCGCACGGTCGACGACGCCGAGTCCCTCGCCGCCTGGGTCGCCGAGCGCGGCGAGGCGCTGGGCCGCGAGGTCCGCGGCGTCGTCGTCGGCGGCGGCGTGCTCGGCCTCGAGGCCGCGGCCGCGCTGCAGGACCTCGGCGCGCACTCCACCGTGGTCGAGTTCGCGGACCGACTGATGGCCGTCCAGCTCGACGACGGCGGCGGCGAGATGCTGCGCCTGCTCATCCAGGACAAGGGCATCGCGGTGCGCACCGGCGTGGGCGCAACCGCCTTCCGTCCCGCCGAGGACGGCGCTATCGGCACCGCGGAGCTCACCGACGGCAGCGAGCTGCCCGCGGACGTCGTCGTCTTCTCCACCGGCATCCGCCCCCGCGACCGGATCGGCCGCGAGGCCGGCCTCGCCGTCGGCGAGCGCGGCGGCATCGTGGTGGGAGAGAGCTGCCAGACCTCCGACCCGGACATCTGGGCGATCGGCGAGTGCGCCTCCTTCGACGGGGTGTGCGCGGGCCTGATCGCACCCGGCAACGACATGGCCGACGTGGTCGCCGACCGTTTCCTCGGCGGCACCCGCACCCACCAGCGGGGCGAGGACGGCACGAAGCTCAAGGGCGTAGGCGTGGACGCCGCCGCCTTCGGCGACGTCAACGCCATGACCCCCGACGCGCTCGAGGTCTCCTTCGTCGACCCGGTGCACCGCCAGTACCGCAAGCTCGTGATGAGCGACGACGCGACGACCCTGCTCGGCGGCGTGTTCGTCGGCGACATCGCGCTGTACTCGCAGCTGCGTCCGATGACCGGGCGGGCCCTCGGCGCCGACCCCTCCGCAGTGATCGCGCCGGAGGGCGCGGGCGATGCGCTCGCGGGCGCGGAGATGCCGGACGACGCGGTGATCTGCTCGTGCAACAACGTCTCCGCCGGCACCGTCCGCCACGCTGTCAATGAGCAGGGCTGCCACACGGTCGGCGCGATCAAGGAGTGCACCACCGCCGGCACCGTGTGCGGCTCCTGCGTCCCGTCGCTGACGAAGCTGCTGAACCAGGAGCTGGCCAAGAGCGGCATCGAGGTCTCCCGCGCACTGTGCGAGCACTTCGACCACTCCCGCGCCGAGCTGTACAGGCTCGTCGAGGAGGGCGGCCAGGAGACCTTCACCGAGGTCGTCGCCGCGCACGGCACCGGCGCGGGCCGCGGCTGTGCGGTCTGCCGCCCCACGGTCGCCTCGATCCTGTCCTCGCTCGGCGCCCTCTCCGGCAAGCGTCACAGCCCGGTGGGCCGTCAGCTCGGCTCGCTGCAGGACACCAACGACCACGTCATGGCGAACATCCAGAAGGACGGCACCTACTCGGTGATTCCCGCGATGCCCGCCGGCGAGGTCACCCCCGAGAAGCTGCTCGTCTTCGCGCAGGTGGCGAAGGACTACGGCCTGTACGTGAAGGTCAACGGCGCCCAGCGGATCGGCATGTTCGGGGCCCGGCTCGAGCAGCTGCCGGAGATCTGGGAGCGCCTGGTCGAGGCCGGCTTCGAGTCCGGCCACGCCTACGGCAAGTCGCTGCGGATGGTGAAGAGCTGCCTGGGCACCAACTGGTGCCGCTACGGCGTGGGCGACTCGACCGCGATGGCCTCGCACCTCGAACGCCGCTATCGCGGGCTGCGCTCCCCGCACAAGATCAAGATCGGCGTCTCGGGGTGCGCCCGCGAGTGCGCGGAGGCGCAGGCGAAGGACGTCGGCGTGATCGCCACGCACCGCGGCTGGAACCTGTACGTGGGCGGGAACGGCGGCGCCCAGCCCGCCCATGCTCAGCTGCTCGTCGAGGACCTCGACGACGAGACCCTGCAGCGCTGCATCGACCGCTTCCTCATCCTCTACATCCGCGAGGCGGACAAGCTCCAGCGCACCGCGCGCTGGGTCGAGGAGTACCCCGGCGGCATCGACGAGCTGCGGCGCGTGATCGTCGAGGACTCCCTCGGCATCGGCGAGGAGCTCGAGGCCGCCATGCAGCGCCACACCGACACCTACGTCGACGAGTGGGCCGAGGCGGTGCACGATCCGGAGCGGCGCGCGAAGTTCGTGTCCTTCATCAACGCCCCGGACCTGCACGACAAGACGCTGCGCTACGTGCTCGAGCGCGAGCAGGTGCGCCCGGCCCGGCCGGAGGACGCCCCGGAGACCACCTTCCCGACCCCGCTCGCGGCGAAGGAGCACGCCCTCGCCGGCGCCGCCCACATCTCGCAGGAGGACCAGTGATGACCGCCCCCGCCGACGCCCTCGTGCCGATCTGCCCGCTCGGCGCGCTGACCCCGGAGCGGGGCGCCGCGGCGCTCCTTCCGGACGGCACCCAGATCGCGGTGTTCCTGCTGGACGACGGGAGCGTGCGCGCCGTGCAGCAGCACGACCCCTACTCCCGCTCGAACATCCTCTCCCGCGGCCTGGTGGGCACCCATCTGCTCACGGTCGAGGGCGAGGCGGAGGGACGGATCGTCCCGACCCTCTCCTCCCCCATGTACAAGCAGAGCTGGGATCTCGACACCGGCGCGGTGCTCGACTCCGGCGGCGGGGAGAGGCTGCCGATCGCGGTGTTCGACGTCGAGGTGCGGGGCGGGCACGTGCACGTCTCCGCCGCGCCGCGCCCCGGCACGGGCGGGGAGGCGTGAGCGGCCTGACCGGCGCCCGCCTCGAGCCCGGGGCCGTCGCCCTCGTGGGCGGCGGCCCCGGCGCCTGGGACCTGATCACGGTGCGGGGCCTGGACCTGCTGCGCCAGGCCGACGTGGTGGTCGCCGACCGGCTCGGGCCGCGCGCACTGCTGGACGAGCTGGGCGCCGGCGTCGAGGTGATCGACGTGGGCAAGCGGCCCGGCGCGCACTCCATGCGGCAGGACGACATCGGCGCGCTGCTCGTCGCGATCGCCCGCGAGGGACGGCGCGTGGTGCGGCTGAAGGGCGGGGACCCGTTCGTGCTGGGCCGCGGCGGCGAGGAGGTCCTCGCCTGCCGCGCGGCGGGCATCGACGTGCAGGTGGTGCCCGGGGTGACCTCGGCGCTGGCCGGTCCGGCGGCCGGGGACGTGCCCGTCACCCATCGCGGCACCGCGGTCGCCGTGCACGTGGTCAACGCCCACGGCGACCTGGGCCCCGCGGATCTCGCGGCGCTCGCCGATCCGGGGACCACGACCGTGCTGATGATGGGGGTGGAGTGGCTGCCGCGGCTGGTCGCCCAGGCGCTGCTGAACGGGATCGATCCCGCGACCCCGGTCGCGGTGGTGCAGGAGGCGACCCTGCCGGGCCAGCGTCAGGTGCGCGGCACCCTCGCGGACATCGAGCAGGTCGTCGCCGACGCCGGGATCGGGCATCCGGCGGTGATCGTGGTGGGCCGGACCGCGGCGGAGGGCTTCCTCCGCCCGGAGGAGCCGGCCTCAGCGGCGGAGGCCCCGGAGCACGGCTCGGGCCGTGAGGCCGTCGATCTGCCGGAGGGCGGTCCCGCTCCAGACCGCTCCCCCGCCCCGGTGCTGATCGGCTGCTCCCACGGCACCCGCTCGCGGGAGGGGCGGGACGTGCTGCGCGCCCTGCTGCGCCGGATCGCCGCGCAGGCGCCGGGCGCGGTGCGGGAGGCGTTCGTGGACGTGCAGTCACCGGACGTGGCCGCGGTGGTCGCCGCCCATGCCCGGCCTGCCGAGGCCCGCACCCGGGAGGGCGAGGCGGTCGAGGCGGTCGTGGTGCCGCTGCTGCTCTCGCTCGGCTATCACGTGAAGGACGACATCGGCGGGGCGGTCGCCGGTCGTGCTGCGGCCGCCGCCGCGCCGCTCGGCCCGGACCCGCGGCTCGCGGAGGTGATGGCGCAGCGCCTCGCCGAGGCGGGCCTGCGCGACGGCGACGCGGTGGTGATGGCGGGCTCCGGCACCAGGGATCCCGAGGGCGTCGCGCAGGTCGAGGAGATGGCCCGCCTGCTCTCCGAGCGCCTCGGCCGGGAGGTGAGCCCCGGCTACGCGTATGCCGCGACGCCGACGGTCGCGGACGCCGTCGCCGCGGCGCGGGAGGGCCTCGCCGACGACGCACGCGTGGTGGTGGCGAGCTATGTGCTCGCCCCCGGTCATTTCCACGACCTGGTCGCCGCGTCGGGGGCCGACGTGGTCACCGCCCCGCTCGGCGATCATCCGCTCGTCGCCGAGATCGCGCTGGAGCGCTACGAGGCCGCGCTCGGGGCGTGAGGACGAGGAGGCGGTCGTGGGCAGATCGCCTCCTCTCCCCTGTGCGGCGGGTCACGGCTTATGATCCCGCCATGCTCACCCGGCTCCGCACTGCTTGTGCGGCGGCCGCGCTGCTCGTCGGCGCGGCCGCCTGCACCTCTTCGGGCTCGGATCCCGAAGTCGATCCCGACTCCCTGGTCGGGATGACCCTGGACGCCGCCCACACGCAGGCCATGGAGGCCTACGACGGAAGTGCCACCATCGACCTCTCGAGCGTGGCCGAGGGCGGGGCGGCATCCGACGGAGCGTCCAAGGCCCTCGACGACTGGATCGTCGCTGCCGCCTGCACCCAGTCGAACGATCCGGACGACTACGACGTCGTCGAGCTCGGGATCCTCCCGCCCGGCATCTGGGCGGACATCGATCAGTCGCCGGAGGCGCTGCAGGAGTTCCGCGACGCCTTGAGCTGTGCCTCCTGACGGCCCGACGCAGAAAGGCCGCCGCCCTGAGCCAGGGCGGCGGCCGTTCCGTATCGACCCGGTGTCAGTCCAGCGGGCGGCGGGTCGCGCCGTAGGTCGCGGACCGGGCGAGGTGGGCGTAGACCTTCAGGGCCTGGGAGACCTTGCGGTCGCGGTTCTCCGGCCGCCAGGGCAGGGCGCCCTTGTTCTCACGGCGACGGGCCAGCTCGTCCTCGGGAACGTCGAGCTCGAGCAGGCGCTTGTCTACGTCGATGATGATCCTGTCGCCGTCCTCGATGAGGCCGATGAGCCCGCCCTCGGCCGCTTCCGGGGAGATGTGGCCGATGGAGACGCCGCTGGTGCCGCCGGAGAAGCGGCCGTCGGTGATCAGCGCGCAGGTCTTCCCGAGGCCCCGTCCCTTGAGGAAGGAGGTGGGGTAGAGCATCTCCTGCATGCCGGGGCCGCCCTTGGGGCCCTCGTAGCGGATGACCACCACGTCGCCGGCCTTGACGGTCTTGTCCAGGATCTTCTGGACCGCCTCCTCCTGGGAGTCGCAGACCACCGCGGTGCCCTCGAAGTGGAAGAGGTCCTCGGTGACGCCGGCGGTCTTGAACACGGCGCCGTCGCGGGCGAGGTTGCCCTTGAGCACGGCGAGGCCGCCGTCCTTGGTGTGGGCGTGGGGGACGGCGCGGACCACACCGTTCTCGCCGTCGAGGTCGAGCTCGTCCCAGGTGTTCGTGGTGGAGAAGGCCTGGGTGGTGCGCACCCCGCCGGGGGCGGCGTGGAAGAGGGCCTCGGCCTTCTTCGAGGCCTTGCCGCCGCGCACGTCCCACTCGGCCAGCCAGCTGGTGAGGTCCGGGGAGTGGACGGTGTGGACGGTGTGGTCCAGCAGCCCGGCCCGGTCCAGCTCGCCGAGGATCGCGGGGATGCCGCCGGCGCGGTGGACGTCCTCGACGTGGGCGGTGCCGTTGGGGGCGACCTTCGACAGCGTCGGCACGGAGCGGGAGATGCGGTCGATGTCGTCGAGGCCGAAGTCGACGCCGGCCTCGATCGCGACGGCGAGGATGTGGAGGATCGTGTTGGTCGATCCGCCCATCGCCACGTCCATGGCCATCGCGTTGGAGAACGCGGCCTTGGTCGCGATCGACCGGGGCAGGACCGACTCGTCGTCCTCCTCGTAGTAGCGCCTGGCGAGCTCGACGATCTTCCGCCCCGCCTCGAGGAAGAGCTCCTTGCGGAAGGCGTGGGTGGCGAGGGTGGTGCCGTTGCCGGGCAGGGACAGGCCCAGCACCTCGGTGAGGCAGTTCATCGAGTTCGCGGTGAACATGCCCGAGCAGGAGCCGCAGGTGGGGCAGGCGTTCTCCTCCACCTCGGCGAGCTGCGCGTCGGTGATCGAGTCGTTCGCGGACAGCGACATCGCATCGACCAGGTCGATCCGGTTCTCGGTGACGCCCTCGACGGGCTTGCCGGACTCGGAGGGGCCGCCGGAGACGAAGACGACCGGGATGTTCAGGCGCATCGCGGCCAAGAGGTGGCCGGGGGTGATCTTGTCGCAGTTCGAGATGCACACCAGCGCGTCGGCGGTGTGGGCGTTGACCATGTACTCGATCGAGTCGGCGATGAGGTCGCGGCTCGGCAGCGAGTAGAGCATGCCGCCGTGGCCCATGGCGATGCCGTCGTCGACGGCGATGGTGTTGAACTCCTTGGAGACGCCGCCGGCCTCCTCGACCGCGCTCGCGACCAGGTCACCCATGTTCTTGAGGTGGACGTGGCCGGGGACGAACTGCGTGTACGAGTTCGCGATCGCGATGATCGGCTTGCCGAAGTCGCCGCTCTTCATGCCGGTGGCGCGCCAGAGGGCGCGGGCGCCTGCCATGTTGCGGCCGTGGGTCGAGGTGCGGGAACGGAGCTGAGCCATGCCCGTCATGCTACGCCGCCATGCGAGATGGCGGTGTCACCATCCGGACACCGGACGGGGATCACACTGGTCACCCCTCAGACGGGCGCACCGATCCGGGCGACGGGGTTGTCCATCCTCCCGGCGTACAGCAGCGAGGAGGCCTGGTCGCCGAGGTCGACCATCTGCAGGGTGTTGCGCAGCTGGAGACGGTTCAGGCAGGAGTGGGCGAAGGACCCGGCGCGGAGGTCCACATCGCCGGCGAGGCCGCGGGCGAGGTCGGGGTGGCCCGACTCGTACTCGTCGAGCACGCTCGCGACCTGGCCCCAGAACCGGTCGGCGGGCAGGATCCCGTCGGCGTCGAGGATCCCGGCGAGGTGGCGCAGCACCCCGTCGAAGACGTCGGTGAAGATCGACAGCGTCTTCTCCTCCCCCGGCACCACGGCCCGCACCCGCTCCATGTCCTCCGGCAGCGGTCGGTGGCCCACCACAGCCATCTCCTCGCCGATGTCCTTGTAAAACGCGCCGATCACCTGCTGCTCCCGTACACGCAGGATGAGGTTCTCGCCGTGGGGCATGACCACCACGTCGTGGGCGAGCAGCAGGTGGACCAGCGATCGGAGATAGGCGCGCAGGTATCCGGCGAGCCACTGCTCGGGCGGCAGGCCGGAGGCGCGCTGCATCGTCGCGGCGACGGAGCGGCCCTCGTGGTCGCGGTGCAGCAGCGCCGCCATGGTGAAGGCCCGCTCCCCCGGTGCGAGCTGCGCGACCGGGTTCTCGCGCCAGAGCGCGGCGAGCATCTTGCGGTGCGGGTTCGTGGTGCGGGTGCGATGGTAGGCGTCGCCCGTGTACCCGATCGCGGCGCGCTCGCGCAGCACGCGGAAGCCCTGGTCCGAGAACTCCGCATCGCCGGCGACGAGTGCGGCGAGCCAGTCGTTGATGGCGGGGGTGTCGCGCATGTAGTGCGGGGACAGGCCGCGCAGCAAGCCCATGTTCTGGATCGCGAGGGCGACCTTGACGTAGGGGGCACCCTCGCGGGTGCGGTTGTAGAAGGTGCGCAGGGACTGCTGGGGCTGCATCTCGTCGCCGCCGACGCCGAGGGGGACGAGGTCGCCGCGGGCGATGTCGGGTGCGAAGGTGATCGGCAGGCGGTGGCCGGCCTGCCAGGGGTGCAGCGGCATCAGCGGGTATCCCGTGGGGTCGAGGCCGCGGTCCGTGAGCCGTGCGGCGAAGGCTGCGCGCTCCTCCGCCGACAGCGACCAGGCGGCGTGGTCCTCCTCGGTGAGGCCCTCGCCGAGGGCGAGGTGGCCGTGCTCGCGCCGCACCGCGACCCATTCCAGGCGGGTGGTGCGGCCCTGCTCGGGGGCGAAGGCGCGGTAGTCGGGCAGGGAGAAGCCGATGCGGCCGTTATTGGCGAGGAAGCCGGGATGCCCCTCGGTCATCGCCGCCTCGATCCGTGGGAGGTCTGCGTCCAGGAGCTCCTCGGCCGACGGCCGCTCGCCGCGGCTCGCCGCATCGAGGGTCGCGCAGCGGGCGGCGAGGGTGGAGGCGAGCTCCTCGAGATAGGTGGCGAGGAGATCGTCCGGGATGCCGAGGAGGTCCTGCAGCTCGGCCACGAGGACCTGCACGTCCCGCGGGGTGGGAGTGCCGTCCTCGACGCGGGTGATCGAGGCGGGGTCGACGAGCCAGTGCTCGAGCGGCAGCACCCGGGCGGTGAAGCGGTAGCGGATATCGGTGCCGGGGACGGCGAGCTCCCAGGCCCCCTCGCCGCGCGGTTCGGGGGCGAGGACGCGCTCGTGGGAGAGCTCGGCGAGCGCCTTGGCGATCAGGTGGCGGTGGGCCTGCTCGGCGATGTCGGGGCGGAGATGGGCGGTGGGCGTGGCGCCGGGGCCCAGCGGCGAGGCGGCGAAGTCGGCGCGGGTGCAGACGCTGAGCGCGGCGTGCTTGGTGCCCTCCCCGTCGGGGATCTCCACGTGGCGGAGCACTCGGAAGCCGGCCGCGGCGTTCTTGGCGAGCACGGCACGATTGCGCGCGTCGGGCTCGACGACCAGACGGGCGGCGCCTCGCTCGTGCAGACACCAGGAGACCACCTCCCCGATCACCGCGGCGGTGAGCCCGTGCTCAGGCTCGCCGGCGGGCGGGGCGATCAGCAGGTGCATGCCGAGGTCGCCGGGCTCGGGATCGAGCAGCCCGGCAGGGAGGAGGCGGGCGGGGTCGTAGGTCTCGACGTAGACGAGCGGGGTCCCGTCGCGGGAGCCGATCCAGCCCTGCTCGTCGGCGGAGGCGTCGACGCGCTCGAGATAGGCGCGCACCTGGGCGGGACTGTGCGCGGTCATGCCCCAGAAGCGGGCGCGGTCGGTGGTGAGCCAGCCGTGCAGCAGCTCGTCGTGGGCGGCGGGGTCCAGCGGGGTGAAGGTCAGGTCCATCGTGGTTCCCCTGGTCTGTGCGCGGCCGGCGGTCAGTGCGCGGCCGGCAGGCCGAAGGTCTGGAAGGCGATCGCTCGCTCGATCGGGTAGGGCTCGCGGCCCAGCACGGCGGCGAGCACCACGGAGGCGCGCCAGGCGCCGAAGCCGAGGTCCGGGGCCGTCACGCCGTGGGTGTGCTCCTCGGTGCCGAGCACGTGGAGACGGCCCGGCTCGTCGACCGTGTAGTCGCGGGCGATGTCGAGGCGGCCCGATGCGTCCCGTCGGACCCGGTCGCCGAGCGGGGCGAGGAGATCGGCGTCGCGAGGGCGGTACCCGGTCGCGGCGACCACGGCGCCGGTGCGGTGCTCGGCCGTCTCCCCCGTGAGGGAGTGGGCGAGGTCCAGGACGATTTCGTCGCCGTCCGTCTGGGCACCGGTGACGGCGGTGGCGGTGAGCAGGCGCGAGGGGAGCTCGCGCCCGCCGGCGGTGAGGCCGTAGAGCAGCTCGTGGATCTCGTCGATCAGGTCCGCGCTGATTCCCTTGTGCAGGGCGCGCTGGGTGCGGGAGAGACCGTCGCGGACGTCCTCGGGCAGCGCGCGGTGCAGGTCGGTGTACTCCGGGGAGGTCATCTCGAGGGTGAGCTTGGTGTACTCCATCGGGAAGAACCGCTCCGAGCGGGTCACCCAGTCCACCCTGGTGCCGCGCGGGGCGGCAGCGGCGAGCAGGTCGCGGTAGACCTCGGCGGCGGACTGTCCGCTGCCGACGACGGTGACGGAGCCCGCCTCCAGCAGCTCCTGCTTCCGTGCGAGGTAGTCGGCGCTGTGGAGGACCGGGGCGGGGCCGCCCTCCCCCGCGAGCGCCTCGAGCGGGGGCGGGAGGTGCGGGGCGGTGCCGAGGCAGAGCGCGACGTGCCGGGTGCGCAGCCGCTCGAAGCGCGTGGTGGCGCCCTGGGCGTCGAGCACGGCGAGAGTGACCAGCAGATGGTCGCCCTCCTCCTCGATCGCGAGGGCGCGGCGGCGCCAGCGCAGGGTCTCCAGCCGCTCGGCGACCCAGCGGCAGTAGGCGTCGTACTCGCTGCGCAGCGGCGCGAAGGACTCGCGGATGTAGAAGGAGTAGAGGCGCCCGGTGGCCTTGAGGAAGGCGAGGAACGAGTAGGAAGAGGTGGGATCCGCCATCGTCACGAGGTCGGCGAGGAAGGGGACCTGCAGGGTGGTGCCCTCGAGCATCATCCCGGGATGCCAGGAGAAGCCGCCCGCCTGGTCGACGAAGACGGCGTCGAGGTCGTCGAGCGGGCCGGCGAGCGCGGCGAGGCCCAGGCCGAAGGGGCCGAGGCCGATGCCGACGAGGTCGTGGACGTGCTGCGGGGCGGGGGTGCTCATCGGGTCTCCTCCGCGGCGGCGAGGCGGCTGCCGGCGAGCAGGCCGCGGCCGGTCGCGCGGACGAGGTCGAGCACGGCGGCGACATCCAGCAGCGTGGTCTCGGGGTTCAGGAGGGTGAGCTTCAGCCAGGGGGTGCCGTCGATGGTGGTGCGGGCGACCATGGCGCGACCGGAGTGGAACAGGATCCGACGGATCAGGGGCTGCAGCGCGTCGGTGCGGGCGTCGTCGAGCCCCTCGGGGCGGAAGCGGAAGATGACGGTGGAGAGGTCGGAGGTGCCCAGCACGTGCAGGTCGGGGTCCTCGGCCAGCAGCTCGCGCACCTCGACGGCGAGGTCGCAGCAGGCGTCGACCATGTCCCCGATCGCGTCCGGTCCGAGCGAGCGCAGCGTGGTCCACAGCTTCAGCGCGTCGAAGCGGCGCGTGGTCTGGAGGGACTTGTCGACCTGGTTCGGCTCGGCGTCCTCGGAGGCCGCCTCGGCGGCGGGGTTGAGGTAGTCGGCATGGTGCGCGGTCGCGGCGAGGTCCGCGCGCTCGCGCACGATCAGGGCGCTCGAGGAGACGGGCTGGAAGCAGGTCTTGTGGTAGTCGACGGTGACCGAGTCGGCGTGCTCGATGCCGTCCAGGAGGTGGCGTCGGGTGCGGGAGAGGAGCAGGCCTCCGCCGTAGGCGGCATCGACGTGGAGCCAGGCGCGGTGGTCTCGGGCGGCGTCGGCGATCTCGGGCAGGGGGTCGATGAGGCCGCGGTCGGTGGTGCCGGCGGTCGCGACGATCGCCATGGGCAACTCGCCGGCCGCCTCGAGGATGGAGAGGGTCTCGCGCAGCGCGGCTGCGTCCATGCGTCCGGCGGCGTCGGCGGGGACGGCGACGACGGCGTCCTCGCGCAGGCCGAGCAGCCTCGCGGAGCGGGTGACGGAGAAGTGGGCGGCCTCGGTCGCGAGGACCCGCAGGCGGGGCAGCAGGGCGGCGCGGTCCTCGTCCGCCGCGCGCTCGGCGCGGGAACGGGCGAGGAAGAGGGCCTGGAGGTTGGACTGGGTGCCGCCGGAGGTGAACACGCCGTCGCCCTGCGTGAAGCCGATCCGCTCGGCGGTCCACCGCACCAGGCGCTGCTCCATCAGGGTCGCGACCAGGGACTGGTCAAAGGTGTCCACGGAGGTGTTGATCGCGGCGAGCATCGCCTCGGCGGCGACGGCGGGCAGCACGACGGGGCAGTTGAGGTGCGCGAGATAGGAGGGGTGGTGGAACCAGACGGCGTTGCCCGCGTAGAGGGAGTCGGCCTCCGTCAGGGCGGCGGCGTCCCCCACGCCCGGGCCGTCGAGGTCGACGTCCTCCACGAGCTGCTCGAGCCGGCGGCGGTCGGGGCCGACGGAGGGGGCGCGCACCGTGCGGAGCCGCTCGGCGACGTCGCGGGTGACCTGGCCGAGCAGCTCCTGGTAGGCGTCGGCGGTGCGGGCAGTGAGCAGCCCGGTCGTCGCCGCGGTGGTCCCGTCGGGGGCCGGGCCGGGGCGGGTGGCGAGGGATGCCATGGGGAGGACCTCCTGGGGCGCGGGCCATCCGGACCTGCGCAGTAAGGGTTGCCTACCCTAAATATGCAAGCGCGCCGTTTCGCAAACCCTGAAGCCGCCCGGATGAGAAGCGCCACGATGTCGCCGGATCGGGCAAAAGCCGTGGACATAGGCTCGCGAAGGTGCTGCCGCGCGGGCCCTGCGATGGACGGATGTCCGTCACCCGTGCTCATGACGAGGGGCCGTCCCGGTGTGCCCGGAACGGCCCCTGTCGTGCAGGACGGGTGCGGGGTCAGACCCCGGCAGAGCTGCGCTTCGCCTGCGGGTCGGCGTCGCCCTCGGGATCCTGAGCCCAGTCGTCGTAGTCCGTCTCCCCCATCGGCGAGGCGAGATCCTCGTCGTGGTGGTCGGCGCGGACGGGGAAGTCGGGATCCTCGGCGAGCTGGCGGTGGAGGTCCGCCAGGCGCAGCTCCTCGGTCAGGGTGCGGCGCTCCTCGGCGGCGACCTGCTGCTCCGTGGGCTCGTGCGAGCCCATGCCCACCTGGAGGTCCGGCTCGACCTCGGAGAGGGCGCCGACGCTCACGCGGTAGCGGTGGCGCAGGATCTCCAGGCGCACCACCCGGGCGAGGAAGTAGATGCCCAGCAGGTTCGGGACCGACATCAGGAAGAACATCGAATCGGAGAAGGCGATCACGGAGTCCAGCGAGATCGCCGCGCCGACGATCACGGCGAGCACCCAGACGATGCGGAAGACGTTCTGCACCAAGGCCGAGCTGCCGAAGAGGAACTTCGCGCTGAGCTCGCCGTAGTAGGCGTAGGCCAGGACGGTCGAGAAGCCGAACAGGGCCACGGCGACGGTGAGGAGATAGGGGAACCAGCCCGCGACGGTGCCGAAGGCGGCCGCGGTCAGCGCCACGCCGTCCTCGCCGCCGCCCTGGTAGACGCCGGTGATGACGACGGCGATCGCGGTCAGCATGCACACGCCGATGGAGTCGACGAGCGGCTCCCACAGGGCGGTGAAGCCCTCGGTGGCGGGCTCCTTCGTCTTCGAGGCACTGTGGGCCATGCCGGCGGAGCCGACGCCCGCGGCGTTGGAGAACAGCGCGCGCTGGATGCCGATGACGGCCACGCCGATGATGCCGCCGGTGACGCCGTCGGCCGTGAAGGCGCTGGTGAAGATCGTGGCGACCGCCGCGGGCAGCGCCTCGATGTTCACCAGGATGATGGCGAGAGCGCAGAGCACGTAGAGCACGGCCATCGCGGGGGTGATCGCGGAGGTCCACCGGGCGATCTTCGTGACGCCGCCGAGGATCACGATCGCGGTGAGCACGGCCATGACCGCGCCGATCAGCCATTGGTTGCCCGAGAGGAACTCGCTGCCGGTGGAGGAGGCGACGATCGCGGCGACCTGGTTGGACTGGAAGAGGTTGCCCGCGCCGAACACGCCGACGAGGGTGAAGATCGCGTACAGCACAGCGAGCACGCGTCCCAGGCGCCTGCGGCCGATCTGCGCGAGGCCGTCGCGCAGGTAGTACATGGGGCCGCCCTCGGTGGTGCCGTCGGCGTTGACCTTGCGGTACATGACGCCGAGGGTCGCCTCGGCCATCTTCACGCTCATGGCGAAGAACCCGAAGATCGCGATCCAGAGCGCTGCGCCGGGGCCGCCGGCCGCGATCGCGACGGCGACGCCGGCGATGTTGCCGAGCCCGACGGTGCCGGAGAGCTCGGTGGCGAGCGCCTGGAAGCTGGAGACCTCACCGGGATCGGTCTTGGCGGTGTACCGGCCGCGGATCACCTGGATCGAGTGCTTGAGCCCGGTGATCGGCTGGAAGCGCAGCCAGACGGTCAGGAAGATCGCAGCGGCCATGAGCCACACGACGATGATCGGCACGCCGCCGAATATCGGCGCCTCGTAGAACACGACGGCGCTGAGGAAGGCGGCGATGGGGCCGAAGATCGTCTCGATGGCCGCGTCTATTCCAGGCATCTGGGGGCTCTCCTTCGGCGGGGATCCGCCGGGTCGGGTACTCGGGGCCCGCGGGGCGCCGGTCACCGGAGAGGGAGGCGCCGCAGCGGACGACGAATGACTGTACCGAGGAGTAATCTGCGTGCTCCGCCGCACGCCGCGCACCTCCGACTGAGCGGAACCTGCGCATGACATGGGCTTTCGCCCGTCACCTCGGCGTGCTTGTCCGACAATCCGGCCCGCAGATTCTTTACCCTTTCTTGACCCACCCCGTGGAGACACTCACATCAGCGCGGCGGTGCGAAGGTCCGCAGCGCACCGGCGGTCCGCGTCCGCGCGGACGCCCTCGGGCCATGCGCAGAGAGGACGGGCCACCCCTGTGCGGGGCGGCCCGTCCTTCGTGCGCTGTGCGGCGAGGGCTCAGCTGACGCCGAGCTTCTCCATGATGATCTCGCGGACGCGGCCGGCGTCGGCCTGGCCGCGGGTGGCCTTCATGATCGGGCCGATCAGGGCGCCGATCGCCTGGACCTTGCCGCCCTGGATCTTCGCGACCACGTCGGGGTTGTCGGCGATGGCCTGGTCCACGGCGGTGGTGAGCACGGAGTCGTCGGAGACGACGGCCAGGCCCTCGGCCTCGACGATCGCGGCGGGGTCGCCGTTGCCGTCGAGCACCTTCACCAGCACCTGCTTGGCGATCTTGTCGTTGATCTTCTTCCCGTCGACCAGGCCCTGCAGCTCGGCGACCTGCGCGGGGGTGATCGAGAGCGCCTCGATCTCGACGTCGCGGTCCTTCGCCACACGAGCGAGCTCGCCCATCCACCACTTGCGGGCGGACTGGGCGGAGGCGCCGGCGGTGACGGTCTGCTCGATGAGGTCCAGGGCGCCTGCGTTGATGACGTCGCGCATCTCGAGGTCGGTGAAGCCCCACTCCCCCAGCAGGCGGCGCCGGCGGGCGGCGGGCAGCTCGGGCAGCGCGGCGCGGATCTCCTCGACCCACTCGCGGCTCGGGGCGACGGGGACCAGGTCCGGCTCGGGGAAGTAGCGGTAGTCCTCCGCGTCGGACTTCGGGCGGCCCGAGGAGGTGCCACCGGTGTCCTCGTGGAAGTGGCGGGTCTCCTGGACGATCGACTCGCCGGCGTCGAGCAGCCCGGCCTGACGGGAGATCTCGAAGCGCACGGTCCGCTCGATGGAGCGGAAGGAGTTGACGTTCTTGGTCTCGGTGCGGGTGCCGAGCGGGGCGCTCGGGTCCGTGCGCAGCGAGACGTTGACGTCGGCGCGGACGTTGCCGCGCTCCATCCGCGCCTCGGAGACGTCCAGGGCCCGGAAGATGTCGCGCAGGGTGCGGACGTACGCGGCGGCGACCTCGGGGGCGCGGCCCTTGGTGTCCGGGATCGGCTTGGTAACGATCTCGACCAGCGGCACGCCTGCGCGGTTGTAGTCCACCTGGGAGTGGGTCGCGCCGTGGATGCGGCCGGTCGCGCCGCCGACGTGGGTGTTCTTGCCCGCGTCCTCCTCCATGTGGGCGCGCTCGATCTCCACGCGCACGATCTCCCCGTCCTCGAGCTCGACGTCGACCCAGCCGTCGAAGGCGATGGGCTCGTCGTACTGCGAGGTCTGGAAGTTCTTGGTGAGGTCCGGGTAGAAGTACTGCTTGCGCGCGAAGCGGCAGGTCTCGGCGATGGAGCAGTTCAGCGCCAGGCCGATCCGGATCGCGTACTCGACGGCCTTCGCGTTCACGACCGGCAGCGAGCCGGGCAGGCCCAGCGAGGTGGGGGTGATCGCGGTGTTCGGCTCGGCCGCGAAGATGTTCGGCGCCCCGTCGAACATCTTGGTCGCGGTGCCCAGCTCGACGTGGACCTCGATGCCGAGGACCGGGTCGTAGCGGTCGATCGCCTCGTCGAAGTCGACGGGGGTGATGTCGGTGGTGGTCATCGGGCTGCGCCTCCTGCGAGCTCGGGAGCCTTGGCCAGCAGCGGTCCGCCCCAGGAGTCCTCGAGCAGCGCCTCGAGGGCGCCGCCCACCTGGTACAGGCGCTCGT
The DNA here is from genome assembly GCF_030866705.2 of Brachybacterium sp. GU-2. Taxonomy (NCBI): domain Bacteria; kingdom Bacillati; phylum Actinomycetota; class Actinomycetes; order Micrococcales; family Dermabacteraceae; genus Brachybacterium; species Brachybacterium sp. GU-2. The sequence continues at coordinate 34,754 of NZ_CP133037.2, read as the reverse complement.
CGGCGCGGGCCGGGGCGAGGAACTGGATGCCGGCGGGCAGGCCGTCCTCGGCGAGACCCGAGGGCAGGGAGATGCCCGGGGTGCCGGCGAGGTTGGCGGGGATGGTGGCGATGTCGTTCATGTACATCGCGGTGGGGTCGTCGATCTTCTCGCCGAGGCGGAAGGCGACGGTGGGCGCGGTCGGCGAGGCGAGCACGTCGACCGTCGAGAAGGCGGCGGCGAAGTCGCGCTGGACGAGGGTACGGACCTTCTGGGCGCTGCCGTAGTAGGCGTCGTAGTAGCCGGCCGAGAGGGCGTAGGTGCCCAGCAGGATGCGGCGCTTGACCTCGTCGCCGAAGCCGGCGCCGCGGGTCGCCTTCATGACGTTCTCCGCAGTGGGGTGGTCCTCGGGGATCACCCGCAGGCCGAAGCGCATGCCGTCGAACTTGGCGAGGTTCGAGGAGGCCTCCGAGGGCATGATCAGGTAGTAGGCGCCGAGCGCGTACTCGAAGTTCGGGCAGGAGACCCGGACGATCTCGGCGCCGGCGCGCTCGAGCTGGTCGAGGGACTCGGTGAAGCGGGCCCGGACCTCGGGGGCGAATCCCTCCCCCTCGAGCTCCTCGATCACGCCGATGCGCAGGCCCTTGACGTCGCGGCGGCGCGACGCCTCGGCGAAGGCGCCGACGGGACCGGGCAGCGAGGTCGAGTCGCGCAGGTCGTGCCCGGCGATCAGCTCGTGCAGCAGCGCCGAGTCCTCGACGGTGCGGGTGACGGGCCCGGCCTGGTCCAGGGAGCTGGCCATGGCGATCAGACCGTAGCGGGAGACGGAGCCGTAGGTGGGCTTGACGCCCACGGTGCCGGTGACGGCGCCGGGCTGGCGGATCGAGCCGCCGGTGTCGGTGCCGATCGCGAGAGGGGCCTCGAAGGCGCCGACGGCCGCGGCGGAGCCGCCGCCCGAGCCGCCGGGGATCCGGTCCGGGTCCCAGGGGTTGCGGGTGGGGCCGTAGGCGCTGGTCTCGGTGGAGGAGCCCATCGCGAACTCGTCCATGTTGGTCTTGCCGAGGATCGGCAGGCCCGCGGCGCGGAGCTTCTCGACGAGGGTCGCGTCGTAGGGCGGGACCCAGCCCTCGAGGATCTTGGAGCCGGCGGTGGTGGGCTGGCCCTTGGTGACCAGGACGTCCTTGACGGCGATCGGCACGCCCGCGAGGGGGTGCAGCTCCTCGCCGGCCTCGCGGCGGGAGTCGACGTCGCGGGCGGTGGCGAGAGCCTCCTCCTCGTTGACGTGGAGGAAGGCGTTCAGGTCGCCGTCGACGGCCGCGATGCGGTCGAGGTGGGCGCGGGTGAGCTCCTCGGAGGAGGTCTCGCCGGCCTGCAGCGCGGCGGCCTGGGCGGCGGCGCTGCGGCGGATCATGTCGGGGGAAAGCATCGGTCTCCTCACACTCGTCATTCTTCGCCCAGGATCTGCGGGACGGCGAAGCGGCCGTCCTGCGCATCGGGGGCGCCGGCCAGCGCCTCCTCCTGCGTGAGGGTCTCGGTCACGACGTCCTCGCGGAAGACGTTCGTCATGGCAATGGGGTGGGAAGTCGCAGGGACGTCCTCGGAGGCGACCTCGGAGACGGAGGCGACAGCGTCCATGATGGAGTCGAACTCACCGGCGAAGCGGGTGATCTCCTCCTCGGTGAGCTGGATCCGTGCGAGGTCGGCGAGGCGTGCGACGTCATCTCGTCCGATCGAAGGCATGGGGACAGTCTAGGACGGGCGCGCGCTCCGGTTCGACGGTCGCGCAGGGGTGCCGTTCACGCACGGGTGAGGCGCGGCGGCGGGCCGGCTCAGGGCCGGGTGAGGTAGCGGTATTCGCCGGAGGGCGTGAAGCCTTCGCCGCGGTACAGGGCACGGGCGGCGGTGCTGCCGGTCTCGACCTCGAGCAGGGCGAGGTCCGCGCCCTGGATGGCGGCGGGGGAGAGCAGGGAGCGCACGACGGCCCGCCCGAGCCCCTCCCGTCGGCGGCCTGGGTCGACGGCGATCTGGTCGAGCACGGCGATCGTGCGGCGACGATGCGGGACGAGCGCGGCGCGGCCGACGGCGACGGTCTCGCGGGATTCCGAGGCAGGGTCGGTGAGGGCGAGGTAGATGGCGGGGGTGCCGGCCATGATCTCGCGCAGCGTCTCGCGGGCACCGTCCTCGGAGCGCGGGGCGAGCCGCCAGGAGGCTTCGAGCCAGTCCTCGGGCGGTGAGCCGACGGTGATCGCGGCGCGCGGGTCGGGGGCGGCGCGGAGGTCGACGAGCGGGCGGAGCAGGATGTGGACCCGTGGTCCGGCTGCATGGCCGCGCTGCTCAAGAGCCGCGCGGACGGGTTCGTGGTCGAGGCCGTCGGCGGAGAAGAGACGAAACGTGGGGCTCTCCCCCGCGGCGGCGAGCAGTCCCTCGATCCTCGTCAGCGCGGCGTCGAGGGAGTCGGGGTCCGTCGGCGGGTCGATCGGCACGACGCTGTTGGCGCGGCGGGTCACGCCGCGGGACCGCTGCACCGCGAAGCCGTCCACCTCGAGGCGTGTCAGGGCTCGCCAGCCGCCGAGCAGCGCCTCGAGGAGGGCGGTGCCGGCGAGGGCTGGGGACGAGGTGGGGCGGGACCGCTTCGGCATGGCGGCGAGTGTACGGCGGGGGCCGATCCGCGGCGGCCCGCGGAGGGTTAGACTTCGGTCTCCGCCGCATCGCACCGAAGGGACCCGCCATGTCCGTCGATCCGAACATCGATTACACCTCGCACGATCCTGAGGACGGCGAGCAGGCCTCCGAGGATCCGCGGATCCGTGAGGCGCAGGAGCTCGAAGAGCGGATGCGTCGGGCGCTGGCGACGAAGGAGGACCCGCTGAGCGACTCCGAGTCCACCTCGGAGCGTCTGCGTCGGCTGGAGCACGAGGGCGCGCCGTCGGCCGAGTCCTCGGAGTCCGCCGGGGACCCCGAGAACTCCGAGTCCTGAGCTCGCTCAGCGCCGCTCCGGCGGCGGCATAAGCAACAGCGGCAGGTAGAGCACGCCCGAGAGGTTGTACGGGAAGGTGATCCGCATGATCACCTTGATCCCCCAGTGCATCGAGAAGGCGCCGGCGGCGAACAGCCACCCGAGATGGCGGTCGGCGAGGGCCAGCGGCGCGCCGAGCTCGAGCACGAGCGATCCCGCCGCCATCACCGCGAACAGCCCGGTGTGCGGGCCGAGGACGCGCAGCAGCGGGTTCGAGCCCTCGCCGAGCATCTCCTTGCGCAGCGAGTCCACCGCGACGTGGCTGCGCATCGACGCGCCGCTCGCCCAGCGCATCCCGTCGGGGCCGGTGAGCTTCGCGAGACCTGCCAACAGGTAGGTCAGGGTGACGGCGCCGTTCATCACGGCGGGCGTCGCGCCGTACATCCACGAGCGCCGCTCGGGCAGCAGCGTCCCGTCGCGCACCACCGCATCCACGCTGAGTGCGTCGGCCGCGGGGGCGGCGCCGAGCACCATCGTCTGCAGCACCAGGTTGTTCTCGTGGTGGAAGACCATCGACCACGAGTTGCGGTAGCTGAAGTTCCAGGTCTGCATGGCCGAGTGCAGCGGGCCGGTGACCCGGTGCCCGATCCCGGCGGTGAACAGCGCGCCGGTGACCAGGGAAGCATCCAGCAGCGCGTCGGCGACCCGGGGCGGGAGCGGCTTGTTCAGCACCCGCGCGACGCCCACAGGATCGAAGCTCTCGCTCGCGGTGCGGTGCACGCCTCGATACAGCGAGCGCCGGCTTCCCACATGCCACAGGTGGTAGCCGCCGACGGCGAGGCGCAGCAGGGCGGGGGCGGTCGGGGGCGCGGCGGGGGCGAGGTGACGCCGGGCGGTGTCCGCTAGACGGCGCAGCATTGGGCTCATCGTCCAGCCTCCGTACGTCCGGTCTCCACCACGGCGGCGGCACGGCTGCGACGGCCCGGAACGGGCGCCGCCCCGACCAGCTCGATCTTCTGGGTGAAGTCCTCGCGGTCGCTGCCGCGCAGGTAGGACTCGAGGTGGTAGCGGCCGCGGACCATGCGGACCTCGAGGATCCCGCGGTCCTCGGCGCGGTCGCGGGCGGCGAGCAGCGTGGCGGCGTGCTCGGCGAGCACCTGTCCGTCGCCGTCGCGCACCCGCCTGCGGACCTGGCGGCGCACGGCGTTCAGCCCGCCGGTGCCGAGATAGCTGTAGTGCAGGGGCCGGGAGGTGCCGTCGGCGTCGATGCCGAGCAGGTGCGCGACCCGGTAATGGGCGGAGCGCCGGGCGGAGAACATCGGGTAGTGGGAGAAGGGGAAGGAGTCCCGCACCTCCCCCGCCGCGGCGAAGTGACGGGCGGGCAGGGCCACGGCGGTGAGCAGGGCTCCCGCGAGGAGGCCGGCGAGGAGTCGGGTGGTGGGGGTGTCGGGGACGGAGGCTCCGGCGGAGCGACGGTGCAGCGCTGAGGAGGTCATGCCCGGAACACTAGAGGCGCCGGATGAGACGGGAAGCGCAGGGGATGAGAGGTGCATGAGAGCTGTCTCAGACGCCCGCCCAGCACCGTTCCTCCCCAGCGTGCGGGTGTCCACGACCGCGCCGCTGGGTCGTCGGGCGTCGGCCCGGCTTGCCACACTGGGTCCATGAGCACGACGCCGCACTCCCCCGCCGTCCCGACCGACAGCGCCGCGCTGCACGAGGAGGCCCTCGAGTCGCTGCGCGCCCTGACCGGGCGGGAGGACGCCCGCTTCCACCCCGGCCAGTTCGAGGCGATCCAGGCGCTGGTCGCCGAGCGGCGACGGGTGCTGGTCGTCCAGCGCACCGGCTGGGGGAAGTCGGCGGTGTACTTCCTCTCCGCGCTGCTGCAGCGGCGGCGCGGGGCGGGGCCGGCGCTGATCATCTCCCCGCTGATCGCGCTGATGCGCGACCAGGTCGCGGCCGCGAGGCGGGCCGGGGTGCGGGCCGAGGCGATCAGCTCCGCGAATCCCACAGAGTGGCGGGCCATCGAGGAGGGTCTCGCGGCCGACGACATCGACGTGCTACTGGTCTCCCCCGAGCGCCTGGTGAATCCCCGCTTCCGCGAGGAGCAGCTGCCGCGCCTGGTGGACCGCTGCGGGCTGCTGGTGATCGACGAGGCCCACTGCATCTCCGACTGGGGCCACGACTTCCGGCCCGACTACCGCCGGCTGCGGGACCTCGTGGCCGAGCTCGGCTCCGAGGTGCCGGTCCTCGCGACCACCGCGACCGCGAACTCGCGCGTGGTCGCCGACGTCGCCGAGCAGCTCGGCACCGGCGGGGCCGACGGGGAGGTGCTGACCCTGCGCGGCTCGCTCACCAGGGAGTCGCTGCGGCTGGGCTCGATGAGCCTCGCCGACGACCGGCAGCGCCTGGACTACCTGGTGCGGCACCTGGACGCCTTCGAGGGCTCGGGGATCATCTACGCCCTGACCGTCTCCGCCGCGGAGGATCTCGCCTCCCTGCTGGACCGGCCCGGGCGGCGGGTGCGCGCCTACACCGGGCGCACCGATCCGGAGGAGCGGGACGAGCTCGAGCAGGCGCTGAAGGACAACGAGGTCAAGGCCCTCGCGGCGACCAGCGCGCTGGGGATGGGCTTCGACAAGCCGGACCTCGGCTTCGTGATCCACCTCGGGGCGCCCTCCTCCCCCGTCGCCTATTACCAGCAGGTGGGCCGTGCGGGCCGTGCGACCGACCGGGCGGACGTGCTGCTGCTGCCGGGGAAGGAGGACCGGGCGATCTGGGAGTACTTCGCGACTGCGTCGATGCCCACCCAGGAGTCCGCCTCGCAGGTCCTCGCCGCGCTCGCGGAATCGGGGGCGCCGCTGTCCACCCCGGCGCTCGAGGCGCGGGTGGACGTGCGCCGCAGCGCCCTCGAGCTGCTGCTGAAGGTGCTCGCCGTGGACGGCGCGGTCCAGAACGTCAAGGGCGGTTGGGTCTCCACCGGCGCGCCCTGGCACTACGACGCCGAGCGCTACGAGACCGTCGCCCGCGCGCGCCGCGAGGAGCAGCAGGCGATGCTCGAGTACGAGGCGCTCGCCGGAGGTCCCGAGCAGTGCCGGATGGTGTTCCTTGCTCGTCAGCTCGACGACACGACCGCCGTGCCCTGTGGGCGCTGCGACGTGTGCGCGGGGCCCTGGTACCCGGCGCCGGACGCGCCGGCCACCAGCGCGGGCGAGGGCGGCGCCGAGGACGGAGCCGACGAGCGGGTCGCGGCGCTGCTGGAGCGGGTCGGCGTGCCGGTCGAGCCGCGGGCGAGCTGGCCCTCGGGGCTCGACCGGCTGCTCGGCGCGGGCGCACCGAAGGGCCGGATCCCCGAGGGCGAGCGCGCCGCGGAGGGCCGGGTCATCGCGCGTATGTCGGACCTGGGCTGGGCGGTGCCGCTGCGGGAGCTGCTGCGCACCGACGAGGACGGCCGGCCCGTCGACGCGGTCGTGCCCGAGCGGATCGGTGGACGGATCGTCGAGGTGCTGAAGGACTGGGACTGGGACCAGCGCCCCGCCGCGGTGGTCGCGGTCCCCTCGACCACGCGCCCGCAGCTGGTGGGCTCCCTCGCCGCGGGCATCGCCTCGATCGGGCGGCTCGAGGACCTCGGCGCTCTCGACCTCGCCCCGGGTGCGGGGCCGCTGCGCGGCGGCGGGAACAGCGCCTTCCGCGTCGCGGACCTCTGGGAGCGCTTCGCGGTGGGCGCCGAGCTGCAGGCCCGGCTCGACGCCCTCGACGGTGCGCCGATCCTGCTGGTCGACGATGTGATCGACACCCGCTGGACGATGGCGGTCGCCGCCCGACTGCTGCGCCGCGCGGGTTCCGGGCCGGTGCTGCCGCTGGCGCTCGCGCAGCAGGCGTGAGGGGACTGATGCGCGGGTAGGTGTCACATGGTCTGTGGCGCTGAAGAGCGTTGCAGGGAAGGATGTGGACCATGACCGCTCCGTATCCACAGGAGCTCCGTGACGACGTCGTACGAGTCGCGAGAAACCGCGAATCCCGCAAGAAGCTCACGGTGATCGCGAAGGACTTCGGCATCTCTGACTCCTGCCTGACGAACTGGATACGTCAAGCCGATGTCGAAGACGGTGCCCGTCCCGGCAAGACCTGCTAGGAACCTTCCGAACTGCGGGACCTGCGTCGCCGCACCTGGTTGCTTGAGCGGGCTAACACGGCGCTTGAGCTCTCGTGTTTCGGCGGCGTCCTCGCGGGTCGTGCCGGCGCGGACTCCCGCCTCGACGTCGGACTGGGGGAGCCAATTATGGAGCGTCATCTCATCGACGCCAAAGTCCTTCGCGATCTGCGCGAGAGTGACACCGTCCTCACGGGACCGGGCCACACGCACGACATCGTCGCGGAACTCCTGAGAGTAGGGGGCGGGCATGGTGCACATCCATCCATGCCGCCCTGCGGGCAAGCCAGATCAGATGTCACCTATCCGTGCGGCAGTCCCAAGCGATAGCGCGAGCACTGCGTGAGTCGCATAACTTCCATTATGCGCACTTAGCATGCACGGGAGCGGAGCGCCCCCCATGGTCCGGCGCGGCCGGAGACGGTAAGTGAGAGGTCGAGGACCTGATTGCGCGGCGGTGCCCTGGGAGGCGCGAGCGGAATCAAGCCTCGCTGTCGAGCTGATCGTGGTGTCGATTGACGTGTCCGGCCATCCCCGGGACGGTGTAGGCGATCTGCCCATGTTCCGGGGCATAGACCAGCCTCTTACTGATCAGCGCTGCCCTGTAGAGCCCGAGGCTGCTGGGCTGAAGACTCATGCGCTGGGCTATTGAGGCGGTTGCCGAAGGCGCATCGGCGTCCGAAGCCATGGCGTAGAGCATTCGCCGCTCCGACCGAGTGGCGCGCTCCCAACGAGAGCGGAACAACCCGGCGTCGAGCGTCTCGGTTCCGTATTGGATGGCGCTGCAAGCGTCAGCTTCCGTGATGCGCTTCTCCGGCGCCAGGTTCCAAGCCGCCTGGCCGAACTCCTGCAAGAAGTATGGGTACCCGCCGAGGCCGCCTCCGAAAGGACACCCGGTACACGCCGAAGATGCCGGCACTGCGAGTCGAGCCCGAGTGTTCCATCGCGATGAGATAGTGACGGCGTGAGAAGCCCTCGCCGAGGGCTGGAAGGGGATCCGTTATGGCCGACAAGAAGAACATGCACACCGTGCCGACCGGAGACGGCTGGGCCAACCGGCGGGAAGGCTCGAAGCGAGCCTCGAGCGTGCACGACACGAAGGCTGAGGCACAGGCGGCCGGTCGCGAAGCAGCGAAGAAGGACGGTGTCGAACACCTGATTCACAAGAGGGACGGCACAATCGGGGAGCGAAACTCTTACGGCAACGATCCCCACCCCCCGAAGGGCTAAGGGCACCAGGCACCGCGAACTGAAGGGCCTGCGAGACGCTCACAGGCACTCGCAGACCCTACGGTATCTGCGCTACGGGGACCAGAAGGGCGCGCGACACGCCGGGGCTGGCATCTGACACGCCGAGGATCCTGCCGGAAAAGCCCTGCGCAGGCCGAAAAAAGCCCTTCGTCCGCGCGTGTTGCCCACATTTTTACTCGCTGTCGGAGCGGTTATCCACAGTCGAACGTACGTTCCACTAGGCGATTCGTCGAGGATCCTGTGCGTCCGTCCCCAACCGTCGCAGCCTGTCCACAGCGCATCAACAACGGGCTGTGGATGACACCGTTGTAGTTCAGTACATCTTGTGGTCGTCGCGCCAGGTCATCGCCACATGTAGTCTTTACTTCGAGCCGCTGCGGCAACCGCCGTCGCGGCCGATCTACGAGACCAGAAGGGAGCGTGACCGGCATCCGCACTGAGCGCGGAAGGAGGAAGCATCCATGAGATTCCGTGCGGAATCGCTCATGAACGAAACGACGATCGCCACGGCGATCGAGATCCAGGTGGACCATCGATTCGTCGTGGCGATCGTGAAAGCATCAGTGTTCGCAGGGCTTGCTGTAGTGGGCATCGCCTGAGACTCTGACTCAGCTGCTGAGGGCTCGTCTCCGTGGCCGCGGGGGCGAGCTCTCAGCCCGAGTAGCACTTTGTGTGCCACACGAAGTCTGTTCAACGTAGCACCCCGGCGCCGCAAACGCGAAGACACGAAACACGGATCTCAGGATCGGGTGCGCTCACGCAAGCGACGACTGGTGAGGCATCTGTGACCAGCCCCGACCTTTCGATCTGCCCCTAGCAGGTCATGCGACCTGGGATCATGTGTCCATGAGTCAGAAGCCTCTCGTGCTACCCGACATCCGCTCTCGAGCAGGGGCGTTCGTTGCGCAGTGGCGCGACGCAGAGGGGTACGAGCGAGGTGAAGCCCAGTCCTTCGTCCGGGATCTGCTGCGGGTCTTCGGCATCACTCGCTCCGGCGCGGCCCTCTATGAGAAGCGTGCTCAGCGCGCTTCTACTGGTGGTCAGGGCTACATCGACGAGCTGATCTCCGGCACCGCCCTGATCGAGATGAAGTCCACCGGCGCCGACCTCGCCAAGGCGGAAGCCCAGGCGTTGGACTACATGGAGTCCCTGACCGAGCACGAGCGGCCCGACCTCGTCATCACCAGCGACTTTAAGCGCTTTCGGCTGCTCGACCCCGCCGCGGACTCCCCCGAGAACGAACTGCTCGAGTTCGCGCTCGAGGAACTGCCCGCACACGTCGAGGATCTGATGTTCCTCGCCGGCTACCGGCACGCGAAGTTCGGCTCCATCGAGCAGGAGACCGCGTCGATCAAGGCCGCGCAGCTAATGGCCCGGCTGTACGAGCACCTCGAGGCCACCGGGTACGACGAGCACCAGGCCTCGATCTTCCTGATCCGCACCCTGTTCTGCCTGTACGCCGACGACTCCGGCCTCTGGGAGCGCGACCTGTTCTCCCGGTACATCGAAGAGCGCACCAGCGAAGACGGCTCCGACCTCGGCGCGCAGCTGACCACGCTCTTCGAGGCCCTCAACAAGCCTGAGGACAAGCGGTACGGGCGCGATGATGACCTGATCCAGGCGTTCCCCTACGTCAACGGTTCCGTGTTCGGCGAGGCCGTCGAGATCCCCTACTTCGACCGGGCCTCCCGCGAGCTGCTGCTGCAGGCCGCGTACTTCAACTGGTCCTCCCTCTCCCCCGCGATCTTCGGCTCCATGTTCCAGGCCGTGAAGTCCAAGAAGGCTCGCCGCGAGCTGGGCGAGCACTACACGACCGAGACCAACATCCTGAAGGTCATCCGCCCCCTGTTCCTCAACGAGCTCGAGGACCAGTTCACCAAGGCGCACGCCAAGAAGCGTGAGCTGGAGAAGCTGCTCGAGCATCTCGGGTCGCTGTCGTTCCTCGACCCAGCCTGCGGATGCGGGAACTTCCTGATCATCGCGAGTTGCGCGCCCTCGAGCTCCGCATCCACGAGCGCCTCCAGCAGCTCGACCCGTCCCGGGCTCAGCTGTCCCTGGACGCCGGCGATCGGGTGCACGTGAAGCTGTCGCAGTTCTACGGGATCGAGCTCGAGGAGTGGCCAGCCACCATCGCCCGCACTGCGATGTTCCTCGTCGAACACCAGGCCAACTAGGCCGTGAACCTCACCCTCGGTTACGCCGTCCCCATGCTCCCCCTCCAGGACTCCGCCCGCATCACCGTCGGCAATGCTCTGCAGGCCGATTGGCGCGATGTCGTCCCGGCCACCTCGTCGCTGTACGTGATGGGTAACCCTCCCTTCCTCGGTTACGACACGCGCGGCGCCGACCAGCTCGCCGACCTCCGCCACGCCTGGGGCGGAGACCGCATCCTCTCCCGCATGGACTACGTGACCGGTTGGCACGCCAAGACCCTTGATCTGTTCACCGACTACCGATACCGAGGCGAGTGGGCATTCGTCACCACGAACTCCGTGACGCAGGGAGACCAGGTCCCCGCCTCTACGGCTGGATCTTCGAGGGCTGGCGCATCAAGTTCGCCTCCAGGACGCGAAGAACATCCTGGTCGAGAAGCGCTCCGACATGCTCAGCCCTATCCTGACCCGAACTGCGTATGGCTCAAAGCCGACGGACGGTGGCAACTTCACCATCGAGCCCGAGCAGTACGCCGAGGTGATGGCGGATCCCATCGCGGCGAAGTACGTCCACAAGTACGTGGGAGCTCGCGAGCTCCTGCACAACGAGGACCGCTGGTGCCTCTGGCTTGATGGCATGGATCCTGCAGACCTCACCCGCTCCCGCATCCTCCGCGATCGCGTCGAAGCCGTCCGCTCGTTCCGCGTAGCGTCGACAGCGCCTCCACGCGGGAGTACCCGCATCTCCACCTGTTCCGGCAGCTCGCCAAGCAGGACACCTCGTTCGTGTGCGTTCCCCGCCATGTCTCCGAAGCCCGCCGCTACTTCACCGTCGCCCTGTTCGACGCAGACGTCATCGCTGGCGACGCCAACTTCACCATCGCGGACCGAGACGGGTTCCAGTTCGCGATCATGTCCTCGAGCATGTTCATCGCCTGGCAGAAGGCCATCGGCGGCCGCATCAAGTCCGACCTACGCTTCGCATCCACTCTCACCTGGTACACCCTCCCGCTCCCCGAGGTCGCAGAAACCGACCGGACAGCGATCGCCGCTGCGGGCCAGGCCATTCTCGAGGCTCGAGCGCTCCACCCGGAACGCTCCCTAGCCCAGCGCTACAGTCCGCTCGTGATGGACCCGCCCCTGGTTGCGGCGCACGACAAGCTCGACCGTCTCGTCGATCGAGCCTTCGGGGCCAAGAAGAAGGTGACGACGAACGAGGAACGAGCGCGGATCCTCTTCGAGAGGTACGCCGACATGACGACGAAGTGAGCGCCGACGTCGCGCACCTCCAGCACTGAGACCCGTATACCATGCTTATCCCATGGATATCGAAGACACCGACCAGATTCTCGCTGCCCTCCGTAAAGGCATGAAGACGAACGGAGGTGCGCAAGTCCGGCACTATCGGTTCGACCGGACCACAGAGGACGGAAGCGTTCAGGAAGTTGACGTTGAGATCCACGACGCGGGGGCGGCGTCGCCGACCAACCGATTTCAGGTCATGGCATACGGCAGCGATGGCGCGTCCTGCAGCGGGAACGCGGAGGAGAAGCTTGAGACCGCAATCGCCGTCGCCCACTGGTTCGCACTCGACACGCCTGGAACCGGGGCGCGTCGCGAGTGAGAAAAATCCCGTAGGGGGAGTCCCCCGAGGGGTGGAGGACGACTATCCCAGGAACAGACCGAGACGTCTTGCCATGCCCATTGTTTCCTCCAACTTTCGGAGCAGAATCGTGAGGGTGTCCCCCGGGACTCCCTTGGGGCGGCGCGCATACTGCTGCCATGACGCGCACGAACTGGCCGACGTCGACCCTTTTCGGGCGGCACATGGAGCAGCGGTTCCCAAACTGGCAGGCGTTGCGAGGCATCCCCACGGGGGCAACGTCGACATCGCCCGACGGGACACTCACCTTCAACGAGATCAGGCTCGTCGGCGGCGCACCGCTGCTCGTGCCTGAGGCGCGGGGAAGCTCCCTGGTAGGGGACACGATCCACGTGCTCCTGCAGTTGCGATACACCGGCATCGACTGGAAGCGAGACGGTAGCCGCTTCGGCCGCGACGACGTACGCCGCATCATCGGCCAGACCGGGCCCGACCCTGTCTGGCAGACGATCCGCCAGCGCGTGGACTCTCTCCTGCCCTTCCTGCAGCACCCGCAGATGGAGCAGCTGGACACGGAGGAAGCCGTGCGCCTCGCGGCGGTGATCGGCCTCCACAACGCCGTCAACATCCGCAAGCTCCCTGTCGGGCTTCTCGCGGAGAATCCTCGCGCCGACCTGGACGAGTTGCTCGCCGTAGCGAGCGACGAACAGGTAGAGGCCACCGCGAAGATGCTCCACCTCGCTGCTGACCGGCTGCCGGACCCACACCAAGTCGGCCACGCCTACTCGAGCGTCAGCACCTACGCTGGCCGAGCTGACCTCCTGCTCGACGGGACACTCCTCGAGGTCAAGGCGATCGCCCCGCGAGGCAGGGCGCCGATGATCAACCGCGAGTACGCCTACCAGCTGCTCTGGTACCTCCTCACCCTCGACCCGCGGGTTGTCGGCACGGTGGGTGGAGTGCGTGAGGTTGGCTGGTACTACGCACGCCACGGTCTCCTGTGGGTACGCAGCGCCGACGAGTTCCTGTCGGTCATGGCGGGCCGAACCGTCGTCCTCGCGGAAGCCATCGCCGAGGCGGACACGCTCCACGGCTGAGGAGGTGACTCCCGAGTACGGCCAGACCTGCCGAGCTCCCTTGGGAGGGGGTCGAACCTCTGAGCTTGCGCTTAATGGGCGCCGGCTCGTGTCGCTGAGCTACAGGGGAAAGCGTCCCTGGAGTGCAGAGACAGTCGGAATCCCAGGACTCTTGTTGCGCTTCCTGCCAAATCCGCGAGGGCGCGCGGCTAGGCCCGTGCTCTATAGCGGAAGTACAAGGTGCTCGAGGTAGCGGTACAGCGTTTATCGGGTGATCCCATGCTCACGGGCGATTTGAGCTTTGGGTGTGCCGGCGAGGGCGGCGTTACGGACGGAACGGATCTGGTCGCTCTCAAGGCTGCGGGGCCGGCCCTTGTAGGCGCCGCGCTTCTTCGCGGCGGCGATGCCCTCAGCCTGGCGCTGGCGGATGAGCTCGCGCTCGAACTGCGCGAAGGCGCCCATCATGTTCAGCTGGAACGCGGCCATCGGATCCGCATGACCGGGCTCGAAGGTGAGTCGCTCCTTGAGGAACTCGATGCTCGCGCCCTTCCGGGGGTGCTGCTCGGTGTGCTTGGCGGGATCACCGGTGATCTGCTGGACGATGTCATTGAGGTCGATGACCGACCGGGCCAGGCGGTCCATGGACGCGACGACGATATGGTCACCGCGGCGGACGTGCCGGATGAGCGCCTGCAGCTGCGGGCGGTCCGTCGCGCTCTTGCCCGACTGCTTTTCGGTGAAGATCTGATGGCACTCCCCAACCGCCTCGAGCTGCCGCGCGAGGTTCTGGCCGGCCGATGAGACCCGGAGGTACGCAACGCGCTGTCCCGGGGCCCGATGTGTTCCATTCGTGTCTTAGACCCTAGCCAAGACATGTGCCGATACACGGGAAGGGACCTAGTGGAACAGCGACAACGCCTCCGCGCCGAGTGTCTCGTTTGGGTATACCCAAACATGACGTCGTCGATCGAACTACTTGCATATGTCGCCTACTGCCGTTCGTCCTCCCAAAGAAACTACGAGCCCTACAGCGATTCGCGGTTCGAGGGTTCGAGGCCTCTCGCCAGGTGTTCGAGCGGCTCCTCGACGCGGACGTAGCCGCGCTCGAATGAACCACTGTCCTCGGCTCACCGCTCGAGCGCGGCCAGCACCTGAGCGACGCGTTCCTGCTGGGCATGAGCCAGCGGGCGCAGGGCCGGGGCAGTACGGGCTCGCGCACAAGCCCGAGCTGACGAGAGACCTCGGCGACCACGCGGAGGCTGCCGCCGCACTCGGCGAACAGGTCCCACAGCCCCTGCAGGCGTGCGGAGTGCTCCAGCGCCTCCTGCGCTCGCCCGGCACGTGCCGCCCGTGAGATCGCGAGCGGCGGTCCCGGCAGCGCGCCAGCGAGTGCGGAGAACCACAGGTCGCATCCGGCGAGCAGGCCGGTCGCGCCGACGGCGTCCCCGGAGACGCCGATCCGCACCCGCTCCGGCACGACTGCCCGCACCGCCGCGACGCGCTCCCGGGCCTTTGCGGGATCCGCGGGCACCGGCGGGATCTTCACGGCGGCGACCTGCGGGAGCGCCGTGATGCGGGCATAGACCTCGAGCGAGAGGTGCACGTGCGTGGTCGACGGGTTGTCGTAGACGACGAGGGGCACGGACAGCTCACGGGCGACGTCCTCGTACAGCCCCACCACCTCGTCATCGGTGAGCCCCTGGTAGGTGACGGGGGCGAGCAGGACCGCATCAGCGCCGGCGCGCTGGGCGTCCTCGGCGAGCGCGAGCACCTCGTCGGTGGCGCAGTGGCCGATGCCGGCCAGCACCGGCAGGTCACCGCTGCGGCGGGTCGCGATCTCGACGACACGGCGCCTCTGCTCCCGGGTGAGGTAGGGGTACGCGCCGGTGGAGCCGAGCACGCCGATCGAGTCGACAGCGGCCTCCGCGAGCAGGTCGACAATGCCCTCGAGAGCGGCCTGGTCCACGCCCCCGCCCCGCAACGGGGTGAGCGGGAAGGCGCTGAGGCCGCGCAGCCAGGCGGTCACCCCTCGGACTCCTCAGGGGCCTCGTCGCCCTCCTCCGTCGACTTGTCCTCCGGCAGGGCGACCGCGTCCGGGCCGCCCTCGAGCAGGGCCACGAACCCGGCCTCGTCGAGGATGCGCAGGCCCAGGTCGCGGGCCTTGGTCTCCTTCGAGCCGGCGTTCTCGCCGACCACCACGAAGTCGGTCTTCTTCGAGACCGAGCCGGAGGCCTTCCCGCCGCGAGTGATGATCGCCTCCTTCGCGCCGTCGCGGGTGAAGCCGTCGAGCCCTCCGGTGACCACCACGGTGAGGCCCTCGAGGGTCTTCACGAAGCCCTCCTCGACCTCGTCGGCCATCCGCACGCCGGAGGCGGCCCAGCCGTCGACGATCTCGCGGTGCCAGTCCGTCTCGAACCACTCCACCACGGCCTCGGCGATGATCTGACCGACCCCGTCGGTCTCGGCGAGCTGCTCGACGCTCGCCTCCCGGATCGCGTCCATCGAGCCGTAGGCGGTGGCTAGCGAGCGCGCCGCCGCGGGGCCGACGTGCCGGATCGACAACGCCACCAGCACCCGCCACAGCGGCTGGTCCTTTGCCTTCTCGAGCTCCGCGATCAGCTCCTCGGTGGTCTTCAGCGCCGCGGGCTCCTTGACCTGCTTCCAGGAGTTCTCGCGCTTGTAGTGGCGGAACTGGGGGCGGGTCCAGAAGGCGGGCTGGATGCGCCAGTCCCCCGTCGGCACGCCGTCACGCCGCTCCGGCTGCCACACGAACACATCGGCGAGCGCGTCGGCGGTGAGGTCGAAGAGGTTCGCGCCGGTGTCGATCACGGGCTCCTGCACGGCGGGCAGCAGCGGGTCGTCCACCGAGGTGATGCGCAGCAGCGGCACCCCGTCGGTCCCCTGGACCACGTCTCCGTTCTTGACGACCACGAAGGCGTCGAGCTCCGTGTCTGAGACGTCGCGGATAGGGAGGTAGACCGCGTGGCCCTCGGCGAGCGCCGCGAGCGCCTCGGGGCGGCGCTTGTCCGGGTCGGTCAGCGCGATCGCGCTCTCCTCGCCGAGGGACTCGATGTCGAAGGCGCCGCGGGAACCGGCGTGCTCGACCCGGCCGGTGACCTGGGCAGGGCAGTCGCGGCGATTCGGGCAGCGCCAGTCCTTGTCCCCCTCCTTCTCCGGCCGGATCTCGGTCCCGCAGGCGGGGCACTCCGTGGGCATGACGAAGGGGCGCTCGGTGCCGTCGCGCAGCGACTCGACCGGGCCGAGGATCTCGGGGATCACGTCCCCGGCCTTGCGCAGCACGATCGTGTCGCCGATCAGCACGCCCTTGCGCTCGACCTCGAACTGGTTGTGCAGCGTCGCCTTCTCGACGGTGGAGCCCGCGACCAGCACCGGCTCCATGATCCCGAAGGGGGTGACGCGGCCGGTGCGACCCACCTGCACCTGGATGTCCAGCAGCTTGGTGGTGACCTCCTCGGGCGGGAACTTCACCGCGGTCGCCCAGCGCGGGGCGCGGGAGGTGGAGCCCAGCGCCCGCTGCTGCGCGAAGGAGTCGACCTTGACGACGATCCCGTCGATCTCGTGCTCGAGGTCGTGGCGGTGCTCGCCGTGGTGCTCGACGTACTCGATGACCTCGTCGATCGAGTCCGCGACCTGCATGTAGCGGCTGGTGGGCAGCCCCCAGGAGGCCAGCAGCTCGTACATCTCGCTCTGGGAGCCCACGGGCGGATCGGGCCAGGCTCCGAGGCCGTGGACGGTCAGGCGCAGGGACGCCAGGCGCGACTTGCCCGCCTCCAGAAGCAGGCGCAAGACGAGGATTCGTGCTTCCACTCGTGCAGGATCTTGCTCGAACTCACGCTCGAGCTGCTCAAGCTCTTTCCTCTGCTTCTCGCGTTGTTGTCTCAATCCTCCTGCTGCGGAGTTTCGAGGATTTGCGAACCGAGGGAAGCGGCGCTCGGCAACCCGACGTCTGCGCTCTTCGTCGAAGACGGACTTACCGGCATCCTGACGCGCTTCCTGAAGAGCCCGAAGCCCCTCCACCTCGCGCGCTCGCAGCTCGACCTGGAGGTCGTTCAGCCGCGCGAAATCCGCGGTGGGCATGAACACCTCGCCCCGCACCTCGACCAGCGGCGGGTGCCCGCTGCCGGAGAGGCGCTGTGGGATCCCCTCGATGGCCAGGGCGTTGGCGGTGACGTCCTCGCCGGTGCGGCCGTCGCCACGGGTCGCAGCCGTGACCAGCGCACCGTGCTCGTAGCGGAGGTTGATCGCGAGCCCGTCGATCTTCAGCTCGAGCAGGTAGCGGACGTTCCCGCCGAGCTCGGCGGCGGCGTGCTCGCACCACTGGCGCAGCTCGTCGGTGGAGAAGACGTTGTCCAGGCTCTGCATCCGCTCGGCGTGGTCGATCGTAGGCAGCCCCGCGGCTGCGGCCCCGCCCACGGTGCGGGTGGGCGAGTCCTCGGCGGCCAGCTGCGGGTTCGCCTCCTCGAGCGCCCGCAGCTCCTTCTCGAGCTCGTCGTACTCGGTGTCGGCCATCGTGGGCGCGTCGTGCTCGTAGTAGTCCACGCGCGCCTGCTCGATCTGGGCGGTGAGCTCTGCGATGCGCTGCTGCGCGGTCTCGTCGGCGGTGCGGGGTCCCTGCTCGTTTGTGGTCACCCGCATATTGTCGCGCACGGATGCGACATCGCACAGATCACCGTCAGACCCTCAACTCGGCGGCGGGCCGCTCTCGGCGCACCTGACCGGGGGTGGTGCCCGTGCGCTCTCGGAAGACCCGGTTGAAGTGGGTGACCGTCGTGAATCCGACGTCCTCGGCGATCCGGGAGACGGGGAGCTCCGATTCGATGAGCAGCCGGCGTGCCTGGTCGACGCGGAGATCGTTGACATAGGAGATGACCGTGGTCCCCGTATGGCGGCGGAACTCCCGGGCGAGATGGTGCCGGCTGACGAAGAACCTCTCCGCGAGGCTCTCGAGCTCGATCCGCTCCGTGTAATGGCCGTGCAGGTGCCGGACCACGCGCGCGACCCTCGTCTCCCTGGCGGCGGTCGCGGCGTCGACCTCCTGCTGGCGCAGGAGCACCAGCAGCAGCTGGGTCAGCTGCAGCCGCAGCTCGTCCTGGGAGCGCTCCCCGAGCATCTCCTGGGTATGGAGCATCTGGTCGACGAGCGCGCGCACGGTCGCCAGATCCGCGCCGATGGGCCGCATGACCCGCGCCGCACCGGAGATCGCCTCCAGCACCTTCTGGTAGAGGATCGCCTCCGGCCTCGCGTACACCACCACCCGGCGGAACGGCACCCCCGGCGGGCTGTAGGAGAAGTGCTCGTCCGCCGGGGGGAAGGTGATCGTCTCAGGAGCACTGATCCGGTGGACCTTCCCACCGGACCAGTGGTCCCGCTGCCCCTGTTCGAGCAGATAGATCTCCATGTAGCCATGGCGGTGCGGCCGGGCCATGTTGTCGTCGACGCCCTGCACCCGGGCGACGGCGACCTGCCTGCCGCGCGCCATCAGCTCACCGGCAACGTCCTGCATCGACGTCCTCTCCGCGGGCTCGTCAGCCCAGCAGACCCATCATGCCCGGTAAGCCGAGCGAGAGGACGGGCACGTACGTGATCACCAGCAGGAGCGCGAAGAGCCCGATGAAGTAGGGCACCAGGCGTGGCACGACCTGCTCGATCGTGACCCCTGCGACACCGGTGCCGACGAAGAGCACCGATCCGACGGGCGGGGTCATCGTGCCGATGCACATGGCCAGGATGAGCACCATGCCGAAGTGCACGGGATCCATCCCCAGCTCCGTGGCGATCGGCAGGAAGATCGGGGTGAAGATCAGGATCGCGGGGGTGATGTCGAGGAACGTCCCCACCACCAGCAGGATCAGCACCATCAGGGCGAGGATCACCACGGTGTTGTCGGTGATGGAGATCAGCGCCTGGGTGAGCGCCGCGGGGATCCCGGAGTACGCCATCACCCACGCCATCGCGGAGGAGGCGGCGATCAGCAGCATCACCACGCCCGTGGAGGAGACGGTCCGGGTCACGATCTGGCGCAGCGCCGCGGAGTCCAGGGAGCGATAGATCATCGACAGCACGAGGCAGTAGACGACGGCGACCGCTGCGCCCTCGGTCGCGGTGAAGATCCCCGCGATGATCCCGCCGACGACGACGATCACCAGCAGGAGCGAGGGGATCGCGCGCAGGAAGGTGCGCAGCGCCTGGCCGAGGCCGAAGTGATCGGTGCTGCGGTAGCCGCGGCGGCGGGCGATGACGAAGGCGATCGCCATCACCACGACGCCCATCAGGATGCCGGGCACGTAGCCGGCGACGAAGAGCGCCGCCACGCTCACTCCTCCGGCCACGGTCGAGTAGACGATGGCCGCGGTGGTGGGCGGGATGAGCAGGCCGACGGACGCCGAGGCGATGTTCACCGAGGTGGAGAAGGCAGGGTCGTAGCCCGCCTTGCGCTGACGCTCGTGCAGGGTCCCGCCGATCGCTGCGGCCGAGGCCACGGCGGAGCCGGACAGCGAGCCGAACAGCATGTTCGCGAGCACATTGGTGTGTGCGAGAGAGCCCGGCACCCGGCCCGCGACCACCAGGGCGAGGTCGACGAGGCGCTGGGCGATCCCGCCGTTGTTCATGATGTTCCCGGCGAGGATGAACAGCGGGACCGCGAGCAGCGAGAAGCTCTCCACCCCCATGTTCATCTGCTGTCCGATGACGAAGGTGGTCCCCGACCACGGCAGCATCAGCAGAGAGGTGGCGAAGGCGGAGACGATGATGCCCACGGAGATGGGCACGCCGAGGACGAGCAGCACGGCGAACGAGCCGAAGAGGACGGCGGCGGCGAGCAGCGGATCCATCACTCGACCTCCTTTTGAGCGGTGGCAGCGGTGGGGCGGAGGTCCTCGAGGATGTTCAGGACCTGTGCCAGGGCGATCCCGGCACCGGCGATCGGGGCGATGAGGTAGACCAGGCCACGGGAGATGCCCAGCAGCGCGGAGATGTCGTTGCGCGAGTCCCAGGCCATCATCGCCCCGCCCACGATCAGCACGAGCACGGCGAGCGCGAGGATGAGCAGATCGATCCCGCGCCGCGCCGCCGCTCGCACACCGACCGGGAAGCGATCGAGGATGATGGTCAGCGCCATGTGGTCTCGCTGGAGGAAGGCGTAGGTCGCGGCGATGAAGGACACCCAGATCAGGGCGTAGCGCACGAGCTCTTCGGTGAACGCCGCCGGTGTGCCGAGCACGTAGCGGGTGAACACCTGGTACAGCACCAGGGCGGTCATCGCCGCCAGCAGCGCCACGGCGGACCACAGCAGCGCCGTGGACAGCCCGTTGCGCAGCCGCTCGGCGGCGGTGCCGGGCGCGACGGCGCCCGCGGGATCGGCAGAAGCGTTCACGACGTCTCCTCGTTGACGGTCTCGATCACGGTGAGGAGGTCGGCGACCTCCGGGAACTCCTGGGCGAAGCGCTCCACGACGGGCGCGGTGGCGGAGCGGAACGACTCCAGATCGATGTCGTCGACGAACTCGACGCCCATCGTCAGGGCCTGCTCCTCCGCTGCCAGGATCGCGTCGTCCCAGGCCTCGCGGTGGTCCAGGGAGGACTGGCGGGCCGCCTGCATCACGAGCTCCTGGTCCGCGGCGGAGAGCTTCTGCCAGGCCTCGCTGCTGATGAGCATGAGGTCCGGGATGATCGTGTGCCGGGTGCGGGAGAAGACTTTGGCGACCTCGCCGTGGGCGCTGTCGGTCAGCACGGTCTCGTTGCTCTCGGCGCCGTCGATCAGTCCCGTCTGCAGGGCGGTGTAGGTGTCGCCGAAGCCCATGACCACCGGGGCCCCGTGCAGCTCCTCCATCAGCTGGGTCTGGGAGCGCATGTCCTGCACCCGGATCTTCTTGCCCCGGATGTCCTCCGGGGTCCTGATCGCGGTGCCGCGGGTGTAGAAGGAGCGGGCTCCGGAGGTGTAATGCGTCAGCCCCACGAATCCTCGCTCCTGCGTGGAGCGGTAGAACTCCGCCATCTGCGGGGAGTCCAGCACCTGGTGCATCTGCTCCTCGGAGCGGAACACGTAGGGCAGACCGAAGGTGTGATAGCCGGCGTGGTAGCTGGCGAGGCCGGGGCTGCCGACCCGGGTGATGTCGACGATCCCCTGCACCAGCTGGCCGAGCACGGCGGGCTCGGAGCCCAGCTGCCCGCTGGCGTAGATGTCGATCCGGATCCGACCCTCGGTGAGCTCCTCGACCGAGTCCGCGAAGGCGGAGATCGCGACCGAGGTGGGGTGGGACCCGCTCAGGTTGTGGGCCAGGCGCAGGACCATGGGATCTGCGGAGGAGGCTGCGTCGCTGTCGGTCGCCGCGCCTCGCCCGGCGCATCCCGCGGCGAGTGCGAGGGGCGCGGCGAGCAGGGCCCGCCTGCCCAGGTGCGACTGAGGTGCCGCTCGTGTCATGAAGTCACATTCCGATCATGTCGAAGTGGTCGAAGGAGATCTCGAGAAGGAGGTCTGTCGCGGTGTCGGGGACCTTGATCTGCACGGAGCCGAGCGCGGCGTCGTACACCCATCCGCTCTCGTTCGAGGAGAGATCCTCGCTGCTCTCGCGGTGCGGGAGGGGCTGTCCCGCCGCGAGCACTGCGAGGGGCGCGCGATCAGAGTTGATCACGTCGAAGAGCAGGGTTCTCACCGCGCTGCGGTAGTCGCCGCGGCGTTCCAGGGCGAGACGGACGGTGCTGCCGGGGGTCATGGTGACCCTGGTCTCGCGGCGCAGGCCGCGCTCATGGTCCCGGCTGTGCCCGTCATCCTCGTGCAGCACGAAGCTGCCCTCGCGCTCGGGGGCGCAGACGAGGCGAAGGGTCTCGATCTGGTCGCAGTCCAGATCGGTGGGCTGCTCCACCGCGATCGGGAGGATCCCCCGGCCCGCACGTAGAGGGGGATCGAGCCGGGCCCCACCGGCTCCACGACGGTGGAGCCGCCCTCATGCCGACGACGGGTCACGAGGTCGTAGAAGACCTCCCCGGCCGGGAACCGCACCTCGCGGGTGGTCGCGCCCTTCTCGAGCACTGTGGCGACCAGCAGCGAGTCCCCCAGCATGAAGGTGTCGGTGGTGTCGTATCCGGCGGCGTCGTGCTGGAAGGCGCTCAGGAGGGGCTCCATGATCGGCATCCCCTCTCGGGATGCCCGCACCATGAGCGAGTACAGGTAGGGGATCAGCCGATAGCGCAGCAGGATCGCCTCGCGGATCAGCGGCGTGATCTCGGGGTACATCCACGGCTCGGTCACCGTGTTGTCCGAGTTCACGGAGTGGATGGAGAAGCGGGGCTGGAAGATGCCGTGCTGGACCCAGCGCAGCAGCAGCTCTGGCTCGGGGCGGGGCCCGTGGAACCCGCCGATGTCGCAGCCCTGGTTCGCGACGCCCGACAGGCTCATGCCGAGGATCGTCGCGATGTTCGCGCGCAGGGTGGCCCACGAGGTCGAGTTGTCCCCCGCCCAGGTCTGGGCGTAGCGCTGGATGCCGGCGTGGCCGGCACGGCAGACGACGAACGGCCGCTCCAGCGGGTGGGCTTCGGCGATCGCCTCCCGGCTGACGTGGCACATCAGGTTGGACATGATGTTGCGGGTCGAGGCGAGAGTGGCGGGCGCGCCATCGCCCTCGACCTGCGCATCCAGGTCCAGCACGCTCTCGTACTCGCAGTTGTCGTTCCACACCGAGGCGGTGCCCTGCGCGAGGACGGCCTCGATCAGCCACTGCTTCCACGCCTCGCGCGCGTGGGGGGCGGTGAAGTCGATGAAGTGTCCGGGTCCTCCCCACCAGGCGCCGACCGCAGGCGGCCGGGGCACGGACGACGCGGCGTCGCGGTGCTCCGCCTCCGCAGCAGAGGCGGTGTCTGCGTGCAGCTGCCGGAGCGCGTCGTCGCTGGCGTCGACGAACACCTCCTGCTGGGCGAACTCGGCCAGGCGCGGATGGACCTGCAGGATGCCGGGCTTCACGTTGGGGGACACCACGACCCCGCGATCCCGCATCTCGGTGAAGAAGCGCCGGGGATCGGGGAAGCGGTCGCTGTTCCAGGTGAAGACGCAGCGCTTCGGGCCCTCGGCGGTCTCCTGGGTGGTGTACCCGCTCGAGAGCTGGAAGCCGTCGACCGGGATGCCGTGCTCCCGCGCCCGGTCGACGAACCGGGTGATGGCCGCGTCGCTGTCCGCCTCGAGCTCGGCGTAGTACATGGAGGAGGCGAGATAGCCCAGTGCGCGGCGCGGCAGGATCGGCGGGCGCCCGGTGAGCTCGGTGTACCGCGCGACGACGTCTCGCACCTGGGGGCCCGCGATGAGGAACAGGTCGATGTCCCCGCCGTCGGCGATCATCTGCGCGTGGTGGGGGTAGTAGTTGCTGTGGGCGCGCCCCAGGTCGAACGAGAGATCGTGCGTGGAGTGGTAGAAGTAGCCCACCGCGCGGCGGCTGTCGCGGTTGACCTTAAGATGGAACGGGATGTGCTTGTAGAGCGGCGCGCTCTTCTGCGCGTCGTATCCGAGGCTGTCCCGCGGGCTGAGGGTGACCAGCTGCCTCGCCTTGTCCAGCGGCCCCGTGGTCTCGCCGAAGCCGACGAAGGCGTCTCCCGGCTCGATCCGGCTGGCGTGGATCCGTCGTCGGTTCACGTCCTCCCGGTAGGCGAGCAGCGGGACGTCGGCGTGCAGGACGCTGTCGTCGCTGTCGAGCACCCGGATCTCCAGCGGGGAGCGGCGCACCTCGACGCGGAGCCGGGGCCCGTGCAGGACGACGGACTCCTCGAGCGTCTCCAGGCGCACCGGCGGCGGCGTGAGACGCACCCTCTCCCCTGCGAAGAGCTCGTCGTTGCGGTCGTCCCAGGCGGTGGCCATGAGGCTGTAGGACTGCTCGGCGAAGTCGCCGTCGAACCCCGCCCGCAGGCGGACCACGTCCTCGGTCAGCATCAGGACGCGCAGCTCGACACCCTCGGTGCGGATGTGCAGCACACCAGCATCATCGAGTGTGATTTCCCGCACCTGCGTGTTCGTGCGCATCGGTCATTCCTCCGTCGGATGAGGGGCCTCTCGTGGCCTGGACCGATTCCTTCCACGTCGTTGCGGGTGCATCAGTGCAGATCGGTGCAGTCGAGAGGCTGTGTCGCCTCGAGCCTAGGCACACCGCTGCCCGCGCGATGAACCGATCGTGCTCTTCGAGCGGGCATTATGGACCGATCGTGCTGAGTGCAGCGCGGGCAGGTCTCGCAGCGCCGCGCCGGGCCCTCTCCGGCTCAGGCGGCGAGCCGCTCGGCCCAGGCGGGGGCCACGCGCAGCAGCGCGAGCAGCGCCTGCTCGTCCAGCAGCGTCGAGGCCGACGGCTGCGCGGAGGGGTCCACGAGCCCGCTGTGGACGGCGTGGGCGGAACCGGTGTGCGCCACGACCGACACCCCGGCGGCATCGGCGTCACTGTGGCCGAGCCGGCGCCAGGCCTCGAGCATCATCTCCAGCTCGGGGCCGAGCTTCCCGCCGGGGCGGGGGTCGACCACGATCTCGAAGGCACAGCCGTCGTCGGCGGCCTCGGCGATGCCCTCCCAGAGCGCGCGACCCTCGGGAGCGGACAGCGAGGGCAGGCGGCGCGGGGCAATCGCCATGCGCCGGGCGCCCGCCTCGCGGGCCGCCCGCAGCAGGGCGATGTCGGCACCGACGCCGAGGGTCACGTCGCGGGCGTCCAGGCCGTAGTCCTCCAGCGCCACGTACAGCGAGCGCCACAGCACCGCGATCTCGGGAGCGGGGATCGGGTCGTAGCGGCGACGGCCCGAGGGGGTGGGGATGCGGCCCCGGTGGATCGCGGCGACCGCGTCCTCGCGCACCAGCACGTGCTGATGGCCGCCGGGCACGCGCTCGCGCAGCTCGGTGAGGTGGTCCACCAGCCCCTCCGCCAGAAGCATCGGCAGGTCCCGCACCGCGCCGGGATCGGCGAGGGTCCGCTCCCCGGACTGCAGGAAGGTGGCGCCGGCGAGGGTCGCGGGCCCGAGGGTCGTGGCCATCACCGTGCCCTCGAAGCCGAGCCAGGCGATCCGCGCAGCGTCCAGCACCCGGGCCCGCAGCTCGCGGGCGTGCTGCCAGGCCAGCCCCGCCCCGGCGCCGAGCCGCCAGCCGTAGCTGACCAGGTCGCCGGTGGTCTCGGCGAGCAGCGCGAGGGTCGCGGGCAGCAGGTGGTCGGTCTCGTCCAGGCCGAACGCGGAGGGCAGATAGAGCCGGGTCGCGATCTGCTCCTCGAGGTCGTCGCCCAGCAGGGCGCGCAGGCGCAGCAGCGCGGCGAGGTGCGGGTCGTCGGGCAGATCGAGGCGCTGGGCCTCCTCCGCGGTCGGGGCGCGGAAGGTGCCGTCACCGGTGAGGGTGAGCAGGGGGCTCATGGGCGACGCTCCAGGGTGGCTGCGGCGAGCACGCGGTCGCCGTCGTAGAGGACGAGGGTCTGGCCGGGCGCGACCCCGCGCACCGGGGTGTCGAGGGCGACCCGCAGCAGGCCGTCGGAGGCGGAGTCGTCGGAGGCGGCGGTCCCGGTGCGCGCGGAGGCGGCGGGGACCTCGAGGATCCTGCCGGGCAGCGCCTCGCCGTGGGCGCGGATCTGCGCGGTGACGGCGCGGCCGGCCTCGAGCGGCTCGAAGGCGATCACGTCGGTCGCTACCAGCTCGCGGCGGGAGAGCAGCTCGGCCGCGCCGATCACCACCTGCCGGGAGGCGGAGTCGATGTCGACCACGTAGCGGGGCGCGCCGTCGGCGGCGGGCTGCTGGATCCCCAGGCCCCGGCGCTGGCCGACGGTGAAGCCGTGGGTGCCGCGATGGGTGCCGAGCACCGTGCCGCCTGTGTCGACGACCTCCCCGGGCGCCTCGCCGAGGTGCCGCTCGAGGAAACCGCGGGTGTCGCCGTCGGCGACGAAGCAGATGTCGTAGCTGTCGGGCTTGGTGGAGACGCCGAGCCCGCGCTTGCGCGCCTCGGCGCGGACGGCCTCCTTGGTCTCGTCCTCGCCGAGCGGGAAGAGGGAGCGTCGGGCCGCCTCCGGGCCCATCACGGCCAGGACGTAGGACTGGTCCTTGGCCTGGTTGCGGGAGCGGTGCAGGGAGGGGGCACCGCCGGGGCCGTCGGCGCGGATCGAGGCGTAGTGCCCGGTGCACACCGCGTCGAAGCCCAGCGCCGTGGCCCGCTCGAGGAGGGAGGCGAACTTGATCCGCTCGTTGCAGCGCACGCACGGGTTGGGGGTGCGGCCGGCCGCGTACTCGGTGAGGAAGTCCTCCACGACCAGGTCGTGGAAGTCGTCCGAGAGGTCCCAGACGTAGTAGGGGATGCCGATCCTCTCGGCGGCGACGCGCGCGTCGGAGGCGTCCTCGACGGTGCAGCAGCCGCGGGAGCCGGTGCGGGTCTGGTCGCGGCTCTTCGACAGCGCCATGTGCACGCCGACCACCTCATGGCCTGCGTCGGCGGCCCGTGCGGCCGCCACGGCGGAGTCCACGCCACCGCTCATCGCCGCGAGCACCTTCATGGTGCGTCCTCCTCCGTGGTGCGTCCCTGCCCGCCCCTGCGGGCGCATCCCCACGAGTCTACGGAGCCGGGGCCCTTCCCCCAGAGCCCTGGGGACGTGAGATGCGCCCTGTGCTCAGCGGCGCAGGGAGCCGACGGCGCGGGCCCGCTGGAGCGCCTCCGGCAGCGCGGCCAGCAGCAGCTCGACGTCGCGCTCGGTGCTCGTCCAGCCCAGCGACAGCCGCAGCGCGCCGCGGGAGTCCTCGTCGGAGACGCCCATCGCGGCGAGGACGGGGCTGGCCTGGGTGACCCCGGCCGAGCAGGCCGAGCCCGCGGAGGAGTCGATCCCGCGCTCGTCCAGCAGGAACAGCAGCGCATCGCTGTCCGCGCCGGGCAGCACGAGATGGAGGATGTGCCCGGACTGCGGGGAGTCCTCCGGCAGCGTGAAGCGGACCGACGGGTCGATCTGAGCGATCCCGCGGCGCAGGCGCGCGGCGAGCTGCCGCACCTCGGCGGAGCGCTGCTCCCGCTCCGCGAGCGCCTCCTCGAGCGCGGCGGCGAAGGCCGCGGCCTGGGCGGCGTCGAGGGTGCCGGAGCGGACCCCGCGCTGCTGTCCGCCGCCGGTGCTGGTCGGGGCGAAGGGCACGCCCGGCCGCGCCACGAGCACGCCGACGCCGACGGGGGCTCCGATCTTGTGCCCGGACAGGGACATCAGGTCCACGTCCTCGGAGCCGGGCAGGGCCACGTGCCCGGCGGCCTGGACCGCGTCGGTGTGCAGGAGGGTGCCGTGGGCGCGGGCCGCCTCGGCGAGCGCGGCGATGTCCTGGACGGCGCCGGTCTCGTTGTTCACCAGCGCGGCGCTGAGCACGCCGACGCGGGAGTCGGCCAGCGCCTGCTCGACCCCGTCGGTCCGCAGCACGCCGCGGGGGTCGACGGGCAGCTCGCGCAGCGCGAACTGGTCGGGGCCGGCGGCGATAGCGCGGGCGGTGGCGAGCACGGCGGGATGGTCGGTCGCGGCGACCGCGACCGCGGTGCGGCCCGGGTCCTTCGCCCGCACGCCCAGCGGCGCGCCGCGCAGCGCGAGGTTGTCCGCCTCGGTGCCGCCGGAGGTCATGATCAGCCAGCTGCGGGGCACGCCGAGCAGCTCCGCGATGCGACTCAGCGCCTCATCGAGCACTCCGCGGGCGCGCCGGCCTGCGGTGTGGACCGAGGAGGGATTTCCCCAGGCGGTCGAGGCCTCGAGGAAGGCGTCCCGGGCGGCGGGGCGCAGGACCGTGGTCGCGGCGTGGTCGAGATAGGCGCGCTCCCCAGCCGTCCCCTGCTGCTGCGCGCTCGTCGCGTCGGCGGTCACCAGGGACGCTCCGGGTCCTGCGGGGAGCCGCCGGTCTCGTCGCCGCCGTCGCCGCCCTGGGCGTCGCGGTTGCGCTGCTCGACCTCGTCGTCCTTGCTGTCCTCCTCGGAGGGGCCGTCGGTGGGCTTCTCCTCCTCGGGGCCGTCGCCCTCGGGGTCGTCCTGCTTCGGCTCGCCGGGATCCTGCTGCTGCGGGGTGTCGCCCTGCTCCTCGCCCTCGCCGCCCTGCTCGGTGCCGCGCTCGTCGGGATCGTTGCCGGCCTCCTCGTCGGCGCCGCGGCGCTTCTCCTCGACCCGCTCGCCGTTCTCCTCGGTGGTCTCGGAGTCCTCGTTGCCGGTGCCCTCGCCGCCGCCTCCGCCGCCCTGGCCCTGCCCCTCGCCCTCGCCGCCGCCTCCGCCGCCGGCGCACGGAGCGAGCAGCTCCTCGGCCTCGAAGAGCCGGTCGGCACGGGCCTGGGGATCCTCGATCAGGTCGGCCTGGCGCTCGATGGAGAGCGCGAGGTTGTTGAGGATCTTGCACTGGGCGTGCATCGGCGAGTTCAGGTCGCTGTGGGAGTTCCACTCCTCCAGCGCGATCCGCAGCTCGGCCTCCGCGGCCGCGTCCTCCCCCTGCTGGAGGAGGGTCGTGCCCTCGGAGAGGTGCGGGAGGTAGGGCTCGAACCAGTTGGCGACCTGCACCGGGGCGAGGCGCTCGATCGCAGTCGGGTAGTCCTGCTCCCCGTAGGCGTCCAGGTGGGTGGCCTGCGCGATCGGCATGGAGACGAACTTCAGCGCCAGCAGGGCCAGGGCCAGGATCGGCAGGGCGAGGATCGCGAACACGATGATCCGCACCTTCCGCAGCCGGGCCCGGTTCAGCCCGAAGTCCTTCGCGCTGCCGCGGGTGTCCTGCGCGAGCGCGGGCGGCCGGGACTCGTCGCGGGCCGGCGTCGCGGGGCGCGGGTCGAGGGACGTGCTCATCGCTGTGCTCCTCGGATGTCGTGGCGGTCCAGCCGGCGCGGGAGCCGGTAGGTCATCTCCCCCAGCTCCCAGATCAGCAGGGCCGTCAGCGGGATCGAGGCGAGCCAGTACCAGTCGTCGAAGCTCGCCACGCCGCGGGTGGACTCCGTCGGGACCGGGCGCAGGGTGATGCCGTCCATGGTGCCCTCGATCGGGGCGTCGGGGTCGGTGCGGTGCAGATACGGCACGCCGAGCTCGCCCGCGATGGTCTGCAGCTGCTGCTCGTCGATCGTGGAGATGCCGGGCTGCCCGTCGGGGCCGGTGATGTACTCGCCGTGGTCCTCGCCGCCCTGGATCTTCATCGGCCCGCCCTCGGCCGTGCCGTAGCCGAGCACGCCGCCGCCGTCGACGAAGCCGGCCGCCTGCGAGAAGGACTCCGACTCCTGCTCGTCGGTGTTCTCGCCGTCGGAGAGGAAGTACACCAGCACGGACGAGTCGGGGTCCTCGCGCTTCGCGTCGGAGATCTCCCTCAGCAGGGACGGCAGCGGCCGGTCCACGTTGGAGCCGGTCGAATAGGCGGTGGGCTCGGTGGTCAGGGTGTCGACCCACGCTTTCGCGGCCCCCGCGTCGGTGGTCAGCGGGAGCTGCTCGGTGGCGGTGGAGTCGAAGGCGATGATCGAGTAGCGGGCGCCCTCGGTCATGGACATCACCTGCTGCATGTCCTGCTTCACGCCCTCCAGGCGCGGCTGCTCGCCGGCGTAGTCCTCGGCGTTCATCGAGCCGGTGCGGTCCACGACGAAGAACACGTTCGCGTTCATGCGCTGGGTCTGCTCCCCCTCGATCGGGGTGACCGGACGCAGCGCGACCACGAGCAGCAGCAGCACCATCAGGGTGCGCCGCGCCCAGGCGCCGCGCTGGCGGGGACGGCGCACGAGCATCACCGTGCACAGCACCAGCATCGCCCCGAACAGCGGGATGATCGCCCACAGGGGCATCAGCATCTCGAGGTGCATCAGCGCGACCTCCAGCCCAGCACGAGGATCCCCACCAGGGACAGGAAGGTCAGGGTGAAGCCGATCGCGGGATGGTCGGTGCGCACCACGGACGGCTCCGCCCCGAGCACCTCGGCCTGGTTCTTCTGGATCTCGCCGATGATCGAGGGGATCGCCTGGGGGTCGGAGGACTCGTACAGCTCGCCGTCCTGGTCCTCGGTCGCCGTCTGCAGCTCCTCGAAGCAGCCGGGGCCGCACTCGTAGGCGCCGGGATAGAAGGTGTACAGGTCGATCTCGCGGTCGGCGACGCGCTGGGTCGCCTCCTGCAGGGTGAACACCGGCTCGCCGTTGACCTCGTTGTCGGTCGCGAAGATGATCGAGCGCGACCGGTCCTGCTCCGCCTGGTCGAAGACCTGCGCGCAGGATGCGAGCCCGTCGGGCACGATCGAGGCCTCGTCGGGGATGCCCTTGGTGCCCTCGACGAACTCGACGTACTGGCGCACCTTCTCCTCGGGGTAGTCCTTGTTCCCGAGCCGGTAGCCGAACTCGTCGAAGTCGATCGCCTCCGCGCCCTCGCGCAGCTCGCGCTCGATCAGGTCGTAGTCGTTGGTCAGCGGGAAGACGGTGCGGCTGGTCGAGTTGAAGATCGTCAGCGCCACCCGCTCCCCCTCGAAGGAGTCGACCATCTCCGCGAAGGTGGAGAGGATCTCGGTGTCGTACTCGTACATCGAGCCGGACACGTCCAGGCACAGCACGATGTCGCGGCTGGCGAACTCGGGCGTCTCGATCCGCTCGCTCGCGATCCGGCCCGAGAGCAGCGAGGCGGCGAGCACTGCGAGGACGGCGATGCCGACCTGGGCGGCGCGCACCACGCGGGCGGCCCGTTGGGCCCGGGCGAAGCTCGGGATCCGGTCCATGTACTGCGAGTTCGCGATCAGCACCGGGGAGCGCCGCAGGGAGCGACGGTTCCAGAACGTGATCGCCCAGACCACGATCGCGGCCAGCAGCAGCAGGGCGGTGACCCACCAGAAGGTCATGACCATTCCCGGATCACCTCCCGCGCGCGCCGCACCGACTCCCGCAGCTCGCGGTCCGAGGCCAGGGCGAAGTCGGGCTCGTAGAGGTCCGCGATCAGCTCGCCGACGGCGCGGGTGCGCGCATCGGCGCGCAGCGTGGCGAGGTCCTGGCTGGTGACGTCGTGGCCGGTGGTGCGCTTCACGAAGCGGCGCATGACGCCGGTGAGCTCGTGGTGGCCCTCGCGGGCGCCGAGCTCCTCGGCCTCGTGCCGGTCGGCGAGCTCGTTCACGGCGCGCAGGAACTCGGCCTTCAGCGACTCCAGGTCGCTGGGGCGGGAGCGGTAGGCGATCCGCTTCTCGATCGCGCGGGTGATCTTCAGCGTCCCCACGATCAGGGCGATGATCACCAGCACGCACAGCACCGCGAGGATCACCCAGGCGATCGAGTACTGGGGCGGGTCGATGATCTCGCCGCCGGGCGCGGGCTCGGCGAGCAGGCGCGCCGCGGGGCGCAGCAGCGGGTCAGGCACGGGCATGGCGGTACTCCCGGGCGCGCAGCATCGCGATCATGTCGTCCACGACCGTGGTCTCGCCGCGCGTGAGCAGGTGGCTGACGTGGAGGCGGTCGAGCATCTCGGTGATGCCCTCGCTGCGGGCGCGGCGGTAGGCGGCCACGTCCCGAGCGACCTTCGCCGAGGTGCGAGCCATGGACGCGATCTCGCGCGGGGCGTCGACGTCGACCACGTCGTGGTCGAGCTCCTCGCCCTGCAGCGGGTCCGCATCGGCGATGCGGATCACCAGCAGGTCGTGGCGGGTGGTCAGGCGTCGCAGCAGCGTGAAGTCCTCCACGGAGGGATGGGCCTCGTCGGTGATCAGGGTCATCAGCGTCGAGCGGGTGGTGACGCGGAAGGCGCGCTCGAGCAGCCAGGCGCTGTCCGAGCTCGGGGACGCCGTGGTGGTGCCCTGCTGGATGGTGCGCAGCAGCAGCTCGAGATGGCCGTCGCTGGAGCGTGAGGGCAGCTGCAGCGGGGAGGACTCGCTGCCGCCGACCATGCCGACCAGGTCGCCGCTCTTCTGGGCCAGGAAGCACACCATCCCGGCGGCGAGGATCATCGCGTCCCGCTTGGAGGAGCCGTCGGCCGCCGTCGCCGCCATCGACGAGGAGGTGTCCGCGACGATCGAGAGGTGCCGCACCCGCTCCTCGTTGAACTGGCGGATCAGCGGCTCGCCGGAGCGGGCCGTGGCCTTCCAGTCGATGTCGGAGATCTTGTCCCCGGGCTGGTAGTACTTCAGGTCGTCGAAGTCCTCGCCGCTGCCCTTGAACAGCGAGCGGCCGCGGCCCTGGATCAGGCCGCGCGCCCGGTTCGAGGTGTGCAGGTCCACCCGGGCCTTGACCCGGGTGAGGAGCGAGGTCGCCATCGTGGTCCCTTCGTGCGCGGCCGGTCAGGGCATCGGCACGGCGTGGAACACCGCGTCGATGATCTGCTCGGGCTTGATGCCGCTGGCGAGCGCGTCGAAGGTCAGCACGAGGCGGTGGCGCAGCACGCCGTAGCGCATGGCGCGCACGTCGTCGGGGGTGACGTAGTCGCGGCCGTGCAGCAGGGCGTGCGCCTGGCCCACCCGCATCAGCGCGAGGGAGCCGCGGGGGCTCGCGCCGACGCGCACCGACTGGGTGAGGTTCGGGACGGGGCGGGGGCCGGAGCCGCGCGTGGTGAAGACCAGGTCGATGATGTACCGCTTCACTGCGGGGTCGACGTAGACCTGGTCGACCATCTGCTGCAGGAAGCGGACGTCCTCGAGGGTGACGGTGCCGACCGCCTCGCGGGGGCCGGTGAGGCTGCCGGTGGTGGAGCGGTCGAGGATCTCGTGCTCCTCGGCGGGGCGCGGGTAGGTGAGGATCTCCTTCATCAGGAAGCGGTCCATCTGCGCCTCGGGGAGGACGTAGGTGCCCTCCTCCTCGATCGGGTTCTGCGTCGCCAGCACCATGAACGGCTCGGGCAGGCGGTACACCTCGCCGCCGATGGAGGTCTGCCGCTCCTGCATCGCCTCGAGCATCGCCGACTGCGTCTTGGCGCTGGAGCGGTTGATCTCGTCCAGCAGCACCACGTTCGCGTGGACCGGCCCGAGCTGGGTGGTGAAGGTGCCCGAGCCGTAGTTGAAGATCTGGGTGCCGATGATGTCGTTGGGCATCAGGTCGGGGGTGCACTGGATACGGGCGAAGGAGCCCGTGATCGAGGAGGCCAGCGCGCTCGCGGCGGTGGTCTTCGCCAGGCCCGGCACCGACTCCAGCAGCACGTGCCCGCCGGCGGCGAGCGCGGTC
The DNA here is from genome assembly GCF_030866705.2 of Brachybacterium sp. GU-2. Taxonomy (NCBI): domain Bacteria; kingdom Bacillati; phylum Actinomycetota; class Actinomycetes; order Micrococcales; family Dermabacteraceae; genus Brachybacterium; species Brachybacterium sp. GU-2. The sequence goes on along the minus strand of NZ_CP133037.2, from coordinate 1,490 downwards.
AGCAGCGACAGGCGCAGGTTCTCCTGGCCCACCACGCGGGACTGGAACACCTTCGTGATCGTCGAGACGATCGCGCCGCTGCGCTCGAGATCGCCGGGGGAGATCGCGCGGGCGGCGGGGGCGAAGCCGCCGGACCGTCGCGCAGGGGCGCCGTGGCCCTGGGGCGCCTGGCCCTGGACGCCCTGAGGCGGGGCGCCCGGTCCGGAGGCGCTCGGGGCCGAGCCCTGCGGCGCGGGGCGGGCGGGCGGCGCCGGGGGGCGCGCCGCGGACCCGGGCTGCTGGGTGGGTGGAATGCTCATGCGCTGCGGATCCCCCGTCATGCGATCGATTCGTGCCGTCGGTGCTGGTGACCGCCGTGCAGAGGTCCAGGGGCGCTCCGGCCCTCCCCCGAGGCGGCCGGACGCCGAGGCGCCCGCGGCCCAGCCGGCGGCGCCTCCCCGTCGGCGACGGGGCCGCGCCACCGCACCGATCCTAGCGGTCCGACGGCACCGGGCGGGGACGCCGCCCGCCGACGCGCCCGCCCGGGAGGGGATCCGCCGTGCACGGGATCAGCCTCCTCCCGGGAGACCCCGCCCACCTCGAGTGGGACGGCGGAGGCCGGTTTGGGACACTGGGGCCGTGCCTGCAGACCGCTTCGACCGCGCGACCCCGCCCGTCGCCCCCACCTCCCCCGGCCTCGTCGTCGACGAGCAGGGACGGGGCACCTTCGCCGTCGCCGCCCCCCGCGCCCGAGCGGTGGACCTGTGCCTCCGCCAGGGCGCCGCCGAGCACCGCCAGAGGCTGCGCCACTACGACGGGGGCCTGCACTGGGGCCACGTCACCGGCATGACCCCCGGCACCCGCTACGGGCTGCGGGTCGACGGCCCGTGGGAACCCGGCAGCGGGATGCTCGCCAATCCGCGCAAGCTGCTGCTGGATCCCTGGGCGCGCGGCGTCTCCCACTCCTCCCCTCTGCTGAGCGCCTTCTTCCCCTTCGAGGTCGACGCGATGCTGGACCGCCGGGACGAGGTCCCCCAGCGCAGCGAGGTCGACAGCGGCGACTCCGCCGTGTGGTCCGTGGTGGTCGACGACGCCTTCGACTGGCAGGACGACCTGCGGCCGATGGTCGACTGGGACGCGACCGTACTCTACGAGCTGCACGTCAAGGGCTTCACCCGGCTGCACCCGGAGCTGCCTCCGGAGCAGCGCGGCACCTATGCCGGGCTCGGCCACCCCGCCGTCACCGGCTATCTGCGGGATCTGGGCGTCACCAGCATCGAGCTGCTCCCGATCCACGCCGCGATGGACGAGCCGCACCTGACCCGGCTGGGGCTGACGAACTACTGGGGCTACTCGACCATGTCGTACTTCGCCCCCGAGCCCTCCCTCGCCACCGCCGCCGCCCAGCAGGCCGGCGCCCAGGCGGTGCTCGAGGAGGTCAAGACCATGGTGCGCCGCCTGCACGCGGCCGGCTTCGAGGTGATCCTCGACGTGGTCTACAACCACACCGC